>NZ_CP134180.1:0-2677418 GCF_031583475.1 Thermosynechococcus sp. JY1331 | reverse complement strand
GCAAACCTCGTCCGTAGGATGTGAGCAATAGATAGGCAACACGACCAAGACGGCAATAGCCTTGCAGGGCTACCGCTGCCTCACGGGAAGTGATACGATTGTAGATCGCTCTAACGACTGACTAGGGCGTGCCCCTTGGGGCAGTATTTTTTCTGATTAACCATCATAACTGCAACAGCCATGACGCAACGTACACTGGGCGGTACTGTCCGCAAACGTAAACGCACCTCTGGGTTCCGCGCGCGCATGCGCACCAAATCGGGTCAGAACGTCATTAAGGCACGGCGGCGTAAAGGACGGGCACGGCTTGCAGTCTAGTGCTCCCTCGTCAACATCGCCTGCGCGATCGCCATGATTTTGACCGCGTCTATCAACACAAAACCGCCCACCACGGCAAACTGGCCGTTCTTTGGCTGGCGCCCCAAGCCGTCAAGGCAGCACCACGGCTGGGCATTGTGGTCAGCAAAAAGGTGAGTAAGCGAGCCGTCGATCGCAACCGTTTGAAACGGCAATGGCGACGGGTGATCGGCTCACTCTTACTGCAGATAGCCGCAGGGTGGGATATGATTGTGGTAGTGCGTCAGGCGGCACTGCAAGTGAGTGACGAGGACTGTCGCGCTGAATTGACGCAGTTAATGGCCAAAGCAGGGGTACTGACGATGCCGGGAATTTCTGAAGACGTTTTCTACGAAGGCGGTCCCCATTGGGGTGACTTGGTGATCAACTTACTGTTGGGGCTAACGGTGATTTGTCTGCCCCTTACCGTTGGTGCCATTGTCCGTGCCCTCTGGCTGCGCTACCGCATTACGAATCGGCGGATTACGGTGATAGGCGGCTGGATGGGGCGCGATCGCTCCGATGTCATTTATAGCGAAATCACCAAAGTCGTCACCGTTCCTCGCGGCTGGGGCGCCTACGGTGATATGGTCGTCACCCTCAAAGATGGTAGCCGCTTAGAAATGCGCGCTGTCCCCCGCTTCCGTGAAATTTATGACTATATTTCTGCCAAATTGAGTCCCGCTGCCAAAAGTGTCAGTGGCGCGATTGGTTCTTAAGACCTAAGATAGTTCTGTTAACTGTTCACCCTTAATTGCAGGATTCCATGGATTTTGGTATCGGTTTCCTCTCCAACAATGTCATGCTGCCAATCCTTGACTTTTTCTATGGGATTGTGCCCAGCTATGGCCTTGCGATTGTGGCGCTGACACTGGTGGTGCGCTTTGCCGTCTATCCCCTCAGTGCGGGATCCATTCGCAATATGCGGCGCATGAAAGTTGTGCAGCCGATCATGCAAAAACGGATGCAGGAAATCCAACAGAAATACAAGGATAATCCTGCCGAACAGCAAAAGGCAATGGCAGAGGTGTACAAGGAGTTTGGTAATCCCTTGGCGGGGTGTTTCCCCCTGCTGTTGCAGTTGCCGATTCTCTTTGCTCTCTTTGCCACGCTCCGCGGATCACCCTTTGCCGATGTGAATTACCAGCTCAACCTACAAATTGTTCCCCCTGATCAAACTGTCTTAGCCCAGCCCTTTGCCACTAAGCCGCAAAATATCTACGTTGATGAGGGCATCCACTTCCCCATTCAGGCGGTGGTTCCCAGCGGTACCAAGATTCCAGTGGGTCAAACGGTGGATCTCCAATTCCAAACCAAGGAGGGGAAACCCTTTAGTGAACTGGCCGCCGCCTATCCCAATAGTCACCTGCAACCCAAGTGGCAAATTATTCGCGGTCAAGAGCGGGCAACCATTGACAGTGAGGGGCATCTGCAAGCCCTGCAACCCGGTGATGTAACAGTTCAGGGAACGATTCCGGGGATTGCGGCGGATAAAGGTTTCCTCTTTATCTCTGCCCTTGGCCATGTGGGTGTCATTGATCAAGGGAAACTCTTCATCACGCTGCCCGATGGCACACGCCAGTTTAATTGGGGCGCGATCCACTGGGATATCCTGATCATGATCCTTGGCTTTGGCGTCAGTCTCTACGTCAACCAGTTGCTCTCTGGCCAAGGCAGCAGCAATAACCCGCAGCAGCAAACCGTGAATCAATTGACGCCGATTATCTTCTCTGGGATGTTCCTCTTTTTCCCACTGCCGGCCGGGGTGCTGCTCTATATGCTAATCGCCAACATCTTCCAGACGGTACAGACCTTTATCCTTCAGCAGGAGCCGTTGCCAGAGAACCTGCAAAAACTCGTGGAGGAGCAGGAACGGGCTGAAGCGATTAAAAATCGGGCTGCTCTTCCCTTTGAGGGCAAGGGGGTTAAAAGTGCCAAGGCCACTAAAGCCAAGCGTCATCCATCAAGTTGAGGGGAGGCATGACCGCTGATCCAATTGCTGCGGGGTGTGCGTGGCTGGAACAGGTGCTTGCTCTAGCAGGCTTTAAGACAACCGTTTCTGTGGTGGAGTCCCCTTTGGCAAGTGTGGTGCCGGGGCACTGGCTAGAGATCGATCGCCAGTCCCTGAGTGCTGCGCAAATTGAATCCCTGCTGGCCAACAATGCCCAAGCTCTCGATGCATTGCAATATCTGCTCAATGCCACGTTGAATTTGGGGCGATCGCGGGAGGAGCAAACGGCTTTTACCTTGGAATTGGCGGGCTATCGCCGCGCCCGTTATCGCCAGTTGCAGGAGATTGCCCATCAGGTGGCTGCCCAAGTCCTCGACACCGGTAAACCCGTTGAAATTCGCTCCCTATCCGCAGCAGAGCGGCGTGTCGTTCACAGTCTCATCAAGGTAGAGAGCGATCGCCTTGAAACCTTTAGCCACGGCGAGGAACCGGATCGCCGCTTGGTGGTGCAGTTAGCCCAAGGGACTGAGGCCGAGGTAGCGGCTGATGCGCTGGAGCAGGTATAGACCCAAAATCGAGTTGCCACTGCGATCGAGGGGTGGGCTGTAGCAGGCGATCGCCCCCTGTCGCGGCACAATGGCCAAAATCACACCACTCACACCCGATTTCACAGGCAAGCCAATTTCTAGGGCATAGCGGGGGGAGTCCTCGTAGAGGCCACAGGTGAGCATGAGCACATTCACCTGCTGACGATGGCGATCGCTCACCTTGTCATGGGGCAGTGCCAACAGGAGACCCAAGCGCGCCACTTCCTCAATCGTTCCTTGGAAACAGCACACCTGATTGTAGATCTCAAGGGCAACCCCGGCATCGGCAATGCGTCCAGACTCCACTAAACAGTGGGCAAGGGTGCGATTTTGCCAGTTGGGATGGCGATAAACGGCTGCTAACACCTCCTGATCCACCTGCAACTGCGTACCCGCACACTCATTGAGCCAAGTCTGAAAGACCGCAACACCGCCAACATCAGCCAATTGGCTAGCAAGGGCGATCGCTCCACTATTAATCATGGGATTGCGCGGCCACCCCTGATCAAGGGTTAACTGCAACACAGAGTTATAGGGGTAATCTGAGGGGCGCTGTCCCACCCACGTCCACACCTGCTCCTGCCACAGCGTCAAGGCATACAGCAGCAAGAAGGGCTTAATTGCGCTCATTAAGGGAAAGCGCAAATTGGAACGCCCAAGGGTAAACTGGTGCTTTGGGGTAACAAGGGCAAAGGCAAAGGCTTCAGACCCCACCCGCGGTAGCCGTTGAAGGGGTTCCCCCTGAGGAAGTTCTGCCGATGCAGCCTTGAGCCACTCTTGGATGAGGGCAGGGTCTAGATCCCCCAACATTGCTGAGCCTAAGTATTGGCATCGAGGGAGAGCTGCTCGCTAGTGGTGACCCGTCGCCGCCGCCGCCGACCTGCGGGCACGGAGGCCTCTGGGGTGGATGCTTCCCCACCGGATTCAGACTCGGTCGTGACTTCTGGCTCACTGGTATTGAGCAGCGCAGTGGCTGGAATCGGCTCGACATTAATCGTGCTAACCACAGGGGCGGGCGGCTCATCAGCAGTCTCTGGGATATCCTCAGGCATTCCCTCACTAACGGGTCGTGCAGTTTTCTGGGGCAGGGGTAGGGGGTCTTGGCCGGGGCGTGCCACCATCACAATCGTTCCCCGCGGATTCTTCACCTCCTCAGAGTGCAACACAAGGGGTGAAATTCCCATTTCCGCATAGACCGCCTGCTCTTGATCCGTCATTGTTACGGTAATCACTTCCGCTGGTTCAGAGCGGCTAGGACGGGCAGGGCGCAGCGGACGGCTCTCCACTTTGACCACTGGCGGCGGCACCGTTTCTGTAGGCGTGGTAATCACCTTGCGACCATTGCCATTTTCAGAGGCACGACGAGGACTGCGGGGGGTTGGTGGATGACTACTGCGGGAAGCACGGGGGCGAATACCCCCTACCGCTTGATAGTCAGGGTGGTTAATGAGTTGGGTCTCTAGACTGCTACTGGCAAAGCCATTGGGTTCAGTGCGGGATTCTAAACTGCGGCGTGGCTCCGGTGGACGCGGCATGGGCGATCGCTCGACAATTTCGCCGGGGCTATCCTCCGGTTCACCGGGTAAATGCACCAAGTGACCCAAGCCACCGCAGGCACTACAGGGACGGCCAAAAAGTTCATAGATATTTTGCCCTTGACGTTTGCGGGTCAGTTCCACCAGCCCCAGTTCTGAGAGTTGAGCAATTTGGGGGCGAGCTTTATCAGCACGCAGGGCTTTACTAAAGTGCTCCAGCAGTTGCAACTGGTCGCGGCGGGAATCCATGTCAATAAAATCCACAATGATCACGCCAGCAATATTGCGCAGTCGCAGTTGGCGAGCAATCTCCGTAGCCGCTTCGCAGTTCGTCCACAGCACTGTTTCCCGCGAGGTGGCTGAACTAGTGAATGAACCAGAGTTCACATCAATGACCGTCAGTGCCTCTGTTGGTTGAATGATGATATAGCCACCGGAGGGCAAATCCACACGGGGTTTCAGGGCTTCACGGATGGCAGCATTCACCCGAAAGTAATCCAAAATGGGAATGGGTTCTTGGTGATAGTCAATGAGAACCCCCACCGGCTTATTGACATTCCAGTTTTTCAGGTGCTGTTTGACCCGTTTGACCCCATCCGGAGTATCCACCACAATGCGGTTGACATCACTGCTATAGACATCCCGCAACACTTTTTGGATAAAGTCATCATCGCGCCCCAGAAGCTGGGGAGGACGGCTGGAGGCCGCCTGCTGTTGGATCGTTTCCCACTGCCGTTGCAGGAGTTCCAGATCCTCAAGTATGGCCTCTTCGGAGACACCCTCAGCCTCTGTACGCACCAGTAGCCCCATGCCAGCGGGTTTGACCAAAATGCCCAAGGCACGTAGCCGATGCCGTTCCGCCTCATTGGTAATCCGTCGCGATAGATTCACCCCCCGACCATAGGGCATCAGCACGAGATAGCGCCCAGGCAACGAAATATTTCCGGTCAGCCGTGGCCCCTTGGTGCCCGTGGGTTCCTTCATGACCTGAACCAGCACTTTTTGCTGCGGTGCGAGCAATTCCGTGATTGCCCCAGCCGTTCGCTTCAGGCGCAATGGGCCAAGGTCAGTGACATGGATAAAGCCATTACGGGAGGCATCCCCCAAGTTGACAAAGGCAGCATCAATGCCCGGCAGGACATTTTCAACCACCCCAAGGTAGATGTCCCCCACCTGATGGGTGCCCGTGGCCACGATTAATTCTTGAATTTGATCTTCGGCAAAGACCGCCGCTAGCCGATGTTCCTCGGCAATAATAATTTGCTTAGGCATTCATTATCCTTAGAATTTCTTAACAAAATAAACGTCAGCATGAATGGGCTAAAGGCATCTAGCACAGTGTTGAGCCACTCTTGCCCCTGTAAGGGACGCGTGCAAGTTTGGCTTTAAGATGGTTGGGAAAAGGGTTCCTGTAGAGGTGGGTTGGCATTGGAACGCAGAACGCAACTCTGGTGATACCTAAAAAGCTCTGCACGACTTGCAGAAGGAAAAGATGTCACCCCATGCCAGCCTTGATCAAAGTCTATGCTTAACCTTTGGTCTCTTAGGCTATGGAGGTTAAGCAAAAGGGATTTTTCTACAGTACCTTTAATGGTCTCTGATTATAGGTATCTCTGTCAAGATTGGCTAGGGGATTTTGCAAAAATTTTCACTGTCGCTGCCGCTAGCCTCTTGAGCACGAGCATAGTGTGCCACTTTGCAAACCTGATAGGACACTTTGGCGATCGCCCACAAAGCTGCTACAACTATAAACATCTATTAAGCGTCTTGGCTAGAAAATTAGCCACATTGAGGAGAATTGCCCATGGGAGTCCACATCAAGCAGGCAGTGGAAGTCGCAACCTATATCATCTCACAACGCCTACAGGGCAAAAAGCGCTTTCCCCTCACCTTGATGCTTGAGCCTCTCTTTCGCTGTAATCTCGCCTGTTCGGGCTGCGGTAAAATTCAGCATCCCCTTGAAGTCCTGCGCAAATATCTCACCCCAGAGGAATGCTTCCGCGCCGTTGAAGAATGTGGTGCACCGATTGTTGCCATTCCCGGTGGGGAACCCCTGCTGCACCCGCAAATTGATGAAATTGTCAGTGGCTTGGTGGCACGGCGGAAGTTTGTTTATCTGTGCACCAACGGTATTCTCCTAGAGGAAAATCTCCATAAATTCAAGCCCTCCCCCTACTTTAGCTTCAGCGTTCACCTCGATGGTCTGCGGGAGTGGCACGACAAATGCGTGGATCGCAAAGGGGTCTTTGATATTGCGGTGAAAGCGATTAAAGCGGCTAAAGCCAAGGGCTTCCGTGTCACCACCAATACGACAATTTTTGAAGGGGTGGATCCTAAGGAAATGCAGGAGTTCTTTGACTTTGTCAGTTCCCTAGGGGTGGATGGCATGATGATCTCGCCGGGCTATGCCTATGAGTGGGCACCGGATCAGGAGCACTTCCTCAAACGGGAGCAAACCCGTGCCCTCTTCCGCCAAATTCTCGCCCCTTACCGCGCGGGTCAGAAGAAATGGAACTTTAACCACAATCCCCTCTTCCTTGATTTCCTGGTGGGTGAAAAGGACTATGAGTGTACCCCTTGGGGAATGCCCAGCTATAGCGTCTTGGGTTGGCAAAAACCCTGCTATCTCCTCAATGAGGGGCATTACAAAACTTGGAAGGAACTGATTGAAAATACCGATTGGGAGAAGTATGGCCACAAAAGTGGCAATCCCAAGTGCCGTGACTGCATGGTGCACTGTGGTTATGAGGCCACCGCTGCCATGGATGCCTTTAACCCAGCCAATATGGTCAAGGCGGCGGGTAGTCTCTTTTAACGCGGGCGCATCAGTTGCCAACGTTGCTCTGCGGTTTCCACTGCGGTTTTCGGGGTTGATTTGCCAAGGAGAACGCTTTCGATCGCTCGTCCAAGGGTTTGGGAAAAGCGGGTATAACCACGGAAGTTGGGACGTGCCTGAGCAGCGGCCATCTGATCTAGAAAAACACGAAGCGCAGGTTGCTGTGCCACAAAGGCCTGATAGCGATCGTTGGTACGCACCCGTTCATTCACGGGCAAATACCCTGTGCCCAAAGCCCACTCCGTCTGAAATTCTTCACTGAGAACGTAGTCCAAAAAGGCTAGAGCAGCCTCTTCCCGTTGCGGTGTTGAGCGAAAGACAAAGAGATTTTCGCCCCCCAGTGCGGTTGCGGCGGTTTTGAGGGCGGGCATGGGTAGAACGCCAAAATCCACCCCCGACTGTTGGAGTTGCGCCAACGTCCAAGGCCCTGTAATTTGCATCGCCACCTCGCCACGAATCAATTGATCCAGTTCATAACCACGTTCCGGGGCAGAGAGTGTCGCTAAGCCTTCTTGTCGCAGGCGTTGCCAAAACTCAAGAGCCGCGATCGCGGGGGGTGTGTCAATGTGGGCGCTTTCTGGTGTGTCTCCGAGACTGCCACCCGCACTCCAAAAGAAGGGCAACCAAGTAAAGACGGCAAATTCCCCTTGGCCAAGGGCAAGGAGTAGTGGGGTGATGCCCTGTGCCTTTAGGGTTTGGCTGACCTGCTCTAATTCCTGCCATGTGCTGGGCAGTGTTTTCACGCCAGCGGCAGCCAATAAACTGGGACGATAAAAAATTCCAAGGTTGTTGGTGGCAAAGGGAATAGACCAGTAATGGTTGCCGTAGCGCATTGTTGGTATCAGGGCAGGACTAACTTGATCGCGGTAGGGGGAAGTTTGCCACCAGTCATCAAGGGGACGCAGGGCACCCAGATCAACAAACTGCCCCGTGATCGTGGGGTTATACCAGAGCAGATCTGGGGCGGCATTGCCCACCACTGCGGCCAGAATTTTCGGTAACTGCTGGTCGGGTTGGCCAACGTAGAGAGCTTGGACATGAATCTGGGGATGGCGGGCGTTGAAGCGATCCACAAGACGCTGGAGGATCACGCGGTTGGGGGGTGGGTTGACCCCATGCCAGAAAATCAGTTCAATCGGCTTCGCGGATTGGGTTGCCGTTGTACAGCCGATGAGCAGTAGGGCTAAGAAACCCAGTAGGAGTGCGAACCAGCCGCGTCTATTGCAGACGATCAATCGTGCGGTATTGAATGGCTTCGGCCACGTGGGCAGCGGCAATCGTTTCACAGTCGGCCAGATCAGCAATGGTACGGGCTACTTTTAGGATACGGTCTGTGGCGCGTGCCGAGAGTCCCAGTTGGGCGATCGCCCGTTCTAAGAGATTAGTCGAAGTCTCATCCAAACGACACCACTGGCGCAGATGGCGGCTTTGCATTTGGGCGTTGCAGTGGAGAGTGGGTTCTTGAGCAAATCGCTGTTGGGCGCGTTGGCGTGCCGCCAAGACCCGCTGCCGTACCGTGGCTGAATCTTCCCCTAGGGTTTGGCGGGTCATTTCCTCGGGCTTGAGGCGGCTGACACTCACTTGCAGATCAATGCGATCCAGCAGGGGGCCAGAGAGCTTTGCCCAATACTGTTCTCGCTGGCGCGGCGAGCAGGTACAGGGTTGCACTGGATCGCCATAGTAGCCACAGGGGCAGGGATTGGTGCTGGCCACGAGGGTAAATTGCGCCGGGAACACCACCGATTGGCGGGCACGGGCAATGGTGACTTGGCCATCTTCAAGGGGCTGCCGCAAAACTTCCAACACATCCCGCTTGAATTCCGTTAATTCATCAAGAAAGAGCACCCCCCGATGGGCAAGGGAAATTTCCCCCGGTCGCGGATAGCTGCCTCCCCCCACAAGGGCAGGACCGGAGGCAGAATGGTGCGGACTCCGAAAAGGGGGTTCTTGGAGCAATTGGCCGCGTTCTTTGAGCAGTCCAGCCACGGAGTGAATTTTGGTGACTTCAAGGGCTTCCTCAAAGGTCAAGGGCGGCAAGATGGTGGGTAACCGCCGTGCCAACATTGTTTTGCCACTGCCCGGTGGCCCGACAAAGATGAGATTGTGCCCACCCGCAGCCGCAATTTCCAAGGCTCGCCGCGCTTGATACTGCCCCTTCACGTCCTTAAGGTCAAGACCAGAGCGGGCAGAGGGTGGAGCATGCAAACTTAGGGAATTGGCTGCTGGCGATCGCGAGTTGGGGTCATTCAAAAAGGCTGCGACTTCGGCGAGGGTGTGGCAACCATAGACCTTTAGCCCCTGCACCACCGCTGCTTCAGTGACATTGGCCATGGGCACCACAAGACCGGTCATGCCTTGGGCTTGCGCCGCAACGGCGATCGCCAGTACCCCGGCCACGGGTTGCAAGGTGCCATCAAGGGACACTTCGCCGAGAAAGAGATGATCGCCGAGTAAATCCGTTGCAACCTGTCCTGAAGCAGCTAGGATACCAATGCTAATGGGGAGATCAAAGCTAGGGCCTTCTTTGCGTAAATCGGCGGGGGTGAGATTAACGACAATGCGCCGCATTGGGAAGCTAAAACCGGCATTGCGAATCGCCGCCTTAACGCGCTCCCGTGCCTCTTGCACACCCGCATCGGGCAGACCGACCACCACAATCCCCGGCAAGCCGCTAGAAACATCTACTTCGACGCCGACGGGAATCGCGTCAATTCCTAGAACGGCAGCACTCCAAACCCGTGCCAGCATAGCCTCAAAATCAGAAAGAGCACCGACGACTGGCCGTGTTTCGTCTCGGTGCCCTTAACTGGTTCGCTCCTCACACACTTAATGACCTTAGCAGATGTATCGCTAATTTGTCACCATTGCATAGGATTTTTCATGAAGTTTATTTGCAAAACCCCAATTTCTGTGTCCAGTCTTAGCGCAAAGTGCCTAAGGTATGCCGCCAAGCCAACTCTTTGTTGATAATTTCGAGCGATCGCTGCTCGGTACCACTGAAGAGGGGCGTAATGGTTTCGAGAATTTGCGCCAACAGCGGTGCTGCATAGTTCCCCGTTGAGCGTAACAAATGGGCATAGTAGCGAAACTGGGCTTGACCTTGGGCACTGCGATGAAAGGCCAACACCTCAGCAGTGGTCAATTGCCACACGGGCGTATTCACAGGCACCACAAGGGTGGGCATCCCCTGCTGGCCATAGAGGCGATCCTCAGCCGTCACCAAATGACCAATGAGGGCAATCCACAGCAGTGTACGGGTTTCACTGACTAAATCGGGACTGAGAAAGGTGTCGGCATTGGTGGTGAGGCGCGGGCTGATCTGATGGAACTGGGGATTCAACAGTTGAGAGTTGTAAATGACCCCGACTGCCCAGTGGCGCTGCTCATCCTCGAGCTTGACAAAGCGACCAAAGCCATAGTCTTCTGGGGCGGGGGGGTGGGGCACATCCAAGCGATCCACCAGTTGCGCCACATAATCGCAGTGGGAGTTGGACTTGACGATGTGTCCGAGGTAAATGGCCTGCTCACTCATGGCTTGCCGCTAGGACCTGCTGTTGAATCTCAATGAGTTCTTGAATCCCTTGGCTGGCGACATCGAGAAGGCGATCGAGGGTTGGCCGATCAAAGGAACCGATCTCTGCTGTACCTTGAACCTCAATGAACTGACCATTGGCCGTCATCACGACATTGAAATCGACACTGGCTGCCACATCCTCAGCGTAGCTCAAATCCAAATAGGGGTCGCCATCAATCAGCCCCACAGAGACTGCCGCCACCTGATGACATAGGGGAGATTCGCTAAGTACCCCTTCCTGAAGTAAGGTACTCAGGGCATCCACAAGGGCAATGTAGCCCCCTGTAATCGCCAGCGATCGCGTGCCGGCATCGGCTTGGAGCACATCCGCATCCACAATGAGCGTGCGCTCCCCCAGTAAGGATAAGTCCAAAGCAGAGCGTAAGCTACGACCAATCAGGCGTTGAATTTCTTGGGTGCGCCCAGAGAGTTTGAGAAATTCTCGCTCTTGCCGTGGCCGCGTTGCACTGGGTAGCATGCGGTACTCCGCTGTCAGCCAGCCTTGGCCTGTGCCTTCTAAAAACTTGGGTACGCCTTCCTTGAGACTAACAGTGCACAACACTTGAGTTTGCCCCGCTTGGGCGAGCACCGAACCTAAGGCAAATTGGGTGAAATGCCGCTGAAACTGGTGCGATCGCAATTCCTGTGGTTGACGGCCATCGGGTCGCTGCCACCCCATGCTTGACTCCCTCTCAATTACCTTCCCTATTAGAGCTTATTTTCTGGAGCCAGCGCGAGACCTTGCCATTGGGCGATCGCCCGAGGATTGGAGATAATGTAGTTATTGCTACACGCTATACTCTTTTGCCAATGCTAAATAAAGATTAGCCCGTTGCCATAAAGAAGGAGTTTGACATTGAAAAAGGTAGAAGCCATTATTCGTCCCTTCAAACTGGATGAAGTCAAGATCGCCCTTGTCAATGCGGGCATTGTCGGCATGACCGTCTCCGAAGTACGCGGCTTTGGGCGGCAAAAGGGGCAAACCGAGCGCTACCGCGGCTCCGAATACACAGTAGAATTTTTACAAAAGTTAAAAATTGAGATTGTCGTTGAAGACAGTCAAGTGGACATGGTCGTGGCGAAAATTATTGAGGCTGCCCGCACGGGGGAAATTGGTGACGGCAAAATTTTTGTGACGCCCGTTGAGCAGGTCATTCGCATCCGCACCAGCGAAAAAGATCACGAGGCGGTCTAGGAGCGGATGCCGAAGATCTCTGGCCACACCCAGCTTCTGGGGGTGATTGGCGACCCGATTGCCCACACCCTCTCACCGGCAATGCACAATGCCGCGTTGGAGCATTTGGGTCTGGACTATGTCTATGTGCCCTTTTGGGTGAAGCCACAGCAGTTGGGGGTGGCGATCGCTGGCCTCGATGCCCTGAATGTCGTTGGCTTTAATGTCACCCTTCCCCACAAAGAAACCATCCTTCCCTATTTGGCGGATGTCAGCGACCTCGCACAGCAGGTGGGGGCAGTCAACACCGTCTATCGCAGTGAAAAGGGATGGGTGGGTACCAATACCGATGTGCATGGCTTCTTGGCACCACTGCGGCAACAGTCCTACCCGTGGTCGGAGATTGCTGTTTTAGTCTTGGGCTATGGGGGTGCCGCGCGAGCCGTGGTCACTGCCTGTTATGACTTGGGCTGTCGGCAGATCTATATCAGTGGTCGCCAAGGGGAACGGCTAGAGGCCTTTGTTGCCAGTTGGCCACAGATCACGCTCCATCCCCTTTTATGGTCAGAGCGGGTCAGTTGTTTGGAGAAAGTCAGCCTTGTGGTCAATACCACCCCCATTGGCATGAGTCCCCATACTGGCACCACCCCCCTCACAGCCGAGGACTTGGCACGATTGCCCACCACCGCCATTGTCTATGACCTCATCTACAAACCTCGCCCCACCCTTCTTTTGCAATTAGCGATGGCACGGGGACTGCAAACCTTCGACGGCCTTGCCATGCTTCTCCATCAGGGAGCCGCAGCCTTGGAGTACTGGATTGGCCAACCCGCCCCCACTGCCATCATGGCCACTGCCCTTGAAAGTGCCCTAGGGATGGAGAAATAACATGACACCTTGGCTGTCAGAACTAAGGTGGTTATCGGCGGTTTTGCTGGTGTCACTCTTCATGGCCCTAGGCATTAAATTTATTGCCCCCCTCTATCCCTTGCCGCCAAATTTGGGGCTAATTACTTTACTGCTCCTTTTACCGGCAGCTTTGATGGGGATTGTTTTACTGAGTCTCAACCAAAACGATAACCAAAACCGCGCACCGTAAGAATGTATTGGGGATGACTGGGATCGGTTTCAATTTTCTCCCGCAGCCAGCGGATGTGGACATCAACCGTTTTGCTATCGCCAATAAAGTCATGCCCCCACACTTGATCGAGTAACTGCTCCCGTGGCCAAACGCGGCGAGGGTGACGCATAAACAGTTCAAGCAGTTTATATTCTTTGGGGGAGAGATTGATCTCCTTGCCCCGCAGGGTTACGCGGCATTCTTGGGAATAGAGGCAGAGATCGCGAAAGCGCAGCACCGTTGGCACTGTAGCCTGTTGAATTTGCGTCCGCCGCAATAGGGCACGACAGCGCGCCAGCATCTCCCGCATGCCAAAGGGCTTGGCCAAGTAGTCATCGGCACCAATTTCAAGGCCAACCACTCGATCAATTTCACTGCCTTTGGCACTGATCATGAGAATGGGAACTGTACAGCCTTCACGGCGAATTAAGCGGCATAGGTCTAATCCATTGATGCCCGGCAGCATGACATCTAGGATGATCAAATGCACCTCTGCCTTTTCAGGATTAGTATCCGTCAAGAGATAGGTATTAATGAGATTGAGAGCCTCATAACCATCACTGGCCACAAGGGTATGGTAGCCTTCCTCCTGCAAAGCAAGGACAAGGGTTTCCCGAATCAGGTCTTCATCTTCAACCACTAAGATGTTGGCAAGGGCAGGTGGTGTGGCAAAAGGAGCCTTGGCGGGTTCGGCGGCTGTATCAATAGAAAGCATAAAAAACCTGCGTAGTGCCCGGTTGGCTTCATTCTATCACTGCGGTTCCTTGCCCCTATTGGTTCTTGAAGTTCATCGGGCCTGTGTATTGACTCAGCCGACTGAGTTCACTGAGCGATCGCGTGCCGGAGTAAAGCTGATCGTTGATTTCCCATGTGGGATAGCCCTGAATTCCCTTGGCACGGCAGCGTTCCACTTGGGGATTGGCACCATTGGGGTCACATTCAACATAGTTGAGTTCCCGTACTGCCTGCTTACCAAAGAGTTCCTTTTGATCGTGGCAGTGGCTACACCAATAGGCACCATACATAACCGCTCCCACTTGGGTGAGATGCCGAGCAAGGGCCATTTCCGCCGCACCTGAGGTATTGACGATGGGGATGCCAGGACCCTCAGGGTTGGCCATGCGGGCATTATAGATGCCAAAGACGGCCACCAGCGTAATCACAGCAGTAATCACGCCATTGAAAAAGAGTTGGCCGCGATCGCTCCATTCACGACCAATAATCGTCAAGATTAAAAATGTAAAGCTAAAGACGGCTGAGGCAATGCAATAGGGACAAGTGGCCTTAATCTCTGTAACCAAGATATACATGAGGTAACTGCTGAAGCTGGCCATGGCCGTTGCCCCCAGAAAGAGCAAAAGCCAAGTGGTGTTTTCAGCATTGCGGCGGAGTTCTTTTTGCTGCGGCTGGTTCAACAACAGGGGCAGGGCCGCCAACGACAGCATCCCCGTGTAGGCGACAAAGCCAATGAGGGAGAGGGGAATACCAAACACGGTTGCCCAAGGACTATTGAGGACAATGTCACAGCCATCGGTGGGACAAGTGACCTCTTGATTGGTCAGCTTGGCGATCGTCAGGTAGGCGGTCACCACCATGCCAGCGAGGGCAACCCCGCCAATCAACCACCGTGACCAACGATGAATCCAAGGGGTGGAGCGTCGTCGAACCATAGGTGAGCCTCCGCATTGAATCATTTTTCATCATACCGATTGGCAGACAGCACCGCTTGGGCATTGCGGCGCCATTGGGCGGGTTTAATTCGCCGTAGGGCAGAACCACGGGTGAGTTCATCCCATGCTGCATCGCTGAGGGTGGCGAGTTCCTCTAGAGAAGTCTTCAAGAGGGGCGATCGCGGGGCAAAGTCGGCCACATCCGTGGGTTGAGCAAAGCGTTGATTCCAAGGACACACTTCTTGGCAAATGTCACAGCCGGCAACCCAGCCTTCTAAATGAGCAGCAATGGCGGGGGGAATTTCCGGGGCACGGCTTTCGATCGTGTGGTAGGCAATGCAGCGGTTGGCATCCACCACATAGGGTTCAACAATGGCGCCGGTGGGACAGGCGGCCAAGCAACGGGTACAGGTGCCGCAGTGATTGGTGTGAGGGCGATCGCCCGTCAACTCCAACGTGGTGATTAACTCTCCCAAGAAAATCCACGAGCCATACTGCCGCGAAATCACATTACTGTGCTTGCCAATCCAGCCAATTCCCGCCTGCTCCGCCCACACTTTGTCCTGTACCGGGCCTGTATCCACATACCAACGGTAGTCTACCTCAGGTACCTGCGACTGCAGCCATTGGCCTAGGGCTTGCAAGCGTTTTCCGAGAACCCGGTGGTAATCCCGTCCCCACCCATAGCGGGCAATTTTCACCTTAGGGGGTGGCTCTGGATCAGGCTGATAGTAATTGAGGGCAACGGAAATCACTGATTGCGCTCCCGGCAGGACGGCTTGAATCTCCTGTCGCCGCGGGTTGGCCATCCACGCCATCTCCCCTTGGAAGCCTTGGGCTAACCAGCGTTGTAGGGCAGCCACCCCAGAAGGATGGTCATTATTATAGGTGCGCAAATCCACAATCCCCACCCGATGGAACCCCAACTGATGGGCAAATTGCTTAATCGCAGCAGCAGTAATCATAGAGAAATAATATCTCGCTCCTGTGAAAAGGGCTGTAGGATGAGGTTGCACCGTTTGCTGAGGGAGTAGGAAAGAGGGATGTCAGAGATGCCGCTGGTTGCCATTGTCATGGGCAGTGATTCCGATTTGCCGACCCTGCAGGGGGCGATCGCCATCTGTGAACGCTTTGGCATTCCCCATGAAGTGGCGATTCTCTCGGCTCACCGCACGCCTCTTGCCATGGTCGAGTTTGCCCAAAATGCCCATCAGCGGGGTCTGAAAGTCATTATTGCGGGTGCCGGTGGCGCTGCCCACTTGCCCGGCATGATTGCTGCCTTAACTCCCCTACCCGTGATTGGCGTACCCGTACCGAGCCGACACTTACAGGGGCTGGACTCCCTCTACTCCATTGTGCAGATGCCGGCTGGGATTCCCGTGGCGACGGTTGCCATTGGCAATGCCCAAAATGCAGGCCTATTGGCCGTCCAACTATTGGCCAGTCATGATCCAAAGCTGCTGGAGCAAGTGATGGCCTATCGTCAAGAGTTGGCCGCGACGGTGACCGCCAAGAATCAAAAACTGCAAACCCTAGGGGCTAGCGCTTATCTGCAACAGCAGTAATCTCTGATTCAGGTTCTAGGGACGAACCCGAGAGTCTTGCCTTTTGCAGCTCATGCCGAAAGAGGGGGAGAATACGGCGACATTGATCCACAAAACTCACTAACCATGTTTCCAACTGCTGCTGTTGAGTTGGGTTCACAAGAGTCTTCCCAGTCCCTAACGACCCGTGGTAGGTGATGTAGCCATCATCGGTAACAACAAAATCAGCAAACCAACTACTAGAAGGGCGGCAGGCTCGCCAATAATTCGCGACGATGACTTTGCCAAGGTATTTTTGGGCTAATTCACTGACGCGGTTCAAGTGATCGAGGGCTTGAGCCACCGTTAAAGACGGCTGCTCTTTGACAGGGATGACTGGCTCCCTAGGCGCAGCTTGAGGACTCTCAGAGGGGCAGTCCAGACCTAAAATCCGCCATAGTTTTTCCTCAAGGCTTTTGAATTGCATCTGTCGGTGAGACCCCTCATTCCCCTCGTTGCTGAGGGAGCGGTGGAGGCGCACAATCATCTCTACAGCTGCTAATTCTGAGGGGGCAAGGGATTCTAGGCGATTTAGAATATCGTTCTCGCGATTGCCCACAGGGCACGCTTCGCGATCGCCCACTGCTTTCTCTAAACTTTGACCGGCGAGGGCAAAAATATCGCTTCCTTGATTGAGTAAACGCAGAATGTAGTGCCGTGTCATTGGTGTGAGTGAGACCCCCACGATACGCTTCCCCCTTGCTGATTAAAATCCTTAATTTTTATGTTAAAGGAGATCAAAATTGAACAATCCCTAGCTGTAAAACTTGAGAGGGCTTAGGAACGTCTTTACGATCAGGATTCGCGCGATAGGCATGAAATTGAACTAAAATGTACGTACTTGAATTCACTGTGCTGCTCTCCCGATCGCCTGCTGCTATGAACGCTTTTGCACCTAGCTTGCCGACTGATATTGAATTACCCGATTGGTTAGCGACGTGCCTGCGAAATCCAAAGCCTGAGAATGGGGATGATTTGGTCTGTCGAGCGTTTCAATTTGCCTACGACCTACACCAAGGACAGCGGCGGGCGTCTGGGGAACCCTACATTGCCCATCCTGTGGCAGTGGCGAGTATTCTGCGGGATTTAGGCGGTGGGCCTGCTCTTTTGGCGGCGGGGTTTCTCCACGATGTGATTGAGGATACCGCTGTTACGGCAGAGGAGCTAGAAGCCAATTTTGGTGCCGAGGTGCGGCGACTGGTGGAGGGGGTCACCAAGCTCTCGAAGTTTAACTTCTCCAGTAAGACGGAGCGGCAAGCGGAAAGTTTCCGGCGCATGTTTTTGGCGATGGCACAGGATATTCGAGTCATCGTTGTCAAGCTGGCCGATCGCCTGCACAATATGCGCACCCTAGAGTATCTACCGGAAGATCGCCGCCGTGCCATTGCCCAAGAAACCCGTGATGTCTTTGCCCCCTTGGCCAATCGCTTGGGGATTTGGCGGATCAAGTGGGAGCTAGAGGATTTAGCCTTTAAGTATTTAGAGCCAGAAGCCTACCGCCGCATTCAGGAACTGGTGGCGGAAAAACGCGCTAATCGCGAGGCACAACTGCAGCAGGCGATTCAAATTCTCTATGACCGCTTATCGGGAATGGGCTTTGGGTACTTAGAAATTAGTGGCCGTCCCAAACACCTCTATAGCATCTATCAAAAAATGATGCGGCAGCAAAAAGAATTCCATGAAATCTATGATGTGGCGGGCATTCGCATTCTGGTGGCCACAAAAGATGAGTGCTATCGTGCCCTTGCCGTCGTCCATGACTGTTTCCTTTCCGTGCCAGGGCGGTTCAAGGACTACATCAGCTTGCCCAAACCCAACCAGTATCAATCGCTGCACACGGTGGTTATTGGTCTTGGGGGGCGCCCCTTGGAGGTGCAAATTCGCACATTGGCGATGCACCATGTCTCTGAGTATGGGATTGCTGCTCACTGGAAGTATAAAGAAACAGGCCATTCCTTGCCGCAACAGTGGAGTGCTCGCGATCAAAAATTCACTTGGCTACGGCAACTGCTGGATTGGCAAAATGACCTCAAGGATGCCCAAGAATATCTCGATAGCATTCGCGATGATCTCTTTGATAAGGAGGTCTACGTCTTTACGCCCCAAGGGGATGTCCTTGCCCTGCAACAGGGGGCGACGCCCCTCGACTTTGCCTACCATATTCACACCGATGTCGGGAATCACTGTGCTGGGGCACGGGTGAATGGTCGGATGGTGCCCTTGGATACACCACTGCGCAATGGCGACATAGTTGAGATCATCACCCAGAAAACTGCCCACCCCAGTTTGGACTGGTTGAACTTTGTTAAAACCACAACGGCACGCAATCGTATTCGGCAGTGGTACAAGCGATCGCGCCGCGATGAAAACCTGCAGCGGGGACGGGAATTACTGGAGAAGGAACTGGGCAAAGCGGGTCTAGAAGCCCTTCTGAAGTCACCGCAGATGCAACAGGTGGCAGAGCGCAGCAACTACCAAAGTGTCGATGATTTAGTGGCCGCCTTGGGCTATGGCGAAATTACGCTGAATCTGGTGGTGAATCGGCTGCGGGCAATTACCTTAGCGCGTCCAGAGACAACCCCACCGGAACTGCCTTCAGAATCTGCCCCTGTTAACCGTGTACCCGCCGCCACGAAACCCAGTGATTCCCCGATTCTTGGGGTGGAGGGTTTGGTTTATCACATTGCTGGCTGCTGTTGTCCTGTGCCCGATGAACCGATTATTGGCGTGGTGACGTTGGGGAGTCGGGGTATTTCAATTCATCGTCAGGGCTGTAGCAACCTAGAGTCGGTGTCGAGCGATCGCCTGATTCCCGTGAGTTGGAACACAAAAGTCAATCAACGCCGTCCCCAAACCTACCCTGTGGATGTGCAAATTGAGGTGATTGATCGCGTTGGTATTCTTAAGGATATTTTGACCCGTTTAACTGATAATCAAATTAATGTGCGACGAGCCAATGTCCACACAGATCCGGGACGCACGGCGATTATTGATTTGTGTATTGATATTGTGAATGCAAGGCAGTTGGATCATCTCTTGGCGCAAATTAGAAAAATCACTGATGTCCTCAACATTCGTCGCCGTCAGCAAACGGAAGTGAGTTCTCCCTAGGTCGGATCGTCCGCTCCCAGACCCCCAAGGACGATTAAGGAAACGCATTTGTGACATCACTCCTTCTGGAACCCCTACAACAGTACCCAGCGGAAGCCCTTTCCCCAACATTGGTTGCCCTGCAAGAGGCGCAAAAAATCTTGCCACCGCCTCATCCTGTCTGGCTGACTTCCACCAATGTCTGGCAACAGTTACGCTCTGGCGTCATTCCCCTGTGGCACGCGGCCTGCGATCGCTGGCAAGAGGTGCCCCCCAATGCGGCGGATTTCAAGGCACTGGCACTGAGGATGACCCATGAATTAACCCCTTTGGATGTGGGGGAGTTAGAAACAATTTTTGCTGCTTGTCATCACTTTTGGCAACAACAGGGGGGAGAACGTCATCTTGTTCTCACCACCTATCTTTGGCAGGACGCGGTGGACTTACCTTGGGGGCTAGGCCGTGGAACCGTGTTACATCATCCCAGTTTACCCCTGTGTCATCAGGCGATCGAAGCGGCCTTTGCTGCCCTTGTCCAAGCCAAGAATCTCTATACCTATTGGCAGCAGGGATGGGATTTTTGTCACCTCAAAGTGGCGATTTTGCTTTACCCCTTGAGTACCATTGTGGCCTCAGGCTGGTGGACAGGGAGTGATCCAAGGTTGCCGGCGATCGCCAGCGGTGTGACGCTCCCCCATCACGGCATTCCTTTGCCCCCAAGGGGAATTGAGCTGACGCCCGCAGAGGAACAATACTTGCAGCAGGCCTGTCGTGGGTCGGCGTCCCATCTCTGGGTTTGGCATCGCAGTCAGACACAGGTTTGGTGGGGACAGTGTTTAGCAGAACCTCTGCCGCTGGCGCCCTTGCCGCAGACCGTGGAGCGCACCCTCATAGCTGAAGGGCTACCCGCTGCGCCGGGGCAGGCGATCGCCCCTGCCATTGTGGTTACAGACCCCTGTGCTCCTGCGGCTGTTGCTGGGCAGATCTTGGTGAGCAAAAATATTCCGCCCCACTGGTTGCCCCTCGTGAGTGCTGCGGTTGGTGTGATTTGTGAGCAGGGGGGCTTAACCAGTCATGGTGCCATTCTGGCGCGGGAATTGGGACGGCCAGCGGTGGTCGGTGTGGTAAATGCGACTCAGCAGATTAGTTCAGGAATGACGCTGTTTCTAGATGGTCATCGGGGGTCTATCTATCAACTGTCCCCAGAGCCATTGCCCGTGGTGGCGACCCCCTCGCCGCAAACGCCCTCACTCCCGACGGTCAAGCGGTTGCCGTTGCCGGTCATGGTAAATGTCAGTCAAGTCAGTGCCCTGCGGTTATTGCGATCGCTCCCCTGTGATGGCATTGGTCTATTGCGCTCAGAGTTGATGTTGTTGGCCTTTTTGGATCATCGCCATCCCTGTCATTGGTTGGAGCAGGGGGACGCTGAGCAGTTGCGCGATCGCTGGGTACAGCACCTCTGTGAATTTATGCGGGCGATCGCCCCCCGTCCCCTCTTTTATCGCACATTGGATTTACGGCCAGCCGACTATCGCCAACTCTTGGGGGGACATCAGTTTGAACCCGCAACGGATTGGGGACTGCGGGGAGTGAGTCGCTATCCCCATTGTCCAGAGCTGTTTCATTTGGAACTGTCAGCGCTGGCGATCGCCCACCGCTTAGAAGCCTGCCCGCTGCGTATTATCCTTCCCTTTGTCCGCAGTGTCAGTGAGGTGGTCTATTGTCAAAAGGCTCTTGCCCAGCATGGTCTGACAGCCAAGGCGGGTGTGGAACTGTGGGTAATGGCCGAAGTGCCTGCCGTTCTATTTTTACTGTCTGATCTGGCCAACCTTGGCGTTGCTGGCATTACGATTGGCACCAATGATCTGACGCAACTGCTCTTGGGCATTGATCGTGAAATGGCTCTACCAGAGTTAAATGAGGATCATCCTGCCGTTAGGGGGGCGATCGCCCAATTGATTCAACAGGCCAAAGCCCATCACCTAGGATGCCATCTGTGTGGCGAAGCCCCCACTCGCTATCCCCATTGGCTGCCGTGGTTAATTGATTTGGGGATTGACGGCATTTCTGTGAGTCCTGAGGTTGTCACCCAAGTGTTGGATCAGTTTTAATCGTGAATAAACTGGTGCTTCTTGATGCAAAATCATGCTTATCTACTGCACCCGCCCCCAGTGTTCCCATCCCCACAATGACCTGCCCGAACTAGAGGGGGATGTCCCGGCGGATACCATTAGCCAAAAGTACTGCGCCAACTGCGGCATGCCCTTAATTTTGCGGGGGCGCTATGTTGCCCAACAGCTGTTGGGACAGGGGGGCTTTGGTATTACTTACCTAGGGCGAGATTTAGATACGCCCGCAAAACGCCAATGTGTGATTAAACAGCTCCAAGTTGAAACCTCAAATCCAGACCTCTTGCAAAAAGCAGAAAATTTATTCAAGCGAGAAGCACGACTCCTAGAAACGTTGGGGGAACATCCCCAAATTCCTAGCCTATTTGCCTTCTTTCAGGAGCGGGTGAGCAGCAGCACAGGCGAAGCAGAACAACACTATTTTTATCTGGTTCAAGAATTTATTGATGGCGATACGCTTGAGTGTGAACTTGCCTATCGCGGTTATTTGAGTGAAGAGGAAGTTCGTGAAGTCTTAAAGGATCTCCTACCTGTTTTGCAGTACATCCACGATCAAGGGGCCATTCATCGAGACATTAAGCCAGCAAACATCATTCGCCAATCGGCAAAGAACAGTAAATTTCCGGGGCAGCGTCGCCTTTACCTCATTGACTTTGGTGCAGTCAAGGAGATTTCCCGTGTTACCGAAGTTGCGAAGGGGCATACAAAAATTTATACAGCGCATTATGCCGCACCAGAACAAGTTAGAGGTGAGCAGGTTTTTCCGAGTTCCGATCTGTACGCCCTAGCAGTGACCTGTATTGTCTTACTCACGGGCAAGGATCCCAAGGAATTGTTTGATAACTACCATCACACTTGGAATTGGCAAAAGTATGTCCAAATCACACCAACGTTTCGCGATGTTTTGGCAAAGATGCTGGCTGTTGCACCCAGCGATCGCTATCAATCCGCCAAGGAAGTCGAAGCTGCCCTAGCGGATGCAGAGACAGAAACAAAAAAAACGTTAGAGATGCAGGCGCTAGAAACACCACTGATTACTAAACTGGTTACTGAGGAGTCTCCACCACCTCGCTTAGCGCCGTCGGTCAACTGGCTGCTTGAGAAGTACAACCGTGGTTTGCAGAGTGATTGGTTAGAGCTGCAAAACTATGGAACACCGGTGCGTCCTTCAGGTTCTCAAAGCGAGGGTGCCATTTTTACTGAGTGTCCTGCTCATCCCAGTTATTTAGTGATCACAGATGTCAATCAACAGTCTTGGCTTGTTCCCTTGCATAGGCGAGACTTCGATGCTTACTTATTTCGGCGAACGTTGCCCCAGCACCCCAGTGAAAAGTCAGGGCAATTGCTGAGGCCAGCACGGGTTGAACGGCAGGATCAACATTGGCGGATGATTGAGGCAGGCAGTATTGTCCATGAACCGGTTGTCACACCCCCACCCCTCTCTACCACGCCTACAGGACAACCCTTCTCTGGGACTCAATCAGTACCCACAGCTCAGTCATCATTCGCACCGTGGTTCATCCTCGGCTCACTTGTGATTGCCTTTGGGAGTATGTTTGCAGCGATGGCTGTAATTTTGCTGTCGAACCGCCTAGAACCCCGCCCTCCCTCGCTAGCCAATTCCCCTACTGAAGTCGCAGAAACTCCTGACCAATCGCCCCCTATTGAATCTCCGTTGCCAACCCCAGAAACTGTTTCTACGCCCCCACCCACTGCAAGTGCTAGCGAACGCGTCCTGCTTGACCCGGAGCTGCTCCCTGATCCCAGCCTTTTTGTTGAAAATTACTATGCTCTGATTAACGCCGGCAATTACGAGGCAGCGTGGCATCAATTGACCAGCTCTTTCCAAAATGATGCCTCAGCACACCCCAACGGCTATGGTTCATACATCGATTGGTGGACTAAAGTGCAGTACGTTGATGTTTATAGTACTGAAGTTGTCGGTTTAACTTCAGGTAGAGCCGTTGTTGATGCAAATCTTCACTACGTAATGAACTCTGGTCAAGATTTTTATCAAACGTTACGCTTTACTTTAGTCAATGTTGGTGGCGAATGGCTAATTCAAGGAACCCAAGCTCTCTAGCGTGCTAGCATGGGAGTCACTGGCTGATGCAGGATGGCACGGAGTTCAACTTGGCACTGCAGAGCAATCCCAAACTCAATCGTACGCAACAACCGACAGTGGAGGCACTGGCTCAAATTCTTGCCGATTACCGCGCTAGGGGCATTTCTAGTTTGACGTTATCGCAGGCTTTTCGTTAGAAGCCATAGTGTTCAATCGCTTCGAGAATCCCTTGGGCATAGTGACCTTGGGCAAAGTAAATATGGGGGCGATCGCGCAACTTTTCCAATTCCGGACTGTGATTGCCCACAACAACAGCAAGGGTATTCCCCGTCAGCATTTGCTCATCATTGCCAGAGTCCCCAGCCACCAACAGTTTTTGCAGCGGATAGCCCCACTTGAGGGCAAGATAGCGCAGGGCATCGCCTTTAGAGGCACGCAGGGGCAAAATATCCAAGAACTGATTGTGGGAGAAAATTGGCCGACAATGGAGTTTCTGCTGCCGTAGCAAACGTAACACCGGGGTAATGCTGGGGAGAACCGTGGTATCCACGTTGTAGCTAATTTTGTGGGAGCGTTGATTTTCTGGGGGTTGCAGCGTCAGGCCTGCCACATCGGCGAGGGTGTCTCTCACCCGTTGGGGTTCCCAGCGATAGCTAATGTGCTGCTGCCAACTGGTGTCGGGAACCAAGTGAGGGCCATAGTGAATTTCACTGCCCACGGACGTAATTAAAACATCGGGAATCGGCACGCCCCATTCATGGAGGATCTCTAGGGTGATTTCGAGATGACGCCCCGTTGCCACCCCAAAGCCCATTTCAGGACGGCGTTGCAGAAGCGTTAAGAGTCGCTCAAGGGCAGGGCGATCGCCAATCAAGGTATTGTCAATATCACTAATCAACAGGCGTTCGAGGGTGAGCAGGCGGTTCCGTGTCAGCGTCGTTGGCAGTTTATTACTCTGGTACTGAGCCGGTTGGCGTTGCACACTCAACACGGGCAAGACTGATTTTTCCGCCAGTTGAGCAAGGGCGTGCAGATACATCTCCACATGACTGCGCCAAGAGTAGTGGGCTTGTACCCCCTTCAGGCCATTGTCTGCCCAAGTCTGCCACTGGCTATCACTTTGAAAGGCTTGATGCAAGGCACTGCGAATGGCTTCTAGATCAAGGGCATCAAAGAGCAACCCATTGCGACAGTGGCGGATAATCTCCTGCGGCCCGCCATCCGCTGTCGCCAAAATCGGTAATCCACAGGCAGCCGCTTCAATGAGCGTCAGGCCAAAGGGTTCAGTGAGGGCAGGGTTGATAAAGACGCCCCGTTGCTGCGCGGCTAAACGGTAAAGATCGGGGACTTCATCACTGGTGTGGGTTTTCGGATAGGCAACTTTGCCATAGAGGTCATAGCGATCGACCAGCAAAAAGAGTTCGGTCAACACCTGGCGAGGGCTGGCCTCCATCTTGCTAATATCGGTGCGATTGCCGAGTACTAAGACCAGATTCGCTCGCTCCTGTAAAAAGGGATCAGTGCCATAGACATTGAGCAACGCAGCCACGTTCTTGCGCGGTACTGGCCGGGAGAGGCAAAAGATAAAGGGCTTTTCCGGTTCCACTAAAAAGCGACGCAATTCCTTGCGAAAGGGTAAATCGGCAGGGACAGGCCCTGGATAGAAACGGCGGGTATCTACCCCCGGCGGAATGACGGCCATCCGCGACGGGTCGTATTGATCGTAGAGGCGATACTGCTCTTCGACCTCCTGATGGGTACTGGCAATAATGAGTGCGGCACTGGCAAGGGTTTGCTCCTCGGCTTCAATGCGAGTCGTAAAGTGAAACTGCTCCTCAATGGCATCGGGCTTACTACCCTGGGCAAGGAGTCGCTGTCGCTTGACCCGGCCGAGGGAATGCCCAGTGTGCACAAGGGGAACCCCCAACCAACCGGCAACACGGCAGCCCACATAACCGGCATCGGCATAGTGACTGTGGATCACATCGGGCATGCGGCCACTTTGGCGAAGATGGCGCAACAGTTCATCGGCAAATACGTCTAAATAAGGCCAAAGCACTTCCTTGCGCAAATAGCGGCGAGGACCACAGGCTAGGCGGACAATGCGGGCGCGATCGCCAATTCGCTCAATGGGCTGGGCATAGTCGGGGCTGACCTTGGCATCGGGAATCAGACGAGTGACCAAATCCACCTGCGCCACCCGGGGATGGGCTGCAAGGGTTTTTGCCAGTTCGACCACATAGCGCGTTTGTCCTCCCGTATCGGCATCGCGTCCTAGCTCTAGGCGATCGCCCCGAATCAAACCATGAATACTGATGAGGACAATGTATAATCCATCTTGCATAGCCGCTCCCTTACTTGGTGCACGACAACCCAATTGGGGGTCATCCTCACCCTACCGAAAAACATGAGCATTGTCCAAAAACCCATGGCGGCAATCCCCCCAGCAATTCATCTCAAAGAGGTCTCCTTTGGCTGGTCGCCAGAGGTTTTAGTGCTGGATCGGGTGTCCCTAGACATCCCGCGGGGGCAACTATGGATGCTCCTCGGCCGCAATGGCAGTGGTAAGTCAACACTGGTGCGTATTTTGGGAGGTCTCTTGCAGCCCCAAAGCGGTGAAGTCTATGTGGAGCAACCCCTTGGCTTTGTCTTCCAGAACCCCGATCACCAACTGGTGATGCCCAGTGTCGGTGCGGATATTGCCTTTAGTCTCAATGGTGAATCCCTCAACTATTGGCAGGTGCGCGAGCGCGTCAGTGCCGCCCTACAAGCTGTGAATTTACAGGGGCTAGAACGCCGTCCCATCTATGCCCTCAGTGGCGGCCAAAAGCAGCGGGTAGCCATTGCCGGGGCGATCGCTCGCCATTGTCGGGTGCTATTGCTCGATGAACCCACGGCACTCCTTGACCCCGATAGCCAGCGGGAACTCCTAGGCTACGTGCGCCAACTGGTCAACAGCCAAGGGATCACCGCACTGTGGGTCACCCACCGTCTCGATGAACTGGCGCAAGCGGACGGTGCCATTGTTCTGGATCGTGGCAAAGTGATTGGCCAAGGGGCACCCAGCGACATGATGCCTCTGCTGCACGCTTGAAAAGCCAACCATTCCTGCACCGAAAGGGATCTCTCAAACCGCTGGCACTCCTCTTGGGCTGCTATGATCAAGGACTAGAGATATAGAATGCTTGCATACGAATTCACCTGTAGGATTGAATTATTGCATTAGGAGCGATCGCCATGACTGAAACGCCTCAAACCCCACCCCCCGAAGAACCCACGGCCAAAGCTAGCCGTCCCGCCCGTCGCAGCAACCCGCCCGCCAAAGAAAATAGCGGTCAAATGGTTTCCCTTGCCGAAAAAACGGCTCTTGCCCCCGCAGGCACAACCACAGCCAGCGACATCGTGGTATGGCAAACCTTTAATAGTGCCGGCTTGCGTCCCATTGAAGCCAGTCCCGTGCAAGTGGTGCACATGATCAAAGATGCCGGCGAGCGTCCGGTGCTCAGCAGTGGCCTGCAAATCTACGACAGCATCAACTCCGCCGGTATTCGCCCCATCGTGGCCACCAATTTCCGCGTGGTTGAAACCCTGAACATCATGGGGGTGCGCCCCGTGGCAGCGGATGACTTTGAAATTGTCGAAACAGTGAATTGGATGGGCATTCGTCCGATTACCACCAGTGGCCTGCACATTGCTGAAACCTATTATTCCGCTGGGGAACGGCCTGTGGCTTCTAATATCATTGATGATTCACCCGTCCTCATGGGCTATCTGGACTAGGGGCATAGTGTTGACCATTCAACCCTTTAGGTGGGGGAATGGCAGTCTGAATGGCCATTGATCCTTATCGGCACCTGCTGCGGCCACTTCTTTTTTCTGGGTTGCAGGCGGATCCAGAATTTCTGCACCAGCAGTTTATCTCCCTCTGTGGGTGGCTTAATCAGGATCGTGCCCTGAGCACTTGGCTGCGGCAGCAACTTCAGCAACGCTATGCCCTTTCAGATCCCCGTTTAGAGCGGCAAATGTGGGGACTACGCTTTCCCAATCCCATTGGTTTGGCGGCAGGGTTTGATAAGAATGGTGTCGCCCGCAGTGTCTGGTCGGCCTTTGGCTTTGGCTTTGCGGAGTTGGGCACCGTCACTTGGCAGCCACAACCGGGAAATCCGCGTCCGCGCCTCTTTCGCCTAACAGCCGATCGCGCGGCGATTAATCGCATGGGGTTTAATAATGCCGGCGCAGAGGCCATGGCCGCCCTTTTGGAGCGATCGCCCCCGCCAACGATTCCCATCGGTATCAATTTGGGCAAGTCAAAAATCACCCCTTTGGAAGCTGCAAAAGAGGATTACTTAGCCAGTTTTCGCCGCCTGTATCCCCTTGGCGATTATTTCGTGATTAATGTGAGTTCTCCCAACACACCGGGGTTACGGGATCTGCAAGCCAAGGAACAACTAGAACCCATTTTGGAGACGCTACAAACCGCCAATCACCCCCGCAAGCCCCTGCTTCTGAAAATTGCCCCCGATTTGAGTTGGGAGCAGATTGCGGCAATTCTTGATCTGATTCAAACCTATGAACTCGCCGGCATTGTGGCCACCAATACCACCGTGGCACGGGAGGGGCTAAAAACCCAGATGATTCCGCAGACAGGGCGATCGCCGGCGGACGAGGCGGGAGGTCTCAGTGGTGCCCCTTTGCGCGATCGCGCTACCGCCGTGATTCGCTTTATCCACAAAGAGACCCAAGGCACTTTGCCGATTATTGGGGTGGGGGGGATTTTCACGCCAGAGGATGTGATCGAAAAACTAGCAGCCGGTGCAACACTGGTGCAACTCTACACCGGTTGGATTTACCAAGGACCGAGCCTATTGCGAGAGCTACTCCAAGGACTCTTAGCCCACGCCACCGATCAAGAGAAGCCAGAGAAATAGCGTCTGTGCCCTTGTCAAGGGGAGCATTCTAACTGTTAACTTTTCTATAGTATTGTCTCTATATTTTACGAAAGTATAAAAATATGACCGTTTCGCCCGAACAGATTGACCGCATTGTTTCCAACCAGCACCACGATCCCTTTGAAATTTTGGGATGTCACCAGATCAGTGAGAATGGCCAATCCATGTGGGCGGTACGCGCCTATTTACCCAATGCCGAACGGGTGAGTGTCCTCTGTCCAGAGCAGCGGCAAGAATATCCGATGACGCCAGTGCACCACCCCCACTTTTTTGAATGCCGCATTCCTCTGCCGGAACTGAATAATTATCAACTGAAAATTTATGAAAATGGCCACGAGCGGGTGATCTACGATCCCTATGCCTTCCGCTCCTCAAAGCTGACGGATTTTGATATTCATCTCTTTGCCGAGGGCAATCACCACCGCATCTATGAAAAACTCGGGGCACACCTGCTCACAGTCGATGGCGTTGCAGGGGTGTATTTTGCCGTCTGGGCACCCAATGCCCGCAATGTCTCTGTCATTGGCAACTTTAACCACTGGGATGGCCGCAAACACCAAATGGCACGGCGCGGCAATGGCATCTGGGAACTCTTTATCCCCGGCTTGGGTGTGGGCGAGCACTATAAGTACGAAATTAAGAACCAAGACGGCCACATCTACGAAAAATCAGATCCCTACGGCTTTTACCAAGAACCGCGTCCCAAGACCGCCTCTATTGTCACCGACCTCAACAGCTACGAATGGGGCGATAACGACTGGCTAGAAAAACGGCGCCACACCGACCCCCTGACGCAGCCGATTTCCGTCTTTGAGGTGCATTTAGGATCGTGGCTCCACGCCTCAATGGAAGACCCCCCTATTGGTGCTGATGGCCAACCCCAAGAACCCGTACAGGTGGCAGAACTCAAGCCCTGGGCACGCTTTCTCACCTATCGCGAATTGGCGGCCAAACTCATTCCCTACGTCAAGGAATTGGGCTACACCCACATTGAACTCTTGCCCGTTGCTGAGCATCCCTTCGATGGCTCTTGGGGTTATCAAGTCACTGGCTACTACGCCCCCACCTCTCGCCATGGCAGTCCCCAGGACTTTATGTATTTCGTGGATCAGTGCCACCAAAACGGTATTGGTGTGATTGTGGATTGGGTACCGGGGCACTTTCCCAAGGATGGCCACGGCCTCGCCTTCTTTGATGGCACCCACCTCTACGAACACGCGGATCCGCGCAAGGGCGAACACAAGGAATGGGGCACCCTTGTCTTTAACTATGGTCGCCACGAAGTGCGCAATTTTCTGGTGGCCAATGCTCTCTTTTGGTTTGACAAGTACCACATTGACGGTATTCGCGTGGATGCCGTGGCCTCGATGCTCTATCTTGACTATGCCCGCAAAGAGGGTGAGTGGGTACCCAATGAATACGGCGGACGGGAAAATTTAGAGGCGGCCAACTTCCTGCGCCAAGTCAACCATGTGATCTTTAGCTACTTTCCGGGAATTCTCTCGATCGCGGAGGAGTCAACGGCCTGGCCGATGGTCTCTTGGCCGACCTACATGGGGGGATTGGGCTTCAACCTGAAGTGGAATATGGGTTGGATGCACGATATTCTGGACTACTTCAGCATGGATCCTTGGTTCCGCCAGTTCCACCAAAACAATGTCACCTTCAGTATGTGGTATCACCACAGCGAGAACTTCATGCTGGCGCTCTCCCATGATGAGGTGGTGCACGGCAAGAGTCACATCATTGGCAAGATGCCGGGCGATCGCTGGCAGAAATTCGCCAATCTGCGCTGTTTATTTGCCTACATGTTCACTCACCCCGGCAAGAAAACAATGTTCATGGGGATGGAGTTTGCCCAATGGAGCGAGTGGAATGTCTGGAGCGATTTAGAGTGGCACCTGCTGCAATACGAACCCCACCAGCAAACCAAACGCTTCTTTGAGGATCTCAATCGCCTCTACCGTTCACAACCTGCCCTCTATACCCAAGATTTCAAACAGGAGGGCTTTGAGTGGATTGACTGTAGCGATAACCGCCATAGCGTTGTGTCCTTTATCCGCTGGGACAAGGACTACCAAGATTTTGTGGTTGTCGTCTGTAACTTTACACCGCAGCCCCATAGCCACTACCGCATTGGCGTGCCGGAGCATGGCTTCTATAGTGAATTGTTTAACAGTGATGCCCGCGAGTATGGCGGTAGCAACATGGGTAACTTGGGCGGTAAATGGGCGGATGAGTGGCCTTACCACAACCGCCGCTACTCCCTTGATCTCTGCTTGCCCCCCTTGGCAGTGCTGATCTTGAAACTGGATCGCGAGAAAACAGCCGCTGAGCGGGCACGCTATAATCTCACACCCTAACCTTCAGGGAGGAGCTGGCCGGCCTGGACTTGCCAGAGGCCGCAATAGACGCCCTGCTGCGCCAAGAGTGCTTCGTGTGTCCCCTGTTCAACAATGTCGCCCTGCTCTAGAACGTAAATGCAGTCGGCGTGGCGAATCGTCGAGAGGCGGTGGGCAATGGCAATGGTGGTGCGATGGGCGGTAATGTGGGCTAGCGATCGCTGGATGGCGGCTTCGGTTTCGTTATCCACGGCGGAGGTGGCTTCATCGAGCACTAGAATCGGTGGATCTTTGAGCAGGGCGCGGGCGATCGCCAGCCGCTGCCGCTGACCGCCGGAGAGTTTTTGCCCCCGTTCGCCGACCACCGTGTCGTATCCTTGGGGCAGTTGCTCGATAAAGTCATGGGCTTCCGCCAATTTTGCAGCATGCACAACGTCTGCTAGGGTGGCCTGGGGGCTGCCATAGGCAATGTTCTCAAAGACGGTGCCATGGAAGAGAAAGACATCCTGACTCACCCAACCAATGGCACGGCGCAAGTCCCGCAGCCGATACTCGCGAATATCCACCCCATCAATGAGAATGCACCCTTCTTGCACCTCGTAGAACCGCAGTAACAATTTCACAAGGGTACTTTTGCCGGATCCCGTGGAGCCGACAATGGCGATCGTCTGACCTGCAGGCACGTGCAAGCTGACATTTTTTAGCACCGGCGCCCGACCCGCGTAGGCAAAGCTGACGCATTCAAAGCGCACCTCTCCTTTGACATGGCGCGGATCAAGGGGGCGATCGCCCGTACAAATCGCGATCGGCGTTTCCAGCAAATTCAGCACCCGTTGCGTTGAGGCCATGGCTCGCTGATACTGATCCAGTGTTTCCCCCAAACGGGTCAAAGGCCACAGTAGGCGTTGAATCAGATAGACCATCGTGCTGTAGGCGCCCACATCCAAGCGCCCCTGAAAAGCGGCAAAGCCACCCAGCACCAACGTTCCTGTAAAGCCAAAGAGGATCACAAAGCGAATCAGGGGAATATAGGCCGCACTGAGGCGAATGGCGCGGCGATTACTCTGTTGGTAGGCTTCACTATCCCAGCGCAGGCGCTCCAATTCGTAAGCCTCGGCAGTAAAGCTCTTGATCGTTTGAATACCTGAGATATTGTTAGCCAAGCGTTCATTGAGGCGTCCCGCCTTTTCCCGCACATCGGCATAACGAGGGGCGAGTCGCCGCTGAAAGATGACGGATCCCCAGAGAATAAAGGGCATCGGCAGCATCCCCCAGATCGCCACATTGGGCGCCAAATAAAAGAAAATCCCACCAATCACTAAGACGGTGGTTGTGACTTGCAACACCTCGTTGGCACCGCCATCCAAAAAGCGCTCGAGTTGGTTAATGTCATCATTGAGAATCGAGAGCAACACCCCACTGCTGCGTTCTTCAAAAAACGCCAAATCCATCTCTTGGACATGGGCATAGGTCTCAAGGCGCAGGTCGTGTTGAATCTGCTGGGCTAGGTTGCGCCAACTGCGGGCATAGGCATACTCAAAGAGGGATTCCAAGCTCCAGATCACAAATGATAGGCCGGCCAAGGCCAACAGTTGCTGCTCAAAGGTCACCAGCCCCCAGCGGGCGAAGAGGGAATCCTGCCGCTTCACCACCAGATCCACAGCAATCCCAATCAGAACGGGGGGAGCGAGATCAAAAATTTTATTGAGGATAGAGTAGAGGGAGGCAAGCCCCACTTGGCGTTGGTAGCGTTGGCTGTGGTGCAGCAGTCGTAAAAACGGATGCAAGGCTTCTTGGCCTCCCCAAAGTGCAGGATGATCGCGGGCAAGCAAATCACTCGCCTAATTCTTAAGATAAGCTAAAGAATTGCCCCCTTGGGGAACAACGCCGCCAACGCTACTGCCTACCTCTTAAACGGATGCTTTTCCTGCCTCCTGAATCGGTACCCACTCCGTATGGAAGGTTCCCGGTTTATCGATCCGCTCGTAGGTATGGGCACCAAAGAAATCCCGCTGTGCTTGGGTGAGATTTTGCGGCAGGCGATCGCGCCGATAGCTATCGAAGTACTCCAAGGACGCGCCAAAGGCGGGCACAGCAATCCCAGCACGGGTCGCCTCCACCAACACCTCCCGCCACGCCGCCTGTTTATCGAGGATGGTTTGCCGAAACTCCGGCGCCAGCAGCAGATTGGCCAGTTGGGGATTTTCGCTGTAGGCCTGCTTGATCTTATTTAGGAAGCCAGCGCGAATAATGCAGCCCCCTTTCCAGATGCGGGCAATCTCGCCAAGGTTTAGTTGATTATCAAAGAGTTCTTGGGAGCCTTTGGCAATCAGCGCCATCCCTTGGGCATAGGAGCAGATTTTTGAGCAGTAGAGGGCATCGCGAATTTTGCCGATGAATTCCTCAGTATTGCCGCTAAAGTGAGCCGCAGGGCCGGGGAGGACTTGGGCAGCCGCCATCCGTTCGGCTTTGATGGAGGACATGATGCGGGCATTCACGGCAGCGGTAATCGTTGGAATGGCCACCCCCATTTCAAGGGCACTTTCCACCGTCCAGCGACCGGTTCCCTTTTGACCTGCCGCATCCACAATCACATCCACAAGGGGCAAATGGGTTTCTGGGTCAATATAGGTGAAAATCTGGCTAGTAATTTCAATCAAAAATGAGTTGAGTTCGGGGGTCTCATTCCAGCGTTTGAAGACCTCATGAAGTTGCTGGTGATTGAGGCCAAGGAGGTTTTTCAGCAGGTCATAGGCTTCGGCAATGAGTTGCATATCACCATACTCAATACCGTTGTGCACCATCTTGACAAAGTGCCCCGATCCCCCCGGCCCAATGTAGGTGACACAGGGGCCATCATCCACTTGCGCTGCAATTTTGGTGAGAATGGGTTCGAGGGCTTGATAGGCCTCCCGACTGCCACCGGGCATGAGACTCGGACCATTGAGGGCACCTTCTTCACCGCCACTGACGCCCATGCCAAAGAAGCACAGCCCTGCTGCCTCCATTTCAGCAACGCGGCGTTCGGTATCTGTGTAGAGGGAGTTGCCACCATCAATGAGGATGTCTCCTGGTTCAAGGAGTGGCTTGAGTTGCTGGATCAGGTCATCCACGGGTTTGCCGGCTTTGACCATCGCCAAAATGCGGCGGGGACGCGACAGCGACGCCACAAATTCCTCAAGACGATAGGTGGCCTTGAAGCGACGGCCGGCAGCTCGTTCGGCCATGAAAGCTTCAGTGCGGGCGGGGGTGCGATTATAAACCGCCACGGAGAATCCATTTCGCTCCACATTGAGGGCAAGGTTTTCCCCCATGACAGCGAGGCCAATGACGCCAAAATCTTGCTGTGACATACATCCGTCCTGCAATGGCAAGGATCACTTCCACCATAGCGGCAAGCTCAGCCAGAGGAATGGAAGAAGACGTTAAGGTTCGCTAGCGGTTGATGTCCCGCAGCAGACAGCGCAGGTTATCCCACGTGCTCAGGTAGATCAGGTTATCAATTTGCCAGCGATCGCCCCCTTGGCGAAGGAGTACTTTAATCGGCACAGGCGTTCCCGATCGCCCCCGCAGACCTGCCATAACCTCAATATCCACTTCCGCCACTTGGGGATTATTGGGCGATCGCCGGACATTGCGCACTTGCACCCCTTGAGTACTCACTTGGGTAAAGGAAAAGGGATCAAAGTCTAGCCAAACGCCATCCCGTGGCTGTCTGCGAAAGGCTTGCATCAACTGCTGGTATAGATCGGGTGTAAACACTGCTCGCTGCTGACTAAGCCGTTGGCGGCCTTGATCTTGGTTTCGCACCCACCACTGATAAAACTGGCTCACCACTGTTTCTGGTGCTGGGCGAGCGATCGCCCCCGTTTCGATGACAAGGGCAAGACTAACGCCGAGGGGCAACCACCGCTGCATCAGTTAGGCCAAACCGACGAGTTTTTCACTTAACTCCCAAAGACGGCGGGCTTTTTGCTCATCACTACCCTCTGCCGAGAGTTCTTGGACAAAGGCTTTGCGGCCCTCTTTTTGGCGGTTACCCCAGCTCCAGTGCACCCCCGACTGGCGAAACTCTGGATCGGCCACCACCATTGCGACGCGCTCACCCGCTAGTTCTTGACTGACATAGCCCCCAGTGATGTTTTTCTGGAAGAGGGGGAAGAGCTTCTGGAAGAGGGGAAAGTGGTGGCGAAACAGGGGGGTATCCGCCACACAGCCCGGATACAAGGAGCTAAAGACAATCCCCGTCGAATCATGGAAGCGGCGATGCAGTTCCCGTGTTGTCAGCATATTGCAGAGCTTGCTGTCTTTGTAGGCCTTGCCCGACTTGAAGGGCTTGCCGTTAATCATGGCAATGGGTTTCTTGAAGCCCTTTTCAAAGCCTTCGAGGTTGCCCAAATCGGGGGGAGCAGGAATGGGAATTTTACCGCCGAGTTCTTTGCGGTTGGCCGTCACCGTGCCGAGAATCACCAAGCGCTTATCGCTTTCGGGAGACTTCTTCAAATCATCGAGGAGGAGGTTGGCCAAAAGAAAGTGCCCCAAATGATTGGTGGCCACACTGATTTCATAGCCATCCACACTGTAGATCGGTTCCTTGAGCAGGGGATAATAGACAGCAGCATTGCAGACAAGGGCACGCAAGGGGCGATTCAATGCCCGAAATGACTCCACAAAGCCGCGCACACTGGCCAACGAGGACAAGTCCAAATGCAAAATCGTGTAGGCCTGCGGCGGAATCTGCAAGTCTTTGGCGGCTTGCTCTGCTTTTTCAAGATTGCGGCAGGCCATAACAACGTGCCAGCCCCGATTGGCTAAGGCTTTGGTGGCATACAATCCGACTCCAGAGGATGCACCCGTAATAATGACCGTTGGGCGTGGCTGATCACTCATAGGTTCTGTGGCATACCTGCGGTAACGTCGCTATTGATCCTGCCATAGAAGCGATCGCCCCCTAGGCACACCCCCAGCGATCATTTACAGTTACTTAATAAATAGACTCGATAGTTAATCAAGTTTTGTATCTAGCTCGCCTCTCCCCTATTTTCAGGATTAACCCCACTCTATGACCATCTGCCAACCTCTGCCGCCGTGGCTGCGCAAACCCCTTGGCAAAGCCAGTGAACTCTCCACCGTTCAACGCCTCGTGCGCCACTATGGCATCCACACCATCTGTGAAGAGGGGCGCTGTCCCAATCGCGGTGAATGCTATGCCCAAAAAACCGCCACTTTTTTACTCTTGGGTGCCACCTGTACCCGTGCCTGCGCCTTTTGCCAAGTGGAGAAAGGCCACGCTCCTGCTGCGGTTGATCCAGAGGAACCAGCAAAAATTGCCGCCGCTGTTGCCAGCTTAGGATTGCGCTATGTGGTTTTAACCTCTGTGGCTCGCGATGACTTACCCGATCAAGGGGCGGGTCAATTTGTGGTCACCATGCAGGCGATTCGCCAACGTTGCCCCGGCACGGAAATTGAAGTCCTCACCCCCGACTTTCGCATGGATCGGGGTCGAGTCTCCCAACGGGACTGCATTGCCCAAATTGTGGCGGCACAGCCTGCCTGCTACAACCACAACCTTGAAACTGTGCGCCGCTTGCAAGGCCCGGTGCGCCGCGGAGCCACCTATGAGAGTTCCCTGCGGGTCTTAGCGACGGTCAAAGAACTGAATCCCCACCTTCCCACCAAGTCAGGCTTGATGTTGGGCTTGGGAGAAACCGAAGCAGAGGTGATTCAAACTCTAAAAGATTTGCGAGCCGTGGGGTGCGATCGCCTGACCTTGGGGCAATACCTGCCCCCCTCGTTGAGTCATTTGCCTGTGGTCAAGTATTGGACACCTGAAGAATTTAACACCCTGGGCAAGATTGCCCGCGAACTCGGCTTTTCCCACGTGCGATCGGGGCCTCTTGTACGTAGCTCCTACCATGCCGCAGATGCCGCGCCAACCCAAGAAGCGTGATGGGTACTTCATTCACTCAGGAAAGTATTTGCCCCTTGTGGTGACCATTGCCGCACCGCGATCGCGAATCAACGCCTTGGCTGCCCGCTCAACGCGATAGCCAAAAAACAGAGGGCGAATTTCCTCAGTCGCTTCCACTTGAGCGACCAGATTCAAAAACCGCTCCACCTCAGATTCGGTGATATTGCTTTTGACTTCCCCCAGCACTAGAATCGGCTCTCCATGAACTTGACCCCGGATGACCAAGTCAAACTCATAACTGCCGTTGCGTAGGGGTAGGGTATCCCGCTCACAAAATTCGATTTCCATGCCCCAGCGATATTCCAGAATCTCGGGCACCACCTCAAGGGCGAGGTCTTCCAGCGACCCACCCAGGGCTTCACTGAGGCCGCCCACTTGGCGTGCAAGTTGTTTGACGGCTCGTTCGGTGTGCTTTTGCGCTTCCGCCAGTTCTGCAACAGCAACAGCTAGCTGATCCACTCGTTCTTCAGTGCGTTTTTGAGCTTGGGCAAGTTCTTCAACTCGTTCTTCAGTGCGTTTTTGGGCTTGGGCAAGTTCTTCAACCCGTTCTTCAGTGCGTTTTTGAGCTTGGGCGAGTTCTTCAACTTGCTCTTCAGTGCGTTTTTGGGCTTGAGCTAATTCGCCTACGATGGACTTCAGCTCATTGAAGTCTCTTGCTTTCACCAAATCGTTGTAGGCTTCATGGATTACTTCTGCAAGCAGATGCGCTTGTTCGGGAGGAAACGCCGCCCGCAGCTTTTCTTCAAGGACAGAGGTCATTGCATCTATGAAATCTTGGCTGTACTTTCTATTGTACCGACCGGACAGAACTTCTCTAGTTGCCGCGACCTCTATCAGGAAGGCTCCTTGTGTGCAGCTCGTACCACGCCAGCCAGACGGATGAAATTCCAGTGTCAACAAATCACAACAACCTATTTGACAAATCCAAGGGAAAGCACTTAGAATCTATCAGAACTTGCATAATCAGCTTGCAACACATTTAAGCCATATTGTGTAAGCTAAGTACTAGGGGACAGCAGAATGAATTGATCGCTCTGCCGGACCCAGACGCTTGTGAGTGAGGAGTAACATCGTGAAAAAGACGTACCTGTTAGCAGGTAGCTTAAGCCTACTGGGTGTGGTTGCAGGGGCTAACATTGCTACCGCCAATGAACCCGCCAACTTCGAAAACCTAATTGCTGCTGAACCACAAAATCTCGCAGTTTCTGAAGCACTTGCTCCCAACACCATTGCAGACGCTTCTAGCACCATTACCTCTGTTAATCAGCTTCTGGCCAACGAAGAATCCATGGGGCAGGTGACCTCTGTCTCGCAGCTGTCTGACGTGCGTCCCACCGACTGGGCCTACCAAGCCCTCGCCTCCTTGGTTGAAAAGTATGGCTGTATCGCGGGTTATCCTGATGGCACCTTCCGGGGCAACCGTGCCGCCACCCGTTATGAAATGGCAGCAGCATTGAACGCCTGCCTCGATGTGATTAGCGATCGCTTTGCCACCAAAGAAGACCTCGCCACTCTTCAGAGACTCATGGATGAGTTCGCTGCTGAACTCGCCACCCTGCGCGGTCGCGTGGACAACCTCGAAGCCCGCACCGCTGCTCTTGAAGCCACCCAGTTCTCGACAACGACCAAGCTCACGGGTACGGCGGTGATGTCGGTGCAGTACGGTGGTCGCCCCAGTAGTCCAAATCCTTCGGTTGCACCTCCTCTTTCTCCTGGTGGTCCACTTGGCTTGACCCCTGCCCCTGGTCGCACGAATCCCACCGTTATTGCTGGGGTGCTGCTGAACCTGAATACCAGCTTTACCGGCACTGACTTGCTGCAAACCACGCTGTCTACGGGCAATGGCGGTCGCGATGCCATTAGCACCTATGGTCTGGGTTTGCAAACAAATTCGACCCTCGGAGCTGGCAATACATTTGCGGCGCCACTTCCCTACTTTAGCCCCAGCCAGTACTACTGGTCGAACTTTGGTCCGAATGTGGAGCTATACCGCTTAGCCTATACGTTTAAGCCCACCCAAGATATCACCATTACTGCAGGGACACGGTTCTATCCGAGCGACATCATTGACACCAATAGCTGGGCGAACTCTCCTGCTAGTGACTTTGGCACTTACTTCTTCCTCAACAACCCCTTCATTGTGCCCTACGCCATGAACTACCTAGGGGGTGCAGGGGTTGCTATCCAGTGGAACCCCAATGAAGGTCCTTTTACCGTGCGGGCATTGTATCTTGCGGCAGAGCCAGGACGAGCTAATTCTGGCATTGGCATTGCCCCTCCAAGTCCGGGGGGTGGTTTTGCGGGTGATCCCTTCCAAGCTTCCTTGGAGTTGGAGTATGCCAACACCTTTGGCAATGGTCGCAACAGTTATGCGGTGAAGCTTCAAGGTACCTACTCCAAAACCTATGGCATTGAGGCGCAAGCGGGGGGCATCAACTTTGAGCTCAATCTGGGTCGCTTGGGCATCTTTGGCCGTGCAGGGGTAGCAGGGATTCCCAATGGCTACTTCCCCAATGTTTCGCCACTGCCATTCTCTGATTTGCCGCCTGGTTTGGGTGGAGCAGCTGGCATGATGGCCTATAACTTTATGGCCGGTATTGGCTACAAAGACTTGCTGGTGCCAGGTTCAGTACTGGCGGCAGCAGCGGGTGCGCCGTTTATCAACAGTGCTCCTTCCTTTGGCGGCGGCTTCAATAATGCTTTAAATAATGCTAACCAAGTTAACGTCGAAGCCTTTTACAAATTCCCCATCAGTGACAACATCAGCATCACGCCTATCTTCACAGCGATTATCAACCCCAACAATACCAATGGGGGTGGGTTTATTTCTGGTCAGCCGATTCTGCAAGGCGTGATTCGGACTACGTTCACGTTCTAGAGCGGGTGAATTTGCCCTCACCCTAGATCCCTCTCCCCTATGGAGGGGGATTTTTTTACGGGAAGTATTTACCGCGTGTGGTGACCATTACCGCGTCGCGATCGCGAATCAACGCCTTGGCTGCACGCTCAACGCGATAGCCAAAAAAGAGGGGGCGAATTTCCTCGGGCGCTGCCACCTGAGCGACAAGATTCAAAAATCGCTCCACCTCTGATTCGGTGATGTTGCTTTTCACTTCCCCTAGGACCAATACTGGCTGTCCTTCCACCTGACCCCGAATCACTAAATCAAATTCATACTCCCCATTGCGCAGGGGGAGGGTATCGCGGTCACAGAACTCAATTTCCATGCCCCAGCGATATTCTAGAATTTCTGGCACCACCTCAAGGGCAAGGTCTTCCAGCGACCCACCCAAGGCTTCACTAAGGCCACCGACTTGGCGTGCAAGTTGTTTCACTGCTCTCTCGGTGCGCTCTTGGGCTGCCGCCAGTTGATCCACTCGTTCCTCTGTTCGTTTCTGTGCTTCAGCGAGTTCTTCGAGCCGTTCTTCTGTCCGTTTTTGAGCTTGTGCGAGTTCTTCAACTCGTTCCTCAGTCCGCTTCTGAGCTTGTGCGAGTTCTTCAACTCGTTCCTCAGTCCGCTTCTGAGCTGCCGCCAGTTCTTCTACCCGTTCTTCCGTGCGCTTCTGGGCTTGCGCCAGATCCGCGACAATCGCCTTTAGTTCGTTAAAGTCTTTGGCCTTCACCAAGTCGTCATAGGCCTCGCGAATTACTTCCGCCAGTAGGTGCGCCTGTTCTGGCGAGAACGCTGTCCGTAGTTTTTCTTCGAGTGCAGAGGTCATTGCTAGTGTTGATTAGCCATATTCCCATTCTAGGGAAAGTACTTGCCGCGGGTGGTGACCATCACTGCATCGCGATCGCGAATCAACGCTTTAGCTGCACGCTCAACGCGATAGCCAAAGAAGAGGGGACGAACCTGCTCAGAGGCTTCCACCTGAGCGACAAGATTCAAAAATCGCTCCACCTCTGATTCGGTGATGTTACTTTTCACTTCCCCGAGTACCAAGATTGGTCGCCCTGCCACCTGACCCCGAATCACTAAATCAAATTCATACTCCCCATTGCGCAGGGGGAGGGTATCGCGGTCACAGAACTCAATTTCCATGCCCCAGCGATATTCCAGAATCTCTGGCACCACCTCAAGGGCGAGGTCTTCCAGCGACCCACCCAAGGCTTCACTAAGGCCGCCCACTTGGCGTGCAAGTTGTTTCACTGCTCTCTCGGTGCGCTCTTGGGCTGCCGCCAGTTGATCCACTCGTTCCTCTGTTCGTTTCTGAGCTGCCGCCAGTTCTGCAACAGTGAGAGTCAGTTGATCCACCCGTTCTTCGGTGCGCTTCTGGGCTTGTGCCAGTTCTGCAACAGTGAGAGTCAGTTGATCCACTCGTTCTTCCGTCCGCTTCTGGGCTTGCGCCAGATCCGCGACAATCGCCTTTAGTTCGTTAAAGTCTTTGGCCTTCACCAAGTCGTCATAGGCCTCGCGAATTACTTCCGCCAGTAGGTGCGCCTGTTCTGGCGAGAACGCTGTCCGTAGTTTTTCTTCGAGTGCAGAGGTCATTGCTAGTGTTGATTAGCCGTATTCCCATTCTAGGGAAAGTACTTGCCGCGGGTGGTGACCATCACTGCATCGCGATCGCGAATCAACGCTTTAGCTGCACGCTCAACGCGATAGCCAAAAAAGAGGGGACGAACCTGCTCAGAGGCTTCCACCTGAGCGACAAGATTCAAAAATCGCTCCACCTCTGATTCGGTGATGTTACTTTTCACTTCCCCGAGTACCAAGATTGGTCGCCCTGCCACCTGACCCCGAATCACTAAATCAAATTCATACTCCCCGTTGCGCAGGGGGAGGGTGTCGCGGTCACAGAACTCAATTTCCATGCCCCAGCGATATTCCAGAATCTCTGGCACCACCTCAAGGGCGAGGTCTTCCAGCGACCCACCCAAGGCTTCACTAAGGCCGCCCACTTGGCGTGCGAGTTGTTTCACTGCTCTCTCGGTGCGCTCTTGGGCTGCCGCCAGTTGATCCATTCGTTCTTCGGTGCGCTTCTGGGCTTGTGCCAGTTCTTCGAGCCGTTCTTCCGTTCGTTTTTGAGCTTGCGCGAGTTCTTCAACTCGTTCCTCAGTCCGCTTCTGAGCTGCCGCCAGTTCTTCTACCCGTTCTTCCGTGCGCTTCTGGGCTTGCGCCAGATCCGCGACAATCGCCTTTAGTTCGTTAAAGTCTTTGGCCTTCACCAAGTCGTCATAGGCCTCGCGAATTACTTCCGCCAGTAGGTGCGCCTGTTCTGGCGAGAACGCTGCCCGTAGTTTTTCTTCGAGTGCAGAGGTCATTGCTAGTGTTGATTAGCCATATTCCCATTCTAGGGAAAGTACTTGCCGCGGGTGGTGACCATCACTGCATCGCGATCGCGAATCAACGCTTTAGCTGCACGCTCAACGCGATAGCCAAAGAAGAGGGGACGAACCTGCTCAGAGGCTTCCACCTGAGCGACAAGATTCAAAAATCGCTCTACCTCTGATTCGGTGATGTTACTTTTCACTTCCCCTAAGACCAATACTGGTCGCCCTGCCACCTGACCCCGAATCACTAAATCAAATTCATACTCCCCATTGCGCAGGGGGAGGGTGTCGCGGTCACAGAACTCAATTTCCATGCCCCAGCGATATTCCAGAATCTCGGGCACCACCTCAAGGGCAAGGTCTTCCAGCGACCCACCCAAGGCTTCACTGAGTCCACCCACTTGGCGTGCGAGTTGTTTCACTGCTCTCTCGGTGCGCTCTTGGGCTGCCGCCAGTTGATCCACTCGTTCCTCTGTTCGTTTCTGAGCTGCCGCCAGTTCTTCGAGCCGTTCTTCCGTTCGTTTTTGAGCTTGTGCGAGTTCTTCAACTCGTTCTTCGGTGCGCTTCTGGGCTTGTGCCAGTTCTGCAACGGTGACGGTCAGTTGATCCACTCGTTCTTCCGTCCGCTTCTGGGCTTGCGCCAGATCCGCGACAATCGCCTTTAGTTCGTTAAAGTCTTTAGCCTTCACCAAGTCGTCATAGGCCTCGCGAATTACTTCCGCCAGTAGGTGCGCCTGTTCTGGCGAGAACGCTGCCCGTAGTTTTTCTTCGAGTGCAGAGGTCATTGCTAGTGTTGATTAGCCATATTCCCATTCTAGGGAAAGTACTTGCCGCGGGTGGTGACCATCACTGCATCGCGATCGCGAATCAACGCTTTAGCTGCACGCTCAACGCGATAGCCAAAGAAGAGGGGACGAACCTGCTCAGAGGCTTCCACCTGAGCGACAAGATTCAAAAATCGCTCTACCTCTGATTCGGTGATGTTACTTTTCACTTCCCCTAGGACCAATACTGGCCGTCCTTCCACCTGACCCCGAATCACTAAATCAAATTCATACTCCCCATTGCGCAGGGGGAGGGTATCGCGGTCACAGAACTCAATTTCCATGCCCCAGCGATATTCTAGAATTTCTGGCACCACCTCAAGGGCAAGGTCTTCCAGCGACCCACCCAAGGCTTCACTAAGGCCGCCGACTTGGCGTGCGAGTTGTTTGACCGCTCGTTCAGTGCGCTCCTGCGCCGCCGCCAGTTGATCTACTCGTTCCTCTGTTCGTTTCTGTGCTTCAGCGAGTTCTGCAACGGTAATGGTCAGTTGATCCACCCGTTCTTCGGTGCGCTTTTGGGCTGCCGCGAGTTCTTCGAGCCGTTCTTCCGTCCGTTTTTGAGCTTGTGCGAGTTCTTCAACTCGTTCTTCGGTGCGCTTCTGGGCTTGCGCCAGATCCGCGACAATCGCCTTTAGTTCGTTAAAGTCTTTGGCCTTCACCAAGTCGTCATAGGCCTCGCGAATTACTTCCGCCAGTAGGTGCGCTTGTTCTGGTGAGAATGCCGTCCGTAGTTTTTCTTCGAGTGCAGAGGTCATTGGTAACAGTCGCAAAAAAGCAGAGGCATCGTCATTTTTTAGAAAAGGGGTGTAGTCTACTATCCTTTGTGAAGGTCATTAACTTTTCTGAAGTTTTCTTTCATTTTTTCGCCGATACCGCTTAGTATAATCAACACACCAGTATTCTGAAGCACATCTCTCACTTTAAGGAGAGGAAAACATCTCAATTGGTTTTATTGTCAAATATCGCTGGTTGCTGCCGGAGTAGGACGAAACTTCGGTGGGGGTAGCAGCTCGGAGGCTAAATATGATGACATCAGATCGCGGTTTTAGTGGCGGGGGAACACCACAGTTTACAGAAACGCTTCAGCCAGAACGATTACTCCAGCAACTCAGCACTTCAGGAGGCACAGGTTGCTTCAGGGTGAGCGTTCAAGGGCAGCAGTGGTTTCTCTACTTTGATCAGGGAAGTATTGTCTATGCTACCCACACGATTGAACCGGGCGATCGCTTTGAGCGACATCTACGGCAACTCAGCCAAAGTGTTCCTGCCCTCGATCGCGAGTTACGTGCCCAAGTCCGACAGCAATGGGAACAGGCCAACACCCCCACCCCGATCTATGAGTATGAGAGTCTGCGCTGGTTGCTTACTCAAGACATCATTACCCCAGAGCACTTTAGCCGTCTAGTCGAGGGGCTAATCGTTGAAGTCCTAGAGTCGTTCTTATATCTCAAGAGCGGTCACCATCAACTTGTGCCCTATGTTGAAGTGCCAATTTTCAGCCGCTTTGACGCCACCCGACTGATTCAGCAGTGCAAATCCCGAATTCAGCAGTGGCTCAGCCTCGGCCACAAAATTGTCTCGCCTTTTCAGCGCCCCTACTTCTTTAGTGGTGCGCAAGTCAATTTAACCCCAGAGCAGCAGCAACGCTTGGGGTCGATGTTGCGGGGGTTTAGCTTCCGCCACTTGGCAGTGCTCATGAACCAAAATGAAATTGCCTTGGTGCGTAGCCTCTTACCCTTGATTGATAAAGGAGCCGTAGTCGTTCGTGAGCCGCAACATCCCTTTGATTTGCTGCCCAGTTTTGATGCCAGTTTGTGGCAGGAAACCACGCCTACCGTTACAGAGGAGAGTGGCGATTTGGGCAGTGGCTTTTTTACCTCAAAAGTGCCAAACCGTACCTATCGGATCATCTGCATTGACGATAGTCCGACCATGCTCAATGAAATTAAGCGGTTTTTGGCGGATGATGCCTTTGAAGTCATTGCCCTCAATGATTCTGTAAAAGCCCTGATGGAGGTGATGCGCCTCAATCCAGATCTGATCCTGCTGGACGTGGGGATGCCCAACATTGATGGTTATAAGTTTTGTAAAGTCATTCGCAACCATGAACGCTTTAAGTCAGTGCCGATCATTATGGTCACGGGTAACACGGGTCTCGTTGACCGCGCTAAAGCCCGCCTCGTGGGAGCGACGGACTATATGACCAAGCCCTTTACTCAGGCGGAACTTCTCAAAATGGTGTTTCAGTACTTGACGTAGTACAGGCAACCTGTGGGCAGTATATTGACAGTAATCGATTATTTGAATTGACATTTGGGAGATGACATGACGACGGTTTTAGTGGTGGAAGATACCCCCTCGGAAATGGCACTGATTACCTCGCTTCTTCAGGAATCGGGCTATACCGTCATTGCAGCCACCGATGCCAAGGAGGCTCTAGAAAAAGTCACGCAGTACAAGCCCGATGTGGTGGTGACGGATGTGGTGATGCCAGGGATGAGCGGCTTTGAACTTTGCCGCAGTCTCAAGAAAAATCCGGAAACAGAAAAGCTCCCCATTGTTGTCTGCACGTCGAAAAACCAAGAGCTAGACCGCCTTTGGGCAATGAAGCAGGGGGCAGATGCCTATGTCACGAAGCCCTTCAGCCGTGAGGATCTACTGCGGGCACTGAAGTCGGTGGTGGTGTAGCGATGCTTGGGGCAGCACCTTGGTTGAATCATGGTGAAGGGCGGGGCGATTACCCAAAGAGTACGCTACGCGATCGCCCCCAAGGGGCGCCCTATTTGCGTTTGGTTATCCACGACCAATTAACGGCATTGCTGCCGATGACTGAGATTCAGCAGGTGTTGGTGATCCCACCGCAACAGCTCACGGTGATTCCTAATATGGCCGCAGTGGTGATGGGACTGCTGAACTTTCGTAACCGCATTGTTTGGGTGCTGGATTTAGCCCACTTGCTCAACTTGGAGCCACTGGATGCGGATATTTCGGTGTTGACGATCGCGCTGCTGCACACCCCCAAGGGATACCTAGGATTGGCGCTCAAGGAGGTACGGGGGATCGTCCGTCTTGCTGAGGGAGCCATTCAATCGCCTGTGGGTACAGTGAGTGCGGCGCTGGTTCCCTACCTCAAAGGCTGTTGTCGCTTAGGAGAGGAGTTGTTCTTTATCCTTGATGGGGCAGCGATCGCCGAAAGGTCTTGCTCAAGTGTTCTTGCTGTTGATGTCGGATAGCCCTGCTGTTAATGCTGTTAGGATGTGCCAACAATGACCACTGCCAAACCCTCCCTTGATATTCCCCCTCTACCACCGTCGGTATTGAACTACCAACTCCCTCCCCTAGAGGAGAAAAAAGCAACCACCAACGGCAAATCCCCTGAACAACCCTTGCCGCCTCCTTCGCCACGGCGCAGGGGTTGGGGTCTTCGTCCAAAATTCATTACCCATGCTGTTGTCTTGGCTACACTGCCCATGGTGGGGGTGGGCTTCGTGGCCAATCAACTGGTACGGCAACAGTTCATAGAGCAGGTTATCTCACTCGAACAACAGGAGGTAGGGGATGCCGCAAGGGCGCTGAATGAGTATCTGCAAGACCGGCAACGGGATGCACGGCTTATCAGTCTGTTCTTAAACAGGCACTATACTGCAGAACTTCAGCAGCGGAATCGCCGCAAGCTGGAAGGGGTTTTGAATGAGTTTGTTGAGAACTCTGCTCGTTTCGACAGTGCCGCCATCATTGCCAACGATGGCCAAGGGACTGTCATTGCCCAATCTGCAGTGGGCAACCAGCTGGCCAACAACATTCTCCAAAATCACGAGTACTTTAAGCTGGCAATCCAAACTCGGGGCTTGGTTTTAACGCTTGAGCCCACGCTGTCGCTGCCTGCCCCTAGTCGTCCTTTCGGGCTGTTTTTGGCTGTGCCCCTGATCAATCCCCAAAACCAGCAAATCACGGCAGTGCTGCGGTTGCGGGTACCCAAAAGTAGCCTTAAAGAGGCCTTGCGAGACTATCAGCATAACCAATATGAAAATTTTTACTTGATAGGGTCGCAGGGAAAAATCGTGGCTGCCTCTATCCCAGAGTTGCAGCGCCGACCCTTGGCGGAAGTCTTTCCCCAACTCAGTCAACAGTGGGAAACCAACCTCACAGGCACGCTGGTTGAACAACGCCGCTCTGATGGCAAGTTTCAGTTTGCTAGCTACGCCCGTGCTGTCCACCCGTTTACCGCGGTTGTCCTAGATACGGATCGCGATTATGCGCTCAGACCACTGCGAAACCTCACTTGGACCCTCCTGTTAGGGGTGGGGGTCACGGCCATTGTGGTGGGGGCAATTGCCATCTATGCCAGCGATCGCGAGATTCAACCCCTGCTGCGAGCCACCAAGGCGGTGACGAAAATTGGTGAAGGGGAGCTGCAAACCCGTCTGCCTGTGGAGGGGGATGATGAACTGGCAACCCTCAACCGCACGATTAACCAGATGGCTGAACGGCTAGAACAGTCCCTCACTGAAGCCCAACAGGCGGCTCGGCGGGCACAACAATTGCGCGATAGTATTTTCCATTTAACCCAGCAGAGCGATCGCCAGCAAATTCTCGATACCCTTGTCAATGAAGGGCGCCACCTTTTGGGGTGCGATCGCGTGATCTTCTATGAATTTGACGAGAACTATGTCGGCAAAGTCGTTGCCGAGTCTGTAGCCGTCGGCTGGCCTCAAGCCCTCGAACAGGTGATTGACGATCCCTGCTTCCGTCAAAATTGGGTTGATGCCTACACCAAAGGGCGCGTGCAAGCCACAGCAGACATTCTCAATGCGGGTCTGACGGAGTGCCACCTCAAACAACTTGCTCCCCTGAAGGTGCGAGCCAACTTAGTCGTTCCCGTGTTGGTGGAAAAAAAACTGGCCGCGCTTTTAATTGCCCACCAGTGCAGTGAGCCGCGTCAGTGGCAGCAGCCCGAAATTGATGCTTTCCTCCAGTTGGCCAACCAAGCCGGACTGGTGCTTGAGCGCAGCAAATTTCTGGAGCAGACCACCGCTGCCCAAAAAGAGGCCGAACGCCTTGCCCAGGAGCAACAGCAGCGTACGGAACGCATTCAAATGCAGTTGATTAACCTGCTCACCGAAGTCGAGGCCGCCTCCCAAGGGGATCTGACGGTACGGGCCGACATCACCGCCGATGAAATTGGTACCGTTGCCGACATCTTCAACTCCCTCATTGAGAGTCTGCGGGATGTGGTGGTGCAAGTGAAAGCCACCACGGAAAAAGTGAACACCGCCCTCTTGGCGGATGAGACAGCCATGACTGAGCTGGCGGAAGAATCGCTGCGGCAAGCCAAGAAAGTAAATCGGATGCTAGATGCCGTTGAAGCCATGGCCAGCTCAATTGAATCCGTGGCCAACAGTGCCAACGAGGCGGCAGCAGTGGCGCGCAAAGCCTCAGAGCGAGCGGTCATCAGTGGTGAAACGATGGATGCCACCGTTGATAGCATTCTCTACCTGCGGGAAACCGTGGCCGAAACCGCCAAAAAGGTGAAACGCTTGGGCGAATCCTCGCAACAGATTTCCAAGGTGATTTCGCTGATTAACCAAATTGCCCTACAAACCAACCTCTTGGCCATCAATGCCAGTATTGAGGCGGCTCGTGCCGGTGAAGAAGGCCGCGGCTTTGCTGTGGTTGCCGAAGAGGTGGGTGAACTGGCGGCGCGATCGGCAGCGGCAACTCGCGAAATTGAGCACATCGTAGAAACAATTCAGCAGGAAACCCATGAGGTGGTGAGTGCCATGGAAACAGGTACGGCTCAGGTGGTTGAAGGCACCCGCCTTGTGGAGGTAACCAAGCAGAATCTCCAAGAAATTGTGCAGGTGTCGCAGCACATTGACGAGTTGGTGCAGTCCATTTCCCAAGCTACTGTCTCCCAAGCCCGCACCGCCAATACGGTGAACACGTTGATGCGCGATTTTGCCAAGGTCTCAGAGGGGATGTCGGCCACATCCAAAGAGATTTCTGAGTCGCTGCAAGCCACCGTGGACATGGCCCAAGAACTCCAAAACTCCGTCAACATCTTTAAGGTGACTGCTGAGGGATAACCATGCCCGAACCCGGCGTTGAGGAAACGATTCGTCTCCAGTTCCTCGAGGAGGCTCAGGACTACCTGCAAACGATTGAAGCAGGGATACTGGAACTCTCCCACCAGCCGGGGATGATTGATGCTGTACTGCGGGCGGCTCACTCCATTAAAGGGGGGGCAGCGATGATGGGCTTTATGTCCCTCAGTGAACTGGCGCATCGCCTTGAGGATTTCTTCAAGGTCTTGAAATCGCGCCCCTGCGACGATGTCGAGGTGCAACACCTCCTGCTCAAAGCAGTGGATCAACTGCAAGCAGTTATTACCCTCCATCGCCAAGGCGTGAACCCCAATGAGGGCTGGTGGCGCACCCAAGTCGAGCCACTTTTGAATGAGTTGCACGGACGCTTGGGCGATCCCACGGCGGAGGATGATTTAGCGCTCCTTAGTGGTGATGATGGCCAGCAGATGCGGGTGGTTCTCTTTGAAACCGAGGTGGAAGCCTGCCTACAACGCTTGGAAACTGTTCTGGACACCCCCGGCCAACCCTGCCTCAGAGAGGAGCTGGCGATCGCCGCCCAAGAACTGGAAGGCCTCGGACAAATGCTCGAACTGCCTCAATTTGCTGAGTTTTGTGCCTCCGTCAGTGCCTATCTGGAGCAACCCAACTGTGATGTCAGCGCAGCGGCTGCCCACATTGTGCAGCAATGGCGCCGCTGTCAAGCCCTTGTGATCACTGGTCAACTTGACGCTCTGCCCACGCGCTTGGAAATCCCGGAAACCGATGACGAAGAGGAGGACGAGGATCAAACCATTATTGATTTACCGCTGGCCAACCTCAATCAAGAATTAGGGGTCGAGGACTTTGCCAGTGCTGAAGTGGAGACCTTCTCCTTAGGTGATTTATTGTCCCCCCCACCCACCCCTACAGCAGCCCCTTCCCCTGCGCCAGAGGCTGAGACCACCCCAGTAACTCCCCAGCCCCAAGAACCCAAGGAAATGACCGTGCGGGTGCCGGGGCATCAGTTGGATCAACTGAGTGATTTGATCGGGGAATTGCTCATTGAGTGTAATGGTCTGGATTTACAACGGGAACGCCTCCATGATCTGCTAGTGGGTCTCAAGCAAAAAGTGCGTGCCCTTGAGCGTGCCAACTTTCGTCTGCGCACAGAGTATGACCGTGTCAGTGCCCCCCATCACTTTAATCCCCAAAATCAGCATGGCTTCGATGTTCTCGAGTTCGATCGCTATACCGATGTGCATCTGCTCTCCCAAGAGGTGATGGAAACCATTGTCCAAGTGCAGGAAATCACCAGCGATTTGGAATTGAGCCTAGAGGACACCGAACGCACTGGCCGTGATCTCAACCGCACCGCCAAGCAACTTCAAGCTCGGTTTACCCAAGTGCGGATGCGCCCCTTTGCGGATCTGGCCAACCGCTATCCTCGCCTAATCCGCGAATTGAGTCGCGAGCATGGTAAAAATGTCAACTTAGAGATTGAGGGCAGCCACGTTCTCATTGACCGCACGGTGTTGAGTGTGTTGGCAGATCCCCTCTTGCACCTTGTCCGCAATGCCTTTGATCACGGAATAGAACCCGCAGAGGAACGCCAAGCCCTTGGTAAGCCCACAGCGGGAACCATTACCCTAAAGGCGGCCTATCGCGGCAACCAAACCGTTATTACTGTGGCGGATGATGGCCGAGGCCTAAATCCAGAGAAAATTCGGCAAACGGCACGGCGATTGGGCTTAGCCCGCGACTGGTTGGAAACCGCGAGCGATCGCGACCTTTGGCAACTGATTTTTGAGCCGGGCTTTTCAACGGCCTCACAGGTGACCAGCCTCTCCGGGCGCGGTGTTGGCATGGATGTAGTGCGCACCAATCTGCGGCAAATTCGTGGGGACATCCAGATCCACAGTACCCCCGGCCAAGGCACGCGATTTATAATTACAATTCCCTACACCCTCTCAGTGGTACGGGTGCTCTTGGTGGAGGCCGCTGGCATGCTCTTGGCGGTACCCACCGAAGAAATCGAGGAAATGGTGCTGGGCGATCGCTACCCGCCCATCGAAACCCTTGGCTCAACCCTAATTGACTGGGAAGGCTATCTCATTCCTGTAATTGACCTCACCCAGATTTTCCACTTTCAGCGCCCCTATCGTCCCGTGGAAATGGAGGGCGCACCGACGATTAACGAACCAACCCTGATGATTGTCAGTCAAGGGGATAGTGCCCTTGCCCTGCGGGTCGATCGCTATTGGAGCGAGCAGGAAGTCACCATTCGCCAAGTCGAAGGTGAATTAGCCCTACCCAAGGGTTTTAGTGGCTGCACGATTTTAGGGAATGGCCGCATTGTCCCCCTACTCGATCCCCTTGCCCTCTTTAATTGGGCAGAACAAGAGAGTTCTCATGCCCCTGTGGCTAGCCCCGTTGCCCCTAGCCAAGACACCGTCCTTGTGGTTGATGATTCAGTAAACGTGCGGCGTTTTCTCGCCAGTACCCTCGAAAAAGCCGGCTATCGGGTTGAGCAGGCCAAAGATGGTCAGGAAGCCATTGATAAACTCCAAGGGGGGCTACACGTCAACGCTGTTATCTGCGACATTGAAATGCCCCGCCTCGATGGCTTTGGTGTCCTCACTCAAATTCGCCGCATTCCCCAGTGCCAAAACACCCCCGTCATGATGCTCACCTCCCGCACCGGTCAAAAACATCGCCAACTGGCAGAACGTCTAGGGGCAGCTGCCTACTTTAGCAAACCCTTCCGCGAAAGTGACCTCTTGGCCACCCTTGATCAGTTGATCCGCCATGCTTAAAAGCCGCCGTCGCCGCCAAAGCCAACCCGTTGTTTTAGAGCAGTTCCTGACCTTTATCGTGCGTCAAGAGCAGTTTGCCGTGCCCATGGCACAGGCCTATCGGGTCATTCCTTTACCGCCTATTCATGGCGATCCCCACCAGCGGGGGATTGGCCTTGTCACCTATGAAAATCACGAAATTCTAGTCATTGATATTGGCCGCTGTCTCTTTGATGATCCCCTCTCAACCTCAGAAACCCAGAAGCTAAAATTTTTGCTCATTCTCCAGCCCCGCTTAGCAGGGGAATGGCTTGGCCTGCCCCTCATAGAACCCCCCGTGATTGAGCGCATTCCACGGGATGCCATTCATCCTATTCCCACTAACTATCTCCACTGGGGGAGTATTCACAACGTCAGTTCCCTCATGGTCAGTAGTCAAGAAGATCAGGAGCTACCCCCGATCTTTATCGTTGATATTGAGCAGGTACTGCACACCCTAAAAACGCGATAACCTGCCTGCATTCCTAGATGGAGGCGCACCAGCCATGAGTACACTGTATGAAACCGACTTTTATAGCTATTCCAATAGAGAATGAGATATCATCCAGCACAATACTTGCGAATCACCTCATCAATCGAACAGTTTGACCCTGCATGCCTCCGCGGGTTATCCAACAACTACAAGGGCTGTATTGCAGAAAGCTCTACCCAAATGAGATGCTAACTTCATCCCAACGGCCTGATAGTGCGATTGCCTTCAGTTCATCAATAGACTTAAATTTTCTACCCTGTTTAATTTCTTGAATAATTTTTTCAGCTTCTTTAAGCTCTAACCTCGGAACACTCTTGGCAAGATTCTTAGCGCTTTTATAGGAGTTGATGCGCACAGATTTTTGTTTTTGTGGATTGGGATTAGTCTTTGTCTCTTTAGAGATATCCTGCTGCAATTCACTAAATTTTCTTTTCAGATCATCCAATTCTTGGAAAATTTTTTCTAGAAAATTTACAATAACCTTATTTTGGTCATTTAAGCTCTTCTGTAACTCAGAAAATAATTTCATAGCTGATTGGGAATCTTGATCAACTAAGTTACTTCTCTCTGATTTTTGTGAATAAGAGCCATCATCTTTAGAATTTATTTGCAAGATAGATTTGCATCTTTCTTGGAAGGTTAGAACTTCTTCATCTTCAAGCTCAATTCTTGATGCCCATAATTGATGGATACCCAATTCACGGGCAAATTCAACTATCTCCTTGCCGAAGACCACTTCATACGCTGTCTCACCTTCTGGTGTAGTGACTGGACGAATAATGAGGGGGATGAGGTTGGTTTTATATTTGTCTAAGTCTTCACGGATCAGTTGTGGTGAAGCAGAGAATAAGTCTTTGGGATAGGTCTCTGGGATTGTCAGATAATCAATATGAATCTGACCCTGATGTGTCTGATGTAAGCCGAGGTGCTTCGAGATGCGATTGGAGTGACTCATACTCTATGATGCCTGAGTAAAAAGATAGCGAGCTAAATTTTCAAATGAAGTCGTTAAATCATCAATCGATTCTTTATCTGATCGATTTAATTCTTCATAAAATTTTCTACTAAATATCGGTTGCTGAGACTCTGTGGCTCGCAACATCACAACTCGGTGTGCAATCCATGTTGATTCGGGTAGAATTTGCACGGTCTGTCTTCCATTGGCTGCTTTTTCAAGAATATTCGACAACTTCTCTTTCATCTCATAGTTAGCTGCCGATGTTGTACGATTATACATACTCACAGCGATTCCAAGGGGTCGAGGCGGAGTTTCCATGGCATCCCTCATGGCCTCAAGGCGGGCTAGAACGTACTCTATTGCCCGTATAGGGTAGGGAGCAAATTGCGTCGGTATGAGTACCCCATCAGATGCCATCAAAGCAATGGCATTGACTTTACCAAAGGCGGGTGGTGGATCAATCAGCACAATGTCATAGCCATGATTTTTGAGTTTTCGTTGTAATACCCGATCAATATCAATCGTGCTGATGAGTGCGGGTTCCTTGTCAGCTAGGCGAATGTGGGCGGGAACAATGTCAAGGTGTAGGTTGCCCCAAGCTCTTTGATAGACCACATCTTCTAGGCCAACCTTTGGCTCTAGCAATAGGTCAGCAATATCCTTCTTGCCTTGCTCTTCTACATCTTTGAGGGGGTTAATGCCGACGCCAATGGTTAAGTTGGACTGTGGGTCAATATCAATCAAGAGAACTCGCTTACCCATCGTGGCAAAGGCAGCACCAAGATTGAGGGTTAGCGTTGTTTTGCCAACGCCCCCCTTGTGATTAAAGACGGTAATGATCATGGGTGACTCCTGAGGAGCAGTTGAGGAGATAGAAAAACTCTTTGCAAGTGCCTTTTCAAAATAATGATAGACTTTGAGCCTTTGCTGGGTTAAGGCAGTCACTAGAGCAGCGGCTGCAGAGCGGTGTAAAATTTTAGTCAGTTTCTGAATGGTTTGTTTATCGAGGATCCCTGAAGCACATGTCACCGGTTGAAGTGGTTCTCTAAGGGGATTTTGATACAAAAGGTGGTATTCTCGGCCATTGGTGAGTAACCCAAAAACAGCCTGCGCTGCTTCCATGTAGTACCTCAATTGCTGGCCACCCGTCAGCCGGGACTGCACTGGGGTTTTCACCTCAATGATCAGATAGTTCAGGGGGCGATCGCCCGCCATCGGTAAGGTCACCAAAAAATCAGGGTAGCCCTTTCCAATTCGAGGTTTGGCTTGATACTCAGAAGACTGATAGCCCCACTGCTTGAGTAACGGTAGGATAATTTTCTGTTCCGTATTTGCTTCATTGCCCATGGGAAGCCGCTATGCAGGGAGCGCGCTCAGAGGCACATCCAACAAAATTATCCTTGACAACAATAAGCAATTCAATTTGTTAACAAATCTTTATAATGTAATCTAAATATGACAAGTGCATGGTGATTCTCCCTTAAGCCAAGCGTGCCAGCCAGTCTGGCATTTCCCACTCCAGTATATTTTTGGGGGTTTGAAGCATGATTTCTTCATACTCTGGATTGAATTGATAGTCGCCTGCGATCAACTGCTGAGCATCGTGACTGAGTAGCTCTTCAAAGGAATTAGCAAGAACTTCATAGCTAGAGTTTTCGTCACAAACCAGAAGTGTTGAATCCTGCAACAAAACTTAACATTTTAAGTGACCAGTAGCTCTGGCTGCCAATCAAAGCTCCAATGCACTATCGAGCAGCGACGACTGAGTTCCAGTTGCAAATATCGCAATTTGTCTAATAGCTTCTTCCCAAAGTATTCAGGTATCTCCACCAGCTCTAAAATTAAATAGGTAATTAAAACCATATAAATCTGATTTATCACCCCGTTCAAACTCTTCGTAATCAACTTGTCTAATGATAAATGCATCTTCAGAAATTTCCATAGGTTCTCAATCGCCCACCGATGCCGATATAACTCACTCACTTCCTCATCACTCAGCTCCTTTAGATTTGTCGCTATACGAAACTCCGTTTGATTCTCGTCAAAAAATTGAACCACGCGATATCTCTCATGATTGAGCTTCATTCTCATGTTATTCTTGATACGTACAACAAATGAGCACTTCCTCTCACTCAGTCGCTCTAAAAATTGCCAGCTCGCAAACCCTCTATCCATGATTACAACAGCATTCTCAGGGATCATTTCTAGAATCTCCTCTTGAAAGCTCAAGTCATGTCTCTCCCCAAAAGAAATCACCGCTTTACCTATGATGTTCTCTGTTAAATCAAATCCCGTAAGTAACTTCACTTGATGATATTTATAGAACCAAAAGAGTTTACTGGTCAGGGTAATGATGGTTGAATCGATAGGAAACAGCGTCATGCTTGAAGTACGATGTCTCTTTTGAGCTTGAGACATCAGTTGAGTGTAAATCCCCTCCAATAAGCGGGTTGTCCGAGTTTTGTTGGCTTTGGAAAAAGTGGACATATCCACTGTAATCCCTGCATGATTCAAGCGATAAAATAAGGCTCTCATACTGGTTAACCCTTGGTCGAGAACGTAGGTCAACCAGATTTTGAAGAACAATTGAGAGTTCAGCACGGGGTAGTCACAGGGGCTGAGCCGGTTGAGAATGGACTTGACAAGAGTTGCAAAAGATGCCATAGTAAGTTGATTGTTTTTTTCTTCTTTTAAGGGAAGAATATGACATTTCTTCCCTTTTTTCTAGCCTCTCAAACTATCTTTCAACACTTCTGGGTTTATCTCAGAATACTAATTGGCACGTGCGCCAAGCAGTTGCTAGCAGTTTGAATTGTCCCTTATCACTTATAGAGAAGCTAGCGGTAGATCAGGATGCCCATGTTCGAGCAGCAGTAGCTATACGTCAGGATTGTCCCTTACCTGTTCTCCAAAGCCTACTGAAGGATACAGATACACTGGTGCGGAAAGCAGTCGCCAAGAATCCCCAACGGCAAAAGTTAGCTAGTACACTGAACGTTTCTTCTGAAGTCTTAACTATCCTTTCTCAAGATCAAGAGGCTAGTGTCCGCGAAACTGTTGCCAAAAATCCAAAATGTCCTTCCCAAGTACTGGAAATTCTAGCCAAAGATACATATGCCCAAGTAAGACTTGCAGTAGCATTAAGTAAAAGTACTTTATCTTTTTCCTCAATAGAGCTACTATCTCAGGATCCAGTATCTGAAGTGCGCGTCGCAGTAGCTAACCGACTCGATTGTCCTGCCAACATTTTGTTAGCCCTAGCCCAAGATAGCTGTCGTGAAGTTTGGCGAGCAGTCATTAGCAATCCGGAGTGTTCTGAGCAGATTTTATGCTCTTTTGCTAAACATCCAGATGTGGTTGTGCGCGAACTTGTAGTGAAAAACCCGAAGTGTCCTCCTCAAATTTTAGCTACTCTTACCCAAGATAAGGAAAGTCAGGTAAGGCGAGCAATCGCAGAACGAGTAGGATTCTTACCCCACCTGCTAGAGACTTTGGCTAATGACCAAGACTGGCAAGTACGATTAGCCATAGTGAATAACCCCCAATGCCCTAGCCATCTTTTGCAGGCTCTCAGTCAGGATATTCACGCAGAAGTAAAGCGAGCAGCCACCAAACGCTTGCAAGAATGCACTAAACACTAGACTAAGCTAAATTCAAATGAGCCTGAATTTCTGACTTCAGCCGATTGAGGATATGGCGCTGATCCAACTGGCTGAGGATTTGTTGCACTACGGTTTTCGGCCCAGCAGTTCCCCAGCCTGCGCCGTTGGCAAAGTAGGTTTTGGCTACTTGTCCCATCGTATAGGAGGCAAGGCCAGCAATCCCCGCTTGGGTCATGGCCACGGAGAGATAGGGAGCAAGGGCAATGCCGCCACTCATGGGCGTAGCTAATCCCAACAGTCCCTTGAGGGAACTGAGTCCTAAGTTGACAGCAAATTCCCCTAAACTGATGCTGCCCATGGCGAGGGCGATTGTTTGTAATAGCTCCTTGGCGCCTGCTTCTGTGAGTTCAATGCCGTAGAGGCGCGAGAGTAGTTGAATCGTGGTCAAGTCAATGACGGCACTGCTGACCATATCGAGCACGGTAACAGGGTTGAGGGCGATCGCCAGCGCCTTGGCGACAGCTCCTTTCCAAATCAGTTGGTTGGCCTCCTGATCCCGCAGTTCCAGCTTGTAGCGGGTTAATTCCTCACTGACTTTATTGGCAAAAAGCATTGAGTTGAGGGCAATCAGGGCCTTCCCTTCGCGGTTGAGCACCTCCAAGATCTTTTGCTTCAGGGGTTCCACTTGGGGAGCACCGACGGTCATTTTCACCTGTACTCGTCCTTGGCGATCGCGATTCACTTGGGGGACAAGGGGCGCTGCTGCTACCATGACAATCTCTTCGGGGGAGAGGAGTTCTTTGACGCGCTCATCGCGGATTTTGTTATAGATGGCCTCGCGATCCGCCTCTGGATACTGATCCACTTTGTTAAACACTAGAATCATCGGCTTGCCTGCCTGCCGCAACTCACTGAGGGCTTGGTACTCAAGACGGGTCAAATCCCCGCCAATGACAAAGAGAATCAAATCCGCTTGGGCTGCTACCTCCCGTGCCAGTTGCTCCCGTGCGGCGCCATTGACTTCGTCTAACCCCGGTGTATCAATGAGGCGGATGGGATTACCCCGCTGGGCTTCCGAAATTTGCCACAGGGCACTGGCTTCCTCTTGAGTGACGCCATGAATCGGCCCAGTCGCAAAGTAGGGTTCCCCTAGCAGCGCATTTAGTAGAGAGGACTTTCCCCGCCCCACCATACCAAAGACGGCAATTTGCACGACACCATAGTGGAGCTTGTCGAGCATTGCTTCGAGGTCAGCGATCGCGCGGGCGAGGGAGGCTTTTTCGCTGCCAGTCGCTTTGCACTCGAACAGGAGTTTTTCAAGGGCACTTTTGGCCGCTTCATAGCTGCGGGCGCTTTGATAATCATCAAGGTCATCAATCGTGCCTTGAAGTTCCTTCAGCAGAGAATTCGCTGGCGATCGCTCTATCACAGATGCAACACTGACGTTACAAAGATTCGCTTTTTATTCTAAGGGCAAGAACGGGACTGGTGCGATTTGAACGCACGACCTAGCGCTTAGGAGGCGCTCGCTCTATCCGACTGAGCTACAGCCCCAAAGAGATACCTTCTATCCTAGCGAGTTTTGATCGCCCCTAAGCTGCTGTCGCCACTGTTGCCCTCAGGGCATCAATTTCCTGAAACAAGCGCTCTAGGGGTGCATTGGGTTCTAAAAACGAGAAGAGATGCTTGTAGCGCAGCTTACCTTCCTGATCAATGAGAAACTGTGCGGGCAGTGGTGCCCCCAAGGCTTGACCCGTGCGGTATTTGCGAAAGACTTGGCAACTGGGGTCATAGAGCAGGGGCATCTTCAAGCCCATATCGTCCTTGACCTTTTGACTTTGCTGGGCATCGGTACTGGTGATCACAAGAACGGCTACTCCCTTGCCTTGGAATGTTTCATAGTGTTCATTCAAGGCCTTGAGATAGGGGTAGCACAGCGGACAGTATTGATGCTCCGTAAAGATACGAGTAAACACCAGTAGGAGCGGCTGCTCTTGCCACACCGTTGAGAAGCGCACGGGCACGGTTAGCCCTACGCCGGGTAGCTCCCAATCAGGAACCACTGCACCCCGCTGTAGTTGATTTTGGGGTGGCAGTGGCCACGCGTTCTGCCAAAACCGCTCATTAAAGAGGCCACTGAAGTTGGTGGAGGTAAAAAACGGTAATTGAACAGCCATGGCGCCCTCGCTGGTGGCTCAACATTTTCCTAGCGATCGACAGATCCCATAATCACATCGATACTGCCAAGGATAGCAACAATATCCGCCACTTTCATCCCCTTGAGCAACTGGGGCAGGACTTGCAGGTTATTGAAATCCGGTGGACGAATCTTCCAGCGCCAAGGGAAAACATTATCATCGCCAATCAGGTAAATCCCTAGCTCCCCTTTCCCCGATTCAACCCGCACATAGTGTTCGCCTTTGGGAATTTTGAAGGTGGGAGCCAGCTTCTTGCCGATGTATTGGTAGTCAAAGCCATTCCACTCCGACTTGGCACCCTCGAGCATCCGCTTGGCTTCGAGGTTTTCGTAGGGACCACCGGGCAAACCATCCAAGGCTTGGCGAATGATTTTCACCGATTCGCGCATTTCTTGAATACGGACAATGTAGCGGGCAAGGCAATCACCTTCTGTGGCCACGGGTACATCCCAGTCAAAGTCGTCATAGCACTCGTAGTGATCCACCTTGCGCAGATCCCACTTCACCCCAGAAGCACGGAGCATCGGCCCCGATAGCCCCCAGTTGATGGCATCCTCACGGCTAATTTTGCCCACCCCCTGTAAGCGACGCACAAAGATGGGGTTGTTGGTGATCAGGCGCTCGTACTCATCCACTTTGGGCAGGAAGTAATCGCAAAAGTCGCGGCACTTGGTTACCCAGCCATAGGTGAGGTCGGCAGCCACTCCCCCCATGCGGAAGTAGTTGTTGTTGATGAAGCGCATGCCTGTGGCAGCTTCAAAGAGATCGTAGATGTATTCCCGCTCACGGAAGATGTAGAAAAAGGGTGTCTGGGCACCGACATCCGCCAAGAAGGGGCCTAACCACAGCAGGTGATTGGCAATGCGGTTCAACTCCAGCATGATCACGCGGATATAGCTGGCGCGTTTGGGCACAGGAATACCAGCCAACTTTTCGGGAGCGTTGACGGTAACCGCTTCGTTAAACATCCCGGCGGCGTAGTCCCAACGACTCACGTAGGGGATGAACATAATGTTGGTGCGGTTTTCAGCAATTTTCTCCATGCCGCGATGGAGGTAGCCAATCACCGGCTCGCAGTCAATGACATCTTCGCCATCAAGGGTCACCATTAACCGCAAGACCCCGTGCATTGAGGGATGGTGCGGCCCCATGTTGATGACCATGGGTTCTGTGCGAGTCTCTATCGTGGGCATAGATGGCAGTTCCGCTAGAGGGTTGGACGCTTACTTTACAGCCCTTTTCTAAAATGTGGCATACATGAAGGGAGTGCAGTTTCCTCCCATAGTGGCTTTCGCGGTTTTAAGCCTGTTCCATCTGTGAAAAGGGCTGTTCTTTTGATATGCTACACAGGTTTTCCCCGCTTGCCAATTCAAATTTGCTTATGGCTTAGATAACGGTGCCATCGGGGATCATGGCATTTTTGATAATCACCACCACCCCGCTGCGGATATAAAATCCTTGATCTTCACGGTTGGATTCTTCAACATGGTCTTTGTTGATGATTTTGACATCGTGGCCAATGGAGGCATTTTTATCGACAATTGCCCCGCGAATGACACTGTTGGCACCAATGCCGATGGGAATTTTATGTTGCAACAGGAGCTGGCTGCGCTGCGCCGAGTCTTGGTAGTAGTCGGCGCCCATCAGCAGGGAATGATCAATGACACAACCGGATTCTACGCGCGATCTCACCCCCAAAACGGAATGGTGAACTTGGCATTCCTTAAGAATGCAGCCCTCGCTAATGATTGACTCGGTGATCGTGCAACTGAGAATCTTACTGGGGGGTAAATAGCGGGGACGGGTGTAGATGGGGGCGTTTTCGTCGTAGAAGCTAAAGGGTGGTTGGGGTTGTTGGGTGAGGGCAAGGTTAGCCTCGTAGAAGGATCCAATCGTGCCAATATCTTCCCAGTAGCCATTAAAGACGTAGGTTTGGACAAGATGAGAACGGGTCGCAGCGGGAATGATTTCCTTGCCAAAGTCCGTGGCATCGGCCATCTGTTGCAGCAGATCAATCAGCACTTGCCGCTTAAAGACATAAATCCCCATTGAGGCAATGTAGGGTTTGCGATGGGCTTCCTCGGCACTAAGGCCATAGCGGGTTGTGTCCACGCGCATATCCCGTAGGGCATCACCGCTGGGTTTTTCGCGGAATTCAATAACTCGCCCTGTGCCATCTACCTTAATCAAGCCAAAGCCAGAGGCGGCTTTTTCATCGACGGGCAAGACAGAGAGGGTAATATCGGCGCCCGTTTCGCGATGGCGCTGCACAAAAAGGCGATAGTCCATGCGGTAGAGGTGATCTCCTGAAAGAATCAGGTATTCATCCACGTCCCAATCGGCTAACAGCCACAGGTATTGACGCACCGCATCGGCAGTGCCCTGAAACCAGTTGGGATTTTCTGGGGTTTGTTGCGCTGCTAACACTTCGACAAAGCCGCCCGTCAAGCCGGGGAAGGTATAGGTACGAGCAATATGACGGTTGAGGGAGGCCGAGTTGAATTGGGTAAGGACGTAAATGTTATTGATTTCGGAGTTGATGCAATTGCTCACAGGAATATCAATGAGGCGATATTTTCCAGCAAGGGGAACCGCAGGCTTGGCTCGACGCTTGGTCAAGGGATAGAGACGTGTGCCGGCACCGCCCCCAAGGATAATCGCCAAGACTCGTTTCATTGAAAACTCCATCTGAACGGCCACATCAACAGTGTACGCTGTGGTGGCACTTCTCTTTGCGAAGGGGACGCTTTTTGGTAAAGAAGCCGCGCAATGGCATGATAATGATACTTGGTCGTTGATCCCAAGCGGAGAGTAGCAGCATGGGATTTGTGGATATTGCGATCGCTGATTTGGCAGCGGACTACGGCGTCTCGGTCGAAACCGTCTGTGGGTTGTGCGATCGCTTGGGTATTCGCTATACCAGTCCGCAAACGCGCCTGCCCCTTGAAGATGCCAAAGCAATCATTTTGGCTTTGACGGACTCTGCTACACCGACCGATCAACGGGACACATCACCGCACTCGTAAGACCTGCTTATTGGGAGAACTATGTTAAGAAAATCCATTTGGCTTGCGGTCGCCCTTTGCCTCTGCCTCTGGCAACTGACCCTAGGTACAGCACTGGCCGCTGAACTGACCCCTGACGTCCTGACCGTTCCCCTCAACAGTGAAGGAAAAACCATTACCCTGACGGAAAAGCAATACTTTGAGGGTAAGCGTCTCTTCCAGTATGCTTGCGCCTCCTGCCATGTGGGGGGGATCACCAAAACCAACCCCAATTTGGATTTGCGCACTGAAACCCTGGCTTTGGCCACACCGCCACGGGATAACATCGAAAGCTTGGTGGACTATATGAAAAACCCCACCACCTACGATGGTGAGCAAGAAATTGCTGAGGTGCACCCCAGTCTGCGCAGTGCCGACATTTTTCCCAAAATGCGGAATTTGAACGAAAAAGATCTGGTGGCGATCGCCGGTCACATCCTCGTCGAACCCAAGATTCTTGGGGATAAATGGGGAGGCGGTAAAATTTACTACTAGTCACAACTCAAGAAGGATCTTCCCAACTCATGCACCAACCTCACTCTCGGCTTCGGCCTGTTGTCTGGCTCTGCAGTGGCCTACTGTTCTTGCTGCTGGGCTGGGCGATCGCCCCGGCAACGGCGCTGGCGGCCTCTGGGGTAGATAACTATGTGATCCAATACCTGAAGGTCACAGATACGGTGGAACTGCCCCTCAATGACGGCGGTGAGACCAAAACCTTTACAGCCGTGGACTTGACCCGTGGGAAACGGCTCTTTGAGGAAAACTGCAAAAACTGCCACGTTGGCGGCAGTACACTCCCCAATCCGTTGGTCTCCCTCTCCCTGAAGGATCTCAAGGGAGCCACCCCCCCACGGGATACAATTACCAGTCTGGTGGCCTTCCAGCGATCGCCGAGATCCTACGATGGCAGCGAAGAGAGTTATTCCTGCCGCCGCGTGAGTGAGGACTGGTTGACCACGGAACAGCTTGAGACCTTAGCTGCCTTTATTTTGCGAGCGGCAGCCGTGGCGCCCGGTTGGGGCGTAGAAAGCTTTCCGGACAGTGTCCCCTAGGTTGGGAACTTTGCTACACTGACCTTTGGTGAACCTTGCACCCCTTGATTTTTGGGGCTTTATCCATACCCTGACGCATTCCATGAAAGGAGAACTCCCTTGAAAAAGCTATTCATTTGTGTTTGCGCGATCGCGATCGCGCTGTTTGTCAGCCTCACCCCTGCGGCCTTTGCAGCAGATTTAGCCAATGGTGCCAAAGTCTTTAGCGGCAACTGTGCAGCCTGTCACATGGGGGGTGGCAATGTGGTGATGGCCAACAAAACCCTGAAAAAAGAAGCCCTTGAGCAATTTGGCATGTACTCCGAGGATGCCATTATCTACCAAGTGCAGCACGGCAAAAATGCCATGCCCGCTTTTGCTGGTCGTCTCACCGATGAACAAATTCAAGATGTGGCTGCCTACGTGCTCGATCAAGCCGCCAAGGGTTGGGCAGGCTAAGATTGCCACCGTCTGAAAAAACGATTGATGAAGGGTGTAGGCGTAGGTGCTACATCCTTTTTTTATTCTGTGACTGCCCTCCAAGTCCTGCAAAGATAGATGTTGTGTTCTGCATCCCCTAGGGAATCCTCTCTAGAATCAGTGCAATTCATATAATGATGAAAGACTTGCTCCTACAAAAAGGCGGTACACTTGGGCTATGCCTGCTGCCCCATTGCCAGCAAATGAACCGGAACGGCAACGTGCCCTTGAGCAGTATCGAGTCTTAGATACGCCTCCGGAACCGATCTTTGATGAAATTACGAATTTAGCGGCAGCCATTTGCGAAACCCCCATTGCTTTGATTAGTCTCATCGATCGCCAGCGGCAGTGGTTTAAGTCCAAGGTGGGGCTAGATGCCTGTGAAACCCCACGCAATATTGCCTTTTGTGCCCATGTGATCCTTCAGCCAGAACTGGTGGTGGTACCGGATGCTCGGCTGGATCCCCGCTTTGCCGATAATCCCGTTGTTACAGGGCCGCCCTATATCCGCTTCTATGCGGGGATGCCCTTGATGACGCCTGATGGCTATGGCATTGGTACCCTCTGCGTAGTGGACTATAAGCCGCGTGAGCTAAACCCCGTTCAACAGCAAACCCTGCGCACCCTTGCTCGCCAAGTCATTAGTGAACTGGAAATCCGCCATCACTTAGAGGTCACCCAGCAACAACTGGCCTACATTCAGCAGATGAGCAGCCTCCAAGAGGCGGTCTTCAATAGTAGTAATCACGCCATCATTGCCACCCGTACCGATGGCATTATCACGCTGCTGAATCGAGCCGCTGAGGAATGGCTAGGATATTCTGCCTCAGAACTGGTGGGTAAAGCAACGCCAGAACGTTTCCATGATCCTCAAGAGGTGGAGGGCTATGCCCAGATCCTCAGTGCGCAATTGGGAGAACCCATTCCTGCGGGGTTTGAGACTCTCGTGGCTCGGGCGCGGCGGGGCTTGGCCGATGAGCAGGAGTGGACATTTGTACGGCGGGATGGCTCTCGCTTCCCTGTGTCTCTGTCAGTCACCCCGATTCATGATAGCCAAGAGCAACTGATTGGCTTTTTGGAGTTAGCGGTTGATATTACCGACAAGAAGCAAATTGAGGCAGAGCTGCGACTGCGGGAGCGAGCGATCATTGCCAGTACTAATGGCATTGTGATTACCGACTACCGCCAACCCGATAATCCAATTATCTATGTGAACCCCGCCTTTGAGCGGATGACAGGATACCGAGCAGCGGAGGTGATTGGCAAAAATTGCCGCTTTTTGCAGGGGCGCGATCGCCATCAACCGGGGGCTGAAGCCATTCGTAATGCCATTAAAAAAGGCCAATCCTGCCGGGTGGTGCTGCGCAACTACCGCAAAAACGGCCAACCCTTCTGGAACGAACTGGCCATCTCGCCGATTTATAACGAATTTGGTGAAATTACCCACTACATTGGCATTCAAAGTGATGTCACCGAACGGCAACGGGCACAACTGTTTTTACAGCAGCAGGTGAAGCGCACGCTCCTGCTCAATCGCATTACTGAGGAAATTCGCCAGCAAATTGAACGGGAACACATCTGTCGTACAGCAGTGCAGCAGGTGGGAGCAACCCTCAATGTCAGTCGTTGCCTCTTATTTGTCTATCAGGAGAATGCCCCTTCGCCGATGGAATTGGTGGCAGAGTATTGTGCGCCGGGGGTGTCCTCCGTCAAGGAATGCCCTCTCGATTTGAGCCAGATGCGGGGAGCGTTTTTGGAATCGGTTTTTGCCTCCGATGAGGTGTTTAGCTGCGAGGATGTGACAACAGACAGTCGTCTAACCTCACTTCATGAGTACTGCGAAGCCCTGAGTGTGAAATCTGCGGTGATTGTGCGCACGGCCTATCGCAATCAAGCCAATGGTTTACTCATTTTGCACCAGTGCGATCGCCAGCGGCGGTGGACGGAGGCGATTAAAAGTTTGCTCAAGAGTGTGGCGGCACAGGTGGGGATTGGCCTTGCCCAAGTACAACTTTTGGAACAGGAAACCCGCCAACGTCAGCAACTGCAACAGCAAATGCAGCGGGCGTTGCTTCTGAATCAAATTACTGAACAGGTTCGCCAGAGCCTCGATACGGAAACGGTGTTTGAAACAACCGTCACCCAAATTGGGCAGGCCTTTGGGGTCAGTCGCTGTTTAATTCACCGCTACGAGCCGGGGCCACCGCCGCGTATTCCCGATGTGGCTGAATACCTGCAACCGGGCTACCCCTCAATGAGGGGGGTCAGTGTGCCCGTGGAAAACAACCCCCACGCCTTGGAGGTTCTCAGGAGTGATGCCGCTGTTGTTTCCCACGATGTGACTCAAGACCCCCTACTGGGCAATGCCATTGAGCTGTGTCATCAACTTCAAATCAAGTCAATGCTGGCTATTCGCACCTCCTATAAAGGCGTACCCAATGGCGTTATTGGCCTGCATCAGTGCGATCGCCAGCGGCAGTGGACTCCCGATGAGATTGAACTTCTGGAAGCAGTGGCCGCGCAAGTGGGGATTGCGATCGCCCAAGCGGAACTCCTGCGCCATGAACAGCAGCAGCGCCAATTATTGGCTCAGCAAAACCACGAACTCGAACAAGCCCGCCTGCAAGCAGAACTGGCCAACCGAGCCAAGAGTGAGTTTTTGGCCACCATGAGCCATGAGATCCGCACCCCCATGAATGCGGTTTTGGGCTTTACGAATTTGCTCTTGGATACGCCCCTCAATGAGCAGCAGCGGGATTTTTTGCAAACTCTACACCAAGCCGGCGAGGCACTCCTGACAATTATTAACGACATTCTTGACTTCTCGAAAATTGAATCGGGCAAACTGGTGCTAGAGCAGCAGCCCTTTGATGTGCGTGAGTGCGTGGAGGATGTCCTGAGCCTACTGGCCAGCAAAGCTGAGGAGAAAGACCTAGAGTTGCTCTACACCTGCACCCCCGAAACCCCTGCCCAAGTTAAAGGGGACGTGACCCGGCTACGGCAGATCCTCGTTAACTTAGTAGGCAATGGGATTAAGTTTACCCACCAAGGTCAAGTGCTCGTCCATGTGAGCGCGGTCAAGCACGAGGGCAAGGATTTTCTCCAATTTCAAGTTCAGGATACGGGCATTGGCATTCCCAGCGATCGCTTGGATCGGCTCTTCAAGCCCTTTAGTCAAGTGGATGCCTCGACGACGCGCGAGTATGGCGGTACCGGCCTAGGCCTTGTGATCAGCAAACGCCTCTGTGAGTTGATGGGCGGCAATATGTCCGTTGAAAGTGTCGAGGGGCAGGGCACCACATTTACATTTACGATCCTCGCTGAAGGACAAAAACCCTATGTGCCGCCGACAATCCATGCTGCTTTGGCAGACAAGCGGGTTCTTGTAGTGGACGACAATGCCGCCAGCCGCGATAATCTCTGTACATTACTGCAAAACTGGGGGATGGTGCCTATCGGGTATGGCAATCCCCAACTGGTTCTAGAGGCCGCTCCCCAGTGGGATTTGGCAGTCATTGATTTGAATATGCCCGAGATGACTGGGCTTCAGTTAGCAGAGCGGTTGCAATCAGAGCCGCACTTCAATCAACAGCCGATTATTCTGCTCACACCCCTGAGTTGGCTGGAAACCACCAGTCGCAAAGAGCTGATTACAACGCATATTCCCAAACCGATTCGCCCCCTCACCCTCCGGCAAACGCTGATTAGAGTACTCAGCAGTGAGTCAGCGACCCAACCAGCACTGACAAGAACTGGTATTGATCTGAACTTGGGCAGCCGTTTTCCCCTACGCATCTTGCTTGCCGAGGACAATGCGGTGAACCAAAAGGTGGCGTTGCATATTCTCAAGCGGATGGGGTACCGCGCTGATGTGGCGGCCAATGGCCTAGAGGTACTTGAAGCGCTGCAACAACGCCCCTACGATGTGGTGCTCATGGATGTGCAAATGCCAAAGATGGATGGCCTTGAGACCACCGAACGCATCTGTGCCCAATGGCCTCCCAGCCAGCGTCCTTGGATTATTGCCATGACGGCAAATGCCCTAGCTGGCGATCGCGAACGCTGCTTTGCGGCGGGGATGGATGACTACATCAGTAAACCGATTAAAATTGAAGCCCTTGCCGCGGCTCTCAACCGCTGTCGCTGCCTCAGTCCCAAGACCACCTATCCGCAACTGTGTGAGCAGATCAGCTTTGAGGGTGATCAGAATACAGCAGAGTCTATGACCTAGAGATACTTAGCCAAGAGCAGATGCAGTTTCTCCTTGGTGGCTGCGGGTACCTTGTCAAGGGGAGTGAGAATAGCATTCTTTAAGGCACGGTGGGCTTTAGAGGCTGGTGGATTGGCATGGAGGCGTTTGACGGTTTCACAAATAATGGCTTGGGCATTTTTGACATTGCGCTGTAAGTTGTCAATAATCATCTCCACTGTGACTGAGTCATGCTCGGGGTGCCAGCAGTCGTAATCGGTAACGAGCGCCAGCGTTGCATAGGCAATCTCCGCTTCACGAGCCAGTTTGGCCTCCGGTAGATTCGTCATGCCAATTACGGTGCCGCCCCACGAGCGGTACAGGTTGGACTCTGCCAGCGTTGAGAAAGCAGGGCCTTCCATACACACATAGGTACCTTGACGGTGCAGGGTGACATCGGGCAGGTTGAGATCGGCGATCGCATCAGCAAGAACAGCAGCAAGGGCAGGACACACCGGATCGGCAAAGCCAATGTGCGCCACAATACCCTCACCAAAGAAGGTGGAAATGCGGTTACGGGTACGGTCAATAAACTGATCGGGCACCACCATATCAAGGGGTTTCACCTGTTCCTGTAGGGAACCCACCGCAGACGCAGAAAGCAGGTACTCGACCCCAAGGGATTTGAAGCCATAGATGTTGGCACGAAAGGGAATCTCCGTCGGCAGTAGATGGTGATCGCGGCCATGACGTGCCAAAAAGACGACTGGAACCCCAGCAATCTTGCCGCAAATAAAGGCATCGGAAGGATCACCAAAGGGCGTAGTCAGACGTACCTCTTCGACATCGGTGAGGGCCTCCATCTTGTAGAGACCACTACCGCCAATAATGCCAATTTTTGCAGTCATGGAGATTCCTAAAACACCAATCGGCAATAGCTTAGCACTAGTTGCCCCAATTTTGATGGTTTAGAGGCTACCGAGGGGGTTGAACTGGTAGTTGGAGCCTTTAGGGCCATTGGGTCCCGGTGCTGCTTGCACCAGAGGAACTCGATCAAAGGTACCACTGGCGGTTTGCCCCTGAATTTGTACCCCTTGGCGGAGCAGTTGTTGGGTGCTGGCGCGATCGCCCCCTTGAACCATCGCTTGGGCAAGGGCTTGAGTTGCATCGTAGGCAGTTGTGGTGCGCCAACTAATTTGCCCCCGCCACGCTTGTGCGGCCTGCTGCGCAAAGGGATCATTGGGGTTAGTACTCCAAGGAACTGCTAGAATCATGCCATTGATGGCGCTATCCCCCTTGATCAGTAAATCAGGGCTGTAGAGTTGATCACTACCAAACAACTGCACGGGGGTAGTTTGGGTTTGATTGGCAATAGCAAGGGCAACGGCATCATTCACCCGAGCGCGACTCATGGCCAAAATGACCACATTGGCTCCCGCTTGCTGTGCTGTGGTCATTGCTGTATTGGCATTAAAGCCGGGGGCGGCCACATCCATCTGTTGCACCACTTGCGCACCAAACCGAGGCAGAGCAGCGACTAATTTAGTTTTCAGTTCATCACTGTAGGGACTATCGCTGTTGTAGAGAACAGCCACTTTGGCATTAGGGACTTTTTTCGCAGCGGCTTGGGCGAGGGTATTGGCGGCATTGTCAAGGTAGGTATTGAGGAGTTGTTGCCCCTTTTCACTCAGAGATAGGGTTTGCACTTGAACCGTGCCGTTGTCTTGGGGGATGACATTCGTGGTCAGGGGAGAAAGGGCCGCAATCCCCGCTTGCTCATAAACCTGTAGAGCGGCACGACTATTGGCGTCGGTGCCATGACCCAGTACCCCTTGGATTGAACTGTTGATCAAATCTTCGGCCAAACTGGTTACACCATTGGGGCTGTTTTCATTGACAATGGCGACTTCAAGGGCACGACTGGGGCCACTGGCATTAAAGCGCTCTTGGTACTGAGCGACCCCCCGCAGAATTTCCTTGGCAGTATCGGGGCTAGTACCAATGGGAACAACGGTGGCCATCGTCATCGGGTTGCCGGCTTGGCGGGCACGGGCATTGTTAAGATAAATGCGCGCCTCTGGATCATTGGGATCGAGGGTGACGAGTTCTTGATACTTGGCGATCGCCTGTGCCCAATCTCCCTGATCAAAGGCAAGGGCGGCTTCTTGCTTCAGGGCTGCTCGCTGCGGATTGGGTTCACTGATCAGGATGCGCTCCCCTTGGCTAATATAGGCTGTGTTGCGGGCAGTGGTTTTGCTCACCAAGTGGTTGCCACTGGTTGTCCCTCCTATCGGCAGTGGCGTAGTACCGTTGCGGTTGGCAATAAAGATTCGATAGCCAAGGAAACCAATACCACCCGCGAGTAATAGAACCACCCCAAGGGCAGCAGCAACTAGCGGTAGTTTCCACTTTCCAGCCCCAGCAGCACTATTACCACTGGCAGGATTCATGGCCTCACGGGGTAGTCCACAGATGTCACAGTCGGGGCCAAAGTTTTCATAGGGGGGGTGGGCACCGCTGGCATTGGGGTAGGATTTACCGTTTTTAGGTACGCCATCGCACTTCCAAGAACCGGGAGATGGTGCCATGATGCCCCCCTTTCAAGTGAATTTGGATCAGTGTACTGTCCTAAGCACGGGCAAGAACAGGATTGTCGTCTTCGGCGTCTTCGGTGTCGGCCTCTTCTTCAAGGACAATCGTCATGAAGCGGAGGATGTTTTCATTGAGGCGCATAGCGCGTTCCAAGGGGGCGATCGCCGTCCCAGCAGCGGTATAGGTCATCAGAATGTAGTAGCCCTCCCGCAGTTTCTTGATCGGGTAGGCAAACCGACGCTTGCCGCGATTTTGCACCTTAAGCTTTGTCGCACCCTGTTCTTCTAAAAAAGTGCGAAATTGGCTAATGGTTTGTTCCAGTTGTTCTTCGCCCACATCAGGACGAACAATATAGAGCGTTTCGTAGTTCCGTGTAATCATTGAGGTCAACTCCCTTTGGACAAATGGCCTTTTGACGGATGCAAAAAGCAAGGCTTTATAATTTTAGCACCGCAGTTTGCCATTCTTGGCAAGGAAGAGAGGGGACTAATTCACTATGGTGGAACGGTTTGTGCGGGTACAGACCACGGGGGGACAGATTCATTACGGCACACTGCAACTCAACCGCGAAGTGATGATTTGGGATGCGGCACCGTGGCTCCACGGCCAACCCACGAACCAAGTCCTCAGTCCCGATAGCTATCAACTCTTGGCTCCCTGCTCCCCCTCAAAAATTGTTGCTGTCGGACGCAACTATGTGAAGCACGCTGCCGAAATGGGCGATAGCGTGCCCCCTGAGCCATTAATTTTTCTAAAACCGCCGACAACGGTTCAAGCCCCCGGCTGTCCCATTTGGTATCCGCCCCAAGTAAAGCGGGTGGACTATGAGGGGGAATTGGCGGTGGTCATTGGTCGTCGTACCCGTGCCTGCCCTGAAAATGAAGCTCTTGAGCATATTTGGGGTTACACGATCGCCAACGATGTCACGGCTCGGGATCTGCAGCAACAGGAGCAGCAATGGACGCGGGCCAAGGGGTTTGACACCTTTTGCCCCCTAGGGCCTTGGATTGTGCGAGAGGTTCCTAGCGATGCGCGGTTGCAAACCTTTATTAATGAGGCCGCGCAACCCGTCCAATCAGCAACGATTGATCAAATGGTTTTCTCACCCGCCAAGTTGGTGAGTTTCATTAGCTATGTGATGACACTGCTGCCGGGGGATGTGGTATTGACGGGGACACCCGCAGGAATTGGTGCATTACAGGTGGGCGATCGCGTGCGCGTCGAAATTGAAGGCATTGGCAGCCTCCTGTCGGTAGTCACAACACCGGAGACCCCTTGGACACCCCCCTTAGGTCGCGCCTATTAGGAATATCCCTCTTTAATGACTTTAGGCGGATGAAAAGACACATTGTCGGCTCCATTGATGCACCAGTGGACAGATATAGCTATTCCAATAAGGAATGAGATATCATCCAGCACAATACTTGCGAATCACTTCATCAATCGAACTGTTTGACCCTGCATACATCCGCGATCGCTTCAACGCACTGAAGTCGTGCTCAATCACATTCAAATCAGGAGAGTATTTCGGTAAAAATAACACCTCGTGACCCGCCGCTTTGACCGCTTCCTGAATCGCCCCTTTCGGATGAATCGGTGCATTATCCATCATCAACAACGACGGTCTCTTTAATGTCGGCAAACAGTATTGACTCAGCCAGCTCACAAACCCTAACGCATTCAAATATCCTGAAAACAGCATTGGGGCGATGAAGTCTTTCTGGTATCTATACCGTCCTGCGACTCAACTCTCTCTTTCCTGACGCTTCCCCGCTCGCTCTCCATCAATTCGTTCGCCTCGTGCTGACCACCTATACTCACACTCTACTCGAGAGTCAAACCCCGTCTCATCGATATAGACTACCGTTTCCTCCCCATGGCTCTCTACCCATGTGTCGAGCTGTTGTTGATACGCTTGCCGCTCTTCTTCACACCGTTCTTGGTAACGCATCTGTTTTTTTTTTCGGGTGATGCCCATCTGGGCGAGGGCATAACTAATGGTGGAAACTTGAACGCCAAATCGCTGGGCACGGTCGATTAAACGGTCATCAGGATGGGCAGCAACATCGGCTGCTAAGGCCGCCCAATCCAACTTCCAAGGACGACGGGGGACAACCGTGGGCGCTAAGTCCTCTCGCTTCAGCCAGCGATGGATGGTGGCGCGGCTCACCTGAAAAATTTGAGTGGCTTCACTGATTTTGCCACCTTGCTTGATGTAGGAGACAACCCGCTCTCGTCAGTCCAAGCTATAGCTCATATTCTTGAGTAACATTCATGACGCTTTGAGTATAGCCTATCCCTCTTGAAAATATCTCACTCCCTTTCGAAATAGCTATAATGTTACAAAGAGCTGGTCTGAGGCCGTGGCCACCCATTTTGAACGGCAATTACAACGTCTGCGCAGTGACTTGCTGCGACTGGGAACACTGGTGGAAAGTGCCTGTCAGTTGGCCTATGGTGTCTTGATTGAGCGACATCTCCTCAGTGTCGAGCAGTTGATCCAAAGGGAGCGGGACATTGACCGCAGCGCCCAAGAACTCAATCGTGAGGCGATCGCCCTGCTGACATTGCAAGCTCCTGTGGCCGAGGATCTCCGATTTTTGGTCATGCTCTCGCACCTCTGCCGCGATCTAGAGCGGATCGGCGATTATGCCCTTGAAATTGGCCGTGCGGGTCAAACGCTGCTGCGCTATCCACCCCCACCCTACCTTGAGGACATCCGCTTGATGTTCCAGCGATCGCAACTGTTACTATCGGAAGCCCTATCCGCCATTGCCAATTTGGATCCTGAGGTCGGGCTAGCCCTTGCCAACTGCGATGATGCCGTCGATGCCGACTATCAACGTCTTTATGAGCGACTCTGCACCCCTTTGGATCCGCAAGAACCAGTGGAATTGCGCTTAATCCTCCTGCTGCTGATTCGCAACCTAGAGCGCATTGGTGATCATGCGGTAACCATTGGCCAGCGCGTCTGCTTCATTGTGCGGGGGGAAGACCCCTAGGAAAAATTGACGTTTTATGATCGCTGTGCGCTGAATTGCGTCCACAACCTTTGAGAATAGAACTAGTCCTAATTCATAAGTGTTGTCGTGCCTGTGCTCGAATCTGAGGATGGGCCTGTTGGGAGGTAAGGCATGAGGTTAAGCCGTCGTTCTTTTTTGTACGGTGCTGCGGCACTGACACTGATGCCGTGGGTCTGGCAAACGGCAGGCGGCTCCTTGGCAGACTCTCTTCGTCCGTGGCGAGCACTCCTGATTGGCATTAACCACTATCCCCAGTTGGTGGGTGTGCCCCCTTTAGGCGGTTGTCTAACGGATGTTGAGCTAGTGAAAAACCTATTGCTAGATGGCTGGGGGCTAGCGGACAGTGACATTACGCTACTGACGGAACAGGCGGCAACCCTCGATGCGGTTCAAGAAACCCTAGGGGTGCTGGAGCACGCGGGTCAGCCCCTGTTAGTTTACTTTAGTGGCTACGGCACGCTTTGGCAGCAACAACCAGCACTGGTTTTCGCCGATGCCACAGCAGCAGGTGAGGGCATCTTACCGCTTGCTGAATTACTGCGTACCAAAGGGGTACAGGTATGGCTCGACACCCGCTTTAGCCCGCCACCCATTGAGGGGGAGATGTTGCGCTGGCGATTTGTGCCGTTGCAGCCTGTAGAGAGCCGTGGCGCAGGCCGAGTTCCCAAGGATCATCTGCTTTGGGCCGATTTGGGGGTAGAAACGCACCTGAATGGCGTTCCTATGGGACTCTTTACTGCTAGTTTGAGCCATTATCTAGCGGCTTTGGGGGGCGATCGCCCTTTGGCGACGAGCCTGATGTACACCGCCGATGAACTGCGCTGGCAAACCGGGGCAGAAATTCATCTCGTCAGCGATGGATTGGCGGGGAATGTCCCCCTATCCCACGGCTTTGATGGTGTGGTGCAAAGTAGCGGTCACGATCGCGCCCTTCAGGTTTGGTGTGGCGGCCTCAGTCCTTGGCTATTAGCCCATTGTCATCCCCACAGTCGTTGGAGCACTGCTGACGGTGCCACGGTCGTTGACATGGTTAGTTTTAATGGCATCATGGCTCAGGGGGTAAGTGGTCAGCCCCTGCAAGTGGGCGATCGCCTCTATGAGCAACAACGGCGCCTAGGGAAAAATCTGCAGGTACAAGTGGCACTAGACCCCAAGCTGAGCAAAATTGAGCGCGTAGATGCCATCAATGCCCTGACCAACGAAGAGAACGTTGCTGTGCTCAACGGCAGTGAGTCGCTGCCAGATGTGGTTCTCACCAGAAGTGCCACAGGGGGTAGCTATGGATTGGAATGGCCGGTGGGAACATTGCTTCAACACAGTTGTAGTGGTACCAATGAAGCTGCTAAAGCCGGCATCCGCCGCTTGAACCCCCTGCTGAATGCCCTGCTAGCTCAAAAATGGCTGACACTGACCTTGAACCCCACCTCTAGTCAGGTGGCCGTGTGTACAACCCTTGAGCAACTATCGCCAATGGCAAAACTCTTAAGCCGCCAATCCCCACCCCGCAGCCCCAATCCCCTGCCAGATGTCCTGAGCACCAAGCTGCCAGCCACGAACTTAGACACGCCCCTCACCTTGGCCAAGGGGGATACTTGCCGCTGGAGCCTCTACAACTATGGCGATCGCCCCCTCAACATTGTCGCCTTTGCATGGGATAGCAGTCAGGGCATTCTCCTCCTGCCGCTGCAAACACAGTCGTGGCAGTTGGCGGTTGCGCCGGGCTTGAATATTCCCCTTTATACGTGGACGCTGAATCGCCCTTGCCAATGGCTGAAGGTTTTTATCATCAGCAGCCACCGCCCCCTGACTCGTTTTAGTCAACTGAGTAGCCACCCTAGCCATTCAGAGCCATTGCTAATTTCTGGTGAGGATAGTCTTGCCTTGGTTCTCGGTCTGCTAGGGGATCTCAGCAGTGAACCGGAAGGGAATGAGTTTTGCTTGGATGTGCGGGAGTGGTGTACCCAAGGCTTCACGCTGCGGGTGGTCTAGGCCAAGCGCCGCCGCAACAGGGGTTGAATGAGTAGGCTCATCCCCACGGCAACCGCCAAAAGAATCAGCAGCGCTGCTCCCAAGCTTAGGGATCCCCAAGGCGCCACCATGACCACATCACTAAACTGCCAGTCAGGATGTAAATAGACATAGCGAATCGGTTCAATCGCCAAACTGAGGGGGTTGAGGCTGGCAATCCACTGCAACCAGCGCGGCATAAACGACAGGGGCACCAAGGCAGTACTGGCAAAGAGTAACGGCAGGTTGATCACAAAAATCACCGCCAACAGTTCAATGTGACCGGGCAAGGCAAAGGTGAGTCCCAGACTTAGGGCTGTCACACCAAAAACCAAGATTAGTACGGTGGCCAAGACAACTCCAATGCCCGCTAAATTCGGTAGCCCCGTTCCTAGCAGCACCCCTAGGCTGGCGATCGCCACCACCTGAATCAAACTCAGGGTTGTGATGAACAAAGCCGAGGCCAACACAATTGAAAACCGCGAAGCCAATGGCGCCACCAACAGCCGATTCAAAAAGCCAAACTCACGGTCAAACATCACCGGCAGCCCCGCATTGAGGGCACCACTAAAGGCGGTAAAGACAATAATACCGGCACAGAGAAACTGACCGTAATTGGTACTCTCGCCAAACAACCCCTGCGGCACATTCTGGAAGAGAGCCCCAAAGAGGATCAGCCAAATCAAGGGTTGTACCACCCCGGCCACTAGGGTTGAGGGGCGGCGCTGTAGTTGGATAAATAGGCGACGGGTTAAAGCGAGCGTTTCCTGAACAAATTCCCCTGAAAAGATACCGGGAACAGCCCTTGCTGAAGCGGTGGTCATAACGCAACTCCGAGATCAAACCTGTTTTCTAGGGTAGCAAGGCCTCTAAACCTTGGCGGCGCCTTTCTTTTCGCTCTTTTTCGGTTTTGCTGGTGCCACCTGCATTGCCCAGTTGCGGGTGAGGATCATGCGGGGGTGAATTAAGCGGTGCTGGTCAACCAACCACAACAGCGTGCGATCGCACACCCGCCACACTGCCTCCTGTAAATTTTGGTGAGCCACCTTGCGCAATTCCTCTAGCTCCACTGTCTGGCCTCGCCCCGGCTCCAAGCTATCCGCGAGAAACACAACACAACTCAAGGCATCCATTCCCGGTTGACCCAAGGTATGGTTGGCGACGGCTGCTAAGACCTGTTCATCGGTAATGCCAAATTGCTGTCGCGCCACAAGGGCACTCACATCCGCGTGAAGCAGGTGGGGATCCGCCTCATCCACCTCCGTAATTGGCAGCCCCGCCTCCCGTGCCATGCTCAATAGCCGCTCCGGCGGAAAGTACTTTGCCAAATCGTGTAATAACCCCGCCCACGCCGCCCGATCCACATCCAAGCCATGGTGGAGAGCCAGCTCCGCCGCCATCGTTTCTACCCGCAGGATATGTTGGAGTCGGGGTGCAGGCACATTCTCCGTCAACCACGCCAAAACCTGCTGGCGATCGCACAGCGAATCTTTAGCATCAGTTGTCACAAGCGGGGTCATAGCCAAAGCCACAGCAGGGATGATGAAGTGCTACCCTTGTATCATACCGAAGGCTCTTTTCACAAGGTTGGGAAACTCTTGAAACCGTCAAAGCAACTGTAGAGCAGGATAAACTTTCTCCTTATGCATCCCATATTTTTTTAAGAAAAGGCTGTAAGCGTTTTGTCCAACTTCCGTAATTTCACGGATAGGGTGAGGCAAAGAAAAAAGAGTATCGTAAAAGTACGGAGTCGTCCTGTGGAAACTACTGAATCATACTAGCGGTGGGGGCACATTCCTGTGAGCTGTGACTTGAAAACAGGTCACCCTATCACCCTTCCCTCCCTGTTAAACGTGCTGTTCATCCCCTTGGCTGCCTATGAGTTACTGCCTAAACCCAAACTGTGTCAAGCCAGAAAACCCCGATGATTTAGAGGTTTGCCAATCCTGTGGCAGCAAATTGTTGCTCAACGATCAATACAAAGCCATTAAAGTGCTGGGGCGAGGGGGGTTTGGCACGACCTTCTTGGCGATTGATACAAAGTTGCCCGGCAATCCCAGTTGTGTGATTAAACAATTACGGCCAGCCGCCACCGCCCCCCATATCTTGGCTATGGCGCGGGAACTCTTTTTGCGGGAAGCGACCACCCTCGGCAAAGTTGGCAATCACCCCCAACTGCCGCGTCTGCTTGGCTACTTTGAAAATGAAAATGAGTTCTATCTCATCCAAGAATATGTGGGTGGCCTCACCCTGCAACAGGAGGTCAAACGCTTTGGCCCCAAAAGCGAAGAAGAGGTGAAGCAGGTTTTGCAGGAAGTGCTGCCCATCCTTGATTACCTACACAAAAATGGTGTGATCCACCGTGACATTAAGCCTGCCAACTTGATCCGCCGTGATATTGACAACAAGCTAGTGCTCATTGACTTTGGTGCAGTCAAAGACAAAGTCACCCAGGCGATGGTGGAAAATGCCCCAGAACTCTCTACATTCACTAGCTTTGCTGTGGGAACACCGATGTATGCGCCGCCAGAGCAAATGGCCATGCGTCCCATCTATGCCAGCGATATTTACGCTCTGGGTGTCACCTGTGTTTATCTGCTCACTGGTAAATCACCCAAAGAGATTGAGCGGGATCCGCGCACCGGCGAATGGCATTGGAAGCGCTACGTCAAAAATATCTCCCCTGAGTTTGCCGCTCTCCTCGACAAAATGCTGGAGGATAGCGTTAAAAACCGTTACCAAGGCGCCATGGATGTCCTAGCCGATCTCCAGCTCCTTGATTGCCAAGAAACACCTGCGCTGGCTGCCCCTACCGTTACAGCAGAGGATGATGACCTCAGTAATGCCCTTGCAGCCCCTCCCAGCCAAGGCCGACCCCGTGGATCAGCTCAGTCCTCTAGTTATGCCTCCTCTGTGCGTCAAAATGCTGCAGCAGCTCGGTTGCGCCAATCGCGGATGACAGGATCTCCATGGGGTGGGCCGCCAGTTGTGGGGGTAGGCTCGGGTCAGCATCTGCGCCCCAAAGTCACCGTACGGATGACGGCTGCCCAAGTGCTAACGGCCTATAAGCGGGGAGAACGGGATTTTGTGGATGTCGATCTCTCCAATGTGGTATTGCGCAATGCCGATCTCTCCGGTGCCAATTTTGCCAATGCCAATTTTACCAATGCTGATTTGAAGGGTTGTATCCTCACCAATGTGGTCTTGCGGGAAGCCAATCTTCAGGGGGCCAACCTGAGTGATGCCAATCTCTGCGGTGCCTATCTGGTGCAAGCCAACTTTGAGCGGGCAAATTTGAAGGGAGCAAAATTGCAGGATGCCTCGATCTCAGGAGCCAACTTTACCGGTGCCGATATTTCTGGGGCAGACTTCAGTATGGTCTCTGGAATGGTTCAAGGCCAACTCGATCGCGCCAAAAAGAATTGGTTTACAAAATTGCCTAAATACTAAACCCGAACTCAATCAGGGGGGCATCCCCCCAGCTGTCCTAGGATGTGAGACACTTGTCGGAGTCACAGCCGGCAGGCCCTGCTTCCATCACGGGCTGGGTATAGCGGGAAAGGGCTGCATGGAAATCATTGACCCGCCGGCGCCGAGCAACCGCAGCGACTTCTTGCTCGTACCGTTCTTTGCTAATGGGTTCAAAGGGCAGACGCGGGAATGTTTCATGGGCATCAAAGCGTGCCAAGAGCGCCGCAGAGATATACCCTTGATCCTGCTGAATCGCCGTGTAAATTGCCGTGGCAAGGGGTTCGACTTCAGGTTCCCGTAGCTCAATGGTGGCACTGGTGTTGTGGGTGGTGTAGTGCTGCTGCACCTGCATATAGAAGTCAAACTGCGCCAAGGCCGAAAACTGGCTAATATCAATCGTGTCTGCCCCCGGCAGATCTGCCCAAGAGACGGCAACGGGAATTTCCACGAGCCACTCGGTACACCGTGGATCAAAGGGATCATCAAGAAGTTTCCCTGTCTCATCCTTATCGGACTGGGAGGGAATGATATTGTAGCCAAAGTCATAGCAGGCCATGGCCACGGGGTCGCCCTTGCGGAAGGTAATCCGTCGAATAAAGCGTTGGGCTTTGGGGGGATGCCAGCCGGGAGAGGCACCCGTCAACAGGGATTTGGTACCGGAGGGTTGGACAGTGGTACAGCGATTGGGGCGCTTGAGGCCGTGGCGATCGCAATACTCCCAGACGGTCTCATGGACAATTTGCCGCCAGTGTTGTAGGAAGGCTGCCTCTTGGGCTTTGAATTCGCGCCCTTGGGGGGTATCCGGTCGTCCTGCGGCCCACCATTCCAGCCAAGGCACACCAAAGGCATGAACACAGAAGTCAAATAGCCCCGTAAAACTGACGCCAACAATGGGATCAATCGCGCGGGAGTATTGATAGCGATCGACAACAAAGCGATGGTTCAACAGCGCTGCCACTGAGACCGCACCAGCCTTGAAGGCTTTTTCCTGTGTGATCGTATCTGCTGGATCAATTTGATTCAGGTGGATTTCCGCAAGGTTGCAGTGGAAATCAGCACCAATAATTTCACCGCAATTGTGAGCAACAAAGCCATTGGCATCAAAGCAATTCGGGCCGGGCACGGTACAGTCATACACTGGCTCAATGCCATCGGGAGTAATTGACTCAACGACAACTGTAAAGCGTTCGGGAGGTAAGGAGTCATGATGGGCGATCGCCCCCAATTCCAGAACCCGAGCCAGCGTTGTGAGATTATCCCCTTGGATAACTAGGGATGATTCTGCAACCACCGAAACGATTCCCAAACGCAGTAGCATGCGCTGAATAAGTGAGGCTAGTTGTCGATCCCCCAGTGTGACATGCAGCCGTGGTATTGATGTTAACTGAGTCGTCACGAAAATCTCTCGGAGGAACCCGCAGTAGAATGCATAGCTGCCTTCTTCGATCGTGATTAGGCGAAAGTTCTTTTCTAAGCTATGGGGGAGTACAGCTATCCAGTCGTTTTGGCGGTGTTTAATCCCTGTGAAACAGCCTGCTGCTTGGGTTTGCACAGCAGTGCTTCCTATGGCAACTTGATAAAGGGCTTGAGCGGCGTAACGGCCTTCTTCCCAAGTTCCCTTACCACCCCAAGGGGTTAGATCACGGTGATTGTGCAAAAGAAGGCGATCGCCCGCGTGCAATTGACCTGCTTCTACCCATTCCGTGTATTGTCTTTTCGGGGTTTGGGCGGTCACTTTCAGCAAACGATGGTTCGCGGTGAGCCGTAGGGTATAGCCTTCACGGGTGGTAAGTTTGAGAACTGGCTGGATACCACTCAGGAAAAAGCCAGCGGCGGTGGTACTAAACAATTCGCCATTGACATAGGTGCCGTGCTGTTGGCCGATCAAATCTTTGACTTGGCGCGGCCCTGCTTCTGTGAGTACCCACGTATCGCTTGTAACACAGGGATTGAGGCCATAACGACCCAAGCGGTGAGCCAGCTCCCGCTGATCGATAGTGGGCAACAGTTGCCGCAAAAACGCCTCCCCCTGTTGATTTTCATAGGCACGGAGGAAGGCCTGCTTGAGATCCGCTGTAGTCAAAAGATCGGCATTGGCGCGGGCGATCGCCTCCCCGGCCCATTGAATGGCACCTTCTCCTGAATAGAACTGACTGCGCACGGCATTGATACATTCCTCGAGGCTAGGCTTGGTGTGAAAGACACGGGTGTGGTTGGCCATCCGCAGGGCATCCCGCTTCGGATCAATTCGCCAATTGCCTTGCTCATCCTGTTGCCAGAGATTTTGTTTAGCTTGGGCAAAAGCCTCATCCTCACTTGCCCCCTGACGCATACCAGCGCTGTTGTGCATCAGATAACCATCACAGTAAAAACAGTGGGCATCTTCGACCTCAATATCATAGGTCTGAACATAGTCATAGCTGCCTAGTTCTTTTACTGTTACGGGAATATCAAGACTAACTTCAGCTTCAGCAATATACCTCTTGTAATTGGTATCCACGCTTCGGGAACCTTCAAAACCCATTTCCCGCATTTGGCTATAGGTATAGGTTTCCCGCATCATAGTTGCAGGAATTGTAAAGCCATGGGCTTCCTGTCCTTGATGAATTTGGCCTTTCAAGGAATACGGTGCAATGAGACTGTTGTAGCGAGCCTTAAAAGCCGGTAGTTTAAGGTGATATTTGAGTTGCCAATGCTCTTTTTGGGAGAGTGTGACACCGATTCGAGTAGCAATTCCCAAACTAGATAAAAGAGCGCTAACTTGACGAGCAAATTTAGGATATACAGTCGTTAATAGGTAAGGTGGCCGCCCACAGGCAGAACCGTCACTATCCACTAGACCTGCTAAGTAAGCGCAACGCACCTCAACCGTTCCCTGCAAGATAAAGCTAGGGACTTCTAACGGTTGTTTAGGTTGCTTAATATAGCGGTGAAAGTATTCTGCAAGATGAATAGAGGTTACTCGCGATCGCAAGGTATTCTCACCTTCAACACACTCTTGTCTGGCTTGTACACCGAAGAGAGTAAGAGCACAGTTGATTTTAGTATGAATCTGCTGAGCAAGCTTGGAATCTAAACTGTTGTAAACCCAACAAATGCTACCAAAGGGTTTGTTGTACTTATTGCGTCCCAAGCTAACATAACCATCCCCGTGGGTAAAGCCAATTAACCAAGCAACATCAGCCGTCAGTTCTGGAATAGTGATTGCTTGAGAAGTATGACTACCGCGTGGTCGAGAATCAGTCAAGTCTGATGGCAAATGAGTAACTGTGCCGGGTAAAACTTGAGTATTGTGAAGCAGGCGATCGCCCGGGTTTAAGGCATTGACAAATTTCCAGTGAATTCCCCCTGAAACATCCGCAAGAGTTGCAATCCGATGGTTTAGGGTAGCTCGCAGCAAGGGACCATTGGTTATTACTTCATAAGCCTCTTGGTAGCCTTGGTCAAATTTCTGGGTTACTTGCCGAAACCCTAAGGGCGTTTGCACCCAGTCCCCCACTTGGATGTCTTTGATCGGGATCAGTCCCTTGCTTGTGTGTACCAAAGCATCCTCAGGCAAACAACGCCTCACATTGCCAGCAACAACCACAACGGCTGCCTCATCAATCAGCAGACAACACTCCACAGAGGTCAACTGGCGACCCACCGCCGCATTCAACAGTGCCGCGCAGCGATGGTAGAGGTCTGGCAGCTTTACTGGATTGGCAACTCCCCCAAACCCCTTGAGACGCTCACCGGTGGGACGCACATCACTAATGTCAATCGTCACCTGAACTAAACCACCGAGTTGAGGGTTGCTGGCGAGTTCAAGCAGCGTTTGGTAGGACTTCACCCACCCTTGGCGGCTATCCCCCACTTTGATTTGACAGGTCTGCCCCGTGAGTATTACAGTTGTTTGCTCTTGACGCGCTTCCTTGGGGGTTTGACCAATTTGACCAATGACAGTCACCTCAAGGCGATTGCAAATCGGCGGCAACTGGGAGATGTATTTCTGCTCTAAGATCGCCCCTGTGCCACAGCCCTGCATGGCCAGATCCATCATCAGGCCAAAGGAATCCCAATCCACGACATTGGTGCTGGTGCAGTTGTAGGCACCGGAAAAGTTCTCGGGCTGGCGCACCCAATCCGTTCCTCCCACCCACAGCCAGCGCCCAGAGGGCAACGCCTTTAGCGCCTGCTGCATTTCCCGAAGAAGGGCAACTTCTGCTGCAGTGAGGTGCCCCACTTCCTGTAGTCCTTGCAGGGTGCGATCGCACACCTGTTGCCAACTCTCCCGCTCACCCGCTTCATTTTGGCGGCTGTAGGTGCGGTAAAACACGGGATAGGCGGTGGGAGCCGTAGCGGGGAAGCTAGTTTGAGGACGGGGAGGATTTTGCACCATAGGGGCAGGACTCAATGGCGGAATACTAGGTGTAGTGTACCGAAGCAATCCTTGGGGGTCAATAAGCACTAATTCTAGAGCGACCCGTAACTCCCCTGCCACAGCGAGAGGGAGATGCTAAGATAGCAGGAAGTTTTTGCTTTGAGTCCAGAGTCAATGGTTGCTGCTCCCCCAACGCCCTTCAGTACCGATGCCTTTGACCAAGTGGTGATGACCACCTATGGTCGTTTTCCCATTACGCTCGTGCGCGGCGAAGGCTGCCGTGTTTGGGATGATCAAGGCCGCAGCTATCTGGACTTTGTGGCGGGAATTGCCACCTGTACCCTCGGTCATGCCCATCCGGCTTTGGTGGAGGCGGTCAGTCGGCAAATGCAAACCCTGCACCATGTTTCCAATCTCTATTACATTCCGCAGCAGGGGGCGCTAGCGCAGTGGCTGGTGGATCACTCCTGTGGCGATCGCGTGTTTTTCTGCAATTCCGGTGCCGAAGCCAACGAAGCAGCCATTAAACTGGCGCGCAAATATGCCCATACCGTTCGCCACATTGCCAACCCGATCATCATTACGGCACAGGCTAGCTTCCACGGACGCACCCTCGCCACGATTACTGCTACGGGTCAACCCAAATACCAACAACACTTTGACCCCCTAGTGCCCGGCTTCGCCTATGTTCCCTACAACGATTTTGCGGCATTGCAGACTCTTGTTGAGCAACTAGATCAGTCCCAGCCCCAAGTGGCCGCTATTCTGTTGGAACCGTTACAGGGAGAAGGGGGAGTCCGTCCTGGCGATCGCCCCTACTTTGAGCAGGTACGCCAACTCTGTACCGAAAAAGGCATTCTCCTGATTTTTGATGAAGTGCAAGTGGGCATGGGGCGCACGGGATCCCTGTGGGGCTATGAAACCCTCGGTGTCGAACCCGATATTTTCACCTTGGCCAAAGGCCTAGCGGGGGGAGTTCCCATTGGTGCCATGATTGCCAAGGAGTTTTGTGCCGTCTTTCAGCCGGGGGATCATGCCAGTACCTTTGGTGGTAACCCCTTGGCCACGGCAGCAGCGCTCACGGTTTGTGAAACCCTTGAAAAAGAGAATCTCCTCGAAAATGTGCGCGATCGCGGGCAGCAACTGCGGACAGGACTACGCGAACTAGCAGCAACCTATCCCCAGCTCATTGCTGAGGTGCGCGGCTGGGGACTGATCAACGGTCTGGAACTGCAACCCGACACCCCCCTCACCGCTGCTGAAGTCGTCAAAGCTGCCCTTGCTGAGGGGCTATTGCTGGTGCCGGCGGGGCCGCAGGTGGTGCGCTTTGTCCCTCCTCTCATTGTCAGTGCTGCCGAGATTGATATGGCCTTAGGGGCAGTGAGCCGAGCCTTTGCCCACTTAGCAGCCTAAAGCACATCCTTGCGTTTTTGAAAGACCCCCACTAGTCCCAGCATGAGGGCAATAATGCCCCCTAAGCGCAGGTTATTGACGGTGACATTGGCGTTGAACGTGTGCCCCTGAAGACTCCAAAAGCGATCAATAAGAGCTTCACCGCTGGCGATCGCCCGCCCCCGCTGCTCTTTCCAGAGGGCAAATTGGTCTTGCCAGCGCTCCATGGCCGCCTGATAGTCTTTGACCCGTTGATTGTATTCCTCGACGCGATCGCGATAGGCCTGATCAAACTCTAAGACCGAATTGGGCAGTGGCGGTGGATCACCCGGTTCCGGAGGTTGTGGGGGTTCGGGTTCATCTACAGCGGGGTGGTACTCCTTGCGCACGCCGGGAAAGCGGCAACGTTGAAAGAGGTTATCATCAAAACACGGACATTGCTCTAGGGCTTCAGGACTGAGTTTCTCCCGTTCAGATTTGGATTGCTGCCAGCAGGCATCCCGCGCCACATCCTGACCAAAGCCCAAGAGGGACACCACATTGGCATAACTCCAGCGGGTCAGGGTGACATCGCTGATTAGATTGCCCACGCCCCCTAGATCCTTCAGAGGAATAATTGCTCCAGCAAAGGTAATCTGCGGTACCAAAAAGAGAATCGTTAACAAGGGAGCCACGGTTTGCGTCGGCGAGAGGGCAGAGACCAATAACCCCATCACCATGCCACCAAAGGTGGCCAGAAACAGCGTTGCGTAAAGGCCGGCGATCGCCCCAACACTGAGGCTGAGATCAATGGCCAAAAACTTCATTACCAAAAAGACGGCTGCTTGGTACAGTGCCAATACCACCGCTGATCCAAGCTTCGAGAAGATATAGGGCCACAGCCCCAACCCCACCATCCGTTCGCGGCGATAGATCTCCAGTTCCTTAACAATTTCCCGCATCGTCGCTAGGCTGCCCACCATCACCGCAATCAGCACAGTAACAAAGGCCATCGTAAATGCCTGCCCCGCATCCCCCTGATCTGGATCGAGAATCGTTGGCTTCCAGAGGACAAAATCCAAGGCTCCCAAAATCGGCGCGAGGGAGAGCATGAGAATGAGTGCCGCCCGATCCTGTCGCAAAATGGCCAAGTTTCGCTGGGTGAGAATCCACCACTGCCGCCACGGTGCCACTTGGGGAATCGTTGCTTTTTGGCGTTGGGGTTGGACTTGTCGGGTTGCCCCCGTATCCACGTTGAGGGGACGCTGCCGCTCCACCACATAGGTTTGATACAGATGAGACTGGCGATAGCGCTGCTGCCATACGGCTGGATTAGGTTCGCTCTCAATCTTGAGGTAAATTTCATCAAAATCTTGGACATCAAAATAGTTGAGGGCTTGATCTGGTGGCCCAAAATAGGCAAGGTGGCCGCCCCGTGCTAAAAACACCACCAAATCGCAGAGCATCACATTTTTAGTGGCATGGGTAATCAGCAAAATTGTTCGCCCCTGATCTGCCAACTGCCGCAACAGCCGCATCATCTGGGTTTCCGTACCCGGATCCAAGCCAGAAGTGGCCTCATCCAAGAAAAATAAACTGGGGCGGGTGAGCAATTCCACACCAATCGACACTCGTTTGCGCTGACCGCCACTCAGTTGTTTCACCAGTACATTGCGGCGAGATGTTAACTCCAATTCTGCAAGGACGCGGTTCACCTGTTCCTGTCGCTCTTGATCGCTAAAATCAGCAGGTAAGCGCAGTCGTGCCGCATAGTCCAAGGCCTGAGCCACCGTTAGCTCGCTGTGGATAATGTCATCCTGAGGCACATAGCCAATCTGGGTGCGATAGGTGCCAAAGTAGCGGTACAGATCATAGCCGTTGACGAGTACCGTACCTCCCGTAGCAGGACGAAAGCCGTTGAGGGCATCGAGGAGTGTTGATTTACCGGCACCACTGCCGCCAACAATCGCGACAAACTCGCGGGGCAAAATTGAAAGGGAAATATCTTGCAGCAGCTTCGCCCCCTTGGCGGTGGTTTTGCTGAGGTGGATGGCATCGAGGCGCAGATTGCCACTGTCGTTGTGGGGAACAATGGTTTCATCGGGGGTAAACAGCGAGCTATAGGGGCCAATGCGCACCAAGGCCCCCGTGGGTAAGGGCACTGGTTTGCGGGGTTCAAGGCGCTGGTTATTGATGAAGGTGCCGTTGGCAGAGTCGAGATCGACAATGTACCACTGTCCTTCCTGAAGGTAGAGGCGGGCATGAAATCGCGAGACGACCGGATGATCCAGCACCATATCGTTACTGGGGTCACGGCCAATCCGAATCTGCTGGCGATCGCGCAGTTGGAGGGGGCGCGTTTGCTCCACAACCTCCGTGGCGGGCATCAACAAGTAGGTCAGCCGCAGGAATTCCCCCACATGGATCACATCCCCCGGTGCCAAGGCATGTTCGCTAATCGTTTTTCCGCGCCAGTGGAGACCATTTTTGCTGCCCAAGTCAATAATTTTGTAATGCTCTCCCGATCGCACCAGTTTGGCATGGTGAAAGGACACAAAGGGATGGTCAATGGTGATGTCCGCCTTCGGATCCCGACCGAGAACCAGTTCCTCCTTCAGCAGCGGAAACTCCTGCAACCACTGGGGCGTCGCCACCTGAAAGATCGGCGTACTGGCAGCCCCCATCACCACCGTGCCCGGCAGTTCCGTTGTTGCTATGCCATCTGGATCAAAAATGGCTTCAAAGTCACCGATTTGTAGGCGATCGCCCGCCTTTAGAGCCACAGGGGTGCGTGGCCGCAGCTTTGTACCATTCAAAAAAGTGCCGCTGGCGCTCCCGAGATCCGCCACTTGATAACCCGTCTCCGTGGGAATAATCAAGGCATGGTGGCGGGAAATCCCCTCACCGACGAGAATCACTTGGCTTTGGGGGTCGGTACCGATAAGCAGGCGATCGCGCCCCAGTTGAATTTGCTGTCGTGAACCATCAGCCGCTAAAAGGTTGAGAATGGGCACTGCCATACCGCTTGTTTAGAAACCCCACTTCATTTTGTCACTAGAGCCAGAGTAAGAATTTTCTATTACAGGAACAAGAAAAAACCCTAAAGTATTAGTCGTTACGAAATCATTGGGATTAAATTTGCTAAATTAGCATCCAATTCATCCAGACATTGCCACTCTGTTGCACCTTCTCCCAGACATGTAGAAGAAATCTCTTTTTCCTGTACTCCGCCGTTGTTGTGGGGATGTATTGATGTTGATGCACGTTGAAATTATTGAAAGTAACCCCCACCTGCGTTCCCTCCTTGGCTGGCACCTACAGCAAGTGGGGCACATCGTTCATCTTGCCAGTGGTTGTCAACAGGGGCAGGAAGTATTTCAACTGCGACATCCCGATTTGGTTGTTCTCGATCTGGACTTGAATGAGGGCAATGGTTTGGAATTATGCCGCTGGCTTCACTACCAAAACACTGTTTTGATTTTAGTTCTTTCTGGCCATGAGGATGAAGCGGATGTGGTGACGGCGCTGCGGGCGGGTGCCGATGATTACTTGGCCAAACCCTTTGGGATGCAGGAATTTCTTGCCCGAGTCGAGGCCTTGGCACGGCGAGCACGCCCCTGTTTACCCAGTGTCCTGAACTTGGGTGAGTTACAAGTCGATTTAGTGCAGCGGCGAGTGGTGGTACGCAATGTGCCAGTGGATTTGACACCGCAGGAATTTAGCCTACTCTATGTTCTGACGCAAATGGGGGGCACACCTTTGAGTCGTCAGGAATTGCTGCGGCGAGCTTGGCCAGAGAGCATTGACAACCCCCGCACCGTGGATACGCATATCTTATCTTTGCGTAAGAAAATCGAAGTGGATCCGCAGCAGCCGCGCCTAATTCAAACCGTGCGCAATGTCGGTTATCGACTGCACCTTGAGCCATTGAATGGGCGCTACCAGCAGAATGGCAATAAACCCCATTCCCGTCCCCCGCGATCGCCCCGCCACGTATTGGTTTAGACTTTGTCCAGTCTTCCTAAAATATTCTCTCTCAAATGAGCGATCCCTTTGCGTGGCTAGAACCTGCCCTAGATGCCCTGCACCGTGCCCATTGGTATCGCCAACCCCTTCTCAGTAGCGCACCGGGGGCAGTGGTGAGTGTTGGCGAGCCGCCCCGACCATTGATTAACTTTTGCAGCAATGACTATCTGGGTCTGGCCAACCATCCGCAGGTGAAAGCAGCCGCCATTAAGGCGATTGACGAATGGGGTACTGGGGCGACCGGGTCTCGCCTTCTGAGTGGTCAACGTTGTCTTCATGAACAACTAGAGCGGGCGATCGCCCAGTGGAAAGGCACAGAGGCTGCCTTAGTCTTTAGTTCGGGTACTGCCGCCAATCTCGGTACCATTGCTGCCCTTGTGGATCAGCGGGACTTGGTGCTTGGGGATGCCTACAACCATGCTTGTCTCAAAAAAGGTGCCCGCCTCAGTCATGCGACGTTCTATGAATACCCCCACAACGCTGTCGCTGCCCTTGTCCAACTCCTAGAAACCCATCGCTGCCAATACCGCCGTTGTCTGATCCTCACGGATGGTGTCTTCAGTATGGATGGGGATGTCGCCCCCCTAGAGGAGATATTGGCGCTAGCCGAGACCTACACAGCCATGGTGCTAGTGGACGATGCCCACGGCACAGGGGTCTTGGGAACCAACGGTGCCGGTACCTTAGTCGCCTTGGGGCAATCGAGTCCGACCGTCATTCAAATGGGTACCCTCAGCAAAGCCCTTGGCAGTTTAGGGGGATACATTGCTGGCTCCCAAGCTCTGATCTCCTATCTGCAACACCGTGCCAGCACATGGATCTATAGCACTGGACTTTCACCAGCGGACACTGCTGCTGCCCTTGCTGCCCTTGAGCAACTACAAACAGAGCCTTGCCTGCGCCAAGCTCTAGAGGAGCGCATTCAACAACTGGAACAGGGGCTGCAGGCCTTGGGCTGCCCTGTGTTACCCCGCTCCCTTCCCACCCCCATCTTTTGCCTGCCTGCTCCCGATCCAGCCACTGTTCTCCAATGGGGTCAGAAATTACAAGAGGCTGGATGTTGGGTGGCGGCGGTACGGCCACCGACCGTGCCCTTTAGTCGGCTGCGCATCACCCTAAGAGCCGATCACACCCCTGAGCACATTGCGCAATTGCTGGCAGCATTGGCTGAGTTGTTAAAGTGCTGTTAAGAAGGGCTGACGGTCTCGGTGTATTTCGCCTAGGCTGGAGATAGTTCTGTGAAATCGGCAAACTGCGCCAAGGAGTGAGCGATGAGGATTTGGGTAAGCGAGCAAATTGATCCCTCTGGCCTGCTTTATGCCTGTATTGCCTGTCGTGATGAAGCTCAGGCGAGGGAGTGTGTGCAGTCTTTTGAGAAAAACTTAACAACAGAACAAAAAGCCGCCGGTTGGCAAGTGCGTCTGCGTACGGTGGCCTCTTGGGATGAGGTTCCCAGTACTGCCCTCAAGCTCTGCTAATCTTTTGGCTCAGCCCTGCATAAGAATCTCAGTGGAGCGATTAAGCCAGTGGGGACGTTGCCCTCCCTGCACCTTTGCTATCATGGGTGCGATGTGCTCATCATTGCTTTTCCTTTGGAGGATGCCGCAGAATGGAGTTTGAAGCCCTGTTACTTGGTTTAGAACCACTTACCGTGCTTGCCCTTGGGGTGGGTGCTGTTGCTGTTGCCCCCGTTGTGGGTGCCGTTGACTCAATGACTGGTCACAACTTGGCAGAGCAAGCTCGCAATGCGGCAAAATCAGGCTTGATGTGGGCGTTTGAAGCCTATGAAAAGGCACAGACGGCTGTCGCTGAAGCCAGTGAGTCTTTCCAAGACTTGGTTGCCGAAGCCCGCTCAGAAATGATGGAGCAAAAAGCAGCAAAGGCCGCCGCGCCTGAGGAACCCCGCCAAGTGACGATTAGCTAAGTTTTACTTTTAGTGCCTAATTGAAATGCCTTTGGGGTAGTTCTGCTGCCCCATCTTTATTTTAATGAGCGACCAGCGGGCGGGAAATAGATCACGGGAAAGACGCAACGGCGAATGATCTCTCCGGCAAAGCTAGGGATTGATAATTCCCAAATTTTACCGACGGAACCAGAGGAAACGGCAATCCCATAGATGTCGCGATCGTGGGCTGCCAATTGTGCTTCGACCACCGGACTACCAAAGCGAATCTCGGTTTCAATGCTCAGGCCATAGCCAGTGAATTCTTGCTTTAGCTCGGCAAGAATTTTTTCAGCCTTCGGACGTTGCTCGCCAACTCCCAGTTCCCCTTTGCCGGCATCGCTGATAATCCAGCAGAAGGTCAGTGCAGCAATGCTCGTTTGATCGCGCTTTTGCACGCCTTCCCGCAGTTTTTGAACAAGGTGTTGGGCAGAGGGGCTGTGGTCGTAGGGCACTAGTAGGTGGCGAAAGAGATTTTGACAGCGGAGATTCAGTTCTGCGGTTGTCATCACCCACAACAGTTGCGGGCGCATAATCATCACTGGCACTTTAATCCGTTGCAGCACCTCAATGGTTGTACTGCCGAAGAGCTTCTCGTCCAAGAGATTGCGAATGGGACGGCTGGCCAGCACCAAGTCAATTTGATGCTTTTCAACGGTGTCCAGAATGGCATCGGCGGGGCGACGGTTTTCGATGATCACCTCTGCTTTAAGATCCGCTGGAACTTTTGCGGCATCGATTTTGAGTAATTCGCGTGCCTGTTGCAGCTTTTTTTCCCGCAGCCGAGGCTTATCGCCATCCTCGTCAATGGGGCGGGCATGGAAGAAGATCAACCTGCGAGCACCCGCTGTTTTCAGTGCCTCAAGGTAGTGGGTCAGTTTGGGGAGACCATCATGGAGATCTGTTGGAATCAATATGTTCTTGAACATGCTGTTGCTCCCCAATGCCAAACTCTAATTGCAGATTACCTTAGAAGGGGGAGGCGCGCTACTCAGTTCTTTTCTCTTTTTAAGTAATAAAATAATTACCCCCTCGCAAGCCGCAGGGGTCGCTGCTGGCAAATGGCAAGGGCACTGCCAAAGTCTTGGGGGCAGTTGCGCGATCCTATACAGACAACTGATAGAGAAGAAAACGGTTGCTTAGGGGCAACTTTTCGGAAAACCCCATCGTCAACTTCAACAGGAGTCACTAAAATAGGGATGGGTACAGAGTCATCATTAAATTCAATAATGTATCCATTACTACTAAATCCCTGTGAAACAAGGAGATTGTCTATCGTGATGCGATTTTCATTGAGATTTTTCTGGGATTTCGCCCCTCGCTAAGAGCTGTTAAATCAGAATCGCAACGACTTTTTTCCCATCGAATGCAGCGACACATTTCCCCTTCTCAAGAGAGGGTTTTAAGTAACTGAAATTGCCTTCTTAAACAGTTGAGGAAGGGGAGCTTTCGCTGCCAACTTCAATGATTGAGTTGAGGTGTTGAGTTGATGACAATTTTGACGTTGGGGCAACGCATGCTCCGCACAATTTTGTGGCCTGTCCGGCAGTGGCTAGAGCATCTAGAAGTGCACGATCGCCAGCTAGCGCATCGTCTATGCCGCTTGATCCCCGCCCAGTGTCCCTTTGAACGCGATATTGTGGTTGCAAAATGGCATATTCACATTCCGCCTTTGTGCCACCTCAATCCCCTTTACGAGGAGCTCATGCTGTTGCGCTACCGTGCCCTCTGCTATTTGGCGGATGAGTGCCATGAGGATATTAGTGCCTACTGTTAGCACCTAGGGGGTGTGCTGGTGTGGCGATCGCTAGCCTCCTTCCTATTTCAGCAGCCCTGTCCCTGTTGTGGTCGAGCCAGTCCCCAAACCATCTGTAGGGATTGTGAACGGCGGCTGAGGTCATGGGAAGTGCGCCAACGCCAACGCTACTGGCGGGGCAGTCTCCCCCTTTTTCCCTGGGGGTATTATCAGCAAGACCTCAAGCGGGCGATCGCCACCATGAAATACAACAATCACCCCGAACTAGGTACCCTCTTTGGCCAATGGTTAGCCCTGAGTTGGTTGGAAGCGAAGATCGCCCAACGCCTCCCGTTGCAGATTGTGCCTATTCCCCTCCATCGCCATAAATTGCAGAGCCGGGGCTTTAATCAAGCAGCGCTCATTGCTGAGGGGTTTTGCCGTGCCCTTGAGCTACCCCTTGCCCCAGTGGGATTAATCCGCCAAAGAGCAACCCAGTCCATGTTTCAGCTTTCACTCACAGAACGCCAAGCCAATCTTGAGAATGCCTTTCGCCTAGGGCAGGGGCTGCAGCGACGGCGCTGGCTCCTTTTGTGCGATGACATTTATACCACGGGGACAACGGCACGAACTGCAGCCGCAGTATTACGGGGGGCTGGCTACAAGGTCTTGGGGATCATCACCGTGGCCGTGGCGCTGCCGGATCAACTGGTCGATTCCACCGTGAAGGCAACCAACATCAAGGCTTCTGTCCACTCAACAACCGCACCATAAGTATCCCCCGTGTGACCGCCCAACTGCCACTGAAACCATGCAGGGATCAAGAGAATCAAGAGCAAACCAAAAAGTAATTGCCCGAGGGGAAGCGGCAGCAGGAAGCTGAGTAATAGCACCAGTAAACCACTCGGCCAAAAATCGCGGGGAAAGGTACAACTGGCTTTATGGATCTGACCCGTGCCTTGGGGTTTCAAATAGGGATAGCGGGCGATCGCCCACACCTGAGCAAGGCGCCCGATCACCAATACCCACACCAAGACCTGACCCCTCTCTAAACTGCTCAAGGCCGCTACTTTTAAGAGCAAAATGACGAGTCCTGCCATGACGCCAAAGGCACCCGTGCGGCTGTCCGCCATCACCTCAAGGCGCCGTTGTTGATCCCTGACGGCTAAACCATCGGCCGTGTCCATGGCACCATCCAAGTGCAATCCCCCAGTTAATCCTAGCCAAAGTGCCACAACCAAGACACTGGCCACGAGGGGGGGAACGTGCAAAAATGCCAGCAACTGGTGGGTTCCCCAAAGGAGTACGGCCAGCAATAGCCCGACCCAAGGACACCACTTGGCAGCTCCCGCCAATTGCATGGGGCAGTTAGGGGGAATGGGCAAACAGGTATAGAAGGCGATCGCCCCCAACCATTCCATCCAAAGGGTCTTCATGAACGGGTTTGAATTTGCGCCACTGTCCGCTGCTGGGGTTGCAGGGATTGAGCCACCCGCTGAATGTCCGCAGGGGTAATGTCATTAATGGCCTCTAAACGGGCAAAGAGTTGCTGCCAGCCGCCGCCTTTTACAGCATACTCCGCCAAGAGTTTGGCCATCCCCTCATTGGACATTAGGTTTTGCAGCAGTTCCATCCGCAGTTGCGCTTTTACCCGATCCAGCTCTGCCGCCGTCACGGGTGTTGTTTGCAGTGCCTTGAGTTCTTGGGCAATACCTGCCGCAAGGGCAGCCGTCGTTTGACCCGGTGCCGGTGCCCCGTAGATGAGAAAGCGATTGGGGTATTTATTGCCGGGAAACCCCACGTAGGCTTGCACGTTGAGGGCTAATTTTTGCTCTAGGACAAGGGAACGGTAGAGACGGGAGGTGCGACCGCCACTGAGGAGACGTGTCAAAATTTCATAGGTGAGGTACGCGGGATCCCTCAAAGGTGGACAGGGATAGGCTTCAATATAGAGGGGTTGACTGGCCAATTCGAGGGTAATCTGCCGAGGTTCCGTTTGCGGCGGTTCGGGGGGAATGGCTGTGGTTTTGCCCGTGCCCTTGGGATAGCGACTAAAATAAACCTTGGCCAATTCCTTCACCTTCTGGGGATCAACATCTCCGACAAGCACCATGGTCATTTTGTCAGGTGTGTAATACTGGCGAAAAAACCGTTCCACATCGGCGCGGCGCAGGTTTTGAATATCCTCACGGTAGCCAATGACGGGTCGGCGGTAGGGATGCTGACGAAAGCTGGTGGCCAAAAAGGCCTCAAAGAGTTGGCCAGTGGGGGAATTTTCAGTGCGTAGCCGCCGCTCCTCAAGGATGACTTCCTTTTCTTGATAGAAGTCGCGAAAGACGGGTTCCAAAAAGCGTTCCGACTCTAGGGACATCCACAGTTCCAATTTGTTGGCGGGAAAACTGTAGAAGTAACGGGTGGCATCGGCAGATGTGGTTGCATTGAGACCCACGCCCCCGGCCTGCTGGACAATTTGGCCATATTGATTGCGAATCACATAGCGATCGGCAGCCTGCTGCACAGCGGCAAATTCTGTAATCAATGCCTGACGTTGCCGCTCATCCGTCGTGGCTTGCAGTTGCTCAAAGAGGCGATCCAGTTGGGCAAGTTTTTCTTTTTCAGCGGCATAATCCGTCGTCCCAATGCGGCGGGTGCCCTTAAAGGCCAAGTGTTCCAGATAGTGCGCCACACCGGTCTGGCCTTCCGGTTCATCAACGCCCCCCACATCCACGTAGGTGAGAAATGACACTATCGGGGCTTGGTGTTGCTCCATGACAATGAAGTGCATCCCATTGTCAAGATAGAATTCACTGATTTGATCCATGGCACGGTCAATGTAGGGGCGAATCGTTTGGGCGTCGGCCGGCAAGGAGAGGGCGATCGCCCCCAAAACAAGGCAGAGGAGAATTTGCCAGAAATAAACTTGCCAGTGGCGTTGCTGCCGCATCAACAAACCTAGTTGGCCTCCAGCCAGTTGGCCGCCGCGTAAATGTCCACCGCAAGGGGCACACTCAGGGGTACTGCTGTACTCATGACTTCGGGAATTGTAGTTTGCAGTTGTTCCCACGCCTCAGGGGTCATCTCCAACACCAATTCATCGTGGACTTGGAGCAGCAGGCGGACTTCTTCAGGGGAAAGTAGGGGAGCCAGTTTCACCATCGCACACTTAATAATATCGGCACTGGAACCTTGAATCGGGGCATTGGCTGCCGCCCGCAATAGTCCCCGCTCGTAATTGCTCATTTTTAGTTTACTGGGATCGACATCGGCTAGCGCCTCTAAAGGCTTGCGCCGCAGGGCTTGCAGTTCAGAACTCTGAAATTCAAAATAGCGCCGCCGTCCCAAAATGGTTTCCACATAGCCTTGGCTGAGGGCAAGCCGTTCCATTTGCCGCAAATAGTCAAAGACGCGTGGATAGCGATCGTAAAACCGCTGAATAAACACCTTAGCATCGGCCACACTCACCCCGGCCTCACGGGCAAACCGCTGCGCTCCCATCCCGTAAATGACGCCAAAGTTAATAATTTTGCCCAAGCGTCGCTCGCTGGAACTAATGTCGGTTTTTTCTAAGAGAAACTGAGCTGTGAGATGATGGACATCCTCCCCTTTTTGGTAGGCCTCTAGCAGGGCCGGCTCTTGACTCAGATGAGCAAGGATGCGCAACTCAATTTGGGAATAGTCCGCTGCCACCAGCAACCAGCCCGGCTCGGGAATAAAGGCGCGGCGAATTTGCCGACTAAACTCGGTGCGAATGGGGATATTTTGCAGATTGGGATTAGAGGAGGAAAGGCGCCCCGTAGCGGTCACCGCTTGGTTGAATTCCGTATGTACACGGCCTGTGTCCGGACGCACCAAGGTTGGCAACACATCCACATAGGTGGATTTGAGCTTGGCGAGGGTGCGATGGTTCAAAATGAGTTCAATCACAGGATGATCTCCCCGCAGTTTTTCGAGGGTTGCGGCATCGGTGGAGTAGCCCAGTTTTGTTTTATGGGTCTTTTTCGTATCTAACCCCAAAATGCCAAAGAGCAGTTCACTCAGTTGCTTGGGGGAGGCCAAGTTAAAGGGTTGTCCCACGGCATCCCATGCTTGTTGTTGCAGTGCTGCCAGTTGCTGTTCGAGTTCTTGGGAGAGTTGCCGCAAATAGTCACTGTCAATGCGAATCCCCGTGGCTTCCATTTCCGCCAGAATGGGTTCGAGGGGCAATTCCACCTCTAGGAGGAGTTGGCGCAGGCGGGGGGGCAAGTCGGCCTCTAGTTTGTCCTTGAGAAGATAGGTGGTATAGACATCGAGGCCACAGTATTGCGCTACCACCGCAGGGGGGAGATCCGCAAGGGTTTGATCTTTGCCCACCAGACTACGGTAGGTTTGGGCTTGAAGGGGCAGATAGCGTTGACACAGATCCTTGAGGTTGTGACTGGCTTCGGGATTAATCACATAGCTCGCCAGCATCGTGTCAAATACGACACCCTGTAATTGAATCCCCTGAAACCGCAGCACCAAGCGGTCAAACTTGGCATTTTGCAAGACTTTGGGGTAGCGATCGCCCTCAAGAATCGGTCGCAAAGCGGCGAGGGTCTCTGGTAGGGGTAGGTTCTGCCCCTCTTTGTGCCCCAACGGTAGATAGGCCACCTGATCAGGCGCTGCGCCCCAACAGCAGCCCAAGCCCACCAAGGCAGCATCGCGGGGGTTCAAGGCCGTGGTTTCCGTGTCCCAAGCCACGGGATGGTTCGCATCGGTACAGGTTTCTAACTGGGCGATCAGCCATTGCAGTTGCTCTGGCGTCTCAATGAGTTGCACATTCAAGGGGTCAGGGGTATCCGTCGGCGCAAAAAACCATGTTGCATCCGCATCGCTCTCTACATCCGGCAGTGTCCCCCCCAAGCGGAGGTGCCAGTCCTGAAGTTGCATCCGCAGGGCACGAAATTCCAAGTGATCCAATAGCTGATCCAGCGTTAGCCACTCAAAGGGACTCAGATGCAGTTCCTCTAGGGGCAGTTCCAAGGGGACATCGAGGATAATTTGAGCTAGGGTGCGGGAATGGCGGGCATCGGCCTCCCCATTGATCAGCTTCGTTCTTAGGCTAGGGGGCGTAATCTCATTAATGTGGGCGTAGATTTCCTCTAGCGTGGGGTACTGATTGAGTAACTGCACCGCTGTTTTTGGGCCAATCCCCTTAATACCGGGAATGCGATCGCTGGCATCGCCACAGAGGGCTTTATAGTCCACAATTTGCTCGGGCCAAACCCCCATTTTTTCCTTGACCTTGAGGGCATCAAAGACCTCCAGACCCTGCTTGCGTTGGCCAAGGGTATTCCCCAGATACAAGACCTGTACTTGACCTTCGCGATCAATCAATTGAAAGAGGTCGCGATCGCCACTGACAATGGACACCCGCCATCCTTGGGGTCGCAAGCGATGGGCCACCGTACCAATCACATCATCGGCTTCATAGCCCGGCTGACTCAACAGGGGTAGACGCAGTGCCCGCAGCAACGCCTGCAAATTGGCAATATCGGTAATAAAGTCCTCGGGCGTTTCTGCCCGCCCCGCCTTGTAGTTTTCGTCGGCTGTGTGGCGAAATGTCGGCTCCCCCAAGTCAAAAGCAATGGCCACATGATCCGGCTGCTGCTGCTCCAGAATCTCCAAGAGCGTCTTAAGAAAGCCAAAACACACACTAGTGGGAATCCCCGTGGAGGTACGCAACCCCCCCTCTCGCCCCTTACTAAAGGCGTAGTAGGCACGAAAGGCCAAGGAATGACCATCAATGAGTAAGAGATTGGCAGAAGGCATGGGGACAGGAAACGGCGGGGGATAACTTTTCCATTATTCAAAAAATTGGTCTAAAACCCCACCCCTGAAAATGGCAGAGTCTCAACGGCTAAAGTCACGGCGTTTTTGGCAGAAGGGTAAAGCCACCAGCATCGCTAGAATGACAATTCCTTGATTGCGCCAATGGCGTTGCACATCTACGGTAAACATGTAGCCTTGATCTCGTTGGAAGCGGCTGATAATTCCTTGGGCTTCATTGATGGCACGACTGCGTTGGCGGTTCCACTCAGAATATTTTAGTTCCCACTCATCCATGGCTGCCTGATAGGCTTGCAGCCGTTGCAGATAGTCTTGGAGCGCTGCTGGATCATTGGGGGGATCGCCCGGAGACTCTGGCCGCGGCGGTGCGGGTTCATCCACTTCGGGGACATACTTGGCGCGGATACCGGGGAAGTTACAGGTCTTAAAGAGACCGGGACCATAGCACAGACAAAAATCCCGCTGCATCTCCTCGGTCATTTTTTCCCGTTCCTCCTCTGGTTCGCGCCAACAGGGGTCATTGGCAATGTCATCCCCGATGCCTGTGAGCTTGACCATCGCCTCAAAGGGCCACTTAATGACCGTCAGATGGTTAATAATCTGCCCCGGTAACCCGAAGGAAGAAACGGGCTGAATCCCGCCACTAAAGATAATTTGGGGCACTAAAAACATCAGCACCAGCAGCGGCACAATGTTCTGGCTAGGGGCAAAGGCAGAGACCAAAAGACCCATCGCCATACCGCCAAAAATGGCAAGGGCAAGGGTGACGTACATGGCAAAAGTAACCCCCCAATCTCCCGGTAAATCCACCGCCAGCTTTGTCACCGCAAGGTAAGTGGCCGCTTGATAAAGAGCTAGCCCAAGGGCGATCGCCCCCTTGGAGCCAATGTAGGGCAACAGCCGCAGGCCAATCATCCGCTCCCGCCGATAAACCTCCACCTCCTTAACCAATTCCCGCATCGTTGTCATTGCGCCAATCATGACGGCAATCAGACTGGTGACAAAAATCATCGTCAGGGCTTGACCCGCATTCCCCGTTTCCGGATTAAAGAGATCCCGCTGCCAAGAAACAAAACTCAAACTCCCCAAGAGGGGGGCTATTAAGAGGGTCAGCAGCAGGTTACTGCGATCTTGGCCAAGAATTGTGAGATTGCGGCGGGTGAGAATGAGAAATTGTTGCCAAGGGGAGATTTTCGACTTGGGTTCACTGCTGCGACGGGATTTGCCCTTGGTGCGCCGTTGACTTTCATCGGGCATGTGAGCTAGCACCTGCTGTCGCCCGACCACATATTCCTGATAGAGGCGCGATCGCCGGTAGGCTTCCTCTAGTTCTGCCGAAGTGGGGGCATTGGGGTTTTTCTCTTTGTCTAGGGCACGATAGATGCCAGAAAAATCCTCGAGCTTAATGCCACTAAAGCGATCGCCAAAGGTAGCTCGGAAATAGGGCAGCAGTTGATCAGGAGGACCAAAGTAGGCCAGCCGGCCGCCCTCCGCTAGATAGATCACCAGATCACACTCCCGAATATTTTGGGTGGCGTGGGTAATGATCAGAATCGTTCGCCCCTGATCCGCCAACTGCCGCAGCAAAAACATCAGGTCGGCTTCCGTGCCCGGATCTAAGCCAGAGGTGGCCTCATCGAGGAAGAAGAGACTGGGTTGCGTGAGCAATTCGGCACCAATACACACCCGCCGCTGCTGACCGCCACTGAGGCGGGAAATGGGCACATCGCGACGATGGTTCAGTCCCAATTCTGTTAACACCTCGGTCACCCGCTGTTGGCGTTCCGCTGGGGTTGTATCGGGGGGCATGCGTAGTTTTGCCGCGTATTCCAAGGCTTGGGCGATCGTCAGTTCCTCGTGGATGATATTCTTCTGCGGTACATAGCCCAATTGCGCTTGAAAGGCCTGATAGTTGCGGTAGAAATTTGTGCCATTGACCAGTACCGTGCCCGTTGTTGCTGGCCGCAGTCCATTGAGGGCATCGAGGAGCGTTGACTTGCCGCTACCACTAGGCCCCAAGATGGCCACAAACTCCTTGGGCATGATCGATAGCGAAATATCGTGGAGAATTTGCGTTCCCTTGCCCACCACCTTACTGAGGTTGATGGCATCTAGGCGCATGTGACCCGATTCGGCATATTGGGTCAGGGTTTCATCAACATTGAGGACAAGGCGATCGCTACCAATGCGAATACTGTCCCCCACCCGCAGCAGTGTGGGTTCTTCTACCTCGCGGCCATTGACAAACGTGCCATTACTCGACCCCAGATCCGTGAGCAGGAAATCGCCATTGCGGCGCTCAATTTTGGCGTGGTGACGGGACACCGTTGGATGCTCAATCACCAGATCATTGCTTGGATCGCGGCCAATCGTGAACGTGTTGTATCCCACCAGCGAAATCGTCTTCACGGGGACAGTGGATGTCGCATCGGCCTCAGGAATCGCCAGTACTGTTGCTGTGCTCAACTCCGTCGCGGGGCTAAAGACAACGGCATGACGCTCTGTGTCAATGCGATCGGGCAACTCCTGCCCCACATAGGTCAGCGTCACAAATTCCATCAGGGCATAACTCTCCCCGATTCCCAAATGCACATTCATTGCCGGCTGCGGGTCACTGAGATCTACCACCTGCAAATGCTGATCCGCAAAGCGTAATTTCAAGTGGCAGGGCAAAAGTTCAGGGGTATCCACCACCACATCGCAGGCGGGATGGGTGCCTAAAAGCGTCGTTTGCTCCTGTAGCCCCCAGCGTTGCTGCCATGTTTTGGTGCGCACTTCAATCACAGGGACTTCAGTCTCTTTGCTGACCTCAGTGGTACGGGGTTGATAGTCGTGGTAGTGCCAGATGAGGCGAAAGCGCACAGCAGAGTTGCCCAGCGTTATCAAGTCGCCATCTTCAAGGGGAATGGGGGTATTGGGCACAACCGGTTGGCCATTGAGATGGGTGCCCGCTTTACTGCCGAGATCTACGAGGTGAACTTTCCCTTCTTGCCACTCCAAGAAAGCGTGGTAGCGGGAGACGGAAAGATCATTGAGGACAATGTCATTATCGGGGGCACGGCCAATTTTGAGGCCGCTGGCGGGTAGCTGAACCCCCTGCTCACTGACGGATTTGACAAGTTCTAACCATGCTGTTTGAGTCATGACCTTGGGGCAAAGGGGCTTGATGCCGGTCAGTTTACTGGATTCTGGCCGATCTGACAAAAGACGCCCGCCAAAGCTCAACCGGCGCAGAAACCTATCATTATTGCGAGGAGGGCAAAGAAGGCATCGGCAAATAACTCGCCACCTGTGACCATAGAAACTGTGCTTGCTCCCACAGGCGATCGGGACCAATCCCAAAAAAGAGTTGCAACAGGAAAACAATCAGGGCAATTTTAATCGCCGTACCGAGAGTGACCTTGAGGACAGTGATCAGCCAGCGGAGCACGAACCAACTGATGGCGATCGCCCCTAAGGTGATCAGGATTTCAGTCACGGTCATCGCCGCACCAAGATATCTTGGCCATGGGTATCCGTGCCGCAGGTCTCCAGCAACTGGTGTTCAACGGCCAAAGCATGCACAAGGGCTGTTGTTTCAGGGGTGGGTTCCCACACATCGGGATTGCTGTAACAGTAGTAGGTTTCCACCCCATCAATCCCCCGCGCCACAGCTGCAGGAATCAATTGTTCAGCAGGCAAACGATAGCGCGCCGGGTGTGCCAAAATCGCCAAGCCTCCTGCTTCATGGAGTGCGGCAATCACCCGTTCTGCCTGTGCCAAGTCCCCTTGGGGGGCAGTGCCCATTGCATAGAGATGCAGGATCGGCGCATAGGGGTCAAAGCCATAGCCCAGAATATGCACCTCAGTACCCAAGAGTTGAGCCGTAATTTCAATGCCCGTGTAAACTTGGGGGCGATCCGTTCCTGGATAGGCTTCTACGTAGGTTCGAGCCTGAAAATAGCCCTCTAGGGCATGGTGATCGGTAATGGCAAATCCCTTGAGGCCATGGATCATTGCCTGTTGCGCCACTTGCTGCGGTGTCAGTTGCCCATCGGAGCAGATGGTATGGAGATGAAAGTTATAGCGATAGGGACAACTGGTTGCCGTCAACGTCCGAAAGAGACCACGGAGAGTCTCAGCCTGCGTCACCATCAGTGCAGCAAGGGTCATAGGCATTACCAAATCTTACGCTGTTACCTCTTTAATATAAACTTTCTTTAAGAAACGAGAGATAAAGATTCCTAATAGGGCGATTTATGTACCTCGATGGGGTGTGCTAGGATACAAGTTGGCTCGGAATCATGCGATCGCAACGCCTCAACCTTGTCAGGTCCGGAAGGAAGCAGCAATACGGGATGCTTGCGGTAGGCGTGATCTCCGGGTCACCCTCTTGAGACCTGCGAACGATTCATGCCTGTCACTACCCTTAGCCTCCCCCTCGATGAGATTCGCTACGATGAACGGGGTTTAGTGCCAGCAATTGTCCAAGACTATTTGGACGGCACCGTGTTGATGCTGGCGTGGATGAATCGGGAATCGCTACAGAAAACCCTTGAAACCGGTCGTACGTGGTTTTGGAGTCGTTCGCGCCAAGAACTGTGGCCCAAGGGCGAAACCTCTGGCCATGTCCAGTGGGTCAAAAGTATCCGCTACGACTGCGATAGTGATGCCCTGTTGTTAACAGTAGAGCAAGTGGGCCAAGTCGCTTGCCACACGGGGCAGCGCAGTTGTTTCCACCGCCATGGGGAGGCCGGACAACGGGTAGAAGACCCACCAGCAGATACCCTTTCGCAAGTGTATAACGTGGTCTGTCAGCGGCGCGACTTTCCGCAGCTACAGTCCTACACTTCCAGCCTGTTCACAGCCGGTGATAATAAAATTCTCAAGAAGCTGGGCGAAGAAACCGTAGAAGTGGTGATGGCCTGCAAAGACGATGACCCCGAGGCGATCGCCGGTGAGGTAGCGGACTTGTTTTACCACACGCTAGTTGCCCTTGCCTATCATGGGGTGTCCCTGCGGCAGGTCTATGAGCAGCTTCAGCTGCGGCGGCGCTAGTTGCTTGCCGTTTTCCTTGTCAGCACTGGCTCAACGTCGTTAAAGTGCTAGATACAGGTAATTTACATAACTATACAAATGGCAAAGCAGGTGGTCGTCATTGGCGGCGGCATTGGGGGTCTGACCACAGCGGCATTGTTGGCACGACGGGGCTATCGGGTTCAGCTGTTTGAGCAGGCAGCCCAACTGGGGGGCTGTGCCTCCACATTTCAGCGGCGGGGCTTTACCTTCGATGTTGGCGCCACCCAAGTGGCTGGCCTTGAGCCGGGGGGGATTCACGCGGCGATTTTTGCTGAATTGGAGATGCCTCTGCCGGCAGCAACCCCCTGCGATCCTGCCTGTGCGGTGTATCTGCCGCAGGAAATGACGCCCATCAATGTTTGGCGCGATCGCGATCGCTGGCAACTGGAACGTCAACGCCACTTTCCCCACAGTGAGCGGTTTTGGCAAGGCCTTGAACACCTCTTTGCCATTAGTTGGCGATTTCAGCAGCGGCAGCCCATTTTACCCCCGCGCAATGGCTTTGATCTGTGGCAATTGGTGCAAGCCCTGCGTCCGGAGACGCTTCTCACGTTGCCCTTTAGCCTGATGACGGTGACCGATTGGATGCGTCTTTGCGGTGTCGGGGGCGATCGCCGGCTGCGGCAATTTCTGGATCTTCAACTCAAGCTCTACTCCCAAGTAGATGCCAGTGAAACCGCACTCCTCTATGCCGCCACCGCCCTCTGTCTGTCCCAAGACCCCCACGGCCTCTACCATCTCCACGGCAGCATGCAGGTGCTCAGTGATTTACTCGCCAATGCCTTGCAGCGCGATGGCGGTCAAATTTACACCCGGCATTTGGTGCGTCACATTGAAGTCGAGCGGGGGCGTGCCGTCGCTGTCCAAGTGGAGAACCTGAAAACAAAAACCTTGCAGCGCGTTGCAGCGGATCACATTGTGGCCAATGTCCCTGCCCAAAACCTGCCCCAACTCCTTGGCGATGCCATTCCCGCTGGCTATGCCCGCCGCCTCAAAACGCTGCCGCCGGCCGCCGGTGCCTTTGTAATTTACCTTGGCGTTAAAGAGGCCGCCATTCCCACAGCCTGTCCGCCCCACTTGCAATTTCTCTACGATCCTGCAGGCCCCATTGGCGAAAACAACTCCCTCTTTGTCTCCGTCAGTCAGCCGCAGGATGGGCGTGCCCCCAGGGGCTATCGTACCCTGATTGCCTCCAGCTTTACTGAACCGAATTTTTGGCGTCAGCCTGATTTAGACTACGCGGCCACGAAGGCGCAATACACCCAAACAGCTCTTGAACACCTTGGCGAGTTCTTTGATCTGCGGCCTGAGCACATTGTCCACTGTGAAGCGGCGACCCCCCGCACCTTCTGGCGCTATACCGCGCGGCTAGATGGCATTGTCGGGGGCATTAGTCAACGCCTGAGCACCTTTGGCCCCTTTGGCTTGGCCACCCGCACCCCGATTCCTCACCTGTGGTTAGTGGGAGATTCCGTGCATCCGGGGGAAGGTACGGCCGGTGTCAGCTATGGTGCCCGTACCGTTGTGCAGCAAGTGGTTGCCAATGATGCCTAAGGGATTCCTATTTTGGTGAAAATCACTATAATAGAGAGACTCGTTACCAATTGCGAAAGGAACCCACTGCCTGTGTTTGCGACTCTCGCTGCCCCCCAACCGTCCCTGCCGTTGGATTTAATTGCGGCCATCCAAGACCTGAAGCGGGAACTGAATGCAGTGATTCTAGCCCACTACTACCAAGACCCCGCCATTCAAGATGTGGCCGATTACATTGGTGATTCCCTTGGGCTGTCGCGGCAGGCCGCCAGTACCAATGCCGATGTCATTGTTTTTGCTGGGGTGCATTTCATGGCCGAAACCGCCAAGATTCTCAACCCCGATAAGCTGGTGTTGCTGCCGGATTTGGCGGCGGGCTGTTCTTTGGCAGACAGTTGTCCTGCGGACGCCTTTGCTGCTTTTAAGGCGCAGTATCCTGACCATTGGGTGATTTCCTACATTAACTGCACTGCTGAAATCAAAGCCCTGAGTGACATTATTTGCACCAGTTCTAATGCAGTGAAAATTGTGCAGCAGTTGCCTGCGGATCAGCCCCTGATTTTTGCCCCCGATCGCAACCTTGGCCGCTATGTCATGGCACAAACCGGACGGCAGATGGTGCTGTGGGACGGCAGTTGCATTGTCCATGAAACCTTCTCCGAGCGACGCATCCTCGAACTCAAGGCCGCCTACCCCACGGCCCAGGTGATTGCCCACCCCGAATGCGAAGAAGCCGTACTCCGCCATGCCGATTTTATTGGTTCGACAACGGCTTTGCTCAACTATAGCCAACGCCAAGATCACGATACCTTTATCGTTGTCACCGAGCCGGGGATTCTCCACCAGATGCAGCGGCGCAACCCAGAGAAAACCTTTATCCCTGCGCCCCCTCAGGATCAGACCTGCAATTGTAATGAGTGTCCCTTTATGCGCCTGAATACCCTCGAAAAGCTCTATTGGTGTATGCGCGATCGCCAGCCCCAGATTGAACTACCAGAAGACATCCGCCTTGCGGCGCTCAAACCCATCCAACGCATGCTGGAAATGTCCTAAACCAAGGGTGTCAGCTCCCTTAAATCTCAGCAACTGCTCGCTCAATCAGGCGACGAGCTAGGGTCTGAACGCCCGTATGGTAGTAGTAGTTGGTGCTCATGTCCAAAAAGGCTCCCAAGTAGTCGAGGTTATCCTTCGAGAGTTCAATAAAGCTTTGCAGACTATTGATCACCTTTTGCGGCGTTAACTCGTGGCTGCTGACAAATTGATGCATCCACCCCTGCACGGCATTAAAACTTTCGACAATAAAGCCCAATTGACCGCTGGGATTGCCCCCCGGCACGACACTGCCAATTGCTTTGAAGGTGGGGTTTTCCTGTAGATCATTGGGTTGCAAGCTTTGCAGTGTGCCCAAGCATTTGAGCAGAAAGTCAGGCCCTAGGGGAATCAGGCCATCAAAGCAGATGAGGGCGGCCATCCGCATCAGGGATTCACCACTGTAGTCGGCAAGGGCACGCAGGAAGTCGCCGAGGCTGTCACCAGGAATGCCATTGATTTGACAAAAGGCCAGAATTTCCACAATCAGCTTAATGCTGAGGTCAATGGACTGCGCCCGCTCTGGCTTGGGCGTCATTTTATCCAAGAAGCCGAGGAAGGAAATTTTCTCGCCCACTTTGTTGGCAAGGGCAGCCGCTCCTAAGAGAGCATCGGTGTTGTCCACGGTTTGATAGAGCCACAGTGCCCGCTGATAGCCTTGGGATTTGTCATTAAAGAGCCGCACGGCGCGATCGCCAATTTGGCGGATCAAGGCAGGATCCGTTTCTCCAGTTACATGGCGGATCGTGTTATCAAAACCAACGATATTTTGCCACTGGCCGGGAATGATGAAATCCAAGGACTTGAGGGCCATAACGGTGATGCCCCCAGTGGGGAGTTGATCAACAATTTTGTAGATAGCTGCGCTCACGGTGGTCTCCTTAGGGGGCAAGTTGGGCTAAACCAGCAAGATCAAATTTTTCAATCCATTCGCGGCGATCGCTGGCGGTAAAACTGGGATCACGGGAGAGTACCTTCACCTGATAGCGGTTGGCCACCAGAATGGCCGTTTGTGTGGTTCCCACCTCTACTGCTGGATAGCCGGCAATCTGCATCGTACTGTTTTGAAACTTGGCGGCAGCCTCAGGGGTGCTAATCGTATCGGAAATGGCCAGCATCGCTAGTTCCTTGCCCTCTTTTTTCAGCTTAGCCTCGGCAAAGCCCTTTTTCTCTTGGACATAGATGCGCTCAAAGCCATTCCCCTCGGGCGGAAAGAAGCGATTAAATTCACTGCCTTGGGTGGCTTCACGACTCACTGCTGGGGGTGCATTGCGCTGAGTGCTTTCCTGTTGCACCTGCTCATAGGGAGAGGGCGGGGTAGGAGCGCAACCGGTAATGAGAAGCGTCAGGGTTAAAATAAGCGCAGTCAGCCAGCGTGCCATGTGAATCCCCAAGACAACAAGCCAATCATAGCCTAGGGGGGGAAGCCATAGGGCAAGTTTGACGTTGTCTTAATCTCTTGCCACTCGCGATCGCTCAAGGGTTCCGGGGTCAGTTTCACTTGCCACTGCGCCTCAAAGGCGTCCAAGAGAGCCGTTTGCACCACCTCTAAAGGGGGAAGGGACTGCCGATGGGGAACACTGCCAAATACCTGCTGCCATAGATCGAGGTCAGGGGTCAGGACAATTGAACCATGCTGCAGGACGCGATCGCCCCGCCAGGCTTGGGCACTACCAATGACTTTCTCGCCCGTAGGTAAAACCAAATCGGCCACGGTGGCTCGGGCAAAGCAATTGATCGGCGCTTGAGAGGAATAGGGGTCTTGTCCCAACTGCAGAGGCCACCCTAGGCGCTCAAACCCCACCCTCAGGAATTGACACAGATCGGTATAAACCTGTCGCCGCCGTTGCCCCAACCCCCACACCACTAGACTGTAGGTGAGATCCCCTTGGTGCAAAACAGCCCGCCCCCCCGTGGGTCGCTGCACCAGTTCGATGGCTTGCCCCTGCCAGGGCAGGTGTTGCCAGTGCTCTGGAATTTGCCGCTGACTGTAGCCAAGGGAGATGGCGGGCGGTGACCAAGTGTAAAACCGCAGACAGGGGCGATCGCTAGACTGCCACAACCACTGATCCACCGCCATTTGCACTTTTCCCGGCGCCCCAAAGGGGGGAATATAACGCCACTTCATTCAGAAGCTGCTTCTGCTGGATGGTAGGCTGCCGCATCCCGCCGACACCCCATATAGGCAAGGATATACAACTCCTTCAGGTCTTGAATCAGCGGATAGCGAGGATTTGCCCCCGTGCACTGATCGTCAAAGGCCAGTTCGGCCATGCTTTGCACCTGTTCATAAAAGGCTTGATCCTCACTGTTGAGGGCTTCCTTAATGGTGGCTGGAATCTCTAACTGCGCCTTCAGGTCTTCAATAGCGGCAATCAGGCGCGCCACTTTTTCCTCTGGAGTGCTACCACCCAATTCAAGAAAGTCGGCAATTTGGGCATAGCGTTCCTTGGCCTGGGGATACTTGTACTGCGGGAAGATTGCCTGTTTCAGGGGGGCATCCGTGGCGTTATAGCGGATGACATGGCAAATCATCAGCGCATTGGCAAGGCCGTGGGGCAAATGGAAGGTGGAGCCAAGTTTGTGGGCCATCGAGTGGCAAACCCCCAAGAAGGCATTCGCAAAGGCCATGCCGGCGATCGTGGCGGCATAGTGAACTTTCTCGCGAGCTTCTGGGTCAGCCGCCCCCAAGCGATAGGCACGGGGTAAGTACGTAAACAGCAGTTTGATTGCCTCTAATGCCAGTCCCTCAGTAAACTCCGTCGAGAGCACCGATACATAGGACTCCAAGGCATGGGTTAGGGCATCAATGCCGCCATAGGCCGTGAGTTTCTTGGGCATGTGCAGCACCAAGTCGGGATCCACAATCGCCATGGTGGGCGTGAGGGCATAGTCCGCCAAGGGGTATTTAATCCCCACGCGATCGTCGGTAACCACTGCAAAGGGCGTCACTTCGGAACCCGTCCCCGAGGTCGTGGGAATTGCCACCATCATGGCTTTTTGACCCAAGGGGGGCAGTTGATACACCCGCTTGCGAATATCCATGAAGCGCATGGCCAAGCCGTCAAACTCCACCTCTGGATGCTCATACAACAGCCACATCACCTTGGCCGCATCCATGGGTGAGCCACCCCCCACGGCAATAATCACATCGGGCTGATAGTCTCGCAGCAGTTCTAGGCCGCGATTCACCGTACTCAGGGTCGGGTCTGGCTCCACTTCATGGAAGATGTCGTGCTTGATGCCCAGTTCTTCGAGGGTGTGCACAATCGGGTCAGTGATCCCCAAGTCAAAGAGGGGTTTATCGGTAACCAAGAAGGCGCGTTTTTTCCCTTCTAGCTCTCGCAAGGCAATGGGTAGGCAGCCGGGTTTGAAGTAAATTTTCGGCGGCACGCGGAACCAGAGCATATTTTCGCGGCGATCGCTCACCGTTTTGATATTCAACAGGTGATGGGGACCGACATTTTCCGACGTGACATTACCGCCCCACGTCCCACACCCCAAGGTCAGCGAGGGATCCAACTTGAAGTTGTACAAATCCCCGATCGCCCCTTGGGAAGAAGGGGTGTTAATCAAAACCCGTGCCGTCTGCATGCGGTATTTGAAGTAGGCAATGTCATCTTGGTTGCGGGGATCGGTGTAGAGCACAGAGGTGTGCCCCATGCCGCCAAAATTCACCAACTGTGCGGCAATTTCCACCCCTTTATGGAACTGGGGTGCCCGATACAAGGCCAAGACGGGACAGAGTTTCTCATAGGAAAATGGCTCCTGCGACCCCACTTCACTCACTTCACCAATGAGTACCCGCGTTTCTGGCGGCACTTGGATATTGGCCATTGCAGCAATAGTGGCTGCTGATTGACCGACAATCGCAGGATTGAGGCGGCCATCCTTCAGGAGCAGTTGTGCCACCCGCTGCCGTTCCTCAGGGGAGAGAATGTAGCCTCCCCGCCGTTGAAACTCGGCCTTGACCGCATCATAGATCTCATCAACGACAATCACCGCCTGCTCCGAGGCACAGATCATGCCATTGTCAAAGGATTTACTGAGGAGAATCGAACTCACCGCTGTGGGAATATTGGCTGTGGCATCAATGAGCACCGGGGTATTGCCCGCCCCGACCCCGATCGCCGGATGACCAGAGGAATAGGCGGCCTTCACCATGCCTGGCCCACCCGTGGCCAAAATCAATTTAATTTGGGGATGCTGCATCAGGACTTGGGAGAGTTCAATGGTTGGCTCATCAATCCAGCCAATAATATCGCGGGGTGCGCCAGCGGCGACTGCTGCATCCAACACCACCTTGGCTGCGGCCACCGTACAGCCCTTTGCTCGGGGATGGGGCGAAAAGATAATGCCATTGCGAGTTTTCAGGGCAATCAAGGCCTTAAAGATGGTCGTCGAAGTTGGGTTCGTCACCGGCACCACACCGGCAATGATCCCCACGGGTTCAGCAATTTTTTGGATGCCAAAAATGGGATCATCCTCAATTACGCCGCAGGTTTTCTCATGTTTGTACTTGTTGTAGATATATTCCGAGGCAAAGTGATTTTTAATGACTTTATCTTCGACAACCCCCATGCCCGTTTCGGCAACGGCTTGTTTGGCAAGGGGAATCCGCGCTTGGTTGGCCGCCATGGCCGCTTGGTGGAAAATGTGATCCACCTGCTCTTGGGTAAACTGAGCATACTGGGTTTGTGCCCTTTGGACGCGCTCAATGAGTGCTTCGAGATCGGCAATGGTTTGAACGGGTTGAGAATGAGTTAAGGCTTGGGCAGTCATGGGCGACTCCTGAGGAAAGAAATTTCTTAAATGGGCAAGTTATTGAACGTTGAGATCATATTCACGGAAAAGGGCGATCGCCCGTTGGACATCTTTGGGACTCGCTGCTGGCGTATCAAACAGTTCATAGGGCAGCCCTAATTGCTGCCATTTGTATTCCCCCATTTTGTGAAAGGGCAACACCTCCACTTTCTCCACGTTACGCAGACCCGCCACAAATTGCGCCAATCCCCGAATATTTTCGGGATCATCCGTCAGCCCCGGTACCAAGACAAAGCGGATCCACGTCGGTTTGTGGATCTCATCTAGGTACTTGGCCAACTCCAAGGTGGGGGTAATCGTGACACTGGTGACCCGCCGATAGGTCTCCGGCAGAAAGGATTTAATGTCCAGCAACACCAGATCCGTTGCCGCCACAACCGGTTTAGCCGCCTCCAAGACCACATAGCCCGACGTATCTAGGGCGGTGTGCAATCCTAATTCGTGGCAGCGCTCAAAAATTTCACGCACAAACTCCGGCTGCATCAGTGGTTCGCCGCCACTAACCGTTACGCCCCCTTGGCGCAGATAGGATTGGTAATGCTGAATATCGGCAATCAGTTCATCCACGGTTACGAGCTTGCCCTGATGGGGTTCGCGGCAGTCGGGATTGTGGCAGTACAGACAGCGCAGTGGACACCCTTGGGTAAAAATCACATAGCGAATGCCGGGGCCATCTACCGTGCCACAGGTCTCAACGGAGTGAATGTAACCTGTCACCTTTTGTTTTTCGGGTTGTTTTTCAGGGAGTATGGAAACCATCATTGAAACCTCGGTGACAACAGATTGCTTGAGATAGCGTTTATGGATTTAAAGAGAACTTTCTAAAAAATTTGCTAAAATTTTAATCGCTTAAGAAAGTATCCCAGTTAACAAAAACTCTGTTTTCAATTCCTCTCTACGTCTTGCCTACGGCCTAGGGGGTACATCTGTTATGTAGCTAGCCATTTTGAACGTGCTCCATTCTTGGGAAAAGAGCAGTACAGTGCTGCGCTTGGTAAAACTATAATTTCAGCATAAAAGCAGAAGCACAATTTGCCCGCTGTCTTAATTAACTTTTAGGATGGGTGGTTGTTTCGCAACGTTGCCTAACTTAATAAAGAGTCTTTAAGTACACCCCTATTGGTGGGCGATCGCTCGCTCAAAGCTTGGAAAATATCAAGATTGAGGCTTTTGAGGACTTGTTCAATCTTGTCTTTATTCTACAAAATTCTCTTGATCTAGGCCAATTGTGTGATTAGTGACAAAGTAGCTCTACTCGCCCTGCGATCGCGCCCATTTGCGGGCCTCAAGCACGGCTGCATGTAAGGCTGCTTCCAGTTGCTGGGTCAATTCCTGTGCCTGTTGTTTGAGGTTGCCCTCGCGCTCAGCGGGCGTCCACAGCGGCGCTCCAATCCAAAGGGCTACCCGCGCACGAAACTGCGGCTGTGGATCGTAGGCAATGCCAACGGGAAAAATCGGCAGGGGGCGATCGGCCTGCAAGACAAGACGGGCAAGACCGGGCTTCAGGGGACGTACTACCTGATCCGGCACAATCCCACCCTCGGGAAAGATCACTAGGGGCTGACCTGCATTGAGAATCTCCAGCACATGGCGCAAACTACTGGGCTGAGGATGCCTAAGATCGACCGCAAAGGCACCCAAGCGACGGATGAACCAGCCCTGCACCCCGCCAAACTCAATGGCATTGGTCATAAAGCGTAGCGGATAAGGCCACACCAAGGGCAAAATCACCGGATCCCAACGGCTACAGTGCTTGGGGGCAAGCAAGAAATGACCCTCCTTGGGCAACTGCTCGCGACCGACAATCGTAATCCGCGAAAAGTAAAGGGGCAAAAATAGGCGATGAATTGGCCATAACCCCCAATAGAGCCACGGTGAGATATGAGATGTGGTGGGTGCCGTTTTTTTATGGCGCATCCGTTCTCCTCTGTAGCTGCCCCCACTACAATAGTAGGCCTGTAGCCCCTTGCCACTGTCGAGGAACAAGCCAATGTCGCAGCCGACCCATCGCTTTAATCTCCGTGTTTGGGGGCAGTTTCTGCGGATTGCCCAACCCTATTTCTTTCCCCGCGATCGCTGGGGCAGCAGTGTGATCTTTATCCTGCTGCTTTTTCTGGTCATTGCCCTCATGTTTGGTGTTCTCTTTGGCCTGACAGCAGCTATCACCTTTGGCCTCAATGCCCTTGCCCCCGAACTGATGGGACAAATTGCCGGCGGTCTCATGGAGATGATTCAATCCCTGTGGGTGCAGCCCCTTAGCCGTAGTATTCTGCTGGGGACGGTGATTCTCCCCTTGGGCGTCTTTGCGCTGCTGCGGCAACCCCTGCTGCCTCGGTGGCAAGCGTGGGCACTCTTGGGGTTACTGCTGATGCTTTCCCTCTCCGTGAGTGGCCTCAACGTGATCATTAGCTTTGTCGGGCGCTTCTTCCAGACGGCACTGGCGGAGAAAAATGCTGAAACCTACTGGCGATTCCTCTTGGTGTATGCTGGCGTTTTTGTGGTGGGGACGCCGATTGTCGTCATTTATCGCTACGTGCGCGAATATCTAGGGTTGCGCTGGCGGGATTGGCTCACCCGTCATTTTTTGGATCGCTATTTCCAGAATCGAGCCTACTACACCATCGAAAACCAAGGCGAGATTGATAACCCTGATCAACGGATCACCGAGGATATCCGCTCCTTTACCCAAACCTCGCTCCAGTTTCTACTGATCATTCTGGGCGAAATTATTGACCTCATTGCCTTTAGTGGCATTCTCTGGAGTATCTCCCAAACCCTAACGCTGACCTTGGTTGGCTATGCCATTGTCGGTACGATTGTGACCGTTTTGATTGGACAACGCCTGATTTGGCTGAACTTTAACCAACTGCGGCGCGAAGCCGATTTTCGTTATGGCTTGGTTCATGTGCGCGATAATGCCGAGTCCATTGCCTTTTATCGCGGTGAAGGCCAAGAGTCGGTGCAGGTGCGTCAGCGCTTTCTCGAGGTGCTGCGGAACTTTAACCTCTTGATTGGTTGGCAGCGCAATCTGGAGTTTTTCACCACGGCCTACAACTATTTTGTGGTGATTGTGCCAGCAGCTGTGGTTGCTCCCCGCTACTTTGCTGGTGAGATTGACTTTGGTGCTATTAGCCAAGCCAGCTTTGCTTTCTCGCAGGTGCTGGGGGCACTCTCAATCATTGTGAACCAGTTTACGAACCTCACGGGCTTTATTGCGGGTATTGAGCGTTTGGCAGAGTTTGATGAGGTTTTGACAACGCCCCCAGTGCCCCCCCAATCCCAAATTCAATTGGTGGAGAAGTCCTACATTGCCCTAGAACACGTGGCTGTGGATACACCGAACTTAGCACGGCGGCTGGTGGAAGATGTCACATTTGCCCTTGAGGCGGGGGAAAGTGTGGTGATTATGGGGCCGAGTGGGGTGGGTAAAAGTTCGCTCCTGCGGGCGATCGCTGGACTCTGGCAAAGTGGCAGTGGCCGTATTATTCGTCCCCCCGTAGATGAAGTGCTCTTTTTGCCCCAACGCCCCTATATGGTGCTGGGTACGTTGCGCACCCAACTGCTCTACCCCAGTGGCGATCGCCAAACCCCAGACGATGTGCTTTTGCACGCCCTTAACGAAGTCAACTTGGCACATTTGCCGGATCGCGTCGGTGGTCTGGATGTGGAATTAGCGTGGGATGATGTGCTGTCGCTTGGGGAACAACAACGACTGGCGATCGCCCGCCTGCTGCTGAATCACCGCCCCTACGCCATTTTGGATGAAGCCACCAGCGCCCTAGACTTAGCCAACGAAAAACGGGTCTATGAGCACATTCAGCGCACCACCCGCAACTACATTAGTGTTGGCCACCGTGAGAGCCTGATGCAGTACCACAAGTACGTTTTAGAACTCAAGGGCGATCGCGAATGGAAATTTTATGCCCTCAGTTAGGTACCGCCGTAGCGGCACACTGTTTTAATATTGACAAACTCCAACAGTCCTGCCCGTCCCAGTTCACGGCCATAGCCAGAGGTCTTGATCCCGCCAAAGGGCAAACGTGGATCCGACTTGACCATCGCGTTAATGAAGACGGCACCCGCTTCGAGATCCCGCACGAGGATCTCCGCTTCATCGCTCTCCTGTGTCCAAGCACTGGCGCCTAAACCAAAGGGTGTGGCATTGGCCAGTTCGATTGCCACAGTTAGGGACGGTACCCGAAAGAGCATCGCCACAGGTCCAAATAGCTCCTGATGAAACACGGGGTTATCTGGAGTGACCTCTGCCAACATCGTCGGCGCAAAGAAATACCCCTGCTGACAATGGCTCGGCAGATCAAGGTTGCGGCGGTAAAAGACCTTGGCACCATGGGCAAGGGCAAGTTCAACCTGGGCGTGGAGTTCATCACGGATGGCGGCAGTAGCAAGAGGCCCCAGTTGTGTGGTGGGTTCCAAGGGATCGCCAATTACCCACGTCTCGAAGGCAGCTTTCATGCCTTCGGCAAAGGTGTCATAGACAGCCTCATGGACAATAAAGCGTTTAGCCGCAATGCAGGATTGGCCATTGTTAATCATGCGGGCTTGGACAGCGGTGGCGATCGCCTGAGGGATATTGGCACTGGGCATGACAATAAAGGGATCACTTCCCCCCAGTTCCAGAACGGTTTTCTTGAGGTGCCGACCTGCTGCTTGGGCTAAACTTTTGCCCGCTGCTTCGCTGCCCGTGAGAGTCGCTGCCTTAATACGCGGATCCGCCACCAGATCAGCAACGGCACTGCCGGGAATCAGCAGGGTTTGAAAGACCCCCGCAGGAAAGCCCGCTTCCCTCAAGAGCTGGGCGATCGCCAGCGCGCACTGAGGCACATTAGAAGCATGCTTGAGCAGAACCACATTCCCCGCCATCAAGGCCGGTGCCGCAAAGCGAAACACCTGCCAAAAGGGAAAATTCCACGGCATCACGGCCAAAATAATGCCAAGGGGCTGGTAATGAATCGCGCTGTAGCTTGCCTCTGTGGGAATTAATTCAGGCCGCAGGAAAGCTGTCCCCTGCTCGGCATAGTAACGACACACCCACGCACATTTGTCAATTTCAGCCCGCGCCTCTGTCATTGGTTTACCCATCTCAAGGGTCATGAGGCGAGCAAGCGCATCCCGCTGCTGTTGCAGGAGATTTGCTGTGTTTTCTAGCCACTGGGCACGCTGCTCAAAGGCTGTCAGACGATAGGTCTCAAAGGTCGTCGCCCCTTGGGCAATCGCCCTCTCCACTTCCTCAGCCCCTAAGGGGGAAAAAGTTTTTAAGACCTCAGCGGTTGTGGGATTAACCGACGCGATTGCCATGATTAAATTTCCCTATCTGGCTGACGCCAGCGATCGCTAGCGCCTAGGACGTGGGTTCAGTATGCTAATTCTAGCGTTTGTTACAGTCCCCATCCTCTTGATGAATGGGGCGATCGCAAACCATCGTTGTGCATTTTCATCGCAGTTGTGGGGCACGCTTTTATGGCAACCATTGTTGATATTGCAGTGAATACTCCCGGCTTTTCCACACTAGTGACTGCTGTCAAGGTGGCCAATCTGGTGGAAGCCCTGCAATCGCCGGGGCCTTTTACGGTGTTTGCCCCCAATGATGATGCCTTTGCCAAGTTGCCCGATGGCACCATTACCTCCCTTGTGCAAAATCCTCCCCAGTTAGCGCGGATTCTCAAATACCATGTGGTTGCCGGTGCCTACAAAGCCGCCGACCTGAAAAAGATGGAAATTGTCACTTCCCTCGAAGGTTCCACTATTCCGATTCATGGCGATCATCCCTTGGAAGTCAAAAACGCCACTGTCCTTGCCGCTGATATTGAAGCGGAGAACGGTATTATCCATGTCATTGACACCGTGATCTTGATGGGTCTGAATCCAGCCCACTCCTTTCAGGACACCAACATCCCCTACAAAGTCTAGGGCGTTAGCGAATTTCCCGCACCAAAAGCCCTTGGCGGATTTTCTCCTCCACAAACTGGCGGTAAAGCTCTAGCTCTTCATAGGTGATTTTGCCATCGGCGCGAATTTGTCGCTTGATTTGCGCCATTTCGTCGGCAGTCAATACGCCGTCGGCGATCGCTCGCTCTAACAGTTGTTTGAGTTGGGCTAGTTCTGCTTTATCGGCCTCTGAGAGAGGGGTTCCATTTGGCTGATAACGTTCCATGGCACTCTCGCCTCAACAACCTCTCTACCCTATTCTCACCCTGCAACGTTGGTGTCGAGGGGCTAGGAACTTAAATCTTGATAAACTTTACTTATGGTCTAAAGAGAATCTCTGAGTCGTTCTCAAGCTGTTGGAACCAAACAATGCAAGTATCAGAAATGAAGTACGGCGAACGCGCCATTCAAGAAGGGCAACTGATTACATTTCCCAATCCACGTCCCGGTCGGCAATACACCATTGAGATTACCCTGCCGGAGTTTACCTGTAAGTGTCCATTTTCTGGCTATCCTGACTTTGCCACGCTTTACGTTAGCTATATTCCCCATGAAAAGGTGGTGGAACTAAAAGCGATTAAGCTTTACATCAACAGCTATCGCGATCGCTACATTTCCCACGAAGAAGCGGTGAATCAAGTCCTCGATGATCTCGTGGCCGCCTGCGACCCCCTCTACATGAAAATCAAAGGGGACTTTGCCCCCCGTGGCAATGTGCATACCGTTATTACAGTCGAACACCATCGCCAGCCGGACAGTTCGTGCTAAAATTATAAACTGCAAGACTGCGGACGTAATTCAGTGGTAGAATGTCAGCTTCCCAAGCTGAACGTCGTGGGTTCGAGTCCCATCGTCCGCTTTCCCTAAAAACCACCAAAATGCGGTACTCTGGGGCATTTCAGAGATTCAAAGCTGCCCTTTCGCGCTAGCGTGGCAGAGCCATGAAGGTACCCAATTGTTTGGCCACCAACCCCCTCTATCAGCAGGTATAATCTAATGATGTTCTGCCCCTGCGGTTTCACTGATTATGCCCTTCGAGATCAATCACGGTCTGGGTCGCTTTAACTCCAAACGGGATCTCCATGCTGCCCTAGGGATTCCATTGTCGGCAGCACCCGGGGAAATTCGCAAGCGGTATCTCAAAATTGCCAAGACACTGCACCCCGACAGCCGTGATGATGAATCGGGCAAAAAAATGGCCAGTGATTTGCTCTCCAAGTTTGTGAATCCTGCCTATGAGGTGCTTTCCCAAGAAAAAGAGCGGGAAGAATATCAAGTCATTTTGCGCTTGCTTGAAAAGCAACTGCTAACGGCCAATATTGTGCCAACGCCCACCTTTGATTTGGCACAGGAAGTCTTTAACGCTGCCAATGTTGAAGAAGCCTATCAAAAGGCGCTCAATACCCTTGCCCAAGATCAGTACAAAGACTTAAACAATGCCCTGAAAATTAGCGAACAAATTAGTGAACTCAATTTGATTTATCTGTGGCGATCGGCAGGCGGCAGGGCAACCGCAGCCACACCCACCGTTTCTACGCCGGCGCCCCTACCTAAATCAGATGAAACCCAAGTGCGTGCCACACCAGCAGTCACCACAGGGACGACACCGCCGACAGAGGCTCCCAAAACAGAGCAATTTACAGAGCAATACTTCCGACGGGCAGAAGAACTCTTTAATAAAGGCATTTATCTGGAAGCCATCAAAGAATTGAAGGATGCCCTGAAAATTGACCCCCGCAGTGCCCGCTGCAATGCTCTCCTAGGCAAGGTGTATCTGCAACAAGGCTCCCTCAGTATGGCCAAAATTCACTTTAATCAAGCCCTGAAGCTCAATCCTCAAGAGGTGACGGCCATACAGGGACTCGAAGCAATTAGCAAGAGGGAGCGCAAAGCCCAGCAACAGCAAAAAAATACTGAGCCGCCAAAACCGGAGAAAAAGAAATCCTCCTTCTTTGGTCTTTTTGGGAAAAAATAATTCACTATGGTGTATCAACCTGCCTGTGGTGCCCGCGATATTTTGCCCCTTGATGTGGCACGGCAACGGTGGCTAGAGCAGCGCTTGGAGCGCGTCTTTCAAAGCTGGGGGTATCAAGAAATTATTACGCCGACGATCGAGACCTTGGCCACATTGACGGCAGGGGGAACCGTTCATCCAGAAACAGTCATTCAAGTCCAAGGAAGCGGTGATGAACCCTTGGGATTGCGGCCAGAATTAACGGCTTCGATCGCTCGCGCTGCTGTGACTCGTATGGCAGGCAGGCAACTGCCTCAACGGCTCTATTACAAAACCAATGTCTTTCGGCGGACAACCGTGGCAGAGTTGGGCAACCAGCAGGAATTTTTCCAAGCGGGAGTGGAGCTACTGGGGGCAACAGGTTTAGCGGCGGATGCAGAAATTCTCTGGCTGGTGCAGGAGTGCCTTGGGGCACTAGCGGTTGAGGAGGCCTATCTCTTGGTGGGGGATGCCCACCTGACGCAACAGTTGCTCAGTCCCTTTCCAGCAGAGCTGCAAAAAACGGTGCGCCAGTGCTTGGCTAATTTAGACCGCGTGAGTTTGCAGGCTCTCCCTACCCCTTGGCGCGATCGCGCCCTTGCCCTCTTTGATCTGCGGGGCACTCCAAGGGAAGTGGGGGAACGCTTAGCGCAGTGGTCTGACGTGGCAGGGGTGGCCGATCGCTTTGGGGAATTGCAACAGTTGTTGGGCTTGGTGGCTGAGTCTTTGGCGATTACCCTTGATCTCAGCCTTGTGCAGTCCTTTGATTACTACACGGGGATTATCTTTGAGGTCTTAATTCCCACGGAAACGGAACTGCGGTTGGTGGCTCAAGGGGGGCGCTATGATCAACTGCTCAGTATCTATCATCCGGACGGTGCCACGGTGCCGGGGATTGGTTTTGTCTTTAATGTCGAGGCGCTCCTGCAGGCGATCGCCATTCCCCCAGCCGCCCTCTTAGCTCCCCGTAGTCAATGGCTGGTGGTTCCCCGCACAAGCAACGCCCTCGCTGCTGCCCTCCACCATGCCCAAACCCTACGCTTGGATGGCTCGACGCGGGTGGAGTTGGCACTTCTAGATCTGACGCCAGAACAAATCCGCGCCTATGCCCGCGATCGCCAGATTCCCTATATTGCTTGGATTGAGAGTGATGCGCCACCGCAGATCGAAGCCCTCAGTGATGGGGCAACCTATTTGCAGATTCAGAGTGTTTAGGCCATGCTAACGATCGCCCTACCCAAAGGTGCCCTACTCAAAGATAGTATTGCCTACTTCCAACGGGTGGGCTTAAATTTTGAAGCGCTCCTCGAGCCGGGAAATCGCCAACTTCAGGTACTTTCTCAGGATGGCCGTGCCCGCGCCCTTTTGGTACGTGCCCAAGATGTCCCGGTTTATGTGCAGTATGGTCAAGCGCAGTTGGGCATTGTGGGCTACGATGTGCTGCGGGAAAAAAATCCCCACGTGGCCAAGCTAGCGGATCTCGGTTTTGGTCAGTGTCGGCTGTCGGTGGCCGTCAAAGCCTCTAGCCCCTACCGCAGTGCCCGCGATTTGCCCCCCCATTGCCGCGTCGCCTCAAAGTTTGTCCGCTGTGCCGATGCCTTTTTCCAGCAGTTGGATTTGCCCGTGGATATAGTGCCGCTCTATGGTTCAGTGGAACTGGGGCCGATTACGGGGATGGCAGAGGCGATTGTGGATTTGGTCTCGACGGGGCGCACCCTCAAGGAAAATGGCCTTGTGGAGCTAGAGCAAATTTTTAGCAGCACAGCCTACTTGATTGCCCATCCCCGCAGCTATCGCCTCAACCTCAATGGTCTTGGACACTACGTTCCGCAGTTAACAGGAGCGATCGCCTGATCTCATTTTTGGCCGTGCACAACCATGGCTGGCAGGGGTTCATTGATCGACCCCCGGCAGTTGCCATTGGCGCGATTGAGTTCCTGAATCTTGTGGTGGGCTCGCTGCCATGCTTCGACAAAACGGCTGACACGAATGGGGTCAATGGGTTGTTCAATCTGGCCATTGCGCTTCAGAGAACTGGCAACAATGACGCCGTTGACGTAGGGCACTAATTGCTCCACATTGTCCCAAGAGGCACCACTGCCAATAAAGAGGGGTTGTCCCTTGGCGGCACTGGCGGCCACGGATAGATCTTCCTCAGTAGGCGGATGTCCCGTTGCCCAACCGGAGAGAATCACCCCATCGGCGAGTCCCCGTTCAAAGGTGTCCCGTACCGCAGTGGCGAGGTTCGGACTGTGGAGCGGCTGGGCGTGCTTTACCATCACATCGGCAAAAATTTTGATGTCTTGCCCCAGTTCGCGGCGGTAGCGCAGGAGTTGATGGGCTTGGCCTTCAATAATGCCTTGATCTGTCGCCATTACCCCAGTGAGCACATTAACGCGGATAAATTGTGCCCCGGTACAGGCAGCGATCGCCAGACCACTGAAGGCATCATTGCGCAGCACATTCAGGCCAATGGGCAAGGCCACCAGATTCTTTAACCGCTGCACCACCAAGGTCATGGCACTGACGACGGCGGCATCCACCCGATCTTTGGTGAAGGGAGCATCAAAGAAATTCTCAACAATAATGGCATTGGCGCCCCCTGAGGCGAGGGCTGTGGCTTCCTGTTCTGCGCGGTCAATAACGGCCTTCAGGCTCCCCCCCCAACGGGCAGAGGTGGGTAAGGGCAGGAGGTGGACAACACCAATGACGGGGGTTGCAGTGTGAAAGAGAGTCTGGAGATCCACAACAATTTCGGCAATAGGTGAACAGTGCAGGTATAACAGGAGGAGTGGCAGGCACTCTACACAGGCACAATGGCAGAATGCACTGACTTAAGTATATCCCCGTCTGACCCCCCCCTCGTGGCGATCGCCCTCGGAAGCAACCTTGGTGAGCCATTGCTACAACTGCGCTCAGCCGTCCAAGTGCTTGCCCAAACGCCGGGGATTCATGTCTTAGCCTGCTCGCCGTGGTATCGCACGACCCCGATAGGCCCCCCGCAACCGGACTACTGGAATGGCTGTCTGATTGCCCGAACGCAACTTTCCCCTTGGGCACTTCTGCAAACGCTGCAAAGGATTGAGACGCAGTTTGGTCGCCAACGACAAGAGCATTGGGGATCCCGCACGCTTGATCTGGATCTGCTGCTCTATGGCGATCGCGTCATGACCACTGCCGAACTCACCCTGCCCCATCCCCGCTTGGCCGAGCGACCCTTTGTCCTTGTGCCCCTTGCAGCGATCGCCCCCCACTGGCGACACCCCCTACTGGGTGACACCATCCAAACCCTACGGGAGCGAGTGGGGGATGCGGGCATTATTGCCGTTCTCTCTGACGGTGCTGGCGAAACCACGTTTGCAACTGCTGCCGACAGGCCGCCGCCTGAACCCCGCTAATCACCTGAATCCGGTGGAACACCGCTGGGCTTTGCGGAAGTTGCAGCACTGAATCAATGGCCCCAGCTTTTGGATCGGTCGTCCCGTAGATGAGGGTGTGAATGCGGGCTTGAACAATGGCAGCGGCACACATCGGGCAGGGTTCTAGGGTCACATAGAGGCGGCAGCCCGTTAAATACCACGTACCTAGACGTTGACCCGCGCGGCGGAGGGCAATGATTTCCGCATGGGCAGTGGGGTCATGATCTCGCTGGCGGCGATTTTCCCCCGTGGCAATGAGTTCATTCTCGGCACTGACAATCACCGCGCCTACGGGCACTTCATCGGCAGCTCCTGCCTGTGCTGCGAGGGCGATCGCCTGTTGCATCCAAAAGTCATGCGGGTCTGTTTCGGATAAAGGGAGAATGTCTGGCATGGCGATCCCGTTGCCGCAGTGGCTATGGTACTATTTTTTCAGTTCTCTTGCGATCGCTGAATTCTTTTAGGAAAACACCATGATTGATGCTTTAGTTTTGGTTGCTAAACTCCCGGAAGCCTACGCCATTTTTGATCCCCTCGTGGATGTGCTGCCGGTAATTCCTGTGCTCTTTTTGGCCTTGGCCTTTGTTTGGCAAGCCGCTGTCGGTTTCCGTTAAAGATAGCTTCGATCAAAATAACCCTGTTGACTTGCCCCGTTGATTTCAGCGGGGTTCTTCTTGACTTTTGGCATGTGTTTCCCCTATGGCAGGTCACAGTAAGTGGGCAAACATTAAACGGCAAAAGGCGCGGGTGGATGCCCAAAAGGGCAAGACCTTTGCGCGGCTATCGCGAGCGATTATTATTGCGGCGCGGCATGGGGGAGGGGATCCAGCGGGCAACTTTCAACTGCGCAGTGCGATTGAGAAGGCAAAAGCCGCGGGGATTCCTAGTGAAAATATTGAGCGGGCGATCGCCAAAGGGACGGGTACGCTTGAGAGTGATGCCCCCCTAGAGGAAATTCGCTACGAAGGCTATGGGCCGGGGGGTGTGGCGTTTTTGATTGAGGCCCTCACGGATAATCGCAATCGCACGGCAGCGGATCTGCGGGCAGCCTTCAATAAGCAAGGGGGCAACCTCGGCGAAACCGGCTGTGTGGGCTGGATGTTTGAGCAGTGGGGCATTGTTACTGTTACCGCCCCTACAGATGAGGAAGCCTTCCTTGAGGCACTCCTAGCGGCTGATGTGGAAACCTATGAAATGCTAGGGGATGTAGCTGAGGTGCGCTGTCCCGTGCCTGCCCTAGAAACCGTCAGCGAAACCCTGAAAGAACACGGCTACACTGTTCTCGACACCGAAAGCCGCTGGGTCTCAATGAATACGGTAGAAATCACCGATGAAGACACGGCGCGGCGCGTCCTCAAGTTGATGGATGCCCTCGAAAATCTCGATGATATTCAAAGTGTGGCCACCAACGTCACGATGAGCGATGCCCTCATGGAGGCGATGTACGTCTAGGCATCCGTGGTTTTACGGGATTTTGGCAAAGATTTCTGCGCTGCTGAGACGCAAAAAATTGAGTGGAAACACGGTGGGCAGCCAAAGGCAGCCGTGGGAGCATAAAAGTACGGTTGCAGGCATTGCACCGAGGCACGTTGTGTGTAACCAGACTGAGGCTCTCCTTAGAGCGATCGCTCTTCTTCTCTCAATCAACGTTGATTGCCTGTGTGTTCCCGCCTTTGTGTGTTTCCCCTGTCGGCTCGTGTGTGTTCCTCAGGTTCCCTGCTGAAAAAAGTTGTAGCCAGTTTTTAGTGTGTTTCCTGAAGCGCTGGGAGGGGGGCGGCGGCGAAATAGCGACGACGGAAATTTTCCTCGGCGATCGCTGCTGTGAAGGTCTCTAAGGCCACTGCCGTATGGGGGGAAGATTTCACTTCAGGTGGCCACTCACACCAAAACTCTTCTCCGCTCTGCATAACTTGAACCCCCAGTGTCTCCAGCACATTGAGGGCATAGTTCAAGGTGGCCATTTCAATGCCAAGGTGTTCCCGCAACTCCTCGCGTTGTAAAGATGTTCCCTGCTGACTGGCCTGTTGGCATAACGTCAAAAATGCCTGCCAGACTTTTAGGGCGTCCTGCTCTGGAGGGAGAGAGTAGGCCAGAATTAAAGGTTGCTGTTCCCTTTTCGCTCGCTGAATCCACTGGCGCCAGCTTTCCCGTGATGTCGGGCAAGTTTCGACGCGCAGACCCTTGCCGCTTGCCTCGTGGGGGCGATCGCGATAATCCATGAGGGACTGAAAAGAGGCCGATTGGATGACATTGGTTGCACTGGGTCGCAGCTCTTTAATGATGGCTGATAGGGACTTTTGCCACTGCTCTAGCTCAATCACCAGATCACAGCGTTCTTTGGGACAATCCGCCACTTGATGATCCCACCACTTGGCAGGAAAGGAGGACTTCCCTTGGGGATCGCGGAGCAGCATTGAGACGTATTTTCTGATGTTCTGATTCCCCCTGTTCTGGTTATCTTTGAGGTCAGTAAGTTTCACATTTCGCACCAGCAAGCGGGGGAGAGGATGGTGAGTAGAATCAAAGGGAGCCAGCACTTCTAGTTCCTTGAGCAATCGCTCATTGAGTTGATCCAAGCTCACTTCCAAGTCAATCCTCAAGGGTTTTGGTGTCGCGATCGCCGTGCCCTCTTTTTGTGCCAAGAATTGGTTGAGGGCGGCTTCCAAAAGGGGAATATGCGCCACCTTCAGCCGAAAGCCTGCTGCATAGGGATGTCCGCCAAATCCCTCAAATAAGTGCCGTTGACTGTGGAGTGCCTCATAGAGATCCACAAAGCCATCGGAGCGCGCTGAACCTGCGGCCATGCCCGTTTCTGGATTCGTCTGAAGCAAAATTGCCGGGCGGCCATAGGTTTTCACGATCTCATTTGCCACCAGCCCCAAAAGACTCAAGGGCCAACTGTCATCGGTGAGGAGAATCACCCGCGATGCTGAGAGGTCCAACTGAGCCGCTTTGGCATGGGCCATCTGAGCAATCTCTTTTTGGCGTCGCTGCCGTTCTGCATTCACTTTTTCAATGTGCTGTGCCAACTGCCGCGCTTGGCGCCAATCTTGGGTGGTCAACAGCGTAATCAAAGGCCGCACATCTCCCTCTACACGACTGACAGCATTGAGGCGGGGTGCGACGGTAAAACTAATCTGCCGTTGCCGAGCCGTGTCTTTGGACGCGCCCTGCAAAAGGACAGCAATCCCCGGGCGGAGGGTCTGACGCTTGCCGAGTTGTTCCAAGCCGCGCTGGGCAAGGTAGCGGCACTCATCCCTCAATTCAACCAAGTCGGCAATCAGGCCAATGGCCACCAAATCAAGGAGGTTTTCGAGGGCATACCCCTGGGTTTTCTCTGGCCACGTTGCATAAACGGCTTCCAAAAATTTGTAGGCGACGCCGACCCCGGATAAATGGCGCAGCGGATGCTCCAAAGGCAACTGCCGCGGATTGATCAGCGCCACAGCCCCCAAGGAAGCGGGTTCAAGGGTGTGGTGATCGGTAACAATCACCTCCATCCCCAACTGACGGGCAAGGGCAATTTCAGCACCGTTGGTACAGCCCGTATCACAGGTAATGATCAGGGAGACCCCCTTTTTTTGAAGCTCCTCAAGGCCATGGCGCGAGAGACCATGGGAGTCGTGCTGGCGATTGGGAATATAAAAGTCCACCAATTGCGCCCCCAAAAGGGGTTTTAGCCCTTCCCAGAGAACGGCGGTGGCCGTGACCCCATCGGTGTCAAAGTCTCCCCAAATGGCAATGTTTTCTTGATTGTTTAGGGCTTTCTGCAAACGGGCTAGGGCAGCTTGCATTTCTGGAAACTCAAAGGGAGAGGCAGGTTGGTAGTGTCGCCAATTTAAAAAAGCGGGCACTTGCCGATGAAGATCGCGATAGCCCCGCTGCCAAAGCAACTGGGCAGTGATTGCCCCCGCATCGGGGTGGAGGCTCTTGACTTGCTCGATAAACTCTAAGGGGGCAGGGTGAGCAGAACAGGATTGCCAAGGACGCTGCATGGAAGTTCAGTTTCTAGGGAAGGGCAGCAAAGATATTCTTTGACTATTCCTTTAATCATAGCGATCGCCCCCTGCGGCCAGAGAGACTTCCAAAAATTGCTGCTGATCTCTAGCACTGAAAATTGGGGAAGGCTACAATCAGGACAGCCATTGGGGATATGAGAAACGTGAATCATACGTTTTTAGTTGATGGGGGGCGGTGGCTGCTCAAGGGAATGTGGTTAGAGGCAAATCAGGAGCCGATTCCGGTAACGGGGAGGATTCTCGTCTCCTACGGCCAAGATGACTGGTTTTCAATGGCCGCCAAGATCACCTTTCCCGATCAAGTTAAGCCAGAATTAGTGTTGCAGTCGCGGGGGAAGTTGGAAGTGGATGAGCAGGTGTTTACCTATGTGCTCCAACATAGTCTCTTGGGTCGGCTGGAGGGAGAGGGATGGATTACGCCCCATGCGATCGTGCAGCAGTTTATTTTGCTGGGGGATGCCAACCGCTGTACAGGCTTCGAGCACTACTGGCAACTGGATGCTAATCACTACACGCTGCTGAGTGGGATTCACAACAGCCATAAGCTCAAACATTTGCTCGAGGCAACGCTTGAACGGGTTTAGCGGCCTGCACGGATGCGCTGGCAATGGCGGGTGTATGAGGAACTCCTTCGAGAACCCTTGGCAACGGCGCAGGGGGTCTGGCGATCGCGCTCAGGAATTTATCTACGCCTTGAAGATGAACAAGGTCAAGTGGGCTACGGTGAAATTGCCCCCCTTCCCGGCTGGGGCAGCGAAACCCTCAGTGCCGCTATTGCCCTGTGTCAGCAACTGCCCACCCACCTCACCCCAGAGATCATTGCCGCAATTCCTGAGGACTTACCCGCCGCCCAGTTTGGTTTTGCCACCGCATGGCAAAGTGTGAGCCAACTTCCCTATCGACTACGCCCTTGGCCAATCTGCGCCCTTTTAGGCAGTGGTCGGGCCGCCCTTGAGCAGTGGCAGCAGCCTTGGCAGCAGGGGCAAACCACCTTCAAGTGGAAAGTCGGTGTCCTGTCCCCAGAGGAGGAGCAAGGAATCCTCACGACCTTACTGGCAGCCCTGCCTCAGGGGGCTAAATTACGCCTTGATGCCAATGGGGGTTGGGATTTGGCAACTGCAGAGCGGTGGTTTGCTTGGCTCGATCGCCATGGGAACGGCAAAATTGAGTATGTGGAGCAACCGCTACCCCCTGACCAATGGCAAGCCCTATTGAGGCTGTCTCAGACGGTGACAACCGCGATCGCCCTCGATGAGAGCGTAGTGAGTGCAAGAGAATTGCAGCGTTGGTTAGAGCGCGGCTGGCCGGGACGCTTTGTGATTAAGCCAGCGCTGTTTGGCTCTCCAGAACGCTTGAGTGTCCTGTTGCGTCAAGGTTTAGAACCGCAACGGCTGGTCTTTTCCTCTGCCCTCGAAGGGGCGATCGCCCGCACGGCAATTTTTCAGTGCTTTGAAACGTGGCAACCCTGTCGTGCCCTTGGCTTTGGCGTCGAACGCTGGCGATCGGCTCGCCTACTGAACACTCTTGCGGATTACACAGCGATATGGGATTGCCTTGACAATTATGGTAAAAATTACTATAAATAAAACATCCTTCACCTCTCAAAGCCATGACAGGTTTCACCTTGGCCGCCAGTGATTACAGTTTGCTGACGGACCTCTACCAACTGACAATGGTGGCCACCTACGCAGGTGAGGATTTGGCTTGGACACCCGCTAGCTTTGAACTCAGTGTGCGGCGACTACCCCGAGGATATACGTATTTGGTGGCCATGGGGTTGGCTCAGGTACTGGAATACCTACAACAAGTGCAATTCACCCCGCAGCAAATTGATTACTTGAAAAGTCTAGCGGTTTTTGAGCGGGCACCTGCAGCATTTTGGGACTTGTTGAGCCACAGTGAGTTTCGTGGGGATGTCTGGGCGGTTCCGGAAGGGACAGTGGTGTTTGCCCAAGAACCCCTGCTGCGGATTGAAGCCCCCCTCTGGCAAGCCCAGTGGCTAGAAACTTGTCTGCTCAATATCGTGAACTACCAAACCCTTGTGGCTACCCGCGCTTCACGGTTGCGACAGTTGGTGGGAGAAGAGGTAGATCTGCTGGAATTCGGCACACGGCGTGCTTTTAGTCCCCAAGCTTCCCTATGGGCAGCACGCTCAGCCCTCGCCGCCGGATTTACAGCCACCTCGAATGTCTTAGCAGCACAGCAGTTGGGGGTTTCCCCCACAGGCACGATGGCGCATTCTCTGGTGATGGCGATCGCCACCCTTGCTGGTACAGAACAGGATGCCTTTACGGTTTTCCTGCGCTACTATCCCGAAGGCGCACTGTTGGTCGATACCTACGACACCCTCGCTGCCGTTGCCACCCTCGCCGATCGCCAAGCGGCCGGGGAAATTGTTGTCAAGGCCGTGCGCATTGATTCAGGGGATCTCCTTAGCCTCTCGCAGAAAATTCGTCAACTGCTGCCCCAAGCGAAAATTATTGCCAGTGGGGATCTCGATGAGGGGGAAATTCGCCGCCTGCGAGCAGCCGGTGCCTGTATTGATGCCTATGGCATCGGCACGAAGCTGGTAACGGGGGATCCTGTCAACGGGGTCTATAAACTCGTGGAAATCAATGGTCAGGGAGTCATGAAGACCTCCAGTGGCAAAATGACGTTGCCAGGACGCAAGCAAATTTATCGCCGTCCCAGTGGGGATTGCCTTGCCCTTGCCAGCGAGGAAAATGTTTGGGGCAGACCGCTCCTCGAACCCGTCATGAAGGCAGGGCGCCCCCTCTCTCCCCCGGAGTCCTTGGCGACAATTCGCGATCGCCACCGCGCCAGTTTGGCAGAATTGCCAGATACACTCTTCGATGTGACCCAGCCCGTGGTTTATTCCCCTGCCCTTGACGCCCTGATTCAACAGTTGCGACAGCACCCATGACGATTGCCCTTTTTGGTACCAGTGCTGATCCACCCACCGCCGCCCACGGGGATATTCTCCAGTGGTTGAGCGATCGCTATGACCGCGTCCTAGTGTGGGCAGCCGATAATCCCTTCAAAGGGCAGCAAACCCCCCTACCCTATCGCCAAGCCATGCTCAATCTCTTGGTGCGCAGCCTCAACCGTGCCAATGTCGAGCATCACCCCGAACTCAGCCACCCCTACACCATCCATTCCGTGGAGCAGGTAAAGCAGCAGTGGCCGAATGAACCCCTTACCCTAGTGGTGGGCAGTGATGTTCTCGCTAAACTGCCGCAGTGGTATCAAGCGGAGAAACTGCTTGCACAGGTGCAACTGTTGGTCTTGCAGCGTCCCGGTGTTGTCATTGACCCCAAGGACTGGCAAGCCGTGCAGCCACTATGTCCCCAAGTGGAACTGGCTGACTATCGTGGGCCGGCGGTCTCCTCGACGACCTATCGGCAACAGCGGGATGAACAACAACTCCTGCCGGCGATCGCCCAGTACATTCAGCAGCAAGGACTCTACTCCCAGCCATGAGTGCCTCCTCTTTGCCCCTTGCGGAATTTGTCGTCGGCGTGGACAACGTTATTTTCTCTGTGGATACGGATCAAAATCGCCTTCTTGTGCTACTGGTTCAGCGACAACAGGTGCCCTTTGCCGGGTATTGGAGCCTCCCCGGTACCCTCGTGCGGCAGGGGGAATCCCTTGAAGCCGCTGCCTATCGCACCCTAGCGGAAAAAATTCGCGTCCGTAACCTCTATCTGGAGCAACTGTACACCTTTGGCGAACCGGCGCGAGATCCCCGCGAGGGCACCTACGGCAAGCGCTATCTTTCTGTGAGTTACTTTGCCTTGGTGCGCTTTGCTGATGCGGAACTGATTGCCGCCGGCGAATGTCCCGTGCAGTGGTTTGATCTGAATGCCTGTCCTGACCTAGCCTTTGATCACAGCAAAATCTTGGCCTATGGTCATCGCCGCCTCTGCAATAAGCTGGAGTATAGCCCTGTGGCCTTTGATGTGCTGCCAGAGTATTTCACCCTCAATGATCTTTACCAGTTTTACAGCACAGTCTTGGGGGCAAACTTTTCTGATTACTCCAACTTCCGCTCACGGCTTTTGAAACTCGGCATTTTGCAGGATACGCACCAAAAAGTGATCCGCGGCGCGGGCCGACCGGCAACCCTCTACCGTTTCGATCGCGAGGCCTTTGCGCCGCTGAAGGATAAACCCCTAGTTTTTGTCTAAACTTTTTGAGGAGTTCCTATGGCCGTGCATCTGTGGATTGCGCAACTCAACCCCACCGTCGGCAGTCTCAAAGCCAATGCCCAAGCAATTCTCACCGCAGTCCAAGAGATCCGCAGCCAGCACCCTCTGGATCTGCTGATCACCTCTGAACTCGCCCTCTGTGGCTACCCCCCCAAGGATCTGCTCCTCAACCGCTACTTTGTTGAAGCGATTCAAGCAAAACTGCACCACCTTGCCGCTGCCTTACCCGCTGATGTGGCGGTTTTAGTGGGCACAGTGCTAGCCAATCCCGCTGCTGGCGTCAAGGGAGAAAAGCCCCTCTACAATGGCGCAGCCCTGCTGAAGGGGGGACAGGTGCAACAGGTCTTTGCCAAGCAGTTATTGCCCACCTATGATGTCTTTGATGAATCTCGCTATTTTGCCCCCGGCGGTACGGAGAATCTCTTTACGCTGACGACGGCCAGCGATCAACTCAAAATTGGCGTCACCATCTGTGAAGACCTCTGGAACAATGAGCAGTTTTGGGGAGAGCGGCACTACCAGCGCAATCCCGTTGCTGAGTTGGTGGCCCAGGGGGCGGATCTGATTGTGAATCTTTCAGCATCGCCCTACTGTGTTGGCAAACCGAAGCTACGGCAGGCGTTGCTTGAACATACGGCTCGCCAATATGGCTGTCCCTTAATCTACGCCAATCAGGTGGGAGGCAATGATGATTTGATTTTTGATGGCAGCAGCTTAGCGGTGAATCGTCAGGGGCAGATTGTCAGTCAAGCCAAGGGCTTTTGCGAAGATCTCCTGCCTGTGCGCTGGGAAAAGGGAGACCTCGAACCAACGGCGATCGCCCCTGCAGCCACGGGCGAACCTGAGGAAATTTGGCAAGCCTTGGTTTTAGGGGTGCGCGACTATGTCCGCAAATGTGGCTTTCAACAAGTGGTCATTGGCCTCAGTGGGGGGATTGATTCCGCCTTGGTGGCAGCGATCGCGACGGCAGCCTTGGGCAACCAACAGGTGCTGGGGGTGTTGATGCCCTCTCCCTACAGTTCCGATCACTCGATAACCGATGCGAAGGACTTGGCCGCAAATCTGGGCATTGCCACGCAGATCTTACCGATTGCGCCCCTGATGCAGACCTACAGTGAGGTGCTGGCGCCTCTATTTGCTGGTACCCCCAGTGGAGTTGCCGAGGAAAATATCCAAGCCCGTATTCGCGGTACGCTGCTGATGGCGATCGCCAACAAGTTTGGCCACTTGCTTATTTCCACGGGTAATAAATCTGAACTAGCGGTGGGCTACTGCACCCTCTACGGCGATATGAATGGTGGCCTTGCAGCCATTGCCGATGTGCCCAAAACCCGTGTCTATGAACTCTGCCATTGGCTGAATCAGCAGGCCGCCCAGGGGCATCCGATTCCCGAGCTGGCGATCGCTGGTGCCGTTGTCATTCCCCCCCACATTCTCACCAAAGCCCCCAGTGCCGAACTCAAACCCGGCCAAACGGATCAGGATAGCCTACCGCCCTACGACATTCTCGATGGCATTTTGGTACGAATGATCGATCGCCACCAGTCAGATCAGGAAATTGCCGCTGCCGGATATGATCTAGACTTAGTGCAGCGGGTGCGCCGCATGGTTCAACGGGCAGAATTCAAACGTCAGCAGGCGGCACCGGGGTTGAAAGTGACCGATCGCGCCTTTGGTTCCGGTTGGCGAATGCCGATTGCCGCCCAGTGGTAAGCTACAGCAGTCCCATGGCTTGCAGTTCTTGGCTGAGGCGTTGCGCTTCTTGGGGATTTTGAGCCTGCAGTAAATGAATGGCTTGCCGCAGTTTGTCAAGGGCCGGTCTGAGTTGTCCTAAACGCAGCAGCAGGGCTCCCTGATTTTGATAGGCTAAGGCACAGGTGGGATCCACGGCTTGCAGGCGATCGTAGGTGGCAAGGGCATCGCCCCAGCGTTTCAATTGCTTTTGGGCCTCCGCCAGCCGCAGATAGGTTGCCAGATGCATCACCTCAGGGGTGGGGGTTCTGAGGGCGGTTTCATAGGCTTGGATTGCTGCCGGCCACTCACCGCGTTCGGCGTAGAGATTGCCCCGTTGATAGTGGAGTTCGTAGGCAACGGCGGGGGGGACGCTTTTGACCTTTAGCCCCTGCTCCAGACAGTGCTGAGCCTGCTGCCAAGCTCCTTTAGCCAGATACACCCCTGCCAATTTAGTCCACAGGTAGGCATCCTCAGGGTGCTGCTCAAGGTGGCGGCGCATGATCCGCTCCGCCCGTTCCTGCTTTTGTTGTCGCTGGGAACCAAGGTAGCCACTGTGCACAAGGGCCACACGGTTAACTTGACCAATTTGCCAATGGGGTTCCCGCTGCTGCAGGGCAAGAACGCTGTCATCAATCGTTTCGTGGTACGGACGCTGAAAAAAGAGGTCGGGATGGTGACGAAAGAGGCGCGACACATAAGTATAGGGGGGCACAACGCCCAATTCCTGCCGCAGCAATATCACCACCAGCCAATTCGGTTGTCGGCAGATCTCAGGCAGTACGGCGGCAAATGACGGTGTCAGCGTTTCATCCGCATCGAGAACCAGTACCCACTCGGTAGTGACATATTGCAGGGCAATGTTGCGAGCGGCAGCAAAATCCTCTTGCCAAGGAACTTCATAGACCCGTGCTCCCCACTGGCGGGCGATCGCCACCGTTTCATCCTGAGACCCCGTATCCACAATCACCGCCTCATCCACCACACCAACCACACTGGCAAGGCATTGGGGTAAGCGTGCCGCCTCATCCCGTACAATCATACAGAGGGTAATGGCCATAGCAACTAGGCAAAGTCACCAATCAGCTTCACTTCCGGCTGCAACCACACGGACCAGCGATCCGCAACAGCAGCTTGTACATGGCGAATCAAGCGATAGACATCCATCGCTGTTGCGCCGCCACAGTTGAGGATAAAGTTGGCGTGTTTTTGGGAAACTTGGGCGCGGCCAATCTGGTAGCCCTTCAAGCCCGTTTGCTCAATTAACCAACCTGCTGTTCGCTCTTGGGGATTGCGGAAGACACTGCCACAGTTGGGGAAATCGTAGGGCTGCGTCCGCAGGCGATCGCTCAGGTGTTTTTGGGTGTCTGCTTTCACCTGGGCTGGGTCATGTCCCGGTTCCAGCTGCCATGTGGCCTGCAGCACCAATCGCTGGCTGTTTTGAAGACAAGAGGTACGGTAGCCATAGCCCAACTCCCGTGCCGCCACCACCGCCAATGTGCCGTCGGGTTCCAAAATCACCGCTGACACGAGTCGCTCCGCTGTACAGCCACCATGGGCACCGGCATTCATGACCACCGCCCCCCCCACCGTACCGGGAATGCCAACAATCCACTCCAGACCACGCCAGCCCAGTTTTGCGGCATAGTGAGCCAACTTGGGCAAGGGATACCCCGCACCCACCGTCAGTTGTCCAGTTTCTAGATCACTGTTGAGATAGCGCAGATGCCTAGTGGCGATCACAAGACCCGCCACACCGCGATCGCTCACCAGCAGATTAGAGCCTGCCCCCAAAACCGTAATTGGCAGTTCCTGTTCCTGCGCCCAGATGTAGGCTGCCTGCAATTCAGCAACGGTACGCGGTTCCACAAACCATTCGGCACAGCCCCCCACATTCAGGGTCGTAAACTCGGCAAGGGAGATGTGGCGTTGCAGAGGGCACTGGGTTTGGGGCAAGCAGGACAAGGTCATAGGGCGATCGCCTCAGTGAGGGAAGAGACACTTAATTGTTCTTGATCCGCCATTACAGACGGAATCAGTTGATTGAGATTGCCAGCCCCAAGAAAGATCACCAGATCCCCCGGTTGCAGCAGATGCGCCAAGCGAGTTTGTACCGCTTCAAGGGTGGGGCAATAATCCACTGCAGCATGATACTGACGGGCACAGGCGGCCACATCAGCACCACTAATTGTGCCGGGATTGGGTTCACCCGCACTATAGATATCCGTCAAGATCACGTGATCCGCTGCGGTGAAGCACTGGCCAAAGGCCTCGAGAAAGGTTTGGGTGCGGCTATAGCGATGGGGTTGAAACACGGCCACGACCCGTTGCCAAGGAGCTTGCGTCCCCACTTGCAGGCGGGCTGCCTCTAGGGTTGCACTAATTTCGCTGGGGTGGTGGGCATAGTCATCAATAAAGCGAATCCCATTCACCTGTCCCCGTTCTTCAAAGCGGCGGCGGGCACCGCGAAACTCCAATAAAGCAGCAGCAATGGTGGCAAAGTCAATGCCAAGATAACGTCCCACTGCAATCACCGCCAGAGCATTTTGGAGATTGTGGGCACCTAAGACACTCAGTTGTAGAATGCCAAGGGAGGTGCCTCGCTCCCAAACCCGTGCCGTGGTGCCCTCAGAGGTGTATTGAATATGATCCACACAGTAGTCCACCGCCCCTTGTCGCTGCAGGCTATAGGTCAACAGGCGCGGATGATGCAGGCGATCGTGGATATTCGGACAATCGGCACAGCCAATCACAATGTCTGCCTGATCAGCAAACTGCTGAAACGTGGCCACCACCTCTTCCAAGGAATTATAGTGATCGGGGTGGTCAAGCTCGATATTCGTAATGACGCCAATATGGGGATGGAATTTGCGCAGGGAGCCATCGGACTCATCCGCTTCAGCAACAAGGTAAGGACTTTGACCCACGCGGGCGTTGCCCTGCCACGCCGCCACTTCACCCCCGACAATAATCGTTGGATCCAGCCCGGCCTGCAACAGCAAATAGGCAATCATGCTGCTGGTGGTTGTCTTACCGTGGGTGCCGGCAACGGCAATACTTTGGCTACGGTGCATCAGTGCCGCAAGCACATCGGAACGGTGAAAAATGGGACAGCCTAACCGTTGAGCCGCTTGATATTCAGGGTTATCGCTACGAATGGCGGTGGAGCAGATGACTTGAGGCAGCGGGGCAAAGGGATACGTTTCAAGGTTGGCCGCACTCTGACCAATAAAGATCTGCACGCCTAACTCAGCCAGTTGCTCGGTCAAGCGGTTGGGACGCAAATCGGATCCAGACACCCTAAAGCCCTGCTTGGCGAGAATGTAGGCAAGGGCTGACATACCAATACCACCAATGCCAATGAAGTGGAATGGACGCTCACTAAACTCCATCACTGGCTGATTTGCCACAAACAACTCCTTCGCTCCACCAAAAAGAAATACGTTGAATCAATAATTAATATCAATAGATTAGTATCAATAGGCATAAATTCTTAGGCTCATCATAGCAGGTCACCCTCAATCCTCATGGGCTAATACTGGCAGATCCAAGGCAAATATGTCACCCTGAGCCAAAAATTTTTTGCAAACAGTTTATTCAGCCCGTGGCACCCTCTTCCTTGGGGATCAGCAGTTCGACAAAGAATAAACTTTAGCAGAGACAAATTCAGTGCGGTGTAAGGTAGAAGGTTGATACCGCCTTGTCGGTGTGCCGTTATCTTTCTGAGGACTGGGAATGCTGACGAACTTGCTGGCTTGGAGTATGGCGATCGCCAGTTTAGGCTTGTATCTGTTGGGGTTCTTCCTACCGGAACTGTACCGTAGGTTTGATCTGGTGGCCAGTGGCGCGGGATTATTCTTTGCCCTGACTCTGTGGATCTATGGCGATCGCATTGGCGGTGGATTGCTCCTAGGAACAGCAGCCGCAGTGGCCTTAATTCTCTGGTTGGGTTGGCAGACCCTCAGCTATCGCTGGCAACTCACCTACCCGGGCGATCGCACCGACACCCAAAAAGCTCAAGCCCTCTGGCAAAAAGTCCAGTCTCTGCTGCCCGAAGGTACCTTTGCAAAAATCGGTGAGCAACTGCAAGGCTTCATCAGTAGCTTGCGCGATCGTCTCCAGAAACAGCCGGATCGCCCCCAGCTTCCTGTGGATACCCCACCACCGCCGATGGATACTGGCGACATTAAAGAAGATCTGTGGACAGGGGAAACCAGCACCCCCAGTACCGTTGCCGAACAACCCACCCCAGCCACTGAGGAAGCAGCCACCGTCCCAGAAGACTCTGCTGAACCAGCGCCAGTCGCAGAAACAACAGCCAGCCCCACCGCAGACACTCCCACAGACGCACCGGCTGATCTGCCGTCCGAAGGGGTTGCCGAAATGACTCCCCCAGAAACGCCTAGTGTTGAAACGCTGCAGCCGCCCACTGCCAGTACCCCAGAGGAGTCAGAACCAGCAACGGTTACTGCTTCAGAAGAACCAGCCCCTCCCGAGACAACAGTTGACGCTCCAGAACTCACAGTGACCGCCGAAGCACCAGAAGAGCACGCATCTCCTGAAACGGCAATTGAGACTCCAGAATCCACGGTGACTCCTGAGGCAGTGGCAGAACCAGCCCCTCCTGAAACGGCAGCAGTGATGCCTCCTGAGACAGTCGTTGATGCCCCAGAACCCACGGCCACTCCTGAGCCAGTGGCAGAACAGGCAGTTCCTGAAACAGTGGTTGAGACTCCAGAACCGACGGCGACCTCTGAAGGAGTGGTTGAACCGCCTCTAGTCTCTGAATCTGCTCCCGATGCTGAACCGACAGAAACGCCGCCTCCATCGCCAGAATCGCGCACCGCTGCCGCCGATCTCCTAGGGGATATTCCCGAAAGTAGTGATATTGAGGATGAGGCAACGTCAGAGGGGACAACCATCGAAAATCCAGAACATACTCCCCCTGAAGATGATGACTGGCCGCCCCCTGAAGCCCGTCTATGACCTCTCAGGCCATCGGGTACAGGGCAGGACTTATCGCTGCGCGAATCCCGCAAAAGTTAATAAAGTCATGAATCCCTGACTTTTGCTGCTTTTATTTTCTCTGAAGCGAACCTTAATAGAACCTTAATTTTCCCCTAACTTTCCCCAAAAATTCCCCAATTTTCCCAAGGTTTTCCACAGATTGGGGCAAAGTTTTCCACAGGCCTTGACGGTGTGATCGGATTTCAAGGCATTTCTGGGGATAACTGCTGCTGGAGCCTTGGGGAAAACGCAAGGAGCGTCAAAAGTCCGGAAACGCTGATTCTGTCGTGGATTGCGATCGCCAAGATGGGTGAAAACAAGGATTGACAGACCCTAGGACAACCCAGACAATGGAGTTCCACGGATAGAGATTCACTTGCTCTGAAACCTTGTGAATGTAGGGCTAAATCCCGCTCTGAGTCAGGGGTCTGGGGATTTGGTCAGAACTTTTATGGGAGTTTTCCACAGGTTTACCCAGGGCGAGCTGATGGCGCCTGCAATTTTGTCTTGGTTTTATTGAGGTAACTCACGGTATGAACGCTCAAGCCACGATTAGTATTCTTGCCGAGATTCCAGAGGAGCTACACGAGACCCTGAAATACTACCTCGAGCGGCATCCCGATTGGGATCAGGATCGCGTCTTTGTGGCCGCACTGTCCCTCTTTTTGCTGCAAAATGGAGAATGCGATCGCCGCACGGCACGGGTCTATCTCGACTCGTTGTTCAAGCGATCCTAAACACGTTGGAGGGTAGCAAAACGGGTGAGTGAGGTAGATGTCGCAATTGTCGGGGGTGGCCTCAGTGGCCTGAGTCTGGCTTGGCGGTTGCAGCAAAGCGCCCCCCAGTACAGTGTGGTTGTCCTAGAGGCCAGCGATCGCCTTGGGGGGAATATTACGACACAAGCAGCGGAGGGCTTTGTCTGGGAACTGGGTCCCAATAGCTTTGCACCGACCCCTGCCCTGTTACAACTTATTGCTGAGCTGGGCTTGCAGTCGGAACTCATTCGGGGCGATCGCCACCTACCGCGCTACATCTACTGGCGGGGACACCTCTACCCCCTAGAACCCACCCGTCCCCTTGCCTTGGCTACTTCAAATCTGCTCAGCCCTTGGGGAAAAGTGCGGGCAGCCCTTGGTGCCTTGGGGTTTGTGCCCCCCTATCTGGGCAGTGGCGATGAATCAGTTCATTCATTTTTCCGTCGCCATTTGGGGCAAGAGGTGGCTGAACGGCTGGTGGCGCCCTTTGTCTCTGGGGTTTATGCGGGTGATCCACAACAACTGAGTGCCGCTGCTGCTTTTCGTCGTATTGCCCAACTGGAAAAACTGGGTGGCAGTCTCATTGCCGGTGCCCTGCGCCTACGGCGTCAACAAGCCCCTAAACCGAAGCCGCCTACGGGTGTGCAGATGCGACCGGGGGAACTTGGCTCCTTTAAGGAAGGCTTGGCTGTGCTACCTCGGGCGATCGCCCAACAATTGAAGGCACCGATTCACCTGCAAACCCCGGTTCAGGAAATTACCCCAGAATCCAAGGGTGGCTACCTGCTGCGCAGTGGTGAGCAAACGTGGCACGCCCGCAGTGTGGTCTTGGCAACGCCCGCCTATCAAACTGCAGAGTTGGTAGCGCCTTTTCAGCCAGCGATCGCCCGTGTTTTGGCTACCATCCCCTATCCCACCGTGGCCTGTGTGGTCTTGGCCTACCCCGCTGGACTCGGGCGCAGTGTCCGCCCCGGCTTTGGGGTACTCATTCCTCGCGGTCAGGGCATCCGCACCCTTGGCACTATTTGGTCGTCCTGTCTCTTTCCCCAACGCACTCCCGCCGGTTGGCAAGTCTTTACGAGTTTTATTGGCGGTGCCACGGATCCTGATTTGGCAAGCCTCAGCGAAGAAACCATTGTCCAGCAGGTGCAGCAGGATTTGAGCCGCCTCCTTGATTTACCCGCAGCCAAGGCACGCTTACTCGGTATGAAAGTTTGGCGACGGGCGATTCCCCAATATATTGTCGGCTACCCTGAGCAGTGGCAGCAGGTGACCCATGCCCTCAGTCAAACCCCCGGCCTGTTCCTGTGTAGTAACTATGCTGAGGGTGTCGCCTTGGGCGATCGTGTTGAACATGGCAATCGAACCGCTGCTGCTGTTGCTGCCTACCTTTCAGGAGGCCAGCCCTAGGGATGTCGCTGTCGGACTATATGAATGCGGCTCTTGAGCGGGCTATCTATCACTTCAATGCAGAGGATGGCCTGATTTACGGTGAAATTCCAGACCTTGAGGGGGTCAAGGCCCATGGCAAGACAGTGCTTGAATGCCGCGAGCATCTCTCCGAACTCTTAGAGGATTGGATCTACTTCCATGTCTCGCGGGGCATTGCCGTACCCGTGATTAACGGCATTGAAGTTCCCGTACGGGAGATTTTTTGAACCTCACCCTCTTTGGGTACGGCTGATCTATAGAAAAGGACTGTATTCTCAATAGACCAGCGATCGCTCCCCTGTAACATAAACGAGCAAACATAGCCTAAGATTATCGGTAAGGTTAACGAAGCGATACATCCGCTCTACTAAGGAGGACATAACCCTATGGCACTCGTACCCATGCGCTTGCTGCTCGATCACGCAGCCGAAAATGGTTACGGCATTCCCGCCTTCAACGTCAACAACATGGAGCAAATCCAAGCCATCATGCAGGCGGCCCATGAAACCGACAGTCCCGTGATTTTGCAAGCATCGCGGGGTGCCCGTAAATATGCTGGGGAAAACTTCCTGCGTCACCTGATTTTGGCTGCGGTGGAAACCTACCCCCACATCCCCATTGTGATGCACCAAGACCATGGTAACGAGCCTGCCACCTGCTACTCCGCCATTCGCAACGGCTTTACCAGTGTGATGATGGATGGCTCCCTTGAAGCGGATGCCAAAACTCCCGCCAGCTATGAGTACAACGTGGCCGTCACCAGCGAAGTGGTAAAAGTCGCGCACTCCATTGGTGTTTCCGTAGAAGGGGAACTCGGCTGCCTTGGTTCTTTGGAAACCGGTAAAGGGGAAGCCGAAGATGGTCATGGGTTTGAAGGTGCCCTCGATCACTCAATGCTGCTCACTGACCCCGATCAAGCTGTGGACTTCGTGGAGCGTACCCAAGTGGATGCCCTTGCAGTGGCCATTGGTACCAGCCACGGTGCCTATAAATTTAGCCGCAAACCCACGGGTGAAATCCTCGCCATCAGCCGCGTGGAAGAAATCCACCGTCGTTTGCCCAACACCCACTTGGTGATGCACGGTTCTAGCTCAGTGCCCCAAGAATTAATTGACATCATCAACCAGTACGGTGGCACAATTCCTGAAACCTACGGCGTGCCTGTGGAAGAGATCCAAAAAGGCATCAAAAGCGGTGTCCGCAAAGTGAACATTGACACCGACAACCGCTTGGCCATTACCGCTGCGGTGCGTGAAGCTCTCGCCTTGGCACCCAAGGAATTTGACCCCCGTCACTTCCTCAAGCCCTCCATTAAATACATGCAAAAAGTGTGTGCTGAACGCTATCAGCAATTTGGTACCGCCGGCAATGCCAGCAAAATTAAGCAACTCAGCCTTGATGACTATGCTGCCAAATATGCCAAAGGTGAACTGAAACAAGTGACTCAGAAAACCGTGGTGGTCTAGGCACTCTGCGATCGCTGAGCAACGATAAGTAACGTGATAGAGGGTGGCTACGGTCACCCTTTTTGATTTGAATAAAAAATAATAGCTCTATAGTTTTATTCAGCTTTACTCAACGGGCTTGGAGGGACTCGAACCCCCGACCTGCTGATCCGTAGTCAGCCGCTCTAATCCACTAAGCTACAAGCCCAAGTCAGGAACACTATCCTAGCATGAATTCCCAGAGAGATCAAAGGGGCGACAGGAAATTTGCGCGCGGGTGTGTCATAGTCGGGAGCGGAGACCCTTGACTCAAACGGATAGATGCTGAAGAAACTCCACCGCTGGTTCTTGACCACTCCCCATCTGCCGCGATCGCTTGTGGCTTTTGGTCTGAGTCTGGCTGCCCTTGCCCTCTTGGATAGCAGTGCTAATCTTGTCCTCGCTCATCTAAAAGCAACTGCCCCAAGGTTCTTTGCTGGCTTGGTTGCTGGTACCTTTGATACTGGCTTTGCCCCAGAGGTGTGGCTCTCGGTCATCGGCCTCACCCTCGGTACGTTAATCATTGTGATTTCCATTGCGGCGCAAAATATCCCCAAAATTACTGAACTGTACATGCAGGACTGGACGAGCCTGATCTATGTCTGGTGTCTGGTTTTGGGGGGTGCCCATATCTTCTACATCAAGGTTTTGCAGGACTTGGGACGGCATCCTGTCGGCAGCATCCTGTTGAATTTATACGGCCTCTTGCCCTTGGCAATTTTGACGGCCCTCCCCTACATCTTCTACATTCTCAAGTCCATCCAGCCAGAAAGTGTGGCTCAGCAAATTTACCGCCGCCAGTATCACTACATGAGTCAACTGGGCATTGTTCTCAAGGATGGGGTGTCCTATCAACCGCAGTTTTTGCGCCGTAGTCAGGCTCACCTGATCGCGGGATTGAACCAATTGGATGATTTGCTGGCCTATGTGGCGTTTCGGGGAGCGCAGGCCGAGATTATTGGTGCAGTCAGTGAACTGCTTCAGCACTACATCAGTTGCAAGCCCGACTACCCAGCCTATTTCTTTCGCCTCAGCGGTGCGGTGATGGGAGATATTGCCTTCAAGACGATGTTTGACCAATTTAGCCAGATTGAAGAGAACCATACCTTCTATGAGCAAAAGTGTTTTCGGCTCCTCGGCAATGCCTATGTGCGCTTTTTGGAGGAGGAGCAGTTTCCTCTCGCGTCGCTGTGTGGCTCTGAGATGTGCGCGATCGCCCACCGCATTCTCAGTATGGGGGATGACATTTTGCTGGACCTAATCATTATTCGCTTTAATACAATGATGCGCTTTGCCATTAAACACGGCAGTCGTTACAACGAGGCACGCAATCTCTATAACTTGGCCTTTCACTATCGGCGGTTTATTGAGAGTCTGGTGCATTACCAGCGCCCCCAGCTCACCCAAAAGTGTGTGAATTATCTACGTGCCTACGGGAATGAAGTCTATGAGTTAGCACAGAATAGTCCTGCACTGTATTTCATTGTTGATGTCTTTGCCGCTGAGCTAAAGAAGGTCTTAATCTTGGTGAACGAGCAGCAGTGGGAGGAGCGACTGCAACTGGAACTCTTGGAGGAAATGCTTCGCCTAGATAATCCACCGGAACTGCGTCAACCCCAAAATGGCGATCGCCCCTATGGCAAAAGTACAGGGGTTCGCCTCCTACAAATGGGACTTGCCCTCTTTTACTTGGCACGGCAGCAACCTCAGTTTGCGCAGCGGATTGTTGAGGATATGGTGGAGGATGCAGCGGTTCTCGGCTTGGCGGGGTTTAAGCGTCTCTTTCAGCAAAATTGCGATCGCCTGCGCCAGGCTCAGCCCAAGTTTTGGGAGGACACCGATCGCGGCAATGCCAATTTGTACTACTCAGAACACACCGAGCAACTGCCTGCCCTACAAACCCTTGTGGATCGCGCTTGTCACGCTCTGGAGATGACTCAGTCGTCCTAAAGCATGGTATAGTAATAAGCCTGAGGGCGAGTGGCGAAATGGTAGACGCACTACACTCAAAATGTAGCGGGGATTCCCCATGTCAGTTCGAGTCTGACCTCGCCCATTGATTCAACCCCCGCCAAAGACTTGGATATTGGCAAAGGCACACACCGGTGAAGCGTGACCGACACGAATGGCTTGATTGGGTTCGCCTTTACCACAAAACGGTGTACCAAAAATACCGAAGGTGGAGGCATCTCCCACCGCAATGAGGCTGTGCCAAAATTCAGGGGTGGTACCGCGATAGTTGGGATTGCGCAGGGTTTGGGTCAGGCGGCCATTTTCAATGCGCTTGGCATATTCACAGCCAAACTGAAATTTGAGACGGTAGTCATCGATTGACCAAGAGCGATTGGACTCCATGTACACCCCCGACTCAATGTTGCCAATGATCTCGGCAAAGGACTGTGTCCCTGGCTCAATATTCAGGTTCGCCATCCGGTCAATGGGGGGACGATTCCAAGAACAGGCACGGGCATTGGCAACACCAGGGACACCCGCTCGCTGCTGACTTTCAAGGCTGCCCAGACCGCGCAGGAGGCGTCCTTCCTTGATGAGATAGATGCGTTCAGCCGCCACCCCCAAATCATCAAAGGCATAGCTGGCCAGTTCACCGGCAACGGTCGGATCAAACGTGACGTTCAAGAGGGGGGAGCCGTACTGCCGCTGCCCAAAGTCCTCAAGGCGAATAAAGCTGCTGCCGGCATAGTTGCGCTCATCCCCCAAAATGCGGTCTAGCTCTAGGGGATGACCAATGCTCTCGTGGATTTGCAGCATCATTTGATCGGGGGCGAGCACCAGTGTTGTCGTTGTTTCTGGGCACTCTTGGGCACTGAGGAGTTCAACGGCCTGCTCGCCAATGTGGCGGGCGCGATCGCTCAATTGATCAGCCGTCAGCCACTCTAGCCCCCCTTGATAGCACCGCGCTAACCAACCATGATCGGTTCGCTGCTGCACTACCCCTGCCCCCTGAGCCGTGGCGCTCATATCGGTGAGCACTTGATAAAATTGCTGTTCAATTTGACTGCCATCACTGGTCAACCACTGGCTAGTGGTCTCGACGGTCTGCACAAAAGCACGGGTTTGGACAATATCGTCACTAACCTTGAGCCAATGGCAAAGGTCTTGGAGTAAGTGATTCAATTCAGCGGCTGAAAGTTGGTCAAAAGGTTGCCGCTGGGGCGATCGATAGTGTCCCTTGCCCTTGCCCCGTGCCGCTGGCGTAAAGTTAAAGACTCGCCAATGGGCAGCGGTTTTCGCCTGTTGATAGGCCTGCTGAATCGCCCGATGGATAGCACTGGGTTGCAAATTTGGGGTTGCTGTATAGGCAAATTGACCATCGACGAGCACCTCAACCATGACACCCCGCTGGCGCGATCGCTGGTTCATTTCAGGATGTCCATCCCGAGCACTGCGAGTCGTGACAATCTCCTCAACGTAACGCAGCCCAAGCCAATCAAGGGGTAAATCCACCTGATTCAAAAGGGCGGTGAAATTCTTCGGTGTCGTCATGGCAGCGTGCTAATTTAAGGCATGGTAAAGTTTGAATTCTTTTCCATGCTAACGGCTTTTACTGCGGGGCTGGCCCTCATCACGATTTCTGAGCTGGGAGACAAGACCTTCTTTATTGCCATGATTTTGGCGACCCGTCACAGCAAGCGGTGGGTCTTCCTTGGAGTATGGGCGGCTTTAATTGTGATGACACTGCTTTCAGTGGCCGTGGGCAAGGTCTTTCAACTTTTACCGCAAGAGTTCACCTTCTATGCGGCGATTTTGCTCTTCACTGTTTTTGGTCTCAAGATGCTAATTCAAGGCTGGCGAATGGGGGATAGCCCCTGTGAGGATGAGTGTGAAGCGGCAGTGGAAACCGTTGAAAAGGCGGAAGCCAATCTCAGCCGTTGGGGCAGTAACCCTGCTTGGGTGACTTTTGTAGAGGCCTTTAGTCTCACCTTCATTGCTGAATGGGGCGATCGCACCCAAATTGCAACGATTACCCTTGCTGCCGCGAGCCATGCCTTGGGCGTTGCCCTTGGTGCCATTGTTGGCCACGGGATTTGTGCCGCGATCGCGGTTCTAGGCGGCGGCCTGATGGCTGGACGCATCTCCGAACGGACATTGACCTTGGGCAGTGGTGCCCTATTTTTAATCTTCGCGATTGTTACCGCCTTGCAAGGGATGCCAAGGGCTTCTTGAGCCGCTTCTGAATCTAGAACTCCAATTGGTTATAGGAGGCGGCCAGAGGTGGCAAACTCCTGCACCGCAGCGCACATAAAGTCTTCAAGGGAGCGTACCCCGGCTTGATCCTCGAACACCTTCGGCAGATTGTTTTGGATTTTTTCGCGGATAAATTGGCGATACTCAGCACTTTGACCCAGTTCAATGGCTTTTTGAATATAGGCAGAAACATCTGGTGCAATTAATTCCGGTAGCTCTAGGAGTGTGAGAATACCAGCGGTATGCCGCCCCCGCATAAAGCGTCCTAGTGTGGTCACCATAGGGACTTGGGCATAGTAGAGGGCTTCAAGGGTAGAATTTCCCCCTGACCATTCAACGCTGTCTAAGAAAATATCGAGACAATGCAACATGGAGGTAAAACCATAGAAGTTTAAGGGGCGTGAGAAAAAGCAGTACGCCCTATAGTCAAGGTTTTTGGCAGCAAAAGCTCGTTCTAGACGTCCTTCAAACCGCTGGCGGCTGTTTTTGGTCATAAGATTGGTAATAAAAACAAATTGACAATTCCCGACCGCTGCGGCAATTTCGGGGTAGATGTCGTCAAACTGGGGGAGATATTTGAAGACACTTTGCAGGCAACCGTAGATAACGGCATCGCTTTTGAGGCCGAATTCCTCCCGCGTAATGGGCGATCGCGGGTCGGGGGGTAGCGGACTAAAGGCAATCCCCAAATTTTTTAGCCTGATCAGCTTTTCTGTGTAATGCGTTTCGCCATCGGGCGGTTCCATCAACTCACTACTGAGGAAATAATCAATTGTGGGTAAGCCAGAGGTGTCGGGATGCCCCCAAGACATACATTGAATCGGCGCTAATTTCAGAGCGGCAATCTTGATCAGTTCCAGATCCATGCCCAGTTCGGGGAAAATCACTAGATGTAATTGATCGGCACGAATCTGCTCAAACCATTCTGCGGGTGATTTGGTGCCCATGACAAAGCGATGGCAGTAGGTTTTTGCTTGCTCCGTACAGCGATCGCCATCATCTCGCACGTAGTAGCCATAAAGCTGAAATTGTGTTTTATCAAGATGTTTAAGCCAGCCGTGGAGCAGCAACTTCCAAACCGTATGCCCACGAAAGTGCCCTGAAACAAACCCAATCCGTAGAGGTTCATTGGCCTTCACTGGTGGCATTGGGGGGCGTTCTTTGGCGGCTGGAATCACACTGGTCATGATTTCGTAGATCATCTGCCCATACTGTTGTTGGACATCGCGGGTTTCTTTCCCTTGATAGGGCAGTAAAAATGTATTCACATTCCCCAGCCACTTCGAGAGATATTGTTTCTTATCTAAAGAGAAACTCTGAAACGTTTGATAGAACTCGGCAACGGATTCTCTGATTTTTTGACGGCAATCCTGTAGCTCTTCTACATCTTTATAAACGTAAATCAAGTACCTCGTACACTTGAGAAAGTCAATGCCAATTTGCCAGTCAGGTCTCAGTTCAATCGCTTTTTCGTAGGCTGCTAGTGCCTGTTGTAAATCACTATCAACACCACTGATCATGCCCAACAGGTACCAACATCTTGCCATGGTAGGATCCATTGCTAAGGCATGGTTGAGGGCTGAGATCACTGCTTGATACTCATTCATCCTCCACTTATCAATCGCCAGTTTTTCCCACCCCTTGGCAAAGGCAAGGTGGCCTTTTTGTTGAGTCGTTCTTGCAATGAACTCTTCGATACACCCCATAACCTGAAACTTAGCAATCCCGACGGTATAAGCGCATGTATTTGAGGATAATCTCCCGTGCCTTCGGGCGTAAATCCCGTTTCAGTTGCGGATTTTCATCCACGCGATTCACCGCTTGCCAGACTTGACACCAACTGACATCAAAGAGGGTTTGTGCTTCCACAAGGCCGCGTACCATGGCGATCGCATAGCTTTCGGGGTCACGTTCCTGTGCCATATTGAGAAAAGACATCCCCCGCTGTGGTTGAAAGTAGTTGTCCATTGCTGTGAGATACCCTAGGGTCATTAAGTCATCGGCGGTAAGGCTTTCCAGCGGGATATTTTCAGGGGTCGTACCCTGTCTTAGGGCAAGATAGGCGCGGTAGGCTTGACCATTGGCTTTGCCGTTGAAATCCCAGCCGAGGGCATTGATCAGGGCAGCTTTGTGATCTGTGGGAACCTGCGGCGAAGAGAGCCACTCCGACATTTTCAGATCAAGGCGGCCACTGCGCTTGGCTCGCATCACCATGGGCACATCGGTATAGGCTTCGTAGAAGGGGGTGGAGGTCAAGGGCGAATCTGCTCGCCCACTGTACTGAAGGCAGACCACCGTTGTCAGGGCAAGGGCAGTCGCTAAAAGAGGAGATTTCATGGACTTGGCCTCCGAAGGGTTATTGGGTTTGCAGTTGCGATAGACCCGCCCCCGGATAGTAGGTGCCTAAAATTTGCAGGTAGTTGTAGCCGCGCTTGCCCAGTTCATAAGCACCTGTTTGGCTCATGCCACGCCCGCCAAAGACATCGCGCACAATGTCGTCGGTTGCTGCATACATCGAAACCATCACTCGTCCACTTTTGGTGAGGACAATGCCCCGCGTGGCTTGGACTGCCGCTTGAGTGGTGTTCCACTCGGTTTCAATCCCACGATACACCTGCCAACGCTCGTCGTTCCCCAGATCAAAAAAGCGGCTGGCGGGTTGAAACATTTGGGCAAGGGCATAGGAACGGGCAGCGATCGCTTGGGCTTTGAGGGTTTCCATTGGCCAGTCGGGATAGACCTCTGAACCCACCACACTCACGAGGTATTGTTCCAAGTCCACTTGATTGACGGCTGTAACCGTGTTTCCCTGAGCAATGAGGCGCACCACACCGCGATACCATTTATCGCCAACAAACGCAAGTTGATTGCTGGGGCGAATCCAGAGGGAGGGGGCAAGGGGTTGGCCATTCCAGAGCAAAAAGCCATCGCGGGCTGTGACCACGACCCCTTGGGAAGGGGCAAGCTGGGTCATCACCTGCTGTTGATCATTGGTGACAGCGGTAGCTACGGCGGTGCCAACGGTCAGTTGACTTTGATCGCGGGCGATCGCCACCCGCACTTGGGGTGCAGGGCCTTGGCTCGGAGGCACGGGTTGCAGGGCAGGAGGGGGCACTGTGGGCAAGATTGCCTTGGCGTGGGTAGAGGCAGCCGCTGGTGGTTGGGGGACTTTGTTGGGGACAGTTGCTAATAGGGGATCGCGGCCATCCAAAATCGGCCGGGGCAGAGGTCGTTCAAGTTGAACTGGGTCAGGTAAAGGCATTGGTTCTGAGAGAGCCATCGGTGTCGGGGACAGGCTCCGCAAAAACCAGAACCCTAGGCTCGCACTGGCGATCGTGGCCATCATAAAGGAAATGAGCAAGGGTGAGTGTCCTCGCTTTGTCCCTTGGAACAGAACCCAGCCCATTCAGGTGTCATCTCCACTAGCACCTTGCCTATTGTATAGGGGAGTACGGAATTTGCCATGCAACATTTGCTGGTTTAGGGCAGAGAGGAGGCTGCTACCCGTTGTAGCCATTGCTCCACCCTATCCCCATAAACAGCTAAGCTATACTCCTGTTCCGCCTGCTGCCGACAGGCCGCCCGATCAATTTGATCAATCTTGCCAATGGCAGCAATTAAGGCCTCGACAGAATCCGGGATAACCAGAAACCCGGTTTGACCATCACGGACAATTTCACTCGGCCCACCGCGATCGTAAGCAATGACGGGAACGCCACAGGCAAGGCTTTCGATGACAACGTTGCCAAAGGCTTCGACCCAGCGGGAGGTCAGCAACAAAGCGCGACAGCGCCGCAGCTGTGCTTGCATTTCCCGTGTTGGCAAAAAGCCCAGATATGCAATGGGGGCGTTGGGGTAATCTGCTTGAATGCGCTGCCAATAGTCTATATCTTGCAGTTGCCCCATGATTTTCAAAGGGGTACGGGTGACATTGACGGCGGCGACAGCATCTTCGAGACCCTTTTCAGGAGCAATGCGCCCCAGCCAGCACAGGGCATCCTCTGGCTCTGCACAAAAGTCATAGAGGGACAGATCCAGACCACTGCCCAAACACACGCAGCGATCGCCAAAAGGGAAGGTGGCGGCTTGGGTACGGGTATAGACACTAATGGTTTCCGGATAGTCATCAATGACACGGGCGATCGCCTGATCCATGACGTCCGAAAGCGAGGCCATGCTCACTAGGTGCGCCACAGGACGGCTGAGAAAAGGCGTCAGGTAAAAGGGCAGCCAGTCGTAGGCAAAGTTGACAATGACATCAAATTCCTGTTGAAGCTGCCGCACCCGTGCCCACATATTGGCTAACACACTATTGGGCGGCAGTGTAATCGGTTGATCGCGAGTTTGATGCTGCGCTGGCACTTGAAGGGCACCCGCTACTGGTTCAATGGTTGCCACCACTGGCAAGTGGGAACCCTCGGGGGCAAGGATGTGAATGGTATGCTGGCGATCGCCCAAGGCCTGAGCCATATTGAGGATCGTCAATTCAACACCGCCCCCTTTTCCTGTACCCAGAGGGCCAACCGAAGTGGAAACAAAAAGCAGCTTCAGAGGTCAACTCCTAGCGCAGAGCCTCAGCACCCGCCACCACTTCGAGAATCTCTTGGGTAATGGCAGCTTGACGCGCTTTGTTGTAGGAGAGGGTGAGGGTTCCAATCAGCGCTTGAGCATTATCGCTCGCGTTATTCATTGCCGTCATCCGCGCTGCCAATTCCGAGGCGGCGGCCTCTTGCAGTGCCCGTAGTAACTGGTTATTCAAGTACAGGGGCAGCAGGGCATCGAGAATTTGCACGGGATCCTGCTCAAAAATCATGTCAGGGGGTAGAGCAGGCAGTGTCGAGGTGACTTTCTCGCGGTTGACTTCCAGATGCGAACCCCGGGTTGTCAGCCGAAAAATCTCATCATCGGGCGCCTCTAGCCCTTGGGGATCGAGGGGGAGCAGGGTTTGGACAACGGGCTTTGAACTAATGAGGGAGACAAACTTGGTGTAGATGAGTTCCACCCGATCCACCGTTTCCGAAAGAAAGAGGGAGAGCAGTTCACTGGCAATTTGACCCGCTTCACTGGCGGAGGGGATTTGCTCTAGGCCAGAGTACACGGCATCAATGGGATAATTACGGCGCTGGAAGTATTGGGCTGCCTTGCGACCAACAATCACCAGAATATACTTGACGCCCTCGGCTTCGAGTTCTTGGGTACGTTCTTTGGCGCGGCGAATGACGTTGGTATTGTAACCGCCGCACAGCCCGCGATCGCCCGTCACCACCAGCAGCGCCACCGTCTTCACAGGACGCTTGGCCAATAGCGGTAAATTGGCATCCTCAAAGCGTAGTCGGGTTTGCAAGCCATAGAGCACCTGAGCTAAGCGATCGGCAAAGGGACGGCTCGCCATGACCTGCTCTTGGGCACGGCGAACTTTTGCTGCCGCCACGAGGCGCATAGCTTCGGTAATTTTGCGGGTATCTTTAATCGTTTTGATGCGATCGCGAATAGCTTTGAGATTGGGCACGGTAATCTAAACTCCTAAGCAAAGCGTCCCTGCCCTAAGATTTTAGCCCAGAGGGGGATCGCCTAAGCAGTCTTTTCACTTGACCCACCCCTACCAACCAGCGTTGTAATCACAGGAACTGCCAAAGCGGCGACAGGGGGAATGATGCGGCCAATGGGCTGCGGCAGATTTAAGCTGACGCTCAAAGCAGAAACCACCGTTGCCGCAATGCCACTGATCCAAAGCACGGTGTCACGCCGCCACCGTTGTCGCTTCAGGCGGTGATTTTCTTGGGCAGCAAGGGTGAGTTCAGTGGAAACAACGGTTGAGGATTGGTTGCGCAGCACCTCTAAATCGTGCTGCAGACCGAGCAGTTCATTTTGCGCTTGGGCAAGTTCCTCTTGCAGGCGATCGCGCTCCCTTTCCACTTGGGTGAGTTGCCGCGTTATCTCCGCCAGTTGTTGGGCAAGGCCGGCGTCTGGGGGATTACCGAGAAGGGCGGTATCCTCCAAAGGAGCGGGTGGTGAAGCAGCCAATACCGCCTGAAGTTGTTGTTCGAGAGCTGTTTTTTCTGTTTGCAGCGAGGCCAGTTGATCTTGAAGTTCTTGAATTTGTGAGACTTGGGATTGCAGGGTTGCCACTTGACTTTGCAGTTCCTGAATCTGGGAGGCTTGCAGTTGCAGTGTCACCAGTTGCTGCTGAAGTTCGTCTTGCTGAATGAGCGCCTGTGCCAGTTCCTGTTCAAGATTTTGCCGCAGGCCGCTCAAGGTGGCATTTTCTTCACGGAGGCGGGCAAGGTCTTGGCTCAGTTGATCTCGCTGCTGTTGAACGTTTTCCAGTTCTGCGGTGAGCTGCCTAATTTGCTCTTGTAGGGCTTGGTTTTGGGCGATCGCCCGCTGTTCTGCGGTCAGGGTGAGCGACTCCAATTCAGCCGTCAGGGAGTTGAGATCAATATCCTGTGCGGGAGGCTCGTCCAACTCACCCAAATCAGTAATGATGTTTTCTAGGAGATCGTCGGGTTGGTTGCTAGGGGGTTCTGGACTGGCCATGATCCTGATACCTGCGCGCGTGCTAAGAATTGCTCCAATTATAGCGATCGCCGTCCCTATCCTCTAGGCTAGAAGGCGTTCTTCAGTTCTCGAACGAAACTCCATGCTCAAACGCGAACTAGGACTGTGGGGCGCCACTTTAACAGGTCTAGGTTCCATGATTGGTACGGGGCTGTTTGTCAGTTTAGGCATTGCCACCGACCTCGCTGGCCCTTGGGTGTTGATAGCCCTGATCCTTGCCGCGGCGATCGCGCTGTGTAATGGCCTCAGTAGTGCCCAATTGGCGGCCTCCCATCCTGTGAGTGGGGGCACCTACGAGTATGGGTATCGCTATCTTTCTCCCCCTTTCGGCTTTACAGCGGGGTGGATGTTTTTACTGGCCAAATCGGCTTCTGCAGCCACTGCTGCCCTTGGCTCTATGGCTTATCTCTTCCAATGGCTCGGCCTAGAGGACAATAGCGGGCGCTGGCAAATCATGGCTGCTCTGGGGCTACTGGCGGTCTTGATCTGTGTGGTGCTTTTGGGCATCCGGCGATCGGCGCAAGTGAATCTGGGGATTCTCCTAGTCACGTTCACCAGTTTGTTGCTCTTTGTCGGCATTGGCCACGTCCAACAACAGGGAGGGCTACTTTGGTCGGCAGCATCGCAACCACTCTCGCTCAAGAATCTTCTCCAAGCAACGGCACTGCTCTTTGTCGCCTATGCCGGCTATGCCCGTATTGCTGTGCTGGCGGAGGAGGTCAAGACTCCTCGGCGAACCATTCCACGAGCCATTGCCCTAGCCATTGGTATTGTTGTCCTGCTCTACTTCAGTGTTGCCTTGATTGTTCTGGGGAGTCATGGCTCTGGGAAGTTGACTACGGCTGCCTCTTTAGAGATTGTCGCCAGTGAATTGGGTGTCTCTTGGCTGCCGCCTCTGATTACGCTGGGGGCGATCGCGGCCATGGTCGGGATTCTGCTCAATCTGTTGCTCGGCCTCTCCCGTGTGGTGTTGGCAATGGCGCGACGGCGAGATTTACCGGCAATTTTGGCTCAGATTCCAGCCCAAGGAAAACAACCTGTTGCTGCCGTTCTTGCGGTGAGTGGGGGGATTGCCCTCTTGATCCTGATTGGCAATGTAAAAACTACGTGGTCTTTTAGTGCCTTTAGCGTGCTGATTTACTACGCCATTACCAACCTTGCCACACTGCAACTGAAGGAGCCACAATTTCCCCGCTGGCTTGCGGTTGCAGGTTTAATCGGTTGTCTAGGGCTGGCTTTTTGGGTCGAAGTCCAAGTGTGGCTGTCGGGGTGTGGTCTCATTCTTCTTGGACTTGCTTGGCACTACTGGGTGCGGAGGGCAAAGGCCGTTTGAAAGTATTGCCGGGTCATCGGTTGCGTCACCTCTAGCCCCTCACCCCCTAGGACGCGCAGGGGTTCACCCCCAATGGAAATCCAAACTGGCGCATTGGGATCATTCACTGTTGCTGTGTACAGTACCTGTCCTAGACGTGCTTGCATCGAAGCACTTCCCCCCCCTTTGGTAAACTCTGGAGAGAGATCCACATGGATGCCATCGGCTTTGACTTCTACACGATTGACACGGGTATTTTCCGGAATGCTGGTGGTGACATCTTGATTGGCAGGACCCGCCAAAAGTCGCTCCAGACGAGATTGAATAAAGAGTTCTGGCCGCGTTGTCGGGGTATTGATCCGTACCGTAGAGGGCACTAAAACGAGGCTATCCCCTTCATTCTTGACCCAAAAGATTTGAGTTTCCTGCTGCTGGGCAACTTCCGCCGGATTAGGAACCGGATCTCCCTGCCGGGGGGGACTCAAGGTTAGCCATGCGGCTGTACCAGCCGAGGCAAGGCCAATAACCGCCAGCACAATCAAGGCGGGGCGGGAGCGGGTGACTTTTGCTACCATCACGATCTCTCCTTGGCGGGATGCACCTGCCTTTACCTTAGACGCTATGATTCAAGGGTAAAGTTCCAGTGCTTGTGGCCTTAGGGGCAGTTGCCCACTGCTTAAACTAGAGGATAGTTCTCCCTTTAGATCAAGTTTAAGTCATGGTGCAAACGACTCCCCGTGCAGAAGAACTAGCCACTGCCCTCCTTGATGCGGTTAGGATTGCTCCCCAAGATTGGCATCGCCTCAAGGGAAATCGCCGTGCCCGCGCCCTCGAACAGGCGGCTGCCGCTCTGGTCTATCTCCTCAAGGAAAATGATGCTGAGGCACTGGCGCATCTCCAACAGGCAGTGGGTTGGCTCGATCGCTCCATTAGTGCGCCGCCTTGCCCTACGCACCACCATTAGCGGTGCCAGCGTCGCCACCGAGAAACCACCAGATCGCTTGTGACATGAAGCAGTGCCGATAGCTCTAGGCCAAGGGCGATCGCAACTCCCCAGCGCCAGTCAATTCCCTGCCAACGATGTAGCCATTGCTGCACAAGGGAAAAGTGGCCTGTGAATGCGGCGACCCCGGCCACCAGACCCAGTCCTAACCCCAACCAAAAGCTGAGATAGAGCAACCGAATCAGCGTGCCCACCACTGGGCCATGGGTCCAAAAGGAGCGATGGTGAAAGGCTTTTTGGTAGGGTAGCCATATTGCCCGCAGCCAGCCCCAACGGTAGTAGGGTAAAGAGGGGGTATCGAGGTCTGGACTGAGGAGAAAGCCGCCAATACCAAAGCTACTGCTGGCAATTGCCCCCCAGATCCAGTCACGGGTGAGGGCACTGGCGGTGAAGCCCACAAGGGGCATGCCGATCCAAGTCAGGCGATCGTGGGTACGGCCACTGGGCATTGAGGATTCCGCAGATATTTCCTAGGGCAAAGCTACGGCAAAACGGGCTAGATCATGCAATCGGCGAACTTATTGAGTGCGGTGGGCGTCTAAGTGAGCTTGAAGCAACTCGGCTGAAATTTGAATCTGATGAAGGGCGATCGCGCAAAACTAAATCGCAGGGTGTGCCAGTTCACATACCTGTCCCCGATCAAGTATGCTGAGCACGTTTGAGCGAGCGGCTTGGCTAGCCAACTTGGCAGTGTATTGTGCATCGCTGGTGGAGGAAGCGTGAATGGATCAACCGTGGCGTTCTTGGCAATGTCGAGCTGTAGTGAGTTTGCTATGGGCACCTGCTGCTGCACTGGTCATGGCTCAGCCTGCTTCAGCCAGCCGTCTACAATTGTGGCGACTTAACCCTGCCACCAATCAACTGGAAATTCGTACGGAGCGTGCTGTTCAGCCCCGTGCTGAGTTGGTCTATAACCCGACCCGCCTTGTCATTGACTTGCCGGGTGTCGTTCTCGGTAGCCCCCAGATCAGTCAAAACTACAGTGGTGCCATTCGCCAAGTGCGGGTTGCTCAGTTTGACCCCCAAACGACGCGGATTGTGGTGGAATATGCGGCCGGTTTTACAATTGACCCGCAGCAGGTGCGCTTTCGGGGAGTCACGGCTAATAACTGGTTGGTGCAACTGCCCACCCCCCAGCAGCAAACAGTTTCACTACCGCCGCCGCCCCCACCGTCTCCTCCTTCTGCTCCTCCCGTAACGCCCACAGGGCCGCTGCAAGTGCGAAGTTGGCGGGCAGATGCCACAGGTTTTCTAGTGCTAGCCGATCGCCCCTTGCCCGAAGGCAGTTACACCCTGCGCCGCCCCCGTCGGGATCGCATTGAAATTCTCCTCAGCAATAGTGAATTGATTCGCAACTTTAGTCCTCGGCGCTTGGAACTGCGCCGCTTTGGTCGGGATCGCGTCCGGGCAGAGGTACGGACTCAGAGCAATCGCCAAGTCCAAATTACCCTCGACATTGACCCTCAAGATGCCGATTGGCAAGTGACGCCCCGTCATGATGGCTTTGTGATTGTGCCTTCAACCACGGCCATTACACCCCCACCTCCGCCACCGTCCCAACGCCCTAGTGTGATTCCTGCGGCCAGTGCTCAAACTCCTGTCACAACGATTCAGCGCGTTGATTTGGGGGGACGAGAGTTGCTGATTCAGGGCGATCGCACCGTTTTCTATAACGTGGGCTGGGAAGGCAATCGCTATCGCATTCGCCTACGGCAAGCACAGTTGGACAGTAATCTGCGCGAACCCCGCCTAGTTACCGGTAGTCCCTTAAGCAACATTGAATTTCGTCAAGAGGATAACCAAACCGTCTCGATTCTGCTCACCCCAGCGCCCAACTTTCGCATCCTTGGCCCTCGTCCCCTGTCAGCTGAAGCGTTTGTGGTGCAAATTCAGGGAGCAAATGACCCTCCGAGCAGTACGCCCACCCCAATTGATGTTCCCCCCACAGCAACCCCTCAGCCCCCCAATCAGCCCGTCCCCCGCGGCCGGTTTGTGGTGGTCATTGATCCCGGACATGGCGGACGCGATCCCGGTGCCATTGGTATTGGCGGCATTCGTGAAAAGGATATTGTTCTCGATATCAGCCTGCAAGTTTCCCAATTTTTGCAGCAGCAGGGTGTGCAGGTGATTATGACCCGCACCACAGACATTGACTTAGACTTGGCTCCTCGGGTCGCCATTGCGGAACGGGCACGGGCAAATGCCTTTGTGAGTATTCACGCCAATGCTATTAGTCTGGCTCGCCCCGATGTCAATGGTTTAGAAACCTACTTTGCCCCCGGACGCTCAAATCGTTTGGCATCTGCCATTCACAATAGTATTCTCAATTCCTTGAACATTCGCGATCGCGGGGTGAGGGCGGCACGATTCTATGTGATTCGCAATACGTCAATGGATTCTGCCCTTGTCGAGACAGGGTTTGTCACGGGCGCAGAGGATGCCGCAAACTTCAAGAATCCTGCATGGCGGACGCAGATGGCACGGGCGATCGCCCAAGGCATTTTGAACTTTTTGCATGGAAGATGATGGAGCTGACGGGAGTCGAACCCGTGTCCGCCCTAGCTATTCATCGACTGCTCCTTCACAGGTTTAGCCTTTCTGACCCTCAGGCGGGAACTGTTCCTTATCCCGAACAGTAGGATGCTCTGGTAGAGTCTTTGCTAAACAGCCCACCAGAGAGAACTGCCTAGCGCATCCGTTGGGGTTAACCCGCTGCCCTTAACGGAGTCGGACAACGAGTGCTCGAACCTGTTTAGAGGTCTTAGGCTACCGCAGCAGCTTTACGAGCGAAAGGAACGATGTTGTTCGCAGTTACTTTTGGTTTGGACTCTGGATTAACGAGAGATAGCCCACTCTCGACCTGCATCACAGCCCAACTTTCACTAGGACGTCGAAGCCGTTTCAGCCCCTTGAATAGAGCTACTCCTAAGCTAGCGCATTTTTTTGGAGTTGACAACGGCTAATTATTCGAGCGATCGCTGGCCAATGGTTCGCGGTTTAGGACGGGGTGCCGGGCCTGCCATCGCCACCATGCGATCCAACTGTTTGTGTTGGGCAAAATACTTTTGCCACAGGTCAGGAGCATCCAGCGTGTCACCCCCATGAGTTGTTAAGCGTTGCCGCACCCGACAGAGGACAGGCGTATTCACACAGGCACCCGCAATAATCACTTGCCCCTTACTCAGGGCAGGCAGTTCTTTGAGCAAATCTCGGCCAGCGGCCTCCACCCCATGCTTGAGGCTCTCTTGATCGACAGGGTTGACAATCCGCAGCATAAACTGGCTCATACACTGGGAGAGCACATCGCTATCCAGTTTGCCAGGACGCTGAGTAATCAGTCCTACCCCAAGGCCAAATTTACGGCCCTCACTGAGAATCGTGCGCAGTACCTGCTTACATTGGGAAGGTTCATGGGCGGGGGCAAAGCGGTGCGCCTCCTCAATTAAGATGAACACCGGGTAGGGGAGGTACTGCTCATCCCCCTCAAAGACGCGGTCTTTTTGGGTATTCATGCGGGCATGGTTGGTTTGGCGCAAAATTGCCGTGGCAATCACCTGCTGCTCCTCAAGGGGAATCTCATTCATTTGCAGGATGGTGACTTGGCCGGGGGCAAACAACTCGCAGGGGGGCAAATGCTTGTAGGCATGGAAATAGTCAGAGCGCTGCATTTTTTCTAGCTTCCAAGCCAAGGCATCAGCCGAGGAACCCTGCTTGACATTGCCCTCCTCATCTTCAACACGATCCACAGCATAGACCGCTGCAATCAAGTCTTCGGTACTCCAACGGCCATCTTTGAAACGACCGCGTACTTCGTCATAGGCTTTTTTGAGAATGGCCTGCTGGCGATCGCTCATCGGGGGGAGCAGCGTCAGAATATCGTGAAACTCTAGGGAAGAAACACGAATTTTGACCTCTTGGGGCGTAATAATTTTCACCTGAGGTTGATAGCCATCCGCCCCTTGAAAAGCGGGGTGTCCCCTCAGCTGCGCCAGCGTGTGGTATTCACCATGGGGGTCGAGGATCAGCACTGCGGCGCGATTTTTCGGTAAAAGCAATTCCTCCACCAAAACCCCTGCGGTATAGGATTTCCCGGAACCTGTCCCGGCAAGGATGGCCACATGCGTACTCACCAGTTCCTTGACATCGAGGGCAATGGGCACAGCACCCTCCTGCCGCAACAACAGTGAACCGATATGGGCAGCCCCCACCTCCTCTGGCTTTTTCTTATTGAGGACATGCCGCAACAGCGCGTCGTCAGCTAAATAGACCTTGGCACCGGGCAGGGGAAGCCGCCGCAAATTATTAAAGCCAAAGACCTCATGAAATTCCCCCATCACTTCTACGGTCATTTCGTAGAGTTCCGCCGGTTCACAGGTAAAACCAATCAGGGCAGCCACCGCACCGGGATTCAGTTCGTGATCAGCAAACATCCGATCCGGTAGATGCTCAATCAGACGGCAGCCAGTAATCTTGCCCAAGACTTGGTGAACCGCAGCAGCATGGGAGTTTGAGGCCACACTTGGGGAATGGCTTAACTCATAATAGACAAATTCACCCATTCGCACAGGCTGGGCATCGGCAGTAATAAAAACATACTCGCTACCGGTATCACCGGGGCCTTTGACAATGCCGACAATGTGACGCGAGAAATGATGACTATTCATAGCACAGGACGGGTTCCCCAACCAAGGGTGTAGTGTAGTTAACCCCAATCCTACGCGATTTTCTGATCAAGGGTCTGCAAGGTGCCTATTCCTCAAGCACTGGCGGTGGCTCACTGGGAGCAGGAATCAAAAAGGCAACAATGGCACCCAAGGCAAAACCAGCAACATTGCGCAGAACGGGTAGCCATTCTTGGGTACGCACTAGAACAGGACCAAGGCCAAAGGCAAAGAAAAGCATCCCCCACAGGGGCGAAAAGAGGAGAATCCACTTCCAAGCCACCTTTTGATCCGCACGGCGGGGACGAGCCACAAAGCCGAAAATGATGCCGCCAAAGATGGAGGTGGCAAGGGTGAGAATCCATTGCTCTTGGGGTAACCCCGGTACGGCACGGCACCCCCCTTGGGAGAGGCAGGTTTCAATGGCATGAAGCGATTGCAGGATCGCCTGATCCTCGCCGTTGTCACGGACAAAGTACTGATTGCCAAAGCGGGTTTGCAATTCAACCCAAAAGGTGCGCTGGAGGACGCGGTAGGCGGTGTCACCAACATTAAAGTTCAAAAGATTGCCACCGCGCGTATCGGCCACCAGCAGAATACTGCGATCGTCTAAGTCCCAAAAATCCCGCACTGCGAGGCCGGGGGTGCGATCGTACTGGGTGAGAACCCGCAATTTCCAGCCGGTCTGGGCTTCAAACTCTGCCAGTTCGCTGTCAAGCCGTTCCTTTTGAACGGGTGTCAGAATCTGCGCTAAGTCAACGACATTGGTTGGCTCCGCGGGCAACAACTCTGGATTGTTGAAGCTGTGGGCAGGGGCGATCGCCCCCAACCAGCAGAGGCTAACCAGCACCATCCCTAAACCAACTTGGTAAAACAAGCGCCGCAATTGCTGAAGCATCGTAATAAAAATTTACAAATAGGGCATCTTTTTTAATTATCTTAAGGGTATGCTGCGAAACATTGCAATCAGCGCTGCCGTCTTCTCAGACAATATGCAGCTTTTGTTAAACTCACCCTATCCTGAGAATCCCATTGCTATACTGCAAGTCTAAATACCTAAACCTTATATCCCTGTTTCATCAGCCACTCCTCACCTACGATGCCCTACTCTTCTCAGCTACTGCACTATCTCGAACAGGAACTGGCACTGCCACCAGAGAGCATTGCAATGGCGGTGCGGCAATGGCAACAGCAACGGGGATCGTTGCCGATTATTCTTTGGCAGTATGGCTTCATTACCTTGGAGCAGTTGGATCGGATTTTTGAGTGGCTGGATCAAACGCGGGGCGATCGCCTGCCAAAGGCTCCGTAAGTGGCAAACTAAGTATTCGACAACAATCCTCGATGCCGTAGTAGAGGTTCAGTGATCGGTTCACGGCCGCGGAAGGCTTTGAAGATCTCCATCGGGGGTTGGCTGCCGCCAAGGGCAAGCACGGTTTCGCGATAGCGTCGTCCCATTTCAGCAATGGCTTGCTCGTTGTCTAGGCCCGCTTCCTCAAAGGCGGCAAAGGCATCGGCACTGAGAACTTCTGCCCACAGATAGCTGTAGTAACCCGCAGCATACCCCCCAGCAAAAATGTGGCCAAAGCTACAGAGAAAGGCATCTTCTGGCAGGGGGGGCAAGATTGTTGTGGTCTGCGCTAGGCGATCGCGCACTTGTTGGGGGGTTTCTCCTTGCCCCGGTTGATAGCGATGGTGCAGTTCTAAATCTAACAAACTAAAGTGCAACTGCCGCAATAGGGCACTGCCTGCGCGATAGGTGCGGGCGGCAACCAGTTTTTCATAGTAGTGTTCTGGCAGCGGTTCCCCCGTTGCGTAGTGGCGTGCCATGCCAAAGAGTGTCGGCCGATGGTAGCACCAGTTTTCCATAAATTGACTGGGAAGTTCGACGGCATCCCACTCCACATTGTTGATGCCCGCTGCCCCCGCTTCATCCACCCGCGTTAGCATGTGGTGCAAACCATGCCCAAACTCATGGAAGAGGGTTTCCACTTCGCTAAAGGTCATCAGGCTGGGCTTACCATCCACTGGGGGGGTTTGATTGCAGACCAAGTAGGCCACGGGTAAGCGGGTGCGCCATTCCCCCTGAATGCGATATTTGGCACGGCCAAGGCAATCGTCCATCCATGCCCCACCGCGTTTTTCGGCAGGACGGCTGTAGGGGTCAAGATAAAAGTGGGCGATCGTCAGATGATTTTCATCGAGGATGGCAAAAAAGCGCACATCAGGATGCCAAACGGGTACTTGACCATCCGCAGGCACCACCGTCACCCCAAACAGTCGCTTCACTAGCCCAAATAAGCCCTCCAGCACTTGGGGCAAAGGAAAATAGGGACGCAGTTCCTCATCATTGAAGTCAAAGAGCGCCTCCCGCTGCCGTTCAGCCCAATAGGGAATATCCCAGTGCTGCAGATCGGTGGCTTCAGGTGCCCCTTGGGCAGCAGCAAAGGCTTTCAGTTCTTCCAGTTCTTGCGCCGCCGCACGATAGCTGACTTGCCGCAGTTCCTCGAGGAGCTTTTCCACACTGGCCACACTATCGGCCATTTTGCTGGCAAGGCTGAGTTCAGCATAGGTGTTGAATCCCAAAAGCTGTGCCTCTTCGATCCGCAGGGCAAGGATGCGCTCAAGAATGGGACGGTTATCCCACTCCCCACTGCTGGCACGGGAAATGTAGGCGCGATAGACCTGCTCCCGCAAATCCTGCCGTTGGCTGTGCTGCATAAAGGGACCAAAGCTGGGGAAGTCGAGGGTAATGTGCCATGGCCCTGTTTCAGGGGTGGCGGTCTCAATGCCATCTTGGCGAGCGGTTTGGGCAGCCAGCGCCAGCAAGCTGGGGGGAAGTCCAGCCACTTCATCGGGTTGGGTGAGCTTGAGGCGAAAGGCCTTGGTGGCATCCAAAAGATTGTTGGAAAACTGGGTAGATAGCTCCGCCAATTCCAGTTGAATGGTGTTGAAGCGCTCTTTGGCGGCTCCTGTCAAACTGACGCCACTGTGTTCGGCGTTACGAATGGCGGCCTCAACAATGCGTTTGCGCGCAGGGGGATAGCTCTGAAAGTCTGGACTGGCAGCCAGTGCCTTAAAGCCTTCATAGAGGGGGCGCGATTGACCCAAACGGGTGTAAAACTCTACTACTTGGGGTTGAACGGCTTCGTAGGCTTGACGCAATTCGGGACTATTTTTGACGCCAGTGAGATGACTGACAATCCCCCATGTCCAACCGAGGCGATCGCTCAAACGTTCGAGGGGTTCCACTAGCCCTTCCCACGTGGGCGTGAAGGATTGCTCGAGGGTCTCTAATTCTTGGGTGAGTTCCTGCAAGAGTTGGCGCACGGCTGGCTCAACATGGCTCACCTCAATCTGATCAAAGGGGGGAAAACCATCGCCCCGCAAGAGGGGATTATCGGTGTGAGGGGAAGTCGCAATAACCATGGGCATCCTACGAACTGCGATTCGATTGCTGACGCGCTTGGGCGATCGCCTGCTTTAGCTGTGCTAAGGCCAATTCTAACCGCGCTTCGGGGGCAACAGGAATCAACCCCTGAGCCGTCATCTCATGGATCTCAAAATGCAGGTGCGGACCAGTGGAGTTGCCCGTACTACCCACGAGGCCAATGACATCCCCCTGCTTCACCCATTGACCGGGATTGACAAAGCGCTGTGAGAGGTGGGCATAGAGGGTTTGGTGCTGCTCTGGCGGGTGTTGCAAAATGACGGTGAGGCCATAGCCCCCTAGCCAGTTGGACTCAACCACGCGACCATCAAAAACCGCCAACACGGGTGTGCCTTCAGGGGCGCCCAAATCCGTTCCCGAATGGAAGCGGCGATCGCCAAAAATGGGATGGATGCGCCAGCCAAAAGTTGAGGTAATGGGCACCGGAAACGGCAAGGGAAAGAGCATTTGGCCATTGTTGACCTTTAGCCAACGCAAGGGATTCGGTCCCGGAAAGGGCTGGCGTACATAGGTCGGCGCAGCCGTTTGGGCAGATGGCACAAAATTTCTTGGGTTTGCAGCCACCAAGGGGCGATGAGAAGCTGGAGCAGAAGGTGATGTAGTCGTGGGGGTCACTAGGGGTTGTGGAGCACCTTGGGCTTGGCAAATGTTGGGGGGAACGCCCTCGCTAACGATCGCTTGACAGCCTGTGGAGCGCTCTTGGATCACCACGGGGATGGAGCGGGCGGGCTTAAGGTTTTCGAGGGGTTCACTGCCAGGGGGCGGATCTACAGGTTCTGTGGAAAAAACAAGAGGCTCACTGTCCACCGGTTGAACAGGATTGACAAGGATCGGTGCAGCCGCTTCTGGTTCAGCAGGAATCGTTTCAGCAACACTCTGGCGAGTCCCCAAGGCGGTTGTCAAGAGACCTATTGTCAGCCCAAGGGCAATAACCCGCTGCTCCATCATGATTCATCCCATCACACGCATTCCTTCAAATTCTAGGCGCAACCTTGGGGAATGACAATCTGCTTGGCCGCAAGGGGCTAGCGATCGCGAATTTTCATATAGGTCTGAATCACTTTGAGCACCATCGGACCTGCCACAGACCCACCCCCACCACCAGAGTTTTCGGCAAAGGCAACGACCACAATTTCCGGTTTGTCTGCAGGGGCATAGGCACCAAACCAAGTGTGGTTAGGGCGAGGTGGATCTTCCCCGGTACCACTTTTGCCGGCGATCGCCACCTCAGGAACATTTAGGGCAGCCCCTGTACCACTGGTCACCACCTGCCGTAGGCCTTGACGCAGCACTTGAATGGTAGAGGGCTTTAGGTTCAATGATTGCCGCCAGCGATGGGGATTGTCGGAAGCAATCAGGTGTGGCCGCACTTTATAGCCCCCATTGGCAGGCACTGCAAACATGACCGCGGCTTGAAGCGGACTCACCTGCAAAGCCCCTTGACCAATGGCGGTAATCAAGGAATCGCCGTCGTACCACCCCTCGCCAAAGGTTTCTTGCTTCCACTGGGGGGTTGGCACAAATCCGGGAGCTTCACCGGGTAAGTCAATGCCGGTTTTAGACCCCATTCCAAAGCGATGCGCCCAATGAATCAGAGTTTCAGGTCCAATGCGGCGCGCCACTTGACCAAAAAAGGTGTTACTACTCCATGCCATGGCACCGGCAAAGCCCAGAGGGCCAAAGCCCGCCCGGTTCCAATCGTGGAAGGCAAAGCCCCCTGTGTAGAGGGCAGGATAGGTCATCAGTACGGTATCGGGGCTAAACTTCCCTGACTCCAAGCCGGCCACCGTTGTCACGATTTTGAAGGTACTCGCGGGAGGAAACCCCTGAAGGGCACGGTTGACAAAGGGAAACTGCCGCCGTTGCAGCTCCTCCCACTGGGCTTGGGTCATGCGGCGGGCAAACCAATTGGGATCAAAGGCAGGGTAACTGGCCAGAGCCAGAATCGCTCCATCACGGGGATCCATGGCCACGATCGCCCCCGGCCGACTCCCTAGGGCTGCTTCCGCCGCTTTTTGCAAGTCCAAATCCACCGAAAGCGTGATGTCATTTCCCGGTCGGGCTACCTTTTGACCCAAAATGCGGATCACTTTGCCTTGACCATCCACCTCCACCTGCTGACCACCCCATGTCCCCCGCAGTACGTTTTCGTAGGTGGCTTCGACACCCATTTTGCCCATGACATCGCCAAGGCGGTAGCCCTGATCTCGACGAGCCGCTAGTTCCTCCTCATTCAGTTCGCCGATGTAGCCAATGATGTGAGCCGCCGTTTCGCCATGGGGGTAAAAGCGCAGGGCTTCGCGGTCAATTTCCACCCCTGTCAAGAAATTGCGGTGTTCTTCAAGGGCAATGATTTGGGCTTGGCTAATCCCTTGGGCAATGCGAATCAACGAAGGAGAATTCACCCCTGCTTGCTTGACTCGCGCTTCGATCTCACTGGCAGGGATATTGAGCACCCGCGAGAGAATGTTCACCGTCTGCGGCCATTCGGGCTTTTTCGCCGCAAGGGGCCAGAGAAATACCGAGTAGGAGAACTTATTTCCCGCGAGGATCCGCCCTTTGCGATCCAAAATCTTCCCCCGCTCCGGCGGTTTGGGAATCAGGCGAATACGGTTTTCATCGGCCATCTGGCGGTTGCGATCGCCCTCGACAATTTGCAGGTAGGCCAAGCGACTCCCAATGCCCCCCAGCAAAAATACGGTCATGATCGAGAGCAATACCAAGACCCGCCCCTGTTTGCCAACCACGCGATCGTAGGCTTGGTAGGTGAGGGGACGAGGGGGGCGCGTTTTTAGCATTGCCATAAGTTGCGAGGAGTTGATGAGTGATCTATGCTAATTGCCACTGTATTGCCACTCTATCAGATGCGCTAAGACCAGAGGTCAAGAATTCCGATACCCTAGAAGAAGTCTCTGTACTGCCGCTTCATGAAGCGATCGCGCTGCCGTCCCCAAGTCCAAGCCCCCAGTCAAAATCTCGACTCGTTCCTCGATGTCCTCACCAATACCGTGGGGGTGATGATCTTTGTCTGCCTCTTTGCCAGCTTGACAGCAGCAGTGTCTCCTGCTCTTGTGCGCACGCCCATTGCCCGCGAAACCCGCAAGCAGGTCTATTTCTTTGAGTGTCGTGAAAATCGTGCCCTGCCCCTTGAGGAGGATCAAGTCAGTGAGGCCATTGATCGCCACCTGCGGCGCATTACAGAAAATCCCTTTGCAGATCCCCGCCAAATTCAGCAACAACTAGAGTCCTTTCGCCACAGTACCCGCTACTACGATGTGCGCCTGAGTCTGGTGCACAGCCAAGGGCAACCAATTTTGCAAACCCTTTTTGAACCCCGCGATCGCACCGCTGGGGAATCCTTTAGCACGCTGGAAAAACCCGCGTCCAACTTTCGGCGTACCATTGATCGCCTCTCCCCCAGCCGCTATTCCCTTGTCTTTTTTGTGCGTCCCGATAGCTTTGATTGTTTCTGGGCAGCTCGTGCGGTGGCTTGGCGCAGTGGCTTTGATGTCGGTTGGGAACCGATGGCGGAGGGTCGCGCCATTATCTTTGTCAGTGGCGGGGGTCGCCGTGTCACTGTGCAGTAGTCCCAAGGAGGCTAAATGCTTGCCAAACGAATTTTGCCCTGTTTGGATGTGAAGGCGGGTCGCGTCGTCAAGGGCGTGAACTTTGTCAACCTGCGCGATGCCGGCGATCCGGTTGAACTCGCCCAAGCCTATAATGCAGCGGGTGCAGATGAACTGGTGTTTCTCGATATCACAGCCACCCATGAAGAGCGGAACATTATTATTGATGTCGTCTATCGCACCGCAGATCAGGTGTTTATTCCCCTGACGGTGGGGGGCGGGATTCAGTCTCTGACCATGATCAAAGACCTGTTGCGCGCCGGAGCAGATAAAGTCAGCCTGAATTCAGGGGCAGTGCGGCAACCCGATCTCGTGAATCAGGCCAGCGATCGCTTTGGTGCTCAATGTATTGTTGTCGCCATTGATGCGCGGCGCGAACCCCATTGGGATCCTAAAAACCCCCGTTGGCAAGTCTATGTGCGCGGCGGACGGGAAGCCACGGGGCTAGATGCGATTGAATGGGCGGTGGAAATGGCTAAACGGGGTGCGGGCGAACTGCTGGTGACCAGTATGGATGCCGATGGGACACAGGCGGGCTACGACCTCGAATTGACGCGGGCGATCGCTGAGCGGGTGGAGATTCCTGTGATTGCTTCTGGGGGGGCGGGTACCTGTGAGCATATTCGCGCGGCTCTTGTGGAAGGGAAAGCAGAGGCGGCACTGTTGGCTTCGCTCCTACACTATGGCCAACTGACGATCGCCCAGATCAAGGACTATCTCCATCAGCACCAAGTGCCCGTGCGCCAAGAAGAACCCCTCCCTTGCCGATAAGCGAAGAGAGGGGCAGAGCATCAACCTAGAGGATCAAGCTAAAATGGCCAAGTCCAGTGGCTAAACTCCGGCTTGTCCACACCGTACTCGTAGGCGTAGTTGCGGGCTTCAATTTGCATGTTGCGGAATTTCTCCTTGGCATGGGCACCCGCCACTTGAAGACCGGGGAGGCGATCAATGGCATCAATGGCAAGACTAAAGCGATCAATCTCATTATTGATGGCCAACTCAAGGGGGGTGTTGATGTTGCCCTTTTCTTTGTAGCCGCGCACGTGCAAATTACGGTGATTGTGACGGCGGTACGTGAGACGATGGATCAACCACGGATAACCATGGAAGTTAAAGATAATCGGGCGATCGAGGGTAAAGAGACTATCAAAGTCGCGATCGCTCAGGCCGTGGGGGTGTTCGGTTTCCGGTTGCAGCTTAAAGAGATCCACCACATTGATATAGCGAATCTTCAACTCTGGAAACTCCTGCCGCAGGAGGGCGATCGCCGCCAACGCCTCTTGGGTGGGAATATCCCCGGCACTGGCCATCACCAGATCGGGTTCACAGCTTTGATCATTGCTGGCCCAATCCCAAATGCCTAGCCCCTTCGTGCAGTGGATAATTGCCTGATCCATCGTCAGGTACTGCAAGTGCAACTGCTTGTCGGAGACAATCACATTCACATAGTTTTTGCTCCGCAGGCAGTGATCCGCCACCGACAGCAGTGAGTTGACATCAGGCGGTAAGTAAATGCGCGTAACCTTTGCACTCTTGTTGCAGACAATATCCAAAAATCCCGGATCCTGGTGGGTGAAGCCATTGTGATCCTGCCGCCACACCGTGGACGTAATCAGCAAGTTCAACGAGGCCACATCTGCCCGCCACGAGAGTTCATTGCAGATGCTCAACCATTTGGCATGTTGGTTAAACATCGAGTCAATGACATGGACAAAGGACTCGTAGGTGGAGAAGAAGCCATGGCGACCCGTCAGCAGATAGCCCTCCAGCATCCCCTCCATGGTGTGCTCGCTGAGCATTTCAATGACGCGACCATTAGGGGACAATTCACCGCCATCGGCGTCCTCCTCAAAGTATTCCGCAATCCAGAATTTCTTGCTGACCTCGTAAATGGCATTGAGCTTATTCGAGGTATTTTCATCGGGACCAAAGACACGGAAATTGGTCATGTTATTGCGCATCACATCCCGCAGGAAGACTCCAAGGGGACGGGTATTTTCCACCTCAATTTGGGCGGGTTTCTCAAACGTAATGCCGTACTGCCGAAAGTCGGGCATTTTCAAATCCTTGCGCAATAGCCCACCATTGGCGTGGGGATTCATGCCCATACGGTAGTTGCCGGTTGGCGCCAAGGCTTTGAGTTCAGGACGAAATGTGCCATTCTCATCAAAGAGTTCTTCGGGACGGTAGCTGCGCAGCCAATTTTCAAGGAGCTTCAGGTTTTCAGGGTTGGTGTGGACATCGGCCATAGGCACTTGGTGTGCTCGCCAGAAGCCTTCCACTTTGTGGCCATTCACTTCCGCAGGGCCTGTCCACCCTTTGGGGGTGCGCAGCACAATCATCGGCCAACGGGGCAAGGTGGTGACGCCCTCTTGCCGAGCCGCTCGTTGAATCTCCTTAATTTTAGTCACGCAGTAATCGAGGGTGGCGGCCATTGCTTGGTGCATTGAGGGGCGATCGGAACCTTCGACAAAGCAGGGTTCATACCCTAGACCCCGGAAGAAGTTTTCCAAATCTTGATGGGGAATGCGTGCCAGAATCGTCGGGTTGTTAATCTTGTAGCCATTCAAGTTGAGAATCGGCAAGACTGCCCCATCGCGCGCCGGGTTGAGGAATTTATTGATGTGCCATGAGGTGGCCAAAGGCCCCGTTTCTGCTTCCCCATCGCCAACCACTGCCGCCACAATTAAATCAGGATTGTCAAAGGCAGCACCACAGGCATGGGAGAGGACATAGCCCAATTCTCCCCCTTCGTGTATCGAGCCGGGCGTTTCTGGGGTGCAGTGGCTGCCAATGCCACCGGGGAAGGAGAACTGCTTGAAGAATTTTTTGAGGCCGTGGGCATCCTCACTAATGTTGTGGTAAATCTCGGTGTAACTGCCTTCAAGGTAAACAGGTGCCAAAACCCCCGGTGCCCCATGACCGGGACCCGCTAGGAAAATCACCTCCTGTTGGTACTTTTTAATAATGCGATTGAGGTGAAGGTAGCAAAAGGACAGACCCGGACTCGATCCCCAGTGACCAAGGAGGCGTTTTTTGATGTGTTCAGGCTTGAGGGGTTCCTTGAGTAGGGGGTTATCGAGCAAATAGATCATGCCCACGGCCAGATAGTTACAGGCACGGAAGAAGGCATCCATGGCCTCAACTTCACTATCACTCAAGGGCTGTCCTTGAATCGTGGCGCGAGCAGAACCAAAAGCATGAATATCAGCGGTGAGTTCGGTGGGACGGGGAGGAGAGCTAACCATACAGTATCCTCGTCAAGTCAGCATGAGTATCAAGAAAATCAACCGAGATCATATAGATCAAAGTGCTAACGGCGTTGATCAAGAATCCACGAATTGCCTACTTACTAATCGGGACACATCCTAAACTATCGTCTTTAGCCTACAGCCCCATCCTAGGATGCTGAAACGGCTAGGCTCGCAAATGCGCTAGATTTTTTAACGTTGATTCAATTCAGTAAACTTCCCAATGCCTGAGCAATTTATGCGGCAACTTCTGGGGGCAGGGGGAGGCGAAAGAGCTGACAGGCGTTGAGGGTGGTTTGCTGTTCTAATTCCAAGAGGTCACATTGTCGCAGACGGGCGACGGCTTCAGCCACAAAGCGCACATAGCTGGGTTCATTGCGTTTTTCGCCGCGTTTGGGCACAGGGGCAAGGAAGGGGCAATCCGTTTCCACCAGTAGGCGATCGCTGGGAACCATTTGTGCCGAGGCATGGATTTGTTTGGCGTTCTTAAACGTGACGGTGCCGCTAAAGCTGATAAAAAGACCCAGATCGAGAAACCACTCCGTTTCTGCGGGGGTACCACCCCAGCAGTGCATCACTCCTTGCACCGGCCCGCGATCGCGCACAAACTGTTGAAGTAGATCCCGCGCGGCAGCGGCTGCCTCCCGACAGTGGATAATCACTGGCAGATTCAAGCTGTGGGCAACCTCCAACTGTGCCCAAAAGGCCGCTTCCTGTTCTTCGCGATTCGTGGCTTTGTAAAAATCTAAACCTGTTTCGCCAATGGCAACCACCTTGGGTTCACTGGCGGCAAGGCGGGCAATTTTTTCCTTGAGATCCGGCTGCCACTGCTCTGTATCTAGGGGATGGAGACCCACTGCCATAAAGAGTTCGGGAAACTGCACGGCAAGGCTCTGAATGGTGGGAAATTCACTGGGTTCAACGCAGGAGTGAACCAGCCGCACCACTCCCGCAGATCGCCAGCGTTCAGCCACTGAGTCCAGATCGGATGCGTACTCTGGAAAGTTGAGATGGACGTGGGTATCCACCAACATGGGGATTAGGCAGCCGGTTGCAGCGTTTTGTTGAGGATACGGGTCAGCCGCGCTTTACGACGGGCACCGGTGTTGCGATGGAGCACACCGCGCTTAACCGCTTTGTCAATTTTGCTAAAGGCCAAGTTGAGTCGCTGCTGGACTTCCGCCAGTTTTTCCGGAGTGGGATCGGCAGCATACTGACTAATAGCGGTCAAGTAGTTTTTAATCAGCGTCCGCACTGCCGAGCGATAGGCTTTGTTGCGAAGACGGTTGCGCTCAGCAATTTGGGCACGTTTAGCGGCAGATTTGATGTTAGCCACAGGTCACCTGATGATCAATCACACGTTAAGAACAAATAACCATTATAACCGTTGACTGAGCGATCGCAAGATCTTGGCCGCCAGCATTGCCGCCCCAAAGCCATTGTCAATATTGACGACACCAATGCCGGGGGCACAGGAGTTGAGCATTGTCAGTAGCGCTGCCAAACCGCCAAAATTCGCGCCATAGCCAATACTGGTGGGTACAGCAATCACGGGTACCGAGACTAGCCCCGCCACCACACTGGGAAGTGCCCCCTCCATGCCCGCAACCACAATGAGCAGGGCCATCTCCTCTAGGCGATCGCGCACACTCAACAGCCGATGAATCCCCGCCACCCCCACATCCCAAAATCGCTCAACCCCAAATCCTGACAGTTGCAACGTCACTGCTGCCTCTTCGGCCACGGGTAGATCCGCTGTGCCGGCACAGACCAAGCCCACCGGCAGGGGAAACTGCGGCGGCAAAATGGGGGCTGTACTGCAAATCCGTGCCTTTTCAAAATAGTGCAGTCCCCCGAGGCGCGATCGCACTGCCTCAAACACCTCGGAGGAAATGCGCGTGGCCATTACACAGGGATAGTGGGGACGCATCCGCTCCAAAATCTCGGCAATCTGCTGCGGGGTTTTGCCGTGTCCCCAAATCACCTCTGGAAAGCCAGTGCGCTGCTGCCTTTGGTGATCAATGCGCGCAAAATCACCAATGGGTTCGTAGGACAGGTGTTGCAGTTGGCGATAGGCGGTCTCTACGCTCAGTTGCCCTTGGGCGACTGCCGCCAAAATCTGCCGCAGTGAATCGGGCATTTAGCCTCCAATTCCCAAGCGACCCGCTAGCCCCGGCGCCATCGGGATCAAGGTAGCGGCCATCAGGAACAACAGCAGCAGACCAAGACCAGCACGGGTATCATCGGGTTCGGTGATCTCATCGAGACTGGGCTGATCCATATCCCGCTGCAACAGCAGAATCACCAACGCCCAATACAAGGCCAAGGGGTTGACGATCGCCACCAAGCCCAAGACCACAAGGGTAATAATCGTCAGTCGTTTGGCGGTTTTGGTACCGTAAATGGCTTGAATAATCCGCCCCCCATCCAGTTGTCCTGCGGGCATCAAGTTCAAGGCCGTCATGATCAAGCCCAGCCAGCCCAAAATCACAAAGGGATGCACCATCACCACTTCACTTTGCAACTGCTGCCCCAAAAAGAGCTTGGCGATCGTCCCCACCAAAATCGAGCCTTGGAAAAAGAGGGTTGGCACCTCTAACCCCTGACTCGTGGGCGAGAGAACAAGGCCAATGGCCAACAACAGCAGCGAAACACTACCAGCCGCGATCGCCCCTGCTGCACCAATGTCAAAGAGTTGACTGCGATTGGCAAGGAAGGATTCAATGCGGGTCATGGCCCCAAAAGTCCCCAACTGCCACGCCGGCAAAAAGATGGGCGGCCCCAAGCGTGCCCGATAGCGTTTGGCCATTAGCCAGTGACCCCCTTCCCGTATAGCGGCAATGCCAAAGAGACCCAAGGCAAAGGGGAGCGATCGCTGGAAAAGTCCTGCTGTCGGATTTCCCAGTAAGCTAAACCCCTGCAGGATGGCACTGGTCTCGAGACAGGTTCCAAGGGTGGCCACGGCCAAGAAAACCGCTGCCAGCTTCTGAAGATTGCCCGAGCGAATCGGTTCGGTCGTCATTGGTAAAATCACGACCATCGGCTTGCCCTCCCCATTGGCCACCATAAAAAGGCGATAGCGATCGGGCAAGGCGGCCTGTAGGCGTTCAGTGAGTTGCTGATGCACCACTTTGGCCTCTCCCCGCAGATTCCCTGGGCAGATCACGCCCCCTTTGTAGGGAATGTAGTCGGTGGCGAAGTAGGTATCCACGCTAAAGATACTTTGAATGGCTTGTAGGTCTTCGGCGGGAAGGCTGGGGCGTGCAGTAGGCTGGGCTGGGGTCGTCTGCTCTGTGGTGGCTTGCTCTAGTTCCGAACGGCCAGAGGGAGCAGAGGGTAGGGGCAATTCGGCGGTGGCCGCCAGCGATCGCAACCAACGGCCAAGGGCAACATAGGCCACAATCGAGAACACCAGCCCAAAGAGCACGGCAGCAAAGTTAATCACAATCCCAAAGCTGAGGCTGCCAAAAACCACTAGCCAAGGGAGCATCAGGACAAGGGTTTGCAGCCAAGCCACAATCCCCAGCTTGCCGTAGGGCAGATTGCGGTACAGTCCCCACGCCAGTAGGGCGATCGCTCCCGCCAATAGGCCTACCGTAATAATCATGCGTTACCTCCCGCCTCTGCAAACGTTAGCGCATGGCCATAGTGGTCAGTTGGGTCAGGACTTGACTGGCACGCTCTGTAAATTGCTGCATACCATTGGCATCAAAGCCCCGCTGCGACATTAAGGCCAAATCGTAGATATACTGACACAGCTTTTCGACCAATGCACCCGTTTCTGAGGTGCCGCTGGTCTGAATAATCGTGCCTTGGTTGAGGCTGAGGAGATTTTGCACCAAGGGATGGGCGGTATTGACAACCAAGATATGCTCCTCTGGCAACTGGGCATTGGGTTGCTGCTGCATCATTGCCATCATTTCCTGCATCCGCCGACTCGTTTCCGGCAGCAGGATCATCGCCGGGGGGGCATCGGCCTTGAGGGCTTCGGTGCGAATCGTCAGCTTTGGCTTTTTCAGCACAGATTCAAAGAGGGATTTGATCTGCTCGCTGCGGGTCTTCTTCGTGGTGGGATCCACTAGTTCGCTCTCTTTATTTTTGTCAATGAGCGTCTCATCCAGTTCTGCATCTACCCGCAGGAACTTGACATCGCAGTAATTTTGCTCCAGCCACGGCACAAAGTGGGTATCAATGAAGCTGTCCATAAACAGGACTTCAATCCCTTGGCTTTTAAGCAGTTGTACGTAGGTGGCTTGGTTCACCTCATCGGTGCAGTAATAGACGCGATTGCCTTGGCGCTCTTGGTTGCGCTCGAGGTACTCCTTGAGGGTGGTGTAGGTTTTGCCATCCACTTGGATGCCCCCCTCACTGGCCCAGACATCCTCGCTCTCTTTGGAGGTGAGTTCGGCCGTGGTGCGGTAGATGAGAATATCTTCCACCTGCTTTTTGAACTTCTCATCGTTGATGGAACCGAATTTGACAAAGGTGCCCAAGTCTTGCCACGAGCGTACGTAGGCCGCCGCGTCTTCGCGGTATAGCTCCTTCAGGCGATCGCCCACCTTTTTGGCAATGTAGTCGGCAATTTTGCGCACCGTGCGATCGTTTTGCAGGAAACTGCGGGACACATTCAGGGGAATGTCGCTGCTGTCAATGACCCCCCGCAAAGGCAGCAAAAAGCGCGGGATCACCTCTTCGCAGTTATCGCTGACAAAGACTTGGTTGCAGTAGAGCTTAATTTGCCCTTTGGTGACATCAATATCGGGGCGCAGCTTTGGAAAGTAGAGAATGCCATTGACCACAAAGGGATAGTCGGTATTGAGGTGAACCCAAAGCAGCGGGTCTTCTTGAAAGGGATAGAGATAGCGGTAAAACTCGAGATAGTCTTCTTTGCTGAGGCTATTGGGAGAACTCTTCCAAGGGGCAATTTGTTTATTAATTTGCTCACCCTCTAGCTTAATTGGCACCGGCAAAAAGTCACAGTATTTGCGCACCAATTCACGAATGCGGCCGGGTTCTAGGTACTCCAACTCACCCTCTTGCAGGGTTAGGGTGACGGTTGTCCCAACACTAGTGCGCTGACCATCGGAGAGGGTAAATTCAGTGGAACCATCACAGGTCCAATGCACGGGGACAGCACCTTCGCGGTAGGAGAGGGTATCAATTTCCACCCGTTCTGAGACCATGAAGGCGGAGTAAAAGCCAAGGCCAAAGTGACCAATGATTGCGTCTTCCCCTTCCCCTTTGTACTTTTGAACGAATTCTTCGGCACTGGAAAAGGCCACTTGGGTAATGTACTTTTTCACCTCCTCGGCGGTCATGCCAATGCCATTGTCGGCGATCGCCAGCTTTTTGTTTTCTTTGTCAATCGTGATCGTCACTTCCGGGTGATCCACATCGCCGCTATATTCCCCAGAACGTGCCACCATCCGCAGTTTTTGGATTGCATCTACCGCATTGGAGACCAGTTCCCGCAGGAAAATCTCATGATCGGAGTAGAGCCACTTTTTAATGATTGGAAAAATGTTCTCAGTATGGATTGAAATGGTTCCCTGTTCCAACATGATGCTTCCCGTGAGTGTATTCTTGGTCAGACAACCTCTAGTGTATCGGTAGGGGTTGCCCTTGCTGTTGGTGGAAAACCGATCTCTCCATCGCCTCCCAAAGAGTGACAATGACGGTATTGGCCATCAAAAATCCTTCTGGCTGGGTCAAGTGCAGGCGATCGCCCGTCAAAGAAAGCATCTCTGGAGACATGTTTGCCGCTGCTGCTTGTAGGGCTTCAACCCACGACATCGGAAATTCATCCGCCAGAGCAGTTAAAGAGAGGCCATCCCTGAGGCGCAAGCCCAGCATCAGGGTTTCCAGCCAGCGATCCCACCGGGCATCTGGACTGACTTGATTGAGGCTCTCGGGTAAACTTTGCAGCCATTGATAGTATTCACGGCGGGTACGCGGACGGCTGAGGCGACAATGCCCGAGATAACTGGTGGCGCCCATGCCAAAGCCATAGTAGGGTTGATTGCGCCAATACACTTGATTGTGACGACAGGCAAACCCCGGTCGGGCATAGTTAGAAATTTCGTAGTGATCGTAGCCCGCTGCGGTTAAGATTTCGTGGCCAAGGCGATAGGCAGCGGCGGCCTGTTCTTGGGTGGGTAGGGGGGCTGCTTCGGGTTGATAGCGTTTGCTGAAGACGGTTTTTGGCTCAATGATCAGGTCGTAGATGGATAGATGGGTAGGGTTGAGGGCGATCGCTTGCTCTAGGGAGCGTTGCCAACGCTGCAGGGATTGATTCGGTAGCCCCAAAATGAGATCCATGCTCCAATTTTCCACCCCAACCTCGTGAATCAGAGCCACTGCACGCTCAACATCGGTCACATCGTGACTACGGCCACACACTTGCAATAGCTCATTGTCAAAGGCCTGTACACCCAAGCTGACGCGATTCACCCCTACTTTGAGATAGGCCTGCAATTGTTTTAAGTCAAAGGTTCCCGGATCCATTTCCATAGAAATTTCTGCCCCTTGGGCAATGCCTATTTGGCGATCGAGGGCTTCCAGCAGTTGGCCAATGTATTGAGGCGGGACTAGAGACGGTGTTCCCCCCCCAAAAAAAATCGTTTGGAGTGATGGCGGCTCAGCAGGGGTGTGGGCAATTTCTTGACAGAGTGCAGCCACATACTCTTGGATAAGTGACTCTGCCAGCGTCGGAGAATCTCCCACTACCGTAATCGGAAAGTCACAGTAGAAGCAGCGGCGCCGACAAAAGGGCAGATGAATGTATGCGGCTCTAGTCATTGTTTTCTTAACTGGTTTGTGATGAAATCTGGTCAGGCAGCCGACCTTTGGCAACCAATAACTCCCATGCCCGCAAAACAGCGACCAAATCAGAGGCAAGGCGGTATTCATTGGCTTCAGCAAAGCGCACCGTTGCGGTGGGGGTCGAGACGAGATGAATAGGCACCGGTCGCTCTAGGGGTGTGGGTACAAAGTCAAAGCCATTGAAGCGCTCAAACCGGCGATCGCTCAACCATTGATTAAATTGACTGACTTGAGCAGGTGTCACTGTGCGTAGGGTGCGGCTGAGGGTTTCCCCGCGAGCATTGGTGGTTTGCTGCACAATCCGACCATCGTTATAAAGCAGTGTCGTTGTTGTTGAGGGTGAACGATTTCCAGAGGCATCACTTTGCCGAATCACGCGAAAACTCACGCCCTCAGGAAGGGGGGGCGGCAACTCCTCTGGACTCAGGCGTTGCGGTCGCTGAATCAGGGTGCCGATCATCCGACTGCCAGCGGCATCCCAAAGAATCAGGGAACCACTGTGATTGCTGCGATAGACCCACTGCTGGGGGTAAGGCGCCTTGGGATTCGTCAGGGTAATTTCCCAACCGGGGGTTAAACGCTCAGCACAATCCACCCGCAATCCCCCCAAGCCCAAACAGCCATCAGACCAAACTTTGGGCTGAACTTGAACTACGCTAATTTGCGCTGGTTCCTCACCAAACTGCTCGGCAGCGATCGCGATCGCCCGCGTAATGATCTCTGGAGCTGGTGTTGCTGCTTGCACCACAAGAGGCACTGCCACTGCCAAGAGGGATGTCCAACCATTCATTAACAAAGTCTCTACCCTTTGACCATCATCATAAAAAAAGACCGCCCCCGATGAAGAGGCGGTTCCTTATAACTAAACGCTAGTTAGCGTTGCTCTAGGAATTAGCCGTTGATGCTAGGAGCAATCATGGCCACAGGAGCAGACTCAGCGCTGGCCAAGTCGAGGGGGAAGTTGTGAGCATTACGCTCGTGCATCACTTCCATACCCAAGTTGGCACGGTTGATGATGTCAGCCCAGGTGTTGATCACGTTGCCTTGAGCATCGACAACGGAGTGGTTGAAGTTGAAACCGTTGAGGTTGAAGGCCATCGTGCTGATACCCAGAGCGGTGAACCAGATACCGATCACCGGCCAAGCGGCGAGGAAGAAGTGCAGCGCACGGCTGTTGTTGAAGCTGGCGTATTGGAAGATCAAGCGACCAAAGTAACCGTGGGCAGCCACAATGTTGTAGGTTTCTTCCTCTTGACCGAATTTGTAACCGTAGTTTTGAGACTCGGTTTCGGTGGTTTCACGGATCAAGCTGGAGGTCACCAGAGAACCGTGCATCGCGGAGAACAGAGCACCACCAAAGACACCAGCCACACCCAGTTGGTGGAAGGGGTGCATAAGGATGTTGTGCTCAGCTTGGAACACAAGCATGAAATTGAAGGTACCAGAAATACCGAGGGGCATACCATCGGAGAAGCTGCCTTGACCAATGGGGTAGATCAAGAACACAGCGGTAGCGGCAGCCACAGGAGCGGAGTAGGCCACGCAGATCCAAGGCCGCATACCGAGGCGGTAGCTGAGTTCCCACTCACGACCCATGTAGCAGAAGACACCGATCAAGAAGTGGAAGATGATCAGTTGGTAAGGGCCACCGTTGTAAAGCCACTCATCAAGGGAAGCAGCTTCCCAGATGGGGTAGAAGTGCAAGCCAATGGCGTTGCTGGAGGGGACAACCGCACCCGTGATGATGTTGTTGCCATAGATCAAGGAGCCAGCGACAGGCTCACGAATGCCATCGATGTCCACAGGGGGAGCAGCGATGAAAGCAATCACGAAGCAGATGGTAGCAGCGAGCAGAGTGGGGATCATCAACACACCGAACCAGCCCACATAGAGGCGGTTGTTGGTGCTGGTAACCCAGCTGCAAAATTGCTCCCACAGGTTCAGTTGCTCGCGACGTTGTAAAACAGTCGTCATAGTGATAAGTCCTGTTGAACAAGATGAATGAATGTTACAAACCGTTTACACTCCCAAATCGAGTCCCTGAGAGGCCTCAGGCGCACCCGCTGGCGTCGTGCAACGGAATGTAACCTTATATTAACCAATCTCTCAGGAAAATGTAAAGGGTTGTGTCTGAATTTTATATTTTGTTAATGATTTCTCAGGGATCAGGGGTGGTCACGCGCGATCGCCAGTGAAGAGTTAGCGGCGCCGCCACCAGACAAAAACGGCTGAGCCAAACCCGACAAGGGGCAACAGAAAGACACTGATAATCTCTAGCCAACGACTGGTGGTGACATTGAGTTGCAGGCGGCGATTGGTGGTTTCGCGCGGCCGAATCGAGAGTGCCTTTTGGTCGCGATCGCCCAACCAGAGCACGGAATTGACAAAGAGATCACTATTAATCCCTTGGTAGGCAATCACGCCATCGGTGGCGAATTCCGAATCCCCAAAGACCACCAAGCGGGCTTCCTTCGGTGGGTTATCACTCAACTGACGGGTAATCGCTACACCAATCGGCAGCGGCCCTTTGGTATCGACACCTTCAGTGAATTCAAGGTTGCCCGACTGCCAGTCGGTTTCCGCCCAAGTTTGCGGGCTCGAGAGGGCAATTTCCACAATGTCATCATCCTTCACAGGATCAATGCGAATGGCTTGCGCGCGGGGAAAGACACTCGGACCTTGGGCAAAGCGTTGAGTAATCGGGTGATTGCCATAGGTGGTGACAATAATCGTATCGGGACCGAGTCCCACCTGTTGACCCACACCAGAGCCGTCAATCACCCAGCGATTATCGAGGGTGAGTCCCCAGTTTTTCAGTAAATCATCCAGACCGGCGTTGACATCGACATCGAGCATTAGCAAAAGGCTACCACCCCGATTCAGGTACGCCTTGAGCAGATCTTGCTCCAGACGCAAAAAGGGTTGCCGCGGTCCAGCGACCACAATGACATTCGCATCCTCAGGAATTTTGCCCTTCTCCAGCAAATTCAGGGGCAGGAGTTCCACATCTCGCTGTTCGAGGAGTTTAGCCACTTCACTGAGACTGGCGGAGCCACCTGTGAGGGGAAGTTCATTGTGCCCCGTAGTGAAATAGGCACGGATCGTGCGATCGCTCGTCACCCGAATCAGGGCAGGGGTGAGGTTACTTTCGGAAAGGTCTTCATCAATGCGCTGCGTTTTCTCGCCCGCCACAACAATCACTTGCCCCACTTGAGTCACGTTGTACTTTTTAGCAAGGGCGGGTTGCTCTTGGGGGTCAATGAACTCAAATGAAAATTGGTTATGAGCCTGACGGCGGTACTGTTCCAACAACAGGCGATCGCGACTGGCAGCATTGGCATCAAACACCAATACCCGCACCGGCTGATCCAAAGTTTGCAGAACATCACGGGTTTCTGCCGCTAGGGTAAAGGCACGGTTTTCGGTGAGATCGATTTCAACACTGTAGCGATCGGCCAAAAAATTGACGATGCCCAATAGAGCAATCACCGCAATCACAGTCAGGAGGGCATTGGTACTCGTTTGGGTAGAACGCCGCCCCCAAAACCCTGTGGAGACGCGACTTTGCTGGATCAGCCACAGCAGTAGGGCAATCCCCCCCAAAGCTAAAAGGCTCAAGGGTAACCAATTCCAGCGATTGGTGATGATGCCAGCACTCAAGCCAGCAATGATCAAAAGTGGCGCCGCCCACAGCAATACCGTGGTCAATCGTTCGGGTGAGCCTAGGGCAAAGCGTTTCATGACCGGTACCCCCTAATTGCGCTGGTAACGAAAGGCATCAATGGACTGTGCCGTGAGGAAGATGCCGAGGAAAATATAACTACCAAAGACAACAAGACTACTGCTGCGAAAAATTCCCCGTGTCAGGTTGGTAAAGTGCTCTAGGGGTGAGAGGTAGGTGAGGATATCACTGAGATTCCCGCCAGTATTTTTAGCCAAGACATCCAGCACCCAAAGAATCAGCAACACCGCAAACCCCAAAATGGCCGCCAAGATCGTGCTATCGGTCAAGGATGAGAGAAACATCCCAAGGGAAAGCACCGCCGCCGCCAAAAGAATCAATCCGCCATTGCCCGCCAGAATTAGCCAAGGGGAGAGGGGGGGCGTACTCTGTTGGAGTGCCACAAACTGATAGACAATCACGGGCAGCAACAGCGTGGTATAAAACGTGAGCACTGCCAAGAGTTTACCCGTTGCCACACACCAGTTCGTAATCGGTGAGGTGGCCAAAAGTTCGAGGGTGCCGCGTTTGCGCTCTTCGGTGTAGAGTCCCATCGAGAGCATGGGCAAAATGACTTGGGAAATGGAGCCTAGGAGTCCAAGGAAACTTTCGAGGATGAGCTTGGGAACGTCAATGGCTTGGCTCGGCGCCCCAAACTGTTGTTGCAGCAAATCCTGCTGAGCCACTTGGCTAATAATTGTCGTCATCACAACGAGGAAAAACAGGCCGCTGAGCAGCCAGAACACTCCGGCAATCACATAGTAGAAGGGGGCACTAAAGTAACTCTGGAGTTCGCGGCGATAGATGGCAAGAATGTTGGCAAGGAGGACACGCAGCCCGTGGAGGGACACGCTAAGCATGGGCTTCTTCGGTGGTATCGCTGGGTTCTGCGGTGGGTTCATCGGTCGTTAGCTTCAAGAACACCTCCTCTAGGTTGGCACGGGAGCGGCGCATTTCAAAGAGTTGCACCCCATTTTGGACAAGGAGACTGGCGAGATCGGCACCGATTTCTGAAGGACTGCTGACCTGCAGTTGCTGTCGCCCTTGGGGAGTGCTATTGCCCCATGTGATCTGTTGCAGAGCAGGCAACTGTTGGAGGAGGGCTTCAATAGCGGCGCGATCGCCCACGAGTTCGAGGTCATAGGTGTAGCTACTGCTGAGGCGTTGCAGCAGTTCATCCAGTTGGCCAATGCCCGCCACTTCGCCTTTATTGATAATCACGGCGCGATCGCAGGTCATGCTCACTTCCGCCAAAATATGGGTAGAAAGGATCACTGTATGCTGCCCCGCCAAGTTTTTAATCAGGTTGCGCACCTCAATAATTTGCCGCGGATCGAGACCCACCGTGGGTTCATCCAGAATAATGGCTGGCGGATCGTGAACGATCGCTTGGGCAATGCCGACCCGCTGCCGATAACCCTTCGAGAGTTTGCGAATAATGGTGCGTTGCCGATCCCAGAGGCCGCAGCTTTTGAGGGCATATTCCACCCGCTGGGGGCGATCGCCCGCACTGACGCCCTTGATGCGAGCCACAAAGTGCAAATAGCCCGCCACCGTCATTTCCGTATAGAGGGGGGGATTTTCTGGCAGATAGCCAATGCGCTGCCGCACCGCCATCGGATTCGTGTGGACTTCATAGCCTGCAATAGATGCTGTGCCACTCGTTGCCGGTAGATACCCCGCCAAAATCCGCATTGTGGTGGTTTTGCCTGCGCCATTGGGGCCAAGGAGACCGAGAATCTCACCACTGGCCGCTGAAAAGCTGACATCCCGCAGCGCGACGGTTGTACCGTAAACCTTGGTCAGGTGTTCGACCTGAATCATGGCGTTTCCTCAACTCGTTCTACGGGAAACATTGACACACAATATAGCCGTTTTCCTCATCAAATACTGAGGACTTGGATAGTGGTATTTTGGGGCAGATTGGCTGCCGATAGACTGAGGGAGGCACCCCCACTGCGGCGAACCGGGGTTCCCTCCATAACTTTCAAAAAGTCCTCTAGCCCCGTCAGATCACAATTATTGGGGTCAGCCGCTGCCGTGCGATAGTGGGAAGGAATGACCAAACGGGGTTGCAAAACTTCAATGGCTGCCTTGGCCTCCTCAGCCGTATAGGCCTTGTCACTTCCTCCCACTGGCACAATCATCACATCAGGCCGTCCCATGAGAATGCGTTGTTCAATCGTGATCGGCATGGCAATGCCGCCCATATGCAAAAGATTGATGCCTCCCTGCTGCCAGCGCCAAACCACGTTGACGCCAAAGCGAAAGCCACCGACGCGATCATGACTGGTGCGGATGCCCTGAATACTCAAACCATTGACTTTATAGGAACCGGGTTGAAAAAGCAGTTTAGGCCGACCGGGTAAGCCTTCGATGTAACCCTCGTCCAAGAGGCGACTGCTAATCATGACAATATCAGCGGCAACGCGGGGTGGCCGCAATCCTTTGGTGCAACCAATGGGACGGAAGGGATTCACCAGTACCCGCTGACCACTGCCGGTGAAGAGAAAGCAGGTGTGGCCAAACCATTGCAGAGAGAGACCGCCCCCTTGGGCATGGGCTGCCCAGTGTCCACTCAGGCTGGCGATCGCCCCAACTTGAGCCCAACGCAAGAACTGCCGCCGTTCCATTTTCTCTCCCCACACTCCTATTCCAGCTCAGTGTACCGAAAAGTGGCTGGCTCACAACGATGGACTGGACAGCCGTCGCAAAAAGTTCCGTAGCAGGTCTTTGCCGCAGGTGGTGAGAATGCTCTCCGGATGGAATTGCACCCCTTCCAGCGTCGGATAGTGGCGGTGGCGCACTCCCATAATCAGGCCATCCTCTGTCCAAGCCGTAATTTCCAATAGATCAGGGCAACTGTCACGATCAATCACAAGGCTGTGGTAGCGGGTTGCGGTAAAGGGTTGGGGCAAATTTTGGAACACCCCCACACCACTGTGGTAAATTTCTGACGTTTTGCCGTGCATGAGGGTTGGTGCGAGCGTCACCGTGCCGCCAAAAACTTCACCAATTGCTTGATGTCCCAAGCAAACCCCCAAGATGGGTAGTGTGCCAGCATAGGTGCGGATCAGGGCTTCAGAAATCCCCGCATCGGCAGGGCGACCCGGACCAGGAGAAATCACAATACCTGCAGGGGCGAGGGCAGCGATCTCATCGAGGGTGATCTTGTCGTTGCGAAAGACGCGCAGATCCGCAGCAACTGGGAACTCCTGCGCTAGCTCTCCTAGGTACTGCACAAGGTTGTAGGTGAAGCTGTCGTAGTTATCAATAACGATAAGCAAGGGGGCAACGTCCTCTATCTTTTTTATTCTTTATGATCCTACTACCCAGAGGTTTTCTGAATGGTACGGCTCTCCTGTCGCGGACACGCTTTTGAACCTGTGGCAGCGGTGGTGTTTGATAAGGATGGCACCCTCGCAGATGTTGCTGAGTACTTGAAAGAGCTGGCGATCGCCCGCGCTGCGGCAGTTGCTGATCATTTCCCCAATCTCAAGCAATTGTTGCTCCAAGCCTTTGGTGTAAGGGGGGAGCACTTGGATGCAGGGGGATTGCAAGCTGTAGGAACACGGCAGGAGAATCTGATTGCCGCAGCAGCCCTTGTTGCCAGCCAAGGGGTTTCATGGATTGCCGCCCTAGAGCTGGTGAGTGCTGCCTTTGAAGCAGCAGAGCTAAAATTTACAACCAAAGCAGCGTTAACCCCTCCCCTGCCGAGGGTGATTGAATTGGTACAACAGTTGCATGGAATGAACTGTGCCTTGGCGATTATTTCTGGCGATCGCAGGTCGGAAATCGAGGCTTTTTTAGACACCTATCACCTGAAGCCCTTTTTCCAATGCTGGCAGGGGGGAGATGAGCCACCCACGAAGCCCGATCCGCAGGTACTCCTGAGGGTGTGCGATCGCCTTGGGGTGCGACCCGATCAAACCGTGGTTATTGGCGATGCCGATAGTGATGGCCTCATGGCACAGCGGGGGGGTGCAGCGGGCAGCATTGGTGTTACGTGGGGTTGGCATCGGCCACCAGTGCTCAATTACTGTGATTGCATCCTTGCCTCACCCTTGGAGATGCAGATTAGTGCTGACTGAGAACTAATTAGACTCAGTGGTGATTGAGGGTTACTCGCAATGAGTCAAGCATAATTAAGGCGGTAGTGCAGATAAACCTCATTGCCCACGGGCAAGACATTCAGGAGCGTCAACCTCCCTGAGAAGGCAATCTCCTCTGGATAGAGGCTAGGCGCTACCGACCCTAGGAGGAGGGGGCAGAGGGTCAACCACAATTCGTCAATGGCAGCCATCTGCAACAGGGAGGCGAAAAGCTGTCCTCCTCCCAACACGGCCAAGGTTTGTACACCAGCCCCTTGAATGTGCCTAAACGCCTGTGGCCAGTCAATCTCCGCCACCCCAGCAGACCAACAGTGATCAAAGGCAGTGGATCCTTGCCAGCAGCTGGCGCCTTTCTCGGTGGTCAGTAAAGCGCGCGAAACGGGCTGGCGAAAGAAGGGAAGATTGAAGTCTAATTCACCACTAGCGGAGCAGACAATTTGCAGCGGTTGGGGCGATCGCCCTTGGTGCTCCCGCTCAGCAATCAGATGGGGAGACTGAAGGCGCATCGCTGTCCCCCCCAAACGCAATGTTGTCGCCCCAAAGAGTACCGCATCCACCTGTGCCACCTGCTGTTCAAGGTGCTGAAAGTCATAGGCCGAGCCAATCCGCTGACCCAAAGCATCGGCACGAGCAAGGCGGCCATCTAAACTGCTGGCCAAAACTGCAATGGTGTAGGGGCGATAACTATTGAGTTGACTCAATGGAGCATCACTTTTTCCGTTGCTGTAGCGGACTCATCATACCACTGTAGCCAAGGCTGGAGGTTGCCATCATGGACAAAAACATGATCTGCCCTTTCTTGCACTTGCAGCTCACAACAGGGAATCGTATCGGCAAGAAGGGCACTAGCCATGGTGCCGCTGTGAACCTCCAGTTGTCCCGCTGGCGGTGATTCAAAGAAAAGCCGTTGTCCTGGAAAAACGACTCGCTCAAAATACCAATTGGGAATATTGGTAATGCGCACCACCTGAATTCTGCTAGTGGCGTTGACATAACAGCAGAGGATGCGATCGCAACTATCGCTAGGGACGGGATCAAAGATTTGCGGCATAGGAAGTAATGGTTTCTTATAGGGACGTGTCTTTACCCTTGTTAGCCTAACATTGCCAATTCGATCCAGTTGTAAACTCAACTACAGGATGGACAGTTCATCCTTTCCTTGAGTTCCGGTGATCCCCTGTTGGAAAGGCACAAATGTGTTAAAACCTAAACAGCGATAGAGATTTATTAAGAACTTAGCGTTTCCATAGATCTTGGGCTAGCCTATGTCCCCGCGTGTCCTTTATGTCCGTCTCCCCTGCAATCCCATTTTTCCCATTGGCGTGGTTTATCTGGCTGACTACATCCACAAGCAACTGCCAAGCATCGAGCAGCGGATTTTTGATCTAGGGACGGTACCGCCCTTGGATTTTCGTCGTGCCCTTGCCCAAGTCATTGATGAATTTCAACCCACGCATCTGGTTTTTTCTTGGCGGGATATTCAAATCTATGCCCCTGTGGGGGGACGGGGCGGCAATCCACTGCAACATGCCTTTGAGGTCTATTACGCCCGCAATCCCTTGGTGAAGCTGCGGGGGGCGATCGGGGGTCTGCGGGTGATGAGTGCCTACTATGGTGAACTCTGGCGAAACCTCAATTTAATCCGTTTGGGACTCCACCATGCCAAGCGTCACCATCCGCAAGTCACGACCATTGTCGGTGGCGGTGCCGTCAGTGTTTTTTATGAACAATTGGGGTCTCAATTGCCCAAAGGCACCATTGTTTCCGTTGGTGAAGGGGAAACGCTGCTGCACAAAGTCCTAACGAACCAGCCAATTGCCGGGGAGCGTTGCTACATTGCGGGTGTGGAAAAGCCCCGCGATCGCCTGATCCACGAATGGCCAACCCCCATCGAAAAAACCGCCTGCAACTACGACTACATTGAGACGATCTGGCCCGAATTTGAATACTACCTTCAGGGGGGTGACTTTTATATTGGCGTGCAAACCAAGCGTGGCTGTCCCCACAACTGCTGCTACTGCGTCTATACCGTGGTTGAAGGCAAACAGGTGCGCATCAACCCTGCTGAAGAAGTCGTCGCCGAAATGCGCCAGCTCTACAATCGCGGTGTGCGCAACTTTTGGTTTACCGATGCCCAGTTTATCCCCGCCCGCAAATTTATCCCCGACGCGATCGCCCTGCTGCGGGAAATCCTGAAAGCAGGCATGAATGATATTCACTGGGCAGCCTACATTCGTGCTGACAACCTCACCCCCGAACTGTGTGACCTGATGGTGCAAACGGGGATGAATTACTTTGAAATCGGCATTACCAGTGGCTCCCAAGAATTGGTGCGAAAAATGCGCATGGGCTATAACCTGCGCACCGTGCTGCAAAACTGCCGCGATTTGAAAGCCGCCGGCTTCAACGCCCTCGTCTCTGTGAACTACTCCTTCAATGTCATTGATGAGCGACCCGAAACCATCGCCCAGACCATTGCCTACCACCGTGAACTAGAAGGCATCTTTGGCGCTGACAAGGTGGAGCCAGCCATTTTCTTTATTGGTCTGCAACCCCACACCCATCTTGAGGCATATGCCCTTGAACACGGCATTTTGCGCCCCGGCTACAACCCTATGAGCCTGATGCCTTGGACGGCCAAGAAACTCCTCTGGAACCCAGAACCCATGGGATCCGTCTTTGGCGAAGTGTGCCTAGCGGCTTGGCGACTCAATCCCAATGACTTTGGCCGCACGGTCATGGATCTACTGGAGGAGCGATTTGGCCGTGCCCCCCTCGAGGCGGCATTGTCAGCACCCCTTGCGGAGACTCGTCTTGTGCATCGTTAAAAAAAACGCAATAAAATGACCATTCCCCCTTAGAATGTTTCCTAGATCATTTCTGGCAATGAGTTAGTAAACAGAGGAAGGGATCAGGTGGTTAGAGTCGCTATCAATGGTTTTGGGCGCATCGGTCGGAACTTCATGCGTTGCTGGTTACAGCGGAAAGCCAATAGCAAGCTAGAGATTGTAGGCATCAACGATACCTCCGATCCCCGCACCAATGCCCATTTGCTGAAGTATGACTCGATGCTAGGCATTTTCCAAGATGCCGAAATCAGTGCTGACGACGACTGCATCTATGCTGGTGGCCATGCGGTCAAATGTGTCTCTGATCGCAACCCCGAAAATCTGCCTTGGAGTTCGTGGGGAATTGATCTCGTTATTGAGGCCACGGGGGTCTTTACTAGCCGCGAGGGCGCGAGTAAACACTTAAGTGCAGGAGCAAAAAAAGTTCTGATTACCGCCCCCGGCAAAGGCAATATCCCCACGTATGTGGTCGGGGTGAATCACCACACCTACAATCCCAGTGAAGATATCGTCAGCAATGCCAGTTGCACCACCAACTGCTTAGCCCCCATTGTCAAAGTGCTCCATGAAACCTTTGGCATTCAGCAGGGGATGATGACGACGACCCACAGCTACACGGGGGATCAACGCTTACTCGATGCCAGTCACCGCGATCTGCGGCGGGCACGGGCAGCAGCGATGAACATTGTGCCCACCTCTACGGGGGCTGCTAAGGCAGTCGGATTGGTGATTCCCGAGTTGCAAGGTAAGCTGAACGGGATTGCCCTGCGGGTACCCACTCCCAATGTCTCTGTGGTTGATTTTGTTGCTCAAGTGGAAAAACCCACCATTGCTGAGCAGGTGAACCAAGTGATCAAGGAAGCCTCGGAAACCACAATGAAGGGGATTATCCACTACAGTGAATTGGAGCTGGTGTCTTCGGACTATCGGGGTCACAACGCCTCCTCGATTTTGGATGCGTCCCTCACGATGGTGATGGGGGGCAATCTAGTGAAAGTGGTGGCTTGGTACGATAACGAGTGGGGCTATAGCCAGCGGGTTCTGGACTTGGCAGAGCACATGGCCGCTCACTGGGCTTAGTCGTTTCATTTTAAGGATTGGTTCGCAACTCACGATGCAAGATAAATCGATGTTAATGATTCCGGGTCCGACGCCGGTACCGGAGTCGGTTCTTCTGTCCCTCAGCAAACATCCCATTGGCCATCGCAGCGGTGACTTTAGCGAGATCATGGCGGCGGTGACGTCAGGGTTGAAATGGCTGCATCAAACCACGAATGATGTGCTGATTTTGGCGGCCAGTGGCACAGGGGCAATGGAGGCCGGGATCATTAACTTTCTCAGCGCGGGCGATCGCGTGCTCGTAGGCTGTAATGGTAAGTTTGGCGATCGCTGGGCAGAGGTGTGCGATGCCTATGGCCTGAAAACGGAGCGCATTACGGCACCTTGGGGACAACCCCTCAACCCCGATGACTTCAAAACCGCCCTCGAGGCAGACACGGCCAAAACCATCAAAGCGGTGATCATTACCCACAGTGAGACCTCAACGGGCGTGATCAACGACTTAGAGGCAATCAACCGCCACGTCAAAGCCCACGGCCAAGCCCTGATCATTGTGGATGCCGTGACCAGTCTGGGCGCTGTGAGTGTGCCCATTGACGAGTGGGGGTTAGATGTTGTCGGTTCCGGTTCCCAGAAGGGGTATATGATCCCGCCGGGCTTGGCGTTTGTCAGCGTCAGTGCCAAGGCTTGGGAAGCCTACAAGACAGCCACGTTGCCGAAGTTCTATCTTGACTTGGGGAAATACCGCAAGGACGCTGCCAAGAACACAACCCCCTTTACGCCACCGGTGAATCTCTTCTTTGCCCTGAAGACCGCACTGGAGATGATGCAAGCGGAGGGCTTAGAGAATATCTTTGCCCGCCACCAGCGCTTGATGCAGGCCACCCGTGCGGCCATGAAGGCACTCAACTTACCCCTTTATGCGGCGGATCACTGCGCTAGTCCTGCGATTACGGCGGTGGCACCCCAAGGAGTGGAGGCCGAAAAGATTCGCAGCCTAATGAAAAAACGCTTTGACATTGCCCTAGCGGGTGGTCAAGATCACCTCAAGGGGCAAATTTTCCGAGTGGGTCACTTGGGTTTTGTCAGCGATCGCGATATTTTGGCAGCCATCAGTGCGCTTGAAGCTGTGCTTGGCGAATTGGGGTATAGCAACTTTAGCCCCGGCGCTGGGGTAGCCGCTGCCAGTCGTGTATTGACCACGGCCTAAGTGATGGAGCCTTGGTTGCAGCCACCAGCAGTCCAGCAAGCACGACGTATTTGCGCCAGTTTTCAGCACTGGACGGGGCGATCGCTCCTAGCTGCTCCGGCTGGGGATGACTTGAGCCTAGCACAGCAGTTGTTTCACTGGTCACAGCCCGTTCTCTCCCATGGGTGTGAGGCCGATCCCATCCTCAACTATGGCAACCAAGCCGCTCTCACCCTGTGGGAACTCTCTTGGCCGGAATTGGTGCAGCTTCCTTCGCGGCTGACGGCAGAACCCATGGCTCAAACTGAACGAGCAACCCTCCTTGCCCAAGCAGCCCGCCAAGGCTATGCCAACAACTACAGTGGTGTTCGTATTTCTCGTTCTGGGCGGCGGTTTCGCATTGAAAATGCTTGGATTTGGACTGTTTTGGATGAAGCGGGCAATCCAGTTGGCCAAGCAGCAACGTTTAATCAATGGCAGTTTCTGTAGCATTGATCTAACCCCTTGCGTATAAGTGACTGTACAAGGTTGTCCATGAAAGAACTCCTTGCCCATTGGTTGCATCAGGTTCAAGCCTTCCGCTATCACCGCCGTACGCCAGAAAGCCTCAATCAATTGATTCGGATACTGTATGCTGAATCCCATTTGAATGTTCCCTATGTGGTCTTGATTGTTACTTCCTGCGCGATCGCCACATTTGGTTTGCTCGCCAACAGTGCCGCTGTGATTATTGGGGCGATGGTGATTGCACCACTGATGCTGCCGATTCGCGGATTGGCCTTAGCCGCTCTCATTGGCGACTTCAAGATGTTTCGTGAGGCAGCGATTGCCTTGATTGTCGGCACCCTCATGGCCATTGGCATGTCTTGGACAATTGGTGTCATGGTGGGTCTTGAGGTCTATGGCAGTGAGATCATGGCCCGCTCCCAACCCAATCTGCTGGACTTGGGCATTGCGGTGGCCGCAGGTGCCGTGAGTGCCTATGCGGTGGCGGAACCCCGTGTTTCAAACACCTTGGCGGGGACAGCGATCGCCGTTGCGCTCATGCCGCCCGTTTGCACCGTTGGCCTTGGGATAGCGCAGTTGAATACGAGTCTGAGTGTGGGGGCAACGCTGCTATATTTCACAAACCTGCTAGGAATTACGCTGGCCTGCATGGTAGTTTTTGTCATTGTTGGCTATATCCCTTTGCATCAAGGGCGCCGTCCCCTCACCATTGCCGCTGCCCTCACCGCTCTGTTGGTGATTCCCCTCGCCATTAGCTTCAGTCGGCTCATTGAACAAGCACGGTTGCAACAGCAAGTACGAGAGGCACTGACTCGAGGAACGCTGACATTTCAACGCCTCGATCTGTTAGGTATGGAAACGAATTGGGTCAGTAACCCACCCGTGATTCGGGTGAATGTGCGTGCCCGCGAGCCGGTCACCCCAAAACAGGTGGCACTCATGGAAGAGTTTATCCAACAGCGGATGAATCGCCCTTTTCGTTTAGTCCTACAGGTGTCTAACATTGAAGAGGTCACCTCAGAGGAGCCGTTGCCCTAGTTTTTTGAGCGTTAAGCCAAAATGTTAGACTATTGAGACTGCAGCTGATCTTTGGCTGCATTTGTCTTTTGTCAACGCTTCCCATTGACCCATGAGTGACTTTCTCCCCTACGCCTATCTCAACGGTCAGTTTGTTCCCTTTGAAGAGGCCAAAATTTCTGTGGCCACCCATGCCCTCCACTACGGAACAGCCGCCCTAGGAGGCTTGCGCGGTCTCCCCAATCCGGCCAATTCCAAGGAAATTCTCCTCTTTCGTCTGGAGGATCACTGTCGTCGCCTAAGTCGCAGTGCCCACTATTTGGGCTATGAATTGCCTGCCAACGAGATTCAATCAAAAATTATTGAATGGGTGCAGAAAAATCAACCCACTGTGCCCTTTTATATTCGGCCTTTGGTCTATACCTCTGGGCTAGGCATTGCGCCACGGCTCCATGACATTGAGAAGGATTTTCTTATTTACGGCATGCCCCTTGGCGATTACCTGTCAGCTGCAGGCGTTACCTGTCGCATTAGTTCATGGCAGCGGCAGTGCGATCGCTCGTTTCCCCTACGGGGCAAGTTGACCACTTCCTATATTGTCTCGGCACTGGCAAAAACAGAGGCTGTTTCCTCCGGCTTTGATGAGGCGATTCTCCTCAATGACCAAGGGAAAGTCTGCGAAGCGTCGGGAATGAATCTCTTCTTGGTGCGGGATGGGCAATTGATTACGCCGAGCGTGGATCAAGACATTCTTGAGGGCATTACCCGCCGCAGTGTCATTGAGCTAGCACAGGCGGCTGGTGTCAAGGTGATTGAGCGGCCTGTGGATCGTACGGAACTTTTGATTGCCGATGAGGTCTTTTTAACGGGTACGGCTGCGCGAATTGTGCCCGTCAGTCGCATTGAGACCTACACGCTGCCCAGCGATCGCCCCCTGACGCTGCAACTTCAACAGCAATTACAGGCGATCGTGGAGGGCCGCGAGCCGCAGTATTGCCACTGGGTTGATGTCATTCCCCTTTAGCTCAAGGGGTTGTGATCCGTTCAGGTGAGGTACTTACACAGACTTAATTCGGTTCCTTTGGGGTTCCAATAGACCTCATCAAAGATGGCGTAGATCAAAAACAACCCCCGACCACATTCACAGTCAGCGGGGGGTAACAGCTCATCGGCAGTCTCAGAAACATGACAAGGGGGACAAAAGCCGTCTCCTTGATCGGTAATCACCCACCAGCATTGATCGGGGAAGAAGGTATAACGCACAAAAACCAGCTTTTCGGGATTGAGCTGATTGCCGTGGCGAGCTGCATTGACAAGGGCTTCTTGCAGGCCTAGCCTAATTTCATCTTTGTATTGGGGGGGAAGATCACTGAGTAGAATGTCTAGGATGGGTTGGAGAAAAAGCGTTGAGGGAAATGCTAGGGTTTGCCATTGAGGCGCAACGTACATTAACGTCATAGACGGCATAACCCGCGAAGGATAACTGGGCAGCGGGATACAGATCCGAGACTGGTGAGAGTCATTGGCGGATAACCGAACCCCTCTTCCTTTAGCTTAGCAAGGGAGTTGTTGCTCACACAACCGCTACCTGTCCTGCCAATGGTTCAGTCAACTAGTGCAGGCGATCGCCAAAATAGCGGCGGTAAAGATCACAGCGCACCTTAGCTAAATTTCCCTCTAGGGTAATCAGTCCCAAACTGTGGAGCTTAAAGCCAACAGTGCTGTCCACGACACTGCCACTCTCCACTTGCAAAATGTTCCTAAAAGCAGGCACTAGGTCTGCCTGCTGCTGGAGATGCCACCACTGTCGCCGCAGGTGATCCCGATATAACCCCGTTTCTGAGGCCGCATTGGTCATTAGCTCCTGCCATGTCAGATCTTGGCGGGCGAGGTGATAGAGGCTCAGACGAATCAGATAGGGATGACCTCCCACCAAGTGCTGCAGGTCTTGAAGCTGCTCCTGTGACAGACTCAAGCCGTGGAGGCGACACAACTCAGCAATTTGTTCTTGGTTGAATTCCGGCAGATCAATGGCTAAGCCAACGTTAAAGGGGGACTGATTAATGTCTAGGGGAATATAGACCTCCGTACCATGAACCACAATCAGACGGAGATTGCGCCAAATATCGCGGTTTTTGCCCTCTTCATGCCATGCCCGCAACAGGCCAAAGAAGTCACTGGCCACTTCCGGATATTCAAACACCCGATCCACTTCGTCTAGACCGAGGACAAGCGGGCGACTCTCAAATTGCGTCCCCGGTTTTTGGCAATTGGGTAAGAGATACTCCTCAAAATAGGTAGTGCAGTTGTATTTACTGCCAAAAATGTCATCCCAATACTCATTGAGGCGGTTTTCTAGCCCTAATCGCCGCCCGACACTGGCACAGAGCCAGCGCAGGAGTTTTTCTAAATCACTGAAGACTTGGGCATCTGCCAGTTGGAAACTGAGGGGAACAGTGCCATAGCCCTCTTGGGTCGCGCGGTACAGCAGCCGTGCCATGAGTGAGGTTTTGCCCATTTGACGGGGGGCTTTGATGCGAATGAGGGAGCCGGGTTGCAAGAGGGTTTCACGACAGCGTTGCTCGATGGGGGGGCGCTCAATATAAAATGCCGAGGCCACTTCCACCTGCCCTTCTGGGAGTTCTGGCTCAGCCACGGGAACAGGCGCACCATCACCCACCAATGTGCCAATTTGCGCAGATTCAGCAATGGTTTCTTGGACGGCATCGCTACTGGTGGCTACAGGGGCAGTGGTCGCATTCACCAAGTCGAGAATCTCTTGCAGCAGGGTGTCGGTGTCCGCTGGCGATCGCCAGAAGCGCTGTTGTAGGCGATGCAGGTAGCCCCGCAACTCATAGTTCAAAGGCATATCAAGGGGAAAATTGACCCGCACAGGCAAGATAAAGGGACGGCGATCGCCCCGTTGGGCTTGCAACTGTTTGACCGTGCGGACTTCCTCAAGCACCATTTCACTTTGTGCCGCCGTTTGTGAGAGCAACAGAACAAAGAAATCACACCGCTTTAGCTCCTGATCAATCCGCTGTGCCCATGCCTCCCCAAGGCGGATACTTTGGCTGGCCATAAAGGGTTGGTGACCCGCTTTTTGCAACACCTCTTGGAGGGCACTGGCCAACTGCAAATCGGTGCCGTCACTGGAGTGACTGATAAAAACATGGCGACCTTGGTTGGAAAGGGCGGCGGTGGCTGCCGCTGGAGAGGACACTGGTTTCGGTTCGGTGGCTTGCGGCGGCAGCGTGGCAACAGCGGCTAGTGGATGGGGCGGCACTGTAGAAGCACCCCCACCTGCCTTTGGCGATCGCGCAGCGCGCCCTTCGGGCGATCGCCAGAGGTCTTGAACAGGAGTTTTGAGAAATTTGCCAAGGCGAAACCAAAAGGATTTGGGCACCTCCACCTGTTGCAGGCTGGCAAGGGCATCGGTAGCCGTGGTAAAGCGCTCGTAGGGAGAAGGGTGAATTAGTTTATTGACAAACTGCACTAGGCGATCGCTCACTGGTTCAGCAGCTTGCCAACACCAACAACCGTAGGGGTCTTGGGTGAGTTGCAGAGGACTCAACCCCGTCAATGCCTGTACCGCCACCATCCCCAAGGCATAGAGATCGCTGGCCGGACGCGGACGCCCTTGGGCTTGCTCTGGGGCCATATACCCTGGTGTGCCAATGGCAATTGTCTGTGGATTGGTCTCTCCCACCAAGGTACCGCCACCAATGGAGACCCCCATCTCCTTCACTGCCCCAAAATCAATGAGCACTAAGCGGTGATCCGATTGGCGACGAATCAGATTATCGGGTTTAATATCGCGGTGGATAACACCACATTGATGCACAAAGGCCAAAACCCGCAGGGCATCTTGGAGCAACGCCATCACCCGTGCCTCTGACCACGCACAGCCCGGCAACAATTCGTGCCGTAGGACTTGACCCTCAATGAAGTCTTGGACAAGGTAAAATTCTTTGTCTTCCTCAAAGTAGGCAAGGAGGCGGGGGATTTGCTCGTGACTGCCCAGCCGCTCTAGAATTTGTGCCTCCCGCTGAAAGAGCGATCGCGCCAAAGGGAGAAAGGCCGCATCCGTACGGGCGGGGCGCAGGTACTTAACCACACACTTGGCACGAATGGGACGGTGAATATCCTCAGCGAGAAACGTTTGGCCAAAGTTCCCAGCCCCTAAAACTCGAATCAATTTGTAGCGCCCGCCAAGGGTTTTCCCAATCATGGTAATTACGTTTTACTGGTTTCTGCGGTTGTTGATATATTTTGGCATAGTCTTTCCCGCCCCCTGCCGAAGGCTCACTAGCTGGCGAACGCCACTGGTTCTAAAAGCAACCCTGCTGCCAAGCAGAGGTCTGGGGAAATGGGTATTTGCATTTTGCACCTGCTGCTGAAATCAGGGAGAGAGGAAGCTTACAGTCTGAGGGGAATGATTTGACCAAAGAGGCCGAGGCTCCAGACGGTGTCAATGGGCAACTCTGTCACAAAGAGGGTGGCAACGCCAAGGTTATAGGATTGGGTGTTGTAGGCGATGTAGCGTTCAATGTCTTCTGCTGGGCGGGATTCCAGTTGATCGCAGACTTCCAAAGCCACCATGGCGATCGCGCTATCGCGATTGATGATCTCTGGACACACTTGAGTCAAAAGGAAGGTATTGATTTCCGCTGCAGCGCGGCGTTGATAGTCGGCAGGGGTGGGATTCGTCAGAACCGCCGCAATGATCCCCAAGAGCAAGAAGGCGCCACCGCCCCACCAAAGAGGGCGTGCCATGACTTGGGAAAGGAGAGGCACTTTCATAAGAGAGTTCTCTATGCTATGCTAGAGGACTAGCTCAGGAAGCATGGCGAGCGTAGCCAAGTGGTTAAGGCAGTGGATTGTGGTTCCACCATTCGTGGGTTCGAGTCCCATCGCTCGCCCTTTATTCTAGTGGATGATGTACCGAGCGGGTGTATCCGTGACACGACGGCTACTGTGGGGATGTCTGGTACTGTTGTTGAGCCTGCTGCTGGTTGCCTGTGGCGGTGATGAGCCTCGCCCAGGGGATGACAGTATTGTCATTGGTACCACGGCTCGCCTGCGCACCCTAGACCCCGCTGATGCCTACGAAAATTTGGCGGGACTGCTGCTGTTGAATTTGGGCGATCGCCTCTATACCTACGAAGGCAAAGACCTCATTCCCCAACTGGCCACAGCGCTACCTGAAGTGAGCGAGGATGGCCTGACTTACCGCATTCCTCTGCGGCGGGGGGTTCGCTTCCACGATGGCACACCGTTTAATGCAGCCGCCATGGCCTTTTCCCTTGAGCGATTTATGAATAGTGGTGGCCAACCCGCCTCCCTCTTGGCCGGGCGCGTTAAAGAAATTCAGGCGATCGCTGAGGACTTACTGGAAATTCGCCTCAAGGAACCCTTTGTGGCTTTTCCCCATTTGCTGGCCTTTAGTGGCTTGTGTGCCGTTTCGCCGACAGCCTATGGTGCAGCGGGCGATCGCTTTTTGCCGACGCAATTTGTGGGCACAGGCCCTTACCGTTTAGCGGCCTACGGTACCGATGGGGTACGCCTTGAACCCTTTGCCGACTATTGGGGAACCAAGCCCCAAAATACGGGGATTCGCCTGCAAATCTTTTCCAGTAGCGCTAATCTCTACAATGCCTTTCGCACGGGGGCAGTGGATGTGGCGATCGGTGCGCTCGATCCCAATCAAATTCGCGCCCTCAAGACTCAAACGGCAACAAAGCACTGGCAGGTCATTACCGGGGCAGGTAACGCTGTCACTGTCCTAAGCATTAATTTGCGCCAACCCCCTTGGGATCAATTGGCAGTGCGGCAGGTTTTGGCGGCCAGTGTCAATCGTCAACGCCTCGCGGAACGGGTCTTTTTGGGGGAAGCAGAACCCCTGTACTCGCTGGTGCCGAGTTTATTTCCTGAGAGTGAGCCGATTTTTCGCGATCGCTATGGAGATGGAGACGCCGCTCAAATAGCTCACTGGCTAGCCAAGACCTCTATTTCAGCGCAGCAACCCCTCGTCGTCAATCTCTGGTACCGTGCCAATGTTCCCAGTAATGTGCTGGCGGCAACGGTTCTTAAAGCTTCACTAGAGCGGGATTTGGGCGATCGCGTACAGGTGCAATTGGACAGCGCTGACTCGGCTACGATCTACCGCAATTTAGATAGTGGGGCTTACCCCTTGGTCTTGCTCGATTGGTATGGTGATTTTTACGATGCCGATAACTACCTTGAACCTTTCCTGAGTTGCGAGCATGGTTCTGTGGAAACAGGCTGTGAAAGTGGTGCCAGTGCGGCGTGGGGGTCGTTTTTCTATAGCCCTGAGGCCAATGATCTCATTGTTGCCAGTCGCCGTGAGGCCAATCCCCAACGCCGTGGGGTACTATTGCGTCAGCTTCAGGAACTCAATGCCGAGGCCGTGGCCTTTTTGCCCCTGTGGCAGAGTGAAACCACCCTCTTTGCCCAACCCCAGTTGCGCGGGTTAATCCTTGATGTCAACCAGCTCTTTGCCTTTGCCCCCCTGCAGAAAGCACCAAAAGATCAATGAGTCCCCGAAAGCAACGCTTGGATAGTCTTCTGGTGGAGCGGCACCTGTGTGAGAGCCGCCAACAGGCACAACGCTGGATTCGCGCTGGGGAAGTGCAGGTAAACCATGTCCCCATTGATAAGCCGGGCACGCTGGTGGCAGTGGATGCCACGATTCAAGTGAAGGCAAAAGCCGCCTATGTTTCGCGGGGGGGTGAAAAACTTGCCCATGCCCTAGGGGTCTTTCCTGTGGTGGTGCGCGATCGCGTGTGTTTAGATGGCGGTATTTCCACGGGCGGCTTTACGGATTGTCTGTTGCAAGCGGGCGCCAAACGGGTCTATGGCATTGATGTCGGCTATGGCCAAGTGGATTGGAAACTGCGCCAAGACCCGCGCGTTATCCTCAGGGAACGCACCAACCTGCGCTATTTAACCCCCACTGATCTCTACACTGACGATGCGCCCCGCCCCGATCTCGGCGTGGTGGATGTCTCTTTTATTTCCCTGACTAAAGTTTTACCCGCCCTATGGGAATTACTGCTGCCGCCGCGAGACTTGATTGCGCTAATTAAGCCACAGTTTGAGGTGGGGCGCGATCGCCTCGGCAAACATGGTGTGGTGCGCGATGCCAAGGCGCGTCAAGAAGCCGTGGATCAGGTGATTGCCGCCGCCGAAGCGTTGGGGTGGCAGTGCCACGGTGTGACTCCCTCGCCGATTTTAGGGCCTGCGGGCAATCAGGAATTTTTGGCCTACTTTTCTGAGGGTGGTGGGGTCAATGGTTCACCAGTAAATGGGGTGGTACCATCATCCTGAGAAAAATCGCGGTTTTCTAAGCATGCAGCAGGTGGCACCGTTTATTCCTCCTTGGGGAAAATGGCTCAATGGCATCTTTTTGGTGTGCCTATTTGATCTCAGTCTTTAGTTTGCTCTTGGCGGTCATCTTGGGGGCGATCGCCACCTAGGCGAGGTTGTATCCTGTCCCGCCATTGCGCTAGCTGAGTACGGTTTACATTGAATTTGTGCGCGGTACCCCAACCTTGGTGCAACTGCTGGTGTGGGGCTTTGGCATTGGTGGGCTCTTGAGTCAATGGGGTTTTGATCCTCGGCAAATTGCCTTTGATGTCATGAGCGTGCTGCAAAGCAACCGCTTGGTGTCGCCGCTTTTTAACTACATTTTCTACGGCATTCTTGGCTTGGGCTTTAACTATGGTGCCTATTTGAGTAAGGTCTTTCGCAGTGGCCTAAAGGGGGTTCCCAAGGGACAAACGGAAGCCAGCCTCAGCCTTGGCCTCTCGGGTCGGCAAACCCTATGGCGGATTATCCTGCCCCAAGCCATTTTGATTATCCTGCCTCCCTTTACCAATAACTTCATTACGCTGATGCAGGACTGCGCCCTCTTGGTGGTGATTGGCGTGCCCGAACTGCAAAATTATGACGAGCACCTTTGCCAATCCCATGACCGATCCGCAGCGGAAGCTCTTTATCTATGTCTTTTTATCTATGTCTTGGGTGCGATGTTCTACTTTGCCCTCTGTTTTCCTCTGTCACGGCTCTCCCGCTTCCTTGAGCAACGGTAGCAGCGATCGGCTATTTCATAATCAAAACCGTTATGAGTATGATATAGTAGGCATAGCTGTTAAAAAATGTGAACAGCTCTATTCAACCTGTCGTAGTTAGGAGTACGAGGTTTTCTATGTCTGACTGTCTGCGTGTTGGTCAGCCCGCCCCGGATTTTGAAGCGGTTGCTGTTTATGATCAAGAGTTCAAAACCGTCAAGCTCTCGGACTATCGCGGTAAATACGTTGTTTTGTTCTTCTATCCCTTGGACTTCACGTTTGTTTGCCCCACAGAAATTGTCGCTTTTAGCGATCGCTACGATGAATTCGCCAAACTGAACACCGAAATCCTTGGCGTGTCTGTGGATAGCCAGTTCTCCCACTTGGCGTGGACGCAAACCGATCGCAAAGCTGGTGGTGTGGGCGATCTCAAATATCCCCTCGTGTCTGACCTGAAAAAAGAAATCAGCACCGCCTACAACGTGCTGACCGAAGAAGGGGTGGCACTGCGCGGTCTCTTCATCATTGACAAAGAAGGGATCATCCAACACGCAACGATCAATAACTTGGCCTTTGGCCGCAACGTTGATGAGACCCTGCGGGTGCTACAAGCGATTCAATACGTCCAAGCTCACCCCGACGAAGTCTGCCCTGCGGGCTGGCAACCCGGCGACAAAACGATGAACCCTGACCCTGTCAAATCCAAAGTGTATTTTGAAGCGGTGGGCTAATCGCCCCTCTGTCTCAGACTGATCCGTGCTGTGAACCTGCCCTTGGGGTGGGTTCTTTTTTTGCCTCGCCAAGACCCGTAGGAAAACGTTAGGGTGGAACAGGAGGCCTTTTGCCGAAAAGGGAGGCAAACATGACGGTCGATCGCCGCCTAATGCAAGCTGTAGAAACACTGGGGTACCGAGTGACCGCAGGGGATGTGGCGGGTACGGTGGGATTACCACTGCAAACGGCTGAAAAAGGACTAATGGCCTTGGCTGCCGATGTTGGCGGCACGCTACAAGTGGCCGAAAGTGGCGATATTGCCTACGTCTTCCCAAGAAATTTTCGCAGTATCCTGCAAGCAAAATACTGGCAACTGCGACTGCGGGCGGTGGCGCAGCGGGTTTGGGGTGTTGTTTTCTATCTGATTCGCATTTCCTTTGGCATTTTTCTCATTGTTTCGATAGTTCTGATTTTTCTGGCGATCGCCATCATTTTGATTGCCCTTTCTAGTCAAGGGCGAGATGGTGAGGATCGCGGCCAAGGGGGCTCTTGGGGGGGCGGTGGCATCAATGTTTGGGTCTTTCCCGACTTTTGGTATTTCTTTAGCGATCCTTCTCCCCAGCGATCGCGCCCCCGGTCACAGGACAATGACGAGGAAATGAACTTCTTTGAGGGGGTCTATTCTTTCCTCTTTGGCGATGGCAATCCCAATGCCGACCTCGAAGAACGCCGCTGGCAACTCATTGGCCAAGTGATCCGCAACAATGGCGGGGCAGTCACGGCAGAGCAAATTGCCCCCTATCTCGATTTAGAAACAGATCCGGGGGATGATGAGTGGTATATGCTGCCGGTGCTCACCCACTTTAACGGTCGCCCCGAAGTCACAGAGACAGGGCAGATTATCTATCGCTTTCCTGAGTTACAAACGACGGCTCAAACTCGCAAAGGTCAACGGCAGACGCTTCCCCCCATCTTGGAAGAACAGCTCTGGCGCTTTAGTCGGGCACCCGCTTGGCAAATTATGGTGGCCATTGGCTTGGGCTGTGTCAATCTGATCGGGGCGCTGATGCTGTGGTACCTCTTGGGAGATGGGGCAATCGCCCAAGAACTGGGGGGGCTGGTGGCCTTTGTGGCCTCCATCTTTTGGATTTTGCTGGGCTATGGTATTGGCTTTTTGGGTATTCCCTTGGGGCGGTACTACTGGTTACTGTGGCAAAATCAACGCATTCGCGATCGCAATGCCCGCCGCTACCACTACGCCAATATTCTGGCCAATCCCACACCGCAGTTGCGTGCCAAAGTACGGGCAGCTCAAGCCTATGCCCAGCAGCGGCAAATCCGTGAACAGGATGTCATCTATCGCTCCGATCAAGATTTAGTGGAGCAGGAACTCGCCCAATCGGAAGCCATCGATCGCGAATGGTTACGCCGACTGGAATCGGAGTAGATCATGACCCGCTCCTCCCTGCGCCCAGCGGCTGCCACAGGAGATCTCGAGGCCATTCAAGCCCTCCTAGAAGCGGCACTTGCCCCCAAGGGGATAGGGGTCACAGCGAGCCAGCGGCGCGAATGTCTCTTGTTGCGCCTGCAGTGTCCAACGAGTGTCCCGGCTGCAATTGTGCTCACACTACTCGCTCGCGAACTGATCCACTGGCCAAGCTATGCCCACAGCAGCATCCTGATCACGGTTTGCCAAGACAGCCATGAACTCTGGGAAGCGGTGCTTGATCTCACCAGTCGCCATGAGTTACAACGCCTTGCCAAGGGGGAGCATCTACGTCAGACTCTCTCCCTCCCTTCTCCTCCTCGCAAGGAAGAGTTTGGCATTCCTGTCCAACCCCTCAGCACTAAAGATTGGCAAGTGATCGCGGCGGGGTTGGGTCTATCACTCCTTCTTCTTACGTCAGAGCAGGTGACGTTTTTGCTCAGTCCGCTGATTACCCTTGTCCACGAAATGGGTCATGCAGTAATGGCGTGGCTCTTTGGCTATCCAGCGGTTCCCGCCTTTGATTTTCGCTACGGTGGTGGCGTCACTCTCCATGGCGATCGCGCGGGCGGCATCATCCTGCTTATTTATACGGTATTGCTGGCCTTGGCCTATTTCTACCGTCACAATCGGCTGACCCTTATTTGCCTTGGGGTCTTTACGCTGCTTTATACCCTTGTGGCCTTTAGTCCAGTCCATGAAATGCTCTTTGTAGCGATGGGGCATGGCTTTGAACTCATTTTTGCCGTCATTTTTCTCTACCGTGCCCTCAGTGGTTGGGGCTGCCGCTATCCCATTGAACGTCCCCTCTACGGTATGGTGGGGTTTTTCATTGTGTTTTTTAATATGCGCTTTGCTTGGCAGTTGCAGTTTAATCCTGTGTTTCGAGAGATGTACCTGATGGGCAAAGGGGGCATTGATCACGATTTTGTTCGCTTGGCTCGCGATTTTCTGCACACCGATTTAGCAACGGTGGTTGGCCTCTACGGCTTTTTTGTGGTTCTGACACCGGCGATCGCCTTCCTGCTCTATCGTTATCGCCAGCTCATGCTGTACCTGTTCATTCGCCTCTTTATCTCTGAGGGCTAAAGGCTACACCCCTTGGCCACCACAGCAGGAGCCAAACTGGGGGAAGATAGATATGGCCAACCATTGGAAATTGCTCAGAAATGTCCCTGACCGTTGGGGCGATCGCCCCTTCCTTTGAACTGGCGGATGCTACGGGTGAGCGGGTGCGTTTGGCTGACTTTCAAGGTCAGTGGGTGATTCTCTACTTTTATCCCCGTGACAATACCCCCGGCTGCACCAAAGAAGCCTGTGCTTACCGCGATGTCAGTGCCACCTTGGGCGATCGCAACGTCGTTATCCTAGGCATTAGCTCCGATAGTGTCGCCTCCCACGCCAAATTTCAGCAAAAGCTTAACTTGCCCTTTCGCCTGCTGGCCGATGTGGACACCAGCGTTGCCCAAGCCTACGGTAGCTATGGCCCGAAAAAGTTCATGGGCAAGGAATATCTCGGTGTTTATCGGGATACATTTCTCATCGATCCCACGGGCAAAATTGCGGCTATTTATCGGCGGGTGAAGCCCGATGCCCATGTGGCGCAAGTGCTGGCGGATCTGGAGCAGCTACAAGCGTGAATTGGTTTTGGCGAGTTGTCCGTTTTTTCCTAAAGCGATTTTGGCGGCATCCCTTTGTGGCGGTGTCGGTGATTGCCTTGACAGCGGGCGATCGCCTGATTTTGATCCAACGCCGCGATACGGGTCAATGGTCGCTGCCGGGGGGCATGATGGATTGGGGAGAAACGATTCTCGATACCGGCGCTCGCGAACTCGCGGAAGAAACAGGATTGCGCCTCAAGAGCTTTGAAGGCTTAGTGGGGGTTTACTCTGACCCAAAGCGAGATCCCCGTGTTCATGCCGTGTGTATCGCGATCGCTGCCCGCGTTGTCGGTGAGCCGCAGGTTTTGGATGTCAAGGAAGTGCGTGCAGTACAAGCCTTTCCCCTCAGTGACCTCCCCTTAGCCGATCTCGCCCACGACCATGCCCAACAGTTACAGGACTATTTGAGTGGACATCTAGGATTGACATGAACACCAAAGCTAGATTGTTAAGTCTTATTTAACGATATCGCACTTTCGTTTAGTGGAACAAACGGCTACTAATGCAAATGAAGGTACAGAGACACGCTAAGAGAATTCACACCACTTGATCTATCGTGAGGAGACGTCCACCCCCGTAGCACCGATAAAGAATCATTGGGTACTGTTGTACATAGGATTGACTTCAGCACTCGCGAAATTCTGCAAGATGGGGCGCCGCTGCCAAACAATGAGCAGCGAAAAGTAGGGCAGGGTTAACTCTGGATAGTTCGTCAGGGGGGTGTAGATTTGCTGTTGAGGGGTTGTTGCCCAGCTCACCACTGCCGCCTGTTCCAAGAGGTGGTGTTCCTTGAGCCAATGCCAGACGTGGCCATAGACCGATCGCACCTTCATTAAAACCACCACCTCCGCCCATGCCCACACCCGCTCGAGGTCATCCCCGTGGTACATTGCTGGCAAAATCGCTAGGCGATCGCTCCCCAAGGTCAGGGGCACCCCTAAGCTAGCCGCTGCGGCCAAAGGCGAGCAAATTCCCGGAATCACTTCAATCGCAATATGGGGGTCAAGGCTCTGGACGGCTGCCGCCAGATAGGAAAACGTACTGTAGAAACTGACATCCCCCTCAGAGACAAAGACCACATCAATGCCTTGAGCGAGATAGGCATAGACTTGCTCTGCCGCCTTTTGCCATGCTTGTTCTAAGACATCTTCTGCAAGAACATAGGGGAATTCGAGGGGCAGATACATTTGCTGGGGGTCTTTGTAGGGGGAAATGATCTCCTCGGCAATGCCGCGCCGTCCCTGTAGTCCCGCCGGAAAGGCAATCACCCTTGCGTGCTGTAGGCGTCGCCAACCCTTGAGGGTAATGAGTTCAGGATCCCCCGGCCCTACGCCAATGCCGCAAAGGGTGGCCATTAGCCCCATCCCCACCAGTGCCCCAGTTGATAGACACTGCCACTCACCACCCACGCCATCACCAAGGCATAGAGGGTCGCAAAAATCGTAAACTGCCCGCGTTTCGATTCACTCCAGAGGGTGGCAAGGGTGCTCAAGCAGGGGGTGTACAGGAGAGTAAAAAGCATAAAGCTGTAGGCCTGCAGGGGCGTTAAATCTTGGGCGATCGCCTGCTGTAACGAGGTACCCGAAAGGTGATAGATCACCGCCAACGCACCAATCACAATCTCCTTGGCCACAAAGCCGACAATCAGGGCGATCGTTAGGGCAGGTGTAATGCCCACCGGTGCCAAAAGCGGCTGTAGCGCTATCCCCAGTTGACCCGCCCACGTTTCTGGACTTGAGGGCGTTGCATTCAGGGGTAAATGGGTCAATGCCCACACCACCAAGACACCTATCATAATGAAGCCCGTGGCTCGCGAGAGAAAATGCCGCACCTCGCCCCAGGCCCGCAGAATCACCTGTCGCCCCGTCGGCCAGCGATAGGGGGGCAACTCCAGCAAAAAGGGATCCGTATTCGGGAAATAGCCCTGAAAACAGAGGGCAGTGAGCAAGGCCGCCAGAATACTCCAGCCATAGAGAGACAGCAGGACGACTGCCCCCCACTGCGGGGGAAACAAACAGGCAATGAGAAAGACAAACACCTGTAGCCGCGCTGAGCAGAGGGAAAAGGGAATGATCAGCATCGTCAGTAGCCGCAGCCCCGGCGAGCGAATAATGCGGGTGGCCATCAGGGCGGGGACATTGCAGCCAAAGCCCATCAAGCTGAGGACGAAACTGCGTCCATCTAAACCCAAGCGTGCCATCAGGCCATCCATCAGGTAGGCGGCACGGGCAAGGTAGCCACTATCCTCAACGATCGCCATCACAATAAAGAAGATGGTGACTAAGGGCACAAACGCTGCCACCGTGGTCATACCGCCATAGATGCCCTCAATGAGCAAACTGCTGAGCAAGGGGGGCAGCCCCGCGAGGAATGGCGCCAGCACCTGTCCCTGAAAGGTCTCAAACGCATCACTGAGCCAGCCTTGAACCCCCAGCCCTAGCACCCATACCACTTGAAAGACAAGGTATAGCCCCGCAAAAAAGAGGGGCAGTCCCCACAAAGGGTGTAGCAACCAGTGATCCAACTGTTCTGTTAGTCTGCGAACGGTGCGACTGGGGAAAGTAACGGTGCCCGCCAATAGGGGCGCGATCGCCCCCGGTTCAATTTCTGGCAACGTTGGCTTGAAGAGCGGGGCTTGGGGAACGGGTGCCTCTTTGAGGGCATGGCAAATTGTTTCATAGGCCTCCCAATAGCCGCCACCATATTTGGCACTGAGGGCCACCACCGGCACCCCAAGGCGATCGCTCAATTTCTCGGTATCAATCTGAATCCCCAGTTGCCGCGCTTCATCGGCCATATTCAGGAGCACCACTATTGGTAGTCCCCAAGACTTCACCTGCAGGGCTAAGCGCAATTGATGCTGAATCTGACTGGCATTGAGAATCACCAACACCAGCCGCACCGGCACCCGTTGGAAAAACTCACGCACAAGGGTTTCATCGGCAGCCGTCCCCGCCAGATCGTAGATGCCCGGCAAATCCACCAGTTTAACCATTTCCCCATTGAGGGAGATCTCTGCTTCTATTAGATCCACCGTAATCCCCGGCCAGTTGCCTACATGGGCACGGGCAGCGGCAATGCGATTGAAAAATGTGGATTTACCCGTGTTCGGGAGGCCAAGAAGGGCGATCGTGCTTGGGGTCATTGGCGCGGCTGTGAGGATTGCAATTCAAAGGTACCCGTGTCGCCACTATTCAGGGGAATGAGCAGACGACTCAGGAAACGGCCATCCTCCAATTTATACATATCGAGGTTATAGCCTAGGCGTTGACACAGGTTAAAGCAGACTTTGAGGTGTCGTCCGGGGGGCTGATCAAGGCTGGAGGGAGCAAGCCAGTCGAGATGTTCGAGTTGGTGCAGCTTAATGAGTAACTGTGGCTCTATTTCCCCATTGTCGGTGATTGACAGTTCGAGCCAAGACTGCATTTTGCCCCCCTGACCCATGCCTTCAATTTGTTGGCACCAGATGTCAATGCGGCCTTGGGAGGGCGATCGCTGGCAGGCAAAAAGCAACAACTCATAAAGGATTAACTCCAGCTTGCTAATGTCACCATTGAGGGTGAGGACAGGTTGATTGTGAACTTGAATCCACAGTTGTTTGCGCTGCTTCCAATTTTCGATGCGATCCATCACTCGCTTGAGGAGCACCGCTAGGCCTGCTGTGTCAGTCGTTTTGTCCAGTTGCCATACCTCATGGCTCAAGAGGGGATGGAGGGATTCCAACTGGGTTTGCAGGAGCGTGCCCAACCGCCGCAGCAGGGGAGCCGCCTCAGGGTGTTGCTGAACCGATTGCATCAGCTGATGGCAGAGACTCGCAAGTTGACCATAGACCTGTTCAAGGCGACGGTGCTTGTACCAGTTGAGGGTTTCAAGGGTTTGCCAGCCTTGGGTGAGCATTTGAATGAGGGAAGTACTGCGGTGTGCCCAAGCCAAATGGTTGACAAGGGTAATGAAGGCCTCTAGGTGCAAGGTTGACCACTGGCGATCGCGACGATCAGCGACAATGAGAACCCCTGAAGGTTCGTATTCGGGATCAGTGCGTAGGGCGATCGCCAAAATTTGACCAATGTCTGGCCCTGAGAGCCATTCCCGCGTACGCGGATCTAGTTCTGCTGCTGTGGTTTGAATCAACCAAGTGTAGGGATTACTGGTGACATCGGCTTGGGAGGCCATCAGGGCACTGTGGATCAGCGGATCCTCATAGATGGCAATTTCCGCGTCGTTGCGAATCGCAAATTTGGGATGGCTAGGGGGCGGCGCGACAATCGAGCCAACTGTCTGACCGGGTCGCCAAGTCACTAAGGCCACAAGGGGTACCTGCATTAAGTTCATGAGCTGCTGCAAGCCCGTCAGTTCAATGCGCTCCAAGTTTTGGGTGCGTTGCAGTGCTGTTAACCCCGCCAGCATCGCCGATCGCACTTGCTCCTGCTGCGTATTGGTGTTTTGCAGTTGCCACTGATGGCTAATGAGGCCAAGGGTACGCGCCACCTCCTGTACAAGGGTTTGCTGACTTTTGCCCCAAGCCGTTGGTTCAGTGCGCCCCACTAACAGCAGTGCTTCCAAAGAATGGCCGGGGGTGGTGGTTGCTGCCACAAGGGACTGGATATGCAGCTTGTCGAGAACCTCTTTCCAAGAGTAGAGGCGCAGTTCATGGCTATAGTCCTCAAGGGCAATGGCTGTGGTTGCCGTTTCCAGAAGTTGCCAATCCATTTTTTGTAAGGGCGGGAAGGGCGGATGGCGATCGCGCCCCCGGGGCGCCGGATACTGAAACAGGACATCAAAGACTTGGGTCAGGGAGTTGTAGCTTAACAAAAAGACCCACTGTGCCCCTAAATCTGCCGCTAACCTTTCGCCCGCATGGTGGAGCACTTGCTTCCAGTCCTGCTCATCACAGATGGCTTGCGCCAACTCACTCACCAAGCTTTGGGCCTGCTGGGTCTGTGCCAAGAGGTGTTCAAGGCGTTCAGTGGGGGCTGCCAAGGCCAATAGCTCTGCGGTGACTTGGAGGAGTTTCTTTTCATTGTCATTCCAAGGGTAAGGCTCACTGCGCTCGAATGTGAGAAAGCCCACGACATCCGTGCCCACCAGAATCGGGGTTGCCACAAGGGCACGGCAATTCAGCATTTGCATTAACCGTAAGGGTGCGGTAGCACTGACCACACTTTGACTATCGCTGACACTCACGGTTTGGCCGCTGGCAAGGGCAGTATAACAACCTGCTAACTCCTGCTGTGTAATCGCTAAGGGTTGCCGCTGGCTCTCGCGGCTCTGGGGTTTACCAACGGTGTAACTGCGCCGCCGATAGAGGGGTTGCTCCAAATCTCGCCAAAAGAGGCTGGTACGTTGAGGTTGACAGAATTGGTGCACTGCCAGCAACAGGGCTTCAATGCGTTGACCCAAGCTAGGGGCACGGCTGGCCTCTTGGAGGAGATGGCGCACTGGATCATCACTCGTCATTGTGGGCGCCGCCGCTTGCTTGGTTTCAGGGGCTGGTTTTGCCGCGGTCAAGCGTTCCAATTCCGCCCCAAGGGCACTCACCAGTAAGCTCATGTGGGCCAAATCATCGCCCCGCAGGGTATCGCCCCAAGTGGTAGAACCGATCATGAGAATGCCGAGGGGTTGACGATGGCGGACAATGGGATAGATGGCCGTGCCTTGAATGCCCAAACGGGTGGCGGCTTCTCGTAACTCGCCTAGGCGGGGTTCCTCCTTGAGACTGGGCAAACTAATCGGCTTGCGGTTGATCAACACCTGATCGAGAAGACTACCGGCGGCAAGGGTCAGTTTCTGCTTCAGAAAAGGATGATCGCCAACGGGCGTGGTTCCCCCTTGGCCAATGAGTTGTTTGGCGGCTTCATTGTATAGTCCCAACCAAGCAAAGGACATGCCGAGGATTTCTTGGACAAAGCTCACCAAGGGAGCAATGAGTCCACCAATTTGCTCTTGCTGTTGCAGTTGCTTAATGGTGTTAACCAGTGCCGCCAAAGCGGGGCTGACCTTCGAGGATTTGACAGAGGTCATAGGGGCGATCGCAACCGAGAAGGATGTCTTCTATTCTAAACTTTGCCCCTCCGCAATCCTGTGCTGCAACTCACAGCAGGCAAGGAGAAAGTCTGGGGGCACCGGGGCAGGCCATGTCCCCTCAACCCGGCGATCGCCCAACACAATCAGATGCAGGCTATAGGCATGGGGATAGCCCTCCAATTCCAAATGCACAGCATCGTTGCCGCCACTGAGGGTAATCATTTCCTCTGCCATCAATTCGGGGGCGATCGCCAAAAGCTGCCCGTGGAGTTGGCGAAATAAATCCACAAATGCCTTGAATTCTACTGCAGTAAGTTCCGTGGCCCAATCCTCAGCGCCCACCAGAGCGGCATAGAATTGATCATTGCGCCAGCCCACCCGCCAGCCTTGCCCCACTCGCAGTTCCACAGACTAGCCCTCTAAAACGTGGGTACGAGGCTACTGCTGCCGCCAAAGAGGGCCCAAGACAGGAAAAAGTTGAGAATAAAGATCGCCAATAGCGAGATCACCACAGCCGCCGTAGTGGATTGACCGACCCCCTTGGCGCCCCCTGTAGTTGTAATGCCCCAATTGCAGCCAATGATGGCCACCACACCGCCAAAAATGCCTGACTTGATAATTGAACTCCACAGATCCCAAGTTTGCAGAAAGTTCTGAATGGACTCAATATAGACCCCACGGGGAATGCCGTAGAGATAATCGGCAATCACTAGCCCACCCCACAGCCCTGTTACCAATGCCAAGATATTGAGAATCGGCAACATCAGCACACAGGCAATAAACCGTGGCACCACCAGATAATCCACCGGATCCGTGCCCAGCATATAGAGGGCGTCAATTTGCTCAGTGACTTTCATGGTGCCAATTTCAGCCGCAAAGGCAGAGCCAACTCGCCCGGCGAGTACCACCGCTGTCAGCACCGGCCCCAGTTCCCGCGCTAGGGCGATCGCCAGCACCCCACCCACCGCAGAGGTGGCACCAAAGGTAATAAATTCACGGGCGACCTGAATCGTAAACACCATGCCCACAAAGGCTGCTGTAATTAGGGCAACACTGAGGGAGGCAGGCCCCACCAAGGCCATTTGCTCGATCGAGTTGCGCAGCGGAATCCGCCCCCGCAGCAAATGATAGGTGACTTGACCCGCCAAGAGAAAGGCTGTGCCCAAGCGTTGTATGCCCTGACTTGCACGCCAGCGCAGCCGTGGCCACTTCCTCGCCTTCATTGTTGCGCCCTAGAAATTACCGGTTTCACCCGCAGCACCATTACCCAAGCCTGAGAGTTTGAGGAAGAGGTTTTTATCTGTTGTGCTCTGATAAACACAGCTGATTTCAGGATTGGCTTCAAGGTTGCCCACATAGCCAAAGGTATTCAGCCGCTGCCGACAACTGCGCAATTGCTCACCGGTAATGAGTTGTCGCTGTTCTAGCAGGGCAACGTTATTGGCACGCAGCACACAGCCCGGTTGCATCACCGGTTGGGAAACAAAGACCGAAAAGGGGTTAAAAGTGACAAAAATCCGCGTATCCACCGCGATCGCGCTCGCACCAAATTGCACGCAAATATCGGGATTGGGCGCCGCCTGATCAATAAACTGCGTTGAGGCCACGTTGTCAGGGTTAAGAGTCGTGGTTTTGCTAAAGGTGACACCCACACCGACGCCAATAATAAAAACCCCTCCCAACACCGCCAGAGTGCGGGTATTCACTGGTGACTTCGATTCTGGCTGGGGAGGCCGACGAGTTTGGGGACGCGGACGCGGTGGGGATGGCGAACGTCGAGGCATAGCAGGAAGAGTGAACAGCACTTCCCTACCAGTATGCCCTTAGAAGGCAGGGTTTGACTGCCCCCCTGCTTGTTTTGGCTTCGCCTTGTTGACCTTGAGCACCCGTCCTAGCCATGTTGCACCGTCGAGATCATCAATGGCAGCGGCCTCCTGAGTTTCATCCACCAGTTCGACAAAAGCAAAGCCACGCCGTTTGCCTGTTTCTCGATCCACCGGCAACACAATCCGGCGAATAGCACCATATTTTTCAAAAACTTCGCGAAGATCGTTTTCTGTCGCCTCATAGGAGAGGTTGCCGATGTACAGTGTCATAACCCGAACTCAGAAGCAATTTGACAATCATCATAGCCTCTCGCTTTCCCTTACCCATGCGATCCAGACTACAGAACCCAACACCTTGCAAAGAAAATTAACGTTTTCTATCAGCCCCAAAATATACCAAGGTTAAAAAGAAATTAATTCCTCCCTTGATGTCACCTACAGCCCTTTGCACAGGGTTTGAGCCGCGTCCGACAGATTCAGCAAATTGCCGCCAAGCCCATTCTCTCGTGGAATCCACCGGAGTCTCTCTAGGAGAGGATTTGAGTATTTTCAGTGGTCTTGTAGAAAAAAATTTCACCCCCCTCGCAAGGGATCCCTCAGAATAGGGGGTTGCAATCCGCTCTGGGAGAGGCTATATTCAAGGTACTCTTGCTTCTCTTCGGGGAAGTGGATTAAATAAGAATGAACCAGCCCGTCAAAGAACGAATCACTGCCGCCATCAGTTGTAACAATACCGCTTGCAGCTTTTGACGCAGGGCTTCCAGCGTCTCGAAGGACTGCCATGCTCATGCTGCTCGCAGATGTTGCCACAACCGCTCCATGGGATTGACCTCGAAGGCAAACACAGGCACAACATTGCGCACAATGCGATGCACCGTCGGGTAGGCGACCTCAAGCTGATGCTCCTGTCGTAGCCACTGCACAATAGCCTTGTAACTGTCAAACCCGCTGGGGTCTTGTAGGCGTTCCTGCAACTGTGCCATCACTGTTGGGGGGATGATGCGGGCGGCTCCGGGGGGCGTCTTGACTGCCAATAACTGCTGGAGTCCTCCTTGGCGATAGGCGTTCAGCCAGCGAGTAATGCTGGACTCGTTGCAATGGAGCAATTGGGCAATTTGTGGGCAGCTGTGGACAAGTCCTTGCTTCAGCCAGTAGAGCATCTGCAAGCGTTCCTGCTGTCGGGCATCGGTTTCATGTTGTAGGCGTCGCTGCAGTTCTTCAGAGCTTTCTGTAATTGTGAGGACGAGCGGGCGAGCCATGAAGGTCTCCTACTGGGATGACTTCAGTTTTAGGATAGACAATTGCCTCGTTTAAGACCTATTTATTAAGCTTAACGTTACAAAGAGCTGGTATTAGCAGAATCAATAAATACAACCCTTTTTTAGAATATGAGACACGTGACGGGTATGCGATCCTCTCCCGCTCTCGCAGTTTTGAACCTGTCTCGGGCTGTAGTTCGAGCTACTGAATGGATGTGGGGTTTTTCTATGGGCGGTGAGGACAGTTCTGCGATTGCGCCAGCAAAACAACTATGCGATCCAAACCAGCACGGAGTTGAGCCGTGGCCTCCCCCCCTTGATTGACCACAAGACTAAAGACGAAAGGGCGATCCTGGAACGGTTCCACGTAGCCCGCTAGGGCAACCACCCCCCGCAATGTGCCGGTTTTCGCCCAGACACGATCCTGAGCCGCTGTATCACGAAAGCGCTGTCGCAGGGTGCCGGATCGTCCGGCAAGGGGGAGCGATCGCCGCCACAGCGAGGCATCCTTTGTTTGCGTTATATGTTGCAGCAGCGTGACTAAACCATTGGGCGTCAGCCAATTTTGCCGCGAGAGTCCCGAACCATCTACTAAAACCGCTGCTTGGACACCGATGCGCTCTAGATAGCGTTGGCGATAGCCGGGTTGTGCTGCCTCCAGAGCCGCAAGGAGCATTTCTGCATAGAAATTGTCACTCTCTTGGAGAACCGGCAAAATTAACGCTTCTAGGGGGGGTGAGGCATGGCGCACCAACACATTGGGTAACGGCTCTGCTGTTTCCACAAGGCGAATTTGCTGCACTTGAATACCGGCTTGGGCAAAGGCCCGCTGCACCTGTTGTTGAAGATAGGGGATCGACTCACTGAGGGGAATGCGCAGTTTTGCCGGTTCACTGCCAATGTGGAGTTGACCCCGCACAATGATCTGCTGGCCGCGCACCTCACTTTCCAGAAATTCTGGCTCAGAGGGGGTCACGGTGCGGGTCTCATTGACCACTCGAAAATGAGTCTGCGGCTGCCGTAGTGCTAAGGGTTGCCCCAACTGTTGTGGTATGACCTCTAGGTTCAGGGCATTTTGATTGAGACTAAAGCGCGTCACTACCGCTGCATAGCCCATCGTCAGGTCTTCGATCGCCCATGTGGGTTCCATCCTCACAGGAGTTACACCGCCGATTTCCAAGATTGGAATCTGGCGAATGCCCTGTTGGCTAAGGCGGAGTGCCATTTGTTGCAGGTCTTGGCTGCTGAAACTGGGGTCAAAACTGCCCTGAAGACGCAGGGTTGTCCTGTCGGGCGATCGCGCGCTGAGGGTGGTCTCAAAGAAATGATTAGCTCCCCAATAGTCTAAGGCGGCAGCCACTGTCGTTAGCTTGACATTCGAGGCCACCAGAAAGAGCTTTTCCCCTTGGTAGTCGTAGAGAAGATCCCCCGTGGTTAAATCCCGCACCACCATGCCCCATTGACCCCGTTGCCATTGGGGATTTTGAATTTCCTGTTGCAGGGCACGAGCCAAGTCTTGGCGGCAGAGACCGAAGGCGGCAGGTGAAACCACCAGGACAATCAAACTAGCAGGGGGCAGAAGCCATCGAAGCCATGCCATGGGGCACTAGATCCTTGACATAGACGCGATCGCAACGCTGCGTTTCCACACCCGTCGCCGGCTGATAGCCCGCCTTTTCGTACAAATGGACGGCTGTAGTCATGATTGAGGCCGTTTCAATCCAGATTTTGCGGTAGCCGGCCGCTGCAATGGCTACCTCCAGATGGTGCAGGAGAAATGTCCCTAGGCCTTGGCCGCGTACGCGGGGATGGAGATACATTTTGCGAATTTCGACAGCCGCTTCGCCCCGCTGAATGGGATAGAAGGCGATCGTGCCCACAACTTCCGAGGCTCGCTCCACCACCCAAAATTGTCCGCCCCGGCGGTGGTAGTAATCTTCAACGTGAACCACATCGGCATCGGCGCCTTCGGGTTGCCAAGAAAGGCCAAACTCACTGAGGACATTAGCAATGAGGTGCATGACCGCTGCGCGATCGCGATCGCACCAATGGCGCACCCCACAATCCCCATAGTGAAGAAAAAATGCACTCAAGGACAGCTGCCTCCCATAAAATTACAGTCCTTTTCACAGAGAGAGAACACGCACAAAAGCATCGAAACCGCTGTGCCCCCAAAAGAACTGTACTGCCACTCTAACGATTCAGCGTGAGGCTCGCAAGATCATTTTGCTACTGTTTTTATCTTTGTTTCATCTTTGCTGCCGCCGCCGCTCTCTTAAGCGCCAACTTAGTATAGGAAAAGATGCTGGACAAACGGACGATGCAAGACTTTGGCGTTGTGATTGTCGGTGGTGGCTTAGCAGGCTGTCGTGCTGCTTTGGAAATTTGCCGCTTGGCCCCAGAGACCCCGATTGCCCTTGTGTCCAAAACCCATCCCATTCGTTCCCATTCCGTTGCTGCCCAAGGGGGCATTGCCGCTACGCTGAAAAATGTCGACAGCGAAGACTCTTGGGAAAGCCATGCCTTTGATACCGTCAAGGGGTCAGACTTTCTTGCGGATCAGGATGCCGTCGCCATTCTTGCCCAAGAAGCGCCCGATGTGGTGATTGACCTTGAGCATTTGGGGGTGCTCTTCTCTCGCCTGCCCGATGGCCGCATTGCCCAACGTCCCTTTGGTGGTCACACGCACCAGCGCACTTGCTATGCAGCCGACAAAACCGGTCATGCCATTCTCCACGAACTCTACTGCAATCTCCTGAAATACAACGTCACCTTTTTTAGTGAGTGGTATGTGCTGCGGCTGATTGTCGAGGATCAGCAGGCCAAGGGGGTCGTTGCCTACCACATTGAAACGGGTCAACTGGACATTCTGCGGGCACCTGCCATTCTTTTTGCCACAGGGGGCTATGGTCGCGTCTTTAATACCACCTCTAATGATTTTGCCTCCACGGGGGATGGCTTAGCGATGACGGCACGGGCAGGCTTGCCCCTTGAGGATATGGAGTTTGTCCAATTTCACCCCACGGGGTTGTATCCAGCGGGGGTTTTGATTTCTGAGGCGGTGCGCGGTGAAGGGGCTTATTTGGTCAATGCCGAGGGGGAACGCTTTATGGCACGCTATGCCCCCAGTCGCATGGAACTGGCTCCCCGTGATATTACCTCGCGGGCGATCGCCATCGAAATTCGCGAAGGGCGCGGCAGCCACAGTGATGGCTCAGCCGGCGGGCCTTTTGTTTATCTCGATGTCCGCCACTTGGGTCGCGAAACAATCATGAGTCGCATTCCCTTCTGTTGGGAGGAAGCCCATCGCTTGGCGGGGGTAGATGCCGTGGTGGAGCCGATTCCTGTACGTCCGACGGTGCACTATTCAATGGGGGGGATTCCGGTCAATGTCAATGGTCAGGTGCGTGCCAATGCCACGGAACGGGTGACCGGGTTTTATGCCGCTGGTGAGTGTGCCTGTGTCTCGGTGCATGGTGCCAATCGCTTGGGGAGTAATTCCCTCCTAGAATGTGTGGTCTATGGCCGCCGTACCGGTGGGGCGATCGCCCAAGATTTACCGAGCTTGCCCCAACCCCAATTTGACCCCCAGCCGTATCTACAGGCAGCGGAGCAACAGATTCAGCACCTCTTTAGTCAAGCGGGGGATTTACGCATTGCCCAACTACGGCAGCAGGTTCAAGATTGTATGACCCAATACTGTGGCGTATTTCGCACCGCGGCTCTGATGCAGAGAGGTTTGGAAGAATTGCAGCGGCTGAAAGCAGCCTATGCGCGGATTCGTCTCGACGATCGCCAGCGCTACTGGAACACAGAGCTGTTAGAGGCGTTTGAGTTAGCAAATATCCTCGTGGTTGCGGAAGTGATTTTGAGCAGCGCCCTTGCTCGCCAAGAGAGTCGTGGTGCCCACTTCCGTGAAGACTATCCGCAGCGGGATGATGTCAACTTCCTACGCCACACCCTAGCCACCTACCACAGCGACGGCATGAGGATTGACTATCTGCCCGTCACCATCACCATGTTTCCCCCCCAAGAGCGCAAGTATTAAAGCCATGCGACGGTTACCTGCGACCCCTGCCCTCAACCGTTTTATTATTGGCATCACCCTCTTTGTTCTGATCATGTTGGTGGCGGTGGTGGGCTACACCAGTTTTGGCTGGAACTGGCTCGATGCCCTTTACATGTACGTGATCACCGTCTTTGGCATTGGCTACAGTGAAGTGCGACCCCTGATTACGCCGGCGCAACGCTTCTTTAACATGCTGATCATTGTGGCCGGCAGTGCAGCAACGGTTTATACCATCGGTGCGGTGGTGCAACTGTTTACCGAAGGGGAGATCAAACGCCTACTGGATATTCAGCGGGCGAGCCGCGACATCAACAAACTCAACCGCCATGTCATTGTCTGTGGCTTTGGCCGCATTGGTCAGGTAATGGCTCAGGAATTATCGGCATTAAAAACCCCCTTTGTGATTTTGGATGTCAATGAACAGCGCATTGATCTAGCGATACAGTTGGGCTATTTGGCCTATTTGGGGAGTGCGGCGGAGGAAGAAACGCTGCGCGTGGTGGGGATCGAGCGGGCGATCGCCCTAGCGACGGTGCTGCCCAATGACACGATCAATGTCTTTATTACGCTGACAGCGCGTTCCCTGAATCCGAGCCTGCTGATTGTGGCGCGGGCGAATTTGGCAAGCACAGAAGCAAAGCTACGTATGGCAGGAGCGGATCACGTAGTCTTGCCGACAAAAATTGGTGCCATTCAAATGACTAACCTGATTCGGCGGCCACGCATTGACTTTCTTGAGCAAACGGGCGATCGCGAGACCCTCAACGACCTCTTGAGCCACATTGATGCTCACCTTGAGGAACTGGAGATTACTGCCGATTACCCCTACGTGGGTACGCGCTTGACAGGACTTGAGGTACGCGGCCAAGGGGCATTTATTATTGTTGGCCTGCGCAAAAGTGATGGCCAATTATTCCCGACCCGCGCCAATCCCCTTGTGGAAGTGGGCGATACATTGATTCTATTGGGGCATGCTCAAGATACCCCCAAGCTCATTCGCAAATATACTGCCCGCTCCCGCCACTCCCAATGACAACCCCCGCTCATCTCGCTGACCTTAAGGATCACGTCATCATTTGCGGCTATGGTCCCCTTGGTCGCACCTTAGCGATGAACCTGGCTGCTGCCCAAATCCCCTTTGTCGTGATTGACAACCAGCGGCAGCGACTACGGCTTGCCCAGCAGTCAGGGCACCTTTTCTATCGCGGTGACGATCTCATGGATGAAAATGAGCTGTTGGCGGTGGGGGTGGATCGCGCTCGCACTGTAGTGGCGGTTTTGGCCGATGATGCCAGTAATGTCTTTATCACCCTGATTGCCCGTCGCCTCAATCCCAACTTACAAATTTTGGCCTATGGTGAATTGCCAGCCACAGAGTCCAAACTGCGTTTTGCCGGTGCCGATCATGTGGTCTTGCCCTCGAGTATCAGTGCCCAACGCATGGTGCAGCTCATTACTCGCCCGACAGTCTTGGATTTTCTTGAGGAAAAGGATGAGCGCAGTCACTTGATTGAGCTACTCAGCCAGCTCGATCTTCAGATTGAGGAGTTTACGCTGCCCTTGGAGTCCTCGCTGGTGGGGCTAGCGATCGCCGATGTGGAAGCGAAAGGCCGAGGCCGCTTTATTATTGTTGCTCTCCGCCATCAGAACGGTGCCTTGGTGACCCATCCCCCCTTAACCTTGCCCCTAGGGCCGGGGGATACCCTGATTGCCCTTGGCCGAGCAGCGGAAATTAAAACCTTCTTTCGCCAATATGCCCACCGCCAGCCAATTCGCTATCGCGGCCTAGGAAGCTAGCCCTTCAGGCCAGCAGTGGTTTGGGAGGGAATGATATATCGTTGCAAGAAAATAAACACAATGAACACGGGCACAATTGAAATCACCGAGCCAGCGGCAATGAGTCGCCAATCCAAAGAAAACGTCCCCGCCAAGGTGACCACGCCAATGGGCAGGGTATAAAGTTCTGGCTGATCCAAGACCAACAGGGGCCAGAGAAAATCACTCCAAGCACCAATAAACACAAAAATGCCAAGGGTAACAAGGGCAGGGCGAATGGCCGGCAGCATCACAAACCACCACAGCCCCAATTCTGAGCAGCCATCGAGGCGAGCCGCTTCCTCTAGTTCCTTGGGCACCGCCATAAAGGCCTGTCGCAACAGAAAAATGCCAAAGGCAGAGGCCAAACTCGGCAGAATCATTCCCAGATAGGTATTCCGCAGCCCCAACTGCACCGCCAAAATAAACAGGGGAATCATGATGATTTGAAAGGGAATCATGATCGTGGCCAAAATGGCCGTAAAGATCACCTCACGTCCGCGAAAGGACAGCCGTGCCAAGGGATAGGCGGCTAAGGCCGAGGTCAGGAGATTGCAGGCCACCGTTAAGACTGCCACCAGTGTACTGTTGAACAGGTACTGGCCAAAGGGATTCGTTTGCCAAACCGTGACAAAATTCGCCCAGGTTGGTTCGGCCGGCAGCCAGCGGGGCGGAAAGGCAAAAATATCTTCATTGGCAGACTTGAAGGCGGTACTGGTGAGCCACACCAAAGGGAGCAGCATGACGATCGCGATCGCCACCAACAGCAGGTAGGTCAAGCCTCGCCGCAAGGTCATCGCCGTGTCCAAAGATTGGTAAACATCATCAACAGGCCACCAATGACAATGGCGATCGCAAGGCCGCCAGCAATCCAGTCTAGGGTTGTCGTTTCCATCGGTAATTTCCCAAGGGTACTTTTAGACACTGCGCAAGGCAACAATCGGATCCAGCCGCGCCGCCCGTTGAGCGGGAACCACCCCAAAGAAGAGGCCAATACTGCCCGAAACGCCCACAGCAAGAGCCACAGCAACGGGAGCAACCCCAGCCTCCAAGGGGGTCAACATCACCACTAGCATCACACCACCTACACCCACTCCCGTGCCAATGAGGCCACCGAGAGCCGAGAGGATCATCGCCTCAATCATAAACTGTGCCAGTATATCCCGCTGTGTGGCACCAATGGCCTTGCGCAGGCCAATTTCTTGGGTGCGTTCGGTTACCGAGACCAGCATAATGTTCATAATGCCAATCCCCCCCACCAGCAGGGAAATGCCGGCGATCGCCGCCAACATCAAGGTCAAGGCATTGCTGATATTGCCAATGATTTGCAGAGCTTCCTTTTGGGTTTGAATTGTAAAATCGTCCTCATCAACAATTTGATGGCGCAGCCGCAGGAGGTTGGTAATCTGAAACTTAGCCGCATCAATGCTCTGTTCATCACGGGCAGATACCGAGATAAAGGTTAGGGAAATCCCATAGGGGGAGCGCTGCCCCACAATACGGGAAGACATCGTCGTAATGGGAATATAGGCGGCCTCATCCTGATTGTTGCCAAGGAAAGCACCCTTTTCGGCCATGACGCCAATCACTTCAAAGGAAAGATTCTTGATCCGTACCTGCTGACCCACAGGATTTTCGTTAATAAAGAGCTTCCTCGCCAAATCCGAGCCTAAAATGACGACGCGGCGATGCCGTTCCACATCCTTATCGGAGATAAAGCGCCCCTGCGCCACTGTAAAACTGCGCACTGAAGGAAAGGTGGGGGTGGTTCCCACAATCAGGACATTGGTATTGCGCCCTCGATAGGTAACCCGTTGTTGCACTTGAATTTGGGGTGCCACTTCCTTAACGGTGGGCACTTGGGTGGCGATCGCCTTAGCATCCTCAAGGACAAGGGTTTGCGGCACATTAAACGTGCGGTTGCGGGCTTGGGGCGTCCCCGGCACAATAAAAAGCGTATTCGGACCAAGGGATTCAAACTGACTGGCGGCATAGCGCTGTGCCCCCTGACCCACGCCGACCATGGCAATCACCGCTGCGTTGCCAATAATTATCCCCAGCATCGTCAGGCCGCTACGCAGTCGATTGGCCTTGAGGGTGGCGATCGCCATGCGCACACTTTCAGCAATGTCCATGATTCTGCGCCGAAAACACCTGTTTTTAATCTAACTTGAGATCTTCTTTTTCCTCAGACTTCTAGTGGGGGGTTCAGGATTGCGGTAGGGGAATGCTTTTGCCGTTGAAGTGGTTCATCGCTGCCTCCACCCCAGACTGAATACTTAACTCAATGGCATCCACGGCAAGGTCAAGCACAGCAGGTAAAATGGCGAGTTCAGCAGCCGAAAAATGTCCCAAAACAAAGGGCACAGCATTGCGCGGCCCGGTTTGTTGCTGCAGGCGATCGCCAAAGGCAATGCCCACCTTGAGGCGGGGAAACTGCTGCGAATGACAGTGTTGAATAATTGACTTAATGCCGTTGTGTCCGCCCGCCGAGCCACTCAAGCGCAAGCGCAGCCGCCCCAAGGGCAAATCGGCATCATCATAGACGACAAGGGTTCGCTCAAGGGGCAGCTTATAAAAATTCAGCAGGGCATGGAGAGACTGCCCCGAACTATTCATATAGGTAGTGGGTTTGAGGAGGCGTACCTTTTGACCATGAATCGGAACCTCGGCCACCTCTCCCAAGAAGCGCCGCTGCGGGGTCAACTGCACCTTATACCGATCGGCAAGGGCGTCAAGGACACGAAAGCCAATATTGTGGCGCGTCGTCGCATACTCTGCCCCCGGATTCCCAAGGCCGACAATCACACAGGGTTGGAGAACCATGCCACCTAAGCAGAGGGTTCCCGCGATGATTCCGATTCTGCCTTGGCCTGCTGTTCCTGTTCGAGGGCAGCGGTCTGCCGTTTCATTTCATCTTGGAATTCACGGGAGGCTTCCTCAAAGGCACGCTTGGTTTTGCCAAGGCTGCGACCAATTTCCGGCAGCTTTTTAGGGCCAAAGATTAAAAGCGCCACCACCAGAATCACAATCAGTTCCGGCAGACCGATACCAAAAACGTTCATGGGTTATCCTAGTGCTTTCCAACTCACGTTAACACCATCGAGGATGAGTGTCGAGTTGTAGATTTGCAAAATAATCAGCAAAAAGACAAGGAACAGCCCCATAAAGACCGCCATCAAGGGAGTGGTACCCCAGCCGGGGGCGACTTTACCGTATTCAGAGTTCAAGGGGCGCAGGAGATCCCCTAGCCAAGTCCGTCGTGCCATAAATCCCTTTTTTGAACGAGATGAACAGAGTTTTAATGTTTCGTAATATTATAGAAGCACATCTTGCTCCCATTTAGAACGCTTCTATGGAACCTGCAACAGTTCTTAGCATTGCTCTCGCTGCCATCTGCATTGGCGTGACCGGCTACTCTATCTACCTCTCCTTTGGCCCTCCTTCCAAGGAGTTAGCGGATCCTTTTGACGATCACGAAGACTAAAGCTAGAGTCCCTCAACGGGGACACCCAAAAAGCTGGCGATTGTGGCGCCTTGGGTTTCGAGTTCTGCCAACGGCAAGGGCGCACCTACGCGCGTTAGGGGGACTTCGCCGCGACCTTTGATTTTAAGGTAGAGGGCGCGTTTCGGGTTTAGCCCTTCTTTAATCACAATTCTCACGGATTGGACATCGCTGATGGGGCAGCTGACCTCAATGCGGCGATTCTTCCCCGGAAAACCCCAGCGGAAAATGCGGACAACGCCCGTTTCTTTGTTGAATTCATTGAAGCCAGCGCCAATATCCCAAGCGATCGCCAGCCACAGATACGTTGCCAACAGCAGCGCCGCCACCCCATAAAAGCCAATGGCAATGCCTTGGGGAATAAAGACTAAATCAATTGGGTTCCCAATGGGCAGTAGGTTGCGGTGCAAATAGCTAGAAAGACCAGCCAAAAAGAAGCCCAAGCCACCAATGGAGACCGCTGTTGCCCAAAAGTAGTTACTAGGGCGACGGGAACCCAGTACCGGATAGTACAGAACCGCCTCTTGACGCGGTGAGCGCTCAGTCATAGGGGAGTTTGTCATAGCTTGTGTTGCCAACTTGCAGTGCCTTACATTCTATAGAGAAACGGTCTCTCTTCCCAAAGAGGCTTTCCCCAACCCCGCCTCTAGACGCTACGCTGGAACTAATTTGCACTAATTCTTTCGAACTTATTCTGGGGAGTTTATTCTACCCTTAAAGTAGGGAAGTCCGAAAAAGCGTTTTTCTTGCAATTCATACAATATAAATAGTTAAAAACTGGAAAAAGGGGTCAAAGGGTCAGCTATGCAACCATCCAATCCAAATCAATTTACCGAAAAAGCATGGGCTGCGATCGCCCGCACACCAGATCTAGCCAAGCAGGCACAGCACCAGAATCTCGAAAGTGAACACCTGATGAAATCGCTGCTCGAGCAAGAGGGTCTAGCGACACAAATTTTCCAAAAAGCTGGCTGTTCGGTGCAGCGCATTCGCGATCTCACCGATGAATTCATTAACCGTCAGCCGAAAATCAGTAATCCCAGTGGCGTCTATCTAGGACAGAGCCTTGACAAGCTCCTCGATCGCGCCGAAGAGGCACGCAAACAGTTTGGGGATGAGTTTATCTCGATTGAGCACTTGGTATTGGCCTTTGCCCAAGACGATCGCTTTGGCAAAAAACTCCTTCAGGAGGTCGGCCTGAGCGAAAAAGCCCTACGGGAAGCGATTCAGCAAATTCGCGGCTCCCAAAAAGTGACGGATCAAAACCCAGAGGGCAAATATGCGGCGCTGGAAAAATATGGCCGTGATCTGACGCTCTTGGCTCGTCAAGGGAAACTGGATCCCGTCATTGGCCGTGATGATGAAATTCGCCGTGTGATTCAGATTCTTTCCCGCCGTACCAAAAATAACCCAGTGCTCATTGGTGAACCCGGCGTTGGTAAAACCGCCATTGCTGAAGGCTTGGCACAGCGGATTGTGGCGGGGGATGTGCCTGATTCCCTGCGCGATCGCCAGTTGATTGCTCTCGACATGGGTGCCTTGATTGCCGGTGCCAAGTATCGCGGTGAATTTGAAGAGCGCCTCAAAGCAGTTCTGAAGGAGGTCACCGACTCCAACGGCCAAATCATCCTCTTTATTGATGAAATCCACACTGTCGTTGGTGCCGGGGCAACCCAAGGGGCGATGGATGCCGGCAACCTGCTCAAACCGATGTTGGCGCGGGGGGAACTGCGCTGTATTGGTGCCACCACCCTTGATGAGTACCGCAAGTACATTGAAAAGGATGCAGCCTTAGAGCGGCGCTTCCAGCAGGTCTATGTGGATCAGCCCAGCGTTGAGGACACGATCTCGATTTTGCGGGGTCTCAAGGAACGCTATGAGATCCACCATGGCGTGAAAATTTCCGATACCGCCTTGGTGGCAGCAGCTACGCTCTCAACCCGCTACATTAGCGATCGCTTCTTGCCCGATAAAGCCATTGACTTGGTAGATGAAGCCGCCGCGAAACTGAAAATGGAGATTACCTCCAAGCCGGAGGAACTGGATGAGATTGACCGCAAAATCCTGCAGCTGGAAATGGAGCGGCTCTCCTTGCAAAAAGAAACCTCGGCAGCCTCGCGCGATCGCCTTGAGAAACTGGAAAAAGAGCTAGCGGATCTCAAGGAAGAGCAAAGCCGCCTCAATGCCCAGTGGCAAGCAGAAAAAGAGGTCATTGACCGTCTCCAAGCCATCAAAGAAGAAATCGAAAAAGTCAATATCGAGATCCAGCAAGCGGAGCGCAACTACGACCTCAACCGTGCCGCTGAACTGAAGTACGGCAAACTCACAGAACTCCACAAACAACTGGCGGCAGCCGAAGCCAAACTGCGGGAGATTCAAGTGGGGGGTCGCTCTCTGCTGCGGGATGAAGTGACCGAGGCCGACATTGCTGAAATCATCTCCAAGTGGACAGGCATCCCTGTCAGCAAACTGGTGGAGTCGGAAGCCCAAAAACTGCTCCACCTCGAAGAAGAGCTGCACAAGCGGGTTGTCGGTCAAGATGAGGCCGTCACCGCAGTAGCGGAGGCCATTCAGCGCTCCCGTGCCGGACTAGCGGATCCCAACCGTCCCATTGCCAGCTTCATCTTCCTTGGGCCAACGGGTGTCGGTAAAACGGAATTGGCCAAAGCCTTGGCGGCCTTCATGTTCGACACCGAAGAGGCGATGGTGCGGATTGACATGTCGGAGTACATGGAGAAACACGCCGTATCGCGGTTAATTGGGGCGCCCCCCGGTTATGTGGGCTATGACGAAGGCGGTCAACTCACAGAAGCCATTCGCCGCCGTCCCTATGCCGTGGTTCTCTTCGATGAGATCGAGAAAGCCCATCCCGATGTCTTCAACATCTTCCTGCAAATTCTCGATGATGGCCGTGTCACTGATGCCCAAGGGCGGACGGTGGACTTCAAGAACACCATCATCATCATGACCAGCAACATTGGTTCTCAGTACATCCTTGATGTGGCCGGCGATGACAGCCGCTACGGGGAAATGTACAATCGCGTCATGGAGGCAATGCGCGCCCACTTCCGCCCTGAATTCCTCAACCGCGTGGATGAATTTATCATCTTCCACAGCCTGCGCAAGGATCAATTGCGGCAAATTGTTCAATTGCAGGTGCAGCGGTTGCAGCAACGCTTGAGCGATCGCCACATTACCTTGTCCCTCACAGAGAAGGCGATCGACTTTTTGGCCGAAGTGGGTTACGACCCCGTCTATGGTGCCCGTCCGCTGAAACGTGCCATCCAGAAACAACTGGAAACCCCGATTGCCAAAGCTATCCTGCGGGGCGAGTTTTTCGATGGCGACACGATTCTGGTGGATGTGGGCGAAAACGAACGCCTCAACTTCCGGCGTCAAGCGGAACTGGCAACTGTTTAGGTGCAATTGAAACTGATTCAAGAGAGTTGGGTTGGGACTTTCCCCTCAGCCCTCTTTTTTTGACCAAGCGTTTTAGTAGACTTGGTCAAACAGGGTAATCTTGGCCAATAGTCCCGCCACCATCAAAAAGAGTGCCACTAGCAGTGCCCAAAGGCGATTTTCCGTTGAACCTTGGCGCTTTCCTAGGTCCACTAACTGCTCACGATTGGTTTGCACTTCCAAGCGGACCGCCTCGATTTTGGCTTCTATGGTGTTGAATTTCTCGTCAATCGTGTTAAACTTCTCGTCAAATTTTGCTTCTAGCGTGTTCAGCTTCTCTTCAAACTTGGCTTCCAGCGTGTTCAGTTTCTCTTCAAACTTGGCTTCTAGTGTGTTGAACTTTTCTTCAAATCTGACTTCTATAGCATTCAATTTCTCATCTACTATCTGGAACTTTTGATCAATCGTATTGAATTTCTCACGGATTTCCGCGTGACCGACTTTCACCTCAAGGGTAAGTTCCGCCAGTTGCGACTGCATGGCCTTCATGGTCTCGAGGACTTCTGCGAATTGAGACTGGGTGACGGGTTCACTCATGCTGCTCATCCTTAGACTTGGTCAAACAGGGTAATCTTGGCCAATAGTCCCGCCACCATCAAAAAGAGTGCCACTAGCAGTGCCCAAAGGCGGTTTTCCGTTGAACCTTGACGCTTCCCTAAGTCCACTAACTGCTCGCGATTGGTTTGCACTTCCAAGCGAACCGCCTCGATTTTGGCTTCTATAGTGTTGAATTTCTCGTCAATCGTGTTAAACTTCTCGTCAAATTTTGCTTCCAGCGTGTTCAGTTTCTCTTCAAACTTGGCCTCCAGAGTCTGGAATTTTTGATCAATCGTGTTAAATTTCTCACGGATTTCCGCTTGACCAACTTTCACCTCAAGGGTAAGTTCCGCCAGTTGCGACTGCATGGCTTTCATGGTCTCGAGGACTTCTGTCAGTTGCGATTGGGTGACGGGTTCACTCATGCTGCTCATCCTTAGACTTGGTCAAACAGGGTAATCTTGGCCAATAGTCCCGCCACCATCAAAAAGAGCGCCACTAGCAGTGCCCAAAGGCGGTTTTCCGTTGAACCTTGACGCTTCCCTAAGTCCACTAACTGCTCGCGATTGGTTTGCACTTCCAAGCGCACTGCCTCGATTTTGGCTTCTATGGTGTTGAATTTCTCGTCAATCGTGTTAAATTTCTCGTCAAATTTTGCTTCTAGCGTGTTCAGCTTCTCTTCAAACTTGGCTTCCAGCGTGTTCAGTTTCTCTTCAAACTTGGCCTCCAGAGTCTGGAATTTTTGATCAATCGTATTGAATTTCTCACGGATTTCTGCTTGACCCACTTTCACCTCAAGGGTGAGTTCTGCGAGTTGCGACTGCATGGCCTTCATGGTCTCGAGGACTTCTGCGAATTGAGACTGGGTGACGGGTTCACTCATGCTGCTCATCCTTAGACTTGGTCAAACAGGGTAATCTTGGCCAATAGTCCCGCCACCATCAAAAAGAGCGCCACTAGTAGTGCCCAAAGGCGGTTTTCCGTTGAACCTTGACGCTTCCCTAAGTCCACTAACTGCTCGCGATTGGTTTGTACTTCCAAGCGCACTGCCTCGATTTTGGCTTCTATGGTGTTGAATTTCTCATCAAATTTTGCTTCTAGCGTGTTCAGTTTCTCTTCAAACTTGGCCTCCAGAGTCTGGAATTTTTGATCAATCGTGTTAAATTTCTCACGGATTTCCGCTTGACCGACTTTCACCTCAAGGGTAAGTTCCGCCAGTTGCGACTGCATGGCCTTCATGGTCTCGAGGACTTCTGTCAGTTGCGATTGGGTGACGGGTTCACTCATGGGTGGAGTTCAAGGGGACTTAAGTTTATTCTAGAGTGACCCAGCAATTTCCGTTTTTAACGTCTCCATAAATGCCGAATAATTTTGGTGGTTGGCTGGGAAGCCGAGTTCTAGCCAAGTCTGGGGTAATGTGTCTGCAATAAACTGACGTGCTTCAGTACCATCGTTAGGCTGGCGATCGCCCCCTTGGTATTTCCCAATTGCTCCTCCAGCCAAGCCAGATTGGGACGATGATTTAGTTCTGCTTCTAAAACGATAATTTCTTATTGGCAGAAAATTAAATGGTTATTAACTCTCAGATGGTAGGGTGTTATATGCTACACAGGCAAGGGTAATTTTTGGTATTTTTACTTCCTCCTATCTGGTGATTTTTGCGACCTGTACTCCTCAGAATGCCCAAAACGAACCTCAAAGGATACAGAGACAGGGCAAACGCCGGCAAGGGTCTGACGGTATATTGGATTCAGACTGCCAGCCCCAATCTTTGGTAACGGTGAGGAAACTTGTGTTCATGGTCAGTGAGCAACAGCAATGGTAAGTTCTGGTCCCAAGCCCCGTCCAGAAGGGTTTGCTGCTCTGATGCGGAACAAGAATTTCCTCAAGTTATGGGGCGGTCAAATCATCTCCCAACTGGCGGACAAAATTTTTCTCGTCCTTCTAATTACACTGGCGGTTTCCTACGACGCCAGCTATGAACTGCCCGGCTCTAAGGCCTCAGCCGTAATGATTGCCAATACGCTACCAGCGGTTTTCTTTGGTTCAACGGCGGGCACCTTTGTGGATCGCTACCCCAAGCGGGAGCTAATGAGTATTACCAATACACTGCGGGGGCTCTTGGTCTTTACCCTGATTTTTATTCCCAAGCGGTTTACGCTGCTGCTGCTGATTGCGTTTTCAGAGTCTATTTTGACCCAATTCTTTGCCCCGGCAGAACAGGCGGCGATTCCCCTGCTAGTGAAGGAGGAAAATCTGCTCTCGGCGAATGCCCTCTTTATCACAACAATGATGGGGTCACTCGTAGTGGGGTTTGCCATCGGTGAGCCATTGCTAAGTGGTGCTGTGGCCATAGGGGGTGTCTATGCCCGTGAAGTCGTTGTCGGTGTGCTGTACGTTATGGCGGGATTGGTTTTAGCCTCGATTCGCTACCGAGAAGCAGTTCATGAGCGCGATCGCCACCTCAATGTATGGCAGGACTTGCAGGAGGGGTTTCACTACGTGCGCAAAAATCGCCTCTTGGGGAATGCCATGCTCCAGTTAACGATCCTCTATTGTGTCTTTGCCGCCTTGACGGTGTTGGCCGTCAGTTTAGCCCAAGAAATTGGCCTGCGTCCTAATCAGTTTGGCTTTCTCTTGGCCGCCGCAGGGCTGGGGTTAATTTTAGGGGCGGGGGTTTTGGGCCAATGGGGGGAAAAATTGCATCATCGACCCCTGCCTTTGATTGGCTTTTTGGTGATGGCAGCTGTCCTACTGGTCTTTGCTTTTGTGCATCATCTGTGGGTGGGGCTGGGCTTAAGTATTTTGCTGGGAATGGGGGCATCTTTAATTGGTATTCCCATGCAGACCCTCATTCAAGTTCGGACGCCGGCGACGATGCGGGGTAAGGTCTTTGGCTTCCAAAATAACATTGTCAATATTGCCCTCAGTGTGCCTTTGGCGATCGCCGGGATTCTTTCGGACTTCCTTGGCCTCACAGTGGTCATGGTGGGGATGGGGGGCGTGGTGGCGATCGCGGGCATTTGGGCATGGCGGAATACACGAGCCGTTCTTGAGGATGCGATTTAGGAGACAGGAATGCCCCTACTACACTTGAGTACTTGGCCAGAGGTTGAAGCCTATCTCAACACTTCCAAGGGGATGATTATCCCCATTGGCTCCACGGAGCAGCATGGCCCTATGGGTCTCATTGGCACCGATGCCCTCTGTGCCGAGGCGATCGCCAAAGGGGTAGGGGAAGCAACTCATGCCCTTGTTGCCCCGACAATTTCCGTGGGCATGGCCTTACACCATACAGCTTTCCCCGGCACCATTAGTTTGCGCCCTAGCACGTTGATTCTTGTCATTCGCGACTATTTAGTGAGCTTGGTACGGGCAGGCTTTCAACGCTTCTTTTTCATTAATGGTCATGGCGGCAATATCGCGACAGTGAAGGCGGCCTTTGCGGAAACCTATGCAGTCTTAGCCGATTTGCACATTCCCGAGGCGGATCAGGTGCGCTGTGAGTTGGCCAACTGGTTTATGTGTTCCTCAGTGATGCAGCGGGCGCGGGAATTGTATGGCGATCGCGAGGGTTCCCATGCCACCCCCAGTGAAGTGGCGGTGACCCAATTTCTCTATCCAGAGGCCATTAAACGCGTTCCCCTCAATCCCGAAGTCAACACCAGCCATGCCATCTACGGTGCCGCAGATTTTCGCCGCCGTTATCCCGATGGTCGTATGGGGGCAGATTCCAGCTTGGCCACCCCTGAGCATGGACAGCAATTCTATGAGCGGGCTGTTCAGGAGTTGAGCGATCGCTACCGTCAATTTCTGCAAGCCGACTAAATGACTTTCTCTCTCCCAGCTCAAACGTGGCATTGGCACGGTTACCCGATTCTCTATCGGCATCAAGGGACTCAGGGCATCCCCCTACTCCTGATTCACGGCTTTGGTGCCTCTAGCTTGCATTGGCGCAAAAACATCCCTGCCCTCGCAGCTCACCATCAAGTCTATGCCATTGATTTACTGGGCTTTGGTGGCTCCGCCAAACCCGCTCCCTCGGTCATCCCCTATACATTTGAGACGTGGGCAACCTTGGTTCTAGACTTTTGCCGCGAGGGCATTGGTCAGCCCACGGTTTTAATCGGCAACTCCATTGGCTGCGTCGTTGCTTTACAGGCCGCTGTTTTCCAGCCTGCATGGGTCAGTCAACTGATCCTGCTGAACTGCTCTTTGCGTCAGCTCCACGATCGCAAGCGATCGCAACTGCCTTGGTACCGCCGCTGGGGAACCAGCCTACTCCAGCAACTTTTAGGCAATCGCACCCTTGGCACCTACTTTTTCTGCCAAATTGCCCAACCCCGTACTGTGCGCCGTATTCTCCACCAAGCCTATGCCAACACTGCCGCCGTCACCGATGAACTGGTAGAGATATTACTCACCCCTGCCCAAGACGTGGGGGCTGCCGAGGTCTTCTTAGCCTTTGTCCGCTATTCCCAAGGTCCCTTACCCGAAGACCTGCTACCCCAGATTACCTGCCCCACCTATTTCCTGTGGGGAGCCGCCGACCCTTGGGAACCCATTGATGAAGGGCAGAAGCTAGCTCAATTTCCCTGTGTGCAGGAGTTTGTCGCCTTACCAGAGGTGGGCCATTGCCCTCAAGATGAAGCACCTGAGCAGGTGAATGCCCAGATTCTGGAGTGGTTGCGCAAAATTTCCATCACTGACTAGGATGTTCTCTGAACTCGTGTTATACTGGTAAAGCTTAACGGGGCGTAGCGCAGCTTGGTAGCGCACCACTTTGGGGTAGTGGGGGTCGTGGGTTCAAATCCCGCCGCTCCGATTATTCAGGAAATTCACCTTTCAGTGAGTAAGCAAAGGTTATAATCTCTGGTAGTAACAACTGTGAAATTTTCTGATGACTCAACAATTGTTCCCGGCTTCATAGTGGAACGTTCTAGTTGAATATGCCAGCCAAGTATATCTCTGCCCTTGTATTTCGGTAGCTGATATTCAGGGAATGATAAAGCTCGCAGTTTTCTGACTATTTGGTCAGCGGTTCCATTGAACGTAATTTCTAAATCTGAAAAGTCTATAGATTCTCTAGAGTAAAAACTAGCACCCTCCATTGGTTGCGGCGCACTTTCTGGGTTTGGGTCTTTGATCAGTATGTCAAGGTAGTCTTGAAAGATTTCAAATCCTACCGACATATATGTAAAGTAAAGATCTCTTGAAGTCATATATGGCTTAATTTCAATTTTTCTCTGTGAAATTATTTCTCCCGTATCAATTCCATCATCAATTTTATGTAGAGTTACGCCAGTAAATTTTTCACCATTTAATATTGGCCATATACTAGTATAAGCACCTCGGTAAGCTGGTAATAGAGAAAAGTGAATATTAAATAATCGACGAGATAGAAAGTTTTTAACTTTAACAAGCCGAGAATATCCTAATGATACAAATACTAGGTTTGATATTCCTTCTATGTCTTTAATTTCTACAATTGGAATTCCTAACTTAGAGGCAAGTCTTCTAAATGAAGGCTGCCAACTGTCCTGACCGTTATCCTCTGGATTGGGACAGGCTAATACAGTAACTTTATGATAAGCTGCTAGTGCAAGTTTAAGTGCACGTACTGCAATATCGTTCTTTCCTGCAATACACAAAATAACATTGTGATTTAACAATGCTATACCCTCCTTTTCTTTATGGGTTAGGCATTATACCAGAATATAAGTTAAAAATAATATAACCTCTATAGGAAAAATTATGCTTGATCAGTGTAGAATTATTCAACTCCCCAAAATTACGGATCCAAGGGGTAATCTGACCTTTATTGAGGGAGAGCGTCATATTCCCTTCAAAATCGAGCGGGTGTACTACCTCTATGATGTTCCCGGCGGTGCCGATCGCGGTGCCCATGCCCACAAGGCGCTGCATCAATTTGTGGTGGCCATGTCTGGTAGTTTTGATGTTGTCCTCGATGATGGCGATCGCAAGCAGCGTTATCACCTGAACCGCTCCTACTTTGGCCTGTATATTTGCCCAATGATGTGGCGATACCTCGATAACTTCTCCTCGGGTGCCGTGTGTATGGTTTTAGCCTCTGCCCCCTATGATGAAAGCGATTACATCCGCAACTACGACGAATTCCTAGCCCTTGCTCAGAAGCGCTCAATGCCATGACAACGATTCCCTTTCTTGACTTGGGGGCGGCCTACCGCGAACTCAAAGCGGAAATTGATGCTGCCGTTGCCCGTGTGCTTGACTCCGGCTGGTACATCCTTGGTGCAGAGGTAGAAGCCTTTGAAGCTGAATGGGCTGCTTACTGCGGTGCCAATTATGCCATTGGTGTTGGTAATGGTTTAGATGCTCTTGTGCTTGCTTTGCGGGCAATGGGGGTGACCCATGGAGACGAAGTCATTGTTCCCAGCAACACCTATATCGCCACTTGGCTAGCCGTCAGTCAGTGCGGAGCTATTCCTGTGCCAGTGGAGCCTGATCCCCATACCTACAATATTGATCCCCTCAAGATTGAAGCGGCGATCACTGCCAACACCAAAGTGATTCTACCCGTCCATCTCTATGGTCAACCGGCTGATCTTGACCCGATCCTAGAGATTGCTCGCCATTATCAGCTCTGGGTACTCGAAGACGCTGCTCAGGCTCATGGTGCACGCTACAAAGGGAAGCGAATTGGTGCCCACGGGGATGCTGTCGCATGGAGCTTTTACCCCGGCAAGAACTTGGGTGCCCTTGGGGATGCGGGGGCTATAACGACCAATAACCCCGAGTTGAGCGATCGCATTCGTATGTTGCGGAACTATGGCTCACGGGTTAAGTATGTAAATGAAGTGCAAGGGGTCAACAGTCGCCTCGATCCTCTACAGGCCGCGATCCTACGGGTGAAATTGCAGTACCTCGATGAATGGAACCAGCGCCGCCAAAAACTAGCCCAACTCTACCTCACAGAACTGCAAGGGACTTCCGTAATACTCCCCTTTGTTCCCCCTTGGGCAGAGCCAGTGTGGCATCTCTTTGTGATTCGCACTCCCCAGCGCCAGACTCTTCAGGAAAACCTGCACGCCGCAGGCATTGGTACCCTAATTCACTACCCCATTCCCCCTCACCGTCAGGCCGCCTATGCCAATCTCGATGTCAGCCAAAAATCCTTCGCGATCGCGGAACGATTTGCCCAAGAAGTGCTAAGCTTACCGATAAGTCCTCACCACTCGATTGAGCAACTCCAAACTATTAGCCAGTTCATAGCTAGCCTTGAGTCCCCCCTATGAGTAGCCAAGATAAGCCACTGGTCACTTTCGCCGTATTTGCTTATAACCAAGAGCAATTTATTCGCGAAGCGATTGAAGGCGTCTTTAGTCAGACCTATGAGCCATTAGAAATTATTCTTTCCGATGACTGCTCTAGCGATCGCACCTTTGAAATTATGCAGGAAATGGCAGCCAACTACCGTGGCAAACATCAAGTTAGAGCGCGGCGAAACCCCCATAACACTGGCACATTAGATCACTTATTGATAGTAGCAAAAGAAGCCAAAGGTCAACTATTAGTTGTTGCTGCTGGCGATGATGTTTCTTTACCTCACCGCACAGAAACTTTAGTTAATCACTGGATTAAAAACCCATGCCATGCCTTATGCTCTGGCTACAATGAAATTGACTATGAAGGGAATTTAATTTCTCAAAATAATCAAATTAAATATTTAGATGGATTAGAAATATGCTATAGAAAATGCATAAGGCCTAGAAGATTTGAATTTAATAAAATAAGACATGTTACTGGAGGTTCAGCAGCCTATGATTTGAAAGTATTTCAAAATGTTCCATTGAGTAATCAATATATCTTAATTGAAGATGCATTTGCTTCCCACATCATAAATCTCAAAGGAGAGAGAATTGAATGGATACAAGCCCCACTAGTTAATTATCGAATTAACTGCTTATCTGTTTCAAATTTCGCGAGAATAGCACGCAATAGAAAATATATTAGTTATAGAGAAATTGAAATTGCAGAAAAAAAAGCCATGATTTTTAATCAGTCAACAGTAAATTTTTGTAATTACTTTTTTGCCCTGATTAAAGAGCATAATTATCCAGATACTGAACAATTTATTGAAAATATGAAGCCTATTATTTATTCTGCCGAATTACATTCAAAATACCTAAATCTCAGCTTATTTCAAAAAATCCAGCAAATTTTTAAAACTTCATCAACTAATGATATTAAATTTTGTGTATCCAGATTATTTGGTAATTACTCCTTATACTTACTTAGAAACCTCTTCTGTCTAGTTTTAGGAGTATCTATTCAAAGGTAGCGATTATGATATCAGATACAAAAAAGATTTTACCCAATAATCTAAGAGAAAGTTTAAGAAAGATAAAAAATTATACACAACGCTTGGCTCGGTGGTTAGTAGTAATATGGCAAGTCAGAGGAAAATATACAGAGGACGAAAAAATTCTTTGGAAATCATTTTATTTATCTCCGATTACTAGCCTTGAAAATTTGATTCAGTGGCAAGACCCTCAGCTTATCAAAGATGCTAATGTTACCGTCAGAAATATTGGTGAATTTCATATTCGAGCTTACTCAGATGATTTGTGGCATGTCCTACCCTTCCGTGAGCAAGCAGTTCTCCAGACAATTAGAAACAAACTTCAAATGGGTGACTTTTTTATTGATTGTGGAGCAAACATTGGTTTTTACTCCGTTCTTGCCTCGAAACTGGTTGGGGATACGGGCAAAGTTCTTAGTATTGAAATGATGCCAGACACAGCAGCAATCCTTAACCATCATTTGCAGCTCAATCAATGTACTAATGTTGAAGTTATTGAGTTTGCTCTCAGCGATCAAGATAATCAAGAGGTCATAGCTACTGTTCAGGAAGGAAAATTTGGTCAGGCAACTATTTCTAAAGTAGATTCACAAAAGAAAACGGACAAAGAGATAGCAGTCAAAACTATAACCTTAGACACACTTACCAAAGATATCTCTCACATCCGATTGATCAAGATGGATTTAGAAGGGGCTGAACTTCAAGCACTACAAGGAGCAGTTTTAACACTTCAGAAAACTGATTATCTAATTTTTGAAGAAAGAACTAGGGAAAAAGAGCACAATCCTGTATTTCAATTTCTCAAGAAATCTGGATTTGAGCTGCATCAAATTGATGGCAATAACTGGCTGGCGTACAGGAAAGGTCTATGACCAAGATTGCTTTGCTGTTACCAGATCTACGTTGTGGCGGTGCTGAGCAAGTCTGTATTCAGCTGGCGAGAGAGTTTGTTAACAAAGGATACTCAGTTGAATTTTTGCTACTCTCATCAAGTGGGGAGCTGCTTGAAACAGCTTCTAGTATCACCTCAGTCCACTCTCTAGAAGTTTCACGCTTTCGCGAAGTTTTGCTGCCTCTTTCCAGATATATCAGCTTGCATCAACCAGACGTTTTGTTAGCAAGTATGTGGCCGCTAACCTGTCTTGCTCCCCTTAGCAAAGGAATTTCACGCTCTCGCACCAAGGTTATTATTTCCGAACACTGTACCTTAGAGAATCAACATAAAGACTGGGGGGCATTGACCTACGCGGGACTCTGTCTTTCAACTACCATTGGTTATCGCCTTGCCGATCAGTGCATTGCAGTATCCCAAGGAGTGGCTCAAAGTATGAGTCAGCTTGCTCATTTCCCTGTAGATCGGATTACCGTAAAATTAACTAACCTAGGGCAAATACTATCACTAGGTTGTTCAGAAAAAGAATTTACAACTGGTTGCTGTATGGCTATTAGAAGGCATTTAAAATATCTTGCCTTGCCAATACCGAAATTTCACCCCCATGATGCTTGGCTGAATAGATTATCTAATATATTAGAAGTTAAAAAAGTAATCCCCTCTGTTTTACAACTTTACAGACGGCATGGAGAAAATACCTCTAATGGGATAGCCAGTCGGATAAAAAAAAGGAAAAGGTTGAAAATTCAAGCAATGCCCCATATTTATAGGATAAGATATGTTATAAAATTACTAGCATCAGGACATTACAAGTATTATTCAGGTTGGCAAAGTGCTATAAAAGATTTGTTTTTTACAATTAATTAGTTAAACATGGTTAAGAAGGTATCAATACTTTTACCCGATTTACGATGTGGTGGAGTAGAGAATGTCCGTCTCCGGCTAGCTAGAGAATTTATAAGACGAGGTTATCAAGTTGAGTTCCTACTTCTTGTAAAACAAGGTGAGCTACTTCAGGAAGCTCAGTCTCTATGTGTAGTTCAATCCTTAAATAAACATAAAATATCTGAATCTGTCTTTAAGCTTGTTGAGTACTTAAAAGCTAAAAATCCATCTGTTCTCTTAAGCGCTATGTGGCCATTAACAGTAATTGCTCCCTTTTCTAAAAAATTAGCTCAGTCTAATGTAAGAGTGCAGAAGTGTTGAAAGATAGTTTGAGAGGCTAGAAAAAAGGGAAGAAATGTCATATTCTTCCCTTAAAAGAAGAAAAAAACAATCAACTTACTATGGCATCTTTTGCAACTCTTGTCAAGTCCATTCTCAACCGGCTCAGCCCCTGTGACTACCCCGTGCTGAACTCTCAATTGTTCTTCAAAATCTGGTTGACCTACGTTCTCGACCAAGGGTTAACCAGTATGAGAGCCTTATTTTATCGCTTGAATCATGCAGGGATTACAGTGGATATGTCCACTTTTTCCAAAGCCAACAAAACTCGGACAACCAGCTTATTTGAGGGGATTTACACTCAACTGATGTCTCAAGCCCAAAAGAGACATCGTACTTCAAGCATGACGCTGTTTCCTATCGATTCAACCATCATTACCCTGACCAGTAAACTCTTTTGGTTCTATAAATATCATCAAGTGAAGTTACTTACGGGATTTGATTTAACAGAGAACATCATAGGTAAAGCGGTGATTTCTTTTGGGGAGAGACATGACTTGAGCTTTCAAGAGGAGATTCTAGAAATGATCCCTGAGAATGCTGTTGTAATCATGGATAGAGGGTTTGCGAGCTGGCAATTTTTAGAGCGACTGAGTGAGAGGAAGTGCTCATTTGTTGTACGTATCAAGAATAACATGAGAATGAAGCTCAATCATGAGAGATATCGCGTGGTTCAATTTTTTGACGAGAATCAAACGGAGTTTCGTATAGCGACAAATCTAAAGGAGCTGAGTGATGAGGAAGTGAGTGAGTTATATCGGCATCGGTGGGCGATTGAGAACCTATGGAAATTTCTGAAGATGCATTTATCATTAGACAAGTTGATTACGAAGAGTTTGAACGGGGTGATAAATCAGATTTATATGGTTTTAATTGCCTATTTAATTTTAGAGCTGGTGGAGATACCTGAATACTTTGGGAAGAAGCTATTAGACAAATTGCGATATTTGCAACTGGAACTCAGTCGTCGCTGCTCGATAGTGCATTGGAGCTTTGATTGGCAGCCAGAGCTACTGGTCACTTAAAATGTTAAGTTTTGTTGCAGGATTCAACACTTCTGGTAAGAGTGGTGATTTCTGAACACACTACTCTAACCAATCATTACAAAGATAAGGGCATAGTAACCAACTCACAGCTTCGTCTTTCAACAATGATTGGCTACCGTTTAGCAGATGCTTGTATTGCAGTGTCACAAGGTGTAGCTCAAGATATGTCTCAAATTGCAAAGATTCCACTTAATAAAATTAATGTTATCAACAATCCCGGACCCTTACTGATTGAGCCTAGTAAAGATGAGCTAAATGTAGTTGATCAGATGTGGGGAGTTCCTAAAAAATACAGAGTCCTAAGCGTAGGCAATCTAAAACAAGAAAAAAATCACGCACTCCTCTTGAAAGCATTTGCCCAATTACCCTTTACAGATAGTCGCTTAATGCTAGTTGGCAAAGGTCATTTGGAAGAGAGTCTAAGAGCGTTAGCATATCAACTAGGCATTGGCGATCGCGTCATTTTTGCGGGTTTTCATCCGAATCCCGCTGTATTTTATAAAACGGCTGATCTATTTGTTCTCTCCTCTGACTATGAGGGATTTGGTAATGTCATCGTAGAAGCACTATCCTGTGGGCTACCTGTTGTCTCTACCGATTGTCCGAATGGTCCGCGTGAGATTCTAGCTGATGGCAAATATGGTACGCTGGTTCCTGTCGGCGATGTCAATGCCTTAGCCAAAGCCATGACTGAAGCCCTAATGAGTTCACCAGAGCCTGAATTCCTAAAGCAACGAGCGGCTGACTTCTCGGTTGAAAAGATTGCCCAGCAGTATCTTAATGTAATGTTTCCCCATGAGCAGTAATGTACTCTACATTACCTATGATGGTTTGCTAGAGCCACTTGGCCAATCCCAAGTATTGCGCTACCTTGAAAAGCTAAGCGATAGTTACACTATCTACCTCATTAGTTTTGAGAAAGCTAAAGATTGGCAGAATGTTCTTGAGCGCCAGAGAATTCAGAAGAAAGTTCACTCCCATCAAATTCATTGGATTCCCTTAAAGTACCATAAATCTCCCTCTGTTCTGGCGACAACCTATGACTTGTTTCAAGGAATTACAGTAGCTTTATTTATTGCTGTTACAAGAAGGATTAAAATTGTCCATGCTCGCAGCTATGTTCCTTCTGTAATTGCCTTAGTCCTCAAAAAGTTACTACGCACTAAATTTATTTTTGACATGCGTGGCTTTTGGGCAGATGAGCGAGTTGATGGGGGTATTTGGCCTGCAAACAGTCAACTTTATCACTTGGCAAAATGGTTTGAAAAGCAATTTTTGCTCAATGCAGATCATACTGTATCACTAACAGAAGCAGCCATTTCTGAAATCAGCAAGTTTGAATATTTGCAAAACAAAAAGCTAAATTTTTCCTGCATTAGAACCTGCACAGATTTAGATATTTTCTCACCTGAAAATGAATCAGTAAATAATCATAAGCAAACGAATAATCTAGTAATTGGCTATATTGGCTCTATAAGTAATTGGTATTTATTCTCTGACGTACTTAAATTTATCTATTTTCTATATTCTATTGATAAAGACTTGGTCTCTAAATTTATCATTGTGACACGAACTGATCATCAAATAGTTCGTGAAATTATTAATCAAAGTAAAGTAAATTTGTTATCTATTGAAATTACTAGCTCTGACTATCAGGGTATTTCAGATATAATCAGGCAAATGAACTTAGGAATTTTTTTTAGGAAGCCAGCTTACTCTAATCTTGCTTGCGCCCCTACCAGATTGGGTGAATTTCTTGCCTGTGGCATCCCATGTGTAACCAATGATGGAGTTGGGGATATGACTCAGATCATTGAGCAAGAAAAAGTTGGGGTTATCTTAAGAAGTTTTGATGAATCCGCTATGCGTAAAGCCGCTGAAGAGATTTTAGAATTACTACAAGACGAACACTTGAGCCAACGATGTCGTGCAGCAGCCATTAAGTATTTCTCTCTTGAAGAAGGCGTAAAGGACTATCAAAATATTTACCAACAATTAGGAGGCCAATAATGAATCTACCTAAAGTTAGTATAATAATACCTACTTATAATCAGGAAAGATTTATTTTGGATGCTGTCACATCTGCTTTATCTCAAACATATTCAAACTTAGAGGTTATTGTTGGAGATGATTGTTCAACCGATAATTCTAGTAAACTCATTCAATCAATAAATGATTCTCGACTAACTTATGTTAGAAACAAGACTAACTTAGGGCGTGTTCAAAACTATAGAAATCTTCTTTATCAATACGCAACTGGTGATTATATATTAAATCTAGATGGTGACGATTATTTGATATATAATAACTTTATTTCTGATGCCATTCGACTCTTTGATAATGATGTTGTTGCCGTAGCTGCAAATATATTTAAAGAATATGAGAATAAAAATAAGAGGGTGGGATATTCATTTCCAAATGTTGACTATCTTACTGGAATAGATTTGCTAATGAAACTACCAGACAAAAAATTCTTTTTCAAACATTTATCAACAATTTATTGCAAAAAAATAGCAACAGAGATAAATTTCTACTCTTTTAATAGTCTGAGTTCTGATTGGGAATCGCTATATCGTCTTGCTATTCATGGTAAAGTAAAGTTTCTCAATAAAAATGTTGCGGTCTGGCGCATTCATTCTAATAATCAATCTAAAATTCCAAACATAGACAGTTTTGTAGATAATTTACAAATTTGGAATAATATTTTTGATTACGCCACAGTCTATAATTTTCCTAAAAATTTATCTCATGAACTAGCCTGTAAATGTCAGTTCTATTTTATAAATATGTATATTTTTGAAAATATTGTGCAAAATGATCAACTAAAATCTAGGCAAGTTCTACCAGACTACTTGATTGAAAAAGTAAAGAATAAATATAATTTTCCTATAACGAGAATCATACTTCAGTTTCCAATCCTTGGTTTACAGTTTATCGCACTTTACTTCATTTCTTATTTTTTATACTGGGTGAGGAGCATAGCCAATGTCTTTCAATTATGATCCTAAAGTGGTGGAGAGTTTTGGTAGTGAATGGACTAGCTTTAATCACCTTGAAGTTAGTGAATCTGAATTAGAAAAATTATTTCTTGATTACTTTAGAATTTTCCCGTGGGACATTTTACCTCCAAATGCAGTTGGTTTCGATATGGGTTGTGGTACAGGTCGTTGGGCAAAGTTTGTCGCACCAAGAGTAGGCATACTAAACTGTATTGAACCATCTGATGCTATTGAAGTTGCTCAATCAATGCTAAGAGACTTCCACAATATAAACTTTCTTAAAACAACAATTGATAACATCGATTTACAGGCTAACAGCCAAGATTTTGGTTATTGTCTTGGAGTTTTACATCATATACCTAATACACTTGAAGGTATTAAATCTTGTGTAGCCTTACTAAAGCCAAAAGCCCCATTTCTTGTGTATATTTACTACAAACTGGATAATCGACCTTTTTGGTACCTGTGTTTGTGGTATATGACTATTCTTCCCCGATTGTTTATTTCTAGGCTACCTAATAAAGTAAAAATTTTTCTAACCAACCTGATTGCTATAGCCATCTATTTTCCTTTGGCTCGACTATCATATCTTCTTGAAAAAGCTGGCTTCAATGTAAATAGCTTACCACTTAGTTATTATCGAGATAAAACATTCTATACAATGCGTGTTGACTCTAGAGATCGCTTTGGCACACCCCTAGAAAAACGATTCTCAAAATTAGAGATTCAACACATGCTTGAGGAAGCTGGATTAGAAAATATTCAATTTTCAGATAGTCCTCCATTCTGGACGGCATTAGGCTATAAGAAGGTGGAGATACCGAAATTTTATGAATAGACTATGTGTGGCCTAGTTGGTTTTCTCAACGCTGCCTTTTTAGGTGACTGGGCAGCAACTATCCGCAAGATGAATGGCACCCTTTCCCATCGCGGCCCTGATGATGAGGGAGTCTGGATAGATGAGGCGGCAGGTATCGCCCTAGGCCACCGTCGTCTAGCAATTCTTGATCTTTCCCCTGCAGGACATCAGCCGATGGCTTCTGCGTGTGGCCGTTATGTCCTCGTCTTTAATGGTGAAATTTACAACCACCTTGAACTGCGTCAGGAGTTAACAGCGCTTGGTGCAGCCCCCCCTTGGCGCGGACATTCCGATACCGAGACGCTACTGGCGGCTTTTAGCCATTGGGGCGTGACCACAGCCCTAGAAAAGCTAGTTGGCATGTTTGCCCTTGCCCTTTGGGATCGGGATAGGCATACACTTACCTTGGCTCGCGATCGCATAGGTGAAAAGCCCCTCTACTACGGTTGGGTCAATGGAGCCTTGGTTTTTGCCTCAGAACTCAAAGCGATTCGGGCTTACCCAGCCTTTGCTAACTTGATTAATCGCGATGCCTTAGCGCTGTATTTCCGCTACAGTTGGATTCCTGCTCCCTACAGCATCTATGAACATATCTGGAAGTTACCAGCAGGTACCTATCTCCAGTGGCCTGCTGAAGCCCTCAGCCCCAATACTCAAGGCACACCCCAAGCCTATTGGTTATTGGAAAGCGTTATTGCTAAAGGGCTTGCCCAGCCTTTTCAAGGAACAGAGGACGAAGCAGCAACTGAATTAGAGCGTCTTTTGTGTCAAAGTCTCAAAGGGCAGCTCTTAGCAGATGTTCCCCTAGGCGCATTTTTGTCCGGGGGCGTCGATTCCTCAACAGTTGTGGCTTTGATGCAAAGCCTGTCCTCTCAACCTGTAAAAACATTTAGCATTGGCTTCTATGAAGATGCCTATAACGAAGCCCAATATGCTAAAGCAGTTGCCCAACACTTGGGTACCGATCACACTGAATATTACCTTACAGGTCAAGAGGCGCGGGATGTCATTCCCAAACTTACCCACCTTTACGACGAACCCTTTGCTGATTCCTCTCAAATCCCTACCCATCTTGTGTCAATGATTGCGCGCCAAGAGGTGACAGTTGCTCTTTCTGGAGATGGTGGTGATGAATTATTTGGGGGATACAACCGCTACTTTTTAACACCCCTAATATGGAGTCGAGTCCAAGCCATTCCTGAAAGCGGTCGTTGGCTCCTAAGAAATTTCCTGAATCTGCTTACCCCTACGCAATGGAATCAAGTGATAGGTGGGGTCAACCGCTTTTTGCCCAAACATTTACGATACACAACGGTCGGAGACAGACTCGACAAACTTAGGAAACTCTTAACCATAGACTCTCGTCAGGCAATGTACCTCTCCTTTTTATCGCAGTTCGATCAGCCCTCACGTTTAGTCATCGGTGCCAATGAACCCGCCTCATTAGCAACTTGCCCACCAGAGGGATTCACAAAACTATCCCTTGAGTTCTATATGATGGCACTTGATTTACTCACCTATCTCCCCGATGACATTCTTGTCAAGGTCGATCGCGCCGCCATGGGAGTGAGTCTTGAGACCCGTATTCCTTTTCTAGATCATCGAATTGTTGAGTTTGCTTGGACACTCCCCCTTGAGATGAAAATCAGACAGCAGCAGGGCAAGCAGGTACTCCGTAAACTTTTGTATCGCCATGTCCCGCCGCCTTTGATTGAACGCCCTAAAATGGGGTTTGGTATTCCCCTAGCTCAGTGGTTGCGTTCTGAACTGCGAGACTGGGGAGCAACTTTGTTGAACCCAACCCGTCTTCAGCAGGAGGGCTACCTACACCCTGACCTTGTTTGGCAATACTGGCAGGAGCATCAAACAGGAAAACGCAATTGGGCAGGACAACTATAGGAAGTATTAATGTTTCAGTCATGGTTAGAGCGCTGTTTCTGAATATCTAGCCCTAGCATATGTTTCCCTATTTCTTTGTTTTCTTACTCACGCTAACACCATCGGTTATAGAAATGCCGAAGTGGTATTGGGTATTTCTTTTTAGTATTTATGTCGCTTTTATTGGTCTGAGATTTGAAGTTGGTGCAGACTGGTTGGCGTATATAGGTATATTAGAAGCTTCCAGATATCAGCCATGGGTAGGCTTTGAAGCCCTACTTGGTGACCCTGCCTATCACTGGATTAATAAGATTGCTGCTGCTCTTGATCAAGAAATTTATTTTGTAAACTTATGTGTTGCAGTGATTTACACAAGCTGTTTATTTGCTTTTTGTCAAAAACTGAAAAATCCTTACTTGGGTTTAACAGTTGCTTTCCCATACTTAACGACTGTTGTAGCAATGGGTTATACTCGCCAAGCAGGAGCGATCGCTTTAGAGCTACTAGCGTTAATGGCATTAGAATCCAATAAAAAAATAAATTCAATTCTGTTTTTTATTTTAGCATTACTGTTTCATAAGACAGCAATATTTCTGATATTAGTGCCGATATTAATGTTTTTATTTGACGCACTAAAAACAGGAAAAATAATTTATATATTAGTTATATCAGTATTATCATTGATTGGTGCAATTGTAATTACTAACATCAGCGATAGATTTTTAGTTCTCTATATCGGAACAGGAATGTCATCTTCAGGTACTTTAATTCGACTATCCATGAATCTCTTACCTGCAACTATTTTTCTAATCGAATACTATACAGGGCATAATTTCTTTAGAACTTCTTCAAAAGTTTATCTTGCTTTATCTTGGCTAGTTATTTTTTCGTTTGCACTCTTGCTAACAGGTTCTTCAACTGCTGCCGATCGCCTTGCGCTGTACCTAATACCTATTCAGATCTATGTTCTAGGAAATCTGCCCTACCTCTTTCTCACTCAAAGCCGAGAAATATTTTATCGATGGATGCTTCTAGTACTTGGTTACAGTTTTTTAGTATTATGGGTATGGCTGCAATTTGCTGATCATGCTTTCGCGTGGTTACCCTATCGCATGTATCCTTTTATTTAAGATGGCAATCAAAGATCACTATGGAATACCCAAGCTAGATGGGTTGTCATTGATATTGCTTTCCAACAATGCTCGGATGTTAATTAATTTCAGAAGAGATTTGATTTTAGAGTTAATTCATACAGGTGCTGAGGTTCATTAAGTTCGATTTTGGTTAATTGGTGGACTAGATAGCAATCCGGGGAGCTTATCTGAAGCACAAATTAAGGAATTTACAGAGCTTGGTATAGTTGAGTGGTTTGGCTTTGCTAATGTCAAAGAGTATCTACCCAGTACTAGTGTGTTTGTCTTACCTTCCTACCGTGAGGGTGTTCCCCGCAGTACGCAAGAAGCAATGGCTATGGGTCGACCAGTGATTACTACGGACGTGCCAGGCTGCCGTGAAACGGTTATTGACGGCTATAATGGTTACCTTATTCCGCCTCGGGATGTGAATGCCTTGATAACTGCAATGCGGAAATTTATTGAACAACCTAGTTTGATTCCTTCAATGGGGTATCATAGCTATCAAATGGCTTTGGACTTATTTGATGTCAAAAAGATTAATGCTCAATACCTCAAATTGCTCAGTTCATGTTAGTTTTATTAGGATATTGTAACTCTTTTCAAAAAAGTGAAAGATGCCGAAATTAGCGAAGGTGAGTGCATGATGCTTAATTTTTCTGATACTTTTAAGATTGCTGTGATTGGCTTAGGTTATGTTGGTCTTCCTTTGGCCGTTGAATTTGGCAAGAAGTACTATACTATTGGTTATGATGTTAATAGCCAACGTATCGCTGAACTTAAGCAGGGATATGACAGAACAGGAGAAGTCAGTGACACTGATTTGCAAGCGTGTTCCTTGCTAATGTACACAACCTATCTCGAAGATTTAAGAAAGTGTAATATTTTTATTATTTCTGTTCCCACTCCAATAGATTATTACAAAGTTCCAGATCTTGAACCTTTAAGAAAAGCTTCCAAGAGTGTTGGTCAGATTTTATCACCTCAGTCTATAGTTATCTACGAATCTACTGTTTATCCAGGTGTAACAGAAGAAGTTTGTGTTCCCATCCTTGAGCAGGAATCCAAACTAAAATTTAATCAAGATTTTTTTGTTGGTTATAGCCCTGAACGAATAAATCCGGGGGATCATAATCATCGTTTAACCACAATTAAAAAAGTTACCTCTGGTTCAACACCTGAAGTTGCTGATTTAGTTGATCGCCTATATGCATCAATTATTCCAGCGGGAACACACAAGGCAAGCTCGATTAGAGTGGCCGAAGCGGCAAAAGTAATTGAAAATATTCAACGAGACATTAATATTGCTTTTGTGAATGAGCTATCTATTATTTTTCACCTATTGGGCATTGATACAGAAGAAGTGTTAGCTGCTGCAAGCACAAAATGGAATTTCTTGCCCTTTCGTCCGGGATTGGTCGGTGGCCACTGTATTGGTGTTGATCCCTACTATCTAACTTACAAAGCAGCAGCTTGCAATTATCACCCTGAACTGATTCTGGCTGGTCGCCGTATCAACGATAACATGGGCTTTTATGTAGCAGCGCAATTTCTGAAGTTACTCGTCAAAAAGGGAATTGACTTACCTAATGCTCGTGTACTTGTTATGGGACTAACCTTTAAGGAAAATTGCCCCGATTTACGCAACACACGTGTCGTTGACATTATCAAAGAACTGCAAAGTTATGGCCTAGGGGTTGATATTTACGATCCTTGGGTAGATCCCCAACAGGCCAAGAGAGAATATGGAATTTCCCTTATTGAAGAGTTATCTCATCAGTGGGATGGAATCATTATTGCTGTTGCCCACCAGCAGTTTCATGAAATGGGTAGTACTGGCATTCGTGCTCTCTTGAAAACACCGGGAGTTCTTTATGATGTGAAGTGGGTATTATCGAAGGAAGATGTGGACGGTCGCCTTTAGCTACTTTTTGTCATTTGAGGAATCAAGATGGATATTTTGGTGACGGGTGTTGCTGGGTTTATTGGCAATGCAGTAGCACTGGAACTACTTAAGCGGGGCGATCGCGTGATTGGTCTCGATAATCTGAACAATTACTACGATGTCAACCTTAAGAAAGCTCGCCTTGAGCGACTCAGCCCTTTTACGGCAGGTGATCAATTTGTATTCAGAAAAATTGACCTCGTAGATTGTACAGGGGTGAACCAACTCTTTAGAGACTTTACCCCCCAACGGGTCATCCACTTAGCAGCGCAAGCGGGTGTACGCTACTCGATTGAGAATCCCTTGGCCTATATTGACAGTAATATTGTAGGTTTTATCCACATTTTGGAAGCCTGTCGCTACCATCAGGTAGAGCATCTCGTCTATGCCAGCACCTCAAGCGTCTATGGTGCCAATAAAAAACTGCCTTTTTCGGTTCACGATAATGTTGATCACCCCTTGAGTCTCTATGCGGCCACCAAGAAAGCCAATGAACTGATGGCACATACCTACAGCCACCTCTATGACCTGCCCACTACTGGACTGCGCTTTTTTACCGTCTATGGCCCATGGGGGCGCCCCGACATGGCACTCTTTAAGTTTACGAAAGCCATTTTGAATAATGAACCGTTGCCTGTCTTTAATTATGGTAAGCATCGCCGCGACTTTACTTACATTGATGACATTGTCGAGGGGATTCTACGGGTGCTGGATCGACCTGCCACACCCAACCCTTCATGGAGTGGCGAAAATCCTGATCCGGCCACTAGTCTCGCACCTTGGCGTGTTTACAACATTGGTGCCCACCGCCCCGTCGAACTCCTACGGTATATTGAACTTTTAGAAACCTATCTTGGGAAGAAAGCGCAGTTAAATCTTCTGCCTCTGCAACCGGGCGATGTCCCCGATACCTACGCGGATGTGCTCGAACTTAGGGCAGACACAGGCTACGAACCCACAACTCCTGTTGAGATAGGCGTACAGCGATTTGTCCACTGGTATCGTGAGTACTATGGTATCTAACGAGTTGAGTTTGCCCTATGTCAAGTGAAAATAACCATTTGTCGTTGCCCTCTGAAGCCTCTCGGCCAAGTTTGTGGCAGCCGCAGCCAATTGATAAGGTGACCATTGATCAAGTACTTCGCGGGCTGAAGCGGCGCTCAGCAGTTGGCATATTGGCAGGTGCACTAGTCTCAATTGGCTTTTTGGGATACTCTTACCTCTTTTTGAGAAGCTATCGACACTCTGTGTTGGTGCAGGTTGAACCTATCCAATCCTCAGGCGCTCGGCCAGGAACATCTTTAGAGTCACTCCGTCAGCTTGCTCCAATATCCCTGCCCCTTTTGTCAGCTGAAACAAAAGGTGATGTGGCAACTTTGGTTCAGGTACTCAATAGCGATATTGTTTTGCGTCCAATTTATGAGAAATTTTTAGTAGAAAATCCTGATCTAGATCCAAAACGATATTCGTATCAATCTTTTATTGGATCCTTGAAAATCCAGCCAGCGAAACTAACCTCAGGTAATAGACTACTAGATCAGTCAAGTCAAAAGATTATAGAAATCCAATTTTCTGCAAGAGAAAAAGAAAAGATAGAATCACTCCTAGGAATCCTTGTTGAAGAATTAAAAAGATTTAGTGAAGAAGAAAAGCAGAACCAAATAGCGGATAATCTGCGCTATGTTAACCAAGAAATTCAGAAGACCCTGAGTCAAATTGACGATCTGGAGGATCAACTTAACCAATTTCGCTTTCAGAATCGGGTAGTACGACCTGACCTAGTTGCTTCCCAGTTTACCTCTGTGGCCTCTGGCAGCAGCGATCTTGAAACTTATCTTAGTCTTTTGGATAATTTGATCTCTGCAAGAAATGAAAATAGAGTAAAATTGGAGTCGGCTCAGGCAACGTTTAACTCCCTCGAAGCACAGTTAAGGCTGTCTCCTGCTGAGGCACTTGCTGCTGCCAATCTAGCTGCTTCTCAAAGCTATCAGGAGTTGCTAATAAAATTAACAGAAACGGAAACCAAGCTAGCTGGGGAGCAGGCCAAGGTGAATGAAAACTCACCGACGGTGCAAGCGCTACAGGAAGAAAAACGACTACTGCTAGAGCAAGCCAGACAGGAAGCGCGACAGATTACGATTAGAAATCAAGATCAAGTTCGTCAACCCGAAACGCTGATTGGTTATCAAAGTGCCGTTTCTGGGTCTCTAATCGAGAAGTACATAGAGACCAGAATTGAGCTTGAAGCGCTGCGGAGGGCAGATGCTGAATTAAGCAACCAAATTCAGGCCACCGAGGCAGAGATATCGCGAGTAATACGCCTTGCCAATCCTTACCGCAAGATTGAGCAACGTTTTGCAGCAGCACAGGAATCTCTGAGGTTATTACTGCAAGCTCGACAGTCCCTCCAACTGCAGATTGCGCAACGAGACTTCACATGGCGAGTCCTCTCAGATATTGACAACAAGGAAGAATATCAGGTAACCCAGCGTTTATTACGGGCACTGGTGATAGCTTTGATGCTGGGGGGAGTGTCGGGGCTATTTCTAGCTCTAGTGCTCGATTGGTTGGATGATCGTTTCCTAGAAGTGGAGCAAATTCGCCAACAAACTCCCTTGCCGATTCTTGGCGAGATTCCTCTGACGAAGACATTTGATCAATTGGCCTTTAGTCGCCTAGAAACGCCGTTGACGCTCTGGGGATTGCAGCACCGTTTGCCGAGTGCCACACCTGCTTTTAGGGAAAGTTTTTACTTCCTGTTGACGCAGCTAGAGTCGCTGGGATTGCCGCGCTCTTTGGCAATAACGGGTACAGCGGGCAAAGAAGGACAAACGACCCTTGCGATTTACCTTGCGGTTGCAGCAGCGGCGATGGGAAAACGGGTCTTACTGGTGGATGCCAATTTGCGTCAGCCCAGCATGCATCAAGGACTTGGCATTCCCAATGTCGCAGGCCTAGGGGAGTTGTTGCAAGGGGAAATGCCTTTTCCCCACTGGTTCAGTCTTTTGGCAAATCGTGCGGAAAGACTTTGGGTACTGACGGCGGGTCAGGTTCAGCAAGAGCCGATGATACTGCTGAGTTCTGCGCGGTGGTTTGATTTCTTGGAGGGCGCTAAGGATACCTTTGACTGCGTGATTCTGGATGTGCCGCCGATCTTGGCTGCTGCGGAGGCGCATCGGGTTCTGGCAGCGGTGGAGCGGGCGCTCTTGGTTGTGCGGTTAAAGAAAACGCGACGCGAAGCTTTTGCTCAGGCACTACAGGCTTGTGATCTGAGTTTACAGCAAAAGCTGCTTGGGATTGTCGTCAATGGTGTAGCTGTCAACCACCGAGATTTCAGAGGTTATCAGAACAGTGCTGCTGAGTCAGCGGTGGCACCCCTCGCTGTCTAAGGTCTCACATCTCCCTTTCGGGGGACAAAATAGCCATTAAAACAGGCCCAAAGAGTAGGGCATGGGCAGCTAAGGTGAGGCCGGTCCAAAGCAGGGGAAGCCAGCGCCAAACTCCTGCTTCTAGGGGCGGAAACAGGGCATAGGCTAGCCAGATGAGGGTTGGCGGTAAAATGATGAGCAAAATAGCTAACACAAGGCCAACAACGGTGACCTGAGAAGAGGGGCGGTGGAGCGATCGCCAGCCTGTACCTGTCCACTGCCAGCGAAAAGCGATCGCCCCATCTTCAAGGCGAGCCGTTTGGCGCTCAGGATTAAGGGTAAAAATGTGGCGGCAAAAGTTACAGGCATGGGTTTCCATGAGCACCATTGGGGCAATTTGGCCATGGCGGCAAATGGGGCAGGGGTAGATGCCGTGGTGCTCAAGGGGCTTAGGGAGTGGTTCCACCATGAACCTCAGCGGTCTGGGGGTGGAGGCGTTGCTGCTGGAGCCCGCGATAGAGACGATTGAGGGCATTCATATAGGCATGAGCCGAAGCAACAATAATATCTGTATTGGCGGCATGGCCCGAGTAAATGCGATCCCCATGTTGCAGGCGAATGGTCACCTCGCCGATGGCATCAATTCCCGCGGTCACTGACTGCACGGAATACTCAATGAGGCGATTGGGAATTTGCACCACGCGGTTAATGGCACGATAGACGGCATCCACAGGGCCTGTGCCAATAGCGGCATCTGTCAGCTCCTCACCACTGGGCAGACGGATGGTTACGGTGGCGGTGGGGCGGGCGCGATCGCCACAGGAGACCTGCACAAATTCCAGCTGGTAGCCTTGAACATCAATGGCTTGGGTTTCATCTTTAACAATAGCTTCTAGATCCCAGTCAGTGATTTCTTTTTTCTTGTCGGCCAGTTCCTTAAAGCGCAAAAACGCCTTGTTGAGTTCCGTTTCACTGAGTTCAAAGCCCAGCTCGCGCAGGCGGGTGGCAAAGGCATTGCGACCAGAGAGTTTACCCAAAACAATTTGGTTATCGGCAAGGCCAATGAGTTGGGCGTCCATGATTTCATAGGTTTGCTTGTGCTTGAGGACGCCATCTTGGTGAATGCCTGATTGGTGAGCAAAGGCGTTGGCACCGACGATCGCTTTATTGGGCTGAATCAACATGCCCGTTAGATTGGAGACCAAGCGGGAGGTTTTGTAAATTTCGCGGGTGTTGATATTGGTCAGGGGTGCTTCTGATTCGGGGGGACGGCCTAGGAAGGGATTGAAGTACTGCCGCCGCACATAGAGAGCCATCACCAATTCCTCAAGGGCAGCATTGCCGGCGCGCTCCCCAATGCCGTTAACCGTACACTCCAGTTGCCGTGCCCCATTTTTGACTGCTTCGAGGAAGTTGGCAACGGCCAAGCCCAAGTCGTTGTGACCATGGACTGAAATGACGGCACGATCAATATTCGGCACGTTTTCCTTGATGCCTTTGATCAGGGCGCCAAACTCGGCGGGGGTGGTGTAACCCACCGTGTCGGGAATGTTAATTGTTGTGGCACCGGCGTCAATCACCCGTTCCAAAACTTGATAGAGAAACTCAGGATCCGAACGCCCGGCATCCTCAGGGGAAAACTCAACATCATCCACAAAGGACTTGGCATAGGCCACCATTTCGGGGGCAATTTCCAGTACCTCAGCGCGGGTTTTCTTCAGTTTGTACTCTAGGTGGATATCCGAGGTGGCAATAAAGGTGTGAATCCGCGGATAGTAGGCGGGTTTGAGGGCTTTTGCTGCTGCTTCAATATCTTGGCGGGTGGCACGAGCCAAGCCACAGATCACTGGCCCCGTTTCGGTGCCCACGGTTTCAGCAATCCGCTGCACCGCCTCAAAGTCACCGGGACTGGCAAAGGGAAAGCCTGCTTCAATAATATCCACCCCCAGTCGCGCCAGTTGACGGGCGATCGCCAGTTTTTCATCCACATTCAGCGAGGCACCCGGCGACTGTTCACCGTCCCGCAGGGTGGTATCAAAAATTAACACCCGGTCAACCGTCTGGGGAGGATATTTAATACGCATAGACAAGCCCTATCTAAGCTTGAGAAAGAGTAGCAGTCATCATTTACTCTAACATTTTCACTGGGGAGCGATGCCTAGGGAACTTGCCAAATGCGTTGGTGGTAACTGGGCAAGTGATCCAAGTCCACGGTTGATCCATGGTGATGGTGGTGAGGGTGATGCCCCCCGTGACCATGGCTGTGGGAGGGGTGCTCATGATCCTGATGATGGTGGTGATGATGGCTATGGCCTGCCACCAAGCGGAATTTGCAGGCTTCACAGTTCATGGCCACCTGCCCCGTATGGGTTTCAATTTCCCGCTGCCGCGTGAGATAAAATAGTTGCGGGTGCAGGCCAATTTCCGGTAGGTTCACGTATTCAACACTGGGATAGGCGGCTTGGGCTTCTGCGGTAAGGGTATAGATTTTCTTGACTAGTGCCCCTGTAAACATGAAGTGGGGCAGGACAATGACGCGGCGGGGCTGGTAAAGATTCGTCCGCCCAAATCCTTCGGGTAGGCGGGGATGGGTAATGCCAATAAAGCAGACCTCAACGGTTTTGTAGCCACTGCCTTCCCAGAGCATGCGGGCTAGCTTAAAGACATCGCCATTGGCATCGGGATCACTGGAGCCGCGTCCCACCACTAGGAGAACGGTTTCTTCGCGGCCAATGCCTTGGGGATTAAATTCTGGTGAGTCCAAGCGTTCAAGGCGCGATCGCCACAGGGTTAAAATTTCGGGGGCAATGCCATAGTGGCGGCCATAGTGATAGCGCAATTGCGGAAACGCCCGCCGCGCCCGATCCAACTCATTGGTAACGTCAAACTTATTGTGGCGAGCAGCAAAGAGTAAAACTGGCAGCACTGACAAGTCTGTATGGCCTGCGGCAGCACACTGGCTGAGCACCTCAAAAATCGAGGGTTCCGTTAACTCCAGAAAACAGGGAAAAACAGGCCGGCAGGGATCCAGTTGATAATAGGCTTGGGCAAAGTCCAAAAATGCTTGGCGACCTTCCGGATCGCGCGTCCCATGACCGACGAGTAAAAGCGGTCGAGATTGGGGGAGAGGGGGTAAATCGAGGCTAAAACCGAGGGGATTGAGAATGGAATCGTTGAGCGTAACAACCACGTTGAAACTCCATGCCCGTGCGACGCAGGCAAACAGAGTGAACCACAGCAAGTAGGCATTCTGGCTGAGGGGGGTTCCCCATCACAGCTGCGGCACAGCACCAGACTTGCACTGGATTTTCCCTACAGGCTGCTCTTCACAGTGAACGTTGCCAATTGTAGCGAGATTCTCAGACCCCTGTCTATGCAGGGGGTGGGCACATGAGAGACCTATAGCGCCGCAGCATCGAGAACGCCAATGGTTTGGTCGTAGATGGCTTGGGCTTCTTCGGGGGTGTTACCAATGCTGACGAGTCCCAGCTTACCAAATTCCGAGAGTGCCCCCATGAGGTGAAAGACAGTGCCCGTTTCGGTGCTGGAGTCAAAGTGGAGATGGTAGCGGGCAATCATATCCAAGAGATCATTGGGCAGGAGGCCGCGATAGTGGGGTTGGCAGAGGTTATCGGAGGCAATGTAATACTTGGGACGGCGGTGCTTGCTGTAAAACAGTCCAGAGGCTAGCTCATAGTGGCCATCGGTGAGGAATTTTAAGGTCATGAAGGGGTGCGTGGTACCACCCTTGCGCAGGTTAATTTCAATGGCGTAAAGCTCCCACCCTGCTGTTGTCTGGGTGGCAACAACGTCCACACCAAAACAGCCGATCACCCCCTGCTGTGCCAAGTACGTCCCTACCTTTTGCCCCAATTCTTGGAGTTGTTGGCGATAGTCGGCATGGGCAGGAAATTCACAGCCAATGAAAATTTGACCTGTGGGGGCATTGAGTAACTGCTCATGGGTGGAGACAATTTCAACACTGCCTTTGGGGGTAATGCAGCCTTGGACACTGGGCGATCGCTTGACTGTCCCTTCCACAAAGGCTTCGACAATGCCACCCAGATCCATAAATCGCTGCCGATAGGAGAGCCAAGTTTCATTAGGCGCCTGAAAGACCATCTCCTCTAGGCTATTTTCAATCCGTTGTAGATGATCGGGGGTGTGTGGGCTGCCAAGGGGGCGCAGTGGGCGCAGATCAAGAAGAGCATTGCCTTCTCCGGAAAAAGCCTCATTGAGTTTCACCACCACCCGTTGCAGTTCAGGAGATTTCTCTTGGAGGTGAGCGATCGCGCGCACCAGTTCCGGTACCCCCTGCAAAAAACCGCTGCCCATCGGATGGGGAATGCCTGCGGCCGCAAAAAGTTCCCGACTGCCCGCCTTGGTTCCCCAGTAGAGGAGGTCGGGATCCGTCGAGTAGAGGGGAATGCCTAAGCGTACCGCCAGTTCCCGCTCCAAAGGGGTGGAGTTAAAACACACCATGTAGGCTTGGTTGGGACGCAGGGCTTGACGAATCCGCTGCAAAAGGCGAGGCCGCTCTAAAATTTTCGCAGTCAAGGGTTTATCGGAGCGATCGTAGGTGGCCAGCAGCAGCAGGCGATCGCGGGCATGGGAACTGGGTACGCCGGGGAGTAAATCCAGATAATAGTCAATAATGCTGGGGTGCAGCGGCTGGGACGTCACGTAGATCATGCGGGTACGCGGATTCCGCAACTGGATCAGCGTATAGAGTTGCCGCTCCTCGTAGTGGGTATAGCCGGTGATCTTGGCCAGCTCCGGTTGGGGAAAGCTCAGGGAAGGCACCACCACAATATCGCGCTCAATGCCGCCGGGACCCTTGGGTAGTTCAGGAATAAACGTTTCTGTCCCGTCCCAGCACTCCAAGAGTCGCGTTTGCAGTTGGCGGAATTCCTCAGCAATTGACATCAAAACGCCCCTATGCCCTTGTCCCTAGTTTAGGGAGTTTGAGTCGCACTCATCGCTTGGGGGTCATCTTGTTCAAACTTTCTTTACTGAGGAACGGTGCTTCGTTTGCTCAGCTTCAATAGCCAACAAACTAAGGTTTGCCATCCAGTTCAATGTACCTGACATGCACCTGAGCGGGGCGCAGAACAAAGGGATTTTGCCACTTGCCGGCAGGACTGGGGTACGTTTTTTCGGGATAGGAGAGCAAATCGCTGTAAACGGCGCTTAATTCAATGGGAATACCTGCTGGCACATTAGTCATCTTAAAGGTACATTGACCATCCTGAGCACCAGCGGCAGGACCAGTAGCAAATACCTTGATGGGCGGTAAATTTTGCGGTTTAGCAACAACTTGAATCGCTGAGCAGGCAGCCGGTGCAACATTGCCCATTTGATCGCCAAAAAAGATGCGACCTTGCAGCGTTGCTGTGGGAAGTGCCAATGCTGTGACAGTGTGAGCTAGGGTTCCAGTTAGGACAAGCAAAGCGGAAAAAGCGAAGTTTCTCATAAGGTGCCTCGCAAGAGGATAGTTGATAGTCTGATTCTGGCGAAGCCTAAGGAGAGTGCCCGTGAAAAGGATCACAGGATCACGGGGAACTTGGGCACAAAATTAACCCACTTCACCCAGATCTAGGCCTCAGACTCAATCGGGAGTGCTTCTAGTTGAACATAGCGGGCGCCGGCAAACACCTCACGGGTGGTGCGGCTATACCAATTGCGAAATGAGGGTCGCTTGAGAATGGGGCGCGTCCAGTGACTACCGCCTTTTAGAACAAAATGCTTGCCATCAAAGTAGGGCGCAGAATACCCCCGGTAGGGATAGCTCTGGAACTCCGGATAGGGGGCAAAGGGACTTTGCGTCCACTCCCAAACGTAGCCCTGATTCAAGAGTCCCTGCTGAGCAGCAATCTCCCATTCCCGTTCACTGGGGAGACGTTTGCCTTGGAAATGGCCATAGGCTTCAGCCTCATAGAAACTGAGTCCCCACATAGGTAAGTCCAAATCCTCAGGAACGGGGTAAAAGGGTGCTGTGATCCCCTCTGCTTCGCGCCATTCCCAACCACTGCTGGACCACCATTCCCGCCGCTGATAACCACCCGCTTCCACAAAGGTGAGAAATTCCCGCCAGGTCAGCGGTGCCGCATCAATCGTAAAAGGAAGTAGTTCGACACTCTGGACTGGCTGCTCGTTATCAAGGGCTAAGAGGTCTTCACTGCCAATGACATAACTGCCAGCGGCAATCCGTTGCCAAGACTGAGGCGACGATAGGAGAGGGGGCAAGGTGGTGAAAATCCCCTGCATCGCCAGCACCATTTGCATCGTTTCACTGTGTTGGGCTTCATGCTGCAAAATCCACCACCAGAGACGGACTTCCCGTTGCCACTGCTCGTCGCTAAGACTGTAGAGGCGATCGCCCGTCTTTTGGCGAATCTCTGCTAAGTAGTCAAGTAGCTGGCCACGCGGCGGTAGATGCTGTCGTTCGGCCTTGGGGCGGCCATCGGCGGCATACCAATAGCGATCGCGATCGCTCACCCCTGAGGATTCCGGCAAAAGCCAAAAAGCTTCTGTGTAGCCAATGTGTCCCAAATGCCACCCCACGGGACTATAGAGGGGATGGGGCTGCGCACAAAGGACGGCCTCGCTCAACTCAGCCACAAGTTGGCGTGTAAATTGCCGCTGGTTCTGAAAGGCTTGCCAAAGGGCTTCGCGATCCCAAGGATTAAACGGGGTTGAGGTCTCAGAAGGTATAAATCTCTGGTTCACTCTGCAAACTCATCAACAGCAGTTTATTTTCGGGTAAAGGATACCACTCCGTTTGCTGATCTACCGGCTCTGAGGTGAGTTGAATTTTCTCGGCATCTTGACTCCAGTACAGGGTGGGGGGTGGTGTGCCCCGCGCACAGCGGGTGGCGAGAATATAGACGCCATCAGTCAGAATCATGGCGGCACTGACACTGGTACGCGCTGCCTGCGCTAGGGAAAAAACAATTTGCAGTGTTTGCCGCAGTACCATCAACGGTGACAGCTGCGGATTCAACACTAATTCATTGCAAAACAGGGCAAAGAGGTGCTCAGAGTCTGTAGAGCCTTCAACAATGTTGTAACAAATATCCGACAGGCGATCGCGCATAGGGCGGTAGAGGGTTTGGCGAAAGTTCTCGATAAAGCCATTGTGCACCCCCAGCCAGCGTCCCCAGCGAAAGGGCTGCGTATTCGTCATCTGCACGGGTTGACCCGGTGTGGCACTGCGGACATTGGCCAAAAAACAGGTAGATTGAATGTAGCGGCTTAAATGCTCAGTAAAGTTAATATCATGCCACATGGGCAGCGTTTGCCGATAAAGAAAGGGGGGCACATCTTGGCGGGCAGCATACCAGCCCACCCCAAAGCCATCGGCATTTAAGCGTCCCGCCGTCATTTCGCGGGGTTGATAACTTTGCACCAACAGGGAATGGGGAGCATCCACCAAGGCATGGGCAAGGGACGTTTTGCGCCCCATATAGGCATAAAGACGGCACATAAATTAACATGTAAGTTTGATAGGAATACCTTACCCCCGATTCTAACTATCAGCAAAGGATTTTTCAGGGCGCTATATCCAGTTTGAGAGCTGGCAGTAAAGCTTGCTAGAGTGTAGAGAAAAAAGGTTATCTGCAATCAATGAACCCAACGGATTCCCTAGAGGATGATTTTCCCGACGTCGAAGCCATTGTGCCCCCTGAGCAGTCCCAAGCCTTGGGGCGATCGCAAATTCAGCGCACCCTTGTCATTACGGAAACGGCCTTCCTTGCCAGTACCGCTGCCCTGCTGTGGGTGATTAACTTTTATTTGCCCATTGGTCCAGTCTTGCGCCTATTTTTTCCAATTCCCATTGCCTTGGTGTATTTACGCTGGAACCGCCGCGCCGCTTGGATGGCGGCCATTGTCAGTGCCTTGCTCCTTTCTGTGTTGATGGGGCCACCCCGCAGTCTGCAATTTCTCTTGCCCCATGGCATGATGGGGGTGATTTTTGGCGGCTGTTGGGCCAAAAAAGAAGGCTGGGGACGTTCCATCCTCAGTGGCGCAGTGATTGGCACCGCAGGATTTTTCTTTCAGATTAGTCTTGTGTCCATTCTGCTCGGGGAAAACCTCTGGATTTACTTCAATCAGCAGGTCACGAATTTCATTGATTGGGTGCTGGTCAACCTCAACCTGCTGCTGGAGCCAACGGTGACCCTGATCCAAGTCGTGGCACTGCTACTTGTCTTTTTCCAGTCCACGGTGTATGCCTTAGTGGTGCATATTTTGGCATGGACACTGTTGGAGCGATTGGGCAATCCAATTCCAGATCCGCCCCCGTGGCTGCGCACGATCCTTGAAGACCCCCGCTAGATCCTTTCGAGACAGCGGCGCTGATAGAGGGCTTGGGGGGTGGCACTGCCGGTACAAAACAGCACGGTTTTCAATTCCTCAAGGATAAAATCAATGCGTTGCGCAAGTGTCTCCTCTGATTGATGGGCGGCCTGCAAAAAGGGGCGCGCTAAACCGGCAAGACTAGCACCGAGGGCAAGAGCCTTGGCCACATCAATGCCATTTTGAAGTCCGCCGGAGGCAATTAGGGGTGTATCTGGTAGGGCAGGATGAATTTGCTCCAGACACTGCGCCGTAGGCATGCCCCATTCGGCAAAGGCTGCTCCGAGGTACTGCTGACGCCCATCCTGAGCACGCGCTGCTTCCACCTTAGCCCAAGAGGTTCCCCCTGCCCCCGCCACGTCAATAGCGGCTACTCCCACATCCACGAGTTGCTTGGCCACATCGGCACTGATACCATTGCCCACTTCCTTCACAATCACCGGCACCGGTAGGGCACGGCAGAGAACACCAATTTTCGTCAACAGTCCCTTGAAGTTGCGATCGCCCCCCGTTTGGACGGCTTCTTGCAGGGGATTGAGGTGCAAAATCAAAGCATTTGCCTCTAGGAGATCAATAATCTTTTGGCATTCATTGACGCCACAGCCATAGTTCAACTGCACCGCGCCAAGATTGGCTAAGAGGGGGATAGTGGGTGCCTCTTGACGAATGGCAAACGTGGTCGCCACCTCTGGATGCTCCAGCAGCACTCGCTGGGAACCGACACCCATGGCAATTCCCTTTTGTTGCGCCACCCGGGCTAAACGGCGATTGATGTCTCCCGCTTGGGGGGTGCCACCGGTCATGGAGGAAATCAGTAGGGGGGCAGCGAGTCGCCAACCCAAAAACTCGACGCTCAGATCAATCTCGGCAAAGTCCAGTTCGGGCAGGGCACAATGGCGAAAGCGATACTTCTCGAAACCGGTGGTGACTTCTTGATGACTGACATCACCTTGAATACAAAGCTCGAGGTGCTCGGCCTTGCGCTGCTCAATGGGACTGCTCACCACTCGTGTTCCTAAAGTTAGGCTGCACCAACATTATAGAAGGCAGCTCAGGGAGCATCCCTATCGGCATTAACGGAAAACCGTCGGCACTCTCAACCCCGCTGCCAACAATTTCAGGCCATTGGCTGCTGCATCGCGGTAACGCAACTGACCGCAGAGAATTTGCCCCATCCGTTGCAGGGCGCTGGGACGTTTGATGGCCACTTCATAGGCCATGTGGGGCATCCGATAAAAAAGAGTCGCTAGACGTTTTGCCCAGACCATATCCGCTCCCCACGCCTGTTGGACTTGACGGGAATAGTCTGCGAGAGCCTCTGGATCACCATTGAGGGCGCGATCGATGGCTTGGGCGGCCAACATGCCAGTCAACAGCGAGGGACGAATGCCTTCGGCAGTAAACGGATCAACGATACAGGCCGCTTCCCCGGCAAGGAGGGCATTTTGGGTGTGCAGGCGCTGGTGCCGCTGCCAACAGTAGAGGGGGTGGCCATAGACCTTGACTTGACTGAAATCAACGCCAAAGGTTTCAGCATATGCTGCCCCGATCGCCCTCAGATTTTGCTTGCGTTTTAGGGAAAACGTGCCCACACCAATCGAGTAGCCCTCCCGTTTAGGAAAGTTCCAAATGTAGCCATTGTGAACGCGACCAAAGTCAAAGTGGGCTGCCCTCAGGGAATGATTGGGCATGGCTGCTTCAACCTCAATGGCTGCTCCTATACGCTGCTGACGATGTTGGAAGCCCAACCACTTGGCCATTGAACCTTTGGCACCATCACAGCCAATCAAATACTGCGCTGTGAAATCCCCCTTGGACGTATGCACCTGCCAGCGATCGCCCCCCCACGTTAGACCTGTAACGGGAGTTTGAGCCGCTACCTGCGCCCCCTGTTGCTGCGCCTGTTGAATCAGAAAATGATCAAACACATCGCGGCGCACCATCCATACTGCGTGCTCTGGGGGCAGTTCCAGCACTTGCGCTTCCCCACCCTGCCACGTACAGACCATTTGCGTCAGCTTCAGCGAGATAGCAGGAGTAAAGTCAAAGTCAAACCAAGCTTGCACTTGGGGCGACACACCTCCCCCACAGGGCTTGTAGCGGGGCAGAGCTTCCTTTTCCAGAACCAACACCCGCCGGCCTTGCCTAGCCAAGTGATAGGCAGCCGCACCGCCCGCAGGGCCTGAACCAACAACAATGCAGTCGTACACCACAGGGTCACTCCTCAGTTGCTTTGCGCAGATGCTCAAAAAATAGCAAAAATCACCTAAGAGAAGCTGATCTGACTGGATTCGTAGTTGGGGGGTTCGACGTGGATGACAATGCGAGCCGGTCCATAGCGGTCTTGCAGCAGGGCTTCAATTTGCTCGGTAATGTCATGGGCCGTGGGAATATCTTGCGCCTCGACAATTAAGTGCATCTCAATAAAGACTTGCCGTCCCACCATTCCCCGTGAGCTAATGTCGTGGCAATTAACCACACCGGGCACGGTCATCACTAGCTCATGGATGGCTTCGGGGGCGATCGCCATCTCATCCACCAGCCAAGGAATGTTGCTTTTGAGGACTTCCCACGCACTCCAAAACACAAGGGCCGCGACGGGAAATGCCAACACCACATCCAGCCAGGCCCAGTTGAAGGTCCACACCCCAATCAGCCCCAAAAGAACAATAATCGTTGTCCAGACATCGCTCAGGGTATGCTTGGCATCAGCAATGAGCACGGAATTATTCAGCTTGCGCCCCATGTGGTGTTCATAGAGAGTAAGGCCGATATTCATGCCAAGGACAAGGATCACAATCCACAGTTCTGCCCCTGTGATCGTCACGGCACTGCTTTTATGCAGCAGGCGCTCAACCGCACTTTGTAAAATCTCAAAGCACACCATGCCCAGAAAGGCGGCAATCCCCAATGCACCGAGGGCTTCAAACTTTTGGTGACCGTAGGGATGGTCGCGATCGGGATGGGGGTTAGCCCACTGCATGGCCACTAAGCCCAGTATGCTACTCCCGGCATCGGTCAAGCTATGCAGGGCATCGGCCTGTAAACTCAATGAGCGACTGAGAACACCAACAATGGCTTTAATGGCCGTCAGGGCAACATTGACCCCTAGCGCCAAGAACAATACCCGCTGGGCTTGTCGGCGGTGGTCGGCCACGGTGCTCACCTAACTGAGTGAACTTAAGGATTGGCTGTCTGGGGAGGACGCGCTGATTGGGTATTGCGTCGCTCTGCTAGGATGCGTTCATTGAGAACCGCAAGGGCCCGTGTAAATTGAGGATCGCGATCAGTGGCAATGTCATCGCGCGTCAGTTGTTCCCGCTGCTGCTCCGTGAGTGTGACTTCAATATCGGGTTCAATGCCTTTCTTGTTAATATCACGGCCACTGGGAGTAAAGTATTTGGCGATCGTCACTGCAATCCCTGCCCCTTCCCCCACCGGCTGGACGGACTGCACCAAGCCTTTCCCAAAGGTGCGCGTTCCCACCAACACGGCACGGCCATTATCCTGTAGGGCACCTGCGAGGATTTCGCTGGCACTAGCCGAGCCGCCATCAATGAGCACCACAAGGGGCTTATTGGTCAAGAAGCCGCGACCGGCACGTAAGCGTTCTGCTTCCCCTTGGCGATTGACCGTAGAGACAATATCGCCCTGCGGTAGAAACATGCGGGCAATTTCAGCACTAGCAAAGAGTAGGCCGCCTGGATTGGAGCGTAAATCCAGAACATAGCCTTCAACGCCTTGCTTTTCTAACTCCCGAATGGCGGCGCGCATTTCTGCTGCTGCATTGGAGCTAAAGGTGACAAGGCGAATATAGCCGACAGGGCCTTGGGGAGTTTGGCGCAAACTGTGGCGAACGGGATGAATTTCAATGCGGGCACGGGTGATCTCATAGTTCAAGATTTGATCGCCCCGCTGGATCGTCAGGCGCACTTTTGTATTCACCGGGCCACGGATCATGCTGACAGCTTGGTTGAGATCCATGCCCTTGGTGGATTTGCCATCAATTTTCAGGATCACATCCTTGGCCATTAAACCCATCTCAGCGGCGGGACTCCCTTCAATGGGGGAAACCACGGTGATTTCTTTGGTCTTTTCGTCCTGGGTAATGGTGATACCTACCCCTGTGAGTTCACCAGAGGTTTCAATTTGCATGGAGCGAAACTGCTCCGGATCCATAAAGCGGGTGTAGGGATCATTGAGCTTCTCGAGCATTTCCCGTGCTGCCTTGTAAGCATCCTCGGGTTTGGTGTAGTTCCGAGAGAGAAACTCCCGCCGCACGGCACGCCAGTCATTGCCATTGAAGGTGGCATCAACGTATTCACGGTCAATGACCTGCCATACTTCATCCACCAGTTCCTTAGGACTTTGGCGGAAACCCGCTAGGCTACGGGACCAGTGCAGACCCGCACCCGTGACAGCAACCAATGCCGTCATGACCACTGTCGTACTGACAACGAGCGTGCGGTGTGTGATTCCCATATGATTCGTCCTAAATTTTCGATCCTTTAGCCTACGCCCAATCTAGCACAAAGACTTGCCTTGGCCGTTGGCGATCGCAGGCTAAATTTTCCGACGCTCAGCAGGCTCCAAAAGTGCCTAGACCCCCAGTTGCTGGCGAATGCAGTAGTTCACACTTTCATCGAGAACCCGCTGTGCCCGCTGTTGGCGAGGAGATTGCGGTTGACCGCCGTTGGGATCAAGGGTTTGAAAATCAGTGTAGCTCAATCGCTGTTGAATGTAGTTGATGGAGCACTGACAAATATTACCCATCATTGAACGGGGCACAAGGGGAGCCGATCGGCGGCCACGCTCGATGCAGGTATCCATAAAACTATTCACCGCCACTGGGGGGTAGGGTTGGGAAATGGCCCCTGCTGGCAGCGTCAGGCTAGTGGCTAAGCTGCTACTAATTAGGATTAAAGAGAATAATTTCATAAGTAATAGGCGCTTACACTAAAACATCCTCGTCATACCCTAGGACGCCCTTTTTCATGCAAAAAGTTTCAATCAATAAAGGCGCGATCGTAGGCTGCATTGGAACCCACGAGCATTGAGCCAATCCCCGAATCGGTAAAAATTTCCAGTAATAGGGCGTGGGGCACCCGGCCATCAATAATGTGCGCTGCTTTCACCCCTTGAGCGAGCGATCGCACGCAACAGGTGACTTTCGGAATCATCCCCCCAGAGACAACCCCCTCTTTAATGAGTTGCCGCGCTTCGGCAATATCAAGGCGATAAATGAGAGTACTAGGGTCGCGATAATCCCGTAAAATACCTGCGGTATCCGTCAGTAAAATCAGCTTCTCAGCCCCCAAAGCCGCCGCAATCTCGCCAGCAACAGTATCAGCATTGATGTTGTAGGCTTGCCCAGTATCATCGGCAGCCACACTGGAGATGACGGGAATATACCCCTTCTCCACTAGTGCCGTAATCACGCGGGTATCCACCCCCTGTACTTCACCGACAAAGCCGATGCTATCTTCCCCTTGGGCGCGGGCACGAATCAGGTTGCCATCTTTGCCGCACAGCCCCACTGCTTTACCACCCGCCTGATTGATCAGGGTGACAATTTCCTTGTTGACCCGACCCACCAAGACCATCTCCACCACATCCATCGTTGCGGCATCGGTGACGCGCAGCCCATTTTTGAATTGGGGTTCAATGTTGAGTTTGCCAAGCCAAGTATTGATTTCTGGGCCACCGCCATGAACCACCACAGGGCGAATCCCCACATAGGAGAGAAAGACAATATCGCGAATCACCGAGTCTTTGAGGTGCTCTTCCTTCATGGCGGCACCGCCGTATTTGACCACAAAGGTGCGCCCGGCAAAGGCTTGGAGATAGGGCAGGGCTTCACTGAGAACACGAACGCGATCGCTATCGCTGAGCATAGAGTTTTCTTTTGTCCGTCTAAAAACCTAAGCAGGGATCAATGGGGGGCTGAGCAGAGGGGGGATCTTCCTCAGCCGCAACTGCTAAGCGGGCAGCCAACCCTGCCGCAGAATCGCGAATCAGTGACCAAATCAGCGGCGCCAGCCACCCCCGCAACATCACTGAGCAGGAAATCTGACTCCCACAGACCGTTGATTCTAAACGATAGGTTACCCGTTCCTCTACCCCCGGCAAGACCAAAATGCGAATACTCAACAGTTTTCCCGGTGATACCCGTTCGACAAAAATCTGAATCGGCCACGGAATCCAACGCGTCATGGCTTGGAAAATAAACCCCGGCTTGGGTACGAGTCCGTAGGGCACATTGGTGCGCAAAATCAAGGGATGCCACGACACATCGGCCAAATTCACCACTTTGCGCCAGATCAAATCCACCGATGCCGAGCTAAGGGCTTGGTAGGTGCCCGCCAACGGCCAGCTGTAGGTCATTTGCGGTTTTTTCTTTTGTTGACGACGGCGATCGGCCACAGTCTCGTTACCCTACTATTCCTGACGATTTGGACACCACGAAAGAATAAATAATCGCCTGAACCCTTGATTGATCCAAGAGCCTTATCTATATTAGAACGGAATTTTCCGAGCAGGAGTTTCGTAACTCTGTGTAACGATTATTTTTCTAAACGCACGGCATACCACTGAAGGTAGCCACCATTGGGTAATTGCAGTTCACAACCCGTTGTCATGAGGTAGTGGGCACGACTTTCCACATCGGGCAAAGCAAGTAGATCCGGCGTTAGGGAAACATCGGTTTCTGTTAAATACTCCACCAGCTTGGCCTGTAGCTCCATCGGCGTGAGAAAGGTCTCATCGCTGACAGTAGATTCAAGGACAACATACATCTCTTCAGTGAACATAGCGAATGCGGTTAAGTTGACATTGATTACATTGGAAATGATCCGCGCAGCAATGCTCTGCCTTTACTGGGCTGGCAGTGCAAACATCTGTACAGCATAGACTTCTCCGTGAGCTGAATTCAAAGCAATGCCAAAGCCAAAGCGGGTAAATTCAGGCCGCAGGATATTTTGGCGGTGCCCCTCACTATACATCCAGCCTTTTTGGAACCGCTCAATCAGCTTATAGTTGAGCACCAATCCGGGGGTGCCCTTCTGCTCCATGATATTTTCACCGACGCCACCGCGTCCCCCCAAGGCGATAAAGCGATCCATTGGGGATTGCCCATCGGGATTGGTATGGCTAAAGTATTGGCGTTTGAGCATATCTTCGGCGTGGCGTTGTGCGGCCTCTGTGAGTAATTCATCGGCAACAAGGGGCGGCAGTCCATTGAGCTGGCGATCGCGATTCACCAATTGCAGGGCAAAGGCTCGTATTTCCGCAAGGGAGCGTTTTGGCTGAGCAGCAATGACATCCACCTGTGGAGCACCAATTTGCCAATCTTGCCCCCCTTGGCCATTGTTCAAGTAAAAATACTCCTTGGCCGCTGCAAGGGCAATGCCGAGCATTAAGGTGACGTACAAGAAGACCTGTAGGCGTTGTTGATTGAGGTGGCGGCCAGCCATGGCTGCGAAGCTTGTTAATCTATTGTCAGTCTATTGTCAGTGTACGCGAGCAAGTGCGGAATCCCCTACATTTTCTGCCATTGCCCTCAACTGGTTTTCCACAGTACTGTAAACAATGGCTTGAAGCCTGCTAAGTTTGCAGTCCCTCAATCATGACCTCCAAGTTACTAAAGGATAGCCACCCATGGCAAAATTAGTCGCATTTCATGAAGAGTCCCGGCGATCGCTCGAACGCGGAATTAATGCCCTTGCCGATGCCGTGAAAATTACCCTTGGCCCCAAAGGGCGCAACGTGGTGCTTGAGAAAAAGTATGGCGCACCGCAAATTGTCAACGATGGTGTGACGATCGCCAAGGAAATCGAACTGGAAGATGCCTACGAAAATACTGGTGCCCAACTGATTCGGGAAGTGGCCGCCAAAACCAATGATGTCGTCGGTGATGGCACAACAACAGCGACCCTCCTTGCCCAAGCCCTGATCCGTGAAGGCCTGAAAAACGTGGCTGCCGGTGCTAATCCCATTGCCCTCAAGCGCGGTATGGAAAAAGCGATCAAAACCATTGTCGAGGGCATTGCCGAAGTGGCCAAACCCGTTGAAGGGGATATGATTGCCCAAGTGGCCACCGTCTCTGCCGGTAATGACCCCGAAGTGGGAGCCATGATTGGTGAAGCCATGGCCAAAGTCGGCAAAGATGGCGTGATCACCATTGAAGAATCGAAATCCCTGAATACAGAAATGGAAATTGTTGAGGGGATGCAGTTTGATCGCGGCTACATTTCCCCCTACTTTGTCACCGATCCAGAGCGGATGATTGTTCAACTCAACAATGCCTATCTGCTGTTGACGGACAAAAAAATTACCAGTATCCAAGACCTGATTCCCACCCTAGAAAGAGTGGCTCGCAGTGGTCGTCCCCTCGTGATCATTGCTGAAGATGTAGAAGGCGAAGCCCTCGCCACATTGGTGGTGAATAAACTGCGGGGTGTCCTCAATGTGGTTGCCGTGAAAGCCCCAGCCTTTGGCGAACGGCGCAAAGCGATGCTTCAAGACATTGCCATTCTCACGGGCGGTCAAGTCATTTCTGAGGAAGTGGGACTGACCCTAGATGATGTGGAAATCACCATGCTGGGAGAAGCCGCCTCCGTCACCGTGACCAAAGACACCACCACCCTTGTGTCCGAGAAAGGCAATAAAGCCGATATTCAAAAGCGGGTCGAACAGCTCAAGAAGCAATTGGCCGAGACCGACTCCGAATACGACAAAGAAAAGCTGCAAGAGCGCATTGCCAAGCTCGTGGGCGGCGTGGCGGTGATCAAAGTGGGGGCTGCCACCGAAACGGAATTGAAGGATCGCAAACTCCGCCTCGAAGATGCCCTCAATGCCACCAAAGCGGCAGTGGCTGAAGGGATTGTGCCCGGCGGTGGTGTGACCTTGCTTCACTTGGCCAGTCGCATTGATGCCCTGCTGCCTAGCCTCAGTCCCGAGGAACAAACGGGGGCACGCATTGTTGCCAGTGCCTTGGCAGCCCCGGTGGCTCAAATTGCTGACAATGCTGGTGTTGAAGGAGCCGTAGTCGTCGAGAATGTCCGTGCCGGTGACTTTAACTATGGCTTTAATGCCGCAACGGGCACCTATGAAGACCTCGTCAGTGCCGGTATTATTGACCCTGCCAAAGTCGTACGCTCTGCCCTGCAAAATGCTGGTTCGATCGCCGGCATGGTACTGACGACAGAAGCCCTTGTGGTCGAAAAACCGGAACCGAAACCGGCAGCTCCTGCGGATGGCGGTATGGGGGGCATGGGCGGCATGATGTAGGCTTACTGCCCCAATAGTTTGCTAGGTTCTCTCCTCTCTAACTGGGGGGAGGGTTTTTTATTGGTGGCTAAAATTGCAGGGCATTCTGTGTCACTTGGGCGATCGCCTGATCGGTGGCCTTGGGCAGATGGTAATACTTACCCCCTGCTTGCTGGGCCAATTCCTTGCCCATCCCCGTGGAAACAAACTTATTCTCGGTATCAATCACCAAGAGCTTCAGACCCAAGGCTTGAATTTTAGCGGCAATTTCCAGTACTTCCGCTTTGACATCGGGCTTGGTCTCCGGCGGAATAGTTTCGCCAAGGGAACGGCTCAGGGGGATATTGCCCCGACCATCGGTAATGGCCACAATCATCACTTGACCAATCTCACCGCTTTGCTTGGCATTCAAACCCACTCGCACCGCTTGGGTCAGGCCGTGGGCAAGGGGAGAGCCACCCCCACAGGGCAGGGTTTCAAGGCGTCGCCGTGCCGCTTCAATGGATCGGGTGGGGGGTAGGAGCACCTCTGCCTGCTCGCCACGAAAGGGAATCAGCGCCACCATATCGCGGTTTTGATAAGCTTGGGTCAATAGGCGTAAAACAGCGCCCTTGGCAGAATTCATGCGGTTCAGTGCCATGGAGCCAGAGGCATCCACGACAAAAATAATCAAGGCACCCGCCTTGCGTACCAAACGTTTAATTCGCAGATCACTGTTTTCAACAATGACGCGGCGTTGGGGTTGGCGTAGGCGACGGGATTTTTGGTAGGGAGCGGCGCTGCGCAGGGTGGCATCCACAGCAATTCGACCCCCTCGGCCACGGGGCAAAATGGGGCGGATATAGCGACCGCGATCTTGGGAGTAAATCAGGCTGCGACTCCCCGATTTCCCTTGGCGTTGGGTCAGTTGGGCAAAGTAGAGCACCGACTCATCCAAGACCGTGCCATCGGCCTCAAAGACAAATTCCTCAGGAATGGGTGGCGTTTCCTGCTGTTCTTTGGGTGGCGTCTCTGGCTCATCGGGTTCTTCTTCGGGGTTAGACTGCTGATTCTCCGGCGGGGGCGGTGGTGGAGGTGGGGGCGGTGGTTGCTCCGGCGGCGGTTCCAGTTGCGTGGCTCGCGGCACAATCACTAGTTCAACAGCGCGGCGTAGATCTTCGGCATTCACTTCACTGCGGCCATTCAGGGCAGCATGGGCTTTGGCCACCCGCACCGCAAAGAGTTCTGCTCGATGGCCTTGAACACCGCCCCGTAGGGCTTCGGTGACCAGATAGGCAATTTGCTGCCGTTGAATTTTTACCTCCTTGAGCCATTCTCGCGCCAGAATAATTTGGGTGCGCAGATCCTCTAGCTCAGCATCGTACTGCTGCAAAAAGGCTTGGGGCGAATCAGCAAATTGGGTGGCATGATCCACCGCTGCAACCCGCTCATCTAAGCCCAGAACCGTATCCGCCGATAGGGCGATCGCAAACCGGTCCAGCAGATGGGGCGGCACTTCTCCCTCATCGGGATTAAAGGTGGCAATCAACAGGGGACGACAGGGGTGATCCAGACTAATCCCCTCCCGTTCAATTGGGTTGCGCCCAGCACTCAGCACGGCCATCAGCACATTGGCCAATTGTTCATCCAAGAGATTGATTTCATCCACATAGAGCACGCCGCGGTGGGCTGCCGCCAAGAGGCCGGGCTGAAAGACCGCTTCACCCCGCTGCACCGATTGACTCACATCCACAGCTCCCAAGAGGCGATCTTCGGTGACCCCTAGGGGAATTTGCACAAAGGGGGCTGGAATCACTTTGGTGGTCAAAGCGACATCGGGATGACTTTGGCGCCAAGCCTGCAAGCGGCTATCCCAGTCTTGGGGACGTTCGGGATCGGGGTTGGCAATGATCGGTACTGGGATCTCCCCTTGATCAATGACTTCAATGGGGGGCAATAGGGCATGAATACCCCGCGCAAGAACAGATTTGGCAGTCCCCCGCCGCCCGGCAATGATCACCCCCCCCAAACCGGGATCAACGGCGGCCAACAGCAGGGCAAGTTTAATGGCTTCTTGACCAACAATGGCGGTAATCGGAAAGGGGGCGATCGCGAGCGTCATTGCATCCCTGTTGAAGGTAAACAGCAGTCGTCATCATCTATCTTACCGAGGGTGAAACCCTTTCCCGCCTCCTTGGCTAGACTGGAGTGAGAAATTGCGGCGAGATGACCATGAGGTTTGTTGGCTCCACCCTAGCGGCTGTTGCCCTATTGACGATGACACCACTGGCGGCACTGGCACGCCCCCTTTCCTGTCGCTCCTATGAAAGTACCTTTGTGGCCACGGAGACTCGTAGCTATTGGGTGAATATCTGTGGGGGCGATCGCCCCGCCTATTATATGGCACGACACAAGCAGGATCCGCGCCTATCAATTCGGCTGCCCCTGCGGGATTGGAGTCCTCAAGGGTACTATTTTGAAGCCGTCAATGGTGAGTACACGTATCTATTGACCAAAACACCCCGCGGGATCTTCTTGACCGTGAATCGTGGTACCCATGAGCTACTGCGGGAACCTGTTTTGGAGCCGTGGTAAGCAAAGGAGCCAAATTGGTTAAAATGAGTTCTTGTTAGCTGAGACCGCCCTATGGCAGAAGAGATTTTCAATACTGCGGTAATTACGTTTACGCTGGTTCTGGTTGGTTTAGGCGCAGGGTACCTGCTGTTGCGTTTGACCCCAGACGATTAAGCAACCCAATGCCCCTAGCCGGCAAAGAGCACCAGCCACAGGGGCAAGAAAAGAATTAAGGCAAAAAGACTAGTCAAAATTAAGCTGGCGGCAAAAGCGCGGTCTAAGTGATAAACATCCGCCAAGATCAGCGTCATAAAAGCGGGGGGCATGCCTGCTTGCAGCACCATTCCGAGGCGCGGCAGCCCGGTGACCCCAATCAGAGTTAACCCTACCCCCAGCAGCAGCGGCACCAGTAGCATCTTAATCGCCAGACAGGGAATGATGCGTTCCCAGCGGAGTTTGAGGGGAGCCTCACCGAGGCAGATGCCCATATAGATCAATCCAACAATCACCATTAACCACCCCAAGGTTAAAAGTCCCTGTTGGGCGATCGCCGGTAGGGGATGTTGTCGTAGCAGCAGTCCGATGCCGACACACCAGAGGGTTGGATTGCGGCCAATGTGCCACAGCAGTTTTGCGATGGAAATGGCGCGATCGCCAAAACTCGCCGCCACACCAATGCCAGCACTATAGGAAATGAGGAGCGTCCCCATCAGATCAAAAAACAACGCCCAACTGAAGTGCTCTTGCCCCAGCAGTCGCCAAGTAATGGGAAAGCCAATAAAACCCGTGTTGCCCACCATGGTTGCCAAGAGAAAACTGCCCTGCTCCTGCCGCGTGTGAGCGGGATATTGCTGCAACCACAGCCACGCCAAGCTGACGCCGATCCCCATTCCTAGCCACGCCAATAGCGGAGCCAACGTACTGTGACCCGTAATCGGGGTGGTGACAATAAAACTAAATGCCGTTAGGGGCGTCCCCACCCAGAACAACCCTTGCGCCAGCCAAGCCCCCGTCGTTGGTGGCAAAAAACGGCTACTGCCATAGCCAATGCCCATGCACAGAAAGATTAATCCGTAGAGTTCAGCGAGGGTCGGCAGTAGGGTAAGGAGAATTTTCACGGGAAAAGCATACGCCTTGGGACAGGAATTCTGGCTTGACTTTGGCCAAAAAGACCAGCAGTGAAGCCGTGACCACTCCCTCCAACATAGCAAGGGGCAAATGGGCAATCCCAATCGCAGCGATCGCTAGCCATTCCCGCTGTTGATCCAAGGGTGCTGGCAGGCTCAGGAGAATCACTGCGCCAAATAAGAGAACAGCCAACAGCACAGCCCCCGCCCCAAGGATAAACCCGAGGAGCGATCGCCCCCTTGGCGGACAGCGATGCCACAGCCCCCGAAAAACAGCAGCGGCAAGGAGCGCTGGAATCCCCATGATCAGCGCATTGAGGCCCAAAGTCGTCAGACCGCCATGACCAAACATCACCGCCTGTAGAAATAATCCCACCACGACGGCTATCATTGCCCCTTCCCCCAAAAGAATCCCCAGACTGCCAAGGAACATGAGATGGACACTGGCGGGAGGCAGCGGGATATAAACCGCAGAGGCGGTAAAAAAGGCAGTGGTTAATAGAGCCAAACGAGGGACGATCGCCAGCGGATCCACCGTTGCCCGCTGCAAACGGCGGCAAGACCACCACAGGAGACCACCGCTACCGGCATAACCCAGTCCACACCACAGGGGCGGCACTAAACCATCGGGGATGTGCATGACTACGACTCCACTGGCAGCCGCCGCCGCGACCAAGCAAAACAAGCCGTGCCAATGGCACCCCAGAGCACTGCCAAGATCATGACCGTGATTTGTGCGGGAGTGTATTGACTCAGGGAAACCGTTCTTGGCGGTTCGGGAACGGCGGTAAGAGCAACTTCAGCCGTTGCTTGGGCATGGGTCGCTACCGGAATCGTGAGTAGGCCGCCATGTCCCCCTTGGCGTACCTGCACCTGCCACTGACCGCGGCGATCGGGGACAAACTGAAATTCCCCTTGGGCATTGGTGGTACCACTGATGACGGCCTGTTGGGGGCGATCGGGGGCAAAGACTTGTACTGTGGCCCCAGCCATTGGTTGACCACTCTCGTATTGCGCCGTAACACGAATGACCTGCTGTGGCTGGTAGCGCAACTCAACCCCATGGGCAAGGGCTTGGGGAACTATCAGTCCTAAGGTAGCCACACTCGCTAAAACAGTTTTCATGAGGAAACCTCCCGACAGTGACCTTCGCCGACATGACCCAAACTCCGCAAAGCTGTCAGCAGTGTTTGAAATTCTTGGGGGCTGAGTTTTTGCTGTAATCCTGTCCAGTCAACCGTGACTCCCTCAGGAGTGCCTAGGGCAGCAAAGGGGTCAAAGCCCAACGCGTCTCGATTGATCTCGGCGGTTGCCGGTTCAGCCCCATCACCGAAAAGATGATCAAAGTGGAGTGTAATCTCTAGCTCAGCGGAACTGTTCGCTGTGACCATTCCCTTGCGTTCATCGCCAATGTAGTCGCCACAAACAAAGGCCAAGGGCTGATCCAACGTAATGTCAAAGGGCACCTTGAGATCGCGCCGCTGCGCCGTGCCCACCAGTTGTAAACTGGGTGCGAGGGTCTGCCACTGCAGGGCATTGAAGTGACCCACCGCCGCCGCAGCACTGCCTACAAGGGGACGCTGATCACTCACCAAATCCACCGTCATAGGATCGCTAAACACAACCGTCACTTCACTTGCGGGGCGATCGCCCGCCTCAGAATCAAAGGGAGGATGGGTTTGGTAGGCAGTCACCGTGCCCAACGTCAAATAGACATGGTCAAACTCGAGCTTCCAGCCATCTTTGCTTGTCCATCCCGTTTGCAAGCGCTCTTCACCATTGGCATAGAGTAGGAGAGTGCCCTTTTGCGAGGCGGGCGCACAACTCGCCAGTAGCGCTGTACTTAAAATCGTGACTATCCCTAAACGTTGGTACAGATTCATTCCTTTGATCACGTCGAAAAAAGCCCCAGAAAGAGCACCCCTGTAGCCAGTGGCAAAAGCAACAAAGAGACTTTTCCTACCTTAGAAGGTGTAGCATCGGTTCTACAATCCACAGGAGGGGGATGGCCTAGCGGTATAGTGTCTTTACAGAGCGTGATGGAGCGAAAAATGAAACGGGTTTGGGGCTGGTTAGGACTTGTCCTCCTGCTGTGGGGACTGTGGACAGTGCCGAGTTGGGCGGGGTTACAAGACGATCGCTACGATGGGAATATCTTTGCCCTCTACGCCGGCAATGGCTCTTTGGTACCGCCGAAAGTCACCCTAGAGAAATCGCGTCAGAGCGATCGCGCCACATTGCTGCTGTTTTATGTGAACGATAGCCGCGACTGCAAGCAGTTTGCCTCAACCATCTCCCAATTGCAGGGGTACTATGGTCGCGTCACCGATTTCATCGCCATTGATGTCGATGCCCTACCCTTTGGGGCGCAGTTCTCCGCCAATGAAGCGGGCTACTACTACAAAGGCCGGGTGCCGCAAACCCTGATTTTCGATCGCCAAGGCCAATTGCGGCAGGAATTTATCGGTGTGGTGCCCTTTGAAATCCTCGATGACACGTTTCGGGAAGTGTTTGATTTGCTGCCGCGATCGCAATCTCTGGAACTGCGGCCGCGCCCTGTGAATGAAATCAATGTGGAACTGGTGCCCCCGACACCTGTCAAAGGGAAGAAGCTGGCCAACGAAACGGTAGAGTAATAGTGAGCTTTGCAACGAGGTACAAGATGGAGTTACCCACCCTACAGGAACGTCTAGCAGTTGTTTTGGCGAAACGGGAGAGCCTTAAAAAGCTCTTGGAACTCCCCGGTCATGGCACCCTTACCATTGACATTGAATCCGCCCTCGCCGAACTCGATGAATTGATTAGCGACTTCAAGCGCACGTTTCCAGACCTCGACATTCCTGCCTAGGAGGTTCACGATGGTGGAGATTACCAGTCGTTGGGTCAAGGTGGTCAATGGCGATCTGCTGATTGATGCCTACTTAGCCGAGCCTGTTGCCCCCGGCCGCTATCCGGCAGTGATTGTCTTTCAGGAAATTTTTGGCGTCAATGCCCATATCCGCGATGTGACCGAACGTATTGCCCGCGAAGGCTATGTGGCGATCGCCCCCGCCATTTACCAACGCTTTGCCCCCGGCTTTGAAACGGGCTACACCGCCGCTGATATTGATTTGGGGCGGCAGTACAAAAACCAAACCAAAGCCGCGGAACTCCTTAGTGACACCCAAGCCACCATTGCCTATCTGCGCGGCCTTGAAAATGTGGATGGGGATGCCATTGGTACGATTGGCTTTTGCTTTGGCGGTCATGTGGCCTATCTGGTGGCTCAGTTACCGGACATTAAAGCCACGGCCTCATTCTATGGCGCCGGGATGACAACCATGACCCCCGGCGGTGGCCTACCCACCATTGAAATCACACCGAAAATTCGCGGCACGCTCTATGCCTTCTTTGGCGATCGCGACCAAAGTATTCCCATGGAACAGGTGAAGCAAATTGAAACGGCGCTGCGCCACCACGGCATTCGCCACCACATCTTCATCTATCCAGCGGATCATGGCTTCTTCTGCGATCAACGGGATAGCTACGATGCAGCAGCAGCACGGGATGCGTGGGAACAAGTCAAAGAACTCTTCAACACCGTCCTACGGCAGCAACAGTAATCCTATCTTTACAGAACCTTTACTTTGACGCAGCTGCAGCGGAATGGGTTCAATACAAAGGGCTATAGTAAAAGTAGATTGCGTGTTCCCCATCGCCTAAACAATGCCAAAGGCAGTTGCCAAGCTTTAATATTCTTTTAAGTCATCTTCTTTATCCCCGCTGTTGCTGTCTATGACTACTCCTACCCACAAAGTCCTGCTGAAGCAGGGATCCCTTGTTCTCAAGCAGTGCAAAAAAGCCCTTCTTGAACGAGATATGGCTGTCCTTCAGCAGCAGGCACGCATTTTACAAGTTGCAGCAGTGGCATCCCGGCAAACGCTGATTGAGGCAGAAGCGCGGCTCTTGGAGCAGGCAGCCCAGCAAAATCAACCCCGGCGAGCAGCGGAAATTCTGATGAAAATCAAAGAATGCTTGGTTGCCCTAGCGGGGGATCAGCGTGACTTTGACAGCCTGCCAGGCGTGGCAGCAGAGACTGAGGCACCCGCGAAAAAGCCCCCCTTTATCCAGCGTCCCCATGATGACAGCTACACGAAACGCTTGGGGAACTATCTGGTTGAAGCAGAATTGGTGACACCCGCACAAATTGAGGTTGCCTTAGCCGATCAGCGAGCCACAGGGGCAAGACTCGGCGATATTTTGGTAGCACGGGGATGGCTGCGCAAGGGCACCATTGAGTTCATTATGGAGCGCGTGGTCTTACCCGATCGCCGTCGTCAGGAGGCAGAAACTCCCTCTTCGCCATCAACCTCTGCCGCAGCTCAATCGCCCCGCACACCCCCCGCCCCTGGTACGTCAGTGAATGACCGGGCAACCTTCATTGATACCAGCCACTTAAATTCTCTGTAGGTTTGGTGGCAGTGGCGATCGCGTATTCTCCGAAGGTTTTGGAACGGGGCGATCGCGCCCTGCGCTGTAGTCCCTTTTTGCCCCTCTTGTTTCAGACAATGCAGCAGCGGAGTGTGGCACTCCTAGAAATTGCGGGCGAAGCGGGTCTTCAATCGGGATTCACGCGATCGCCCTTGCCTGTGCTCCTAGCAGAAGCAGAGTTGGACTGGTTGATCCGCGTCGGTTTACTGCGCCGCGAAGTGGATGGCCAAGGCCTCACCGATCGCTATCGCCTCACTCCCTTGGGGCAACAGTTGATTCAACGTTATAGCCAACCCACATGGGGGGCCTCGTGGGGCGATCGCTGGCGCAATCAACTCAGCCGCTGGTGGGGAATGTAACGGTTCTGTAACGACCTGTAACGCATCGGTGATTTTCGCTACCATGCTTTATGAGTGCCGTTAGCAAGAGCGAGACGCAGCTTTTTATGGTTAATACCGTCGCCAAACCAGAGTTTGAAGAACTGCGGCCGGGCATTAAAGCCCCCGCCAAGGAAACCATCCTCACGCCCCGCTTCTATACCACTGACTTTGAAGCGATGGCCAATATGGACATTACTGAAAACAAAGCAGAACTTCAGGCCATCCTTGAGGAATTCCGCTGCGACTACAACCGCCACCACTTTGTGCGGGATGCAGAATTTGAACAGTCTTGGGATCACATTGATGGCGAAACCCGCCAGTTATTTATTGAATTTTTGGAGCGCTCCTGCACAGCGGAATTTTCTGGCTTTCTCCTCTACAAAGAACTCAGCCGCAAGCTCAAGGATCGCAACCCTCTATTGGCGGAATGCTTTGCCCTCATGTCTCGCGATGAAGCCCGCCACGCTGGCTTCTTGAATAAAGCGATGGCCGACTTTAACCTATCGTTGGATCTCGGCTTTTTGACGCAGCACCGCAGCTACACCTACTTTGAACCAGAGTTCATCTTCTACGCCACCTACCTCTCCGAGAAAATTGGTTACTGGCGCTACATTACGATCTATCGCCATCTGGAGAAGCACCCCGAACATCGCATCTACCCCATCTTCCGCTTCTTTGAGAACTGGTGCCAAGATGAAAACCGCCACGGTGACTTCTTTGACGCCGTGATGCGGGCTCAACCGCAAATGCTGGATCGGCCGCGCACCTTCTGGCAAAAGATTAAGGAAATTCCCCTGTCCCTCTCTGGTAAGAAATGGGCACGCTACTTCATGGTCTGCTGGCTGCCACCAAAACTGTGGTGCCGCTTCTTCCTGCTCTCGGTCTTTGCCACAATGTACCTCAACGATTTGCAACGGGCGAAGTTCTATGCTGCGATTGGCCTAGATGCCCGCGAGTATGATCGTGAGGTGATTGCCAAAACCAATGAAACCGCAGGCCGTGTTTTTCCGGTGATTCTCGATGTCGATCATCCAGAATTTTATCAGCGGTTAGAGCGGTGTGTCGAAAACAATGCCAAGCTGACAGAAATTAGCAAGCAAAATGGCGGTTTTCTGAAGAAACTTCCCCTCTATCTCTCGAATGTGTGGCAAATGATCAAGTTGTTCTTGATCCCGGCCAAGGCACCCACGACGGCGGCGGTGCGTTAATTTCCTCTGTGGCTTAAAAATATACTGATCTCCATGGGTTGCGTCTGCGGACGTAACCTTTTTTTCACTTTTCCTACAATTGATGTCCGTATTATTACGGAGTGTTGCGGGAGTATGAAAAGAATCTAAAAGCACTTTTGACCACTGGGGATCGCTAAAACCTGCTTCCTAAGCCTCTTTGACCCTGTGATCGCTGCAAAAGTCGCTGAGGGCAATTTCATAGGATGGAAGGTAGAGAGCCTAAAGATTTTACTTCGGAGTTGATCCCCGTGATGGACAGCCCAATTCTCACTCCCACAACTTGCCGCTTTTGCCACTTCTATTATTCCGAAGGGCGGCGTGGTGGTACCTGTGAAAAACTGAATGTGCCGGTGCGGGGGTTTTGGCGGGCCTGTCCCTTGGCGGCAGCCATCCCTAGCCGTGAACATCAGCCAGCGATCGCGACAAGCCCATCAACCACTGCTAGGGCGGTGAGTGCGTCCGTATTTTTCTTTGAGGATGATCCCGAAGCCATTGAGTGACCTCAGCAAGGGTGGGTTGACCAGCGATCGCCCCCCGTTTTGTCGTCACGAGCGCCCCCACCACCGTGGCAAATTCTAAACAAGCAGCCTGCCATTGGGGGTCACGGTAGGTTTCCGGGCTGCCCTGTAATAATTGGGCAATCCAACCCGCAACAAAGCCATCGCCGGCACCAGTGGTATCCACAACGGGCATGGTAGGGGGGTGTAATTCCCCTTGATTTCCGTGCCACCAGTAGTGAATAGTTTGATCCCCGTCAGTAATGACCACAGCATGGTCAGGTGCCGTCCCCCAAAGGGCACGATAGACAATTTGGGGATCACTGTCAGAGAAAAATAATTCCGCCTCTTCCTTGGCCAGTTTTAGGAAATGCGCCTGTGCTAAAAAAGGACGAAGGCGTTCAGGAGCAGCACTCGCATCCCGCCAGAAGATTGGTCGCCAGTTGGCATCAATGAGAATAAAGGCACCGTTGTACCGCAGTTGCTGGACTAGATGTTCAAGGGTGGTGGCGGTGGGTTCACTGGCGAGTCCGAGGGTGCCGGTGACGAAAAATCGTGCCCCAGCTAGGAACGATGGCGAGACTTGCTGGCCATAGAACTGCATATCGGCAAAGACAGAAGTTCCCGCTGGCGCAAATCCCACAAACTGGCGATCGCCCCCCACCAATTGAACGCGCACTTGCCGCGTCGGCACCCCAGCGACCCGCTCGACCGCTTCGATATTGACGCCCAAAGCGGCTAATTCGGCACAGGCTTGCTCCCCTAAGGCATCGTCGCCCACAGCCCCCAAAAAGGCCGCACTCACCCCCAACTTCACCAAACCACAGGCCACATTGGCCGGGGCACCCCCCAGAAAACACTGCGGGGGATCAGGGGGCACTTCTAAACAGTCAAAGAGGACTTCGCCAGCACAGAGGACAGTGGGTTGGGACATCGCTAATGATTCGCTATAGGGCAATTTAGTTTTTTCTATTGATCCCTAGCCTAGCGATCGCTAGGGGAGTGTGTCAAAATGGTAGCAATTCCAAGATCGAGGGACACTGCAACCGTGTTTGTTCTCAGTGGTTACGAGTATTTTCTTGGCTTTTTGATTATCTGTGGTCTGGTACCCGTACTGGCTTTAGCTGCCTCTGCGCTATTGCGTCCCAAATCCGGGCGGATGATCCGCTTGACGACCTACGAATCGGGGATGGAACCCATTGGTGGCGCGTGGATTCAGTTCAATGTGCGCTACTACATGTTTGCCCTCGTCTTTGTCATTTTTGATGTGGAGACGGTCTTTTTATATCCTTGGGCGGTGGCTTTCCATCAGTTGGGCTTACTGGCCTTTATTGAAGCCTTGATTTTCATTGCCATTCTGGTCGTGGCTCTAGTTTATGCGTGGCGCAAACGTGCCCTCGAATGGTCTTGAGTGAGTTGATTGCCTTTAGGTTGGAGTAGCGAACATGAGTGACACCCCCGAAGCCCCCATTGTTGAAGCTGGCCCTGTATGCCGCCTTCTCCAGTCTAAAAGCCTGAGTGTGGAATCCCTCGGTACCGATGCCTCTGGTGTAGAAATCATCAAAGTGGATCGCGATCGCCTGCTGGCGGTGTGCCAAGCCCTCTATGCCGATGGCTTTAACTATTTGCAGTGCCAAGCCGCCTATGATTCGGGTCCCGGCCAAGACTTGGTGAGCACGTACCACCTGATCAAGCTCAGTGATAATGCCGATCGCCCCCCAGAGGTGCGGATTAAAGTGTTTGTCCCCCGTGAGGATCCCCGTGTCCCCTCGGTGTATTGGATTTGGAAAACCGCCGACTGGCAAGAGCGGGAATCCTACGATATGTTTGGCATTGTCTATGAGGGGCACCCAAATTTGAAGCGCATCCTTATGCCCGAGGATTGGCTGGGCTGGCCGCTGCGCAAAGACTACATCACCCCTGACTTCTACGAGTTGCAGGAAGCCTACTAAGCTCCCTTGATTCCCGCTGATGCTGCCTATTGGTACAGTTGGTCACAGGTACCCGGCCTTGGCCCGGTGTTACTCAAACGCCTCTGGCAGCACTTTGGGGATTTGAAAACTGCTTGGGAAGCGTCCGTAGAAACCTTAGGAAAAGTAGAGGGGATTGGTGCCAAACTCCAAGGGGCGATCGCCCACTATCGTCAGCAGTGCCAACCCCTAGCTCTCTACGAGCACCACTGCCAGCAAAATCCCCACCATTGGGTGCTGAGTGACCCTCGCTATCCACCACTGCTGCGGGAAATTCCCGATCCGCCGCCCTTGCTCTACTATGGCGGGACTCGCATTTTAGAAATTCTCAGTCAACCCACACCAACTGTTGCCATTGTCGGCACCCGTGATCCTTCAGAATATGCCCAGCGTTGGGCGCACAAGCTGGGGTATGCCCTTGCCCAAGCTGGGTTTATTGTTGTTTCCGGCATGGCCGCAGGCATTGATGGCGCGGCGCATCGCGGCTCTTTAGAAGCTGGAGGTGCCACACTGGCCGTTTTAGCTACGGGTGTGGATATGATCTACCCACCGGAAAATCGTTCGCTTTATTACCAGATTCGTGAACGGGGGGGATTCTTGAGCGAGTATCCTAGGGGTGTGGGTGCCGATCGCCCCCAATTTCCGCGTCGCAACCGCATCATTGCTGGTCTGTGCCGTGCGGTGATTATTGCAGAGGCTCCCTACAAATCCGGTGCCCTGATCACTGCTCGCTATGCTGCCGAGTATGGTCGTGATGTCTATGTGCTGCCGGGGCATCTCGATAACCACCGTGCCAAGGGTGCCCTGAGTCTGGTGAATCAAGGGGCACAGATTATCTTGGGAGAAGAAGCTCTCCTCGAACAATTGGGGCATACACCCCCCCTCGCTCCAACTCCCTTCTCAGCCCCACCCCCAACGCTATCGCCCCCCCAGCAACAAATTCTCGAGGCGATTCAACAACTGAGCCAAGGCAGCAATAGTGTTGCCTTTGATGACATTGTGCAGCGCGTACCCTTGGAAACAGGGGTGGTGATGGCAGAACTGATGCACTTGGAGCTAACGGGTTGGGTCGAGCAGCAGCCGGGGAATCGCTATCGCAAAACTAGCCGTTAAAGTTTCATCAATAAATCTTGGAGGGTAAAATGCCAAACTCCCAGAACCTACAACATCCCCGCGAAGCCCAAGATCGGTTAGTCCTCGAGCGCCTGCGACAAGAGGGCATCAGTGATTACAACTTGGCGGAATTGGGGCGATTGCTGATTCGCTATGATGGCTTCCCCGGTGCCGAAACCAATAAGAAGTTAATGGCAGAGCTGCTAGAAAAATGGCAACTCACGGAGGAAGAACTGTTTGAGCGTACCCGTGCCATTCACGCCCGCGGCGGTGTTTACAAGCTGGGCAGCAATAAACGGGAGGATTGGACTTAGATGTCTTTGCCGTAGAGGCGATCAAGGGTACGAAAGTCTTTTTCTGCTTCTTGCCAAAGGAGTCGGTTATCCGGATCGGCTTTCAGCGCGCGATGCAGGTATTCCCGTGCCGCTTGGGGCTGGCGATCGCGAATGAGTTGCCTCGCCCAGCACTGATAGGTGACGGCTTGCCACTGGCGTACTTCGGCATCTTGAGGCAGCCGACTGGCCAACCCTTCCACAAGGGATATGGCACGTTGATAGCAGTGATATTTGAGAAACTCTTGCAGTTGGCGATAGCTAGTATCTTTGAGTTGAATTTCAAAGGCGGAAAGAGGCGGCGGTGGCTGCGGTGGGCGAGATTGGGGTTCTGATTTAACAGGGGTAGGCCGAAAGGTGGGCAGTCCTCGTACTAATTTTTCATAGGCCTGTTGGAGGAGAATAAACTTCTCATGGGCAGTGCGATCGCCAGGGTTGACATCGGGATGATAGCGTCGTGCTAGCCGTCGGTAGGCGGATTTCACTTGAGCTAAGGACGCCCCTTGTGGCAACTCCAGAAGGCGATAGCACTCTTCTAAATTCATTCTGCAGGGCACAACATGACATCTGCTTTGCATTGTCGGATGTTCACTTCGGTTCTGCAACCAATGTCCTACGCTGGAATCAAGTGAAACATGCGGAGTAGCCCCAGCGTGGAGTCGGCGCACATTTTAGGGACACGGATTGATGTCACCACCTACAGCCAAGCCTGTGATCTTATAGCTGAATGGATTAATCAAGGTAAGGGGGGCTATGTGGTGGCGGCCAATGTCCATGTGGTCATGACAGGGGTGTGGCGATCGCCCTTTCAACGGGTGGTGAATGGTGCCCAACTGGTGACCTCTGACGGCATGCCCTTGGTGTGGGGCTTACAGCTGTTGGGCTTTCCGCAAGCAGAGCGGGTCTATGGTCCTGATTTGATGCTGGCGTTGTGCGATCGCGCCCAAGAGGAAGGCTGGCGTATTTTCCTCTATGGCAGTGAACCCCTCGTGTTAGAGCGGCTGCAACGAAATCTGCGAGAGCGCTTTCCCAAGATGCAGTTAGTGGGTGCCTACGCGCCTCCCTTTCGTCCCTTGACCCCTGAGGAGGAGGCCAGCGATCGCCAGCGCATTCTTGATAGCGGTGCTGATCTGGTTTTTGTCAGCCTTGGCTGTCCCAAGCAGGAGGAGTGGATGGCTCGCCAAAGCCCTTTTCTGCCCATTGTCTTGGTGGGTGTGGGAGCAGCCTTTAATTTTCACAGTGGCGTTGTAGCGCAAGCGCCTCGCTGGATGATGGCGATCGGTCTGGAGTGGCTCTTTCGACTCCTGCAAGAACCCCGCCGCCTCTGGCAACGCTATCTGATAAACAACCCCGCATTTGTTGTGCTTTTTGCCGCTCAACTCCTGCGTCACTGGCTAGGCCGACGGCAAGCCAAGAGACTGTCCTAGGGTTTGCAGGGGAGAGCGTCCCACCTGTTGCTGTGCCCACTGAAGGCTTTGCTGCAATCGAGTCACCAAGGGCAGAGATTTTACTTGGGGAGCGGTCTCAAAGTAATGGATCAAACTCAAGCCACTCAAGCGCAACACATAGGCTGCCGTTGCCCCCTGTAAACAGCTCCCTGCCAAATAGGTGAGGGAATTGCCCTTGAGCCACTGTCCTAGGGATTGGGTGCCCAGTTCCACAGCCCCCAACTGCACCATTAGCCGCAATAGCTCCTTGGCAAGGGGTTCAGCATCCGCCAAGCGAAAGGAGCGTTGGTAGATTTGACCGAGATCCCACGTGAGGCGCACCAATAGCCCCCCGGCCATGACGAGATCCAGAAGCGGAAGAGGATTCACTGCCGTTGCCGCTGCTGCCAGCCATTGGTAGCGCTCAATGATCGGGGTGGCTCGTTCTTGGCGATACTGGTTGAGGGCGGATTGCGCCTGTTGATGGAGTTGTTGGGCACGGCGATAGGTGCCGGCTAAGACCAGATTCGCTCGCTCTTGGGTGAGACAGTGCAGCACTGCGGAGGTGAGTTCTTGGGGATTGTGGGGTGTAAAGGGAATGAGTTGATCTTGTCCAATCTGGAGTTGTTGCAGTTGCTGCTGTAAATGCACTGCCACGCGATTGCAAAGCGCGCCCTTCGGGCGATCGCGCTCCTGCACCATTTCTGGATACCACACCACAAGAACGTGATAATGGCTTGCTTGCAATACCCGCAGCATCTCAAACTCACTGGCGGTAAGGGCACCCGTTACGGTCAAAAGCACTAAGTCTGCTTGGGGCACCGTTGCCAATGTTTGCTGCTGAAACGTACAGCTATCGAGGGGTAGGGTAGCGACGGCATCGTACACCCGATTGAGAGCATAGGCCGATTGCCCGAGAACACAGACCTCAACCGTTGGGCTATCTAACCGCTGTTGGAGTTGGCTGTGGGCTGATTGTAGGGAGGCTTGGCGCTCTATCGGAAGTTCCTGCAAAAGGCTCCGCGTGTCTGCCAGTTGCTTTTCCAGTAATTGAGGATGCAGAGAAGGTTGAGGGGGAGCTGGGTTTGGCGCAGCGGGCGATCGCCGCCAGTACCAATAGCCCAACCCTAGACCAAGAATCAGCAGCCATCCCCACGGATGGTCATTCACCCAGCCACTCAACAACAAGAGAATAATGGCGGCAGCAACAGCCATGTCCTTGTACCCCAAGCAAATCCTTTGTTTGTTAGCTTACCTTGACTGGTGAGCAGCACTCAAATTCCCAAGGCTCGAGGAAATGAGCCTGAATTTTCTGTCCGCCTATGAAGGTTTCCCCACCTGCTGCGCGAGGATATGGGGGACATGTTCAAACGGAATCCTATTAAATCTGTTGCATAATCACGCGATCGCCACAGGAATTTAGACAGGGCGCGGCCTTCGATGGGTGGCTCTTGTCAATTCAGGAACGGAGGGGACTATGTTAGCAATCCTCCGATGCGCTTCACCCCTTGTGACTGCTAGGATGGGAGTTACGCTCAAATTTTCAATTTTTCAATAAGGATTTCTGACGCCAATGGATGTTATCCCCGCCATTGATTTACTTGACGGCAAATGTGTGCGCCTAGTGCAAGGGGACTATGGTAAGGTCAAGATTTTTCATGATGATCCTCTAAAAGTTGCCCTCTACTGGCAGCGGTTGGGTGCTCCCCGCTTGCATGTCGTTGACCTAGATGCAGCCAAAACGGGCGAACCGCGAAATTATGATCTGATTGCCAAGATCGTCGCCTCCCTTGAAATTCCTGTCCAAGTGGGGGGTGGCTTGCGATCGCGCCAAGCAGTGGCTGATCTCTTTCTCCAAGGCGTCAACCGCGCCATTTTGGGTACCGTGGCTCTTGAGGATCCAGAGCTAGTGGCCAGTTTGGCTGCAGAATACTCCGGACGCATTTGGGTAGGGCTGGATGCTCGCGATGGCTATGTGGCAACGCGGGGTTGGCTAGAAACCTCAACAATTTTGGCAACAGATCTCGCCCAAAAAATGGCAGCAATGGGGGTAGCGGGGTTTGTTTACACCGATATTCAGCGGGATGGTACCCTCCAAGGGCCGAATATTCCAGCCCTGCGGCAGTTATTGGCGGCAACTGATCGGCCGGTCATTGCATCGGGTGGCGTGAGTTCCCTCACGGATATTCTCAGTCTCTTTGCCCTCAGTCCCCAAGGGTTATCGGGGGCGATCGTCGGTAAGGCACTCTATACCAAAGCAGTGGATTTGCGGGAAGCGGTTCGGGCGGTCGGTCAAGGTCGCTGGCAAGATATTCCGCCAGATTTGGGAAGCACGACTTGGGCATAAGTAGCCTAAGATCAAGGCGTTGTTACCCCTAAAACGGAATGTTAAAGCACCCTGCACTGCGCTCCCTTGGCAAAATTTGGCGACTACTGGATCGGGGCGATCGCTGGCAACTGGCAGGCATTGGTGTCTTGATGCTCACTGGCAGCCTTTGGGAAGCCTTGGGGGTGGGTTTGGTGCTGCCCTTTATTGCTGTCGTCGAAAAACCGGAACGCTTAAACGCCCTCCTCTTTTGGCGAGAGGTTCCTCTAACCCCTGCAGAGCAATCCCAGTGGCTATTGATCCTCAGTGCTGCCCTAGGGCTTTTATATGTGGGCAAGAACCTGTTTATTGCCTTGAGCACCTATCTTCAGTTGCGGTTTCTGAACAGTAAGTACCGCAAATTCTCAAGTTTATTGTTGCAATCCTATCTCTACAAACCCTACACATTTCACCTGCAACACAATACTGCTAAACTAATCCAGAATGTAAATACTGAAATAAATAATGTTTTTAATTTGTATCTCCTGCCTTTATTAGTTATTTTTTCTGAATCTTTAATTGTTTTTGCCATATTTTCAGTCATTATTTGGAGTAACCCCCTCATCTCAATCTTGGTTATTATCCTAATCTCAACTCTATCTTTGCTTTTCTTTCAAGCCTTTCGCCATAAGCTCAAGGAAGTGGGTCAACGTCGCATTGATTATGCTCAAAAGTCGATCCAAAGTATTAGTGAGAGTTTGGGCGGCATCAAAGAAGCGAAAGTCCTAGGTCGCGAGCAGCAATTCCTGAAGACCTATACTGAAAACATGACTGAAGACCGCAAAGCAAACTTAGTTTTGCAGTTTATTCAGCAGTTACCCCGTGCTTATTTTGAAACGTTAGCTGTTCTCACAATTATTCTTATTGTTATCGTCAACTTGCTTCAGCGAGGCAACGTGGCACAAGTTCTGCCGCTAATTTCTCTATTTGCAGCTGCAGCGTTTCGTCTGTTGCCATCGGCAACTCGCTTAACCAACAGTCTTAACTCCGTTATTTACTATTCTGCTTCTGTTGATTTGTTGTATGACGATCTTTTAGAAGCCAGAATGTTGCAGGCTCCCTCTACCGCTGCTGCAGCAGCAGAACCAATTTTTCAGGATCGCTTAGAACTGATTGATCTGCACTACACCTATCCCAATTCCCCTCGGCCAGCCCTCTGTGGGGTTTCTCTGACTATCAAACAGGGGGAAATGATTGGCTTTGTTGGAGCCTCAGGGGCAGGGAAAACCACAATTGTCGATCTAATTTTGGGACTCCTAGAACCTTCTCAAGGGGATATTCGTGTGGATGGTGAGAGTATTTACCACAACCTTGCCCAATGGCAACGGCAGATTGGCTATATTCCCCAAACCATTTATCTTTCCGATGACACGCTGCGCCACAATATTGCCTTTGGCTTACCGGAGGAGGCCATTGATGAAACGGCTTTGTGGGCGGCGGTAGAAGCGGCTCAGTTATCCACGTTTGTCCGTACTCTGCCTGAGGGACTAGATACCGTTGTGGGTGAACGGGGGGTGCGCCTTTCGGGAGGACAGCGCCAGCGAATTGGCATTGCCCGCGCCCTTTACCACAACCCCTCAGTGCTCATTATGGATGAAGCAACAGCGGCTCTTGACAATCAAACGGAAGCGGGAGTGATGGATGCCATTCAAGCCCTCAGTGGAGCAAAAACCATTATTATGATTGCCCATCGCCTCAGCACCGTCATGGTGTGCGATCGCCTGTACCTAATGGCCAATGGCCAAGTGGCGGCTGTCGGGAGCTACCAAGAACTCCTGCAAAACAGTCCAGACTTTCGAGCCATGGCGCAAGGGTATGCAGGCGCTAGCTAGCGGCTCGCTTCTACTTCCTTGAGGGTACGTGCCATTAAAACACTGTGGGTACCGCGTTCGGGTTCGCCGGAGGCTGGCTGTCGTTGCTGGTAGGTGCCATCGGGTTGCAGCTCCCATGCTTGGCGATTGTCTGCCAACATAATTTCCAGCAGCTCTTTGAGTTCCAGTTGAATCGTTGGATCTTGAATGGGGGTAATGGCTTCAACGCGGCGGTCTAAGTTGCGCGATCGCCAGTCGGCACTGCCAATGTAGTACTCTGGCTCGCCATTGTTGCCAAAGTAGAAAATCCGTGAGTGCTCCAAAAAGCGGCCAATGATACTAATCACCCGAATGCGATCGCTCACCCCCGGTACCCCCGGCCGCAGACAGCACATGCCACGAATAATTAGATCAATTTCTACCCCTGCTTGGGACGCCTCATAGAGGGCACGAATCACCTGCGTATCTGTGATCGCATTCATCTTGGCAATAATTCGGCCGGGGTGACCATTGCGGGCGTGTTCAATCTCACGGTAAATCAATTGCAGCGTGCGATCGCGCATTGTGACCGGGGCAACGAGAAGCTGGCGATAATCCCGTTGGCGGGAATAGCCCGTGAGCACATTAAAGAGTTCCGAGAGATCCGCTCCTAACTCGTCACGGCAGGAAAACAGCCCTAGGTCCTCATAGAGGCCAGCAGTTTTGGGATTGTAATTGCCCGTGCCAATGTGGACATAGCGACGAATTTGCCCCGCCTCTTGGCGCACAACCAAAACCGTTTTTGTGTGGGTCTTGAGACCCGGTACGCCATAGACCACGTGGACACCCACTTTTTCCAGCTTCCGTGCCCAGAGGATATTGTTCTCCTCGTCAAAGCGCGCCTTCAGTTCCACCAAGACCGCCACCTGTTTGCCATTCTCTGCGGCTTTAATCAGGGCACTGACAATCGGCGAGTCCCCTGAGGTGCGATAGAGGGTCATTTTAATCGCCAGCACCTGGGGATCGTGGGCCGCCAAGGTAATAAAGCGCTGCACCGTTGCCGCAAAGGAATGGTAGGGGTGGTGCACCAGAATATCTCCCTCCCGAATCAGGCTAAATAGTTCATTGGCCACGGCTTCCCAGTAGTCGGTGCCCAAAGTTGTAATCTCACTGGTGGTGTCAAACATTGACTCCCGCTCTTCCACCCGCTGAAAACGGGGAGGCACTTGGGGGTGCCATTCCGAATCCTTCAAGTGGGGCAGGGGCAAGCTCATAAAGGCAAACAAATCATTGAGGCACAACAGACCATCCAGTTCATAGACATCAATCTCCTCAAGATCCATCTCTTCCATCAGGGTTTGCCTCAGAAGCGGTGGAATGCCCCGCTGCACCTCTAGACGCACCACAGAGCCGAAGCGCCGTTTACGAATTTCCTGCTCAATGGCAATCAGTAAATCATCCGCCTTGTCCGTTTCTAGTTCGAGGTCAGCACTACGGGTAATGCGAAAGGCAAAGTAGGCCTGAATCTCCATCCCCGGAAAGAGAGCCCCAAGGTTGTGGGCAATCATTTCTTCGAGGGGAACGCCTAGCCAATGGGCACCTTGAGGCGAGTGCAAATGTTGGGGCAGGGCAACAAAGCGCGGAAACCGATTCGGTACCTTCACCCGTGCCAGTCGCTCTTGGCCAGATTCGGGATCACGGATCAGAACCGCAAGGTTGAGGCTGAGGCTAGAGATATAGGGAAAGGGGTGCGCCGGATCGACTGCTAAGGGGGTGAGCACCGGAAAAACTTGCGCTTGGAAGTAGTCGTTGAGGTAGGCCTGCTGCTCAGGGGTCAACTCATTAAAGCGGGTGAGAAAAATGGCTTCCTTGGCCAAGAGAGCACGCAATTCTTGGTCGAAATAGCGGTGTTGCTCAGTAACGATTGGTAGCAGATATTGCCGCACTGCTTGTAATTGCTCCGCTGGGGGCATGCCATCGGCTCCCCCTTGAACAATGCCACTTTCCACTTGCTGCTTCAAACCCGCCACCCGCACCATGAAAAATTCATCTAAGTTGGAACTGAAAATGGCCATAAATTTCAGCCGCTCTAGGAGCGGTGTGCGGGGGTCATAGGCCTCGTGGAGTACCCGCTTATTAAATTCCAGCCAACTCAGGGAGCGGTTGAAGTAGTACTGCGGATTCTGGAGGTCAATGGGGTTAGACACTTTACGGCGAGGGGACTTCGCAGGGGTCATAGCCGTTTGTTCTACGTTGTCGGTTGCACTAGCATCCACTGTACTCGATTCCCCTTTAGCAGCGTTGGTACCGATTCCAGAGCGTACAATGAGAAGGTTAAGGTTTGCTAATCGTGGAGAGTTTCTACCAATATGGCCGACGTGGGGGCAACGGGAGCCGAAATTCGGGCAACACGGATTGAGAAAGCCAAAACACTGCAAGCACAGGGCATGAACCCCTATGCCTATCGTTGGGAGCGCACCCATACTGCAGCAGTTCTGCAAGAAAAATATGCTCACTTGGCCGCTGGTGAAGCGGTGGGCGATCGCGTCAGTGTCGCCGGTCGGATTATGGCGCGGCGCGTCTTTGGCAAGCTGGCCTTTTTTACACTTCAGGACGACAGCGGCACAATTCAGCTTTACCTCGATAAGCAAACCATTAGCCAAGGCATGGGGGAAGCCGCCTTTGCCGATTTGAAACACCTGACGGATGTCGGCGATATCCTTGGCGCTGTGGGCACCCTCAAGCGCACAGAAAAGGGTGAACTCTCGGTTGTGGTGGAATCCTACACCATGCTCACGAAGTCATTGCTGCCTCTGCCGGACAAGTGGCACGGCCTCACGGATGTGGAAAAACGCTATCGTCAGCGCTATGTGGATCTCATTGTCAACCCCCACGTACGCGATACGTTCCGCAAGCGAGCACTGATCACCGCCGCCATTCGCCGCTACCTCAATGAACAAGGCTTTATTGAAATTGAAACGCCGGTGCTACAGGCGGAAGCCGGGGGAGCCGAGGCTCGTCCTTTCATTACCTATCACAACACGCTAGAGATGCAGCTTTATTTGCGCATTGCCACAGAACTGCACCTGAAGCGCCTGATTGTCGGTGGTTTTGAGAAGGTCTATGAACTGGGGCGCATCTTTCGCAATGAGGGCATCTCAACCAAGCACAACCCTGAATTTACGTCCATTGAGGTCTATCAGGCCTACGCCGACTACAACGATATGATGACGCTGACGGAGGCAATCATCACCACAGCAGCGATGGAGGTGTTGGGCACGCTCAAGATGACTTATCAAGGGGAAACGATTGATCTGACGCCGCCATGGCGACGGGTGACCATGCACGATGCAGTGTTGCAAGCCACTGGGATTGATTTTCGCCAATTGTGCGATCTAGCAGCGGCGAAGAAAGCAGCCCAAAAAGCAGGGGTAAAAGACTTAGACGCCTGTGACACGATTGGCCGAGTGCTTAACGAAGTGTTTGAGCAGACTGTTGAACCGACATTGATTCAACCCACCTTTGTTCTTGACTATCCTGTGGAGATTTCCCCCTTGGCCAAGCCCCACCGCAGCCAACCGGGACTGGTGGAGCGATTTGAATTATTTATCGTTGGTCGCGAACACGCCAATAGTTTTTCGGAGTTAACGGATCCCTTGGATCAACGGCAACGCTTGGAGGAACAGGCACGGCGCAAAGCGGCTGGGGATTTGGAAGCCCACAGTGTCGATGAAGATTTCCTCACAGCTCTAGAGCATGGAATGCCACCGACCGGGGGCTTAGGCATTGGCATTGATCGCTTGGTGATGTTGCTGACGGATTCCCCCAGTATTCGGGATGTGATTGCTTTTCCGCTGTTGCGTCCAGAATCGGTGAGTGGTCAAGTTTGATTGGTTTGCTAAAATCTTAAGCATATTTGCTGAATTCCTGATACTGAATGTCCACTGAATGGAGGCATGGCCAACAATGTCAGTGCAAACCATTGAAAAACCAGCAACCGTTCGCAAGTTGGCGCCCCGCTATCGTGTGCTCCTTCACAATGACAATGTCAATTCCATGGAGTATGTGGTGGAGGTATTGCTGAAGACGGTGCCGAGCCTCACCCAACCCCAAGCCGTGGATATCATGATGGAGGCGCACCTGACGGGAGTGGCCTTGGTGATCACCTGTGCCCTTGAGCATGCTGAATTTTATTGTGAAGGCCTGAAAATGGCAGGGCTGACGAGTACCATTGAACCGACTGAATAAGCCACTTTTCGCTCAGTTTTGGCGGCAAATGATCCGCCGTCCCTTCTGGATTCGCATCGTTAGTTTTGCCCTAACGCTGGTGCTGCTGTGGCTGCCCATCGGTTTGAGCATCTATTTTCTCTGGGGAGAGGGCGGTGCTGCCAGCTTTGTCAATATGGGGCTGTTGTACCTCATCTTTATTCTCTTGCTGCGAGTCTGGGGACGGCGGGTACACCAACAGCGATCGCCCCTAGTGTTTTATGGCCTTAAGGGGGGGTGGAACTTTGGGCGGGATGCCCTGCTGGGCTGGCTGGCGGGGGTGTTTTTGGTTGCCCTGCTATTTCTCATCGAAGGACTCTTGGGCTGGGTAACGTGGCAGGGGCTACCGGATCGCTTTGGGCTACTGCTGTTGGATGGCGTCCTCACCGGTGTTGCTGTGGGCTTTGCTGAGGAATTGTTGTTTCGTGGCTGGCTGTTGCAGGAGCTAGAGCTAGAGTACCAACCATGGTTTGCCTTGGTGCTCAATGGCCTGATCTTTGCCGCGTTGCACTATCTGCATCCCTTGGAGGTCATTTTGGCCACATGGCCGCAGTTTTTCGGCTTGGCACTGTTGGGCTGGATTCTTGGTTTGAGTAAATGGATCTTTGGCGGACGATTGGGCTTTCCCATGGGACTCCACGGTGGCTTGGTCTGGGCTTATTTTGGTGTCAACGTGGGCAAATTGGTGAGCTATACGGGGGTAGCGCCAGAGTGGCTAACCGGCATCAATGGCAACCCGATCGCTGGCCTGATGGGGGTAGGTCTTTTAATTTTGGTGGCCTTGGGGCTTAGCTACCGCGTCGCAACCGCACCATAAAAAAGCCATCCATATCGTGCCGTTGCGGCCACACGGTGATCCAGCCTTCGGGGGTAGCTTTGAGGGGAAAGGTTGGGGGTGGCCGCTCAATGTGCCACTGGGGATGGTGAGCTAAAAAGTGTTGAATCTGGGCTTCATTTTCGGCAGGTTCTAGGCTACAGGTGGCATAGACAAGCAAACCTTGGGGTTTCACCCACTGGCAAACATTGGCTAAGAGTTGAGCTTGTAGGGGTAGGAGTTCAGCCAAGCGTGTTCTCAGGGGTTGCCAGCGGCTATCGGCATGGCGGTGGAGGGTACCTGTACCGGAGCAGGGCACATCTAAAAGAACGCGATCGCCCATCGCTGCAAAATCCCCTGCTGTTGAACTATCAAGGGTGTGAATTTCAATACTCTTCAGGCCGAGGCGATCGCGATTTTGCTGCAATTTCCGCAGGCGACTGGGGGTGCGATCGCAGGCAATGACGCGGCCTTGATCGGCCATCAACTCAGCAATATGCGTGGTTTTGCCCCCCGGCGCTGCACAGGCATCAATCACCACCTCACCGGCCTGCGGATCCAGTAGATGACTCACCCATTGCGCCGCCCGATCCTGAACTGACCAGTGCCCTTCACGATAGCCGGGGAGTGACTGCATGGGTTGGCTACAGTGGGGCAGGACGAGTCCTTGGGGCAAGTCGGGAATTGGTTTGACGCCACAGCCTGCCGCCGCAAAGTCAGCCATCAGTTGGTTAGCCGTTGTTCGCAATGGATTGAGGCGTAGATCGAGGCGGGGGGGATGATTAAACCACTGACAGAGGGCAATACACTCCTGTTGTCCTAAACGCTCCAACCAAGATGCAATCAGCTCATCGGGAAAGCTATAGCGACACCCCAGTTGGGAGACCAAGGGCAGGGGAGCAATGAAAGCCTCAAGGGGATCGCAGGTTGAACGGGTGTAACGGCGCAAAACGCCATTCACCAGCTTGGCAAAGCCGCCTAAACCCATCTCTTTGACCAGTTCAACGCTGGTGTCCACGGCAGCATGGGGGGGAACGCGATCCAGATAGCGCAGTTGGTAGAGGCCAAGGCGCAACACTAACTGTACCTTCAAGGGCGGCAGTTGCTGACAAAACCCCTGAACAAGGGTATCTAGGGTGCGCTGTTGGCGGATAGTCCCATAGACCAGTTCAGTGATCAGGGCGCGATCGCCCCCTTGGTGGGAATACTGCTGCAACACCTGATGGAGCGCCACATCGGCATAGGCTCCCTTGGCCACCCGTTCTAGGGCATCGAGGGCAAGACGCCGCGCACTTAGTTCCACGCCGATTGTTCAATCATTTCCCGCTGTTCACTGGTGGCGATCGGCCATTCGGGGTTGTCACCGCCAATGACAAGCGTTTTTAAGGGTACATAGTCCTCACTAAATTGGCTGAGGGCATTAATCAGAACATCCAAGGCTAAAGCGTCACTGGTGCCCAAGTCAAACCAGCAGCGTGCCCAGCGATCGTTGTATTCAAACTCGCCCATATTGTGCATCACGGCCATCATCGAACTGTCAGCCTGGGCGCGATCGTACTCTAGGTGACTGAGGTCTAACCCCGTTTCTTGGACTTGGAGATTCTCAGCATTGAATCCCCCCAGCTTCCCGAGGAAAAACCACGAGTTAAAGACTTCCTCAAGGTACTGCTGCTCAACGGATGAAGGCGGTGCGGCAAATTCCACCCAAATCCATAAATCAAAGGGATCGACCTCACGAAAGATCACATTCATACCCCAGCCCCCAGTAAGCCTTTCTGGAATGCAGGCCGTTGTTGCAAGCGAGCCACGTAGTTCGCCACTGCAGGATAGGGACTCAAATCCACCTGAAAGAGCATCTGTAGATAGGCCAGCACTGACCCGAGGGCGACATCGGCAACGGAAAAGTCATTGCCGAGAATGTAGGATTGCCCCATGAGGGCGGTCTCAATGCCTTTGAGTAGTCGCGGCAGCTGGCGATCGCGCGTTTCAGGCGGAAACATTGCCTGTGTCAAGGTGGAATTGGCAAACAGCACCCACTGATAAACTTGGGCAGCGGCAGCCGCATCCTTAGGTAATTCACCGTGAACTTGGGCAAGATAAAGCAAAATCGCCCCCGATTCCCAGAGCACGACATCCCCATCAACAATCACAGGCACTTTACCCATGGGGTTGAGTTTGAGAAAGTCGGGCTGATGTTGCTCCCCGGCTTGTAGATCCATCAGCACAAATTCATAGGGAATTCCCAATTCTTCTAAATACCAGCGAACAATACTGGCGCGGGATTTAGCACCACCATAGAGCTTTAGCATAGGTCAGTTCAGCGATCTGTTGTGTCAATTAATCTAAGTCACTTTTAATCTAAGTCACTTTTATTATGCGCTTTGATCGGCCGCAAAATGATTTCTTGCCTCACAGTCCTCAACGCCAAAGCAGATGCAGCGGCCATTCGGCGACCATTTCCGCCAACTCCTCATTGGAGTGTTGACCACAGGGCAGCACCCCCAGCACGGGCACTTGGGTAAAACGGCTGAGAAATTCTGGTGGTGTCCACTGCGCAATATCCGTGTCGCTACAGGGGGTGACACAGTTGAGAATCAGACCGCGAATGTCCAGCTTGTACTGCCGCGCAAGGGCAATATTGGCAACAATTTGGGCGATCGCCCCCAAGCGCACCGTTGCCACCAAGACAATGGGCAACTTCCAAGCGGCTGCCAAGTCCGCCACCGTCCACTCCCAAGTCATGGGCGACCCTAGACCGCCAATCCCTTCAACTAAAAGGTAATCAAATCGCTGCTGAAGCTGCTGGTAGGTTTGCCACACAGGGGCTAAATCAATCGTGCGCTGTTCCAACTCGGCGGCAATGGGAGGCGCAAGGGGTGCTGCAAAACTGAGGGGACACACTTCACTGGCGGTTTGTTGCAGGGGCAGAGTTTGGCAGTAGTAGTCACCGTCTCCGATTTCGACCGCAGTACCGCTCTGCATTGGTTTGAGAATGCCCCAGCGTTCTTGGGGACGATAGCGATGGGCGTAAGACCACAGTGCCCGCGTGATCATCGTTTTGCCCACACCGGTATCCACACCCGTAATCAGTAGGGACTGGCAATGCTGAGAAATAGTGACGCCCCCCTAACGCGAAAATGCTCAATCATTATATCTATTTCATTAAATGTGACGGCAAAATAATGTTGGGCAATATTGGTCGCAAGTCATCCACAGACACAGGGCCAAAGTTCATAATGGTTGGGTATTCAAGGGTGAAGTCCACGAGGGTTCCCCGCCGTCCATAGGCACAGCGCCCCCCATCCACAATCAGCGGCACTTGCTCGCCATAGTATTTTTGGGCGTCCTCAAAGCTGACAATGAGTTCCGTCCCCACTTTCACCGTTGCTGCCACCAAAAAGAAGGGCAAGGCACCCACGAGATCGTAGATAAAGCGATCGGGACAAGCGAGATAGACACAATCAAAACCCTGCGTAATTTGTGGGTCTAGGTGGGGCTTGCCCTTGACAATCATAGTGACGGGGTAGGGAAAGTGAGCCAGCAGGGTTTTTGCCTCTTGGGAGAGGTCTGCCACTTCAGCCGCGCGATCGCCCCGGGTGAGAATGGCTAAGGGCTGTTCCGTACTAAAGTGCTTGAGACGACGCAGCTTCGCGATCGCCCTTGGACTCGTGCCGTTGACGACAAAGCTATAGACCGTGGCCATGGGCAGAATAATGACATGATCCTGCTGCAAGTGGGTTTGAATGGTTTGAAAGCTGCGAGTATCAGCGGGGAGCGATCGCGCCAAGGTGGTCATGTTTGGTACTCCGAAAATCATTAGGCAGTAAATGCGCCCTTGATCTCTAGTCTATGCTCAATAGGTTTTAGGGGGAGTTGAGAATAGATTGCGTTTAATGATGAGTCTGATAAGCATGATCGCAAGCGGTGCAGTTTCAACTACCCTAGGAAATAGTCCTTAATGAGTGTATGCCGCGCAACCATGGCCGAGACCTTAATGTTTAATGCCCTTCGTGCTGCCATTGATGAAGAAATGGAGCGTGACCCCACAGTGTTTGTGCTGGGGGAAGATGTGGGACATTATGGCGGCTCCTACAAAGTCACCAAAGACCTCTACAAAAAGTATGGTGAACTGCGTCTATTGGATACCCCCATTGCTGAAAATAGCTTTACCGGCATGGCGATCGGGGCAGCAATGACCGGCTTGCGTCCCATTGTCGAGGGCATGAACATGGGCTTTTTGCTCTTGGCCTTCAATCAAATCGCCAACAATGCTGGCATGCTGCGCTACACCTCTGGCGGCAACTTTAAAATTCCGATTGTGATTCGCGGTCCCGGCGGTGTTGGCCGGCAATTGGGGGCAGAGCACTCGCAGCGTCTTGAAGCCTACTTTCAAGCAGTCCCCGGATTAAAAATTGTTGCCTGCTCAACCCCCTACAATGCCAAGGGCTTGCTCAAATCGGCGATTCGTGATCCCAACCCAGTGCTGTTCTTTGAGCATGTACTCCTGTACAACCTCAAGGAGGATATTCCAGAAGAGGAATATCTGCTGCCCCTCAATAAAGCTGAGATAGTCCGCAGTGGCGAAGATGTTACCATTTTGACCTACTCGCGGATGCGCCACCATGTGCTGCAAGCGGTGAAGACACTGGAAAAAGAGGGCTATGATCCAGAGGTCATTGACCTGATTTCCCTGAAACCCTTGGACTTTGAGACAATTGGTGCCTCGGTTCGTAAAACGCATCGGGTGGTGATTGTCGAAGAGTGCATGAAAACCGGTGGCATTGGGGCTGAGCTTTCGGCCTCGATTATGGAACGCTACTTTGACGAACTGGATGCCCCTGTGGTCCGCCTTTCCTCCCAAGATATTCCCACCCCCTACAACGGTACCCTAGAGAATCTCACAATTGTGCAACCGCCCCAAATTGTAGCGGCCGTGCAGCAGCTGGTGCAGGGACAGGTCTAACCATGGGTAAATATCGCGGCTGGCTGATTGTCATTTTGGTGTTGCTGATGGCCGCCACTTGGGTGATTGTGCGCACACCGGCTCGACTGGGCTTAGATCTGCGGGGGGGTGCCCAACTGACGCTGCAAGTGCAAACCACGGACAAGGTGCCCCAAATTACGCCCCAAGTGCTGGCGGCAGTGCAAGGGGTGGTGCAACGGCGGATTGATGGCTTGGGTGTTGCCGAAGCTGTGGTGCAAACTGCTGGGGATGACAAGCTCTTGGTGCAATTGCCGGGGGTCACCGATCCTCAGCAGGCGGAACGGATTCTTAAGGGGACGGCACAACTGCTCTTTGCCGCCCAGAAGCCGGGCACAGAGACCCAATTGCAAATTGAGCGGCAACTTCAGTCGCAACTGCTCTTGGAACAGGCGCAACTCTTGGCGGAGCAGGCTCAAAATGCCAATCATCCTGATGCCCTGAAGGAGATTGAGGCAAAGCTGGCCAAAAACCGTGAATCCCTTGAAAAAAGCCAACAGGCGATCGCCCGCCTCTTCACGCCCTCGGATTTGACAGGCGCAATGCTCAGGGAAGCCTTTGCCAGTCCCGTCGCCCCGGGATCCCCGAACTGGAGTGTGATTGTCCGCTTTGACAGCCAAGGGGCTGAACTTTTTGCCCAACTGACCAAGGAGATTGCTGGCACGGGGCGCAGCCTGGGGATTTTTCTTGACGATCGCCTGATTAGTGCGCCAACGGTGGCGGTGGAATATGCAGAAACAGGGATTGTTGGCGGAAGTGCAGAGATTTCCGGTGGCTTCACTGCCCAAACTGCCAATGATTTAGCCATTCAGTTACAAGGGGGGGCGCTGCCCGTTCCCCTCGAGGTGGTGGAAAACCGCACGGTGGGGGCTTCGCTGGGTCAAGATAGCATTCGCGATAGCCTCTATGCCGGTTTGGCGGGCTTGGTGTTGGTGCTGATCTTTATGGTGGCCTACTACCGCCTGCCGGGATTGATTGCCGACATTGCCCTGATTCTCTACGCCATCTTTACCTACGCGGCGTTTCTGCTGTTTGGGGTGACGCTGACACTGCCGGGGATTGCGGGCTTTATTCTCAGTATTGGTATGGCGGTGGATGCCAACGTGCTGATTTTTGAGCGCACCCGCGAGGAGTTACGGGCAGGCAAAACCCTCTACCGTGCCGTTGAATCGGGGTTCGATCGCGCCTTTGCCAGTATTCTCGATAGCAATGTCACCACCTTGATTGCCTGTGCTGCCCTCTTTGCCTTGGGGACAGGGTTTGTGCGCGGTTTTGCTGTGACCCTTGCCATCGGCATTGGCATTAGTATGTTTACGGCGCTGACCTGTAGTCGCACGTTCTTGTTTTACGCCATTAGCATTCCCAGTCTGCGTAAGCCCAATTGGTTCTGTCCAAAACTGGAGAGCTTTCGATGAGCTTTAGTGTCAATCGCCAGCGATCGCTCTGGTGGGGGTTATCCTTAGTAGTCATTCTCAGTGGCCTTGTGGCAATGGCCATCTCTTGGGTGTCCCTAGGGAGTCCCCTGCGCTTGGGCTTGGATTTTATCGGTGGCACACGGCTGCAATTTGAACTGGCCTGTAGCGCTACGCAGACCTGTTCTCAGCCGATTGATATTGATGCGGTGCGTCAAGTGCTTAATCAGCAAGGCCTAGGCAACAGCAGCCTGCAAATTATTGATCAGTACGGGGTGAGTATTCGGACGGTACCCCTCGATGTGGATCAGCGCACTCGCCTCAGTGCTGCCCTCACGCAGAAAATTGGTGACTTTGACCCCCAGAAAACGCAGATTGAGACCGTTGGCCCTACCCTTGGCGAAGAAATCCTGCGATCGGGGTTGCTGGCGCTCTTGGTGTCGTTTATTGGCATTACGATCTATCTCACGCTGCGTTTTCAGTTTGACTATGCCTGTTTTGCCCTTGTCGCCCTTGTCCACGATGTGTGGGTGACCACGGGGGTGTTTGCCATTTTGGGACTCGTGGCAGGGGTGGAAATTGATAGCCTCTTTATTGTGGCGCTGCTCACGATCATTGGTTTTTCTGTGAACGATACGGTGGTGATCTACGATCGCGTGCGGGAAACCCTGAAGCTCAACCCAGAGCTTGGCATTAAAGAGGTGGTGGATCAGGCGGTTGTGCAAACCCTTGGCCGCTCGATTAATACCACCCTAACGACCCTACTGCCCCTGATTACGATCTTCATCTTTGGCGGTGACACGCTGCGCTACTTTGCCCTAGCGCTGATCATTGGTTTCACGATGGGGGCTTATTCCAGTATTTTTATTGCCAGTACCCTCCTTGCTTGGTGGCGCGATCGCCAGCCGCCTCGTCCCGCCACGAATACACTGGAGACAACGCCTACGCCCTAACTGGTTGTGCTCATTCCCCTCACCCAAGAAAAAGTCCGTCAATTGGTGCCACTGGTGGCCACGGGTTCCCAGTATCGCTATGTTTGGGGCAAACTTCAGGACTTTCTACGACGCTTAACCTTCTCTGTGGTGGCGGTGGCCATTGTTGCTTTTGGTTTGAATTTTTTAGGGGATAGCACCCAACTGGTTTTGGGTCTGATTGCAGGTCTCTATTGGCTCTGGGCACCGGCAGTATTGGCCTCATTTCGCAATCGTCGCCATCGGCGGTTTCCCTATGGGGGTTTTTGGCGCGGGCGCGTCTTGGATGTCTATGTCACCGAAGAATTGGTGGGCAAAGAGGAGACGGTGAACGACAAGGGGCAACTGGTAATTATCGAGAACCGTGAACGCTGCTTGAATCTGGAGATTGGTGATAAAATCGGCTTTGAAACCAGAGTGCAGGCCAAGTTACTGCGTCAACATCGAGGGATTCGCCCCGGCGATGCAGCGGAAATGCTGGTTCTCTCCCGTCGTCCTGATCTGGCAGAGATTGAACTGATTTCTGAAGTTTTCCTGCCCCGCCATCGCCTCTGGATTGGCACCTACCCCATTTTGCAGCGGGATGCCTTTATTGATCTATCAGAAACACTGCGGCGCAAAGCGCGTTCAAAAGCCCCTCGGCGATCGCCCCGACCACGACGTTCCAGCCTGTGATACCTTAAAGGAAAGAAATAAAAGTTAACAATTCCTGATATTCCCTTGACTGCTCTTACCTCCCCCTCGGTTTTTCCTGCGCTGCGCCTTGGCTCACGGCTGGCTTGGTTCCTTTTTGGCTTTGCTGCCTTCTTGGTGTCGGTTCCCGTGTTTATTGAAGCGCCCCTCGTGCGGACACAGCCTTGGCTGAGTTTGGCTCTGACGCCGCTGCTTCTAGGTCTTAGTTTCTATCTCCAACGCCAACCCCACTGCCGCTATTGGGGGGAGATGCTCTATGGATTTAGCTGGTGCTGGGGGGCAGGGTCGCTCTACTGGGCATGGTTGCGCTGGGAACCCCTGTGGCACTTGCCCATTGAGGCGCTCCCCATTCCGCTCATGCTCTGGCACCTACGGCAGCGGCAGCAACTGGTGGGGGTGTTCTTTTTTTTGGGATCTTTTCTGGGCACCGCCATCACCGATGCCTACTTTTACCTGATTGATGTGATCCCCCATTGGCGAGCCATCATGTACCTTGAAGGGGATGTGATTTCCGTTCAGGAGATGCTGGCACAGGCGATCGCCCAAGCCCAGACCTTTAGTGGCCAAGTGTGGGGGGTTCTCTTGAGCCTGAGTTTGCTCCTCATTGGTTTGCTGCCCCTCTTTGAATCCCAGATTCGTCGTGGCTATCCCGCTGTTTTGCCTGTGTGGGGATTTATGGGCGCTGTCTTGAGTACGCTCGTTGTTGATGGTCTCTTTGGCCTCACCATTGGTTTATTATCCTTGAGTTAAGACAGTTCTCTCTAAAACCATCAGAGAGGGATTGAGCGCCAGTCATGGGGGTTATTGCTCACCTTTGCTTAACGGGGTCGGCCTTTCTCTTTGCCCTTGAGGGCTATTATCGGCTGAAGTTAAAGGCAATGAAGGTGGCCAACCCTAGCTCTATTCGTGAGTTACAGCAATGCCAGCAACAGGTGGCTCAGGAAATCGGTAGCGGCAGTTGGCGCGAGTACGTGCAGGTGGTTGGCCAAGTCACCACGTCTCAACCCTTGCTCTCGGAAGTGAAGCGTATTCCCTGTGTTTATTACAAAACAATCATCAGCCGCGAGTATGAAAAAGAGGGGAGCGATCGCCACAATCGTCGAGAACGCCAGTCGGAAATTATTGGCCGCCATGAGCAGTCAACCCTATTTTTTCTGCGAGATCATCAGGGGGAAATTGAGGTAAACCCCCTCGGCGCTGAGATTGAAGCAATGCAGGTCTTAGACGAACTGCGGCCTGCGGATAAACCCCATTCTTTTGCCTTTTCCTTAGGGTTCTTGTCATTGAATTGGCGCTTTGGTAGCACGACGACGCTGGGTTATCGCTATCAGGAGTGGGTGCTGCCCTTGGGGCAACCTGTTTCAGTGGTGGGCATGGCCTCGGATCAGGGGGGGGTACTCCGCCTGCAAAAGCCACAAAAGCGGGGACAAAAATTCATCATTTCCCTGAGTGTTGAGGATCAACTTAGCCAGCAGTACAAGCGGCAAAAACGGAAAATGACCTATGCGTCCCTCAGTGCTGCCCTCTGTGGTGTCTGTGGTTTAGTCTTGGCCTTGTTTTAGGCTGGGCTTAGTCCGGTTCTTGCTTGGGGTTTTTAGGTTGTACCCAGATGATCCGCCGCTGATTGGCGGCAATTAAATTGGCCTCCTCTTGGGCAATGCGCTGCCGTGCTTGGGGTTGGCGATCGCGCTCCTGTTCCAGTTGCAATTCCTTAACTCGTGCCTCCAGCTGCGCCACTTCTGCTTCGAGGGCATGGAGCTTTTGCAGTTGACTGAGTTGATAGGGCACCAGCTTGGCGATCGCCCCTAGGGCAAAGGCGAGCAGGATCAGATTCACTGCAATTTTGGCACCCGCTTCCCAAGCGATCGCAGGAATTTTTCGAGGAGAGTGAACCATGACTAAACCATGAACGGCGAGTTGTCTATCAGTATAAAAAGAAAAAAGCAGCCCCCTTGTCTTACCAACAACATCGGGAACCGCCTGATAAATTTTAGTTTGGAGAAATGACGTTATGCAGCCAGTTAGCAATAACAGGCGCAACTACTTGTACAACTCAGTGGACAGCCGAAATGCCAACACCGCAGGCAGCAGAGCAATCACAAGGGCAACGTAAACTTGGGTATCGGTCAGCGCCATGAACAACTCCTTTGTGGAATAACAGTCGCGATCAAGTGCTGTATTTATTACTCCATAGGCGCTTACCTTTGGCAACGCTTGCTCATAGTTTGTAACATTTCGCAGCTAGGTCTCCGGGGTCACCCTAGGACGCCAGTGGGGCAGCCGTCGCAGGAGAGTCAGCATCGAGAGTCCCGTGGCCAGAAGTGTCAGCAAACTCAGACCCACCAAAAGAACATAGAAGGGACGCCCCACCTCGCCCCAATAGGTTCCCTGATGTAGGCTCAGGAAAATCGCCGCCTGTTCTTTGGAGAGGCCAAACCAGTTGCGGCCAAGACGATAGGCCATTCCCGTCGTGGCACTCACAAGCAAAGGCAATGCTGCAATGGCAGCCAAAAGATGATGCAGCCGCCGTGCTGACCACTGCGCCGGGAGCGATCGCCCCCACAGGAGAGCCAAACCCGTGGCAATGATTCCCAGCAACCCCAGACCAATGACCAACACATAGAGCGGCACGCCCCATTCCCCCAGATAGCGGCCTTCATGAAGGGTCATCATCGCTCGCCCAAAGTCTTTAGATAGCCCAAACCAACTGCGCCCAAGACGATGGGCGATTCCCGTTGTGGCGGAGATCAATAGGGGTAGGGCAAAGATCACCACAAGGAATTGATGCCCCTGACTGCTGATCTTGGCAAGACGCTGTTTCAGAGCACTCATCGTTCCACCTTCATTGGCAAGGGAATCGTCAGTGTAAAGGCCGTACCGCGATCGCCCTCGTAAGGACTGGTGACCCGCAGACTGAGGCCATAGGGACGCAGCAAATCTTGCGCGATCGCCAACCCCAGACCACTGCCCTCAATCCCACTGTTGGCTTGAATCCCGCGGTAGCCCCGTTCAAAGAGCCGTGACTGCACCTCCAAAGGAATCCCACAGCCAGTATCCCAAACCGTTAATTCTAAGACTGCGGGCGTGAGGGTCAAGCGCAAACCAATGGTGCCGCCTTTGGGGGTGTACTTAAAGGCATTATCCAGCAGATTGCCCACGACCTCCTGAAGCACCCGTTCCTCTAGCCAGATGGGCGGCAGTTGGGGCGGTCTCTCCACGACAAAGGTTTTGCCCTCCATTTCCGCACGGGCTTGGGCGGCGGTGATCAGTGGTGAGAGGGTTCCAGCTAGATCGAGGGGTTTACCCGCAAGGGGTAGGGGCTGGCTGCCCGTGAGGGCGGGAATCTCGTTGCGCTGTTGGCGATAGTCCTCCAACAATGCCATGAGCCGCTCTGTTTCCTTGGCAATGCCTTCGGCGAGAGGGCGCCCTTGGTGATCGGGTTCCAACCGTTTGAGCAGAAGCTTGACAAAGGTGCGAATGGCGGCCACGGGATTGCGCAGTTGATGGAGCAGGTCATCAAAGCGCTGTTGCTGTTGATCCAGTGGGTTGGCAGGGGAGTGGCTGAGCCATTGTTGCCGTTGATCCAAGACGCAGGCGATCGCCAGTGTTTGCGCCACCTGTTGCAATTGTGCCTGCTCTGCCGCCAGCCAAGGACGGTGTTGCCGCTGCGCCACCAGTACCCCCAAGACCCAATTTTGGTACATCAGGGGCAGGATCAGTTGATTGGCCAAGGACGAGACGACCTGTTGAGGGCGATGGCTTAACGGGGTCTCTGCTGCTTGCGTTGGCGGTGGTAGGGTCGGGGGAAACGGTAAGCTCAGGGGGGCGGTCGCCTCTGGATAGACAGCAACGGGAGACCATGAGGGGGAGTCGTTGAGGGTTTCACTCAGATAGACCGCCAGTGAAGAGGCACCCAAGCTGTTAACAACGAGTTCTAATTGGGTACGACAGAGGGCAGCAAATTCTTCACTGGCTGGCCAGAGCATCTAGGCAGTAACCCCGGAGTGACTCGACGATTGTGGAAGCAGCGCTTGAAAATCACCACTCCCCTTTGTATATTCTTCCAGCAATTGCTTTTCAATGGGAAGCAGGTTGGGATCCGGATCCGCCTCCTGTTCTTTGAGGGTTTCTTCAATGAGTCCCATCTGCTCCTCTGCTTCAGCAAGGGCACTGAGCAGTTCTTCATTGATGGGGGCATTGCCGTTTTGACTTACCAGCAACTGGTAGCGATCGCGCAGATCATTGAGTTCCCGTTGCATCGCCTCTTTTTCAGCCGTGAGCTGCTCTGTCATTTGTTTGTAATATTTGAACGCCATCAGAAAAGGAACGAGTTTTTCCCGCAGCGTCATGTGGTCAATATCAAGTTTGGTATAGCGTTCTGCCAGTTGGCTATAGGCTTGGCACAGACGTAGGTAACGTTGGCTGAGATTATCCATAGGTTATCTAAAGAAGTGGCTGTTGACGCGCTATCCCCTATCATAAACGGGCAGCCCATTGGTCACCATTGTCGCAGCTTCACAAATTGAAACAATGTAAAATAGGTTACAAAATTTCGAGTCTCAACTTACTAGTGATATAGTTTCTTAGTTATTTCACATAAGAGTACTACGCAGAAGTGTTGAATTCTGCAACAAAACTTGACATTCTAAGTGACCAGTAGCTCTGGCAGCCAATCAAGGCTCCAATGCCCTATCGAGCAGCGACGACTGAGTTCCAGTTGCAAATATTGCAACTCGTCCAATAGCTTCTTCCCAAAGTATTCAGGATCACTCAGATGCTTTAGATTTGTCGCTATACGAAACACCGCTTGATTCTCGTCAAAAAACTGAACTACCCAAGAAAGCCGGTTCCAGACAGTATTTCAATCTTCGACTGAGTATTGATCCTGTATAGCTGAAATTTCGTCTATTGGCAGGATGTAGCATTGGATTGCTACTGCTATCGATAGTTTGTAATGTGCCAAAGGCAATACATTGAGTGCGAGCAGAGATAGGCAAAAGAATCTCTATCCATCTTGGATCCCACTTATCATCTGCCGCTGCCCCCATAAAATATTCTCCCCTTGCCTCATCCAGCACATACTTGAAATTCGCTGCCGCGCCCAAATTCTGGGCTTGTCGCACGTAGCGAATCCGTTTATCCTTAGCGGCATATTCCCGACAGATGGCTTCCGTTTGATCGGTTGAAGCGTTGTCTGAAATGATCAATTCAAAGTCGGTGAAGGTTTGCGCCAATAATGAATCGAGTGCGTCACGAATAAATTTTTCACCGTTATAAACTGGCATACCAATACTAACCTTAGGTATTTGCTTCGTTACGATGGATGCCGATATAGTGTAGTCAGTCATACAACGTCCTACGATTGAATGCCTTTAAATCCTAAGCCAGCCTAGATCAATAGCGCCGCACAAATACGCGGTGCAGCAAAGGTAGAAGTAAGAAGGGTAATGGCACTGGCGAATAATGCCCAAGCAGCAGCACTAGGGACGGTGGCGGCGGGCAAAAATTGCAGTACCTCTTGCCCCTACCGTAGCATAGGGTGGCGTTACCCAAAGAATTGTAGGTACCTAGAGAGCAACAGCCACTCAACTGACCCGAACTGCAAAAACTGATAAAGACGTGCTGCAGCCAAGTCATGCTGTAGGGCTCGTAAATACAGGTGCGGGATTCCAATGCTCCAAGCCTGGCCTAGTGGTGGGGCATTTTCACCCGCATTATCGTTTATTACAAGCCCTCCACTGAGTCGGCATAACTATAGAGTTCAATCCCTAGCGCCTCAGCCACAGGTCGTGCACGCGGATCAACCATTGGCGAAATCACAATTTTGCGGTCAATTTGGCGCTGGTGATGCCGCGCATAGAAATTTACCTTACGGTCAAAAATATACATCCCTGCCTTATCAATAGAAGATTTGATTTCACAGGCAATGGTTAAGCCATTTTTGATAATCAAGTCTAGCTCCACTTGATCAGGGCGGCCAAAGACTTCACCCTCATGGTCGTAGAGGGTTAAGTTCAAAACCTCAACCCCAAAGGATTCCGTCAAAATGCCAGCGAGGGCGTTGCGAAAGCTGGTTTCTGAAGCAATTCCCCAGCGAGCACCAAGGGCACCAATTGTACTGTCAAACCGCTTGTCAAGACGCCGAATCTCTGCAAGTTGCTCATGCCACTTGCGATCCTGTTCTTCCCAACGCTTGGCCTGTTCCTGCCAGCGGCGATCCTGTTCTTCCCAACGTCGAACCTGTTCTTGCCACTTGCGGTCTTGCTCTTCCCAACGCTTGGCCTGTTCTTGCCAGCGGCGATCCTGTTCTTCCCAACGTCGAACCTGTTCTTGCCACTTGCGGTCTTGCTCTTCCCAACGCTTGGCCTGTTCTTGCCAGCGGCGATCCTGTTCTTGCCACTTGCGGTTCTGTTCTTCCCAACGCTTGGCCTGTTCCTCGCGATCGCGCTGTAGTTCCGTGAGGATACGGTCAAACTTGATATCTGCCTCACGGCGAGGCAAAGAAACGTCCAAGACCGTGCGCAGGATGAAATCTCTCAAGCTGGGGTCTTGAGCCACAAGCTGCGGTAGCTCACGCTGAATGAGCGCAATAATTTCTTCTCGCTCCATTAAAACTGGCTATTATGAGATGACCTGTAACCCCATTCTAAAGATTTCCGCTTCAAAAGGATGACTACACCCTCCCTGCTATCTTTAAGTCTATTTCGGCTGATCTTGCATCATAGCTCCCGCTTCAGGTTCTGGTCGGTCGTACATAGTGGGGAGTCAAAGGGGCTACTTCTCAAATGAACTATATCTACTTCATTAAATGGGAGGGCAAAATAATATGGGGCAAGATGGGTCGTAAGTCATCCACCGATACAGGACCAAAGTTCATGATTGTTGGGTATGCCAGCGTAAAGTCCACGAGTGTGCCCCGCCGCCCATAGCGACAGCGGCCGCCATCCACAATCAGCGGTACCTGCTCGCCGTAGTATTTTTGGGCATCCTCAAAGTTGACAATCAGTTCCGTTCCCACCTTGACCGTTGCTGCCACTAAAAAGAAGGGCAAAGCCCCCACTAGATCGTAAATGAACTGGTCGGGACAGGCCAGATAAACACAGTTAAACCCCTGCATAATTTGTGGATCGAGGTGGGGTTTACCCTTGACAATCATGGTGACAGGATAGGGAAAGTGATCCACCATGGTTTTAGCATCTCGAGAGAGTTCTGCCACTTCAGCAGCGCGATCGCTCCGCGTGAGAATAGCCAGAGGTTGCTCTGTACTAAAGTGTTTGAGACGGCGTAGGTTCGCTATTGCCCTTGGGCTGGTGCCATTCACCACAAAGCTATAGACGGTAGCCATGGGCAAAATAATCACTTCTTCTTGCTGTAAATAGCGCTCAATAGTGGCAAAGCTAGTGGGATGGGCAGCTAGCGATCGCGCTAAGGGGGTCATGGTGCGTACTCCAGAACCAGTGAAAAGCTAAAGCTATTGTTTCTTGATCTTGAGCCTACACCCTATGGCCTTTAGAGGGAATTGAGGAAAGATAAGATGTGATGATGAGACGGATAAGGCGATCGCAGGGAGTGCAGTTTCAATTACCCTAGAAAACTGAAACAATGTAAAATAGGTTACAAAACTTTTAGGTGGGTCGTGATCCCCGGCTGACGAGAGCCAGTGCCCAAATGGCCATGGGTCGCAGATACATACAGGCACGGAACGTCCCATTGGCCGTAATCGCCTCCGGTGTACGAAATTGCAGACCATTCTCGTAGATTTGCCGTACCACCACCTCGGCTAAGCGCCATGCTTCGTGGGTCATTCCCCGCTGCCACAAAAAGGCGGCCAAGCCAAAGTTAATCCCTATCCAGACTTCAAGGGGATGGGTAGCGTGGGGGTTTTCGGGTTGACCATTGGGCAATAAACCGTTGGCGGCACCCAACTGGCCATTGTGAAATTCGAGAAAACAGATGTCGTAGATTTTTCGCAGGGTGCGATCGCAACAGTCTGGGGGCACAATATCCGCCAAACCCAAGAGTTGGGCATAGAACTGGCCACACAGTTGATCCGCCATGATCACATCGGAACCACTGCCGGTATCGAGACGATAGTACTCGCCATTCCACAGCAGTTGATGGTAGCGGGGGCGAGCTTGCTTGAGCCACTGGCGGTAGGTCTCCACCTGCGGTTGTTGGAGAATCGTGCCGAGGGCGATCGCTGCCTCGAGGGCTGCCAACCACAAGCCACCACAGTAGGCACTGACCCCCTGTAGCTTCCAGTCATCGTAGGTTTGATCCGGGGCACCGCCATTTTCTGGCAGGCCATCGCCATCGTGGTCAAATTGTTTCAAATAGGCCAAGGCCGCCACCATAGCCGGCCAGCACTCACGGGCAAAGTTGAGATCCGTCCCCCCAGTGAACAAAAAGTCCCGATAGACCAAAAGGACAAAGTCAGAAGCTAAATCCTTCCAAAGATTGCAGTCCTGATAAGCAGTGTAGTTCGTCCTTTCCCAAGGATGCTCATTGGGCGCACCGAGATCGTGGGGTACAGCATTGGCCAGTTTGCGAGGGGCTTTGTAGGCGGTTTCGGGGTCACCGCGATAGAAGTAGCCAATGATTCTCCGGGTGGGATCAGCGGTGGGAATCGCCCGCGCAAAGGCACGCATTACGGATTTTTCCAGTTCTGGCCACAGTTGCAGCAGGGCAAAGGAGCCATAAAGGCGCACATCCAGACTTTCATACCAGCGGTAGTCAAGGCATTCTAGAACGGCGAACTGCCCCACGGGGTCGCGATCGCTGGCGGTACTCCAAAGGGTTCCACCACTACTGAGGACGTACAGCTCATTGCACAGAGCCATCTTGAACCAGTCGGGCCAATCGGGGTGGGTGAGAATTGGCGCTTGCCAAGTGCGAATCTGCTGTTGCCATTCCTTGTAATGCTCTAGGCCACGGGCGGCAAGGGTGATAGCATTGGTGCCACTGCGATCGCAAAAATCCGTGTAGCGACGGTAATAGATCACGCCCTTACCAAACTCAGTCACAGGAAAGTCCCACGCCAAGACCACGGGAATTTGTTTTGTTTGCCTAGGTGCCAAGGCAAAGCGCACCGCAAAGGCGGCGGCCACCTGTTCTCCCGCTGCCGCTGGGGTTGGATCATTGACAATTGGTAGGGAACCATCCCCCGAAAATGATTGCCACAGTTGTGCCCCATCCCCCTCTGGCTGCCAGCGACTACAGCCAAAAAACTCACCAAGGCCTGTGGGAACCAATGCTGCCCATTCGCCATCGCCTTCTTGGGGTGGGTTCGGGTGGGGCGTACGGCGCAGTCGCCAACCTTGGTAGGACTCCGTTTGAATCAGTTCATTAAAATTGCCGTCACTTTGACCCCAAGGGGGCGTGTAGGTATAGACGGGACTGCCATCATCGCGGATTTCAATGGCAGAGGAAGGGGTGGTATTGCGAAACCAACCGACGGTATTTTGCCACGAGAACATCAAGCTGAGGGTGAGGGGCTGATCCGTGGGATTGCTAAACGTCCACAGAAATACTGCCACAGGGTAACTGGTTTCTTGGTAGTTGTGGGGCAGAATCGGTGAAAACTGTTCGCAGGTGATCTGGGCGCTAAAGACCCCCTCATAGACAAACCAACTGCGGGGATAGCGGGCAGCGTAGATACCTTTGCCAGCTGGATACCATTGCCAACTGCTGAGGCGGCCATCGTTAGGGGGAGTCCCTAGGGCGTAGGCTTGGGTTTGCTCTCCCTGCTCAAAAAGACTAAATTGACAGGCCGCTAGGGTGCCAAAAATGTGCTCTCCGCCGTCAATATGCCAGAAATTAAAATCCCCAGCAGAAGAACGGCCAATGCAACCTGCGCCAACCCCCCCCAGCGGCATGCCATGCCAAGGGCCATCGTCTAAATTGCTGGCATAGCGAACGCGGTAGGGATTTTCCCAGCCTTGGGCGATCGCCCGTGTCCAGGTACAGTTGGCAAATTCAATCACACCCTTTCTGAAGACCTGTCTGATCCAGAATACCCTTTTAGCGCTGCACCGTCACTTGGCACTTGGCACAAAGACCGAAAAACTCAAGGGTATGGTAGAAAATCTCAAAATGGTAGGACTGTTGTAGCTCAGCTTCTAAGTGCTGGACTGGGCAGCAGTTAATCTGAATCGATGCCCCACAGTGCAAACAGGTGAGGTAGTGTTGATCCTGCTGCACGAGGCTATAGACCAATTCGCCACTGGGCAACGCCCGTGCTTGCACCTCACCATTGATGCGCAGACTATCGAGGGTGCGATAAACCGTTGCCAGTCCTAGGGGAGTTTGCCGCTGCCGTAGTTCCAAAAATAGTTCCTGTGCCGAGAGCGCTCGGCCACTGGCTCTAAGGGCATCGAGAATAATGACTTGGCTACGGGTGCGTCGCGGCGGCATAGCAATAGGACAACATTACCTCGATTTTACCGTTCCGCTCCGGTGGCAGATGGCAAAAAATAGCAATCATCCCATCTCACGCATTTTCACCAAGGTCAACATCCCGCAGATCGCAGTGATAGGTAGTAATGGCGACTCCCCGTTCTTGAGCAAGGCGCTGGGCTTTCGCCAGTCCTAGGCATTCACAGCCGTGACGGCATATCCCTGCTGAGCAAGATAGACGGCATTGCGCCCTTCCCCTTCGACGAGGGAGAGAATTTGCCCTTGGGGCACAAAGTCATGGGCATGGGCTTTGAGGAAATCGTTTGGCTCTGTGCCGTAGAAATAAGTGTCTCCTTGAAAGCGAGTGTCCCACATCAATTATGAGTTCTTTCCCAAAACGCCAGCAATTAAGTAAAGGGAGCCACAGACCACACAGCGATCGCCTGCCCTATCGAGTGCCTCAGTCACCTCCTTAAAAAGACGGCATTCCCCTAACTCAGGGCAACAGGTGTAGGCAAGTGCCTTCAAGTCCTCTAAGTCAGCGCTAGCGTGATCCGGTACGGGTACCAACCACAGGCGATCGCCCCCTCGCAGGAGATGTTTGAGAATCCCCTCATGATCCTTATTGGCGAGCATCCCCACCACCCATGTCACCTCTGTCCAGCCCAGTTGATCCACGTATTGCCGTAGGTAGGCGGCGGCAGGAGCATTGTGGGCACCATCAATGAGCAGTTTGCGCCCTTGCCACTGTAACCATTGCAGTCGTCCCGGCCAGCGGGTTTGTGCCATTCCCTGTTGAATCGCTTCTCGGGAAATCTGCCAGCCTTGAGATTGTAACTGTTGTAGCGTGGCGATCGCGATCGCTGAATTGACCAACTGCATTTCTCCAGCCAAGGGCAAGGGGTACTCGATGCCACCCCACGTCGCCCACCCAGCACGATCAGCAGACCACTGTGCCGGTTCTGGCCAGATCGCTGGGCACCCCAAAGCTTCCAAACGCTGCGCAATCACCGCCTCTGCCTCGGGGGGAACAGGGCCAATGACGGCTGGCACGCCCGGCTTGAGAATACCTGCTTTTTCGCCAGCGATCGCCCCCAAGGTATTGCCCAACCGCTGCCAATGATCCCAACCGATGGAGGTAATCACACTCACCAAAGGGGGCTGACATACATTGGTGGCATCCAAGCGCCCCCCCAAGCCCACCTCTATCACCGCCACATCCACCCGCTGCTGGGCAAAATACAACCATGCCGCCGCCGTGATCACTTCAAACTGACTGGGGGGATAAGCCACCTGTGGCAGTACCGCTTCAATGTGTTGAATCAAGGTCAAAAAGACCTCAGGGGCAATGGGTTCACCATCGACACAAATGCGCTCACACCAACTCAACAGATGGGGTGAAGTATAACGTCCCGTGCGATAGCCCGCCGCCCGCAAAACACTATCCAAATAGGCACACACCGACCCTTTGCCATTTGTCCCCGCAACGTGGATCAAGGGCACCTGTAACTGGGGAGACCCCAAAGCACTCAGCAGCGCTTGGATGGGTTCAAGGCCAAGGCGCACCCCAAAGCGGGCGTAGGGACTTAGCGCCGCCGTCAGCGGATCACTCACAGCCTGATTGAAGCAGATTAGCGGGGTTCGCGGCGACCATTGCGCCATGTGGCCACAATGCGGGAGCCATCTGGTAGCGTAAAGACCCCCTGTCCTTCAAATAAGCCATTGCGAAACTGTCCGGCATAGCTTGTGCCATCTCCGAAGGAGAGCGTTCCAGTTCCATGATACTTGCCCGCTAGAAACTGCCCCTCATAGCGGGTACCGTCGGGAAAGGTGAGCACCCCCTCCCCATGGTATTGACCATTGAGAAACGTGCCCTCGTAGCGTTGACCATTGGCCAGTTGGAGAGTGCCCTTGCCATTGAAGATGCCCTCCACAAACCCCCCTTCGTAGCGTCCCCCATCGGCATAGGTGAGCACCCCCTGACCGTGGTAGCGGCCATTGCGAAATTCCCCTTCATAGCGGTTGCCATTGGCCATTGTGAGGATACCTTGGCCATTAAAGCGACCATTGAGCAATTCCCCTTTGTAGGTGCTGCCGTCGGGAAGTGTCATGGTAACATCCCCGGTGACACGCCGCCCTTCATAGACGGCAATTTGGGCAGTTACAGGAGCTAAGTGCAGGGTTGCACATCCTAAACCAACAAGGCAAGAACTCATCACCCAGCGGTAAATAACAGCAGGATTTGGGTTGTACAGATGAGTCATTACTGGACACTCCACAAGGGTGGACAATTGCAACTTCTCTAACTGGCACAGCTTGTCTCCTATGCAAACTTGGGGAGGAAACTCAAAGCTTTGTCTTGGAATCGGTCTCTGTGCCTGCAGCACTTTGAATAAGCAAGTCCTCAGGAGGGTGGTCAAACACTCTCTTGCGAGACGCAAAGGGTGGTATAGTGCTCCCTTGATAGCGTCTTGAGCAAAATCTTGATTGCAAGGATGTCCTCAAGCGCCCTCCCAACCCCCTGAGTGGGGCAGATAAATCTCTCTGAGTGGGGCAGATAAATCTCTATGAAAGGGGGAAGGAGAATGTACCTCACTGGCAGTTAAAGCAGGGATGAGGGAGAATTGGACATGCAGCTCTCAAGAGGCTGGCTTTCCGAAGGGCGCAGGGTTTTGTTTGGGGAGCGGAAGGTTGTGGATGGGCTGAAACGGCTCTTGGGCAGGGGTCACTCCTTGGGGTTGACCCTAGTATTGACATTGGGGGCGTTGCTGGTTCTCAGCCCCCTACTGGTGGTGCTCTGTACGTCGGGCTGGCCACCGGGAACCCTACCTACCCAATTGTTGCCACCCCAAGGCTGGACATGGCAGAGCTATCAGGCAGCATGGCAGCAGGGACACTTTATCTTGGCCTTTGCCAACTCAACGTTTGTGGCTTTAGCGGTAACGGCGCTCCAGTTGGTGACCTCAGCCCTAGCGGGTTACGCCCTTGCGCGACTTTCGTTTCCGGGGCAACAGACGATTTTGCTGCTGATGCTGGCAACCCTAGTGATCCCATTTCAACTTTTGGTGATCCCAATTTTCCTCATCCTCAAGGCGGGTCATCTGATCAATACCTATGGCGCCTTGATCTTGCCGACGGCGGCCAATGGCTTTGGCGTCTTTTTGATGCGGCAGTTTTTTCTCACATTGCCCGTTGCCCTTGAGGAGGCAGCCCTCTTGGATGGGGCAAATCGCTGGCAAGTCCTCTGGCATATTCTCTTGCCCCTGAGCCGACCGGCCTTGGTCACACTCTTTATCTTTACCTTTATTGGGGAGTGGAATGACCTCTTTAAGCCCTTGGTCTTTACCACTAAGCCAGAACTGATCACAGTGCAGCTTTCCTTGGCCAGTTTTCAGGAGCAGTTCACCAATGATTGGCCGTTGATGATGGCGGCGGCGGTGATTGCCACTGTGCCGGTGATGATTTTGTTTATTTTGGGTCAGCGGCAACTGATTCGCGGCATTGCCACGACGGGACTAAAGAGCTAAAGTTCCGTTCGGAAAACCGTACTGCAACAGGAGTTGCGATCGCCAACCGTCTCTCGCTACATTAGCACTCGAAGGGTGAGAGTGCTAAACAACTGTAAGTGATGCTCTTGCCCCCCAGAAACTGCGCGATGAGCCGTGCAGTGAGTGCTATCAATCCATACTCTTACAATTGGGAGAACAGTACGCTATGGCAGCCGTATCTCTAAGCGTTTCAACTGTGAAGCCGTTGGGCGATCGCATTTTTGTCAAAGTCAGCGAAAGTGAAGAACGTACCGCAGGGGGCATCCTCCTGCCCGACAACGCCCGTGAAAAACCCCAAGTGGGCGAAGTGACCGCCGTCGGTCCTGGCAAACTCACTGAAGACGGCAAGCGTCAGCCCATGGATGTGAAAGTGGGGGACAAAGTGCTGTACTCCAAATATGCCGGTACTGAAGTGAAACTGGCGGGCGAAGACTACGTTCTCCTCTCGGAAAAAGACATCTTGGCCATTGTTGGCTAAGTCGCTGACACTCCTTACATTTCTGTGCGATTTTTCATCACTGTTGAACGATTGAGGTAGGAAACACCTATGGCGAAGCGCATTATCTACAACGAAAATGCTCGTCGTGCCCTCGAAAAAGGGATGGACATCTTGGCTGAATCCGTGGCCGTGACCCTTGGTCCTAAAGGACGGAACGTAGTTCTGGAGAAAAAATTTGGCGCCCCCCAAATTGTCAACGACGGGGTGACGATCGCCAAAGAAATTGAACTGGAAGATCACATTGAAAACACCGGTGTGGCGCTGATCCGCCAAGCCGCCTCGAAAACCAATGATGCTGCCGGTGACGGTACGACTACGGCAACGGTTCTTGCCCATGCCATGGTGAAAGAGGGGCTGCGCAACGTGGCTGCCGGTGCTAACCCCATTGCCCTGAAACGCGGGATTGACAAAGCCACCCACTTCCTTGTGGAAAAAATTGCTGAACATGCCCGTCCGGTGGAAGATTCCAAAGCTATTGCCCAAGTGGCAGCAATTTCCGCGGGCAACGATGAAGAAGTGGGTCGGATGATTGCCGATGCCATGGACAAGGTGGGCAAAGAAGGCGTGATCTCCCTCGAAGAAGGCAAATCCATGACCACCGAACTCGAGGTCACTGAGGGGATGCGCTTTGACAAGGGCTACATCTCCCCCTACTTTGCCACCGACACCGAGCGCATGGAAGCGGTGCTTGATGAACCCTTCGTGCTGATCACCGACAAGAAAATTACCTTAGTGCAAGATCTAGTGCCGATCCTCGAACAAGTGGCTCGCGCCGGTAAACCGCTGGTGATCATTGCTGAAGACATCGAGAAAGAAGCCTTGGCGACCCTCGTGGTCAACCGTCTGCGCGGTGTCTTGAATGTGGCTGCGGTGAAAGCTCCCGGCTTTGGCGATCGCCGTAAAGCAATGCTCGAAGATATTGCCGTCCTCACAGCGGGTCAAGTGATCACCGAAGATGCCGGTCTGAAGCTGGAAAATACCAAGCTGGATATGCTCGGTAAAGCTCGCCGCATCACCATCACCAAAGATCACACCACGATTGTGGCCGAAGGCAATGAAAAAGCCGTCAAAGCTCGCTGCGAGCAAATCCGTCGCCAAATCGAAGAAACCGACTCCAGCTATGACAAAGAAAAACTGCAGGAGCGGTTGGCCAAACTGGCCGGTGGCGTGGCAGTGATTAAAGTCGGTGCTGCCACTGAAACTGAAATGAAAGATCGCAAACTCCGTCTGGAAGATGCGATTAACGCCACCAAAGCCGCTGTTGAAGAGGGGATCGTTCCCGGTGGCGGTACCACCTTGGTGCACTTGGCACCTGAGTTGAGCAACTGGGCGGCTGAGCACCTGACGGGTGAAGAACTGATTGGTGCCAACATTGTTGAGCGTGCCCTTAGCGCTCCCCTGCGTCGCATCGCTGAAAACGCGGGTCAAAACGGTGCCATCATTGTCGAACGGGTCAAAGAAAAACCCTTCGATGTGGGTTATGATGCCGCCAAAGATGAATATGTCAACATGTTCGATGCTGGTATCGTTGACCCTGCCAAAGTCACCCGCTCGGCTCTGCAAAATGCGGCCTCTATTGCCGGTATGGTGCTGACCACCGAGTGCATCATCGTTGACAAACCCGAACCCAAGGACAACAATCCTGCGGGTGCCAGTGCCGGCATGGGCGGTGACTTCGACTACTAAGCCCAACCCGTCGGTGAATCCCTCAGACTCACTGGGTTCAGCGCAAGTAACCTAAGTCACACTCACAGCGGGGAAACCACACCCCGCTTTTTTATTGGATGGTGCCAAACGGGTCTGGCCGCGTTGCTATAATAACCCTCAATGTAACGTTTTTTAACATTCGCAGTTTGCAGCATGGGCGATCCAGTGCCTACGGGTGAAATTCGGGTTCGGGGTGCACGGCAGCATAATCTGAAAAACATTGACCTCGATCTGCCCCGCGATCGCCTGATTGTGATGACAGGGGTTTCTGGTTCCGGTAAGTCCTCTCTGGCCTTTGACACGATTTTTGCTGAAGGGCAACGCCGCTATGTGGAGTCCCTGAGTGCCTATGCACGGCAATTCCTCGGTCAGTTGGATAAGCCGGATGTGGATGCCATTGAGGGGCTGAGTCCAGCGATTTCCATTGATCAAAAGTCCACTTCCCACAATCCTCGCTCGACGGTGGGCACGGTGACGGAAATCTATGATTACCTGCGGCTGCTCTATGGCCGTGCGGGTGAACCCCATTGCCCCCATTGCGATCGCTCGATTCGCCCCCAAACCATTGATGAAATGGTGGATCAGGTGATGCAGTTGCCCCCTCAGACGCGCTTTCAAGTTCTAGCTCCTATTGTCAAGGGGAAAAAGGGCACGCATAAAAAACTGCTGTCGAGTCTTGCTAGTGAAGGCTTTGTGCGGGTTCGCATTAATGGCGAGGTGCGCGACCTCAGTGATGCCATTGAACTGGATAAAAACCATGCCCACACGATTGAAATTGTTGTCGATCGCCTTGTGCTGAAGCCGGGGATTGAGGAACGCTTAGCGGACTCGCTGCGAACGGCGTTGCACCATGCCAATGGTACGGCAATGGTCAGTGTGGTACCCCGCGAGGGTGAGGCTGAGGGTCAAACGCTCCTATTTTCCGAAAATTTTGCCTGTCCGGAGCATGGGGCCGTGATGGATGAGCTATCGCCGCGGCTCTTTTCCTTTAACTCCCCCTACGGTGCCTGTCCAGAGTGCCATGGCTTGGGCTATTTGCGCAAATTTAGTCCGGAGTTGATTGTCCCCAATCCTGAACTACCGGTCTATCTGGCGATCGCCCCCTGGGCCGAGAAAGAACACGACTACTACCTTGCTCTCCTCTGTGGCATTGCTGAGGCCTTTGGCTTTGACATCAATACACCGTGGTACCGCCTGACGGAGTTGCAACGGGAAATTATCCTCTACGGCACCGATACCCCAATTCTGGTTCCTGCCGATTCCCGCTATCGCAAACGGGACTACTACCGCCAATTTCAAGGGGTGATCCCAATTCTAGAGCGGCAGTACCGCGAGACCACCTCCGAGGCCTACAAGCAAAAATTGGAAGAGTACCAAGTCAATCAAACCTGCCCCGCCTGTCAGGGACAGCGTCTAAAACCGGCCGCTTTGGCTGTGCGCCTAGGGCAATATCGCCTTACGGATCTCACCAGTGTCTCGATTCGCGAGTGTTTAGCACGGCTGCGATCGCTCCAACTGAGTGCCCGCCAACAGCAGATTGCGGAGCTGGCTCTGCGGGAAGTGACCGCGCGGTTGCAGTTTCTGGTGGATGTGGGGCTAGATTACCTGACGCTGGATCGCAGTGCGGCCACCCTCTCTGGTGGTGAAGCCCAACGCATTCGCTTGGCCACTCAAATTGGCTCTGGCCTGACGGGAGTGCTCTATGTCCTCGATGAACCCAGTATTGGCTTGCATCAGCGGGATAATGATCGCCTCCTGCAAACACTGTTTCGCCTGCGGGACTTGGGGAATACGCTGATTGTGGTTGAACACGATGAGGACACGATCCGCGCTGCCGATCACATTGTTGATATTGGCCCAGGGGCGGGGATCTACGGCGGCCAGATTGTGGCTCAAGGCAGTCTAGAGACAATTCTCAACCATCCCGACTCCCTGACGGGGGCTTATCTGTCGGGGCGCAAGCGCATTGAAACCCCCAGCGATCGCCGGCCGGGGAATGGTCAATCCCTGATTCTCAAACAGGTATCTCGCAATAATCTCAAGAACATCACCGTAGAAATTCCCCTCGGTAAGCTGGTGTGTCTGACGGGGGTATCGGGGTCGGGAAAATCCACCCTCATGCACGAAGTCCTCTATCCTGCCCTGCAGCACCATCTTGGTCACAGTGTGCCCCTGCCCAAGGGAGTTGGCGAGATTGAAGGCTTAAATGCCATTGACAAGGTGATTGTCATTGACCAGTCTCCCATTGGTCGTACCCCCCGCTCGAACCCTGCCACCTACATTGGGGTGTTTGATGTTATCCGTGAGGTCTTTAGCCAAACCGTGGAGGCCAAGGCACGGGGCTATAAACCAGGGCAATTTTCCTTCAATATCAAGGGCGGACGCTGTGAAGCCTGCGCTGGCCAAGGGGTCAATGTGATTGAGATGAACTTTTTGCCCGATGTCTATGTGCAGTGTGAAGTGTGCAAGGGGGCACGCTACAATCGCGATACCCTGCAAGTGAAGTACAAAGGCTGCTCGATCGCCGACGTTTTGGATATGACCGCCGAGACGGCACTGGCCTTTTTTGAAAATATCCCCAAGGCAGTGAGCAAGCTGCAAACCCTCGTGGATGTGGGCTTGGGCTATCTCAAACTAGGGCAAACGGCACCGACCCTCTCTGGGGGCGAAGCCCAACGCCTCAAATTGGCTTCTGAACTGTCGCGGCGTGCCACGGGCAAAACGCTCTACCTCATTGATGAACCCACCACGGGGCTGTCTTTTTACGATGTGCATAAACTCCTCGATGTATTGCAGCGTCTTGTGGACAAAGGCAACTCGATTTTGGTGATTGAGCACAATCTGGATGTGATTCGCTGTGCCGATTGGATTATTGACCTTGGACCAGAGGGGGGCGATCGCGGCGGAGAAGTGGTTGCCGTCGGCACCCCTGAAGCGGTGGCACTGATGCCCCAATCCTACACAGGGCAGTATCTCGCCAAGGTCTTAAATCGCGCCGCTGCCAATTCGCAATAGTAGAATACAGGTTGCTCTGCCTTGCGGTGCGTCTATGCCGACGATGACCCTCTCCATTTCCTGTCCCGATCAGCGGGGGCTAGTGGCCAAGTTGGCGCAGTTTGTCTATCGCTACAACGGGAACATTGTTCATGCCGACCACCACACCGATGCCGTCGCGGGCATTTTTCTTTCCCGCCTCGAGTGGGAACTAGAGGGCTTTGAAATTCCTCGCGATCAGATTGCTGCTACATTTATCAACTATGCACAGCGGGAAAAAGTCTTTGCCAGTTGGCAAGGGGTGCGCTGGCAGTTGCGGGTGTCGGATATTCCCTATCGCTTGGCCATTTGGGTGAGCCGCCAAGATCATTGCCTGTGGGATTTGCTGCTGCGGCAGCGAGCGGGGGATCTCTTTGCGGAAATTCCCCTGATTATCAGTAACCATGAGCATTTACGTCCCATTGCCGAACAGTTTGGCATTGACTTTCACTATATCCCCGTGACACCAGAGACCAAGCCCCTTGCCGAAGCCAAGCAGCTGCAACTGCTCAAGGACTACAACATCGATCTGGTGGTGCTGGCCAAGTATATGCAGGTACTCAGTCCAGAATTTATTGAGGCCTTTCCCCAAGTGATCAACATTCACCATTCATTTTTGCCTGCCTTTGCGGGGGCGAATCCCTACCACCGTGCCTATGAGCGGGGGGTAAAAATCATTGGTGCCACGGCCCACTATGCTACAGCGGATTTGGATGAAGGACCGATTATTGAGCAGGCGGTTGTGCACATTAGCCATCGCGATACGGTGGCAGATCTGATTCGCAAGGGCAAGGATTTAGAACGGGTGGTGTTGGCACGGGCGGTACGGCTGCATTTGCAAAATCGGATTCTGGTGTATGGCAATCGCACGGCAGTCTTTGCCTAGGCGCTAATCAGGGGGCAGTTGCCTTTTTGCTGAGGAGCTTGAACTTTGGAAGCTGTTGGACAATCTGGAGCGTTTCGACGCTCACTCGCACCACGCGCTTCAGTAAATCAATAATGTAGCGGGGATCTGCTGACCAGTCGTTGGGGTCATTGCGAATTTGGCTGTCTTTATCCACAGTGACTTGATAGCGATCCATCACCCACTTGATGGCAGGCTTGCCATTCACCACATATAGCTATTCCAATAAGGAATGAGATATCATCCAGCACAATACTTGCGAATCACTTCATCAATCGAACTGTTTGACCCTGCATACATCCGCGCTCGCTTCAGTGCACTGAAGTCGTGCTCAATCACATTCAAATCAGGAGAGTATTTCGGTAAAAATAACACCGCGTGACCCGCCGCTTTCACCACTGCCTGAATCGCCCCTTTTGGATGAATCGGTGCATTATCCATCATCAACAACGACGGTCTCTTTAACGCCGGCAAACAGTACTGACTCAGCCAGCTCACAAACCCTAACGCATTCAAGTATCCGCAAAACAGCATTGGGGCGATGAAGTCTTTCTGGTGTCTATACCGTCCTGCGACTCAACTCTCTCTTTTCTGACGCTTCCCCGCTCGCTCTCCATCAATCGGGATGGGCAGCAACATCGGCTGCTAAGGCCGCCCAATCCAGTTTCCAAGGACGACGGGGGACAACCGTGGGGGCTGAGTCCTCTCGCTTCAGCCAGCGATGGATAGTGGCGCGGCTCACTTGGAAGATTTGAGTTGCTTCACTGATTTTGCCACCTTGCTGGATGTAGGAGATAACCCGCTCTCGTCAGTTCAAGCCATAGCTCATATTCTTGAGTAACATTCATGACGCTTTGAGTATAGCCTATCCCTCTTGAAAATATCTCACTCTTTTTCGAAATAGCTATAAATCTTCAATTGACAAGGCAGGGATGTATATCTTTGATCGCAAGGTGAATTTTTATGCACGTCACCCCCAACGCCAAATTGACCGTAAAATCGTGATTTCGCCAATGGTAGAGGATCGGGCACGACCAGTTGCCGCAGCATTGGGAATAGAAATTTATCGCTATGCCGATGCCGTAGAGGGTCGATAGGCTCTCCCGGACACTAACAAGGGGAAGAGGGGGGCACAGAGTCATCGTGGGGATCGGGTACAGGGTCATAGCCGCCGGCGGCAAAGGGGTGGCAGCGCAAAATACGACGAATAGCTAAATAGGTTCCCTTGACTGCTCCAAATCGGGCGATCGCCTCAATCGCATAGACAGAACAAGTGGGCGTATAGCGACAGGTGGGCAAAAATAAGGGCGAAATCCAATGCTGATAAGCGCGAATCAAAAAGATCAGTGCTTTGCTTAGCCAGTTGTCCACAGCCTTTGCCTACAAGGTATCCCAATTATACGCAGGTTAATGGGGGCGAAATAGATGGTGATGTTCTGGACTATAGAGGCAGGAGCGCAATGAGCCATGGCCTTGATGTTGTACTGCCAGTGCTGGACTGATCAGGTAAAGGGTGGTGCGCGTCAAGCGCTGCTGCTGACTAAACGCCGCCATTTCAGCCAAGGGAACCAGCCACAACTGCTCATCGGGCCATCCCAAGCGGTAGCCCACAGCAACTGGGGTTTCGGGTGGATAGTGCTGAAGCAAATCTCGCTGGGCACGGTGGACACAATTCGCACTCAGGTAGAGGCAAAGGCTGGCTTTGTGGGCGGCTAGACTGGCCAATTCTTCTGTTGGTGGGACGCGTGTACGGCCACTGGCACGGGTGAGGATAATTGTCTGTACCAATTCGGGTAGGGTGAGTTCGGCATTGAGGCGGGCGGCGGCCAATTGATAGGCACTGATGCCGGGGACAACTTCAACGGTAATGCCTGCTTCGGTGAGGCGGGCAATCTGCTCGTGAATGGCACTGTAGAGGCTCGGATCTCCCGATTGCAACCGTACCACTTTTTTACCCGCTTGGACTGCTTCAACCATCAGCGGAATCATTTCTTCAAGAGTCATTGCGGCTGTGGGAATACAGGTGGCACTCGGCGGTGCAAACTGCAAAATCTCGGTAGGCACAAGGGAATCGGCATAGAGAATCACATCGGCCTCTTGGATCAGCCGTTGCCCCTTGAGGGTCAATAATTCTGGATCACCGGGACCAGCACCGACAAAATAAACCCCAGCCGAGGTCTGTCTTTTTAGCACTACACTGCACCTGATTATTCCCCTTACTAAGATTAACTTTTGCCGGTAACACAAGTTATGTCAGGATCAAGACAGGTCAGTTTAAGAGGCAGCGAATCATGAGTGGCAAACGGATTCTCATGCTTGTGGGTGACTATGTGGAAGATTACGAAGTGATGGTGCCGTTCCAAGCCCTCCAAATGGTGGGTCATACCGTGCATGCTGTCTGCCCTGATAAAGTCGCTGGGGACATTGTTCGCACGGCAGTTCACGATTTTGAGGGGGATCAAACCTACAGCGAAAAACGGGGGCACAATTTTACGCTCAATGCCACCTTTGCAGAAATTGATCCCAGTACCTATGATGCCTTAGTGGTGCCGGGGGGGCGCGCCCCAGAGTATTTACGCCTTAATCCACGGGTCCTGGAAATCACCAAGCACTTCGGCGAGACCCAAAAACCGATTGCAGCCATTTGTCACGGCCTCCAACTGTTGGCGGCAGCAGGCGTTATTGCGGGCAAAACCTGTACGGCCTATCCGGCCTGTGGCCCTGAGGTCGTGAGTGCTGGGGGTAACTTTACCAGTGTGGCAGTGGATGCAGTCGTAGTGGATGGCAATCTGGTCACGGCGCCCGCTTGGCCTGCCCATCCCCAGTGGTTGGCGGCATTTTTAGAGCTTTTGGGAACGACAATTAGTCATCGGCCTTTGGCAACGGTATAGGATGGCGGCGGCATGGCGATCGCCCTCAGCCAAATTGCCCAATATCTCCAACGGCACCAACTGAACTATCGGTTGAATGCGGCCAACCACCAAATTATTACGGGCGTCAACGGTGATCACCTTGAGCGATTTATCGTCGTCATTGAGCTAGATGAGGGAGGCGAGTTTTTTAAGCTCTATGCCCCCAATCTTTTGCCGGGGATTAAAACCCACCAGTTTCGTGATGCCATTTTGCAAACGCTACTGTGCATTTCGTGGCAGACAAAAATGTTGCAGTGGGAGTACGACCCCAACGCCGGTGAAGTGCGTGCCATGATTGAATTCCCCATTGAGGATAGCACCCTCACCGAGCGGCAATTTTTTCGCTGCTTGGGGGCACTCGTGGAAATCGTTGACAATACAGTGCCTCGGCTGCGGCAGTTGGTTCAAGAAGAACCGCCCGCTCCAGATACAGATTTGGCCATGGGCGAACGTCTCCTGCTGACGATTCAGGAAGAGGCACCGGGGCTATTGGATCTCATTGCCCAAGCTCTTGAAGCCCGTCGCCAACGGGGTCGGGTCAGTTTGAATTTAGAGAATTTTAGACACCTAAGTTAGACATCTAGAGTTCTGTTTAGATTCAGATTCAAGACGAGGGGGGTGCAGGGGGCGTTTGCCGCGCGTAGAAGCGGCCATTCTTCATTTCAATCAACCCTTGACACTTTTCACAACTAAAGCGCCACAGCTTACCGACCGGAACTTTCAGCGGGTGATGACAATGGGGACACTCGCCACTCCATACCTCCTCATCCCCAAGCATCCATATACTGCCCACGACCATCGGCAGACCGATGATGGTTCCTAATCCCGTGGCACAAAAGCCCAGACCCATGACTATGCCGGCAAGACCTGCCACCTTTGATTGATGATCGCGGGGGACTTTTTCAATGGTGGGAATGGTGTAAATCTCGGATTCAGAGGGGGGCTGGGGGGGGTCTGTGGCGGTTTCAGGGGGTGGTGGGGGTTCTTGTGTCTTATCTGCCTGAACCTGTGGCCCAGGCTCGGCCTCTAACCAAGGATCCCGTAGGGGAGGATAGTTGGCGGCTTCTTGGTGTTGGGGAAGGGCAGAAGATTCTGAAGGAACTGGGGGTGCAGTGGGCAACATGTCTGAGACTGCCCAAGGATCCTCAACAACAGAGGCAGCGTCTGGGGCGATCGCTCCCTCAGGCGGGGATTCAGCTTCAGCAGTCATCTCAGGGGTTATCGCGGTGGGTGGGCTAACCTCAGCTTCTAGGGCGGCAATGTCCTCAGTCGTCGGTTTAGGGAAGTCGTATGCTTCAAGGGTCGGTTGCTCTAGGGTAGCTTCAGAGAGTTCGGGTGCTGGTTCAGGGATCTCAGCAATACTGTCTTGGGCTTCTGGTGTTGCAATGCTCTCTTCTATGGACTCAGAAGCTTCTGGAGGTGGTTCAGCAGCGACCTCGAAGACTGGCAATTCTCCTGAGAACCCATCAAGGGTGTCGGATTCAATACGCTCTTCTTGAAGGGGGGGCGACTCAGATGGAGATTCTTCACGATCAGTATTGGGTTCTGGTGAGGGTGGGTTGGGGTCAAAGGCGGCAGCTAAATCTGCCAAACTAATGTCCTCATCAGGATCGATTTCTGGAATCTCATCTAGGAAACTCTCTTGCGGCTCACTGATGGGTTCTGCCCCTGTTCCATTCTCAGTGACTTGCTCTAGGGGAGGAGCTACATCCCCATATTCAGGTGTGCTCTCTACTGGAATTGGCTGTTCTTTCTCTTCGGGCGATCGCGCCACAGCATCCTGACTTTCAGATGTGGCAGGTACCTCGGAGGTCATAAAAGCAGACATTAAATCCAGCAGCGTGGGTTCAGGGGGGGGTGGCTCAGTCGCTGCCGTTTCGGTGCCCCATGGATCCTCGACCACGTCTCGATGGGGTTGGGTGGGTGGCAGGACTTGGAGCTGAAAATGACTTTCCCAGAGAGGGACGCCCAACACCCGTGACTCAATGAAAACCCGTTGAATCTCTGGCAAGTGCAATTTTTCTAAGGCAGTGCGGATCAAGGTTACGGCTGCCCCCTGATTGAGTATTTTTTCTGAATGCAGCGTGATCATTAACTCCTCGGCCTGACGTACCACAGTGGCCTTTACCCGCTTTGGCAGGAGGACAGCATTCAGCAGCGTACCAATGGCACGGGGGTCGCCCTGCCGCGCAATATCCAGCAAACGGGAATCACTCATAAACCGATCAATAGAATGGAACGGGGTGCCGCTAGTTCTAGCCTACTGCGATTTCAAAAGAGTGATAGGGAGCGGGTGGCGATCGCTTGACTATCCTACGTATCAACGACCAAGCTAACCTACACCCTAAGTTTAGAGCGGTTGAGAAGCTTGGAAAAAATCCCTTCGGCATCAAGGACGTCCATACCATTTTCTGAAGCGGCGGCTACAGGATCCTTGATTTGTGCGTTACCCTTTCGGCGTAACTTACCTTTTCGGGGATTTCAGTGGGGCTATGCGGGGGATTAATAGCCCGAATTACCTTTAGTTTAGCTAAGGGATGGCCAGATGACAACTCCCTAAAGCGTGTAAATTGTTACAAACAATTACAAGCACCCACTAGACTGGGAAAAAGGATGTTCACAAGTTTCAGCAGGGCATGACAGCGGCAACACGCTCCACGGATTGGCAACTTTTGCAACGACTGATTCCTTACCTCAAGCCCTATCGCTGGGGACTGGTGGGAAGTGGCTTGCTCTTGATTCCCTTGGCGGCAGCAGCAGCATTACAACCGATCATCATTGGTCAGGCGATCGCCTTCCTCAAAGGCGAAGAGAGTACCTATAGCTTTTTGAAACCTTTGACCCTGACCCAAGGGATTGATCTACTGAGCATTGCACTGCTGATGACTGTGGTGCTGCGCTTTGGGGTGCAGGCGGTGCAGGGGTACTGGATTCAAAAAATTGGCCAAAACATTACTGCCGATATTCGCCATGACTTATTTGACCACGTGCTCCGGTTATCGTCGCGCTTTTTTGACCGCACCCCCGTCGGTAAGCTCATTACCCGCTTGACCAGTGATGTGGATGCTCTGGGGGATGTGTTTGCCACTGGCGCCGTGGGGGTTCTCAGCGATGTCTTCTCAATGCTGGTGGTCATCCTGACGATGTTTTTCATTGACGGCCTCTTGGCAACGCTGCTGCTGGCCTTGGTACTGCCGATCACTGCCCTGATTATCTATTTTCAACATCGCTACCGCGTGGCCAACTACAAATCCCGCGAGGAGCTGTCGCTACTGAATGCCGATCTTCAGGAAAACATTGTTGGCATTACCGTGGTGCAACTGTTTCGCCGTGAGGCCTTTAATAGCCAACTGTTTCGGCGGCGCAATCAACGCTACATCAAAGAGGTGGATCGGACGATTTTCTACGATTCGGCAGTATCAGCAACGTTGGAGTGGATTGCCTTTGTGGCGATCGCGGGGGTTCTCTGGCTGGGCGGTGCCTTGGTGGAGCAGCGCACGATTGACTTTGGCACTTTGGCCACGTTTATTCTCTTTTCCCAGCGCGTTTTTGATCCGCTGCGGCAGTTGGCGGAGAAATTTACCACGGTGCAAGCGGGCTTAACCGCCATTGAGCGCATCCATGATCTGCTCTCAGAACCGATTGAAATTCAGGATCCCGATCGCACCTTTTTGCGTTTGCCCAAGCCAGAAAATACAGCCGCTGCCGTTGAGTTTCGCGATGTCTGGCTGGCCTACAAAGACGATGACTATGTCCTCAAGCAACTTTCCTTTCAGATCCATGCTGGCGAAAAGGTGGCGATTGTTGGCCCTACGGGTGCAGGCAAAAGTTCAATTATTCGCTTGCTCTGTCGCCTCTATGATCCAACGCGCGGTGAAGTCCTTGTTAGTGGTCGCAATGTTCGCGACTTTACCCAAGCAGAACTGCGGCAGCACATTGGCGTGATTTTGCAGGATAGCTTTCTCTTTTCCGGCGATGTCAAAAGCAACATTGCCCTTGGCGACAACTACACCCTTGCCGAAATTCAGCGGGTGGCCGCCGAAATGAACATTGCCGACTTCATTGAGCAGTTGCCCCAAGGCTATGACACTCCCCTGCGGCAGCGGGGCACGAATCTATCAGCGGGGCAGCGACAACTTTTAGCCTTTGCGCGGGTAGCGATTCGCAATCCAGAAATCCTTGTCCTTGATGAGGCAACCGCCAATTTGGATGTGGGTACAGAGGTAATGATTCAGGAGGCCTTGAACCGCCTGTTGGTGAATCGAACCGCCATTATGATTGCCCACCGCCTCGCCACGATTCGCCATGTGGATCGCATTTTTGTGCTCAAACGGGGACAACTAGTGGAGCAGGGCACCCACAGTGAACTCTTGGCCCGCAATGGGGTGTATGCCCATCTCTACCGGTTGCAGGCACTCGCTGAAGAAGCAGCCCCTAAGCAGGATGCCTCGCCCCTTGCCTAATCCACAATAACAGTGGCAGCCCTAGCAGTTGTAGCACTACCGACACCAATACCAACAGCCCCAAGGAGCGATCGTAGAGCACTCCCATGAGGAAACTGCCGAGAAACCACGCTAAGCCATAGCCAGTGCTAAAGATGCCATAGGCTGACCCCCGCCGCTCTGGGGGGACGAGGTTGGCGACGATCGCCCGCACAATGGATTCTTGGGCACCCATGCCAATGCCCCACAGCACCATGCCCCAAATCACCGCAGAACTGAGGAAGACCAAGGGAGCAAAGCCTACCGACAGCACAACCGCAAGGATCAAGGCCATGATGCCAATGCGATCCAGTAAGTATCCAAAGAGCAGCGCAGCCACGGCATCAACCCCCATCGCCAAGGCGTAGAGCAGCGGGATTTGGCTCGTTTGCAGACTGTCTCCCTGCTGTAAATGAAAAGCAATCAAGGGGAAATCCACATAACCGGCGCCCAGAAAGGCCACGGCCAATAGATAAATCCAAAACAGTGTTGGTAGTCTTTTGGTATCCAGATCCTGCACCACCGTTTCAAAGTCCCGTGGCTCTGGGTACCGCCGCTGCGTCACCAACAAAACGACCAGCCCCATCAGGGCGGGAATGGCGAGGACAGCAAAACTCCATTGGTAGTGTTGGGTCAAGGCAAAGACGCCGGCCACCATCAGTGGTCCAATAACGGCACCAATTTGATCCATCGCCTCATGGAGACCAAAGCCAAAGCCGCGACCCACTTGGCGAGCACCGTAGGAGAGCAACACATCGCGGGGGGGTGTACGAATTGCTTTACCGGTGCGCTCAGCAATCATCAATCCCCCTAGGACTTCCCAACGATGGGCTAAGGCCATGAGGGGCACAGCCAAGGTATTGATGGCGTAACCAAGGGTAGTAATGCGCCAATAGGCACGGGTGCGATCGCTGAGATAGCCAATCCCAAGGCGTAGACCATAGCCGATGAATTCCCCCAAACCCGCTACGAGGCCGACAACGGTACCACTGGCACCCAATACTCCTAAATAGACCCCCGTAAGACTGCGGGCGCCTTCATAGGTGGCGTCGGCACAGAGGGAAACCACCCCTAGGAGCACGACAAACCTGAGGGCGGAGCCTTTTTGGCAAACCATGACTCAACTCCTGTATTTAGGAATTTAGGAATGTCCACAGTATATTGAGTGGAGAATCGTTAAGGGCGATCGCGATGGTGGGTGCACTCAGCGCAGCTAGTCCCTTAGTCATTTGGACAAGTCTCGGGTTCCTCTGTGGCCGTTGGTTGCCAGCAGTGATTCCCCAATGGTTGGGGCGCAGCCTCTATTGGGTCGGGGTACCCATTCAAATTTTTGCTTTGGTGCGGCAAACCAACTTCGCGGGGTTAATTTGGTTGGCACCGCTGCTGGCCTTTGTGGCGCTCATTGTCGGCTATATTCTTGCCCAAGGCCTCTACCATTGGCAGCAACGCTACTTTCAACCCCAGTGGCTCCACTACACTCCCCCCTTCCTGACGAGTACAGTTCCCGAAGGAGAAAGTCGCCGCTTTCAGGGGAGCTATCTGATTGCCAGCATTCTCGGCAATACGGGCTTTGTCGGTTTGGGGGTCGCGATTCCTCTCCTGAGTGCTAGGGCATTGCCCTGGGCGGCCTTCTATGCCATTACCCAAAATGCCCTCGGCACCTATGGATTGGGTTCATTCCTCGGTCAGTACTACGGTAAGGGCAATGATCAACCTTGGTGGCGTGCCCTCGGGGTGATTCCAACGGTACCGACGCTTTGGGCCTCCATGGCCGGCTTTGCCACCCATGATCTTTCGTTTCCAGACGCGATCGAACGGTTGTGTGAGATAGATATTCACTTGGTGATTCCCTTTGCCTTTGTTCTCACAGGAATTCGCCTGAGTCGGCTCCCCGGCTGGCAAAGTTTTCGTATGGGGTTGCTGCCTATGTTGGTGAAGACGTTGTTGCTGCCATTGACGATGATGGCGATCGCCTATGGTTTGGGCTTGCGGGGCGATACGTTGCTGGCGATCGCGATTATGACTGGTACGCCCACCGCCTTTGCCGCGCTAATTTTGGCAGAGGAATACGAACTCAATACCGAACTGCCACCGGCGGTGATTGCCCTGAGTACCCTGAGCTTTGTGGTGGTGTTACCGTTGTGGGTGTTCCTGTGCCGCCAAATTTTAACATAACGCTAACGACTGCTCTCCTTTTCCAAGAACAGTGGCACACTGAAAATACCTGATCCATTGCTAGCCCTCTCACGAGTCTCCCTATGACGAATCCCCAAAGTCCTCCGCCGCCACCGCCACGTGTTCCCAATTCACCCCCGATGCCACCGCCCCGGCCGCCAATGGGGGCGGGTGTTCCGCCGCTGCCTCCCCAACCGGGAATGGCGCCTCCCCGTCCTGCTGCCCCCCCACCGCCTCCCCAAGGGATGCCCCCACAGCCCGGCATGCCGCCTCGACCCATGCCACCACAACCGGGGATGCCGCCACGACCAATGCCGCCGCAGCCGGGAATGCCCCAACAGGGGGTACCGACCCAACCGATACCCACACCAGCCGCGCGGATCTCTGGCCCCACGATGGAACAACTGGTGCGGGAGGCTTTTGAGCACGGCTATTCCGATATTCATGTTGGGGTTGGCGAAGCGCCGCGCTTTCGCGATCGCGGACGTTTAGAAATTACCAACTATCCCGTTACTGATGAGGAAACCTTTAACTACTGGCTGAATGAACTGCTGACCCCCCAACAAATTGAGCAGTTTCGCACCCACCTTGAATACGATGGTGCCTATCAGTACGAAGGGCTATGCCGGGTGCGGATCAACATCTTTGTCGCCCTCAAAGGCCCCGCCATGGTGCTGCGCTTGATTCCGGTGAAGATTCTGACCCTAGAGCAATTGAATTTGCCGCCGGTCTTCAAGGATCTCTGCCACTACCACAAGGGTCTGATTCTGGTGACAGGGCCAACGGGTTCCGGGAAATCCACCACCCTTGCGGCAATGGTGGACTATATCAATACCGAAATGCCGAAGCACATTATCTCCATTGAAGACCCGATTGAGTTTGTGCACCAAAGTCGCCGTGCCCTGATCCGCCAGCGGGAGGTGGGTATCCATACACTGAAGTTTGACAATGCTCTGAAGGCGTCGTTGCGGGAAGACCCCGATATTATTCTGATTGGGGAGATGCGCGATCGCGAGACAGTGAATACAGCCCTAAAAGCAGCGCAAACGGGTCACTTGGTCTTTGGTACGTTGCACACCAACAGTGCCGTGAAAACGATTGAGCGGATCCTCAACCTCTACAACCCCGATGAACAGGGACCGATGCGGATGCAGGTGGCGGAGTCGCTGGTGGCAGTCATTGCCCAAGCCCTTGTGCGTACGACGGATGGTAAGCGGGCAGCGATTCACGAGATCATGATCAACACCGATGCCATCAAGGACTACATTTTGCGGGGTGAAGTGGAAGAAATTGAGGCGATTATTCCGCAGTGTCGGTATGACGGCATGTGCACGATGAACCAATGCCTCTACGAACTCTATGAGGCGGGGCGCATTGATGAGGAAACCGCCATCGAAAACTCCCCCAAACCCAACGAAATGGCGCAAATTCTACGGGGTCGTGTCTAGGGCAATGGTTGGCCTCAAGCCTGTCTTATACAAGGGGTTGGCCCTCTTTACACCGGGGGAGGATGTGGTCTTTTGCCGTGACCCATCAAAACAGGGGCATTGGCATCAGTCGCTCTGTCAAGCCCTGCAACAACTGTTGGATTTGGAGGAGCCGCCCCTTTTTCTATCCCCCTGCTACACAGCGGCGGTAGATTACTGGTTTGATGAGGAGCAGCAATGCCTGCGAGTGGCGGCGGAGGTCTATCCCTTGGCATGGCCCCATCGTCCCCTATTGAATGCCCTCTTTGCCCCTGTTCATCAGCCCACATTGCCGTGGCAGTTGGTACAGGATCCGCAGCATCCCTGCGATGTCCAAGCCCTAGAGGCCTACCGCAGCAGCTTTCCCCAACTGTGGGAGCATCACCAACTGATCTATGATTTGCAGGAAGCCACCCCCCTGAGCAGTTTTGCACCGCGTCCTTCGGAACCCGATCGCTATGTCTTTCGCCTCTATATGCGTGGAGAAACCTATGCTGCTGAGGTTGCCCTCAAAAACCTCCATGATTTGCTGAGTCGTTTCCTCAAGGTGCCCTATACGCTCAAAGTGGTGGATGTCACCAAGCAACCCGATCTGGCGGAGGAGGATCAAGTCCAAGCCACGCCAACATTGGTGCGGGTCTATCCCCAGCCGGTGCGCCGCCTTGTGGGACACTTGGATAATCGCGATCGCCTGCAACGTTTGTTAAGCCCTTAGACCGATGACGAATTCTGCTAAAGATCTGCTCGCGGCTGCTGCTGTGGAGCGAATGGCGGGAACTCGTGATGCCTATGTGCCCTATCTGCGCCAAGTCTTTGCCGATGTGGTGGGGGCGGATGACACAGTCAGTGAAACCCGTGGGGGTCAAAGAGCAGCTCAGGAGCGTTTGGCCAAGATACAGCCTCTACGGTATGGCAAAAGTCGCAACTTTTTGGTGGGGGCGGTGACAGGACTTTCGGCCTATTTGCGCCATGGGGTGATCAGTTTGGCGGCGGTGCGCGATCGCCTGCGGGAAGTGGTGTCTCACCCCCATCAAGCGGAAGCCTTACTGCAACAACTGGCGTGGCGAGACTATTGGCAGCGCCTCTATGCCCGTTGGGGCGATCGCCTGTGGCAGGACATTGAACCCTATAAAACGGGTTGGCAAGCAACCGATTATCAAACCGACTTACCTCCTGCACTCATCGCAGCAGAAACAGGGCTGACCTGTATGGATGCCTTTAGTGCCGACCTACAACGAACGGGCTACTTGCATAACCATGCGCGGTTATGGTTGGCAGCCTATGTGGTGCATTGGTGTCGGGTGCGCTGGCAGGCGGGAGCCGCTTGGTTTTTGCAGCATCTCCTCGATGGCGATCCGGCAAGTAATAACCTCTCGTGGCAGTGGGTGGCCAGTACCTTTAGCCACAAGCCCTACTTTTTTAACCGTCAAAACCTCGAACGCTATAGCGATGGCAAATACTGTCGCCAGTGTGCGATGGGCGATCGCTGTCCCTTTGATGCCACCTACGAGGAATTGGCAGCCCGCCTTTTCCCCCACAAGGAATAGGGTTATTGGGGAGTCGGCTTCACGGTTTTGCGCAGAATCAAACAGTTACCCGTATTGCCCACGCGCTGATAGTCCAATTCATCCATGATGGTTGCCAAGAGGCGTAGGCCGCGTCCCCCTTCGGCATCGAGGGCAATTTGGCTGGGGAGTGTTGCCAGTTTGGCCATCAAATCAAAGGGATCCCCTTGATCCCAAATGCGCAATTCAATCACAGTATCTGCAAGGGAGAGATCAATGCGAATGGGGGTATCGCTGGCGCGATCGCGATGGGCATGGCGCACAGCATTGGTAAACCCCTCGGCAAGGGCGAGTTCCAATTTCAACCACTCTTCGATGGGCAGCGTCGTGGGGCGATATTGATTGAACCATGCCAAGAGAGCCTCCAGTTGGGTCAGGTCACTGGTCAGGGTTAGGGAAACCGTGGTGAAGGGAGGCGTCATAGGCTGAGTTGTCCTTGCTGGGGTGGAATCAGTTGCAGAGCTTTAGGATCGGATACCAAGAGGTCAAAAACAGCTCCGCAGCTCGCCCTGCCCACTGAATGTAAAGGATGCAAATGGAGCCATGACGAATAGACGTTTCGCCGCTGGAGGGCTGCTGAGATGGGCTGCAGGAGAAAGAGGGTTCAATGGGGCAACGCAGATGGGACATGAAGCAGCCAAATGCAGGAGGACTGATTACATTTTCCTCGTTTTGTTGCCCAATAGGGTGCACCAGAGCGATCGCCAGTTGGGAGGCTGGCACACCCCCTGGGGAAAGAACCGTGTGCCGAGGATAATCAGCAACCCATAGAGCATCAGACGCCCATCGCGGAAAAAAGTGGCCACTGCCACTGGCAAATAGGGTTGATCGGCGAGTCCCCGCAGGAGTTCGGGCAGAGCCGTAAAGAGCATACCGCCAGCGATCGCCCCCACAAACGTGCGATTGCCCCCCACCAGCACTGCTGTCAGTGCCAACACCCCCGTATCAAACGTGCCCTGCCGCGGATTCCAAGTATTCAAAAGATGGGCCGCCAAAACTCCCGCCACCCCCGCTAGAATTGCCCCGAATACAAAACCCAAAACCTTGTAGCGAGTGGTATCAATACCGAGGGTCTGTGCCACCAATTCATCGGCACGAATGGCCTGCATCGCCTTGCCCGCACGGGTCTGTTCCAAGCGACCGATGGCGATCGCCACCATGATCAGCAAGGGCAGCGTCAGCCACAAATAGCCCAAGGGTGTACTAAAGGGTTGGGGAATGCCAAAGATGCCGATCGCCCCCCCGGTCACCTCCAGATTGAGTGCCAACACCCGCAGCACCTCAGAGAAAGCAATCGTGGCAATGGCAAAATAAATGCCCCGTAACCGCAGCACCGGCACCCCCAAGCCCCAGCCCACCACACCACAGACCACAGCCGCCAACACCATTTCCCCCAGCACCAAGGGCACGGGATAGGGGTTCAGGTCAGGAAAAAGACGGGTTGAGACCAAGGCAGCAATATAGCCACCCATGGCATAAAACGCTGGACTCGCAAGGGAGAGTTGGCCACTCATCAGGGGCAAATAGAGTGACAAGGCCAGCATCGCCCCCAAGGTCATTGAAACCAGTAGGAAGTCGTACGTGCCGAGCCAACCCGCCATAATTACTGCTAAGCATCCATTGCACAGGCCGGCACGCTGGCCGCAGCAAGCTGCTGCAACTCCGCAATAATGGCTGCTTCGAGGGCGTTATCCCCAAGGCGAATCGTCAGACGCGACAGCCGCAGGGAGGCCGTAATCCGACCGCTAGGGAAATCGAGCCACACCAACTGTTGAAATTGGCGACAGCGACCACCATGGCGCTGGGCAAGGGTAGTGAGTTCCTCGTTGGTGGGCGATCGCCCCAGATCCACATCAACCACCCATGTACCGCCACATTCCCGCCGTTTAGAGAGTTGAATTGGCATTCTCAGAACTTAACTTATAGGCGTTGAGCATAAAATTCACACCAGGGATCACCCTTTTCCCGCGCCTTCACCTCTGCCCCTTGAAACACACCGCCCCGTTGAAAGAGACGATTGTAAAACGCCTCATCTAAGACAGGCTTCTGTTGAATGCGCCCGTTATAGACAATGTTCATCATTGCCGGTACCGCCCCTTGGGCAAAATAACAGGCCGGTTGCAGGGTATGGGGATAGGAAGCCAAGAAGTAGTTGGTTTCGTAGTTGCCATCAATGGCCACCCGACAGGATTCATTCCCGACCACCTCTAGGGCTTGCCAACGCCCCCATCCCAAACTACTGGCAACGGCATACCCCCCGTGAATCCAATCGGTATCGGTTTTTAACATCGGGCCAACGACCGTTTCCCACTCCAAAGACTCCATGATATTGCCAAAGGTGTAAAAGACACAAACATGGCCTGATTCACGGATCAAGGCCTGCCCCACCTCTAAAAGCTGCGGATCCACCTTTTGCAACTCATCAAGGAAACGGTACTGAATGCGGTTGTAGTAGTTGGCGGGCATGCGCGTTAACAAGACATTAAACGCTCGGATTTGACCATTCGCATCCCCTTCCAGGGGCAGTCCCCAGAGGGCTTCGTTCACCGCATCGTAGTCCACACTGGTTTCTGGCTGCGGCAGGGGCGCTGGTTGATCAATGAGCTTGCCCATTTGCGGACTCGGTGTTAGGGAGCGGCGCACCGGTGCTTTGGTCACATGGATCATGCAGTGATCCTGCCGCGTCACTACCATACAACTGGTTTCTTCAGCCACATAGGTACCCAACGCCGCAAAGGTGGCATCTAGGGCTGCGGCCACATAACCCACCGCCAAGTGATCAATGGGTTTCGTGCGGCTCACCTGCTCACCGTATTTTCCAAGCCAGCCCTCTGCATAGTGGGAGTGGGTTAATTCCACCTCACCCCCCTCTTCTGTCACCTCAAAGTTGAGGCGGCCAAAGCCCAAAAAGCTAAAAATCTGGGCGGCGGTGGCAAGGCGTTCCGCTGGCGTTTGCACTCCCAACGTATTAAAGGCATTGGCGAGCAAGCTATAGAAAATCTCTTGGGCTGAGGTCTGTAGGATACTGACGCCATCAATCCAGTCGGGGTCTTCAATGGTTTGCTGGAGAAATAGGTTGTAGTGGTGGCAGTGGAAAATCACTGGTTCGTCAAAAAAAGCCACCAGCTTGCGGGGGCGATCGATACGGAGATGCTCAAACATAGGGCCAATCTTTTGTTAAATGGTGAAGGGTGAGTCAAATCAACCTAGGGAAGGGCAACCGGCAGGCGTTCCACACCCAAGATATCGGCCACGCCCTTGTAGAGAATGCGCACTTCCCGTTCATCCAACTGGCCTTTTTCCAATCGCTCGCGGTGCAAGCCCGTTTTCAACGACAGCCGCAGCGCCACAAAGTTGGGATCCGGCGCATAGCGACGGGCATAGCTAAGCAGCAGTTGAGCGACGGAGGTGGTGTTGTCTTGGACAGGCGGCAACAGGGGCTTGCCATCCGCCAAGATCGCCTTGATCCGCTCAAAGACCAGCTTCAGGTTCGTGCTACCCTTGGTGAGAAAGAGGACAAAGTAGGGAGTTTTGCTAAAGGCTTTGATGACCAATCGCACCTCTGCCGAACCCGCTAGCAGATAGTCTGCCTCTGAGGCCGGATCCACCACTTGGCACACGCGATTGTTGGCTCGCAGCAGATCGCTGGCATAGGCACCCAAAGAACTCAAGGACTCATTTTCAAGGCTATTGCCACTGTAGTTAATTTCGGCAATGGTTGCTCCATCCGTCGTGCGGCCAATTAACACAGCTAACACGCCCGGGACTCCGGCAATATGTTGCTCTAAAACACTCTTGAGTGTACGCACCAGCATTGCGAATTTCCCAATCAAGATTAAGCTTTGACTAACTCTACTTTATAGAGGTAATCAATTGTTGCGCATCCGTAGAATTTCTGATATTCTAGACTTTTATTAAAAATTAACAATTGTATCCAAAAATACTTTTTACACTATTTTGCAGCGGGTCTGCAGCGGATCCCTTGCCTATGGCGCCGATCAAAGAACTGCCTATCCCCGATTTTTTTGATGCCACTAAGGTTGCTCAAGTGTGGCGCGTTCCCTACCAAGAGCGAGCAGTGCAGGCGCGGCAATGGGCACAGCAGTATCAAATTCCCCCTGCCGCTGAGGATCGGCAGCGTACGATCCTTTTGCTCATTGATGTGCAAAACACCTTTTGCCTACCCGACTTTGAGCTATTTGTCCAAGGGGCGGTTGCGGATAATCAACGCCTCTGCCGCTTTATCTACACCCACCTTGCCCACATTAGCGAGATTATTGTTACCCTCGATACCCATACCGCCAGTCAAATTTTTCATCCCCTCTTTTGGCGAGATGCTACCGGGGAACCGCCGCCACCTCTAACCACGATTACCGTTGACGATGTTGAGCGGGGGCGATGGCAACCCAATCCCCATCTGCTAACCTCCCTCGGCATGACTGATCAAGAGAGTTTGCAGGCCTATGCCCGGCACTACGTTGCCCAGTTAGCCGCCAAAGGCAAATTTCCGTTGACGATTTGGCCTTACCACTCGATGCTGGGGGGGATTGGCCATGCCCTTGTGTCTGCTGTGGAGGAGGCCTGTTTCTTTCATACTGTGGCGCGACAGCAGCAAACCCGCATCGAACTCAAGGGGAGCCACCCCCTGACGGAGAATTATTCGGTGTTGCGTCCAGAGGTGAGCCATGACCTCCAAGGGCGTCCTTTAGTGGCGGTGAATAGCGCTTTGATTGAGCATCTGCTGGCGGGCGATCGCCTGATCATTGCCGGTCAAGCCAAAAGTCACTGTGTTGCTTGGACGGTGGCCGACCTGCTCAGTGAAATTCAGCAGCGCGATCCCCAACTAGCGCAACGCGTCTATCTCCTTGAGGATTGTATGTCCCCTGTGGTGGTGCCGGGGGTCGTGGACTTCAGCGAAACTGCCAATGCAACCTTTGCCCAGTTTGCTGCTGCCGGCATGCACCGCATCAGTACTAGCAGTGCTTCCCTGAATCTTTAGTTGATCTAAAGACTTACCACTTCTGAAAAGAGACAGTTTAGGATCGGGGCTAGATGCATCCTCACTAGGGAGGGGCTATGACTGATTTTGCAGCTCACGAACAAGCCCTCGATCGCGATTGTTTGACCCTATCTCGCCACGTTCTCCAGCAACTCCAAAGCTTTGACGCCGCTGCCCAAGACCTGAGTGCCCTGATGAATCGCATTGCCCTTGCTGGCAAACTGATTGCTCGCCGTTTGAGTCGAGCGGGTCTCATGGAGGGGGTGTTGGGCTTTACAGGGGCAGTGAACATCCAAGGGGAAGACGTCAAAAAAATGGATGTCTATGCCAATGAAGTCTTTATTGCGGCCTTCAAGCAAAGTGGCTTGGTGTGTCGCCTTGCTTCTGAGGAAATGGAAAAGCCCTACTACATTCCCGAAAACTGCCCCATTGGCCGCTACACGCTGCTTTACGATCCCCTCGATGGTTCCTCCAATGTGGACATTAACCTCAATGTAGGCTCCATTTTTGCGATTCGCCAGCAGGAGGGCACTGATCTAGACGGCACCGCTGCTGATCTTCTACAAGATGGCCACAAGCAAATTGCCGCGGGCTACATTCTCTATGGCCCTAGTACGATGCTGGTCTATTCCCTAGGCAGGGGCACCCATGTTTTTGTCCTTGACCCTAGCCTCGGCGAGTTTATTCTAGCGATCGAGAACCTGCAAATTCCCGCTAGTGGCTCCATCTACAGTGTCAACGAAGGCAACTTCTGGGCATGGGAAGAATCCATTCGTAACTATGTCCGCCATGTCCATCGCCAGCCCGGCTACAGTGCCCGCTACAGTGGTGCCCTTGTCGGCGATATTCACCGCATCCTCATGCAGGGGGGGGTCTTTCTCTATCCGGGCACCCAGAAAAATCCCGCGGGGAAGTTGCGTCTACTCTACGAAGCGGCACCGATCGCCTTCCTCGTGGAACAGGCCGGTGGCAAAGCCAGTACCGGCACCCAACCCCTCCTCGATGTCGTGCCTGATCATCTGCACATGCGCACACCACTCATTATTGGCAGCCCTGAGAACGTTGCCCTTGTGGAATCCTTTATTCAGCCTACCCCTGCCAACGCAACTGTGACACAGGTGTAACCCATGGTAACCCTATTTGAAAATCCCCTGCGGGTCGGATTACGCCAAGAGCGCACCCCAGAACCACTGATTCTAGTGATCTTTGGTGCCAGTGGAGATCTCACCCAGCGCAAGCTCATTCCCTCCATTTATCAACTGAAACTGGAACGCCGTCTGCCCCCAGAACTTACGATTGTTGGTGTGGCGCGTCGCGACTGGAGTGATGACTATTTTCGCGAGCACCTGCGCCAAGGGGTCGAGGAATTTGGCGGCGGCATTCAGGCGGAACCCCTGTGGCAGGAATTTGCCCAAGGCCTGTTTTACTGCTCTGGCAATATGGATGATCCCGCCGCCTACACCAAGCTGAAAACCCTCTTGGCCGAGCTGGATGAAAAGTGCCAAACTCGCGGCAATCGCGTCTTTTACCTTGCGGTCGCACCGAACTATTTTGTTGAAGCGATTCAACAACTAGGGGCAGCCGGTCTATTGAGTGATCCCCAAAAGCATCGCCTCGTCATTGAAAAGCCCTTTGGCCGCGATCTCACCTCTGCCCAAGCCCTCAATGAAGTGGTGCAGTCGGTGTGCAAAGAGGAGCAGGTTTACCGTATTGACCACTACCTCGGCAAAGAAACCGTTCAAAACCTGATGGTGTTTCGCTTTGCTAATGCTATTTTTGAACCCCTCTGGAACCGCCAGTACGTAGATCATGTGCAGATTACCGTTGCCGAAACCGTGGGGGTTGAAGACCGCGCGGGCTACTATGAAACTTCGGGTGCTCTGCGGGACATGGTGCAAAACCACATTCTTCAGTTATTGGCCTTGACCGCCATGGAACCCCCCAATGCCCTTGATGCCGATAGTCTGCGCAACGAAAAGGTGAAGGTGCTCCAAGCCACCCGTTTAGCAGATTTGGATAATCTCGATGCCTGTGCTGTCCGCGGCCAATACCGAGCCGGCTGGATGAAGGGCAAACCTGTGGTGGGTTACCGCGAAGAACCGGGGGTGAGTCCCACCTCCACCACGCCCACCTATGTGGCACTCAAACTGGTGATTGATAACTGGCGCTGGCAGGGGGTGCCCTTTTATTTGCGCACGGGTAAACGCTTGGCAAAAAAAGTGACGGAAATCTCGATTCAGTTTCGCGATGTGCCCCTGCTGATTTTCCAGTCGGCCGCCCGCCAAACCAACCCCAATATTCTAACAATGCGTATCCAGCCGAATGAGGGGATTGCCCTGCGCTTTGAGGCAAAGATGCCCGGTGCAGATCTGCGCACGCGCACGGTGGAAATGGACTTTAGCTACGGCTCTTCCTTTGGAATGGCAACGGCGGATGCCTATGCGCGGCTCTTGCTGGACTGCATGCTCGGGGATCAAACCCTGTTTACCCGGGCGGATGAGGTGGAAGCGGCTTGGCGGGTGGTGATGCCGGTGCTCAGTGCTTGGGATGCCCCTACGGATCCGGACACGATTCCCACCTATGAAGCGGGGACATGGGATCCCGATGCCGCAGAAGCGATGATTAATGCCGATGGTCGGCGGTGGCGGCGACTGTGATCTTTATCCATCATGGGAAGAGATGGGAATCAAGGCCGAACTTCATTCACAGATAGGTAGCTAGGTATGGCAACTGAATCAACTCCCCTCGTAGCGCTCCAAGATCCCGTGGATGTCTCGTTGGATGATATTGAGCAAAGTTTGCGGCAAATTTGGCTCAGCCATGGCGGGGATGGTACGGCGCCAGCAGCAGTGCGGGCAACCACCTTTACCCTAGTTGTCTATGAGGCGGATGATACCCAACAATTGCTAGCGGCCTTGGGCTACTACACAGGCCCCATTGATGGTATCCTTGGCCCCCGCATGCAGTCGGCGATTCGTGCTGCTGAAAAGAATCACAACTTGCCCTTGACAGGTCGAGTCACGCCCCAACTGCGGCAGGCCTTGCAGGCAGAATATGCTCAGGGAACCTCTCGGAGCGATCGCTATGCCGTGGATATGCGCGGTAGTGGCATTGCTGACGCGATCGCCAGCCAAAATCCCTGTCGGGTGATTGCCCTGTGTCCTACCCTTGGCGAAGATACGGGAATTACTGCTCAGGTGGCGGCCTACTGCCCGATCAACAAAAAGATGCGCAGTTCCCTCGTTTGCTGTGAATACATTACCCTCAAGGGCACCCATAGCGCCTTCCAGCGGGTGGAACCCCTGTTGCAGTCTTTAATCATTCGCGAACTCCCCCGCTTTTTGTGGTGGAAGGGGGACTTGTTCAATAACTTTGAGTTGTTTCAAACCCTTGCGCCCCAATTTAGCCGCGTGATTGTGGATTCCAGTGAATTTCTCGATCCGCTGCGGGGCTTGCGGGCGATCGCGCCTTTGCTGGAGCAGAACCTTCCCCTCGCAGATTTGAACTGGCGCCGTCTGGGGGCATGGCAAGAACTGGCCGCCGAAGCCTTTGATCCCCCCGAACGCCGTTTGGCCATTCAGGAAATTGATCAGGTGGTCATTGACTACGAAAAGGGCAATCCCGCCCAAGCTTTAATGTACCTTGGCTGGTTAGCTTCCCGGCTTCAGTGGCAGCCGCGCCAGATCCGCCACGAGTGCGGTGACTATGATGTCTATCACGTGGAACTGGTGGCCTCCGATCAACGGTTGATTAAGGCAGAATTAGCAGGCATTCCCACGGGTGATGCTGGCCTCGTGCTGGGGGATTTAATTGACCTCAAACTCACCTCCTCCAATCTCCAAGCCGATTGCTGTACAATCATTTGCTCAGAAACCCGTGGCTGTATGCGCATGGAGGCCGGGGGCAGTGCTCAAATGTGCCGTACTTATCATGTGTCTCCCCTGAGTGATCTCACGGCTGAGATCCTCTTGAGTCAGGAACTTCAGCGCTGGGGACAAGACTTCCTCTACAGTGAGAGTTTTGCCGTTGTGGCTCAGATGCTAGCCTTGATGCCCTAGCATGAGATCCCATGACCGAAGATTTTCGCCTTGTCATTGACCTCAGTGTGGTACTGGGGGCAGCGGCAGTGGGGGGTGTGTTGGCGGCTTTGCTGCGACAACCGATCCTGCTGGGCTACCTGTTGGCCGGTATGTTGGTCGGGCCAACGGGCTTGGGACTCCTCAAGGAAGTACCTCAAGTGGAAGGTTTGGCACAACTGGGGGTGGCCTTTTTGCTCTTTGCCCTGGGGGTGAGCTTCTCCCTCGGTGAAATTCGCAAAGTTCAAGGGGTTAGCTTGGGGGGCAGTGCCCTGCAAATTTTCCTGACCATTGCAGTTACAATGCTCATTTCCGTTGGAGTTGGCTGGGTAAGTTCCCCCAATCAGGGGATTTTCCTCGGTGCTGTCCTCTCCCTCTCTTCAACAGCAGTGGTGCTGCGCAGCCTCATGGATCGCAATGAGCTGGAGTCGATCCAAGGGCAAATTATGCTGGGCATCTTGGTGGTGCAGGATCTGGCGGTGGGCTTGATGATTGCCGTCTTACCCGCCCTGAACAAACCCCCAGAGGAGTTGGGACTTGCCCTCGGCCAAGCAGTCTTGACCATTGCTTTGATTGCCGTGGGGGCGATCGCCGCTGGGATGTGGTTGCTGCCGCCTCTGCTACGGCTACTGGCCAAAACAGAAAGTCGTGAGCTTTTCCTTTTAGGCGTCGTTGCCCTCTGTTTGGGAATTGCCCTGCTGACCCAGTATTTGGGGCTTTCGATTGAGATTGGTGCCTTTATTGCCGGTCTGATGATCTCCGAGGTGGAGTATGCCGATCAAACTCTCGATTACGTGGAATCGATCCGCGATGTCTTTACCACGCTCTTCTTCGCTTCCATTGGTATGCTCATTGATCCAGTGTTTCTCTGGCAGCACTTGGATCGCATTATTGAACTGGTCAGCCTAGTGATTCTGGGTAAATTCCTGATCACCACCCCCATAGTCAAGCTCTTTGGCTATTCGTGGAAAACGTCATTACTGGCGGGGATTGGGCTGGCTCAGATTGGGGAATTTTCCTTTGTGCTGCTGACGGCAGGGCGGGGCTTGGGATTGGTGTCCCAACAAGTTTATCTGCTCACCCTCGGCACGACAGCAGTGACGTTGCTGGTGACGCCCTTTTTGTTAAAGCTGGTGCCTGTACTGTTGGAACTGCCCCTACTGCGCCGCATCCTCAAGGAAGATGAAATCCTCGACATGGATTTAACGGGGTTGCCGCAGCGGAACCATGTGATTGTCTGTGGCTATGGTCGCGTCGGCAAGAGTGTGGTGAAACTCCTCCAAAAACAAAATTATCCCGTGTTGGTCATTGAGCAAAGTGAAACGGTGATTAACGAAGTGCGCGCTGCCCAACTGCCCTACATTTACGGCAATGCTGCTAGTACCACCATTCTGGCCAAAGCAGGCGTCGATCAAGCCCTTGGTATGGCGATCGCCCTCTCGGAGAGTATGAGTACCCGCCTCTGTCTCAAGCGTGCCCTAGAGTTTGCCCCGGAACTGGATGTCATTGTGCGCGCCAATAGCGATCGCGACATTGAGTTGCTTTATCAACTGGGGGCACGGGAGGTGGTGCAGCCCGAGTTTGAAGCCAGTCTGGAGTTGGCCGCTCATCTATTCTTTACGCTAGGCATGGGTGAACGCCACATTCAGCAGCAGGTACAACAGGTGCGCGACAGCCACTACGCCAATTTGCGCGGCGATACTCCCCCTGAGAGAACCGCCCGTCTCCTGCGGCAAGCGGCTCAGGATATGAATAGTCGCTGGCTGACCGTCCCTGAGGATTCCCCCATTCGGGGCATGAGTCTTGCGGAAATTCAACTGCGCCAGTTGACGGGGGTGACTCTGTTGGCCATTGTCCGTGCCGATGGTACTGAGGTGGATTATCCCAGTGGTGAAACCTGTCTGCAGGGGGGCGATCGCCTCCTGATTGTTGGTCAGCCAGCAGAGTTTGCAGCTTGTGAAGCCCTGATCAATGGCCGTGTCAGTGTGCCCCAAGGAGAAACCTTGTTTCTTTGGATCATGTTGCCCAAAGAGATTGGCGAACAACATCGCACCATTGCCGATCTGCATCTGCCTGAGACCGTCACCATCCGTGCCCTGCGGCGAGAGGGAACGCTGCTCTTGGAACCCAAGGAGGACTGTCCCCTAATGGCGGGCGATCGCCTCCTCCTCACTGGCTCTATGGCTGCCCTACAGCGCATTGGCGATCAACTGCAAGCGAGATCCACTCCACTGCCACCGTGAGCACGCAGCAGCCAGCACTGTAGAGATACTAATGATCCTTGACTATAGACTATAGCTAGAAAACTCACCCCGACGTGCCCCAAATGATCTTCTGTTCAGCCGCAATCTCACTGCTGGGAGCATAGATCCGACTCTTGGATCATTTTCAGACCCAACAGCACCGCCAATGTCATTTGCCCAAACTTAATAAACTCTATTACTAACCAAATTAGCTTTAGCTTCTGTTAATAAGAATCAGCGCCTAGTATAATCTTAGACGAAGAATTATTCCTCCTCTAAAAAAGGATATACAAGAGGTCATGCTACTAAATCAATCTTTGTCAAGAGGGATTGAGAAAACGATCAGGGCTATTAGACTGTTTCTGATTGCACCTGCAAGAAACCCAATTACAAAACTTGAGTCTTACCTATATTTGCCCTACATAGAAAAGAATGCAAACATACTTCAGTTTGACCGGGATATTAATAACGTAGATATCCCTATGAGAATTTGCTATCACTTAGTTCCGGAAGAATTTTCACAAAACTCACTCTATGGTATATCCAAAACAATCAAGCATTACGCTGGCATTCAGCCTAAAAAAAAGCTTCTGGCGCCTATCGAACATGGTTGCTATCTAGATGATTCCGGAGCACCTGACGATGATCCCTTTGCAAGGGCAATTATTACATTCAGTGAGTTTAGAAAAGAAGTTATTTCAAAGTATACAGAGAGGAAAGTATTACCGATAGGGCCATATATACATTACGCAGAGTTAATCGATATTGAAACACTAAAGAATTACAAGAAAAAACTTGGAAAAACGCTACTATTTTTCCCTGCACACTCAACCCATCTAATTAAAACTTCATTCAATCATTTACAGGCTATCGAATGGCTTAGAAGAGTATCAAAGGATCATCAGTTTGAATCAGTACTTATTTGTTTTTACTGGAAAGATTGCCGTCCTGAAATTGTAGAACTCTACCTGAATGCAGGGTTTCACTGCACAACAGCAGGTCACATTTATGATTGGAATTTTCTGAATCGTCTTAAATCAATCATCTGGCTGTCAGATGTCACTGCTTCTAACGCTATTGGTACTCACATTGGGTACTGTATTTACATGAATAAACCCCATTGGCTATTTGAACAACAGATAATCTGTACAGCAGATGTTCTGATCAACATTCCCTTGAAAATCAGGGTAGAGAATGGTATAAAATCTTATCAAGAAAGAAAAACATATCAATCAATTTCATCATATTTAACGAATTTATTTCGCGATATCTCACTGAGTGTTACACATGATCAGTATGAAGCCTGTAACTATTTTTGGGGATTTAACTGTATCAAGACAGCAGAAGAAATGAAAAGAGAATTGACTCCATTAATTGAATAAAATTGAGTAACCCCGATAGTGACAAACGACTGTTTCTTTTCTTGAGGTAGCCATTCCAAAACAGCGTCATCGGCAAGATAGTAGTGGATTGTTTCTTCCACAGAGATTTTGGCACGACCATGGACTTTGGCGGCGGTAGCCGTTGTCAACCATCCACTCCGCTGCCACCGTGAGCACGCAGTAGCCAACGCAACTGATAAACATATCGCGCGGTCGTTGCCACTTCTCGGGCAAATTGTTCGCTTTCCAGAACCCCCAAAGCAGTGCCAATCACGGGGATCAACTCGCCACTCAATTCTTCGCTCAACATCACTAATGCGTGACTCAACACCGCCTCCACCGTGTTGTCGGTAAAAACTTCAAAGGCACTGTCTTCCAAGAGGCCGGCGATCGCCCCCCGTTCACTGTCCTCAGAAGGATGCAGCAAACTCAACAATAGATGCTGACGTTCCTTGGCAGTGCCGGCAAAACTGATCCCCAATGTGCCCCAGATGATGTGCTGTTCAACTGTGGTCTCACTGCCAAAGCCATAGCACAAGCCCACCGCTTGAATGGTTTTGAGACCCAATAGCAGAGTCAACCCCACATCCACCAGTTCGCCCAGAAAGTCAAAGGGAGCAGTGATCAGGGCTTCCACAGCAGCTTTGGTCAAGGCCGCACCGGCAACGCTGGCTTGCAGGCGATCGCACACCTCTAGGGGTTGATCCTTGAGATCCTGCCAATGATCGACTGGCATCCGAGTGTTCCCCAATCGCTGTTTCAGGTGTTGCCAAGCCTGATCACTATTGGCCAGTAGGCGATCGCCCGCCTGACGCAGAATCGCTAGATGTTCAGGGGACAACATCCGACTGATACGACGCTCGACTGTGGCATTGACCGATTGCACCGCCTGTTGCAGAGGGTTCGTTTCCTCCCGCAGCCACGCACTGATTTTTTTAATTTGTTGCCGCTCATAATCCGTAAGAGCAAGATTGCGGGTCATCGTGGCCACACCCGGCGATAACAAACCGTAAGATGAGAACCTTGCTCCTGCCGCAGCAATTGCCAAGCCGCCACAAACCAGCGCCATAATTCCCCCATAGAGTAACCGCGATAGCGACAAACCACTCCACGAATCAGGGCACTGACTTAGGGCGCGCCAAGCCTCGACACTCATGCTGGGAAAGGGCAGTACGAACGGCAGAGCCGTCCTATAATAGAGAATCCCTAATCCCAAATCAAGGTGAAATCCATTACAAAGTTAGGCAACAGGGGCTCTCCTGAAAGACAAGGGGGATGTTCCAAAACCTGCACAGCTTGCCCAGATCGATAACAGTAAACCTGTCGCATTTCGGGATCAACTAACCAACCCAGTTGGGCACCATTGTCCACATACTCCTGCATCTTGACTTGGAGAGCAGCCAAATCATCCGTTGGCGACTTGAGTTCCAACACAAAATCAGGACAGATGGGGGCAAAGCGGCGCCGTTGCTCAGGGGTGAGGCGTTGCCAGCGACTTTTTTCAATCCAAGCAGCATCAGGGGAGCGAATGGCGCCATTGGGTAAACGAAAACCAGCGGAGGAGTCAAAGGCTACACCCAGCTTTGTTTGTTGGTTCCAGTGCCATAACTGGGCACTGAGACTGAGGTTTTGACGGCTACTTTCACTGCCGGCAGGCGCCATGGCAATCAATTCTCCCTGAGCGCTACGCTCTAGCCGTAGCTCAGGGTTACTACGGCAAAGTTGCTCGAAGGCTTCATCAGTTAATTCAATCGTGGGACGCAGGTTCAGAGCAATCATGGGTTTGTTTTGCAAAAAAGGGAGCTTTTGGCCAAGGGAGATGCTTGCTCGCTTCCCCAACTGGGTTGCCAGAAGTATACAGGGGAGCTTGATGTCTGACATAGGACAACTCTAGTTCAGCCGGCCACACGGTTCTAGCTCCCCACCGCCGTTAGGGATTGCCGCTGCTGTTGCACTTGGAGATAGACCAAAAGGGCATTAATATCTGCCGGGTTGACCCCACCAATACGGCTGGCTTGACCAATGGTGAGGGGGCGGATGGTACTGAGTTTTTCCCGTGCTTCCATTGAAAGGGTGGGGATGGCAAAGTAATCCAAATCCGCAGGGAGCGGACGCTGGTCTTGACGGGCAATCTGCTCAATTTCCCGTTGCTGCCGTTCAATGTAGCCGGCGTATTTAATGGCAATTTCAACCGCCTCTTTCTCTTGGGGAGTCAGATCGGGATTGCCAAGGCCATGGCGATCCAGTAGGTCGTAATGTACCCCCGATCGCCGCAGCAACTCATCAAGGGCAATGGCACTCTTAATCGCTTGACCCGTCGCGGCCACAATCGCTTCGCCCACGGGTTCATGGGCTTTAATGCGCGTCATTTGCAGGCGTTGGGTCTCCGCCGCAAGGCGCTGTTGCTTTGCTTGAAACACTTGCCACTGGGCTTCACTCACCAAGCCAATCTCGTACCCCAAGGGGGTGAGCCGCTGGTCAGCATTGTCCGATCGCAACACCAAGCGATATTCCGAGCGGCTGGTGAGCATGCGGTAGGGTTCCCGCAGTTCCTTCGTGCACAGATCATCAATCAGGGTGCCGATGTAGCTCTCTTGGCGTGGGAAGGTGATCATCGGTTTCCCCTGAACAAAGCGAGCCGCATTGATCCCGGCCACAATCCCTTGGGCGGCGGCCTCCTCATAGCCGGTGGTACCGTTGATTTGTCCGGCACAAAACAGCCCCTGAATCTTTTTCGTCATCAGGGTGGGAAAGCACTGGGTTGCCGGCAAGTAGTCGTATTCCACTGCATAGGCCGGACGCAGCATGATGCAGTTTTCTAGCCCCGGCAGGGTGCGCAACAGTTGCAATTGCAGCGGTTCCGGTAGCCCCGTGGAAAAGCCTTGGATATAGAGTTCTGGTGTATCGCGGCCTTCGGGTTCAATGAAAATTTGATGGCTTTCTTTGTCAGCAAAGCGGACAATTTTATCCTCAATGCTGGGGCAGTAGCGGGGGCCTTTGGCATCCACCCAACCGCCATAGACGGGCGTCAGGTGCAAATTTTCGCGAATGAGTTGGTGGGTAGCAGCGGTGGTGCGCGTCAAGTAGCAGTTCATTTGGGGTCTTTCCACCCATGCGGTGGGGTCAAAGCTAAACCAGCGTACCTGCTCATCTGGGGGTTGCGGTTCCATCTTGCTGTAGTCCACCGATCGCCGATCTACCCGTGCGGGCGTTCCTGTTTTCAGGCGATCCACCTCAAAACCGAGCCGTGCTAAGGTTTGGGAGAGTCCCTCAGCGGCAAATTCGCCAGCCCGACCAGCGGCCATGGATTTATTTCCCACCCAAATGCGGCCACCGAGGAAGGTTCCCGTTGTCAGGATCACTGCTTGACAGCGAAAGGCGACGCCAAAGTAGGTTTCAACCCCAATCACCGTGTCATTGGCATCAAGGACTAAATCCGTGACCATGCCTTCGCGCACGAGCAAGTTGGGCTGATTTTCCACCACCTGCTTCATGACGGCGCTGTATTCGCGCTTATCGGTTTGCGCCCGCAATGCCCAGACCGCTGGCCCCCGTGAGGCATTCAGGAGCCGCTTTTGCAGATAAGTGCGATCGGTCACACGCCCAATTTCGCCCCCAAGGGCATCCACTTCATGCACCAGTTGCGATTTTGCGGGGCCACCCACGGCAGGATTACAGGGCTGCCAAGCAATTTTATCGAGGTTGAGGGTCAGCAAGAGGGTACGACAACCCAACCGTGCCGCTGCCAAGGCCGCTTCACAGCCGGCGTGACCGGCACCAACAACAATGACATCAAATTCATCCTGAAACGCAGGCAGCGTTGACATGGCGATTGCACCCTAGGCTAGCGATGGTTTAGAAGAACGTGGCGCTACTGGAGAACCCCGATAAGAGTTGGACAATAAATTGCAAGAGGAAGAAGGCAATAATCGGCGAAAAGTCAAGGCCACCGATGGGGGGAATCAGGCCACGAAAGATATTCAGGTAGGGATCCGTTAACTGACTGAGAATCGAAAAGGGCGGATTGTACCAGTTGATATTGGGAAACCACGACAGCAGAACTCGAATCAGCAGCACAATTAAGTAGATCTGCAAAAAGTTCGCAATCCCCATCAATAGAATGGGCAATACAGGTGCCTCGGTCATTGGTCTTCCCCTTGCAAATTCAAGTGCATCCCTTATTGTACCAATGCTGGCAAGAAGCTAGCCCCAGCGGTCATTCTCCCTCGCTAGACTAGGAAATAGAAGTTTCTGCATGCATTCCCATAAAGTTATCGCTGTGCCCCTGCATAGGGGAGCGATCGCCAAAGGATAAAGAGATAGAGGCCTGTCCGACAGCGGCTTTGACTGTTTTGGGCGGGTTCCATCCTTGGGAAAAGGGCTGTATTCTGGATGGCGGCGTTTTCATTGACATTCAACTGAAGTTCAGGGGTTCAATATGTTACAGATGTCGGCCACGGGTCATATATTGGTGGGCACCTATGCCCTGATTGGATTTACCATCTCTGGCCTATCGTTTTTGCGGGCTTGGGTACAGCGGCAGTACAAGGGTTCTGTGCAACGTTTGAAGGAAGAGTGCGATCGCCTGCACCGGATTGTCAGCGAACAAACCCAGCGCATTGAAGGGCTAAAGGAACTGGTCAGCCGTAGTGAACAGGAGCGCGATCGCCAGCGCCAAGAAATTGAGCAATTGCGCTCAGAGGTGGAACGGTTGCAAAACCGCTGTCAAGAGCTAGAAGACCAACAACAGCAACTACACACTCAAGTTAGTGACTATCGCCAACAGGTGGTGGAATTGACGCATGCCCTCAACACTAGCCAAGCGGAAAACGAAGCCCTACGGGACAATTGCGATCGCTATCGCCAAGAGCTAGAAGACCAACAACAGCAACTACACACTCAAGTTAGTGACTATCGCCAACAGGTGGCGGAATTGACGCATGCCCTCAACACTAGCCAAGCGGAAAACAAAGCCCTACGGGACAATTGCGATCGCTATCGCCAAGAGCTAGAAACCGCCTACCAGCGCAGTAGCAGCCTCGAAGAAGAATACGCCAGTCAAACGGCGACATTGACCGCTTCTCTGACCACGATTGAAGCCACCTGTCGCGAAAAAGAGGCAGAACTAGCGGCCTGTCATGCCACGCTCAGCGATCGCGATCGTGAAATTGACGGGCTACGCCATGAGATTACAGATCTTAACCAAGAAGTCGAGCAGCTTCAGCAAACTGTTGAACACCTGCAAACACAGAAGCAAGGAGCAAATATCTACGCCCAATGGCTGACATGGCTCAGCAGCACCGTGGCGATCGCAACTCTAGTACTCAACCTTGGGCCTTGGAGTCCGCTGTGGACAGCCATCTATTCTCACCTGCCGATGTTTTCCTAGAGATTCAAATTGTTCGCTATAGTTTGCTAATACTAGGGGGCATAAAACTGCCCCTTTTTTATTTGGGGGTTAAAACAAACTAAGCTGAACATAGGGATTTGACAGCTTTTCTATAGCAAATGGAATTAAGTTAGAAAGAGGATAAATAAACGCATCTTCTGTAAAATCTATTATTTCCTTAGCGATAAAAGACCGATCAAAGAATTTCAACATTCCGCGTTGCTGAGGGTTATTAATTTCGTTATAAAAGTTTGTTGTTGCAAAGCAAATAATCGGAACTACTGACGATCGATAGGAGATATTATATTTTTCGCATAATTCAGGGCTATGTAGAGCAACTTCCATTAGGAGTTTCCACTTATAAGTTTGAGCCGCCCTTTCCCTTAAGGATGTTTTAAGAGACAAAATGATATAGCTTTCAGGTGTATGTTTTTGCTTAATATTATTATTTGCATAAATCACAATATCCATATCTGGTTTTTGCACTTCATTTTGGATATTGATATTAATTGACTGCCTGAAATTTGGAACACTTGATAGCTGAGATGTTATGAACATCCATTCAGGTATGTTTTTGCAACACTTGTTAACAAGAAAGATGTAAATTAAGGCGTTTGAAAAAGCATTGCCAGCAATGCTCTTTATTGCTTGATTTTTATTCTCTATTTTCCCCTGTTGAACCTTTTGATCTAAAAGTATTTCCACATCAATCTGAGAAGCTCGTATGATGTCGTGTAACTGGTTAAGCACTAATAGCCATGCTTCCTTAATGTTTTTCTGACTAGCAACCCATTGATTAATTCTCTTAACAATAGGCTTCATGTAATACTTATTGCCTGAACATATCTTTCTTAAAACTTTCTTTTCCTGCTTGCTTAAAACCTTGAATGACATATCTGAACTAAAAGAGCGTAAGCTGCCTAGTTTGTTTTAATAATTTTCCCTGCTTTAGGGATTTTAATATCTCATCAGCAATAACTTTCACCAACGGCACCACAACTGAATTGCCAAACTGCTGGTATGCCCTTGTATCACTCACCACAATTTTGAAAGAGTCGGGAAACCCCATTAAGCGGGCACATTCCCTTGGCGTCAGGCGGCGGGGATTCTTGTTTTCTTGGGGAATGAGGATTTCCGAGCCATCTTTGTAATACCTTGCGCTTAATGTTCGGGTTACTCCCTCTAAATCAACTAGACCATAGCCAAATCCATTACCACGGGCACGATGCTTTTCAGCATAGTTTTGCAAATACTGCCACAGATGATTGCTCAACGTATATTTAGCATCTACTGACGGTTCCAGAATATCCCTAACTCTATGTTGCTGAATTGGTACCTGAGGAAATGTAAATTCAAGGGGTTCTCTAAAACCCACAATAAAAATTCTTTCTCGATGCTGGGGCACAAAATGAACAGCATTGATGACTTGGTAATAGATGTAGTATCCCAAATCATTTAGAATTTCTTGAATCCTTTGAAAGGTTCTACCGCGATCGTGGCTTTGAAGATTTTTAACATTTTCTAGCAAAAAAGCCCTAGGACGTTTATCGTTGATGATCCTCGCAATTTCAAAAAATAGATTGCCTTGAGTCGGGTGCTGAAAACCATGATTCATTCCTAGGGCATTGTGCTTGCTGACACCCGCAATGCTAAAGGGCTGACAGGGAAAACCCGCTAATAATATGTCATGGTCAGGAATCCTCTCCGAGGGGATTTGAGTAATGTCTCCTGCTGGCACTTCGCCAAAGTTTGCTTCGTAGGTTATTTGGGCAAACTTATTCCACTCTGAGCTAAAAACACAGCAACCACCTGCTTGGCTAAAACCGAGCCGCATGCCACCGATGCCAGCAAATAGATCAATGAAGGTTGGCTGCCCCATAGCAGTCTAGAGTTAAGTGTCGTCTCTATTTATCCTAAAGCCTAGGTATTGGCACTTAGCCATGTGATGGCTTCCCGTAGCCATGCCTCTGGATCGCTATTCTTGGCGAGGGTGCTCGTTTGGCCGATGGCAGTAAGGGCAGCTTCAATCTCGCGATCGCTATAACCCAAGGCTAAAAGAGTCAACTCCAGTTCTTCACGCATCGCTTCCGTGGGCAGGCCAGCGGGAGCCGTTGTTAACCCCGTTTCCTGTCGCCAAGCACTCAGGGCGGCTTTCAGTTCCAAGGCAATGCGCTCAGCGGTTTTATTGCCGACTCCGGGCGCGCGGCTGAGACGACGGGTATTGCCACTGACGATCGCTTGGACTAGCTCTGGCAAAGGTAGGGTATCCAGCAACGATAGCGCCATCTGTGACCCAACCCCATTGACACGGATCAAACGCAAAAAGAGATCCCGCTCCGCTGCCGAGGCAAAGCCATAGAGGAGCATCTGATCCTCACGGACACTGAGATGGGTAAAAATCTGCACCACCTCAGCACTCGGTGGGTACTGCCGCAACAGATGGGACGGGACCAGTAAGCGATAGCCGACCCCATTCACCTCTAGGATGAGGGCAGAGCGATGGCTCCCCTCCGATTGATGGGCAACAACAGTTCCTCTGAGGTAGGCAAACACAGTCTGTTCCTGCTCGCAGACGATTGGAAATGGGTGAGCCAAGCCGATGATGAGATTCGAACTCACGACCGCTCGATTACGAATCGAGTGCTCTACCACTGAGCTACATCGGCATTCAAAGCATTTCTTATACTAGCACGATCGCCCCTAGGACGGGCAGGGCAATGGCAAAATTTTTGCGATCGCGCGCTTGTGTGCATTTGCTCCAAAGGTTATAATAGACGATTGTGTTAATTAACGAGTTAAGAAAATCACTTGGCAAACGTCGTCGTTGTTGGTGCCCAGTGGGGCGATGAAGGCAAGGGTAAAATCACCGATCTCCTGAGCAAGTCTGCCGATGTGGTAGTCCGCTATCAGGGCGGTGTCAATGCAGGTCACACGATTGTCGTCAAAGACCAGACCCTGAAATTGCACCTGATTCCGTCAGGGATTCTCTACCCTGATACCCAGTGCATCATTGGCGCGGGAACGGTGGTGGATCCGAAGGTGCTCCTTGAGGAACTCGAACAACTGGAACAGTTGGGGGTAAGCACTGAGAATCTGCTGATTGCAGAAACAGCCCATGTGACAATGCCCTACCACCGCCAGTTGGATATTGCCGCTGAGGAACGGCGTGGCTCGCGCCGCATTGGTACCACGGGACGCGGCATTGGCCCTACCTATGCCGATAAATCGGAGCGCACGGGGATCCGCATGCTGGATCTGCTGGATGCTGATCAGTTGGCCGCCAAGCTGGAGTGGGCGATCGCCCAAAAGAATTTGATCCTCGAAAAGCTCTACGGACTGGCGCCCCTCGAACCGCAGCCGATCATTGAAGAGTACTGTGCCTACGGTGAGCGCCTGCGATCGCACATTGTCGATGGTTCCCTCGTGCTGGATGATGCCATCCGCCGGCGGCGCAACATTCTCTTTGAAGGTGCCCAAGGTACTCTTTTAGACCTTGACCATGGCACCTATCCCTACGTCACCTCCTCAAACCCTGTGGCCGGGGGTGCTTGTGTCGGGGCGGGGATTGGTCCAACGATGATTGACCGCGTCATTGGTGTGGCCAAAGCCTATACCACGCGGGTCGGCGAAGGGCCTTTTCCAACGGAATTACTGGATGAGGTGGGAGAACTCTTGGGCGATCGCGGTGCTGAATTTGGTACCACAACTGGACGGCGCCGCCGCTGTGGCTGGTTTGATGCCGTGATTGGCCGTTATGCGGTGCGCATCAATGGTCTCGATTGCTTAGCAATTACGAAGCTCGATGTCCTCGATGAGCTGCCAGAGATCAAAGTCTGTGTTGCCTACGATATTGACGGTGAGCGCTGCGAACACTTCCCCAGCAATGCCCTCAAATTTGCCCGCTGTCGTCCCATCTATGAAACCCTGCCGGGGTGGCAGCAATCCACCCGTCATTGCCGCTCCCTTGATGATCTGCCCAAGGCGGCATTGAACTATCTCAAGTTTTTGGCTGAAATTATGTCTGTGCCCATCGCCATTGTCTCGTTGGGGGCAGAGCGCAGCCAAACCATCATTGTTGAGGATCCAATCCATGGTCCGAAACGGGCACTCCTCAAGGATGATGGCACCCAAGTCCATCCCGTTTTATCTTAATTGGAGTTGCAGCAATGTCTCGTTCCTTAGCTATTGAGGGGCAACTACGCCCTGCCGATGCTAAACCCAATGCCCTACGCCGTGAGGGCAAAACCCCTGCCGTCCTCTACGGCCCGACGCTTGAGTCTTCGATTTCTTTGGTGGTGGATACCCACGCCGCCGAATTTTTGGTGCGGGATGCCCGTCTCCAGAAAACCCCGATCCAGCTTTCGATCCCCGATTTGCCGTGGCAGGGAACGGTGGTGCTCCAAGAGGTGCAAGCCCACCCCGCCAAGGATACCCTTTACCACCTCTCCTTTTTAGCTAAAGCTGAAAACTAGGCTGCAAGGGGGAATTTGCTATAGTGGGGATATGTTAAGTGATTGTTAACAATGCCAGCCACGCTCCTTCGTTCTGCAGATCTTGCTCACCTTAGCTATGCCCCCGAAGGCGATCGCTTTGATGGCTCTTGGGAATCTCCCCTCGCTACGCTCCTTGGCCTTGGGCGGGCGGCTGGCGCTGATTTTGTCGAGATTTTCCTTGAGCGCAACCATTACCTCAGTACTCTTGTCGAGGACGATCGCCTGACGAGTGTCTCCCCTCGCTTGAGTTTAGGGGCGGGTATTCGCGTTTTTCGCGGTACCAGTGATTGCTATGTCAGCACCAATGATCTCAGCTTTAAGGGGTTGCAGGCAGCTTTAGAGAAGGCTCTGGGCTTAATGGGGTTGCTCTTACCCAGTCCGCAAGCTTACGTGCCTGAAATCCACCTTGAATTGCTGCGGGACTATGCCCAAGGCCGCAAGGAAGGCTGGCTAGCCGCGTGTAGTTCTATTGCTGAAGTGGCCGATATTCTGCTGGCGGGGAGCGATCGCCTACGCCAGAAAACCCAGCATCTGCAATCCCGCCGCCTCAGTTATTTTCGCGATTGGCAAGAGGTCATGGTGGCCGCCAGTGATGGCACCTTTGGTCGCGATATTCGCCTCACCCAATCAGCAGTGGCCTCTGTTCTCTGTGCGGATGGCGAGCACCGCGCCTCCATTGGTGAGCGCAATGGCGATACCAGTAATCCAGACTTTTTGCGCCAGTGGGACTACACCACGTTGGCCGATACCGTTGCCGAAGCGGCGGGCAAAATGCTCTATGCTGACTATGTGGAATCGGGTACTTACCCGGTGATCATGGCCAACCAATTTGGCGGGGTGATCTTCCATGAAGCCTGTGGTCACCTCTTGGAAACTACTCAAATTGAACGCGGTACGACCCCCTTTGCCGATAAAAAAGGCGAAAAAATTGCCCATGAAAACTTGACCGCTTGGGATGAGGGAATTACCAGCGGTGCCTTTGGCAGTATTGATATGGACGATGAGGGGATGCCGACGCAGCGCACGTTGCTGATTGAAAATGGCATCCTTAAGAATTTCCTGAGCGATCGCGCGGGTTCGATGCGCACAGGTCACCCTCGCACGGGCAGTGGCCGCCGCCAAAGTTATACCTATGCCGCCGCTTCGCGGATGCGCAATACCTACATTGCCCCCGGTGAATACCGTGTTGAGGACTTAATTGCCTCCATTGATCGCGGCATTTACTGCAAACGCATGGGGGGCGGTAGTGTCGGTGCCACGGGGCAATTTAACTTTGCCGTTGAGGAAGCCTACTGGATTGAACATGGCCAAATCAAACAGCCCCTCAAGGGAGCCACACTGATTGGCGAAGCCAAGGAAATCATGCAGCGAATTTCAATGTCAGCCAATGATCTTGCCCTTGCCCCCGGTTTTTGTGGTTCCATCAGTGGCAGCATCTACGTCACCGTTGGTCAACCCCACATTAAAGTCGATGCCATTACCGTCGGTGGCCGCTAAACTGATTACCTGCGGTTATGGGTTTGAGTAGAAATGCCTAAAGATTTTATATGTGAATTTTTGTGACTCTCGCTACATTATCATGGAAGAAGAAGGGGAGCTAAGGCAGTGCAGCTTTTTGATCGCCCTCACCGCTTTGTGTGCGCCTTGACTTCTCTTCTGAGACAAAACATTGGACTGAATGACCAGTAATCCGCTGGTCTTTTTTTTTGGCGGTTTTGCAGCTCCCTTGGTTAGGCAGCGGTTGGGGTTTTTACTTGGCTCAGTAGTTCGTGGAGTTCTTCGCCCTCAATCACTTCTTTTTCCAAGAGTTTTTGGGCGATTGCTTCGAGAAGATCACGGTTCTCCTTAAGAATACTGAGCGCCTGCTGGTGAGCTGACTCGACAATTTCTTTGACTTCGCGATCGATGGCTTGAGCGGTTTCCTCACTGACTGCCCGTAGCATCATGCCATTGTTCGTCAAAAAGCTCGCCTGCTGTTGCTCAAAGGCAAGAGGACCAAGGACTTTGCTCATGCCGTAGCTGCGCACCATCCGCTCTGCCAAATCTGTGGCCCGTTGTAGATCGTTCGCGGCTCCAGTTGTGATCGTGCCAAAGACAATTTCCTCTGCCGATCGCCCCCCTAGCAACGTGGCAATTTGGGCGCGCAATTCTTGCTCATCAAGGAGGAAGCGATCCTCCGTCGGCAACTGCAATGTGTAACCAAGAGCCGCCATGCCACGGGGCACAATCGAGATTTTCTCTACCCGACCACTGCCCGGCAGCGCACAGCCGACAAGGGCATGACCGACTTCGTGGTAGGCGACAATTTTCTTCTCCTTGTCGTTGAGGACACGGCTTTTTTTCTCAAGGCCAGCCACAATGCGTTCAATGGCTTCGGCAAAGTCCTGCTGCGTCACCACTTCCCGTTGATTGCGCGCCGCGAGTAGGGCTGCTTCATTGACTAGGTTGGCTAAGTCTGCGCCAGCAAACCCCGGTGTACGGGCAGCGATCGCGTGCAGATCCACTTCAGGAGCCAGTTTCACCTTTTTGGCATGAATTTTCAAAATTGCCTCCCGACCACTCAAATCGGGGCGATCGACCAAGACTTGGCGGTCAAAGCGTCCAGGGCGCAGCAATGCCGGATCAAGGGTTTCTGGGCGGTTCGTTGCGGCAAGGACAATCACCGTTGCCCCCGTAGCATCAAAGCCATCCATTTCTGTGAGCAGTTGGTTGAGGGTTTGCTCCCGCTCATCGTTCCCGCCATAAAAACCGGCACTGGAACGGGACTTACCAATGGCATCTAATTCATCAATAAAGACAATACAGGGGGCTTGCTTTTTCGCCTGCTCAAAGAGATCCCGTACGCGGGCAGACCCGACACCCACAAATAGCTCGACAAACTCCGAACCCGAAATGGAGAAGAAGGGGACATTGGCTTCGCCAGCAACAGCTTTGGCCAGCAGGGTTTTCCCTGTTCCCGGTGGCCCCACCAGCAGCACCCCCTTGGGAATGCGGGCACCAATTTGAATATAGCGTTGGGGATTTTTCAGAAAATCAACAATCTCGACCAGTTCCGCCTTAGCTTCCTCAACCCCAGCCACATCATCAAAGCGGATGCCCGTGTTCGCACCTTCGACATAGACCTTAGCGCGGCTTTTACTGATGGAGAGAACCCCCTGAGGACCACCGCCCACTTGGCGACTGGCAAAGAATTGAAAGATGAGCACAAACACAATCGGCGGAATGACCCAACCAAGGACATTCAACAACCAACTGTTGCGCGGTGGGGGGGCAGCGGCAAACTCAACACCTTTTTCCTGTAGGAGTTTCGGCAGCTCTAGATCAAAGATCGGTGTTGTCGCTAGTACTTGGGGCGGTTTATCTTCCTCTGGCTTTAATTGGTAGAGAATTTCATTTTGGCTGACATAGGCACGCACCACTTTCCCCTCTTGCACCTGATGGATAAACATACTGTAGGGAACCTGAGGTGGACGGGGGGCAAAAAGTTGGGGGAAAAGTAGGTTCAATAGGAGAAATCCCAACCCCACGAAAAGAAGCAGATTACCAATCCAGCGATTACGGGGTACTTCGGGCGGGTTCTTGATGGCCATAGGTTAGATTCCCCAGAGTTCACCTACCGATCATGGTGACACTTGGAAGGGACTCAGGGCAAGGGTAAGAAGCTTAACATTCGGTCACTCAACCCCGCAGCTAGCCTAGAAATGCCCGACGCTACAGTGAGGAAGCGGGCAAGCCTTTGATAAAATATCAACAGAATTCCTCTCTTTTGCATCGTAGAATGATTGATTTAAGTACCCTCAAACGCGATTTTTCTTTGTTGCGCGATCGCCTGGGTCATACCCAGGACTATCTTTGACCCAGCAGCATTAAGCGCTAAGATTCACGACCTTGAGCACACCGCCGCTCAGCCAGACTTCTGGAATGATCAAGCGATCGCCCAAGTCACACTCCAACAGTTGACCGAAGCCAAAGACGTCCTCAACCAACTTCAGCAGTGGCAAAAAACGATTGAACACGTGGAAACGGCACTGGAACTGCTGGAGCTAGAGCCGGATGAAGGGCTGGTGACAGAGGCGACTACGCTGCTCAAGGATTTAGACGCCCAGTTGAGTTGCTGGGAACTGGAACAACTCCTTAGTGGCCCCTACGACAAAAACAACGCCATTCTCACGATCAATGCTGGTGCTGGCGGGACTGATGCTCAGGATTGGGCAGAAATGTTGCTGCGAATGTACACCCGCTGGGCGGAGCGCCATGGTTACCAAACCCATCTGGCCGAGTTATCGGAGGGGGAGGAGGCGGGCATTAAGTCAGCCACCCTAGAAATTCGGGGGCGCTATGCCTACGGTTATCTGCGCTCTGAAAAGGGCACCCATCGGCTGGTGCGCATTTCTCCCTTTAATGCCAATGGTAAACGGCAAACCAGCTTTGCCGGCGTGGATGTGATGCCCGAACTGGATCAATCCGTTACGGTAGAGATTCCCGAAAGCGACTTAGAAATTACCACCTCTCGCAGTGGCGGCAAGGGAGGACAAAACGTCAACAAGGTGGAAACAGCCGTGCGCATTGTCCATAAGCCAACGGGCTTAGCCGTCCGCTGTACGCAGGAGCGATCGCAACTGCAAAACAAGGAAAAAGCCCTTGCCATTCTCAAGGCCAAGCTATTGGTGATTGCCCAAGAACAAAAGGCCAAAGAAATTGCTGATATTCGCGGTGATGCCGTTGAAGCGGCTTGGGGCAACCAAATTCGCAACTATGTCTTCCATCCCTATCAACTGGTCAAAGACCTGCGCACGGAGGTGGAAACGACAGCCATTCAAGAGGTAATGGATGGTGACCTCGATCCCTTTATCCAAGCCTACCTGCGGCAGCAAACGGAGGAAGCGAGTTAAACAAAAAACTCCCCCTAGGGGGAGCAATTGCAGTTCAGCAAATCAGGGAAAGAACCTAAATCTCGACCACGCCCCCTGCGGCCTGCAAGCGAGCACGGGCACGACGAAAGGCTTGGGTGGCTTGAATTTTGGCCTGTTTAGATTCCCCCTGCTCGGCTTTAACGAGGGCGGCCTGTGCTTCAGCAAATTCGGCCTTGGCTTTTTCGAGGTCAATTGTGTCCCCGCGCTCAGCACCGTTGACAAGAATGGTCACTTCGTTGTTTTCAACTTCGGCAAAGCCCCCCATGAGGGCGATCGCCACCCATTCGCGGTCTTGGCGCACCCGCATCACGCCCGTTTCCAAGGCGGTTAAGAGAGGGGCATGATTTGAGAGAATACCCAATTGCCCCGTTGTGCTGGGCAAAATCACTTCCTCAGCGGGGGCATCCCAAACGGTTTTATCGGGTGCAATTACCCGGACGGTCATCACCATAACGCTTCCCTTGCCACTCAATGATCAAAGGGCGGGTTGCCCCACCCTGTATGGACACCTGTGAAACCTAGGCTTTGAGTTTTTCAGCCTTAGCTTTGGCTTCTTCGATATTGCCCACCATGTAGAAGGCTTGCTCGGGCAGATCATCCAGCTCACCGCTGAGGATCATCTGGAAGCCTTTGATGGTTTCTTCGAGGGTGACGTATTTGCCGGGGGCACCGGTGAACACTTCCGCCACAAAGAAGGGCTGAGACAGGAAGCGCTCAATTTTGCGTGCCCGCGCCACGGTTAGGCGGTCTTCCTCAGAGAGTTCATCGAGACCCAAAATGGCAATAATGTCCTGCAGCTCTTTGTAGCGCTGAAGGGTCGCTTGCACCGCCCGTGCTGTTTGATAGTGCTCCTGACCCACAATGTCCGGCTGCAACATGTTGGAGGTGGAGCCAAGGGGATCCACAGCGGGGTAAATCCCTTTTGCAGCTAGACCACGGGAGAGCACCGTTGTCCCATCCAAGTGGGCAAAGGTCGTGGCCGGAGCAGGGTCAGTCAGGTCGTCCGCAGGCACATAGACCGCTTGAATCGAAGTAATCGAACCTTCCGTGGTCGAGGTAATCCGCTCTTGTAGGGCACCCACATCGGTACCGAGGGTGGGCTGATATCCCACCGCAGAGGGCATCCGACCGAGTAGCGCCGACACCTCAGAACCGGCTTGCACAAAGCGGAAGATGTTATCAATAAACAGCAGCACATCCTGCTTGTTGACATCGCGGAAGTATTCGGCCATCGTCAGCCCCGACAGACCCACACGCATCCGTGCGCCGGGGGGTTCGTTCATTTGACCGTACACAAGGGCGATTTTAGATTTGCTGGGATCGTTTTTGTCGATCACGCCCGATTCAATCATTTCGTTGTAGAGGTCATTGCCTTCGCGGGTACGTTCGCCCACGCCAGCAAACACCGATACTCCACCGTGTTGGGTGGCAATGTTGTTGATCAGTTCCATCATGATCACGGTCTTGCCGACGCCCGCACCGCCAAAGAGGCCAATTTTACCGCCACGGCGATAGGGGGTGAGCAGGTCAATCACCTTGATGCCCGTTTCAAACACCGAGGGCTTGGTTTCTAGTTGCGTAAAGCTGGGAGCAGGACGGTGAATGGGCAGGGTTTCAGTGGCACTGACAGCGCCTTTTTCGTCCACGGGTTCACCCAGCACGTTGAAGATGCGACCAAGGGTGGCTGTCCCTACGGGCACGCTGATGGGGGCACCGGTATCTACGGCTTCCATTCCCCGCACTAAGCCATCGGTGCTGCTCATGGCAACGGCACGGACGCGGTTATCGCCAAGGAGTTGTTGCACTTCACAGGTTACAGCCACGTCTAAGCCGGCCTCGTTTTTGCCTTGAATCCGCAGGGCGTTGTAAATGGCGGGCATTTTGCCGCTGGGAAATTCAATGTCAACGACAGGGCCAATGACCTGAGTAATAAAGCCTACATTGGTTCGTTCTGCTGATATGACCATGGACGTTTGCCTACTGTCTAGGTAAATTCATTTGCGTTTTTTCAGAGGGCGATCGCTCCCCAAGGGGCACAACGATCGAGACTGAAAGTGGAATGCAGCGTTTGGTGCAAGCGCACCACAATACAACGTACCACTAATGCAGCCTTTTTCTATCGGATTCAGTGGGATCCAAATCTGAGGTCTTATTGACCCCGCTCAGTTGCTGTGAAAAAGGCGGCAGGGCAGGAATTAGCCGACGACTTCAATTTCGTCCTCAAAAAACCAAGTGCTGGAGCGATCGTCAAAGGTGACAATGACGCCAACCCCACTGCCATCGGTCATCTTAAAACCAGTAATTTGACCCACTTGGCCGAGTTTTTGAATGATGTCTTGGGCGACGCGATCGCGAATTCGACAGACGCGCACTTTTTGCCCCACGTCCATAGCAACTCCCAAACTTTGTATAATCCTTGAAAATCGTACCAAGAAACCGTCACATTCACACGGGTTTGTCCTATGGGTCGTCTGCGGGTCGGGCTATTGTTTGGAGGTCGCTCACGGGAGCATGAAGTTTCGGTGGTCTCGGCGGCAGCGATCGCCCAAGCCTTTACCGAGGGTGACAATCGCGATCGCTATGAAGTGATTCCGATCTACATCCAAAAAGATGGCCGCTGGCGCTCCACAGACCATGTTGGCATCCCCAATAGCGCAGCACCAGAGGACTCCCTGTGGCAGTTTCCTGCGGTTGCCGAAACCATTGATGTTTGGTTTCCGATTCTCCACGGCCCCAATGGTGAAGATGGTACGATGCAAGGCCTGCTGCAATTGATGCAACGTCCCTACGTGGGGTCGGGGGTGGCTGCCTCGGCCATTGGTATGGACAAAATCTTGATGAAAACGGTCTTTGGGGCTGTGGGCTTACCCCAAGTGCGCTACGTAGCCCTGCAGCGCAGTGACCTGTGGTCGGATCCCTGTCGTTACAACCATTTGTGCGATCGCATTGAAACCGAATTGGGCTATCCCTGCTTTGTTAAACCCGCCAACCTTGGCTCCTCGGTGGGCATCTCCAAGGCCAAAAATCGCCAACAACTGACAACTGCCCTTGAGGCCGCTGCCGAACTGGATCGCCGCATCATTGTGGAAGCGGGTGTGGTTGCCCGTGAGCTAGAGTGCGCGGTGCTCGGCAATGATAAACCCCAAGCTTCGGTGGTGGGGGAGATTACCTACAGCAGTGAGTTCTATGACTACGAAACCAAATACACCGATGGCCGCGCTCAACTCCATATTCCTGCGGAGATTCCCCCAGCGGTGAGTGAGCAGATCCGCACGATGTCCCTACAGGCCTTTCAAGCCCTTGATGCCGCTGGCCTTGCCCGCTTTGATTTTTTCTATGTACCCAGCACTGGCGAAATCCTGATTAATGAAGTGAATACCTTACCGGGGTTTACCGCCCTGAGTATGTACCCCCAACTGTGGGCGGCGAGTGGTGTGCCCTTTCCGGAATTAGTCCATCGCTTGGTGCAATTGGCTCTAGAGCGGCACGGCTAGCTATTGCCCTGAGCAACGTAAAGAGTCATGAAGACACTGCATCTAGGCCTTGATTTTTCTGTTAAATAACTTTATAGTCATATAAGACTATACGACTAGGCAGGTTATGAAGCGATTCTTGCGGGGCAAGCCCAGTCAGTGGGCAATGATTTGGCTATTTTTTCTAATTGCGATCGGTGGCCTCTGGTATCCGTGGCTGGGGTACCTCATGCTGGCCATGATGCTGGGTATTCCTGCGCTGGCCTATTTTCGTAGCCGCTATTGGTGTGGCAACCTCTGCCCGCGTGGCGCGTTCCTAGACATTGTGCTTTATCACTTTAGTCCCCACCGTCCCTATCCCAAACTCTTCAAAAAACAAAGTTTTCGCTGGGCGGTGTTTAGCTTCATCATGACGGTTTTTGCCCTTCGCATGACATTGGCATGGGGCAACTGGGTGGCGGTAGGTGGCCTCTTTGTCAATATGTGCGTCGTCACCTCCATTGTTGCGATTCTTTTAGGGGTGATCTTTCATCAGCGGGCATGGTGCGCGATTTGCCCGATGGGCACACTCCAAGAATCCTTGGGTAAACTGGGAAGTGGCCAGACGAAGGCGAAAAAAGCCAGTGCGAAAGCCACAAAATTGTTGCCCCCTGTGGAATGAGCGTGCGATCGCTAGAATTGAAGATATCCACCAACAGCGGCAACCAAGGTGAATAAACTGCAAGAGTGGGGCTTCAGCAAAGACTGGTGGCGCAATCAACGGGGAGAATTTTGGGTCATTGGCCAAACGGTACTCAGTATCGGCTTTATTCTCTTGCCAGTGGTCCGAGTGGTTAGCCTGCCCTTGGTGGTGCGCCTAGGATTGACCCTTGGCTTGGGTCTGATTGGCCTTGGTCTAGGCATGGCTGGCTTGTTTCACCTAGGGAACAACTTGACGCCCCTACCCCATCCCAAGGAGGACAGTCAGTTAGTGACCACGGGGGTTTATGGTTGGGTGCGCCATCCGATCTATAGCAGTGTGATCTTTTTGGCCTTGGCCTATGGGGTATGGCAAATGAGTCTTTCCCACGGGCTGGGGGCGATCGCCCTCTTTATCTTCTTTGACCGCAAGGCCGCTCAGGAGGAACAGTGGCTGTTGGCCAAGTTTAAGGACTATGCCACGTATCGGCAAAGGGTGAAGAAACTGATTCCCTTCCTGTACTAAAATACTTAACACTAATTTTTGTACTCATTTATTGCCTAGGCCACTAAGCTACGCTATGATTGCAATCCCCTTGCGGAATCTTTGATGGATGTTGTCCTTTGTCATCAAATTGCTGATTTTGACACTCTTGGGGCAGCCGTCGGTGTCACACGCCTTTATCCGGGAACCAAAATTGTCTTAACGGGGGGAACCCATCCCAAGGTGGGGGAGTTTTTGGCCTACCATCGCGATGAATATCCCCTCATTGAAGCAAGAGCCGTTGACCCCAGTCAATTGCGCCAGATTTGGGTGGTGGATACGCAGTGGCGTCGCCAGTTGGGGCAAGCCGCAGGATGGCTGGATCAACCCCAAGTCCAAATTGGCCTGTACGATCACCATTTGGAGATGACGGGGGATATTGTCCCACAGCAGCAATGGTTAGAACCCGTGGGGGCAACCAGCACCATTATTTGCGAACAGTTGCAGACCGCAGAGATTCGCCTGACACCCACAGAAGCAACGGTTCTTGCCCTAGGGATTCACGCCGATACGGGTTCCTTGACCTTTGAGCAAACCACGGTGCGGGATGTGCAGGCCTTGGCATGGCTGTTGAGCCAAGGCGCCAATCAGCGGGCGATCGCCACCTATTCCGAGGCTGGCTTGAGTGCAGACCTGCAACCTTATCTGCGCCAAGCATGGGCAAATCTCCAGCAAGTGGTTTATCAGGGCTATCGGCTGGGCTGGGTGCTGCTGCACACGGCGGAGTATCTCCCCGGCCTCTCGCGGTTAATCACCCAATTGGCAGATCTCAGTGAATGTGACGCCATTCTTCTGGGGCATAGCTATCGCCAACATCATCTCGCCATTATTGCCCGCAGCCAAATTCCCAATGTCAATGTTGCCCATTTACTGGCTCCCCTTGGCGGGGGGGGGCATGCCCAAGCCGCCGCAGTGACGATGACCACAGACCAGCCAGAGGCGGTGCTCAAAGAGATATTTACAGCGCTTCAAGCACAGATTCCCCATCCGCCAACAGCGGCAGAACTCATGTCCTCACCCGTACGAACAGTACGCCCAGAAACCCCGATTGCCGATGCCCACCGCGTCTTGCTGCGCTATGGCCACTCTGGTCTGTCGGTGGTGAGTGCCGCAGGGGAACTGCTGGGGATTATTTCACGGCGGGATTTGGATGTGGCGCTGCACCATGGCTTTGCCCATGCCCCGGTCAAAGGATACATGAAAGCACCGGTGCGCACGGTTTCCCCGACAACGTCACTGCCAGAGATTCAAGCCCTAATGGTGCAGTACGATATTGGGCGGTTACCGGTGGTGAATGAGCAAGGTGACCTGGTCGGAATTGTCACCCGTACCGATGTGCTGCGCCACCTCTATGCCCTCAGCCGCGAAACGGAAACGGTCTGCCCCTTGCCAACCCTAAATCTTTACGAGGCACTGCAACAACGGCTGCCGGAGCAACTGTGGGCACTACTGCAACGGGCGGCAGCGATCGCCAAGGAACGCGGCTGGCAACTATACCTTGTGGGTGGCGCAGTGCGGGATCTGCTGCTGGCGATCGCCCAAGGGAATCACCATTTACCGACACGGGAGTTTGATTTGGTGGTGGATGGGGTGCAACAGGAGGAAGCTGCTGGCGTGCATTTGGCACAAGCGCTTCATGACCTCTACCCAGAGACCGATCTACAGATCTACGGTCAGTTTCAAACCGCTGCACTTCACTGGCCGAAGGCCTCGCCCTTAGCCGGGTTTGCTGTGGATATTGCCACCGCCCGCAGTGAGTTTTATCCCTATCCAGCCGCGCATCCGGAAGTGGCTGCCAGTTCGATTCGCCAAGATCTCTACCGTCGCGATTTTACCATCAATGCCCTAGCCATGCGCCTAACACCACCGCGCCATGGGGAAGTCCTTGATTTTTTTGGCGGACGGGAGGATTTGCAGCGGCGACTGATTCGGGTGCTCCACCCCAATAGTTTTATTGAAGACCCGACGCGGATTTTTCGAGCCGTGCGCTTTGCTGTGCGCCTTGGCTTTGACCTAGAGCCGCAAACCCGCCAGTACATTGAATATGCCCTCACAAGTGGTGTCTTTGCCACCCGCGATCGCCCCACCTCAAAACGGCCTTCCCTCCAAAGTCGGCTGCGTAATGAACTGCGCCACATCCTTGAACTGCCCCTTGCGCCAACGGAACACTTTGGCGGTGAGCGTGCCTTGACCCTGCTGGCGGAATTGGGTGCCCTTGAGTGTTTGGATCGCCAAGTCACCTTTGATCAGGCGGCCAAGGTGCGCTTGAAATTGGTTTGGGAGTGGTGGCCAGAAGTGCCTGAGCGGCGAGAGTGGCAAACCTTTCCCCTGTGGGAGCTAGAACTCTTGGCCTTGATTGTGACTGTCCCCACGGCGGGGGCGATCGCTCGTCAACTGCAACTGGGGGAGCACATCTGTGAGTGGCTGGACACTTTTCCTCAATGCCAACAGGAGTGGCAGAGATTGCGGCAGAGCCAGCAACAGCGCAGTCGCTACTGTGAATTTTTAGAGCGTCACCCCTTACCCGTCATTGTGCTTTTGGCCGCAGTACATCAGGCAAAAGGTAGCGAAGCCGATTTAGGGGATGTCGCCCTATTGCAGGAGTATCTCTGGCATTGGCGATTGCAAAAGCCGCCCCTAAATGGCCATGATCTGCAACAGTTGGGCTATCCTCGCGGACCGCAGTTACGGCAAATTCTCCTTGCCCTGCGATCGGCAATGCTCGATGGCCTTGTCAGCGATCGCCCCAGTGCCATTGCCTATGTTAAAGCCCATTTCCCGAAGTCATGAATTGGTTTCGCTCTGTCATTGGTCAGCCAACCGCTGTTCAACTCTTGACCCATGCCCTCGATCGCCAGCGACTCGCCCCCGCCTATCTCTTTGTTGGACCTGAAGGGGTAGGCCGTGCCCTCACTGCCCGCTGTTTTCTGCAAGCGATTCTCAACGAGGCAAGTGATCTCAGCAACCACCCGGATGTCCTCTGGATTGAACCCACCTACAGTGTCCAAGGGACGCTCTACACCCGTCGCCAACTCCTCGCCGCTGAGAAGGAGATTCCCCGCAGTGCCCCCCAGATTCGTCTAGAGCAAATTCGCCAACTCAGCCGTCACCTCAGCCAACCGCCGATGCGTGCGTCGCGATCGCTAGTGGTCTTGACCCAAGCTGAAACCATGAACGAAGCCGCCGCCAATGCCCTGCTAAAAACCCTCGAAGAACCGGGGCGTGCCACGTTGATTCTCATTGCTCCCAGTCCGTCAGCGCTCTTGAATACGATAGTTTCCCGTTGTCAGAAAATTCCCTTCTATCCCCTGAATCGTTCGGATCTGGAGCAGGTTCTGCGACAGGTCGCCCCCCCTGAATTTTGGCAGGAGGTTAGCCCTGCCCTCTTTGACCTAGGAGCTGGCTCCCCAGGAGCAGTTCTGCAAGCGTGGCAAACATGGCGAGAGATTCCTGAGCCGTTCCGCCACCTCGGCAAACAATTGACCACACCCCTCCCTTTACAAACTGCTTTGGAATTGGCACGAGATATTAGCCAATCCCTTGATGTGGAACGACAGCTCTGGCTCCTCGGTCTAATGCAGCAGCAAATTTGGCAAGGGGGATCGTTCCCGCAGAAGGTGTCTATGCTTCAGCAATTGGAGCGTGCCCGTCAGTATTTGCAGCAGTACGTTCAGCCTCGCCTTGTCTGGGAGGTGTTACTGATGCAGTTGGGGACGGTGTGATAGGCTATCGGCAGCAGTTGGGAAGATAAATAGACAGATGATGGCGAAACAACAATGGCTGGGGGCGATCGCGATCGCGGTGCTCTTGGGGGGATGCCAGTCGGCAATAAATCGCTTAGAATCACCGGCAGTCGCGCGTCCGGAGAGTGAAGGGGTTACTGCTGATGTGGCGGTGGCACGCTTGGAACGGCTGGAAACAGGCTCAACCCTGACAGGTACCACTCGCCCCTACCGTGAAGTGATGGTGCGATCGCAGGTGGAGGGACAAGTTCTTCACCTGAGTGTAGATGTGGGCGATCGCGTGCAATCGGGGCAACTGTTGGCGGAGGTGGATCCCGTTGTCCTCAAAAATGCCGTCTTTGAAGCAGAGGCAGAACTGGCTGCCCGTCGCAACGAGGTGATCCAAGCCCAAGCCACCGTCAATCGCGCCCGTACAGCCGTCGAAGAAGCCCGTCTTACCCTCCAACAGGCGGAAAGTGACGCCCGCCGCCTTGAAACCCTGCTGCGGGATGGTGCCGTCTCAGCGCAAGCAGCGGAACAGGCACGCACAACGGCGCAAACAGCACGGCAGGTACTGCGGTCTCGTGAAGCAGAGGTGGTGACCGCCCAACAGGGGGTGGCCGTTGCCCAAGGTCGGGTGCAAGCCCAAATCGCCTTTGTCCAACAGGCACGGGCACGGTTGAATCAAGCCCTCCTGCGATCGCCCCTCAATGGCGTGGTGCTAGAGCGACTGACAGAAGTGGGCAACCTACTGCAACCGGGGGGAGAAGTTCTTCGCCTTGGCGATATTCGTCAACTCAAAGTTGTTGTGGAAGTCTCGGAACGGGAATTAGCGAGATTAGCTCCCGGCCAAGGGGCAACAGTGACGTTTGATGCCGTGCCCAACCGCACCTATGAAGGACGGATTACGCGAATTTCACCTGCCGCCGCCGCTGCCCGTCTGATTCCTGTGGAAGTCGTGATTGACAATGCCGATGAACGCTTGGGCAGTGGTTTACTGGCACGGGTGGCCTTCCAAGGAGCGAATGCGCCGCGCTTGATGATTCCGCAATCCGCCCTCAGTGGTTTTGAGGAGGGGCAACTATCCTCACGGCAAGGCAGCGTTTTTGTGGTGGTTGGCGATCGCGTGCAGGAGCGGCAGGTCACCCTGGGTCAACGGCGGGAGGGCAAAGTGGAAATCCTCAGTGGTTTGAATGCCGGCGATCGCTATGTCGTCCGTTCGGGTCGGCCCCTGCGGGACGGGGATAAAATTCGCCCCAGCATCCTCTCTGAAGGCTAACTAGAGGTTTATTGGCGCACAATTGTCTCGTAGGGGTGCCACGAGTGCAGTGCCCGCAGTTGCGGTGTTTTCTTCTGCTGGTGGGCTTCCATGCGGGCAAGGACATCATCGAGGATGTCTACTGCCAGTCCCACATAGGGGCCTTTGTTGAGCATGACACACTCCGCTCGCTCCGCCATCGCCGCATCCGTGATTTCTGCACGGGAGGGCACGCCTTTTTTCACCAAGTTTTCAAGGACTTGGGTCGCCCAAACCACGGGCACATGGGCGGCTTCACAGAGCCAGAGGATTTCCTCCTGCATTTCTGCCAAGCGTTGGTAGCCAATTTCAACCGCGAGATCACCCCGGGCAATCATGACGCCAAAGGGTTGCCGACCCGCCGCTTGGATGATCATTTCTGGCAGTGCTCGAATTGCTTTCGGGGTCTCAATTTTAGCAATGATGCCCATCTGGTCGGCGCGATCGCCACAACAATGCTCCAGTTCCCGTTGCAGTAGGGCAATATCCTCGGCGGACTGGACGTAGGAGTAGCCAATGATGTCGGCATGGCGGCAAGCAAAGGCCAGATGCTCGCGATCGCTAGCGGTCAACGGACACAGGTGTAAATCACTATCGGGGAAGTTTAAGCCTTTGGCCACTTTCAACCGCTGTCCTTCTTTGCAGTGGGTGATAGTCAGTTCCACCCCTTGCTCATCTTTGCTGACAATGCGAGCGCCAATGTGACCATCATCAATCCAAACCCGCTGCCCCACCGCCAATTGCGGCAAAATTTCTGGCAAGGAGCAGGTGAATTGCGGTATTTCTCCACCATCAGGGCAAATTTCCGTTGTCAGCCGCAGGCGATCGCCGCCGTGGACGCGCACCGTTTCCGGAAAAATGTCGGCAATGCGGGGTTTTGGCCCCCCCAAGTCCATGAGAATTTTGCAGGGTTGACCCGTAATGTGGCTTGCCGCTTGCAGGTGCTCAATCATCGCTTCCCAAGTGGCAGGGTCATCGTGGGCACAGTTGATGCGGGCACAGTTCATGCCCTTGCGCAGCAGGGTAATGCTCCATTGGGGGTCAGTCGCCGCCTCAGGGGGCAGGGTCACCATGATGCGCCCATGGCGTTTGCCGCGAATGGGTCCAAAGAGTTCTTCCGTCTGGCGGCGCAGTTGGCGATCGCCCGCAAAAAAGGCATCTAAGGGTGGGCGGGGGGGCAGTGACTCATGGGTATGGCACAGAGCGCCCAAGGTATTGATCACCGCATCCAAATTGGGGAGCACCCGCGACTCGATCCGTCCTAAGGACGATAACCCCCAAGGCATCAAGGCCATTTGAATTGCCCGTAGATCCCGCCAGCGCAAGGCCAAATAGTAGGCAAGATTGCGGGCACTAGGTATAAATTCGGATCGCTTAATTTTTGATTGCCACTGTTGAAAACGGGCTTCCCCCTCTTTAGTAATTTCCTGCCGCAGTTCTAACAAGCTATGGAGCAAGGCAACCGGTGAAACCGGTACAGTCGGTGCCTCCAGCAACATAACCGCCTCCTAGATGATTTTAAGGGAATTCATGATTCGGTTGGACTCATGGCAAAGCCAGATTTCATGGGGATTTGCGGGAAATTTAGTGATTCTTGAAAACCATGAATTGATGGCTTAACAATACCCCTCACTGCAAAACATAAATAAACACTTCTTTACATCACTCGGCTGCAACGAACGGTGGTGTAGGAACCGTTGTGCTTTCTGACACAACTCTATCTATCTTTCAGTATATCTGCTGACCTTTTTCGGGAATCTTAATTTTCTCCCAAGCAAAAGGATTAAGAGTTACTACAAGGGTTCCAAACCGATTTCCCAGTTCTGTTATGTTCTCAATAGAGATGTTCATTGTCTGGCCCTGACCAGTGCCCCTATGGATCGTCATTCTTCGTTGCAATTAATCAAATACTCCTATCAGTCCGCAGTGGCTTGGTGCCAAGAACATGGGTGGACAGATCTCTTTATTGAGCAGTACCAGTATTGGGCGTTTCCCCCTGGCGGCGTGATGCCCTTACCTTTGCCCACCGATGGCTTGCAATTCATTGACCTGCCGGCTGCTCCATCCCCGCAGCAACGCCGCCTACAGATGTTGGCACTGGCGATCGCCCTAGTCACCACGGGCTTGAGTGGCTGGCTGCAGTCTTTGCTCCCCCTCGTCATTGGCTTTAGCTGCTGTGCCCTTTTGATTGCCGCCCAAGAACCCTAGGGGGGATTCCTGATACACTGGAAAGCTGGCCTGCACGCTAGCACACGTCCTTGATTGGCTCATCTTCAACAATAGAACAACCACCGGTCTTAGGGAGTGGGACTCAGTTCTACAGTCCCGGCTATTCCTTTAGCTATGAAGTGGTCGGTGCCTGTTGTCGCCTTTTTGACCGCGAGCAGTTACCATGGCCCTGTTGCCGCATTGCTTGGCGCAGCAAAGAACCCAGTTGGCGGCGCATTGGTCGGCGGCTTGTTCTCGACAGTGCCACAAAACGGCATCCCAGCTATTGGGTGCGCCACCTCGAAACGGGCGCCATGATGGTGATTACGCTCTATTGGGTGGAGTTATCCCCTAGCGATCGCCAGTGGTGGTACAGCAAAGACTTAACTTATTGCAACTAAATTGCAAAAACGAAGCCATCGTCCTAGAATATTTTTCAGATTGGACTTAGGAGAAATTCTCAACTATGCAGAAAGTCGGTCGCCGTGTACTCTTGGGCATGGGCGCTGGGGCAACGGCCTATGTCGCCCACCACCTCTGGAACCAAAAAGCAGAATCCAGCAATGCCCAACAGCGACAGGCTGGGGGTGTAATTAATGTCTATTCAGCACGGCACTACGATACCGACAAAGCCCTCTACAACGGTTTCACCGAGCAAACTGGCATTCGGGTCAATCTCATTGAAGCTGAGGCTGATGCCCTAATTGAACGGATTCGCAGTGAGGGCAGTCGGAGTCCTGCCGATGTGTTGATTACGGTGGATGCCGGTCGCTTGTGGCGAGCCCAGCAGGCCGGTCTTTTGCAGCCGATTCAGTCAAGGGTACTCAATAGCGTGGTGCCAGCCAACCTACGGGAGCCTCAAGGACACTGGTTTGGTCTCTCGCGGCGCGTACGCGTTCTAATCTACAACAAATCCAGCGTCAATCCCAATCAACTGTCCACCTACGAAGACTTAGCTAATCCTAGGTGGCGGCGGCAGATCCTCACACGCAGCTCCAGCCATGTCTATAACCAATCCTTGGTAGGCTCACTGCTGGCGATTCATGGTTCTCAAAGAACAGAAGAGTGGGTGCGGGGATTGGTTGCCAACTTTGCCCGACCCCCAGAGGGAAATGACACCGCCCAAATTCGCGCTTGTGCAGCGGGTGTTGGAGGTATTGCAATTACAAATCATTACTACCTCGCTCGATTAATGGCCTCAGATAAAGCAGAAGACCGCGCAGTTGCTGAGAAGGTTGGTTTGTTCTTCCCGAATCAGCGCGATCGCGGTGCCCACGTGAATATCTGCGGTGGTGGTGTGGTGGCCGGTGCTCCCAACCGGCAAGCGGCCATTCGTTTTCTCGAATACTTAGTGAGTCCTAGGGCGCAGGAAATGTTTGCCATGGCCAACTTTGAATATCCCGTGCGCTCCGGGGTACCCTTGCATCCGGTTGTGCGGCGCTTTGGCAACTTCCGTGGCCAAAATGTCAATGCTGCAGTGTTTGGCCGCAACAATGCCGACGCTCTGCGGATTATGGACCGGGCGGGGTGGCGCTAAGGTTCTAAAATGAGCGATCGCCCCCGTTGATCGTTCCTGTGTCTTGCCCCTTCATTGCCTACACGATTCTTCTGGCTGCTGCCCTCCTTGACTTTGGCCTTGGGGATCCGTGGGGCTGGCCGCATCCCGTGCGCTGGATGGGAGCCTATATTCAATCCCTTAGCAACGGGTTCAACTATGGCCAAGGCTGGCCAGTTTGGGGACAGCGGTTGGGGGGGGCGCTGCTGACACTGAGCTTAATCCTAGGTTCTGCCCTCATCAGTTGGGGGGTGGTGACACTGGGAATGACGATTTCGCCCCTCCTCGGTTGGGGGATTGCCGTCGTGGGCACCGCCAGTGGCTTTGCGGGTCGTAGTCTGCGGGATGCAGCGGCAGAGGTATTGGCACCTTTGGCGGCTAGCAATCTTGAGGGGGCACGCCAGTCCTTGGCTAAGTATGTGGGTCGCGAGACTGCCCACTTAGAGGCGCCTGAGATTCTGCGGGCGGTTCTGGAAACGGTGAGTGAGAATACGACCGATGGCATGATGGCACCGCTGTTTTATGGGGCGATCGCCACCCTTATCGTTCCGCAACTGACCCCCTTGCCCCTCGTCATGGCCTACAAAGCTGCCAGTACCTTGGACTCAATGATTGGCTATCGCGAGCCACCCTACACCCACTGGGGATGGTTTGCTGCCAAAACCGATGATGTGCTCACGTGGTTGCCCTGTCGGTGGCTCGTCTTTCTAGTTGCCCTTTGCTCTAGGCAGTGGCAGCGGGTATGGCAGTGGTGTTGCCGGGATGCGCCCAAGGATCCCAGTCCCAATTCCGGTTGGAGTGAGTGTGCCTATGCAGCCGCTTTTGGCGTACGGCTGGGGGGTACGAATATCTATCGCGGCACGGTGAAAGTGAAACCCTTTTTAGGAGAACCGCTGCACCCCATTGATCAAGGCACGATTATTGCAGCTCTGCGGCTCAGCCGTTCCCTCTACCTGATCACCCTTACAGCCACAGGCGGCATCGTTTTGGTGTGGCATAAAGTGTTTTCCATTTAGCCGTTCATCTTGGCCAGAATCGTTTAGAGTAGATGGATTAAGAAATAAAATTTAGAAACATTGGCCGTGGTTCAGCCCTCTCCTCTGCAAGGCCAGACACTGGCCGCTTCCTCCCTCTCCATGGCCGATCGCCTGTTGGAGATTTTTTTTAACTACAGTGCCCAAGGGCTATTACTGATTGGTGTTTCTGCCACCCGCCCACCCCAATATCAAGTCATTAGCGCCAACAGCATTGGCCAGCAGCTTTTGGGGAATCACCTCTCCGTAGCTTCACTGCTTCAGGATGGAGCACTGCTAACCTTTTTCGACCCCCTGACGGAGATTCCCCAGGCCATCCACAAGGTGCTGGGTCTTTTGGGGGAAATGACGGAGGCCGATCGCGCTTACCTCTTTGAACGTGACCCCGGTACCCAAGGGAGCTTTTCCAATACCTACGAATGGTGCGCCCCCGGCATTGAACCTCAGCAGGAACAGCTTCAGGGGATTGTGCCTCAAGACTATCCCCGTTTTTTCGAAGAAATTCAGAGCTAGGATCATGTCATCTGGCCTTGCATCCAAAACCTGCCCAAGGATTCCCCCGATCGCCAAGGTCTAGACGTCCAGCAAATTCAGTCCCTCCTTGTGGTTGCCCTCAATCGCGGTGAGGAGTTGATCGGCTTTTTGGGATTAGACTTTGTACGTCAGGCTCATTCCCACCTAGAGACCCTCCTACCACTGCTGCAAGTGATGGGTCAAGTATTTACCAATGTGCTAGAGCGCCAAGAGATCGAGCGATCGCTCCGCCTTGCCGAGAGCCAGTACCGCAGTATTTTTGAAAATGCCACAGAGGGGATCTTGCAATCTAGTCCCAATGGTCATTACCTCAAGGTCAACCCCGCCTTGGCTCGCATCTACGCTTATGACTCCCCAGCGGATCTACAGGCTCACATCACTGACATTGCTGGTCAGCTCTATGTCAATCTGCGTCGCCGCGAAGAGTTTATCCAAGCCCTCACCGCCACTGGTACTGTTACCGACTTTGAATCGCAGGTCTATCGTAAAGATGGCCAAATCATTTGGATTTCCGAAAATGCCCGCGCCGTCTATGACGATAAAGGGCGACTTGCCTACTTTGAAGGCACCGTTGTGGACATTACCGATCGCAAGCTCTCAGAAAATACGATCCATTACCAAGCCTTCCATGACCTGCTCACTGGGCTGCCCAATCGTGCTCTGTTTGACGATCGCCTCCCCATGGCTCTGGCTGAAGCTCGCCGGCAACAACAGCGGGTAGGCGTGATGTTTCTAGATCTTGATCGCTTCAAACTCATTAACGACACCCTTGGCCATGCCGTCGGGGATCAGCTATTGCAGCAGGTGGCAGAACGTCTCATCCACTGTTTGCGGGAAACCGATACCGTAGCGCGCTGGGGCGGTGACGAATTCACCGTGCTCTTGCCCATGATCCACCACCCCGATGATCTGGCCATTGTGGCTGAACGCATTCTCTACGCCCTCAAACCCGAGTTCATTCTCGATGGCCACCATCTCCACATGACGACCAGTATTGGCATTGCCGTCTATCCCGATCACGGTCAATCTGCCGATGTCTTACTGCGCAATGCGGACACCGCCCTTTATCGCGCCAAGGAAACAGGCCGCAACACATATCAGTTCTACACCAATAGTCTCAATGCCCTTGCCCCAGAACTCCTGCGCCTTGAAAACGATCTCCATGGAGCCCTTGAACGCGGCGAACTCTCAATTTACTATCAGCCCCAACTGGATCTCACAAGAGGCAAAATTCACGCCATTGAAGCATTACTGCGCTGGCACCATCCTCGCCAGGGCTTGCTCTATCCCAAACACTTTATTGATATAGCTGAAGAAAATGGTCTGATCCTTGCTATTGGCCGCTGGGTTCTCCAACAGGCCTGTCGCGACTGCCAGGCATGGCAACAACAGGGATTAGCTGGCGTAGGAGTAGCGGTAAACCTGTCGGCAGTGCAGTTTTTGCACATGAATCTTGTCGAAGAAGTCAGCCAGTGCCTGCGGGACGCCCACCTTCCTCCCGAATTACTCACCTTGGAAATTACAGAAACCACGGCCATCCATCACGTCCAACGGACGCAGTTAATCCTTCAAGAGTTGCGTGCCCTTGGGGTGGGGATCACGCTGGATGATTTTGGCACTGGTTACGCCTCACTGAACTATCTGAAACAATTCCCGATCACTGGGCTAAAAATTGATCGCTCGTTTATCACCGACATTCAAGAGGACGGCCAAGATCAGGCGATCGTCAAAGCTATCATTGACTTGGCCAAGGGCTTAGAGATTTCCACTGTCGCCGAAGGTGTAGAAACCTGGGGTCAAGGACAACTCCTCCAGCACCTTGGTTGTGATGCCATTCAAGGCTACCTGCTCACAGAGCCACTGCCGTATTCCCAAGTGACCCACTGGTCAATTCCTCGAATGCGGTTGAGATGACGACACTTCCCATAGGTGTGAGAGCAGCATCCCTTGTGGAGTTTTCCACATAAGGTTAGGATGATGAATCGATTGGCCACTCCGCTTCCCTACATTGCCGCGCCTTAACCCCCACCTGCGATGCGAGGATTAGGGAGTGCAGGCTAAACATGTTCAAGGTCTGCTTATGCGTTTCTATTGGCTGAGTGCGGCAAGTTGTCTGAGTCTGATGTTTTTGGCAGTGGGCTGTCAAGCGGCAACGGTTCCCTCAGCACCAGTAGAAGCATCTGCAACGGTTACAACGTCCCCTGTGGCTGTATCTCCCCTGTACACCGTGCTGGATGAGTTTGGCCAGCCCCAGTTTCAAGTGGATGGGCGGAACCTGTTTCGCGATCGCCCCCTGCCCGCCCACCGCATTAGCACCGCCCCGATGAAGCTGCTGCAAGTGTTGCGGAGCACTCGCCAGTATTTTCAAGACTTTAGGGAAACAGACCCCATTACCCAGCGGGAGGGCATTCTGGCGATTCAGGGGGTGACGCTGCCCCAAGTCCTCGACACCCTAGACTTTATGATTGCAACGCTCACGGAGGATATTAGTCGCAAGCGCCCAATTCGTTTGCAAGACCCCGCATTTATTAATCGGCACTTTCGCGTCATTCAATGGCTGCCCCACAACCCCCGCAATCCGCATCAAACTAAGGAATTGCGCCTCACCAACTATGCGGTATTTACCCATCGCGGATCACGCACCCGCACAGAGACGTACAATACGGCGCTTTATGCTCTGCCGCCCCGTGTTCCCGATCAACCCGAGGACTTATTTTATAAGCAACTGACAAAGCAACAGGTACTGGAAGGGATTTTTGAACCGGGTGGCTCCCTCTATGGACGGGTGAAGCCTTTGGCCTACTTGACGAGGAGAGGGCTTGAGGATGCCCTGATGCAGGGGACGATTCTGGTGCAATTTACCGATGGCACTGAAGCCTTTTTCAATGTGGATCGCAATAATGATATTCCCTTCGTCAAGGGGCTTTCCCCCTACGAGCAGCAACGCTATTGGTACTTTCGCCAAGTGGCCGCCATCAAGGGCTACGGCAGCACCATTGAGAACAAAATTAACATTGAACCTGAAGTCACCTTTGCAGCAGATGTCTGGAATATTGGTCTAGGGCGAGTCATTGTAGTTGAAGATACACAGGGGGGGCAACCCAAACTGCGCCTCGGTGTGATTGCCGATACAGGAGGAGCTTTTATGCCCAATCTCTATCAGTTGGACTTTCTGGCGGGAATTTTTCCAGACCGTGCCAGCTATCAAGCGGCTGCCCGTCGCATCCCCAATTATGTCCGTGCGTACATTTTGATTAAAAAGTAATTAAAAAATACCCCTAGCGCTGGCCGAGATATTTATGGGTTTGGGGGACGACGCGCACTTGGGTCAGCTGTGCCTTCAATTGCGCTTGCCACCTGAGGAGTTGTTCCGGGGTGGGTGGGGGGGTACAGCGACCGGTACCTACGGGCGTTACAGGTTGGAGAAAGACCGGGATATGGGGATTGACGCTGGCCACAAGGGTAGCGAGGCGGTCTAAATCAGCAGGATCCGTTGTTTGGGAAATAATCACTTTGCAAAAGACCTCGACAGGGGCGCGATCGCACAGGCGCAAAAAGGCTTCATGAGCTGACCAATGGCACTCACCACTGACGCTGGGGAGCTTAATGTCCATGCCGACACTATCGAGATAGGGAAGAATTTGCTCCAGTGCTTCTGGATGGTGTCCGCCAGTTTCAAGGTAGAGAGGCAGGGAGCTATGGGCTTTGAGGAGGGGCAAAAATAGTGCCAGTGTTGCAGCATGGAGCAGCGGTTCGCCGCCGGTGAGACTAATACTGTCGTGGATGGGGGGAGTATTGAGCTGCTGTACGGCTTCGAGAATATGGGCGGCAGTGACGGGATTGGGTACGGTTTGAAAGTAGCGATCGCCCACTTGTGCTTCAATTAGGGCATGGGCGGGAACAAACCATGTGTGGGCACTGTCACAATAGGTGCAGCGGAGATCACAACCCGCCAAGCGAATAAAAATTTGCCGACACCCCACATTAGCGCCTTCCCCTTGAATCGCTGAGAACATCTCCACCAAGGGAAGCGTGATCGGCGGAAGGGAGGAATGATTGCTCGTTTGCTGCTCTTTTACGGAAATCACAGGGGATGTGCAAGCCTGATCACAATCGGGTTTTCTTTCCGATAGTACCTTAAAGATAGTTAGCATGTTCAGTAGGTAAGTGCTATGTCTACCCACCGTTTTGGCCTTTCGTGGCTGCTTGTCGGTACCTTGGCAATGGGGATGGGTGCCCTGCCAGTTATTTTGCCATCGTTACCTGCTGTTGGCCAAACTTCCCCTAGCGAAGCCAGTGAGTTCGATCGCTACATGCAGCGGGGGTATCAACTCACCGCCAAACGCGACTATCCATCCGCCTTGGTGAATTTCCGCCGTGCCCTCAGTCTGCGCCCCGGTAACCGCTATGCCCTCACAGCGATTAGTAATGTCGAGGCCTATATTGCTCGCGATCGCTACGCTGCCCAATCGAGTAATCGTCTCACCTTTGTACCCTCAAATCGCGGCATGCCAGGGCAACGGATCGCAGGCGCCACCCGCTTTGGGGAATGTACCCAAGGCTCTCTGACAAAAATTGTTGCTCTTGTGCCCGATAACAACTTGGGGATGACCGCTGCGGCCAATCCCAGTCTCTTTTTCTTTGTTCCCCAAAGCACGGCCAAATCGGCGGAACTGATGCTGCTCTCAGAAGCTGGCGATCTGCTCCTCACCCAACAAGTGCCCCTGAATGGTAAAGCCGGCATTTTACCTGTGACAGTGGATGCCAGTAAGGCGAAGCTACAACCGGGGCAAAAATACCAGTGGATCTTCTCCCTCACCTGTAAGTCCAATGAACCCGATGCCAATCCCTTTGTGACGGGCTGGATTGAGCGGGCTGAGCTGGACAGCAACCTTGCCCAGGTGATTACCACCATGCCTCCGGCTGATCGCCTGCCCCTTTTGGCCACCAGTCAACTCTGGAACGATACCTTGGCAACCCTTGTGGAGTTGCAGCAAAGCAATCCCAATGACGCTGCCATCAAACAGCAGTGGCAAGATGTGCTCAAGAGTGCCGGTATTGATCCCCAAATTGTTAATATGCCGCTGTTGCGATAGCTGCCCCTGTGCCGATATTGAGGGCGGTTGGCTGACCCCAAACCCCACATCAAGTTGCAGTAGGATGGAGAGTAGGCTGCATTGACAGGAGCGTGCGCCATGCTAAAGATAACTCGATCGCCATTTCCCCTTTGGCTAACCAGTATTGTGCTTCTTGGAGCGATCGCCCCCCTCCCTGCCTTGGCACAGCGGGCTGCGGGCGACATTGTGATTATTGGCAACTCTCCCTATGAGTGGGGACGCAATCAACGCTACTGGAATCATTTGCTCAACCTTTCTGGCGCAACGGCAGCCGCTTCTACGCCAACACCATCAGAGACGCCCCAAGAAGTCGATCCCAAAGTGCTGGAACAACAGCTCCTGCGCAATATCCGCGTGGGGCAGCCGCAGCTTCAACCTGTACTGAAGTTACCAGGCTCTTCAGTGGTGACCGGTACCGTGACGAACAATAACCGCCAACCGGTAACGATTCAATCCGTTAACTATGAGGTCGTGGGGCCTAATGGCCAAATTCTACAAACGGGTGCAGCGACACCAGAACCGGCAACTGTTGGTCCCGGTCAGACAGTGACCTATCAACAAATGCTCCCCACTGTGCCAGCGGATATTGGGGCACGGGTGCGCTTAATGCAGCCAGCGGTACAGCTGCAAGGGGGTGTCTAGACCGCTTCGCCTCGGTATCACGGGGGGAATTGCCTGCGGTAAATCGGTGGTGGCTGCCTATTTGCAGCAGCAGTATGGTGTGCCTATTGTCGATGCCGACCAGTTAGCGCGGCAGGCGGTTGCCGTGGGCACACCCATTTATCAAGCCATTGTCGATCGCTATGGTGTTGAGATTTGCCGTGCTGATGGCAGCCTTGATCGCTCCCGTTTAGGGGAAATTGTCTTTGCCCAACCCCAAGAGCGCCACTGGCTAGAAGCGCAAATTCACCCTTGGGTCATTGCCCAGATGCAGCAAGCCATTCAAGCATGTGATCAGCCCCTGTTGACCCTCGTGATTCCCCTTTTGTTTGAAGCTAACCTCGAAGGGTTAGTGGATCAGATCTGGGTCGTTGCCACCACACCTGCACAGCAGTTAGCTCGCCTTCAGCAGCGGGATGGTCTCTCTGAAAGTGCCGCCGCCCTACGCCTAGCCAGTCAACTTCCCCTAGAAGAGAAAATTCGACGAGCAGACACCGTTCTTTGGAATACAAGTGGTCTTCAAGAACTCTACCGTCAAGTGGATCAAGCCTTTTCCCTACTGGGCAGGGATCGCAAGGGAAGTTAGCCCCATCGTTACCTGTTGCAGAAAACTTTCTGGATGAATGGGCAGAGAAATGTGGCGATCGACCCCCCGATAAGGGCGCTCTGATCCCAAAATAAAAATCTTCAGTTGCTCAGGGGTACAGCGTTGCCGCAATTGATCTACAAGCTCCTGCAAATCCCCAGAGCTAAAGGGTTCTGCCAAAATAACGGCAATGGGCGTCAGGGCTAGCAATCGCTCAACTTCACCGTCTACAAGCCAAATCACTTGGTAACCCGCTGTGGTTAAAATCGAGCAGATGAGGGTGGCTGTGGCTTCCTCTTCACTGACAAGCACAATTCGCCCCTCCGGTTCGACCAGTACATCCGTTGTGGCGAGGGGCGGCACATCCAATTTGACTTTGGTCGGCTCCAAGAGGGTGTCCGTAGAGGTTGCAGGTAAGCCAACGGTGAAAGTGCTGCCTTTGCCTTCAGTGGACTCAACTTCAATCCAGCCATTGTGCAGATCCACCCATTGCTTGGTGAGGGCTAAGCCGAGACCAGCGCCGGTATAGGCACGGCCAAAGGAGCTATCCAACTGCTGAAACTTCTGAAAGAGCAAGGGTTGCAGGTGCCCAGGGATGCCGATGCCATTGTCCTGCACTTGGAAAATCAGTTCATCCTCTTTCCACCATGCCCGCAGAATCACTTCCCCCATCGCAGGCGTGAACTTAATGGCATTACTGAGCAGGTTAATGAGAATTTGCTGGATGCGGCGGTAGTCTCCCCAAAAGCGATCACGACTTGGCGGGATCATCAGTTGATGCTGCAAGTGAATTTGATGGCGCTGGGCTTGGGATTTGACCACTGCGAGGCAGTCGGTACAGAGTTGCCGAATCGAAAAGGCACTGTAATGCAGCCGCGATCGCCCCAATTCCGCTTGGGAGAGATCAAGAATGCTGTTAATTAACTCCAGCAGGTGCGTGCCACTCTCATGGATAATTTCCAAATACTCCCGCTGTTTTTCCGTTAGCGGACCGAGGGGCCAGCGCAAGAGGGTGGCCGAAACCCCAATCACACAGGTGAGGGGCGTGCGCAACTCATGACTCATGGTGGCCAAAAAGTCATTCTTAATCCGATGGGCGGCTTCCATGGCACTCAGGGCTTCCCGCAGGGCTTGGGTGCGTTCATTCACGCGCTGTTCAAGGGTAGCCTTTTGCTGTTGCAGCTCGCTGTAGAGTTGCGCTTGGTAAATGGCAATACTCAGGTGTTGACTCAAATGGGTCAAAAACTCAACTTCCTGGGGTTGCCATTGGCGGGGGCGATCGCACTGGTGGGCAATGAGCACTCCCCAAAGTTTTTCTTGAACAATGATTGGCACAATTAGCCAAGCCTTGATCTGCCAGCGGGCGGCAAAGGCCTGTAGGCAGGGAACCTCTTGATAAAATTCGTCAATGTCACTGACTGTGATGGTTTGGCCACGACTGAGACGCTGATAGCTACTGCTGGGTAGGGCAGACCACTGCCAGCAGTCATCCCAGAGCCCAAGAACCGACGGAATTCCGCCATGGCGGCAAGATTCGTAGGCAATTTGCCCCTGCAATTGACCAGTAGAATTGTAAAACTGTCCCACCAGTAGCCGATCGGCACCTAAAAATTCGCGAATCCGATCCACTGCCATCTTCAACAGTTCTGGTAGCTCCAGACTTTGGCGAATTTGGGTGGTGACCTGATGCAGCAGGCGCTCTTTGGCCTGTCGTTCGCTCAAGGCAGCAGTGACAAGGGGGGCACAATTTTGACACTGCTGAGCCATGTCTTCGCTGAGCACATTCATCAGCGAAAAGGCCAAGTCGGCGGGCAACGTTTGGTCTTTGGCGGTCAAGGGAATCAACTGCTGCAAAACTGAGCGGATCAGGGAACGCTGGCCTAGGGGTGTCTGGCTGCGAATTTTGCGCAGAAAGCGAGCGATCGCCACCGGCTCAGTGAGGATTTTCACCCGATAGGCACTCATCTGCGGTACGGTTTCTGCCTGCAACAGCAGCGCAAAGGTCTCTGCCACGACGACGAGAAAAGGGGCATCGGCAGACGCTATCACCTCTTCACGGGTAAGGACAGTTGCGCCGCGATGGCTAGCTTCTGCGAGCAGGACTGTGGCGATTCGCTCGTAGAAAAATGCTGGTAAAATTCGATCAAAGACGGGCTGGCGCATAGTTTTTGAAGTTCAATCCTTGATCGGTTCATCACAGAAAGTGGCATTGCCATGCGGGTTGCGATCGCTAGAGGCTTTTCCCATTAATTTCTGTTGTAGCGGCTCAAGGGGGACAGGGGGGAAAACCCACCAGTTTCTTTAATGATTGTTGTCAACGCATGCATCGAATTCTTACATTAAATGATCTGACTGTTGCCACAGATAACAGCGATGTTGCATTTCTACAGCAAAGCAGTGCTCCCGTTATTATTTTAACGGCAGCGGATACGGATATTGCCCTGCTGGCTCAAGCCTACAAGCAGCTACCCGAGAACTTTCCCCCTCTACGCTTGGCGAATTTACTGCATTTACAAGCGGCAGCGGCCATTGATGACTATGGCGATCGCGTCCTAGCCAAGGCCGACGTGGTCGTGATTCGCCTTTTGGGGGGACGGGGCTATTGGAGCTATGGCCTAGAGGTGGCGCAGCAAATGGTCAGCGATCGCGGTGGGCAGTTGATCTTATTGCCGGGGGACGATCGCCCCGACTTAGAACTCATGAGCCTCTCCAGTTGGCCGCTGGCCCAAGTTGATCGCCTCTGGCAATACTTCCGCGAGGGCGGACAGGAAAATATTCAGCGTGCCCTAGAGTTCATTGGCCACTACGGTTGCGGTTGGGGTCAGCCCCCCCCACCCCCCCAAAGGATTCCCCGCTGGGGCAGCTATCCGATTGCGGGGCAGATAGCCAGCGACTGGCCGCAGGTGGGGATTCTCTTTTACCGTGCCCATTACTTAGCGGGCAATACGGCGGTGATGGATGCCCTCGCTCAGGCCTTGCTGCAGCGGCAATTGGCACCTGTCCCCCTGTTTGTCTCCTCGCTGCAAGATCTAGACATTCAACGGGAACTGCTGGCGGCATGGCGGGGCAAGGTGGAATTGATTCTCAATACGACGGGGTTCGCGATCGCCAAGCCCAAGGAGGTCAACTTTTGGCAGCAATTGGATGTCCCCGTGCTACAGGTCATTCTCAGCAGCAGCACCCACGAGACTTGGCAACACCATCCCCAAGGACTGACGCCCCGCGACCTTGCCATGCACGTCGTCCTGCCGGAGGTGGATGGCCGCATCATTACCCGTGCGGTGTCCTTTAAGGCGGTGTCGCAAATTCAAACAGATGTGGAAACCACCGTGACCACCTATGCCCCGGCGGGCGATCGCCTGCACTGGGTCAGTGATCTGGCAGCCAACTGGCTGAAACTGCGCCACAAAGCCCCCCATGAGCGCCGCATTGCCCTGATTTTAGCCAACTATCCCTGCCGCGATGGTCGTCTTGCCAATGGCGTCGGTCTCGACACCCCCAACAGTACGGTAGCACTCCTGAAGGCATTGCAGCAGGCTGGCTATGATCTGGGTACTGACCCGTTGCCCAAGGATGGCGATGCCCTGATCCACCACCTCAGCCGCTACCGCACCAACGACCCCGAAGGCAATCACTGGCGGCAGCCCCGCTACACCCTTCCCCTTGAGGCCTACCAGCACTATTTTCAGAACCTACCAAGGGCAGTACAGGTGGCCATTAACGAACGCTGGCCGTCGCCCACCACAGACCTCCCCATTGCTGGTGACTGTTGGGGCAACATTTTTGTCGGTGTCCAACCCAGTCGGGGCTACGATCGCGACCCCAGTTTGAATTACCATGCCCCCGATTTGGAACCCACCCCAGCGTATCTCGCCTTTTACTTTTGGCTGCGCCATGTTTTTGGGGTGGATGCGATTGTCCATGTCGGCAAGCACGGCAATCTAGAATGGCTCCCTGGCAAAGGCATTGCCCTCAGTGACACCTGTTTTCCCGAAATTGCCCTTGGCCCTGTCCCCCACTTTTACCCCTTCATTGTCAACGATCCCGGTGAAGGTGCCCAAGCCAAACGCCGTGCTCAAGCAGTGATTTTGGATCATCTGACTCCCCCCCTCACCCGTGCTGAGCTGTACGGTGGTCTAGAGACCCTCAGCCACTACATTGAGGAATACTACGCCGCTGAGCAGTTCGATCGCCCCCGTTTGAGTGTGCTGCGGCAGCAGATTGAAGCCCTCGTCAAAGAACTCGATCTCGATCAAGAAATTGGTGCCCCCAATCCTGAGGAAACCTGGACGGCGTGGCTAGCGCGCACCGATGGCTACCTCTGTGATCTGCGGGATGCCCAGATTCGCGATGGCCTGCATATTCTTGGCCAATGCCCCCAGGGACGGCAGTTGCGAGATCTGATGGTGGCGATCGCCCGCAGTCCCAGTGGCCAGCACATGGGTCTCACTCGTGCCTTAGCAAAGGATCAAGGGGTTGATTTAGATCCCCTGACCGCTAACCCAACCGATCCAAGTCCTGTACCTGGATACCGTTCCGTTGGTGAGTGGCAGCATGTCCTCGAGGAAACCGCGGCAAAACTGGTGGAGGACTTACTGAAGGGCACCCCTGATCTCCCCTGTGGCCGTGCAACTCAGCAGGTACTGGATTGGATTCGTACGGTGCTCTACCCTGCCCTGCAACAGACCCGCCAAGAAATTGACCACTTTCTCCATGGCCTCAATGGCGGCTATGTTCCCAGTGGCGCTGCCGGTGCCCCCAGTCGTGGTCGTCCGGATGTCCTACCCACCGGACGGAATTTCTATGCAGTGGATTTGCGAGCGGTACCGACGGAAGCTGCTTGGGCGTTGGCGGAGCGATCGGCGGCAGCCCTCATCGAACGCTATTGTCAAGAGCAGGGAGAATTTCCCCGTACCCTAGGTCTTTCGGTATGGGGCACCGCAACTATGCGCACCGGGGGCGACGATATTGCCCAAGCCCTTGCCCTGTTGGGGGTTCGTCCTGTCTGGGAGGGCGCCTCGCGGCGGGTGGTGGATTTGGAGGTGATTCCCCTGTCGCTGTTGGGACGACCGCGTGTGGATGTCATGCTGCGGATTTCTGGCTTTTTCCGCGATGCCTTTCCTAACCTAATTGCCCTCTTTGATGAGGCGGTGCAGCGGGTCAGCCAGTTGGATGAACCCGCGGATCAAAATCCCTTGGCAGCGCAAGTGGCCAAAGAAACGGCCTATTGGCAACAGCAGGGTCTCTCCCTGAATCAAGCTCAGGAACGGGCACGCTTTCGCATCTTTGGTTCCAAGCCCGGTGCCTATGGGGCGGGACTCCAAGGACTGATCGAAGCCCAAAACTGGCAGGGGGATGACGATCTTGCCCGCGCCTATATTCACTGGAGTAGCTATGCCTACACCGGCGAAGCCCACAGCCACAATGCAGCGGAAGCCCTAGAGCAGCGGCTGAGTCAATTGCAAGTGGTGCTGCAAAACCAAGACAACCGCGAGCATGATCTATTGGACTCCGATGATTATTACCAGTTTCAGGGGGGCTTGACCGTTGCCGTGCGATCGCGATCGGGGCAGCAGCCCACGGTTTACTTTGGCGATCACTCACGGCCAGAGCAGCCAAAAATTCGCACCCTCCAAGAGGAACTGCTGCGAGTCTATCGCTCCCGCGTCATTAATCCCAAATGGCTAGCCGGCATCAAGCGCCATGGCTACAAAGGTGCCTTTGAAATGGCCGCCACAGTGGATTATCTCTTTGGCTATGCCGCTACGGCTCGCTGTGTGCCCGATTATGTGTTTACAGGCATTACTCAGACCTATTTGCTTGATAGCGAAATGCAAGCCTTTGTGGCGCAGCATAATCCTTGGGCACTGCGGGACATGGCGGAGCGACTCCTCGAAGCTGCCCAGCGTCAACTGTGGCAAGCACCGGATTCGCAGATCCTAGACCGCCTGCGAGCGATCGCCCTAGAGGCCGAAGGTTTAATTGAAGGCAAATTTTAATGGTTTAGCTTTAATACAGCAAAATCAAGCGCAATACCCGCGCGATCGCTGCCACCAAGCAGACAATCACCAACTGCCCTGGCAAGGCAAAAAGCGAATACTGCTCTAGTAGCTCCACCAAGGGTTGACTCAACTGCCCTGCAAGAGCCAGACCACTGAGGTAGAGGGCTCCGCAGACATGAATGAGCACCAGTCCCCCTAGGCCACTCAAAGCAAGCCATTCTAAACTCACTCGCTTTTGGGGGCGAAAAGCCAGCCAACCACAGACCCAAGCCCCCGGCACAAAACCCAAGAGGTAACCGAATGTCGGTTCACGCCAATAGTCCAGACCGCCCCCTTGGGAAAAAACCTGAAAGCCACTCAGCCCCAGAATCAAATAGGCCACTTGGGAGAGGGCGGCGGCTTGCCGTCCCCCCATACACCCGACCAAGAGAACCGCTGCTACTTGGTAGGATACGGGTAACCCATACACGGGAACGGCGGCCCATGAACTGGGCAAAACAAATTGCCCTTCCTCATTGAGGAGGTTGGGGAGGGCGATCGCCGCCTCCATGAAGGTTCCAGCCACTGTCAGCAGGAGGCCTAAAATGGCCCACAAAAATTCATCGAGGGGTGACAGGTTGGTTCTCAAGAGCACTGCAACACATTAGGCGGGACAGACGGGGTCGGACTTGTATAGTGAAACGCGAGATCCGTATCCCCCATCATAATAAGGTCTCCATGGTATAAGACTCGCTCCTCCGACAGGGGTGTACCGTTAATTAATGTGCCATTGCGACTATTGTTGTCACGGATCAGGTACACTAGGGCATTGCCCCGAGGGCGTAGTTCAATGGTTGCCTGATGTCGGGAAATATAGGGGTCGTGAATAATAATGTCACAGTCGCTGGCGCGGCCAATTTTCCAGAACGCCTTTCCTGCGAGGTGATACTTGCCGACCACCGTACCTTGGGAGCGCACAATTAGCCATGCTTGTTTGTCAACGTCTGGAAGGTGGGTCATAGGGGTCTGCCACGGATACTTTTATCATACGTACTCTATCCATACTTTTGGGGCGGGCTAAGGCTCTGAAAACCTGTGGTAATCCAAGATTGGATGTCTGTCAGCTTCAGTAGTTGTACGGATAACAAAAGGTTAGTGAGTATGTTTAGATGAAGCTAGTAAAAAAATATTCAAGACTCTTTAAGGTTCAATTGTGAGGGAAACATGAGGCGTTTTTAGCACAAAGCTTTTACCTGTCAATTATGCAAAATAGCTGGGCGATTTTATTCACTTTAATTGACTTGTTGTGAGTTTTCTATGAAAAAGCCAGCTTCAGATTCTGCATCTAGTTTAAGCCAAGTCTCCCCTTTGACGGAGATTAAAAATCAGGTTGTACCGACTCAGCAACTGAAGCTACGGCGATCGCTCCTTGCCAATTTGTTAGTGTTCGCAGCCGGGTGTGGCATCCTTGCCTTTGCAGGCTTGTTTCTCTACCGCCATTTAACAACCGTGCGCAGTCGTGATGCGGTCATTAATGGCGTCATTGTCAATGTGCGGGCTCCGGAGGAAGGAACCCTCCAGCAACTGAGGGCAAAGGTGGGGCAATTTATCAAGCCAGCGGAGGAGACGCCCCTAGCCGTGCTAGAAAATGCCTACCTTAGCCAAGGCAACCTCAAGGAAGTTGAAAAATGGCTGGAACGGCGGCAGGGTGAACTAGAAGCCGCTCAGGCAAAACTGGCTCAGTTGCAAGGACTCCTCGCCTCTGCCCAAGGGGATGAACGCCATCAACAGCTGCTTGAGGTAAAACAAACCAATCGCCAAGTGGCGGCTGCCCAAGCGGAACTAGGGGCTGCTAGAGCGAATCTGGCCGATGCCAAGGCACGCTATCGATTGGCAAAAATTAACTACCAGCGCTTTAGCCAGTTGGCGCAGCAGGGAGCGGTACCCCAAGCCCAAGCAGATGCGGCTCTAACGGAATTGCAGCAAAGCCAAGCGCAAGTGGCTGCTCGCCAACGGGAAGTGGAGGCTGCCGCTGATAGGGTAGAGGCGCTCAAGGCCGATGCCCGTGCCGCTGAATTGGGACTGACCCTGCGCAACACTCGCAGCAACTATGACCCCCGCCTGCGGCTTCAGGAGCTAAAAATTCAGATTAGCGAACAGCAGGCGATCGTCCAAGGGCTGAAACGGGAAATTGCGGCTCAACAGCGACAGGTTGCCCAAGCCCGGCAGGAGGTTGCTCAGCGCAAGGTGGTGAAGGTAACGGCTCCCATTGCCGGCTATGTCTGGCGGGTGGATGCCCGTCCGGGGATGTTTCTCGGCAAAGGGGATCAAATTTTGCAGTTATTGGATTGTCAACGGCGCTGGATTGATGTGTTTGTAGAGGAACAGTCCCTGCGGCTAATCCACCCCGGTACCAAGGCCAAAATTGAACTCTATGGCAGCAAAGGCAAGGTGGTTTGGGGCACAGTCACCAACATTCGCTCTGGCTTGGGTCGCCTCAACCCCGGCGACGATCAGGTGATCCCGATTCCCGAGAACTATCCGCGTCAAAGCCAAGTGCGCGTTGAATTAGACGCTGATCAAGACTGGGGTGAAGGCAATTTCTGTTATGTGGGCTACACCGCACGGGTGACCTTTCAAATTTCCCCCTAAGCGTTTATAGCTATCCTAAACAATGCTCAATCCTTCATAGTTGCCTTTTATCTGGGCGATAAGAGATATTGATGCAACTTTGCACTTAGCCCTAGAAGGTCTGGTGCCATTCATAGATAAGATTAAATCTAATTAGTCTTGTCCATAGGCATAAGCGGGGTTTATGTTGCAATCATTTGCGGACACAGTATGGCTCATTCCCTTTTACTCGCTGGCGGGAATGGTGCTGTCCTTGATTTGGTCACCGGGGATCACCCGGAAAACGGGACCTCGTCCAGCGGGCTATTTGAATCTCTTGCTCACGTTGTTCTCCTTTGTTCATGCACTGTTGGCCACGGTGGCGATCGCCAACCAACCGCCGCAGTATTTGCACTGGACGTGGCTGGATGTGGCGGGTCTGCACTTTGACATTCCCGTTGAAATTTCGATTTTGACGACCACTGCCCTGATGCTGATTACGGGTTTGAACCTCATGGCTCAGATCTTTGCCATCGGCTACATGGAGATGGATTGGGGCTGGGCGCGCTTTTTTGCCCTATTGGCTCTGTTTGAAGGGGGGATGGGGGCGCTGGTGCTGCTGGATTCTCTGTTTTTTAACTATGTCATGCTCGAAATTCTGACCCTAGCGACCTATTTGCTCATCGGCTTTTGGTTTAACCAACCGCTGGTGGTGACCGGTGCCCGCGATGCCTTCCTCACCAAGCGGGTGGGAGACTTGGTGCTGCTGATGGGGGTGTTGGCGATTTATCCCCTTGCTGGCTCTTGGAACTACGACGATTTAGCGGGTTGGGCAGCTACGGCTCAGGTAGATCCCACCCTCATTACCTTAATTTGTTTGGCGCTGATTGCCGGGCCAATGGGGAAATGTGCCCAATTCCCATTGCACCTGTGGTTGGATGAGGCCATGGAAGGCCCTGTGCCTGCCTCTATTCTGCGGAATGCCATCGTTGTGGGCACGGGGGCATGGGTGCTGGTGAAGCTGACGCCGGTGCTGAGCCTTTCCTCTGTCGCTCTAACAGGTTTGCTGGTCATTGGTAGCGTCACGGCGTTGGGAGGAACCCTGATTGCCATTGCCCAAGTGGACATTAAACGCGCCCTCTCCTATTTGGTGAGTGCCTACATGGGCTGGGTGTTTATTGCCGTTGGTCTCAAGGAGCCGGGCTTAGCCTTTGTCTTTATTCTCACCTACGGCGTGGCCATGGCACTGCTGATGATGAGCATTGGCAGCATTATTTGGAATAGCATTACCCAAGATCTGCGCCTATTGGGCGGGCTGTGGTCGCGGCGCCCCATTTCCGGTATTTCGTTTCTCGTTGGTTCTGCAGGGTTGCTGGCAGTTCCCCCCTTGGCCAGCTTTTTCCCACAGGCAGAATTGCTGGACACGGCCTTTGCCCAACTGCCTTGGGTGGGGGTGGTGCTTCTATTGATGAATGCGTTTGCTGCCTTTAGTCTTGGTCGCACGTTCTGCCTGATTTGGGGCGGTGAGGTCAAACCAATGACGGCGCGATCGCCCGAGGTCTTTTGGCCGATGATTTTGCCGATGACCGTTGATCTGGGTCTGGTGCTGCACTTGCCCATTCTCATGGGGCGCTTTGATTGGGTGATTTGGACCCATCCCTCCTTGACCACCCCAGTTGCACTGACCGTAACTGCCCTTTTGGGTTGGGGTGCAGCCGCATGGGTCTATCTCGGCCAAGCCATTCCCAAGCCGGTGCAGTTTCCCCTACCGTCGGTACAGGATCTGCTGGCCTACGATTTCTATACGCCGAAGCTCTACAAAGCCACCGTGGTGGGAGCAGTGGATATGATTTCCCGCATGACTGCTTGGTTTGATCGCACGTTTGTGGATGGCACTGGCAATGCCTTTGGCGGGGCAACCCTGTTGGGGGGCGATCGCCTGAAGTACAGTACAACGGGTCAATCCCAAGCCTATATCCTCACCATTTTGATGGGGGTCGCCCTTCTGGTGATTGCCATTTGTTGGCCACTGCTGGCTTAGTGCTCCATTCCTTGAGGTTCTTGCCCTATGCTGACGCTGTTAATTGTTTTGCCTGTCATCGGTGCGCTGCTGATGCCGCTGCTGCCAGAACGAGCCTTGCGTTCGGTTGCTTTGGTGAGCGCTGGTGTCACCTTTGCCCTGTCCCTCTGGATGCTGACGCAGTTTGATGTCCAGCAGACCGCACTACAATTTACGGAATTTGTGCCGTGGCTGTCGCCCTTGGGATTGAACTATTCCCTTGGTGTGGATGGGTTGTCCCTCCCGCTGATTGTCTTGGGAACGTTCTTAACCCTTGTGGTTGTGTTCACGGGTGAAAAAAGTGGCCATCGGCTCTTCTATGCCCTTGTTCTTTTGGCCAATGCGGGAATTACCGGGGCGTTCGCAGCACAAAATCTGCTGCTGTTCATTCTCTTTTACGAAGTTGAGTTGGTGCCCTTTTACCTGTTGATTTTGATCTGGGGCGGGCAGCGTCGCGAGCAGGCAGCGATCAAGTTTCTGATCTATACGGCAGTCTCAGGAATTCTCGTGCTAGCTGCCTTTTTGGGGATGGGCTGGCTCACCCACGCTCCTAGCTTTGACTATCAAGATATTCAGGTTGCTGGCTTGGCACCGACGACCCAAGGGATTCTGCTGCTGCTGTTGATCCTAGGTTTTGGCATCAAAATGCCCTTGGTGCCCCTCCACAGTTGGTTGCCCGATGCCTATGTGGAAGCCTCAATGCCAACCGCCATTCTCCTTGGGGGGATCCTAGCTAAGCTGGGTGCCTATGGCCTAGTGCGGTTTGCCTTAGGCTGTTTTCCAGAGGCTTGGGGGCAGTTTTCTGGCCTGCTGGCCCTTGTAGCGGCTCTTGGCATTAGCTATGGAGCACTGGCTGCGATCGCCCAAAAGGACATTAAACGCATGGTGGCCTATAGCTCCATTGGTCACATGAGCTACGTATTGTTGGCGGCAGCAGCCCATACCCACCTCAGCATCGTCGGCGCCATTGCCCAAATGATTAGCCATGGCCTGATTTTGGCATTGCTGTTCTATTTGGTTGGCGTCATTGAAACGAAAGTTGGCACCCGCGAACTCAATGTGCTCAATGGCTTGCTCAATCCTCTGCGGGGGTTACCGACCACCAGTGCTCTCCTCATTTTGGGGGGGATGGCCAGTGCCGGTATTCCAGGATTAGTGGGGTTTGTGGCGGAATTTTTAATCTTCCAAGGCAGCTATGGTACCTTCCCGATGCCAACTCTAATTGCGGTGGTGGGCACCGGCCTCACGGCTGTTTATTTTGTAATTTTGATTAACCGCACCTGCTTTGGTCGTCTTGACAATGCCACTGCCTACTACCCACGGGTGGTTTGGTCAGAGAAGTTCCCCGCTATGGTACTGACACTGCTGATTCTGGTTCTGGGCATCCAACCAACATGGCTGGTGCGTTGGAGTGAAACCACCAGTGCGCAACTGGTTGCCGCCATCCCCACTGCCACCGAAACCGTTGCCAGTTTACCCCTATAGCTCAGAGAGGAAACCATGGTTGAAACAATTGAGCGTCCCAGTTCGGCAAAACTGCCCCCACTGGATCACCCCCTCGCCGACATTATTTACCGCCTTGAGGCGGGGGGTGCCCTCATTCCCGACACGCCAGTGAACCTGATGAAGATCATCGGTATGTACAAGGCCTACGCCATTCCAATGGACTTTTACTGGCGGAATTTGCTGTACCTCGGTGAGCGGGTATTTATCCATCCTTTTCCCTTCTTCAAGTATTTTCCAACCAAGGACTACTTTGAGTTGGCCAATCACTATGCTGGGGATACAGCGGATCTGCGGATTTGGCGTGGCCCTGCCCATGCCCACCCCGAATTGATGGAATTTATTGCAAAGGGGGAAACAGGGAAAATGCCGCGTCTGCTCCACCACCTTTGGCACGACCGCATCAACATGGAGTTTTCCGAAAGCTTGGCGCGCTCAATGATGTGGCATCGCATGGGGGGGCAGCTGGATATCTACCTTGACTCTGAAGAGTACAAAGCCGCCGCCGATAGGGCAATCCGCGCCTACTTCAAAGGCAACCCGCTGATGCTCGGGCTGTACAAGCTCTTTCCCGACCTCTTCTTGGAGCAGGCTCGCCAAGCCACCTACATGAACGTGCTGGGGCTATTTTGGGAAGTGATGGCACCCGTCTTCCTTGAGATGAGCGATCGCTATGACGAGGGCAGCATTACCAGCGTCAAGGATGCCATGAACTTCTTGGTCAATGGAATTTTTGCCATTGCCGGTCGCCCGATTTACCACCACGTCTATATTGATGGCGAGGTGCATGTCCTTGTGCCCAAGGAAAAGGGCTTTATGTGGCTCTATGAAGCGGCCTTCCCCTATGTGGAAGCGGTCTTTTACCGCACGGCGCCCTTCCGGGGAACGAAGTCCTACAATGCCCAAGCCAATCAGGTGCCCACTGATCAGGTGGACTTCCACTATGGCATTCTCTTTGCCGATAAATTCCCGGTGGGGACGGCGGGGATTCCCCCCACACTGCTGCATCAGGACATGTATCACTTCCTACCCCAGTACCTGAAGGATTACTTCCACCAGCACTGTCGCGGCGAGGATGATATTTTGGTGCAGTTGGGAATTGCCTTCCAGCATGCGATGTACACGGTGACCTCCGCTGTTTTGCAAGCAACCCGTGCCGCCTTCTACTACCCCTTAGATGATCCTAATCCGGAGCATCTCATGGCCAACCGGCGTTTCTTTGTGGCTCAGATGGATCGCTTCTTGCGACCGCAGTACGGCATTGCTGAAGCCTGCAAAATTCGCAATGTCCAAGATCCCAATTATTTGTAGGGAGTTGTAGGACAGGACATTAGGGAGAGGGGGTGTGTCTCTTCTCCCTTTTTGCTAGGCTGGAATCAAAGTGAATTTTTGTAACGAGGTAAAGCCGTGGCCAACGTGGAAATTTATACGTGGTCTCGTTGTCCTTTTTGTATTCGGGCAAAGCAGCTGTTAACCCGCAAGGGAGTAAAATTTACCGAGTACGTCATTGATGGCGATGAAGCGGCTCGTGCTGCAATGGCTCAACGTGCCCATGGCCGGCGATCGCTCCCGCAAATTTTTATTAACAACGAACACATTGGCGGCTGCGATGATCTTTATGCCCTAGAGGCACAAGGGAAATTGGACGCTCTGTTGCAAGCGGCAGCTTAATGACGGTGGATATTGCCTTTATTATTGACCCGATCGCCCGCCTTGACCCCGGCCACGATACCAGTGTGGCCTTGATGGAAGCAGCGCAAGCGGCAGGCGCACAGGTGTGGGTAACGGAAATTTCCCAACTGCTGATCCGCGAAGGTCAGGTATGGGCAGCGCTCACCCCGATCCAGTTATCGCCCGTGCAATTAGTGGCTGGCCAGTGGCAGATTCCCCAACCTTGGTTTCAGACGGGGGCAGTGGAATGGCGACCCCTCAACACCTTTCGAGCCGTGTGGATGCGCAAGGATCCCCCCGTGAATACCGCCTACCTCTATGCCACGTACTGTCTTGATTTAATCGATCCCCAGACCACCCTTGTCCTCAACTCGCCCGCAGGGTTGCGCCATGCCAATGAAAAGATGTATGCCCTGCAATTTACGAGTGTGACTCCCAAGACCATTGTCACAGGAGATAAGCAGCGCATTCGGGAATTTGTGCAGCAGCAGGGCATGGCCGTTCTCAAGCCCTTGGGGGGCAAAGCCGGAGAAGGCATTCTCTTTTTGCAGGTGGGCGATCGCAACCTCAATTCCATGATTGAAATGAGTACTCAGTGGGGACAGCTACCGGTGATGGTGCAGGAGTACCTACCCGCGGCCAAGGAAGGCGATAAGCGGATTATTCTTCTCAATGGGGAACCCATTGGTGCTGTGAATCGGATTCCCACAGGGGATGACTTTCGGGGCAATATGGCCACCGGCGGACGCGTGGCAGCAGTGGAAATTACCGAGCGCGATCGCCAGATTTGTCAAACTTTAGCCCCTGCCCTACGGCGCGATGGCCTGTACTTTGTGGGGATTGATGTCATTGGTGGCTATTTGACAGAAGTGAATGTCACTAGCCCCACGGGCGTTCGTGAGATCGATCGCCTCAATGGGACTTGCCTTGGTCAACAGGTGATGGCTTGGCTATTAGGTTAACATTGAGTCATGCTTAGCCACTCAGGGGATGTGATTCAAACCAGTAATCAAGTTTTGATAAAGCGATATGGTTCACAGCAAAGAACGCGCCCCCAGAAATAGAACAATTACGTTGACCGAGCAAGAACAAGCGAAGTATCGACAGCGACTCCTACGGTTGAGTCATCCTGTGAGCCTATCAGAAATCATTAACCGCACCATCCATCAAGATATCTTTGAGGTCATCAAGTTTCTCCCAAGTCAATTTGTTGATTTGCTGTTTATTGATCCACCTTACAACCTGAACAAAGTATTTAACTCAATTAGCTTCAAGAAAAAAAGTTTAGAGGATTACATCAACTGGCTAGAGTCTTGCTTGTCGAGTCTTGAAAAAATTCTAAAACCAACTGCATCTATTTATATTTGCTCTGATTGGGAATCCTCAACTGCTGTATTTGAAGTCATTAAAGACCGTTTTCAAATCCGCAACCGAATTACATGGGAGCGCGAGAAAGGACGAGGAGCAAGCAAGAATTGGAAAAATGCCTCTGAGGATATATGGTTCTGCACTGTTTCTAATGAGTACACCTTTAATGTTGAGGCTGTTAAGCTCAAGCGTAAAGTCATCGCTCCCTATAGAGTCAATGGACATCCCAAAGATTGGGAAGCCACGGAAGAAGGAAATTACCGCCTAACGCATCCTTCTAACCTGTGGACAGACTTAACTGTGCCCTTTTGGTCAATGCCAGAAAATACAGATCATCCCACCCAAAAGCCCGAGAAACTACTGGCTAAGGTCATTTTAGCTAGCTCCAATCCAGATGACATTATTTTTGATCCATTCCTCGGCTCCGGAACAAGCTCTGTCGTTGCCAAGAAGCTCGGTAGGCGTTTTTTGGGGGTTGAACTGGATGAGACTTATGCTTGCCTAGCGGAGAAGCGCCTTGAAATGGCTGAAGTAGATGCTTCGATTCAGGGCTATGCTGATGGCGTGTTTTGGGAAAGAAACACATTAAGTGAGCAAGGACGTTTTACGCAAAAGCAGTATCAGTGCGAAAAACTATTTCACCAACCAGAGCTTTTTCCCTAGGAGAAACATAAGAATCAATGGAAAAAAGACATATTTTCTATGGTGATCAGATTGGTCAAATCGAAGAAAACATCAAAGAACTCTTAAACTCACAGGAAGATTTCTTGTCTGCTGTGACAATCAATAGCCCAAGAGCTGTTGGCGATGCTGTTCAGCAAATTCTTGCCAATCATCTACAGGCAGTTCTTGGTGAAGAGATTTGTAAAAACTATTCAGCACATTTTGCCCGTAGAGCCATGGCTGATCTCGCTTTCAAGGATGATCAAGGATTTTACTATGTCATTGACGTGAAAACCCACAGATTGAGTACACAGTTTAATATGCCCAATTTAATTTCTGTAGAACGCCTCACTCGTTTCTATCAATCAGATGAAAATGTTTTTGCAATTTTGCTGATTGCCTATGAGGCTCAAAGAACGCGTATCGGTATTGAAAATGTTCAATTTCTGCCAATCGAGTTTTTGGGGTGGGACTGCTTAACAATTGGCGCTTTGGGTTGGGGGCAAATCCAGATTGCGAACTCTAATGTTTTAACGATTAACCGTGGCTACTCCCGCAAGCAGTGGATGCTTGAGTTGTGTGATGCATTAGCTGAATTCTATCCCCGTGAAATTAGCAAAATTGAAGAGCGGTTGAAACACTTTACAAAAGTTCGCGAGTTTTGGCTTAATCATAGCGATTAAAGCTTTTTTCATAAAGTTAAGCATCATAAACCAAGCTGCAACATGGCTGTGATGCGACTGAAAACGGATAGTTGCCTTGTATAATCACTGTACTGAATCTCTTCCTTTTGCCTATAATTGATAAACTAGATTTTTTCACGAGTCTATGAGTCGCGGCACACTTTTTGATAAGGTTTGGGAACAGCACACGGTGGCTACACTGCCCTCAGGGCAAACGCAGCTCTTTATTGGCCTGCACCTGATTCACGAAGTCACGAGTCCCCAAGCCTTCGCCATGCTGCGGGAGCGGGGATTGGCGGTGTTGTATCCGCAGCGAACTGTGGCGACGGTGGATCATATTGTGCCGACAGATACGGTGGCGCGTCCTCTCCAAGATGCCCTTGCCGAAGAGATGCTGCAAGCCCTTGAGGCGAATTGCCGTGCTCACAATATTCCTTTCTTTGGGATTGGCTCCGGTCGTCAGGGCATTGTCCATGTGATTGCCCCTGAGCAGGGGTTAACGCAACCGGGGATGACGATCGCCTGCGGGGATAGCCACACCTCTACCCACGGTGCCTTTGGGGCGATCGCCTTTGGGATTGGCACCAGTCAAGTGCGGGATGTGTTGGCGACTCAGACCCTCGCCCTCAATAAGCTGAAGGTTCGCAAAGTAGAAGTGAATGGCTCCCTTGGCTCTGGGGTCTATGCCAAGGATCTCATCCTCCACATTATTCGCCACCTTGGTGTTAAAGGCGGTGTTGGCTATGCCTATGAGTTTGCTGGCAGTACCTTTGCCCAGCTCTCAATGGAAGAGCGGATGACCGTCTGCAATATGGCCATTGAAGGGGGAGCCCGCTGCGGTTATGTCAACCCCGATGAAACCACCTTTGCCTATTTACGAGGCCGCCCCTTTGCTCCCCAAGGCAAGGCTTGGGATGAGGCGCTGGTGTGGTGGCGATCGCTCGTCAGTGATGCCGATGCTGAATACGATGATGTTGTCACATTTGCAGCTGCAGATATTGCACCGACGGTCACTTGGGGCATTACCCCCGGCCAAAGCATTGCGGTGGATGAGACCTTGCCCACCCTAGAGAGTTTGCCCGAGGCAGAACGGGCGATCGCCGCTGAAGCCTATGCTTACATGGATCTGCAACCGGGGCAGCCCATTCAAGGCACCAAGATTGATGTCTGCTTTATTGGCAGTTGCACCAATGGTCGCATTAGTGATCTGCGGCAGGCTGCCAAAGTTGTCGAAGGGCGCAAAGTCAAACCCGGTGTCAAAGCCTTCGTTGTCCCCGGTTCAGAACGGGTGAAAGCGCAAGCCGAAGCGGAGGGTCTCGATGTCATTTTCCAAGCCGCAGGGTTTGAATGGCGCAATCCTGGTTGCTCGATGTGCCTCGCCATGAATCCCGACAAGCTGCAAGGGCGTCAGATCAGTGCCTCATCTTCCAATCGCAACTTCAAAGGACGCCAAGGATCAGCAGCGGGACGGACACTCCTCATGAGTCCAGCGATGGTGGCCGCCGCAGCTATTACGGGTGAAGTTACAGATGTGCGGGCATTTCTTTGATGTCCTGCTTAATAGATATCAAGTTCTTTATCAGCCCTGTCACATTCCCTAAAGTATGAAATTATCCTCCTAGACAATGACAATAGAGACAAGGGGAGGAGCGGTTTATGTTTCCAATCTTTCCAAAAGGAGGCTGCCTATGAAAATGTTACAGGGCTTGCTGGGGGCAGTGGTTCTGGGTATGGCCTCTATTTTGCCTGCTGCTGCTGAGACGCTAGTTTCTGATAGCGGGCTGACTGAAATTTACGGCTACCAGCTTAGCCCCTTGCCCGGAGATATCTTGCCCTACACCACCAAAGTCAATGGACGAGTTTATGAGGGCACCATTAACGTCACGGCAAGCGGCAATGGCTTCGTGCGCGGCTTTTTTAGCGATCGCGATCTTGGCGGTAATTTTGGCTGTAGTGGCGAAGTAACCATTCAATGGGTACGGGATAATCGCTATATTTCCGTGTGGCGAGTTGGCGGTACTTATACGCCGCGTCTGCAATGTCCGCAAGCGGGCACCACCGCTCGTCTGAATATGCGCCTCTATCCCTAGAGAAATCAACCATACTCCTGCTCTGTAATGCGCCAGCGCGCCGAAAGAACACTGGGTTCTAAACTCAAGCGGCTCACCAGCCCTTCTACAAAGTCATCATTGCGCTCTTGACTGAGGAGTTCTGCTTCAATATGGACGCGATCGGGGGTGTCTTCAATATCCTCGCTGAGGAGCGATCGCAACTTCAGCCGACTGCCCGCTAATGACTGCAACAGCAGTGCCCGCAAATGAGCCTCTGCCTCAGCACGGCAGACAATATCACAGCGATAGCACAACTCCACTTCGGTGCCCTTGAGGGGCTGCTGATTGATGCGATAGCCGAGGGGACGCAAGAGCAGATTGGCCATGAGCACTGCCACTGCTCCTAAGGTTGCCTGATAGAGTAATCCCGAACCACACAGTGCCCCCACCGCCGCTGCACACCAGAGAGTAGCGGCCGTATTCAAACCCCGTACTGAGAGGCCTTCCCGCAGGATCACGCCCCCGCCGAGAAACCCAATACCAGAGACAATTTGGGCGGCAATCCGCGTTGGACTCGCTTCCCCCGGCGTCAAAGCCGAGAGCATGACAAATAGTGCTGCCCCCGTTGCCACGAGGGTATTTGTGCGCAGACCGGCCATGCGTTGCCGCCATTGTCGCTCCAAGCCGAGGGCTGCCCCAAGACAAAAGGCTGCTACCAAACGGACAATAAAATCACTTGTTGACATCGGTTAAAACGACAGCCCTAGGAAGACACTCACCAGATAGAAGTAGAGCAACAGCCCTGTAAAGTCCTTGATGGTTGTGATAAAGGGATCCGCCGCTGGCCCGTGGTCAAAACCCAACTTCAGCAACACCCAAGGAAGCAATGCCCCTAAGATCGCCGCGAAGGTAATTACAACAAAAAGTGAAATCCCTACAGCCAGTCCCAGTTGGGGAATGTCGTTGGGTAGCCCTTGCCAGAAGAAGGCAATCAAGCCGCCAGCAGTTCCCAAGATAAGACCCATGATCGCACCAATGCGAAACTCGCGAAAGAGATAACCGCCATAGCGACGAATATCAATGTGCTGCCAAGCAAGACCACGGGCAAAGACAGTGGTGGATTGGGTACCGACATTGCCTCCCATGTCCATGACCACAGGAATGAAAATGGCTACGGCAACGACGGCTTCCAGAACTTCCTCAAAGTACTGAATCACGCCGCCAACAATCATACCGCCAATGAGGGTAATGATCAGGCAGATAATCCGCAGTTGCACTGCATAGCGAATGGGACCGCGCACCAGTCGTTCACTCCAAGCTTGATCGCGGTTGAGCAAGTTGCCCACACCTGCTTGCGCCAAAATGGTGCTCGTTGCCTCCTCCTCAATCAGGTCAATCACATCATCAAAGGTGATATCGCCCACCAGTCGCCCCTCTTGATCCACCACAGGAATAGCAGGGACATCGTATTCCTTGAGGAGTTTGGCTGCGGATAGTTCCGGCGCGGTCACAGCGATCGCCAGTTCCTGTCCTTGCACCAAATCTTGAAGCGGCTGGTGGGGATTTGCTTTCATCAACTGGATCGGCTGCACAAAGCCACGATAAAAGCGCTGTTCATCAATGACAAAAATAATGCTCAGGTCATTAATATCCAAGGAACTCTCACGGATAGCGGCGATCGCCTGCTCCACGGTCAAGTCTTGCCGCAGCGCCAAGTAGCGCAGATTCATGCGCCGACCAATTGTGCCCTCAGGATAGCCCAACAGCAGGTTCACGGCGTCGCGGGATTCTGAGCTTAACTGGCTGAGCAACCGTTTGGTGACCTTGGCAGGTAATTCCTCAAAGAGACGCACCCGTTGATCGGCCTCAAGGGCTTCTAGAAAATGCAGAATCTCAGGATCCGTCATCCCTTCAATGAGGGTTGCCTGCTCATCGGGAGTCAGGGCTTCAAAGACTGCGATCGCCTTGTCTTTTTCGAGGAGGCGAAAGGCCAATACCCGCTTATGGGGGTCAATTTGGCGCAGGGCACGCACTAGCTCAGGAATCGTCAGTTGGTTGGCTGTCCGCTTGGCAGCACCGAGACCCTGCGGATAGGTCAGCAGATCATCGAGGGGATTGATTACCATCGCATTGCTCCTTCTATGGTTGACAATTTAGGGTGGGTGAGACAGGGGCATAGGCTTCGCTCAATTGATGCCAGAGATCAGCCAACTGGTTGTAGGCTTCGGATGTAGAAAGTTTCCCACTCGTATGGAGAGCAGCAATAAACCCTGCCCGTTGAGCAAATTTCTGCAGGTAGGCATCAAAGGTCAGCGCGTCTAGGGTGACGTGCCCACGGTAAAGGGTATAGGGGCACAGAAATGCCTGCTTTACATCGTTGGTTATCATGGTTCTAAGCTCCATTGAGAAACGACAATAGGATGTTTTAGGGTTTAACGAGACAACTCAAAGGGTGAGAACTCTCCCAAGTGGGCGATCGCTTGGCTCATGACCGTAATCATCAGGTGGCCAAGGGCAACACCCAGCACTTCCGAAAGGGTAATTCCCAGCATTTCGGCCATCATGCTGAACAAACAAACTTCAAACATAGAAACTCTCCGTTGCTAATGGTTTTGCCACGCAACAACTTGAGCGATGAAAAGTAGTCGTTCAATAAAAACGCTTGACTACGGGCGATCGCTCTCAACAACAAACAGATTTGAGCCAGCCAACCTTAGGCAGACTCAGGTAGATACGAGACTGAGACCTATTGACCAATTTGCTTCGTGATCCATCTCCATTTGCAGATCAACTGCCTTGGAACGCGCGGAGATGAACCAGAAGTTCAAGCCATTAGGCAGCAGACAAGTCTGAATTCACCTCGGCGATCCTTAGGGGAGAGAGGCTCCACCTATGGCAGGGATCTTCATTAGCGGAGATGGGGTCACCAGAAGCAGCACTACAGTGACTCCTACTAGACTCCATTAAGAAAATCTCCAAAAATAGACAAATGCCAGCAGCCTAGGAAATCTTTCGACTGCCAACTGGCATTTTAGGGGGTGAGCAAGTCTTTGTCAAGGATCATATGAACAGCTAGGGCATTGCAGTGGGGCATTTCTGGTCGTATCGCCCTTTTCACAGCGATCAAATACCCTCACCCCGGTAAAAGCCCCGATGGCAGAGCACCGCACTCCCGTTATGTCGCTGATATTTCAGGAAAGGGCTGTCATTCGCTAAAATTGTTAATCATTACTTAAAGTTTCATAGTGTAAAACGTCCAGAAGTATCTTAATGCGTGATAAAAATTGTGGATTCTAGCGAATGATTATAGATGAATTTGAGCACTTTACTGAATTATTGGTCAACTACACCGATGATCTCATTTGCCTGCACGAACCGGATGGCAACTATCTATATGTGACTCCCTCCAGCAAAACCCTTTTAGGCTATTCTCCTGAAGAACTGATTGGTAAGAGTCCCTACACATTATTTCATCCTGAGGATGCAGAGCGCATTCGCAGTGGTGCCCATGCCCTCGCCCTGCAAGGCAGTGTGAATGTGATAGAAACCTATCGCATCCGCAAAAAGCATGGCGGATATGTTTGGTTGGAAACCCTCACGCACCCCATTTGTGATGCAGGGGGAAATGTTTTATTTTTAGTCTCCACATCGCGGGATATTACCCGTCGCCGTCAACTCGAGCTAGAGCTACAAGCCAAGCAAGAACTACTGGAAGCCTTTTTTCAACAATCCCTTGAGGCCTGCTTCTTCATGATGTTGGATCAGCCCATTCGCTGGGATGACACGGTCAACAAAGAGGAAATCTTGGAGTATGTCCTTGATCATCAGCGGATTACGCGTGTCAACAGTGCCTTTGCCCAGCAGTATCAATTACCGCCGCAGGAGCTGATTGGCCTGACGCCGCGCATTTGCTTTAAGGATGATCTGGAACTCGCCAAACGGCTGTGGCGAGCACTCTTTGATCTGGGCTATTTTCACATTGAAATTGAACTCCACCGCCGCGATGGTAGTTCCTTTTGGGTTGAGGGGAATTATGTGTGTCTCTACAACCAAAATAAGGAAATCATTGGCCACTTTGGTGTGCAGCGGGACATTAGCGATCGCATGCGTCTGCAAGCAGAAATTGCCCAAAAAACGGCTGAACTAGAGTATTTCTTTGGCTCCTCCCTAGAGCTATTTATGATTGCCGATAGTGAGGGACGGCTGCGGCGGGTGAATCAACACTGGCATACCTGCCTGGGCTATGACCTGAATCGGTTGGCAGGGGCAAAGTTTGAGGAATTTCTCCACCCCGGCGATCGCCCCCGCCATCGGGAGATGCAGCAACGTCTCCTTGCTGGGGAGCAAATCAGTAACCACACAATTCGCCTGCGCACCCAAGGGGGAGACTATCGCTGGTACGAATGGCAAGGCCTGCTCAGTCAAGGGCGCATCTATGGTGCTGCACGGGATGTCACGGAACAGCGCCAATTTAGCGATCGCCTGCAAGCGGCCTACAACCAAGTGACTGATATTTTGGAGAGCATGTCGGATCACTTTTTTGAAGTGGATCGCGACTTCACAGTTATCTATGTCAACGGAAATTTTTGCCGTCTAGTGGGGAAATCTGCCTCAGAGATGCTGGGGCAAAACCTCTGGGATCTCTTTCCCGATGAGCGCAACTCAATTTTTGAAAGCCAAAGTCGGCGGGCAATGGCAGAGCAAACTCCCGTCCAATTTGAAGCCTTCTATGAGGGGCTGAACCAATGGTTTGCGGTACGGGCTTTTCCCACTGGCCGAGGCCTTGCCGTTTTCTTCCGGAATATTACGCTTCAGGTGGACTCCACTACTTCGTTACAGCGACGGCAAACCCAAGCGGAACTCCTGCATCGGCTAACCTTGAAAATTCGCCGTTCCCTTGATCTGGAAACGGTTCTTAAAACCGCCCTTGAGGAAGTGCGTCAACTGCTGGGGGTCGATCGCACGCTGCTTTTCCAGTTCTATGCCGATGGCCGGGGTGAGGTGGTGGCTGAATCGGTGGCGGCACCGCAGTTTTCTCTCATGCACCGCACCTTCTATGACCCCTGTTTCCACCGTGAGTCTGCCGAAGCCTACCTTCAGGGACGGGTACTGGCGGTTGCTGATATTAACACCGCTGAAATAACCCAGTGTCATCGCGACTTTCTCAACCAATTGCAGGTGCGTGCCCTCTTAGTGGTACCGATTATTGAGGAGGAACGTCTCTGGGGATTACTCCTGTGCCACCACTGCTCTTCTCCTCGACCTTGGGCAAGTGACGAGGTCGAATTGATCCGCCAACTGGGCGAACAACTGGGCTTTGGCATCAACCGTGCTGAACTGGTGACTGGGCTGCATCAGGAAAAAGAACGCTATCGGCGGGTGCTGGAGGCTCAAACAGAACTGCTCTACCGCTGTACCCCTGAAGGACACCTCACCTTTGGCAATCCCGCCTTCTTTCGCTATCTTGCTGCTGCGGGCATCAATTGTGATCTGGGGGATGTGCTCCAGCATCCCTTTGATGCGGTGACCCAGCAACGCTTCCAACAGCATCTGCAAGCCCTCACCCCCACGCAGCCCCTCAGCACAATTGAGTGTGGCGTGACATTGCCCCAAGACCAGATTCTTTGGTTTGAATGGACAACCCGCGCTTTTTTTGATCACCATGGCCGCTGTGTGGAGTATCAATGTGTGGGACGCGACATTACCCGCCGCAAGCAAATGGAGGATCGCTTAATTCACGATGCCCTCCACGATGCCCTAACGGGACTGCCGAACCGCACCCTGCTCCAAGACCGATTGCAGCATTGCTGGCGGCAGTATCAACGCCATCGCGATCGCCCCTTTGCGGTTGTTTTTATTGATATTGATCGCTTTAAGCGGGTTAACGATAGCTTGGGTCACCAAGCAGGAGATCAGGTGCTGATTACCCTTGCCCAGCGGATGCAAAGTGTGGTGCCGGAGGGGGATACCTTGGCTCACCTGAGTGGCGATGAGTTTGTGGTGCTGTGTGAAGATCTGGATCCTGAGCAAATGGTGGCTCAGGTAGAAGCACGGGTTGCCGATCTAGAGCGGGTGATTCAGGAGCCCTTGGTCATTGATGGCCATCTGTTAAGTCTCAGTGCCAGCATTGGCGTCACTTTTAGCGATCGCGACGCTGCCTCTGCCGCTACCCTCCTGCGGGATGCTGACATTGCTATGTACCAAGCAAAAAAACAGGGATTAGGGCAGTATCGGATTTTTGACCCGCAAATGCACACCCAAGCCCAGAGTTGCTTTACGCTGGAGAGTCAACTGCATCAGGCGATCGCCAACAGTGAGCTACAGGTCTATTTTCAGCCCATTGTTCAACTGGAGACGGAGGCGATCGTGGGTCTTGAAGCCCTGAGCCGTTGGTTTGATCCTGAAAAGGGTGAAATTCCTGCCGCCGAATTTATTGGCCTTGCGGAGCAAGCCGGTCTCATTGTTAGCCTTGGCCGACAGGTCTTTGAACGGGCGATGCAGGAATTCAGCCAGTGGCGGCAACAGGACAGCCGTCGCCAGACCATGACCTTGGGCATTAATATCTCGCCTCAACAACTGGTGGATGCCAACTTTGTCAGTGATATTTTGGCAGCGCTGCGCCGTGCCCAATTGCCCCCCCATCTCCTTCATCTGGAGATTACGGAAACGACCATGATCCGCAACCTTGAAGCCACATTGCAGGTGGCCGAGGAACTGCAACAACTGGGGGTTGCCCTCAACATTGATGACTTTGGCACGGGCTATTCCTCCCTGAGTCGGTTGCATCAGTTGCCGATCCACGCCCTGAAAATTGATCGCTCCTTTGTCCAGAACTTAGAGAAAAGCCAAGCGGCACGGGAAATTATTGGTGCCGTGATTGCCCTCGGTAAAAGCCTGCGCTTAGATGTGGTGGCAGAGGGGGTGGAGACAGCAACCCAAGCCGCCCAATTAATCGACCTCGGTTGTCGCTATGGCCAAGGCTACCTCTTCTATCCACCATTGCCGATTGATCGCTTGCCCTAGGATTTGCTGCTGGTATCCTCATGGGGAAGAAAGGGCAGGCTTTCCCACCAACTTTGATAGTTTTTCGTCATTTCCTGCCACCAGTCGGCGGGCTGTTGCAGTGCCTGTTGCAGGCGATCGCGCTCCTGTTCGAGACGTTGAAGGTTCATCTCCAGTTGGTGATAGGTGGTTTCTAGGGTGGTGAGTTGAGCATTGAGGACTTGGTGTTGCTGTTGCCAGTAATCGCTGTCTGCTCGTAATTGTTGATTTTCGGCGGCTATTGCCTGAAGTTGGTGCTGGAGTTGATTGCAGTGATCTTGCAGTCGCACGACTTCGGCTTCGAGGGCGGCTTTTTGCGAGGGGTGTTGTAGCGATCGCAGAATTGTCCACAGCAGAATCAGGGTGGCAACCACGCCATAGCTGGCCAGTGCCCAAGTCCCCTGTGCAGATAATGCCGCCCACACCATGAATACACCCTAGGAAAGAGATACTGCTAAGGGGGGAGCGATCGCCTCTGCAAGATATTGCCGCAGCACCATGGCCAGCCAATCGACATCGGCAGCGGTGGTCTCTCGCCCCAAGGTAATGCGTATTCCCGCTTTGGCGGTTTCAGGATCGTAGCCCATGGCCAAGAGGGTGGGACTGGATTGGGTTTGACCACTTTGACAGGCGGATCCCGCACTAATGCCAATGCCCGCAAGGTTGAGTTGCCGTACAAAGGTTTTGCCATTCAAGGGCTGGCCGTGGCGATCGCGCACAATCAAACTCAAGTGATGGGGCAATCGCTGCCATGGATGCCCTGTTCGTTCCACTTGGGGATGATCCTGCAACTGCTGCCACAGGCGATCGCGCAGTTGAGCAAGGCGCATCGGTTCTGTCGCTAGTTCAGTGGCGGCCCATTCCGCTGCCACCCCAAAACCCACCAAGGTTGGCACTGCTTGGGTTCCCGCCCTGAGATCCAGTTCTTGTCCCCCGCCACGCAAGAGCGGCTCTAGGGGTACCCCCGATCGCACATAGAGCGCCCCCGCTCCCTGAGGGCCATAAATTTTATGACTGGACAGCGAGAGTAAATCCACCCCTAGCCGTTGCACATCCAAGGGAACTCGTCCGGCCACTTGAACCGCATCCGTATGGAAAAGCACCCCCGCCTCTTGGCAAATGGCTGCGAGTTCAGCAATGGGTTGCAGCGTGCCCACCTCACTTTGGCCGTAGATGATCGAGACCAAGACCGTGTTCGGTTGCAGAGCCTGCCGTAGTTGGGCGGGTTCCACCTCTCCCCACCGATTCACCGCTAAGCGGGTCACTTGCCAGCCTTGAGCTTCAAGGGCAGCCGCCGGTTTGGCCACCGCTGAATGCTCGACTGCCGAAATAATTAAATGCTGAGGTTGGCGATAGCGTTGGCAAATTCCCCACAGGGCAAGATTATCCGCTTCTGTGCCCCCAGAGGTAAAAATGATTTCATCCGCTTGGGCATGAATCAGCCCTGCCACCTGCAGCCGTGCCTGTTCAAGGGCGATCGCTGCACGTTGCCCCCACTCGTGAATACTCGATGGATTGCCCCACTGCTGTTCATAGGCCGCCACCATCGCTGCAATAGCCTCTGCTCGACAGGGGGTTGTTGCACCATAGTCGAAATACAGTTGCATGGGCAGGAGCAGCTCCCAAAAACCAATGGCGGAACTGTCATCAAACCCAGTCCCTTAAGCCAATTGTAACCGATTATTCCCTAGCTCCTTTTTGCTGCCAAACCGCTGAATCTGAGAGATGACTTGAATTTCCCCCGCAATAATCCCCGTAACCAGCTCCTGCATTGCTTGATATTCCGTGGCGCTCAGGGAACGCTGCCACAACAATTCATTGATCTGCCGCTCTTGAGCAGGGGTTACGATCCGAGTCGCCTGAATACGGCGGATTAGCTCCAGCAGCGTCATACACCAATCCCCTTGCAATTTGCGTGTATGGTCTCAACTATGCCAGTGCTTCACAAAGCTTAACTGTGATCAACAGCACACAAAGACGTTGATCTCAATCACAAGTTCCTATTTGAGACTGAAAATAATTGCTCTTTAGAACTCCACGTTGAGGGTGTCCCATGCCACCTGCGGATACAGGCGTTCGAGTTCCTCTAGGCAGGTAAACTTTTGCTGCCGCCGCCGCTCCAAAATCGCATTGGCTGTAGCAGCGTCAATTCCCAGTTTCTGCTGCATTTGCTGGCGGGTGGCGCGATTGATGGCGATCGCGGGGGTATTTTTCTGCGCCACCTGATCTGCTGTTGGCTCCCCTTTGTCTACACTGGGCGTTGCCAGTACTTCTGGATTGCTGCAGGAGACTTCCTCGGACATCACGCCATTGCGGGGAATCTCATAGCGCAGGAAATCACGCGCCAGACGAGTATTGGGGAAAATGGCTTGTGCTTCCGCAAGCAGATCCTCCACCTGCACGGGATTGCCGGGGGCGTAGCGGGCACTAAAGTGGGTGAGGAAGAGCAATTTCACTTGGGCAAAGGTCGCCACCTGAGCCGCCATCGTGGATGTAGAATGCAGCCGTGCAAAAGCCAGATCCGCCTCCTGATGGGAAAATGTCGCCTCGTGGATGAGGACATCCGCCTGCTGGGCTAATTCAACCGCGCTTTCACAAAAGACTGTATCGGTGCAATAAACCATACTGCGCCCCCGCTGCGGTGGATCACAGAAGTCGCGGCCATCAAAGGTGCGGCCATCTGCGAGGGTGATCGTTTTGCCCTGCTTGAGTTGACCATACAGTGGCCCAAAGGGAATTCCCAAGGCTTGGGCTTTTTCCACATGAAAGCGACCGGGGCGATCGCTCTCGGTGACGCGGTAGCCAAAGGCGGGAACACGATGATGCAGCAGCCGACAGGTCACGGTAAACTCGCCATCACTAAAGACTTCCCCCGGCTCCACCGTATGCACCTGCAACTTGTAGGGAAGCCGCATCACCGACCAGCGCAAACAACTGGCAATATAGCGATCCAGTGTTGGCGGGCCATAGATATCAATCTGAGTCACGGTTCCTGCAAGGCCACAGCTAGCCAGCAAGCCCATCAGGCCAAAGATGTGATCGCCGTGCATGTGGGTAATGAAAATGCGGCGAATCTGACTGGTTCGCAAATCGCTGCGCAGCAATTGGTGCTGGGTGGCCTCACCACAGTCAAAAAGCCAAATTTCCTTGCGCTGGGGCAGCCGCAGAGCCACACTGGAAACATTGCGTGTGCGGGTGGGTACCCCCGAACTGGTGCCTAGAAATGTAATTTCCACGCTTAGTCGTCTAGGAGTTGCAGGTCATCAAAACGAATTTCCACGGTGCTGGTTTGGCCATTTTCATGGGTGCGCACCACCTGCCGGCTCATCAGGTAGTAATTGCCGACGGGCACATAGGTATCCTCAAACTCCATTTGCCGCAGCACTTCGTTGGTTTGCGGGTTGCGGAAGACAGCCACATAGTTGGTGGAAATGTAGCCTGCACCGGTATCAAGGGCTTCACGGTGGGTAATGGCAAAGGCAACCCGCCCCATGACACGGCTGACATAGACAATTTGATTGTCCCGCACTTTGTAGTTCGACCCCATGGCGTCGCCGCTGACGCGGATCTCGACCGCACCGCTGGCGTCTGTTTCCCCAACTTGGAACGTGTTTTTGCCGTGGGCCTCTTCAAAACGGTTGCGCTTGCGGTGGACAATCACATCCCGCAATTGGTTGTAGAGGGATTCGCGAACTTGTTCGTCTTCTATGCCACTCACCTCAACGCTGTAGTCGCGGCTCACTTTCACCTGCCCGTGGTACGTGCGATCGCCCTCAATGAGCGTGACCTTGGCCGTAAAGCCGGGAAAATTCTCATCCCATGTGTAACGATTTTCGTAGGCAGCGCGAAAGAGCGCCTCAGCATCAAGAGCCTGTGTCGCTGGCATGGGGGCATCCTCAGTAACAGTCACATTGTTTTAAGATAACTCAATTTTCTGACCCCTTGACGACCACGTATATCTAGTGTTCACTAGGGTTAAATCATTGCGCACTACACTAGATGTATAACCCCTAGGGGGTCGTTCTCCTTTTTAACTGGACAGGAACACGATGGTGGCACAACTCGCGGTTTCCGTTTCTGAGGCAGGCTTGCCCCTAACCTATGGTATTGAGGGAGTGGTGCAGGTGTTTACCTGTCCGCAGCGGCACTTTTTCACCACGGTCATGGCGCAAGCGTTGCGGGTAGCTGCTCAAGGCAGCAGCGTCATCATTGTTCAATTGCTCAAGGGGGGAATTCAAACGGGGATTGAACACCCGATTCAGTTGGGACAGCATCTCACGTGGTGGCGACCGGCGCTGCAACGCTGTTTAGGAGAAACGGACACCCTAACTCCTCAAGAAAAGGCGGCAGTACGTGAGCTATGGCAGCATCTGCAAACGACGGTGCAAAGGGGGGAGTATCGTCTGGTGGTCTTAGATGAGGTGAGTGTGGCCATTCAACTGGGGGTGCTGAGTGAAGCGGAGGTATTGAACTTTTTAGAGAATCGCCCGCGGACGCTGGATGTGATCTTGACGGGGCCTGAAATGCCGGAATCGCTGCTGGCGATCGCTGACCAAATTACACAGTTGCGGCGTTTAATTTAGGTTGGTTTAGGTCTAATTTAGGGCAGCAGAAACGGTCTCTAGCCACTCTAGCAAATACTCATTGACCAAATCGGGTTGCTCCTGCTGCACAAAGTGGCCACAGTAGTCCAAGTATTGAATTTTCAGTTCCTTGACGTAGGCTTCCGTGCCGTAGGTGAGTTCAATGCCCAAGGTGGGGTCTTGCCGCCCCCAGAGCATCAGCGTCGGTACCTCGAGAACCCCCCACTCCCGACTCCAGAGACTTTGCAACCCGGCGCGGTAGTAGTTGAGCATTCCCGATAGGGCACCCCGTTGGGCGGCCGCATCCTGATAGCGGGCAATGTCCGCCGCCCGAATTGCCTGTTGGTTCACCGCTGCCCAGCGAAAGATTTGGGCAACTGCTCCATAGCCCCCCCACTCCAAGAGGATCTCTGGTAGCCAAGGCAGTTGAAACAGCAGCATATAGCTACTGCGCAACCATTGCTCCAAACTCAACTGGTGGAACATTGCTGGATGCGGACAGGCTAGGACACTCAAGGTTTGAATCCGCTGCGGCACCGCATAGGCCACGCCCCAAGCCACCATCCCTCCCCAATCATGCCCCACCAAATGACAGCGCCGATAGCCAAGGCCGTCAATGACACCGACAATGTCGAGAATTAACTCGTCAAGAACATAGCTAGCGGTATCTTGGGGTTTATCGCTGAGATTATAGCCGCGCAAATCTAGGGCAACGACTTTGTGCTTTTCCGCCAAGACAGGAATTTGATGTCGCCAAGAGTACCAAAACTCGGGAAAGCCATGGAGCAGCAGCACTAACTCCCCTTCTCCTTGGGTGACATAGTGGAGGCGAATCCCATTGGAGACAATAAACTTATGGATCCACGGGCCTTCAATCATATGCACCTTGGGGGCTGGCACTTTACCACTATAACCAAGGGAACGCCAAAGGATAGGGTTGCCCCAACCTCGAATATCAACCCCCCCAAGGAATGCACCGTGAGGGTAATCTGTGACCTCAGGAGTCAGAATGCTGCTCGTAGAAGGGCAAGGCTTACAATTCTTACCAATTTTTAATAGGCAAGGGTTTCGAGAGCCTGACGCAGGTAAGCGGTAACGCAAGCATCGAGATCCGTGGGCTGCTCAACGACAACACTGGCCTGCTTTTCACTGAGCCAACGCTGAAAACCCGAACTGTGGGCGATCGCCCGCTTCAGGGAGTTCCAAACCTCGGCGGAGGCTTGCGGATTGGGAACCGTAACGCTATCCATAGATACTCTCCTAGTGGGTTTGGAGTGAGGGCAAGGATTCACCTATGGTTCTACGATAGCGCAGGACTCTTCCCCCGGCTGTATGCCATGTTACGATTTATTGCAGAATTTGCCCAAAACCTAGAAAAAGACGCGATGTTGCAGGCAGGGCATTTGCTGGCGCACCTGTTCGAGGCGGCTGGGTTCAATGGCCGCAATTGCCAGTCCGGGGCGATCGCCGGCATCCGCCAAAATGGTTCCCCAAGGATCCACAATCATGGCATGGCCATGGGTTTGCCGCCGCGCATAGTGAATTCCCGTCTGAGCCGGTGCAATCACGTAGCAGGTATTTTCAATCGCCCGCGCTTGCAGGAGAACTTGCCAGTGATCCTTACCCGTGAAGGCGGTAAAGGCCGCCGGCACAAACAGCACTGTTGCCCCCGCTTGGGAGAGCGCGCGGTAAAGTTCTGGAAAGCGAACGTCGTAGCACACCGACAAGCCGATATTCCCCAGTTCCTTACTGGGATAGACAGAGGGCAACTGCCGTCCCGCTAGCACTGTGCCCGATTCGTGGTAGATATTGCCATCGGGCAAATCGACATCAAATAAATGCACCTTTTGGTAACGGCTCAATTCTTCTCCGTTAGGACCAATGAGGACTGCTGTGTTATAGACTTTGCCTGCAGTTGCTGGTACTGGGTAGCCACCCCCCACTAAGGTAATCTGAAATCGCTGCGCCATGCGTTTCAAAAAAGCCTCAGTCCGCTCAGCGATTGTTGCCGCTTGGGCGACCTTCTCGCGATCGTCACCGAGAAAAGAAAAGTTTTCTGGCAACCCAATGAGTTCTGCTCCCCGTCTCACCGCCAATTCAATCAATTCTTCTGCCTGCGCCAGATTTGCCTCAAGATTCGGTTGGCTCGTCATTTGTACTGCGGCAGCGAGATAGGATTTCATGCCCATTGAAAAAAAGACAGCAATCCCTCATTCTATCGTCACAATCTGCCTAGGGCAAGTCTAGCGAGAACGCAGGTTCCGGAAGATCGGATTGCGTTGGGTCGGGAGCTGATGCTCATGGGCAGTGCGGTATGCCCAAAAGACATAGCCGGCAATAAAGAGGTTCAACAGCACGACTAGCAGTAGCTTGGGACCACTAATGGGATGCAAGCGCGGCGTTTTTTGCCGTGTTTTTTGGGGTAGGAATTGAACGGCCATGGCTGCTCTCAGAACGCAACAGTTCCAGAGTCCACCATCATTAGTCGTTGTCCACTCTCAATTTGTCTTCTCTGGCCAATAATGGCGATGTTCCGGTTGCCCCTACTATAGATCGCTACCCCATTCGCCACCCAGCATCTGAAATGTTTTTTAATGCCTAGTCACAAAACTACACTATCGCTCAGACGCCCCCAACATGCCCCTAAAAAGCCATCCGCCCCCAAGGAGGGCCTTAGGAGCGGTCTGGTGGTTATCGTGGGTATCAACTGCTAGGAGAAGTGGCCTCCTAGGTGTGATTTCAAATCAACAGATGGAGAACAACTCTTCCCTAGAGCTGAGCTACTCCAAAACGACGACCCAAGCGTTTACTACTATCTGCCATGGGCATCACCTCCCTCTCCCTGAACGGTAGTTTGCAAAACAACTGGCTTTAAGATAGCACACTCAAACGGTATTGTGGCAAGCGCTGGGCAAAATGAGCATGGCATCGCCAAAGGAATAGAAGCGGTACTGGCGATCGATGGCCTGTTGGTACAACTGAAGCAACCGTTCGCGGCCAATAAAGGCACTGACGAGCATCATCAAACTAGAGCGGGGCAGATGAAAGTTGGTAATGAAGCCCTCGACTATCTTGGGCTGATACCCCGGATAGATATAGAGATCACTCTTGCCACAAAAGGGCTGAAGGGTGCCGGATTGGGCTGCCGTTTCTAGGGAGCGAATAACAGTGGTGCCGACGGCAATAATCCGTCCTCCGTCAGCTTTGGCGGCCTGAATCCGCTCGACGGTAGCAGCTGGTACCTCAATCCATTCTTCGTGGAGATGGTGATGGCGAATATCGCTGGCCTCCACAGGACGAAAGGTGCCAATGCCCACGTGGAGCGTCAAAAAACAATGATCAATGCCGTGATAGGCCAACTTACTCAAGAGTTCGGGGGTAAAGTGCAAGCCAGCGGTTGGCGCAGCCACAGCACCGGGACGGCGAGCATAGACGGTTTGGTATTGTTCAGTATCTTCAATGGGGTTGTCAATGTAGGGAGGTAAGGGCACTTCCCCTAGGTGATCAAGATAGGACCACAGGCGATCGCCCGCGGGTAAATCGAATTCAATCACCCGGCCTCGGGTCTCCTCATCAATGGCCTGTACCGTTGCTTGCAGGGAACCGATTTGAATCACCGTCCCAGGGCGCAATTTTCGACCGGGCTTGACCAAGGCCAACCACTGGCGATCGCTCAATTCTTCGAGAAGAAACACCTCAACGGTACGGCCAGAGCCGCCCACTTTTTGACCCCTCAGCCGTGCCGGAATCACCCGTGTATCATTGAGTATTAGCAAATCCCCCGGTTGCAACAGTTGCGGTAGCTCATAGAAGTGGTGATCGGTAGCAGTCTCCTGTGCCACCACCATCAGGCGGGAATGATCGCGGGGAGAAACGGGATGTTGGGCAATCCGTTCCGGCGGCAGGTGATAGTCGTAGGCGTCGAGGGAAAAATCGTCAGAACTCGGCATTATTGGGGTGGGGTCAACGGTGAGGGGGATGGCTCTACCACAGAGCGATTCATAGAAGTCATCACAGCCAGAAAGCCAAGGGCAGCGGTGGCAACGCCCACAGCCACCAGCAGTAGCAGCCACGCTTGGAAACGAGACCTTTGGGCTGGCGGCGGTTTGGGTTGGGGTTGAGGGGGTTCCACAATCTGGGAAACCGTCAGGTCGAGATCCGCTGGATCGGGTGGGGGGACGTAGCCCATTGTAATGTCTGTCACCTCTGGCAACTCCCCTTGGCAAACAATATCGCTGTAGTCCAAGTCAATGACACCCGCTGCATTCTTCACCCGACAGTGAATGAGCACCACCGTCACATTGTCATGGCCATTGAGGCGATTGGCAAGATCAATGAGTTGTTCGGCCGCAGCAGTGAGGGCAAGCTGACCTTGGAGCACAGGCAGGAGGTACTGTGGCCAGTAGGTTTCGACACGATTAAAATCACTGAGGCCGTCGGAACACAGCAAAAGAATTCCCTCTTCATCCAGTAAAAAGCGTTCTACTGTGGGGTGCAGATGCTGGGAGGGTGCCATCCCCAAAGCTTGCACCAAGGAACCACCATAGGGCAGCTCAAGGGCTTGATGGTAGGTACTCATCCCCAAGCGCACATCACGGCTGGCCACATCGTCATCGAGGGTGAGCTGGTAGCAGCCCCAGCGGTTGATCCAGTAGGCGCGGCTATCGCCAATGTGGGCAAGGTAAAGATGGGCGTGTTCAATCAGGGCACCGACAACTGTGGTTCCCATGCGCTGGCGTTCGTGGCGCTGCTCCGTATCATTGCGTTGATTGATTGCATCATTGGTGCGGCGAATAGCGGTTTGAATCGCCTGTTCAACTGTAGCAGGGGACATCTCCAGCAGCTTGAGGGGGGTTAGCGTCTCCTCAAGAATGTCAATGGCCAAACCGGAAGCGACATCGCCCCCTTCATGCCCCCCGACGCCATCACACACGAGGGCGAACACCTGTGATTGGCTCGTGAGATCGCACTCTGGAAAACACTTGTCCTCATTGCGTGTCCGACTAGGCCCTTGGTCGGAGCGGCTAGCAATATCGTAGTGGTACTCATAGCCAAGGCTGTCGAGGGCCTGTTGAAACAGCGTCTCTAGGGTTGCGCGAATAGATTCAGGGGTGGTTTGCTGAGGATCCTGCATGTGTTGACACAGGATCGTGAAGGCCTGCTGAAAGTTTTCCCCTTGATCAGCAAAGCTGAAATGGGTTTGCCAGAATTTGCCAAGGTCAGCCAAGGTGGGATTATGGCCTGCTTGCAGTTGCAGCAGCCGCACAAGGGATCCCTCGGCTCGCAAAAGCTGGGGATTCAGCAGTGTGAGAGCCACATTTTCTGCCACCAAGGCTGGCCAAAGGGAGATGATTTGCCATAACCAGTTGAGGCGGCGCACTAAATTGGCTTTCTCCCAGATGGTGGTGAGGGGAGCGGCATGGGTGAGACCGGGGGCAATTTGGGCATCGGCAATGTCAATGCAACTGACGGGGGCATGCTCAAGGAGCAACAGTTCACCTTCAGGGAGGGAAAGGGCGCCAAATAATTCCGGGACATGGGGACGCTTGGGAAAGAGGCGCAGATAGGGACGGTAGAGCTGGGAGGTGTTGTCCACACTGGGCGCTGGCTCCCCCGGCAATAGGTCTAAGAGCAAGTGTTTACCTTGCACTAGATAGCGATCGCCCAACAGTTCACCCACCCTGTAGGGATCCAAACCAGAACCGATCGCCCACAAGTAGCGTTTCAGGAGTGGCACCTGACAGTGGCAACACTCAACTTGGTGAATGGAATTTGCAGTGCCACACTCTGGGCAAATGAGATTAGGTGCAGGTGGATTCATCGCTTCAATCCTGAGGGGGCTGCCGCAGTCACAATCACCCGCAGCAGGTACGCACAACGTCTCTGATCCAGTAATTCGCTAGTCCATAGCAGCAGCGAATAGAATACATTCAATTCCCTATCCTAGCTTTTCTCAGGCAACAGCGGAATATCCCAGTGACAGCTCTTTGGCGATGGAGCGAACACACTCAAAACGGTGAAAGCCCCTACAGAAGAGACTCACATCCCATATTTTAGACAAGGGCTTATTCAGCCCTGTCAACATCCCTGATGTTGCCACGAACTATCAAGATAGAATTAGAATAATTAATCCGCGGTAAAAAGGATCACAATTAGTGATACAAGCTTTTGTAAGTCTTATTTTTATTTATCAGAACAATTAAAAACGGTAGACGCAACTTTAGACATCACTTTAACAGTATATCTTGGCGAAAGAGGGGCACTATGGAGCAATTGAATTCAGGCTTAAATTTGCAAGCCTTGGTACAGGCTCAGTTAGTGACGATCGCTCCAAGGGGCTCCTTCAATGAGATTCTCCAAGGATTACAAAGCAACCAAGGATTGGGTTTAGTCGTCGAAGAGCAGGGACAGTTTCGGGGCTTGATCACCCAACGGGAAGTGATCCGTGCCCTTGGTAAGGGTTACTCGCCACAGGCGATCACGGCTGCCCAGATCATGCTGCCATCGGATTATTGCCTGCGCCTCAGTGATCTGGATGATCCGCTGGCGATTTTAGGGCGTTTTCGCTACTTGGGCGTGGATGCCCTTGCCGTGGTCAATGAATCGGGACGGGTTGAAGGACTGCTGACCCGCCAAGCCTTTCGGGAGAGCCTGCGCCCTGTGGATCTCCTGCGAATTAAACGGGTGGCGGAGGTGATGGTACCCGATGTGGCCACCATTGCAGCGGAAGCTTCGCTACAGGAGGCCGCTGTCCTGATGACCGAACGGGGGGTCACCAGTTTAGTGGTTCCTGAGGCATCCGCCTCGGGTGTGCTGCCGCGCGGCATTATTACGGAAAAGGATATTTTTGAGGCACTGCAGGGCCAAGGGGGAGTGCTCACAGGAACCGTTGGCAGTATTATGTCTCAGCCCGTGCTGACCGTGAAGCCCAATCAAAGTTTGTGGCAGGTGAATCATTTCCTCAAGGAGCACCAAGTGCGGCGGGTGGTGGTCGTGGACGATGATGGTCAAATGGTGGGGATTGTGACCCAAAGTAATCTTTTGGCGGCCATTGACATTACGGAAGCTCAAGGGGTGATTCAGGTGCTAACCCAAGAGCTCAATAAGGCCACGGCGGAACTGCGCTGGCAACTGTCACGGCAACAGGCGATTACGGTGGCGATTACGGAGAGCGAACAGCGCTATAACACTCTGATTAGTCATTTGCCCGTTGCGATCTATCGGCGCGATCGCGATCGCCTGTGGCGGTTTAGCTATGTTAGCGATCAGATTTATCACCTCACGGGTTACTTTCCCCAAGATTTACCGGATCTGCGCCAGATTATCCCAGCGCCGGATTTGGCCTTGGCGGAACGGGATATTGAACAGGCAATTCGGCAGCAGCGTGCCTACAGTACCACCTATCGCATTCAACACCGCGATGGTTGTTTCCGCTGGTTGAGCGATCGCGGGCAGCTAGATCCCCAGAGTCACATGCTCCATGGGGTGCTGTTAGATGTGTCGGAGCAACAGCGCACAGAAGAGCGGCTAAAAACTGCCCTAGAGCGGGAAATGATTGTCAGCACAATCATTCAGGACATTCGCCAGTCGATTCGCTTAGAGGACATTTTGCAGCGGGCAGTCACCAGTATTCAACAACTGCTTCTGAGCGATCGCGTGCTGATTTACCGCTTTTTAGCCGATGGCAGTGGCGTTGTGGAAGTGGAAGCCACCACCTCGCCGCAGTATTCAATCCTAGGTCAAGTGATTCACGATCCCTGTTTTAGTAAAGAGACAGCGCAGCGGTTTCTGGAAGGGCGCACTGTGACCATTAGCGATGTCAATCAAGCGCAATTACAGGATTGCTATCGTGAGCTCCTAAGTAGCTTGCAAGTTCAGGCGAATCTAGTAGTGCCCCTGCTGCAAGGGCATAACCTGTGGGGACTCCTAATTGCCCACCAGTGTCGTGGCCCTCGCCTCTGGCAGCGGGAGGAGTTGTTCCTACTGCAACGGATTGCTGAACCCCTAACAGTGGCACTGCAGCAGGCGGAGATGTATGCCGCGTTGGAAGCCGCCAATGCCAATCTGCAGCAGATGGTGTACATTGACAGTCTAACGGATATTGGCAATCGCCGCTGCTTTGATGAACTCTTTGCGAAGGAGTGGCGGCGCTGTCAACGGGAGCAACAACCGTTAAGTTTAGTGATGCTGGATATTGATTGCTTCAAAGCCTACAACGATCACTACGGCCATTTGCAGGGCGATCAAATTCTCAAGCGGGTAGCGGAAATTTTAGAAAGCCATCTACAGCGGGCGGGGGATTTGGCCACGCGCTTTGGTGGGGAAGAGTTTGCCCTGCTGCTACCCAGTACCGACCAAGGGGGAGCTATCCATATTGTTGAGAAAATTCAGGCTGCGCTGGCGGAGGCTAATATCACCCACGCAAAAAGTACAGTCGGCCCGCAATTGACGGCCAGCTTTGGGATTGCAACGACGCTGCCCACTCCAGAGCATGAGCCAGCCATGTTGTTGCATCTGGCGGATCAGTGTCTCTACGAGGCGAAGACCCTTGGGCGCGATCGCTGGGTCGCCAAGGAACTATAGCGAAGTCAGAGGCAGATAAATACGCAACCATGCGCCGCCATAGTCGGGATGATTCGCCGCCTGCATATAGCCGCCATGGCATTCAACAATTTGGCGAGCAATGGCTAATCCTAGGCCACTACCACTACCGACGGGGGGCATCCGCCCTTCACTATCCGTAGGAATCACAAAGCGATGCCGCCGTGCCTGTGCCCGATAAAAGCGTTCAAACACATAGGGTAAGTCCTTGGGGGGAAAGCCACTGCCCGTATCAATGACTTCGAGACACAGATAGCCCCCCTCGCGATCGCTCAGCAGCCGCGTCAGCACTTGACCACCCACAGGGCCGTATTTAATGGCGTTGTCGTAAAGATTGACCAGGAGCCGAAACAGTTGCGATTCATTGCCGCAGTAGGAAAATTGCTCTGGGCCTGTGTACTCGTGGTGAATGTTTTTAGCCGCAGCGAGGGGGGCGAGGGATTGCCACGCAGTATCAATGAGTTGGACAAGGTCAAGGGGATGCCGCTCAAGGCTATCGGCGGGAGTATGACTCAGGCGGTTTAACTCTAGGAGTTCTTGAACAAGGAGGCTGAGGCGAATAATTTCCTCAAGGAGGCGATCGACCCAATCCCGTAAGGACTCCGGCACCCGTTGTTGTAGGGTTTCAGTCACCAAGCGCAGGGAGGTCAAGGGGGTTTTCAGTTCATGGGCGACATCCGCTGCCCAGCGATCGCGCTCATCCCGCAGCCGCACCACCTCTTCGCAGTCCTCAATAAATACACCCACATGCCCCTCGCCAAGGCAGAGTCCCCGTGCCCGCAGGGGTTTGCGCTTGGTTTGCCCCGTCGGTGTGAGGTAGGCATAGAGCCATTCCTGCTCCCGCATCGTTTCCTCTTGGCGCACCTCTTGGATGAGACAGTCCAATTCATAGGAGCGCACCAGTTCCAAAACAAGGCGGCCTTCGGGATGCACCAAACCAAGGAGCGATCGCGCCGCCTCGTTACAGCAGACCACGCAATTGGCCTCATCCACCTCCAAATAGGCAATGGGGGCATATTCAAGGAGCGTTTGACAGCGCAGCATTTTCCGACGGCAGCGTTCTTGTTCCTGAAGCTGTTGGCTGAGTAGGGTTCGCAAGCGTTGCCACGGTGAGGATTTGAAGGGGCGAGCCGCGTACTGCTCAAGGAGCGTCTCCAAAGCGTGTCGCACTTGCTGCCACTGCCAGAACCAGACCATTAGCCCCAACAGCAGGCCAACCCCAAAAAAGATCAACTCCATGCCTAAGTGTCAGAATCGCCTCTATTCTAGGATTATTCCGAGTTGGTTTGCCCTGTGATGTCATCACCCCTTTTGCGTGTGGAAGCACTTACCGTTGACTTTCGCCAAGCCGATCAAACCCTACGGGCAGTGGATGGCATTTCCTTTCGCTTGGAGCGGGGTCAGACCCTTGGCATTGTCGGTGAGTCGGGGTCAGGGAAGTCGGTGACCTGTTTGGCACTTTTGCAGTTACTCCTGCCGCCGGGACAGATCAGCCACGGCGAAGCGTGGTTTCAGCCAGAGCCAGAGGGGGAGGCCATTGACTTGCTGCGCTGCACCCCCCGCCAAATGCAACAGATTCGGGGTCGCCAAATCAGTATGGTCTTCCAAGAACCGATGAGTTCTCTCAATCCGGTCTATTCCATTGGCTTTCAACTGGCAGAGGCCATTGATCCGCAGCAACGACTGCCCCAAGGGCAATGTCAACAGCGGGCGATCGCTCTCCTTGAGCAGGTGCATCTTCTCAAAGCGGCAGCCCCCCTGGAGGAGAAAAAGCGGTTTCTCCGTCGCTATCCGCACCAACTCTCTGGGGGACAGATTCAGCGGGTCATGATTGCCATGGCCATGGCCGCTTCGCCAGCGCTTTTAATTGCCGATGAACCCACCACTGCCCTCGATGTCACTGTCCAGGCGGCGATCCTACGGCTGTTGCGGGAGTTGCAGCAGCAGTACCCTCTCTCATTGATTTTTGTCAGCCATGATTTGAATCTGATTGCGGAATTGGCGGATCAGGTCGTTGTCATGTACCAAGGGCAAATTGTTGAATCGGGGACAGTTCAGCAGGTCTTTCGTCACCCCCAACATCCCTATACCAAGGGGCTACTGGCCTGTCGTCCTCGCTTGGATCAGCGTCTGGCGATTCTGCCAACAGTGGCGGATTTTCTAGCGGCCACGCCCCCGCGATTAGAAGTGATTTCCGCAGCGCAGCAGCAGGAACGCTTGGCGCATTTGGCGAGCCAACCCCCCTTGGTGCGGGTTGAACATCTCTGGGTCAAGTATCCCGTGGCGGGCAAGCAGCGCTTTGTCACTGCCGTCAGGGATGTCTCGTTTACGATTCGCGCTGGGGAGACCCTTGGCTTGGTGGGGGAATCGGGCTGTGGCAAAACAACACTGGGACGGACCCTCTTGCGCCTCCTAGAACCCGCACAGGGAAAAATTATCTTTGGCGATCGCGACATCAGCCATTTATCGCCTCGCCAATTGCGTCCCCTGCGGCAACGGATGCAACTCATTTTCCAAGACCCCTATAGTTCCCTAGATCCCCGCATGACCATTGGCGAGTTGGTGGCAGAACCCCTGCGCATTCACCGCCGTCATCAGTCGCAACGGCAACACCAAGAGCGGGTGGCCTATCTCCTTGAACGGGTGGGCATTGACCCCCAAGCCCAGAATCGCTATCCCCATGAATTTTCCGGGGGGCAGCGGCAGCGAATTTGTATTGCCCGTGCCTTGGCCTTGAATCCTGAGTTTGTCGTTTGTGATGAGTCAGTGTCGGCCTTGGATGTGTCGGTGCAGGCGCAAGTCCTGAATTTGCTCAAAGAACTCCAACGGGAGTTTCAACTGACCTACCTCTTCATTTCCCACGATCTCAGTGTGGTGAAATTCATGAGCGATCGCCTCATGGTTATGTACAGTGGCGAAATTGTGGAAATGGGTGACGCGGAAACCGTTTACCAACAGCCACAGCACGACTATACTCGCACGCTAATTGCCGCGATTCCCCGTGGTCTTTCCCTTGAGGCAGCCTAGATGTCCCCCGCCCTTGATCTTGAGAATACCCTTGCCACCCTGCGCCCGCTTCTTTGGCAAGCCCTTGAGCAACTGCGCCAGTTTTACCGTCAGGTGCAGGATCTAACGGTGCAGGACAAAGGCGGTGATCCCGTCACCCTTGCCGATGAAACGGTTGATTGCTTTTTGCGCCACGCCCTCCAAGCTCATTTTCCGCCGACGCAGTTTGGTTATTTAACCGAAGAGACCTACACCCCAGGGCAGCCCTTGCCCCAGCCCTACCAGTGGATCATTGACCCCCTCGATGGCACCTACGACTTTTTGCAGCAAACGGGGGAGTATGCGATTCACGTTGCCCTTGTCCATGAACATCGCCCTTGTTTAGCCGCTGTCGTCTGGCCAGAGCAGGAGGTGATCTACACTGCCATTGCCGGTGCAGGTGCCTATCGAGAGACGCGCCAAGGTGCGACGCGACTGCGGGTACAACCCCCCACTGAGGGGCAGTCGTTGCGGGTGGTGATGAGTCGGAGCCACGGCGGAGAGCGCCTACAGGCCTTTTTAAGAACCCTAGGATGCGTACAGCAAATTCCGATGGGGAGTATGGGCTGTAAAACGGCGAGTATTTGCCAAGGGGATGCAGATCTGTACGTCAACCTCACAGGGCGCAGTGCCCCGAAGGACTGGGATTTAGCGGCACCGGATTTGATCATGCAGGAGGCGGGGGGAGCCTTTACCTATGCCAATGGTGAGTTGCCCCGCTACAATCGCGCCGATGTGCAGCATTGGCCGCCCCTAGTGGTGTGTCATCCAGCTTTGAGTCGCACGGTGGGCGATCGCCTGCAAGCCTTTTTACACGAAAATCAAGGCTATTCTGGAAAATAGGCAAGTTCAGTCGCACAGAGGATAGGCCATGGTTTTTAATTGGTTTCGACGCAAGTTTGGTGGCAGTGGTGAGGAGCCATCGCCCCCTGCAGAAACCCCAACGGCAGCGCCATCCGCAGAATCCCCGCAATCTACAACTGAATCCACTGCTTCCCCCGGCATCCTCAACTGGGCAAAAACGGCACTCCAGTCGATTCAAGCGCGACAGCAATCGGAGAGTGCCGCGACGATTGAAACCATTGAAACCGCTGAAGAAACTCAAGAAACACCGCCTGCCGATGATGCCCCCGTTCCCGTCTCTATCGAGTCTGAAGAGACCGCTGTTGCTGAACCTGCCCCTGTCCAGCCCGTTGTGGAAGCTGAGTCGGTAGAACCAGACTCCTCCCTTGTCCTTGATGAGGGCTTTTTGTGGTCGGCGGAGGTGCTTGCCGCCCAAGGCCGGCGCCCAGAGGAGGTGGATATTGAGGAAATTACTTGGTTGCAACGTCTGCGCCAAGGTCTGGGCAAAACCCGTCGTGGCCTAGTGCATCAACTGCGGGCGATCGTCGGCCAAGGCCCCTTAAGTCGGGATGCCGTCGAAGAAATTGAGATGCTGCTGTTGCAGTCGGATGTGGGGGTCAAGGCCACGGATCAGATTATTGCGGCGCTGCAAACAAAAATTCGCCAAGAAACACTCCCTGCCGATCAGGCGATCGCCTACCTGAAGGAAATTCTGCGGGACATTCTCGATCGCCCCTTTGAAGCCGGCTACCGCCGCGACTTTGCTCCGAAAAAAGGCACGCTGAATATCTGGTTGATTGCCGGTGTCAACGGCGTTGGTAAAACCACCACCATTGGTAAACTGGCCCACATTGCCACCCAGTCAGGCTATCGCTGTCTGATTGCAGCGGCAGATACCTTTCGGGCAGCTGCCACGGAGCAGGTGAAAATTTGGGGACAGCGCTCCGATGTCGAGGTGATTGCCAACCCCGGCAAAAATACCGATCCTGCTGCTGTGGTCTTTGATGCCATTGGCGCTGCCCAAGCCCGAGGCACAGAATTGCTGCTAGTGGATACCGCTGGCCGCTTGCAAAACAAGGCCAACCTGATGGAGGAACTCAAGAAAATCCGTCGCATCATTGATAAAAAAGCGGGTGATGCTCAAATTGAATCGCTACTGGTTCTCGATGCCACCCTCGGCCAAAATGGCTTGCGCCAAGCACAGGTGTTTGCAGAAGCGGCGCAACTCACTGGCGTGATCTTAACCAAGCTGGACGGGACGGCCAAAGGGGGAGTGGCCTTGGCGGTAGTGCAGGAATTGGGACTACCGATTCGCTTCATTGGTGCGGGCGAGGGCATTAAGGATCTGCGCCCCTTTTCCAGTTTTGAATTTGTCGAGGCCTTGCTCTCCAGTGAGGTGGAGGTGGCAGCATGAAGCTGGCCGATCGCCTGCGGTATTTCCAAGGCAATGTCTTTGACGCCATGGATCGGGCTAAGGCGGCGGTGGCGGCCACGGGACAGCCAATTGTTGATCTCTCCTTGGGGTCTGCAGATCTACCGGTAGCGGATCATATTCTTGCAGCCATTGAAGCTTCCGTGCGTGATGCCAGTACCTACGGCTATCAACTCTTTGCCAGTACAGCGGCCTTTCGACAGGCAGTGGCCACTTGGTTTGAACGCCGCTTTGGCCTCAGGGTAGATCCCGAGCGGGAAGTGCTGACGCTGATTGGTTCACAGGAGGGGACGGCGCACTTGCCCCTTGCAGTGATGAATCCCCAAGAGTATGCGCTAGTGCTTGATCCGGGGTATCCCTCCCATGCGGGGGGGGTGTATCTTGCGGGGGGACAACTGTATCCCTTGCGCTTGCGGGCAGAAAATCACTTTTTGCCGGATTTAGAGGCCATTCCGTTGCCGGTGCGAGAGCAGGCCAAACTTCTCATTCTCAGCTATCCCCACAATCCCACCACGGCGGTTGCGCCCTTGGACTTTTTCAAGACAGCAGTTGAGTTTTGCGATCGCCACGGGATTTTACTGGTGCATGATTTTCCCTACATTGATCTCGTCTTTGATGCGGAGCGGGCACCCTCGATCTTTGAAGTGGATCGCGATCGCCAAGTGGGCATTGAATTCTATAGCCTGTCTAAGTCCTACAACATGGGTGGGTTTCGCATTGGCTTTGCCATTGGCCGTGCCGACATTATTGCTGCCCTGCGCCAAATTAAATCGGTGATTGATTTTAACCAATACGCTGGCATCCTGCGGGGTGCGATTGCCGCCCTCACGGGAGATCAAACCTGTGTCCAGCAAACGCGGCAGATCTTTCGCCAGCGGCGCGATACCTTTGTCCAAGCGCTTTGCGACCATGGCTGGCCGGTGCCCCTCCCGCCAGCGACAATGTACGTGTGGGCAAAACTCCCTGACCCTTGGCAGCGGGATTCCCTTGGATTTTGCCAAGCCCTTGTTAAGGCAACAGGGATTGCCGCCGCTCCCGGCTCTGGCTTTGGTCAAGGGGGAGAGGGGTATGTGCGCTTTGCCCTCGTGCGCGATCGCCCCTGTTTAGAAGTGGCGGCTGCCCAAATTGCCGAATTTAGCCAAACGGTCGTTCAGGTGTCGGGCGCTAATCGCCCATGATCCATGCCAAGAGTAGGATCAGGCCGCCCCAAAGGACAATTGCAGGAATATGAATGGAGCGCAACACCTCTAGGGGAGTTAAAACTAGCACCTCCGTAAAGAGATGGGTGACCGTACAAAGAAGAATGAGCAAAATGATAAAGAACATGGCAACTCGCTCTAGGCATTGCCATAGATGGGAATCACGGCACCACTGATCGCAGCCGCTCCCTCGGAAATGAGATAGGCAATCAGGTCACCGATCGCCCGAGGACTCACCCAATTGACCGCTTGCGCTTCGCCCATCGCTGCCCGATTGGCAGGGGTATCGATAATGCTGGGAAGGATGACATTGGCGGTAATGTTTTTGCCTTTGGTTTCGGCAGCGATCGCCCGCGTGAAGGCCACGACTGCGGCTTTAGCAGCACAATAGGCAGCCAGTTCAGCCGCTGGTTCAACGGCACCCCGTGAGCCAATGGTAACAATGCGCCCATATTGCTGTGCCTGCATTCGTTTCAGGGCGTGCTTACAAACCAAGAAGGTGGTCTCGACATTGAGACGAAAACTCTGCTGCCAATCGCTGAGGGCAAATTGTGCTGTTGCCCCCATGCTAAAGCCACCGACAAGGTGAACCACGGCATCCAATTGCGGCATGCGCTCCACGAGAGCGGCCACTTCACTTTCATTGTTCAAATCCGCTGCCACAAACCGCACGTTGGCCAACTCCGCTGCCGCCAATTGCTTTTCGAGGGCGTCTCGGGCAGCCGCATCAATGTAGGGCACCGTCAGCGTATAGCCTTGACTGAGAAGAACTGGCACTACCCCTTGACCGAGTCCGCCTGTGCCGCCTGTCACTAAAACCGCGCGATGGGCAAATCCCCTCATGGCTGATCCCTCGGTGTGAGTTGTCGTGCTCTGTAGAAGGTTTGCAAACTGTGGCGATCGCCAACGAATCGCCAGTGCCAAGGCTCATAACTCACCCCCTGCGGGTTATGACGGGGAAAGGACAGTTCAAAACTAAAACGCGCTGCATTTTTTTCCAGCCAGCGAAAGGCGGGGGTGTCCTCAAAAGTCTCCTTGAGATGGGTGTCTGGCCGACTGCCATCGCCAATATCAATGGCATAGCCCGTATGGTGTTCGCTATAGCCGGGGGGCGCACTCACCAATGCCCGCTCACTTGCCCGTTGTGCCCGTTGCTCCTTGACCTCAAAAAAAAGATAGTCCTGATCCTGTTTGGAGCGAAATCCAGAGAGGGGCATCAACACCACCCCCTCCTGCTGTGCGGCGGCGACCATCGCCCGGAACCGTTCTGCTGCGGCTCGCCGTAATTTAATTTGGCCATCGGCACTCACCGGTTCAAGTTCTGAGAGGGGCGCCTCTTCATAGGGCAGATGTCCCAGCAGATTTTCTGTTGGCGTTAGCGTTGGCTCCGTTTCCGTAGCCGTTGGTGATTCCGTGGCACGATTGAGGAACCACACGGCTCCCACGCCCATTAGCCCCACAAGGACAAGGGTGCTGGCGATCGCCCACCCCCCTCGCCGAGGTTCTACTTTGCCCTGAGTGATTGGTTGTAGCCGCTCCGCAACAGGAATATCTTGATCCATGACGCAGTCCCCTGCCTTTTTATGAGAATAGACGATTTTTCCTAGGGCTGGGCATACAGTTGCCAGTAGTTCCAGTAGTTCTCCAAGACACTCTTGACATAGCCATAGGTCTCAGGAAAGGGAATCGATTCCACAAAGCGATCGCTATCGGTCATATCAAAACGCTGCAACCACTGATTGACATTTCCCGGCCCGGCATTGTAACTGGCCAAGGCTAAGAGCGTGTTTTGATTGTACTGATTGTGGGTGTAGTCAACGTACCATGTGCCCAAGCGGATATTGTCCTCTGGATCCACAAGGGAATAGCTCTCTAGGTTCAACTTTTCGGCAATCCAAGCAGCCGTCTCTGGCATCAACTGCATCAACCCCGTTGCCCCCACCACTGAGCGGATCTGCTTTTCAAACCGAGATTCTTGGCGAATCAAGGCCATCACCAATAGAGGATTTAAGTTGCGAGCTAGGGACCACTTTTCCACTAATTCCCAGTAGGGCAGGGGGTAAAGGGCATACCAGAAGCGGACATCGCGGCGAATGGGCGCAAAGAACGTTGCCACCTCCGGTTCACTGGCTGAGCGCGTAAACAAGTTTTGCAGCATAAAGATGCCATCGAGGTATTCCCCAACGCCAAGGCGAATCAGGCCATCAGTGAGTTGTTCTGGCGCTGTCGGTGTCACCCGATTGTGGAACTCCCACTGCCAGCGCTGCCAAGCCTCCTGAGACTGCCGCAGCAGGTACAGTTCGCGTAGGGTGGCACTCCCCGTGGCCAAGGGAAGGAGGGGCTTGCGATCGCTCGCCACTGAGGGTCGCTGTTGTCGCAGGGTTGTAAAGGTGCCCACGGGTTTCTTGAGCAGACTGGCGGCTCGCCAAGCATAGTAGGTGTGGGGATAGCGCTCTATGACCAGTTGCCAAGTTTGGCGTTGCCCTTGGGGTTGTCCTGCTTCCCCTTGCCATTTTCCTTGCCAAAAGGCGGCTCGCGGTGCCAGCTCACTCTCAGGGTTCAATTTGAGAATTTCGCTAACCCACTGTTGTGCCTGAGACCACTGCCGTTTTTGGGCAGCCCCTTGGGCCAGTTGCCAGCGCAGTTCCGCTGCGGCGCTGCTTTGGGGATAGGTCTTGAAGAGTTGTTGTTGGCTTTGTTGTGCCCCCTTGGTGTTGCCTAGTTCCTGATGAGCTTGGTACTGTGCCAGAAGGGCATCGGCAGCGATCGCGGGTGCTTGATTTTGCCTCGCTAACTGAAGACACTTGGCCAGCAAAGGGAGACGCTCCGCCGGTGTTTTGACTAAACGGGCAAGGCGCAGTTGGGCAAGGGCTGCTTCGGAACTTTGGGGAAAGCGGTTGATCAGGGCTTGATAGGCGGCGATCGCCCCAGAGGTGTCCTCACTCAATTGGCGTCCCCGGCCCACCCGATAGAGATTCAAAGGGGTTGGTGGTGCCTTGGCATAGGCCGCTGCTGCCCGAGCATACTGCATTTTCTCCCAATAGCCAAAGGCGATCGCTTCCCAATCGGCGGGCGTCAGTTGATCGGCGTAGCGCTGCCGCAAAATTTCAAGGTAGGTGCCGTATGCCTTAAGAAAGAGGCCGTGGCGTGCCACCAGCTTCAGGTAGGGCACTTGATCGGGATTTTTCTCTAACTGTTGCGCCACATAGTTGACGACGGCAGGATGCTGTGGAAAGCGCTCGATCGCCTTTTGCGGTTGATTGAGGCTCAAGAGTGCCACTGCCGCTTCAGGTTCACTGCCATACTCCCGTAGCAACTGTTCCCACGTTTCCTTCGCCTTGCGGTTATCTCCCCGTTGCCGATAGGCCTCCGCTCGCAGCAGGAGAATGGGTGCGGCCATGGGACGGTAAGTCTGCTCAAGATCTTGGAGCCACTGCAGGGCAGCTTGGGGTTGCTGTTGACTCAGGCTTTCTACGGCCAGAAGATAGCGGGCGCGATCGCGCTTGAGGGGATCCGCAGACTCTGCCCATTGCTTTAACTCTTGCGGACTTTGGGGCGGCGCTTCAACAGTCAGCGTGTAAAGGGGCGAAGGCGATCGCCAATGGTACCAACTGAACAGCCCACCGCCAACCATCAGTGCCGCCAACAACAGCGACACCAGCCAAGGCCGTATGCCTCGCCGCTGCTTTCGTTTTGGGAGTGATTTAACCATAATTTGCAATTCCAGCCAGCAACCCCGCTCTCCAATCTCCACAGTAAACTAGGGAGTACAACCCCATTCTTATTAAGTATGTGGTGGTCTTGGATGCAGCAGTGGCAACTGGGTGCTACCGAGGGGCGATCGCGCTGAAGGAAATCGAATTAACAACCTCACCCGCACATCGCCCTCCACTATGGCAATCTATGAAAAGATAAACCAACAATCGTAAACTTCGATGCCCTCTATGCCACGAATGGTCTGGATTGTGATTGGCTGCAATTGCCTGATTGCGCTAATTGCCCTGTGGTTGGCATGGCAGTTGGTCAAGCTGCGCCAGATTCTGCGGGGGGTGTCCCGTGCGCTCCTAGATGCCGAGCGGAGTACCCACGGGGTCTTAGGCGGTGCCCCTGAGGTGATTATCATTGGCCAGCGGGGGGTGTCGGGCTTGCGATCGCAATTGCCCAAATGGCGGCGGCAACAGCGCAATGTTCGTCTGTTTTTAACCTTGATAAGCTGGATAGGGCGACATGGTATCCGCCTGCAAAGGAGAAAGCGATGAGTCAGCAACAGGGTGGCGGTGGTGCTTTTTTGGGGGGGCTGCTCCTAGGGAGCGCGATCGGGACAGTCGTGGGGCTGTTGATGGCTCCCCGCTCTGGCAAGGAAACCCGACAACTCCTGCGCAAATCCGCTGATGCCCTGCCCGAACTGCTCGAAGACATTACTGCGAGTTTTGAGCAACATCGCGATCGCCTCTCAGAAACCACCCAAGAACGCTGGCAAGCCACCTTAGAACGGCTCAAGGAAGCGATCGCCGTCGGTATCGAAGTCACGCAGCAGCAGCGGCAAACCCTGCGGCGCGAAGCCAATGGCATGGCCTTGAGTGACCCTGACGAAGAGGATGCTGTCAATCAATAGCCTGCGGTGGGTCATGAGTCAAGAAATCATGAGCCAAGATAATGAGGAGTTATCCCTTTATCAAACAATCTCGACCGAGGGAGAACCCACCGAGATTTTCCAAACAAAACGTAATACAATCTTGCCATCACGTTTTTTGGTAACAGCACTGTTACAACCAACAGGATTCAAAGAAGGGGTACACCATCGTGGGAGTATTTAGTCGGCTATCACGAGACATCGGCATTGACTTGGGCACAGCCAACACCCTGGTTTATGTGTCTGGGCGGGGGGTGGTTTTAGAGGAACCGTCCGTTGTTGCCATTGACCAAAATACCAAACAACCCCTTGCCGTTGGCGTTGAAGCAAAGCGAATGCTGGGACGGACACCGGGCAATGTGGTGGCCGTACGTCCCCTGCGGGATGGCGTCATTGCCGATTTTGAGCGTGCCGAACTCATGCTGAAGCACTTTATGCGCCAAGTGCACGGCGGTAAGAATTTGTTTGCCCCCCGTGTGGTGATTGGTATTCCCAGCGGCGTGACCGGTGTCGAACGCCGTGCCATTGAGGATGCTGCGCGGGGTGCTGGGGCGCGGGAAGTGCATTTGATTGATGAACCCGTCGCCGCCGCCTTTGGTGCGGGTTTACCCGTGGAAGAACCGACGGGCAACATGATTGTGGACATTGGTGGTGGCACGACCGAAGTGGCGGTTCTCAGTTTGCAGGGCACCGTTTTGAGTGAATCCGTCCGCGTTGCTGGCGATGAAATTTCTGAGGCGATCGTCCAGTATTTGAAAAAAGTACACAACCTGATTATTGGTGAACGCACGGCTGAGGAGATCAAGATTCGCATTGGCTCTGCCTACCCCAATGACAGCTATGACTCCGAAGCCATGGAAGTGCGCGGACTGCACCAACTCTCTGGCCTACCACGCACAGTTACGGTCAAAGCAGAAGAAATTCGCGAAAGCATGGCCGAGCCCCTCTCGGCGATTATTGAAGCCATTAAACGCACCCTTGAGCGGACGCCCCCAGAACTAGCCGCAGACATTGTGGATCGCGGGATTATGCTGGCTGGCGGTGGTGCTCTGCTACGGGGTCTCGATACCCTGATTAGCCATGAAACGGGCATTGTCGTTCATGTAGCAGCGGATCCCCTGCGGTGTGTGGTCATGGGTACCGGTCGGGTACTGGAAAACTTCAAAGACCTCGCTCGTGTCTTTTCCACACAATCGGCAGTGATTGGTTAAGGATCAGCAGCTATGGCTTTTCTGCTGCGCTGGTGGGGACGATATGCAGGTGGCTTAGTCCTTGTTGCTTTGGTACTCACAAGTGCTTGGATTTTGCGTGAGACCAATGGGGCAGCGATTCGTGAACTGTACCGCCTTCTTAGTTTGCCCTTTCAAGGCACAGTGGACGATCAGCAAGCCTTGATTCAAGCCCGCACATGGCAACTGGAGCAGCAACTGGCCGCCGTCCAAGCGGAAAACCAGCGGTTGCGGCAAATGCTGAATGCACCGATGCTGGCCAATTTCAATGGCCGCGTTGTGCCGGTGATTGGTCGCAGTTCCGATCAGTGGTGGCGATCGCTCCTCTTGGGGGAAGGCAGTCGTCAGGGTCTCACCATCGGTTCAGTCGTGGTGGGCAACGGTGGCCTTGTCGGGCGCATTACCAGCATTACCCCCAATACCAGTCGGGTGATGTTGCTCACGGATCCCGCCAGTCGAGTGGGGGTTGTGGTGGGTCGGACGCGGCAGATGGGGATTCTGCGGGGACAACTCAACCAGCAGGTGATTGTCGAGTTTTTAGAGAAAGACCCGAAGGTACAGCCCAAGGATGTCCTCTATACCTCAGCCTTGAGTAGTCTCTATCCAGCGGGCATTCCCATTGGTGAGGTGCAATCGGTAGAACTGAGCGATCCCACCCGCCCCCATGCCACTGTTATTCTGGGCGCACCGATTGATCGCCTTGAGTGGGTCACCGTCATTCCCTATGCTGAACCGACAGACACGTTTACGCCGAACTAGCCTCAACTGGTTGATTATTATTAGCTCTGTGGGACTCTGTGCCCTGCTGAGCTTTATTCACTTACCCAACCTGCATCTATTGGTGCCCGACTGGTTTTTAATCTGGGTGGTGGTGTGGAGTGTCAAGCGATCGTGGTGGCAAGGGGTACTGGCGGGTATTGCCCTTGGCTGGATTCAAGATGGCTTGGTCAGTGCTCATCCTAGCCACGCAGTCAGCTTAGCTTTGGTGGGAGGGCTGACCGCCCTGATGCAAAAGCAGCGCTTTGTTTCTGAGGATTTTATTTCGGTTGCTTTGATTACCTTTGCAATGGCCATTCTTCAGCAAACGGTCATGGCAATGCAAATGAGCCTTGGCAGTGGCTTTCCCCTCGAGGAGATTTGGCAGCACCATCGGCAAGTCGCGCTTAGTTCAGCCATTATGAGTAGTCTTTGGGCACCCTTGCTCTATGCCCCCCTGAATCGCTGGTGGACGTGGTTGCGACAGCAGGAGTAGAGAGCGCAACAATAAACCCGCCTCATGCCCAACTTGCGGCAGCCACTACTCAATCGCTGCTTGCACTTCACCCATAAAGCCGAATGCCCATTCGATGCCCCTGTTTGAGCTTGCCCACCTTTTTGAAGTTCGCCTCAGATGCGCCAGACATTTCTGTTGCCCTTTCACCTCATCACCGTTGTACACACTGAAGTCATCCGAGACGAGTACCCCTGCAAATCCCTCACCTAATAGGGTCTCTAACTCTGCTCGTAGACGGCTGCCCGCCGCGTGGAATCAGCAAAATCCCCAGTCTCCGAGTGCTTCTACCGTTGGCTTCACGCTTTCTGCTGCTCTGGCATTCGTCTGTTGCAGTATCCCCACTCGGACAGTCGGCGTTCTGAGCGTTTATGAAGGTCACTGAATGGTGGTTTTGATGAAATTCAACTGAAGTTGTAGGTGCTTATTGATGGGAATCGAAATTTAGGTTATAGCTATTCCAATAAAGAATGAGACATCATCCAGCACAATACTTGCGAATCACCTCATCAATCGAACTGTTTGACCCTGCATACATCCGCGCTCGCTTCAGCGCACTGAAGTCGTGCTCAATCACATTCAAATCAGGAGAGTATTTCGGTAAAAATAACACCTCGTGACCCGCCGCTTTCACCACTGCCTGAATCGCCCCTTTCGGATGAATCGGTGCATTATCCATCATCAACAACGACGGTCTCTTTAACGCCGGCAAACAGTACTGACTCAGCCAGCTCACAAACCCTAACGCATTCAAATACCCGCAAAACAGCATTGGGACGATGAAGTCTTTCTGGTGTCTATACCGTCTTGCGACTCAACTCTCTCTTTTCTGACGCTTCCCCGCTCGCTCTCCATCAATTCGTTGGCCTCGCGCTGACCACCCATACTCACACTCCACCCAAGAGTCAAACCCCGTCTCATCGATAGACACCACCGTTTCCTCCCCATGGCTCTCTACCCATGTGTCGAGCTGCTGTTGATACGCTTGTCGCTCTGCCTCACACCCTTCTTGGTAACGTATCTGTTTTTTTTCGGGTGATGCCCATCCGGTTGAGGGCATAACTAATGGTGGAAACTTGGACGCCAAATCGCTGGGCACGGTCGATTAAACGGTCATCGGGATGGGCAGCAACATCCGCTGCTAAGGCCGCCCAATCCAGTTTCCAAGGATGACGGGGGACAACCGTGGGCGCTAAGTCCTCTCGCTTCAGCCAGCGATGGATGGTGGCGCGGCTCACCTGAAAGATTTGAGTTGCTTCACTGATTTTGCCACCTTGCTGGATGTAGGAGACAACCCGCTCTCGTCAGTCCAAGCTATAGCTCATATTCTTGAGTAACATTCATGACGCTTTGAGTATAGCCTATCCCTCTTGAAAATATCTCACTCCCTTTCGAAATAGCTATATTAGTCGCGCCCGATTTTCGGTGCTAGCTCAATATATCCAGCAACAATCTGAGATTGAGTGACTGCTCCCTCCGGTCGCCCGCCGCCTCACCACCACCTAACTGCTTTGCGGTATAGACGGAGCACTGCGGCGAATTTTGGTAGATTTATATTTCTTAATACTTATAATTTCTTAACGTAAATTTACAATATTCCCAAGTGCCGATAACGTCATGGTTTCCGTGATCTAAATCACATCTAAAAGCGCTTTTACGTGGAATTACGCATGATCCCCAAGTTGCGAAGTTCATAGAATAATAACGTACAGTAAATCAATCCTTAACGAGCAGCTATATCCCCTGTTGATCCCCCACAAAATTTGCCCATGGGTGGAAGTGGACAGCGGGAAATTAATAGATGCTGACATAAGTAATTGGGGGAACACAACATGACAAAATTATTGCCCGTTACTGCCTACACAATTCGCCGTCTGTTGCGGCAATACCAAGGGCAGCTCAAATCCGTGGTGGTGGAAGGGGCTTGCTTAGTCGCTGATCCCGAAGCAGACTTGAATGCGGTGCTCGAGAGCCTTTATTTAGATGAGGAAGAAGTCTGCACCCAAGTGGCTGAAATTGAGAAGCTGATGATGACCCATCAACTCCTGTTGAAAGCAGGGGCAAAAGAGCAAGCAGCAGCCATCGAAGATCAAATCCTCTGGATTTTTGGCCTGAAGCGGATCAAGAATCAAGCCACCCAAGAAGCAGCCCCTGCAATGCCGATTATGATGGCCGTGGGCATTTAAGGCCCCGCAAAAATGGCTTCCTCCACCTCGGCACGGGGGCAGGAGTACTTAAAAGAGCGCTGAATCACACTGCCCTCAAGGCGATCGTAATAGACCACCTGTAGCTCCTCAATATCCAAGCAAATCCGAGCTGACCACTGGGGATACTCTAACTCCCAACAGTGGATATCCGTTTCGTCCCGCACACAGCCCTTTTGCTGTAGCCATGCTTCAATTTGCGGCAGGGCATGGTTGTAGAGGGGGGTTTGGGGATTAGGCAGAGTGTTCATCCAAGTTCTGAGATGCGACTGACAATTTGCAAGATCCATTCTTGCCCCTGTTGGGACAAACCGACAATTACCGCCAGAACCAGACAGCCGACAAACGTGACCCCCAAGATAAACAGAGCAAATAGCTCCCCCGGCGAGAGGGGGCGATCGTCGGGTGGCACGGCAGTAGAGCGAACAGACCCCTGAGAGCGAGAAGAGGCACCTATCCCCATCGTGCCTGACTGTTTTGACTGTGCCCGCAGGCGTAATTGCAAGTCATACCACTGCCGCTGCTCTGGATTGGTCAGCACTGCATAGGCCTCATTGAGGCGATGAAACTCCTCGCGAGCGATCGCCACCGGCAACGTCGTCGTATCAGGATGGTAGAGCTTACTCTTTTCTCGATAGGCACGGCGAATCTCCGCCAACGAGGCCGTGGGTGCCACCTCGAGAATGTCGTAGTGGGTTCGCGACGGGGACAGATGTGCCATGGCAAGGCTTACTTGACCAGATCGAAGATCTTGAACATGGGCAGGTACATCGCCACCAGAATTGACCCTACCATACCCCCTAGCACCGCAATCATCAAGGGTTCCATCACACTTGTTAGGGACTTCACCGCCTGTTCCACTTCATCTTCATAGAAGTCGGCCACCTTCATCAGCATCTTATCCAGTTCCCCTGTCTCTTCGCCCACGTTAATCATCTGGGTCGCCAGCACTGGAAAGACCCGTTCCTGTTGCAGGGCAAGGCTGAGCATTCCTCCCTTCTGCACTTCCTGTGCCGCTCGGTCAATGGCATTGGAGATCACTTGGTTCCCCGCTGTGGCACTGACAATTTCAAGGGAACGCAAAATCGGTACCCCTGAACGGGACAGCGAACCAAATGTGCGGCAGAACCGTGCCACCGCTGTTTTTTCCACCAAATCACCAAAGAGGGGTAGCTTCAACAGCAAGCCATCAATCATCAGCCGGCCAGCCGGAGTCTTGTAATAAAAGCGAATCCCCAATACCAAGCCCACCACACAGATAATCAACAATGCCATATACTGCGGCGTGCGCAGGAATTCACTAAGCGCCACCATCATGGCGGTAAAGGGCGGCAATTCCCCCCCCAACTGTTTGAAAATACCCTCAAACACAGGGATCAGGAAAATCACCATCCCCAAGAAGATGCCCACCGCCAGCAGGCCCACCACCACGGGATAGGTCAGGGCGGACTTGATTTGGTTATTGAGGCGGGCTTGATCCTCCAGTAACTTCGAGAGACGGTTGAGCACCTCATCGAGCACCCCCCCCGTTTCCCCCGCTTGGATCATAGCCACAAACAGGTTATCAAAGGCCTCAGGATGGGGACGCATGGCATCAGCAAGGCTGCTCCCCTGTTGAATGTCATTGTTGACGGCCATGAGGATTTTTTTTAATTTCGGGTTGGTGCATTGATCTGCCAAAACACCAATCCCACGCACCAAGGCCACACCTGCATTCACCAGTGCCGCAAACTGCCGCGCAAAGATCGCTCGATCTTTCACCGTAATTTTGGAGAGGAAAGTGAGGTCGAGGTCTGACTTGAGGGTGAGTTTTTTGGCCTCCTTGACCTCTAGAACCTGTACCCCTTGCAATTGCAAAGCCATGCGTGCTTCCCGTGGTGTCGAAGCTCGCTCGCGGACGGTCTTGTATTTGCCTTGGGCATCCCGGATCCGCACTTCATAGGTTGCCATGACTCAATACCCCTTCTTTTTATCAATAATTGCTAACTAGCGTGCTGCTGCCGCAGGTGTACCCGTACCAATCAGACGTTGCAACTCGTCCTGACGCGAGGACTTGGCCATTGCTGCTTCATAGGTGATGATGCCTGCACGATAATAATCGGCCAAGACTTTTTCAAGGGTCTGCATCCCCAGCTTGCCGCCCGTTTGAATTGCCGAATAAATCTGCGAGGTCTTGCCTTCGCGAATCAGGTTGGAGATAGCAGGGGTCACCACCATGATCTCTTGTGCCATAATCCGCCCAAATTCACCGGGCTTGGGATTTTTCTTAGGAACCAGCGTTTGGCTAAAGACCGCCACTAACGAGTTGGACAACTGGACGCGAATTTGCTGCTGCTGCTCTGGCGGGAACACATCCACCATACGGTCAACGGTTTGGGCAGCTGAACTGGTGTGCAAGGTACCAAAGACCAAGTGACCGGTTTCTGCCGCTGAGATGGCAAGCTGAATTGTTTCCAAGTCCCGCATCTCACCCACAAGGATAATATCGGGGTCTTCCCGCAGCGCTGCCCGCAGAGCATTGGCAAAGCTCTTGGTATCTTCCCCCACCTGCCGTTGGTGGATCAGGCTCTTGATGGGTTCATAGACAAACTCAATGGGGTCTTCAATCGTCAGGATATGCTCAGCGCGGGTTTTGTTGATCAAGTCAATCATCGCCGCCAAGGTTGTGGTTTTCCCTGATCCTGTTGGACCGGTCACCAGAATCAAGCCCCGTGGCCGCTCACTCATTTCGCGGACAACATTGGGCAATCCCAACTGCTCAAACGTGGGAATTTTGGAACTGAGTGCTCGCAAGCAAGCAGCATAGGTTCCCCGGTCTTTATACACATTGACGCGGAACCGGGCGAGGCCACGTACACCATAGGAGCAGTCCAACTCCCAGTTTTGCTCTAGGTGCTTGCGTTGGGTATTGTTGAGCATGCTGAAGATCAGGCGCTGGCACTGCTCTGGGGTGAGGGGTTCGTAGTCCGTCGGGGTTAATTTGCCGCTAATGCGAATGTAGGGGGGTAAGCCAGCGGAGATATGCAAATCGGAGCCACCATTGGCCACCACTTGCTCCATTAGGTCTTCAATCATTAGCTCCATAGGGTGTTCCTCGTCTAAGCAGTTTGGTCAACAACACGACAGTTCATCACTGACATTAATAATCTTGTTAATCCACAAAGCGGGGTGTCATGCAATAGGGGCATTCTAACCATTCGGGCTGCGCCTCGGCACCGCAGGTACGGCAGGTTAAAGAACTCTTACGTTTGGCCTTGAGTTCTGCCTCTAGTCCAGTGTCCGTAAAGGTGACGCGCTCCACTTCTTCGAGGGTGGTGAGTCCTTCCTTGACTAACCCCAAGCTATAGGCAAGCAGGGTTTTCATGCCCTCTTCGACGGCCGCCTCCTTGATTTGCTCGGTGGGGGCACCTTCGGTAATCAGCCGTTGCAGTCGCTCGGTGATCCGCATAATTTCGTAGACGCCGACCCGTCCTTTGTAGCCCAAACCACCACATTTACTGCAAATGGGTTGGCCAGTTGCCTTAGCCGCTTGAATCTGCTCGGGTGTCAGTTTATTGGCTTTGTAGAGGGTGAGGTTGACATCCTTGGAGGCAGACAAGCCAAAGCGCGCCAGTTCCTCACGGGTGGGTGTATAGGGAATCCGACACTCACTGCATACCCGCCGCATCAGCCGTTGGGCAACAACCCCAATGAGGGAGGCGGAAACCATAAAGGGTTCAATGCCCATTTCCGAGAGGCGGGCAATTGCACTGGGGGCATCGTTAGTGTGCAGGGTTGTCAAGACCAAGTGCCCCGTCAAAGCCGCTTCAATGGCGGTTTTTGCGGTTTCTTTGTCACGGGTTTCGCCCACCAGAATTACATCGGGGTCTTGGCGGAGAAAGGCTCGCAAAATTGAGGCAAAGTCCATGCCTTTTTCGCGAATAACCTGTACCTGCGTTAGGCCGGGGAGCGTGTATTCAATCGGGTCTTCCGCTGTACTGATGTTGACACCGGGACTATTACATTCAGCCAGCGCAGAGTAAAGCGTGGTGGTTTTCCCTGAACCAGTGGGACCTGTAACGAGGATGAGGCCAAAGGGGCGCTTGGTCATCTCCCGCACAATAGCAAGGCTCTCAGGGTCAGTAATCAGCTTGTCGAGACCGAGTTGGGTGGCGGAGTTATCGAGAATCCGCAGTACGACTTTTTCGCCCCAGCGGCTGGGGAGGGTATTCACTCGGAAGTCCACCCGTCGCCCTTGGAACATTTTGCGGATACGACCATCTTGGGGGGCACGCCGCTCGGCAATATCAAGGTCAGCCAAGATTTTGAAGCGGGAAACGACGGCTGGCACGATTTTCTTCGGCAGTGGATCAAAGGCTTGGTGAAGCACCCCATCTTTGCGGAAACGAATCCGCAGGTATTCCTCTTGAGGTTCGATGTGAATGTCGGAAACGCCTTCGGTGAGGGCTTTGGCCAAAATTTTGTTGACAAGGGCAATAATCGGCGCATCTTCTGCACCTTTCAGCGCCTCAGCAAGGTCAACCTCCTGCTCCCCTTCCAGCTCTTCGAGGCTGCCCATGGCTTCGATGTCTTCTTCGATGTTGATGTCACCGATCTCAGCCGGGGCATTTTTGCTAGCGGTGGTTTCAGCTACCTGTTTATTGAGAATCGGGTCAATGAGGCGTTGGTAATCCTCTAGGGTGATCACCATTCGCTTGAGGGTGAGGTTGTGGGCGCGGAGTAAGCGGGTGAGGTTGTCAATGGCTTGGAGGTTATCTGGATCCACCATCGCCACGAGCAGATAGGGGGGATCAGTGTCGAGGTGCTTGGCAATGGGGATGACTTGGTAGGTGCGGCAGGTGTCAATCGGTACAATCGTGTTGATCAGTTCCTCGATTTGCTCGGTGGGGAAACGATTGAGTTCGGGATCGAGGCAATCAACCCCGTAGATCACTTTGAGTTCAAAAAGCTGTTGCTTGTGGTACTGGCGTAACACATCGGGGGGCATGGTGGTGCCCGTAATCTCCTGCAACACGGTTACGAGGGACTTGCCCGTTTTGCGGGCGGTGTTCATGGCTTCCCGCACCTGATCGATACTGGCGTAACCGGAGGCAACAATGGCTCGTTCTGTGGGGCTAGCGGCTCTGCCGCGCACGGTAAGTGCTTTCCGAGAAGAAGATGACGATGTGTTGACCATAGGGCGCGTTAGGGTCTGGATGGCTTGCCTACTATAGTAGCAACAACCTTCCCAGAGATTTCATGGGTATTTTCACGGTTTATGTTTATTGACATTTTTGTTGACAATTCTTGCTATAGACGCTTCGTAACCGCGATCGCCCTCTTTTGCATAGGCTGAAAATTATTTACAATCCTGCGGCACATTAGAAACTATTAGTTATCTGTTCTCCCTGTTAGCGCGTTCTCTTGATTCCGCCATCATCCTGTGGAGGTTTGCCCTATGCGTGTCAAAGACTTGATTTTGCCTGTGCTGGTGGTTGGTTTGGTCTTTGTTGGTTTTGGCGATCGCTTTTTGCCGGCACCTTTGAGTACGGCCAGTGCCAGTACCCGCGAGCAACTGAATGACTTTCTTAAGGGCATGTTTACGGGGTTTTCTGTCTATAACCGCTACCATAAGACGGAGGAGATGATCCGCCAAGCGGAAGGGAAGTAAATGCGCCGCTTTTTGCTCTTTTTACTCTGGATGATCAGCAGCGGGGCGATCGCCCTCTTTTCGGTACAGAATGCAAAAGCGGTGTCGCTGCGATTTTTGTTTTGGCAATCCATTGAGATGCCCCTTGGCTTGCTCTTGATCTTTGTGGCTGCGATCGCCCTCTGGGTGCCCTATTTAGCCCGTCCACTGCGGCGATGAGGTGGCCACACGCGCTGCTCATTCTACTTGTGATTGTTTTGTGCTTGATGGGGCAACCAAGAATTGCGGCCATTCCAGCCTCACCCCTCACCCTAGAAGTCAATCCAGCCGATCCACAAGCCAGTGATGCCGTAACCCCTTTCCGTACGATTGCTGCTGCTTTGGCGTGGGCACAGGCGCACGATCGCCCCACCGACATTTACATTCATGGCGGCATTTATCGGGAGGCATTGGGAACGATTCATCATCGGCAGATGCCCCTGCGACTGGTGGCTCAGGCGGGCGAACGCGTGATTTTGCGGGGCAGTCAACAATGGTCAGATTGGCAAGAAGTCTCCAGCACCCCTAGGTTCACCATTTACCGTCACCCTTGGACACTGGCTTGGGGCTTTTCGGGTAACCCGTGGACAAACTATGGCATTGAGTTACCCCTCGTAGCGCAGCGGGGCGAACTGGTGTGGTGGCGGGATACTCCCCTGCGGCAGCGACTTTCATTTAGGGAATTGCAGGGGGATGATTTCTACGTGGATGATGCAGAGCAGCAACTATATGTGGCATTGCCTGCGGGTATCTCACCCAGTGAATTAGAAGTAGCCGTTCACCGTGAGGCTCTGCGCATTTTAGACAGTGGTTTTATCAGTTTGGTGGGGCTACGCTTTGAGCACTATGGCGGCACATTTAGCCAAGCGGTGCGCATTGAACGCAGCCATGACATTGAGGTTAAAGACTGTACTTTTTGGGGCAATAATTGGGGCGGCCTCGAAAGTCATCAGAGCGATCGCCTGCGGGTGGAACGAACACAGTTTCTGCAAAATGGCTGGCGGGGCATGGCGGGGGTTCATTTGCGGGACTTCACAGTGCAGCAGGTGCTCGTTCAAGGGAATAATTGGCGGGGGGCATGGGCAGGCTTTTACGATTGGGATGCGGGGGATAAGTACTTTCATTTGCGCCGCGCCGTCTTCGATCGCTACCGCGCTATTGAGAATCAAGCGGCCGGTCTGTGGCTTGATACTGATAATCAAAACGTTGAGATTCGGCGATCGCAATTTCTCGGCAATGCCGTTGTCGGTCTTTTCCTCGAGGCGAGCACAGGTCCAGTGACCATTGAAGATTCCTTAATTGCCTATAACTACAGCATTGCCCCGAACTATCTACAAACCCCCGGCATTTTTGGCTGGGCGGCTGCCCATGTTACCCTGCGCCACAACTGGATTTGGGAAAACCAAGGGGCACAAATTGGTGTCCGCGATCCTTCGCCTCGAACCATCACCCTACCCGAAACGGGTGAGGAAGTCACGATGACCTCTCAAGATTGGTACCTAGAGGGGAATTGGATTGGTAGCCGCCAAGAGCAACTCCTGACCACCCTCAAGGGGGAACCCTTCTTGCAAACGCTGAAATTGCAGGATAACCACTGGTGGAGTGAAGCGGCCTATCCCTTTCGCCTAGAGGGGGAAAATCTCACTTGGTCGCAGTGGCAGGAGCAATACGGCAATGCCAGCGATCGCTGGCTCATCCCCTAGAGGCGATCGCGTAACTGATTGACCATCGCTTGAGCCGAAGCCTCATCGACAAACATCCCCAGTTGAATCTTGGTTTGGTCGCCGTTGCCCACCAAAAAGGCATCAGGCACCACAGCTTGGACTTTTTCTAAGTCCGCAGGTTTCTTGTAGGGAGCCAGCACATAGTAGCGACCATTGGGCATTTTTTCCACAAAAAGCTGCGTCGTATGTTCAGGTTCAGCCGGGGTTGGGCTGGCCGTAGGGGTGGGTGAGGCACTGGTTGATGGACTCGCCACAGGTTCCAATTGGGCAAGGGTGCTGCGATTGACATCGGGAAATTCCCGCGCAGTCATATCAGGGCCGACGGGGGGCGTGGGTGATGCTGCTGTTGGCGTTGCAGGTGATTCAGTGGCAACGGGGGCAGGTCGGCGGTTGAACCACCAGAGGGCTGCGCCACTAAAGCCGGCCAGAATGCCAACCACAATTAACCAGCGTTGCACCAGATGTTGACTATTGCTTTCACGCCGTTGGAACCAAGGCCGCTGTTGGTTTTTTCGGGCCTGCTTGAGCAGCTCGCGGGTAGAGGCAAAGGGGCGCTTTGTTCGGGTTGGCGTTTGCGGGGCAGGGGGATCGCTGGCATAGGACTGGGGCAAGAGTTCTGCTAAATCTATGGGATCAAACTCGAAAAATGGATCAGCAAGTTCTTCATTGGTGCGTTCATCGGTGGCTGCTGCTGTCTCAGGGGTGGGGGTCAAAGAATTGACAACGGGAGGAACGGTTTGGGAAGCTGTTTCTGCGGCAGCAGGGGTGACACTCGGTTCTGGGGAAGTTGCAGACTCGGGAACCGGCGGCGCTGCAAAGGGGGAATGGGCTTGTACCATGCGATGGCAGCGATATTGAGTGAGTTCTGCCTCTAAACTAAGGTTGAGGGAAGCCAAAGCCGCTTGCAAACGTTGGCGATCGACGGTGGCAGAGGTCATAGCAATCGCTCCGAAAACAGTGCCCTACAGTCCCTTCACTTAACGCACCACCCCGATGGATTATGCAGCACCCTGTGCAGGTTCCCAACAATGGCACAAGCACCCCTATTGAGCATTTGCATTCCGGCCTATAACCGTCCCCAAGGATTGGCACAAGCGGTTCGCTCAGTTGTCGCAGCCTTGCCCCCTGAGAGCCACGATCCGGTGGAAGTCATTATTATCGATGATTCTGCCACCCCCACAGCAGTAGAGGATTTACTGGCTGGATGGTCAGGCCGCTGGCACTACCAGCACAATGGGCAACGCTTAGGAATGGTGGCCAATTGGAATGCCAGTTTAGCGCAGGCCGCTGGGGAGTTTATCCTGCTGTTGCACGATGATGATTACCTATTGCCCCAAGGGATCACAACGATTCTGGAAACCCTCATCCAATATGGTAGCCAGTTTGATGTCTTTCTCTTTGGGGTGCATTTGGTGGATTCGCATCAACGCTGTTTGCGACGGCAGATACCCCGGCAGCAGACATGGCTCTCGCCAGCTCAAGCCCTTAGGCAATTGCTGCGTCATTCCTCGTTTGTGCGATTTCCCGCATTGATCTGGCGGCGATCGCTCCTCGACAAGGTGGGCTATTTTGATCCCGCCTACGGCGAAACCACAGACCTCTACCAATGGCTACGCTTCTTTGCCCAGAAGGGGGTTTACACGGTTCCCCGCGCCACTGCTGCCTACACGATCCACGATCAAGCCCTGACAATGGGGATGTTTCAAGCCCAGACCTTGGCTACCCTAGGGAATATTTTTGCCGCCGCTGCGAATTTATCGATTCTCTCACCAGCGGAACTGCGGCAGTGCCAGTGTGACTTTTTTCACCAGTTTATCTTGGCGGGAACGTGGCGATTTTTGCGGCGACGGCAGTGGCAACGGGCAGAGGCAGTGTACCAGCTGTTTGATCTACCAGAGGTGATTGCATTGGGGCGATCGCGCCGCTGGCAAGGCTGGCGTTGGCTTTTTGGCGCTTGGCTTTGGCTACTGCGACGGGTTAAATAACTGCCCACCGCACATAGGGCAGCCGCGCTGCCACGTCGTGAATTTTGTCCTGATTGGCCAACAGTTGACCACAGGCATCCCACTGACCCGAAAGGAGCATTTGCCGCGTGCTTTCCGCCATGGTTAGGGGAATGACTTGATCGCCTGCTGTCAAGGTCAGCGCCTGTAAGTCTAGGGTCAGTTCCGTAGTGGGCTGATCTTCTAAGAGAGTTTGCAGTGCTTGTACCTGTTCTGGAGCTGCCGTCAGACAGGGAACCCCCATTGCCAAGCAGTTCCCAGCAAAGATCTCGGCAAAGCTTTCGCTGACAATTGCTTGAATTCCCCAACGGGCGATCGCTTGGGGGGCGTGTTCGCGACTAGAGCCACAGCCAAAATTGGCATTCACCACCAGAATCCGTGCCCCTTGGTACTGAGGCAGGTCAAAAGGGTGTTGCCCCGACTGGCGATCGTCAGCAAAAACGTGTTCCCCAAGGCCATCAAAAGTAACACAGCGGAGAAACCGTGCCGGAATAATGCGATCCGTATCGATATCGTTGCCCCGCAGAGGAAGGCCACGACCGGTAATGCGTTCAATCTTGCTCATAGGTCTATCTTACTGGATTGCGCAGCCTGCCAGTGCATTTTGGGGGAAATTGCCCTGAAGCAGGTTACTCAACAGTAGGGTCGGCGGTTGCGCATGGGGCCAAGCAAAGGCATGGCGAAAGGCGGCTTCCTGACAGGCTTGTAACTCCTTGAAGTTGAGGATGTCGTGGGTGAGCAAGTTTTCGTACTCAAAGGGCAGCCGCACGTTGTGCAGACCCGCGTTGTCGGTACAGATGGCCACGTCCACCCCCGCTTCAAAACAGCGTTCAAAGACGAGGCGTAATTGCGCGTAGCTCTCAAGGGTACCCGTTTGAAAATAGGTGGTGGGGCACACTTCGAGGCATTGACCGGCTGCCGCCACTTCCTTGAGCAGCTCTGGATAGCGCAGGGGAATTTGAATGCCATGACCAATGCGTTGCAGGTAGGGTAGCAATTCGGGATAGCAGCCATTCACCGTTTCGTAGAGGTGGCCAGTGGTTTTAAGACCGCGATCGCGGGCATAGGCATAGAGTTCAATAAATTCCGCCATGCGATCGCCATAGACGCTATCGCCCCCGGCCAAGTCAATGCCACAGACAAACTGCGGAAAACTCGCCGCCAGATCAACAATGGCACGGTTCACCGCATAGGGTAGCCGCGTGTGCATACAGAGAATTTGGCTCGTGACAATCGGGTATTCTGGTACTTGGCAAGCCAGACCCACCGTTTTAACAATGTCGGCCATCTGCTCAATGCGATCGCTCTGGGATCGCTGCGGATCCGTGCGCAGATAGGGGGTATAGCGCAGCTCTAGATAGGCCAAGTTTTCAAAAATATAGGCGCCGCGAATCAAGCGAAAGATGAAATAGGGCAAAGTTTGCGGCGTTTGCACACTCTCCACTAGGGTGTGGAGTTCGAGGTATTCTTCAAGGGATTGGCGGGGGCGAGTATAAAAGGTTTCAAATTCCTCATAGTCAGGAAAGCGATCTGCAAGGGCGCGATCGTTCCGCTGAAAATACCGCCAAAGAATACGCGGTACAACTGAGCCACCCAAATGCCGATGTAGTTCTGCGTACAGTGCCATACGTGCTCCTTGAACTGGCCAAAACGCAATCAATACCTAAGCTGGCCAGAGGGGTCAATGCCCGCACCTCAGCCATCGAAAACAGAACGAAAACAGTGATGAACGAAGGATTAAATTGTTCTAATGTTAACAAATTTTACAAAGGTGGCGCAGGAACCAATGGGCGCAAACGCTAGGATCATTTCGATCTCCAATTGGTTGGGTATCGCGAATGTGGCCTTTTCGGCGGCGAGGACGGCTTCCCCATTCTCTCTCTAGCGGCAATGTCGTCACGATTGCTTTGCAGCTGTACCGTCATCAGGGCAATCGCTACTTTCTTTTGAGCCTTTTTGCCCATGCGTGGTTTTTTCTGCTCACCATTGCCGCCGTGCTGATCGTGGCCGTAGCACTGATTGTTGGGGGGATTCTTGCTGGGGCGATGGATAATGTTGCCCCCTTTCTCCGGCTCACAGGCATTAGTGTCCTCGTGGCTTTGCCCTTTTATCTCTTTGGTTGGACACGGCTAATGGCCAGTGGTGCCCTGCTTTCTCGCCGTATTTACGCTGTCCTGACGGCTCTTGAGGAGTCAGAATCGGCAGCCCGCAGCCTCATTTTTCCCAAAATGCTCAATTACTTGCTGGCGACGTTCATTGTTGGCTTTATTTTGCTCTTGGTCTATGTTGTCTTGGGGGCGATCGGCTACTTAATTTATTTGGTGGCATTCCCCTTAGTGCAATTCCTCGAGCAGAATATCCAAACGGAACCCGCAAGAAGTCTCTTCTTTTTAACTTTTCTGCTCAGTATCCTGTTGCTAGTGCTCCTTGCGCTGTTGGTGATTAGCTACTTTATGGCGCGGCTCTCCCTTGTTGATGTGGTCTTAGCCCTTGAACCGGACTGTACGCCCCTCAAATCCGTTCGGCGCAGTTGGCAACTGACGCAGGGACAGGCATGGCATACCCTAATGGTGTTTTTTGTTGCTTCCCTTGCAACGATTCCCGCCAATCTCCTTGGCAGTATTATCAATAGCGTGGTGATTCTTCCCGTTGCTGGCCTCTTTGTAGGGGTTTTACTCCTGCCCCTCTGGCAAGGGATCAAGGCAGTTCTCTACTGGGATCTCCGAGTCCGCAATGAAGGAGCAGCGTTTCAAGTCCGCCCTGAAGCAGTGAATCCCCTGCGCTGGTTGCGACGGGTCACACTACGCACACCGGAAAGCATCGAGTTGGACTTTGCCCTTGGGGGAATTGGCAGCCGCGTCTTGGCTTGGCTGATTGATCAGGTGATTCTCTACACAGCGCTTGTGCTCTTTTCGCTAACGGCAGGGTACATCTACTTCTATGCCCTTTACCCGTGGCTGATTGAGGTGCTACCCGCTAGTGGTCAGAGTATTGAAGCTTGGAGTTTGGGTATTTATCTATTGGTGATGTTTGCCCTCTACAACGGCTATTACATTTTCTTTGAAACCTACTGGCAGGGACAAACCCCCGGCAAGCGCTATGCAGAAATTCGCGTTGTTCAGGATAATGGCCGCCCCATTGGTCTGCGGGAAGCGACCTTGCGCAGTCTGCTGCAACCCATTGATTTTGCTTTTTTTGGTATAGGGGCATTCCTAGTAGCGTTATGTCGATCAGAAAAACGTTTGGGAGATAGGGTGGCGGGTACCCTTGTGATTCAAGATGAACAGGCGACGCGGTTGGCACCTAAAGCTACAACCCTTCAGCAACCACAGGCGGCTTGGGTGCAGGAGTTGCGATCGCTCGCCCATTGGGAACAGATGACTCCCGAACACTATCTCCTAGTACGCAATTACCTCAACAATCGCGATCGCCTGAGTCCTGTCGGTCGTTATCAAGCGGCTCAAGAGCTGCGCCAGCAATTAGAACCCCTGTTGCTGCCCACCTATCCCGCCAACTGGCCTGCCCTCAGTGCCGAGGACTTCCTAGAAGGTCTATACATGGCCTATCGTCAACAATACCAGTCATCCCCCTAGTGTGAGGCCGTTATGCGTTTGCTGCTGACCCTTGGTTGTAGTCTGACCCTTTTGGGCGCTTTTCCCCTGCTCATGGGTCGGGCGAGTGAAGTGACGATTCAGGCTGCTGCTCCTGTCCCCCAACGCTATCAACTCCTGGGGTTATCCTTTGAAACACCCCTACAATTTTCGCCACCCACTTCTTTTGGTGAAAATGGCGTTGCTGTGGTCTATCCCGCCAATGCCGTACCGGGGGAGCACGAGTTAATGGTGAGCCTGATTAGCCTACCCAAAACAAGCGAGGTACTGGGGGGACTTTCCGATCAGGAGTTGCGCAGTTGGCTACGGTTTACCCAAGTGGGGGGTCCTCTCTCAGCAGCCCCCGCACGCATTGAGCGGCGAATTTTGGGACGGCGAGTCCGTGGTGAACTGTTTTATTATCCAACCCCCCGACCGATTCACCAAGAGTTATATTTGATGCATCTCCAAGGGGGGCAGCGGCTGGTTATTCTCTTTGAAGCCGAAGATCGGGTGCCCTTACCCGTGGTGGAGCAGGTCTTTAACCACGTGGCAGCATCATTGCAGGAATTACCCCCGCGATCGCGAGAATGGAAACGTAGTTTTGAATGGTGGAAAAACCGTTAGATCTTTGAGGGGCAATAGCTATGCACCATGCTCCCCCCGTGTATCTACCCAAAACCCTTCAGTTCACTGAAGAGCAATTCGCAGAGATTATCAAAGCCAATCCTAATCTACGGTTTGAATTAACTGCTGCGGGAGAATTGGTTGTTATGCCCCCTACAGGCGGCGAAACGGGTCGCTACAATGCCGCCCTCACGGCTGACATTAGTCTTTGGAATCGCCAAACTCAACTAGGTGAGGTCTTTGACTCCTCAACGGGATTTCGCCTGCCCAATGGCGCCATTCGCTCACCCGATGTTGCATGGATTACCAAGGAACATTGGCAGCGCCTAACCCCAGAGGAACGCCAAGGCTTTGTGCCTCTTTGCCCCGATTTTGTGATTGAACTCGCATCTGCTAGTGATGACTTGTCCCATTTAAGGGCAAAAATGCAGGAATACATGGACAATGGTTGCCGCCTTGGCTGGTTGATTGTCCCCCAGCAACAAATGGCAGAAATTTATCGCCCCCAGCAAACACCAGAGAGCGTGTCTCTGCCAACAACGCTTTCAGGAGAGGAAATTCTTCCTGACTTTTGCCTTGCATTTTCTCCCTAAGGCCAATGGATAAACCAGTGGAATCTTCGCACTGGAGATATCAATCATGGAACAGACCGTTGCCTGCGCTGAAACGGAAACACTGCGCGTTAGCTCTCTGCGTGCTTTTGCCTACTGTCGGCGGCTATTTTATCTCGAAGAAGTTGAGGAGCTTTATACCCAAAATGAATCCGTCTTTGCGGGGCGGCGGCTCCACGCTGAGCTACAAAAACTAGAACGGGAAGACTGGCAGGAATTTAATCTGGAAAGTGTAGCCCTTGGCTTACGAGGGCGGGTTGATGCACTGCGTACCCTAGAGGGGCATTTGATTCCCTACGAGCACAAAATTGGCCGTTCTTATCGCGATCGCCAGCAGCAGCCCCAAGCTTGGCACAGCGACAGGGTACAAATTCTGGCCTATGCCTGTTTACTAGAAACCGTTCTCGGCGTCACTGTCCCCGAAGGCCGCATTCACTATCACCGCGATAACATCACTGTACGGGTTCCTGTAGATGAGGCAGGCCGCCAACTGGTGCGGGACACAATCGAGCAAGCGCGTCAACTGCGTGCTTCCCTAGAACGTCCCCCTGTCTGTAGCAATGAAAAACTCTGTCTCAACTGCTCCTTGGCACCTGTTTGCCTGCCTGAAGAAGCCCGCCTCGCCCGAGATCCTGAGCATTTACCCCTGCGGTTATTTCCGCGAGATGACGAGCGTGAGATTATCCATGTCACGGCTGGCAAATCGGTAATCAGGCGAGCTGGCGAGCAGCTACGGATTGCCATTGACGATGAACCTGAGCAAAAGCTGCCCATTCAGCAGGTGGGTCAAGTTGTTATCCACAAATTTGCCCAAATTACCACCCCAGCCATTCATCTCTGTGCCTATGAAGATGTCGGTGTTCACTTCATCAGCAGTGGTGGGCGCTATATCGGCAGCATTGACAACCGCAAGGGCAGTATTCAACGGCGTATTCGTCAATATCAAGCCCTGACGAACCCAGACCAATGTTTACGTCTTGCCCAGTTACTGGTGAATTGTCGCGGACAAAGTCAGCGTCGCCTGTTACTCCGAGGACAGCGGAATCGCCAAGATGCTCTGCCTGCATTGCAAGAGACCACTACGCAAATGGATCGGCTCATTAGCAGCATCTCCCACGCCAATTCCCGAGAGGCTCTACGCGGCATTGAAGGCAATCTCGCTGCCCTGTATTTTTCGGGATTGCCCTATCTTTTAGGGGATCAAGTCCCGAAGGAGCTGCGCTTCAACGGTCGCAATCGCCGCCCCCCGAAAGATCGTTTTAATGCGCTGCTCAGTTTTGGCTATGGCATGCTGCTCAAAGACGTAATGAATGCCATTCTTACGGTTGGTCTTGAACCCGCCTTTGGCTTCTATCATCAGCCGCGTACCCAAGCACCACCCCTTGCGTTGGACTTGATGGAAATTTTCCGCGTCCCCCTTGTGGATATGGTCGTTATTGGTTCGATTAACCGTATGCAGTGGAACCTTGACCAATGCTTTGAGGTACGCCGAGATCACGTATGGCTGAGTGACTATGGGCGCCGCAAGTTCATTGAACTCTATGAAGCCCGCAAAGGTGAAACGTGGAAGCACCCAGTAACCAACTACTCGCTCACTTATCGGCGACTCTTGGAGCTGGAAGTGCGTTTGCTTGAAAAGGAATGGTGTGGGGAAGCAGGTCTATTTGGCAAACTCATTTTGCGTTGACCTATGGGTGAATCCAAAAATTGGTACCTCATCTGCTACGACATCCGCGACCCCAAGCGCTGGCGACAGGCTTATAAGCAGTTAGAGGGCTATGGTGAACGATTACAGTTCTCGATTTTTCGCTGTCGTCTCACGCCACGGGAGCGGGAAAAGCTGCGCTGGCAACTGGAAAAAATCCTCACCAAGGAAGACAGTCTCCTAATCGTAGGATTGTGCAGCCAATGCGTTGAGCGGGTATGCGCTTGCAACCGAGCGGGGACATGGCCAATGTCGGAGCAGAACTTCAAAATCTTTTAGCATGCAAGCACCTCTGGACTCAAATATTCTCCGAACGCACTGATATTCAAATACAGCCCCTTGACTAGGTTTGAGAGTTTTTGTTAGATTTAGAGGTGCTTGAAAATCTCTGAACCTATTCCCCAGAGCGGGATCGACAACTGAATACTGACCGAGGCTAAAAATTTTACAGTCACAAAAAAACGAAGTGCCTGAGGTGCTTGAAAAGTGACTGTGCTAAGCTAGTCCTAGAGGCATTTCTAGGGCGCCGCTGTGCCTCTACCTTTGATGCCGTAAGGCGTTGAGCACAGTACGCTGTAGTCGGCCTGTTATCTGACCGCAAGTGCCTCTACCTTTGATGCCGTAAGGCGTTGAGCACGAACTTGCCTACTCTAAGAATATTTTTGTGCAAGACGTGCCTCTACCTTTGATGCCGTAAGGCGTTGAGCACGCAACTGACGCAAAGCCTACTGCTACGTCAACGCCAGTGCCTCTACCTTTGATGCCGTAAGGCGTTGAGCACTACGCTAACGAGTTGATTAGCCTTTCTACCGATCTGTGCCTCTACCTTTGATGCCGTAAGGCGTTGAGCACAGCTAACTGTAGTACTGCATAGGATTGTTGGATTGTGCCTCTACCTTTGATGCCGTAAGGCGTTGAGCACATGATGCTCGCCTTGCTAGGCGTGGGGTCTGGTCGTGCCTCTACCTTTGATGCCGTAAGGCGTTGAGCACCATTATGGGACAAAGTCTAAAAATCTAAAAAAAAGAGAGTGCCTCTACCTTTGATGCCGTAAGGCGTTGAGCACAATCCGAATATCATAAACTTCCCGCCCAAATGTGCCTCTACCTTTGATGCCGTAAGGCGTTGAGCACACCGTAAGGCACAGATAATCGCCTTCCAGCTTCGCGTGCCTCTACCTTTGATGCCGTAAGGCGTTGAGCACTCCTATAAATACGTGCCTCTGCCCTCTGCCCGTGGCGCGTGCCTCTACCTTTGATGCCGTAAGGCGTTGAGCACGAACTTATACTAGTGTTCTGACTTCTGCACTGGCGTGCCTCTACCTTTGATGCCGTAAGGCGTTGAGCACTTTGGTCAACTAAGTTCTGTGGCTGCTCAGGCGGGTGTGCCTCTACCTTTGATGCCGTAAGGCGTTGAGCACCCCAACATGCAGAAACCTTATTATGTAACATCTAATGTGCCTCTACCTTTGATGCCGTAAGGCGTTGAGCACTTAGACTCTTGAGTCTTGTGAGTCTTGAGATCTTTGTGCCTCTACCTTTGATGCCGTAAGGCGTTGAGCACGCTTATTGGTTGCGCTCTAAACCTTTTGAGGTTGATGTGCCTCTACCTTTGATGCCGTAAGGCGTTGAGCACGCCTCTGCCCTCTACTCCTTTACTCCTTGCCGCCGCGTGCCTCTACCTTTGATGCCGTAAGGCGTTGAGCACTTACCTCAATTAAAAGTAATTGGCAACCTCAACTTGAGTGCCTCTACCTTTGATGCCGTAAGGCGTTGAGCACGCCCTCTGGCCGCCTCTGCCCTTGCTTGTCCTTTCGTGCCTCTACCTTTGATGCCGTAAGGCGTTGAGCACAAAGAATTAGAGTTTAATGAAGCAAACTATCGATTATGTGCCTCTACCTTTGATGCCGTAAGGCGTTGAGCACATTTTTTAACGCGGCTTCAATTTCCTGAGCTAATTGTGCCTCTACCTTTGATGCCGTAAGGCGTTGAGCACAGATCTGTCAAGTAGATTAGGCTAGACCATGAAGGCGTGCCTCTACCTTTGATGCCGTAAGGCGTTGAGCACAAGGGCAATAGAAGGACAAGCAAGGACGGCGCCGCGGGTGCCTCTACCTTTGATGCCGTAAGGCGTTGAGCACAAAAAGCAGCTACAACACTGTGGGAGCCAGATATTAGTGCCTCTACCTTTGATGCCGTAAGGCGTTGAGCACATATGAGTGAACAATCAGGGATCTCTGTATTTGGTGCCTCTACCTTTGATGCCGTAAGGCGTTGAGCACTACAGGAGAGTTAATAACAGCGTTAACAGGTAGATGTGCCTCTACCTTTGATGCCGTAAGGCGTTGAGCACTAGTCAATCTGCGCCATCAGATAGAGCAGTATCCGCAGAGTGCCTCTACCTCTGGTGCTGTGGGCTAGCCCAGTGGTTGGTTAACTTTCTTGAATAAAAATAAAAATTTGTATCCAAAAGCTTTTTTGCTCCTTGTGGTTACCTACAGTAGAAATTACAATTTTTGTAAGTTGACAACTATAAGCCATCCATTAGCATGATTCTTGAAACTAGACAGTGGCTACCCTTGGCAGTGCTCCAGAGACCCATAATTGAGGGAAAGCATTCAGATTAGGCGGGGATAATAAGATAGCGTCATGACTAGCCACAATCACTTTCTTGAAATCCATTACAGCTTGCGTGGAAGAACACTGCCAGCAGATCATGGCTATGCATTGTACTCTGCTATTAAAAAACAGTTGCAACAATCGGGGCGGCCAGATCTACCTTCAGATATACCAAGTGATCTTCGCCTTAGCAGTATTGCTGGAATTCCTAACGGTGAGGGAATGATTTATCTAAATCGTGCTTCACGCTTTCGCCTTCGCTGTCCTACAGATCAAGTGCAGACGTGGTATCGCTTTTTCCAGAACCAAGTGTTGGATATTCAGGGGCATCTGATTCGCCTTGTGCAACCTCGAATTACATTGCCAGAGCCTTCAGGAACCCTCGCAGCTCGCCTAGTCACTTTCAAATTAGAAGCAATTGATCACCTAGAAGTGCCCCGCTATTTTTTGGAATCTTGTCAAAAAGGCCTAACTCATTTAGGCATTCAGGGCAGAGCCTTTATTCCCTCTGACGCCAATGGCGACTTAGCACGGCGCACGATTCAAGTGAAAGGCAAAAAAGTCGTAGGCTACCGCGTGATTGTTGAAGATTTAACTCCTGAAGATTCTCTAAAGTTGCAGTGGCATGGGTTGGGTGGACGACAACATTTTGGCTGCGGTTGGTTTTACCCGGTCAAGGAGGAACCAGATGCCGCCTAGTTCTACACCACCAAAACTGGAACCTGATATCTTATTAGCCAAATCTTCGGTTCCGGGAGCAGCAGATTGGCAAGGAGCTTACCATCTTGTGGGTCATACTGCCGCTGTTGTGAAATCAGTCACCAGCCTCGTGGATTGCTTGGGCGATCGCCTGATCGAGCAATTTGGGCTAACCTGTGAATTTAACACCCTGAGGGCAACGGCACGGCTGGCAGCCTATTTACACGACTGGGGCAAGGCCAATCACCAATTTCAAGGGGTGGTAAGGTACTCCCTCAGGGCTTCAAATCCATCCGTGCAGCCTCAACAGAACCCCTTGCAATACCCACAACTAATCCGTCATGAAGTGGGGTCTGTCTTGCTGGCGTGGGAGTTCCGAAACCGGCTTGGCCAATGCCCCAATGCTGACTTGATGACGGCGATCGCCGCAGCAGGAGGACATCACCTCAAATTAGGCGGTCAGCAGGGGCGAAACACCGGTGCACTGGGGGAGATCCGCGAGGGCAGTGGCGACCCTTACCTGTACTGGTATGTCCATCATCCTTCCTTCCACAAGCTGCTTCGCTATGGGGTGAGAACCCTAGGGCTGCCTCAAATCATTCTTTCTTTTGCGTTCTCATCGCGATGGGATATTAAAACAATCAAATGGGATATTAAAACAATCAAAGATAAGCGTGACAAAGTCTTGAATGCTTTCATCGAATGGGAACCAGATCTAGCGTTTCTTGCCGTTGTTAAAGCGCTACTGATTGCAGCAGATGCCATTGGTTCTGCCTCGGCGCAGGTTTCAACGAATATTCAGGAGTGGATTCGATCAGAGCTAGAGAATACCCTCACGGAAGCTGATTTACAAAAGGTCATTGATGCGCGTCGGGGGGAATATCCACTGCGCCCATTTCAGATTGATCTTAAAGACAAGTCGAAACGGGTAACATTGGCACGGGCAGGTTGCGGTACCGGCAAAACCTTGGGGGCTTATAATTGGGCGCTCCGCCACGGCATTGGACGCAAGTTATTTTTCTGCTATCCAACAACCGGCACCAGCACTGAGGGCTTTCTGGGCTATGTTCATAACCAAGTAGAGTCAGAGCTGTTGCACTCTCGGTCGGCTGTTGATTTGGAGTTGGCTTGCACAGGAGAAGAAGAAGACAATGGTGATGGAGCTGTTAATGAGGCCGCTCAGAAATTAGAAGCCTTCAAGGCTTGGGGGGCAAAGGTCAATGTTTGCACTGTGGATACCGTTTTGGGACTCCTGCAATGTCATCGCCGTCCCCTGTACTGCTTTCCAGCTCTTGCCAAGGCTGCTTTCGTCTTTGATGAAGTTCATTGCTATGACGATGCTCTCTTTGGTGCCTTACTGCGATTTCTCAAGGTTGTTAAAGCGCCGATTTTGCTGATGTCTGCCTCATTTCTACCGGCGCAGGTGGCGGCGATTCAGCAGGCAGTGGCAGAGGAAATTGCAATAATTCAAGGCCCTCAAACGCTAGAAGACCTGCCCCGCTATCGTTTCCATGAGCTAGCACAGCCAGATTGGGAGCGGGTTCAGCAAGAACTTGACCAGGGCGGTAGAGTTCTGTGGGTTTGCAATCAGGTCGATACAGCGATCGCCATCTACCAAGAGGCAAAAAAGAGGGGCTTGACGCCTCTCCTTTATCACAGTCGCTTTCGCTATGAAGATCGGGTGAAACACCATCGTGCCGTGGTGGAGGCTTTCCAGCAAGATCAAGCTGTTCTAGCAATTACGACCCAAGTGGCAGAAATGTCTTTGGATCTATCTGCAACCCTCCTTGTGACTCAAGTGGCGGATCCCGCAGGGCTAATTCAGCGATTGGGGCGACTAAATCGCCAATACTGTGGTCATTCCTGTGATGCTCTCTTTTACCCTGACGAAAACGTTGGTTTTCCCTATAAGCAAGGGGACTTAGAGGCAGGCTGGGCACTGGCACGCGCCTTCAAAAAACAAGATGTGAGTCAAAGGCAACTGTCAGACTGGCTCAAGCAAGTGAATATTAACACCAAGCCAAAGGAGCACTGCATCTGGCTAGACGGTCGCTGGCAAACCTACTCTGCTCCCTTGCGTGAAGCAGGCTATACCATTACTGCACTCCTCGAACAAGATCTGGAAAAAATTGCCCCACTGAAGTCGAGTGAATTGCCGCGCTACACCCTTCCCCTCCCTACTAAGAACATCAAAGGTTGGCAGCGCCATAAGAGCGGTTATCTCATTGCCCCTAGAGAGCAGTGGCGCTATTGCCCAGAACTGGGTGCTGTTGAACCTAAGTAGGAGGTGAGTGAGCTTTGAGTCAGTTTACCCTGTCCCTTTTTGACCCTAATTTCCTCCTCCCCCATCGCGCAGGGGTTGCAGGATTGGCTCTAGCCTTATCTGAACTGGAGAACCAACGCAATGATGCTCCATTGGCGTGGAACATTACTGATGAAGCAGTTGAGTTGACATGGAAAGACAGTGATCAAAAGGTTGTGACATGGCTGCTAAAGCAAACCTATCAGATTAATCACCAAGGCTATCTAGAGGTTCCTGCCCTCAAGCTTGATGCACAGGGGCAATACACGTTTACCCAAGGGGTACTCACCACATTCCTCCAGCACAATACGCAGCGCAAACTCAGCAACACTTCTGTCACTCGCACGTTCTTAATTGAGCCGGATCAACCAGAGATCTCGATTGAGGTGAAGCCCCTAGAGAGCTGTTATTACACCAGCGACATCAAGGAGGCCTTTAACAATAAGGGAGCCTTCAAGAAAGAAATTCCCCTGAAGGGAAATCATCTGCCCGGACTGGTGGAATGTTTTGTCAATGGTCCCTATCAAGAATCGCCGCAGGGCTTTCTGGCGTTGCTTTTTTTGCCCCTTGCCTGTGGCTACTACCAACTTCCTCCCCAAACTGTTGGTGGCAAGCTCTCTGCCCGCTCAGCACTGGTGATTCCTGAAGTTCAAAATCTAAAGCACTGGGTTAAGCGCCGTCGGGCGATGTCCGGGTGCACGTATCGAGACTTTCGTAGCAGTGGCGCTGGTGAATCTGCTTTGCACTTTCTACTGCAAGAGAAGGCGATAGAAGAGAGTCAGCAGTTTGGCGTGCACTACTGCGAGGTTTACCAGTTGGGGAAGCAAGTCTGGGATGCCCAGCAAGCTTACCTGAAACAGGCGGTGTATCGCGTAGAGGTTATGGATGAAGTCCTCGAATTGTATGAAGTCGCTCGCCAAGTTTTTCCTGCGCACGTGCGACAAAAGGAGAATGGTGAAACTTGGTTAGCTCTTTCTAAAGCACTGCCTTGGATTTGTGACAATTTAATTGGAGGTCAGCCTTGGTATGCAGGTTTCTTTGAGTTTTACAAACGTAATAAGGCCTATGAACGTGAAGGGTTGGTAAAAATGACTGAATACTTGAATCCTGATGAGCGAGTGCTGTTTGAGGTGGTCCAAGGTGCCTTTAGCGTATACCTGTCTGGGCAATTCAAACAGGCTCAAAAGCAAGGTCGCCAATTAGACTATGGGCAAGTGACCGATAAGGTCATCTACCGATTCCAACGTCCGAGTACGCAACAGGAATTTGCTACTGCATTGGTGGATTTCCTAAGCCAGTTTCGCAGCAAGGCCGCTCGCGATAAAGGCCCGCAAATTGTTCACTGGATTCACCGTGAGGAAAACTGGCGGCGAGCAAGAGATCTGGTACTGCTGGCGATCGCTACCTACCGCAGTAAGAAAGGAGACTCTCTCAACGGTGTCGATATCCCCTTGGAATCAATGGCTGAAGGGGATGTCACAGAAGATGAAATGTTTTCCTTCGCCGATGAATAGTTTCTGTCTCTAATTCAGGAGAAATAACAATGACGAAACATCTTTTTGCAACAATTGTAACGACCACTGCTGTCGCAGCCAACAACCGCGGGGAAGGGGATGGCAGCACCCTCTCAACTTTGCAAAAAATCACCCGTGGCAATCATCAATACACTACTGTGAGTGCAGAAGCGATCCGTTGGGGATTGCGGGAGTATTTTCAAAACCATTACGAAAAAGAGACCAACCGTACATTTAACCCTGAAACCGATCGATATAGCTTCAAAGATGAAAAGTTCAGTGCTGAGAAATATATTGATGATGACTTGTTTGGCTACATGGACGCCAAAAAGGGGAAGGATAATGAAGATGCCACGACCAAACGGCGGGGTGCCCTAGAAATTAGTCGCGCTATGAGTCTCGATCCCTATTGGGGCGATATTGCCTTTGGTTCTAAAGGCGGCGAAAAGGGAAAAACTTCGATTCATAGCACCGAAGTACACTGCACTGCTTATCAATACACGATCGCCCTCACGCCAGAAAGTCTTAAGAAACCGGAACGGGCACTACTCGCCTTGGATGCTATTGACGCTGTCCGTCATGTGGGCGGTAACCATGCCCGCTTTTTGTACGACTTTCATCCAGAGTCCATTGTGCTTCGGATAACCGATGATCCGAGTCCTCGGATTATGGACGTGTTTAAGCGCATTGGCGAATCGGTGGGCTGCCCGCGGCTAGTGCGACTAGTGGAAGTGGGGGATGTGAAGGCTGATGAGCTAATCGTTGGCGGTGAGATTGCCGATACTCCCTATGGTCAGCAGTTAAAGGCATTGGGGGTTCAGGTCTATCGCGGGGTCAAAGAAGAAGCGATCGCCCACGCCAAAGAACAATTAAAGCAACAACTCAAGCTTGAGGTGCCTGTCTAATGCAACTTTACATTGATTGTCCCTGTACCAGTTTTCCCCGCAGCTTTGCCCGTGACTTTAAGGAGACCTACCGCTATCCACCCCCCTCCACGATCTATGGCATGCTCCTTTCCCTGATCGGTGAAGAGAATTTGGATCAACATTGGGGTGTCAAACTGGCCATTGGTATCGTTGGTGCTGACCCGCCCATTTCGCGAATTTTACGCAAACAGCGGCATCACAAGTTCAGTAAGAATCGCCTCGGCACCTATTCCACGAGTAAATTCTCCAAGCCGAATCACCATGAACTGCTCACAGATGTGCAAGTGGTTGTCAAAGTTGATTCGAGTGAGGAAAATGCACCACTGAAGCTGGTTGATCGGCTGGCGATCGCCCTCACCACACCCCAGCAAATTTCCCGCTTTGGTGGCCTGAGTTTGGGGGAGTCGTGGGCACTGGTCAATGGTGTACGCCCCTATCGGGACAACGATGGCTCGATCCGCTGGCTCATTAAAGACAATCGAGGTCTCATTAGCCTGCCCATCTGGATTGATCGTCAGAGCAGCCAAGGAACCTTTCAACGCTTTCGCTTAGGCAACGAATTTGAAGACCATTGCTGGGTCAGGATTCCGCAGCTAACTGTGCCAACCCCAAGATCGCGACCCTCCGCCGCTCGCAGATCTTGATGCCAATCGAGCAAATTGCGGTTTGTTAACAACCTTAGCCTGAGCTGGCCGTCTAGGAGCACTGATTAAAGGCATTGATGCGCCACCAGCGGATATTTTCTGCCTCAAAGCGGCCATCTAAATCCACTCGTACTGAAAAGTCAAACCAAGCAGCGGGGGGAATTTCCATCCCCCACAGGCGATCGCTCCCCAACACAACACTAATCAGGCACTGCAAAAAGCCGCCATGACTAATACACCAAACACACTGCTCATCCCTGTGGCGTCGGAGTTGTTTCCAAGCCTGTTTTGCCCGCTGCCAGGCCATGGCCATTGACTCTGCCTCGGGGACTGGAATCAGGTAGTCACTTTCTTCTAGCTCTTCACAAAGCTCGGGATGCTGCGCCTGCGCCTGTGCCCATGTCAGTCCTGTGAAAATTCCCTGATCAATTTCAATCAGCTCCGCCAACTCTTGAATCTTTAAGTCAGGACAAGGATTCATGAGTGTCGCCGTATCGCGGCAGCGTTGCAGCGGACTGGTGTAAATGGCATGGGGTAAGGGGAGCTTTTCCCGTAAGGCAAGGACTTGCTGCCGTCCTCGTTCTGTGAGGGGTACATCCTGCCGCCCGAGCATGACGCCTGAAGCATTACCAACGGCTTCTCCATGGCGAATCAAAATTAGACGCATAATGTGATTCTCCGGCAATTGGCAAGTGTAACCCCTGATCGCTAAAATTATCCTACTGTGTGGCTGCGCTCTATCCTCAGCCTCAAATTTATTCATATTTCTTGACTGCGTACCTGTGCCTGTAACACTCTCTGCTCCCCCCATCCGTCCTGCTTGGCATGGCCTGATTCACGCCTACCGTGACTTTTTGCCCGTGAGCGATCGCACCCCAGTGGTCACCCTCTATGAAGGCAATACCCCACTGATTCCCGTGCCTCAAATTGCAGCCCGCATTGGCCGCAACGTCGCGGTGTATGTCAAGTACGATGGCCTCAACCCCACAGGGAGCTTCAAAGATCGTGGCATGACCATGGCCATTTCCAAGGCTAAGGAAGCGGGAGCCGAAGCTGTGATTTGTGCCAGCACAGGAAATACCTCGGCCTCAGCAGCGGCCTACGCGAGACGGGCAGGCTTACGGGCCTATGTCTTGGTGCCCGAAGGCTACGTTGCCCAAGGAAAACTGGCCCAGGCGCTCCTCTATGGTGCTGAAGTGATTGCCATTGAGGGCAACTTTGATAAAGCCCTAGAGATTGTGCGCCTCATGGCAGAAACCTATCCCGTAACCTTGGTGAACTCGGTCAATCCCTATCGGCTAGAAGGACAGAAAACCGCCGCCTTTGAGGTGGTGGATAGCTTGGGCAATGCCCCCGATTGGCTGTGTATCCCTATGGGTAATGCAGGAAACATTACTGCCTATTGGATGGGCTTTTGCCAGTATCGTGAGCAAAATCGTTGCGATCGCCTGCCGCGCATGATGGGCTTTCAAGCGGCGGGATCTGCCCCCCTTGTCAAGGGTGAGATTGTCACCCATCCGGAAACGATTGCGACGGCCATTCGTATTGGTAATCCTGCCAACTGGCAACGGGCGATCGCCGTCAAAGAAGCTAGCCAAGGTGCCTTTAATGCCGTCACCGATGAGGAAATCCTCAATGCCTATTGCCTGCTGGCTTCTGAGGAAGGTATCTTCTGTGAACCTGCTAGTGCGGCTTCTGTGGCGGGTCTCTTGAAATTGGCCGATCAGGTGCCCAGTGGCGCCACGGTGGTCTGTGTGCTGACGGGCAATGGTCTCAAGGATCCAGAAACAGCGCTCAAGCAACAGAGCGATCGCTTCCACCGCCACATTGAACCCACTGAGCAAACCGTAGCCAAGGTCATGGGCTTTTAGAAACCGCGTTCCGCTCGCATCAGGTGGCGACTGGCCTTCAAGAGTTGTACTGCGGCTCGATGGGTGGCTAAGCTGGCAACATTGGCGGTGGTGGGTGCAGCTGCTGTCAAGCTGGCAGGTTGGGCTAACTGCTGAGCACGGCTAAACAGATCGCGCACGGTGGGATTGCCCCCACGAAAGTAGGCCATTTCTGCTTCGGTGCGGGTCAACTCACGACTCAGCGGATTGGGCTTTGGCAATATTTCGAAACGTACTCCTTGCCTCCCGCTCAATGGATCGAGGCGCAGCGGATCTAGGACGCCCTATTGCGGCGGGGGCGATCGTCGTCGGTAGAAACATCGAATTGGCAACGTGGGTGTTGAGCCGCTCAAGACGTGTAAACAGCTCCGCCTTTGACCGGTTGAGTCCAAGGAACAGAAGCTTGAGGATCTTAGTGAGCGTTGCCATGTTGATACCATACCAATGTCCCGTGTGTTTGCAAAAGATATCCCCCCTAAAGGAGGGGGGACTTACAGCGCTAAGGGTAATAGTTACTGCAAAGAATCAGTCTCTAGCTCAAGGTTTACGCATTGACCCTCGTCTGTCCACTCCTCATTTTCATATACTGTCAGCTGCGTTAGCGGATCAACAGCTGTTTGTTGGCTATTGATGAGTACAAGACGAGACTTCGATTTACCTTTTTGATCCTCTTCTGTAAATCCCTCCCTATTAGAAGAACAGCTTGCACTGGTTGTTCCTGCTATGGTCACACCACCACGTTGCCCCCCTAAGGTTGCTTTAGAAGCACCTTGGTCACCATTAAGAGGCTGATTCCCACCACTAGGAGGCTGATTGCCGTCACCGGGTAGATTGGGGGCACTAAGGCCGGTAGTTGTTACAATATCACTACCAACAGTGCTAGTTACTGTACCAATATTAACCGAGTTTAGACCATTGTAAAGCAGGCTACCATTTACCTGTGCAGCAAACAACGTTACGGCAACAGGGGCATTGTTCAGGTCAAAGGTGCCACTGCCCTGCAGACCCAGTCCGGCGGCGGTGATGCTGCCTGTTGGCGTTTGACTGACCCCACCATTACTGATCAGGGTTAGGTTGCCGCTGCCAAGGTTGCTGCTGGCGGCTAGGGTGAGGGTGTTGCCGCTCTCGATGATGGCATCGTTGTTGGTGGTGGTAAGGCCAGCTGCGGTTGTTGCTGTATCGCTGCCCACCGTGCTGGTGACAGGTCCGCCAATGGTCAGGTCATCACTGTCTTTGAAGCTGACGCCACCATTGACGTCGGCTGCCAAGATGTCCACATCATTGCTGGCATTGTTCAGGTCAAAGGTGCCACTGCCCTGCAGACCCAGTCCGGCGGCGGTGATGCTGCCTGTTGCTGTCTGAGTGACCCCACCATTACTGATCAGGGTTAGGGTGCCGCTGCCAAGGTTGCTGCTGGCGGCTAGGGTGAGGGTGTTGCCGCTCTCGATGATGGCATCGTTGCCGTTGGTGGTAAGGCCAGCTGCGGTTGTTGCTGTATCGCTGCCCACCGTGCTGGTGACAGGTCCGCCAATGGTCAGGTCATCACTGTCTTTGAAGCTGACGCCACCATTGACGTCGGCTGCCAAGATGTCCACATCATTGCTGGCATTGTTCAGGTCAAAGGTGCCACTGCCCTGCAGACCCAGTCCGGCGGCGGTGATGCTGCCTGTTGCTGTCTGAGTGACCCCACCATTACTGATCAGGGTTAGGGTGCCGCTGCCAAGGTTGCTGCTGGCGGCTAGGGTGAGGGTGTTGCCGCTCTCGATGATGGCATCGTTGTTGGTGGTGGTAAGGCCAGCTGCGGTTGTTGCTGTATCGCTGCCCACCGTGCTGGTGACAGGTCCGCCAATGGTCAGGTCATCACTGTCTTTGAAGCTGACGCCACCATTGACGTCGGCTGCCAAGATGTCCACATCATTGCTGGCATTGTTCAGGTCAAAGGTGCCACTGCCCTGCAGACCCAGTCCGGCGGCGGTGATGCTGCCTGTTGCTGTCTGAGTGACCCCACCATTACTGATCAGGGTTAGGGTGCCGCTGCCAAGGTTGCTGCTGGCGGCTAGGGTGAGGGTGTTGCCGCTCTCGATGATGGCATCGTTGTTGGTGGTGGTAAGGCCAGCTGCGGTTGTTGCTGTATCGCTGCCCACCGTGCTGGTGACAGGCCCGCCAATGGTCAGGTCATCACTGTCTTTGAAGCTGACGCCACCATTGACGTCGGCTGCCAAGATGTCCACATCATTGTTGGCATTGTTCAGGTCAAAGGTGCCACTGCCCTGCAGACCCAGTCCGGCGGCGGTGATGCTGCCTGTTGCTGTCTGAGTGACCCCACCATTACTGATCAGGGTTAGGTTGCCGCTGCCAAGGTCGCTGCTGGCGGCTAGGGTGAGGGTGTTGCCGCTCTCGATGATGGCATCGTTGTTGGTGGTGGTAAGGCCAGCTGCGGTTGTTGCTGTATCGCTGCCCACCGTGCTGGTGACAGGCCCGCCAATGGTCAGGTCATCACTGTCTTTGAAGCTGACGCCACCATTGACGTCGGCTGCCAAGATGTCCACATCATTGTTGGCATTGTTCAGGTCAAAGGTGCCACTGCCCTGCAGACCCAGTCCGGCGGCGGTGATGCTGCCTGTTGCTGTCTGAGTGACCCCACCATTACTGATCAGGGTTAGGTTGCCGCTGCCAAGGTCGCTGCTGGCGGCTAGGGTGAGGGAACCGACGCTCTCGATGATGGCATCGTTGCCGTTGGTGGTAAGGCCAGCTGCGGTTGTTGCTGTATCGCTGCCCACCGTGCTGGTGACAGGCCCGCCAATGGTCAGGTCATCACTGTCTTTGAAGCTGACGCCACCATTGACGTCGGCTGCCAAGATGTCCACATCATTGTTGGCATTGTTCAGGTCAAAGGTGCCACTGCCCTGCAGACCCAGTCCGGCGGCGGTGATGCTGCCTGTTGCTGTCTGACTGACCCCACCATTACTGATCAGGGTTAGGTTGCCGCTGCCAAGGTTGCTGCTGGCGGCTAGGGTGAGGGAACCGACGCTCTCGATGATGGCATCGTTGCCGTTGGTGGTAAGGCCAGCTGCGGTTGTTGCTGTATCGCTGCCCACCGTGCTGGTGACAGGTCCGCCAATGGTCAGGTCATCACTGTCTTTGAAGCTGACGCCACCATTGACGTCGGCTGCCAAGATGTCCACATCATTGTTGGCATTGTTCAGGTCAAAGGTGCCACTGCCCTGCAGACCCAGTCCGGCGGCGGTGATGCTGCCTGTTGCTGTCTGAGTGACCCCACCATTACTGATCAGGGTTAGGGTGCCGCTGCCAAGGTTGCTGCTGGCGGCTAGGGTGAGGGTGTTGCCGCTCTCGATGATGGCATCGTTGCCGTTGGTGGTAAGGCCAGCTGCGGTTGTTGCTGTATCGCTGCCCACCGTGCTGGTGACAGGTCCGCCAATGGTCAGGTCATCACTGTCTTTGAAGCTGACGCCACCATTGACGTTGGCCGCAAGGGTGTCCACATCATTGCTGGCATTGTTCAGGTCAAAGGTGCCACTGCCCTGCAGACCCAGTCCGGCGGCGGTGATGCTGCCTGTTGGCGTTTGACTGACCCCACCATTACTGATCAGGGTTAGGTTGCCGCTGCCAAGGTTGCTGCTGGCGGCTAGGGTGAGGGAACCGACGCTCTCGATGATGGCATCGTTGCCGTTGGTGGTAAGGCCAGCTGCGGTTGTTGCTGTATCGCTGCCCACCGTGCTGGTGACAGGCCCGCCAATGGTCAGGTCATCACTGTCTTTGAAGCTGACGCCACCATTGACGTCGGCTGCCAAGATGTCCACATCATTGTTGGCATTGTTCAGGTCAAAGGTGCCACTGCCCTGCAGACCCAGTCCGGCGGCGGTGATGCTGCCTGTTGCTGTCTGAGTGACCCCACCATTACTGATCAGGGTTAGGTTGCCGCTGCCAAGGTTGCTGCTGGCGGCTAGGGTGAGGGAACCGACGCTCTCGATGATGGCATCGTTGCCGTTGGTGGTAAGGCCAGCTGCGGTTGTTGCTGTATCGCTGCCCACCGTGCTGGTGACAGGTCCGCCAATGGTCAGGTCATCACTGTCTTTGAAGCTGACGCCACCATTGACGTTGGCCGCAAGGGTGTCCACATCATTGCTGGCATTGTTCAGGTCAAAGGTGCCACTGCCCTGCAGACCCAGTCCGGCGGCGGTGATGCTGCCTGTTGGCGTTTGACTGACCCCACCATTACTGATCAGGGTTAGGGTGCCGCTGCCAAGGTCGCTGCTGGCGGCTAGGGTGAGGGAACCGACGCTCTCGATGATGGCATCGTTGCCGTTGGTGGTAAGGCCAGCTGCGGTTGTTGCTGTATCGCTGCCCACCGTGCTGGTGACAGGCCCGCCAATGGTCAGGTCATCACTGTCTTTGAAGCTGACGCCACCATTGACGTCGGCTGCCAAGATGTCCACATCATTGTTGGCATTGTTCAGGTCAAAGGTGCCACTGCCCTGCAGACCCAGTCCGGCGGCGGTGATGCTGCCTGTTGCTGTCTGACTGACCCCACCATTACTGATCAGGGTTAGGTTGCCGCTGCCAAGGTTGCTGCTGGCGGCTAGGGTGAGGGAACCGACGCTCTCGATGATGGCATCGTTGCCGTTGGTGGTAAGGCCAGCTGCGGTTGTTGCTGTATCGCTGCCCACCGTGCTGGTGACAGGTCCGCCAATGGTCAGGTCATCACTGTCTTTGAAGCTGACGCCACCATTGACGTCGGCCGCAAGGGTGTCCACATCATTGCTGGCATTGTTCAGGTCAAAGGTGCCACTGCCCTGCAGACCCAGTCCGGCGGCGGTGATGCTGCCTGTTGCTGTCTGAGTGACCCCCCCACCGCTGATCAGGGTTAGGGTGCCGCTGCCAAGGTCGCTGCTGGCGGCTAGGGTGAGGGAACCGACGCTCTCGATGATGGCATCGTTGCCGTTGGTGGTAAGGCCAGCTGCGGTTGTTGCTGTATCGCTGCCCACCGTGCTGGTGACAGGCCCGCCAATGGTCAGGTCATCACTGTCTTTGAAGCTGACGCCACCATTGACGTCGGCTGCCAAGATGTCCACATCATTGTTGGCATTGTTCAGGTCAAAGGTGCCACTGCCCTGCAGACCCAGTCCGGCGGCGGTGATGCTGCCTGTTGGCGTTTGACTGACCCCACCATTACTGATCAGGGTTAGGGTGCCGCTGCCAAGGTCGCTGCTGGCGGCTAGGGTGAGGGAACCGACGCTCTCGATGATGGCATCGTTGCCGTTGGTGGTAAGGCCAGCTGCGGTTGTTGCTGTATCGCTGCCCACCGTGCTGGTGACAGGCCCGCCAATGGTCAGGTCATCACTGTCTTTGAAGCTGACGCCACCATTGACGTCGGCTGCCAAGATGTCCACATCATTGTTGGCATTGTTCAGGTCAAAGGTGCCACTGCCCTGCAGACCCAGTCCGGCGGCGGTGATGCTGCCTGTTGGCGTTTGACTGACCCCACCATTACTGATCAGGGTTAGGTTGCCGCTGCCAAGGTTGCTGCTGGCGTCTAGGGTGAGGGAACTGCCGGTACGGAGGATGACATCAGCGTTGTTGGTGGTAATACCATTAGCAGTTAAGGGTATTGTGCTGGCAGTGCAGCAATTAGGATACGTTGTAACAAAAGGAATGCTCAGATTCCCAACCGTCAGAGCGTTCTGATCTTGGTATGTGATGGCGCCAGTTGAACTCGCGGTTGCAATTGTATTGACGTTGTTTGAAGGTTGATTCAGGATAAAACTGCCGCTGCCACCCAAAATTAAGCCACTTGCTATGAAGGGAGATGCTTGAGTGACAGAGCCCCCATTACTGAAAAGTGCTAGCGTGTTTCCTCCTAAGTTAATTGATGAATTCAGTTGAATGTTGCCCCCTCGAAGGGTAAGGTGTTGATTTCGAGTAATGGGAGTGGGAGAGTTGATGGTAACTGTTCCTGTGCCATTTTCATGGCCAAAGATGACATGACTAAAACCAGTCGTTAGACCAAATTCGGCGTTGCTTAGGGCAAGATGAGTCGTATCATTTGTTCCACCAATATCAATATCACGACCCAGTGTAAAGGGCTGGACGACCAAGATACCCCTATTTCCAGTTATTGTATTCGGATTGCTACTTAATGTAGTGGAAATGCTTAGATCAAGCCTGTCACCCACAAGAATAATGTTGCCACCATTCGTACTTTGAATCGTTGGAGTAGTACCTGCTGTACGAATACTCATCCAACCTGGGAGGGTGGTGCTGGCAGTACCGGTATGTTCACCGATTAGGCAGATGTTGCCCGTATTGCTGGTCACTATAAAGGCATTATTAGGGTTACCCGAAGACGAAGGCTCACCAAACTTAATTGCATAATCGCTTGAGTTACCACCCCGCAAAACGCCCCTTAGGGTAATATGGCCTGAACCCGTTGCCGAGATTTCAGCAGAGAAGCCGCCGGTTAAATGACGCTGTAACTCAAGACCGTCTTTGCTTCCTGTACCTGTCCCTGTACCTGAATAACCCGTGTAAGTGATGTTGCCGCTTCCTGTGGTTCGAACTAAAGCATTCCAGTGAGCAATTCCGTCATCCGTTGAACTGCTGCCATTGGCAGTACCTGTAATGGTTATGTTTCCATCTTGGTTAGTGATTTGTGTTTGGCGCCTCTGAGAAGGTGGAGGCAGAGTACCGGGATTGTCATTGTTGCGTGGAGTCGTTGTAATGAAAACACCATCGTTGTTTTGGCCGCTACCCCCAAGAGCAGTACCGCTAATGCTGATATTTCCTGTGCTATTTTCAATGTGAGCACCCCGGCTGAGATAAACACCATAGTTATTATCAACTCCCGTACCGCCAGTACCGTCGAGGGTAATTTGGCCACTGTTACTTTGCAGCGTGGCATAACCTGTTAATTGAATACCGTAGTTATTACTACCTGAGGTACCTCCCTTACCCGTGAGGCTAATGTTACCTGAGTCTGTTTTTAGTAGCGTGGGTTGAGTCGCCGTTCCTTCAATGAGGATACCCTTACCTACACCTCCCGTACCGCCAGTACCGTCGAGGGTAATTTGGCCACTGTTACTTTGCAGCGTGGCACGACCTGTTAGTTGAATACCGTAGTTATTACCTGAGGTACCTCCCTTACCCGTGAGGGTAATGTTACCTAAGTTTGTTTCTAGTCGCGTGGGTTGAGCCGCCGTTCCCTGAATGGAGATACCGCTAAAATTAGCTGGAGCAGTAGTATTACCATCGGCTTCTAGTGTGATGCCACCCCCGCTCGTATTTTGGATTATTACACCGGGCTGAATGACAATGTTACGGCCTGCCTGTAGCGTTAGAGTAGTATTCTGACCCCATGTAATGTTTGTACCGCTTTGAACAGTAATTGTCTCCGGGCCACCACTAGTTGCAGCTGCCGTGCTGATGGTCAAGTTAGCCGACCCAAGTTGACCAACGATATGTGCATCATCAAAGGTGTTAGGGCCAGTGTTAGAGCCGGGGCCATTTTGAATGGTAATCGAGCCGGGATCAAGGAGAAGGGTACCAAAGGAACCGTTGGGCGCCCTGAGATCGGCAAAGCCTGTGACGTATAGGTTATTGCGTGCTGAAACTTCGGCAAAGCCGCCATTACCACTAAGGCTGCCCCCGCGGGCACTAATGTGGCCGTGAAAGTGGGTGGCTTCATCTGCCCAAGCAATGACAGTACCCCCATTCCCTTGGGTTAGCGCATTAGCTTCTAGGCGTGCCCCTGCGTCAATGAAGGTGTTTCTGGCATTGGGCAGAGGACCTTGCCCTTGAGGACTGCCGCCAATAAAAATCTGCCCACCGCCTAGGTTGCCATTGGCCGATAGATGGGCAGTGTTCTGAAGATGAATATCTTGACCTGTTACGGTAATTTGACCGCCGTAAATACCATCTGCATCTAGGCGTCCGCTAATATTCACTTCGCCTGTGGGGCCGCCTGCTAAGATAATCCGCCCTTGACGATTCTCAACTGCACGCGCTTCGATGATGCCATCAACGTTCATCACCCGATCCATGATGCGCTGAGCAGCACTGGCAGAAAGGATAACATGCCCCGCGCTAATGTGCCCCTGCTGATCAATCAGACTAGAAAGTGGGCGACCATAGATATCCGTTACTTGCTGAGATAGATCACTATCTACCCTGACGCTGAGCAACCCATCTCCTGTGAAGTCTAGGGTAACACCAGTGCCGCTCACTAGGGCAACTTGACCCAAACGTGCTGCAATGAACCCTGTGTTTTGAACTGCTGGCGCAATTAGGGACACCACACCTCCCTCTTGGGCAGTGATGCGCCCTTGGTTGGTAATAGCAGCCGGCGGCCTATTGGGGAGGTTGTAAAAGCGGAAATTGTCCTGTAAAAAGTCTTGATCTTTAATGTCAAGGGTACTTGCAATAAGGCTGCCCACATTAACTTGGGCACTGGGTAAAAAGACGATGCCGTTGGGATTGATTAGAAAGATGCGACCGTTGGCGTTTAGTTGACCGGCAATACTTGAGGGGGTTAGCCCTGTCACTCGGTTGAGTGCGGCTGCTGTTGCGCCCGGCTGGACAAAGAATACCCCTTCATTGGCTCCAATGCTGAAGCCCTCCCAGTTAATGATGGCTTTATGACTGCTTTGCAGAATATGAAGCTGATGGGGGGTACTCTGCTGAAAAGAGACTTGCCCCTCACTCACTGTTGGGTTTTGTGGCAGTGCCTCAGCTATCCGAGGATTGAGACTTGTTAGGAAAATACTCGACAGGGTAAGGGTGATACCGTTTAGGAACACACTGAATATCCTTTTCATAGGTTCAACCTCAACAGCCTTTGGAGGGTTGCAGAATGGTTTAAGAAGGTAGGTACAGTAGCAGAATTCAATTCTAGATTTTAGAACATCCTTGACTATAAACTCAATAAGTATTTAGGCTGACCTAGTCATTGATTCTAGGGAAGCAGCAGAACCATGTTTCGGCTTCGTGACTCGGTTTTCCTTTCTGCTCCATGCAACTGAATCCCTAAGAACACCAGTTGATGGCTGCTTCCCTACCTCAGAGTCCCTGCGCTGCCCAGTTCTCTTGCCCACAATGTAAGACCGTAGTATCCCCTAAAAGCTAGAATATGCCCTGAACTTGAAAGAATAGACGCGGGCTCCGTTCAAAGGCGGGTTCAATTCTCGTTAGGGGAAAGGCTAGCTCTAGGCGAAGTTGTAGGCTAGGGTTGATGAGCTGTCGCAAACCCAAGCCCGTTGACAAGGCCTCCTGACTGCTAGGCTCAGCAATCGTCGGTCTTTTAAGAAAGGTCTGGCCATAGTCTACAAAGGCATAGGGCTGGCTAGTGAAGCTTGTTTTACGAAATTTATAGGAACGGGTATGTTGTAGCTCAAGACGTAGAGCGTAGCCATCATCTCCTAAAATGGCGGATTGAACATAGGCAGAGCCAGAGTTGAAGCCACCAATTCCAAATTGCTCAGAGGCAACAAGGGGAGCGGCTGCTGTTTGGGCTGCACCTGTTAGGCTGACTGACCAATTTTTAGGGAGAAAGAAAATCTGTGTAAAGTCCAAATTTGCTTTGAAGGCTGCAGGGGTAGCATTGAAGCGAGAAAGAGGTAAAGTGGGAGTTCCGCTCAGACGCGCCCCCAAACCTGCAATGCCTTGAGAGAGTTGTATAGAGGCACTAGTGAACCCAACCCGGTTTGTATAAGTGACCTGACTCGATGCACGGAAAACACGAACTCGATCCTGACTGAGGAGAACTTGTGGCCCTAAAAATGTGGTACTAACCGTGCTATTGAGGGCATCAAAAGAAGCACTTGTGAGCAGGTTGAGTTTCCTTGAGCGAATGGGGTAATAGGAAAAGCCTATGCTGCCCAGCCAACTGTTGCTTTTGATCCTGAAGGGGGCAAGGTTATCTCCAGGCTCACTTTCAGCATAACTGAAACTGCCTACAAATTTGAGACTATTGGCGTCTAAGGGAATGTTTACATCGAAGCGACCACTTTTGAGTTCGTTGAAATCGAAAGGAACGGTTGTACTACTCAGAATAAATTGCTCACCTCTGTTCAGCAGAGAATTAAAGTAAGCCCCTGCCTGAAGACGAATAGGACCAACACTGTCGGCATACCAATTGTTGAGTGTAAAGAAGGGTTGAAAGGAATCCTTCTTGGCAGTAATCGTCAGAATAGTTGCGCCGGGCTGGTTACCAGCTTCAAAGCGTCCACTCACTTTGTAGCCGGCCAAATCGCTCATCAATAGTAGATTACGCTCGAGAACTTTAGTTCTGAGAGGGCGAGAGGATTGAATACGATCAGCATAGGGCTGTAATGGCTTGATCGTTCCCGCGGAACCTTCAAACCGTACTTCCTCGACATAGCCTTCGACAACTTTGAGACGAACAATGCCTTCGGTAACTTCTTGGGCAGGTACAAGGACACGGATTAGAAGATAGCCTGAGCGGCGGTAGTGCTCGCTGATTTTTTGGGCAATGGTATAAATGTCAGCAAGAGTCACGTTGCGATTGAGCTGATCTGCGTATAACGCTTTAAGTGCTTCGGGGGAATAGACAGTTGAGCCACTAATAATGATGTCTTTTAGAAGGAAGCGAATTTGATCGGAATCGGTCGGTGGCCGGATCTCTTGACCCTCAGGAATTGTAATCTTTGGCTCACGAGGGGGCAGGGGAGGGGGTTGAATTTCTTCGATGAGGCGCTCAGGGGAAAAAGCTTGGGCAAGAAGCACTCTTGCTTGCAGTTCGGCAAGATTGGTGTCTAGGAGTCCAAGTACAGAAATCATAGCTTGTCTGTAAAATACTTTCAGTTGCAAAATATCAGAGCCTCTCTCTTTTGTCTAGGTTCTCAAAACTTTAGCCCCTAACTCAGGGGGTAAGCAATAGCGGGTGCTACAAAATTAGTTAACAGAATTACTCTAGGAGTTGTAATTCATGCCCTTTGTGCAACCAATGGAGCACCAGCTTTTCTAATTCAATCCAGACAAACACCAGCGTGCTAAAGCCGATGCACACTGCTAGTTCAGTGGCAGACAGCAGATAAGTGCCAAAGAATTGCCGTAGGGGCGGGCTATAGATCAGCAGCAACTGTAAAATAGAGGTTAAAATTACGGAGATCCAGATAAAGGGATTCGAAGTAGGATGCAGTTGAATGGTGAGGCGGTGGCTAGAGCGAGCGGCAAGGGCATGACCCATTTGCGCTAAGCAGAGGGTGGTAAAAACCATGGTTGTCCAACGGCGCGGATCAAGACCCTCCTCTAGGTGCTCGGTGGTGTAGCCATAGGCCCACACCATGAGGGCAATGCCAGTCATGGCCAAGATCAAACCGACACGAATCATATAGGAACCCAAGCCACGGCTAAAAATACTTTCGTTGGGTTTAACCGGAGGACGCTTCATGAGATCAGGATCCCCCGGCTCAACAGCAAGGGCAAGGGCAGGCAGGCCATCCGTCACCAAGTTCATCCAGAGGATTTGCAAGGGCGTTAGAGGCACACCTCCTAATCCCAGTAGGGGTGAGCAGGCAATCGTGATCACCTCACCAATGTTGGAGCCGAGAATGTATTTAATAAAGCGACGAATATTGCTGTAGATCACTCGCCCTTCCTCGGTAGCCGCCACAATGGTGGCAAAGTTATCATCCAAGAGCACCATATCGCTGGCTTCCTTGGTGACATCCGTACCGCTAATTCCCATGGCTACGCCAATGTCGGCCTGTTTGAGGGCAGGGGCATCATTCACACCATCCCCAGTCATGGCCACAATTTCACCGTGACGTTGCAAGGATTTCACAATCCGCAGTTTATGTTCTGGAGACACCCGCGCATAGACATTGACGGTCAGGGTTGCTGCATCCAGTTCTGCGGGACTCATTTTTTCGAGGTCTCGACCGGTTAGCGCCTGATCGCCCCACTGACAGATACCAATTTGACTGGCGATCGCCTGTGCCGTCAGTTGATGATCCCCCGTAATCATAATCGGGCGAATCCCAGCAGTGCGACAGGTGGCGACGGCCGCCAGCACCTCCGGACGCGGCGGATCAAGAATGCCCACTAACCCCAACCAGATCAAATCCTGCTCACTGGTGTCTACACTCTCCGCTGGTGGCAGCGCTGACCAGTAGCGATGGGCAATGCCCAAGACCCGCAGACCTTGAGCGGCAAAGCGATCGTTTTGCACCAAAATCTCTTGGCGATCGGCCAGTGTTAGGGGTTGAATGTCGTGCCCCACCTGCCGCCATTGACAGCGTTCCAAGGTCAGTTCCGGTGACCCTTTGGTAATCATCCAGTAGGGTTCCTTGGCAGCAATCGCAGGAACGGACTCACTGCGGTAGAACGTACTCATGCGCTTGCGATCGGCATCAAAGGGAAACTCCGCGACCCGCTCCGCCGTTTCCTGCAATGCTTTCAGATCAATGCCCCCCTTAGCGGCCAAGGGCAGGAGAGAGCCTTCGGTCGGGTCGCCGAGAATCACCCATTCGGCTGCGTGTTGTTTGAGAAGGGCATCATTGCACAGCGCTCCCGCTAGAAGGAGCAGTTGGCGTTCGTATAGGGCTGAGGGGTCATCGGTATTGGCGTCATAAAATTCCCCCCTTGGTTCATAGCCATTGCCGCTCACCTTGGCGCGATAGAAGGTAGTAGCCACTGCCTGCACCACCATTTTGTTTTGGGTGAGGGTACCCGTTTTATCCGAGCAGATGGTTGTCACACTCCCCAGTGTCTCCACGGCCGGCAGCCGCCGAATCAGGGCATGGCGTTTCACCATCCGTTGTGTTCCCAATGCAAGGGTGACGGTAATCACGGCGGGCAAGCCTTCGGGGATCACGGCCACCGCCATACTGAGGGAGACTTCAATGAGATGCGGCAGCAGTGAGGGATCGTAGAGACCCCCAGCAATCACGACAATGCTCACCAGCACCAACGCAACGGCCACTAGGCGATTGCCCAGCTCGGTCATCCGTTTTTGTAGGGGTGTGGGTTCCGGCTCCACCCCTTGCAGGGCAGCGGCAATTTTCCCCAGTTCGGTGTCCATGCCGATCGCGGTGACGATGGCGGCTCCTCGCCCTTGGTTGACCTCTGTGCCCGCAAAGACTAGATTGGCGCGATCGCCCAGTTCCGTATCAAGGGGCAAGATTTGCGCAGCATTTTTACTGGCGGCTTCTGCTTCACCAGTGAGTGCTGCCTCGCGGATTTGCAGGTTGACCGCTTCAAGGAGGCGACCATCGGCAGCCACTTTGACCCCCGCTTCCAAAAAGAAAATGTCCCCAACCACCAGTTCAGGGGAATCAATTTCCATGACCTTGCCCTCGCGCAGGACACGCACCTTGGGCGCCGCCATACTTTTCAGGGCAGCGAGTGCCTCTTCAGCACGGGCTTCTTGGACATAGCCTAGAATGGCATTGAGAATCACCACCACCAGAATTGCAGTTGCGTCCTTGGGGAAGGGAATGGTGTTTTCTTCGAGGGATTCGAGAATCTCCAATGTGCCAGAGATGAAGGCCACCACGAGCAGCATGATCAGCATGACATTGCGAAACTGATCAATGAAAATCTGCCAGCGCGGGCGGCGGCCATTGTCAACGAGTTCATTGCGGCCATATTGGGCTTGTCGCCGTTGTACTTCTGCACAACTCAGTCCCTGTTGGCGATCGCTCCCCAAGCGGCTAATGACTTCATCAGCACTCAGAGCATGCCAAACTGATTCACGATCCATGGGGGAGGAGGCATTGGAGGAGGTCATGGCGGGTGAGGAGATGAACAGTTTTTATCCTTTCTTTATCTTCGTCTATTTTTCTGGAACCATACCAAAGCGCTGCCAATAGTCCTCATAGCGCGCCATCAGCGTCAGAGGTGGCTCAGGCTGTGTCCAAAACTCTACGAGGGTGTGTCCCGTTGCCCAAGTGTCTTGATTGAGGGGGCTACGACGTTGTAGCAGCAAGGGAGCCAAGGTTTTCAGATCAAAGGGGCGCGTTGGTACCTCTATGCGATCGCTGGCATTTTGCAACAGCGTGTAGAGTTCATAGGCCAGTTGCAATTTACAAAGAATCACCGGCAGGTGTTCTAGGGGCAGTTGTTCGGCGAGGAGCCATGCAGCGGCGGGAGACCCCGTGAGCATGGTCGAAAGAAACTGGAGCACTGGTCGCTTGAGCAAATCGGTAATGCCCTGACTGGTGGTGATGCGGTGGCAATAGGTGTCAATGAGGCGAGAAGCAGCGTGAAGCCGTGTCTGGCGATCGCTAAGCCAGCGAGCCATGCGGATCTGCTTGGCGGGGGCAATTAAATTCACAAGGGTATCACTGAGGGCATCGAGTCCCCAAGCCATGCGTTCTTCAGTGCCGTTGACAATCGGCAAAATATGGGGCGTATAGGTGCCCAACTGTTCTTGGCGATAGGCCACCGCCTCGCGAATACTCACTTCCTTGGGACGGGTACCCCGTTGCCAGTCGTAGGGGGGATGCCATTCCCGCAGGGGGCGTAGCCGATCCACTTGGGTGACCGCCACCACAATCGGCAAGTCCCTCACCTCTTGGCGAATCAATTGCAGGGCGGTGATGTCCGGGGCAAGGGCAGGATCCAGCACTGGGGTTAGCAGCAGCACTACATCCATGCGCGGCAGTAATTCCCGCAGGCGAGCTTGGATATCGGCACCGCGAATATCTTCGTAGCCGGGGGTATCCCACAGGGTCAAATCCTGCTGCCAACGGTATTGCCGGATCTCGTTTGTGTTGGGCAAGGGGGAAACACGGGTGGTGGGGGCAGCAAATAAACTATTGATCAGGCTACTTTTGCCTGCGCCGGTGCGACCCACGAGAAAGACGTTCACAGGCTCAGTTTCGGCACGGGCAAGGGGCAGACTCTGCTCTAAAATGTCCTGTAATGTGCCTGTATCTGTGCGCGGGGTGGGGGTGGGTAATTCCAGTTGGGTGAGGCTGCCACTGTAGAGGGCGATCGCCCGCAGTCCCAAGGCCTTGAGCACCTGTTCCCGCAGGGTGAGCCCCAAGTTAGCAATCAGGGCTTGATTGGCCTTTTGCTGCTGCTCTTGGGTAAAGGTTTTGGTAATCGCCACACTTGGATTGAGGAGCCACTGCGCCCAATTCCAAGCCGTAAAGCCCCAACGCGCAACGGGTGCCACCTGCCGTGAAAGTTCATAGGCGCGCACTGCCTGCCCCAGAGTTACCCGCGACAAAATTGGGTTGAGGGTTTCCAGCCAGCGATCGACATCATCAATCGTGTCCCGCAAGAGGCGGTAGGCTTGGGGCACATAGATTTGCAGCAGGGGACGCTGAGCATTGGGATAATAGACCTTGGCAATCTCACTGACGAGGGTTTGTGCCCGCTGCCAAAAGAGTGGCCAATTTTCCCAAGGGGGTGGGTCTTGACGACTCTGCTCAAGGGTGTGTTGGAGAATCTTCAGGGCGCGTTGATCCGTTTCTGAATCACTGCTTCTTGGCAAATCAAAGGGACGGGGGTCAATCTCTGTCGGCTGACCCTTGAGCCAATGGGCAACCCCCCACCGCCACAGCAGCAGAATCAGCACGACTACTGCCCAGACCCAACTCAGTCCCCAAGCATGAATTTGTATTGAGGCCGCGGTGAGGATGAAGCTGGCGATCGCCACCAGTGGCAAGATCAAAAGAATCCACTGCCACCAAGAGGGCTGCATCGGCTAGGTGGTCACTAGTGACTCAAAGGGAATGCGTTGGGCGTGGCCCCAAAAGGCCTCAAGGTTGTAGTATTGACGTTCCTTGGGCAACTGCACATGGACAATCACATCACCGTAGTCCATCAGCACCCATGAACATTCCGCTTGGCCTTCAATATGTTGGGGCTGGCGTTGGCAATGTTCAAGAGCCGCCTCCTCAATCCCTTGATAAATGGCGCGCACTTGGGTTTTTGAGAGTCCCGTAATGATCACAAAGTAATCGGTGAGGTAGGACACACCACTCACATCCAGAAGGCAGATATCTACTCCCTTGCGATCGTCGGCGGCATAGGCTGCGGTCCATGCTAGTTTAAGGCTAGGGTCAGCAATTGCGGCTACCCGTTGCATCTGTTGAATAGTCAGGCTGCTGTCTCCTAAACGCACTCCTTTATCCTTTGATTTTACCTATTGGTTTAGGGAGGGGTAGGACAAATTTGTTACAAAACCTTACGAGTATTGCCCCCCACTGGCTGTGGTATCCCCACAACGGACAATGGCACATTGCTACCGCCAGACTCCTCGAGCAATTAGCCAACTATCAAGAGCAACTCCAAGAGCAACAACCCACTCTCCTCGTTCTCGCAGAACCCGATCCCCTCTCGTTTCTCAGTGGTTTTCTCGCAGCGCTCTCCACAGGGACGCCTCTATTACTGGCCAATCCCCACTGGCAGTCCCAAGAGTGGCAGCAGGTGGCAGCGATCCTACCCCAGAATTTCATGGCTTGGGGAACGGTGCCCCCCCTCGACCCCCAAGGTTCTGGAGAACCATTGCCCCAGGGCTGGATTCTGATTCCCACTGGCGGCACTCAAGGGCGGTTGCGCTGGGCAATTCACACGGTGGCGACCCTTCAGGCGGCAGTGATGGGGCTGCAACGCCATTTGCAACAAGGGGCGATTTACTGTCTGAGTATTTTGCCCTTGTACCATGTCAGTGGTCTCATGCCCGTGGTGCGATCGCTCTGGAGTGGTGGAGAACTCTATCTCGGTACCCATCTACGGGATCTACGGCAAACGGCACCTCCTGCCAATGTTGATCTATGGCTGTCTCTGGTACCTCGGCAACTGCAACAGGTGCTTGCAGACCCTCTGCCATGGCTAGCGGATTTAAGGGGCATTTTCGTGGGCGGTGGCCCCACTTGGTCGCAACTATTAGAGGAAGCAGCAACCCAGCGCTTGCCTCTATGTCTCAGTTATGGCATGACAGAAACTGCTGGCATGATCTGTGCCCAACGGCAGGGGGAATTTTTGGCGGGCGATCGCTCCTGTGGTCAGGTCTTACCCCATGCTCAGATTGCTTTAACCCCTACGGGCGAGATTCAGATTCAGGCCGCCTCCCTTGCCCTCGGCTACTACCCCCAGGTATTTCGGGAGAAAATTTTCCAAACAGACGATCGCGGCGAATGGCGGGGCGATCGCCTCTACATTTTGGGACGCAGCAGCCGCAAAATCATCAGTGGTGGCGAGAATATCTACCCCGAAGAGTTAGAGACCTTACTCCTTAACAGTGGCCTTGTCCAAGACATCCATATCTATGGCGCACCCGACCCCCTCTGGGGCGAACAAGTCATTGCCCTCTATGTGGGAGACTCCTCCCCTGAGGAACTCAGCCAATGGCTCAAACAGCAGTGCAGCGCCTACAAATGCCCCAAGAAATGGATTTCTGTGCCCCAAATTCTCCGCACGCCCCAAGGAAAAGTGCGACTATCCTCGATTAAGACCTAGCCACTCTAAGCATGACCAAAAAGCCAATACTTATCCCTATACTCAGCAAGGGTTTCGAGGAGTAAGACGGGGGTATTCGGGTTGCCCGCTACTGCTCTGCGAACATATCTATCCTCATCCTGAGCAAGGGCTTCGAGGAGTGAGACAGGGGTATTCGGGTTCCGTGCTACTGCTGCGCGGACATATCTATCCTCATCCTCAGCAAGGGTTTCGAGGAGTGAGACAGGAGTATTGGGGCTCCCCGCTACTGCTGCGCGGACATATCTATCCTCATCCTCAGCAAGGGTTTCGAGGAGTGAGACAGGGGTATTCGGGTTCCCCGCTACTGCTTTACGAACAAAATACCCATCCCCATCCTTCGCAAGGGTTTTGAGGAGTGAGACAGGGGTATTCGGGTTCCCCGCTACCGCTTCACGAACATCGCTATCCTCATCCTCAGCAAGGGTTTCGAGGAGTGAGACAGGAGTATTGGGGCTCCCCGCTACTGCTGCGCGGACATATCTATCCTCATCCTCAGCAAGGGTTTCGAGGAGTGAGACAGGAGTATTGGGGCTCCCCGCTACTGCTGCGCGGACATCCGTACAAAAGTGGCTAGCTACCTCTGCTAGTCGGATGGTAGCGGTGTCGTTGCTCTTAGCCTCTTCAATCAACGAAACAATTTCAGGTCTTTCTGCTACTCCTCTGCGAACCTTCCAATACCGATCCTTCGCAAGGGTTTCGAGGAGTGAGACAGGGGTATTCGGGTTCGCCGCTACTGCTCTGCGAACATCCCTATCCTCATCCTCAGCAAGGGTTTCGAGGAGTGAGACAGGAGTATTGGGGCTCCCCGCTACTGCTCTGCGAACATCCCTATCCTCATCCTCAGCAAGGGTTTCGAGGAGTGAGACAGGGGTATTCGGGTTCCCCGCTACTGCTCTGCGAACATCCCTATCCTCATCCTCAGCAAGGGTTTCGAGGAGTGAGACAGGGGTATTCGGGTTCCCCGCTACTGCTATGCGGACATCCCGTTTGTTCTCCTTCGCAAGGGTTTCCAAAACAGAAGCAGGAGTATTGGGGTTCCCCGCTACTGCTGCGCAAACATACCAATCCTCAGCAAGGGTTTCCAAAACAGAAGCAGGAGTATTGGGGTTCCTCGCTACTGCTGCGCGAACAGCCGTATAAAAGTGGCTAGCTAGCTCTGCTAGTCGGATGGTAGCGGTGTCGTTGCTCTTAGCCTCCTCAATCAACGAAACAATTTCAGGTCTTTCTGCTACTGCTCTGCGGACATCCCTATCCTTATCCTTCGCAAGGGTTTCCAAAACAGAAGCAGGAGTATTCGGGTTGCTCGCTACTGCTCTGCGAACATCCCTATCCCCATCCTTCGCAAGGGTTTCGAGGGCAGAGGCAGGAGTATTGGGGTTCCCTGCTACCGCTGCGCGAACATCCCTATCCTCATCCTCAGCAAGGATTTCCAAAACAGAAGCAGGAGTATTCGGGTTGCCCGCTACTGCTGCGCGAACATCCGTACAAAAGTGGCTAGCTAGTTCGGCTAGTCGGTCTGTAGAAGTGTTGCCACTGTTAGCTTCCGTGATTAAAGCAGCAATTTCAGGTCTTCTTGCTACTGCTTTACGAACATCCCTATCCCAATCCTTCGCAAGGGTTTCGAGGGCAGAAGCAGGAGTATTCGGGTTCCGCGCTACTGCTGCGCGAACAGCCGAATACCAATCCTTCGCAAGGGTTTCGAGGGCAGAGGCAGGAGTATTGGGGTTCCCCGCTACTGCTCTGCGGACATCGCTATCCCAATCCTTCGCAAGGGTTTCGAGGGCAGAAGCAGGAGTATTCGGGTTCCACACTACTGCTCTGCGAACAAACCAATCGTTCTCCTTCGCAAGGGTTTCCAAAACAGAAGCAGGAGTATTCGGGTTGCCCGCTACTGCTGCGCGAACAAACCAATCGTTCTCCTTCGCAAGGGTTTCGAGGGCAGAAGCAGGAGTATTCGGGTTGCCCGCTACTGCTGCGCGAACAAACCAATCGTTCTCCTTCGCAAGGGTTTCGAGGGCAGAAGCAGGAGTATTCGGGTTGCCCGCTACTGCTGCGCGAACAGCCGTACAAAAGTGGCTAGCCAGCCCTGCTAGTCGGATGGTAGCGGTGTTGTTGCTCTTAGCCTCCTCAATCAATAAAACAATTTCAGGTCTTTCTGCTACTGCTGCGCGGACATCCCTATCCCCATCCTTCGCAAGGGTTTCGAGGGCAGAAGCAGGAGTATTCGGGTTCCACACTACTGCTCTGCGAACATCCCTATCCCCATCCTTCGCAAGGGTTTCCAAAACAGAAGCAGGAGTATTGGGGTTCTCCGCTACTGCTATGCGAACATCCCAATCCTCATCCTTCGCAAGGGTTTCCAAAACAGAAGCAGGAGTATTGGGGTTCCCCGCTACTGCTGCGCGAACATCCGTACAAAAGTGGCTAGCTAGTTCGGCTAGTCGGTCTGTAGAAGTGTTGCCACTGTTAGCTTCCGTGATTAAAGCAGCAATTTCAGGTCTTCTTGCTACTGCTGCGCGAACATCCCAATCCTTCGCAAGGATTTCCAAAACAGAAGCAGGAGTATTCGGGTTCTCCGCTACTGCTCTGCGAACATCCCTATCCCTATCCTTCGCAAGGGTTTCCAAAACAGAAGCAGGAGTATTCGGGTTCCGCGCTACTGCTGCGCGAACAGCCGAATACCAATCCTTCGCAAGGGTTTCGAGGGCAGAAGCAGGAGTATTGGGGTTCCGCGCTACTGCTATGCGAACAATCCAATTGCTCTCCTTCGCAAGGGTTTCCAAAACAGAAGCAGGAGTATTCGGGTTCTCCGCTACTACTGCGCGAACATCCTGAGCCTCATCCTCAGCAAGGATTTCGAGGGCATAGGTAGGCGTCTTCGGGTTCCCCGCTACTGCTCTACGAACAGCGCTACCCTCATCCTTCGCAAGGGTTTCGAGGGCAGAAGCAGGAGTATTCGGGTTCCCCGCTACTGCTGCGCGAACATCATCCCTATCCTCATCCTTCGCAAGGGTTTCGAGGGCAGAAGCAAGAGTATTCGGGTTCCCCGTTACTGCTGCGCGAACAGCCGCCGTACAAAAAAAGTGGCTAACTAGTTCGGCTAGTCGGTCTGTAGAAGTGTTGCCACTGTTAGCTTCCGTGATTAAAGCAGCAATTTCAGGTCTTCTTACTACTGCGCGAACAGCCGAATACCAATCCTTCGCAAGGGTTTCCAAAACAGAAGCAGGAGTATTCGGGTTCTCCGCTACTGCTCTGCGAACAAACCAATCGCTCTCCTTCGCAAGGGTTTCCAAAACAGAAGCAGGAGTATTCGGGTTCTCCGCTACTGCTATGCGAACAAACCAATTGCTCTCCTTCGCAAGGGTTTCCAAAACAGAAGCAGGAGTACTGGGGTTCTCCGCTACTGCTATGCGAACAACCCAATTGCTCTCCTTCGCAAGGGTTTCCAAAACAGAAGCAGGAGTATTGGGGTCCCTCGCTACAAACCAATCGTTCTCCTTCGCAAGGGTTTCGAGGGCAGAAGCAGGAGTATTCGGGTTCCGTGCTACTGCTATGCGAACAATCCAATTGCTCTCCTTCGCAAGGGTTTCCAAAACAGAAGCAGGAGTATTCGGGTTCTCCGCTACTACTGCGCGAACATCCTGAGCCTCATCCTCAGCAAGGATTTCGAGGGCATAGGTAGGCGTCTTCGGGTTCCCCGCTACTGCTCTACGAACAGCGCTACCCTCATCCTTCGCAAGGGTTTCGAGGGCAGAAGCAGGAGTATTCGGGTTCCCCGCTACTGCTGCGCGAACATCATCCCTATCCTCATCCTTCGCAAGGGTTTCGAGGGCAGAAGCAAGAGTATTCGGGTTCCCCGTTACTGCTGCGCGAACAGCCGCCGTATACAAAAAGTGGCTAACTAGTTCGTCTAGTCGGTCTGTAGAAGTGTTGCCACTGTTAGCTTCCGTGATTAAAGCAGCAATTTCAGGTCTTCTTACTACTGCGCGAACACCCGAATACAAATCCTTCGCAAGGGTTTCCAAAACAGAAGCAGGAGTATTCGGGTTATCCTCTACTGCTCTGCGAACAAACCAATCGCTCTCCTTCGCAAGGGTTTCGAGGGCAGAAGCAGGAGTATTCGGGTTCCGTGCTACTGCTATGCGAACAAACCAATTGCTCTCCTTCGCAAGGGTTTCCAAAACAGAAGCAGGAGTACTGGGGTTCTCCGCTACTGCTATGCGAACAACCCAATTGCTCTCCTTCGCAAGGGTTTCCAAAACAGAAGCAGGAGTATTGGGGTCCCTCGCTACTGGTATGCGAACAAACCAATCGTTCTCCTTCGCAAGGGTTTCGAGGGCAGAAGCAGGAGTATTCGGGTTCTCCGCTACTGCTGCGCGAACATCCCTATCCTCATCCTTCACAAGGGTTTCCAAAACAGAAGCAGGAGTATTGGGGTTCAACGCTACTGCTGCGCGAACATCCCTATCCTCATCCTTCGCAAGGGTTTCCAAAACAGAAGCAGGAGTATTCGGGTTCCCCGCTACTTCTCTGCGGACATCCCTATCCTCATCCTTCGCAAGGGTTTCCAAAACAGATGCAGGAGTATTGGGGTTCCACACTACTACTGCGCGAACATCCCTATCCTCATCCTTCGCAAGGGTTTCCAAAACAGAAGCAGGAGTATTCGGGTTCTCCGCTACTGCTATGCGAACAACCCAATCGCTCTCCTTCGCAAGGGTTTCGAGGGCAGAAGCAGGAGTATTCGGGTTCCGTGCTACTGCTGCGCGAACATCCCTATCCTCATCCTTCGCAAGGGTTTCCAAAACAGAAGCAGGAGTATTCGGGTTCAACGCTACTGCTATGCGGACATCCGCAAGGGTTTCCAAAACAGAAGCAGGAGTATTCGGGTTCCGCGCTACTGCTGCGCGAACAGCCGTATAAAAGTGGCTAGCTAGCTCTGCTAGTCGGATGGTAGCGGTGTCGTTGCTCTTAGCCTCCTCAATCAACGAAACAATTTCAGGTCTTTCTGCTACTGCTCTGCGGACATCCCTATCCTTATCCTTCGCAAGGGTTTCCAAAACAGAAGCAGGAGTATTCGGGTTCCGCGCTACTGCTCTGCGAACAGCCGTATAAAAGTGGCTAGCTAGCTCTGCTAGTCGGATGGTAGCGGTGTCGTTGCTCTTAGCCTCCTCAATCAACGAAACAATTTCAGGTCTTTCTGCTACTGCTCTGCGGACATCCCTATCCTTATCCTTCGCAAGGGTTTCCAAAACAGAAGCAGGAGTATTGGGGTTCCTCGCTACTGCTCTGCGAACAGCCGTATAAAAGTGGCTAGCTAGCTCTGCTAGTTGGATGGTATCGGTGTCGTTGCTCTTAGCCTCCTCAATCAACGAAACAATTTCAGGTCTTTCTGCTACTGCTGCGCGAACATCCCTATCCCCATCCTTCGCAAGGGTTTCGAGGGCAGAAGCAGGAGTATTCGGGTTCCGTGCTACTGCTGCGCGAACAGCCGAATACCAATCCTTCGCAAGGGTTTCGAGGGCATAGGTAGGCGTCTTCGGGTTCCCCGCTACTGCTCTGCGAACATCGCTATCCTCATCCTTCGCAAGGGTTTCCAAAACAGAAGCAGGAGTATTGGGGTTCCCCGCTACTGCTCTGCGGACATCCCTATCCTCATCCTTCGCAAGGGTTTCGAGGGCAGAGACAGGAGTCTTCGGGTTCCCCGCTACTACTGCGCGAACATCCTGAGCCTCATATTCATCCTTCGCAAGGATTTCGAGGGCATAGGTAGGCGTCTTCGGGTTCCCCGCTACTGCTGCGCGAACATCCTGAGCCTCATCCTCAGCAAGGATTTCGAGGGCATAGGTAGGCGTCTTCGGGTTCCCCGCTACTGCTGCGCGAACATCCGTACAAAAGTGGCTAGCTAGCTCTGCTAGTCGGATGGTAGCGGTGTTGTTGCTCTTAGCCTCCTCAATCAACGAAACAATTTCAGGTCTTTCTGCTACTGCTTTACGAACATCCCAATCCTCATCCTTCGCAAGGGTTTCCAAAACAGAAGCAGGAGTATTCGGGTTCCGCGCTACTGCTGCGCGAACATCCGTACAAAAGTGGCTAGCTAGCTCTGCTAGTCGGATGGTAGCGGTGTCGTTGCTCTTAGCCTCCTCAATCAACGAAACAATTTCAGGTCTTTCTGCTACTGCTGCGCGAACATCCCTATCCCCATCCTTCGCAAGGGTTTCGAGGGCAGAAGCAGGAGTATTCGGGTTCCACACTACTGCTCTGCGAACATCCCTATCCCCATCCTTCGCAAGGGTTTCCAAAACAGAAGCAGGAGTATTCGGGTTGCTCGCTACTGCTCTGCGAACATCCCTATCCCCATCCTTCGCAAGGGTTTCGAGGGCAGAGGCAGGAGTATTGGGGTTCCCCGCTACTGCTCTGCGGACATCGCTATCCCAATCCTTCGCAAGGGTTTCGAGGGCAGAAGCAGGAGTATTCGGGTTCCACACTACTGCTCTGCGAACAAACCAATCGTTCTCCTTCGCAAGGGTTTCCAAAACAGAAGCAGGAGTATTCGGGTTCCGCGCTACTGCTCTGCGGACATCGCTATCCTCATCCTCAGCAAGGATTTCCAAAACAGAAGCAGGAGTATTCGGGTTGCCCGCTACTGCTGCGCGAACATCCGTACAAAAGTGGCTAGCTAGTTCGGCTAGTCGGTCTGTAGAAGTGTTGCCACTGTTAGCTTCCGTGATTAAAGCAGCAATTTCAGGTCTTCTTGCTACTGCTTTACGAACATCCTGAGCCTCATCCTCAGCAAGGGTTTCCAAAACAGAAGCAGGAGTATTCGGGTTCCACACTACTGCTATGCGAACAATCCAATCGTTCTCCTTCGCAAGGGTTTCCAAAACAGAAGCAGGAGTATTCGGGTTCCGCGCTACTGCTGCGCGAACATCCCTATCCTCATCCTTCGCAAGGGTTTCGAGGGCATAGGTAGGCGTCTTCGGGTTCCCCGCTACTGCTGGGCGAACATCCGTACAAAAGTGGCTAGCTAGTTCGGCTAGTCGGTCTGTAGAAGTGTTGCCACTGTTAGCTTCCGTGATTAAAGCAGCAATTTCAGGTCTTCTTGCTACTGCTTTACGAACATCCCTATCCTCATCCTTCGCAAGGGTTTCCAAAACAGAAGCAGGAGTATTCGGGTTCCCCGCTACTGCTCTGCGAAAATCCCTATCCTTATCCTTCGCAAGGGTTTCCAAAACAGAAGCAGGAGTATTGGGGTTCCCCGCTACTGCTATGCGAACAATCCAATCGTTCTCCTTCGCAAGGGTTTCCAAAACAGAAGCAGGAGTATTCGGGTTGCCCGCTACTGCTGCGCGAACATCCGTACAAAAGTGGCTAGCTAGTTCGGCTAGTCGGTCTGTAGAAGTGTTGCCACTGTTAGCTTCCGTGATTAAAGCAGCAATTTCAGGTCTTCTTGCTACTGCTGCGCGAACATCCCAATCCTTCGCAAGGGTTTCCAAAACAGAAGCAGGAGTATTCGGGTTCCCCGCTACTGCTCTGCGGACATCGCTATCCTCATCCTCAGCAAGGATTTCCAAAACAGAAGCAGGAGTATTGGGGTTGCCCGCTACTGCTGCGCGAACATCCGTACAAAAGTGGCTAGCTAGTTCGGCTAGTCGGTCTGTAGAAGTGTTGCCACTGTTAGCTTCCGTGATTAAAGCAGCAATTTCAGGTCTTCTTGCTACTACTGCGCGAACATCCTGAGCCTCATATTCATCCTTCGCAAGGGTTTCGAGGACATAGGTAGGCGTCTTCGGGTTGCCCGCTACTGCTCTGCGGACATCGCTATCCTCATCCTCAGCAAGGGTTTCCAAAACAGAAGCAGGAGTATTGGGGTTCCCCGCTACTGCTGCGCGAACATCGCTATCCTCATCCTCAGCAAGGATTTCCAAAACAGAGGCAGGAGTATTGGGGTTCCCCGCTACTGCTGCGCGAACATCGCTATCCTCATCCTCAACAAGGATTTCCAAAACAGAAGCAGGAGTATTAGGAGTATTGGGGTTCCCCGCTACTGCTCTGCGGACATCGCTATCCTCATCCTTCGCAAGGGTTTCGAGGGCAGAGGCAGGAGTATTGGGGTTCCCCGCTACTGCTCTGCGGACATCGCTATCCTCATCCTCAGCAAGGATTTCCAAAACAGAAGCAGGAGTATTGGGGTTCCCCGCTACCGCTGCGCGAACATCCGTACAAAAGTGGCTAGCTAGCTCTGCTAGTTGGATGGTATCGGTGTCGTTGCTCTTAGCCTCCTCAATCAACGAAACAATTTCAGGTCTTTCTGCTACTGCTGCGCGGACAGTCCAATACTCATCCTTCGCAAGGGTTTCGAGGGCAGAGGCAGGAGTATTCGGGTTCCCTGCTACTGCTCTGCGAACATCGCTATCCTCATCCTCAGCAAGGATTTCCAAAACAGAAGCAGGAGTATTAGGAGTATTGGGGTTCCCCGCTACTGCTCTGCGGACATCGCTATCCTCATCCTTCGCAAGGGTTTCGAGGGCAGAGGCAGGAGTATTGGGGTTCCCCGCTACTGCTCTGCGAACATCGCTATCCTCATCCTTCGCAAGGGTTTCCAAAACAGAAGCAGGAGTATTGGGGTTCCACACTACTGCTCTGCGGACATCCCTATCCTTATCCTTCGCAAGGGTTTCCAAAACAGAAGCAGGAGTATTGGGGTTCCCCGCTACTGCTGCGCGGACAGTCCAATACTCATCCTTCGCAAGGGTTTCGAGGGGTGAGACAGGAGTATTGGGGTTCCCCGCTACTGCTGCGCGAACATCCGTACAAAAGTGGCTAGCTAGCTCTGCTAGTCGGATGGTAGCGGTGTTGTTGCTCTTAGCCTCCTCAATCAACGAAACAATTTCAGGTCTTTCTGCTACTGCTCTGCGGACATCGCTATCCTCATCCTCAGCAAGGGTTTCCAAAACAGAAGCAGGAGTATTGGGGTTCCCCGCTACCGCTTGGCGGACATCCCTATTCTCATCCTTCGCAAGGGTTTCGAGGAGTTCAGGAAGAATCGTTGTTGCCCTAGCCGCCTGCTGTCTTACTTTTGCGCTTTGACGCTGAACTGCAACTGTCAATGCCCAAGTCGGCGGCTCTGTAAGCTTTAATATTCGTATTAAGGTTTCATCACTAATGCTCTGTCGTTCACTGTCTTGGAGCACAAGGAGTTTCATCCCAGGATTGCGAGCTACTGCCGCCGGAAATTCCTCAGCTAGTTTATAGAGGGTCGCTGGAGGGGTCTGGGGATTCATCGCCACTTTACGGCGGACATTGGCCGCTGGATGTTGTGCTAAAGTTGTCAGGAGAGTATGGGATGCACTGAGGTTCTGGGCAAGAGCTTTTGCTAACGGTTTATTGCTTTGAGCTTCCGATAGCCAAGCCTCTAGGACTTCAGCAGGGGTATTGCCATTGGCAGCAACCGCAAGGCGCACTTTTTCATGGGGGTCATTGGCCAACATCCGCAAAATGTTTGGTGAAGTAGTAGCAGACTGCGCTACCTGCCGACGCACACAAGGGTCAGGATGCTGAGCTGCAGTAGTCATCGAATTAAGATCAAAATCATCAATATCCATTGCGCGCCACAGTTTTTATTTGCGACATTGGTACTAGTCAGTTATTGTAATTCTAGCTTTAGTTGTTAACTATGGTCGAGTTGCTTCCTAATCAGTTGAACGTGTTGAGGGGTTATTGCTCGGCAAGAAATCAACTGAAAGCCCCCGAGCGTTTCAACGCTAGCTAGCGCAGCGGCAACAAAAATAAACGGGCAGGGATGCCCTACAAAATAGGCACCTTCTCCTGCCCAAGGGGCTTGATGCTAGCCAACCACAGAAGCGGTGCTGCGACGCCGCCGAATTCCTGTCGTCACAGTGGGGGTGACTTCGATGGGTTGCAGAAGCAATAGGACTGAGGCATTGCCCTGAAGTTCACGGCGCACCAGTCGCACCAGTTCCCGTTCAATGTGGGCTTTGACCCCTACCCAATCGATATCGCCGTTGCGGGCATATTCACTCCAGCGATCGCTCAAAGCAGTTTCGACCGTGGCATGTACCCAAGCCTGCCAAGCCTGTGGCTCAATCGCCGTGACCACGCCCCGCAGGTGGACTTCAGGAGTAGCTTTCAGACTGCCATCAGTACCCACCGCCACCGCCACGGTGATAATGCCTTCCTCAGCCAGTTGTTGTCGCTCTTGCAGCACATGGGCTTTGACAATGCCACCGCGATCCAGTAACTCAATACCAGCAGGCACCTTATCGACGACCCGAATCGAGTCACGGGTGAGTTCCACCACATCGCCGTTGTCAATAATCACCATATTCTCCGGGGGAATGCCCATGCTCTGAGCCGTTTGGGCATGTTTCACCAACATGCGGTGCTCGCCATGTACGGGTAAAAAGAACTTGGGCTTCGTCAAGGCCAGCATTAGCTTTTGATCCTCTTGGCAGGCATGGCCAGAGACGTGGATGCCCTGTTCGCGACCGTAGATGACTTTGGCGCCTTGCATCATCAGGCGATCGATCATGTTGACCACGGCAATCGTGTTCCCCGGAATGGGGTGAGCCGAGAGAATCACTGTATCGCCGGGGCGAATTTTAATTTTGTTGTGTTCCCCTTTGGAAATCCGCGTTAGGGCAGACAGAGGTTCCCCTTGGGAGCCAGTGGTCAGGTACATCACCTGATGATCGGGGTACTTGTGCATCATGTGCAGTGGCACAAAGAGATCGTCTGGGCAGTGAATGTAGCCCAACTGCCGCGCATGGGCAATGACATTGAGCATCGATCGCCCCAAGACCGAAACCACGCGGCCATGCTTTTGCGCCAATTCCAAGGCCATACTGAGGCGATGCACCGAAGAGGCAAAGGTGGTAAAAATAATCCGCCCCTCCGCTTGGCTAAAGGCACGATCCAAGTTGGGAAACACCGATCGCTCCGAGGGGGTGTGGCCGGGCACTTCCGAATTGGTGGAGTCACTAATGAGACAGAGAACCCCCTTTTCTCCATGTTCTGCCAGCCGCTGAATGTCAAAGCACTCGCCATCAACGGGGGTAAAGTCAAACTTGAAATCCCCGGTGTGGATAATCACGCCAATGGGGGTATGAATCGCCACGGAGAAGCTATCGGCAATGGAATGGGTATTGCGGATATACTCCACAAGGAAGTTTTTGCCCAAACGCACCATCTCCCGCGGCTGTACCGTGCGCAGTTCGGTGCGATCGCCAACCCCTGCCTCTTCGAGTTTCCCTTGCAGCAACGCCATGGCAAGGCGAGGGCCATAGATGACGGGAATATCAAACTGCTTGAGATGAAAGGGGATGCCACCAATGTGATCTTCATGACCATGGGTCACAATCATTCCCTTGATTTTTTCGCGGTTTTGCCGCAGGTACGTCATATCGGGTAAGACGATATTGACCCCATGCATGCCATCAGTGGGAAAAGCTAACCCTGCGTCCAGCAAAATAATTTCATCTTGGAATTCAAAAACACAGGTGTTCTTGCCAATTTCGTGCAGCCCACCGAGGGGAATAATTTTCAGGGCAGCAGTTGCAGCGGATTGACTCATAGGTCTCCTTACGATGAAACAACAAAAAGGTGCAGCTTGGGAAATGCCCAGCGTTGTCTTAAGACTTCAGTAGGCCAAGAGCATCTAAAACAGGCTTCAATTGGTCAATCACAGCGTCACTCGCAGATGTGAGGGGCAGTCGGGGAGCACCCACCGCCCAACCTTGCAGGCTGAGGGCAGCTTTAATCGGAATCGGATTCGTCGTCACAAATAAAACCTTGAACAGGGACAATAGTTGACAATGAATAGCAGTCGCTGTCGCTGTGTCGCCTTGGATAAAAGCTTGGATCATCTCTTGAATGCGGGGGCCAACAAGGTGACTGGCTACACTGACAACACCATAACCACCCACGGCCAGTAGTGGTAACGTCAGGGAGTCATCCCCAGAGTAAATGCGAAAATGTGGCGGCAGCTGGGCACGAAGGGTGCTGGCTTGATCAAGGCTGCCGCTGGCTTCTTTGATGGCAACAATGTTCGGATGGTCAGCAAGGCGGATCACTGTTTCTGGTAGCAGGTTCTGCCCTGTACGGCCGGGGATATTGTAGAGCATGAGGGGAAAGTCCGGCACTGCCTTGGCGATCGCCTGAAAATGGGCATAGAGTCCTTCTTGGGGGGGTTTGTTGTAGTAGGGTACCACCAAGAGGGCACCATCGAGGCCGAGTTCTGCGGCCTTTGCCGTGGCATGAATGGCTTCACGAGTGGAGTTGGAACCCGTACCTGCAATCACCTTGGCTTTGCCTGCCACCGCCTGCTGCACTGTTTGAAAGAGTTGAAATTCCTCTTCCCAAGTGAGGGTGGGGGATTCGCCGGTAGTGCCGCAAACAACAATACCATCGGAACCGTTGGCCACAAGGTGCTGTGCCAGTTCTGCCGCCACATCGTAGGCGATCGCGCCATCCTCTGTAAATGGCGTAATCATGGCGGTAATCACACGTCCAAAGTCAGTCACAGTCCACCCTCAGCCAAGTCCCGTTGTAGTTGCCCAATGGTAACCGCGCGGCTGTACACGCGCCGGCGATCGCCCAAGGTTTCTAAAATAATGGCTCCGCGTCGCCAGCTTTGGGGCGATCGGTAAATCGCCAAATTATTGTCGGTCTCTACACTTCCATAGCCGTTATTCCTCAGCCATGCCTCCAGTTGTGGCATTTGTGGCAGTGACACCGCCAGAACTTTCGTGTGATGCCAATAGGCCGCGATCGCTCCCACGACGACCCCCACGACTAGTCCCCAACGGTAGGGCAGGGGAGACAACAGACTCCAGTGGCAAATTTGGCTCAAACTCAAGGCAGTGATGGCAGTGACACAGGCAAAGTAGTCAATGAACACCACCTTCACATCTAAGCCTTCAATGGCGGGGGGGTCAACGGTTGTGGCAGAGTTGGGCATAGGCACTTAGTTGAGGGCTTGGGCACGCTCGTAGGCCGCTTTTACCGTTTGCATGAGGGTTCCACGCACACCAGCAGCTTCCAGTACTTCGAGACCCGCAATGGTTGTCCCCGCAGGACTGGTGACCGCATCCTTGAGTTGCGCCGGATGCAGCCCGCGCTCATTAAGTAATTGTACTGTGCCTGCTATTGTGCCATAAACGAGTTCCTGTGTCAGCGATCGCGATAGCCCCACTGCCACCCCCGCATCGCATAGTGCCTCCACCATCAGGGCAACAAAGGCAGGCCCTGAGCCAGAAAGTGCGGTGACTGCGTCCATTTGCCCTTCACTGACAGCCACCACCTGCCCCAGTACCCCTAACAAATTCTTAATCTTGCGAATCTCCAGTTCACTGGCGGCACTATCGCTAGCAAGGGCAATCACGCCGGCGCCCACTTGGGCTGGTGTATTCGGCATCGCCCGAAAGATCAACCGCTGGGGAAACAGTCGCCGCAGCCGCCCACTGTTGATCCCTGCCATAATGGAAAGGGCAACGCCAGTGCCCTGAGCTACCGGCGTATCCGCCAGTTCTGACTCAATATCGGCAAAGACCTGTGGCTTGACCGCCAGTAGGAGCGTTTCGGCTGTAGCGACTTCTAGGTTCGTTGTCACCCTGACCCCATAGGTATGGGCTAGATACTGCTGCCGCTGAGGCGATCGCGCCGATACCCACACCTGCTCTGGCAAGAGACCATCTGCCAGCAACCGCGAAAGCATTGCCTCCGCCATGCGGCCACAGCCAATGATCCCAAGAGACGGCACCCTAGGCACTACGCTGTTGTTGGGCATTCATCCCCCAAGCGGGTGGGGGGGCAACAGGTGTGGTAGCTGGGCGAACGCCACCCACTTGCGTACTTACTTGCACACAGCTCGGTGTAAACAGGAAAATGCTTTCACCAATACGCTCTTGGTGACCATCAATCGTGAACGTGGCACCGGCAACAAAATCCACTGAGCGTTGGGCTTGCTCCGGCTCCATCAAGGTCAGATTTAGCACCACAGACTTCCGCTCTTTAAGAGCCTTGATCACCTCAGGCATTTCACTAAAACTGCGGGGCTGCATCACCAAAACTTCCGCCACTGCCCCCCACCAACGACCGGCATTGGGCATCCCAATCACATTCGAAGGAGCTGATCCCGTCGGCACTGAACCAGTGGCAACTGAGGGAGACGGACTAGTGTCAAAGTCATGACTCAGGGTTGGCCGCGATGCGGGCAGCGGTTCCACCTCCGGTTCCGTGGTTAGCGTTCGTGCCGTTCCTTGAGGGTATTCCTCATCGTAGATGTCAGTCTCTGGGGTTAGGCCCATGAGGTCACGGAGTTTGCCCAACATAACGACTCACTATTGCTCCTAATAAATGTATGAGTTGTAAGAGTTTTCTGACGTGCCGTAGCGGAGTCACCGCGACAGGTCAGAGGGATAAAAGCCAGATGATATGTTTCATGTCTTAACAATCCTAGTTTCGTGGCTAAAAGGGAACCTATGCACAAACGCCCACGAGAGTTGAGTTAAAACAGAAAGGTTCAACTGCCCATTTTACAGGAAACCAAGACACAAAGATGAAGTTGGCCTTAAGTCTCTCGCTTTTCCTTGGGTTTGTCAAGGGTAACAATGCTCTAAATTGGGTTGGCTAAGGGAATCCGAAACCAAAACGTCGCTCCCTGCGCATCGCCCTCTTTGACGCCGATTTCACCCCCATGAGCGATAATAATTTCTCGGCAGAGATACAGACCTAAACCAATGCCCGTGCGATGGTGGTTTGCACCGCCACGATAATAGAGATCAAAAAGGTGCGATCGCTGGTCAGGGCGGATGCCGACGCCATTATCCTTGACGGTGCAGTAAAGGCTATCTCCCTGTTCCTCTGCCGTCAGGGTGATGGTGATCCCAGGACGATTGTGTTTGAGGGCGTTGGTGATCAAATTCTCATAGACTCGCCGCAGTTGCATAGGATCAACAGGCACAAGGGGCAACGTGGGGGGGATATCAAGTTTCACGGTGGCTTTATTTTTCTGGAGCAGCGGTTGTAGCTCCACCAAGATCTCCTTGACAAGCGTGGCTAAGGATGTGGGCGCGATCGCCAAAGAGAGGGAAGGTTGCTGATCCACGTCAATATGCAGCAGTGTTTCAATCAGATGTAGTTGCCGCTGCTGGCTATGCTGAATACAGGTCAAGGTGCTGCGGGGCACAGGAATCGTGTCGCTGGTGTTGTTCTGCAAGAGATGGTTAATGACCATCAGGGTACCTAGGACAGGGGTGCGCAAATCATGGGACACGGCGTGCAAAAAGACATCCTTGAGGTGGTTGAGTTCCTCTAGTTCACGCATTTTTTGCTGCAACTGCTCGGTGCGTTCTGCCACCTGCTGTTCCAAATTGGCATTCAAGGCCGCCAGTTGTTGATAAAGTTCTGCTTGTTGCAGGGCGATCGCCACCTGAGTCGCCAACTGCTCCAAAAAAGCGCGCTCGTAGGGCTGCCACTGTCGCGGGCGGTCACATTGGTGGACTCCCAGTAAAAAGCACAGGCCTTGGGGCTGATGTTGGATCGGAATCAGCAGACAAGACTGGATATGGTGCGCTGCATACACCTGTCGCAGATGGGGATCAAGCATTTCCCGCTCGCAGGAGAGTGTGGCCGGTGTGGTCAGCAGCCGTGAACGGTAATGCACGTTTTGCAGGAGAGCCTCAAGATTCGTGTGCCACTGGGGCGCCATCGCCGCCGCCACCACTTGAATCTCCTCTGTCCTCGGATCAAAAGAGACAATAAACACGCGATCGCTGAGGAGATAGCGGCGCACTTCCACCACCGTGGTATTGAGAATCTCTGGCAATTCCAGCGTTTGGCGAATGCGCAGGGCAATTTCCGCCAGCAGTTGTTGCCGTTGGGCAGCCAATTGTACGTTCTGTTCAGCGGTTTTGCGTTGGGTAATATCCCGTATTCCCACCACCCTCGCCCAGCGCCCCCGATAGAGAATGGATTTTCCCTGAACCTCAACAATCAGTGCTTCACCACTTTTGGTGCGAGCAAGGGCTTCAAAGGGAACATCAATGGGCTGCTGAATTCGCTCTAAAATCAGCGATCGCGCCTCTGGATGGGTCAGCAACAACACCGACTGCCCCACTAGTTCTGAAGCCGTATAGCCAAACAGCCGTTCAGTTGCGGCGTTGACATCAAGAATTGTCCCCTGCTCATGGATGATTACTGCCTCAGAGGTGGCTTGAAAGAAGGTGGCTAAGCGGGCTTCACTTTCCTCTAGTGCTCTGAGGGCACGGTGGCGATCGCGACTTTCTACCACCAAAGACACCAGATCCGCGAGGGAAGCGGCAAACTGCTCTTCGGCAATAGTCCACTGGCGGGGTGAACCAATGTGTTCGTGGCAGAGGATGCCAATCATGCTCCCTTCAACCCAAATCGGCACATCCAACAGCGAGGTAATGCCAAGAGGTTCTAAATAGGTCTTGCGAAACTCCCGCGTGCGGGGATCGTGCCAAGCGTCATGGGCCGTAATGGTGCGCTCCTGTTCAAGGGCAGCAAAATAGTCGGGGTAATGACTAGCGGTGAGGGTCATCCCCACCGTAAAGGCCTGGGGCGACTGCTGAAACAACTGCACACATTGAATTTGCTGGCGATCGCCCGAATAAAACCACAGACTCACCCGTGCCACATTGAGACTGCGGGCACTCGTCCAGAGAATGTCCTGCAAAATCTCCTCAAAGTTTGCTCCGTGGAACGGCTGCCGCCGCGCCAGTTCTACCAAAATGCGGTTGAGACTTTGCAGTTGTTCAATCACGGGGGTCATCAAGAGGCGGCAGAGTCAGGGATAAATTCCAGTGCCGCTGAGTTAATGCAGTAGCGCAGTCCCGTGGGTGGCGGGCCATCCTCAAAGACATGGCCAAGGTGGGCATCACAGACATTACAGAGAACTTCTGTGCGCACCATGCCATGGGACAGATCCCGCTCCATGCGGATATTTTTGGGGTCAAGGGGTTGCCAAAAACTCGGCCAGCCACTGCCAGAGTCATACTTGGTCTCAGAGCGAAAGAGCGGCGTGCCACAGCAGACACAGCGATAGAGTCCGGGCTTTTTGTTATTCCAGTAGCAGCCCGTAAAGGCGCGCTCCGTTCCCTTCTTGCGGGTGACATAGTACTGCTCAGGGGTAAGTTGAGCTTGCCATTCCGCATCTGTTTTCACAACCTTAGCCATGTTTGCCTCAGAAATAGACCGTGATCCTACTCCTCAGCATACTTAGGCAGACAGGGAAGTTCCAGTCTTTTTGCCAAAGGTTCCCTGCCAAGGGGAAAATGTAAGGGCAATCTTGACCTTGTTTGGTTATGCCCGTTTCGCTGCCCCTTACTTTTGATTTGGCCTCTGAGTCCGAGTTTTATACTCAGGTCAGCGCTGGAATGCAGGCAGCACAGCAGGCCAATTGTCAGTTCCTCAGTTTAGGCATCTCCTTACCCACCGTTGATCCCCTGATGCTGTTGGCTGGCCTGATGCAGCTCAGTGGCGAAAGTGAGCATTTTTACCTTGAGCAAGCGGGAGAGATTGTTGCTGCCTGTGGTGCGGTGGCGACCCGCAGTGTTCAGGGACATCAACGGTTTGGGGAACTCCAGCATTTTAGTGAACAAATCCTCAGCCGCGTGTGGGCGATCGCTCCAGCCGAACCGCGCCTGTTCTGTCAATTTAGTTTTTGGGATCACCTAGGCTCTAACTGGGGATTCTTACCCCGCTGGCAGGTGATTCAGCGTCTGGATCAGGTTTGGCTCACCCTTAGTTGTGCCTTAGAGACCAGTACGCCCCATCGCCTCTGGCAAGACTGGCAACTAGTGCAGCGGGCACTGACCCACATTCTGGCTGATCCGCCCCCCTGCCCACCGCCGCTGGCGATCGCTCTTCCGCCTCTAACTGAGCAATACGGGCAATTTATTACCAGTGTCCAGCAGGCTCTCAAGCTCCTTGAGGAGGGAGACCTCGAAAAATTGGTTTTGGCCGCTGCCCTCACCCTAGAGCAGCCTCAGGGGTTCAACTGGCTGGGAACGTTGCAAAATCTGCGTCAGCAGTACGCCAATTGCTACATCTTTAGTGTTGGCCAAGAGCGGCAGCAGGTCTTTTTGGGGGCGAGTCCCGAACGCTTGGTCAAAATTGCCGATGGCGTTCTCTGTGCCGATGCTTTGGCGGGTTCCCGTCCCCGCGGGCAAACCCAACAGGAGGATCAAAGCCTGCGCAATGGCCTTTACCACAGCCCCAAGGAACGCTACGAGCATCAGGTCATTGTTGAATTTCTCTGCCAAACCCTCCAACAGTTGGGCATGACCTGTGAGGTGCCTCCCAAACCGCACATCCTTGAGTTAAGTCATATCCAACATCTGCAAACGCTGATTCAGGCTCCGCTGCCGCAACCCATTCATATTCTCCAAGGGGTGGCGGCCTTACATCCAACGCCCGCAGTGGCGGGGTATCCTGCTTCACGGGCACAGGACTGGCTGCGGCAACTGGAACCCTTTGATCGCAATGGTTATGCTGCTCCCCTTGGTTGGGTGACACCCAGCGGAGAAGGGGAATTCATTGTCGGAATTCGCTCTGCCCACCTTCAGGGCAACCATGCCCATCTTTTTGCTGGGGCGGGGATTGTCAAAGGCTCTCACCCGGAACGGGAATGGCAGGAAATCCTCTGGAAATTTCAGACGATGATCTCGGCTTTGGCTTAGCGCAGGGGGGGCTGTTTTTTGCTCATCGTCAGCATCGGCAAGGGCTGGGAGGATTGGGGCGGCAGCGCATACTGGGGCACTTTCTCAGGGAGAGGACGTTCGGGCGATCGCTGGAGCAGGCGATAGAGCAGCGCGCTGCCCATCAAACCTAGACCCAATAGCAGCAGACCGTTGTAGCCCCCCAAGCCACCAATGGTTGAATCCACACCTCCCATTAGCAGAAGGAAGGCGGAGATGGGTTCTTTACGGTAGGCTTTGCGCAGAAAGCGAGGATAAATCATAGGCGATCGCTGGGTACTCACCATTAGAATACGAGAATGCTCGTGACTTAGCGTTAAATAGGTTACATTTTAGCGACCGTACGCCAAACATTGATCTTTCAGGAACAGCTCCATCAGGCGACTTACTTCTATCCTGACAGATCCAAAGGGCACTTGGCATTGAGGAAAAAAGGGGGCGATCGCCCCCCAACTGATCTCCCTAGTAGGTTTCCACGTGCCAACGGCCTTCTTTTTTGAGCGTGCCCTTGAGGAACTCTTGCCAGTCGGCACCATTTTTGGCAGCCGCTGCTGCCATTGCTTCATCAATACCCGGCTCCATCCCCTTCAGACCACAAATATACACATGGGTGTTTTTCTTCTGCAGGAGTTGCCAGATTTCATCCGCATGCTCAGCAATGCGACCTTGGATGTACATCTTGCCGCCGTCGGGGGTTTTCTGCTCACGACTAATGGCATAGGTGAGGCGGAACTGATCGGGATACTTGGCCTGCAGTTCTTCTAACTCATCCTTATAGAGGATATTCGCGGTATAGGCAACGCCAAAGAAGAGCCATGCCAGACCCTTGAATTGATAGTCTGGATTATTTTCTTTGAACATGCGCCACAAAAAGGCACGGAAGGGGGCAATCCCCGTTCCTGTTGCCAACATAATGATCGTTGCTTCTGGATCATCGGGCAGGAGCATTTCTTTACCCACGGGCCCTGTGATTTTCACCTCATCGCCGGGTTGCAGTTGGTTCAGGTAGGAGGAGCAAACGCCATAGATGGTTTCGCCGGTTTCTTTGTCCTTGTACTCTAGACGCCGCACACATAGGGAGACCGTTTTATCATCTTGAAAGTCACCGTGGCGGGTCGAGGCAATCGAGTAGAGGCGCAGCTTGTGGGGTTTGCCGTTGGCGTCAGTACCCGCAGGAATAATGCCAATACTTTGGCCTTCGAGATAGCGCAACTCAGTACCAGAAATGTCAAAGATGATATGCTTGACGGTTCCCTCGCCCCCTTCGCGCACCAACTCTTCATTGGAAATGACCTTACCAATGCAGGGATTATTGGGACGATAGATATTGACGGGAATATCAACTTTCTTTTCTTTAACTGGGGCAGCACCATTATTGGATACGGGTTCCGTGGTGGCAGCCAAGGGCGCAGCCGTACCATCGAGGGGTTGAATGCTCACAATTTTGCCCCCCCAGCGGGTAATCTGCTGCATAAACTGATTCATGCGGTCATAGGGAACGTTGAAAAATTGACTGCCACTGTTGCGGATGGCATAGTCGGTTTTATCGGTTTCGGCATTTTGTCGCAGTCCCACCACTTCATAGCGAAACATCCGACTGCCAGAATTTGTCGCATTGTACATGGGCTACACGATCTCCAAAAATTAACTCAGCTTTACATTCTGCAACACAACGTCCCAACCGCGATCAACTATCACGTTTTGGCTAGGGGATTGCCGTGCTTTGGCCACCCACATTATATCTAGCAGGGGCAGCTACAGGGGCTTTCCCTAGGGGTAGGACTGAATTTCTTGGCTGGAAGAGACAGGCGCACTCATCCAAGCATAGGTTTGTAACACATAGCGATCGCGCCCTGAGCGTTTGGCCTCGTACAAGGCAGCATCAGCAGTCGCTACCAGCTCCGCCATTGGGCAGTCCCTAAGGGTGGCGCTCACGATGCAAATGCCGGCACTGACGGTGAGGTAGGGTTGCACTGGTGAACTGGCATGGGGAATCTCTAGGCTGCGAATGTAGTTAAAAATCCGCTCTAAAACGCAAATAGCAACGTCATGGTGGGTGTGGCGCAACAGGAGAATAAACTCTTCACCGCCATAGCGAGCCACGAGATCAGCTTCCCGCACTTGGGACTTAATGGCATGGGCAACCCGTTGCAGGGCGCGATCGCCCGCCAAATGGCCATAGGTGTCGTTATAGCGCTTGAAGTGGTCAATATCCAGCAGGGCAATGGCAAAGGGGGTATGGGTGGTGGCCGATTCCCGCCAAGCTGTCCGCAGACAGGCTTCAAAGGCACGGCGATTTGCCAATTTAGTCAGGCTATCTTGCTGCGAGACCCCCTGTAGGTGGCGATTTTCCGCCTCTAGTTGTTTTTGCCGCTGCTGTAGCTCCACAATCAAAGCCGTTTGCCGTGCCATCTGCTGTTGCAACTGCTGAAACTGTTGCCGCTGGACGATGAACTGTCGCAGAAAACGGGGCTGGCGAAACAGGCGCAGGAGAATCAAGGGGGGCTGGCAACGGTGGATACCCACGGCTTCCACTTCGATTTTTTGGCCTTGGTGGCTGCGGAGGCTGCCGGGTACCATTTGGGTGGCTTGCTGCCAAAGGGGCAGCCATTTATTGAGTTTCTCTGGGGGAGTGGCGACCAGTTCCCTAAGGTTGCGATCAAGTACGCTGCTGCCAAAAAATTCACGGCCACTGGGGTTAATGGCCACAATGTTGCCTTGGACATTCATGACCAGCGTTGGCTCTGGCAACAGATCGATCCATGCGCCAATATCAAGTCTAAAGTCGCTCATCTTAACCCCGCCGGAATGTAAGGACTGGACTGGCTTAGACTGACTCAATGCGATAGTATTCTCGCCCCTTGGCCGCTGAGGCCGCAGCAGTAGGTTGGGTATAGATCACCACGTGGCACCCTTGATCCCCATTGGCGATCGCCTTTTCAATACAGACCTTGGCATAGCCCAAATGGTGCGCCATAATCACGCCAAACACATTTGAGGTCATCATGCACAACGAGGGATGACCCACCACGCCACTGCCAAGGGGGCAACGCTGATTCCCTAAGATAATACGTTCTTCATCCTGCTCAATCAGGAAAAATCCCCCTTCAATGCGATTTTTGAGATCCACAAGAATTTGGGCAACCGTCTTGGCATCAAGGGGGCGATCGCCAAGGGCTTGAGTGTAGAGAGCGTTGATTTGATTGCCCATTTGCTGCCCTACAAGGGCAATAAACCCAGAGGCATCATCGAGACCCACGACATCTTCTAGCGTCTCCGCTACCAACCCCAGCAAATTTTGCAGAAAGCTCGAGGACTGTAGGCTGATTTGCAGATTCCCTATCTCTATGGGAGTCTCAACAGGGGACGGTTCAGTGGCTGTCATGGGTAGTGCCCTCAGGGAACGGCGGTTAAGCGACCCTCACTGCCCGAGTGTATAGTAAATAAATCGAGAAAAGCAACTGGAATTCATCAAGAATTCTTTATACTTTTTTGATTTTTTAATCAGAAGCTGCTCCTCGTCTCAAGGGGTGCGCTCACTCGGCATTTTGCGATCGCTGAGCCTGATAGGCCTGCCAACTCTCGACCACACGACCAAAATTGGTGCGAAACTCTCGCCAGCCGAGCCAACTTCCCTGCTCGTGCTCATCCCAAGACGCAGAAAGAATGCCATAGCTCAGTCCCAGCGCCCCAAGGCCAAACAGGCCTAAGCTAACGATAACCACTGCCACATTGGGCAACTTGAACCAGCCCTCGTGGACGACCAAATAGCTCAGGGGAAACGTCATCAATCCCAAAAGCGTGGGGGTACCGCAGCAGATTGCCATCCGGGTAACCATGCGTTGGCTGACAATTTCTGGAATACCTGTACTTTTTTTGGCTGGCTTGGCTGGGGATTTTGGGGTATTAGAACGGACGGCTGCGGCAGCAGGAGCTTTGGCAGACTTGGTTGCTCCTTTTTTCTTTTTAGGCTCAAAAGGCAGATCCGACCGTTTTGCCATTGTCTTTAACCCCGAATTCCTAGACGTTCAATGAGTTGGCGATAGCGCTGGGCATCGTGGCGATGGATATAGGCCAGTAGCCGCTTGCGACGGCCAATAATTTTCAGCAGTCCTCGGCGAGAGGCGTGATCTTTTTTATTCGCCTTGAGATGCTCAGAAAGCTGCTTGATCCGCTCCGTGAGGATGGCAACTTGGACATCCGCAGAGCCAGTATCGGTACCGTGGATCTGGTAGGTGTTGATGATTTCTTGTTTAATGTCGTGTTGCAGGGCCATGGTCATCAGTTATGAACAGCGCGATCTATTATCATACTCCGATCTTTTGAAATAATAAACTCTCCTGATCGCGACTATTCTGCCTGTTGGCTGCCACTGCGTCGCCCTAAGAATTACTGACATTGGTGCTGTTTTCCTCAAGGGGGGCGATCGTCAGCAGTTCCTTAAGGGGTTTTTCACTATCGGAGATGGGGGACTTGGCCGTTGTCAGTTCTGTATCAATGGCAAAGGTGGCAAATTGGGTGAGAATTTCACGGCAGAAGACCTCGGCTGCCCGCGATCGGTAGCGATTGGGATTGGTAATCAGTGACAGGGTGCGTTTCACCACCACATTTTCGATACCCATCCGCCGTAGGCTCCCCAGTTGTAACTCCTTCTCAATGGCGGAAATGGAGACAAAGGCAGCCCCCAAGCCCGACTGCACGGCGTTTTTAATGGCCTCAATGGAATTCAGCTCCATCTCCACCTTCAGGCGGCGAGGGTCAATGTTGGCGCGCTGCAGTACCTGATCAATCACCTTGCGAATGGTGGATTGGGCATCGAGAGCAATAAAGCCCAGCTTGTACAAGTCTTCTTTGGTGAGGGTTTCGGCACTAGCCAAGGGATGCTCCACGGGTAAGACCAGTGCCAGTTCATCCTCAGCATAGGGGGTGACGGTAATTTGCTCGCTGAGTTCTGAGGGAACTTCACCACCAATAATTGCCAGATCAATTTGACCGTTGACCAAGCTCCAGCAGGTGCGGCGGGTGGAATGCACATGCAGTTGAACAGCGACTTCGGGATATTTGCTGCGAAACAGGCCAATCATGCGGGGCATCAGGTAGGTGCCGGTGGTTTGGCTGGCTCCAATGATCAATGTCCCCCCCTGCAATTTTTGTAAGTCTTCGATGGCACGGCAGGCTTCATGGCACAGGGAGAGAATTTGATCGCCGTAAGCCAGTAGGAGTTGTCCGGCTTCGGTGAGTTGGGCACGGCGTCCCCCGCGGTCAAATAGGGGAACATCCAGTTGGCGCTCAAGGTTTTGCACCTGTAAACTCACTGCGGGTTGGGAGACGTAAAGGCTGTCAGCGGCTCGCTTAAAGCTTCCTTCGAGGGCGATCGCCTTCAGGATGCGCAATTGATCAAGGGAAAAGGGCAGTTCGGACATAGGCATTGAGGCCATAGGCGTGCCACTAAGAGGCGTTTTTCTGAACTTATCAGGAATCATGCCCAATTGATATCTATCCCCGCACAAGAAGGCTGAGTTTGGCGTGCCAATGATGCAAAATAGCACATCTGAAACCTATTGTAAGGGTTCAGTTTCCCCCGCGCGATCGCTGACTTTTGTTACATGTTGTTACATTATTGCGCTGGGGAGCGAGCGATCGCCATCTAGCACCAAGAGAACAGTGACCTCTATTTGCCGCTTCGGGTTAACCCCCTATCCCGTTGCTCATCCCCTAGCAGCAGCGGAAAGGGAAGATGGCGGTTCGCTAAAATCGGTCTAGCGATGCTCTCGGGGCGCCGCTGCACAATTGCGCGAGGAGTTGAAATCGTGCCCTACCCTTGGCCAAAATGGCTGCCGATGCCGGTTGTTGCCACCACACTGGGAGTAGCCGCTGTGGTGATCGGTGTGCGCCAACTGGGACTGCTTCAGCCGTCGGAACTGAGTCTGTATGACTTCTATGTGCGATCGCAACCCGCCCGTGACCCTGATTCGCGTATCCTGACGGTGCTGGTAACGGAGCAGGACATCCAAGCCCAAAAAACGTGGCCCCTGCCGGATGCTACCGTTGCCGATCTCCTCACCCGCCTCAATGCCGCTAGCCCGCGGGCCATTGGCTTGGATATTTTCCGCGATTTGCCCCACCCCCCCGCCCACGACGAGCTGCAAAACATGATTCGCATCAACCCGCGCATTATTCCAGTGTGCAAATCAACGGGGGAAACAGCGGAGCAACCCGAAGTGCCGCCACCACCCAGTATTCCCGCAGCACAGGTGCCAGAGCGAGTGGGCTTTGCCGATATCCCCCTCGATAATGATGGTGTCATTCGCCGCAATCTATTTGTGATCAGCAATCCTAAGGCGCAGCGGTGTACAACGCCCTTTTCCTTTGCCCTGATGCTGGCACTGCGTTACCTAGAACAAGACCCCGCTCAGACTATCAAACTCGATGACAAGGGTTTGACGCTCAATGATGTGCATTTTCCCCTCCTCAGCAGCGATGCCGGTGGCTATGTGGGGGTGGACGATCGCGGCATGCAAACCCTGCTGAAGTACCGCTCACGCACCGCAGTGGGGCCAACGGTTTCCCTAACGGATGTACTGACTGGACGAGTGAGCGAAGACCTGATTCGCGATCGCGTCGTTTTGATTGGGGTGTCTGCGCCGAGCATCAAGGATATTTTCCTCACCCCCTATAGCGGTAGTGATGCCGTGACGCAGCAAATGCCGGGGGTGGTTGTTCATGGCCAGATGGTGAGTCAATTCCTGAGTGCGGCCCTCGACGGCGAAAGTCCCATTTGGTATTGGCCGCTGCCGGTGGTGCTTGGCTGGATTCTGCTGTGGGCTGGGGTGGGCAGTGTCCTTGGCTGGTGGTTGCGGCAACCGCTGTGGTTGGGGGGCGCGGTAGTGGGGGGACTCATTGTCCTTTTTGGTGGCGGGTTTGGCATTTTTGTGATCGGGAGTGGCTGGATTCCCGTGGTGCCGCCGGCGATCGCCCTGGTGCTCAGCAGTGTCGGCATGGTTGGCTATGTGAGTTATCAAGCGCAGCAGGAGCAAAAATCTTTCCAAGAAAAAGTACAGGAACAGGAAAAAGCCTTGGCGCTGTTGCGATCGCTGATGGCCGAGGATACGGCAGCCCTCAATGCAGCCCTGCGAGAACCCACAGAAATTACCGGCAAACCCCGTTCTCTCCTCAGTGGTCGCTACAAAATCCAAAAAGTCTTGGGGTCAGGGGGCTTTGGCCGCACCTATTTGGCTCAGGATACCCAGCGACCGGGGAACCCCCTCTGTGTGGTCAAGCATTTGCGACCGGGACGCACCGATGAGCGCTTTATGCAGGTGGCGCGACGGCTCTTTCATACCGAAGCAGAAATCCTTGAAAAGTTAGGACGCCACGATCAAATTCCCCTCTTGCTGGCCTATGTTGAGGAAAATCAGGAATTCTATCTAGTGCAGGAGTTTATTGATGGTGCTTCCCTAAGTGAGGAGCTGAAACGCAAACACACGGAAGCCGAAGCCACCCAACTCCTACGGGAAATCTTGGAAGTGCTGAGTTTTGTCCACAGTCACTATGTGATTCACCGCGATATTAAGCCCGACAATATTATTCGCCGTGCCAGCGATCGCAAGCTGGTGCTGATTGACTTTGGAGCGGTGAAACAAATTCAACCCCAAGAAGTGAAGCAAACCCAAGGGAGCACCGTGATTATTGGCACAATGGGCTACGCCCCCCCCGAACAACTCTCTGGACAGCCCACCCTCAGCAGCGATATTTACGCTGTGGGTATGATTGTGCTGCAGGCTTTAACGGGCATTAAACCCCGCGACCTTCCCCGAGACCCCCGCACGGGTGAAGTGGATTGGCAACAGTGCGTTACAGTCAGTGAGCGGCTAGCGGCAGTGCTAAATAAAATGGTGAAGTTTAACTTTAGCGATCGCTATCCCTCCGCCAAGGAAGCCCTTCAGGACGTGCGGCGCTTGGGAACCCCTGCTGCATCTGTTTCATGAGGCGGCCTGTGTTGCTGTCTGAACTGTCCCTTGGGACGCCGGCACGCATCACTGCCATTGAGGGAACCCCCGCTTGGCAACGCCGCCTTGCAGCCGTGGGATTGACGGTCGGCCAAACCGTCACCCTGTTGCGTCGTGCCCCCTTCAGTCAAACCTTGGCCGTACGGGTGGGTGCCCTGACCGATGTGGCCATACGGGCAACAGATGCTAGCACTATCCTTGTGGAACCGCTGCGAAATCTAGAGGCTTGGGACTAACTGGGCATCCTCACGGTTAGAATCCTTGGCTGCTGCTGCCAGCAAACCGTAAAAGAGAGGATGAGGCGCATTGGGACGGGAACGAAACTCGGGGTGAAACTGCACCGCAATAAAGAAGGGGTGAGCCGGATACTCGATAATTTCTACTAAGCGGCCATCAGGCGAGGTGCCCGTAATTTGATAGCCCGTTTCCAAAAAAAGGCTGCGATAGGCATTATTAAACTCGTAGCGATGGCGGTGCCGCTCGTAGATGACCGTCTCCCCATAGAGCTTTTCGGCAAGGGAATTGGGGGCTAGGCGGCAGGCATACAAGCCCAAGCGCATCGTTCCCCCCAAATCTACAATGTCCTGCTGTTCGGGCAACAGGTGAATCACGGGATGGGGGGTATTGGCATCAAACTCAGCACTGTTGGCATTTTCTAAGCCCGCAATATGGCGTGCCCACTCAATGACGGCACACTGCATCCCCAAGCACAGCCCTAAAAAGGGAATCCCCTGCTCACGGGCGTACTGAATAGCCGCAATTTTCCCTTCGACCCCGCGGATGCCAAAGCCCCCCGGCACAACGATGGCCGCCACATTGCTGAGGGCATTTTCCACCCCGTTTTCAACCACTTCCTCGGAGTTGACCCAGCGGATACGCAGTTCCTGATCAAGGGCGATCGCCGAGTGCCGCAGGGCTTCCACCACCGAAAGATAGGCATCACTGAGGCGGACATATTTGCCCACAATCGCCACCTCTAAGGGGGTATGGGAACGGTAGAGCCGCTCCACCAGAGCCTGCCACTGACTGAGATCCGGTTGCCGTTGCTCCAAGTTCAAAAGACTCAAAACTTGGGTGGCTAACCCTTCGCGCTCAAGCAGCAGGGGCACTTCATAAATACTTTTGGCATCCGGCGAGGGAATGACACATTCCACAGGAACATCACAAAATTGGGAGAGCTTTTCTTTAATGCCGGGGACAAGGGGGCGATCGCAACGACAGATCAGAATATCCGGCTGAATCCCAATGGAGCGCAATTCCTTCACCGAGTGCTGGGTGGGTTTGGTTTTCATTTCCCCTGCCGAGGGAATCCAAGGCACCAAGGTTACATGCATAAACAGCACATGGTGCCGCCCCACCTCCGTGCGAAACTGACGGATGGCCTCTAGAAAGGGCAGCGACTCAATATCGCCAACGGTTCCCCCAATTTCAATGATCACCACATCGGGGTTTTTGTCCTTCGCCACCCGCAGAATGCGTTCTTTAATCTCATTCGTAATGTGGGGGATGACCTGCACTGTTCCCCCCATATAGTCGCCGCGTCGCTCTTTGTTAATCACCGCTTGGTAAATGGATCCCGTCGTGACGCTATTGAGGCGGGACATGGGGGTATCCGTAAAGCGCTCGTAGTGCCCCAAGTCCAAATCCGTTTCGGCACCATCGTCGGTGACAAACACTTCCCCGTGCTGGAAGGGACTCATCGTGCCTGGATCCACATTGATGTAGGGATCAAGCTTGAGAATTGACACGGAATACTGCCGCGATTTCAAGAGGCGGCCCAGACTGGCGGCAACAATTCCCTTACCAATGCTGGAGACAACACCGCCGGTCACAAAAACATATTTCGTCATTGCTAAATGCTAGTGGTGAGCCGCAAAGGGCATACTCGTAACACGTACGCCACTATTCTCGCATATTGGGGCATGGCGCCTAGGAGAAATTGTGCACCAATTCCTTGACCATTTGGGATTGCTCTTCAATCCGCTGCTTCAGCCGCTGACACACCAGATCACACAGCGGAAAGATCGTCGGGTCAGCAATTTCGTAATAGACGGTAACCCCTTGGGGCTGGCGCCGCACCAGACCTGCCTGAGCAAGGGTTTTCAAGTGCTTTGAGACATTGGCCTGCCCCAAGCCCGTTTCCTGAATAATCTCCGAGACATTGCGTCGTCCCTGTTTCAGGGCACAGAGCACTTGCAGCCGACTCGGTTCCGCCAGCACTTTGAAATAGTCGGCAACGTGGACGAGTAACTCAGGGGAAGGGAGATCAACCATAGGGGATATCGCACACTAGAGACACAGATCAAGATAACTTAGCTTAATGATTCTATTATATGACTGTACAGTAAATAAAGCAGCCCACCCTAGGGATGGGGAATGCTGCGAGGAGCGTTAGCGCAGCTTCACTGGCAACTTGATGGCCGATTTGGGTGAGGTGGCCGTTGTGTTTTTTTGCCGTAGCCGTTGGGCATAGAAGGACGCCGCCTCATCCCCACGGGCACATTCTTGGGCAAAGTTAATCAGATGATGCCCCACCACACCCACGTGGATCACTTGTTCAATTTGGCCTTTTTTCAGGGCCGGCCCTGCCAGTTTCCAGAAGGTCTTGCGGTAGCTGCCCCAAAGCCCCACGTGCCAGAGGAGATTTTTCATGATCCGCAGTCCCCGCAGGATATTTTCGCGGCTGAGGCGAGCTGGGCTATTCGGCACTGCAATGCGGTTGGGATAGGTGTGTTCCATTTGATAGGCAAACCGCTCGTAGAGAAATTCGGGTTCATAGGCCGTTGTGATGGTGCGGCGCCACATTTCCACCACCTCTTCGTAGGGCATGAGGAACTCAACATTGGACTCGCGGTTTTCATCATGGTTGAGGCGACCTTCTGCTTCCAGCCGGCGCCAGAGAGGCGTACGCGGTAGAGCGTGTAGCAGGTTAATTGTCAGAGTGGGAATGTGGGAGGCGCGAATAAACTCAAGGATGCGATCGCCCGTTTGGGGTGTATCGGTATCAAAGCCAATAATGATCCCAGAAACCACTTCCATGCCGTAACGATTGAGGGTTTGCACCGCCTGCAAAATCGGCATACTTAGATTTTGATCCTTGTGGATGGCGTGGAGCGCTTCAGGTTCCGGGGTTTCAATGCCACAGAAAATGGTACAGAAATAGGCCTCCCGCATCATTTCTAGGAGTTTTGGGCTTTGGGCAATGTTCAGGGTCGCTTCGCAGGCAAATTGCAGCGGGTAGCCATTGGCCCTTTGCCAGTCAATGAGGTGCGGCAGTAATTCGGTCACCGCGCGGCGATTGCCAATAAAGTTATCGTCAACGAAATAGACCGCCCCCGGATTCCCAGAAGCCAGCATTGTATCCAGTTCCTTGAGGATTTGCTGCGGCGTTTTCAGGCGCGGATTGCGGCCATAGAGTTCGGGAATATCACAAAACTCACAGCGAAAGGGACAGCCACTAGAAAACTGCACACTGCCGAGAAAGTAATTTTCCATGCGCACGTGCTGGTAGGCAGGCACAGGAAATTCACTCAAGGGTAACCGTGCCGTGGTTTCAAAGATCAGTTGTTGGGGCGGGCGCTGGCTGCCGTACTCGTCAAAGTAAGCAATCATTTTATCGGTGGCATCCCCCAGTTCCCCTAGGTGGAGAATATCCACATCGGGATAGTATTCCGGACAACTGGAGACCGAAGGCCCGCCGAGGGCAGTGAGTTTACCGTGACGATGGGCAATGTCGTTGATTTCTAAAATTTGTGGCCGCTGAATGTGCATGCCGCTAGTAATGACAATATCAGCCCAAGCATAGTCAGCATCGGTTGCTGGCCGTACATTTTCATCAATCAGGCGCACTTCCCAAGATTCTGGAAGATAGGCGGCCACCAACAAAATCCCTTGGGGTGGCATAAAGGCGCGCACCGTGCCCATGAGGGGGTAGGCGTGGTGAAAGGTGCCAAAGGAGCGGCTATAGCGGGGGAAAATGCAGAGAATACGGCGATGATTGCGGGGGGTATAGGGGATTCGACCACTGGTCATCTCGGGAACCGGTTTAATCTCATCGGTGCTCCGACTGAGGTTCATAGCCCACCACTCCTACCTACACGCACTTTTCAATAGGTATAGCCTACAAATGTGGCTATCGCCTAGGTTTTAGTACCCTTTGGCACTAAAGTCCAATGTGAGGGGAATCTCGACCCGCTCAATGTGGGTTCTAAAGGTGCCATCGGGGTATAACGACAGATGACGAAAACCGGGACCAATGGGTTCAAGGGAAAATTCAGGGGCGCGAGGCAAAAACTGGATACAGGTGGAGGGGCAGCCGAGATACATTACCCCTTGCCGCTCGGTGACAAATTCCTGATGAATATGGCCAAAGAGGACAAGCTTCACCTGCGGATGGCGATCCAACACAGCAAAAAGGTGCTCAGGGTTTTGTAGGCGGCTACTATCAAGCCATGGGGCACCGGTCTCAAAGGGGGGATGGTGCAGGGCAATGAATGTGGGGCGATCGCCCGCGCGACTCAAGGTTGCCTCTAGCCAGCTTAAGGTTTCAGGACGCAATTCACCATGGACTTTGCCATCCGCTTGGGAACTGAGGAGCAGGCCTTGCCAAGTCCCAAGATTGATCTGGCGATCGCCCCTCAGCGGCGGACGTTCCAGCGCCGGCAGCATTACCCTTGGTTCATCATGGTTACCGGGAATCCAATATACGGGACAGGTAAAGTCCCTGAAAGCAGTGGCCAACCGGTCGTAGGTGGTGGCAACGGGTTCCTGTGCCAAGTCTCCCGTCAACAGCAGGGCAGCAGGGGCATGACGGTGAATTACCCCTAAAACAGCAGCTAGGGATTGACCCGTGGGCAGGCCAAGGAGTCTGCCTTCATCTGTGGCAAATAGATGCAGATCTGATAACTGGATCAGGTGAAAGGGATCATTCATAGACTTGCTGGGGTGTGGGGACGCTGGGCAGGAAACTGACCTATTTGACTGAGGTTAATCGACTACTTTTGATCGACTACTTTAACGCTGACCGAAGTTGCCGATTCCCGCAAGCGGGCGGGTAAGGGGAGTTGTTGCCACCACCGCCCAAGCACTTGGCGCTGATTGATGATGTAAATGCTCATGAGCGTTAGCCCCACCCCCACCAACTGAACCTGACTCAGGGTTTCCCCTAAGAACCAATGCCCAAAGGTGAGGGCAAATACTGGGGTGAGAAAGGTCAGGGCACTGAGACTAGTCAGATTCCCCTTGGCAGCGAAATAGAAAAAGACACCGTAGGACAGGGCACTACCGAAGAGGGTGGCATAGCCCAAATTAAAGACATCCGGCCACTGTAGAGCCGCCCAAGGTGCTGGGGTATTCAGGCTCGGCAAGAGCAAGAGGGGCAACCCGCCCAAGACCATGTGCCAGCCGGTAGCCACAACGGGATCCGCATAGCGTGCCAAGGGACGCATGAGAATGGTTCCCACGGCCATTGAGAGAGCAGCCAACAGCATCCACAGTTCACCTCGCTGCCACCACTGTCCCCAAGGAATACCTTGCCATGCGCTGGGTTGATGGAGCAACGTCAAGAGATCATCGCCTAGACCAATACCACTAATGCCCACTAAGCCAAGAAATAACCCCAGCCAGCCCCAGCCGCCAACGCGCTCTTGATATAGCCAGCGGGACAGCAATGCCACCGCAAGGGGTTGGGAGTCAATCATGACAGAACCCAGCCCGGCTCCCGTTTTTGCTAAGCCAGTGGCCAGAAACCCCTGAAATAAAAAGCCATCCACAAAGGCAAAAAGACTAATCCATCCCCACGCCCGTAAGCTATTGGGTTGGGGCTTACCGAGGGCGATCGCCACCGCTAAAACCAACAGGCCTGCGGGCACAAGGCGCACACCGGCAACCCACAGCGGCGAGGTATGGGGCATCACCTCTTTCATGGCCACCATGGCAGTTCCCCAAAAGAAAAAGGGGGAAATTAAAATCAAGCGTTGCCAGAGTGCGGTCACAGGCGTTGCAAAATCAGGAGAAATGTTAAGGATTATTGCGATTCGTATCCTTAAATTATAATCCTGCCGTGGGAAACGGCAACTTCAGGAGGGAATTGCCAAGTTGATTTGCTATAACAAGTTCTAACGACCTCCCTAGCATCCTAGGGAAATTGCAGGCAGTGGGTGAGGAGCCGCAGCAGGAAATGAAAGCACTAGAGGTTTGGCAACGGTGGTTCCGGCGGGTTCCTAAGTCAGCGGAGCTAGCGATCGCCCCTGCGGTAACAACAGCTGTTGAATCTATTCCCTCCTGCTGGCAAACCTACCGCCAACGACTCATGGCATATGAGGGGTGGCCTTGGCTCATCCCCTTTTTAATCTCCGGCGTAACCCTGATGACCGCCAGTGCTTGGCTATTGGTTTTACCCCCCTTGCCCGATTGTCGTCACTCCGGCCTCGTCATGAGCGATGGCGATCGCCTCTACTGTGCCGATCAAGCCGCCCTCCACGGCAACTTACCCTCTCTGGCTCAAGCCATTGAAACCGTCAGTCAGTGGCCCGAAGATCACCCCCTTTTTCCCCAAGCAAAGCGGCGTGTGGATGAATGGTCAGCCGCCCTACTCGTGATTGCTCGCCAACAGTTGAGCCAAGGCAATATTGATCTGGCAACGCTGCTCCTGAAAAAAATCCCCACCACCGCAGCGAGCTACTCCCAAGCTCAAGAGCTACTGACCGCAACGAATGTGGGAGAAGGGGGAAACTTGTTGGCCACGGCAGAGGCGGCGCTGCGCCAGCAGGACTGGGGGTTGGCATTACTGCAAGTGAAACTGATGAACCAGTTGGGCACCGACTACTGGCGCGAACAGGCACAAAAGCTCTCGGTGCGTATCTCCCAAGAACAGGATGCGTGGGTGCAATTGGTGCAGGCACGGGATTTGGCGGCTTGGTTAACAGCCAATGAACTGGCCGAGGCGGTCATGCTGGCTCTGCAAATTCCCCCCGAGGCGGTTGTTTATTCCCAAGCCCAAGCGGATATTCGCCGTTGGATTCCTGAAGTGCTTGTGTACGCTGAAGAACGCTTAACGGCAGGTGATCGCGAGGGTGCCCTAGCACTGATTGAAAAAATTGCCCCCGCTCTCGATGTGTCCTACCACGATCGCCCGATTGTCATCTTGGGGCAGGCCAAAGCCCTTGCGGCCAAGGGAACGGTTTTGGGCTACTGGGAAGCGATCGCCCGCGTGCAGCAGATTCCCACCACGGATCCCTTCTATGAATCGGCTCAGGCCTACCTCAAAACATGGCAGCAGCAGTTGCGCAACCAGCAGCATCTTCAGTGGGCATCGTGGCTCGCCAATTCTCATCTGCGCTGGGGGTATGCCTTGGCCATTGCTCAAGCTCGGCAGGTGCCCCTTGGTCAGCCGGAACGGGTTCAAGCCCAAGGTTTGATTGCCCTTTGGCAGCGGGATCTGCGTACGATTGATGAGCAGCCCTTGCTCCATGCGGCGATCGCCCTCGCAGAACAGAAACAGTATCAGGCCGCCCTAGGGGTTCTGCAATACTTCCCCAGCAATGCTGTGCTTGCTTCTGTAGTGGCCAACTACCGCAACGAGTGGCAGGAAAAACTGGAAGAAATTGAGGATCGTCCGATTCTGGATCGAGCGATTCGCTTGGCACGGGAAGGCAAACTAGAGGAAGCCATTCAAACCGCTGAGCAAATTGGTCGCGATCGCGCCCTCTACCGTGAAGCTCTCAATCGCATCTGGCAGTGGGACTATGAACTCAGTGTGCGCCAACGGCAACAGGCAGCACCCACGCCCGCTTGGTGGGAAAGCCCCCCCAGTACTCCTGAAAGGACTTCTGAACCAGTCACCGAACCAGAATCAGCTCCGCCAGCAACACCAAGGACTTCTGAACCAGTCACCGAACCAACATCAGCTCCGCCAGCAACACCCACGCCAGAGGCTGCTACCCCTGCACCCACCCCTGAGGCATCTCCCACCCCTGAAACCACGGTTACCCCTGCCAGACCTGCACCGACACCTGAAGCCACTGCTGCCCCGACGCCGACACCTGTTCAACCGCCAGCAGCGGATCCCGAACCAATGGCTACCCCCTAGCGATCGCTGGTCATCGTAAAATAGAGGCTCTGTGCAGTATCGGTAGCCCAGCTATGCGTCTCTCGCAAATGCTTTTTGTCACGCTTCGCGATGATCCAGCGGAAGCAGAAATTCCCAGCCACAAATTATTGCTGCGGGCGGGATATATTCGGCGGATTGCCAGTGGCATCTATAGCTATCTGCCCTTGATGTGGCGAGTGCTGCAAAAAGTGAGCGCCATTGTCCGTGAGGAAATGAACCGCAGTGGTGCTTTGGAATGTTTGCTGCCGCAATTGCAACCCGCTGAACTGTGGCAAGAGTCGGGACGCTGGGACACCTATACCAAGGCCGAAGGGATCATGTTTTCCCTCACCGATCGCGCTGAGCGGCAGTTGGGACTAGGGCCGACCCATGAAGAGGTCATCACCACCCTCGCTAAGGACTTGATTCGCTCCTATCGTCAGTTGCCCGTTCACCTGTACCAAATTCAAACAAAGTTCCGCGATGAGATTCGCCCGCGATTTGGTCTGATGCGGGGACGAGAATTCATTATGAAGGACGGCTACTCCTTCCATGCCGATGTGGCCAGCCTCAAGGAAACCTATCAGGTGATGTACGACACCTATAGCCGTATTCTTCAGCGCTGTGGCCTGACGTTTCGAGCCGTGGAGGCGGATTCGGGTGCCATTGGCGGATCGGGATCCCATGAGTTTATGGTGCTGGCTGCCGCTGGCGAAGATGAAGTGCTCTATACGGCTGACGGCCAATATGCCGCCAATGTGGAAAAGGCCGTTTCGCTGCCCCCTGACGCGGTGCCCACAACCTACAAAAAGGTGGCGACACTAGATACCCCCAATACAGCAACCATTGATGCCCTTGTTGAGCACTTGCAGTGCCATCCGACGCAAATTGTCAAAAATGTCCTCTATCGAACGGTTTTCGATAATGGGCGGGTGGGTCTGGTGTTGGTGAGTATTCGCGGCGATCAAGAGGTGAATAGCGTCAAGCTGCACAACACCCTCACTTCCCTTGCGCCCAACTACGGGGCAACGAAATTGCTAGATCTGCGGGTGGCGGATGCCAATACCGCCCAAGAGTGGGCAGCCACCCCCATTCCCTTTGGTTACATTGGCCCTGACATAGAGGACGGCGTTATTAAAGCCGATCCCCAGATCATTCCCCACTGGATTCGCATTGCCGATCACACCGTAACGGAGTTAAAGCGGTTTATTACAGGAGCCAATCGCGATCAACAGCACCGTGTCGGTGTCAATTGGGGCAAATCCTGTCCATTACCGGCCATTGTCGCCGATGTTCGCAAAGCCCAAGCCGGCGATCGCGCCTGCCACGATCCAACACAGCACCTAGAGACCGCCCGTGGCATTGAAATTGGCCATATTTTCCAGTTGGGGACAAAGTACTCTGAGGCAATGAAGGCCACCTACACCAATGAACAAGGGGAAGAGGTGCCGCTGGTGATGGGCTGCTATGGCATTGGGGTTTCCCGCTTGGCTCAGGCGGCGGTGGAGCAGCACCACGATCAACATGGCATTATTTGGCCGCTGGCAATCGCCCCCTATCAAGTGATCATTGTCGTTCCCAACATCGAGGATGGGCAGCAAATGCAGGTGGCCACTGACCTCTACGATCAGCTTCAGGCGGCAGGAATTGAGGTGCTCCTCGACGATCGCGATGAGCGGGCAGGGGTGAAATTCAAAGATGCGGATCTCATTGGCATTCCCTATCGCCTAGTGACGGGGCGGGCGATCGCCAAGGGGGAAGTGGAACTCGTGATCCGCGCAAGCGGTGCCAAATCCACCCTCCCTATCAGCGAAGTTGTTCGTTATCTTCAAAAGGAGATTGCTCAGCAGCTAGGTCGATGATTCTCAATCCCTACCAGCGCACGAAACTGGATAGCCGCAGCGATGATCTCTTTTACGCGGCACCGCGCTTTGTTACCCACGTGGATGATTTCTTTCTTGCCCGCCTCACGGATCTCTACCGCCAATACTTAAAGCCACAAATGCGGGTTTTGGACTTAATGAGTAGTTGGGTATCCCATCTACCACCAGAGCTATCCTTTGCGGAAGTGGTGGGCCATGGGATGAATGCGGCGGAGCTAGCCCGCAACCCCCGCTTGGATCGTTATTTCGTTCAGAATCTTAATGAAGAGTTGGCCTTGCCCCTAGAGGATGCTAGTTTTGATGCCGTCTTGATGGCGGTGTCGGTGCAGTACCTCCAGTATCCTGAGGCCACTTTTACAGAAATTGCCCGTATCCTCAACCCCCAAGGGGTGGTCATTGTCAGCTTCTCGAATCGCATGTTTTTTGAGAAGGCGATTCAGGCGTGGCGCGAGGGTACCGAGGGCGATCGCGTGCGCTTGGTGCAAACCTACATTGATAGCATTCCCTCCCTCAAGGTGGTAGAAACCCAGCTGCCCCGTCGCTGGCCTTGGCTGGGATTCACCGATCCCTTCTATGCTGTCGTGGGTCAAAAGCAGTCGGCGTGATGGTCAGAGGAGGCATCTATGAGCAGTTTCGCGGTGCCCTCCTTGGACTTCTGTGGGGCATCGCTAAAGAGGATATCTATCTAGCCCAGACACTACCCCACCAATGGTTAACCCCCAACCAAGGGGAGTGGCCCGTTCAGCTGCCGCAGTTGTTGGCATCATGGGATCAACCTTTGATCTCAGTCCCCGCGGCGTTGCAGGAGATTCAGACCCTACTCCATGAATACCTCGCGGCGGCTTGGGCACCTGAGCCTTTGGCCGTACCTCTAGAGAGAGGAGAGGTGATCCGCTATGCCTTGGCGATCGCCCCGTGGGACTTAGAATTAGCCCATGAAATTGTTATCAAGCAGCAACCCAGTGCTGGTCTTCTCTTAAGCTGTCTTTTTGGTGCCTATTGGGGGGCATTGGCCTTGCCCCTTAGCGCATGGGAACATTGGACGCCCACCGTAGCTGCAGTACTGGCGAATGTGATGGCGCAATGGACAGGGGGGATAGGAACCGAGATGGCAGTTGCCCCCAAGTCTAGCCTAAAAAACTGGAGAAGGGGCTGCATTCGGAATATAGCGCTCTAGCTGTGCGCCCAAACCCCGCAGCTTGGCTTCAAGTTGCCAGTAGCCCCGATCTAAGTGCTGCAAGCCATAGACGTGGGTTTCGCCGTGGGCAGCCAGTCCAGCAACAACTAAAGCCGCTGTGGCACGTAAATCTGTACCTGTTACCGGTGCACCGGAAAGATGGGGCACCCCTCGGATGGCGGCGTGATTTCCCTTGACGCGAATATCGGCACCCATGCGATTCAGTTCAGCCACATGGCCAAAGCGATTTTCAAACACCGTTTCGCTGACTAAACTATTCCCCTCACTGATGGCCAGCAATGTCATCATCAAGGCCTGCATATCCGTAGGAAAACCGGGGTAGGGGAGCGTTTCAATGTCGGTGGCACGGTAGTGCAGAGCAGGGGTAAAGCGGACACGGGTGGGATCGGGAAATTCAATCCTCGCTCCCATTTCTTCCAGTTTGGCAACCACAGGTGTCAGGTGACTGGGAATGACCGGTGCCAATGTAATGGCAGAGCGGGTGACGGCAGCCGCCAAGAGAAATGTTCCCGCTTCAATGCGATCAGGGATAATTTCGTATTCAGTGCCGTGGAGGCGATCGACCCCGACAATGGTGATCGAATTGGTGCCTGCCCCATAGATTTTTGCCCCCATGGCGATACAGAAGTTGGCCAAATCCACCACTTCCGGTTCTTGAGCGGCATTTTCAATCGTGGTTTCCCCCTCGGCAAGGGTGGCGGCCATCATCAGGGTTTCCGTTGCACCAACGCTGGGATAGTCCAAATAGATGCGGGTTCCCTTCAGTTTGGGGGCACTGGCGGTAACAACACCGTGGTCAATCGTGACTTCGGCTCCCATCGCTTGCAGACCGCGCACATGCAGTTCCACCGGACGAGCGCCAATAGCGCAGCCGCCAGGCAAGGGAACACGAGCAATCCCCAACCGTGCCACCAATGGACCAATGGCAAAGAAACTCGCCCGCAGTTGGCTGACCAAACTATAGGGGGGATCATTGGTATTTAATTCCGTGGCATCAATGGCGATCGCTTCACTACCGAGGCGGTGTACCTTGACCCCCAATGCCTGTAAAATTTCCCCAAGGCGACGAATATCCGCTAAGTCAGGCACTGCACGAAGAATGGTTGTATCCGCTGCTAAGAGTGCCGCCGCCATCAAGACTAATGCTGAATTCTTGGCTCCGCTAATCCTCACCTCCCCCGATAACCGATAGCCCCCCTGAATCTTGAGGTGTGCCTGCTCTGTGGTCAGCGGCGTTGCGGTCGAGGTTAGCATATTTCACTCTCACAGCCAAAAGAATTCCAAGCGATTATATCCTATCAGTGCGAATTTTATGCAAAGATCAGTATTAACAAAAGAGGGACAAATGCACGCCTGTTGTTTTGCAAATAATTTAAGGATTGGATGGAACACCAAAACCTCAGCGATTTACTGCGGCAAGAGGCAGCCAAACAAAGTCAAGCGCCCAGCAAGCGGAGTCGACACCAGCCCACCAAGGCAGAACTAGAGCAAGAACTGGCCACCCTCAAAGCAGCGTTAGCAGCGGCAGAAGCTGAGAAAACCGCTCACAGCACCCAGATAGAGCAACTGCAACAGGAAGTGCAAACGTGGCGCGATCGCGCCCAAGCCCTCGAAACTGAGCTTCAGAACCTCCAAACCCGCCATCAGACCCTAGAAGCCGAATTTGAAGAGGCCAAAGAAGTCATTCGCCAACTCACGGCGCCTCAGCCCTACCGCTTTGAGGATGTGGGATTTAAACCCCTTGTTAATGAAGTTCCCATCCCCAATCCCAATGCCTCTCCCCTTGGGGATGCGGAAATTGGTTGGTTTGATTAGGGATTGCCCAAGGGATTGGCAGACTCTTTGAGAAGATTAAAAAAATGTAAAGGCAGATAAATCAATTATTAAAATTCCCGCAGCGGTAGTCTAATGTACATTTCACAAATCTGTATTAGCCTTAAGTTAAGTGATTGCCGATTCCTTCAGAGCTACAGGTTGCATGAATAATTCCGCCACGCCCAACGGTCATCCTGTTCATTCAGTTTCCCACACCAACCCTACTGCCAACGACGAACACTGCGATTTGTATATCGAGAGCGATCGCACAGGGATGACCGTGCAAACCCTGAAGCGCGCCTTTGTTGATAACCTGCACTACATCCAGGGCAAGGATGCCATGTTTGCCACGCCCTACGATTACTTCATGGCACTGGCCTACACGGTGCGCGATCGCCTGCTGCATCGACGGATTAAAACCGCCCAAACCTATTTTGAGCAGGATGCGAAGGTGGTCTATTACCTGTCGGCAGAGTTTCTCATTGGTCGCTTGCTCCTGAATAACCTGATTAATGTCGGCCTCTATGAGCAAACCAAACAGGCCATGACCGACTTTGGCTTAGATCTCAATGAACTCATGGATCGCGAACCTGAACCAGGCTTAGGAAATGGCGGCCTAGGACGGTTGGCGGCTTGTTTCCTCGACTCCTTAGCCACCCTCGAAATTCCCGCTGTTGGCTACGGCATTCGCTACGAGTATGGGATTTTCGAGCAAATCATCACCAATGGCTGGCAGCACGAAGTCCCCGACAACTGGCTGCGCTTTGGCAACCCTTGGGAGATTGCCCGGCCCGACTACAATGTCGAAGTTAAGTTTGGCGGCCACACCGAAGCCTACACCGATGTTCAAGGGCACTACCGCGTGCGCTGGATTCCCAGTACCACCGTCTTGGGCACCCCCTACGATACACCAATTCCAGGCTATGGCAAAAATACGGTGAATACGCTCCGTCTGTGGAGTGCCCGCGCTGCTCAGGATTTTAATTTACAGGTCTTCAACGCCGGCGACTACACCCAAGCGGTCTCGGAAAAAACCTTTAGTGAGAATATCTCGAAGGTTCTTTACCCCAACGACAACACTCCCCAAGGCAAGGAGCTGCGCCTGCGGCAACAGTATTTCTTTGTCTCCTGTTCGTTGCAGGACATTATTCGCCTTTACCTGCGGCGGCACACCAGCTTTGATGCCTTCCCCGACAAAGTAGCCATTCAGCTTAACGATACCCACCCTGCCATTGGTGTGGCTGAACTGATGCGATTGCTGGTGGATGAGTACCAACTCCCGTGGGAAAAAGCGTGGGACATTACCCAGCGCACTTTTGCTTACACCAACCATACCCTGCTGGCGGAAGCCCTTGAACGCTGGTCGGTGGAACTTTTTGCGCAACTACTGCCGCGCCACCTTGAAATTATTTACGAGATTAACTACCGCTTTCTCAACGAGATTCGCCAACGCTACCCCGGTAACATTGCCCGGTTGGCACGGATGTCCCTCATTGAGGAAGGTCATCCCAAGCAAGTGCGTATGGCGCATTTGGCCTGTGTTGGCAGCCATACGGTCAACGGGGTCGCCGAACTGCACACGGAACTGATCAAGCAGGAACTGATGCGGGACTTCTACGAAATGTACCCCAACAAGTTCCAGAACAAAACCAATGGCATTACCCCCCGCCGTTGGCTATTGATGAGTAATCCCCGCTTGGCCAGCCTGATTACGGAAACGCTGAAAAGCGATCGCTGGATTACCCACCTTGAAGACCTGCGCGGCCTAGAACCCTACGCCACGGATCCCGCCTTTCAGGCCAAGTGGCAGCAAATCAAGCAAGCCAACAAAGAACGCTTAGCGGAGTACATTTGGCGCCACAACCAGATTGAGGTGGATCCCTATTCCCTGTTTGACATTCAAGTGAAGCGGATCCATGAGTACAAGCGGCAGCACTTGGCGGTGCTCCACATTATTACCCTCTACGAACAAATCAAGGCCAACCCCAACATTGACATTCAGCCGCGCACATTTATTTTTGGCGGCAAGGCAGCCCCCGGCTACTTCATGGCCAAGATGATCATCAAGCTGATCAATGCGGTGGGGGATATGGTCAACCATGATCGGGATGTCAATGGCCGTCTGCGGGTCGTGTTCCTCAGTAACTATTCCGTTTCCCTTGGGGAAATGACCTATCCTGCGGCTGATCTTTCAGAGCAGATCTCCACCGCTGGTAAGGAGGCCTCCGGCACCGGCAACATGAAATTTGCCCTCAATGGCGCCTTGACGATTGGTACTCTGGATGGGGCAAATGTGGAAATTCGCCAAGAGGTGGGGGCAGAGAACTTCTTCCTCTTTGGTCTGACGGCGCAAGAGGTAATGAGCCTGAAAGCTGAGGGCTACAATCCCTGCGAGTACTACAACAGCAACCCAATGCTCAAGAAAGTGATTGACAGCCTGATTTCCGACTACTTCAATCCACGTGAGCCGGGGCTATTTGAACCGATTGTCAGTTCCCTGCTCAACGAAGATCCCTATATGCTGTTGGCGGACTACCAATCCTATGTGGACTGTCAGCAACGGGTTGCCCAAGCCTTCCGCGAGAAGAGCCACTGGACACAGATGTCTATTCTCAATGTGGCGCGCATGGGCAAATTCTCTAGCGATCGCACGATTGCCGAGTACTGCAAAGACATCTGGCACGTCAAACCCGTCCCCGTTTCCCTAGATACCTGTCGGCCCGCTTTTCGCCCCAGCCGCATCAGTCAAGCCAGTAGTCTTTAGGTGACTGCCCCTTTTGCTCTACACTAGGGCAAGTCTCAAGCAGGGGAACGACATGAATGGCGGGAATCGGCGCAGCTCTACGGGTGTTTCAAAGTCGCAAAATGGCAGCACTGCTCTTGCTGGGCTTTTCCTCAGGGTTGCCCCTGTTTCTCACCAGCCGAACACTGCAAGCATGGATGACCGTTGAGGGCATTGACTTGACCGCTATTGGTCTCTTTAGCCTCGTGGGGTTGCCCTACTCATTCAAGTTTCTCTGGTCTCCCTTACTGGATCGCTATACGATTCCCTTTTTGGGACGGCGGCGGGGCTGGTTACTGCTCATTCAGGTGCTCCTCTTGGGGGCGATCGCCCTAATGGCGGTACAGGATCCCAGTACGAGCCTACGGCTATTGGCAGTGAATGCCTTCGCCATTGCCTTTTTGAGCGCCAGCCAAGATATTGCGGTGGATGCCTATCGTGCCGATGTCCTAGAACCCCTTGAAATGGGGGCGGGTGCAGGTATTTACGTCCTTGGCTATCGCATTGCGCTCTTGGTCACGGGTTCCCTAGCCCTGATTCTTGCCGATCAACTGCCTTGGCCCGTGGTTTACGTCCTGATGGCGCTGCTGATGCTCGTGGGCATGGTCACGACCCTTTGGGCACCGGAACCCGAAGTCCATCCCCCGGCTCCTCCTTCATTGGCACAAGCAGTGATTCGCCCCTTCCTTGATTTTTTCCAGCGCTACGGCTGGGGAACAGGGCTGATTATTCTGCTCTTTATCTGCCTCTACCGCTTGGGGGATGCGCTCACAGGGAACATGATGACCCCTTTCCTGTTGCAGCAGGGCTTTAGCCAAACCCAAATTGGTGCGGTGCAAGGGGGTGTCGGGCTGATTGCCACCATTGTTGGTGCCCTTGCCGGCGGGGCGGCCATCAGTCAAATCGGTATTCACCGTGCTCTTTGGATCATGGGGGGATTGCAAGCTTCTAGCAATGTCTCCTACTTTGTTTTGGCCAATGCCGGTGCCAATCCAACGGTGATGGTGGCCGCCATTAGTATTGATAACTTCTGTGCCGGACTGGCGATCGCTGCTCTGACGGCTCTTTTAATGAGCCTCTGCAACCCTCAATTTAGCGCAACGCAGTATGCCCTGCTCTCTAGCCTTTTTGCCTTTAGTCGAGACGTGCTAGCAGCCCCTGCGGGCAAAGCGGCGGAGATCATGGGGTGGCCGCTCTTTTTTCTCTTTACAATTGGCGCTGCCTTACCCGCACTTCTCCTCCTGCCGTTTTTTGCCCCTTGGCAAGCGAAGCCGGCCTTTCCCCGCCCCGGCAGTGATGACTGAAAATACTTAAAAATACTTAATGTAGTTGTCCCCAGCAAATCCGACAATGACGACGCTGATTCCCGTTCCCCTTGGTGAGCACGCCTACCGAATTGCCATTGGTGCCAACACACGGCGGCAGTTGCCTGCACTGTTGGCCGAATATACGCCCTTGACGCCGAAAGCCCCTGCCCTCATCGTTTCCAATCCGCAAATTTGGCGGCACTACGGCACGGATGTGCAAGAGGCATTAACGCAAGCGGGCTGGCAAGTCACCCCCTGTATTCTCCCAGCAGGGGAACGCTACAAAACCCTCAGAACCGTTGAAAAGATTTATGATGCTGCCCTGAGTCAGCGTTTAGAGCGGGGTTCTACGCTCTTTGCCCTTGGTGGTGGCGTCATTGGCGACATGACTGGCTTTGCGGCGGCGACTTGGCTGCGGGGGATTGCCGTGGTTCAGATTCCCACCAGTCTCTTGGCGATGGTGGATGCGGCGATTGGTGGGAAAACAGGGGTGAACCATCCCCAAGGCAAAAATCTCATTGGAGCCTTTCATCAACCTCGTCTTGTGGTCATTGATCCCGATGTTTTGGCAACCCTGCCCCCCAGAGAATTCCGGGCTGGTATGGCAGAGGTGATTAAGTATGGTGTGATTTGGGATACTGAGCTGTTTGATTTGTTGAGTCAGCTGCCGCGTTTGGATCGCATGGCTGCTGTGCCTGCTGAGCAGTTGCTTCAAATCCTACAGCGTTCCTGCCAAGCGAAGGTGGATGTGGTCAGCAAGGATGAGCGGGAAGCGGGTCTGCGGGCCATTTTGAATTACGGGCACACCATTGGCCATGCCCTTGAAAGTATGGGCAACTATCGCCTTTTGAATCACGGCGAGGCGGTGGCCATTGGTATGATTGCCGCTGGAGAACTGGCGGTGGCCTTGGGGTATTGGTCAGTAGAAGCCGCCGCCGCCCAACGGGCATTGATTCTCAAGGCAAAGTTGCCGACCATGATCCCGGCTCACTTTGATGTGGAGGGACTGCTGGCACTCTTAGAGCATGACAAGAAAGTTCAGGCGCAGCAGGTGCGGTTTATTCTCCCCACCGCCATTGGCCATGTGGACATTTTTGATCAGGTACCGACCGACTTGATTCGGGAGACGCTTCATCGCCTCCAAGCCTAGCTAGGGGGCGCCGTATCTAGCAGCGCTTTTTTGGTTGCTTTCAGTTCTTGCCAAAGGCGTTTAATTTGCTCATAGGCTTCCTGAGGGGAAAGCTTGCCACTGTTTTCGAGACTGGAAATGTAGCTCACTCGGGTCGCAAACTCCTGTAAGTTGGCATCAAATAAAAAGTTTTCGGGTGTAAACTCACCGTGGTAACGGCTGTAGGGATGTAAAAATTCGTATTTATTCATTGCTTACCTATCCTTTTTCTCAGGGGTTAACCTATTCTTAACTTCATTTTAACCATTTTCTCTCGGATAACTGTAGCTGCCGCAACAAAACAGTGATCTCGCTGGGGGCAAAACGGCGCTTTGTTAACAACTATGGGCAAAAGATTAAGCATTATTAACTTTGATTGATCAAATAAAGGAGACTTATCACACTACATATACGAGAGTGATCCCTTGCGATCGCTAGATATCAATGCTGTGATTTAGGAAATGGATAAATGATGCACGGACTCTCCTTGGCTCCCCGTTATCGCTTAGATGATGTTGATCCTTGGCTTCTGGGAATTGATCCCAGCCGTCATTATTGGCTGCAAGTCAATGGGGATCCCCAGCAGCGGGTGGCCATTCCGGGGGTCTGTGTCCAGAGCATCTCGGAACTACGGGAGATTATGGACGCGGTGCGATCACTCCTACCGGGGCAGCAGTTGCAAATTCAGCGAGCAGCCACCTGTTTAGAAATTCACTGCGTGGCTGAAAATCTGCTGGCGATCGCCCACCATGTTGACGGTGCCCCTGTTTGGCATCTCTTTGATCGCGAAACCCTCGAAAGTTTAGTGATCAGTGCCCATCCCCACTGGCAATGTCGGCCTGAGGATGTGGAATTGGGGCGGCAGCAATTGTGGCAGTCGTTTCAGTTACCAGTGGCCGCTTGAGCCGTGTCAAGGGCTTCACTGATCCGCCGCAGCACACCATTGATAAAGCGGTAGCTGCCCTCATCGCTGTAGCGTTTGGCCAGTTCGATCGCCTCGTTGATGGCCACTGGCTTGGCCACGTCAAGATAGCGCATCTCTGCGACGGCCATTTCAATAATGGCGCGATCTAAGTGCGTCAGTCGCTCCAGTTGCCAATCCACCATTGAGCGATTCACCAGTTCTTGAATCTCCGTTTGGTGTCGCTGCAAACAGCGCAGTAGGGCGATCGCGTAGGCTTGAACTTCCTCTTGATGGGCAAAGTAGAGAATTTCGGGTAAATCGAGGGCAGCACCTATTTTGTTCAAGCCCTTTTCCGCCCGATTGAGGGCATCTTGAAGCACCATCTGTGCCTTTTCGAGGTGGGGCAACTGAAACTCGCTATGGTTGAGCAGTCGCTGACTTTCACTGAGTTCAGTGCCGGCCTGTTCGAGGGTATCGCGCACATCACTCGCCAGCGTCCGTACCGCCATCAGGATCAAGCTGCGGCAGTCACTTTCATCGAGCAGTTTCGGTTGGCGTAACACTTGAGCGGCACTGAGCAACGCCAATTCACGGGCAACACGACGAGCAGTAATCATGGGTACATCCTCAAAAACGAGTTCTTAACGCAACGACGCAGGGGCAGGGGACAAGCTTGAAGGGGGAACTGATCCCGGTGTCACAATCCCCCCGGAAATAATTAACTTAAAGGCATCCTCGATCGAAATATCCAAATCTCGCACATCCCGCTCACTGGCAATCACATACCAACCGGTGGTGGGGTTAGGCGATGAGGGGATAAATAGACTCAACATTGGCTCGGAAAAGACCGTTTGCAATGAACCATTAATCGTGCCAGTGACAAAGGCCACGGCCCACAGACCCGACCGCGGGTATTCTACGAGCACCACTCGGCGAAAGCGATCGCGCGAGTCCCGCAGAATTGTCTCTAGGAGTTGTTGCAGCACTTTATAAATGGTGCCCGCCAAGGGGATGCGCTTGAGAATGCTCTCACCTGTGTTCAACAGCCACTGGCCAAAGATATTGCGTGCCATCAAGCCAATGAGCAGGATCCCTGTTAAGGGCACCAAAATCCCCACCGCCACATTGAGCAGATCCACCAACAGGGGGTGCCATGTTTTGAAGGGGTTCACCTGCTTAGGAATACGGGTGAGGAGATCCAAGACCCAACTGGAGACAGAAATCGATAGCCAAATCGTTGTTGCCAGCGGGATCACCACCAGCAGACCAGCAATGAGATCATTTTTAATTGCTTGTTGGAGTCGGTGCAACACAGATACTCGCACGAGCAGACTTCTGTTTCTAGCTTAGCGGTTGCTGCCACTGCGGTCACGGTGAAAGGCCAAACTGCTGTAGAGCATGAAGGCGGCATCCCAAGGACTGTCTTCACGGCGAAAGAGGTTAATGTGGGGGGGAATTTTACTCAGGAGTTCGCTAAAGTCCAAAGCAGTTTCAGCAAAACTGGTAAAGTCTTGCCACACGGGGCGATCGCCACAGTGCTGCTGCCACAGACTCGATAACTGCCGCCACTTCACCCATGAGGTATTTTGATCCAAATCCAAATCACTCTGGATCACCTCTGCCACGTGATTGAGGGGAATCCCTTGGTGAAACTGGTAACCGCCGCGATAAAAGCGCAGGATTTGATTTTGCTGAAACAGGTGAAGATCACAGCACTGGGCATGATCCTGAATTTGTTCTTTACGGGTAACTTTTCCTTGGCGATCGCGATCGAACACTTGCTCAAAAATCGGCAGCAACCCCTCTACCCGCTGGCTGACCTGTGACCAAGTAAACGTTAACTCCACTGGCTCTGGCGAGAGCGAACTGGTACACACCACACGCGGCTGTGGCTCCAAGGCCACAAAATAACGCACCTGCAAGACGGGTGTGGCTGTCAGTGCCTCAAAGGGGACACAAAAGAGGGTAAACCCCTGCTGTTTCAGTTCTTGGCAATAGACGGTGAGTTCCGCAAAATTGCCCGTGCGGATCAAACGCCAGCCCCGCGACGGAATCAACAGTCGCGCCGTGTAGGGGTCAATCTTAAACATGGTGGCCAAAAGACGGGCAAGGATCGTCCGCTGCTCAGAGGCAGCCACCCCCTCCAAAACCAGAACGCCCTGCTGCTCGACTCCCACCACGGCATGGGTTGCTAAAATCGCCTGTTGCCGCTGCCGTTGGCGAATTTGCTCAATTTTTTCAAGGCCGCGCCGAGCCATTTGCGTCAGCTTGGGGCCACAGTTCAGCCGCAGTAATTGGCGAAAGTCTGACTCTGCCTCCTCTAGCCGCTCTGTCTTGAGATAGAGTTGACCTCGGCACAGGAGGACACGGGGATCCTCAGGAGGCAAGGTGGCCAGCAATTTTTCTGCCTGTTGGAAATTTCCTTGATCCAGTGCGGTCAAAACCTCAGTCAGCATGGCCAGCACCCCCAACGGTTTTTTCTATTTTAGGCAACGCGCCCTAACCACCAAATAAGCTGCCGAGGAAGCCCTCTAGACCGCCTTTGCCCATACGCTCGCCGCGAATCTTGGCCAATTTCTCCAGCAGTTCTCGCTCTTCATGGGTGATATGGGTGGGAATTTCGACATCAACGGTAATGAGGTGATCGCCCCGCGCCACAGGATTGCCCACCCGGGGGACGCCTCGGCCTTCTAGGATTAACACCGTACCGGGTTGAGTACCTGCGGGAATCTTCAGTTCTGCTTCGCCATCCACGGTACTCACGGGAATCCGACAGCCAAGAATCGCTTGCAGGTAGCTAATTTTAATCCGCGATAGGATGTTGTTGCCTTCGCGCTGAAACTCAGGATCGGGTTCGACAAACAGATACACATAGAGATCGCCGGGAGGGCCTCCGCGCAGACCGGCATCTCCTTCCCCTGAGACCCGCAGCCGCGTGCCATTGTCCACCCCCGCAGGAATCGTAATTTTCAATTTTTTGCTGACTTGGATGTGGCCTTGGCCACCACAGGACTCACAGCGAGATTCAATCACTTCCCCCGAACCGCCACAGGTTGGACAGGTGGTCAATTGGGTAAAACTGCCGAAGGGAGTGCGTGCCGATCGCCGCACTTGACCAATGCCGCCACAGGTACTACAAGTGACTGGCCGTGTGCCGGGTTTGGCCCCTGTGCCTTGACAGGTTTTACAGGTTTCCAAATGATTAATGCGAATTTCCTTCTCACCGCCAAAAACAGCTTCGCGAAATTCTAGTTTGAGGTCATAGCGCAGATCTTCACCGCGGGTTGGCCCCTGCGACCGCCGCCCACTGCTGGTAAATCCACCAAATCCACCCCCAAAGAAGGTTTCAAAAATATCGGCGAAGCCGCCCATGTCACCAATGCCAAAGTCACTGAAGCCAGCAGCCCCGACGCCACTGACCCCGGCTTCACCAAAGCGATCGTAGTTGGCTCGCGCTTGGGGATCCGAGAGCACCTCGTAGGCGCGGTTGATTTCCTTGAACTTTTCTTCAGCGCCCGGTTCTTTGTTGACATCGGGGTGATACTTGCGAGCCAAGCGCCGATAGGCTCGTTTTAATTCTTCAGCATCCGCAGAGCGTGAGACACCTAAGATCTCATAGAAATCACGAGCCATAGCCACCGTTACCTAAATTAATCAACCGCTTCATAATCTGAAACAACTGTTTCTTCATTATCGCTGATTATTGTGGCATCACTATCTAAAACTTGAGTGGCTTGGGAACTAATCGTAGCACCCCCCATTGTCGGGGTTGAGGTCATCATGGAACCGCCTGCGGTTTGTTGATAGACCACCGTTCCCAAGGTCACCAAGGCCTGCTGCAGGGCTTCCATCCGCTTGCGAATTTCATCGGGGGTAATATTGTCATCCACCATTGCTGCCTGCATACTCTGAACCACCGGCTCAATCCGTGCCCGTAGATCGGGAGTTAATGTGATGCCATGGTTTTTGATGGTTGATTCATAGCTGTACAGCAGGGCATCGGCTTGGTTGCGCAGTTCGGCAATCTCTTTCTTGATTTGGTCGGCTTGGGCATAAATCGTTGCCTCTTGGCGCATGCGCTCGATTTCCATACTGCTGAGGCCACCGCGATTGGTAATGCGCACACTTTGTTGGCGACCGGTGGCGCGATCGACGGCAGACACACTCAGGATACCGTTGGCATCAATATCAAACGTGACATCAATTTGCGGCACGCCGCGAGGGGCAGGGGCAATGCCCGTGAGCTCAAAGCAGGCCAGTTGTTTATTGTCTTTTGCCATCGGGCGCTCCCCTTGATAGACAGCAATTTCCACGACCGTTTGGCCATCGGTAGCCGTGGAAAAGGTCTGCGTCTTACTGGTGGGGAGGGTGGTATTACGTTCGATGATTTTGGTAAAGACACCGCCAAGGGTTTCCAACCCCAGAGACAGCGGGGTGACATCTAGGAGCAGGAGATCTTTGACCGTTGTTTCCTTGCCCAGAATGCCGCCTTGAATGGCTGCCCCTACGGCAACGGCTTCATCAGGATTAACGGAGCGATCGGGAGTTTTGCCACAGAATTCCTTCACCAACTGCTGAATGGCAGGAATACGGGTTGAGCCACCGACAAGTAACACCCGATCAATCTCTTGAACCGTCAAACCGGCATCGGCGATCGCCTGCTGCATGGGTTCGAGGGTGGCCTGAACCAAGTGGGCGCAGAGTTCCTCAAACTTACTGCGGGTGAGTTCCATTTCAAGGTGCTTAGGCCCTGTTTCATCAGCCGTAATAAAGGGCAGGTTAATGGAAGTGCTCAGGGTGCCCGATAACTCCACCTTGGCTTTTTCAGCCGCTTCGCGGAGGCGTTGCAGTGCCATTTTATCTTTCGAGAGATCGATCCCCTCCTGCTCCTTAAAACAGGCCAAGAGCCAATCAAGAATACATTCGTCAAAATTATCGCCCCCTAGGTGGTTATTCCCTGCTGTGGAGCGCACCTCAAAGACGCCATCCCCCAGTTGGAGAATCGAGACATCAAAGGTGCCCCCGCCCAAGTCAAAAACCAAAATGGTTTGATCTTGATCCTGCTTGTCGATGCCGTAGGCTAAGGAGGCCGCCGTTGGCTCGTTAATAATGCGCATTACCTCAAGGCCGGCGATCGCCCCCGCATCTTTGGTGGCTTGGCGTTGCGCATCACTAAAATAGGCTGGCACAGTAATGACGGCTTGGGTCACGGGTTCCCCCAGATAGGCTTCCGCATCCTGCTTCAGCTTTTGCAGGATCATGGCAGAAATTTCTTGGGGGGTATAGGTGCGATCGCGAATCTGCACATCCACCATGCCATCGCGACCCGGCACACAGGTATAGGGCACGCGCCCCCGTTCTTCAGCGGTTTCCTCCCAGCGGCGACCAATAAACCGCTTGATACTGAAAATCGTGTTCTCGGCATTGGTGACAGCTTGCCGTTTCGCCAGTTGACCCACCAACCGTTCGCCCGATTTGCCAAAGGCAACAATACTGGGGGTGGTGCGCCCACCCTCGGCACTGGGGATCACGACGGGATTCCCCCCTTCTAAGACTGCCACACAACTATTTGTGGTTCCAAGGTCGATGCCAATGACTTTACCCATAGCCGTAATCGCCGTTTCCAAAAATGCGTTGTCAGGAGGAGACTGCTTGCAAAAAAGTCTTACTCTTTAGGCTAGAATGCCGCAATGATGATGCTATCGTAACACCTGAATTCAGGGCAAAACGGTTTACCAATCATCTTAGGCAAGTGGAACAGGGTTGACCACAGGCTTACTCGCGAATCAGCGCCACTGCCACACGGTTGTTTCCCTGATCCGTCATGCTGACACGAATATTGGGGCCAAAGAATGTCTGCATCTTGGCTTGCTTCGATTGCCACACCTCAAGGGGAACCGCCGGGGAGTCAAATTCTAAAATTAATGTATAAGCACCGTCTGTTAAGGTCTCGGCGATCGCCACCAAGACAGGGCGCTCGGCATCAGAGGGGCTCAGGCCTAAACTGGCCAATGTGCTATCTAAGTGTGCTTCTTGACCGTAACGATAACGGGTGACATCCTTACGGATTTGCGTTTGGGTGGGGGTTGCTTGGGCACGGCCAGCGATCGCCTCTGGGGTTGGGGCTTCACGATAGGGCACCGGTTTGAGTTCTGCCGCTTTGAGTGCCAAGCCGCCTAAGAGCAGGGGCACACCGTAGAAAAAGCCCGCTAGATTCAAGGTGGCATTCCCTGTGGCATAGGCCACCACTCCCACCACCGTCAGCAGTGAACCGACAATTAACCCCAACGTTCCCAGCGATACAGACCCCAACATGACCCTTTAACCCCTAGCGGTAGTTCGTAAATTGTAATGGCACGGGGTAATCCTCAGTTTTCAGGCGCTGGATCACTGCTTGTAGATCATCCTTTGATTTGGCACTGACCCGTACCACATCCCCTTGGATCGCGGCTTGCACCTTCTTAAATTCATTGCGGATAAGCTTGCTAATCTCTTTGGCTAGTTCTGAATTGATCCCGCGCCGCAATTTGATCAACTGTTTGACCCGTTGACCACCCGCTGCTTCCACAGGCCCATAGTCAAAAATTTTCAGAGACAACTGCCGCTTCGCCGCCTTCTGTTGCAGAATCGTTTGCACTGAATTGAGCGTAAATTCACTATCGGTGTGAATTGTCAGTCCCTCTTTTGTCAGTTCAAGGGTGGTCTGGGTATCCTTGAGGTCATAGCGGGCTTTGATCTCTCGCTCCGTTTGATCCACTGCATTGACCAGCTCTTGCCAGTCAAAATCACTCACAATATCAAAGGAAAATGTGCTTGCCATGCCTAGGGTTTTTGGGGATTCACTTGACCAATTACCTTTAATTTACCGTCATCAGTGACCTGCCAAATGTCATAGACCCCGACAACATCGCCATTTTCATCAATATCGACATTGCCACTGGCGCCTTGATAGTTGATTTCTTTGCCTTCCCGCAGTAAAGCCAGTCCCTTGCACACATCATCCACTTCTTCCCCCGGTGCGTTGGCCACATCGCGCAATTTGCTGCGAATCCCTTCACCCGTATTTTGTCCTGCGGCCTGTGCAGCTAGTACAAGGAGCGCGGCGGCATCCCAAGTCTGAGCACCAAAGGCCGGCAGATCGCTCCCTTTTTTAGCACGCCACAGTTCTCGCAGGCGACTCAGGGCTTGACCATCGGCGCCGGGAACGGTTCCCTTGGCACCGGCAATAATGTATTTGCCATCGGGAGTACGGCCCACTTGCTCAGGGAAACTTTCGGACTTGACGCCATCGGTGAGGAGAATGGCCACGTTTTGGGTGAGACCTTGCTCAAAGGCGGATTTCAGGAGCAGGCTACCCGTTTCCGGATACAAAATAGCCACCACCGCATCGGGGTTCCCGCTAAAAGCGGCAGCGGCTTCTGTTGTGAAGGTGGTTGCCCGCTCATCATAACGGGTGGGGCGGTCTTCATTGATCACGGTTCCCCCTAGGGCTTTGAAAGCGCGGGTAAATTCCTGCTCAAAGCTGCGGCCATAGTCATTGTTGATCACCACAGTGGCGACTCGTTGATACCCCTGTTCTTTGGCCAGTTGGGCAAGGGCTTGGGCTTGGTAATTGTCGGGGGGAGCAGTGCGTGCCCAATAGCCGTTAAAGTCTCCTTTCTTGGCGCGTTCAGTCAGGAGTGTACTCGTACTGCCGGGGGAAATTAGCATCACTTGACCGCGGGTGGCAATATCGGCGGCGGCATTGGAGACACTACTGCCAAAAGAACCAACGACTCCGGCAACTCGGTCAATCTCCACCAACTTCGTCATCGCTTCTGCCCCAGAGGCAGGATTGGATTGATCATCAGCAGCAATAAGCGTGACGGGCTGGCCATTAACACCACCACAGGCATTCACCGTTTCCACCAGCAGGGGGACAACTTCAGCTATAGGGGTTCCCACCGAGGCTAAGTCGCCGGTTGAGGGCAACAATGAGCCAATCCGCAGCCCCTCACCCGTTGGGGTTGTGGTGGTGGTGTCTGCCTCGCAGGCGCCAATGGTAAAGAGGAGGAGTAATCCTGCAAAAATCTTGGCAGCTGCCCATCCGCTTGACGGCTTCTGACCCATAGCTATACACCCTCACAATTTGTCAGCATGCTACTGCAACTGCGGGAATCTTGCAATGCGCAGAGAGGATACCTTGCACAAAAAAAGGGGCATTCCCACATCAACAGCCCCTTTACATCCAATGCTCTGTGGATGAGGTTTCCTAGGTAGAGGGACGAACTTGCCGCGCCATATTCAAGAAGGCAGCCATATTAGCCCCCGGACGACGCCGCGCAAAACGGGTGTAGGGAACACTGGGGGTGACAGGGGTGGGTTCTGCGGGAGCTGTGGCAACGGGGGTGGGTGCGGCGGCAACGGGTTGAGCGGGTTGAGGAGCAGGAGCAGGTTCAGGGGTCGAGGCAGGTTCTGCCGCTTTAGTAGGGGTTGGCGGTGCAGCAGGGGCAGCCGTGCTCTTATCTAATTCAATGTAAAACTCGCCCTTTTTGCCCAAACCAAAGAGTTTCGCGATTGCCCCCAATAGGCCAAAAATCGCACCAAAGAGTTTCTTCAACAGATTCATCTCAAAGCCTCCCAAGCGGTCGTTGTGAGTAAGGTAGCAGAGGAGACAGCCCCAAGTTAGCATCCTGAAGCTGTTGAGACTTTATTATCGGACGCTCGGTGGCGCCAATCAACCTGAGAGTGCCGGTAACTCAATATGGAAAGTCTGAGAGGGCATATGTTACATTTTTCAAAGTAAAGCAGCGGTTTCGCAGGACTAATCACTGTTATGAACAAAGTTTACGACTGGTTTGAGGAACGCCTCGAAATTCAGGCGATCGCTGACGACATCACCAGCAAATATGTGCCGCCTCACGTAAATATTTTTTACTGTCTGGGTGGCATTACCCTCACCTGTTTTTTAATCCAATTTGCCACGGGCTTTGCCATGACGTTTTACTACAAACCGACGGTGGCTGAAGCCTTTGCCTCTGTGCAGTACATCATGAATGAGGTCAACTTTGGCTGGTTGATCCGCTCCATTCACAAGTGGTCGGCCAGCATGATGGTCTTGATGATGATTCTGCATGTCTTCCGCGTCTATCTTACCGGTGGCTTCAAGAAACCCCGCGAACTTACTTGGGTGACGGGTGTGGTCTTGGCGGTGATTACCGTCAGCTTTGGGGTCACGGGCTACTCCCTGCCTTGGGATCAAGTGGGCTACTGGGCGGTCAAAATCGTTTCCGGTATCCCTGCGGCGATTCCCGTGGTGGGCGATCAACTGGTGGAACTAATGCGCGGTGGTGAAAGTGTCGGTCAAGCCACACTCACTCGCTTCTATAGCTTGCACACCTTTGTGCTGCCGTGGTCGATCGCCGTCTTTATGCTGATGCACTTCCTGATGATTCGTAAGCAGGGCATTTCGGGTCCCCTGTAAGCCAAGCATCAAGAAATGTAACAGAGCCTGCTCTTTTCGGCAGTTCCACTTGTTATGCTCCAAGTAATCTCCCCCCTTGCTGACCCTCTAGGAGAACGATTGATTTATGGCAAAAGTTTTGAAAAAGCCTGATTTAACGAATCCGGCGCTGCGGGCAAAACTGAAAAAAGGCATGGGCCACAACTACTATGGCGAACCCGCTTGGCCCAATGACCTGCTCTATATCTTCCCCGTGGTGATTATGGGCACGATCGCCCTTGTGATCGGTCTAGCGGTGATGGATCCTGCCATGGTCGGTGAGCCAGCGGATCCCTTTGCCACCCCCTTGGAAATTTTGCCGGAGTGGTACCTCTATCCCACCTTCCAGATTTTCCGGGTGGTGCCCAACAAGCTGCTGGGGGTGCTCATGAATGCCTCCATTCCCTTGGGCTTGATGCTGATTCCTTTCATTGAAAGTGTCAACAAGTTCCAGAATCCTTTCCGTCGTCCTGTGGCCATGACAGTCTTCCTCTTTGGCACATTGGTGACGCTATGGCTGGGGATCGGTGCTGCTTTCCCCTTGGATAAGTCGCTGACTCTCGGCCTGTTCTAGGCATCTTAAGAAAACACCTCATTTGCTTGCGCATCTGGCGATCGCTGGGTGCGCTTTTTAGTTGGGATTTTGCGAGTCAGTTTTTTCAATAAAGGGCCGAATTTCGTTCAAATCAATGTAGCGATCGGTGGCATTGCGCAGCTCACGGGCAATCATCCCTTCGGTGGAAACAACCGTAATGTGGGTGTTTTTGGAGCGCAGGAGTTCGATCGCCCGCTCAAAATCGCCATCGCCACTAAAGAGAACGACGCGATCGTACTGACCGACGGTGTTGAACATATCAATCACAATTTCAATGTCTAAATTGGCCTTTTGGTAATACTTGCCTAGGGTCTCGTCGTAATATTCCTTCAACAGCTTTGTGCGCACCGTATAGCCAAGGTTAATGAGGGCATCGCGAAACGAACGCTGATCTTGTATGTCCTTGAGGCCGGTGTACCAAAAGGCGTTCACCAATACAATGTTGGGGTCACGGGTAAAAAATTCGAGAACACGACGGGGGTCGAAAAACCAGCCATTTTTCTGCTGGGCATAGAACATATTATTCCCATCGATAAAAATTGAGAGCCGTTCTTGATGGGGAAGCATAATTAGGGAGAACCTATAGATCAGTGATGTATGTGTAATAGAAGAACCGTTGATAGAAGTTTGAATAGGCGATGGGTTTTATACATTCTATAGGAGAGAATTTGACAGGATTCAAGGGAGCAAGAGCTAGTCCTTCAACAGGTAACAAGATAAAAAGAAGGTAAAAAGAAATATACGATAAGTTTTGCGATCGCTCGTAATCAGAAAAGTAAAAGTTCGCCAATGGTTCAGTGGGAACACTTTTAAGAAAAAGAAAACATTTATTAATGCTTTTTAACCACTGCAATCTATTTTAATGGAACTGCATAGCGGATGCTATAGTTTTTTCTTTGGCGATCGCCCCTTAAACACCAAAAAAGGGGGCAGTGCCCCCACGGGTTCACTTTGCGGCTGAATCTAGTAGAGGGCACGTACCGGCGGAGCTGGCATCACCGCTGGGGGGGGTGGGGGGGCAAAGAAGGGTTGTTGCGGCGGCGGCAGTGGCGACTCCACCATCAAATTGCAGGGAAAGGGCGTACCGTACATCGAGGTACAGAAGGGACTATCAAGATCACGGGTGCGCACAGGGGGTTGATTGCTTTGCTGATACCACGCATCCGTAGAAACGTAGTTGATCCGCCGTGCCCGATTCACAATGTCATTATCCCGATAGGTGGGAAGCCCAAACGTAAAGGCCGCGTCGCCAGCGATCGAATCATCTTGCCAGTACCCCTGACTGCCATCAATACGATCAAAAGCCTGCGGCAAGGTGGGCTGACTGACAGGAAATTGTTGGGGATTGACGGGTTGGCGGCGGCTTTGGGCAGTTGCCGGAGCGACCACCGCTGCCAACATTGCCACGCATACCAGCGGCACAAATTTCATGCCCATAGGTTCATCTCCATAAGCGTTTTACACTTCGGCAACAGTGATAGGCCTAAAGGGTCTTAGGCATCCTAGGATTTCTTGCTTAAAATTATTCTAAATTCACTCCTCTTGCTGTTCCCAGAAGACTGTGCCGCTTTTTGCAACGCTGAGACTTCTCATCAAGGCTTAAGCCAGTGCAATGCCGGATGCCGATTTAGATCTCATACAGGCCGCCCTACAACAATACTGGGGCTATTCTGAGTTGCGATCGCCTCAAGCAGAGGTGATGACGGCACTCTTACAACGGCGGGATGCCTTAATTGTCCTCCCTACCGGAGCGGGCAAAAGTCTCTGTTTTCAATTGCCAGCAGTGCTTCAGGGCGGATTGACGCTGGTGATCTCGCCGCTGCTTGCCCTCATGGAAAATCAGATCACTGAATTGCGGCAACGGGGTCTTGCGGCAGCAGCCTATCATAGTGAACTGCCCAGCCGCCAACGCCGCCAGATTCTCTCGCGCCTAACCCACTACCGCCTGCTGTATCTTTCGCCGGAGTCCCTATTTTCCAACCCCCTTTGGCAGTGCCTCTGTGCAGCACCGATTCAACTCAATGGCTTGATTGTGGATGAAGCCCATTGCCTTGTACAGTGGGGCGATCGCTTTCGACCCGTTTATCGTCGCTTGGGAACGGTGCGGCCTGCCCTGCGCCAATGTAAACCGCTGCACCCCCGGCTGGCGATCGCTGCTTTTACTGCTACCGCCGATCCCAATGCCCAACGCACCCTCATTGAGGTTTTAGGTCTAGAGCAGCCTGTGCAGATCATTCACAGCCCCTATCGTGCCAATCTCCATTTAGCCGTACGCTCTGTGTGGAGTCGGGGGTATCGCCGCCATTGTCTCCAGCAATTTCTCAAGCAGCAGGGCAGAACCTCAGGCTTGATCTATGCCCGCACTCGCCGCGACTGTGAAACCTTGGCCACTTGGCTTCAGGAGCAGGGGTACCGCACCACCGCTTACCATGGCGGACTGCCGTCAGCACAGCGACGCCAAATTGAGAGCGATTGGTTGCAGGATAAGCTACCCTTTGTGGTCTGTACCAATGCCTTTGGTATGGGGGTGAATAAACCCAATGTGCGTTGGATTTGCCACTATCAGCCACCCCTGCAACTCAGTGAATACCTCCAAGAGGTGGGACGCGCTGGGCGAGATGGCCAACCAGCACAGGCACTGGCCTTGGTGAGCGATCGCTGGGGTTTAGATCGCGAAGATCAACAGCGTTGGCACTTTTTTCAGCGCCAAAGTCAAGATACTTACAATCGCGCCATGGCACTTCAGACGCATCTGCCCCTCAGGGGTAATCTTCCGCAACTGCGACAACACTTTCCTGAGGTGGAACTGACCCTAGCATTACTGCATCAACAGGGGGCACTCCGCTGGCAAGACCCTTTTCACTATTGCCGTCAACCCTTAGCACAGGTGCCACCGCCGCCCAAAGACACTCAAGAACAGTTGATGCAAGAGTTTCTCTATCACCGCGGCTGCCGCTGGCAGTTTCTCCTCCAAGCCTTTGGTTTTGCCACTGAGGCAGGGGGATTGCGTTGTGGCCATTGCGATCGCTGTCGGCCTGCGAACCGTACCTGTAAAATACCGTGAATTCACAGATTTGTATCACTGGGACTTTATGTACACTGGCACATAGAACGGTAGGTTTACCATCGGTAGGTACAGGTTTCCCAGCAGTCATTCTGTTGCCACAGGGTAGGGGTTGTGGGCATGGGGCTACTACAAGTTGAGCAAATTCGCGAAACACTTCAGGATGTGCTTTCAGAACACGCCGTTGTTGTGCAGGTGAACCAGTTTCGCAACCAATTAAACATTGTTTTGAACAAACCCCCCGGCACCGTTGCCCACTATTCTGCCTTGGTGGGTCTCCTCAAATCCCGCTTGGGACAGTTTCACCTCGACGATATTGCTCGCATTAAAATTATTGGCCGCATTCAAGGTTCGCCTAAACCCGATTGGGAAGAGGTCATTGATCTACGCCCCCCCAACCCAGCCCTAGCTGCCCCTGTGTATGCTTCCTCGGCTCCGTGGGTGGTGGCGATCGCCGCTGGGGTTGTGAGTTTACTAGTGATCTTTAGCTATCATCTCGGTCAGTGGCAGCAACAGCAACGCATGCAGCACTTGATTGGCGGTACCCTTGCGCAACAAGGCGTCACTATGGCCGATTTTAAGTGGCACATCGAGGGCGGTACACCGTTTATTGTGGGCGTTCTGAAAAACTACAGTGAAGAGCACTTGCGCATGATTCAGGCGGACTTTGAACTTTTTGACAAGGCAGGGCAGCGGGTCGGCGCCGTTTCGGTACAGGTTTATGGCCTTGGCCCTGAGGAAACTTGGCACTTCCGTGAACCCGTGGGCAATCATCAGGCAGTGCGAGCACGACTGGTAAAATTACAGTCATTCCATTAAGTTTTCCCCTAAAAGGGGTAGAGTAAAAACCCTCTATGGCTCACCTCAACGCCCTGATTTTTGACGTGGATGGCACCTTGGCGGACACTGAGCGGGATGGCCATCGCATTGCCTTCAATAAAGCCTTTGCTGCGGCAGGCCTGGATTGGGAGTGGGATATTCCTCTCTATGGTCAACTGCTGGCGGTGGCGGGGGGTAAGGAGCGCATGAAGTATTACCTTGATTGCTTTCGTCCCGATTGGCCACGTCCCCAAAATTTGGATGCCCTGATTGCCGACCTGCACAAGGCGAAGACCCGCTACTATACGGAGCTATTGGCAGAAGGGGCGATTCCCCTGCGGCCGGGGGTGAAACGGCTGCTCACTGAAGCCCGTGAAGCAGGATTACGTTTGGCGATCGCCACCACAACCACCCCTGCCAATGTCACCGCACTCCTTGAAAATGCCCTTGCTGCTGATGGCGTCAGTTGGTTTGAGGTGATTGCCGCTGGGGATGTGGTGCCCGCCAAGAAACCTGCGCCCGATATTTACTTCTACACCCTTGAAAGAATGCGCCTCTCGCCCCAAGAGTGCCTTGCCTTTGAGGATTCCGCCAATGGGATTCAGGCAGCCACCGCCAGTCGCCTAGCGACCATTATCACGATCACCGACTACACCAAGGATCATGATTTTCGGGATGCAGCGCTTGTCTTGGATTGCTTAGGGGAACCCGACTACCCCTTTCAAGTGATTCGCGGTGAAGTGGGCTGGACCACCTATGTGGATGTGCCCCTATTGCGATCGCTCCACCAACAGTGGACAAGTACGTTGAGTCACCGATGATTTTCTGGCCACAGCGTTTTACAGTGAAGAATATACGAACCTAGCCTGAGTGATTAAAGAACGCAATGTACACGATTGATTTAATTCTGCGTCATGTCCCCATGCCCGTGAGCATTGAACGCAAGGAAAGTGCCGCAGCGACAGCAGTCTATCAGCAAATTCAGCAGGCGATGGCCAGTGGCACCCCGACTGTCCTCGAACTGACGTGCGATCGCCAAGTGGGCAAGAAGTTAACTGTCCTCACCTCAGAAATTGTGGCCGTACAGATGGCGGATAAGGATGCCCCCTCCAGTGTCGCCAGCCGGGGGGGATTCTTTGCTCAGTTGGTGCAGCAAACCAGCAATTAAGTAAAAATCTCTCAATAAAGTTTAGTTTTTCTTCGCAATGGTGAGTCTTTGCCGTTAGGATACTAAGCAGACTGATCCGTAGGGGAACGTTGAGCGAATCCTCCCCGTCTGAAAGTCAGGTATCTGTGGTGTGTCGTAATAGGGTTGTCTATGGTGAAGCGTTTCCTACCGGTTCTGATTCTGTTGGGGTGTAGTCTTGGTCTTGTGACCCCTGCCCTTGTGCGAGCCCAAGTCAATCAGGGTTTTACCTTCACTTGGGGAGATGGTCCCAGTGGACGGCAGCAACTCCAGTACCATTTAGAAAACGGTACGCCCGGCTTTATGGGCGATCGCTACTGGCTGCGCTTGGGTGAACAAAAAGTCGCGATTAATCGCATTAACATTACTTATCCCGATTACTACAACGGCATTATTGATCCTAGGGGTATCGAGGTACGGGTGGGGGGCGATCGCGGGAATCGCTTTTTTCAATTCCGCCGTAATCTTGGCCAAAAAATTGAACTAGCGGAGGTGTCCCTTGACCGCGATAACCGCGTCATTGACATCGTACCCGCAGAGGTCATTCCCGCAGGCACGCCAGTACAAGTTGTCTTAAACAATGTCCGCAATCCCAATCATGGCGGGATGTTCTACTTCAATGCGCGCATTGGCTCCCCCGGCGATATTCCCCTGATGCGTTATATCGGAACTTGGATTCTGAGTATTGCCAATAACTAAGCCAATAACTCACTGGAACTCAATTTGCCAATTTGCGAACTGGTTCGCCATCCCTAGCCAGATTGGGGCGATCGCCCGAGGCTAGTCTTTGTGTGTCACAGCCGGTTCACTCTTCACGCCTGATGCTAGATTCTGTCAAGTCTTCATTCCCCCACATTTCGCCTCTCCTCACTCCCCTGATGTACCGTCTGGTGGGGGATATTGTCCTGCGGCGCTATTTTCGTACCCTTGAGGTGCAAGGGCAGGAGCAGATACCCAAAAGGGGGCCCGTGATCTTGGCACCCACCCATCGTTCCCGTTGGGATGCGCTCATTATTCCCTATGTGACGGGACGGCGGGTGAGTGGACGCGACCTCTACTACATGGTCTCCCACGATGAAATGCTGGGACTGCAAGGCTGGGTAATTGGTCAGTGTGGTGGTTTTCCCGTCAATACCCAAGCGCCTTCGGTGAGTGCCTTGCGGACAGGTGTGGAACTCCTGCGGCAGGGACAGGCCTTGGTGGTCTTTCCTGAGGGCAATATCTTTCGCGATCGCCAGATTCATCCCCTAAAGCCGGGCTTGGCGCGTTTAGCCCTTCAGGCAGCTCAGCGCTGTCAAGAAGCGATCCAGATTCTGCCGATTTTACTCGATTATGCTCAGCCCTATCCGCAGTGGGGAAGCGAGGTCAAGGTGATCATTGGTGCTCCCTTGAGTACGGGCAATTACAATGTTACCCACCCCAAAAGTGCTGCCCAAGAACTGACGAGTGATCTTTTGAGGGCACTGCAGCAGCTTCAAGAGGGGCGATCGCTCCTGTGTTTGGCTTGAATCCCTCTAAGAATCCGTAGGCACAATCAAGGCTTCAAATTGTTGGCGAATCTGGTCAGTGACTTCCTTGACGGCCTGTCGTGCCCCTTGGCGATCGCGACGATACAGCGGCCAATAGCTCTCTAAATTGAGGGGGTCTCCGACACTGAGGCGCACCTGCCGCAAGCCCACCAAGCGATTCACATTTGGGCTTTTTCCCTCTAACCAATCAAACGTCCGCCAGAGGATCAGTGCCACATCGGCAAAGCGATCAATCGTGAATTTCTCACGGATATAGCTACCCGTAATCGAGGTAAATCGCTCCGCAAGACGCATATGACGTAATCGCACATTGGCTTCCTCGGCCAACCAATCGGCTAAACAGCGCTCTACGGCAGACAGTTGTGCCAAATCACCGCGAAACATCCGTTCCCAAGCGGCCTGTTCAATCCGTCGGCAGCGACTCACAAAATCTTCACTGGCCTTAAGACCAAAGTAGGACTCTGCCACTACAAGGGCACTGTTGAGGAGTCGCTGAATCCGTGCTGCCAATTCGGCATTGGGGGAGTCAAAGGGGGGCAGTTCGGGAAAATCTTGGCGGTAGGACGTGGCATAAAAGGTCTCTAGGCGATCCAGCAGGTGCATCGCTAAATTGAGCAGGCGGCGGTAGAGGTCCTGCGGTTCGGTACTCTGAGAATTGGTGGGGCAGCCAAGGCGGTTCTCCAGTTGTGCCATCAGCATGGCCATGCGTTCCCAAGAGGGCTGACTGAGGCTGTACTGAATGCCAACGGGGAGAATGACCACAGGGAGCGATCGCCCCGCCTTCGTCAAATCTTCCAGACACCAAAATCCCAGTTGTGCCACGCCCGGCTCTAAAGGTGCGACCAGTTCATTGTGTTCATTCGTTGCCCCCTCCGGCGCTGCTGCTAGGGGAAATCGTCCCTCCAAGAGTAACTCCCGTGCCGATCGCAGGGCTTGGCTATCGAGCTTGCCGCGCATGATGGAAATCCCCCCCAACCGTGAGAAGAGCCAACCAATTTGCTCCCCTGCCCAGAGGGGAATCCCGCGATCGTAGAGAAAATAACCATTCGTGGGGTGACGCAAGCGAATGCCCAGCCGCCGTGCTGTTTGCGGCAATAGATGCCACATCAAATAGCCCATCACCAAAGGATCATCCGTACAAGGATGGCGAAAGGCAATGAGGAGCCGCACCTGTCCCCGCTGAAACTGCTCGTAATAACGGGCAAGGGTCTCGACATTCACCCCTTCCACCCGATTGAGACCAAGGCCGTAGCGGATGTAAAAGGGCAGGAGCCGTGCCGCCGTCCACCAAACTGGATAGCTAAACCGCTGGGGGAGAAAATGCAACGGGGGTTGGGCAGTCGCAACCACACTGGACATGACGCAAACTCCTCAGAAACAAGGGTTTAGACTGAGGCAGTGGCCAACTCCGCAATCAACTGTTCCAACATCGGCTGATCCGCCCAATAGACAGCATTACAGAACTGACAGGTGGCTTCCGCCTTCGCCTCTGTGGCTAGAATATCCTTTAATTCTGCCTCCCCTAGGAGCTTGAGTGCCGCTAGCATCCGTTCATGGGAACAGCCACAGTGGAAGCGCACCATTTGCCGTTGGGGCAAGAGTTGCAAGTCCATATCCCCAAGGAGTTCCTGAAAGATATCTGGCAGTGTCCGCCCCGCCTGTAGCAGGGGTGTAAAGCCCTTGAGATTGGCCATCCGTTGTTCAAGGGTGGCGATCAGGTGTTCATTATTGGCAGCTTTGGGTAGCACCTGTAACATCAACCCACCGGCGGCAGTCACCCCGGCTTCTTCAACAAAAACGCCTAACATCAGGGCTGAGGGGGTTTGCTCTGAAGTGGCGAGGTAGTAGGTGACATCTTCGGCAATTTCCCCGGAGACAAGCTCCACCGTACTGGAATAGGGATAGCCGTAGCCAAGATCGTGGATGACGTAGAGATACCCCTGATGACCCACTGCCGCACCCACGTCCAGTTTGCCCTTGGCATTGGGGGGCAGTTCAACACTGGGATACTGCACATAGCCGCGAACCGTGCCATCGGCACCCGCATCCGCGAAAACCGTTCCTAGGGGGCCATTGCCTTGAATGCGCACATTCACCCGCGCTTGGGGCTGTTTGAAACTAGAGGCGAGAATTAAGCCAGCGGCCATGGTTCGTCCCAAAGCAGCCGTGGCAACGTAGGAGAGTTGGTGGCGTTGGCGGGCTTCATCGGTGAGTTGAGTGGTAATGACGCCCACGGCACGGATGCCTTCAGCCGCAGCCGTTGCTCGCAACAGAAAATCTGCCATGATTAGCCTAAAGAAATGTTTCGTTACACTTAGTTTATCTCCTTTCAATTGACCCCAAGGGCAGCCACCTGACGGGCAACATTTGGGAGACCCCTAGCAAGAACATCAGGAAATTGGCGATGATAGGCAAACAATCGTGATGCAGCGTCCAGTGATTGCGCCTATGGCCATGTCCTTAACTGTTTTGTCGGCGGCAACTGTCTTGGCAGAAGCAACAGAATTGCCTGAAGGGGGTCTGATTACGGAGATTCCGACGCTGGCGATCGCCCACCGCTTAGCACACCACCTCCGCCACCACTGGCCTTTAGAGACACCCTTGACACTCATTGACGCCCAACACCAGAGCACACTCCTCACCCTTGGCGAATTGGCAGAACTAACAGAGGCCACCTGCCCGCTACAACTGTATGTGCCACCCCCCTTACCAGAGGCACTGATTCAATTTCAACGCTTGATTGACGTGGTTCGAGAACTGCGCCATCCTGAGCGAGGCTGCCCTTGGGATTTGCAGCAAACACCCACCACCCTCATTCCCTACGTTCTTGAGGAGGCCTATGAAGTCGTCCATGCCCTTCAAGAGGGAGACACCGGGGCGATCGCCGAAGAATTGGGAGACCTGTTGCTGCAAGTCGTGCTCCAGAGTCAACTGGCTCAAGAAGCCGATCAATTTACCCTCGCCCAAGTTATTCAAGGGATTACCGATAAGCTGATCCGCCGCCATCCCCATGTCTTTGGTGAAGTGGCACTCACCACTGCGCAAGAGGTGCGCGATCAATGGGAGCAAATCAAAGCGGCTGAAAAAGGGACTGAAGACCGCCTCCCCCTGAGTCAAAAGCTGCAACGCTATGCCCGTACCCTGCCCCCCCTGATGGCGGGTATGAAAATTGGTGAGCGAGCCAGTCGCGCTGGCCTAGATTGGCCAACCATTAGCGGTGCATGGGAGAAATTTTACGAGGAGCTGGCGGAGTTTCAGGAGGCGCTTCTACAAGGGAATGCCGAGCAACAGGCTGCGGAATTGGGAGACCTGCTCTTTAGTGTGATTAACCTTGCCCGCTGGTGCCAACTAGATCCTGTGAATGCCCTGCAACAAACCTACCAACGCTTTATCCAACGCTTGGAGTGTATTGAGGCGGCCATCGATCGCCCCCTTGAAACTTACACCCTAGAAGAACTGGAAGCCCTATGGCAACAGGCGAAGGTACAGTTAGCCGCAGACAACCGAACCGAAGTGCCACCGGAGACCAAACCCAAAGAGGCCTAATCCATGGCTGCCATTTCCACTTTCAGTTCATCGAGATTCCACAGGGCACCCCCCAGCGCCGTGGGATTCGCGCCCACCACATGATTGCGAAAAGCCGTGAGGGAGAGGGGATTCACCAAGTAGATAAAGGGGAGATATTCCTGAGCCAGCCGCTGGGCTTCGGCGTAGATTTGCTTGCGGCGTTCTAGATTGAGTTCCTGTGCTCCCTGCACATAGAGATCACTAATGCGCTGCTCCCAGTCGGCTACCACTCGACCCGTGATCGGCGGTTGGTTGGGTGCCGGTTGCTGATTGAACGTATGCAAAAGGCCATCCACGCGCCAGATATTGGCGCCACTGTTGGGTTCATTGCCACCCCCCGTAAAACCGAGGATATGGGCTTCCCACTCTAGGGAATTGGACAGGCGATCCACTAGTGTACTAAAGGCCAAAAATTGCAGATCCACCTGCATGCCGATCGCCCCCAAGTCCTGCTGAATTTGTGTCGCTATCGCCTCACGGATTTTGTTGCCCGCATTGGTAATCAGTGAAAAGCGGACGCGGTTCCCTTGAGCGTCAAAGAGGCGACCTTGATTGTCGTAGCGGAAGCCTGCCTTTTGCAGTAATGCCTTGGCTTTGGCCACATCGTAACGGTAGGTGGGCAGTCCCTGCTCTGGGGAGAAGTAAAAGGGGCTTTGTACGGGAATCGTTGAGTGTTGGGGCGCCCCTAGGCCTTGGTAGATGTTGTTAATCATCCGCTGGCGATCGAGGGCATAGGCCACTGCCTGCCGGAACCGCACATCGTTAAACCACTCGGACTTCACGGGATCCACAAGGGGCTTGCCATTGCGGCGACCGCGATTGAGATTAAAGGAAAGGAAAAGGGTATTGGGACTCGGCCCACTGTTGTAGATGCGAAACTGGCCGCGCTTTTCTTCCCGCTTGAGGAGGGAAAACATCTCAGGGGTAACGGCAAATAAATCCAGACCGCCCGAGCGAAATTGCAGCATGGCGGTGTCAGTGGATTCCACAATTTGCCAAATAAAGCGTTCCAGATGGGGCAGGGGCGATCGCCAGTAGAAGGGATTGCGCCGAAAAATCAACCGCTGGCTATTCACATAGCGATCCATGACAAAAGGGCCATTCCCCACAATTTGCCGTGGATCCGTATCAGTTCCCCACATGGACAAAAACTTCAACCGCCCTTGGCTATCCCGTTCTCGTACCGCTTGCCGCAGCAGATGGGCGGGTAAAATCGGCAAGCCAGTATTGCGTAAAAACGGCGCAAAGGGTTCAGGGAGCTTAAACGTCACTTGGCGATCGCCTTGGGCGGTCACTTCGGGCAGCAGCCCCTTCTGGCCAATACGGAGAATATCGCGGCTACTGGTGGGAATCTCAGGATTGAAATAGATCTCATTGTAGGTGAAGACCACATCCTCACTGGTGAGGGGCATCCCATCCGACCATTTCAGATTCGGCTTGAGTTGAAAGACAATCTCGAGGGTTTCAGGCTTAATTTGCCAAGATTCAGCGAGGGCTGGCTCTAGCTCACCCGTGAGGCCATTTTCTTGAATTAACCCTGTATAAAGGTAGCTAAAGACATTGGGGGATTCTTGGCTCAGGGCATAGTTAAAGGTTTTTGGGTCTGAGGTGACGGCGGTCACCAATTGGTTGCCACGCGGCGTAATTAGGCCAGCACAGCTTCCGAGGCTGAGGGTGCATAGACAAACCAGTAGCGCAATTAGAGGCCATCGCCACCTGCGCATCAGCCGCCACCGACAATCGTGACAATTTCCAAGCGATCGCCCGCCTGCACATAGGTGGTTTCCCAAAACTGCCGATGTAAAATCTCACCATTGTATTCAATGGCAACAAGGCGGGGGTGAATGTTGAGCAGGTCACAGAGTTCTGGAATCGAGAGCGATCGCCTCAGGGTGCAAGGAGTGCCATTGACATGGATGACAATCGCTGGCTCAACAGGAACCATAGCAGTAGGGGCGTATCCAGCTTAGAGGAACTGGGCAAGGGTTGCTTCAATTTTGGTTTTGGGTACTGCACCCACCAAAATATCCACCTTTTGACCGCCCTTGAAAATCATCAGTGTTGGGATACTGCGAATACCGTAGTCGGTGGCCACCTTAGAGTTTTCATCAGTATTCACCTTGACAACCTTGACCCTGCCCTGATACTCATTGGCAATTTCGTCAACAACGGGAGCCACCATGCGACAGGGTCCACACCAAGGCGCCCAAAAGTCCACCAGTACAGGAATATCACTATTTAATACTTCTTCTTCAAAGGTGGCATCTGTAACGGACAATGCACTGGACATAAACAGAACCCTTATAACGAATCTGTAGCCTTAAAAATATACTCTAGCAACCTTTAGACCAATCTTGGGCTTTAGATTATTTTTTGATACCCTAGGCAGTCTAGCTCGCGGCTAGGTTTGATTTGCAGTATATCACGTCGCCCTCGGCATACAGGAGACTATCGGCGTATAATAGGACTGCCGTTTCCTATCCAGAGGATGTCAACTATGGCAACAAAATCTGCAAAACCCACCTACGCTTTCCGTACCTTCTGGGCTGTGCTGCTGTTGGCCATTAACTTCTTGGTTGCCGCCTACTACTTTGGCATCCTCAAGTAGGACTTCAGAGGAAGGAATTGAGGGGGCGCCTTAGCCCCCAATGATTGAGCATCACCTCAACGTGCGGCCAAAGGGTAGCAATCCTAAAATCATCAGCTTGAAGTGCTGCTGCGCAAAGGGCAGGCCAATAATCGTCACCGCCAAGAGCAATCCCCAAAAGAGGTGATTGAGGGCAATACCCCAGCCCACGACCAAAAGCCACAGGATATTAAAGATCATCGTTAGGGTGCTGTTGGCATCGGGCGCTTCAACAACTTGCTTGCCAAAAGGAAACAGAGCACTCCAGCCGAGTTCTATGGCTTTAATCCCAAAAGGAATGCCAATGATCGTGAGGCAGAGGGTCAGACCACCAATCATATAGCCAATACCCGTCAGGAAGCCACCAAAGATTAGCCAAATGATATTGCCCAGAAGACTCATGATCCGCTGCTCCAAACATTACCTAGGCCTAGTCTAGCAAGTAGCCAGTCGAGGAATTCTGCATAGGCAATCTGAGTCTGGAACCATGACGGTGGCAGTTGTCCAAAATAGGTCATCGCAAACTCAACTCTCACATCCCGTTCACGGTTGTAGCGCTGTTGGGGTGTAAGTGCATTATCTTGGAGGGAAAGGCGCAGGAGTCGCTGCACCCTCTCGGCTGGAATTTCCTTTTGGAACTGTGGTGCTTGGTAGGCATAGGCACTATAGAGTTGAGGTCGCTCTGTAGGAAGCAGCGCTAAGCACCACTGCTGAACGATTTCTCGACACTGAGGTATCTGCTCCTGAAGAAGAGCGTGCGCTTCTTGAACCACTGCTAGGGAACCTTGCTTCAGTAATAGTTGTGACTCAAGTGTTTGACAATTTGACCCATTGCAGCCTCACAGATCACTCCTCCTGTGCGTAGCAACTCACCACTAAAAAGCCCATTCAGAATGTCTGGAGTAACGTCAAAAGTGACTGTGAGCGGAAATTGTATGATGTTACCCTACCTTAGTAAAGTACCGATCAATGATTTCAGGATCAACTGCTTTTGAAATCTCTTCTACCGTTGCATTACCAACTAACTGAGAAAGTGCTTCTTCTAAATCAATCAAGCTTTTTGCTTTATTTCTGAAATCAATCGAGGAAACACTAGGATCTAGCTTGATTTTGACTAAAAAGAAATCTGTTTCTCTACAGTCTTTTTGATTTATTATTTTTTTATTTGTCCAAATTATATCGCAATCTTGGTTAGAACAGCTATAGATATATTTCACTTTCCGAAGGAGAAGGTTGCAACTTTGCTTATCTAGAGATTTACTAATATTCTCAATAAATTTACAATCTGATTCGCGAATTGCTAAAATCAGAAATAGATTTCTTTCAGAAGGCAAGTTGTTTTTTATGATATCTAATAAAATACTCCCAGCAACTAAAACTAATACTACACCTGCACTAATCACTAAAAGATTGAGACTAAAACTGAAAAAATTCATACCCTTAACCTTCATATTTAGAGTTTGTTAACGGATTCAATGACTTGGGCTATTTCGGTAGCGTAATGCGGAAGCCGGGGGGGAGATAGTCATCCCCTAAGTAGTTGCTGGGAATCGTGCTGGTGTTGCCATCCCGCAGTGCCAAGTAGCTTGGTGACATGATTTCGATACCCGCTTCGTTGCAGGCGTCTTGGAGGTTTTGATGCAATTCAGAAATGGTATAGCGTAGCCCCTTCCAGTTACGGGTGTAAACATTCAGCTCATAGGCGATGTGGTAGTCATTGAGGGCAATTTGCAACACAAAGGGGGCAGGATCATTGAGGATGTTTGTAGTGCGGCGACCCGCCTCAATCATGGCTGCATAAACGTCGCGCCAAGGGACATCATAGCCAAGGGTAATCGTGGTTTGCAAAATCAAGGGCTGACCCATTTCCCGAATGGCTACAGCGTAATTGATGACTGTGCTGTTGAGCAGTGACGAGTTGGGAACTGTAATCACTTGATTATTGAAGGCACAAATACGGGTGACAAGGAGCGTTTTTTGTACCACAATCCCCTTAACATCGCCGATTTGAATGAGGTCGCCCACCTGAAAGGAGCGAGTATAGATGAGAATGACGCCACCCACCACGTTGGCGATCGCCGAGGTGGAACCCAAGGAAAAGAGAATCCCCAAAAACACAGAAATACCTCGGAAGGCTGGGGAGTCAAAGCCGGGTAAGTAGGGAAAGACAACGACTGCCGCCAAAGCAATAATTAAAATTTGCAGCAGGTTGTAGGTGGGTTTTGCCCAATCGGTGTAGAAGCCCGGAATGACCAAACGCTCGGTTTCAAGGGCATAAAAAATCGCCCGCACCCCTTTCAAGATGTAGTAGGTGATAGCCACAATGACGGCGATCGCCACCAGATTAGGCAGATAGTTGCCAATACTCGTGAGAATAAATTCAAGGGAACCCAAGAAGTGATTGAGAAAATTCTTGCCAAAGGCGCGTGTCCAAGGAAAGAGACTGAAAACAAACGTCAGGTACAGATAGAGGATAAATAGCAGCAGCGCCAACCGCGTAAACTGCAATATCCGCAATAGCCAAAGCTCAACCGTTTCCTGAGAAATAATCTCAAAATTTTGCAGGCGTAAAGGGGGAATCCGCTCGCCACCCCAGCGGCTTACCGGCGGGAAAATCTTACCGGAGATGCGAATAATCACTGAACAGAGGATCAGGGTGAGAATCGTTGTTAAAACTGCAAAAACAGTATTTTTGAGCAGGTTTTGGGGAACGCGATCTTGGCGATAACGGGTAATGGCCTCACGAATGCGCTGGGCGAGTTCAATCGCTATTTCTTCTTGCGTTTCTAGGCGATCGCCCACATCGGCTTTTGTAATGGTGACGAGCGGGCGGTTGTCTTGAACCACGCTGACATTGTCGCGATCGCCCACTCTTTTGATGGTAATGCTCTCAACGGGAATATCTTCATCCTCTGCCACTTGCAGGATACGGCGTTGAATCGCTGCCGCCCGTTCCTCGGGGGTAAAGGAGCCAATGCCTTCACGCACCTCAAACAAAACTTCGCCATCGAGGATCACTGGGTATTCCTGAATCTCAGCCGCCGCTGGGGGTACTTGGGCATCTTGCGCCATTAAAGGCCACTGTGCCTGCCCCACCACCAGTAAAAAAGTGAACAATAGGCACAGGAAAAAGCGTGTCCAAAAGCGTGGCTTTGTCATAGATGGCGGGGATGCAGGCAGTTCATTCTCCATTTTTGGGTGAAATCCTTGCCTGCCGCTGCTTTAGCGAAGATCCTTAACAATTGGTCGCTAGGTACTCTGCCAGTGCCTCCGAACCGCCAATGTATTGGCCGTCAATAAAGACTTGAGGAACCGTTGTTGCCCCTGTCACTGCTTGGAGCGATCGCAGGCTAGCCGCCTCACCGATGACAATCTCATCGTAGTGAATACCCTTTTGCGCAAGCATGGTTTTGGCGTTGGCGCAGTAGGGACAGCCCCGCTTCGTAAATAGGGAAACACATTGCCGCTTGTAGCCGGGGTTGAGATAGCAGAGCATCGTTTCCGCATCCGAGACCTTAAAGGGGTCGCCGGGTTCTTCGGGTTCAATGAACATTTTCTCGATGACGCCATCCTTCACCAGCATTGAATAACGCCAAGAGCGCTTGCCAAAGCCAAGGTCTTCCTTATCGACAAGCATTCCCATGCCCGCGGTAAACTCACCATTACCATCGGGAATGAGGCGCACATTCTCGGCTTGCTGGGTTTTGCCCCACTCATTCATGACAAAGGCATCATTCACGGAAATGCAGAGGATATCATCCACGCCACAGTTACGAAATAGGGGTGCTAATTCGTTGTAGCCGGGGAGATGGGTTGAAGAACAGGTAGGGGTGAAAGCGCCCGGCAAAGCAAACACAACAACGGTTTTGCCATTGAACAAATCATTGGTAGTCACATTGACCCATTGATCGCCTTCACGGGTGCGAAAGGTGACTTCGGGAACACGTTGCCCTTCACGGTTGGGTAGCATGGTGGAGTCCTCTACATAACCTTACTTCCTAAAGTGTAATCGTTATGACTTTGATTTGTCAAGCGACAATGGCTCGTTTTTGATCTCAGGTGCTCCCCTCTAACCTAGGAAGTGATCTACAGCCTTCTGATATGGTCTCCTGATTGACAGGCTATTTGGAAAACTTTGTGGCTTGACTCAAGTTTGCTATCGTACAGGTAGACTTACTCAGCGTACGATTACGACCACAACCTTTGGCGAGCTTCTGATGGAAGAACTGCTTAAAACCAGCCAAGAATTAGCTGAACTGTTCCCTGACGGTGCGATTTTTATTGGCGGAATCGCAGTTTATCTGCATAGCAAATCCCAAGGTCTATTGCATCTTGCTGAAAGCAGTCATGATGGAGACTTCTACATCTCCCTTATTGATTTTGCAGATTTACGAGATTTGGAAGAGATCACACCAAATCGGCGCTTAAATAAGTATCAGCTCATTAAGAATGGATGGGAATTTGATGTCTATGTTGAAAGAAATAATCATCTCGCTATACCCTTTTGTGAGGTCAATGCAGAAAAAATAGTTATTGATAATTTGCCCTGTGCGTGTTTAGAGCATTTATTAATTCTTAAGTTAGATGCTTATTCTGACAGGTTTCATTCATCAAAAGGCGATAAAGATAAGCGAGATATTATTCGCATCTTAAACATGATGAAAAGTCCAAGAATTGATATTTTGAAAAACTACTTAGATCAAGAAAAAATAAAACTCATTAAATTGGCAATTAGTGATAATTCAAAGTATCTAGAAATGTGCAAAAACAATTCTCAACAAGCAAGTGCATTACGTAAGTCAACACAGAAAAATAGTCAAATTTTGCTCGATTTAGAAGTATGAGAAAACTATATCGCGTTTTTATACCACCGCCAAAATATGAGAAAAGGTGTTACTCCTATGAAATGATTTATACACTTGAGGAAATATGTGAAAAAGCGGGCTACAAATTAAAAGTAACAGGATGCCTAACACCGAAAATAATTTTCGCAGAAAAAGAAAATACAATTGCTTTTGATCGAGAGGGAAATCCAATCTATATCGTAGATGTTAGAGGTATTGATTTGTCGAGACCTGAAGGGTGGGAAATGATTTTGGAAACATTAGCCTATGGCTTTATGGATTACGCCACACGAGAAACGGTGCGTCACCTGTCTTGATTGAACTTCAGGGGAGCGTTGATGGAGCAGCAAATTGTCCATGCCACAACAGGACGGGTGCGATTTCGGGTGCCGCGTGTGCAGCGAGATTCGGCCTACGGAGAGTTATTGGTGCAGTTGTTGGAGTCTTTGGCCATTGTCGAGCGGGTACGGCTCAATCCCCAAGCGGCAACGGTGGTGGTGGAGTATCAACCCCATTTGCTCCATGAAGCGGCGGTCTATGAAAGTTTGAATCACTGTTTTCAGCAAGCCATGGTGGCCATGCCGCAGCCCTTGCCGGAGAGTGCGGCTCCTGCGGATGCGATCGCCCTTGAAGATTACGAAGCACAAGTCGAGGCCGATGCTCGCCTTGAAACCGATTGGGAACGCTTGGGTCTGCCCTTGGTGGCCTTGGGGGTCTCGCTCCTCAGTGTGCCCTTGGAATTGCCCTTCGCGGTGGTTGGGGCAACGGTCTTGGCCAGTGCTTGGCCGTGGTTTCAGCGGGTGGGGCATCAGATGCGTCAGGGGCATCCCCCGAATGTGGATTTGCTCGATAGCCTCTGGATGGCACTGCATACCGTCAATGGCCAGTTCTTAGCGCCTGCATTGAAGACCACGTTGGTCGGGGTACGGGCAGATGTGCGCGATCGCCAGCGACGACAACAGTTGCATCGATATCCCAGTGTCTTGATGGCTCACTACGAACACCTGACGGTGGAACGCCAAGGACACTCCCTGACGATTGAAAGTCAGGAGTTACAAGTGGGAGATCTCCTGTGGCTGCAGCCGGGGGATGTTGTGCCCGTAGATGGCAGTGTTGTTGCTGGATTGGCAGAAGTGGAGCCTGCCCATTTTGAATTCTCGCGACAGGTGTGGGTGTGTCGTCCCGGCGATGCTCTCTATGCCGGCTGTCAAATCCTGACAGGACAAGTCCAGCTGCGGGTGATGCGCACCGGTTGGCAAACGCGCCTTGGTCTCATTACAGATCTGCTACACACTGAACCGGTTTATGACAGTGCCCTTGCCCACCAACAGGGGGAATTTGCGCGCCATGCGGTGCTGCCAACCCTTGCCCTCAGTGGTGCCCTCTGGTTGGCTACGGGAGCCTATGGGCCAGCGATCGCCCCGTTACAATTTGACTTTGGCAGTGGTGTGCAACTGTCGCTGCGGACGGTAATGCTCTCGGCGCAGGTATTTGCTGTGCAACAGGGGATCTATTTACCCACCGCTGGTACTTTAGAGCAACTGGCACAACTAGAGAGCTTGGTGATTGATGCGCGCGCAGGTCTTCCCCAGCCCCAACGGGCACAAATCCTGATTCAGCAATTGCGACACCTTGGCCTTCATATCTATCTGCTGCAAGATCAAGGCTCGCCCCTTGAGGGCACCACAGATCTGACGAGCGATCGCCTCACCGATCTACAGGCCTACCTCGTGGGTAAGCGGCGGCGGGTGGGTTGGATTAGCTTTGGTGACACCTGCTCCTGTCCTGAAGCCACATGGCTACCGATTCGCTGGCAGCCCCCTACCTTTGCCCCCAATGCCAAAGTGGTCGTTCTCTTGGATGGCGACTGGTCTGCCCTTGGCCGTGGCATGGCCATTGCCCGCGATGCCCTAGAGCGCACCTATCAAAATGTCGCCTTGATTTCTCTACCCAATTTAGCCGTTACCTTTGGCGGCATGTTTTTGGGCTTGCATCCTGTGGTCAATGTCGTCACCAACAACGCCACTGCTTTTATGGCCGAGTTTTGGCATGGAAACTCACCCCAGTTTCGTACCGCCCTATTGCCAAGTACACCAACGACCGTCCCCCTGCAACCGCTGCCCCTAGAATCCCCGCAACTAGCGGTGGCCTTATAGAGCGAGGCTATCAAAGCGTCAATAGCGCTGCTTCAAGAAGGTGAGCAGCGACCAAAGTCCCGTCAACCAACTGGCAATCGCAAGGATTAAGAAAATTCCTCCCGGCAGCATCGTCAGCCAACCGGTTCCTCGCAAGAGGTAGAGAATGAGGAAGACGGTGAAACAAGTACCAAAAACATAATAGGCACGGCGCACGGCAAATTAGGTAATGAAGTGTTATAGTGATCTCGTAATGTAAGGGCATGGGACTTGTCAACAGTGAAACAATTGACGTTGATGGGCTATCCCAACATCACCACTTGGTATCTCGAAATGGGGTTGCGCCAACGGCGAGCAGCCATCCCTGCACTCTCGGTTGTGGATAATTGCGAAGGACCGAGTATGAGCTGATCGGCCTGCAACTGGAGGTTCACACCGTTGTGAACTGGGTCGATCAGAAGTGTTGAGCACGTTCCGCCCTGTTACGGCACTTTAAGTTTTTAGCTATTCAAAATCATGAAACACCCCTCAGCGGGTTAAGCAATGCTATGGTTGGGGTAGTTCCCGCCTGAGCGGCTGCGCCTGCTGTGGAATTAGCTTGCGAGGAACGACCGATGTCTGCATTTGCTACCCCCATTACCCCTGCTCCCATTCCCGATAATATCAGCCTGACAGAACTCATTGATAAATACTTCACCGCCTATAACTCAGCACGGCTACGGGAAATTTGCCAATTGTTGAGCCAACGGGTGTTTCGGCCAGAAGTGACGGTTGGTCTGAGCCTCTCAGGGGCGATGACGCCTGCGGGTTTGGGAATCTCGGCTCTGGCGCCTTTGGTGCGCGCTGGGTTTATTGATTACATCATCAGTACTGGAGCAAACCTCTACCACGATATTCACTATGCCCTCGGCATGGATCTCTATGCGGCGCATCCTTTTGTCGATGATGTGCAACTGCGCAAGGAAAGCAAAATCCGCATCTATGACATTATCTTTGACTACGATGTGCTCCTTGAAACCGATGCGTTTTTGCGGCAAGTGCTGCGCAGTGAAACCTTCCAACGCCGCATGGGCACCGCCGAGTTTCACTATCACCTAGGGCGCTATGTCCGCGAACTGGAAGTGCAGCGGGGACAAACCCATTCCTGTCTCTTGGCCACGGCCTATGAGTGTGGGGTGCCCATTTACACCTCCTCCCCCGGTGATAGCTCCATTGGTATGAATGTGGCGGCGATCGCCCTCGAAGGGTCGAAACTGATCATTGACCCCGCCATTGATGTCAATGAAACCGCTGCGATTGCTTACTTTGCCCGCGAAGCCGCTGAGGGAAATGGTAAGAGCGCCGCTCTCATTATTGGTGGCGGGAGTCCGAAAAACTTCCTGCTGCAAACCCAGCCACAGATCCACGAGGTTTTGGGATTAGAGGAACGGGGGCACGATTACTTTATTCAGATTACCGATGCGCGGCCGGATACGGGTGGCCTCTCGGGCGCTGTGCCCAGTGAAGCCGTCAGTTGGGGCAAGGTGGATCCCCAAGGGTTGCGGGATACCGTAGTCTGCTACACCGATAGCACGATCGCTCTTCCCATCCTTACCGCCTACTGCCTCAATCGTTGTCAACCCCGTCCCCTCAAACGCCTCTACGATCGCCGCGGCGAAATGGTCGAACGCCTGCAGCAGCTCTACCTGCAAGCGCAACTTCAGCACAAGGTGAAAGACCTGCCCCCTGCAGCACCTGTAGCCACCTATCCCTGTGGTACGCCGATTCGTCGGGGCTAATCACAGCGGCGGGGGATCCGCAGGGATCCCTCGAAGGCTCGCGCGAGATTTTCAGGGGTAAAGACCTCACTGGTGCGGCCATAGGCTAGGATGCTGCGGTTCACCAGCACCACCTGATCACAAAAGGTGGTAATCGAGGAGAGATCGTGGGTGGAGATGAGAATCGTGTGCCCCTCCTCCCGCTCCGCCATGAGGAGATCAATAATCAGTTTCTCCGTTTTTACATCCACACCCGCAAAGGGTTCATCCAAGAGCAACACCTGTGCTTCTTGGGCAAAGGCGCGGGCAAGGAACATTCGCTTCTTTTGTCCGCCGGAGAGTTCGCCAATTTGGCGGTGCCGCAAGGGCCACAATTCCACCTGTTCTAGACTTTCCCGTACCCGCTGGCGATCGCGCGCGGTTGGTTGGCGCAGCCAGTTCATTTTGCCATAGCGCCCCATCATCACAACATCCCAAACCCGCAGCGGAAACTGCCAGTCCACATCTTCACTCTGGGGGACATAGGCCACCAAGGACTGCCGTTGTACCTGCTGTCGGGGTAAGCCATGAATGCGCACCTGACCTCGGATCGGCTTGACAAACCCCATGATGGCCTTGAAAAGGGTGGATTTACCCGCCCCATTCATGCCCACCACCCCACAGATCGTACCGGCGGGCAGTTGCAGCGTTGCCCCATGGAGGGCAAGATGGCGATGATAGGCCACCGTCACATCTTGTAAATCAATGGCAGGGCTAGAAATCATGAGGCTGTCCTCCCGGTGAGACCGCGAATCAGGGTGTGGATGTTGTAGCGCAGGAGCTCAAGATAGGTGGGGGCATTGCCCTCAGGGGACGATAGGGAATCCACATAGAAAATGCCGCCAAATGTGGCGCCAGACTCCCGCGCCACCTGTTGTTGCGGACCGGCATTAACCGTACTTTCGCAAAAGACAGCGGGAATCTGTTGCCGTCGCACAATGTCAATCACCCGTGTCATTTGTCGCGGCGTCCCTTCCTCATCGGCATTCACAGGCCAGAGATACACTTCCTCAAGGTCATAGTCCCGCGCTAGGTAGGAGAAGGCACCTTCACAGGTGACGATGTAGCGTTTGTTGGCGGGGAGGGCTGCTAGGGCTTGACGTAGCTCTTGATCAAGGGCGCGAATTTGGGCTTTATAGGCTGCGGCGTTGGCGGCATAGATCTCCGCGCCAGCAGGATCGAGGTCTGTGAGCGCTTTGCGAATGTTCTCAACATAAATCAGGGCATTTTGGGGTGACATCCAAGCATGGGGATTGGGCGCTCCGCGGTAGGCCCCCTCTTGAATGGGAATGGGGGTAATCCCCTCTGTGAGCGTGACGCGGGGCACATTCGGTAGGCTGTTGTAGAAGCGATCGCCCCAGCGTTCGAGGCCAAGGCCATTTTCTAAAATGAGGGCAGCTTCCTGTCCCCGCACAAGGTCACTAGGAGTGAATTCATAGCCGTGGACTTCCGCTCCCGCTTTAATGAGTGACTCCACCCGCAGGCGATCGCCCGCCACCGCTTGTGCCATATCCGCAAGGACTGTAAACGTGGTCAGCACCAAGGGGCGTTCATCCCGGTCGGTTTGCATTTGACCAGTTGTTTCCCGCTGCTCAGGCGCAAGAGCGGCACATCCCCCCACTACGAGTACTCCCACCAATAACCAACTCAGTTGCCGCATTGCATTTTCCATTTTCATAATCCTTTCATAATTCTCAGCCTAACACAGAAGCTTCAAGAAAATGAAATAAAAATGAAAAACTCCCCCTTGGAGGGCGATCGCCCTGTCCGATACACTGGGGGGAGACGGTCATGGGAAGAAACGGTGAAACGACGCAAACGCTGGCTTGCTGTTTTGGTGATACTACTCCTCTGGTTGGGAACCTTCCTGCTGCCGCCACTGGCGATCGCGCTGCCTGTTGACCATCCATTAATTGCTGCCCTGCCCCAAGGGAATGCCATTACTGATCCCAAAGCGCTGCTCCGTTGGGCCTTACCGATTGACAATCCAACGGTACGAGAACTGCAAAAGGATCTAGAACAAATCTCTTTTTGGGTGCGGGGCAAACAGTGGTCAAAAATTGCCAGTAACATCAGCAAGGCGAAAGCCATTGTTCGCGATCGCGCCGATGAACTGCTCAAAAGTATCCCTGCCGAGAAACAGGAGGCGGCCAAAACCCTCTTGGCGGAGTTAGAGACCTCCCTCGATACACTTCAGGAAGCCGCCAAAGCCAAAGATCGCAGCCAACTCTTGCCCGCTAAAGCCGCTGCCCTCGACAAAGTGGGGGACTTGGAGGCCATGATGGTACAAAACGTGAGCTATACGCCTCCCAAGGACTACGAACACCTGCCGCGATTGCTGGGCCGTGCCACCGTGGCAATGGAAACCACTAAGGGGAACCTGACGATTGTTGTCGATGGTTACAGTGCCCCCCTGACCGCCGGCAACTTTGTGGATTTAGTACAGCGCCACTTCTACGACGGCCTCCCCTTTACCCGTGCTGAGGAATCCTATGTGCTGCAAGCAGGGGATCCCCCAGGGCCAGAGGTGGGCTTTATTGATCCAGAAACGAACCAATACCGTGCCATTCCCCTTGAAATTCTGGTGGAGGGCGACAAGTATCCCCTCTATGGCATCACCCTTGAGGATGCGGGTCGTTACCTCGAACATCCTGTGCTGCCGTTTGCTGCCTATGGCACCGTTGCCTTAGCCCGACCCAGTGATGATCCCAATGGTGGTTCCTCGCAGTTTTTCTTTTTGCTCTTTGAACCGGAGTTGACCCCCGCAGGACTGAACCTTTTGGATGGTCGCTATGCCGTCTTTGGCTATGTCGTGGAGGGAGAAGAAACCCTGCGGCAACTGCGCCAAGGGGATAAAATTCTCTCGGCTAAGGTGGTGGATGGCCTTGAAAATCTGGTACAACCGGCGTAGGTTAGGATGTCCAGTATAGACACCGTTGAGAGAGTGCGATGATTGCCAAGGTTGCGCCTGCCCTTTTCCTGCTCCTAGTCAGTACCCCTGCTTGGGCCGCCAATCCAGCCCATTTAGAACAACTGCGGCGCACGGGCAACTGCCCCAACTGTGATCTCAGCTATGCCCGCTTACGGGGTCGGAATCTTCAGGGAGCGGATCTGCGAGGAGCCAACCTCAATGCGGCTAACTTGCGTGGTGCTAACCTCAGCAGCGCCAACCTCAGCGGGGCTGTCCTCAATAACGCTGATTTAACGAAGGCCAATCTCACCAATGCCAACCTCAGCGGGGCAAGCCTACTCATCACCCGTTTGGATCGAGCCATTCTCGGGGGGGCAAAGTTAGTGGATGCGATTCTCGGGGGGCGCGATCGCCTAGCACGGGTACGGACATTCCGCGATGCCACCTTGCCCAGTGGGGAAAAGGCCTTCTTTTTAGAAGAACCCAGCCGCCGTCGCTAGCCTATGGGGATTGCGATCGCCAGCTTTATTATTTTGTTCCTGCTCAGCGAAGCCGTATTGCACCTACGGCAGTGGGTAATTCCCTTTCCTGTCGTCTTAATTGCTGCGGTTGGTTTAGTGGTGGCCTCCAATTGGTCGCTCCTTCGCCGTGAGTAGCCTCCCTATCCTAGACATAACGGCTAAATGTCTAGAGGAACTTCTCGCGTGGCATCAGGTGCACCATCCGCAATTGAGTGCCCAATGGCAGCCCCTCTATGAGTTGCGCGATCGCCTCCACCAGAGTGCATGGCACATTGTTGTCTTGGGTCAAGTGAGCCGCGGCAAGTCCGCCCTTTTGAATGCCCTCTATGGCGAAGCGATTTTTCCCGTGGGCGCCCTTCATGGCACGACTCGATGGCCGCGAACGGTTCGCTGGCACTGTCAAGATCAAATCGTCGATCTCACGGATACCCCTGGGCTGGATGAAGTCGCGGGTAGTAACCGCGAAAGCATGACATGGAGTGCCGTTGAGACTGCCGATCTTGTCCTTTTTGTGACCCAAGACAGCCTTACCCCCGTCGAATGCCAAGCCCGCGATCGCCTAAACACCCTTAGGATTCCCCACAAGCTCATTCTCACCAAGGCGGATCTCTACCCGCCAATGGCCGAAGGTATTGCCGTGAGCAGCACAACAGGTCAAGGCATTCCAGAACTGCGACAGCTTCTTCAGCAGTGGTTACAACAGGAGGCTCCCCAAGCCCGTGCCCTGCGAATTCTCCACCAAGCCAGCCAAGTTGAACAGAACCTCGGGGCAGCTCTTGGCACGCAAAACACGTCGGCATGGTCTTGGTTAACCGCACAGATGGTGGGTAGTGCCCTACTGCCGGGGGGATTTTTCGATGTCGTGCTGGCGATAGTCAGTACCCTTGCCTATATCCGCAAAGCGTGCCAAGCCTATGCCGTGCCCTTTCCCCTACCGGCCTTTGGGAGTCTGAGTCAGTTTGTCTTACTGTGGTATGCGGCGATTTATCTTTCCAGTTGGCAAGGCTTGACCTTCGGCAGTGAACTCTGGGGAGTCAATACGACTGTTGTCCTCCAGGGGGGAGTGATCTTCTGGGGCTACCAACAGATTCGCCGCCGCCTAGACCCCTATCTTCAGCAGGGCTATCAATGGGGACACCATGGACCCCAACGGCTGTTGCAGCAACTCACTCAAACCCGTGCCAATGTGACGGCCTCCGGCTGATCTTGGTATTTGCCCCGCCGCGTTTCATAACTGACATCGCAGGGTTCACCCTCAAAAAAAAGCAATTGCACCACTCCCTCATTGGCGTAGATGCGACAGTCTGCACTGGAAGAATTTGAGAATTCTAAGGTCAGATGGCCTCGCCAGCCCGCCTCTGCCGGTGTCAGGTTAGCAATAATCCCCGCACGGGCATAGGAGCTTTTACCAATACACAGAACCGTGACATTTTCAGGAACCTGTAGGCGTTCTAGCGCCACCCCAAGACCGTAGGAATGGGCGGGCAAAATAAAGAAGGCACCATTGGCATCTTCATGGAGGGGCGCAGATTCCAGATTTGCCGGGTTAAAGTTTTTGGGATCCACCACCGTCCCCGGCACATGGCGAAAGATACGAAACTCCTTCGGGCTGAGGCGAATATCGTAACCGTAGGAAGAAAGGCCAAAACTAATCACGGGCTGCTCAGCCACCCGCCGCACCAGTGTCGGTTCAAAAGGCTGAATCATGCCCTGAGCCGCCATGGCTCGAATCCAAATATCATTTTTAATCATTGTGCTGTCGCGATCGCACAAACAACCAATGTATCTTACAGCTCTTTTCCCATGAATAGAACAGGCTCAACACTGTGAAGAGACTTAACGCTTTGCTTCCCACTGACCCCAGCGATAGCCGAGTTCAAACCAGATCAGCGAATTCACAAAATAGATCGCGACCACCGTTAACCCTTGCCATAGTTGACCCAACTCAGGCCAAAGCCACGGCAATAGACCCAAACCCACGGCGATACCCCCTAGCAGACCGAGACCTGTCCCCCCTGCCATGACGAACATGATGAACAAAGCGCCCAGTTCTAGGCTGTTGGGTAACTCACGGCGAAATAGCCGAAAATAAAACTGCATGAGATACATGTGCGGCCATATCAGCAGGAAAATCACCGCCAGCAAAAGGTTAGAGAACAGGCTTCCCTCACTCTAGAAAATTCCAGAAACAACAGTGGTGCTGCGCCCCAGTATAGCGAGAAGGCGCTAAATCCGATCCAAAACCCGAATCCCCAGTAGGGATAGTCCTAGCTTCAGGGTCTGAGCAGTAAGATAGGCAAGGGTGAGACGGGATTGCTTCGTTGGCTCAGTTGCCGAGAGGATGGGACAGCGATCGTAGAACTGGTTGAAAAGCTGGCTCAGTTCAAAGAGGTATTGGCAGAGGCGGTTGGGCAATAGCTCAGCGCTCACAAGGTCGAGGGTTTCCTCCAGTTGCACAAGGTGCTTGGCCAAGTTTTGCTCTGTTTCATCCTCTAGGAAAAGGGGGGTATCTGGTGAGAGGGTGCGCCAATCAATGTCGCCGCGCCGTGTCAGTCCTTGGACACGCACATAGGCATAGAGCAAATAGGGAGCAGTATTCCCCTGTAGGGAGAGCATCTTGTCGTAGCTAAAGACGTAGTTACTGTTGCGGTTTTGGCTAAGATCTGCGTATTTGACAGCACCGATACCGATCGCCCGTGCCACGGTGTCAATGAATTCTGGAGATTCACGACGGCCTTCAGTGGCAAGGCGCTGTTCTAAATCCGCTCGACTGCGGGCGATCGCCTCCGTCAACAAATCCATCAGGCGAATCGTTTCCCCAGAACGGGTTTTCAAGCGTTTGCCATCTTCCCCCAACACTAAGCCAAAGGGGACATGGGTTAACGTGACATGGGGCGGCACCCAACCCGCGCGCTGCGCCACTTGAAAGACTTGGGCAAAGTGGGTGGACTGCCCAACATCGGTAACATAGATAATCCAATCTGCTCGGTCTTTGTCAATGCGGTAGCGCAGGGCGGCTAAATCCGTGGTTGCGTAGTTGTAGCCCCCATCGGACTTCTGAATAATTAAGGGTTGGGGCTGCCCCTCTTTATTGGTGAAACCTTCCAAGAAGACGACCTTTGCCCCCTGATCCTCCACCACGAGGCCAAGAGCGGCTAAGTCCTCAATCACCGCGGGCAAAAAGGGATTGTAGAAGGACTCCCCTCGTTCGGTGAGTTCAATATCCAGCAGATCGTAGATCTTTTGAAACTCGCGGCGGGATTGCTCACACAGCAGTTGCCAAGCGCGGCGACTCTGTTCTTCTCCCTGCTGGAGTGCCACCACCTGCTGCCGTGCCTTCTGCTGAAAGTTTGGATCGCTGTCAAAGCGTTGCTTGGCCTTTTTGTAGAATGTCACCAAGTCACCTAAGTCAAGGGCATTGGCGGTTGTGAGGGCGTCGGGATAAACCTCCTCAAGGTAGGCAATGAGCATGCCAAACTGCGTTCCCCAGTCCCCCACATGGTTGAGCCGCAGGACATTGTGGCCTTGAAACTCCAGAATGCGGGCAATGCAGTCACCAATAATCGTGGAGCGCAGGTGACCCACGTGCATTTCCTTGGCAATGTTGGGGCTAGAAAAATCAACCACCACCCGGCGTGGCTCTCGCGCTGGCGGAATGCCCAAGCGATCGCTCCCAATAGCGGCTTGCAGGCTGCGCGCCAGAAAGTCTGGCTTGAGACGAAAATTGAGAAAGCCCGGACCAGCAATTTCGACGGGTTGACAGAGATCCTCAACATTGAGATGTGCCACCACCTCTTGGGCTAGCTCACGGGGTGCTTTGCCCACCTGCTTGGCGAGGCTCAGGCAAACATTGGATTGATAGTCGCCAAACTTGGCTTGACTGGCCGGCAGCAGGAGCGGCTGGGGATAGGTATCTAAAGGAAGTGCGGTTTGCAGGGCACTGAGGAGGCGATCGCCCAAAAGCCGTAGAGGAGCAACCATTAACGCTTGCGCCCCCGTCGTTGTTCTTTTTGCTCTGCTTGCAGCCGCCGGCGATCGCGCCACTCCGCAAAAGTCAGATAGCCAATGCCACCAGTGACGACAATCAGCAGCAGCAAGGCCACCAGAACCAGAAGATCCGCCAATGAAACCGTCATTGCCCCAGTCCTAGGTGGCTACATGCCGTGGCGACCCCACACCACAAAGGCGATCGAGAGCGTAAAGACACTGAGAACACCCACCCAACCGAGCGTGATAATATCCATTGCATGCGATCCTAAACTCAATGCAGACCTCATTTTAACTCAGATAGATTATCTTTTCTTTATTAGAGGCAGGCTACAGGCAATGACGCAGGGGATGACAGCAATTGAAACCGCCATTGAGCAAGGAGACCTGACCGCTGTCCAGGAGGCGATCGCCAACGGTATCGAGTTGAAAACGGAAGCGCTGGCACTGGCAGCAGAACTGGGGCACACGGAGATTGTCAATGCCCTGATTGTCGCCGGCGTCGATGTTAACCAAGGGGACAGCGAGGGTTGGACACCATTGATGGCTGCTGCCGGCGGTGGACATACCGCCATTGTGGAGAAACTGTTAGCCGCCGGTGCCAATGTCAACGCTCAAACGACCTTTGGTTTGACCCCCTTAATGGCCGCAGCAGCCAAAGGAGAGACGGCTACGGTCAAACAACTGATTGCAGCAGGTGCAGATCTCAACGCCAAGGATCAGAATTCTTGGACAGCTTTGGTGTGGGCGTTGGATGGAAAACATGCCGACGTGGTGGCAGTCATTAAAGCCGCTCGCGCACAATCTTTAGGACCATGATGAAGTACCTCAGTTTATTTTTAGCAGCAGCCCCTTCAAGTATTCTCATTGCTCAACTGGCGCGAACTCAACGGCTGCGGGTCGCGTTCATTGAAGCGGCTCAAATTGTGGGGATTGTTGGCATTGCGATGCTCACGGACTGGCTGCTGCTGAACTTGGGGATTCATCAACTGCAACAGCGGCTTGACCAAAAAGCCAGCCAACAATCCCAGCCTTGGCTCTCCCTTGGCGCTAGTCTATTGCGCCTGACGCTGCGGATTTTACTCTGGGCACTCGTTTTATCTTGGATTCTGCAATCGGTTCAAAGTCTTTCCCCTTGGCATGAGCGCATCGATAGCACGATTCAGTTTCTCCTCAAACGGGTGGCCGTGGTGTTTAACACCCCCTTTATGGAGTTGGGGCGGACGCAAATTACCCTAAACTTTCTCTTTTTAATTCTCTTTCTCTCCCTCGCAGTGATTTTTACCTCCCGCTGGGTGAGCGAGTGGCTCAAGAGTCGGATTCTCATGCAGTTACGGGTGGATCGCGGTAGCCAAGAAACCATCACCCGTGTGGTTAGCTATAGCCTCAGCTTTATTGGCTTTATTGTTGTTCTACAAACCGCGGGCATTGACCTCAGTTCCCTGACGGTGTTAGCGGGGGTCTTGGGGATCGGTTTTGGTTTTGGTTTGCAAACCCTCGCCAGTAACTTTATTAGCGGTTTAGCGATTTTGTTGGAACATCCGATTAAAGTCGGCGATTTTATTGAAGTGGATGGCCTGCTGGGCACGGTGGAGAAAATTTCAATTCGCGCTACGATTATCCGCACCAACGATAGCCAGTACGTGATTGTCCCCAACAACCGCTTTATTGAAAAGAACGTCGTTAACTGGAGTTACGGTAGTCCCGATAGCCGTATCCATATCCCTGTGAGTGTCGCCTATGGCAGTGATACGGTTCTGGTGACCGAAGCGCTCCTCAGTGCCGCCCGTCAGGATCCGCGCGTCCTGCTCACCCCACCCCCCAGCGTTTGGTTTCGCGGTTTTGGCGAGAATGCCTACCTCTTTGAACTACTGGTGTGGATTAACCGCCCCCAAGATTCTGAACCCATTAAAAGCGCCCTCAATTTTCTCATTGAGCAGGAATTACGGCAGCGGCAGATTGAAGTGCCTTTTCCCCAGTTGGATTTGCGGTTGCGCGACTTGGGGGAACTGCGCTCCTTGGCTCATTACTACCACCGTTCTGTGGCCAGTGTGCCCGAAACCGCAGCGGTGAGTGAGCCAGTAGCGCCTGAAATGGTCAAAACCGAACCCTCCCTTGCTGATCTACTGCGCAATATCAGTTGCTTTTCCTGCTGTTCCAATGCGGAATTGCAAATGCTGATTGAGTTGGGCAATCGTCAATTTTATGGTGTGGGGGAAATTATCTGCTCTGAGGGCGATCCGGGGGATGCCTTTTACATTGTCCTTGAGGGATCAGTGGAAGTGCGCTCTGAGCAGTTGGATCAAATCTTAGCCACCCTCTATGAGGGCGATTTCTTTGGCGAAATTTCAGTGCTAACGGGAATGCCGCGATCGGCCACAGTGCGGGCGTTAGAAGAAACAGTTCTATTTGTGGTGCATCGCTCAGCCGTACAACGACTGCTGCAAGCCCAGCCCCAATTGGCGGAAGAGATTGCCCATGAACTTGCCGCGCGACAACAGGTGCTTCAAGAACTCGGCCTCGTGAACTCCCAAGAAATCAAAAGCCTGCCCCCCTTGCAGTGGATTCGTCGCCGCTTGCAAACGCTCTTTAATGTCTAGGGCGTCAAGCGTTCAATTAATCTCTGGTGCTGAGGAAACTGCTGCTGCAATTGCTGGCGATCGCCCAATTCAAAATCGCGAAAGTCAAATCCCGGCGCCACCGTACACCCCACAAGACTAAAACTGTCTGGCGCATCCACCGTTGCTCCAAACCATGCTCCCGCTGGTACCACCTGTTGCCATTGCTCCCCCTGATCGATATTCATCCCCAAGCGCAGGGGCTGATACTTGCCCGTTGGTAGAATCACATGAATCGTTAGGCTACTGCCCGTGTAAAAGTGCCACAGTTCATCACTGGCAATGCGGTGCAGTCGTGAACAAGCTGTGGAGGGGAGCAAAAAGTAAATACTCGTACAGTAGGGGCGATCGCCCCCCTGAAAGCCTGAAGGCAAAACCGCTGCGGGAATACTCCCTGCTGAGCGATAGACCTCACGGAAATAGCCCCCCTCTGGATGGGGTTGCAGATCAAGCGCCTCAATCCACGCCTTAGCTGGCCAAGTATTCATACATTTGCTGGCGCCGCCGCCGCAGGTGATCGAGGGCTTGCCGCTCCAGTTGCCGCACCCGTTCACGGCTGAGGTTGAGTTGCTCACCCACCTTGGCAAGGGACAGTTCTTGGCCATCCCCCAAGCCGTAGCGCAGGGTGAGGACTTGCCGTTGTTGCGGGGTAAGTTCCGCCAGCCACAGGTTGACATCATCGCGGAGGGACTCCACCGTGGTAAATTGCTCTGGCGAAAGACTGTCATCCTCCAGCAATTCACCCAGTTCAGTGTCCTGATTGTCCCCAACGCGCAGATCAAGGGAAACGGGTTGGCGCGCTAAGGTTAGGTACTCGCGGATTTGCTCTGGTTCCAATTCCAACGCCGCAGCTACCTCAGCTGGGGTGGCACTGCGTCCCAATTTTTGCGCCAATTCGCGTTGGGTGCGTTTGATCTTGTTCAGCTTCTCAGTGATATGGATGGGCAGCCGAATGGTTCGCCCCTGTTGGGCGATCGCCCGCGTAATGGCCTGACGAATCCACCAGTAGGCATAGGTAGAGAACTTATAGCCGCGCGTGGGATCAAACTTTTCCACACCGCGTTCAAGGCCAAGGGTGCCCTCTTGCACCAAGTCCAGCAATTCAAGGTTGCGTTTTTGATACTTCTTGGCCACCGAAACCACCAGCCGTAGGTTGGCTTCAATCATTTTTTGCTTGGCGCGTTCGCCGCGCTTAAGGAGATTGCGCAATTCCGCCGGCGTGAGATGAGAGGCCGCCGCCCATTCTTCAAAGGTTGGTTCACGTCCCAGTTCCTTGGTGAGAGCCTCGCGTTTTTCCCGCAGTGCCATCATTTGCTGCACTTGTTTACCCAGAATAATTTCCTGCTCATGGGTCAGCAGCGGCACGCGTCCAATTTCCTGTAGGTAGGTGCGCACCATATCGGTGCTAACAGTGGGTGTAGGGGATGGGGTTTTGGAAGCGGAGTTCATCATAGCAGCACAGATTCTAAACAGTATTTGGCAAGGAAGAATGTAGATAAAAGATTTATCGCGATGAAGATGACGACTCGCACTGATAAAGCTGAGGTTCCTATAGCGTTAGCCTAGCAGGTGAGAGGGAGTTGGCCTGTATCCTAATCTACTTAGACTTAAATTGTGCCCCGAAAGTTGCCAATTCATAACAGCCGATTCCTGAAATAAAGATTAAAGTTTGTCAACTAGAGATGGGGATCAGGAGATCGGCAAGGGCTTTAGGGGCAAATTCGAGGGCAAAAACACGGCCAAAGGCCGTCACAAACTGCTGGCGCACCTCCTCTAGGGTAATGTTGGCACAAAACTGCCGTAGGTTCCCGACGGGGCGATCGCCAATGCCACAGGGGACAATGCGCCCAAAGCCCTTTAGATCGTTCACCACATTGAGGGCAATGCCGTGGAAGGTAATCCAGCGGGTCACCTTGATCCCAATTGCGGCCACCTTGTACCCCTCTACCCAAACACCTGTAAGGCCAGCGACGCGCTCCCCTTTAATGCCATAGTGCCCTAGGGTTTGAATCACGACTTCCTCCAACTGGTGGAGATACCAATGCAAATCGCAGCGGTGGCGGCGTAAATTCAAAATCGGGTAGGCCACCAATTGGCCGGGGCAGTGGTAGGTGACATCGCCTCCGCGCTCAATGCGCAATACCTCAATGCCCGTAGCCACAGGATCAAAGTGAAGGTGGGCGGTGGTTGCCCCTTGACCAAGGGTGTAGATGGGGGGATGCTCCAAAGTGAGCAGGACATCTCGGGCAGTGGGATTGTGGCAGCGCTCAGCCACCAGTTGCTGTTGCCAGCGCCAAGCATCGCGGTAGGGAATGATCCCCAAGGCACAATGCCAACCAAGGGCAGTTTTCATAGGGGGTGCCAGATTGTCAAGAGCTAGAGGATAAGAATTATCACAGAACACGAATAAAGGTGAAGAGCGGCAGCACACCCTGTAATCGCCGATACGGAGATGTTAGGGTGGAAGTAGATCAGCCTTAGATGTATCTGTTTTGCTCAGGGGAGGCAACCCTATGAGGCTAGTGATTCATGGTAAAAACATTGATATTACGGATGGCATTCGCAGCTATGTGAACCAAAAAATTGAGCGAGCCACCCATCATTTCCAAAATGTGATTAATGAAGTTGATGTGCATCTTTCCGTTGCCCGTAACCGTAGCACCGCTCCCAAACAAACTGCTGAAGTGACCCTCTTTGTCAATGGCTCCATCATTCGCGCCGAAGAAAGCAGTGAAAATCTCTACGCCAGTATTGATCTCGTTGCCGACAAAATTGCCCGCAAACTCCGTAAACTCAAAGAAAAACGCCAAGACAAGTCCCGCGCTAAAGACACCAATAGTGTGGTGGAACCTGCAGTGGTGACCGATTTAGTGGGCGATCGCACCCCCCAACTGCCCGAACAAGTCGTGCGCATGAAATACTTTGCCATGCCCCCCATGAGTATCCAAGAAGCCCTTGAGCACCTAGAAATGGTGGATCACGACTTCTATGTCTTCCGCAATCGCGATACGGGAGAAATTAACGTGGTCTATGAACGCAATCATGGGGGCTATGGCGTCATTCAACCCCGCCCCACCTCCCAAGAAAATCATCACCCTGCGGCTAAACCCATAGCTAAGGCAGCACCCTAGAACCACACTCAAACAGCAATCACAAAAGGGATGCCCTCTGCCTCTGGTTTTCCTGCTGCTAGGGGCGGAGGGTGAGTTGCCACTCTTGGGTCTGGCGATCGCGCTGAAGTTCGCTATTTTCACCAATCACATAGGGCCCCCAGTAGCGTTTGGAGCCATCAAGGGTAAAGGCCAAGACAATATCCCCCGATTGGAGGGTGAGCTTACCTTCGGGCAGCGTTAACAGTAATCCCTTAATATTGCCTTCCATAGGAGCAAAATCCCAGTGAACGGCGCCCTGATCAGGATGGGCGCGATCGCGGGCAGCGAGCAACACCACGCGCACCGGAAAGGCCGTTTGATTACTGATGCGTAGCCCATTCGGTTGCGGGTTGGCTGGCGTTTGGGGAGGGGGTAAGGGCTGAACAGTAGTGGTTTCTGGTTCTGCCTCGACAATGGGGGGCGGTTGGGTCAGCAGGTCTGGCTCCCACCAGAGCGCAAAATGTAGTTGTGAAAGAATAATCGCACCCACCACCCCGACCAGCACTGCCACGAGGTAAGGAAGAAATTTAATTCGGATAGACATAGAGATAGGTTACTGCGGATGCCGCGCCTTTCTTTCCAGTTTAGAGAGTTGTGGCAGAAACCGCAGTGGGCAAAAAAGTTTGATCTCAATTGCCAGGGCCCTGAACTTCGGAGGAAAGTCGCTCTTGCAAGCGTTGCAAAGAAATCTGTGCTGCCGTCGCCACATGGGGATGCTCATCTTTAGCGAGGTATTCCAAAGCGGCTTGGGTTTTCGGGCTAGGGAGATTGCCCAGAGCTTCAGCGAGCCGTTGCCGTACCAACCAATCCTCTGTGGTCACAAAGGGCAAAATATCTTCGACAACACTGGGATCGCCAATTTCCCCCAGAGCGGCGATCGCCCCTTGGAGCATCACGACTTCCTGACTTTTCAGCGCCGAGCGCAATACATCCACCGCGCGGGGATCCTTAAGATTGCCCAGCGCCACAGCAGCACTAAAGCGCACTAACCAATCGGTGTCTTCATAAAAGGCGCGCACTAGCGGTTCAAAGGCACGCCCATCTTCGAGATAGCCCAAGGCACCCGCAGCATCGGCACGAATACCATAATCCGGTTCACTCTCGAGCAACTGCACCAGAATGTCAAAGCACTCCGGTGTGGATTTAACCCCAAGGGCAAACACAGCCATTGAGCGAATCTGTAGATTTTCGTCCCAAAGGACTTTTTTAATCAGGGGTACGGCATCCGCAGAGGGGACATCCCGTAGCGCGGCTAGCGCCAGCAGGCGATCGCGGGAATTGGGACTTTCCAGTTGATGGGCAAGCTGTTCGAGGGAGGGCATAGCAGTAACCTGAAAACTAATTTACAAAAATTAACAATATACTTCCTATTATAAAAAAGTCTCCCCAAAGTAAAACCAAGATCACACTCAGTCTGGTTCCTTGGGGAGCGCTTGCCCAACAATTCCACAGAGGATACAGCCGTATCAATGTCCTAGGCTGCTTTGGCTTTTTGCAGGAGCTTTTGAAACTGCTTGACAGCATAGGGCAGAATGTTACGAACTGCCCAACCCGCAGCCAGTAGGACAGGTAACAGGACAATCAGGACACGCCAATCCATACCCATAACCTCCCAAAACGTTTTCTGAAAACTTTATGAATTATTGTACAGCCTTCTCTAAGGGGAGAAGGGGAACTTTCTATGGATGTAACGAAGAAAAATCTGATTATGATTGGGTTAATTCCTGAATTGTAGGCCAAATCCTGATGGGCGAAGACAAAATGACCCTCCGTGACAACCAAACGGCGGCTGCTTTGCGTCTCAGTAAAGTGTTAGCCGCTCGTAATCGTTGGCGCACGGGTTGGCAGTCTCTGCGTTCGGTGTTGATGCCGATCGCCATGGTCACTGTCTTGCTGGCTTGGGGACTCGATTGGGATGCGGTGGGTGTGGTGGCTGCTTTGGTGCTGGGGGGACTGAGTTTCCCCTTGGTCTGGACTTCGACCTATCACTGGTTTACTGAAGATCTCACGGAACAGCAACGGCAGTTCATTTTGGCCTCACTGGGCCTGAGTTTGACGGTGGTGGCACTCATTGCCATGACTGGCGCCATGGACTGGATTCGAGGACGCTTTCAAGGTACGAATTGGGATGCGGTGGGGGCACTGGCGGAGGGCTTCGGTGCTTTGGGACAAATTTTGGTGGCGCTCTTGGCCGCCTATGTGGCTTGGCGACAATACGTGATCTCGCGGGATTTGACGACGCAACAAAACCGCATTACCCAACAGCAAACGATTGACAGTTATTTCCAAGGGATTGCCGATCTCATTCTTGACGATGAGGGGTTATTGGAGGATTGGCCGCCGGAGCGGGCGATCGCCGAGGGACGCACTGCCGCCATCTTGGGGGGACTCGATGCCGAAGGCAAGGCCAAAATCATTCGCTTTTTGTCAGGCGCAAAGTTACTCTCGCCGCTGAAGCGCGATCGCCGACTGGGACGGGCGATTTTTGATGGGCTGGGTGGCTATGAGGAAGACATTGAGTATGGTGTGCGGGTGATTAACCTTGGCAGCATGCTAGCGGGCGCTGATCTCAGTGGTACCGATTTGCGCTGGACCGAATTGAGTGATGCCAATCTCACAGGCACCCTCTTTCGCAACTGTAATTTGACACGAGCCAACCTAGCAGGGGCAATTTTGCAGGGGGCGGATTTCACCAATGCCGATCTCAGTCGGGTTCGCTTCTTTTATGGCACCGCTGATCAGGCCAGCCCCCGCGATCGCCTGCATCCTCCCAACTTTCGCACTGGGGCGCAGACGGGTGCAGTGGTCGAGGATGTCAACTTTACCAATGTCAAGAACCTCTCCGAAGAACAACGCTACTATTGCTGTGCTTGGAGTGGTAGCCGTTCCCGTGAAACGATTCCCGGTGGCTGTGAGGGCATTCCGAATAAACTAGGACGCTAGCGCCTCGGTTAGTAGCGCGATCGCGGGCGATGATTCGCCACGGAGAGCACCATCCCTAAGCCAAGATAGGTCGCCAGCAGGGCTGAGCGGCCATAACTCACCAGCGGTAACGGCATTCCTGTCACGGGGAGCAGACCAATGGTCATGCCAATATTCACCACCACTTGAAACAGGATCATGGCAAATAGACCGATCGCCAGCAACGAGCCAAAGTCATGACCGGCACTATTGGCAATTTGCAATAAGCGCAAACCGATTAACCAAAAAAGGCATAGGAGAACTAAACTGCCAATGAAGCCCGTCTCCTCAGCGATCGCTGAAAAAATAAAGTCTGTATGCTGTTCGGGAATAAATCCCAACTGGGTCTGGGTGCCTTGAAAAATGCCCCGCCCCCATAGCCCACCAGCACCAATGGCAATCCGCGATTGAATCAAGTGGTAGCCAGCCCCAAGGGGATCCTTGTCGGGGTCAAGAAACATGAGAATACGGGTTTTTTGATAGTCCTTGAGCACGCTCCAAAGCAGTTGCCCCAAGCCAGCCCCCCCGAGATTGAGCACCAGCCCCCCCAAGCCACCGACCCAGCCCAAGGGCAGGCTCCGCCATGCAACGACGGCCATCGCCAGTGTCCACACCAACCAGAGAATCAGGTTCAGTTGGTAGGGCAGAGGCAGGGCAACGAGAATCGCTGCCACCAAAGGGGAAAGCATCAAGACAATCCAGCTGCCGGGGGTATTCGCCCAGTAGAGCATTGTCAATGTAATGGCAATGAAAACAAGAGACGTGCCCAAATCCGGCTGCGTCAAAACTAGGAAAAAGGGGGGGGCGGTGGCTGCAAAGACACTGAGAATGCCCTTCAGAGAGTGGCCTGAAATGCGGTGCAACAGTGCCGCTTGGGTAAGAATGAGGGAGATTTTGGCAAACTCCGAGGGTTGCAGGTTAAAGCCGCCAATCGCCAACCAGCGCTCTGCTCCCTTGGCCTCGACCCCCACGAGATCAACCGCTAGCAGCAGGGCACAGCTCAGGCCGTAGATGACCCAATGACTGCCCATAAAGACCGATTCCGGAACGCGGGCAAGGATCAGGGCAAGCATCGTACCCATCCCCCCCACCAATAAATGCTGGAGACTATCGTTTTCCTCTAGGTGTAGTTGACTACTGTGGATGAAGACCGCCCCAATGACCGTGGTTGCCCAAACAGCCCCTAACAGCAGCCAATCCACGCCTCGCCATGGATAAAACCAGCCAAAAGTCCGCCGTCGGGGTACTCGCCAAGTCATCAGCCACTGTCCTGTCTCTCCTAGGGGGTTAGTCTATCGGCTGGCTCAAAAGGTTGCAAACGACCAGCGCGGACAACCGACATGGCACCTTGCCTTGGTGTATTATCCGAAAGGTTGGGCTTCTATTCCGACAAGGAGCGATCGCAGTGGCAACCCTAGGGGTCAACATTGATCATGTGGCAACGATTCGCCAAGCGCGGCGCACAGTTGAACCCGATCCCGTAGCCGCAGCCGTTTTGGCAGAACTGGGGGGAGCTGATGGCATTACCGTACATCTGCGCGAAGATCGTCGCCATATTCAAGAGCGGGATGTGCGCCTGCTGCGGCAAACGGTACGCACCCATTTGAACCTAGAGATGGCTGCCACCTCCGAAATGGTGGCGATCGCCCTTGAGATTCGGCCAGATTACGTGACATTGGTACCTGAGCGGCGCGAAGAGGTCACCACCGAAGGGGGGCTAGATGTGGTGGGTCAGCAGGAACCCTTGACCCAAGTGGTGCAAACGTTGCAAGGCGCAGGGATTCCTGTGAGTTTATTCATTGACGCGGATCCGGCCCAACTGGAAGCCGCCGCCAAAACCACGGCTCAATTTATTGAACTGCACACTGGTCGTTATGCTGAAGCCAAGGAGGAAGCGGCGCAACAACAGGAGTTAGCAATTTTAACTCATGGTGTCCAACAAGCAAAATCCTTAGGCTTGCGGGTGAATGCAGGCCATGGCCTGACCTACACCAATGTGGGGGCGATCGCCCGCCTTGAAGGCATTGAAGAACTCAATATTGGCCACACGATTATCAGCCGCGCTGTTCTTGTGGGCATGGTGCAAGCCGTACGGGATATGAAAGCCCTCATTAGCTCTTAAACTCAGCCCTGAGGGCGTCATCATAGTCATCAGCGAGTGTCGCCACAATCGTAATTAGGCGGGAAATTTCACCCGCAGTAATTCCCCCTAGGGTGCGGGTAGCCACGACTTGGACTTGGTCTTCAGCAATGGCAAAGTGTGCCTCGAGGGTGGTGAGCCAGTTCAACGTCAGGAGCTTACGATAGAGTGCCAATTCATCCGCTACGGGCAGAGGCAGTACCGGTGACCAAATGGTGAGAAAGTCTTCCGCCGTATGGCCACTCAACTGCACAAAGACCTCGGCACTGCCATAGCGAAACATCCAAATTTTGCCACTGTCCGTTTGGCCAACGAGGGGGGCGCCCCCTTGATGGAGACTAGAAATCACCGTTTCAATAATCTCAACCGCATTTTCTAGGGGCGTGTCAAGGGATGCTGCGGGGATGGGCTGCACTTCACTGACCATGGTCATTCCTTTCGTGAATCAGGACAACTTGTTAGAGGACTTGGTGGGTGTAGGCGTGTTGTTTGACATTGTCGGCAGCGGTAACGATACGCTCGGAGTTGAGCACCCGTTTGCGTTCTGTGGAGGTATTAAAGTTGCGGTAAGTCTCGCCAAGGGGAATATGGCGGGTACTTTGGGGACGGGCAATGTAGGTGCGTGCGGCTGCTGCAAGGCGATCGCCATAGTCATCACACAGATGGGCACTGGGGGGAAACTGCTGCTGCACTTGCTGCGGATCTTGGGCTGTACCATAGGTGAGGGCATGGGCTTCACTATAAGAAGTGGGCAAGCCATGGAGCAAGGCTTCCAACGCCGCTGAGGGAATCGGCTCAATCACCTCTACGGGCTGGAGTTTTCCCTCCACCTGCACAAAACAATGAGCGAGTCCAAGCACCACATAAGCTTCTGGGGGGGGAATCTCTTGACTCATTGCAACCTCACAATCATGTGGTTCTCCTCAAGTCTAGCCTGCTTTTCGAAAAATCAGCGCAGTGGGCAACATATAAAAAGAGGCGGCAGTCGTCAGTGGAGAAACGGCTAAGATCGTTTAGGCCTATTTCACCATGAGTCCTGTCATTATTGCTGTATAGTGAGCACTCTAGAGAGTATGGAAACGGCAAACTCAATGCCAGCAACAATCGAATCCCCTGAAGTTGAGCTATTACCTCCGATGTTGGCAGCACTGCCCGACCCCCAACGGGTGAGTGTGTGTCCTCGGCGGGCACGTTGGCAATTAGACTTATTGTTGCTTGCCCTAGAGTGCGTTGATTTGCATGCCTCTGAGTTGATGTTGCAAGTGCTGCGAGAGCTGCAACTGCAAGTAATGATCCCCAATCGGGTCGTATTTTGGCAAATTCGCTGCACCAATCCCTTTCGCCAAATTACCCAGCGTACCCCCTTGCCCTTAGCGGAAACAAAGGCACTCACCGCAGTGGTTGTGCAAGTGGCGCGGCGGCAGACGGCAATCCTGCGGCATTTACTTTTGGTGTTGGATCAATTGCAGGCGCAAAATTTGCCCCCGGAAACCTATGCCCCCTTGGCGGAGTATTTAGACCGCTTTCGCCGCCATTTTCGCAAACGCATGAACCTCCAGCGATCGGGTCTCTTTCTCTACAAAAATAACCAAGCCCTCAATGAGTTGGGTCTAAAGCTGTTGGCACAACTTCTGCTCTGTGCAGGCACAAAGGGCATGGAACGCCTTTGGTTTAGTTTATTTGATGGGGAAGTAAGTTAATGCTGCTGCAACGCCAGTATTCATTGCCCAATTGCACACTGCGAATTGAAGGGCTGAGTGGTCAAGCCGGCGCAGAGCAGTTGGATATTGTCACCCTCTGCGAGTGGGAGATTATTGGCCAGAATCAGCGGGTCAAGGGCGGGAAAGAATTCCTTGTGGCATTGCTCAATAGTGTGCCCGCAGCAGCACAAACGTGGTTGAGTGGTGTTAAGTTACGGCGATCGCCCCAGTACCCGATTCAGGTCGAGATTCAGGCCTCTAATCAGGTAGTGCTGCATATTCCCCGCCAGCTATTGCAAGGCTCGCCTACAGAAAATGCCGATACCCCTGCCCAGAATGGCGCTGGTGAAACCCTAGAAGTGCAGCTCACTTGGTTGCAGCTAGCGGATTTAGTGGAGGCATTGGATCAACTCTGTAGTGATAGCCAAACACTGCCTACCCTGATACCAACATTCCATTCCCTCCCCCGGCAGGCGATCGCCCCTGCTGTGCCTTTGCGCAAACAACTGATGCCTTTGGGGATTGGCGCTGCTAGCTTAGCCGTCATGGCTGCGATCTTTTTCCATCTACCAGTGCCCGAACGCCGTCCCCCCCGCGAGGAAGCCATGCCCCCCACCCCCGAAGCCGTCACGCCCTCACCGGCACCCACGACACCAGCAACCCCGAATCCGTAAGCCCATTTCAGGCCTACCCGCAATTTGGCAACTGTCGTTTAGCTTTTTGATGCTTGGAATCAACCATGGTAATCACTGCCCCTAGTGCTTTTTGGCCCCCCGTTGCCAGCGATCGCGCTGCCTTTATTGCCCCCAATGCCACCCTTGTTGGCGATGTCCGCTTGGGTGAAGGCTGTAGCATTTGGTATGGCGCTGTTTTACGCGGTGACGTGGCGTACATCGAGATTGGTGCCCACACCAATGTTCAAGATGGCGTCATCCTCCATGGTGATCCGGGACAACCCACGATCCTTGGGGAAGAGGTGACGGTTGGGCATCGCGCGGTGATTCATGGCGCAACCGTGGAAGATGGCTGCTTAATTGGCATTGGCGCCGTGATTCTCAATGGCGTTCGAGTTGGAGCGGGCAGTATTGTCGGTGCAGGGGCAGTGGTGAGCAAAGATGTCCCCCCCCGCTCTTTGGTTGTGGGCATTCCCGCTAAGGTGGTGCGGGAAGTGAGTGACACTGAGGCCGCCGATCTACGTCAGCATGCCCGTAAGTATGAACAACTGGCCCATGTCCACAACGGCACAGGCACTGATCTAGGGTTCCATCCCTAGAAGTTGCATCCAAGGCTGTCCTACACTGATTCCGACGGTGTTGGCTGTTGGCCATTCTTAGGAAAAGGGCTGTCATCTGCTAAAATTCTGAAGGATTTTCTCGTAAGAGTTCAGCCAATGACTCGTGCACGGATTGCTGTGGATGCCATGGGGGGTGACTATGCTCCCGATGAGATTGTTGCCGGTGCCCTCAGAGCCAGTGAAGAATTAGACGCCGATATCCTCCTTGTGGGTGATCCGGTGCCCATTCAGCGCTACCTCAATGAACATGCCCCCACAGCCAAGACCCAAATTGTCGAAGCGAGTGATGTTGTGGAAATGGGGGAAGAACCCCTGACCGCCCTGAAAAAGAAACCCAAGGCCTCAATTAACGTGGCGATGGATCTGGTCAAAGCGGGTGCGGCTGATGCGGTTGTTTCCGCTGGTCACTCAGGGGCAGCGATGGCTGCGGCGCTATTGCGCTTGGGTCGACTCCCTGGCATTGATCGCCCCGCCATTGGTGCCGTCTTACCCACCCTCATCCCCGGCAAATCCGTTCTTGTCCTCGATGTCGGTGCCAATGTGGACTGCCGCCCGAAATACCTTGAGCAATTTGCGGTCATGGGTTCGATCTACAGCCAGTACGTCTTGGATGTCGAAGATCCCAAGGTGGGCTTGCTTAATATTGGTGAAGAGGACTGCAAAGGCAATGATCTGGCCCTAAAGGCACATCAACTGCTGCGGCAAAATCGCCAAATCTCCTTTTTGGGCAATGCCGAAGGCCGCGATGTCCTGTCGGGACAATTTGATGTCGTGGTCTGTGATGGCTTTGTTGGCAATGTTCTGCTTAAATTTGCTGAATCCTTGGGTAGTGTCCTCGTCCAAATTCTCCGCGAAGAGCTACCTCGGGGCTGGCGCGGGCAACTGGGTACGGCGCTGCTGCGTCCCAATCTCCGCAAAATTAAACAGCGCATTGATCATGCCGAACATGGCGGTGGCCTCCTCTTGGGCGTGGATGGCATCTGCATCATTAGCCATGGCAGTTCCCAAGCACCTTCGATTTTTAATGCCATTCGCTTGGCCAAAGAAGCGGTGGATCATCGCGTTTCAGAGCGGATTCAAGCTTGTTACCAGCATGCCGTTGCCGTTGAGGATCAGGCTTAGTGGCTGTGCAGGGCGTTAAATTTAGCGGCGTGGGCGCGGCAATCCCCCGTCAATGCTTGACCAATGCCCACCTCAGTGCCCTTGTGGATACGTCTGATGAGTGGATTCAATCCCGTACCGGCATTCAAGAACGGCACGTGGCAGCTCCTGACCAGCGCCTTGTGGATTTGGCCAGCGAAGCGGCAGGCGCAGCCCTACAGATGGCCGGCCTAGAACCCACAGCAGTCGATTTAATCATCTTGGCTACCTCTACGCCCGATGATCTCTTTGGCACCGCCTGCTTGGTGCAAACTCGCATTGGTGCGCTAAATGCCGTGGCCTTTGACTTAACGGCTGCCTGTTCTGGCTTCCTTTTTGCCTTGGTTACGGCGGCTCAGTATTTGCGCACCGGTGCCTACCGCAGTGCCTTGGTCATTGGTGGTGATATTCTGTCGCGCTGGGTCAATTGGGGCGATCGCCGCACCTGCATTCTCTTTGGCGATGGCGCCGGCGCAATGGTGTTGCAAGCGAGTGACGTGGATCAGCTTTTGAGCTTTGAGCTGCGCAGTGATGGCCGTCTCAATGAGCACCTCACCCTTGCCTTTGCCGGAACCCCTCAATCTCTAGGGAACCATCTCGCGATCGCCCAAGGGGGCTTTGCCCCCATTGCCATGAATGGCCGTGAAGTCTATCGCTTTGCCGTCACCCAAGTTCCCGAAGTGATTGAAAAAGCTCTCCACCGCGCTGCCTGTACGGCTGAGGACATTGATTGGCTGGTGCTGCATCAGGCAAACCAACGCATTCTTGACGCTGTGGCTGAGCGTTTGGGCATTCCTCAGGAAAAGGTGATTAGCAATGTGGGGCAGTGTGGCAATACCTCAGCCGCCTCAATTCCCCTTGCCCTGACGGCTCCGATTCAACAGGGGCATATTCAACCCGGAGACTTAATTGCCACCGCTGGCTTTGGTGCGGGGTTAACTTGGGGAGCTGCCCTGTTCCGCTGGCAATAGCTATGCAAAGGGACACTGACCTGCGTACATTAACGATGCGGGTGGAGGCCATTCTCTACCTGAAGGCGCAGCCCCTCACCCTTGCTGAACTAGCAACCCTCGCCGCCACTGCTCCTGAGGCCGTTGAACTGGCACTGATTGAGCTACTCAACGACTATGCCCATCGCCAAACGGCCCTTGAAATTGTCCAAATTGACGATAGATACAGCCTGCAACTCAAGCCCGCCTTTCAAGAATTGGTTCAGTCCCTTGTCCCCGTTGAATTGGGGGTTGCGGCACAGCGCACCTTAGCCCTGATTGCTTTTCGTGGCCCCATGCGCCAAGCAGAGGTGATTGAACTGCGGGGATCCAGTGCCTACCAACACATTCAAGAACTCCTCACCCTTGGGTTTATTCAGCGGCGGCGGGATAGCCAAAGTCGCTCCTACATCCTCCAAGTCACTGAGCGCTTTCACCAGTATTTTCAGGTGGATCAACTGCCAACTATTCAGGGGGAAAGGGCGGACGATTGACATACTCACTGAGCAACTGGGAGGGCAAATCATCATTGGTCGCCAATTGCAGATTCAAGAGAGCCACTGCGAGCTTGTCTTGCTCTAGTTTGTTGCGTCCCAAGACCTTGAGAATGCGCCGTAATTGAGCCGCAATTTCTGCCCCAAACATGGTGAGATTTTCATCGGGCAGTGCGGGCAGCCAATCAATTGCCCCATGTTCTACTGCCCATTGTCGCTGCATGGGGGAAATGTGGTTGTCGTAGCGGTCAATAATGAAACTGCGCAGCTTGGGATAGGTTGCCTTGATCCAATTCAAAAGGTTACCAATATCCGGGGTTTCCAGTTGCGAATCAAGGAGCAACAGGTCAGGGTTGCGCTGCATCACGGTCACAAAATCACTAATAATGCGGCGGCTATTGATTTGCCCCGATTCAACGATAACTTCTAACCCCTGACTACGCAGCAATTCTTGCCAAATTTGTACTTGAATGCCGGGGGGTTGAATGATGAGAATGGTGGGTTGAAGGGCAAGAGGAGCATCCGGCGGGGTGGTGGAGACAGCCTCATCGGTACGAAATTCAAGGGTTGTTTTGCCGATAATAAAGCGATCGCCCGTTTTGAGGAGCGTCGGCACCTGAATCATTTGACCATTTAGCACACAGCCATTACGACTCCCCAAATCAATGAGATAATAATCGTCATTATCCAGACGCTGAATCATGGCATGGCGACGGGAAGACCAGCGATCCGCTAAAACAATTGTGCAGTCTTTACCTCGACCAATCACCCATGAATTACCTTGGGTAAGAGGGACGATATAGGTGCTGGCCTCTGTGGAGATGACCAATTGTGGATACTGTGGTAACAAGGTGACCCCTCTTCCAACTCCCTGTAGGAATAAATTCGGTCTCTCAGTCCTCTATTCAAAATGATAATCGGGACATTGAATGGCGGCTTCCGTTGCTGCCCAATCTGGATGTAGTGAACACTTGAGGCGATAGTCTCCTGAAAAGAAACGACAGCGAGAACAGGGAATTTGATGTAAGCGGCGGGCGATCGCCAGCCCTTCTTGGGTGAATTGCCACACATTCCACGCCATGATTGCCAGCAGCAGCCAAGCAACACAAAAACAAATTGGTACTAGTAATGGCTCTACGGTATGTAAAAAAGATGACAACCAAACAACCATAGGCTGCAACAGAAGAAGAAATGAGAATGATGTGGGCGACTGCTAGCCTTTAATTATTTCCTACGACAATTTTACCACTTGGCTATACAGGTATGAAGATTTCGTAGGATTTGGCAGTTCTTTGCAACAGTTCTCATCGTTATCTTAGCGTTACCGCCTTTTTCTAAAATATGGACTACCTACAGTGCAAAATTGCCCCTGCCCTTGGCAGTTCCTCGGCATATACTAAATTTGAGTGGGGGAGTGCCCCTACAGCAATTACAGCGGAAACACGTATGGGGATTCAAGAGATTGTTGAACAAGCACTGCGCAATGGTTATCTCACACCAACGCAGGAGGCAGAAGTCGGACGCATTTGCGACAAAGCCACCGAACTCTCCGTGGAAGACTATATGGCGTTGGATTGCCTTATGGGTGCTCTCTTGACGGGGCAAGTGGTGGCGGTTCCCCGCAAGCAATTTATCAACGTCATGGAAGAATTGGTGCTCACCGAGGCAATTACCCGCATTGCCGCCATTGAAGCGGAGCAAGAATGCGCCCTTGATTTGGGAGATATTGCCGCCTACGCCCTCAACCGCCTTCCCCCGCTCTACGCCACAACCGAAGAGGGCGCACAGTATCAACGCCAGCGGGCTGAAGAGGAACTCATGGATCTGATTCGCGCCCAAGTCCAAGAGGCCATTAACCGCAGCATGGCACGGCCACAATTTCATCCGGAGCGATCGGCCATCGGCAAAACCTCCGGCAAAGAGGTCTTTTCCCAAGTCAGTTCTTTGCTGCAAGCCTACGCCAATGACTATGAGCGTCCCAAGGGAGAGTCAGCACAGTGAAAATTTGGCTGTACGATACCACCCTGCGTGATGGTGCCCAGCGGGAAGGTCTTTCCCTCTCCCTCGAAGATAAACTGCGGATTGCTCGTCAACTGGATCGCCTAGGGATTCCTTTTATTGAGGGGGGCTGGCCGGGCGCCAATCCCAAGGACGTACAGTTTTTTTGGCAGTTGCAGGAAACGCCCCTCCAACAGGCAGAAATCGTTGCTTTTTGTGCTACTCGTCGCCCCGGCCGCAAGGCCGCAGAAGAGCCAATGTTTGAGCCGATTCTAGCGGCCGGTACCCGTTGGGTGACACTCTTTGGCAAATCTTGGGATCTGCATGTCACCGACGGCCTCAAGACCACCTTGGCCGAAAACTGCGCCATGATTGCCGATTCCATTCAGTTCCTGAAATCCCATGGGCGACGGGTGATCTACGATGCCGAACATTGGTTTGACGGTTACTTTGCCAACCCCGACTATGCGCTACAAACCCTTGAAACCGCTTTAGCGGCGGGTGCCGATTGGTTAGTTCTCTGCGATACCAATGGCGGTTGTCTGCCCCATCAAATTCAGGCAGTGGTCGCCGAGGTGGTGGCGCATTTTGGTGCCTTGGACTGCTTGGGCATTCACACCCACAACGATGCTGGCACAGCCGTAGCCAATGCCCTTGCGGCGGTTCAAGCGGGGGTGCAAATGGTGCAGGGAACGATCAATGGCTATGGCGAACGCTGCGGCAATGCCAATCTGTGCACCCTGATTCCCAATCTGCAATTGAAACTGGGCTATGACTGTGTCACTCCAGAGCAGCTGGCAACCCTCACAGAAGTGAGCCGCCACGTGAGTGAAATTGTCAACCTTGCCCCCGATGATCACGCGCCCTACGTGGGGCTGTCGGCCTTTGCCCATAAGGGGGGAATTCACGTCAGTGCCGTGCAGCGCAACCCCCGTACCTACGAGCATATTGAGCCGCATTGGGTGGGCAATCAACGGCGCATTATTATTTCTGAGCAGGCGGGCATCAGCAATATTTTGGCGAAAACCAGTGAACTTGGCTTTGAGTTGGATCGGCAGCATCCCCTGAGTCGGACAATTTTGGAGCGGATTAAGCATCTCGAAAGCGAAGGCTATCAATTTGAAGCGGCGGAAGCGAGTTTTGAACTCCTGATTCAGGAGGTTCTAGGGCAACGCCAGCGACCCTTTACCCTCAAGGGCTTTGATGTCTTTTGCCGCACCGATTCACGTCAACTGGAGGCCACGATTCGCAGCCAGTCTCTGGCCACGGTCAAAGTTGAAGTCAATGGGGAGGAGATGCTCACGGCGGCAGAGGGCAATGGTCCTGTCTCGGCATTGGATCAGGCGCTGCGCAAGGCCTTGATGTCCTTCTATCCAGAGATTGCCGAGTTTCACCTCACGGACTACAAGGTGCGGATTTTAGATGGCCATGCCGGCACGGCAGCCAAAACACGGGTGCTGGTGGAATCCAGTAATGGGCGCGATCGCTGGGCAACAGTGGGTGTCTCTGCCAATATCATTGAAGCCTCCTACCAAGCGGTTGCCGAAGCCCTCGAATATGGCCTACAGCGCACTCGGCGATCCCAACCGTCCCCTTTGGTGGCCTCCTGAAGCCTCTTAGACCTTGGCAAAATCCGCTAAGATCAAAACTGCTGTTTAGGTTGCATCACTGCCAAGGAGCCGCGTGTGCTCAGCACCCTCAAAGCAGATTTCCAAATTATCTTTGAGCGGGATCCCGCTGCCCGCAATTGGTTAGAGGTTGTTTTTTGCTATCCCGGACTTCAGGCCATTGTTCTCCATCGGTTGAGCCACTGGCTTTGGCGGCGGGGTATTCCCTTTATCCCCCGCTTTATTTCTCACATTGCTCGCCTGCTGACGGGGATTGAAATTCACCCCGGCGCCACGATTGGCAAGGGCGTTTTCATTGATCACGGCATGGGGGTCGTCATTGGCGAGACTGCGATTGTGGGCAATTACTGTTTGATTTATCAGGGAGTGACCCTCGGCGGTACCGGTAAAGAAACGGGAAAGCGGCACCCTACCCTCGGTGAAAATGTGGTTGTCGGTGCTGGGGCAAAGGTGTTGGGCAACCTCACGATTGGGGACAATGTGCGCATTGGCGCGGGGTCTGTGGTGCTGCGGGATGTGCCCTCGGATTGTACCGTGGTGGGGATTCCCGGGCGAATTGTCTATCGTGCAGGTGCCAAAATTGCCCCCTTGGAACACGGTCAACTGCCAGACTCTGAGGCCGAAGCAATTCGCTATCTCTTGGATCGCATTGAACTCCTAGAGAAACAGGTGCAAACACTGCAACAGCAGGAAAAGGTGCCTGCTCTGGCGCAAGGACATTTGCAAGCCTCCCAAGGTCAAGCCTGCCGCCTCAGCGATCGCCCCATTGAGGAGTTTCTCAACGGCTCTGGCATCTAGGCTGGCCGCATATAACACAGGCCACAGAGTCCCCAGCGCTGCAATTCTTTGATGGGTGTAGGGCACTGACAGCGGGGGCAGAGGGGATAGTCTCGCGATCGCTGACGCACTTGGGCTTGCCATCGTTGAAAAGCCTCTTGGGGAGTGGCGGCAGGTGTCACATTGGGAAGATGCCCGACTTTCGGTAAGGCCTCATGGCTAGCGATCGCCGAGCGTTGGGGGTGCCAGTCCCGATTGGAAAAGCGAATATCGCTGAGGGCAATGCCAAGGGTCTGCTGAATTTTGACCATGAGGGGCGATCGCGAGAACATCAGATGGTGCGCCCAAGTACTACTGGCAACGGCCACATGCAAAACCCCTTGACTGGTGAGTTCCACAGGAACAGCGTGCTCAGCGACGACCGCCCCCACGAGCTGCGGCCACTGCTCCAAGAGACGCAAGAACCGCTGCGGCTGCTGCCATTCAGGAGCCTGCTGCCATTGCTGAAGTACCGTGGCCAGTGGGACATAGGCCATCGTGGACTATTCCCGACTATTCGTGATCGTATTCCTCTTGCTTCTGCCGCTGCTCAAGGCGAATCGGTTGTTGCTCTTCCCAAGGATCGGCAGTGGGTTCCGATTCCGGCAGTTCTACGGGCATGGCTTGAGCTGGAGGTTTAACTTGACGCGAGCGGGGACGCTCTTCATACTCATACTCCTCCTCATACTCCACATACTCGGGCTGGCGACGCCGACGCCGGGGAGCGGTTTCCCAATCGGCTTCGTAATCACTGCGGCTGCGTTGGGGGGGATAGACGGGCGATCGCGCTCCGGAGGGCAATTGATTACTGCTCGGCGTAACGGGCTGATAGTACTCGTCCTCGTCGCTTTCCCAAGGGGGTGCCCCCAAGCCGACCCGTTCTAAGAGACCCACTGTTAATTGCCGCAGGCGGGTTTCTGCCCCTTCAAAGACAATAATGCGATCAGGGCCGGTGCTGACAATTTCCTCAATGGGCAACTCGTAGGTGCTAATCAGTTGCGCCGGAATCCAAGGCAAGCCAATGGAAGCTAAAATCAAATCCGTAATGTCGCCCGTTTCAGGATCAAACTTAAAGCCCCGTACCTTACCCAGCACTTCGCCGGTTTCGGTGACAATCTCACTATCAATCAGGGTGCTGTAGTTGTAGGTATTGAGAGCTTCGGTGACATCATCATCGTGCTCAACGAGAATGACATCGCCAATTTGGCGAATACTGTCGAGAAGAATGTAGCGTTGCTCCCCTGTAAAGAGGGTATTGCGTACCCCCAAGGCCACCACTTGCCGCTGGTCAATATCGACCCAAACTTGATTAATGACGCCTAACTTCCGACCAGTATCACGGGTAATTACCTGTGTACCGATCAAATCTGCCCGTTGCAGCAATTGCGCCGATATGGTCATGCCTTTGTGTATCCCAATGAATCTTAGTAATACTATAGCGGCGAATACCAATGGTACGCCAAAGGCGATCGCAGGAGTGATAAATTGCCCCGTGCAATCGGTGCTTCTAGGCTAGCGCATTTTTGCCACACTGCTGAGTGGGGTGAGTCTATTCCCCTAGGATGGACTGGGTCAGTGCCATCACAGGCTGCATTAACGGTGTTTCCTCACCCGAGAGCACTTGATTGACCACTTGGGGCAGGACTTGGTACGTTACTTGTGCCACCTTCTCATCCTTGAAGGCCTTAATGATCGTGCGGTACCACAGCAAGAAGCCATCCCGCAGGGCATCCAAATCGGCAAATAACATCGCCGCTGCCGCTAGGCGTAGCACATGCTTGCGATCGCGCCGACACACGGCGGAATAGTCGTGATTGCCCTTACGGAAAATATGGGGACTTTTGGCGCGTAGTTGCTGCTCCACTTGATCTAGGATTTTCTCTTCAGCATCGCGGATTTTTTCGTAGGCACGAATGCGCTGCTCCGCTGCTGCTAGATAATTTCTGAGAAATTCCAGCTCTTTAGCACTGGCATAGCGGCCATCGGCCTCAAGGCTGAGTTTTTCTAGTTGACGCAGCATCAGTCCCACCCCACAACAACTCTATTCTGACAAAATTGAACTGCCGAGGGCAAGGACAGGCTGCATTACCCGTTGTTCTTCGGGCGTGAGCAGTTGCTTTATCATATTCGGCAGGTACTTGCCATAGGTGGAGGAGGCAGTTGCTTCGTAGTTAAAGGATTTGACAATGGTGCGGTACCAAAGTAAGAAATTATCCCGCAGCAAGTCCAACTCCGCAAAAAGCATGGCCGAGGCACACAGACGAATGGTATCCACTAAATCACGACGGCAAATTTCTGAGCGATCGCCATTGATGAAATGGAAGCAGCGGGGATTTTCTGCCTTTTGCATGGATTGAATTTTATCCGCCATCATTTCCGCCTCAGTGCGGATTTTTTCGTAGGCACTGATGCGACTCTCCACCGAGGCCAAGTACTCCCGCAGAAAATCTAATTCCTCGGCCCGGGCATAGCGACCATCGGCAACAACAGTTAAGTGATTCAACTGACGGAACATAGGGCAACCCTCGCTAGAAAATAAATGAACACACTCGCTTGTGGCTTATCGTTTCACCAACTCCCCTTGGCGCAGGCGTTTTTCAATATCCCGTGCCGTAGCCCCTTCGTTTTGCCAGAAGGCAGCAGCATCAATGCGATCCTGTTTACCAACGAGAAACTTACAGTAGGTTTCCCCCATGGCATAGCACTGCAACTCGATACAACTCAGGGGCTTTTGAATCAATCCCGTAAAGAAGCCCGCAAACAGACCGGCATAGATGTAGCAGACGGGCTTACCCACATCCCCAAGGGTGCGCGCCACCACGGAGTCAAAGATATTGATGAACATAAAACCATTCTTTTGCTCCGTGAGATCCACTTCCCAGTTGCCCCAGCCTAGGGTTGTAAAGGGCCACCACCAAGCCTCGAGGATAAATGTCAAGGCGGCCTTGCGTAGTTCGCGCTGGTACTCCTGCTCAAAGTGTTGCTTAAAGACAACCGCATCGCGTTTGCCCCACTCTTCGCCAATTTTGTACATGACGAGGGCAGAGGCAGGGCCAACTTCCTCTTCGAGACCTTCCACTAGGCCAATGACAAAGTCTTCTGTCGCTAGAGCGATCCGCTGATCATACCAGTCGGTAATGCTGCCCCGTTGGCGATCAAATTGCAGATAGTCCCGCAAGCTATAGTGATTGGTGCGCATCGGATGAGTTTGGTGTAACTGATGCTGATAGTCCTGAGCACGGGTCATAGCATTGGCACTCCCAGCAGGTCGAGACGGCGTGACAGAAACCATAAGATCAGCGAATTGCCCCCTATTGTGCTTGAACGTTAGGTACTGAGCAGCCACACTTTTTAGGCTAAAAGATTTTTCAGGGTCGTGGCTCCGCACTCCCACTGATTTTTTGTCTAACGACACATTTCTATAAGTTCTGTTTCATTGATGCAGGGGATGCCCAATTCTTGAGCGCGTCGCAGTTTACTCCCCGCTTTTTCGCCCACCACTAGATAATCCGTTTGCCGACTGACACTCTCACTCACTTGACCGCCATGTTGCTGGATCAGCGTTTTGGCTGCTTCACGGGTGAGGCTGGGCAGGGTGCCTGTAATCACAAAACGTTTGCCCGCAAGGGATTGTCCAGTCGTTGGTGCAGTGGCGATCGCCGCCGCCAGTTGTAGCCCCAAGGCTTTGAGATCAGCAATGAGGGTTTGGTGCGCTGGGTCTTGGAACCACTCGTGAACCGCTTGGGCAATTTCCTGACCAATGCCATAGACCCCACACAGCTCGGCGACGGTAGCAGCGGCCAGCTCCTCAACAGACTTGAATTGATCGGCAAGCACTTGGGCATTGACACTCCCCACATGGCGGATGCCTAGGCCATAGAGCACCCGTGGCCACGGTTGTTCTTTCGAGTCGGCGATCGCCTGCAACAATTTAGCAGCGGACTTTTGACCCATGCGCTCGAGGCGCAACAGTTGTGCTGCCGTCAGGCGATAGAGATCCGCCGGGGTGTGCACCAACTCCTTGGCCACCAATTGCTGTACTAGCTTTTCCCCTAACCCTTGAATATCCAAGGCATCCCGACTTGCCCAGTGGAGGATTTGGCCGCGCACGATCGCCGGACACCGCGGATTGACACAGCGACTCACCGCTTCGTTGGCAGGGCGCACCACCGGCTGATGACATTCAGGACACACGGTGGGCATCGTAAAGGGTTGAGCCGTTGGCGATCGCAATTCGGGAAAGACCCGCACAATCTCTGGAATGATTTCGCCGGCTTTGTGGATCACCACCTTATCGCCAATGTGCAAATCCAATTCGGCAATGTAGTCTGCATTGTGGAGCGTTGCCCGTGATACCGTGGTACCCGCTAATTGCACTGGCACCAGTTCAGCGACTGGGGTGAGCGCACCCGTGCGTCCCACTTGAATGGTAATGGCCACCACATCAGTAATGGCCTGCTCTGGTTCGTACTTCCAAGCAACACAGCCGCGGGGAAACTTTTGCGTAAACCCAAGGGTCTGTTGCAGCGTTAAATCATTGAGCTTGACCACAATGCCATCGGTCAGATAAGGCAGTTGGTGGCGGGCGGTTTGCCAGTGGTCGTAGTAGGCTTTCACCGCCTCTAGGTCAGGGCAGTCGGCATTGTGGGGATTGACCCGAAAGCCAAGGCGTTGCAGCGCATTGAGCACTTGCCGCTGCGATTGGGGTTCCCCTGCTTGGTTCTCATCCCAAGGAACGCTACCCCCTTCAGGTAAATGCAGCGCATAGGCAAAGAAGTCCAGTTGGCGTTGGGCAACAATGCGCGGATCCAGTTGACGGAGAGTACCGGCGGCGGCATTACGGGGATTAGCAAAGGGAGCTTCTCCTTGGGCTTGGCGTTCTTGGTTGAGTTGATGGAATCGCGCCAAAGGCAAAAAAGCTTCCCCACGAACTTCAACGATTGGTGGTGGGTTCTCGATGGCTAGCCGCAGGGGAATGGTGCGAATCGTGCGCACATTGCTGGTAATATCCTCACCGCGTTGGCCATCGCCCCGAGTTGCCCCCCGCACCAATAACCCGTTTTCATAGGTCAAAGCAAGGGCCACGCCATCCATTTTGAGTTCGCAGACATATTCCGTCGGGGGAATTGGCTCCTCTCGCCGTAGGCTACGCCAATAGCGCTGCCAGCGTTCCTGCCACGCCACCATATCGGCAAAGGTAAAGGCATTTTCGAGGCTATAGAGGGGAATGCGATGGCTGACACTCTCAAATTGACTGACGGGAGCTTCGCCGACCCGCTGGGTAGGGCTGTCGGGGGTGATGTACTCAGGATGAGCCGCTTCGAGTTCCTGCAGTTCGCGATAGAGCTGGTCATAGACTTCATCTTCCATGATCGGCTGATCGAGGGCATAGTAGGCGTAGCTCGCCCGCTGAAGCAGGTGCCGCAGTTGTTGAATCCGTTCGGCTGCTGTCGTCATCGGGGGTTCCTTCGAGACCATTTGCCCCAGGGATTTGGACTATTCTTGACTATTCTTGGGGCGTGGTTTGGCCACATGGGGCAGTCCCCAGCCCAGTTTTTGCCGCAGCACATGGAAGAATTCTGGCGCACGCAGGCGAATGAAGCGGGCACGGTAGGGGGCACGTTGTACAAAAACTTGATCCTCCGGCTGAATGTAGCAGCCCGCATTGCCATCCACCACCAGAATGAGATGCTTGAAGGGGTTCGCCGGATAGATCCACACTGGTTCGCTGTTGGCAAAGACAAGGGCACGGGAGGCTAAAGAGTGGGGACAAATGGGCACCAATTGTAAAGCCGCCACACCGGGGGTAATCACAGGGCCACCCGCCGAGAGGGCATAGGCCGTAGAACCGGTGGGGGTGGAGAGAATCAAGCCATCAGCAGCAATATCCACGCGGGCATGGGCACCCACATCCACTTCAAAGTGGCACATTCCCGTCAGGGGTTCTTTGTGGATCACCATTTCATTGAGGGAGAGGGCTTCCCAAATAACGGTTTGATCGCGCAGGACTTGAACCGTGAGCATCGTGCGATCTTCAATCGTGTAGTCGCCGCGCAGCACTTGATCAAGGGCAGGTTCTAAATCGGCGACATAGCCCTCGGTGAGAAAGCCCAAGTGGCCGGTGTTGATGGTGAGCAGCGGAATCTCACAGGGAGCCAACTGGCGAAAGGCAGAAAGCACAGTGCCATCGCCGCCAAGAACAACCGCAAAGGCCATGGAAGCATCAAAGCCGGGGGGCACCAGTTGATCAATGGGGGTATGGCAGACAGGACTATCGGGACGGGAATAGCCAAGAATGCCACCAATCCCCGTGGCCATGTGCACTTCCCAGCCCTGAAGCTCTAAGATTTGACGGACATGGGTAGCCAATTCGACCGCAAGGGGTTTGCCTTCGTTGTAGATGATCCCCGCCTTCACAGCAACTCCTAGGGGGTGGACTTAAAGGGACTGCGTTTTTTGCGTCCAGATTTTTTCTGTTTGGCTTTTTCGTAATCCAATTCTTTGAGTTTACGCAGAATTCGGGTGAAATAGTCCTGTAAATAGGCCTCAAGGGTCAGGGTTTCGCTGGGATCGAGGTCAAAGGTGCGATAGACTTCCTCCATCGGGGCATTGAAGACTTGACCACTGGCAATCACTTCCGTAAAGGCAAGGCGATCGCTAATGTTCCATGTCCACTGAAACCACTGGGTGGCCTGCCGTGCGGCTCGCAAAACCCCAATGGGCAAGCGAGTAATTTTTGCCTCCTGCCCTGAGAGATTTTCACATAGCTTAATAATTTCATCGGCTGTCCAAGCGCGGGTGCCCGCTAGATCAAAGGTTTTGCCATAGGTGGCAGGCCGATCAATGGCACGCACGGCAAATTTGGCCACGTCCTGAGTATCCATGTAGGCAATGGCGGTGGACTCTCCCAAAACCCAAATGGATTGATTTTCCAGAATCGGGATCGCATATTGGCCAATCAAGCCCTGAAAGAAACCACAGGGACGCAGGATCGTGTAGTTTAGCCCTGATTCGCGCAAGAAGTCTTCGGTACAGTGTTTGATTTGCATCAGGGGGACGTGGGGATAGTCCTGCGCTCCCATAATCGAGAAAAAGATCAGGTGCTCAATATCAGCAGCTTGGGCAGCCTGAATCAAGTTGACTTTGCCTTGCCAATCCACTGCTTCGATGGTTAGGGTATCGGTGGGGCGAGTGGCAGAGGCATCAATGACCACTGAGGCCTTGGCGTACTGCAATGCCTCAAGAATACTGTCAGCAGCACAGAGGTTTCCCTGAAGAATGGTGGCGCCCCATTCCCGCAGAAACGTGGCTTTGGCTGGACTGCGGACAAAACAATAGACCTGATGTCCTTCATCTAAAGCGCGGCGCACAATTTGCCGCCCTAGGGTACCCGTACCGCCAACAATAAAAACGTTCATGAAAAACTCTAGTCATAAATCTTAACTTTTGTAATACTTTATCAGAATTCCCGACACGGGCGATCGCGCAGCGTGTTCTACGGACAATCGTGGGGATCATCCTGAGCAAACGCAGACGGATTAAGTGGCAAAGTCTTCACAGTGGAGCGTTTCCCATGTTTTGCGCCCCGTCACAGGATTAGTGCCACTGGCAACCTTGCAGAGCTTGCGTTGGGCGTCTTCCCGCAGTTCCACATCGGTAAAGTCAGCACCGGTGATAATGGCATCGTCAAAGTTGGTATTAAAGGCAAAGGCACCTTCAAGGATGGCATTGGTGAGATTGGCCTTGGTCAGCCGTGCGGTGTCCAATGTGGCGTAGCGTAAATCGGCACCTTCAAGGTTAGCCGTTTCCATGTTGGCACCAAAGAAGCTTACCCCCTGAAGATTGGTGTGGCTGAGGTTACTGTGGAAGAGGTTGGCTTTTGTGAATTCCGACCCCCGCAGATCCCGCCCGGAAAAATCCATATTGATCAGGGCTTCTTTCGTGTAATCTTCGGCGATCGCCCCCGTGGGGGTGAGCAGAATCCACAGGATGGCCAATAGCAATGCTACACACCAGCGCCAGTAACGGCTAATGGTTGTCGTGACAGCCGAGAATGAGAGTAGCATAGGCAACACTAGAGTTAATGTGAAGTGTCTATTGTTCAGATTATCAGCATGGAGATTTCTGAGGCCGAGTGGGTACGCGATACCTTTATTGATGATGGCTATGCCGAAGGCTACTTTCTCATGGGGGAAGGCGATCACCTAGAGTGGTACACCAGCCGCCAGCGGGCATTGATTCCCCTCGATGAGCGGTTTTGCTATCCGAAGTCTTTGCAGCGAGTGCTCAATCAAAATCGCTTTCAAGTGGCCATTAACCGGGACTTTGCTGCTGTGGTTGAGGGGTGTGCCGATCGCCCGAGTACATGGATAACACCCCGTCTTAAGGACGTGTACCATCTGCTTTACGGCACAGGTTGGGCAGTAAGTTTTGAAACGTGGCAGGGCGATGAACTGGCAGGGGGCATTCTCGGTATTGTGATTGGCGGCGCATTTATCGGCGAGTCCATGTTCTATCGCATCCCCGACGGCTCGAAAGTGGCGATGGTGAAACTGGTGGAGCATCTGCGGCGTCGCGGCTTTCTGCTGTTTGATGCCCAACTGCAAAATCCCCATCTTGAGCGCTTTGGGGCGTATGTTGTCAGCGATCGCGAGTATCGGCAGTTATTGGCACAGGCAATTCGTCAACCCTGTCAATTTCTCTAATGCTCTCAGACCAGTGCCTGCGTCAATTATCTATCAAAAACAATTAATCTATTCTTAAACCAAACTTAGTCATAAATTAGTCATCAATACACACATTATTGAGAATGTTTTTGAGCAGAAAAGCTATACTGTGATTCAAGACGCACTCCCTTCAAAAAAATGATGACTTTGCGCTGGCGAAACCGCCCTTTGTTGCCGATCCTTTCTGTGGTGGCCGTTTTGATGTTGACGCTGGCGCCGTCGCCGATTCAAGCCTATGTGCGCTTCCCTGATTTACCCGATACCTACGTCAACGATCTAGTGAAGGTGTTAGAGGATCCTCAGCGGGAACAGGTTCGCTCCGAACTTCAAGCGTTTCATCAACGCACGAATCAGCAAGTCCTACTGGTAACGATTCCTTCCTATCGCGATTACAGCAACCAACACTCAAGTTTTGAAGCCTTTGCCACGGATTTATTTAACCATCGGGGCGTGGGTAGCCGTTGGCGCAATGATGGCGTGATGATGTTGGTTGCCCCTGGCGATCGCAAGGTGCGGATTGAATTGGGCAGTGCCTATGGCAGTGGTTGGAACCCACGCATGCAAACCGTGATTGATCGCTATATGCTGCCGGACTTTCGCCGGGGCCAGATGGCGCAGGGCATCATGAATGGGGTGCGTGCTCTGCTCAATGAACTGGGGACCAATCAGTTGACCACCTCCAGTAGCTCTGTCCCCTCAACTTACACCAGCACTGCCGGCGGGGACATTATTACGGGCATCTTCATCATTGTTGGTCTGATCATTCTTATTCCTTCCAGCATCATTTCTGCGATCGTCAAGTTTATTTTCAATAGTTCCTCCAGCTATGACGACAGTTACTCGAGCCGCAGTGATGATGAGGGTGGGCATTCCTCAGGTGGGGGGGCTTCGGGCAGTTGGTAACTGGATTCACCCCTACTAGAATTGAAGGCCAAAATGCTAAAATAGCGTCGTTCCGTAGCACATGAGACACTCTCTTGACGCAGGCGACGAATCTTCCGGGCATTGATTCCCCCCAAATTGATGAGTTTTTGCAAGAATTAGCGACAATCCAAGACTCTGGTCCGAAGCGGATTGCGCTCCTTGGCTCGCGTCACGTCCCGATTACGCATCAGCACCTCATTGAAATGATGAGCTATGCCCTCGTGCTGGCGGGTAACCGCTTGATGACCTCAGGTGCCGTTGGAACCAATGCGGCTGCGATTCGGGGAGCCATGCGGGCAGATCCCAATTTGCTAACGGTGATCTTGCCCCAAAGTCTTGAGCGCCAGCCTCGCGAGTCCCGCCAACAACTGGATAAGGTGATGCACTTGGTGGAGAAGCCCGAAAACGATCACCTGCCCCTCGCAGAAGCCAGTTCCCTCTGCAATCAGGAAATTATTTCCCGCTGCCAGCAACTGATTTGTTTTGCTTTTCACGATAGCCACACACTGCTGCAAACCTGTGAACTGGCGGAAGAGCAGCATAAGGTGGTGACGCTCTTTTACTTTGATTAACCGCGGACGGTTTTCCCCACCTAGGGCCATTTGAGTCCCTATGCCAGAATAGGAGCAGGATTCAAGGTTGATACGCCATGAGCGGCTTCTACAACTGGTATCGGAATGTGTTGCGGCATCCTAAATATCGCTGGTTTATCATTGCCGCCAGCTTGATCTATTTGCTCAGTCCTCTGGATATTTCACCCGATCTAGTGCCGATCATCGGTCAATTGGATGATGTCACGGTCATGGTAATCCTTGCCAGTGAGCTAACGCAATTGCTGGTGGAGCGGATTAAAAGCCGGCGATCGCCCAACCTCACCACGACCGTAGATGTGGAAGCAGAGCAAGTTTAGGGATTAATCCCGCGATCGCAAGTCACTGCCGACGGAGCGCAGCAGCCAGCGGTTCTGCACATAACTCAGGGCACCGTTAATGAGTGCGGCGGCCATCAAGATGCCAATCGCGGGCATAAAGAGGGGTTCCCAGAGGCTGATCCAGAGATCAAAGCCAAGGGGTAGCGCCAAGGAACGCCCCACAAGGGCAACCACAAACCAGCCAAAGCTAGCCAAGACAAAGAAGGTATCCGCCACCAAGAGCCAATTGATCACGTCCCGCAGCCGTGCCATAGCTATCCCCCCAATACCCACTGTTTGACGCGGGCAAGGCTCTCCCAATTGGGTTTGCGCTGCAGGCCGTCGGCAAAGTTATCAATGACCTCTTGGCGCAGCTCAGCGACAGCAGCAACAACGGTTTGCGCCAATTCAATGTGGGGACGAACCCCCTTTTGACCTGTTTCTAGCATCGCTACCGCAAGGTTAATGCGGGCTTGGGGGTCTTCAGGATTTAGCCTGACCGCTTTTTGGGCGGCCTTCAGGGCAGATTGGGGCTTGTCATCGAGGAGATAGAGCCACGCTAAGCACGTCCAAGCGGCGCTACTTTTTTGAGCACGCTGACAAATCTCTTTGAAGGTGGGAATCAGTTCTGCAGGCAGCGCCCCTTCTTTGTAGCGGGCGATCGCCGCCTCAAATTGACGTTCAACATCACTCACCGGTTGAGATGTGGTCAAGGGCAGGACTCCTTAGGCAGAAAATGAGGTACCACAGCCACAGGTTTGGGTGGCATTGGGATTCGTAAACTTAAAGCCGCCACCAATAAGGGCGTTGCTGTAGTCGAGCACCAAGCCATAGATGTAGAGCATACTCTTGGGATCGGAGACCACTTTGAAGCCATCATAGTCAAAGACTTCATCATCGGGACGGATATTGGCGGGGTCTTCAAAGTCCATCGTGTAGGACATGCCGGAGCAGCCACCCCCTTTGACGCCGACCCGCAAACATAGGTCTTTGCCGTGCTTATCGCGGAGTTCAAGCACGTGCTTGAGGGCAGCTTCGGTCATCATGATTCCCTTGGCGGGTTGTGTGGCCTGTGTCATCACCCACTCCTGAAAGACTCCAAACTTTATCGTAGCAAGTTCAGCGGTGGCTCACCATCTCGTGGGCACGCTTAAAGGCTTCGTCAAGCACCTCCGAGAGGGTGGGATGAGTGTGGACATTAAAGGCTAAGTGGCTCACGGTTTGGCGATCGCGAATGGCATTGGCGGCCTCTTGAATTAAATCCGAAGCATGGAGACCAAAGATATGCGCCCCCAGTAGCTCGCCCGTATCCACACGGAAGATCACCTTGGCGAGGCCATCGGTTTCCGTTTCCGCCAGTGCCTTGGAGTTGCCCTTAAAGTAGGTACGTGCCACTTGTACCTCAAAGCCTTCTTTTTCCCCTAGCTCACGGGCTTGGGGTTCCGTCAAGCCGACAAAGCTCATTTCCGGATGGGTAAAGGCCGCCGCAGGAATACTGCGATAATCCACTTGGCGCGGCCGCCCGACAATTGTTTCAACAACAGCAATCCCCTGCGCCGAAGCGGCATGGGCAAGCATCATTTTCCCCGTGGCGTCACCGATCGCCCACAGGTGGGGAACGGGTTTCCCTTTTTTCGTTACTGCCAAATACTCATTGACGGGGATAAAGCCACGCTTATCGGTGTTGACGCCCACACTCTCTAGGCCAATATCTTGAGTGGCGGGAATGCGACCGGTGGCCACAAGGCAGGCATCCACCTCTAGGACATCCACCACTTCTTTGGTTTTGGCATCCGCCAATTCAATGACCACTGGACTACCGGGAATCACCCGCTTGGCTAGGGTACCGCTGTAGGTTTCAATGTCGCGAGGGGCAATCAAGACCCGCTGTGCCTGTTTGGCAATATCTGGATCAAAGGTGGGCATGAGTTGATCCAGTGCCTCAATCATGGTCACTTCGCAACCCAAGGCGGTGTAAATATCGGCAAACTCTAGGCCAATATAGCCACTGCCAATGATGGCTACCCACTGCGGCAACCAATCCAGCTTAATGGCATCATCACTGGTATAAACGGTCTTGCCATCCACTTCAATGCCGGGGGGAACCCAAGGGACTGAGCCGGTGGCAATAATGATGTCCTTGGCCGTAACCGTTTTCTCACCCGTGGGGGTGGTAATGCTGACTTTCTGACACCCCGCTACTTTGCCCCGACCAATAAGGGTGTCTACGCCAAGGCGCTTGAGGCTGTTTGTCAGATCACTGCGGATTTTTTGTACCAAATTGGCGGCATGGGCAGCCACACCCGCGCGATCCACATTCACCTGCCCCAGTTGAATCCCCAAGGCTTGCCAATGACTGGCTTGACGCAGTTCTCGTACCCGTCCGGCTGCCGCAAGGAGTGCTTTTGAGGGAATACAGCCGCGATTGACGCAGGTGCCCCCCATTTCTGCGGCTTCGACAATGGCCGTTTTCAGACCGACGCTGACGGCATGCAGGGCAGCCCCATGACCCCCCACACCCGCACCGATAATGACGAGATCGTAGTCAAAGCTCAAGGACGGTTCTCCCCAACAGCATTTTCCTAGCTTATCAAAGGGCGTCCCCGCTGAGAACTTAGACCTTTTGGCTATAGGCGGTTAGGGGTTCCTTGATCCAGCGAATATAGAGGTGTTTGAAGGTGGACTTGAGGACACGCGGCGCACCAAAGTCAATGGGCATCATCTGCTGGGGTAGTTGCCAGTCTCGAACAGCTAATTCGTGGGGCTGTGCCAAGGGAAATGTAATCTCACTCAGCTCATAGTTGTAGCCAAGGGCGGTGGCGGCACGTTGGGTAGGAATGCGCTCAGGATCCACATTCAGGATAGCCACGAGGGCGCGATCGAGGGCAAAGACATCACGACTGGCACCCAAAATATTCAGGGGGCGCGGCGTTCCCCCACTGGGGCCATTGCCTTCATGGCCGATAATGCCATCCACAATCGTGAGGTCGGGGGCGATCGCCCGTGCAGTTTCGACGAGCATGCGGCCAAAGCGATCAGCATCCTTACCCGCTTCCATATGCCACCATGCCTTCATTTTGCCGGGGACACAGCCAAAGAGATTCTTGACCCCAAGGGTGAGGGTGAGTTGCACATGGGATTTGACCTTGGGTAGGTTAATGACGACATCGGCGGCCATCGCTTCTTTGCTCAGGCGCAGGTGGGCAAATTCAGGATTGTCCGTAGCATAGCGATCGCCATGGAATTCAATGACCGGTAAATTCAATTCCTGAATAAAGGGCAAATAGCCATTGTTGCGGGCGACCCCCAATGCCGAGCCAAAGGCAGGTCCATCCCCTAGGAAGGGTTGTCCCCCCACCGCCTGCACCATTTTGGCAACGCAATAGACCAGTTCTGGGCGAGTGACGCATTCGTGTTTTGGTCGTGCGCCGGTGAGTAAGTTCGGCTTGAGCAGCACGCGATCGCCCGGTTTGACGATCGCCGCCATTCCCCCCAAGGGCGCTAGGAGTTCCTCAAGGGACACACTGAGACGGTCAAGGTCATAGGATGTTGCCCGCAGTAAACTCACGCTTGGCATCGGAGGCTCCTTGTCACTGGCATTGTTTCTCAACAGTGTGCCACAAAGATAAAATTGAGGCTTTGCAATCCCTGCCCAATGATCCTCTCAAACCAACATTAGATGATGAAAAAGCTGCAAAAAGATACGATAGAGAAGAGAAATGTCTGCTAACGAGCGATCGCGAATGCCCCAAGGCCTTGAGTCAGAATTTCGGCAGCAGGTGGATCGCCTGCATCGCTTTACCGTTCTCATGCGCTGGAGTGTGGTGCTCTTTCTTTGGCTGACGGTTGGCACATTGAGTCTCTGGGGCTTCCGTTATGAAATTAGCCTGATGCGCGAGCATTTTACGTGGGCAGCGTTGCGTTATGGCATTCTCTTCAATCGGCTGCCGGCGATCGGTTTGGCGCTGTGCATTGGCATGACCCTGAGCGTTCTCTACTGGCAGACCCGCAACATTTTCTGGGGCAGATCCCCCAAGTGGCAGCAACGCCTAGAAAAACAAGTCCTGCGCATTCGTCAACAGGGGCAACGCCATCCCCTATGGCATTGGGTGTGTCGGCAGTAGCAAATCCCCCAGGGGTGCCGGCACCGGCAAAATAATGAGCAATAGCAACACCAGTGCCATCAAGCCAAGGGCATCGCGCCAGTTATCCAATTCACTGACATCATTGAGGGCAGGTTCATCAAAGGCGGGCATAAAGAACAGGATCAAAGCCCAGACAAAGAGCCACGGTTGAATAAAGGAGAGAATCAGCACCAGTAAACGGCTGACTTGGCCAATGACTGCCCCCGCCCGATGACCATACATCGCATGGACAATGTGCCCCCCATCCAATTGACCCACCGGCATCAAGTTCAAAGCCGTCACCACCAAGCCCAGCACTCCCGCCACTGCGATCGGATGCAGGTGTAGCGCACTATCACTCTTGAGGGCAGCGCCAAAAATGGCTTTGGCAATCAGGGCAAAGAGAATCGAAATGCGGGGACTAAACACTTGGGGATTGAGGGGCTGCTCGGAAGCATTGGCGGGCAGTTGTACCACCTCGGACTGCTGTAGTCCCCAAACTAGAATCGGTAGGGTCACGAGCAATCCCGCAAGGGGACCCGCCATACTGATGTCAAAGAGGGCACGGCGATGGGGAACCGGCGATCGCATCTGGATAAAGGCCCCCAGTGTGCCCATGGCAAAGGGTAGAGGAATAAAGTAGGGCAGCGTTGCTTTGACGCGGTAATACCACGCAGTGGCAAAGTGTCCCAGTTCATGGATGCCCAAAATCAACAGCAGACTGACACTGTAGGGCAACCCCTGCCAGAGCAAACTGGGATTGAGTCGCAGTTCCGCCGCCGTCAGATCAGGCGCCACGAGTGCCAAGCCAGCAACCGTTGTCGTCAGAAACGTTAAAGCCAATAGTCCAAGGCTGAGGCCGGGACGAAACAGCTGTTGGGGCTGGGGCAAGCGATCGCGAGGAATCAAGGCAAAAAAGGGCTTATTACTCAAACCCATTTGAAACATGACCAGAAAGCGATCGCCAAAGCGTTGGGCAATATTGCGCTCCACGGTTTCATAGACTTGGTTCGCATCCCCGCGCATTTGCCCCCGGCAGATCACCGCCTGCGGACGATACTCAATTTGTTGCAGATAGTACATGCCCCAAGGGAAACAGCTCTGCAATTGCGTTTCTTCATCCTGATTGAGGAGCTTGCCATTTTCCGTCGGTGTGGGCGGTGGGGGTGTGGGTGGTGCCGCTGGTAAGGAGGGCTGGCCTCGGCGCAAAAGCACAAGATAGAGCACCGAACTGGTGACAAAAACAAGGATCAACCATCCCGACGGCACAGGGGTATTCCCTAAAAGCAGCATCCAACCCCCAATAAAAAATGCTGGCAACATCAGCACCAGCCATAGGAGCCACCAAGGGGTTTGACTGACACGGGCAGCACTCTGGCGGACAATAAAGACCAAGATCAAACCCAATACAATAAGGGAAATCCATGTCATGATTTCGACACCTGTGGCTCAACAACAGAAACCGCCCCGCCTTGTATTGCCCATGGTTTACGGGTTTCCACCAAACCGCGAGACGCTGGGAGGCACTGCTTATCTCATTGTAGAAAATGATGGCAATACCCTTATTGATTCCCCCCCTTGGACAGAGAGCAGCCAAAATTGGCTCAGGGAGCAGGGTGGCGTTCAGCGCCTCATCCTTACCCATCGAGGGGCGATCGCCCGCGTTCGTGAGCTGCAGCGCACCTTTAACTGTGAAGTAATCATCCATGGTCAAGAAGCCTATCTTCTACCCCAAGTGACCGTAACCCCGTTTAACCACCATCTAGCGATTAGTGAAACCCTCGAAATCCTCTGGACACCCGGTCACTCCCCCGGCAGCGCCTGTGTCTATTGGTCTGGCCAAGGGGGTGTTCTCTTTAGCGGTCGTCACCTACTCCCTACGCCGACGGGAGAACTGGCACCGATGAAAACGGCGACCACCTTCCACTGGCCGCGACAACTGCGCAGTGTTGAGACATTAAAAGCCTTTTGTCGGCAGAAGTCCCTGAGTTATCTCTGTCCGGGGGCAAATATTGGTTTTCTGCGGGGGACACTGGCGATCGCCAACGCCCAAGCCATTCTGCAAGAAATCCCTGTTGATAACCTTTTGGCTAACAAGGTTTAATGTTTCCTTAATTTCCCTATCAGGATAATACAGGTTCGGGAAAAGGAACTTGGAGAGATCGTTAAACCCCACTTGGATCAAGACTTGCATCCTCTATAGTGAAGGTAGGCAGAGGGAATAAGCCCAAGCAATACCAAGGCAAACAAAAACAAAGTTAATTGTTGGTGCTGTTCTCTCTGTAAATCATCCCGTGGGCAATCTAAAACCTTAAGAAATACAGGAGGATCAGCGTATGGCACTCGTTCGTTGGGAACCGTTCCGCGAAATCGATGCGCTACAACGCCAAATGAACCGTCTATTTGATGAATTGATTCCCTTGACCGAACGTCGCAGCGATCTCAGCTTCTTGCCGGCAGCCGAACTCGAAGAAACGCCTGATGCTTTGCTTCTAAAAATTGAACTGCCCGGCATGGAGGCCAAAGACCTCGACATTCAAGTTACGGCGGATGCCGTCTCTGTCAGTGGTGAACGCAAATCTGAAAGCCAAAGCGAAAGCAATGGTATCAAACGCACCGAATTCCGCTACGGTAAATTCCAACGGGTCATTCCTCTGCCAGTGCGGATTCAAAACACCGATGTCAAAGCCGAATACAAAGATGGCATCCTGCACCTGACCCTGCCGAAAGCGGAAGAAGAGAAAAACCGCGTCGTCAAAGTAAACCTTGGCTAATCCGCCACTTTCTCGGCCAAACGGTCAAGGTTGTTGAACAGATGATGAAGCTCCCCCAGCAATGGGGGATTTATTTTGGGCGTCAGTGAAGGTGAGAAAAAACTAGGAAGCTAAGGCCACCTCAACCAGTTGTTGCAACTCACCACTTTGGTATAGCTCAATGAGAATGTCCGAGCCACCAATAAACTCACCATTGATAAACACTTGGGGAATCGTTGGCCAGTTGGAATACTCCTTAATCCCTTGGCGAATCTCAAAATCCTCAAGGACATCCACCGTTTCATAGGGAACACCGAGAGCATTCAGGATTTGCACCGCATTGTTGGAAAACCCGCATTGGGGCATCAGCTTGCTGCCCTTCATAAAGACAATGATTTTGTTGCTTTTGACGAGGTGATCAATTTTGGCGTGGAGTTCGGGTGTCATCGTTGGCTTTCCCTCTTGAGTTCACAAGTTACAAAAGAACAGCAATAGATTGCATTCTAAATCACTGGCGTTGTGCCCATTGCTGGGGGGTATAGGTCTTGAGGGCAAGGGCGTGGAGTTCATTGCTAGCCATGAGATCCTTAAGGCTGCTATAGACCAATTGGTGCTGCTGCACCAGTCGCTTACCCTCAAAGGCAGCAGAGACCACTACAGCTTCGTAATGATCGCCACCCCCGGTCAAATCTTGCACTTGAACAAAGGCATCGGGCAGGCTGGATTGAATTAAGGTGGTTAGTTGTTCAGGGGTAACCATAGATAATTATTTATTCCTAGCTGGAATCAAGAACCAGTTAATCTATCTCCTTTAGTCTATCGCTAAATGTTAAGTTGTTGGGGTCTGGAGGGGATGGCACTGACGGAGGGCACGCACCAAGTCTTCAAGGTTAATGGGCTTGCTCACATAGTCGTCCATACCTGCATCCAAGCAAAGCTGGCGATCGCTCTCCATAGCATTGGCCGTCATGGCAATAATTCGCGGACGGGGTTGGTTGAGCTGTTGAAACAGATTAATCACTTCACGGGTAGCCATTATGCCATCCATCTCCGGCATCTGCATATCCATCAAAATCACATCATAGGGCTGCCGTTTCACCGCATCCAGCACCTCCAAACCATTGGCAGCAATATCACCGCGATAGCCCAATTTTTCTAAGATGCGCAGTGCCACCATTTGATTGACTTTGTTATCCTCGGCAATGAGAATCCGCAGCGGCGGCAGACCGGCTTTTAAGTCTTCAAAGGATAGGGCAGCCACTGGCTTAGGCGATACCGTTGTCGGCTCTTTGTCAAATAAATGGTTAAGAACATTGTACAGGGTGGACTGTTTGACCGGCTTGCTGATCAGGGCAGAGAATAAAGCAGTTTCCGACTCTGGCAGTGTATTGCCTAGGGAGGTTAGCAGAATCAGGGGCAATTGCGTGTAGGTGGTGCGAATTTTACGAGCAAGGGAAATGCCATCCATCTCCGGCATTTGCAGATCTAAAATGGCCACATCCGGCAGGGCTTGTTGTTGAAGCAGCACAAGGGCCTTGGGGCCACTCTCAGCCACAAGGGGGTGCATTTTCCAGTTTTTGGTTTGTAGGGCGAGAATTTGACGGTTGGTAGCATTGTCATCCACAATGAGCACACGCCGATTTTCAAGATGGCCGACCCCCCTGCTCTCTTTGGAAATGGCCTGCGGATTAACGAGAAATTTGACAGTAAAGTAAAAAACAGAGCCACTCTCTTCAATTGGGATCGAGTCATAGTGGGCTGGGGGTGTGCCGCCAATGGCCAAAGGATCTGTGGCCGTTTTACTTTCTACCCAAATTTGCCCCCCCATATGCTCCACAAGGCGTTGACAAATGACCAAGCCCAAACCCGTGCCGCCATAGTGGCGAGTGGTTGAGGCATCCACTTGCATAAAAGGCTGAAAGAGGCGAGCCATGCCCGTTGGCGAAATGCCGATGCCCGTATCCTGAATGGCAAACCAGTAGGAGTAATAGGAGGGCATAAACTCATACTGGCTCATTGGTGCAGGCATGCCCTTAAGGTAGAGGGTCACATTGCCACCTTGGGTAAATTTGATGGCATTGCCCATGAGATTCACCAAGACTTGCCGCAGCCGCCCCATATCACCAATGACCTCATAGGGAATCCTTGGCTCAATATGGGCAGCCAGTTCCACCTGGCGATCGCTAGCTCGACTGGCCAAAAGGTCGAGGACTTCTTCGACACAGTCACACAGGTTGAAGGGATAGCTCTCTAACTGCAGCTTGCCCGACTCAATCTTAGAGAAATCGAGAATATCATTGATGATGGCGAGTAGAGCGTCACCACTGAGGCGAATGGTGTTGACAAACTCCCGCTGTTGAGGATTGAGGGGGGTATCCAGCAGTAATCCAGTCAGGCCAATGATGGCATTCATTGGGGTGCGAATTTCATGGCTCATGGTGGCTAAAAACTCACTCTTGGCACGGCTGGCTTCCTCGGCAGCCCTGCGCGCTTGCTCTAGGAATTCCTGCTGCTGGATCATTTGGGAGATGTCTTCCCAAGTGCCGACAAAGCGATCTTTGCCACGGCTTTGCTGCAAAGGAATAATCCGCGCCCTAATCCAGCGACTGCTGCCGTCTTCTTGAACCACCCGGAAGCGCTCGTTGAGGGGTAGCCTCTTTCGCTGGCAGGCGACCCATGCCTTCAAGACGCGATCGCGATCTTCAGGGTGCAGGCGTTCTATCCACTGTTGTTCGGCTTCCTCCAGACTGTTGAGACCCAACAGGTCTAGAAGTGCCTGATTCAAAAAGGTGGGTCGTCCCTCGGCATCTAGGGTAAAAATGCCCACCGGCGCCATTTTGCTGACACTACGAAAGCGCGCTTCACTTGACTTTAGGAGTTCTCGCAATTGCTCTTTGCGCTGGCGATCGCGGGCAATGATCAGGATAGCACCAGCCACCAAAACGGATAGGGCAGCAAAGAGGACAAGGAACTCCTGATGTAGGCGGCGGTTGTATTGCACCAACCGGGTGTCAGAGAGCCGCGAAACCAACCACCAACGGGTGCTGCTCCAGTCACGAGCCGAATTGGTTGCTCGATCGGCAGAAAGGTAGTTGGCCTTTAGGGGAAAAAAGGCTTGATAGATAAATAGCCCCTGAGGGCTCAATAGGCTGCCTCGAGGCTGTCGTTGCATTTGTTGCCACAGCAGCGGATATTGATTGCGGATCGTAAACTGCTGTCGCTCAGGATAATAGAATCCCCATTCTTGGTGATGATTTTCTGCAATGAACCAATAGCCTTCGTCATCCGCTAGGAGGCAGCTGCTGTTCCCTAGATTGCAAGTGTTGATCAACTGATTGAGAAGGTGGCTGGCGCGGTAACGAACCAGCAAAACCCCCCTTGGTGCTGCTTTTTGGTACAGGGGTACCCCAATATACAAAACAGGTTGAGCCACGCTGAAACGGGTGCCCTCTATTAAATCCAAGGGGGAAATAAAAATCTGGTTGGGGGTCAATCGCTGTAGGATAGGCCAGTAGCGGTCAATTGTCTTGGTCGCAGCGGCATCCGTTGCTTTGGGTGTGGCATGCCACTGAAAACGCACCCTGCCCTCTGGATCAAAAAAATAAAATTGATCATAGTGTTTTTTGAGGTGCTGCCATGCTGCCAGTCCTGCCTTTGCCTTTTCGTGAGCCTCTTCCCCAGCAGAAGCCTCCATTAAATGAGACAACACCTGCAGTGCCATCAAAGCTCTCAACTCTTCAACCGCGTCATCTAAGATCATTCTTAGAAGCAGCCGGCTGCGCTCTAGTTTATACTCCTCCTGCAGTTGTAAGTCCTTCAGAAGGGCGTGGCGTTGACTAAAATACAGGGGTGTTAACAGAGCGGCAATGACTGCTGTTGCGGGCAAAAATAACTTAATAAAAGAGAAAAGAGGAAAGCGAAACATGGACGTTCTCGCTGGCGGTGAGGATGATTTTTCCTGATCAACAGGGAGATGCCGGTACAGCGCCCATTCATTAGTGTATCGTGGGGAATGGAGTTGATGGTTAAAAAGGGTGTAAGGCCATGATTGAACCTTTACTGTGCGGCATTGTGCTGGGGCTAATTCCAGTCACATTGGTGGGGTTGTTCTTTGCTGCCTACCAGCAGTACAAGCGCGGCAGTCAATTTGAGACCTAGGTTGAGGGGTAAACTCAAGCCTGATTCTGCAAACAACACGCCTATGGCTTTGCCTGTTGTTGCCGTTGTAGGACGTCCCAATGTGGGCAAGTCCACCTTTGTCAATCGCTTGGCCGGGGAACGGGATGCCATTGTCCACGATCAGCCCGGTGTAACCCGCGATCGCACCTACCGCCCAGCCTTTTGGCGCGATCGGGAGTTCTTGGTGGTGGATACTGGCGGACTCGTCTTTGACGATGACAGTGAGTTTCTCCCCCTGATTCGCCAACAGGCGGAACTGGCTCTGCAGGAGGCAACAGCTGCAATTTTAGTGGTAGATGGCCAAGCAGGACCCACTGCCCTAGACTATGAGATTGCGGCTTGGTTGCGACAGCATCCTGTCCCCGTTTTACTGGCGGTCAACAAATGCGAATCTCCTCAAATGGGTCAGGCGCAGGCGGCAGAATTTTGGGCGCTGGGTCTAGGGGAACCCTACCCCATTTCCAGTATTCATGGCAGCGGTACGGGGGAATTGCTGGATCAGTTGATGACCTACTTACCCGCAGCGGCAACGCTCCCCGAGGCGCCGGAAATTCAGGTGGCCATTGCTGGGCGTCCCAATGTGGGGAAATCCAGTTTGCTCAATGCCTTGATTGGGAGCGATCGCGCCATTGTCAGTCCGATTTCAGGTACCACCCGTGACGCCATTGATACCGTGATTGAACACAATGGCACCCAGTACCGCTTCATTGATACCGCCGGCATTCGTAAGCGGAGTCATGTGGCCTACGGGCCTGAGATGTTTAGTGTGCATCGCGCCTTTAAGGCGATTCACCGCTCCGATGTCGTGCTGTTGGTATTGGATGCCCTCGAAGAAATTACGGAACAGGATCAGCGCTTGGCGGGGCATATTGCCGATCAGGGGCGTGCCTGTGTCCTAATTGTGAACAAGTGGGATGCCGTTCCCGAAAAGGATACCTATACGATCAATACCTATCGCGATCGCCTGTATCAGCGATTGAATTTTCTGGAGTGGGCAGATGCCCTCTTTGTCAGTGCCCATACGGGTCAACGCCTCGACAAAATTTTTGCAGCAGTAGATGCAGCGGTTGAACAACATCGTCGCCGCGTCAGTACAGCCGTAGTCAATGAAGTGATTCAAGAAGCCCTACGCTGGCATACGCCCCCCGCGACTCGCCAAGGCCGCCAAGGCAAAATCTACTACGCCACCCAAGTGGCCACCCAGCCGCCAACATTTGCGATTTTTGTCAACGATGCCAAACTCTTCAAGGACAACTATCGCCGCTACATTGAAGGGCAAATTCGCCAACAACTGGGATTTCGAGGCACCCCCATTCGTCTCCTTTGGCGCAGCAAAAAGCCGCGTGAAGCTGCCGAATTAGCAGTCCGCTAACCCTGTTAGAGTGATCGTTGATTATGAGAGGCGCTTCAGAACAGCGGATAGCTGATCACTATAAACAATTTCGTAATTTTTTGGCGTTTGTAGGAAGGCAGCAAGTTCCTGAGATATTTTGCCTGTGAAGGGATCGACTGAAACCGCTAAGTAATCATAGTTTTGTAAATTACTCTCTTGAGGCTTCCATGTTGCAGGTGATCCTGCATCAGTCACCTCGTTGCTAAAAGGAAAGTTGACAAGTCCATAGCTGCGGAGACCCACATTGAGAATCTTTTTGTTCTCTATATTCTCCTGTACCCATTCATAAATACGACTCTGATAATTCGATGGATAAAATAATATCCCTGAAAACCCAGGTAAGCCTCTAGGCGGGTTGTAGTTGAGTATCTGTATTAGCAATAAAGTCATGCAGATAGCTGCAATAGAGCTAATAAATAAATGATTGGTTTTATTCGTACATTGAGAGTTTATATGAAAGTGGTTAAAGAAATTGTCAATTATGAGCAATAAACTTCTAAACCTTTTATTAAATAATATGTTCATGAAGGTAATACTAAAGTAGGCGATTAAAATAATCACTGTAATAATATAAACAAGGCCATGTCGCAATTGTAGATGAAAGTAGATGACCTCCCCAGCATAATAACCCGCACTGTAGGGTGTAAGTATCCAAGCGATAAAGCCAATAACGTTCATCTGAACCAAGTGCTTTAAGCTTGTGTTTCTAAATCGATTATTAAAAAATAGGATGATAAAAGATAAAGTGATGAGAACTGAGAATAATAGCAGCCTTCCATTGGGTGCCTTATAAATTTCTAAATTAAATAAGTTTCTAGAGATTGATAAATTTATGCCACTCTTAACAACATCATCTTCAAATAAACTGCCCAGAAGATATAAATTCCTGAAATACCAAAAGCTGCTAATGATAGCTATAGGCAGCAACCAAGTCAATATTGAGTGATAGAAGAGTTTAAGATAGCCTTTTTTTGTTATCCTTACTGCGTAGTTAGTTATTAAATTATAAACGGTGATTATAAAGATACCGGTAATGTAATAGATAGCGTTAGGTTTAACACCCAAAGCACATCCAAAACTAACCCCTGACCAAAATAAATATGGATATCTGAAGGAAGCTCTCCTATTTTTAATAGACCTTATCCATGCCCATGAACCTATCAAAACCCAAAAAGCTAAGGTAATGTCATTTCGACCAATATCAAAGAAAATAACTTGAGTATCATTTATAGAAAGATAAATCAACAAGAAAAACAAAAAAGTAAAATACAGTGATAAGCCGTATCTCCAGCGTCTTAAATCGCGTAGTATCAGCAGCGCTACGAGTACCGTGCTAAGATTTAATACCAGAGATGTTAAGCCTAGAGCAGCGTCCTGTTTTAAGAGAGTTAAACTCCATAAATTAATTAATTCATTGCCACCGGGGTATTGGCTAAAAGTGTTTCCAAGTTTCCACAAACTCATGGTTTGCAAATAGGTTACAGCACTAGGTAAGTGATAAGTAACAACATCCCAACTCAGGGGATGAACAAATATGACCTGTAGATATAAATCATAGACTAATTGCCTAAAATAAAATAAAAATAGAGAAGTTATAGTGATAACTAGTATCCAACCTTTTTGATTTAGCACAGCATACTTTTGAAAAGATGTAGTAAAGATACTTAATAGTCTATTTTTGTTAAAATTAAAAAATAAAGTTATTAAAATGAATAACCCCAAAACAAGACTTCCTACAAATAGAAGGCTAGGATACAAGAGGTTAATAGCTCCTAAAATTAGGGTAATAATAGTAATTTGAAACAGGGTTAAGCTAATAAAAACAGCTAAGCAGTTAAGCGGTTGCCGAGGGAAAAGAATCGTGCTTGCGATCGCGCTCGATAAAGTAACTATCAACGAGGAACTCAAATAGGTAATTATTATTCCTGTGATACTTAGCGTTCAACTTTTTTCACCAAACTAAACTTCCCACTCTGGCCATCGTCACTCATCTCAATCTGGCCAACGTAAAAGAAGCGTTGCAGCACTTCGCCTTCAGGGGTAAAGCGAATTTCCCCAAGGGGGGTTTCATAGGCTCCCTTGAGAATCTCTTGATTCAAGGCCTGACGCAAATCGGCAAGGGGCAATTCCGACAAGTTCTTTTCTTGGGACAGTCGTGCCAAGGAGTCCGCAAAGACTTGAACTGCCGTAAAGGCTTGAGCACTGAATTGAGAGGGGGCTTGACGATATTTGGCTGCAAAGGCGTCGCGAAACTTGACATTCATGGGATCGGGGTTTTCGGGATTATAGGCCTGCGCCACCAGAACGCCATTACAGAGGCGACGACAAACGGGGAAGAGGTTGACTGTGTTGACGCCATTCCCGCCCAAAATTAGGCCTTGGTAGCCCAATTCCCGTAGTTGGCGAATCAAATTGCCGCCGTCGGCTGCTAAGCCGGAGATAACAATTAAATCAGGTTTGAGATTGAGGGTGGCATTGATTTGGGCTTGGAAATTGGTATCCGTGGTTTGGGTCTGCTGGACAGTCACCAGTTCAAGCTTGGGGTTCTCGCGAATGGCCTTTTGAAAAATCTCGGTTTCTGAGCGACTAAAGGCATCGTCTTGGGCAAAAAAGACTGCCACTCGGCGAATGTTGGGATTAATCTCAAGGGCTGCTTGAATTGCCGTGGGCGCCACCACATCCACCCCTGCGGAGACGCGACTAATGAAGGCACCGATTTCGGGAATGCCACGGGCGGTATTGGAAGGAGCCACCACGGGGACACCAGCCTGCTCGGCAATAGGATCGGCACTAAAAGCCTGCTGCGAGAGGGTGGGGCCAACAATGCCAATCACGCGATCGCGATTGATTAAGGTTTGAAAAACATTCACTGCCCCCGCTTCATCACTGCCGGTATCCTGAATCACCAGCCGTAGGGTCTGCCCCTTGATCTGGCCGGCTTGGTTGAAAAACTCCCCGGCGACTTGCACCCCCTGTAGAGCCTCTTGGCCGTAGAGAGCGGCATTACCGGTTTGAGCGAGGGCAACCCCAAGGGGTAATGCATTGTTGCTTACTGAGGGAGACTCCGTTGCGGTACAGCTACTGAGGGCGATCGCCCCTAGTGCAAGTAATAACCAGCGATACTTCCCCGCCAATTAGACCCGTGCCTCCAAGGACTTCAGGTATTCCGTATTCACCCCCGACTCACGCACAAGGGCAATTTTACCGGTGCGGGCAATTTCGCGAATGCCAAATTTATTCAGCATTTGGACAATGGCCACCATCTTGCCGGGGTCACCAGACACCTCAATAGTCAGGGAATCATCGGACACATCCACCACCTTGGCACGGAAGATCTGTACCAGTTCCAAGATTTCAGAGCGGGTGCTGGCGGTGGCATTCACCTTCAGAAGCATCAGTTCCCGTTCCACACAGGGAATCGTGGTAATATCCTGCACCTTGAGGACATTGATCAGCTTGTAGAGTTGCTTGGTCAATTGCTCAATGATGGCATCGTCGCCGGGCACCACCATCGTAATGCGGGAGATGCCAATTTGCTCCGCAGGGCCTACCGCTAAGCTCTCAATGTTAAAGCCACGCCGCGCAAATAAACCGGCAATGCGAGTGAGCACACCCGCCTCATCTTCCACTAAAACCGATAGGGTATGTTTCATAACTGGGATTGAATCTTGCTGCCATGCTGGGATGCTGATTCTCTCTAGTTTAGCGGACAAGCTGACACTCTGCGAAGAGGCGCTGGGCAATGCGAAAGAGTTCCTGCCCAGTGTGCAAATAGCGATCGTCGTAACTGTGGCTAAATTGCTCTAGCTCATCGAGACCATCCACCAGTTGATTCAAACAGTAATAGAGGTGGGCTGCCACCTTGGCCACAGCAGCGGGGTTGGGTTGGGCTTGGAACGTATAGCGGGCGCGGGTGAGGGCGCGACGACAGTCCTGCAAGTAGGTAAGGAAATGAGCCATGAGGTTATCATCAAAGGGATCAGCCGCAAGGGCATCAATCTGGTGGGGGAGCGATCGCAAGACCGCCTCAATAATCCGACTCACGGGGTTGTAGGTGAGGGTCAGCCATTGCTCTAGCTCGCGATCGGCAGCTTGGGAACGCTGCACATCAGGCTGAGCAGTTGTTTGCTGGATACGGTGCTGGGCATCATAGGCCTGCCGACACTGCTCATCCCCCAAGATTTCATAGGCGGCGTTAATGGCGGCCATCCGCTCATGGCTGGAGCGATCGCTAGGATGGTAGTCGGGGTGATACTGCTTGACTAAGCGGCGATAAGCGGCCTTAATCTCGGCTTGGGTAGCCGTTACTGCCACCTGTAGTGTCACGTAGGGATTGGGCTGGGACATCGAAATGGTGAGAAGACCTCCATATTTAGGTTAAAGTGCTGATTTGGCGGTGTCGAGAAATGGTTATCTATGGAACTGCAAGAACGCCTTGGAGGAGTCAATATCTATCTGGTGGGCATGATGGGTGCCGGTAAAACCACCACGGGTCGCATCTTGGCGCAACGCTTGGGCTACAGGTTTGTGGATACAGATGCGGTGATTACAGAGTTTCGCCAACGACCCATTCGCGAAATTTTTGCCCAAGAGGGGGAGGCTGCTTTTCGGGAGTTGGAACAACAGGTCTTAGCACAAGTCTCTAGTTACCATCATTTGGTCGTGGCCACCGGTGGCGGCATTGTCCTCAACCCGATGAACTGGAGTTATTTGCGCCATGGCATTGTGGTCTGGCTTCATGTCCCCCTTGCGGTGCTCTGTCAGCGCCTGCGCCAAGATCAGCAACGTCCCCTGTTGCAGGATCAGCCCCTTGAGGAACGCTTGAGTGAACTGCTGCAAGCGCGTCAATACCTCTATGCGCAGGCGGATTTAGAACTGGCGATTACGGCTGAGGATACCCCAGAAACGGTGTGCGATCGCCTGTGGGAAACCCTCCCCAATATCTTGAAACCCATAGAGCCATCATGCTAGAAGTTCTAGCGATTCTTTCAGCAGCAGCGGCCGGCGGGCTACGACTGGCACTGCCCCTCCTGTTGATTGGTCTATTGCAGGGGGAACAACTGTGGTCACAGGTGCCTTTACTGCGCCATTTTTCCCCCTATGGCGTGGTTGGTGTGTTAGCCGCTTGGTCGTTTCTGGAGATCTTCCTGTCCCGCAATGTCTGGGGCTACCGCCTGATTATCCTTGTACAACTGTGCTTTAGCCCCCTTGTGGGTGCCCTCCTTGGCATGACCGTGGCAACAGCAACAGAGACACCCCAGTGGCTCATTGGTACCCTGAGTGGTCTTTTTGCCTTTGTGTTGCAATTGGTGCAGGTGGGTTGGTTTTATCGGCTGGGGAAGTTACCCCGCTGGGTGATTGTCGGGCAGGATATCCTGTGTATGCTGTTAATTTTATTTGCCCTCAGGGCACCCAAGCAGGGCGGGTTAATTGCCTTACTCCTGCTGTGGTTGGCCGTTCGCAGTGCTAAGGATTGGCAACAACGACATCAGCGCTCCCGCCGCCAACGGCTAAATTCCTAGGACTTGTGCTAAAGTCTCTCTAGCGTGGCAGGAGGATGTGGATGTGAACCAGCAAGCGTTCATCGCAACAGCAATGATTAGTGCAGCGCTTACCAGCGGTGCTGCTTTTGCCATGCCCTCCCCCATGCAGCAACTGGTGCAAACCAATGCTTGTCCCGGCTGTGATCTGCGGAATGTCGATTTACGGGGCTATAACTTAGCAGGGGCAAATTTGCGCGGCGCCAATCTTCAGGGCGCCAACCTCCAGGATACTAACCTCATGGTGGCCAATTTGGTCGGGGCAAATCTGAGTAATGCCAACCTCACCGCCGCTTATTTAGAACGAACTAACCTAGAACAGGCCAATCTCAGTGGTGCTAACCTGAGCCGTGCGATTTTGCGCCATAGTCGTGCCCGCCGTGCCAATTTCAACAACAGCAACTTAACGGGAGCCGATGTCCGCTATGGGGATTTTCGCCGCGCCAATCTCAACGGTGCCACTTTTGAGCAAGCCAATATGCAGTGGGCACGGTTAAACAATGCCACGGTTAGTCAGACCAACTTTAGCGATGCTTACCGTCCCCGTATGCCCTATCGCCTCAATCTCCACTAGGCGCTAGGGGTAGCGCTCATCAGTTCGTAGGGCACCTTTGTGCCCCCAAGGCCGCAGTAGCCATTGACATTGCGATGGAGATATTGCTGGTGGTAGGGTTCGGCAAAGTAAAATTCGGGCGCTGGTAGAATTTCAGTGGTGATCGTGCCATAACCGGCGGCTTTTAGGGCTGCTTGGTAGCGATCGCGACTGGCCTCGGCAAGGGCTTTTTGCTCAGGGGAATAGTAGTAAATACCGGAGCGATACTGCGTCCCCACATCGTTGCCTTGGCGCATACCTTGGGTGGGGTCATGGTTTTCCCAAAAGACCTTGAGCAATTCCTCATAGGTCACCTTCTGGGGGTCAAAGACCACGCGCACCACCTCGTTGTGACCTGTCATGCCCGTACACACCTCTTGATAGGTGGGATTGGGGGTATAGCCGCCAGCATAGCCCACAGCGGTGACATAGACCCCCGGCACCTGCCAAAACTTGCGCTCAGCCCCCCAAAAACAGCCCATACCAAACATGGCTAACTCCATGCCTTCGGGATAGGGAGGGGTGAGGGGATGACCATTCACAAGATGAGCCTCTGGCACGGGCATGGGTTCTGCTCGGCCGGGTAGAGCGGCACTGGGGCTAGGCATTGTCAACTTTTTGAATCCGAAGAATCCCATGGCTGATGTTCACTCGGTAGTTCACTACGCTTTTATATTCTGACGAGCTTTTGGGGAGTCGTGCCAGAAGTCACAGCGTTCTAGTTTGCTGCTTGCTGACGCTCCCATTCCTGTAGGGGGCGCTGGAGGGCATTTTTAAGATCAAGGGGCACGAGGGTCACCGTCATTTTTTCGCGCGGTTCCGCTGGCGGGTCAATTTCCGCGTAGAGCTTGAGGCCGTCAAAGGTGGTGTCTCCCAAGTGTAAACGGTGCTGCTGGCCATCTTTAAGGGTGATATCCACAGTGGCCATGGGGGGAGCAAGGCCATAATCCCCGGCACGTTCAGTAGGTACATCGAGAGAGCGATCGCGCTGACCCATGACCAATAAGTTTAATAAAAAGACAACCGTGCCCTCTTCTGCGGGGGTTTGCTTTGCCCGATCAATCACCCAGTTACCTGTAGCCAACTTTTTCAGGTTTAGGCTGTAATCAGGGGCAATAATTTTCAAGGCCACAACATCCGCCTCTTGAAAGTTAAAGAGGGGTTTTGGAGTTTGCGTATGACTGCTGTTGGGCGTGGGTAGTTGTTGCTCAAATAGAAAGAGACCGCCCCCTAAAATGGCCGCCGTTGTTAAAAGAACGAGTGTTTTTGTGCGGATGCCACTTGCCATAGCCTATCAATTATAGACTCATTGATAGGGGAGACTCTCAAGCCCCCTGGCGCAACTTATCCAGCACTGACCGATCTTCCAATGTTGAAGTATCCCCAGATACCTCTTGGCCAGCTGCAAGGGAACGCAGGAGCCGCCGCATGATTTTGCCCGATCGCGTTTTGGGCAGGGCATCGGTAAAGCGAATCTCCGCCGGCCGTGCCAAGGCACCAATTTCATTGACAACGTGCTGCTTTAATTCCTGTTGGAGGGCATCGCTGGGGGTAGCCGACCCGTCAAGAATCACAAAGGCAACGATTTCTTCCCCTTTGACCTCGTCGGGTTTACCAACAACGGCTGCTTCAGCAACAGCAGGGTGAGAGACCAATGCCGATTCAATTTCCATCGTGCCCAAGCGGTGACCGGAGACATTGATCACATCGTCAACCCGTCCCATCACCCAAAAGTAGCCATCTTCATCCTTGCGGGCACCATCGCCAGCAAAGTAAACGTATTGGCCATCACGAGGGGGAATGTGTTCCCAATAGGTGCGGCGGAAGCGATCGGGATCGCCATACACCGTGCGCATCATTCCTGGCCAAGGGTGACGAATGACCAGATACCCACCCTCATTGACCCCCACGGGGTTGCCCTCAAGATCGACGACATCAGCCAGAATCCCCGGAAAGGGCTTGGTGGCAGAACCGGGTTTCATGGGAATTGCCCCCGGTAGCGGTGTAATCATGTGCCCCCCAGTTTCTGTCTGCCACCATGTATCGACAATGGGGCAGCGTTCACCGCCAATGACCCGGTAGTACCACATCCATGCTTCGGGGTTAATCGGTTCACCCACGGTTCCCAAGAGGCGCAAAGAAGAGAGGTTCCGTGCGCGGGGCAAGTGTTCGCCCATTTTAATGAAGGCACGAATAGCCGTGGGAGCGGTATAGAAAATAGTCACCCCATACTTCTCAATCACATCCCAGAAGCAACCGGGATTGGAAGCGCGGGGTGCCCCTTCATACATGAGGGTGGTTGCCCCATTGGACAGCGGCCCATAGACAATGTAGCTGTGACCCGTAATCCAGCCAACATCAGCGGTACACCAATAGACATCGGTATCTTGGAGGTCAAAGACCCATTGAGTGGTGATGTGGGTGTAGAGGTTGTAACCCGCTGTGGTGTGGACAACGCCTTTGGGTTTGCCGGTGGAGCCAGAGGTGTAGAGAATAAAGAGTAAATCTTCGCTGTCCATGGGTTCGGCAGGACAGTCAGCGCTGACCCCCTTTTGCAGATCATGCCACCAGTGATCGCGACCGGGCACCATGGTCACTGGCTGCTGCGTGCGCTGCACCACTAAGACATTTTCAACGGTGGGAACTGCCTGATTGGCTAGGGCTTTATCCACTTGATCCTTGAGGGGCACAATGGCATCTTTGCGCCAGCCACCGTCAGCCGTAACCACCAGCTTGGCTTGGGCATCAATGAGGCGATCGCGCAAAGCTTCGGCACTAAACCCCCCAAAGACCACTGAGTGGGGGGCGCCGATCCGCGCACAGGCCAACATGGCAATGGCTGCCTCTGGAATCATCGGCATATAGATACCGACGCGATCGCCCTTTTTCACCCCCAGTTGCTTGAGGACATTGGCAAATTGGCAGACTTCGCGGTGCAGTTGGGCATAGGTGAGGGTGCGGCTATCACCGGGTTCTCCTTCCCAGATCAAGGCTGCTTTATTCTTGCGCCAAGTCTTGAGGTGGCGATCTAAGCAGTTGTAGGTGAGGTTGATTTTGCCATTGACAAACCACTTGGCATTGGGGGGCTGCCAATCCAGCACCTGATCCCAAGGTTGAAACCACTCTAATTCCTGTTGCGCCAATTCGCCCCAAAAGGCAGCGGGATCGGCTTTGGCCTTTTCGTAAAGGGCATTGTAGGCCTCAAGGGAATTGATCCGCGCCTTGGCCACAAAATCAGCGGGGGGATAAAAAAGGCGGTTTTCCTGAAGAATGGATTCAATCGTGGGATGACTCATCCGTTTTATCCGTGGCAGCAAGATCTATCATAGGGGCGATCGCTCCCCTGCTGAAGAGTATTACCGTTGAATCCAATCCAAACCAATCCCCCGCGCCATCATCGCTGCCAAAAAGGGAATGGCACTGAGAAAGGCCAGTTCAGCCCGAATCACCCAAGTCAAACGCTGCACCGTTGGTAACTCGAGGGTGGGAGCCTTCTCTTCCCGCAGCGGTTTAATCCACAGTAGAAAAGAGATCGTTGGATACAGCGACAATAGCCCCACCAAAATAAATAAGCCCACCTTGAGGTGAAAGATGGGGTTGGCCAAATAATATTCAGTGCCTTTGCCAAAATAGAGAACCCGTAAAATGCCCGTGACAAGAACAGTCACCGCAGCAATGCCATAGAGGGCATCCGTAATCACTAATCGCCAAGCCTGTTTAAGGTCTATATCCTTGCGCAGGGTGAGGTGCTCCACCACAAGGGCAGCAAAAGCCACCATAAAGCTGAGGTAGTGCAGATAGGCGATCGCGGCACTGCTCCAGAGGGTGTTCATCCGATAGCGTTCCTTGGCGAGTGAGAGACTTTGCAAAAAGGGCTGTATTCATCCTAGGGGGCAGCCTTGGGATGCGCAAGTGCCAACCCCCACAAGTTTTTAGGCTTTAGCCACGGCGTAGATCTTTGGCCATGGAGCGAAAGCGGTCTAAGCTGGGATCACTGCGACGGCGTTCCTGTTCTTCCACTGGGGGCGTTACCACATCACTGACACTGGGTTCGGGTTTACCTTTGTTTTCTGCCTCTGGATTTACCCTTTCGATGGCGGAGACCAACTCCACCACTTCTACCTCTTCTTTGGCACCGCCGGTTGCAGGGAACGTTTTTTTCACGACCTTGGCGGTACGCATGTACTCAATGTTGCCGTAGGTCTTGGCTGCATCGGGATCGAGAAAAAAGTCTTTGCTGGGTTGGGCGTCAGCTTGCTTGCCCCGACGGAAAAGGCCATCAAAGAGTCCCATAGCGGAATTGTTACCTTTTGTGAAGAAACCGCTGATCAGTTTACAATAAAATCCCCAGGGGGGTTATCAGAAATTCCGCAAATGAGGGGCGATCGCCAACCCTAGTAGCAATTTTTGTCCCCGAGGTTTTCCAAGACCTGAATCCTCATGGTAGGTTAACGGTGGAAATGCCACAGGATGCAGGACCATGCACGCCAAAACCAAAGGGGAATCGCTCGTCCGCTTACTGGATGTGGGTAAGGCCTACCGTCAGCCCAACGGTCAGGTTATTAGCATTATGGAAAATATTAACCTTGAATTGCGCACGGGGGAAATTGTTGCGCTCCTAGGGCCATCGGGATCCGGTAAGTCAACCCTGATGCGCATTATTACGGGTTTGGTTGCGCCTACGTCTGGGCAGGTCTTGTACCGCGAGCAGCCAATGCAGGGCCTGAATCCGGGGGCTGCGATTGTCTTTCAAAGTTCGGCGCTCTATCCGTGGCTAACGGTTTTAGAAAATGTGGAATTGGGGCTAAAGGCTCTAGGAGAAGGCCCGCGATCGCGCCGCCGCAAGGCACTGCGGATGATTGACATTATTGGCTTGGATGGCTTTGAAAACGCCTACCCCAAGGAACTGTCGGGGGGAATGCGGCAGCGGGTGGGATTTGCCCGTGCTTTGGCGGTGGAGCCGGAACTCCTGTGTATGGATGAGCCATTTTCCGCCTTGGATGTGCTGACAGCAGAGAACCTGCGCTTTGAACTTCTCGATCTGTGGCTAGAGCATAAAATTCCTACCCAGAGTATTTTGATTGTCACCCACCACATTGAAGAGGCGGTCATTCTCGCCGATCGCATTATTGTTTTGGGGAGCAACCCCGGTCGCGTCCGCGCTGACTTTCCAGTGACATTGCCCCACTATCGCGATCGCAAGAACCCTGAGTTTCAAGCCACCGTGGATCGCATCTATAAAATTCTCACCAATCCCCATGTGGATGAATTGGAGCAACTGGAACCCAAGCCAGCTACCCTGCCCACGAGTCAAGAACCGCGTTATCCGCTGCTCCCCCATGTGCGCATTGGCTCGATCGCCGGTCTATTGGAACTCCTAGAACACCGCAAAGAAGACCTCTACCGCATTGCCCAAGAGCTGCAACTGGAGCTAGATGATATTCTGCCCATTGTCGAAGCCGCCCAGATGATGGAACTGGTGGAACTCAAGGAGGGAGACATCAGCGTGACCCCGATTGGCAATGCCTTTATTCAGGGGGACATTGACCAGCGCAAGCTGATTATTCGCCAACAACTCCTCAAGCATATTCGCCTTGTGCAGCAAATCCACACTTTCCTAATGGCCAAGCAAAACCACCGCATTCCCGAAAGTTTGGTGCTGGATATTTTAGAGCGGCACTTTACGCCGCAGGAGGCCGACCGCCAGCTCAATACCGCCATTGACTGGGGACGCTACGCCGAACTCTTTAGCTACGACGAACCGGCCAAAGAAATTTTCCTTGAAGTCAGTGAACCCGAGGAGCCATTGCCCCTTGAAACGACAGCAGTCTGAGGGGAATGTCCTAATGGGTCTGCGCTTGGGTAAACTCCTCTAGCGCCTCCATCACATGGGTGGCATACATCAAGGCAGGGCCGCCATCCATGGCTACAGTCACCATGAGGGTTTCCATGATTTCTTCAGGGGTTGCGCCTGCATGCAAAGCAGCACGGGTGTGGAAGGCAATGCAGCCGTCACAGTGTTTGGCAACCCCAATGGCTAGGGCAATCAACTCTTTGGTTTTGGTATCAAGAGCACCGGGGGTTGACGAGGCCCGACTCAAGCTATAAAAGGCCTTCATGGCATCGGGCATCGCTGCCGTTAGCTTTGCCGTGTAGGATTTGATGTGGTTAATTTGCTCGGTGTACATCGCTGTTCTCAAACAATCGTGTTACGCCTATCATCGCCGCTGAAGCAGGCTACCCGCCCGAAACTTCAACGTTTTTTCTTCTTCATTGGTCTATTGGCAACTCCGCTTCGCTACATTACCGCGCCTTAACCCCCACCTGTGACGCGAGGATGGGGGAGTGCAGGCTAAACATGTTCGACGGTCACCGCCCTTGGTGATGAGCATCATCGGTTGCGGGTGAGAAACGCCACGGATGTTCTTAGTCAGCCCACCTAGGATAAGAGTATTCACCCCATAGGGGCTAGACAAAACTGTTCTCTCCATTCACACAAAGGACACCCAAATGCTGAATCAAAAAGGTTTACTCCTCGCCTGCCTCGCCGTTGCCCTCAGCCCCGCTGTGAGCCGTGCTGTACCTCTAGCTGCCACCCAGACCGTGCAATTGCAACCCCCAAGTAATGTACGGGTGCGCCCTACGATTATCGGCAAGATCAATAAATCTCCTTCTATCTCCTGCAATGAGATTGTGATTAATGCCACACTGCATCCTCCCGGCGGCTTTCCAGTGGGGGGTGCCACCGCTACTTTGTCCCCTGCTGGTAGTCATGGTTGCAGTTACAAAATTACCGTTCCGCCCGAGCTACTCGGTAAGAAGGTTCATCTCTGGGGAACGTTCAAGAGTCCCTCACCCCTGTTGTCAATTCAACCCGTGGGCTGGCAAAGTCCCATCTCTCTGCCTCAGCAATTAGGGATTTCCCAGAGCTATGACTTTGTTGCTAAGGAAACCGTGATTCATTAAGCCTAAATAAAGGAATTCTGAGAGCGCCACTAGGAGTGACTGGTTTCTAGCCAGTCAAAGATGCGGTCAAGCTGCTCAAGGCTCACCAAGCCATACTGCCAGAGAACAACGGGCAACAGATTCACCTGCTCATCGCAGTGCTTGAGGCCGAAGTCAATGGCAGCGGTGGGCAGTGCCATCTCCCGCTGTAGGAAGTCAATGAGTCGTGTCCAACGTGGCGTTTTCATGATTCCTATAACTACCACACCTTACCCTCTATCCTAGGGATTAATCTGAGAAAATGCAACATTTCGTTACAAAACCACAGAAAGTGAAATAATCAGCCTGCTATTTGGTATGATGCCTGCTATTTTCGGGGACACTCTCCCCAGAGACTTCCCCCACCAGAGGGAATTTATAGGGGGATTGCCGAATCATTGGTCTTGGGAAAAACACCCTAAGTAAAGATACTCAACCGTAGCTCGTTATACTAAAGTCTGATGGGTGTTGTTCAAGCCCAGCCTAGAGAGAACAGCAGCCAAATCAGTTGTTTTACGGATGTGTTCATGACCCAAGCCACCGTTGCCAAACCCCCCATTGCCTGGCCTACGGCGACCTTTATTATTTTTGTGCACCTCGGTGCTCTTCTTGCGTTTTTACCCGGCATGTTTAGTTGGAAGGCAGTCCTGCTGGCGCTTGTACTTCACTGGTTGACTGCTGGCATTGGTATTACCCTTGGTTGGCACCGCCTCGTTACCCATCGCAGCTTCCAAGTGCCCAAGTGGTTAGAGTATTTCTTGGTCTTTTGCGGCACACTCTCAATGCAAGGGGGGCCGATTTGGTGGGTTGGGCTGCACCGCCATCACCATCTGTACTCCGATCAACCCAATGATCACCACGATTCCCGTAAGGGCTTTTGGTGGAGCCATATTGAATGGATGTTTCGTGAGGTGCCAGCGGAGGCAGAGATTCCCCGTTTCACCAAAGATATTGCGGATGATCCGGTGTATCAGTTTTTTGACAAGTACTTTCTACCAATTCAGGTGGTCTTGGCCATTGTTCTTTACCTCTGGGGCGGTTGGCCATTTGTGGTTTGGGGAATTTTTGTGCGTCTTGTAACGGTCTATCACACCACTTGGCTGGTGAATAGTGCCACCCATGCCTTTGGCTATCGCACGTTTGAAACCACGGATCACTCAACGAATTGCTGGTGGGTCGCCCTGTTAACCTTTGGCGAGGGTTGGCATAACAATCACCATGCTTATCAATATTCGGCACGCCATGGGTTGCAGTGGTGGGAACTGGATCTGACGTGGCTCACCATTCGCTTGTTGCAATTGCTGGGTTTGGCTACGAAGGTGCGTTTGGTAGAAGCACCAGCAGCCTCTTCCCAAGAATAGAGCGCAATGCGGGTTCTCATTCTCGGTTGCGGTTATACGGGAACGTGGTTGGCGCGATCGCTCCAAGCCCAAGGCATTGATGTGGTCATGACCAACCGTCGGGGAGAGCCGCCGCCAGAACTCAGCACTGTTCCTTGTTTTCCCTTTACATGGGAGCAGCAGGGGGAGCCAGTTCCCTTAGCACCAGCCGCCCTTGAGGGGGTAACCCACATCCTCAATAGTATTCCTCCCGATCGCCAAGGGGAGGATGCGGTTGCGCTGGCACTGTTGCCGCAGTTAGAGAAACTGAATCTGCACTGGTTTGGCTACCTTTCGACAACGGGGGTCTATGGCGATCGCCAAGGGGGCTGGGTAGATGAAACCACACCCGTCAATCCCCAAAATTTGCGTTCACAACACCGCGTCAGCATTGAGCAAACCTTTCTCAACTCCAATCTGCCCACCCATATCTTTCGACTCCCCGGCATCTATGGCCCCGGAGAAGGACGCAATCCCATTGCTCGTATTCTCAAGGGGGATGTGCAACTCATTGATAAACCGGGGCACTACTTCTGCCGTATTCATGTGGTGGATATTGTCCAAACCCTTGAGCGATCGCTGGCACAACCCACGCCGCAGGAAATCTATAACCTCAGTGATGATCAACCCTCAGAGTCGCTCCCTGTTCTACTCGAGGCTTATCGTCTTTTGGGTCGCCCAGCCCCACCAGCCATCCCGTTAGAGGCAGCCAATCTGAGTCCAATGGCCCAGTCCTTTTGGCGCGAATCCCGCCGCGTGCGCAATGACAAAATCAAGCGGGTTTTAGGCGTTCAGCTCCGCTATCCTTCCTACCGCGAGGGGTTACTAGCGATCGCCCGCGAATTAGGTCTTTGAGACGGCCTGCCATCCCCTGTGAGAAATAGGCACCTTATAATACCTAAGGATTCGGTCGCCGTCGCTGGAGAAACTCAGGAATGTCTAACTTCGGCTTGGCTTCAACCTCTGGTTGTGTTGCGGGGGCTTCCGGGGGAGGCGATGCCGTCGTTAGGGGGCGGTTCGTTAGGGGTGTCGTTTTGGTTGTGGCACGGGTGCGGCTAATGGGTTCACCACTAAAGCCAGTGGCAATAACGGTGACTTGAACTTCCCCTTGCATTTGGGGATCAATCACCGCACCGAAAATGATATTGGCGTTAGCATCGGCCACATTGTAGATCACCTCGGCAGCGGCATTGACCTCATGGAGGGTGAGATCTGTGCCCCCCGTAATATTGAAGACAACGCCCTTGGCACCCTCAATCGACCCCTCCAGTAGGGGCGAAGAAATTGCACTGACGGCAGCTTCCGTAGCTCGTGACTTGCCAGAGGCAATACCAATACCCATCATGGCAGAACCGGCATCAGCCATCACCGAACGAATATCGGCGAAATCAACGTTAATCAGCCCCGGCAGGTTAATAATGTCGGAAATCCCCTGAACCCCTTGGCGCAGGACATCATCGGCCACTCGAAACGCATCCTGAACCGATGTTTGCTCCGAAATCACTGAGAGAATCTTGTCATTGGGGATCACGATGAGGGTGTCAACACGACTTTGCAGGGCTTCGATTCCTTCATCCGCTTGGCTCGCTCGACGGCGACCCTCAAAGGTAAAGGGACGGGTGACGACTGCAACAGTTAGGGCGCCCTGTTCCTTGGCCACTTCAGCCACAATTGGGGCAGCGCCAGTGCCGGTACCACCCCCCATGCCGCAGGTAATGAAAATCAAATCGGCATCCTTGAGTGCCGCAGCAAGGTCTTCGCGGGATTCTTCAGCCGCTTTTTGACCAATGGCGGGGTTACCACCAGCGCCGAGACCACGGGTGAGTTTCTGGCCAATTTGCAGGCAGCGGTGGGCCTGGGATTGGGCGATCGCCTGCGCATCAGTATTGACGCACCAAAATTCAACACCCGCCACATTACTGGCAATCATGCGGTTGACTGCGTTGCCACCGCCCCCACCGACACCAATCACTTTGATGCGCGCTGCTGAAGTTTCCACCAAGCTGTCATAACTCCTTAACACATCGGTTGGTGCGCCATGGCCATTGTCGCCAGATGCAATGCCTACCTCTCCCGAAACAAAGGAGGCGGGGACTTCAGAGGGAACAGGTTCCGTAGGCCACTGTTGATCTGACTCCATAACGCAACTGTCTTCACCCATGATAAATATGGGGCAACTATATCATGAACTCTAGCAAAGGCATCGGCAACACCCCACAAAATAATCCTTAAACCTAACTCAGGGGAGAGCGGGCTTTGGCCAACAGACCGTGCTTGGGGGCAAAAATCATCGCCAGCAAAAAAATCACTGTTTGCAGGACAACAATACAGCCACCTGTTGACGCATCGAGATAGTAACTGATGTAGGTTCCCAATAAACTGCCAAGGCCACCCACCGCCAAGGCAATGAGTACCATGATGCCAAAGCGATCGCTCAGCAAATAGGCCGTTGCCCCCGGTGTAATTAGCATCGCCACGACGAGAATAATGCCCACGGTTTGCAGGGCAGCCACGGTGGTGAGGGACAGCAGCGCCAGCAGGAGATAGTAGAGCAGGGTTGTATTTAAGCCAATGGTGCGGGCATGGGTCGGGTCAAAGCAAAAGAGAATCAAATCCCGATGCAGTAGGGCGATCGTGATCAGTGTCATGAGGCTCACAATCACTGTTTGCCAGAGGTCGCGATCGCTAATCCCCAAGACATTCCCAAAGAGAATATGCATCAGGTCAACACTACTGGCGGTCTTCGAGAGCAGCACTAACCCCAAGGCAAAAAAGCCCGTAAACACCAAGCCAATGACTGTATCCTCCTTCACCCGTGTCTGCTGTTGAATAAAGCCAATGAGGGTCACGGCCATCAGACCAAAGACAAAAGCCCCCAAAGCAAAGGGCAGCCCCAGCCAGTAGGCCAAGACCACACCGGGCAAGACCGCATGGGACACCGCATCCCCCATCAAGGCCCAGCCCTTTAGGGTTAAAAAACAGGACAATACCGCACACACACAACCCACAAGGGTGCTTACCCCCAGCGCCTTAACCATAAATGCATGTTGCAGTGGCTCCAATAGCCAAGTGATCATCATTTGTCCTCTATGCCTGAAAAGTATGATAAGGTGCTGCCAGTACAGTCGGAGTGCGGTTCTCGTGGATGGCATCCTTTTGCTGAACCCTTGGTGGATAGGTATTTTGCTCAATACCGTCCTTGGGGCGATCGCCCTCCTTGCACGGCAAAAATTACTCACTCTAGCAGGTCTCTTCCATGCGTGGCTCCTCGGCGTGCTGATTTGGGGCACCTTAGGCTGGCAGGGCTATCTGATTGTCATGGTTTATTTCCTTGTCGGTTCAGCCGTCACCCGCATCGGCATGGCCGAAAAAGAGGCCGCAGGCATTGCTGAAAAACGCGCCGGGGCGCGCGGCCCAGAGAATGTCTGGGGATCAGCCTTTACAGGCACCCTCTGTGCACTCCTTGCTCTCCTGCTACCCCAATGGCGGGAGTTATTTTTGGTGGGGTTTGTGGCCAGTTTTAGCACCAAGCTCTCAGATACCTGTGCTAGTGAAGTGGGCAAAGCCTATGGCCAGCGCACCTTTCTCATCACCACATTACAACCGGTGCCCCGAGGGACAGAGGGAGCGGTGAGTTTAGAGGGAACACTGGCCGGTCTAATTGGTGCCACCGTGATTGCTGTGCTAGGCTGGAGTGTGGGCTTGATGGGGGCGATCGCCCTCCCCATTTGTCTCCTTGCTGCTTTCCTAGCCAACCTTGTGGAGAGTCTCGTGGGAGCCACCCTTCAGGAACGCTACACTTGGCTGAGTAATGAAATCGTTAACGGCATCAACACAACGGTGGGGGCTTTGGTGGCAATGGTAGCCGTTTTTATCGCTTCGTAAGCGTTGTAAGCGGGCTGTTAGTGACCTAGGGATTTACCTCGTTTGATTTATTGACATTTATCAAATTTTTCAGGTATGAACAAAGTTTTAGACTGGCTTGACTCATTGCTAATTCAAAACTCATTTCAAAGAGAGGTTCGTCGCTGGTTTCGAGATAAAGGCGATAGTACCTTGCGGCTTGATTATCCACTTGATGCAGAGAGCATTGTCCTAGATGTGGGGGGATATAAAGGAGACTTTACTGCTCTCATTCATGAGAAATTCAATTGTCGAGTATTTGTTTTTGAACCGGTTTCAGTCTTCTATCATATTTGTAAGCAACGGTTTACTGGTAATGCAAAGATTATTGCCCTGAATTATGGACTGTCTGACGCCGATAAAATTTCTCAAATTCACATAGCTGAGGACTCGTCAAGTTTTTATAAAAGAAATTCAAAAACATCAGAGGAAATAGCCCAACTACGAAACTGTGCTACTGTTTTCAAGGAGCTTGGTATCGAAAAAGTAGATTTGATGAAAATTAACATTGAAGGAGGAGAGTATAATTTAGTGAAAAAGCTCATCGATTCTGATTTAATAGAAAAGATAAAATATCTTCAGATTCAGTTTCATAATTTTGTTGAGAACGCAGAGGAAAAGCGTCAGAATTTACGCTCTCAGCTAACAAGAACTCATATTGAAATGTGGAATTATGAATTTGTTTGGGAAAGCTGGCGCTTAAAGAGCATTTGAGTTTTAACCTAGAAAATCATGCAATGACAAAGCAAAGATTAACTGGTCTTTTTGTCTATCCTGATATTCCCACAGCCGTATTTTTTGATCCGAATGGATCTCCAGACGGGCTAACACAGCCTTGGGTTGCCCTGCGGGAGGGGTTTCGTGCTCAAGGCGTTGAACTTGTTGGCCTTGATGAATGCTGTCATGACCCCGATTTTGAACTCCATCTTAATGTTCAAGCTCCCCGCTCTAAGTCTCCAAAGTTTGTAATTCTCGCTGAACATCCCTTGATCTATCCAGCCAATGGGCAGCGGTTCTTATTGCGTCGCTATCAAAGTGTGTTTACTTGGAACCCTGATCTAGCTATCAAGCAGGCTCAGCAAATTCAACTGCCTCACCCGTTCAAGATAACAGGTGGTGTAGATGGCTATGGGCAACGTCCTCAGTTGGTTGTTTTAATCAACAGTAATAAGGCTTTGGCTTGGTGGGCTCCCTCTCAAGATCTCTACCGCGAGCGGGTCAGAGCTATTCGCTGGTTTGAACGTCATGCACCACAGGACTTTGCCCTTTATGGTCACGGTTGGAATCATTCAGCCCAACAGCCCGTGGTAGGAGATATCATTCACGCCTTAGAAAAAAGGTGGATTCACAGACCATTGCCCCCATTTCCGTCTTGGCGGGGCATTGTGCCCACAAAGAGTGAAGTATTACGACAGTCCCGCTTCTCGATTGTCTATGAGAACGCGATTTTTCGTGGTTACATCACAGAGAAAATTTTTGATGCCTTTTGCGCCGGGAACGTGCCGATCTACTGGGGGGCACCAGACATTACCGACTACATTCCTAAGGCTTGTTTTATTGACCGTAGAGAGTTTTCTTCCTACGACTCTTTATACAACTTTCTCAAGACGATGCCAGAAGAGATCTATAAGGGCTACCAGCAAGCGATTTGGAATTTTCTGCACTCTCCTCAAGCACAGCGGTTTTCTATTGCTCACTTTGTGCAGACGATTGTTCACGGCATTTTGGATCAAGTCAACGCTAGTCATAAACACTCGGAACGATGATCTTTGTCAATCTTATCGGTGGCCTTGGCAATCAGATGTTCCAGTATGCTGTAGGAAGGGCTTTGTCTATGACTAAGGGAGTACCCTTGCGTTTAGATATTTCCGATTTTGCAAGTTACCAGCTTCATCAAGGGTTTGAGCTACATCGTGTATTTTGCTGTGAGGCTCCGATTGCTTCTCTTGAAGATTTGAAGTCTGTTTTGGGTTGGTGGGGGGTGCCAACAATCAGGAGAGCGATCGCCAACCTTAGACTTTCAGCACTATGTAAGGGACGACTAATTCTTGAACCTCACTATCACTATTGGGAGAAAATTCATTCTGTCCCCGACATTGCCTACCTTCAGGGCTACTGGCAATCAGAAAAATACTTTAGTGAAATTGCTGACCTTCTACGGGAAGATTTCAAGTTTAGGCAACCCTTGTCAGAAATAAATTCTAGATGGGCGAAAAAAATTACCCAGTGTCATTCGGTCAGTCTTCACATCCGACATGGGGATTATATTTCTAATTTAACAACACACAAAGTTCATGGTGTCTGTAGCCTTGATTACTATCACAGAGCAGTTGAATATATCACTACCCTTGTCGCTGATCCTGTATTTTTCATTTTCTCAGATGAAATTGAATGGGCAAAATCAAACTTAGAGATCTCGCACCCTGTTTACTATGTGGAAAATAATACTGGTCAGGAGAGCTATAATGATATGCGATTAATGAGTCTATGTCATCATCATATTATTGCCAACAGTACATTTAGTTGGTGGGGAGCTTGGCTAAATAATAGCCCTGAAAAAATTGTAATTGCTCCTCAAAAATGGTTCGCCACATCTGATAAAGATGACTCGGATTTAATTCCAAAGACTTGGATTAGAATTTGAGATGATTTAGTTATTGTTAATGATGAATATACACAATAGTCCGACTATTTCAGTTATTTTACCAGTTTTTAATTCTGACCAATATATTGAATTAGCTATAAATTCTATTCTTGATCAATCCTTTAATGATTTTGAACTCATTGTTATTGATGATGGTTCTTCAGATAATTCCTTTGAAATTTTATCAAATTATGCAAAACTTGATGCTCGTATTCATTTAATTCGTCGGGATAATCAAGGTTTGATTTATACACTGAATCAAGCAATTGAACTTGCTAAGGGTCAGTATATCGCTAGAATGGATGCAGATGATTTGACTTTACCTAACAGGTTAGAAAGTCAACTTGAATTTTTAGAAAAAAATAAACTACATCTTTGTGGCTCATCTGTTCAGCTCATTGGGGCAGCGATTGGTTCTTGGCACTATCCTCCTTCCCATGAAGGTTGCGAAATTGAATTGTTATTTGGTGTACCTTTTGCCCATCCATCTGTAATGGGTCACTCCAGTGTTTTCAAAGAACTGAGGTACTCCTTTGAGTGGTCACTGGTGGAAGATTATGATCTCTGGCAGCGGGCATGGGCGGCAGGGTTCAAGATGGGGAATGTGCCAGAGGTGCTTCTGCAGTACCGAGTGCATCGCAAACAAACCTCCAGCCTTTATCGTCGGCAGCAAGCTCAAAATAGTCAACGGATTCGTTCGCGCCACTGGCAACAACTCCTAAGTGCCAAGCTAGGAATTTCAGCAACTGAGGCTCAAGAAGCAGAGAAAGATTTGTGGAAAACATTCCAACTCCTGCGGCAGTTAAAGCAATGTTATAAAGGAACAGAAGCAGAAAAAATTCTCCACCATGCATTCCCACGCCTTTGTTCCCACCGTCTCCATAGTTGGGTTTTAGATAGAACAAGCTGGTTGAGTAGCTCAAGACCACATTTCTGGAGTGATCATGTTTTTTAGTGTCGTAATTCCTACCTATAATCGCTTGCCCATTCTAGAAAAGTGTGTTCGCGCGATCGCCCATCAAACGTGGAATCCAGACTTAGGCATTGAGGGCTATGAGGTCATTATTGTTGACGATGGCTCAACAGACAACACCATTGAGTGGCTTGAGGCACATCGTGAAGCGTTTCCCTGTGTCCGCTGGTTTCAACAGGAACATCTGGGTCCAGCAGCGGCTCGTAACTTAGGTCTGCAGGTGGCCAAGGGTGACTGGATTATCTTTATTGATAGTGACTTGGTGGTGACGGAAACGTTTTTAGAAGCCCATGGGAAGTGCTTAACTCAAGAAAAAGAACGTCTTGGCATTGAGGATATTGCTCAGGTTCCTGCTTTTTCCTATGGTCGTGTGATTAATACCTGTAATTTTGAAGAGCCAACCTCAGAACCCTATAAAATTGTTGATTTTTCAGCCGCCTATTTTGCAACGGGAAATGTGGCGATCGCCCGCCATTGGTTGGAAAAAGCAGGCCTCTTTGATACCCAGTTTCAACTCTATGGCTGGGAAGATTTAGAACTAGGGGTGCGCCTCAAGAAATTGGGTTTGCGATTGCTGAAGTGCCCCGCAGCCGTTGGCTACCACTGGCATCCCCCCTTTTCCCTCAGTCAAGTGCCCACCCTGATTCAGAAAGAGATTGAAAGGGGACGAATGGGGGTCTTGTTCTATAAAAAGCATCCCATTTGGGAAGTGAAGCTCATGATTCAAATGACGCCCTTTCACTATTTCCTTTGGGCCATCCTATCCCTCGGCGGCATTCTCAATGAAAAAACACTGGCGCCCCTGTTGCAATGGCTGATTAATATCGGTCGCCCTCAAGATGCCTTGGAAGTGGCTCGTATCTTTTTGAACTGGTATAATGTGCGGGCAGTCTACTCAGCCTATCAAGAGCAAACACCGCAGCAGCAGCATTGAGCTTTCGTGGGAGTTATGTTAACCCTGTCTCCAGAGCTAAAAGCCCGTTTGGCAACGCCATTGCAGATTGGCTCTGTTACGGTCAATAGTCGGGTCTTGCAGTCCCCGTTGGCCGGGGTAACTGATTTGGTGTTTCGGCGATTGGTGCGCCGTTATGCCCCCGACTCAATGATGTACACGGAGATGGTCAGTGCTTCGGGGTTGCACTATCTGAAAACATTGCCCCGGATCATGGAAGTGGATGCCAATGAGCACCCCATTAGTATTCAGCTTTTTGACTGCCGCCCTGATTTTCTAGCGGAAGCAGCGATAAAGGCGGTAGCTGAAGGGGCGGATACGGTAGATATCAATATGGGCTGCCCCGTGAATAAAATTACGAAGAATGGCGGTGGTTCTTCGCTGCTGCGGGATGTGCAAACGGCAGCAACAATTGTGCGGACGGTCTCCAAGGCGGTGCCTGTGCCGGTTACGGTCAAAACCCGCATTGGTTGGAGCGATCAGGAGATTAATATCCTTGACTTTGCCAAGGCGATGGAAGATGCTGGCGCGGCAATGATTACGGTTCATGGGCGAACCCGTGCCCAAGGCTTTAATGGCCCAGCTCGCTGGGAGTGGATTGCGCGGGTGAAGGAGCGCGTCAGTATTCCCGTGATTGCCAATGGCGATATTTTCTCGGTGGAAGCGGCGGTGCGCTGCCTAGAGCAAACTGGGGCGGATGGGGTGATGTGCTCGCGAGGAACGATGGGTTATCCCTTCTTGGTGGGGGAAATTGATCACTTTTTGAAAAGCGGGGAATTGCGGCCTGCGCCAACGGTGGTTGAACGTCTGCACTGTGCGCGGGATCATCTCATTGCCCTCTGGGAATACAAGGGGGAACGGGGGATTCGCCAAGCGCGTAAACATTTGACGTGGTACGCCAAGGGCTTTGCTGATGCCGCAGAACTGCGCAGTGAATTGTGTCGCATTGAAACCCTAGAGGCTGGTTTAGCCCTGCTGGATGCAGCAATTGAGCGCTTGCAGGTAAGTTCAGACACCGAGGCGATCGCGGCCTAAATACCTAAACAAATGAAAAAAAGATTTGTGTTGCGCAACAATTCCGCAAAAATTTCGTAAAAAAAGTCCCTAGAACCCACGGGTTATAATGAAAGTGTAGGTGTGAGCAGGCCAAAAAAGAGTGATGAGGCTTGGCCTACAAAAAGTTCATTTGCATTTCTTGTTTGATCGCAATCGCTTAATCTCTTGCGTATTTTCTAGCATTTGCAGTTAGCAGGTTCTTGCTGGTTTGAAGGGGCGATCGCTATTGGTGAAGGGCGATCGCGAGAAATTGCTGCACACTTGATGAGGAACATTGATTATGAACTGTACACGCTACACAGAATTGCCCGAAGCGGCATGGCGAGAATTTACGGGTGGTGATTGGGTCGATCGCATTGATGTGCGCGACTTTATTCAACGCAACTATACCCCCTACGCTGGGGATGCCTCCTTCCTCACAGGCGCTAGCGATCGCACCCAACAACTATGGGCAAAAGTGCGCGACCTGATGGCACTAGAGCGCGAAAAAGGGGTGCTCGATGCCGATACCAGTGTCCCCTCTTCGATTACAGCCCACGCACCGGGCTACATTGATCGCGAGTTGGAGCAAATCGTTGGCCTGCAAACCGATCAGCCCCTGAAACGGGCGATTATGCCCTTTGGTGGCATTCGCGTTGTTGAAACCTCCCTCAAGGCCTACGGCTACGAATTGGATCCGCACACGAAGGAAATCTTCACCAAATATCGCAAAACCCATAACGATGGCGTCTTTGATGCCTACACACCCGAAATGCGCCGCTGTCGTAAATCGGGGATCATTACGGGACTGCCGGATGCCTATGGCCGCGGTCGGATTATTGGTGACTATCGCCGCGTGGCTCTCTATGGGGTAGATCGCTTGATTGCCGACAAACAGGCACAGCAGGCTTCCCTAGAAGTGGATGTCATGGACGAAGAAACCATCCGCCTACGGGAAGAACTTTCAGAGCAAATCAAAGCCCTCAATGAACTCAAGGAAATGGCCGCCAGCTATGGCTTTGATATTTCGCGGCCAGCGGCCAATGGCAAAGAGGCGATTCAGTGGCTCTATTTTGGCTACCTTGCGGCTGTCAAAGAACAAAACGGCGCCGCCATGTCCCTTGGGCGGGTCTCCACCTTCCTCGACATTTACTTTGAACGGGATTTGCGCCACGGCACAGCCACAGAAGCTGAGATCCAAGAATGGATTGACCACTTTGTGATGAAACTGCGGATGGTGCGCTTCCTGCGGACGCCGGAATACAATGAACTCTTCTCTGGCGATCCCACATGGGTCACGGAATCCATTGGTGGCATGGGTCTTGATGGTCGCCCATTGGTGACGAAAACCAGCTTCCGTATTCTGAATACGCTCTATACCCTTGGGCCTGCCCCCGAACCCAACTTGACGGTGCTGTGGTCGGAAAACTTGCCAGAGGCCTTCAAACGCTTCTGCGCCCAAGTTTCCATTGACACCAGTTCGATCCAATACGAAAACGATGACTTGATGCGTCCCTACTGGGGCGATGACTACGCGATCGCCTGCTGTGTCTCGGCGATGCGGGTCGGCAAACAAATGCAATTCTTTGGGGCACGGGTGAATTTAGCCAAAGCCCTCCTCTACGCAATCAATGGCGGTCGGGATGAAGTCTCTGGCCAGCAAGTGGCACCGATGTTTGCGCCGATTACAGGCGACACCCTGAAGTGGGAAGAAGTGCTGCCGCGCTTTGAACAGATGATGGCTTGGTTGGCGAAGGTGTATGTCAATACCCTCAACGTCATCCACTACATGCACGATAAGTACTGCTACGAGGGGCTGGAGATGGCGCTCCACGATCGCGATGTCTTTCGCACCATGGCCTGTGGTGTGGCGGGTCTATCGGTGGTGGCGGATGCCCTCTCGGCCATTAAGTACGCCGAGGTGAAAGTGATCCGCAATGCCGAAGGGTTGGCGGTGGACTACGAGATTAAGGGTGATTTTCCGAAGTACGGCAACAACGACGATCGCGTGGATAGTCTCGCGGTGTGGGTCGTGGAAACCTTCATGAATGAAATCCGCAAACACAAAACCTACCGCAATGCCGTGCCTACGCAGTCAATCCTGACGATTACCTCCAACGTCGTCTATGGCAAGAAAACCGGCAATACTCCCGATGGCCGCAAAGCCGGTGAACCCTTTGCGCCGGGCGCCAACCCCATGCACGGTCGCGATACGAAAGGGGCGATCGCCTCACTGGCATCCGTGGCCAAGTTGCCCTATGTCCATGCCCAAGATGGCATCTCCAACACGTTCTCCATCGTGCCCAGTGCCCTTGGCAAGACACGGGAGGATCGAATCAGCAACTTGGTGAATCTGCTGGATGGCTACATCCACGACCAAGGCTTCCACCTCAACGTCAACGTGCTTAACCGCGAAATGTTGTTGGATGCCATGGATCACCCTGAACTGTACCCCCAACTCACCATCCGGGTGTCGGGCTATGCGGTGAACTTTATCAAACTCACCCGCGAACAACAGTTGGATGTGATTAACCGCACCTTCCATGAACGCTTTTAGGCTCATCTTTAGGCTCTTTAGGCGAACTGCCGCCTAGATGAACGTCGCGTCCTCTACCTCGGTTGCTCTGGCGATCGGGGTAGATTTTTTATGGTGCTAGCGTGTGGTGTTTGCGTACATTGGTGAATCTCGTTAATCTTCCCTTTTTCTATAGCCATGCTGCGGGCGATCGTCGCGCCTGCTTGTTACTCCATGGCTTGGGGGGTGGGGTTTATGAACTGCAACTTTTGGGAGAGGTTCTCTACAAAGCAGGCTGGACGGTTCAGGGCATCCTCTATCCGGGGCACGATCGCCCCAGTGCCCAAATGCCCGCCTCGACATGGCCGCAGTGGTATGAGGCAGTAGTGACAGCCTTTAAGACCTTACGAGACAGCCATCGCACGGTTGCCGTGGTGGGCTTTTCCACTGGGGGAACGCTAGCCCTGCATCTTGCCTATGAGTATGCCGTTGATTCTCTTGTACTCCTTGCCCCCTTTTTGCGCATCTATCGGCCTTGGTTTTGTCCCGTCGCTCCAGAGAGGCTTGTGCAGTCCGTTGGCCAGTGGATTCCCTTTGTGCCTCGGCGCAGCCTACCAATCCGCGATCGCCCCCTACGCCAAGCAGCAGAAGCCGCCTGCTTTTTCAAAAGTTTCAACCTGCAAGCGGTGCGCAGTGCCCTTGAGCTGATTGCCCAAGTGGAGCGGGAACTGCCGCTGATCACAACGCCAGCACTGATTCTGCAAAGCCTTGCTGACACGGTCGTTGACCCCCAAGGGGCACAGAGGATTTATGAACAGCTAGGCAGCCCCGAAAAGGAATTGCACTGGTTCAAGGAGTCGGATCACTTGCTCCCCCTTGATGTCGAGCGAGAACAGGTATTCGCCAAGGTGGTCGCCTTTTTGGGAAGATAGTTGCAGTTGGTTACTTGCCCTGCCATGGAAACATTGGATCTACGGGGAACGCCCTGTCCTTTGAACTTTGTGCGCACAAAACTGCGACTGCAACAGTTGCCCCCCCAGCAGCCCCTTGAGGTGTGGTTGGATGCAGGAGAACCCATTGAGCAGGTGCCCGATAGTTTGCGCATGGCGGGCTACGATGTCCTTGGGATTGAGCCACGGCAGGACTATTTTGCCCTTCAGGTGCAGCGTCCGGCATGAGTGATCTGGTGGGCTTGGTGCGGGCTGTTCAGGCCAATTACTACCGTGTCCGCCTGCGGGAAGCCGCCAATGGTATTGAGGAGTTACTGTGTGTACGCCGCGCCCGCCTCAAGAAGATGGGGCAACAGGTGTGTGTGGGGGATTGGGTGGTGGTGAGCCATCTCGACTGGCAAGGACACCGCGGAGCGATCGCTGAGATTTTGCCCCGCCGCAATCAATTGCCACGCCCAGCGATCGCCAATGTCGATCAAGTGTTGCTCCTTTTTGCCTTGGCTGACCCTCCTGCTGATGTCCATCAAATTAGCCGCTTTCTCTTGACCGCCGAGGGATTGAATGTCGAGATTCAGGTGCTTTTCACCAAAGCGGATTTAGTTTCTGCGCAAGAGCAACAGCAGTGGCGCGATCGCCTGCATCAATGGGGCTATCACTGCCATGTCCTCAGTCTCACCCAAGGAAGCGACTGGCAACATCTGCATCCCCACCTCGCCGATAAGATTACAGTTGTCTGTGGCCCGTCGGGGGTAGGCAAAAGTAGCTTGATCCGCCATCTGACACCTCGGGAAGATATTCGCGTCGGTGCGGTCTCGGATCACTGGCACCGGGGGCGGCACACCACTCGCCATGTGGAACTCTTTCCTCTGCCAGCGGGGGGCTGGATTGCCGATACACCGGGCTTTAATCAGCCGGAACTGCCCCAAGACCCCCAGCAATTGGCGGCGGCTTTTCCGGAGATTCGCCAACGGCTGAGCAAGGATCGGTGTCTCTTTGATAACTGTCGTCACGATCAGGAACCGGGCTGCTGTGTACGCGGTGATTGGGAGCGCTACCTCCTCTACATTGAGTATTTGCATGAGCTAGAAACAATGGCCAGTTCAGAGCCATCCTTAGGGAAGGCACCCCCAGTGAAGGCCAAGAGTGACCGCCAAGGGCAGCAGCGCCTTGAACCCCTCTTGGATCCGAAAAAATATCGCCGCCGATCGCGCCGACAGCAGCATCAGCACCTCAATCCTATGGCTGAAGAAGTCCTCGATAGCGAACTGTGATGACGATGCCCCTTGTGTTAACTCTCATCCTGTTGAGTGTAACAGCCCTTTCCCTTGTGATCTGGCTGGTTTTGCTGCTGTTTTGGGGACAGTTTTGGCGCCCGGACCAGCGGCTACAGGGGGGAGACCTCAGGGCTTGGCCAAGGGTGGTGGTTGTCATTCCAGCTCGCAATGAGGCGGCGGTGATTGGCACCAGTGTGCGATCGCTCCTCGAACAGGACTATGCTGGAACCCTACATCTGATCTTGGTGGACGATCAAAGTAACGATGGCACAGGGGACATTGCTCGCCAAACGGCTTTGGCACTGGGCAAGGGCGATCGCCTAACGGTGATTGAAGGCACACCGCTCCCCCCCGGCTGGTCAGGTAAGCTCTGGGCGCTGTCCCAAGGCATTGAGGCCGCCCGAGCGTTTGATCCCGATTACTTGCTGCTCACAGATGCCGATATTGCCCACGATCGCCAAAATTTGCGCCAATTGGTCGCCCACGCCCGTCAGCAAAACTGTGCCCTTGTCTCGCTGATGGTGAAACTGCGCTGCCAAAGTATTTGGGAAAAATTGCTGATTCCCGCCTTTGTCTTTTTCTTTGCCAAGCTCTATCCCTTCCGCTGGGTCAACGATCCACAGCGATCAACGGCGGCTGCAGCGGGGGGGTGTATTTTGATTGATCCTCTGGCCCTGGACAAGATAGGAGGCATTGCCTGTATTCGCGATGCCCTAATTGATGATTGTTCCTTGGCAGCAGCGGTAAAGCGCGCAGGCTACCGCATTTGGCTGGGATTAACACCGACAACAGTGAGTTTGCGGGCCTACAATACCCTCAGCAGTATTTGGCAGATGGTGGCTCGCACTGCCTATACGCAGTTGTCCTATTCACCGCTCTTGCTGGTGGGAACCGTGATTGGCATGACACTGGTGTATTTGTGGGCGCCCCTTGCCCTTGCTATCGGTCTGATCGGTCAGTCGCTGCCCTTAGCCGTCATGGCGGGACTCACTTGGGGGAGCATGGCGATCGCCTACGGGCCAACGGTGCGTTTCTATGGCCTCAATAGGGCTTGGGCGTTGACACTGCCTGTGATTGCCTTCCTCTATACGCTGATGACACTGGATTCGGCGCGGCGCCACTGGCAAGGTCGGGGCGGTGCTTGGAAAGGACGGGTTTATCCCCGCAAGTCATAGATGGGGCGATAGGCCATGACAATCAGCGTGTCAGTGGGGTCAAGACTCTGAAAGTCTGAGGGACGAGGGTTGAGCAACACCTGCTGATTTTGGCGGCGAATCCCGATCAGGAGCAGCGGGTTCTCTGGATGGCGGCTACTGTACTCACTCATCCAAGCACTGAGGGCAGCAAAGGAGAGGCCACAGAGGGTAGTGGGATAGTGCCCTGGCTCAATGAAGTAAAACTCATTGGTGTGATCAGAATAGGTCAGGAGTTGCCGATAGACCTCGGACATTTGGCGAAAGAGGGCACTTTGAGCCAGAATCCCAGAACTATAGTCCTGACTCAAAATCACTTCATCCACCCCCGCTTCCTTGAGGTGGCGCTGGCGATCGCTATTCACCAATTCGGCCACCACATGAATATCCTGCTCTTGGCCAGGGGTTTTCTCTAGATGCTTTACCGCAAGGGCAATGAGGGCATTTTTTTCATCGGGAGCTTCCATGTCGGCATCGGCAAGCAGAATAATGGCTTTGGCTTGGGGGGCATTGAGGCGCTCTAGGGTGCCATGGTGGGTAGGATCCCCTTGCACTACAAAGACATCCGGGCGCCCTTGGAATTCAGGATCCAGTGCAATCGGTTCAGCACATAAAAGCACAATGTCACGGGGATGGTAGGCGTTGGCGGCAATCAGTTGGCGGAGCACAAGGGGCGCCTTGGCATTCCAGTTGCAAATAATAATGTGGTTGCTAAAGGGTTTCATGGGTAGGGTTTGGCTAAGAGCTTGGGTGACAAAGTAGGCGGAAAATTTGCCAATCAGGGCACCAAAGGCAAAGGTGCCAAAAAGCAGTAGCACGAGCTGCAGGACTTGCCCTAGCAGGGTGCGCGGGCGATCGGGATACTCCCCCACCAAGGTAATCACTGCATTACTGAGGGTCTCCCAAGCGCGGCTCGGCGACTGAAGTGCCTCTTCGCTCCAGAGGAAAGCCACAATTAACAGCACCAGAATCGCGATCGCCCCTAGGGTAAGGAAGCGTTGAAGTCGCTCGTGCATTGGTTGGCGAGGGAAACATCACGTCTATTCTAAGATTCCGCCCCCTTGTAGAGTCTCCCAGATTCCAGTATCCTGACTGCTATACAACTCTTTTCCCTAAGGATGGAACCCCCTCGAAACAGCCAAAACTGCTTAATGACCCAATCACATCCCCTCAACAGGTCGATATCACTGGCAGAGGGGCGATTTATTCAGCATGATAGAAACAACATCGGCAGTAAAGGAGCAGTCTCTTGAATAAGCCTGACGACCCACAATGCCGACTCAGACTGTATATCTGGGGTTCCCCCTAGAAGAATAGCTGCAATGTCTGCCGCTGCCTTAGAAATTTTACTTGTGCTGCTGCTCATCATCGCCAATGGCATTTTTGCTGGTGCTGAAATCGCAGTGGTCTCTGCACGCAAGGTTCGTCTTGAGCAACTGGCAAAACGGGGTCAACGCAAGGCGAAGGTGGCTCTGAAACTTGCCAACTCCCCGAATAATTTTCTCTCGGCTATACAAATTGGGATTACCCTGATTGGGATTCTCAGTGGTGCCGTGGGCGGTGCCACCCTTGCCCAGCGGTTACAGGCTGCCCTCAGTCCCGTGCCATGGTTGGGTCAATACAGCCAGCCTTTGAGTATTGCCTTTGTGGTGACGGGCATTACCTATCTCTCCCTAGTGATTGGGGAGCTGGTGCCCAAGCGCATTGCCATGACGTACCCCGAGGCGATCGCCTGCAACATTGCCAAACCCATGACATGGCTGACGAAATTAGCGGCTCCGATTGTGCATTTACTCAGCGTCTCCACAGACACCATCCTGCAAGTATTGGGCATTACCACCATTGCTGACCAAACGGTTACAGAGGATGAAATTAAAGTCCTGATTGAACAGGGGGCACAGGCGGGTCTCTTTGAGGTGGCAGAGCAGGACATGGTGGCGCGGATTTTTAACTTGGGCGATCGCCCGATTCAGTCGATCATGACCCCCCGCACCGATATTGTGTGGCTGGATATTGAATCCTCGCTTGAAGAAATAGAAACAGAAATTCTGGCCAGTTCCCATTCGCGGTTTCCCGTGGCCGAAGAGACCATTGATCACTGCTTGGGAATTATTTCAGCCAAGGACTTTTTGGCCGCTCGTCTCACCCAGCAAGAGATTGACCTGCGCCAGCTTTTGCAACCAGCGCTCTTTGTTCCCGAAGGCCTACCGGCACTTGATGTCCTTGAACTCTTTCGTCAGTCGAGTCAACACATTGCCCTGATTACCGATGAATACGGGGGCATCGAAGGACTGGTGACGCTCAATGATCTCACGGAGGCGATTATTGGCACACTGCGCCACGACGAGGGGGAGGAACCGCAAATTATTCAGCGGGAGGATGGCTCGTGGCTATTGGATGGGTTGCTCTCGACCTATGAACTCAAGGAATTGCTGCGGCGGGAAAGTTTACCTGAGGAGGACACGGCCAACTACCACACCCTTGGCGGGCTAATCATTACGCTATTTGGGCGTATTCCCCAGTCGGGAGATTACATTGAAACCGATGGCCTGCGCTTTGAAGTGGTGGATATGGATGGCAACCGCGTGGATAAGGTGCTGGTGACCGAACTAGTGAGCGATGATGTCCTCGCCGATGACAGCCCCAAGGACAAGGATTAACGACGGCGCAGATCCGCTACCGTGCGTTGCAGCGATCGCCAGCGTTGTTGTCGCAGTTGATTCAGGGCGCGTTTCAGGGGTGGCAAGGGGGGCTGATCACCACCATAGCGCCAAGCCACATAGGCCTGCGTCAGGGTTTCAATGGCTCGCTGACTGACGGCATCAAGACGGCCAGCGGTTTGCAGCGATCGCGCGTATTCCCACGGAGTTTGATTGGGTCGCTTCGGTAATCCCTGCTGGGCGAGACCATCGAGCATTTGTACATAGAGGCGGGCGATCGGCGGCAGTTTTTGCAGGCGTTGACGATATCGCCACGTCTGGAGAGCGTACCACAAACCCCAGACCACAATGACGCCACCAAAGAGAATCAAAATCCCTTGGACAATCCCCCCCAGCCCTTGGCTAAACAGATCAAAGAATTTTTGCAAAGCAGTTTCGAGGGTAGCAAAGATAATGCCAAAAAATCCCGTCACCGGGGTCGGCAACCATCCCGTGACCCACTGCCAAAACTGCTGGAGGACGCTAAAGGTCTGATCTACCTCTAGGGTGGCTGGATAGAGATCGTGCCCCGGAATTGGATCAAAGAGAAACCAGCCCAAATTGGGAAAGTAGGCTTCCGTCAGGGCATAGGCATCGGTATTGCGAACCACATACAAGCCCGTGAAGGGGTTAAATTCCCCCGTTCCTAAACCGGTGACCAAGCGCGTGGGAATGCCAATACTGCGCAGTAACAGCGTCAACGCCGTGGAAAAGTGATCGGGATAGCCCCCCTGCCACTCAAACAGAAAGGCGGCCACCAAGTCTTGATCTGTGCCTAGTTCGGGAATGTCGGTTTTCAGGGCATAGGATTGCTTCAGGGCTTGGGTGAGGTAGAGAGCTTGCTCGTAGGGTTCGGGAATCGAGCGATCGGCCTTGGCAAGGAGGTCTTTGGCCAGCGCTTGCAGCCGTGGTTTCAGGTCAGGGGGGACTTCAAGGTAAAACTGATAGCCTACGGTGTGATTTAATTTTGGCGCTCTGCGCAACAGGGAGCGATCGCGCACGGGCACTTGGGAAATCACAGAATAGGTCAGCCCCTCGGGCAAGGGCACCGGCGCCCGCAGGCCACCCTCGGGGTCACGGGCAATTTCACGGGTGGGAAAATAGAGTTCGCGGGGTTCGTAGAGATGGGGAATCAGGTTACTAAACTCAGAGACAATGGTATAGGTCTGAATCACTTCCCGCGTCGGCATTTGGGAGAGTTGCTGTGGCAGCAGATAGCGAAAACTCCAAGGGGAACGCCGCAGCACTTCTGCCTTATCGTTGCGACTAATGCGCCAACCCCGCCCCGTATATTCATCAAAGGCAAGGACGCGCCAAAAGCCGGGGGCTTGCGATCGCACCCGCATTAACTCCCTAGGCGTCATGCTCCCGCCAAAGGTCTGATCAATCTCAGAGCCAAAGCCATAGTAAAAGTTCGGGTCAAAGGTTTGATTGGCCAGTTCCTCGCCAACACCACCACCACCACGGCCACTGACATAGCCCGGATTGATCACCCGGGTTTGGTCAAACTCCCCTGCCACTTGAATTTCAGCACTGACAGGCAAGGTGCGAATTTGATAGCCGGGGAAGCGCGGCAGCAGCACAAAGACCACCATCCCCAAGCCAAGAATCAGGGCAAAGAGGCCGACCCATTGCCGCCAAGGCAAGCGTAGCGATTTCAGGGTGGTGGAGAGTAGGCCAAGGCGCGAGCGGTAGTCAAGGACGAGTACGGGTAGGGCGATCGCCAGAAAGATGACCAGAAAAACCCCAAAGGTCATGGTTTGACTGAGGGTGGCCGCCACACTAATTAAAATCAGGGCAATGACCATTGAGTAGCCCAAATCTTTGCGGCGGGGCAGGTCAAAGCTATGGAGCACTTGCAGTTGAATCAAGAGTTCCGTCAGCAAAATCCGTGAATCCTGGTTCAGTGCTGCCAACCGCGCCAAAAAGACCGCTAATGCCGTCAACATCCCAACGGCGATCGCCAGCTTTGCCACCACATTTCTTTGTCGCCGTGCCCACCAACTCCAACTAAAGCCCGCAATGGAGAGGGGAACTGCCCAGAGACTATTGGCAGTATCCGCCGCCACATCGGTTGCCACTAGGCCAACAATCACCATGCCCAAGACCCCTAGGCGCAGCAGTAGGGAATCCTCAACATCCTTGGCGGGAGCTAGCATCGGGGAATTGGCAATGGGCTGTAACCAAGACTGAACCATCGAACAGCAGCGGCAAACAGTGCCCTGATCCTAACAAATCTCTTCCCCAGAAGCGGTGGATGCCTTGGCGGCGATCGCGTCCTCTATCAGCGGCTTGCAGCATGGCTTAAAAATCAGCCCCTGACGGCGCAAATCTACACCGAAGAGGAACTCCAATCGCTTTTGGGTCTCTCCCTTCCCCCAGGGCTAAAATCAGGGTTCAATCCTCTCAACAGGAGCAAATTCCTCTTGCTTAGCCGCCAGCGATCGCGGGAATGATGCTGACTTCGTCGCCATCCTTGAGGGGCGTTTCAATGCCATTGAGGAAGCGAATATCCTCATTGTTGACGTAGAAATTGACGAATCGCCGCAGTTGGCCACTTTCATCGCAGAGGCGCCCTTTAATGCCGGGGCAGTCCTGCTCTAGCTTTTCCAGAAGCTCAGCGATCGATTGGGCTTGACACTCCACCGTTGCTTGATCGCGGGTGAGCTTTTGCAAGGGCGTCGGAATCAAAACAGTAATAGCCATAGACCTCTACAAACCATCCATAAACTTCAACACAGCGTCGGGAAAACCGACTAGACCAATACCGGTTGCCAATCCAACCGTTCGAGGGTGCGCGATCGCTCTAAGGCACGCTCAAAGCTAGCCAACTTGGGTTGGATCGTCAGGGGTTGACCAATGTCGTTTTGCACTGCCTCTTGGGTTTTCAGGCCGTTGCCGGTGATATAGACCACCGTCACCTCTTCGGGGTCAATTTTGCCCGATTCCACCAATTTTTTAAGAACGGCAATTGTGGTACCGCCAGCGGTTTCCGTGAAAATACCTTCCGTTTCCGCCAGCAGCTTAATGCCTGCCACAATTTCTTCATCGGTGGCCGCAGCGATCGCCCCATTGGTTTTGCGGGCAATCTCTAGGGCATAGACCCCATCGGCGGGGTTACCAATGGCAATGGACTTAGCAATGGTGTTGGGCTTCACGGGTGCCACAAAATCCCGCCCCTCGGCATAGGCTTGGGCAATGGGGGAGCAGCCCACTGCTTGGGCACCACTACAGCGCACGGGTTTATCCGCCACCAGACCCACTTCCACAAATTCGCGGAAGCCCTTGTAAATTTTCGTGAACAGAGAGCCAGAAGCCAAGGGAGCCACAATGTGGTCAGGAAGCTGCCAGCCCAACTGTTCAATCACCTCATAACCGAGCGTCTTTGACCCTTCCGAATAGTAGGGGCGCAAATTGATATTGACAAACCCCCACCCGTGGGTATTCGCCACTTCCGAGCACAGGCGATTCACTTGGTCGTAGTTGCCCTCAACGGCCATTACCGTTGGCCCATAGATGAGCGTCCCCAAGACCTTACCCGCTTCCAGATCCGCTGGAATAAAGACACAGCAATCTAGCCCTGCATGAGCCGCGATCGCCGCCGTTGAATTCGCCAAATTGCCGGTACTGGCACAGGAGACGGTCGTAAAACCCAATTCCCGCGCCCGCGTCAACGCCACCGATACCACCCGATCCTTGAAGCTCAAGGTGGGCATATTCACGGCATCGTTTTTGATGTACAAATGCTTGAGTCCGAGTCGCCGAGCCAGCCGCTGGGCTTTGAGGAGGGGAGTCATCCCTGTGCCCACATCAATGGGGTTGGCCGATGTCACAGGCAAAAAGGGACGGTAACGCCAAATGGACTTTGGCCCCGCCTCAATCGTGCTGCGCGTCACATCTGCTGCCAAGCGCTCTAAATCGTACTTCACCTCTAGGGGGCCAAAACAGTATTCGCAGACATGAATGGCTTGGGGTTCGTACTCGGCGCCACACTCTTTGCATTTGAGGTGGGTAAAATAGGCGGTTTCGGTGGTAGAGGTCAACGTTGCGGTCATGGGTCTCAGCCTGCCTCAGACAAGTTGTTGACCATCCTAGCAGGGGGCGATCGCCCTGTCAAATATATCCGACTATTTTTATCGGGATTTGAATGGCCATAAAAATTCTCTCCGTTTTCCTTGGAGATGTGCTGCTAATCAGCGGTTGGCGCTATCCTAGGGCTTTTTGAGGCTTCAGCGAATGGGTGTATGCACGGTCACCCGCTTCGTGCCATCGGGAAATGTTGCTTCGACTTGTACTTCTGTGGGCATTTCCGGCACCCCCTCCATGACATCGTCACGGCTGAGCAGCGTTGTGCCATAGTTCATCAAATCAGCAACTGTGCGCCCCTCCCGCGCCCCTTCCAAAATGGCAGCAGAAATATAGGCCACTGCTTCGGGATAATTGAGCTTGAGACCCCGTGCTTTACGACGTTCGGCCACAAGAGCGGCGGTAAAAATCAGGAGCTTGTCTTTATTCTTGGGGGGACAGTTGCATCGTTCCTCAGGCTAAACACTCACTTTGGCCTCTATCTTGACTTGTAGCTTTGGTGCCCAGAAAATCAATGAGCGATAAAGTCAAACTGCGACAACACTATCTTGAATGGCGGCAGCACCTGAGCGATCGCGAGTGGCAAGATCGCAGTCAGCGCATTTGTCAGCACTTGCTTGATCATCCCCAGTTTCAACAGGCAACCACAGTGTTGACCTATGTGCCCCATCGCCGCGAACCCGACTTGCGCTTCCTCTGGTCACTCCCGAAACAGTGGGGCTTGCCCCGTGTCGTGGGTCAGGATTTGCGGTGGCATTGTTTTAATGGCAACCAAGACACTCTCCAGCAAGGACGCTATGGCCTTTGGCAACCGCCCCCCGAAGCGCCCCCGATTGATCCAGCGTGTGTTGATCTCTGCCTAGTGCCTGCCGTTGCCTGCGATCGCCAAGGCTACCGTCTCGGCTATGGCGCCGGTTTTTTTGATCGCCTCTTTGCCCACCCCGATTGGCAGCACGTGTGTCGCTGGGGAATTGTCTTTGAGTCAGCCCTTCTAGCAGAATTGCCCCGTGACCCGTGGGATCAGCCACTGCAAGCTATCTGCACTGAATCAGGCCTCTTGGCAATCAGCTAAAGCCCCAGTTTTGCCAACACCGGTTGCATTGAAACCACGTGTTTTCTCAAACCCAGTTCCTCAGGACGCAGGCCAAGGGCTAGACCCACCAGTTGCGGCAGATGGAGAATCGGCAAATTGAGGGTAACTCCCACCTGCTGGGCAATTTCTGGTTGGCGAGCATCCAGATTCAAATGACAGAGGGGACAGGGGGTGACAATGCAATCCGCGCCATGGGCGATCGCGCTCTGGAGTCGTTGTGCCGCCATGGCAAAACTGGCCGCCGTCGCATAGCTGGAAATGGGCCAACCACAGCACTGGGTACGTCCCTCATACTCGATGGGGGTAGCCCCAACTGCCTCAAACACCTGTTCCATTGAGGTGGGGTGAATTGGGTGATCAAAGGGCAGCCTCTCTTGGGCACGCAGCAGATAGCAGCCATAAAAGGCCGCACAGCGCAGTCCCTTGAGGGGACGACGGACGCGATCGCGCAACTCGTCAATGCCCACATCGCCGATAATCGCCCAGAGCAAATGCTTCACTTCTGTGGTGCCTTGGTAAGGAGCGCAGCCCTGTTGCGTCAACACTTGGTTAATTTCTGCCACGTACGCCGGGCGATCGCGCTGAAAGGTCTTGAGGCGTTCATCCACATGGCCAATCACCCCCTGACAGGTGCTGCAATGGGTCAACAGGGGCAAAGCCAACTGTTCGGCAAGGGCAATGTTGCGGGCATTGACGGTATCTTCTAGCAGCCACGAATTCTCCTTAAACGTGCCTGAGCCACAACAACTGGCTTCCTTCAGTTCCACGAGCTCGATATTCAACAGGGGGGCGATCGCCCGCGTTGAGAGGTCTAATTCCCGACAGGCCCCTTGAGCCACACAACCGGGATAATAGGCATAGCGTAAAGCAGACATACAACTTGAAACGCCTAAAATCTGCCCCTAGTCTAGCCAATCATCACAATCACTCGTGTGTCCTACTGCTCAGGTATAATCCTAGGATTTAGAAACCAATCCTTGTTTTTTAGTCAAAAGTCCGTGTTACCATAAACCAATTTCTTGCAGTTCTTTCAACAACCCATGCCATAGGAGTGTTATCTTGCGTTACTTATTTAGTTCGGAGTCCGTCACCGAAGGCCACCCCGATAAGATTTGCGACCAAATTGCCGATGCCATTCTGGATGCGCTGCTCACCCAAGACCCCCAAAGTCGCGTTGCCGCTGAGGTCGTCGTGAATACGGGTCTGGTGCTGATTACTGGGGAAATTACCACCAAAGCACAGGTCAACTACGTCAACCTAGCACGGCAGAAAATCCGTGAAATTGGCTACACTGATGCTGAAAATGGCTTTGCCGCCAATAGCTGTGCCGTTATCGTTGCCCTTGATGAGCAATCCCCCGATATTGCCCGAGGGGTGGACACGGCTCAAGAAGCACGGGAACGTCTCAGTGATGCCGAATTAGATCGCGTTGGCGCCGGTGATCAGGGCATTATGTTTGGCTATGCCTGCAATGAAACCCCTGAGTATATGCCCCTGCCCATTAGCTTGGCTCACCGCATGGCGCGTCGCTTGGCTGCTGTCCGCAAAACGGGTCAACTTCCTTATCTGCGTCCCGATGGCAAAACTCAAGTCACTGTCATCTACGAAGATGGCCAGCCGGTGGGCATTGATACCATCCTGATTTCCACCCAACACACGGCCACCATTGGTGACATCAGCGACGAAGCCGCCGTTCAAGAAAAGATTAAAGCCGATCTATGGGAAGCCGTCGTCAACCCTGTCTTTGCGGATCTGGCAATTAAACCCGATGACAAGACCCGCTTTCTCGTCAACCCCACGGGCAAATTTGTCATTGGTGGTCCTCAGGGGGATTCGGGACTCACAGGACGCAAACTGGTGGTGGATACCTACGGTGGTTATGCCCGTCACGGGGGCGGTGCCTTTTCCGGGAAAGACCCCACCAAGGTCGATCGCAGTGCTGCCTACATGGCTCGTTACATTGCCAAAAACATTGTGGCCGCAGGCCTAGCCGACAAATGCGAGTTACAGATTAGCTATGCCATTGGTGTGGCTCGCCCCATGAGCCTCTTTGTGGATACCTTTGGCACGGGTAAACTTGCCCCAGAGCAACTGCTGGAGTTAATTACAACCCACTTTGATCTGCGCCCCGCTGCCATTATCCAAACCTTTGGTCTGCGCCACTTGCCCCAGGAGCGCGGTGGTCGCTTCTACCAAGATGTGGCTGCCTACGGTCACTTTGGGCGTCATGACCTCGACCTACCTTGGGAAAAACTCGATAAAGTCGCCGATCTGCAAGCCGCTGCCGCTCAATTTCTAAGCGCAGTCTAGGAACATATTGGGGGGGATTTCTCCCCCCTGCACTACTGGGTGACTCGTTGCAGGCAGGTTTGTGCCGTGTTGGTGAGCATCTGGCGCACTTCGGGATTGACATTGGTCTGTACATCTTCACCGATCGCCTGAAATTCTGCCAAGGTGAGCGAGGATTGCAGTTCATTGATCACACAGGTACAGTAGGCATTGCCGTATTGCGCCATTTGCGGCACCTGTTGTTGCAGGGCAGTCGTACATTCACTGGTAAATCGGGAAACCACTTCTGGGGGGTAGGGAGCAGCGATCGCCCCCCCGCCGAGGGACACCGCACTTAAAACCGTCAAAGAGATGGATGATTTTTTGAGTAAAGACATTGTTTCTATCCTTCGTGTATCAAAGTTTCATGCCCATTCTTTAGGGACTTCTCTAGTCTAGGCAGGTTCCAGAGAATGTGCCACTTTGGGCGATCGCCACAAAACGCAGATTTACATTCCTAGGGGCAAACGTTAAAGTAGAGGATTGGACTACTACAACACCGTTCACCTTAGCCCTATGACCCTATACAACCCCTCTTTGTACGAAGAACCCATTTCCCAAAAGAACTTAACCGCTGCGGGTCGTTCCGATCGCTCCATTTTGGAATGGTTACAGCAAACGGGTCGATTAATTGCCCGTGATGCCAATGAGACAGACCCGATCGTGGATAGCACCCTCGATGATATGGGTGAAATTGAGGAATTTGTTGGTGACTCCTTGGGCGATTACGACGAAGAAGATGACCTAGGGCTTGAGGAGTAGGGCACCAATCCCCCTATTATCGGAGTGATGTGCTAGAGCTATCCCCATGCCCTCCACCAAAACCACGGCTGCCATTGAACCCCGTTGGCTGACAGGACAGCGACTTTTTGGCCTTCTCGCTATTGGCCTGCTCATGGCTAGCATTGCCTACGATACCGGAGCAAACCACTGGCAACAGCCGTTGAAAACCTTGACACTGCCTTGGTTGGTGAGCTTTGCCATCGTTGCAGTGCTAGGGAGGGCGGTGGTGCCCCTGTTGCGGCGGTTGAAAACTGGGCAGATTATTCGCGAAGATGGCCCACAATCTCACCTGCAAAAATCGGGCACACCGACAATGGGGGGAATCTTTTTTGTGCCGACGGGGTTAGGTCTAGCCCTCCTGTGGACTGGAGTTGCGCAGGGGAAAGTATCCGCAACGGTGGGGGCGATCGCCCTCCTTGTTCTCTGGTATGCTGCCATTGGCTGGTGGGATGACTGGCAAGTTCTGCGGCGCAAATCCAACAAAGGGTTATCGGCGCGGCTGCGGCTCCTCCTTGAGGGGATTGGGGCAGCTCTTTTTTGTGCTTGGCTGGTGGGCAGTGATCCAACGGCAACGGTGGTGACCGCGCCTTGGGGGTGGGTTTGGCCTTTAGGGATGGCGTTTATTCCCTTGGCGATTTTTGTGCCGATGGCGGAAGGGAATGCCCTCAATCTCACCGATGGTCTCGATGGTCTTGCCGCGGGCACGGCGGCGATCGCCCTCCTCGCTTTAGGCATGATTCTGACCGCCCATCCCGATTTGCAAATTCTGGCAGTGGTCATGAGTGGTGCCTGCCTCGGCTTTCTCTGGCACAATCACCATCCGGCACGGGTGTTTATGGGGGATACGGGTTCCCTAGCCCTTGGGGCACTCCTTGCGGGCATTGGCTTGGCCAGTCATCACCTCTGGGAACTGTTGATTGTCAGTGGTCTTTTCTTTGTGGAGTCTCTCTCAGTCATTGCCCAAGTGCTCTACTACAAAGCAACCAAAGGTCCCGATGGCGTGGGCAAACGGCTGCTGCGGATGGCCCCTCTACACCATCACTTTGAATTGGGGGGCTGGTCAGAACTGCGGGTGGTGAGTACGTTTTATGGGGTGGTTGCCCTCTTGGGACTGCTCTGTGGCCTCCTGCAATGGTTGGCTTGATGGGGGAAGTGCAATGAAAGCAGCAGTACTCTACGGCAAAGAAGATGTCCGCATTGAAACCGTCGCCGATCCCACGCCCGGTCCCGGAGAAGTGGTGATTCGTGTTCAGGCTGCCACTACCTGTGGTACCGATTTGAAGGTATGGCGGCGCGGCGGTCATGCACGGATGCTAACGCCACCGATTCTCTTTGGCCATGAAGCGGCCGGGGAAATTGTTGCCCTTGGGGCTGGGGTGACCGGCTGGCAGGTGGGCGATCGCGTGGTAGCGAATAATTCTGCCCCCTGTGGCCAGTGTTTTTACTGCCAACGCCAAGCCTTTTCTCTCTGTCCCCATCTGGAGTTTAACAATGGTACGTTTGCCGAGTACCTAAAAATTCCCGCCAGCATTGTCCGCCAGAATCTGCTGCCTATTCCGGCGTCCCTCTCCTTTGCTTTAGCTGCCCTCACCGAACCCCTCGCCTGTGTTCTCCACGGTGTGGCTCGCTCTGGCTTTGACCCCGCAATGGTTGAAACGTGGCCAAGTCCGCCGCAAATTGTGGTGCTGGGGGATGGAGCCATTGGCCTGATGTTTATGGGGGTTCTGGCACAGCAGGGAGCACGGGTTCTCGCCTTTGGCGGTTCCGATCAGCGGCTGGCGATCGCCCGCACATTCGGGGCAGAGCAGATAGTAAATCATCACCAGTGCAGCGATATTCCTGCTGTGGTTAAAGACTGGACCCAAGGACGGGGTGCCGATATTGTCATTGAAGCCACTGGCGTACCTGAAGTCTGGGAAACGGCGATCGCCTGTGGTCGCCCCGGTGCCACCATTAACCTCTTTGGTGGCTGCCCCCGCGAAACTTCGATCCGCGTTGATACCGAACGCCTGCACTACGAAGAACTCACCCTCAAGGGGGTCTTTCACAACACACCCACATTTGTCCGCCAAGCCTTGCAACTGATTGCCAGCGGCACATTGTCCTTTGAGAAACTGATTAGTGGCCAAGCCCCCCTCACGGAGATTGAAAACGTCTTGCAAGCAATGAAGGCGCGCCAAGTGATTAAAGTAGCGCTGCAGCCCTAGCTATTCCCGCAGGAGCAAATAGTACAACTGCCCCGGTGTATTGATCAGACCCGCCCGCGCTTTGGCCACCTCCCCCGTGCCCATGAAAATATCGACACGACCCGGCCCGCGAATGGCACTCCCCGTATCCTGATCCAAAACAAAACGGCTGACGGGGGTTTGCTGCCATTGGCCTTGGGCTTTGAGGGGAATTTTCGTGTTGATCACCGCCAAGGCACCCGGAGGCATCAGGGACTTATCAGTGGCGATCGAACGCTCTGGAATCACCGGCGTTGAGAGACTGCCCGTGGGGGGGCGCCCTTGGGTATGTTCAAAAAAGACAAAGCTGGCATTGCGAGGTAAATAGCGATCTAACTCAGCGGGGTTGGCCTCAAAGTAAGCCATGAGGCGCGGTAGCGTCAGTTCCTCACGGGGAATTTTGCCATCGCGAATGAGTTCTTGGCCAATACTCGTGTAGGGGTGATTGGTCTTACCGGCATAGCCCACCGTAAAGCGGCGACCATCGGGCAGTTGCAGCTCAGCCGACCCTTGGACGTGAACCAGAAAGGCCTCTAGGCGATCGCGCAAATAGACCAGTTCCAGACCCCGCAAAGGCCCATTGCGCCACTGCTGACCATCCGCCCCTTCCAGTTCCAAGCGGGTTGGGTGCGGCTCTCGCCACTGCTCAAAATTGGGGGGGCGACGAAATAGGGGATAGCGGTATTCTGCGGTGGGCACTAAGCTGGCACGATACGTCGGTGCATAATAGCCCGTGAAATCCACTCGCCCTTGGCCATCGGTGCCAATGGATTGATAAAAGACAAATTCTCGCTTGACAGATGCTTGCAGTTCTGCCGCAGAGCGACGGGTTTGTACCAGATGGCGAAAGCGTTCGAGGGAGCGGATCACTCGCTGATGGAGATTGGGGCCAAGGGCGGCGCCGGGTTGACCGGGAGCAGTGTAGGCGGCGTAGTCGCGGCGCGCTTTATCGGTGCGCAGGTAACGCAAACTATGATCAATGGCCTGCAGCAGTCGTGCTCGTTCCCTGGGGGATTGCCAGAGGGCCGTATCTAGGGCAACCCTTGGGGGCAGTTGGCTTTGGCGCGTTAAGGGAGCAACCGTTGGTGCTGTGGCGATCGCGCTTGTTGCGAGGATCACGACCCCCTGAACCCATCCTGCGAATAAACCTGCCATAGACGTTAGGCAAAGCGATCCACACTAGAGGCAAACACGGGTTCTATCCGAATCGCAAAGACTTTCGAGGGGCGCACCACCATGTATTCCCCTTGAATGTTTTTAATGGGAACGGAAATAAAGTCGTTGGAATCTGCTTTGGCCACTAACTCGTTGCTGTACCACTTCTGGAAGTCTTGAATGGTGGGGAAGCGCACCTCCTCACGGTGACCGCCATCCAGAAATAAATGCACCGCAAATTCAGAAGGGGTTCTGGGCATAGGCGCGATCGCTCATCCTTACTGCTGCACATTATTTCTCTATTATCACTGGAATTGGTGGCTTCAGGCACTAGGGACCGCCAGTGAGGGGACGGGGGGCGCGATCGTAGTACTGGGCTGTCATCGCTGGGTTGAGAGCGCGAGCACGCTCATAGTCCCGTTGCGCCAATTCCACATTGCCACTATCGAAGTGAGCCATGCCCCGACTATAGTAGGCAGCAACAAATTGCGGATCCCGTGCTAGGGCAGCATCAAAGTCGGCAATCGCCGCTGTGTAGTTTTGCAGAGCCAGATAGGCCATGCCGCGGTTGTAGTAGGCGGCAATAAACTGGGGATCGTTGCGCAGCGCAGTGCTAAAGTCCGCGATCGCCCGCTGCATATCCCCTTGGTCATAGTAGGCTAGGCCGCGCGCAAAGTAGTAGTCAGCACTGGGGTTGAGTCTGATTGCTTGGCTAAAGGCATGAATGGCAGCGGCCAGATCACCCGTACCTTGGTGCATTAATCCCACGTTGTAGTAGTCCTCGGCACTGCGGGGCACAAGGCGTTGCAGTTCCTGAAGTTCAGGAGGTGTGAGGGTGGCGATCGCCATGGGCTGTGCCACAGCAGCACTGCTGAGACCAACAAAAGCAGCTAAAACTGTCAAAGCACTGAAGAGTTGTTGGCGCATCGTCGGCCTCCTTTCGGCATCGCTCAGCCTTACTTCGATCCTAAAAGAAAATGAAGAAATCGCCCAGCAAACGATAACAGTTGTAATAAGTCGCTCGCTCCGACCCTTTTCTTGGCTACATACACAGCATTGCGCTCTGGAGTGGTAGTGCATGCCATGCTTGGGAAAGGGCTGTATGTTGATATCTTTAGGTTTTTCTGCGCAGAGGGCAGTGCGCGAGCTCTTGGATCAGATGTGACCTAGGGCAGTGGCGCCGAACTCAAAGCCATGTTCAAAGGAGCTTGTAATTAACGATACGCCCAAAACTCTCCGGCTGCAAACTAGCGCCACCCACTAGCACCCCATCAATTTCTGGCTGCGCCATGATCGCATCAATGTTGTTGGCATTGACCGAGCCGCCGTACTGAATGGGAACATCGGGATTCTGCAATTTGCTACGAATCAGGCCAATGACACGGTTGGCTTCCGCTTCTTCACAGGTATCGCCCGTACCGATCGCCCAAATGGGTTCGTAGGCAATCACCAAATTGCTCTGATCCACATCCACCAAGTCCAGCGCCAACTGCTGAAAGATGTGGTTTTCAGTTTCCCCAGCATCCCGTTGGGCTTTTGTTTCACCGACACAGAGAATGGGGGTCAGGCCATAGTGTTGGGCAGCCTTGAGCCGTTGGTTGACCGTAGTATCCGTTTCCCCAAAATACTGCCGCCGCTCACTGTGGCCAACAATCACGTAGCGCACGCCCAACTCCACCAGCATCGGTGGCGAAATTTCCCCTGTAAACGCCCCTTGATCCGCCCAGTGGACATTTTGGGCACCCAGCTTCACCCGCGTTCCGTGCAGACTCTTGGACAATACACTTAAACAGGTGTAGGGAACACAGAGCACCACCTCGCGATCGCTGGGGGTGTCCACCAATTTCCCTAAGAACTCCTGTAGGAAGGCCACCGCTTCCTGTTGGGTTTTGTGCATTTTCCAGTTGCCAGCAAGAACTTTTGGGCGCACTCGTCCTGACTTTCCTCTGCGAAACTTAGCGTAATTAAGCGTACCACACGAGTTGCCTCATATAATTAGAGGTTTAACTGAGGAAGTAGATCAGACTTAACCCAGCTTGTCCCAAACCGCCGCAATTCGGGGAGATTGACGCTTGGGTTGCACGCGCGGGGTTCGCCGTCCAAGTTTGACTTGGTAGGTGTCGTTGTCAACTGTCACATAGCCGAGTTGGCAAACCTCTGCGAGGGTGGCACTGACCTCTTCCGCAGACCACTGCAACTGCTCAGCCAATTCTGACACGGTGAAGGGCGTTGGCTGGCGCATCATCAGTGTCAAGAGCGATCGCTGGCGATCGGGCAAAACCAACAAATCTGCTGGATTGAGACCCCCACCGCAACCACTGCTAGCATTTTGACTGTCTATCATTGGCAATGTTCCTCAATGGCAGTGACTGGCAGTGGCACTCGAGAAGGATCAAAAGGATCAAAATTCAGTCAGTCTCCTTACTCCTAGGCTACCCTAATCCAACAGATGCTGCACAACACTCCTGACAACGAGACTGTAGGGATGCTCAGGGTAGCGTAAACAGAAAATATCGCTGCTCCCCAGTTGAAACATTTCTTCACAAACAGGCAAGATACCCGCAACGGGCACACCATAGGTCGTTTCCACCTGCTGCTTGAGGGAGTCCTTATTAAAGGCGCTGGGGACTTTGTTCACCACCATCACCATTTTGGGCACATCCAGCTGCCGCGCCACATCAACCGTGACCGCTGTTCCTTGAAAGTCTTGGCGATCGGGTCGCAGAATCAGCACCAAGGCATCGGAGACTGTAATCGAGAGCAGCGTTTCCTCATTCAGCCCTGGGTGGGTATCAATGAGCAAAAAGTCGAGATTCAGCCCTTGGAGCAACTGCTGAAAACCATCATTGAGCAAGCCGACATCGTAGCCTTCCCGCAGCACACGGGTAATTTCACTGGTTTTGAGGCTAGAGGGAATGAGATAGATTGCTCCTTTGGCTTGCTGGCCGTGAGCCGTAATCAGATGGCTGACATCCCGCGCCACATCAGTAATTTCACAGCGTCCCCACAGGTAGTCATTCAGGGCATGTTCCGTATCTTCTGACTCAAGGCCAAAGAGCACATGGATACCGGGGGATTGAATATCCGTGTCCACGATCGCCACCCGATAGCCCAAGGTTGCCAAGGTACAGCCCAGGTTTGCCGTTGTATTTGACTTGCCTGTGCCACCACGAAAAGAATGCACAGAAATAATGCTACCCATGGCTGTCCTCGCTAATTTAAGAATTCAACGTCTATTTTCACATCCTGCTGTTGAGGAAACAGCCCATAGCCATTCAAGTTACAGCTAGAGCCAAAGGACTCCCCCATCTAGAGAAGGGGTTACTCTGTCTCTTGGAAGTACTGCTGAGTATAGAACTGGGCATAGCGGGAAGGCCGGGCAAGCAGTTCTTCGTGGCTGCCACTTTCAATGATCTGACCTTGCTCCAAGACAAGAATGCGATCGGCGCGACGAACCGTGGCTAAACGGTGGGCAATAATAAAGACGGTGCGCCCCTTCATTGCTTTCTCCAAAGCACTTTGCACCAAGGCTTCCGATTCAGAGTCCAAAGCAGAGGTGGCCTCATCCAAAATTAAGATCCGTGGATCGGCATAAACTGCACGGGCGATCGCCAGTCGTTGGCGTTGACCCCCAGAGAGATTAATCCCCCTTTCCCCGACCCATGTCTGATAGCCATCGGGACACTGAGTAATAAAGTCATGGGCATTGGCGATTTTGGCTGCCTCAATCAGTCGCTCCCAATCGGGTTCAGCATAACCAAAAGCAATGTTGTGGGCGATCGTCCCTGAAAAAAGAATTGTTTCTTGGGGAACAATACCGATTTGCCGCCGCAGGCTTTTCAGCGTCACCGTTTTAATATCAATGCCGTCAATCAACACTTTTCCCGCTTGGGGGTCATAAAACCGGGGCAAGAGGTTAACAATGGTGGATTTACCTGCTCCTGAATGTCCTACAAGAGCAATCACCTCGCCCGGCTCCGCCAAGAGATTAAAGTCCTTGAGCACGGGACGCTCTGGATCATAGCCAAAGCACACATCTAGGTATTGCACTTTGCCAGAAATGGGGGGTAGGGGCTGCGCATGGCTCATTTCCTTGATCGTGGGTTCGAGAGCCAACAGGCCAAAGCTACGCTCCACCGACGCCTGTGCCATTTTGAGTTCATTGTAATCAGCAGAAATCATATTAATGGGTTCCATCAGTAGCGCTACTGCGGCAACAAAGCTGAGGAACTGCGGCCCTGTGAGATGACCGGCATTGATTTGCCACGCCCCCAAGATAAAGAGCAGCATAATGCTCAGGGCCTCAAGAAACCCCACCACCGGGTATTGCATTGACTTAATGCGTTCGGCACGGTAGCGAGCACGACGGTTCATATCAGCCTGCTGTTCAAACTGCTCTACGGCATAGTCCTCAGCCGCAAACGCCTTAATCAGACGAATCCCCGAAAAAATCTCCGTGAGGTGGGAGGCTAAATCGGCAATGCGGGCTTGACTCAGGCGCGACTGTCGCAACAACCGATTGCCAAACCAAGCGATGAGAAACGTCATCAGCGGCGCAATGATCATCGTCCCCAATGTCAGTTGCCAGTTGAGGTAGAACATATAACCAATGACCGCAACTGTGGTTAAAGTTGAGGGGATGAGGCGATGAAAACTGCTATTGACCATGACGCCAATGCGATCCACATCCTCAGTGAGGCGGTAGGTGAGATCGCCGGTCGCTGCCTTTTCAAAATAGTCCACCCCCAAACGATGCAGATGACGGTACAGCCGCACCCGAATGTCATAGACAATCCGTAGGGAAATATCGGACATTAGGACATCTTGGCCAAATTGGCAAAAACTACGACCGACAAACAGCAGCGAGGAGGCTGCACACCATTGAATCAGGCCTATCAAATCCCCTGCCCCGATGAGCTTCGCCGCTTGGCCAATCAGGTAGGCGATCGCCGGCATGGTCGAGACGTAGCCGAGGGTACACAAAAAAGCGACCAGCAACCGTCGCCGATAGGGAAGGATATAAGCAAGTAACGGCCGGTAGCTGGTATTCCAAAGCATGGGCTATTTTCCAATGCAAAAACGGCTAAAGATTTGTTCTAGCACAGACTCAGTCACCTCTTCCCCGGTTAGGGTACCAAGGGCACGAGCGGCAGCATGCAGGTCAATTGTCCAAAAATCAAGGGGGAGTTGGGCATCAATGGCCGCAAGCACATGATTCAGGGATTGGTGAACCTGCTCCAAGAGCGCGGCTTGACGTTGGTTGATGGCAAAGTCTAGGTTGGCGGCGGTAACCCCTTGGCCTTGAACAAGGTCTAAAATGGCGTCCTCGAGAGACTCAATTCCCCTTTGACTGAGGGCCGAGAGCAGCACAGTGGGAATGGGGGCAATGGGCAATGGAATATCCTGAACCTCTACGGTTTCGCTGAGGAGATCAGCTTTATTCAAAACCACCAAGACGGACTGAGGCGCTTGCTGCCGCCGCTGCTGCAGCTCGAGTTGGTCGTAAATCTCCTGATCGGCGGCTGTCCACCCTTGACTGGCATCAATGACAAGGAGGATGAGATCAGCACTGGCTGCGGCTTGGCGCGATCGCTGGACGCCAATTTGTTCCACCAAGTTATCGGTCTCGCGAATGCCGGCCGTATCAAGGACTTGGATTGGAATGCCACCGACAACCAATTGGGACTCGACAATATCGCGGGTGGTGCCGGGTAAATCTGTAACAATGGCGCGATCGCTACGGCTCCAAGCATTGAGCAGACTCGACTTACCGACATTGGGGCGACCCACAATGGCCACTTTTAGCCCAGTGCGGATCAGTGCTCCCCGTTCTGCCGTGGCCAAAAACGCTGCTACTTGGTGTTGCAACTGACGAATGTCCTCAGCAATGGCTGCGGGGTCAAGGGGGGGTAGCTCGTCCGTAAAATCGAGTCGCGCTTCAATTTCCGCCAAGAGGGATAAACAGGTCTGACGAATCTGCTTGAGGGGGCGGGCGAATTTTCCTGTCAGACCCGCCAAAGCAATTTGAGCGGCGGTTGTGGATTGGGCAGCCACCAGTTCGGCCACACTCTCGGCTTGGGTGAGATCAAGGCGACCGTTGAGGAAGGCGCGCAGCGTAAATTCCCCCGGCTCGGCGAGGCGTGCCCCTGCGGCGACACACAGTTGCAGCACGCGCTGGACAGGGATGAGGCCACCATGACAGTGGAATTCCACCACATCTTCGCGGGTGTAGGAGCGGGGCGCCAGCATTAACAGCAGGAGGGCTTCATCGACCCGTTCTCTGGTTTGGGGGTCGCGGACATAGCCATAGAGAATGCGATGGGATTCCCAAGGCTGCTTGCCGGGGGCTTCAAATAAAGACTGGGCGATCGCGACTGCTTTGGCGCCTGAGAGACGGACAATGCCAATACTCCCTTGCTGGGGCACAATAGCCGTGGCGATCGCCACAATCGTGTCATGGAGGGATTGCACTACCGTGGGTGATAGGACTCCTTTAGAGACTCATCTCGGCGGCTTGCACTTTCTCCACTTGTTTCTTCTTCAGAACCAGCAGAATTTGCGAGAGGGTAATGGCGGCAAAGAAGACCAACAGCCACTTAATGCGGTTGGGATCCTGCAGGACAATTTCCGTATCCTTTTGCCCAAAACCACCCACATTGGGATTGTTGGTGAGGGCTTCACCCGCTGCCACCGTTTGGCCTTCACTGACAATGAGGTCAGGGCCAGCGGGAATGGTCTCTGTCACTGCTTCACCACTCTCGGGGGTGATCACCACCGCAGTACTGCCATCGGGGTTAGCGGTAATACTGGTAATCGTGCCCGCGATCGGTGCAGTAAAGACGTTATTGTTGCTCTTTTCACCATTGGGATAGACTTGGCCGCGACCGCGGTTGCCCCCGGCGTGAACGGAGTATTTACCGAAGTGGATCGATTTATCCGTGGCAGGGTTGGGGGCGAGGACGGGGAAAACAATTTCCTGATACTGCTCACCCGGTAAGGGCCCCACCAGAATAATGTTTTGCTTGTCCTCACTGTAGGGCTGGTAGTAAATGCCGCTGGTTTTGGCTTGTAACTCCTCGGGAATGCGATCGGGAGGAGCAATTTTGAAACCCTCGGGCAGCATGAGAACTGCACCGACATTCAGACCGCCCTTAGAGCCATCCCCCAACACCTGTTGCACACGGGTGTCGTAGGGAATTTTCACCACGGCTTCAAAAACGGAATCGGGGGTGACGGCTTGGGGCACTTCCACTTGGGTGGGTTTGGCGGCGAGGTGACAGTTGGCACAGACAATTCGCCCGGTCGCTTCGCGAGGACTGTCATAGCCCTGCTGCGCATAAAATGGATAGGCCTGTGCTTGCGGTGACCAAAGAAGCACACTGGCGGCAAGGGCGATCGCCAGCGTCAACGATTTGAAAAAGCGTTTCATACCACTCCCTAATTTCTTTTTACGTCCACCAAGGTTCTTTGCCCGTGCGGAAATCGGTTTCCGTCCAAGGGGTAAACACCAGTTTGTCATCTTCGGTAACCGTGGCATTCACCAGTGCCAAGGAGAGGGGAGCAGGGCCACGCACCACTTTACCCGTGCTGTCGTATTGAGAGCCGTGGCAGGGGCAAATGAACTTGTTTTCACTGACATTCCAAGGCACCACGCAGCCAAGGTGAGTGCAGACGGCATTCAAGCCGTAATTGGCAATTTGGTGATCCTCAGTAACAATCACGTAGGTGGGATCCCCTTTAATCCCTTGAGCAAGGGAGCGATCGCCCGGCAGGTGCTTCGTCAGGTAGTCGGAAACCTTAATATCGTTGCCTAATGCATCCTTGGCAACCACACCACCACCCGTGCCGCCACTGGAGGGCGGAATGAAATACTTGACGACAGGGTACAGAGCGCCCAACGCTGTACCGGTAATGGTACCAAACGTCAGCAGGTTCATAAACTGTCGCCGCCCCATATCGGGCACATCAGACATTCCAGAAACTTGAGCCATGGTTTACGCTTATTTACTAAGGAATCGAAACGAACAGCCGTAAAATAATTACGTTTGTTAACTATTATCACACTGTCCGAGCCGTCCTAGCCGCAAGGGCTGAAATTCTTGCCAATGCTGACGCCCCTCACTGGTGATGAACTCCATGCCTTGCTCCTGCGCAAATGGGGGCGCTCCTTTGACCTTCAGTTTCGCCGCGTGGGCGATCGCATCTTTTTGCAAGTGATGTGGCGTTACCTCGAGCAGGCCTCCTATCCCGATACGCCTGAAGATTATGCCGCCCACCTTGGGGCGATCGCCCAGCACCTCAATGACTGGGGCTGTGCCCAGCAAGTTTGCACCTTTATTGAGACCACCCGTGAGAAACCCCGCCTCGGCAAAGCGGTGAATATTCCCCTCAACCTTGGCACCCGCATTATCGAATGGCTGGAATAGCTGCCCTTAGCAGATTTTTGAAAAAATGTTAAGAATGTTAAAAAGGATTGCGATGATGTGGGAGATGTCCCCCCTATGCCTGAGAATGTTTGCGGAAGGTTACGTCAGCCCGTCGGGTCCATCGCCGTACCTATCTCTCCTACAGGAGTGCGGTGAATCGTAACATTCCAATGGCAAATGCCACATTATCAAGACCCTTGTTTTACAATTCCAACTTTGGAGGAACTCAATGAGCGTCGTCACGAAATCGATCGTGAATGCAGATGCCGAGGCCCGTTACCTCAGCCCCGGTGAACTGGATCGCATTAAAAGCTTTGTCAGCACCGGCGAGCGCCGTCTGCGCATTGCCCAAACCCTGACCGAAAACCGCGAGCGGATTGTCAAGCAAGCGGGCGATCAACTCTTCCAAAAACGGCCTGATGTGGTCTCCCCCGGTGGCAATGCCTACGGTGAAGAAATGACCGCCACCTGCCTGCGTGACCTCGACTACTACCTGCGGCTTGTGACCTACGGTATTGTTGCGGGTGATGTCACCCCCATCGAAGAAATTGGTTTGGTGGGTGTGCGTGAAATGTACAACTCCCTCGGCACCCCCATTCCTGCCGTGGCCGAAGGGATCCGCGCCATGAAGAACGTTGCTTCCTCGCTGCTGTCTGCAGAAGATGCCGCTGAAGCCGGTTCTTACTTTGACTTCGTGATTGGCGCCATGCAGTAGGTCGCCTCAGCATCCTTCATTGATCCATCATCCAAATCAGTTTTTGAGGAAAAAGAACTATGCAAGACGCGATTACCGCTGTCATCAACGCCTCTGACGTGCAAGGCAAATACCTCGACACCGCCGCCATGGAGAAGCTGAAAGCTTACTTCGCAACTGGCGAACTGCGGGTGCGGGCTGCGACCGTGATCAGCGCCAATGCCGCCAATATCGTCAAAGAAGCAGTGGCCAAATCTCTGCTCTACTCTGACATCACCCGTCCCGGTGGCAACATGTACACCACCCGTCGCTATGCGGCCTGTATCCGCGACCTCGACTACTACCTGCGCTATGCCACCTATGCCATGCTGGCTGGGGATCCTTCCATCCTCGATGAGCGGGTGCTCAATGGGTTGAAAGAAACCTACAACTCCTTGGGCGTGCCCATCGCTGCCACTGTGCAAGCCATCCAAGCTATGAAAGAAGTCACCGCCAGCTTGGTGGGTGCCGATGCCGGCAAAGAAATGGGCATCTACTTTGACTACATCTGCTCTGGCTTAAGCTAAGTACAGCTCTCCAGTCGCACATCTGTCTGGGAGTTAGGGGTTAGAGTGTCAGCCTGTCATGGCAATTGTGCTTAAACAGTCTGAGTCTGGCCTTTAGCTCCCAGACGTGTAATCACCCTACACAGATTTGGAGTCCCATCCCATGCGCATCTTCAAAATTACCGCCTGTGTGCCGAGTCAAACCCGTATTCGCACCCAGCGCGAACTGCAAAACACCTATTTCACAAAACTGGTGCCCTACGAAAACTGGTTCCGCGAGCAACAACGCATCCAAAAAATGGGTGGCAAAATTGTGAAAGTGGAACTGTTTACGGGTAAGCCGGGGGTCAACACTGGTCTAGCCTAGGTACCCCTCTAAAACTGTTTCCTAGCGATTTTGAGGCTTCACTGTTGAGATAGTTGATTGGGGGGGTGCTCCCTTCTGAGGCAATTATCTGGGCGGTGGAGCTTTGCTCATTAGAGAAGCTTTAGAGAACTTTTCCCAAGGCTGCTAAACGAGAAAACGCTCCCAGCCATCGCCATATTGGAACCGCATTTTCGGGAAAACGGCCTCTAAATTCTCGTGGGGGCGCGGGATCACCGTTGACGACAGATAGAGCGTTTTTTCCTTAGGACTTTGAGCTGGAATTTTCTTGGCGGCTTCCACACCCGCTGCAACCGCAATTTGCACTTCAGAAACGTCGCCGCGCACAATAATCGTCAGGCGAGCACCACTGACCACTTCATAGCCCACAAGGGTAACACGCGCCGCTTTCACCATGACATCGGCAACGGCTAAGGCAGGGGGATGACCCAGTACTTCTACCATCCCAAGGGCAATGGGCATGAAGACCGCTCCTAAACACAAAAATTTGTTAAAGTAATGCCATTCTTGCGATCGCGAAGGGATGCACTAATTTGGCAACATCAGCATATCATCTCTATTGAGAGCCTTGATAAGTTCGAGGGGCGATCGCGATAATTGATTTTTATCGCCAAAATCATCTTTTCTGATTGAGTCTTTTTTGAGGGTATTGCAAGTTTAAGCCTCAGAACGCCCCACCCCCATCAGCTTGGCCAAGCCAACCCCCGTAAAGTAGAGGGCAAGCAGAGCACCCGCCAACAGTCCTTGAGTAATCGGATCAATGGAGGGGGTCAAAACCGCTGCCACGGCTACGGCAATAATCACCACGTAGCGCCATTGGCTGAGCATTTGCGGGATGGAAACAATGCCGAGGGCAATGAGTACCAACTGGAGAATCGGGACTTGGAAGGCAAGGCCGGTAGCAAGGAGCAATAGCAAAATAAAATCCACATAGCGATCGATCGACCACAGTTGCTCAACCACATCTGCCCCATAGTTAATGAAAAAGCCAAGGGCTGCGGGTGCCAAGAGGGTATAGGCAAAGGCCAAACCGGCAATAAAGAGAATGGATGAACCAAAAACCACCGGTGCCAGCAAGCGTTGCTCACGTCGTGTCAATCCCGGCAGGATAAAACGGATGGCTTGGTAGAGAATCATCGGCGTCGCTAGGAGGATGCCACTGTAGGCCGCCGCTTTACAGGAGACAAAAAAGTACTCCCCCGGACTTAGTTGCAGGAATTTCGCACCATGGGCTGGTTTTTCAAGGAACTGAATGATCCAGCGGACTTGGGTAAAGCAGAGAACAATGGTGACAGCAACAGTGCCGAGGACAACAAAGAGCCGCTGTCGCAACTCCTCAAGGTGATCCCAGAGGGACATTTCCACTTCATTGGGCAGTTCATCCTCAGGGTCAATGGGGTCGCTTGCCTCAAGGGTGCTGTCAACAATCGCTGAGGATTCTGGAGCCGGACTATCAATATTGGGCGATCGTGTCATTCAATCTCTGCAATTCCTACTCTTTCACAATTATGAAGGAAGTGCCGACGGGGTTCCACCCTCTCTTCAGCAGTGATGTAGCTCTTTTTACAGGGATGGCACACACTGAAAACAGCCAAAGCAGCTACCAAACAGGAGCATCCCCCTTCTTTACCCCCTAATTGTCGAAAAGCGCTTTAACTAGAGTTTTCTGAATCCTTGTCCTGCTTTTTACAATGATAGGAGAGCGTAAGAATTATAATGCGTTAGCGCTGCCCCAAGGGGTCGCAATTCAATTCTGCAATCTTGATCACCTGCACTGACACTCGTCTATGTCCTTAATGGCAATTCCCCGCAGTTGGGGTAAGCTGCCGCTGACGGCTGAACTGCTCAGCAAATTACAACACCAACGGGAACTGATCCTCACGGGGATGCCCCGCCTTGTCAAGGGCTTTGTGGCCACCACATTGGCGCAGCAGAGTCAGCAATCGCTGTGTGTGATTACTTCCACCTTAGAGGAGGGGGGACGCTGGGCGGCGCAATTGGAACTCATGGGTTGGGAGGCGGTGCTCTTTTACCCGACATCGGAGGCCTCTCCCTATGACCCCTTTGACTTGGAAGCGGAGATGGTCTGGGGGCAACTGCAAGTTCTAGTCGAGAGCGATCGCCCCAATATTGCAATTGTCACCACCGAACGGGCACTGCAACCCCATTTACCCCCACCAGAGCAGTTTCGTGCCGCCTGTCTAACTTTAGAGGTGGGTCAAGAGCACTCCCTAGGGGAAGTGGCCACCGCCTTGGCAGCCCTTGGTTATGAGCGGGTTTCTCTCGTGGAAACGGAAGGCCAGTGGAGTCGGCGCGGCGACATTGTGGATATTTTCCCCGTCTCGGCGGAGCTACCGGTGCGCTTGCAGTGGTTTGGCGATGAGATTGACTCCATTCGCGAGTTTGATCCGGCCAGTCAACGCTCCCTACACACCGAGGGCGATCGCCTTGATGCCCTTGCGCAGGTAACCCTGACGCCCATTAGTTTTACTCCCCTGATTGCCCAAGCCCTGCGGGCAGCAGATCACGCCCATCTCATTTCGGAGGATCAAGAGGGATTGCGGCGCTATCTGGGGGTGGCTTTTCCGCAACCGGCTTCGCTCTTGGATTATTTGCCTGCCCAAACCCTCATTGCCGTGGATGAGCCGCCCCTCTGTGCTGCCCATGGCGATCGCTGGTATGAGCACAGTCAAGCCTACTGGCAAAGCCTTGAAACGCCACCCCCCCCCATTCATCGTCCGTGGTCAGCCAATGCCCAAGCCCTCGAGCGGTTTCAACGGGTGCACCTCTACGAACTGGCCAGTGAGGGACTCGGTCTCAATTTATCAGCACGGGCGGTTCCAGCAATTCCCCACCAATTTGGTCGCTTGGCGGCAACCCTGCGGGAGGAACGGGACAAGGGGTACACCGTGTGGTTGGTCTCTGCGCAGCCGAGTCGCTCTGTAGCCCTGTTGCAGGAGCATGATTGCCCCGCCCAGTTTGTGCCCAATCCCAAGGACTTTCCGGCCATTGATAAGCTGCAACAGCAGCGACTGCCCATTGCCCTCAAGGCCAGTGGTCTAGCGGAAATTAGTGGCTTTATTTTGCCTACGTTCCGCACGGTGCTGGTGAGCGATCGCGAGTTCTTTGGCCAGCACAACCTAGTCAACCTTGGCTATGTGCGCAAACGCCGCCGCGCTGCTGCCAAACAGGTGGATCTCAACAAGCTTCAGCCGGGGGACTACGTCGTCCATCGCCAACACGGCATTGGTCAGTTCCTGCGCCTAGAAACGCTAACGATTAACAACGAAACCCGCGAGTATCTCGCCCTGCAATATGCCGATGGCATTCTCCGCGTTGCTGCCGATCAACTGAATAGTCTCTCCCGCTACCGCAAACAGAGCGATGGCATTCCCCAACTCAATAAGTTAACGGGCAACACTTGGGAACGTACCAAAGCCCGGGTGCGCAAGGCCATTAAAAAAGTAGCGGTGGATCTGCTGCAACTCTATGCCCAACGTGCCCAACAACAGGGCTTTGCCTTCCCTCCAGATACACCGTGGCAGCAGGAAATGGAGGACTCGTTTCCCTATCAGCCCACTCCGGATCAACTCAAGGCCATCCAAGAGGTTAAGGCCGATATGGAGAGCGATCGCCCCATGGATCGGCTGGTCTGCGGTGATGTTGGCTTTGGCAAAACCGAAGTGGCCATTCGCGCTATTTTCAAAGCCGTGATGGCAGGCAAACAGGTGGTGGTTCTTGCACCCACAACGATTCTGACGCAGCAGCATTACCACACCCTCAAGGAACGCTTTGCCCCCTATCCCATTCAAGTGGGACTCCTCAACCGCTTTCGCAGTGAGCGGGAGCGCCAAGACATCCTACAAAAACTCAAAACCGGCGAAATGGATGTTGTCGTGGGCACCCATCAACTCCTGAGCAAAACCGTTAAATTTCGGGACTTGGGGCTACTGGTGGTGGATGAGGAACAACGCTTTGGCGTCAACCAAAAGGAGAAAATCAAAGCCCTCAAAATCCAAGTGGATGTGCTCACCCTCAGTGCAACGCCAATTCCCCGCACCCTCTATATGGCTCTGTCGGGGGTTCGGGAGATGAGCCTAATCACCACACCACCCCCCTCGCGGCGCCCGATTCAAACCCACCTTGCCCCCTATGACCCAGAAACGGTGCGCAGCGCGATTCGCCAAGAACTGGATCGGGGGGGTCAAGTTTTCTATGTCGTGCCGCGGGTTGAGGGGATTGAGGAGGTGGCGGCAAAGCTGCAAGGGATGGTGCCCAGTGCCCGCATTCTCATTGCCCATGGTCAGATGCCCGAAGGGGAGCTGGAATCGACGATGTTGGGGTTTAGCAATGGCGAGGCCGATATCCTTGTCTGTACGACCATCATTGAGTCCGGCTTGGATATTCCCCGCGTCAATACGATTTTGGTGGAGGATGCGCAGCGGTTTGGCTTGGCACAGCTTTATCAACTGCGGGGTCGGGTTGGCCGAGCGGGCATTCAAGCCCATGCGTGGTTATTTTACCCCCGCCAAGAGGTGCTGACTGAAGCGGCACGCCAACGACTGCGGGCAATTCAGGAGTTTACCCAACTGGGATCGGGCTACCAACTGGCAATGCGAGACATGGAAATTCGCGGTGTGGGCAATCTCCTAGGGGCGGAGCAGCACGGTCAACTGGACAGTGTTGGCTTTGATTTGTATGTGGAACTGCTCGAGGAGGCGATCGCTGAAATTCGTGGCCAAGAGATTCCCACCGTTGACGATACCCAAGTGGATCTCAATGTCACTGCCTTTATTCCCGCCGACTATATGCCCGATTTGGAGCAAAAGATGGCCGCCTACCGCGCGGTGTCCGCTGCAACGACAAAAGAAGACTTGATGCAATTGGCGGCAGAGTGGAGCGATCGCTATGGGGCATTGCCCAAATCAGTTCAGCAACTGCTGCGGGTTGTGGAACTCAAGCAACTGGCACGGCAGTGTGGCATTAGCCGCATTCGTCCCGAAGGGAAGCAGCACGTCATCCTTGAAACCCCGATGGCGGAGCCAGCATGGAAACTGCTCCTAGAGCAACTGCCCACCCATCTCCAAAGTCGGTTTGTCTATAGTCAGGGCAAAATTACCGTGCGGGGTCTAGGGACGCAACCGGTGGAGAAACAACTGGCGCAACTCATCGACTGGTTCAGCCAAATGAAAACAACCGTTGCAACAACCCCCTAAAGCACGGATTGCGGATCTAGTTGGTCTAAAAGGGGCTGAAGAACCGCTTCCCAAGGGGGGAGGGGAGTCCCCAAAACCGCCTCCAACTTCTCGCAGTTGAGGGTGGAAAAGGCGGGTCGCTTGGCCGGTGTCGGATACTCACTGCTGGGAATCGCCTCTAGGGTGGCAGTTGCATAGCCCTTGGCACGCAGGTGATCAAAAATTTTTACCGCAAAGCCATACCAACTGGTACTGCCGCGGGGCGTCAGGTGATAGAGACCGCTCAAGGAGGAATCCGCCTGCCAGCGTTCCAGCAGTTGATAGGTGACTTGGGCAATGAAGGGGGCAGCCGTGGGCGTACCGATTTGATCGGCAACGACCCGAACCACAGGACGGGTTTGAGCAAGGCGAACCATGGTGCGCAAAAAGTTCTTACCCCGCAGGTCATACACCCAACTGGTGCGCAAGATCAGGTGGGCGGGGTGATGGGTGGCGATCGCCTGCTCTCCTAGCCACTTACTATAGCCATAGGCATTGAGGGGGGCAGTGGCATCCGTTTCGCGATAGGGTCGCGACTGCGTACCAGCAAACACATAATCCGTTGAGTAGTGAATCAACAGCCCTCCCAAAGAGGCCATCGTTTCTGCCAAAAGACCCACAGCTGTGCCATTAATCCGTTGTGCCCGTTCCGGTTCCTGTTCCGCCTGATCCACGGCAGTATAGGCCGCCGCATTGATGACCACATCGGGGCAAAGGGTTTTTACTAGGTTGGGAATGGCCTCTAAATCTTCCAAGTCCAGTGTTACGGCAGTGCCTTGGCGAGCAATGGGAATGACTTCTACCCCTTGGGGAGCCTGCTGCACCAATTGCCAGCCCACCTGCCCCGTTGCCCCCAAAATCACTAGCCGCATTTTCCGCCCTCCCTGATGATGAACTGATTGTTAAAATACTTTAAGAGTTTGCGCGACTGCCCATGAATACGGCAATTGTCCCCAGTGATTCCGCGCCCCAAGAGATTGCGATCGCGGCTGAAACCCTTCCCAATGATCCGGAGACCTTTCAACCCTATGATCCCGTGGCCATTGGTGCCTACTACCGGCAGCGACCTTTACTGGTCTTCAGTCGCTGGTTGCGGATTCTCTGGCCAGTGTTTTGGCTGCTCTTTAACCGTTGGTGGGACAGGGTCACAGGCCAAAGTAAACAAAATCAACACCAGCGAGCGATCGCCCTGCGGGAAACCCTCACCCGCCTTGGACCAGCCTATATCAAAGTGGGGCAAGCCCTCTCCACTCGTCCGGATCTCTTGCCAGCGGTCTATTTGGAAGAATTAACAAAACTCCAAGATCAGTTGCCACCCTTCCCCAATGAAGTGGCCTTTCAGTTTATTGAGGAGGAACTGGGCGCCCCCCCCAGTGAGCTTTTTGCTGAACTGAGTGATCATCCCATTGCGGCTGCCTCCTTGGGACAGGTGTATCGCGGCAAACTCCACAGTGGCGAAGAGGTGGCTGTCAAAGTCCAGCGTCCCGGCTTGGCAGAAAGTATCACCTTGGACATTTACATTCTGCGGGGGGTGGCCTATTGGGCAAAACGCCTGATCAAGGAGATTCGCAGTGATTTAGTGGCCATTCTCGATGAATTTGCTGGTCGCCTCTTTGAGGAAATGGATTATACCCAAGAGGGACGGAATGCCGAACGCTTTGCCCGTCTCTATGGCCACCTCACCGATGTCTATATTCCCAAGATTTACTGGAATTATACGCGGCGGCGGGTGCTCACCATGGAGTGGGTGACGGGGGTCAAACTCAACCAACCGCAGCAAATTCAAGCCTTGGGGATTGATCCGCGCTACATGGTGTATGTGGGGGTGCAGTGCTCCCTGCGGCAGTTGCTCGAACATGGGTTTTTCCATGCTGATCCCCATCCAGGGAATCTGCTGGCCATGCCTAGCGGCAAATTGGCCTATCTCGACTTTGGCATGATGAGTGAGATTGCCCCAGAGCAGCGCTATGGCTTGCTGAATGCCATTGTCCACATTGTTAACCGTGAGTACGAAAGCCTTGCCTACGACTATGTTCATTTAGGGTTCCTAACCCCCGATACAGATCTGGAACCAATTATTCCGGCGCTGGCCTTGGTCTTTGAGGATGCCTTGGGGGCGAGTGTCTCGGAACTAAATATCCAACGCATTTTCGATCGCCTGTCAGAGGTGATGTACGAGTATCCCTTTCAGGTGCCTGCCTATTATGCCTTGATCGTGCGATCGCTCCTGACCATGGAAGGGATTGCCATGGGCGTTGACCCCAACTTTAAGGTACTCAGTGCCGCCTATCCTTACATTGCCAAACGACTGCTCACGGATCCTGCCCCAGAGCTGCGCACAAGTCTCACGAACCTGCTCCTCAAGGATGGTCAATTTCGCTGGACGCGCCTAGAAAATCTGCTGCGCAATGCCCGCGAGAGCCGTGACTATGACTTTAATGTGGTGCTGGAGCAGGCTTTAGATTTTCTCTTTTCGGAGCGGGGAGTGGAGTATCGCGATCGCCTAGCGGATGAAATTGTCAAGAGCCTTGACACGTGGGCACGGACAACCATAGGGCAATGGAACTTGGTGCAACTCTTACCCCTCGTCACCCGTCCCGTACCAGCAACGGCAAGTTCTAATATCGTCAGTGAAGCCAATGCCCTAGAGCATTTGCGCCGCATTTTCAGCATTTTGCAGGATACCCCCGGCTTTGACTGGGGCAAAGTCATCCCTGCAATTCTGCGGATTATTGTGCGCCCAGAGGTACAGCAAATGGGTCAGCGTATTGTCAACGGCCTCCTGCAACGGGCGATCGCCCGCTTTATTCGGGAGATGTTGCTGGCGGACTCGCAGCCGGCGCTTCAGACGACGAGTTTGTCTCGCTAGGTTCTGGGGATACGGGCGGTGGTGCTTCTTCAGTGGGGGTGGGTGCTGGTGAGGCTTCACTCGCAGGGGATGGTCTAGCCTCTGGTTTTGGTGTTGGTGGTAGCGTTGCCGGTGCTGGCATGGCAGGCTGTGGTCTTGGGGTGGCAGCCGGTTGCTGACCTCGGCACACTTCGGGGCGATACTCAAAAGCAAAGGTGAGCGCTAGGGCTTGGTACTGCCCTGTGGCCTCAAAGGATTGCTGACGTACCCGTTCTAGGGCGGCTTGATCGAGGAGTGCAGAACCACTGCTGCGAATAATCTGGGGATTGCGGGTGAGCAAACCCGTTTCGGGGGCGGCATTGGCAGGCAGCAATTGCCCTTGGGGAGTGACCACCACAGCAACGGTTGTTTCCCCCTGCAGGCGATCCCCACAGGCCTCTTGGGGATAAAAGTCCGTGATCCGCTGGGCTAAATTCACTTGTAGATTCGTTGTATTGAGGGTCAATCGCGTTTGATTCAACCACCGCGATAACGCTGCTGCCGCTTCGCCTTCTGTGGTTGCTAGGGGTTCTTCAGGGGTGGGTTCAGGCGTAGGCGTCGGTGAGACGAGTTCCGGCGCAACGGCCACCTCTTCATTCGGGGTTGTCGGGATAACGGGTAAGGGGCGGGCGGGCGGGGGCAATTGCCATAGCGGCGGCAAAGGTTGCAGCGGTACTGGATTGGGCAGGGGCGGCAGTTCCGTCAGTGGCGGCAAAGGCGGCAGGGGTGCCAAGGGGGCAAAGGAGAGGGGGGGTGGCTCAATGCCTGTAAACGGTAGAGGCGGTGGTGTGATCGTGGCAAGGGGCGGCAGTTCCGTGGGCAAGAGCGGTTCAATCGAAGGTAAATCCGCTTCGAGTTCCGGAGAAAGGCTGACCAAGGGCACCAGTTGATCACTGGCCAACTCTGGCGGTGTGGGTTCGGGCACCCGCACAAAGGAAAGAATCACAGCGTGCAGCAGAATTGAACTAGCGATCGCCACCCGTGTTGGCTCCCACACTGGCCACTGGGAAACCCTTTGCCAAATGGGTTGCATTGGTAGCCGCAGCACCCCAGATCCTCCACACCGATATTCATGACAATTGTATCTCGGCTGCTTAAATTTGTAACAAGACTTGCTATAATCATCCACATTTGCATTCTCTGTGAATGATGTTCGCCCAATTTCGAGAAGTTGAAGTTATACTCAATCGTTTTTTTGTGAAAAATCTGACTCAACAGGATCTCACATTTTATGAATACCAATGCCAATTTACTCAAGTGCCAGAGGAAGGTAGCGAGCAAAAAGCCCTTTCCAGCGTTTGCTACAAACTAGGTGTAACTGCTGTTCGACTAGGGAACCGCATTATTACAAGGCAGCCTATTGATACTAGTAAGATGCAAACTCAGGGTTGGCAGTTACAGCAAATAGGATGTAGAGAGCTGAGTTGTCAAAAAGATCACGAAAGGCAGGCACTGGAATCCTTTGAACGCAAAATCCTAGAGTGCAAATTAAAAGAAAAACTTAAGAAAGCCAGAATTGAAAAAGATTACGAAGTCGGATTGATTTGGTGGAATACTGCTGAAGAAGGGATAGAAAAAAGGGGGGATGGCTGGGAAGTACATAAAGGTGGATCAATCAACGTTAGAATTGAGCCAGATGGAAAATTATACTTGGAAATTGATATTCATCATCGCTTTTATACTCCATTTACACTTGAATGGTGGCTCAAAAAATATCCCGATATTCAGATCAAGTACGTCAGAAATACTTACGAAGATAAAAAAGTTTGGATTCTTGAAAATTTTTCGAATAAAAGTCCAAATGACGTAGAAATAAAAGAACTCGGAATCAGTTTAGCAGCTTACCACCGTCAAAAAGACGCATCTGAACAAGAGATCAATGAGTCACGCGTTGTAATTGTTAGAAAAACTAGTGACTATAAAGCTAAGCCAGTATATCATCTATCTCAAAGACTATCACCAATTCTCACAGTAGAAATTTTGGCACAAATTGCTGAACAAGTCAGAGAAAAAAGAGAAAAAAGTGAAATTCAAGGTGTGTTTGACTGCATTAGGAAAAATATTAACCTGCGTTTGTCGGCATCCCAAAAAACAGCCGAACGCATTTTCGAACACATCTATAATCTTAGTCGTCAACCAGAGCTGCTCAAAGTTAACGGGTTTGTCATGCCTCGCGCAAAACTATTAGCTCGTAATAATAAAGAAATTAACAAAACAGCTGAAATTAGCTCCTTTGGCTGTGCAAAAATTGGCGAAACGAAATTTGGCTGCCTTAATCTTTCTGATGATAAAGCTGAATATCCAGAAGAAGTACGCAAATGCTTACTGCAAATAGCAGAAAGTAGTGGCACCCAGATACAAATAGACTACTTTTTTACCAAAAGCGAATATCCAAAAGATGATCTGGATCAACAAAGATTCTGGCAGCAATGGGCTGATCGAGGAATTAAAACTGTTCTAGTGGTGATGCCCTGGTCACCCAATGAAGAAAAACAGAAATTGCGAAATCAAGCATTAAAAGCAGGTATAGCAACTCAGTTTATGGTGCCAGTTAATGTAAATGATTATAAATCTCTCAATGTTTGCCTAGGGCTGCTGTGTAAAGCCAAGTGGCAGCCTGTCTACCTAAAACCATTAGACCATCCCGAAGCTGCTGACTTAATTATTGGTTTTGATGCAGGTACAAATGGAAGACTGTACTATGGCACTTCTGCTTTTGCAGTTTTAGCCAATGGTCAAAGCTTGGGTTGGGAGTTACCAGATGTGCAACGGGGAGAAACTATCTCTGGCCAAGCAATTTGGCAAGTTGTGTCTAAGCTAGTGCTTAAATTCCAAGACAATTTTGATTCCTACCCTAAAAAGATACTACTGATGCGTGATGGCCTTATTCAAAAAGGGGAATTTGAACAGACAATCGAAGAACTAAATAAAAAAAATATTGCTGTCGATATTCTCAGTGTCCGTAAAAGTGGCTCAGGCAGAATGGGACGTGAACTCAATTCAGGCAATAGCAAAATAACCTATAGTGACGCTGAAGTGGGTACTATGATTGTTGATCCTAAAAGTAAATTATTTATTTTACAAACCAGCGAGGCAATCAAGACAAAGGATGGAACGATTGGCAGTGCTAGACCGTTGCGCGTTGTGCATACCCATGGCAAGACCCCTTTAGAGCTACTAGCTTTACAGACCTATCATTTGACTCAATTGCATCCTGCTAGCGGATTTCGCTCTTGTCGACTGCCTTGGGTACTGCACCTCGCCGATAAAAGTAGCAAAGAGTTTCAGCGCATCGGTCAAATCAGCGTTTTACAGAATATTGATCGAGAAAAGTTAATTGCTGTTTGATAGAACAATAGATTTTAATCTAGCAAAATACAGGGCAACATTGAAATACCTTATGCAGTCTGCCCAAACAGCGGCAGAACCCTCTTAATCGAGCAATCAATCTATGAGAAGGTAACCAGTTTTAGATAAAATTCTATGGATTAACTGATTCATACTCACCTGCCTTGAGCTGAAATAGGGGTCAAGGGCTTAAAATTAGGTTTGATAATACGAGAAACTAGAAAATATTATCAATCATTATATTGTCAAAAGAAACCCCTGACCCTATGCTTGTTTTAGAAATAATGAGGACGGTGATTAACGTTACGATAACAATCGGCTATCCCGTCATTATTTTCTGTAGCGATCGCTCTGATTGCAACTCTAGCTTTTGTACTGCTTACCCTTATTCTAATTAGGAGAGCTTACTCATGCCAATTGCTGTGGGAATGATTGAAACGCGCGGATTCCCCGCCGTCGTCGAAGCAGCAGACGCAATGGTAAAAGCCGCTCGGGTCACCCTTGTGGGCTACGAGAAAATTGGGAGTGGTCGGGTCACCGTGATTGTGCGGGGTGATGTCTCCGAGGTGCAAGCCTCAGTGGCTGCCGGGGTCGATTCTGCCAAACGTGTCAATGGCGGCGAGGTACTGTCTACGCACATCATTGCTCGTCCCCACGAAAACCTTGAGTACGTATTGCCCATTCGCTATACCGAGGCAGTGGAGCAATTCCGAAACTAAGGGGTTTGGCAGTTGGGTGGAGTTTTCAGTTGCATCGCTTATCGATCCTCTAGTTCTTAACTTGTCTGACGTTTAGGAGTTATTACAATGGCAATTGCCGTCGGTATGATTGAAACCCTTGGTTTCCCCGCAGTGGTGGAAGCCGCAGACGCAATGGTGAAAGCCGCTCGCGTTACCCTTGTGGGCTACGAGAAAATCGGCAGTGGTCGGGTCACCGTGATTGTCCGTGGTGATGTCTCTGAAGTGCAGGCTTCGGTGGCGGCGGGGGTCGAAAACGTGAAGCGTGTGAATGGGGGTCAAGTGCTCTCCACCCACATCATTGCACGTCCCCACGAAAACCTCGAATACGTCCTGCCCATTCGCTACACTGAAGCGGTGGAACAATTCCGCGAAAGCGTTAGTGGTATTCGCCCGATGGGTCGCCCATAGTGAAAATCGCGCGAGTGTGCGGCACCGTTACCAGTACTCAAAAAGAAGACACCTTAACGGGAGTCAAGTTTCTCGTCTTGCAATATTTGGGTGAGGACGGCGAATTTTTACCCGACTACGAAGTGGCTGCAGATACGGTGGGTGCAGGACAGGATGAGTGGGTATTGGTAAGCCGAGGCAGTGCCGCCCGCTGTATTATCAATGGCACCGACAAACCCATTGACGCAGCCGTTGTCGCCATTATTGACACCGTAAGTCGGGATAATTATTTGCTCTACAGCAAACGTACCCAGTATTAGCATTGGAGACTTCTCCCTATGGCGGTTCAAAGCTATGCGGCACCTCCGACGCCGTGGTCTAGGGATTTAGCGGAGCCAGAGATTGCCCCCACGGCTTACGTCCACTCCTTTAGTAACCTCATCGGCGATGTCCGCATCAAAGATTATGTTCACATCGCACCCGGCACGTCCATTCGTGCCGATGAAGGAACGCCCTTCCACATTGGCTCCCGCACCAACATCCAAGATGGCGTTGTCATCCACGGCCTCCAGCAGGGACGGGTGATTGGCGATGATGGCCAAGAGTATTCTGTCTGGATTGGTGATAATGCCTCAATTACCCACATGGCGCTGATCCACGGCCCTGCCTACATTGGCGATGGCTGTTTCATTGGCTTTCGTTCGACGGTCTTTAATGCTCGGATTGGCGCAGGCTGTGTGGTGATGATGCATGTCCTCATTCAGGATGTGGAGATTCCACCGGGAAAATATGTGCCTTCAGGAATGGTGATCACGACGCAGCAGCAAGCCGATCGCCTGCCCAATGTGGAAGAGTCGGATATTCACTTTGCCCAGCACGTGGTTGGCATTAATGAAGCACTGCTATCGGGGTACCAGTGTGCTGAGAATATTGCCTGTATTGCCCCGATTCGGAATGAACTCCAGCGTCAAGAAGACCCACCCATCCTACACGTTGAAACGCTCACCGGGGAAAAGAACACTATGACCGCAGATTATGGGACTCATGTCCGCCAATTGTTGCAGCAGGGATACCAAATCAGCTTGGAATATGCCGATGCGCGGCGGTATCGTACGAGCTCTTGGCAGAGTTGCCCGACGTTGACGGGACGGCAGGAGTCTCAAGTGATGGCGGCGATCGCCCAACTCCTCAAGGAACACGAGGGCGAGTATGTGCGCCTGATCGGTGTTGATCCCAAAGCCAAGCGTCGCGTTTTCGAGGAAATTATTCAACGCCCCGGTCAAGCTGCTGTGACTAGTTCTAGTAGCTATCGTCCCAGCGCAACCGTGAGTGCAGCCCCAGTGGGTTCCCTCGATGCTTCTGTTGTGGCTCAGGTGCGGCAGTTGCTCCAGCAGGGCTATCAAATTGGCACAGAGCACGCCGATGCCCGCCGCTATCGCACCAGCTCTTGGACCAGTTGTGCTCCGATTCAAGCAAAGCAGGAACGGGAAGTGCTCGCCGCCCTTGAAGCCTGCCTCCAAGAACATGCAGGGGAATATGTGCGCTTGATTGGTATTGATCAAAAGCAAAAGCGGCGCGTCCTTGAGCAAATTATTCAGCGGCCCGATGGCGCGGTGGCGATCGCCACAAAAGCAGCAACCCCAGCGGCTACTAGCCCTGTCTCCGTCAGTTCGGCCAGCAATGAAACTGTTCTCAGTGCCGATCTCCTGAACCAAATTCAAGACCTGTTGCGCCAGGGCTGCCAAGTCACCACCGAGTATGCCGACCAGCGTCGCTTCCGTACCAGTTCTTGGCAAAGCGGCATCAAAATTACCTCAGCGCAGCAGCTCAATGACCTCAGTGCCTTCCTTGCCGAGCACCAGCGGGACTATGTCCGCCTCGTAGGTGTCAATCCCCAAGCCAAACAGCGGGTATTGGAAACGATTATTCACCGCCCCAATGGTAAAGCCGCCAGCAATGGCAGTAGCACCCGTGGTCAAGGGTTCGCACCGCGCCCAACCGCCTCTAGTCAAGGGAGCACTAGCAGCCACAACCTCAGTCAAGAGGTGGTTGAACAAGTACGGCAACTGCTACAACAGGGCTATACCCTCGGCCTAGAACACGTGGATGCCCGTCGCTACCGCACCAACTCTTGGCAAAGTGGCCCCCGCATTGAGGCCAAAAATCTCAATGAAGCCCTTGCTGCGATTCAGGCTTGCCTCCAAGAATACAGTGGCGAGTACGTGCGGCTGATTGGCATTAATCCTGCCGGTAAGCAGCGGGTGGCCGAAATCCTGCTCCAACAGGCTGCTAAGTAGCCCTCCCTGTGAGGTGCCCCAATGCCCCTGCCGCCTTTAGCCCTGCCCCCTTCACCTGCGGTTCGCATTGTTGGTGATGTGGTGGTGGATCCCCAAGCCGTTTTGGCACCCGGGGTGTTGCTTTGGGCAGAAGCAGGGGCTTCAATTCGCATTGCCGCAGGTGTCTGTATTGGTATGGGCAGCGTCATTCATGCCCACGGCGGCACCATTGAGATTGGCGAAGGGGTCAACATTGGCGCGGGTGTGCTGCTGATTGGGGCAGTGACCGTTGAACCCCATGCCTGTATTGGCGCCAGTACCACCGTGATGCAAACAACGATTCCGGCTGGTGCTGTGGTGGCCGCTGGTTCGCTTCTTGGTGATAGTAGTCGCCGTTGGCAGCCCCCCACAGAAACGAGTCCCCTCCAAGAGAGTGCCGTTTCCTCTGAGGATCCTTGGCAAGAGCCATCAACAACTGCCGATATTGCAGAGAATTCCACGCCAGAGCAGCAGGAGTCTACAGCCTCTCCCTCTAGCCATCAGGAAAGTCCAACCGCCGTGCCACCAGAGACAAGCACTTCGCCAACACCTAAGACCAGCGTGGTCTATGGCCAAGCCTACGTTAGCAAGATGTTTGCCAAAATGTTTCGCGTAGAGCCAATCCAACCCACTGGGGAGAATCATGCCTTAGGAAGTAGTCAGTAAAGCAACCGTTTCAACATGGGCTGTTTGCGGAAACATATCGAGGGGCTGAATTTTGGTTAGTTGATAGGCACCGGTAGCGCAGAGGTGAGCCAAATCCCGTGCCAAGGTGGCAGGGTGACAACTGACATAGAGAATGCGCGGCGGACAGTGGCGGAGAATCGCCTCAAGAACGGGGCGATCGCACCCTTTGCGCGGTGGATCAAGAATTAGCACATCCACGGCCTGATCGGACTGGGGTAGCCACTCTTCTGCTCTGGCACAGAAAAAACGAGCATTGTTAATACCATTGTGTTGGGCGTTGGCGATCGCCTGTTGTACCGAAGCAGGATGCACTTCCACACCAATCACTTCAGCGACAGCGCCGGCAAGGGGTAGGCTCAGTGTCCCGACTCCACAGTAGAGATCGACCAGTCGTTCGTGACCTGTTGGGGCAATCCACTCTCGCAGGGTGCTAACCAGTTGCTCCGCTTGCGCCGTGTTGACTTGAAAAAAGGTGGTCGAAGCAATCTGAAACCTCACCCCTGCCATCTCTTCCCAAAGGTACGATCGCCCCGCCAATACCTGGGTCTCGTCACCAAAGATGCGATTGCCCACTTGATCATTGAAGTTGACACAGACCCCCACCACCCCTTGAAACTGCTGTAACCAACCTTCTGCCTCTGCCTGCAAGCCAGCGGGTAATGCCCCCGCAAGCACGAGGGTAATGAGCTGCTCCCCGGTACGCTGACCAATGCGCAAGCCCAAGTGGCGCAACCCCGGTTCATGGGTCTGCTCGTTGTATATCGGCCAAGGTTGTAACGCTTGCTTCAGGGCAGCCAAGAGCGGATTGAAGCGCGGATCTTGCACGGGACATTGATTCAGGTTTACTAGGTGATGGGAGCCTTTTTGGTAATAGCCCGCAACCACGGTACCATGGCGGCGACCGAGGGGGTACGTCACTTTATTGCGATAGCCAAAGGGGTTAGGGGCAGCCAAAATCGGTAGGAAAATTTGCGGTTTCAGATGAGCAATGCGAGCGATCGCGTCCTTCACCAGTTGTTCTTTGGCCGCCAATTGTGCCCCATAGGCCACCCGCTGCCACTGACAGCCGCCACATTTATCCGCCACAATACAGCTTGGCCGCACCCGCTGCTCTGAGGGTTGCACCACCTCCAAGACCTTGCCGTGGGCATATTGCCGCTTGACATGGGTCAGTCGCACCCGCAGGCGATCGCCCGGAACCGTATCCGCCACAAAAACCACCCGATCCTGCCAGCGTCCTACCCCCTCCCCCGTGTGGTTCAAGGAGTCAATTGTTAGCTCAATGGTGGCGCCCTGCTGCCAAACGCTCATCAATTTACGTCTAAGCCTACTAAACGTTAGGGATAAGTTAAGGAGAGCCAGCAAGCTCTATTTTCGCTGCTATACTGCTAGCGGTGCAATCCGACGTTTGTACTGAAGTGATTTTGGAGTCGATCCCCTATGCTGAAGCGTCTTTCGCCTTGGTTACTGGCACTGGCACTACCCGTGGGTGCCCTTTTCACCACCCCTGCCAAAGCAGCTAACTTTGTCTCCCTCACCTATGGTCCTTTTCAGCGCTCCTTCCCGATGTCGGAGCTAGAGGAATTTGTGTCCACTCAAGAAGCTACGGGAGAATTGCGAGCATTGATGCGGATGGTTTCCAAAGATGACCAAGCCAAGCTCCTTGAATTCTTGGGTATGCGGCTGCCCTTTAATGTTGTGCAAACCAATAAAATTTTGAGTAGTCCCATTGGCAAAGATTTACTCAAACAATTTTCTCAGGTCACGATTCGCCGCGATAAAGCCGGTGAAGTGGCTCTCCGTGGTGCCATGCTCACTGCCGCTGCTTCTCCGGAAGGGTTGAGCATGATGTCGTTTTTGAAAAACTATCCTGCTGAAACCATCAACCTTGATTTGCGCAAGCTCAACCAAATGCTCAAGAAACAAGATGGCATTATGAGCATGCTCGGGAAACTGCGCCCATAGCGCTAGACGATTGACGAAGAGTTAAAATTAACGATTCCAGTGCAGGGGCAAAGAGGCTCCTGCATTTTTTAGCAATCTACCAAAATTTGCCGTAGTACTCCGTCTATACCGCAAAGCGGTTAGGTGGTAGTGAGGTGATAGGCGACCATAGGGAGCAGTCACTCAATCTCAGCTTGTTGCTGGATATATTGAGCTAGCACCGAACATCGGGCGCGACTAATAGCTATAGTCCACTCATGCTCACCCTGACGTACGAGTACAGGCTAAAACTAACCCAGCAGCAGGCCAAGCAGATCGACCACGATCTAGAAGTGTGTCGCCAAGTGCGGATGCCCCTTACCCCAGCTTCAACGTGCAGTGTCAACGGTTGACCCAAGCAAAGCAGCTCAACCCTGATTTAGCGTTGGTTAACGCCCAAGCATCAGCAAGTCTTGAAGCGGCTAGACCAAGCGTTTGAGCGGCGGCAGAAGTTGGGAGCTGGGTTCCCACGGTTCAAGAAACCTAGCCAGATGCGGTCATACGTTTTTCCGCAACTCGGCAAGCAACCATTGGCACCCGGACGAGTCAAGTTACCGAGTCTGGGCTGGGTGGCTATTCGTCAGTCTCGCCCTTACCCAGAGGGGTTTACCGCTAAGCAAGCGAGGGTGATCAAACGCGCCTCTGGTTATTACCTGCTGCTCACGTTTCAGGCTGATATTGCCATCCCAGAGCCGCCATTGGGGGGTCATGTGGTTGGCCTCGATGTTGGCTTGGAAGACTTTCTCTCCACCTCGGACGGACTTCAACTAGCACGACCCAAGTTTTTCGTAGAGATGCAACGCAAGCTTCAATTGCTGCAACGCAGACTGAAGCGAAAAAAAGTTGGATCAGCCAACTGGAAGAAGATTCAACGCAAGGTGGCGAAGCTGCATGAACAGATTACCCGCACCCGCAGGGACTTTCACTTCAAGGTCGCTCACCAACTTTGCGACGGGGCTGACGTGATTGTGGTGGAGGACTTGAATCTGATTGGCCTCAGTCGTGGGACGCTGGGCAAGCACATGCTGGATGCGGGTCATGGGCCATTCCTGAACTCGGTGTTGCCTTGGGTGACCTGCAAGCGTGGCAAGGTGGTTGTCAAGGAGAAAGCAGCGAGCACCTCTCAAGAGTGTCCCAACTGTGGCGAAGCAGTCCGCAAAACGCTATCAATCCGTTGGCATGAGTGCCCCTGTGGCTGTTCAATGCCTAGGGATATTGCCGCTGCATTCGTGTTGCGGAATCGATTGATAGGCGGTGGGGCGCACCGTCTTGAAAATGCCCCTGGAGAGGTTCTGGCGGGGATGACTTTCGGGTCATCTAGTCAAGACTCTGTGAACGGGGAATCTCCTGCTATACGCGTTGGCCTAAGCCTGCCGTTAGGCATAGCGTTACCGGGATGAGCGTCAACTCTGGTGGCGTAGTTGTTGAATGCTGTGGTGAATCTGCTGAAGCGCTAAATCAATCTCGGTCTCTGTGGTGGTACGTAATAAACCAAATCGCAGCGAAGCATGAGCAAGGGTGGGCGATCGCCCCAAGGCAAGAAGAACGTGAGACGGTGTTGGTTTGTCGCTACTACAGGCTGCCCCCGTTGAGAGGGCAACATGGGGATAAATCGACTGTAGGAGGGCATTGCCCTCAACCCCACCAATACTGACATTGAGACAGTTGGGTAAACTCTGTTGCCAATCACCATTGAGATAAATGTCTCCAAGGGAGGCTAAGCCCTGCCACAGCCGTTCTTTCAGGTGCCGCAGATGGGGAATATCCGTGGCTTGACGTTCCTGAGCGAGTCGTACTGCTACCCCAAAGCCGACAATGAGGGGGGTGGCCAAGGTTCCGGATCGCCAGCCCTGTTCTTGACTGCCACCATGAAGTTGAGGCGCAAGTTGGACGCGGGGGCGATCGCGCCGCACATAGAGGGCACCAATGCCCTTTGGTCCGTAGAGTTTATGGGCAGTCAGGGACATGAGATCCACCTGAAGCGCCTGAACATCCAAGGGAATTTTGCCCAAGGCTTGAGCGGCATCGGTGTGGAAGAGTACCCCGCGATCGCGACAGCGGCGACCAATCTCGGCCAAGGGTTGGAGCACCCCAATTTCATTATTGGCAGCCATCACGGATACCAAGATGGTCTCATGGGTAAAGGCTTGCTCTAACTCAGCCAGATCAATGAACCCTTTCTCATTCACCCCTAGATAGGTCACCCGAAAGCCAAGGGACTCCAAATAGCGACAGGGAGCGAGCACTGCATTGTGTTCTGTCTGCACGGTAATGATATGGCGACCGCGACTGTAGTAGGCTTCAGCCACCCCCTTGATTGCCAAGTTGTCTGCTTCAGTGGCACCACTGGTGAAAATGATTTCTTCGGGATGGGCATGGATAGCTGCGGCAATCGTTTCACGGGCAAGATCAATGGCGGCGGCGGCCTCCCAACCATAGGCATGGGCACGATTACTGGCATTGCCGGGGCGATCGCTAAAATAGGGCAACATGGCTGCCAGTACTTGGGGATCCACCGGTGTGGTTGCCAGTCCATCTAAGTAAATTGGCTTCATCCCCAGTCTTCTTGAAACCCCTTCTCCTTTAGCCTAGCAAGGAACCCCGCACTCAATGGCCATTCAGACCATCTGGCGGTAGAAAGCGCCAAGTGGGACTATATTGAAAAGTGATAGGCATTTTCCCAGGGTTGGCCGAGCGGATGAGGCAGCGAACTCATAATTCGCCATAGGCTGGTTCAACTCCAGCACCCTGGATCTTTTAATCCAGTCAACGCCAATCCAGCGATCGCCTTCCGCTAAACTGAAAGAAGTTTCGTGTCGCAAATTTTGCCATGAGTAGCACCTATAAACCGCAACAGGCCTCCGACAAAAATCTTGAAGCCATGCGCAAGTTTGCGGAAACCTATGCTAAGCGCACAGGAACCTACTTTTGCTCAGATTTGGGGACAACGGCGGTTGTTCTGGAAGGATTGGCCAAGCATAAAGACGACTATGGCTCTCCCCTGTGTCCCTGCCGCCACTATGAAGACAAAGAAGCAGAGGTAGAAGCGGCCTACTGGAACTGCCCCTGTGTGCCCATGCGCGAACGGCGGGAGTGTCACTGCCTTCTCTTTTTAACTCCGGATCATCCCTTTGCGGGTACAGCTCAGGAGATTTCCTTTGAACAAATTCGCGAGGAAACCAATCGCTTTACGGTCTCTTAGTATTCCAGTGTCACTACAATCGTATTGCTGTAGATGCCCGCAGGCACAAACTGCCGGGTGGGGATGCGACCAAAAATTTCAAGGGTTGTAGGGGCATGATTCACAGGCACTAAGGTACGCAAACTGCTCCCACCGGTACCATCCCCCCAGATTTGGGTGCGAGCGGCATCAATGTAAAGGTTGTAGTCAAGGCGCTCCCTGCCAGAGGTCATTTGTCGAGGGATAAAAGGATCGGCATTGCCAGTAGGCGCCAAGGTTTAGGCCAGTCACGCTGTTAATGGTGCAGTTTGCAAAAGTAACTGTCGGTAGAGCTAGGCCGCTGGCGATCGCGAGCAGGATACTGAGATGTGGCTGCACCACTCACAGGTATTTAAGAACAACCTACGCCAATCATAGTTCATCCGTGATTTCCCTTGGCAGACATCCCCCTAGGGGGGATATAGTAAACGTGTGGGTTTTGAGGTGGCCACCATGACCTTTCAACTTCCTCCCCTGTTGCAGTGCCTACGGAATCGAGCCTTTGCCGGTCTCTATACGGCGCAAACGATCAATCTGATTGGGGATGCGTTCACATGGCTCGGCTTAGCACTCCTTGCTTTTGAGTTAGCAGGAGAGAATTCAGGACTGTGGCTCTCAACTGCCTTAACTCTGCGGGTCACCATTTTTGTGCTATTGGCTCCTATTGCTGGTGTCTTAGCAGATCGATTGGATCGCAAGGGATTGATGGTGACTACCCATCTTGTGCGGATGGTTTTGGTGTCGTTCTTGCCGTTTGTTACTGAGGGCTGGCAACTGTATCTCGTAGTGGCTTTGCTGAGTGGCTTTCACGCCCTTTTTACCCCAACCTACACGGCCACATTACCCTTGATTACGACTGCTGAGGAGTGCCCACCGGCGATCGCCCTCTCGAATGCCACGTACCAACTCCTGAGTGTTTTAGGCCCAGCCCTCGCAGGTAGTATTGCGGCGTTATGCAGTACCCGTTCAGTGTTCTTTTTGGATGCTTTGACCTTTTTGGTTGCAGCGGTGTTGATTGCTGGGCTGCCCACTGCTTTGATCGTACCTAGAGCAGGATCAGTCCCCCCCCGTAGCGGATTTCTTGAGGAGCTAAGTGTTGGTAGTCAGTGCCTTTGGTGGGATGCAGCAATTCGCTATGGATTACTACTGCAATTGGTGGCGGCGATCGCTGGCGCGGAAATTTTGGTGAATACCGTCGGCTATGTTCAGGGCACGCTACAGGCAGGAAGTCAGGCCTACGGCTCAATCATGGCGGCATTTGGTGGGGGTGCTACTTTGGCTGCGGTGATTTGGGGTTCTTCCTGTCGCAGGATGAGTGCAGTGGTGGTGATGGCCCTAGGGGGGATACTGACGGTGCTGCCGTTGCTGGCTGCCTATGGTGCCAATGTCCCTACCCTCGCTCTGTTGTGGGCGATCGCGGGTATCGGTAAAACCCTCGTCAATGTGCCTATGCAGACGGTAATTGCTGAGAGAGTGGCCGTGGACTTGCAGGGTCGGGTTTATGGCGCTCAGTTTGCTTGGAGTCATCTTTGGTGGGTCTTGGCCTATCCCCTAGCGGGATGGTTCGGCAGTCAGTTTCCAGCCCAACATTTTTTCTATACTGGCCTCAGTAGCATGGTGCTTTTCATCGCTTTTGTGGTGTTGACCCGACCGTGGCAGTTGCGGCATCTCCCCGCTGGTTTTTGGCACACTCATCCCCATGAGCACGACAGCGAGCATGATCATTGCCATCGGCTACAGGCTCATCAGCACCTACACTTTCATCTCCAGCCAAGCCACGGCAATTAACTAACACCATCCGCAGTCAACAGGGCTTTGTAGAGGCCGGGTCGGCGATCGCGAAAGAAGCCATAGGCCGCCCGTAGGTGCTCAATTTCCTCTAAATCAAATTTATGGACAAGCACTGCTTCTTGGGTGCGATCAGCCTCGGCCACCAGATCTCCCCTTGGATTAGCAATAAATGAACTGCCATAGAATAGTTGCCCCCCCTCATCACCCACACGGTTGGCTGCCACCACTGGAATCACATTTGCCACTGCATGACCAACCATCACCCGCTGCCACGGGTCTTTGGTGTCCAGTGTGGGATCGTGGGGTTCACTACCAATAGCAGTGGGATACACGAGCACTTCTGCTCCCATCAGGGTCATCACCCGTGCAGCCTCTGGAAACCACTGATCCCAGCAGATGCCGACACCGATTTTGCCGTAGCGGGTACGCCAGACTCGAAAGCCTGTATTGCCGGGGCGGAAGTAAAACTTTTCCTCATAGCCGGGGCCATCGGGAATATGACTTTTGCGATAGACACCGAGGTTGACACCCCCCGCATCAATCATGGCCACACTGTTGTAATAGACGGTGCCCGCCTTTTCAAAAAAGGACACTGGAATCACCACCGCCAGTTCCCGCGCCAAGGCCTCAAAGTGAGCAATTGTTGGGTGGTTTTTCACGGGGTGTGCCCGCTGAAAGTGACTCTCCCGCTCTTCCTTACAAAAATAGTGACCTTCAAATAGCTCTGGCAGGACAATGACCTGTGCCCCCTGCTGATGCGCCTGCCGCACTAGATCACTGAGGTGCAGAATATTGGTCTCAACATCATCGGTCAGTTGAGCTTGGATGGCAGCAACGGTCAGTGTTCTCATAGTTCCTGCTGAGTAATGCAATGGAAGGCGCCTCCCCCTTCTAAAATCGTCCGTGCGGGAAGGCCAACAGTTTTGCGACTGGGAAAGAGCTTGGCGATCGCCTCAACCGCTTTGGCATCCGCTTCGACACCATAGGTGGGGACGACAACGGTGGTATTGGCGATATAAAAATTCACGTAGCTAGCGGGTAAAATCTCCCCCTTGCGACTCGTCACCCGCCCCGGCGAAGGCACTGGGATTACCTCTAGGGAGCGCCCCTTGGCATCCGTTAGCGTTTGCAACTGCTCATAAATCGTCAGCAGGACATCGTAGTTCGGATCCTCAGGGCTGTCGGGCAGCATACAAACCACAGTTGCCGGAGCCACAAAACGCACCAGCGTATCGATGTGACCATCGGTGTGATCGTTGGCCAGTCCCGATTCAATCCAGAGGATTTTGCTCACGCCAAGGGCGGGCTTGAGGCGGGCTTCCACTTCTGCGCTGTCTAAATAGGGATTGCGGTTGGGGTTGAGGAGACACTGGCGGGTGGTAAGGCAGGTTCCTTCGCCATCCACTTCGATCGCTCCCCCCTCCAAAAATAACGGCACCGCCCCATAGGGGAGGCCGATGGCTAGAGCAAGGCGCACAGCCAAGTCACTATCGCCGGGAAGTTGATACTTCTTGCCCCAACCATTAAAGGGCAAACAGAGGAGTCGACGCTCCCCTGCCTCATTGATTAAGCCCACAGGAGCGGTATCCCGCAGCCAAATGTCACCAAAGGGGAGTTGATAAAACTGTGGATTCAGATCCCCGAGATAAGAACGAGCGGTGGCTTCTCCCGCCTCATCCAGCACCAGAATCTTCAGTTGCTCCCCGCGGCACTGACCTGTTACGGGATCGGGGTCAGCGATCGCGCGACACAGGGCAGTAAATTCTAAACGCACCTGCGGTAATAGTTCTCCCCACAAATCCTCGTGACTGGGGAAAGCTAACCAACAGGCGCGATGGGGCAGCCACTCAGCCGGCTGAAAAAAGGGGGACATGAAGAGCGATTAGCCCTTTTTGTTGGTTTTGGGTGCAGGTTTAGCGGCAGCTTTTTTCCCTTTAGCAGTTTGCTGGGGTTTGGCACCGCTGTATTTCCGGCGGAAGCGTTCCACCCGCCCTTCAGCGTCAACGATTTTCTGAGTACCCGTGAAGAAGGGATGGTTGCCTGACCAGATATCCACGTGCAGTTCGGGTTTCGTGGAACCCACGGTCATCACTACTTCACCGTCACAATAGACTTTGGCTTCGGGATACCACTGGGGATGAATGTTCGGTTTTGGCATAGGCGTCTCACCACAAACGAGAAGTAAAAAACAAAAATCTTAGCGTTTTGAGTATTGGGGGGCTTTGCGGGCTTTGCGCAGACCGTATTTACGCCGCTCCTTGGCACGGGGATCGCGGGTGAGATAGCCTTCCGTTTTCAGCGGCTTGCGGTTTTCGATGTCCAGTTGACACAGGGCGCGGGCAATCCCTAAACGAATGGCATCTGCTTGCCCCGTCAAACCACCCCCCGTGGCATTGACATAAATATCATAGCTACTTTCAAGGCCAAGGGTTTCAAGGGGGGCTTTCACCAAGTTGAGATAGGTGGGGTTGTTTTGCAGGTAGTCAGCCCCATTGCGGCCATTGATCAACAGTTGACCGCTACCGGGGATCAGGCGCACCCGTGCCACCGCCGACTTACGGCGACCGGTTCCCAAATAAACTACCCGCTTAGACTGATCAGCAATCTGCATGTTAGGCTCCCGGAATCGTGTTAATGGTCAAAGGCTGGGGTTTTTGCGCTTGGTGGGGATGCTCTGGCCCAGCATAAACTTTCAGCTTGGTAAAGAGTTTACGGCCAAGGGAATTTTTCGGCAGCATCCCTTTGACAGCATGCTCAATAATCCGCTCGGGAATGCGGGCTTGCAGTTGATCAAAGGTTTCAATTTTCATGCCGCCGGGGCGTCCCGAGTGACGACGGTAGAGTTTTTGGGAGCGTTTTCTGCCGGTGACGGTGACTTTCTCGGCATTGATGACAATCACAAAATCACCCGTGTCCATGTGGGGGGTGTAAATGGCTTTGTTTTTACCCCTGAGAATACGGGCAATTGCTGCGGCTAGCCGACCCAAGCGTTGATCAGCGGCATCAATGACATACCACTGGGGAGCAAGGTCATCCACGGCGGGCAGTGGTGTCTTTACGGTACTGGTCATCACAAACTCCATGATTCTATGCAATGGACAATTCAGGGGTAATGGAGGCTAACTGAAACTGGGGCATCGCCTCGGTGCACAGGGCAAGGGGGAAAGGCGATTCAGGATAACCCACCCCCAATAGACAAAGGCCTACAGGGGGGGCAGCATACTTGACGAGGTGGCGTTGCTCCTGCTGCCAAATTTCCGTAAAACTGGCGGGCGATCGCTGGCCTTGCCCCACCTGTACCAAGAGTCCCACCAACAGGCGCATCATGCCGTAGAGAAACCCCGAAGCTTGCACCTCAATTTCCACGAGGGCACCGCGCCGCTGGCAGCTCACCGCCTGCACCTCCACCCAAGAATGGGCACGATTCGAGCCAGAACGGTGAAAAGCACTGAGGTGATGCCGCCCGATCAATGGCTGGAGAACCGCTGCCATTTTTTCCACATCCAAAGGGGCATAGTAGTAGTGCCATGTCCAAGGACGCAGAAAGATATTGGGGCAAGGATCGGTATAGAGGGTATAGCGATAGCGACGCCACAGTGCCGAGAAACGGGCATGCCAGTGATCGGGCACCACCGCTGCCGCACGAATCACTACATCGGCGGGCAAGCGAGCATTGAGAATCCCCGGCCAACGATGAACGGGAATGGGCGAGTTGATCGTAACGTGAGCCACTTGACCAGCGGCATGAACCCCTGTATCGGTGCGACCCGCTGCGACAACAGAGACGGGATGATTGACAACACTGGCGATCGCCTGCTCAATCACCTCCTGTACTGTGCGCTGTCCCACCTGCCGTTGCCAGCCGTGGAAATGGGTGCCCTGGTACTGAATAAGCAGTGCCAAGCGTTGGCCGCTCTGAGGAGGTGCGATCGCCGTCATCATTGCCTGCTACACCAGTTCAATGACCGCCAATTCGGCATTATCACCTCGCCGCCGCACACTGCGGATAATGCGGGTATAGCCACCCTTGCGATCGCCATAGCGCTCTGGAGCTTGGGCAAACAGAGCATGCACCAGTTGCTTATCGTAGAGATAGCCAAGAGCACGCCGCCGTGCCGCCAAGGAGCCATCCTTTGCCAAGGTGATCATCCGCTCCGCCTCTGCGCGTACCGCCTTTGCCCGCGCTTTGGTGGTGGTAATGCGGCCATGGCGAATCAATTCAGTGGTCAGTGCCCGCAGCAGTGCTTTTCGTTGATCGGCTGGCAGTCCTAGCTGGGGAACCCGACGTTGGTGACGCATAGACAAACCTCATTCAATCTCTCTAGTTACGGGCAGCTTTTTGGGGCGGTAGCGTAATTCCCAAGTGTTTTTGCAGTGCTTCGATCACTTCCTCGGCAGACTTTTGACCGAAGTTTTTGATCTCCAGTAGCTCTTCTTGGGAATACTCAAGGAGGTCAGCGACCGTATTGACTTGGGCACGCTTGAGACAGTTGTAGGCACGCACCGACAAATTGAGTTGCTCAATGGGAATTTGTCCCGTTTCGTCATGCTCATCGGTGGTGGTGGCCTCAGAGGTGTGCAGGGGCACTTCCTTCAAGGGGCTAAAGAGATCGACGAGAATCGTTGCCGCCTGATTGAGGGCATCTTGGGGGGTCAAGCTGCCATTCGTCCAGATTTCCAGCTTTAGATAGTCTTGGAGCTGGCGATCGCCCTCTGCACCCGCACTGCGCACCGAATCAACGGTATAGTTGACCCGCCGCACGGGCATAAAGACCGCATCCAATTGCAGATAGTCCAAGGCAAGGCGATCGTCCCGTACCCGCTCCACCGAGCGATAGCCGCGATCCCGTTCAATCTTGAATTCCATCTCCAAGGTTGCCCCCGGCATCAGCGTGGCAATATAGTGGTTGGGGTTGACCACCTCCACTTCAGAGCCAAGTTGCACCATACCAGCAGTAACCGTCAATGGCTCATTCTCAGGGGCTTGGGCAAAAAGGCGACCCATTTGGGGTTCTGAGGTGTGGCTGCGAATCACCAACTGCTTCATTTGCAGCAAAATGTCCATGACATCTTCGCGCACACCAGGAATTGTTGAAAACTCATGATTCACACCGGCAATGCGCACCGCTGTCACGGCACTACCGGGTAAGTTGGCAAGAAGAACCCGCCGCAGGGCATTCCCCACCGTAATCCCTTGACCGGGGGCGAGGGGGTGCAGCGCAAATTGGCCGTACTGCCCTTGATCCTCCTCAACCCGTGTTTCCAAACATTCAATTTGATATGCCATAGCTGTGCTCCCAAGTGACCCAAACCAACCTAAACCCGCCGCCGTTTGGGAGGACGGCAACCATTGTGGGGAATGGGGGTCACATCCCGAATGAGGGTAATTTCTAGACCTGCGGCTTGCAATGCCCGAATCGCTGTCTCGCGACCGGAACCGGGACCACTCACCATGACCTCAATTTGCCGCATTCCCTGATCAATGGCACGGCGAGCTGCATTATCAGCAGCAGTTTGAGCTGCAAAGGGTGTGCCTTTTTTGGCACCTTTGAAACCACTGGAGCCAGCAGAGGCCCAAGCAATCACCTCACCATTGGGGTCGGTAATTGAGACAATCGTGTTATTAAATGTGGACTGAATGTGGGCAACGCCACTGGGGACATTGCGCTTTTGCTTACGAGGGCCAGAGCGTTTTGCAGAGGGTGCCATAATCTATCCAAACCGTGAATCAGGTAGCAGGAGCGGAAAAATTTATTTCTTAGCAGCGGGTTTTTTCTTACCCGCCACAGTGCGGCGACCACCACGACGGGTGCGAGCATTGGTACGGGTGCGCTGACCCCGAACCGGCAATCCAAGGCGATGCCGCCGCCCGCGGTAGCAGCCAATGTCCATGAGCCGCTTGATATTCATGGCCTCGAGACGGCGCAGATCCCCTTCCACTTGGTACTCGTCAATCGCAGCCCGCAGTGCCGCAATATCGGCATCCGTCAAATCGCGAGTGCGGGTATCTGGGTTAACACCCGTTTTTGCCAAAATTTCCTTGGAGCGGGTCAAGCCGATGCCATAGATGTAGGTGAGGGCAATTTCAATGCGTTTGTCGCGGGGTAAATCAACACCAGCAATACGAGCCATGAATCTAGTTCCTATGTGTGCAACAACAGTGGGTTACCCTTGGCGCTGCTTGTGCTTCGGATTGGTGCAGATCACCATGACCCGACCACGTCGCCGAATGACGCGGCATTTTTCACAAATACGCCGTACCGATGCTCTTACTTTCATATCAGTTGCTCATGTAGTCGCAAATTTTATATCTTAGCAGAGTGGCCAACAAAGATCAAACTACTTTTTGCGCAGGCGATAGGTAATCCGCCCTTTGGTCAGGTCATAGGGGGTCAATTCCACCTTCACGCGATCGCCCGGCAAAATTTTGATGTAGTTGCGGCGAATCTTACCGGAAATATGGGCAAGGACATTAAAGCCATTGTCCAGATCCACCCGAAACATGGCGTTGGGCAATGACTCGGTCACTGTCCCTTCAATTTCAATAGCATCCTGTTTAGACACGGTTCACCTCCCCAATACGTGCTTGAATGGCAGCAGTTACCTCTTCGATCGTACGTGTTCCATCAATGTGCACAAACTTGGGATGACTCATGTACTGTTGAATCATCGGTAGGGTTTCCCGCTCATAGACCTGTACCCGCTTGAGGATGGTTTCAGGGGTATCATCGGAGCGCTGCTGACCATTGGCCGCTTGCTTGGCACGATTGAGGGCGCGTTCCTGGAGAATCGCAGCAGGCACATCTAAGAAGAGCAAGTAATCATAGTCTTGGTGAATGCTTTTGAGCATCTCCTCAAAGACTGCTGCTTGTACCACATTGCGGGGAAAACCGTCCAAAAGCCAACCCGCAGCCGTATCTGGCTGTTGCAAGCGATTGGCCACCATATCCACAATCACCTGATCCGGTACCAGTTCACCGCGATCCATGTAGCTTTGAGCCTGTTGACCGAGGGGGGTGCCCGCAGCTCGCTCTGCCCGCAGAATATCCCCTGTAGAAATATGGGGAATCCCCAAAAGTGTGGTCAGAATTGCTGCCTGTGTCCCTTTGCCCGAACCAGGGCCGCCAAACAAAATTAAGCGCATTACTGCTTCACCATCCCCTCATAACGTTGTGAAATCACATAGGTTTGAATCTGTTTTGAGGTGTCAATGGCCACCCCCACCAAGATCAACAGGGAGGTCGCCCCCAGCCCTTGAAATGTTGTTACTTTGGTTGCACTTTCGACTGCCGTGGGAATAATCGCCACCAGACCCAAAAAGATCGCCCCTAGGAATGTCAGGCGGTTGAGAACCCGCTCTAGGTAATCAGAGGTGGCTTTCCCCGGTCGAATTCCCGGAATACTAGCGCCCATCTTTTTCAGGTTTTGGGACATATCCACAGGGTTGACAATCAAAGAAGCGTAAAAGTAGCTAAAGAAAAGAATCAAGAGCAAGTAGAAAATCACATATGCCCATGGGGTAGGGCCTGCGGGGGAAACATAGCTGGCCAGTCGTGCCACGAGTTCGTTGCGGGTAAACTGCGCCAAGGTGGAAGGGAGAATGAGTACCGCTGAGGCAAAGATAATTGGCATCACCCCCCCTTGGTTTAAGCGCAGGGGCAGGTAACTGGTTTGCTCGCGGTAGAGTTTGCGCCCCACTTGGCGACGTGCCGAAACAATGGGGATGCGGCGAGTCCCCTCTTGCACAAAGACAATGCCGACAATCATGGCCAAAAAGACAGCCACCAAAATAACGATGCCGCCAATATTGCCCCCACTTTCGGCGAGGGCGATCGTCTGACCCACTGAGGCAGGCAAGTAGGCAACAATGCTCAAAAAGATCAAGAGTGAGGCTCCATTACCCACGCCCCGCTCAGTAATCAATTCCGAAATCCACATCACCACCATTGAGCCAGCGGTCAGGCCAAGGACAATTTCAGCAACAAACCACGCCCCCGGATGCAAAGCCGCACCGGGAATGGAACTCACAAAAATGGCAATGCCAAAACTTTGCAGAACTGCCCAGCCCACAGCCACGTAGCGAGTAATTTGGGAAATTTTGCGGCGGCCGGCTTCTCCCTCATCCTTTTGCAGCCGCTCCAAGGAGGGGAGAGCAGCAGTCAGCAATTGCATGATGATGGAGGCGTTAATATAGGGCAGAATGCCGAGGGCAAAAATCCCAAGGGCAGAGAGGCCACCGCCTGAAAAGATGTCGAGGAAGCGAATCACGGCATTATCTTGGACGCTCTGGGCAAAAACGGCGCGATCGATCCCTGGAATGGGTAGATAAATCCCCAGCCGTACCAAGATCAATAGCCCAATGGTGATCAGGAGTCGCCCCCGTAGACCAGCCGCTTGAGCCATCTGCATAAAGGTTTCTTGGGCAGTGGGTGCCTTGCCGCGATTCACAATCATATTGGGGTTCCTCTATTCACTGTCGGCAGCAACGGAGGTCTCCACACATACCCCACCAGCGGCTTCAATCTTGCTGCGGGCACTGCCACTAAAGGCAGCGGCATGAACCTCCAGCTTGACGTTTAGCTCACCATCCCCCAGCACTTTGAGGGGATATTTGGCGGTGGTGAGAATGCCAGTCTCAAGGAGAGACTCAACCGTCACTACACTATTGGCGGGTAGGGTATTGAGACGACCCACGTTGATCGTAGTGTAAACCTTCCGGTTGACGAGGGGAAAGTGCTTGAGTTTGGGGAGACGACGGTAGAGGGGGTTTTGACCGCCTTCAAAGCCGGGACGGGTGGGGCGACCCGAACGGGATTTTTGCCCGCGCATCCCAAAGCCACCACTTGCCCCTTGACCTGCGGCAATGCCCCGACCAATCCGCCGTTTGCGTCGTCGCGATCCCGCTTGGGGGTGCAGATCTTGAAACCGCATGGACAACTCCTACCTATTTGCTATAGAGGTTTTCAATGGGGATTTCCCGCTCCTCGGCAACTTCTTGGAAGGTGCGCAAGGCCGCAAGGGCTTCGAGGGCGGCGCGGGCATTGTTGAGGGGGTTGCTGGAGCCTAGTTGTTTGGCCAGCACGTTGCGTACCCCTGCTAGTTCCAGAACGGTGCGCACAGAGCCACCAGCAATTACCCCGGTTCCCGGTGCAGCGGGGCGAATCATGACGCGGGCAGCACCGCCTTCGCCAAAAGTGGGGTGGGGAATAGAGTTGGATTTGGTGATCGGGACATCAATCAGGTGCTTTTTGCCATCGGCCACACCTTTGCGCACCGCACCAATGACATCGGCAGCTTTACCGACGCCCACACCCACTTGGCCACGCTCGTTGCCAACAACCACAATGGCGCGGAAGCTCAGTTTCTTACCGCCTTTGACTACTTTGGAGACGCGGCGGATCTGGACGACCCGCTCTTGCCAGTCGGTTTCTTTTTCAACTTTGCGGGGGTTTTTACGACGATTTGCCATCGGGTCATCCTCTAAAAGTCTAGTCCAGCTTCACGGGCGGCATCCGCCAAGGCCTTGACACGACCATGGTAGATATTGCCACCGCGATCAAAGACAACGCGCTCAATGCCAGCGGCTTTGGCACGCTCTGCAATTAGTCGCCCCACTTCAATAGAGGCGGCACAGGTGCTGCCATCCCCCAGCTTTTGCCGCAGTTCTGGCTCAACACTGGAAGCGGCCACAAGGGTATGGTGCCGGGTGTCATCAATCACCTGAGCATAGATATGCTGATGGGAACGAAAGACAGCGAGGCGGGGGCGATCGCTGGTACCTTTGACTTTGCGGCGAATGCGCTGATGCCGACTTTGGCGAGCCGCAGTACGAGTTTGTTTCATCTATTTCTTCCCTGTCTTACCAACTTTACGACGCACAAATTCACCCATATAGCGAATGCCCTTGCCCTTGTAGGGTTCAGGGGGACGTACGGCGCGAATACGGGCAGAGGTGTTGCCGACTAGTTCTTTATCAATGCCACTGACAAGGACAATCGTGCCCTGCTGCACTTTTTTACCTTGGTTGTCCTCAATTTCTAGGGTAATGCCCTCGGGTGGCACAATCTCAACGGGGTGGCTGTAGCCCATACTGAGAACAAGGGTTTTGCCTTGGAGTTGGGCGCGGTAACCAACCCCTTGAATTTCCAGCTTTTTCGTAAACCCTTGGGAGACGCCTTCCACCATGTTGGCCAATAGCGTGCGGCAGAGGCCGTGGCGTTCTTTAGCAGGTCGAGAATCATCGCGGCGTTTGACAACAATATTTTCGCCCTCTTGGGCAACATTCACCTCGGGCGGCAAAACCCGACTGAGTTGACCCTTGGGGCCTTTGACCGTGACCTGCTGCCCGTCTAGGGTGAGGGTGACATTCTTTGGCAGGGGGATGGGACGCTTGCCAATACGAGACATGTGGGACTTCCTCCGAGCTTACCAAACGTAACAGAGTACTTCGCCGCCAATGCCCTGCTTCCGTGCCTCGCGATCAGTCATGATGCCGCTAGAGGTGGAGATGATGGCAATGCCGATGCCACCGAGCACCCGGGGCAACTCACGGGAATTGGCATAGACGCGCAGACCGGGTTTGCTCACCCGCTTGAGCGCAGTAATAATCGGCTGGCGCTGCTTGCCGCGATATTTTAGGGAAACCACAAGATGCCGTTTGATGCCGTCCCCTTGCTCTTCAAAATCGCGAATAAACCCTTCCGCTTTCAGCACCTGCGCAATACTGCGGGTCATGCGCGTGGCCGGAATGGTGGTGGTTTGATGACGCGCAAGGTTTGCGTTGCGGATGCGAGTTAGCATATCGCCAATCGTGTCATTTACTGCCATAGTTGCTCCTTAAAAATCTGCCTCCGGCGTTAGTTCTCACGGAACGGCATGCCCATTGCTTTGAGCAGGGCGCGTCCTTCTTCATCAGTATTGGCAGTGGTGATGATTGAGACATCCATGCCGCGAATTTGATCAATGTCGTCGTAGTTGACTTCGGGGAAAATCAGTTGCTCGCGCAAACCTAGGGTGTAGTTGCCCCGGCCATCAAAGCTTTTGGGGTTGACACCGCGAAAGTCACGGATCCGTGGCAGTGCCAAGTTAATCAAGCGATCCAAAAAGGCATACATGCGATCGGATCGCAGCGTCACGGCCACACCAACGGGCATGCCTTTGCGAATTTTGAAGCCAGCGATCGCCTTCTTGGCGCGGGTGACCACGGGCTTTTGTCCCGTAATCGTGGCAATTTCGGCAATGGTGGCTTCAAGGGCTTTGGCATTTTGCGCCGCTTCCCCCAGACCGCGGTTGACGGTTATTTTGACAATCTTGGGGACTTGGTGAATGTTTTTGTACTGAAACTGCTGCATGAGCTGCGGCACAACGGTTTTGTTGTAGTGATCTTTGAGGCGTTGGGACATGGGGCTTCTCCTAGGGGCATTCTCTGGGCTGGGTCAGAGAGGGAAAACGGGTTAGACCTAATCAATGATTTCGCCAGTTTTCTTGAGCATCCGCACCTTACGGCCATCTTCGGTGTAGGTGTAACAGATGCGGCTGGCCACGTTGTGCTTGGTGGAGTAGAGCATCACTTTACAACTGTAGATGGGAGCCTCCTTGGTGATGATTTGGCCGGATTCTCCCTCTTGGCGGGGCTTCACATGTTTGGTTTTCAGGTTCACCCCTTTGACAATCACCTGACTGGTTTTGGGGAAGACCGCAAGGACTTCGCCGACTTTAGCTTTGTCGCTGCCAGCGATGACTTGAACCGTGTCCCCTTTTTTCACGTGCATGCGATAGCGCACTGGCTTTTTGTTTGCTTTCTTGGCCGCCATTAGAGTACCTCCGGTGCCAATGAAACAATTTTCGTAAAGTTTTTATCCCGCAGTTCACGAGCCACAGGACCAAAGACACGGGTACCACGAGGGTTACCCTCTTGGTTGATCAAAACAGCGGCATTGTCATCAAAGCGAATGCTCATGCCACTTTCACGGCGGATGGTTTTGCGGGTGCGCACAATGACAGCGCGAACCACATCGGATTTTTTCACTGCCATATTGGGGGTGGCATCTTTGACGGTGGCAATGATCACATCGCCGACACTGCCGTAGCGACGGTTACCGCCGCCGAGCACACGGATGCAGAGGAGCTTTTTGGCGCCGCTATTGTCGGCAACGTTGAGATAGGTTTCCTGTTGAATCATGGCTGGCTCTCCTTAGGCAGTGCGAGGACTGAGAATCTCGGCAATGACCCAACGCTTGGTGCGACTCAGGGGACGGGTTTCCCGAATGCGCACGCGATCGCCCACTTTGGCTTCGTTATTTTCATCATGGGCTTTGTAGCGGCGGGTTTTGACGACAATTTTGCCGTACTTGGGGTGGGGGGCGCGGTTTTCGACGGCAACGACGACGGTTTTTTGCATTTTGTCGCTGACGACGACGCCAACACGTTCTTTAACTGCCATTAGTCTTGGCCTCCACTGCGGCGACGTTCATTCTCAAGGGTTAAAAGCTGTGCCAACTCGTGGCGCAGATGCTTAAATTGATGGGGCTTGACCTCTTGGCGGGTGGCTTTTTTGAAGCGGAGATCAAAGAGTTCTTTTTTAATGGCGGCAATGCGATCGCTCACCTCTTGATCACTCAGTTCCCGCAGGTCTTTCATTTTTGTCAGTGCCATTCTTAACCCTCCTGTTGTTCCTCTTCTTGATTGCGCACCAGAAAACGGGTCTTGATCGGCATTTTGTAGGCAGCAAGGCGCATGGCTTCGCGGGCAACCGCCTCCGGCACACCGGCAATTTCATACATAATGCGACCGGGTTTGACCACTGCCACCCAGTATTCCGGTGAGCCTTTCCCTGACCCCATCCGCGTTTCGGCAGGCCGCATTGTCACGGGCTTATCGGGGAAAATGCGAATCCAGATTTTGCCACCGCGGCGGATATAGCGGGTCATGGCACGACGGCCAGCCTCAATTTGCCGTGAGGTGATCCAAGCGGGTTCAAGGGCTTGAAGGGCATAGTCGCCAAAGTGGATAGAGTTACCGCGACTGGCAACCCCCGTCATGCGACCCCGCTGCTGTTTGCGAAATTTTGTACGCTTTGGACTTAACATCGCTGGCTTCCCTGTTAGTTAGAGCGATTTTCAAATTGGGGTAGGCGGCGTTGGGGACTGCGGCGACTGGGTTCCCGTGTTACGGCTTCGGTTTGTCCCGGCAGTACCTCACCTTTAAAGATCCACACTTTCACGCCCAAAATGCCGTAGATTGTGCGGGCGGTGCGGTAAGCATAGTCAATGTCTGCCCGTAGGGTATGCAGAGGAACGCGACCCTCCCGTGTCCACTCGGTACGGGCAATTTCCGCCCCATTCAGGCGACCCGCCACTTGGACTTTGATCCCCTCAATGCCTGCTCGCTGTGCCCGCTGAATGGCTTGGCGCACGGCGCGTCGGAAGGCCACCCGTCGCTCTAGTTGCTGGGTGATGTATTCCGCCAAGAGGCTGGCCTCAGCATCGACACGGTTGACTTCCACCACGTTCACTTTGATCGTGCGGTTGCTAGGGAGCATCTGCCGCAGTTGCTTGCGCAGTTCCTCAATCCCTTGGCCGCCTTTACCAACGACGACGCCGGGACGAGCGGTGCGAATTTGCAACTCCACTTGATCCGCTTTGCGCTCAATGCGCACTTCCGCAATGCCAGCGTTGGCCAGTTGCTTGTTAATAAACGTGCGGATGCGGTGATCCTCCTGTAATAGCTCAGGATAGCGATCGCTATCGGCGTACCAGCGGGAGCGATGTTCTTGTGTAATGCCGAGGCGAAAGCCAATTGGGTGAATCTTCTGTCCCACGGTGGTATCCTTCTACGATTCGTCAGCAGTGTTTTGGGGCGCCACAGCAATCGTGATGTGGCAGGTGGGCTTGCGAATTTGGTAAGCGCGGCCCTGGGCGCGAGGGCGAAATCGCTTCAGGCAAGGCCCTTGATCGGCATAGGCTTGACTAATTACCAAGGTGGCGGGATCCAAGCCTAAATTGTGGGTGGCATTGGCCGCCGCCGATCGCAAGACCTTTGTAATCGGCTCACAGGCACGATAGGGCATAAAGCGCAGCATAATCAGGGCATCGCGGTAGGTGCGACCCCGCAGTTGATCCAGTACCCGCCGCACCTTGTGGGGCGACATGCGGACATACTTGGCGCAGGCACGGGCAGTAGGAGAAGAGGTAGAAACCATAGACGGCTATCCCAGACGCGAACAAGAGAATCAATGGCGGGCTTTTTTATCGCCCTTAACATGACTGCGGAAGTTGCGGGTGGGGGCAAATTCCCCCAGTTTGTGACCCACCATCTGCTCAGTGATGTACACGGGCACGTGCTGCTTGCCGTTGTGGACGGCAATCGTGTGGCCAATCATTTCTGGCACAATCGTTGAGGCACGCGACCACGTTTTGATCACTTCCTTGGCATTGCGCTCATTGAGGGCTTCAATCTTGCGTAAGAGATGATCCGCCACAAAGGGGCCTTTTTTTAATGAACGTCCCATAACCTAACTTCTCCGCAAAAACCTAAGACTGACGACCACCGCGACCCCGCTTGGAAGACTTCTTACGACGCCGCACGATGAGAGCATCGCTGAGTTTTTTCTTCTTGCGAGTTTTGTAGCCAAGGGTGGGTTTACCCCAAGGCGTGACAGGCCCAGGACGACCAATGGGGGCGCGTCCTTCACCCCCACCGTGGGGGTGATCCACCGGATTCATCACCGAACCGCGCACCTTCGGACGACGACCTTTCCAGCGATTGCGACCCGCTTTCCCTAAGCTGATGTTGTTGGCTTCAACATTCCCCACTTGGCCAATGGTGGCATAGCACTCCTTGCGGAAGAGCCGCACTTCACCCGAGGGAAGCTTGAGGGTGACCATATCCCCTTCTTTGGCCACTACTTGTGCCATCGCACCAGCAGCTCGCACCATTTGCGCACCGCGACCGGGGATAATTTCCACATTGTGCACACTGGTACCCAAGGGAATTTTGCCCAGAGGAAGGGAGTTACCCACTTCAATAGGGGCATCGGGACTGGCAATAACCTCGGTGCCGGGGGTCAAATCTCGAGGATGGATGATGTAGCGTTTCTCGCCATCGCGATAGTGGAGCAGGGCAATGCGAGCATTGCGGTTGGGATCGTACTCCACGGTTGCCACTTTGGCGGGGACATTGAGCTTGCTACTGCGGCGAAAATCCACAATACGATAGCGACGCTTGTGGCCACCCCCCCGCCGCCGACTGGTAATGACACCGCGATTATTGCGGCCTTTGTCGCGCTTGAAGCCACGGGTCAGCGACTTTTCGGGCTTGTCGGTGGTAATTTCAGCAAAGTCAGAAACAGTTTTTTGGCGAACGCCGGGGGTGTAGGGTCGGTAAACGCGAATGCCCATGATCTACTCCGTTAAACTTCGGGGAAGAGAACGATCTTGCTGTCGGGGGCAAGGGTGACGATCGCCCGCTTGTAGCGAGGACGATGACCAACAAACCGACCCACACGGCGCTCTTTAGGGGGCAGATGATAGGTATTCACTGCTGTAACTTTGACGTTAAAGAGTTCTTCAATCGCAGCCTTGATTTGCGGTTTGGTGGCGCGCCGGTCCACATCGAAGCTGTATTGATTGTTTTCCAATAAAATCGTGGCCTTCTCTGTGATGATGGGGCGCTTGATGAGATCCGCAAGAGCGCGGGGTTGGACTTTAGTCACCGTACACCTCCTGAATTTTGGCGATCGCGCCAGTGGTGGCAACAATGCGATCGGCATAGAGTAAATCAAAAACATTCAATTGATCGGCACGCAGGAGTTTCAGGGTGGGCACATTTCGCGCCGAGAGTGCCACCATTTCGGCAATGTCTTCCACCAGTAGCAGCACCTTTTGCTCTGGCTCAATGCCCCAGCGTTGCAGCGCCGTCACCAGTTCCTTGGTTTTGGGACGGGGCAAGTGATCGGCAAAGTCTTGAACCACAATCAAGTCTTCAACGCGGCTCATCAGGGCTGTGCGCAGGGCAAGCCGCCGCTCCTTACGATTCATTTTTTGGCTGTAGTCGCGGGGCTTAGGACCAAAGATCACACCGCCCCCCCGCCAGAGGGGAGAACGAATCGAACCAGCACGGGCACGCCCTGTTCCTTTTTGCCGCCAAGGTTTGCGACCGCCGCCGCGCACTTCGGCACGGGTTTTGGTGGAAACGGTTCCCTGCCGAGCATTGGCTAACTGCCGCACAAGGGCACGATGAACAATATGACTGGCGGTTTCAGGTTTTGCCGTCGTTAGATCAAGGGTGGCTTCACCACTGTCGGCACCCTGCCAGTCTTTAACCACACATGCAACCATAACTACTCTCCAGCCCTTATTTGCGACCGACAACCTTGGCGGGGGTAATGCTCACCAGTGCCCCCGGTTTACCCGGTAGTGCCCCTTTGATCAGGATTAAGTTGCGCTCAGGATCAACGCGCACCACCTGCAATTTGCGAATGGTGACTGCCGTATTGCCCATGCGACCGGCCATCCGCTTGCCGGGGAAAACCCGACCCGGGGTGGTTCCTGCCCCAGTGGAACCGGGCAGACGGTGGTTTTTCGAGCCATGCGCCATTGGACCGCGCTTAAAATTGTGGCGTTTTTGATAGCCCGCAAAGCCTCGGCCAATGCTGGTGCCGTGGACATCCACAAGCTGCCCCGGACTAAAAATATCAACGGTGATGGCCTGACCCAATTGATAGGCAGAGGCATCTTCGAGGCGAAATTCCCGCAGATGACGCATGGGGGGCGTTTGCGATTTGTTGAGGTGGCCGCGCTCGGGGCGACTCAGGTTTTTCTGCCGCACTTCGCCGTAGGCCACTTGAATGGCCGTGTAGCCGTCGGTTTGGGGGGTTTTGATTTGTGTGATCGGACACGGCCCCGCTTGTACCACCGTAATGGGGACAGATCGACCCGCCTCGTCAAAGATTTGGGTCATGCCCAACTTTGTCCCTAAAATACCAACTGTCACGATCGCGTTCCTTAAAAATACGAATCACAACAAAACAGCGAGAGGCAGCCCGTAGGCTACACCTCGGCAGATTCCTACAGTTAGGAATGGTGGATTGACCCAGCAGTTACACGGTCAAGACGATGACGCTCAAGGCGCATCCATCGTTGATCAAGGACAGGCGCAGGTAAAGATGGCAAGGCTATGATTGCAAGTTGCGAACACGCTGCCACCCCTGGATCAGTGGAACCAAGGACTTAAGGGGGTTGAGGCGATCGCGCCCACTCAGTATCCGTTTTTGGTCACAAGTTTTAATCATAGATCAGCGATTGTGGGTTTGTCTAGGCATTTGGTAACATTTTTTACGCCTTCTTGTGGATCCAGCAGCGTGTTTGAATTTGTCTGCCAGCAGGACTGTGCCCATACCCAAGCGCGGGCAGGCCTGTTTCACACCCCCCATGGCGCAGTGGCAACGCCGCGTTTTATGCCCGTGGGTACTTTAGCGAATGTGAAAACCCTCACCCCAGAACACCTCAAGGCGGCGGGCGCTCAAATGGTTTTGGCCAACACCTACCATTTGCACCTGCAACCGGGGGAAGACATTGTGGCCGCAGCGGGGGGGCTGCACCGTTTTATGGGCTGGTCAGGGCCAATTCTCACGGATTCGGGGGGGTTTCAGGTCTTTAGCCTCAGCGAAATGCGGCAAATTTCCGATCAGGGGGTGGTGTTTCGTTCACCCCACGATGGTCAAATCATTGAACTGTCACCCGAGCGGGCGATCGCCATTCAAGAGGCCTTGGGGGCAGATGTGATCATGGCCTTTGATGAGTGCCCCCCCTATCCTGCAAGCCGGCAGGCAGTGATCCAAGCGACGCAACGCACCCTGCATTGGCTAGAGCGCTGCATTGCTGCAAAGCAACGATCCGATCAAGCCCTCTTTGCCATTGTGCAGGGGGGAGTGTATGCCGATCTGCGGCGAGAATGTGCTGCGGCGATGCTGCCCTATGACCTGCCGGGCTATGCCATTGGTGGCGTGAGTGTGGGGGAACCCAACAGTGCCATGCATGAAATTGTGGCGGTGACGGCTCCCCTCTTGCCTGCCCATAAGCCACGTTATTTGATGGGGGTGGGAACTCACTTAGAAATGTTGCGGGCGATCGCTGCCGGGGTCGATCTCTTTGACTGTGTGATTCCCACCCGCTTGGCCCGCCACGGCTGTGCCATTGTCCAAGGGCAGCGCTGGAACCTAAAAAATGCTCGCTTTCGCCGCGATTATGAACCCTTGGATCCCACCTGTCCCTGCTATACCTGCACCACCTTTAGCCGAGCCTACCTAAGTCATTTAGTGCGTGCCAAGGAGCTACTGGCCTACACCTTACTCTCGATTCATAATGTGACGGAACTGATTCGGTTCACCCAAGCAGCACGCCAAGCCATTTTAGAGGAGCGATTTGTGGCGTTTGCGGCAGAATGGGAGCAGCGACTGTTGGTGAATGCCGAGGAACCGGATGCTGCGCTTCTCTGATGCCGTTTTATCGAAACAGGAACGCTTGAGCCGCTGGGGCTTTTTGGGACTGACCACAGCACCTTTAGTGGGAGCGGCACTCTTTAACCATACGGGGACGCCGCCTTTTTTACTTTGTCTTTTTCGAGCAACAACGGGTATTCCCTGTCCAGGCTGCGGTCTGACCCGTTCCTTTATGGCGATCGCTCGCGGCAATGTTGAAGATGCCCTGAGAATGCATCTCTTTGGCCCTGTGCTCTTTCTCGCATTTACGGTGATGGCGGTTTTTATAGGCCTAGAGCTGAAAACTGGCCGGCGATTGCAGCACACCCCCTTTCGCTACATCAATGAACGCATTCAAAACTGGTGGTGGCTAGGGGTGATTTATCTTGGCTACTATGGTTTGCGGCTGTACAGCCTATTTCACACCGGGGAATTTTATATCAATCCCCTAAAAAACATCTTTCTGAGGAGTTAATCAATGACTATCTCCATTCATTACGTTGATCCCAAGACGAAAGCACCACTTAGAAAGGATCATACTGCGTACTATAGTGAGACGGGTTCTGTTTATCCAATTGTTAATCAGATTCCTAGATTTGTAGATTCAAGCCAAAACTACACCCAAAGTTTTGGTCTGCAATGGAATAAGTTCTCAAAAACACAAATAGATGATACAGATCAAAAACAATCTGAAACTCGATTCTTTGCAACAACAAACTGGCAGCCTGAGGAGCTTGCTGGCAAAAGTATTTTAGAAGCCGGTTCTGGTGCAGGTAGATTTACACGGGTTATCCTAGAAAAAACGTCTGCTTATCTTTGGAGTTTTGATTATTCAGAGGCGGTTGAGGCAAATTGGCAAAATAATTCTGATATTGCTGGCGGAAGATTACACCTATTTCAGGCGAGCATCTATGACATCCCTTTGCCTGAAGCCTCTTTTGATAAGGTGTTTTGTTTTGGGGTTCTACAACATACACCTGACTTTGAAGAATCTGTAAAAAATCTGATTAAATACGCAAAAATCGGTGCTGAGATTGTGGTTGATTTCTATCCGATTAAAGGTTTTTGGACAAAAATACACGCAAAATATCTTTTAAGACCCTTGACAAAAAAGATGTCACACCAAGCTCTGTTGAATTTAATTGAGAAGAATATTGATGGTTTAATTACGTTATTTGATTTTTTAGTGAAAGTTAAACTAGGCGTACTGACTCGATTTTTACCAATTGTTGATCTACGAACAATTCCTAGTACTGTGGATCAGCAAAAACGCCGTGAATGGGCAATTTTAGACACCTTTGATATGTTCTCGCCGGAGTATGACAATCCCCAAAGAATAAAAGATGTTGCTGCTATGTTTGAACGTCACGGCGCTAAGGTTACTTTTGCCGGATTTGTCAAATCAAGCGCTGGCACTAGCGCAGTGGTCAGAGGCGTTCGCGAAACTTAAAGTAAAGATCACGGGAGTCGTCTTTAGCAAGGGTCCCTTTCATGGGATATTGAAATCGGTTGTGTGCGATCGAGAACCGGAGACCCATGAGATTACATCGCTTGCTTTATCTCAGTTGTGCCACAGATGGCCTGTCCTACCCAGACCTGCGGGATATTATGGCCAAGTCAGAGGTGAACAATCTCCGCGATGGCATTACGGGAATACTGTGCTACGGCAACGGCATGTTTCTGCAAACCCTAGAGGGCGATCGCCAGAAAGTGAGTGAAACCTACGCCCGCATCCTCAAGGATCCCCGCCACCACAGCGCTGAGATTATTGAATTCAAAGCGATCGCAGAGCGCACCTTCATCAATTGGTCAATGCGTCTGGTGCAGTTGGGCGAGATGGACAGTGATAAAATTCGGTACCTGCGGTTAAAATACTCACCAGCAGCAACCTTTCAGCCCACCTCAATGACGGCTGAGCAATGTTTTCACTTCCTCAAAGAACTCTATGAAATGAGCCAAGGAACTTAGTGTGAGCGATGCCCACTGGCTAAGTATTCCCGATCTACTGCGGCTGCCCGCCCAGACCTATGAGTGGCGGGTGGATACCGATTTTCCAGACTTGGCAACGTTGACTCCCGTGCAAGGAATGGTGACTGCCAGTCACCGCCACACCTACTTAGAAGTCAGCGCCAGTGTGCAGACAATTGTCACCCTCTCTTGCGATCGCTGTTTGCAGTACTATAACCATCGCTTGGTGTGTACCACTACGGAACTCATTTGGCTTGCAGAAACCCCAGCCAGTCAGCCCGACGATGATCTGGTGGAAACCTTGCCCGCCAACGGTCGCATTGATCTTGCAGACTGGCTCTACCAGCAACTCTGCCTTGCCCTGCCCTACCCCCAATACTGTGACCCCAATTGTGGCGGTATTCACCCCCCTGTCCCTGCGGAACCCCCCATTGATCACCGCTGGGCAATGCTTGCGCAACTACAATCGGTTCTGGAGCGTTCGGAACCATCGCCGTGAGTGCTCAGTCTGACCTTGAACTGTTGCTGCGGGCACGCTATCCCCTGTTGTATGTGGCCACAACAGAGGAAGAACGCCTTGAGGCAACACTGCACACAATTAGCGATCGCCTGAATCAGCGCCCCATCTACATTTGGGATTTTGTGGAGGGGTATCAGGGCAATCCCAATGATCTGGGGGTCGCCAAGCGCAATCCCCTCAGTGCCCTTGAATTCGTCGAAAGACTGCCGCGACCGGCAGCGGCCATGATTCTGCTGCGGGATTTTCACCGCTTTATTGAGGATGTAGCGGTCTCTCGCAAACTGCGTAACCTCGCGCGGCAACTCAAGTCCCAGCCCAAAAACCTGATCCTGCTGGCTCCGACGGTGCAGTTGCCCCCGGAACTGCGGGATGTGATTACCGTTGTGGAGTTCCCTTTGCCCCAACGGGAGGAAATTCGCCTTGAACTGGTGAAGCTCTGTCAAAGCCTCGGCAACATTCCCGCAGAACCCATTCTCGATGAGTTGATCCGCGCCTGTCAGGGCTTGACCCTAGAGCGGATTCGCCGCGTCATTGGTCGGATCATTGCTTTGCACGGTGTGCTGGACGGCAGCCATGTGGATCTGGTCTTGGAGGAGAAACGGCAGATCCTGCGGCAAACCCAAATTCTCGAATTTTACCCCACCCAAGAAACGATTGCCGACATTGGTGGTCTTGATAACCTCAAGGAGTGGTTGCTGCGGCGCGGCGGTGCTTTTTCCGAGCGGGCACGGCGCTATGGGCTGCCCTATCCGCGGGGGGTGCTGCTAGTGGGAATTCAGGGCACCGGTAAATCCCTAGTGGCAAAGGCGATCGCCCACCAATGGCACTTGCCGCTGTTGCGATTGGATGTGGGGCGACTCTTTGGCGGCCTCGTGGGGGAATCCGAAGCACGTACCCGCGAGATGATTCAAATTGCTGAAGCCCTAGCCCCCTGCGTCCTCTGGATTGATGAGATGGATAAAGCCTTTGCGGGCATTGATGGCCGAGGGGATGGCGGTACCAGTAGCCGTGTTTTTGGCACGATTATCACTTGGCTAGCGGAGAAAACCTCTGCTGTTTTTGTTGTGGCCACTGCCAACAATGTGCAGGTCTTGCCCCCGGAACTGCTGCGTAAAGGTCGCTTTGATGAAATCTTTTTTGTCGGACTACCCAATGTGGATGAGCGGCGAGCGATTTTTGAAGTGCACCTCAGTCGTGTGCGGCGCGATCGCCTGCAAAACTATGATTTAGAGCGGTTGGCCTACGAAACCATTGACTTTTCTGGGGCTGAAATTGAGCAGTGTATCATTGAGGCAATGCACCTTGCCTTTAGCCAAGACCGCGACTTTACCACCGAAGATCTGCTGCACGCGGCCAGTGAGATTATCCCCTTGGCACGCACCGCCCGTGAGCAAGTGCACCAATTACAAGAATGGGCGGCCTCCGGGCGGGCACGGTTTGCCTCACGAATCCTGTCTCCCCCCACAGGGCGTTAGATCATGAAACCAGTGGTGCGTGTGCTGCAATGGCTCCTAGGAACCTTTTTGGGTTTAGGTCTGATTACCCTTGTGGCCACTGCTATCATTACACCCCTCGTCTTTAACTTGCTCTGGCCACCCCCCCGCCCCGAGGTCGAAGCACAAAATTCGCCACCGCCTACGCCACCAGAGTCGTCACCGAATTCCCCCTCACCCCCTCCTGAACCAACCCCGACCCCCTCACCGCAGCCAAACTCTGAAGGGCGGGTGATCTATGGCGATGGTTTACGGTTGCGCGATCGCCCCAGTCGCGAGGCAAATGCTCTGGGGGGTGTGGCCTTTGATGAAGTGGTGACGATCCTAGAGCGCAGTGAGGATGGGGAATGGCTGAAGATTCGCACCGCCAACAATCTTGAAGGCTGGGTACTGGCCTTTGGTGTGCAGGAAACAACAGCTCAATCCCCCACCTCCAGTGAGACACCCCAGTAGGCGCTATTGGGAAAATTCCTGCATTTGCTGAAACGAACGGTATTCGCGATCGCCACTCAGCCATTCCACGAGCGTGATTTTCACCCGCCCCCCCGCATTGGGAGTTGCCAGAAACTCCGCCTCCCCTTCGCTATTAATCACGCGATTGCGCAACTGGGTGGCGCCAGCTTCGAGCAACCGTTGACTGACTGGATCGTAGATTTCATAGTAAATCTGGACATTGCGCGCTGGTGTAGCCGTTTCATTGCGCACGCGCCCCGTCAGGCGGTGGTACCAGACACCCGCAATATTCTCGCTCTGCAATTGGACATCGGTGACGCGCACCACTTTGGGTGCTTCGCGACGGCGGGCGATCGCGGGCTTGCCTTCAAAAGACAAAAACCCGACACTAGTCGTCAACAGCAGACCGCAGAGCCAAATTGTGCGTAAGCTAGGCATTGTTCTCTACCCGGTGTGACAATAATAGAGTCTAAGACGCAACATTTAGCGGGAGCGATCGGCCTCATTGGCCTTGAGGATACCACCTTAGTGACCGCTGCCCCGAGTCTGTACCTGCTGGATTGGATTCACCCCACTTAACTATGCCAACTGTTCATGTGATTGGTCTTGGTCGCTCTGGCATCGCTGCTGCCCGTTTACTGAAACGTCAAGGCTGGCAAGTGGAGGTGAGTGATAGTCGTCAAACCCCTGCCCTACAATCGCAGCAGCAACTCCTAGAAGCCGAAGGCATTGCTGTTCAACTCAACTACGACTTTGATTTACAAACCCTCGCCAGTGTGGGTCTGCGTGTCCCAGCGGAAATTGTCATTAGTCCCGGTGTCCCTTGGCAGTCTCCTGCTCTGATTGCCGCTCGCCAAGCGGGCATCCCCGTTCGGGGGGAAGTGGAAATTGCTTGGCAGACCCTCGCCCATCTGCCGTGGGTATGTATTACGGGCACCAATGGCAAAACAACCACCACCGCACTCACTGCCGCCATTTTTCAAGCAGCGGGGTACAATGCTCCCGCCTGTGGCAATATCGGCAATAGTATTTGCGAAGTGGCTTTGACCGCTAGCGCCCTTGATTGGGTGATTGCTGAGATCAGTAGCTATCAATTAGAGTCTAGCCCCCCCCTGCAACCCCAATTTGCCCTTTGGACAACCCTCACACCAGATCACTTGGAACGCCACGGCACCCTCGACGCTTATGTCGAAACCAAAGCTCACCTCATGAATGGTGCGAAACAGGCGATCCTCAATGGGGATGATCCCTACCTGCGTCAGCACATGGTGAATCGTTGGCCGCAAGCTTGGTGGATCAGTACCCAAGGGGCGGCAGCCCTACCCAAGGGGATTGAACAGGGCATCTATATTGCTAAGGATCAAGTGTGGTTTCAAGATCAACCCCTGCTGCCCACCCATGTCCTGCAAATGCCGGGTCAACACAATCAGCAAAACTTTCTTCTAGCCGTGGCAACGGCTCATTTAGCCGGTATTCCTGCCGAAACAATTGCCAAAGCGGTGGCAGGGTTTGCCGGTGTGCCCCATCGTCTAGAGCGGATTCGCCAATGGCGACAGGTGGAGTGGATCAACGACAGTAAGGCCACCAATTATGACGCCGCCGAAATTGGGCTGCGTTCTGTGACAGGGCCAGTGATTCTCATTGCCGGTGGACAGGCCAAAAAGGGGGACGATCGCGCTTGGCTCAAGCTGATTCAGGAGAAAGCCGCTTGGGTGCTCTTGATTGGTGAAGCAGCACCGCAGTTTGCGCAGCGCTTAGAAGCCACGGGCTTTACAAATTATGAGATCATGGAGACACTGGATCGGGCAGTGGCGGCGGCTGCTGAACTGGTGACCCAGTACCCGATCAAAACCGTTCTCTTTTCCCCTGCCTGTGCCAGCTTTGACCAGTACCAGAATTTTGAAGAACGTGGTGATCACTTTCGTCAACTGTGCTTAGAGCTATGAGCCAATCTGCGGCCTCGGGTCACTGGTGGAATCGCCTCTCCATTGCCAGTCGGTTTCTGATTATTGGCTTGGCAGGGCCGATCCTGACACTGAATTTCTGGGCCTTTGCGACCATTCTCAAGTTTTTTGGGCCGCTGGTGGCGGTTCTGGTGCTGGCTTCCCTGTTTGCCTTTTTGCTGAACTATCCGGTGCGCTGGATGGAGGAGCAGGGAAATCCGCGAGGCCCCTCAGCCATTTTCGTCTTTCTGCTGGCCTTGGTACTGATTGCCATTATTGGCTTGGTGGTGGTACCCAATGTCTTTAATCAGGCACAACAGCTCATTGCCCGCTTGCCCGAATGGTTTAACTCCAGCCAACGGCGACTCTTGGAATTTGGCCAGTGGGTGGACTCCCTCAACCTGCCGGTAACGGTGGATGTGGATGCCCTTGCCAACCAACTCTTGGAAAAACTCAAGGATCAACTCCAAAGCTTGGCCCGTGAGGCTTTGAATTTAATCTTGGGCACCCTCAGCAGTGCGGTGGATGTGCTCATTAATCTGATTTTGACCGTTGTGCTCACGTTTTATTTGCTGCAGCATGGGGATGAATTGTGGGATGGCCTCCTCAGTTGGTTGCCAGATACGCTCCGCCCCACGGTTTCAGAAACGATACGCCGCAGTTTTGAGAGTTATTTCATTGGTCAGTTGGTGCTGGGGCTGTGCATGGGGATTGGCTTGACGACGATTTTCATTTTCCTCAAGGTGCCCTATGGACTGCTCTTTGGTGTCATTATTGGCGTGATGGCCTTGGTGCCCTTTGGCGGTACGGTGGGGATTATTTCAATTAGTTTGCTCGTCGCCCTTCAGGATGTGTGGTTGTCCCTCAAGGTGGCGGGATTTGCGTTTCTCTATCAGCAGTTTTTGGAGAATGTGGTTGCCCCTCGGATCATCGGTAGCTTTACGGGCTTAAATCCAGTCTGGGTTTTCTTGGCGATCCTGACTGGGGCTAGGGCTTCGGGGTTAGTCGGGGTTCTCATTGCGGTTCCGATCGCGGTAGTGATTAAAACGTTCTTGGTGAGTGTGCGATCGCGCCTCAATGCCGAGGATGTGGAGGAGACGGTCGCGTTGCCCAATAATCCACCCCCCTTGCCCCCTGTCTCTTCGTCAATGAAACCATCCTCAGTGGAGTAGAACGATGCTACGTGCCCTTCAACCCGGAGTTCTCACCTCCCTTGTGCTGATCAGTACCACAGCTGCCATTACCCTAGTCACGGCTTTTATTGGCTACCATTTGGGGCGAGAGTCATTGCGCGGTGTGTCCCAACCCGTCGTGAATCCGATTCTGGGCAGTGCCGTGAATGCCAATGATCAAACCCAAGGGGAGCGATCGCCCATTCTTGACGAGGCACAGATCATTGCCCAAACCAAAGCCCGCATTGCCGAAATGACTGAAGGTGCCAGCGATCGCGAGATTGTGCCTGCCCCCACCACTGCCAATGACCCCCCAGCAGCGGAACCGGCGACGAGTCGGACACTGCCCATTGTTGCTGAGGATAAGGGGGTGCGCCTAGAAATTAGCCATGTGGATACCATTGGCCAAGATTTAGCCCTGCACGTCAGCTTGAAAAACGACAGTAGCCAAGGGGTGCAGTTTATCTACACCTTTCTTGAAATCAAAAATGATAAAGGTACCCTTTTGAGTGCTCTCACCGAAGGCCTACCCACGGAATTACCCCCCGGTAGTGATCTGGTCAAAGGCACAATTTTGATTCCCAAAAGCCTCCTTGACAATGCAAAAACCTTGACCCTGCGCCTTGCCAGCTATCCGAATCAGGATGTGCAATTGCAGGCTGCCCATATTCCTGTGGAGTAGCCATGCCCGCCGCTGAATTTGTTCAAAAATGGTTGAGTGCTCGCGATTGGGTGCGGGTACGGGCAGATTTGACGGGCAAGACCACGTTTATGGCGTGGCAGGGAGCGGTGTATAGTTTTGTTCCCCAAGAGCGTCGCCGTCACCTCTTCAACATTGTTGGCATGAGTGCCGCTCGCTGTTTGCCCCATCCCGAGGGCGGGTGGTATTTTCTCTCCCGTGAATTGACGTTTTATCTGGATCCAGAAAAGCAATCCCTGTGCGATCGCTGGCACAATCCTTGGACAGAGGACGTGGTTCCCGTGATTCCCGTTGCTAATGATCCCGTGCAGGGGCTATTTCGCCGTGAGGTGCCTGCCCAAGTCAGTGAGCGAACCACTACGTTTCAGTTTGATCTATTTCCCTACTATGACAATCCCCTTGCGGGTGAGGAACGGTTTCAGGCCTACAGCCCCCAGCCGATCTACCAAGCGGCAGAACTCTTTAAGCTAACGGTGGCGACAGCCGATTTACAACAAGATACGGAGACGATTGCCGATGTCCATTTGTGTTGGAGTCGGATTGGGCCTTGGTTGCCTTGGATGAAGATGGGCGATCGCCCCGGTTATCTCATCTACAGTGCGACTGGCTGCAAAGCCCTGACCGTCGAAGACTTGCCCTCCCTCCTACAAGACCAATTAGAGCGACTGCCCCAATACCGTGAAGCCCCCACTGAATACCGCGAGGGTGCTGATATGACCTCTTGGCTGTATTTTCAGGAGCACTTTGAAGCCTATTTGGAGGGTGCACTGTTTCCAGTGACTTGATGAATACCAACCTGTCCCTATTCCTGTGGGGGCAGGCTAAAAAGCGGCAACTCGGTAAACTGTGGTTCTACAGGACGGGGTGAACGGGGGGTTGTTGGCGGAGCATGCGTTGACTGGGAATTTCGACGCGAAAGTGATCTCCCTCCAGAGAAATGGGAGCGCCAAAATTGCTCGCTGGCTTACTCATTGGGGATGCTACTGATACACGTCGTCGTGGGAGAGATTCAACTCTAGCTCTTTGGTAGTCTGCCCGACACCCTTGAGGACGAATGGATTGACAACATCGAGGAACTCGCAGACCTCATGGACAAGTACCTCCACCTACGCCAAGAAGCCCGCAATGCTTTTGAATTGCGCTATGAACGCCATGTCAGCGACGATCCCGATCAGTGGCGCAACTGTGCGCGGGTATTGGCACGGCAGGACATTCTCAATGTACTCAGTCAACCGTGGTAAGCTCTTTGGGCTTAGAGGAGTCCTTGGGCAATCAGAGATTCAGCAATTTGCACTGCATTCAAGGCTGCCCCCTTGCGAATTTGATCGCCACACAGCCACAGTTCAAGGGCATTGGGTTCAGAAATATCTTGGCGCAGCCGCCCCACTACCACTGGGTCTTTACCTGTGGCCTCTAGGGGCATGGGGAAATAATTGCGCTGCCAATCTTCAACAAACTGGACGCCTGCGGCCTGTTGCAGGCGATCGCGCGCCTCTTGCAGCGGAAAAGGCTCAAAGAACTCAACATTCAACGCTTCCGAATGGGCACGCAGCACAGGAACACGAACACAGGTGGCCGTTAGCCGCAACTCTGGGGCATGGAAAATTTTGCGGGTTTCATTGACCATCTTCATCTCCTCTTGGCAGTAGCCCTGCTCATTGAGGGGAGAATTGTGGGGAAAGAGGTTAAAGGCCAAGGGATAGGGAAAGGCCTCTGTGCGTGGTGGTTGCCCCTTGAGAATATCGAGGGCTTGATCCTTGAGTTCTTGCATGGCCTTTGCCCCCGCCCCACTGGCAGACTGATAGGTGGCCGCTACAATTCGCCGAATCGGTCGCACCTGATGCAAGGGCCATAGCGCAACCGTCATCAAAATCGTCGTGCAGTTGGGATTGGCAATGATGCCTTGGTGGGTTTTTAGATCTTCAGGGTTGACTTCGGGCACCACTAAGGGGACGTTGGGATCCATGCGATAGGCACTGGAATTATCAATGGCGATCGCTCCTTCCTGAACCGCAATTGGTAGCCACTGCCGTGACACACTTGCCCCCGCCGAAGCCAAAATCAAATCCAGTCCCTTGAGGGTCTCCTCACTCACCGCCTGCACAGGCAGCACTGTTTCCCCAAAGGAGAGGGTTTGACCGGCGGAGCGGGGCGAAGCCAACAGACGTAACTCTGCCACTGGAAACGACCGTTCCGCCAAAATGGCCAAAATTTCCGTGCCAACCGCACCTGTCGCTCCTAAAATGCCAACCCGTAATCCCTGTGCCAACGTTATTACTCCTAGGAAGATAAGCTCATTTTACGATCGTCGGGGATTGAGAAATTAAGAAAGCGTAGCATTTTGGAAATTTTACTGCCATATCTATAATGGCTATAGCCAATTTCCACCACAGCCTCTGCACTCCCCCACAAGAGTCGCCAGCGGCAGGACTCGATAAATCATCTGGAGGCTGGGATCATGAAAACTCTCCAACAGTACCTATTTTCCATCACCTTAGTCTTTTGGGGACTGTTGAGTGGCAACGTTTACAGCCAAATTACCCCAGCCACCAATGGCACTGGAACCACCGTCATCCAAAATGGTCAACAGATTGATATTGGTGGTGGCCGCCTATCGGGGAATGGTCAGAATCTCTTTCACCTCTTCCACAACTTCAATGTCGGTAACGGCCAAGTTGCCAACTTTCTCTCTAATCCGCAAATTCGCAACATTCTCGCGGGCGTCAATGGTGGCAACGCCAGTTACATCAATGGCTTGATTCAAATTACGGGTGGCAACAGTAACCTTTATCTGCTCAACCCTGCGGGAATTGTCTTTGGCCCCAATGCCCGTTTGAATCTCCCCGCTGCCTTCCATGCTTCTACCGCTCAACGGGTGCTGTTTGAGGGAGGGATCTTTGATGTCAATGGCCAGAATCTCTATCAATCCCTCAATGGTCAGCCCACAGGTTTTGAATTTCTGAGTAAAGGCCTCATCATCAATGAAGGTGAGCTGAGGGTGGGTCGTGGTCAAACCCTGAGCCTGATGGCGCACCAAGTGATCAATACGGGTACACTCGCAGCCCCCGCAGGAAATATCTACATTGCGGCTGTACCTGAAACAGGAATGGTGCGCGTCTCCCAAGAGGGAATGCTGCTCAGTCTTGAGATTCCTCAAGAGCGACTACCGACTGGGGGAGCGATCGCTGCCGTGGACTTACCCAGCTTACTCACTGGCAATGGTTCACAACCTGTCAACAGCGTCATTCAAAACCCCGACGGCACAATTCGCCTTGTCCATGACCCCAACAAAATTCCCACCACAACGAACACCGCCGTCATCAGTGGCAGCCTTTCCGTCGCCAATCCCATCGGTATGGGTGGCCAAATCACGATCACTGGTCAAAATATCGCCCTCATCAATGCCAACTTAACCGCCTCTGGTCAACTCGGGGGTGGCACGATTCTCTTGGGGGGCGATTACCTAGGGGGCACCACTGGCACTAACCGCTTGCATAGCAGTTTCAATGCCCAGAATCTCTTTATCAACAGCGGCAGTGTGATTGCAGCGGATGCCTTCAATCAAGGCAATGGTGGCACTGTCATTGCATGGGCAGACAACAGCACGCAATTTGCCGGCACGATCAGCGCACGCGGCGGGCAACTTAGCGGTAATGGCGGCTTTGTGGAAACCTCTGGGCAAGAATTACTCAGCGTTCGGGGAACAGTAGATGCCAGTGCAGTCAAGGGTCAGCCCGGTACATGGCTCCTTGATCCACGAAATGTCACCATTGATAACTCCCCTACGAGTGGCGGGAGTTTCTCTGGGAGCAATCCTGATGTCTTTACCCCCACCACTGATGATGCTTTTGTTGTGAATACTGCCATTGAAGCTGCTCTGAATCTCGGCACTAGCGTCATCATCACAACTGGTGATACTGGAACCCAAGCAGGGGATATTTCTGTACTTGCCTCGATTACCAAAATAGGCGGCGGCGATGCCTCCCTAACCTTGCAAGCTGCAAATAACATTCTTGTTGCCGATGACATTCGCTCAGAAGCAGGCCGACTGAATATCATTCTCCATGCTGATGCCGATAACAGTGGTGCAGGAGCAATTAGATTAGACTCAGTTACACTCATTACCAATGGTGGCAATATTATTTTGGGGGGTGGCTCTAATCCCTTCACCAGTCCAGCGATCGGTGTCAGCACTGCTGGGGTTAATATCGGAAACTCTACTCTCAATGCAGGTGGCGGCCATATTAGGATTCATGGCAGCGGTGCAACAACTAATGGCCAAGAAGGGGTGCTGATCGGTGGGAGTTCAATCCTCACCTCAGGGTCTGGAGAGATCACCATTCTAGGGACAGGTAGTTCTAGTGTTTATAGCCCTGTGGATGGTATCTCGATTCAAAACTCCTCCATCAGCGCCGAAGCTGGCAATCTGACCTTAACGGGTACTGGGGGCAACGTCTCCGAAGGAGTTTCCAACGTTGGCATCCATCTTGAAGAGTCAGGAATTCGAACCACAACTGGAAATATTACCCTGACGGGTACTGGTGGTACGGGCTTTGCCTTCAACCAAGGAGGTATTCTGAGTAGCTTCACAAGTATTACCAGTCAAAGTGGTGACATTATCCTGAGAGGTACAGGGGGTGAATTCGGTGCTGGTCTTGGCTTTAGGGCAGCAACTGACACAGAGTACTCTGCCGAGGTCAGAACGGCTGGAAATGGGAAGATTCTCATCGAAGGTCGCGGCACTGACGGCAATTTTGGTCTGGTCATGGAAGTCTCTGACGCCCTCCTGACATTAGCTGTTCAAGATGGCATGCTCACATTAGCAGCTCAGGGGGGGATTGAAGTCTCGGGTGATTTTCCCTCTCTGCTAGATATCCATAGTGCCGGGGCAGGCCGCCTTGTCTTTCAACCGATTGATGCGCATACTCCCGTCGGCATTGGCGATGGTGCAACGGGTAACTTAATCATTGATCAGTTTCTCCTCAACCAAATCACGGGTGGATTTTCTTTGGTGACCATTGGTCACCCTAATGGTACTGGTCTCATTGATGTTCGTCCCTTCAGCCTCAACTACAATCTTGCGCTGCAAACCCCCGGCGTAAGTTCCCTAGGTATTCAGTTCAATGGCTCTGGCACGACGAATCTCAATGGTCGCAATCTCACACTCAATAGCGGTGGCGGCGTTACTCAGGGCAGCCATGTCATTTCTGCGGGAACGCTGCAACTTCTTGGACAGGGGACTTTCACCCTCAACAATGTCAACAATGGGTTTCAGACACTCTCAGGCAATGTCAGTGGAAATGTGAACTTGAGTAATCAAGGTGCCCTAGGTATCGTTAGTTTCAACAATGGTGTCAATGGCCTCACCACTGGCATCAATACCAACGGCAATACCCTAATCCTCAGCTTAAACAGTGGGAACCTAACGCAAAGTGCACCGATTCGAGCAGGCAACTTGGGTTTAACTTTACAAAATGGCAGTGCAATCCTAACCAACCCCAATAACCAAGTGGGGATCCTAGCTGCTGAGTTGAACAGTGCAAGTGATTTGCAATTTGTCAATAACAGTACCCTTACCGTTGGCAATGTTAACCCAACAGGCATTACAGGGCGCAACATTTTCCTACAAACACTAACAGGCGATATTGTTCTCAATGCGCCAATTTCTGCCGTTGGGACTGGGGATGCGATTGTCCTTGCTGCCGAAAATAACTTTATTAACAACTATGGCTCTAGTGTCTTTAGTACCCCCAATGGTCGCTGGCTAGTTTATTCGACTGACCCGAATCTCAATATCAACGGCGGCCTCACAGGTTCAGAGCAATTCAACACCACCTATCCTGAGCTTGCCCTATTTTCTGGTTCTGGGTTTCTCTATCGGGTTTCTCAAGCACCACCAACACCACCCACGGAGCCGTCCACACCGCCAACCCCGCCCACGGAGCCGTCCACACCGCCAACACCTCCAGAACCCCAAACTCAAGAGAATCTGGGTCGGATTTTATTGGGAGAGGAGATACAAGGCACTCAACTGCCCCAGAATACCGCTCAAGTCATTTACTTCCCCGGAGTTGAGATCATTCGTCAGCAAATCAGTACTGCTTTTGATCAGGGAGACTACAACAGTGCGATCAAACTGCTTCAGCAGCTTTATTCCTTTGAGTTTAGTGAGTACTTTGGTGAATTTTTCAGCACTCCTAGTCAAGAGGGACTACAGTTCCTTGACATTGAGCAAATCAAGGAATTATTGGGGCGTATGGCTGAAGAAACAGGTCAAAAACCTGCCCTGAGCTATGTCTTTTGGCGACCTGAACAGTTGGATATTCTCATCATCACACCGGAAGGGGAACCCATTTACCAACCCCTTCGAGTGCCCCAAGAAGCAGTGCGTCGCGTCATTGCTGCTTTTAATCGTGAGGTGCGAGACCCAACGAAAACCAATAGTGAATCCTATCTACCCTTTGCGCAGCAGCTCTACCAATGGATCATGGGCGGCGTTGATGCTGAATTGCAAGCACGAGGCATTAATACACTGGTTTTTGCCCTTGATCAGGGGTTGCGGAGTGTGCCGATCGCTGCTCTGCACACGGGGTCAAATCTTATTTCCTCGACGGTCAGCGATAGTCCAATCGGTCGTAATGGTCAGTTTCTAGTAGAACGCTATAATCTGGGTCTCATTCCCAGTATCAACTTGGTGGATACCCGCTACCAGCCGTTGCAAAATGCTTCTGTACTGGCAATGGGTGCCTCTCAGTTCACAAAGCAAAGTCCTTTGCCAGCGGTTCCCATCGAGCTGCAAACCATTACGCAACTGGTAGGACGAGGGCAAGTATTCCTCAATGAAGCTTTTACGGTCTCAAACTTGCAAACCCAGCGGCGGCGCAGTCTCTACCCTATCCTACACTTAGCGACCCATGGTGAATTTAATGTGGGTAAGCCACAAAATTCCTATATTCAGTTTTGGGATAGCCAGCTTTCAATGGCTCAAGTGCGGCAGTTGCGGTTATTCCGGCCACCCACAGAGCTAATGACGCTGAGTGCCTGTCGTACAGCGGTAGGAGATACCAATGCAGAACTTGGGTTTGCTGGACTGTCACTCCAAGCGGGTGTAAAGAGTTCGGTTGCTAGCCTTTGGTATGTCAGTGATGAAGGGACACTGGCTTTGATGACGGCATTTTATGGACAGTTGAGAACTGCTCCGATTAAAGCAGAGGCCTTGCGACAGGCGCAGCTTGCCCTGATCCATCAGCAGGTTGTGATTGAAGAGAACCACCTACGCAGTGCTGGGGTGCGGGGAGGGCTTTCAATTCCTTTGCCCCAAGAAGTTCAAACTGGGGGTGGGCGTCAACTTTCCCATCCCTATTTTTGGGCAGGATTTACGATGATTGGCAGCCCTTGGTAGCCCTAGGAAGCAATTTCTGCTTCACCATTTGGATTACCCATCAGCGAGAACAGGGGTACTGGGGCTGAGTTTGGCTGTGGGTGGATTGATGCTGCTGGGAAGGGTTTGCATCAGGTTTGCCATTTCGAGGGCATTGAGGGCATATTCCCAACCTTTATTGCTTTTAATGCCAGCGCGCTCAAGGGCCTGTTGCATCGTGTCGGTGGTAAGAATGCCGTAGATAATCGGCACACCCGTTTGCATAGAAGCCGTGGCAATCCCTTTGGTGACTTCAGCAGCCACATAGTCAAAGTGGGGGGTTTGGCCACGGATGACTGCCCCTAGACAAATAATGGCAGCATAGCGACGACTGGCCGCCAGTTGAGCCGCCACAAGGGGAATTTCAAAGCTACCGGGAACCCAAGCATAGTCCACCTGAGAACCGTGGGGATTGGGATCAACGCCATGGCGGCGCAGACAATCTTGGCAACCCTCTAGCAGCTTGGTGGTAATCAGGTCATTGAAGCGGGAAATCACAATGCCAAAGCGAGGTGTTCCCAGAACGTGATAGGTGCCTTCAAAAACAGCCATAGGTGGCGGTGCCAAATCTTACCCAAAAGAGTATAACCTGCAACGGCCTAGGAGGAGCGATCGCCCTGCTCCACGAGGAAGTCTTGGGACTGCCACTGCTGCACAATACTAGTTAACTTGGTAACAAATGGGTCAGACGCTAAATCAGGGTGAAATTCACTAATTTTTGTATTGCTAGGGGTCTGTGAAGGTCGCGAGGAAGCAGGCTCCGGCACACTAATGGGCAATGACTGGCAGATAATGGCTTCAAACTCACTGTTGAAGTGATAAATCGGTTGCTCACGCCGTTGCCATAGCTCTAAAATTTGCTCTACGGAAATAGCTTTATAGCGCCCCAGATAGAGGGCTTCAATGAGGGCAAGACGAATCCAGCGGGGAGGAAAATGGCGCAACCAGCGATCTAGGATGACCTCAACTGAGGAGCCATCCAAATCAAACCCATATTGACGTAGCAGGCGATCGGCAGCCTGAATGGCGGCATTGTTGCCAATATGTGCCATGCACCAACTGTTGCACTCCCAAGGTTATGGTGCCTCTATGATGCCACAAGTTTTCCAAGGTCGCAGCAGCAGAGAGCGTAACCCTGATATGGTAGAAAGGCAAACTCTAGTGCTGTTCACTTCACAAGTGCATCATGGTGACTGCGCCTCCTCCTGAGCTGCTAATTGAAGATGCCCCGCTAACAATCGCTGGGCGGCAGTTTCGTTCACGCCTGATGACCGGTACGGGCAAATATCGTTCCATTGCGGATCTCCAGGCCAGTGTTGCCGCGAGTGGCTGTGAAATTGTTACGGTAGCCGTACGTCGCGTTCAAACCAATGCCCCTGGTCACGAAGGACTTGTGGATGCCCTTGACTGGCGTAAAATCTGGCTGCTGCCCAACACCGCTGGCTGTCAAACCGCTGAAGAGGCGATTCGCGTTGCCCGTTTAGGCCGCGAAATGGCCAAGCTCTTGGGTCAAGAGGACAACAACTTTGTCAAGCTAGAGGTGATTCCCGACCCGAAATACTTGCTGCCCGATCCCTTTGGCACACTGGCAGCTGCAGAACAACTGGTCAAAGAAGGATTTGCGGTTCTTCCCTACATCAATGCAGATCCCCTGCTGGCCAAACGCCTTGAGGAAGTGGGCTGTGTTACTGTGATGCCGTTGGCCTCCCCCATTGGGTCGGGGCAAGGTCTGCGTAATGCCGCCAATATTCAAATCATTATTGATCAAGCCAGTGTTCCCGTTGTGGTTGATGCGGGCATTGGCACGCCCAGTGAGGCGGCCGCCGCGATGGAGTTAGGGGCAGATGCACTCTTGATTAATACCGCGATCGCCCAAGCGGGCAATGCGCCGGCAATGGCCAAAGCCATGGCGCTGGCAACCACGGCGGGTCGTCTTGCCTACTTAGCGGGTCGAATTCCCGTCAAAGCCTATGCCAGTGCCAGTTCCCCCCTGACGGGGACGATCGCGACAGCACCATGATGGTTGCCCTCATTCTCCTGAGCCTGCTGAGCCTCACGGGAAGCCTGTTCTACATTGTTGCCGCTGCCCTCACCTATCAATTTTTCACCCCCCAGCGGACGACTCGCCTAGAGTCCTTGCCGGCGGTCTCGATCTTGGTTCCTGTCTGCGGCTTAGAAGCAAGGGCTTGGCAAAACTGGTCTTCACTGTGCGAGCAAGATTACCCCGTCTACGAAGTCCTCTTTGGGGTTCAAGACCCCAGTGATCCAGCCATACCGGTGTTAAAGGCCATTTGCCAGACCTATCCCCACCGGGCTCGCTGGTATCTTTGTCAGCGGATTTGCGGGCTGAACCGTAAGGCCAGCAATGTCGCCCAATTGTTTACCCATGCGCGCTATGGGGTAATTGTTGAAACCGATAGTGATGTGCGCGTTAGACCCCATTACTTAGCCACTTTGGTGCAACCCTTGGCGGATCCCCAAGTGGGGGTCGTGACCTGTGGTTACATTGATCACCATCCGCGCCGCTTAGGAGCTGCGTTTCTGGCCATGGGGCGATGCCTTGACTTTATCCCCAGTGTGCTTGTTGCCCGCTTCCTTGATCGCGGGCTGCGCTTTGCCATTGGGCCAACCGTGCTGCTGCGGCGGGAAGTCCTAGAAAAAATTGGTGGTTTTGAGATTGCACTCAATCGCATTGGTGAGGACTACCAACTGGGGTATGCAGCGTGGCGTGCTGGGTATCGCGTGGAGTTATCGTCCTATATTCTTGACAATGACTGCGCTGATGAGTCCTTTTTGAAGGCGGTGCAACGGGAACTGCGCTGGTGTCGCAGCATTCGTGCCAATCGCGGCAATCAGTATTTTGGCATGGTGTTTATGTTTGGCACCGTCTATAGTGCCCTGCTGTGGGGACTATTTCCAACCCCATGGACTCTCAGCGTCTTTCTGGGGGTTCAGGGCCTTCGCTGGTTGCAGGCGATCATGAGCATGGTCTTGATGGGTACCCCTCGGCTACTGTTGTGGCTCTGGCTATTGCCCCTGCGGGATGTGATGAGCTTCCTGATTTGGCTGGGGGGCTGTTTTGGCAATCGCATCTACTGGCGCGGTCGCTGGTTGCGGGTCTATCGCCACGGTCAATTGCAAGAAATTGTTAAGGATTCTCAAGACTCGTAAAGTTCGCTTGTTAGAATAGCTGCACTGTAACGCTGAATTGAGGTTTGTTTCGATGCGCTATACCACCGATGAGGGCGGTCGCCTCAACAACTTTGCCATTGAGCCTAAGGTCTATCAAGCACAGCCTTGGACACCGCAGCAAAAAGTACGGGCAGCCCTGTTGGTTGCGGGCGGATTGCTCTTAGTGGCTGGCTTGGTGGCGATCGCCGTCGGAGTGAGCTAAGCTGCTTTGTCTTGGTTTTGATACCAGCGATGCCCCACTGGTGGCCGGTCTCTATGATTTAGAGGCAGATCAACTGCTAGAGGTGAAAACATGGCCCTTGGGTCGAGAACTGGCCAGCCAACTTCACCCTTGCCTTGGGGAACTGATGGGTCGCTACACTTGGGGTGAACTAGGGGCGATCGCTATTGGCTGTGGCCCGGGCAGCTTTACGGGAACGCGCTTGGGGGTCGTGACTGCCCGCATCCTAGCCCAGCAACTGGAAGTTCCCCTTTTGGGTCTGTCTAGCCTTGGCACAATGGCGTGGCACTATCGTGATGAACTCATAGAACAGGATGGGGTGGTGTCCCGTCGTGCCCAACAGGGGCATCAATACCTTGGCATTTACCGTTATCAGGGGGGCAGTCTTAACTCTCTTTGGGGCGATCGCCTGCTGGCAGACCACGAAGCAGAAACGCTTTTGGCCACTTGGCCTCACCCCTACAAATGCCTGAGTCCCCCTAACCCCACCGACTATGGCCGCGCTCTACTCACATGGGCAGCCCAACAGTGGCACGATACACTAAGGGCAGGGGAGAAACTCCCCCATTGGTCAAGCGTGGTGCCCTTCTATGGCAAATAACTGGGAACTTAGTCGCTTTCTCGATACACTGCGCTTTTTTCAAGCCCTTCCCTTTGTGGGAACCCTAGAACCTCTGCGCCCTGTGCTGTCACCCCTTTTACCGGATCTCTTTAAGCCGCCCGCCTATCGGGGCAGTGGTCTTGTTGTGGTGATGGGGGCAACGGGTCGAACCGGTCAAGCGGTGGTGAAAACCCTCTTGAGTCAAGGCTATGCGGTGCGGGCAGGGGTGCGCGATCGCGCCAAGGCGGAGAGTGTACTTCCCTCAGACCCTTTTTTAGACATTGTTGTTGCCGACGTGACTCAACCCTTGCCTGCCGATCTCTTGCAGGGCAGTCGGGCGGTGATCAACTGTGTTGGGGCAAAGGTACAGCCCAATCCCAACGCGCCACCCCCCGGCCTTGAAATTGTCGGTGCGAGTCCAGAGGCGGTTGAATTTGAGGGCATGCGGCATTTGTTGGAACGTGCCCAACCCTATTTTCAAAGTCAACCCAACACCTATCCCCTCTTTGACTATCGCTATCCCACGCCCCCCCTGAAGGAAGTTTGGGGTGCCCTCGATGATGTGGTCATGGGCGGCGTCAGTGCCAGCCAGTTTTACCTCAAGGATCACAGTGCCCTCTTCACGGGGCTGGTTTCTACGGAAAATTCTGGGGGGTTTGTCTCGATTCGCACCCGCAACCTCACCCCAGCCCTCAATCTCCAAGGCTACACGGGCATTCAACTCCGGGTTCGCGGCGATGGGCAGCGCTATAAATTTTTCCTACGCAGTGACCCCGCTTGGGATGGCGTCGGCTATGCCATGTCCTTTGATACGGTGGCCGATCAGTGGATCACGGTTGAATTGCCCTTTAGCCACTTTATTCCGGTGTTTCGGGCCCGCACCGCCACCAATGCGCCGCCTCTGAATGTGGGGCAAATTTACTCGCTGCAACTGATGCTCAGCAAATTTGAGTATGACGGTGCCCTCAACCCCCACTTCCGCCCCGGCACCCTCAGCCTTGAGATTGAGTCGATTCAAGCCTATGGGGGGTTGCCCTTGCCCCGCATGATTCAGGTGAGTTCTGCGGGGGTGACCCGTCCGCAACAACCCGATCTTGACCTGAAGGAGCAGCCCCTAGCGGTTCAATACAACGACCAATTGGGGGGCATCCTCACTTGGAAACTGGCGGCAGAAAATATGCTGCGCCAAAGTGGCCTCCCCTACACCATTGTCCGTCCCTGCGGTCTGACGGATCAGCCCGCTGGCAAAGAGCTGCGCCTTGATCAGGGCGATCGCCTGACGGGTTCTCTGAGTCGCGAAGATTTAGCGGCGTTTCTGGTCAGCTTACTGAATTTGCCCGTGGCCTGCTATCGCACCGTAGAAGTGGTGGCCACAGATCAAACCGCCGAGGCCTATCCCAATTGGGCAGCACGCCTTGCCCAAATCCCTAGCGATCGCCCCTAGGAGACAGTGCGAAATGGTGCGTTTTCTCCATGTTGCCGATGTTCACCTTGGCTTTAACAAGTACCGCCAAGAGAATCCCAATCGCACGTTTGATTTTTTCACCGCCTTTGACAGTGCCCTGCAAACCTACGCCATCGAGGCACAGGTGGATTTTGTCCTGATTGCTGGCGATCTCTTTGAGGAGCGGATGATTACCCCCGGCATTCTCAATCAAGCGGAATACGTCCTCGACAAGGTGCGATCGGCGGGGATTCCCGTGCTGGCGATCGAGGGTAACCACGATAACTGCCCCTACGGTGTCAAGTCCAACTGGCTCCGCTACCTTTGTGAAAAAGACTATCTCTATCTCCTAGAACCTGACGAAAGTGGCCAATTACAGCCGTGGGACGCCGAGGCAGCGCGGGGTGGCTATATGGATCTCCCCTGTGGCGTGCGCGTCATTGGTTCCCAGTGGTATGGTGCCAGTGCCCCCCGTGCCATCCAACAGCTGGCCAGTCAAATTCAGGCACTACCGCCCGCTGCTGGTGCGACGATTTTGCTCTTTCACCACGGCCTTGAGGGGCAAGTCTCCCGTTACCAAGGGGCATTGCGCTACAACGAACTCTTACCTCTGCGCCAAGCAGGTGTAGATTACCTCGCCCTAGGGCATATCCATCGCCACTACGCCGTTGAGGATTGGATCTTTAATCCCGGCTCCGTCGAGGCCAATTCGATTCAGGAAAATCAGCAGCAAAATCCGCGGGGGGTGCTGTTGGTCACCCTTGAGAAGGGGTCACCCCAAGCGGAACTCAAGCGGGACTATTGGCAGCGTCCTATCCATCGCTACACCCTTACCCTCACCCCCAGTGACACCGTGAGCCATGTAGAAAGCCAACTCCAGCAACTGGTGCAGCGGCATCGGGCAGACATGGCAGAGGCGATTGTCGAAGTCACCCTAAAAGGCGAAGTGGGGTTTGAGCGGGGCGATTTGTCTGTGCGATCGCTCCAAGGGGAATTGCAGGAGGCAGCCAATGCGTTCATTTTTCGATTGGGGTTTGCCGCAACCCCTGTGGCCTATCAAACCTACCGTGATGCGACGGCTGAACCACCCCCCCGCGCCCAGATTGAAGAACAGGTATTTACGGATCTGCTGGCCAGTGTTGCTGAGTATCGCGATCGCGCCGAACCCTTGGCCAAGGTGCTGATGCACATCAAAGAAGATCTGCTGCAACCCAACGCCAATATTCCTGACCTTTACCAGTGGCTGGCAGACCTTTCCCTAGAGAGTTAGGGCTGGGGTGGTAAGGGGATGAGGGGTTGATTCGCCACATTCGCCAACTGGACAGCGGCAGACTGCAACAGGGCTTGCCATTTTTGCTGAAGTTGGGCATTCCCCGGCTGCGCTAGGCGTTGTTTGGCCAGTTGATTGAGGGTGTCGTACCAGTAGCCCGCCATGGCAAAGGCATCCGCCACATCTTTAGCTTGCACGATTCGCTGCTGTTGGCTTGGCGATAAGGGCATCGGTCGAAACCAACTGACGGTTTTGACGGCTGTGGTGCCATTGGTACAGGTGAGGGTGAGTTGCCACTGGTAATCCACACCATTTTTGAGGGCAACATTCTCCACAGGCCAACCAATAATACCCGCTTCCGTGGGGGCAAGACGCTCTTGGCGATAGACTTCTGTGCCTTGGGGATCCCGCAGCGTCAGGGTTAGGGTTGCCCCCTTGTTGGCGGGAATGAAGCTATAGAGGGTAGGGGTGGGGGTGCTGCTAAGGCCATTGTTATCCTTGGGCACGAGGGCAACCACAGTTTGTTTTGGCTCAGTTAGACAGCTTTCGATGCCACCAGTACTTTCCCGCAGTAGCATGGGACGGGCAATCCGCGTTGCAGCTCCCTCACGGTTACCGGGGCGGCCAATATTAGCGGGTGGACGATAACTTGCCCAAGAGGCATGGGCGATCGCCCCAATCATGACCACTGCCAAACTGAGGGGAACGGCAAGGGGGCGGATCCTCAATCGAGTAGCCATGGCCACTAACCCCGTTGCTCCGAGCGTCGCACCCCTCACCCCTGCGTAGCTCATCATACTTCCTACCTGACGACACCGATAGGACGATTCTAAGGGGCAAATTGTTGCCGTGCCGGTGATGTTGATCAACTCTCTCTTTTGGCTTCAGTCATGACTACTAGGCGATCGCGATCGCCCAAAGCTTGACAAAGGGCATCCACAAGGGCGGTTTTACCTGACCCCACAGGCCCTGCCACACCCACTCGCAAGGCTGGATTCATCGGCTTAATCCTTCTCAATGCGATAGCCCAACTCCGCCAAGCGCAACCGATCCTGTCGCCAGCGGGGGCGTACCTTGACAAACAGTTCTAAGTAAATCTTGCCACCAATGAGGGTTTCAATTTCTTGGCGGGCAGCGGTGCCCATTTGTTTGAGCAACTGACCCCCTTGGCCGATAATAATCGCCTTTTGGGTTGGACGCTCCACATAAATCACGGCGTGGACACGAGTCAGGTTGCGATCTTGCTGCACCTGTTCAATCGTCACGGCCACCGAATGGGGGACTTCCTCGCGGGTGTGGTGCAAAATTTGCTCACGGATCAATTCCGCCATGATGAAGCGCTCCGGCTGATCGGTGACCATCTCTGGCGGATAGTAATAGGGGCCAAGGGGCAACTGCGCTTCAATCGCCGATTGCAATACACCAACTCCCTCTCCCGTGAGCGCCGAGCAGGGATAGGCTGGCCAAGGGCCAAGGGTTTGATAGTCCTGTTGCCGCTGTGGACGCTCCCCTTCTGGCAGCAGGTCAATTTTATTGATGGCCAAAAGCACAGGGGATTTTACTTTAGCCAGTAATTCTGCTACGTAGCGATCGCCCCCACCGGGGGCACTTGCCGCATCCACCACAAAGACAATGGCATCCACCCGATTGAGAACGCCCTTGGCATTATGCACCAGCACTTCCCCAAGGCGATGGTGGGGCTTATGGATGCCAGGGGTATCCACAAAGATCAATTGCGCCGTTGCCGTGGTCAGGATGCCCCGCAAGCGATTGCGCGTGGTTTGCGCTACGGGAGAGGTAATGGCCACCTTTTGCCCCAGCAGATGGTTAAAGAGGGTGGACTTGCCCACGTTGGGACGACCCACTAAGGCGACAAAGCCAGAGCGAAAGCCGTCCGGGGCAACAGGAATACTGGAAATGGGTTCCACCGTAACTGCCTATGGATTCGAAGGCGTGGGTTGATCGTTGGCTGGTGGCGAGGGGAGGGGGTTAGGGCGGGTCTGCGTACTCAGCACCGGTTGTTCGACGGGTTGCGTGGCCAAGGCCACACGATTGCCCCCGAGCGATCGCAGGAGATCTAAGACTTGGATGACTTCGTTGTAGCTCACCACCTGTGATGCCCGCAAAATCACCATTCCTTGGGGATTCGTTTTCAAGTAGGTGGCCAAGCGTTCATAGAGTTCACTGCGGTTGACGGGGTCTTTATCCACAAAAAGTTGCCCCGCCGGATCAATGCTCACCACCAGCATCTTTTGCGACTGCGCTTGACTGGTGCTGGCTTGGGGCAAATTCAAGGTAATCGCCTGCTGCCGCGTCAGACTCACCGCCGCCAAAATAAAGAACGTGAGGATACAAAAGACCACATCAATCAGCGGCAGCATTTCAATGCGAGCATTTTCACTCTCACTGGGCAAATGAATCTTCACGGCCATTCCTCAACCACGCTGCCTTAATGATAAAACTCTGAGCAAACAGAGTAGGATCAAAAAGTTTCCCACCCGTGCAGTTATGACCAGTGCAACGCCCCAGCCCGGACAACTCATTGTGATTACTGGCCCTAGTGGGGTCGGCAAAGGGACGCTCCTACGGCAACTGCGACAGCGACATCCCGAACTGGCACTTTCGGTTTCGGCAACGACCCGTCCGCCACGCCCCACGGAGGTTGAAGGGGTGGATTACTATTTTGTCTCTGTAGAAGAATTTAAGGGAATGATTGCTGCTGGGCAACTCTTGGAATGGGCAGAGTTTGCCGGCCACTACTACGGCACTCCACGCGATCCGTTGCTGCAACTCATTGCCCAAGGAAAAACCGTCATCCTTGAAATTGAACTGCAAGGGGCACGCCAAGTTCGCCAATCCTATCCTCAAGCGCGTCACATTTTTATTCTGCCGCCATCTTTAGCGGAACTTGAACACCGTCTGCGTAGCCGTGGCCAAGATAGTGAGGAGGCCATTGCCCGCCGTTTAGCTCAAGCGGAAACCGAAATTGCTGCGGCCCCAGAATTTGATGTTCAAATTGTCAATGATGATTTGGAAAAAAGCCTGATTGCTCTCGAAACAGCAATTTTTAGCCCTGTGCCCTAAGGCTCTGCCCGCACAATTCCGAGGTAGAGTTCCCCCACTTTAGGGTCATTGAGTAGTTCGCTGCCCAATCCCTCATAGCGATCTTTGCCCATTTCCAAGACATACCCGCGATCGCTCATGGCAAGGGCTTTGCGGGCATTTTGCTCCACCAAAATAATGGCCGTCCCTTGGGCATTAATCTCCTTGATTTTGGCAAAGACATCATTGACAAGAGCTGGGGAAAGAGCCGCGGAGGGTTCATCCAAGACCATAATTTGCGGATCCAACATCATGGCGCGTCCCATGGCCAGCATTTGCCGTTCTCCCCCCGAAAGGGTACCCGCCCGTTGTTGTCGGCGCTCGGCCAAGCGGGGAAAGGTGTCATAGACTCGCTCTTTGAGGGCTTTGAGGTTGCCGCTTTTCGTAAAGGCACCCATCTCCAGATTTTCTTCAACCGTCAGGGTGCGAAAGACATTGGCAATTTGCGGCACGTAGCCAATTCCCTTTTTGACAATTTGGTTGGGACGTAAGTAGGTAATATCTTCGCCGGCGAGGGTAATTGTGCCGAGGCGGGGCGTCAGTAACCCAGCGATCGTTTTTGCCAAGGTTGATTTTCCAGCCCCATTAGGACCAATCACCGCTACCAGTTCTCCCGCTTCGAGGCGAAAGTTTACCCCCCGCAAAATATCCACATCGGGAATATAGCCGGCATAGACATCAAACACTTGGAGCAAGCTCATGATTCAAAAACACATCGCCAGAGGTTCAACATCCTAAGTATAGAGGTTTCGCCCTGTGTCCCTAATTTTGCTCCTGAAGGCAAGGGATTGCTGTTGTGAATTGAGATTCTTGAGGGTTTGATCAAGCACCTCTGGACAAAAATATCCTCTCAGCTCAGCAATTTTCTCAAACCCAGTCTCCACAATGCTTTGAGCAATTTCTAACAGATTTGGAGGTGCTTGAATTTTCCCGAAATTCAGTTCCAGAGTGACTTTCACGTCCTGTGACCCTACGGATCTAAAAATTTTACAAAAACAAAAAAATGATCCCGTCTAGGTGCTTGAAAATGACCTGTGCTATAGTAGTCGTAGAGCACCTTCTAGGAGGGTGCCGTGCTGGGATTCTTTCCCAGCCGAATTAATGGAAACCTAACAACGCCCAATCAGCTGAGTCAAAACTTGTGCGTGCTGGGATTCTTTCCCAGCCGAATTAATGGAAACGAAACCACAATACGGAATAATCGAGTTCGTTGGCGGGTGCTGGGATTCTTTCCCAGCCGAATTAATGGAAACGACTGTGATTGTGCTCTAGGTATTGCTTTTGCTTGCTGTGCTGGGATTCTTTCCCAGCCGAATTAATGGAAACTATTACAATAAAAAGCAAGCAGGTGCAATAGGGTTGGAGTGCTGGGATTCTTTCCCAGCCGAATTAATGGAAACTTCTGAGCGATATAGAAAGTAAAGATCATACGAAGAAGTGCTGGGATTCTTTCCCAGCCGAATTAATGGAAACACGATTGCCACTCCGCGCATCCGTATTCCCTCCGTGCTGGGATTCTTTCCCAGCCGAATTAATGGAAACGGACAGCCGTTAACACCGTTTATGACTTAAAAGTGCTGGGATTCTTTCCCAGCCGAATTAATGGAAACTCAGAGGGCTTAAAAGTAAACCCTCCAACTCAAAGGCGTGCTGGGATTCTTTCCCAGCCGAATTAATGGAAACAATCGGGGAAAATCCCCGCCCGAACCCAAAGTGTTGGTGCTGGGATTCTTTCCCAGCCGAATTAATGGAAACTCGAGCGCCCTTACATAGATTACATGGTTCGGTTGTCTGTGCTGGGATTCTTTCCCAGCCGAATTAATGGAAACTTTAGTTCATCAAAAAAGATTAAACACGGCTGTTCACGTGCTGGGATTCTTTCCCAGCCGAATTAATGGAAACTCCGCGCGATTTGAAAAAATTGCCAAAACAGCAAGTGCTGGGATTCTTTCCCAGCCGAATTAATGGAAACTACTGAGCGAACTCTAGAATATTCCAAATATTTTTGTGCTGGGATTCTTTCCCAGCCGAATTAATGGAAACTCTAGCATACGATCCTCCTTGTTTTAGTTGGTTGTGTGCTGGGATTCTTTCCCAGCCGAATTAATGGAAACTAGGTTGTTCAGGCATAGCTAAACTCCTAACTTAAGTGCTGGGATTCTTTCCCAGCCGAATTAATGGAAACTACCCCGCTAAAAACTCTCGCTCAGCGCATGCCAGTGCTGGGATTCTTTCCCAGCCGAATTAATGGAAACAACAAAACAACAAAACAACAGCAATAAAAAATCCGTGCTGGGATTCTTTCCCAGCCGAATTAATGGAAACAAATAAACTGTTTGAATAATCTATTAAAAACTCCGCCAGTGCTGGGATTCTTTCCCAGCCGAATTAATGGAAACCTTCTTATTTGCCGACCTTTTAGTCGGTCGTATAACGTGCTGGGATTCTTTCCCAGCCGAATTAATGGAAACAAAATCTGTGTTCACAAAAAGGGAGGGCAATCAGTGCTGGGATTCTTTCCCAGCCGAATTAATGGAAACAACCACAAAGCGGTGCACAGTGGTTACAGTCATTAGTTTGTGCTGGGATTCTTTCCCAGCCGAATTAATGGAAACTTGGTGACTGCGATCAAAAGCGCAGTCGTGAAATAGGTGCTGGGATTCTTTCCCAGCCGAATTAATGGAAACGTACTGTCCAACGGATGGTTAAAGCACAAATGGATCGTGCTGGGATTCTTTCCCAGCCGAATTAATGGAAACATTCAGAGAGATAAATTAATTTCTCCCGAGTGGGAGGTGCTGGGATTCTTTCCCAGCCGAATTAATGGAAACACGGATGGTCTTACCATCTGTCATCGCGACATAATGTGCTGGGATTCTTTCCCAGCCGAATTAATGGAAAGGTCCAGCGTTCGGGGTAGGCCGCCGCGAACTTAGAAGTGCTGGGATTCTTTCCCAGCCGAATTAATGGAAAGGGAGCAGTCGGGTAAAGTAGAAATTTGCCGCTGTGTGCTGGGATTCTTTCCCAGCCGAATTAATGGAAAGGGGGGTCTTCTTCAGGAAAGAACTTGTCACGAATGTGCTGGGATTCTTTCCCAGCCGAATTAATGGAAACTTGTAGCGCACCACGATCGCTAGCCTGCCGTTGTGTGCTGGGATTCTTTCCCAGCTGAATTAATGGAAACACTTCCTCCTAAAAGGGGGCTTCAGGGGGGGAGATCAGTGCCTGAACCTGAGGTGGCAAGCAAGGTCGCGGAACCAGTAACAAGCATCCCTGACCTTTAGGGCGGGCAGTGTGTCAAAATTGGTGTTAAGTCGTGCACCCAGCGGAGTCAACGGAAACGCAGCAACAATGAAAGCCGTTGCCATCACAGAATTTGGTGACCCCGATGTTTTAGCGCTGCGGGAGATGCCTGAGCCGCAGATTCAAGCTGCCAATGAGGTGAAAATTCAACTGCGGGCGGCCAGTGTGAACCCCATTGATACAAAGCTGCGACAGCGGGGAACATTTTTTCCCGATCGCCAGCCCGCCATTCTCGGCTGTGATGGCGCAGGGGTGGTCGTGGCTGTGGGTGCAGCGGTGCAGCGGTTTCGCGTAGGGGATGAAGTTTATTTTTGCTATGGGGGCTTGGGCGATCGCGGCGGCTGCTATGCCGAATACACCGTTGTTCCTGAAGTTGCCGTTGCCCACAAGCCCAAAACCCTTTCCTTTATTCAGGCCGCTGCCTTGCCCCTAGCAGTGATTACGGCCTGGGAAGCCTTGGGCGATCGCGGGGCAGTCCCACCTTTGAATGTCCTCTCCACCGCAAAAACCGTTCTCATCCATGCCGGGGCGGGCGGGGTGGGGCATCTCGCTATTCAACTGGCGCGGCGATCGGGGGCAACAGTTGCCACAACGATTAGTTCCGCAGCCAAAGCCCGTTTTGCTGAACGTCTCGGAGCCACCCTTGCCATTAACTACACCACCAGTGATTGGGTACAGGCAGTCTTGGACTGGACAGAGGGCAAAGGAGTTGATTTTGCCCTTGATACCGTTGGTGGTACCACCTTTAGCGACACCTTCAAAGCGGTGCGTCCCTATGGCACCCTCGCCACCCTCTTGGAACCCGCCGCCGATACGCCGTGGAAAATTGCCCGCCAACGCAACCTGCTGATTCAACTTACCCTGATGCTGACGCCGCAACTCATGGGGTTGAGTGATGCCCTTGCCCATCAGGGCAAAATCCTTGAGCAGGTGGCCACCCTTGTGGATCGCGGCGAACTAGAGGTTGTTGTTGATAAAACCTTTCCCCTCGGTGCAGCGGCGGATGCCCATCGCTATCTCAGCCAACGCTTGGTGCAGGGTAAGGTGGTACTCGTCCCATAATTGGGGATTTTCTGATGGTTGCTCAGATTCTTGCCGCCCTTCTCATCGGGCTGGAACAGGCTCAAGGGGTGCCGACATGGCTCAGCCAAACGCCCCGCAGTGATGTTTATCGGGTTTGCCGCATTTTTAACGGACGCCTTAGCTATTGTGGCCGTTGGTTCACAGGGGAAACGGTGCTGTTGCAGAACAACTTCTATCGCACCTGCCGCATCTTTAATGGGCGCCTCAGTTATTGTGGCCGGTGGTTCACGGGGGAAGCAGTACTGTCGGAGCCTCGACGCTAACTTATTCTGGCTGCGAAGAGGGATACAATTCTGGTGGCATTGGCTCCGGTTGCAGGCTCACGGTTTGCCGGCGATCGCCCCGTTGAATCTCTAAGGTAATGGTCTGCCCTAGCTTTGTTTGCTCAACCACGCTTTGCACCTGTTGCGGGGTGGGTTGATTGAGATCGTTAATTTTGGCAATCCAATCTCCCACTTGCAGACCCGCTTTAGCCGCCGGCGAATTGGGGGCAATACCAACGATTAGCGTCCCTTGGGTTTGATTCAGTGTCCAGTTGGGCTGATCTTGACGGATTTGGGCAGCCACTTCTGGCGTCAATTGCACCATGCGAATCCCCAGATAGAGGTGCTGGGCGCGCCCCGTAGTAATAATCTGTTCAGCAATGCGATAGGCCGTATTGATGGGAATGGCAAAACCCAGACCCTGCGCTTGGGAAATCACGGCGGTATTGACGCCCACCACTTGACCAGCAGCATTCAGAAGGGGGCCGCCGGAATTGCCCGGATTAATCGCCGCATCCGTTTGAATGAAGCTCACCCGCTTATCGGCAGCGCCAATTTCATTACTGGCACGCCCCGTTGCACTAATAATGCCGGCGGTTACGGTGTTACTTAGCCCCAAGGGGTTACCGATGGCGATCGCCCACTCGCCCGGGACAAGGGTATCCGAATTCCCCAGCTGTACGGTGGGTAAATTTTCGGCATCAATTTGAATAACAGCCACATCCGTCAGGGAATCAGCACCCACCACCTTGCCGTCATATTGGCGACCATCGGGGAGCGTGACTCGCACGGCAGTAGCCCCCTCCACCACATGGGCATTGGTCATAATCTTGCCATCGGGGGTAAATATAAACCCAGAGCCTTGACCTTGGCGCAGCGGCACATCTGGTATTGGAAAAGGATTGAGAAAACTATCCTCTTGACTGCGGGGCAGTCGTAGGGTATCAATGCTCACCACCGCTGGCCCTGCCTCAGCAACCACCTTGGCAATGAAATTCTCCCCCGCATTGGGTCGCTCCGTGGGGGCAAGGGGAGGCAGAGACGCCTCCGTATTAGGGGTGGGGGAGTTGCGATCGGGCAAACGCAATGGACAGCCCGTCAGTGCCACAAGGGCGATCGCCATCCCAACGAGACTCAACCGCGTGCGAACCATACTCAACTCAACTCGGCAGCAGATCCACTCTAGCCTTATCCTGAAAATAGTGAGTTTGTCGAACCTCTGCTGGCATGCTGACTGTGATTAGCTACCTCGAACAGCCCATGACCTTTGATAGTTTCTTTGGACCTGTGACCCTGCAGCCCGGTCGCAATGAAAATGTCGATGAGCGGCGCTGGCGCAACTGCAAAACCCACAATGCTGACCTGCAAGCGCTGCTCAAAAAGGGGCTTATTGTGGTCGAAGACGTGGGGGTCAGCTCATAGGCCATGACGGATGCAGTCGCTGCCCTCTTTCAGCAAGGGCAACAGGCCTTCGAGCGGGGAAACTACCAACAATCGATTGCCCTTTTAGGACAGGCGGCGGCGCTGGCGGAGGGAAATGCGGTGCGATCGGGGGAAATTAGCCTCTGGTTAGTCACGGCCTATAGTGCTGCTGGCGATCAAGGGGCTGCCGTCAGCCTCTGCCGTCAACTCCAACGACACCCAGATCATCACACGCGGCAGGAAAGTCGTCGCTTGCTGGCGATTTTGGAGGCTCCCCAACTCAAACGCCGTCCGGAATGGTACAGCGAAATTCCCGACCTATCCCATGTGGGCGATCGCGCCTACACGTCCCCCTACAGCCGTTCCCCGAAAAAGCCATCGGCTGCCACCCCAAAACCCCAAGAACCACCGCCCCCTGCTACGCCTTTACCGAATGCCTTCATCTGGCTTGCCCTCACGGGCTTGGGCGTGGTCACACTCTTGGCAGCTTGGCTATAGTAAACTTCCCACCGACTAAAGTCGGGGGCTTTCAGTATCGGAATTTAGGAACACATGGGTAGAGAGCCACGGCAAGGAAACGGTGGTGTCTATCGATGAAACGGGGTTTGACTTTCGAGTGGAGTGTGAGTATGGGTGGTCAGCGCAAGGCGAACGAATTGATGGAGAGCGAGCGGGGAAGCGTCAGAAAAGAGAGAGTTGAGTCGCAGGACGGTATAGACACCAGAAAGACTTCATCGCCCCAATGCTGTTTTGCGGATACTTGAATGCGGTAGGGTTTGTGAGCTGGCTGAGTCAATACTGTTTGCCGGCATTAAAGAGACCTTCGTTGTTGATTATGAATAATGCACCGATTCATCCGAAAGGGGCGATTCAGGCAGTGGTGAAAGCGGCGGGTCACGAGGTGTTATTTTTACCGAAATACTCTCCTGATTTGAATGTGATTGAGCACGACTTTAGTGCGCTGAAACGAGCGCGGATGTATGCAGGGTCAAACAGTTCGATTGATGAGGTGATTCGCAATTGTTGTGCTGGATAATGTCTTATTCTTTATTGGAATAACTATATTTGCCCACTTGTGCATCAGTGGAACCAACAACGTGTCTTTTCATCCGCCTAAAGTCACTAAAGAGGGGTATCAGCGCAGACCGGCCTAGGCGATCGCGCGCTTCAGATGCTTTTGCAGGGTTTGAGTGGGCAGGCCACTCTGGAGATGCTGCCACGGTAAGATCGTCTCCTCTGGCCAATGGGCAGTGACGTAGGCTTCAAAGTCGGGCAACTGTCCGCGCAGTTCCTTAAACGCCCGGCGATAACTGCCCAAGGAGGTGCCATAGTGGCGTACCTGCTCAAGCAGGGGAGCAAGCCGGCGATCGCCCCGCGAAATTAAAGCTTGAATCAGCGAGTCATTATAGGATTCAGGACGAAACTCAATCCCCAATTTGGCCAATTCTTTTTTCAGGAACTTAAGACGTTTTTCGGCCACGGGTTGCACGCCCCACCACTGAAAAGGAGTATGGGCCTTGGGCACAAAGGTACTACAGCCAAGGGTGAGTCGCAGGCGCGGCGCTGTTTTTTTCAATTGACGAAAAAGCTCTACCGTGGCTTCGACATCGGCATCGGTTTCTGTGGGCAGTCCCACCATGCCATAAAACTTTAGCCCCTTGAGGCCACCGGCTTGGGCATGGCTGGCAGCAGCAAGAATCTCCTCAGTCTCAAGCTTTTTGTTGATCACTTGGCGCAGACGCTCAGACCCCGTTTCGATGGCGATCGTCAGGGATTGACTGCCCCGTTGACTCAAGAGTTGGGCAAGGGATGCAGTGACCGTATTTGTGCGCACAGACGCTAAACTCACCCGCACATGGTCAAATTGTGGTTGGCCTAGATGCTCAATCAAGGCGGGAAATTCGGGATGCTGGGTAATCGAGGCACCCAAAAGCCCTAGGCGATCGGTGACCGCTAGCCCCCGCTCAATGGCAGGAATCAGTGTTTCGAGACTGGGCGTGCGAAAGGGCAAGGTCAAATAACTGGCCAAACAAAAGCGACATAGCTCTGGACAACTGCGCACCACCTCCACCATGTAAATCTTTTCCCAAGCGGCGAGGGGGGTGACCACCGTTGAGGCAGCAAGGGTATTGCCGCGATGGACTTGTTTGGTCACTGTGGCGGGTACCGTGGGCTTTCGGGGTTCAATTCCTTGAATCGGGCCTGTGGCACTGGCATAACTGACGGCATAAAGACTGGGGACATAGAGGCCGGACACTTGGGCAAGGGCTTCCAACTGTTGCGATCGCGGGGCAGCGCGCACCTGTGCCATGGTCGTCAAAAACGGCTCAAGGAGGGGTTCGGCATCCCCCAGTAAAATCACATCGAAAAAGTCGGCAAAGGGTTCGGGATTGGCCGTCAGCACTGGACCACCGCCAAAGACCAAAGGATGGCGATCGTGGCGATCGCGCTGCCAAATGGGAATGCCCAACTGCTCCAAGAGGGCCAATAGATTGCCGTAGTCCAACTCCCACGAGAAGGAAAAGCCCACCAACTGCGGATCCTGAGGCAGTGGCTCCTGCACATCGGTAAAGAGGCGACTCACGGCCACATCAGGACGGCTGGCCAGTTGTGCCCACACTAGTTGATACCCTAAGCTGGTAATGCCAACGCTGTAGGTATTGGGAAAGCCATAGATGACCCGCAGTGCCTCTGGCCGCGGGCGGGATCGCTCAAAAAGGAGGGTTTCAGCAGTAAAGGGGGAATTCACCTAGGTTTCCGTTGACTTACGGCGGCTGGTTTTTGCGGTCTTGGTGGCCGTCTTTGTACTGGTCTTTTTGGTGGTTGATTTTGGTTTCGGGGCAGTGGCTGTTGCGCTGCGGCGGGTTTTCTTCGGTGCTTTCTCCGCCAAGAGGGGCAGGGCTTGCTCAAGGGTCATGGTCTCTGGACTCACCCCCTCCGGTAGTGAGGCATTCACCTTACCGTGGTTGACATAAAGACCATAGGGACCATCAAAGACTTGCACTGGCTCGCCATCCTCTGGGTGAGTCCCCAACACCGCGAGCACCTGCTTCTTGGCACGGCCACGACTGGATTTTGGGGTTGCCAGTAGCTCTAGGGCACGCTCTAGGGTAATCGTATAGACATCATCCTCCCCCTTGAGGGAACGATAGTCCTTCTCACCGTCAGGGTCATGGACAATGTAGGGGCCAAAGCGACCTTGATTGGCCTGAATCAGCTTGCCCGTTTCGGGATGAACTCCCAATGTGCGGGGCAGCGACAACAGCGTAATCGCCAAGTCTAGGGTAACTTCGTCGGGACTGACCCCCTTGGGTAGAGAAGCTCGTTTGGGTTTTGGATTGGCCGCTGTGGCTTCCCCCAACTGTACATAGGGGCCAAAGCGTCCCGTGAGTAAGAAGATCGGTTCCCCGGTCTCAGGATGCACGCCCAGCTTGTCGGGACCCTCTAGTTTTTGGCGAATTAATTGCTCCACTTGTTCGCGGGTGAGGCTACCGGGAGTGGCATCTTGGGGCAAGGAGGCTTTAATGGGTTCGCTGCCATTACCATTTTGATAGACGACAAAAGGACCAAAGCGACCCACCACCACTTCGGCATTCAGTTCTGGCAGGGCGATCGCCCGGGCTTCTGTGGACTCAATTGTGCGCTCCCGCTCTTTGACCTGCTGCTCAAGGCCATTTTCACCCAAGTAGAAGGATTCAAGGTAGGGCTGCCACTGCACCTCCCCCGTGGAAATATCATCAAGGGTTTGCTCCATCCGCGCCGTGAAGTTAATGTCCACTAAGTCGGGGAAGTATTTCTCCAGCAGTGCCGTAACCGCAAAGGCAGTAAAGGTGGGTTCAAGGGCATTGCCCCGCCGAATGGCATACTCGCGGTCTTGGATCGTGCTGATGATGGTGGCGTAGGTGCTGGGACGCCCAATGCCGGCTTGCTCGAGAGCTTTGACCAGGCTGGCTTCGGTGTAGCGTGGCGGCGGCTGGGTTTCGTGACCGACACTTTCAAGGGCTTGGCAGCGGAGAATATCCCCCACCTGCATCAGGGGCAGCATCACCTCTTGGCTTTCAAGGGCGGCATCGGGATCATCCGACCCTTCCACATAGGCACGGAAAAAGCCGGGAAAATCAATGCGTTTACCGTGGGCACGGAAGAGGGCATCCCCTGCCGTAATCGAGACCGTTAGCAGGGTGACGCGGGCATCGGCCATTTGTGAGGCCACTGTGCGCTTCCAGATCAGTTCGTAGAGTTCCAGTTCCCGATCCTTAAGGCCAGTTTCTTGGGGGGTGCGAAACTGACTACCCGCAGGGCGAATCGCTTCGTGGGCTTCTTGGGCGCCCTTGGTTTTGGTGGTGTATTGGCGCGGCTGGGGCGACAAAAAGGCTTTGCCATACATGGCTTCCACACAATTGCGGGCAGCAGCGATCGCCTGTTCCGACAGATGCACCGAGTCCGTGCGCATATAGGTGATATAGCCCTCTTCATAGAGCTTTTGGGCAATGCGCATCGTCTCCTGGGCCGAGAGGTGCAGTTTGCGGTTGGCTTCCTGTTGCAGCGTCGAGGTGGTAAAGGGGGGAGCCGGTTTGCGGGTTTGTTGGCGCTCCTCCTGTTCAGTGACCGTCCATGTTTCCGTCAGCAGGCGATCGCGCAGGGCATTGGCCGCCGCCTCATCCAAAAGCAAGACCGCCTCAGGGTTGCGCACCTGTCCTGTAGCAGGATCAAAATCATTGCCCGTGGCCAAGCGTTGACCGCCGACACTCACCAAACGGGCTGGAAAGAGGGTTCCCCGTTGATCCAGCGTGGCCTTGAGATCCCAAAATTGCCCCTTGCGGAAGGCCAGCCGTTCCCGCTCCCGTTGCACCAATAGACGCACTGCCACCGACTGCACCCGCCCCGCCGACAGATGGGGAGCAATTTTCCGCCACAGCAGGGGCGACAGGGTATAGCCCACCAGGCGATCGAGGATACGCCGCGTTTCTTGGGCACGCACCAGTTGTTGATTGACATCGCGGCAATTGCGCAGGGCTTCTTGGATGGCCTCTTCCGTAATTTCATGGAAGACCATGCGCCGCACGGGCACCTTCGGCTCCAACAGTTGCAGCAAGTGCCAACTAATACTTTCCCCTTCGCGGTCTTCATCGGTCGCGAGCAGGAGTTCATCAGCAGTTTTCAGGGCCGTTTTCAGGTCTTTGACAACTTTTTGCTTGTCTTTGGGGACAATGTAGAGGGGTTCAAAGCCAGCAGCGACATTCACCCCTAGGGTTGCCCACTCCTCCCCCTTGAGTTCAGGGGGCACATCAGCAGCGCTGCGGGGCAGATCACGAACATGACCCATCGAGGCTTCAACGCGATAGTCCGGGGGCAGAAATTTGCGAATGGTACGGGCTTTTGTCGGAGATTCAACGATGACAAGGGTGGACATAGCAGATGCTGCGGGATGGGTTTTTCGGCACTCTCAAGTTTAGCGATCGATCATAGAATTGTGTTCTCCCACCGTATCATGGGGAGCAAGGAGAAGCACTTCTTATATTGATAACCCTAGCCTAACCAATAGGCGATGCGGAGAATCTGTTTAGTCAGCATAACGGTTTTTTTGCCCGTGAAGTCTCTTGCCGCGTTGTCTTTCTTGCCGATGGCCAAATTATTGAGGAAGGATCGCCCCAAGAACTGTTTCGTCGTCCGCAACAGGAGCGAACCCGCCTCTTTTTAGAGCCTGTGCTGGTAAGATACTAGCCCTTGTAGGCCTTGATGCATTTTTCAACAAGGGGCTGCACCGCATCCACATCCTGCCAGCCAAGAATTTCAGTCACTTTCTTTTGCAGATTCTTGTAGGTACGGAAGAACTCAGCGATTTCTTCGAGGCGGTGGGGCGCAATGTCCTTGAGGGACGTCACCTCAGCATAGCGAGGATCATCAACAGGCACACAGAGAATTTTCTCGTCGCGATCGCCACTGTCAATCATCTCCAGCATGCCAATGGGACGGGCAGGAATCACACACCCCGGAAACGTCGGCTCATCCATGATCACTAGACCATCGAGGGGATCGCCATCATCCGCCAGTGTATTGGGAATGAACCCATAATCATAGGGATAGGTCACCGCCGAATAGAGCACGCGATCGAGGGCAAAGACGTTCATTTCCTTGTCAAACTCATATTTATTCCGACTGCCCCCCGCAATTTCCACCAGCACATTGACAACACCCGGCTTGGGTTGGGCAGGAATACGGCTCAGATCAATACCCATAGAATCATGTCCACGCAACAAGTCTCCATTTAATCGAGATCGGGACATTGAAGCAAGCACTGAATTGATCCCTTGGGTCGCTTTCCGCTAAGGTTTTGGGGAGTCCCTTGTCAGCTTTGCCCTATGTCTCTAAAGCGGTTGGTGCTTGCAGCCCTCAGTGTCGTGGTCGCTGCCCTCATGACGGTGTCGTTGCTGGGCAGTTATTTAGAACCCCAAACCCAAGGGCAAATTAACCTATTTCAGACCAATTTGTCATTACAAGCCCGAGAATGGCAGGGTCTGGGAGATGCCACAACCCGCGATCGCCTAGTGGGCAATTTAGAAGCTGCCATCCAAGCCTACGAAGCGGTGCTGGCAACCCCCACACCGCAAAATCAGCCTCTGCGTCTGCAGTTGGGACTGCTCTATGCTGAAGCAGGGCAGCGCGATCGCGCCCTCAACACATGGCAACTCCTCATTAATGAGGCTCAAGGGGCAACCCGCAGTACCGCAGAAGTGCTGATGGGATTGTGGACCGATCCCCCGCAATTGCTGCCAGATGCCGAACCATTGATTAAAAATACACTCCAAGGCTGGTTTCGCGATCGCGCCCTCGAACGCCTCTATGAACTGCAACAGCGATCCGACGCCCTGATGACCTTGACCCGTGCAGAACAAAATCGCGCCCAAGCAGCCTTCTATCGCCTTGCCCTGATTGGCACGACTCCTCTGCTAGGAAGTTTGATTGGGATTGTTCTTTGGATTGTCTGGATCTATCAACACCTGCGCCGCCGCCAGCACGGGAACACTCTGCCACCCCTGACCCCTGTGACATGGGGCTGGGAAACCCTCTGGGAAGGCATGGTAATCTGGTTTACTCTCTTTTTTGCCATTAGCTTGGTACTCATGCCCTTGGTGCGCTCCCTGATTGGCATGGGACTGCCGCTGCGCTCTGCGATGGCTCAAACGCTGTATGCCTTAATGAGCTACGGGATGATGATGGTTGCTGGCTTGGGCTGGCTGTGGTACTTTCTGCGTCCCTTTGGTAAGCGCCCTGCGGATTGGTTATGTTGGCAAGGGGGGTTAGGGGGTGCCTTGCGTTGGGGGGTCGGCGGTTATTTGGCGGCACTGCCCTTAGTCGTGGTCAGTTCCCTGATTAGTCAAGCCCTGCTGAAAAATCAAGGGGGCGGCAATCCCCTACTGGAAATTATTTTACAAAGCCGCGATTACACCACCTTTGCCCTACTCTATGTCATGGTGGCAGTGATGGCGCCCTTCTTTGAGGAGATTCTCTTTCGGGGATTCTTCTTTCGTTCGGTGCAATCCTATTTGCCCCTCGGCACTGCCATGGGGGTAACGGGACTCCTCTTTGCCATTGCCCACCTGAATTTAGCCGATCTATTGCCCTTGACGGTTTTGGGAACCGTGCTCAGCTACATCTACTGGCGATCGCAAAATATCGGTGCAGCCATGATTCTCCACAGCATCTGGAACAGTGGCTCCTTTTTGGGCTTGCTCCTATTGAGCGGCGGGACGGAAGCGGGGTTCTAACTGCTGCACCAACCACTGGCGGGGCACCAACCGACCAGCAAGGGCAAGGAAGCGATTGGCGGGCTGACCGGGAATGACCGTGGCCACATCGGTTTGCAACGCCGCAAGGGTTTCGGCAACCACCTGTTCGGGAGTGTCCTGCCGGGCAATGAGAGCCGAGTTGCGGGTCATATCGGCACGCTCAAAGAAGTTGGTGGCAGTGGGTCCGGGACAGACGGCAAGTACCCGAATACCCAAGGGTTTGACTTCTGCCCACAGAGCTTCGCTGAAGTGGCGAACAAAGGCTTTGCTGGCGGCATAGACGGCGAGATAGGGCAGGGGCTGAAAGGCAGCAATGGAGCTAACGTTGATAATCGTGCCTTGACGACGGGGGCGCATTTCTTGGAGCACGAGATGGGTGAGTTCTACTAGCGCTGTGATGTTCACTTGGAGCATGGCTGTCAATTGCTGGCGATCGCGCTCGTCAAAGGCCCCATAATCGCCAAAACCAGCATTATTGACCAATACATCCACCGTTAGTCCTAGGGATTGAATCTGTTCATAGAGGCGGAGCGCCGCATTGGGTTCGCTAAGGTCTTGGGGAATACCTACAACCGGTACTTGGGTGCTGAGCTGCGTCTTTAGCTTTTCTAGGGTGTCGAGGTGGCGACCAGTGAGAATCAAAGCGTGCTGGCGATCGGCCAAGGCTTGGGCAAAGGCCTGCCCTAATCCCCCCGTTGCCCCCGTAATCAGTGCGGTTGCCATAAAATAAAATTGTTACGAAACTTAAAGATCGCTATTCTAAAAGTAATACATTTCAGGAATGGGCAGAATGACCTCTACGCTTTCAGCCACCGCAGCTTTTCCCACCGCAGATTGGACTTGGCGCGGCCATCGCATTCGCTACAGCGTCAATGGCAGTGGTGCCCCAGTGGTGTTGGTTCATGGTTTTGGTGCCTCTATTGGTCACTGGCGCAAAAATATCCCTGCCCTCACCGCCGCAGGTTACCGTGTTTATGCCCTTGATTTACTGGGTTTTGGTGCTTCGGCAAAGCCGGATTTAACCTACAGTTTGGATCTGTGGGCCGAGCTACTGGCAGACTTTTGGCAAGCCCACATTGGGGAACCCGTGGTTTGGGTAGGGAATTCCATTGGTGGTCTGCTGTGTCTGATGATGGCGGCTCGCTATGGCCACACCTGCCGTGCGGTGAGTGTTCTCAACTGTGCCGGGGGACTCAACCACCGTCCCAATGAACTGAATTGGATGCAAAGCCTCTTTACGGCCATCTTTCGCACCTTGGTTGCCTCTCCCGGCATTGGTCATTTGATCTTTAACCAGATTCGGCAGCCGGAGCGCATCCGCAAAACCCTGACCCAAGTCTATGCCAATCCCGACGCCATTACCGATGAATTGGTGGAACTACTGCATCGACCCGCCATGGATGCCGGCGCCAAGGAAGTGTTTGCCCGTGTGATTTCAGCACCGCCGGGACCGAAAATTGTGGATTTGCTGCCAGAAATTCAAGTGCCGATTCTGGTGCTCTGGGGTGAGGTGGATCCTTGGACGCCGGTGTCGGGGACTCAGCACTTTGCAGCCCACCAAGATCGCTTGCCGATTCGCATTGAGCGACTGCCCAATACTGGCCACTGCCCCCATGACGATCGCCCGGAGCTGGTGAACCCGATCCTCATTGAGTGGTTGCAACAGTTGGGACACGCCTAACTCAAGAGGCAAGCAAGGGCATCGAGGCTTTCTGGCAACTGGGGCAAGAGAATACGATCGCCGACCATGGCAGCACACAGCAGCATCATATAGAGAATCGAGAACTTAAAGAGGCTGCGTGCCTGTTCTTTGTCCTCTGGGGCTTGGGTCAACTGCCACGCGCGGTAAATAAACCAACTACCAAGGGCGATCGCCACCACACCATAGCCCCAGCCCACGACACCACAGGGGTAGATTAACAGCAGACTGGTGGGCACCAGTGCCAAGGTGTAGAGAAAAATCTGCCGTGCCGTGACGCGATCGCCGTTAACCACCGGCAGCATCGGCACCCGCACACGGGCATAGTCCTCTTGAATCAGCATCGCCAACGGCCAAAAATGGGGCGGCGTCCAGATAAAGATAATGGCAAACAGCACCCAAGCCGCCCAACTCAGTTCTCCCGTCACCGCTGCCCAACCCACCAAGGGGGGAATCGCCCCAGCCGCACCGCCAATCACGATATTTTGCGGCGAAGACCGCTTCAGCCAGTGGGTATAGACTCCCACATACACCGCAATTCCGGCCATAGCAAGGCAGGCACTCAGGAGATTGGCAAAGACCGCCAAGAGGCTAAAGGCCGTTGTTGCCAAGAGCACTGCTAGAAACACCGCTTCCCAAGGAGCCACCCGACCCGCTGGCAAAGGGCGATGGCACGTCCGCTCCATAATGGCATCAATATCGCGGTCATAGAGACAGTTGATCGTATTCGCTGCCGCCGCTGCACAGGCACCACTGACAAGGGTTATCAGGAGCAATTGGGGAGCCACCCGACCTTGGCTGGCCACTTCCATTGCTGCCGCAGTTGTAATCAAAAAGAGCAGAATTAAGCGCGGTTTGGTGAGTTGGACATAGTCCACTAATTTTGTCGAGAGATCCCCCGTTGAGGAGGAAAGTCTGGCTAGGAATGTCATGCGAGCCTCAAGATCGTTCAAAATTCATGCTTCAGGGAACCAGCTTGGCGATCGCGCCATGCCAATGTGGAAATGGCAACCAACACCCCCAAGAGGGTGGCGCCAATCATTTGATGGGCAACGGTGAGTGCCGGCACCTGTAGCTTTAGTTGTAGGGTGCTCCAGCCCAAGGCCACTTGCAGAACCACCACCGGCAGAAGCGAGAAACTCAGTTGCCGCAAGAGGGGAGCCAAAGCTGGGCTACGCCAAGCAACAATCACCACCCCTAAAACGCTCAGGGTGGCTGGGACAACACCGATCAGATGGCTATTGAGGACTACACACAGGCGATCGCCATAGAGGCACTGCTGCACTGCCCACTGCGAAGACACCAAGCCCCCTAACAAACTTTGGCCATAGACACATAGCGCGGCAATCACTGCGGCAATCCGCAACCAACGGGCGCTCCCCGTACCCCGAAAGGGAGCTAAACCAACGGTGATGGCTGCCAAAAGGCAAAAGAAGAGCAGTCCTGTGCCCAAGTGAGCGGTAACAATTTCAAAGCGCAGCAACTCAGTCACCGTCAGGCCACCGAGAATCCCCTGCACAATCACAAGGCACAGTGCCGCCGCAGCAGCAGAGGGCACCCAAGGGGGCAGAGCTTGCCGCCAAGCCACACTCAATCCTACAAAGGCGATCGCCATCAGCCCTAAACTGGTGGCCAGCAGGCGATGAAACCACTCTAGGAAGATCTGCAAATCCATTTGCGGTACCAGCGTGCCAAAGCACAACGGCCAATCGGGACAGGCTAAACCGGCATCCATCACCCGTGTGGCACTGCCCACCGCCATCAAAAAGAGGGTAAAGACCGTCATCAGCAGCACGAGGCCAAAAATCCACTGGCGACGGGCACTGGGATCACTGCCTAGGGTCAAGGGTGAGACATGAAAAGGCCCCAGCACGGATTTTTCCTCGACAGCAACAACTTCTTCATGGTAAAGAAGCTAAGGGGGGGATCAGGGCTAGCGTGAAAATCTATAGCTTTTCTTTAAGTTTTCGCTAGAGTATAAATTTTTCTTGCATTTGATTGCCGAGTTTGAAGGTCTAAAACGATGGCTCTCCGGCACTGGGTTGACGCTGCAAAAAGTGGAGAAAATCCAAGAGTTCTTCATCGCTCAGTTGCTGGCGCGATCGCTTGCCATAGCGTTGCAGCAAACAAGCCCGCCCTTGGGCTTCTGTCCATCCCAAGCGTTTCATTTCCACGGTAGTTTGGGCAATTTCATCCGCTAAATCCACGGGTTCGCGCTTAGGGGGGGGCTTCTCGCTAGCCGGTTTGACCGCTGGCTTACTGCGGCGGGAATTGGCAGGAGTGGTGGGTTCCAAGAGCAGATCAGTATTGCTGGCCTCTGACCAAGGAGCTGCCTCGAGGACTGCGGGGGTGCGGGGAATCAGTTCCGCCTCCGTTTGCACAGGGAGGTGAATACCGAGAAGTTGCAGGGCACGCTGGCGAGCACTATCTTCCGCCTGTTCTAGGGTGGGGGCAGCAGCCATCCCCGTGGCTAGAATCGTGTCGCCCACAAGGAGGGTGGTTTTGACAATAAAGAGGCCGTCATGGATTTGCAATAAATCACTGACAATGCTGCCGGTGGGATAGCGGCGGTGGAATTCGCTCATGGGGTTGCCGCAATAAAACGACGCATCGAGTTGATCTTATCCTATCCTTGCTGAAGGGCTGGCCTAGAGGAGATTCAGTACTGCCTTGTGAACCGCAGCCGATTGCAGGTAGGGTTGATAGTCGGGCACGGGGGCTGTGAAGGTGTGTTGCCATTGGTGGATCAAGGCAGTGGGGTCAGGGGGCAATGCTGCTAGTTCAACCCCCGCCATACCCGTATCGGCCATGAGGTAACTCACCTTGGGATCATAACTGAGGGCAAAACAGCGACAACCCACACTAGCCGCCATGATCAGGGCATGGAGGCGCATGGCGATCGCCCCCGCCGTTGTCGCCAACAGTCCCTTCATCTCGCGGGGATCCTCACAGGACACGAGTTGCGTCTGCTCAGGGACTAATGCCCCATAGAGATCCTCAGCCAAGGGCAAATCCTGTTGGGGCTGAAAGGGCAACAGCAAAAGCGGTACCCCCGTCTCTGCCTGCCACTGCCGCAAGGCCATTTTCAGAAGCTGCCAGCGATCGCCCGTGAGGTGTCGATGGGGACGTAAACACACAGCAATGGGCGCCTTGTCCTTGGGAGGTAGAACAGGACGGGCTGACATCAGCCACACGGGATCGGCACCCTGTTGATGGGGAATGCCCCACTGCCGCAAGAGAGCCGCTGACCCGGAATCGCGCACCGTGACTGCAAGACAACGCCGCAGAAGGGCCCGTGTCCACCAACGATAGAGGGGCGATCGCAGAGGGCCAATCCCCTGTGCCCAAGCAATAGTGCGACAGCCAAAGCTCTGTGCAAGGGTCATCAAACCAAGGTAATAGAGGGGGCTGCGCCAACTGGTGACATCCTGAATGAGGCTCCCACCACCCCAAATGAAGGCTTGGCTCTGTTGTAGGGTGCGCAGCACCTTTGGCCACTGGCGGCGATCGCAGGTAGCAACGCCATAGCGGGCTGCTGTGGCTGTAGGATTGCCGCTGAGGACAACCGGTGAAACGTGGGGCGGCAACTGTTCGAGGAGCGTTGCCAAGAGGGCTTCATCCCCGGTATTGCCATAGCCGTAGTAGCCACAGAGAAAGACTTGACTCATGCGACAGGCTCCACTAGCGGCACTGCCTGAAGAATGTCTTGAAGAACGTTGATCAAGGCGGAGGTGGGTTGAATGGCTGGCACCAAGGAAACAGCGTGGTGGGGATACCTGACTTGCAATGTCGCCAGTTGGCTGTGAACCTGATCAACGGTTTTACCGCCAAAGAGAAAGTAGCCATAAATTTTGCTACTGGTATACCCCTGAGCCATCCGCGTCTCAAGGGCATGGTCTAAACTTCCCACTTCGGTCAGCAGCGCTGGACGCACACCACAGGTCTGACACAGTTCCTCAAACCAAGGGTGAACTTCAGGCCGACGACTGCCGTGGCCAAGGAGAATATCGGCGGCTGCATCGGCGATCGCCTGCCGTAACCACGCTTGAAACGGGGGCTGCCCCCCTAAGAAGGTCAATAGTTCTAAAGGTAAAGGCGACTCAGTACTCGCGATCGCCTGCGGCAGATCCACCACCACATGGTTGCCCGGTAGTAAAAACAGGGGTAGGATGACTACCCGCTGAGCGCCTTGACGTTGCGCTTGGCCACTGAATTCCTGAATCTTGTTAGGTAGTGGTTCTTCCTCAAGGGTGCCCCAGCCCACCATTCCTAGGCGGGTGAGTTGCTGACACAAAAAGGCCATTGCCGCCTGTGGCTCGGGGGCAGGACTGCCGTGGCTAATGAGAAAATAGGCCATCATGATGGGGCAGAAAAGCGCGATCGCCAAGTTTCGCTCAACAGTTCCTGTTGCGGTACCAAGACCTGTTCCCCAGAGGCCAGCCACTTCACCTGTACTGTGCCATCGGCCGCTTCGCTCTCGCCAATCACCAAACAAACGGTGGCACCGACGCGATCGGCGCGTTTCACCTGTTTACCAAAGGCACTGCCGCTGAGATCCATTTCTACGGTATAGCCTTGATGCCGCAATTGCTGTGCCAAAATCAGGCCTTGGCGTTCGGCAGCTTCCCCGCGAGTCACCATGTAGAGATAGGGGTCAGACCGTGGTGGTAAGGGGCGATCGCGCAGGAGTAAAATCAACCGTTCCAGTCCCATCGCCCAACCAATGGCGGGGGTGGCAGGTCCCCCTAATTCCTCGACAAGGTGATCGTAGCGCCCCCCTCCACAGACGGTTCCCTCATTGCCCAAACTCAAATCCTGAAATTCAAAGGCGGTATGGGTATAGTAGTCAAGGCCGCGGACAAGGGCAGGATTTATCTGGTAGCGGATGCCCAGATCCTGCAAGAGGGATTGCACCTGCTCAAAATGGTCGCGCGATCGCGGACTGAGATAATCCAACAGCCGCGGCGCTTCCTTCACGATCGTTTGGGTGTGAGGATCTTTGCTATCCAGAATGCGCAGGGGGTTGCGGTGGAGGCGTTCTTGGGAATCGGGGTCTAACTCTGCTTTGTAGGGGGTGAGGTAATCCACCAAGGCTTGGCGATAGGCACTGCGATCCTCGCGATCGCCCACGGAGTTGAGCATCAGGGTTAACTCCTTCAGTCCCAAGGCCTGCAAAATATCTAAAGCCACAGCAATGACTTCGGCATCGGCACGGGGATCGGCACTGCCTAAAACTTCCACCCCCAACTGGTGAAACTGGCGATAGCGACCGGACTGTGGCCGCTCGTAGCGAAACATGGGCCCTAGGTACCACAGGCGTTGGACGCCCCCTTGGCTGTGCAAACCATGTTCAATATAGGCGCGCACCACCCCCGCCGTGCCCTCTGGCCGCAGCGTCAGCGACCGTTGAGCGCGATCGCTAAAGGTGTACATTTCCTTACTGACAATATCGGTGGCTTCGCCAATGCCCCGCTCAAACAGAGGGGTTTGCTCAAAAATGGGAGTGCAAATTTCGCGGTAGGCAGCGCGATCTAAAATCTGGCGAGCAATGGTTTCTAAATACTGCCAATAGACCCGCTCAGCGGGCAAAATATCGCGAGTTCCCCGTGGTGCTTGCAAACCCATGTGTGGTCAATGCGCAAATGAAACAGACGTATTATACCTGCCTAGCTTCCTAGTAACTTCTCCACCCGCTCTAGAACCTCGCGAATGTGCTTTAATTCCCCGAGAATTTCCTTGAGGAGATCATCTGTCGGATTGGGGGGCGTGGTTTTTAATTCCACTTGGAGGGTAGTAATGCCCATCACGTCACGGGCAAAACGAGCCACTTCATTGGGGTGAAACAGCAGTGGTTCACGACGGCTTTTGCGATGCTCTGGATTGAGGCGTTGGGGATCAAAGGGGGGATTCATGGTTTCATGATTGGTGTTGACATAACGATAAATAGACGCACGGGAGCGGCGGAGAGTTTGCTGCACTTGATCAATGGTCATTAACTCATCCCCCCCGGCAGGATAGGAAGAACGCTGCATTGAGAACGGCCAAACGGTAATGTTGCTATCAAACTTATTTTACTGTAAGGATATGGACATCAAATCGTTAGGTTTTCATGCTAATTCCTTTGGCGTTAGGCGGAAAGGGGCGTTGTTGCTGTGCCAATAGGCCACTGGCAAATGAGAGTGCCATTGCCGAGCGATCGCCCCCCGCTAAATCCGCAAGGGCTTGGACACGTGCCTCACTGGTTAAGTATTGCACACGAATTACCGTTGTGGCGGTACTGGGATCAATGTCCTTTTGCACCAAATAGTGATGATCAGCCGCTGCCGCAATCAAGGATTGATGGGTAACGCACAACACCTGATGGGTTTGCCCCAATCGGCTTAAACTCTCGGCGATCGCCCCCGCGACGCGGCCAGAGACCCCGACATCAATTTCATCAAAAATCAACGTTTTCGGTGTTTGCTGTGTCGTCAAGCAGGTCTCCAACGCCAGTAAAAATCGGCTCATTTCACCGCCAGAGGCCACCTCCCCAAGGGGTTGCAGGGGTTGACCGGGGTTGGCGCTCCAGAGAAAGGTAATCTCATCACTGCCGCTACTACTGGCTTCGGTGGTCGTCAACTGCACAGTAAAACGGGCTTGGGGAAGTCCAAGGGGGCAAAGGTGGGTAAGGAGGTCTTGTTCGAGGCGTTCTGCCGCCCTTAGTCGTAATTCGTGAAGTTCAGCACTGGCTTGTTCAAGGGCCTGCCGCAGTTGGGCAACTTCTGCCACTAGGCGCTCTTGGCTGATGGATTGTTGACTCAGGGCTGCTAATTCTGCTTGGATGCGATCGCGATAGGCAATAACACTGGCCAAATCAGAGCCATACTTGCGACACAGGCGTTGTAATTGGTGAATGCGCTGACCTAGGGCATCGAGCGTAGCTGGATCCGCATCGAGGCGATCAGCATAACTGCGCAGTTGGCGGGCGGCTTCTTCGGTGTGGGCGATCGCCCCCTCTAACAATTCGCTCATCGGCTGAAGCGCTGGATCCCAGTCGACAATGGATTGCAGTGCCCCTTGGGCTTGCGCCAGCAACGTCACCACACTGGGTTCCCCTTCGTAGAGGAGGTAATAGGCCTGTTGGCTTTGGCTTTGCAGTTCCTGCACATGGCTGAGGCGTTGGTAATCCTGTTGCAATTGGGTCAGTTCTTCAGGGTCGTCTAGGGCAGCCGGCAGCAGTTCTTGCAGTTGAAAGTGCAGTAAGTCGAGTCGCTGGAGCCGTTGCTGTTCCTGAGCGGCAAAATCCTGCAATTCCCGTTGCCGTTGTTGCCATACTCGGTAGGCGTCTGCCACCCGCTGCCGCTGGCTCATTAAGGCCTCGCCCCCATAGCGATCGAGCCAATCCCGCTGTTGAGAAGCGCTGGCCAGTTGCACTGCCTGTCCTTGAGCTGTCAGGCGCACAAGGTGCCGCCGCAATTCCTGAAGTTGCTGGCGATTCACTAGCACACCATTGACCCGGCTGCGACTGCGAAAGGTTTCCCCCTTGAGACTAAACTCGCGGCTACAGATCACCTCATCCCCTTCAGCATCAATTTCTAGGGTGGCCAGCCAGTCTCTCACTGGGGGGGTCAGGGTGAAAATAGCTTCGATACAGCCCTGCTCTGTCCCCGATCGCAATTGCCGCGCCGAGAGCTTCCCCCCAAGGAGAGCATCAATGGCATCGAGGAGAATCGACTTGCCTGCCCCCGTTTCCCCCGTGAGGACATTCAACCCCCGCTGAAAGGTCACCTCTAGCTCCGCAACGAGGGCAAAGTTCTGAATCCGCAGCGTTTGTAGCATTGTGGCTCCACTAGAGCAACGGTTCTAGGGCCATCCTTGAGCAAAGGGCGGTGACCCACTTTTGGGATCGTGCGACTTGATTTTGTACCGCTGATTAGCCTACATAGTATGAAGGTAACATTTTGCAACAATGTGAGGAGCGACCGCGCGGATGATCACGGAGGCAGCGATCCCGGCCACGGTTCCCAAGGAATTTTTAGGTCCACCAGTGGGCTTTAATCCCACTTTAGTGATGTTTTTTGCCGCATTTGCGATCGCCATTCTATCCACTTGGGGCTACTTTCAGGGTCACTGGCCGGGCTGGGTCTCATTTGTGGCCAATATGCTGGCCTTGCACCTCATGGGCACAGTAATCCACGATGCCTCCCACAATGTTGCCCACAGTAACCGCATCATGAATGCAATTATGGGTCATGGCAGTGCCCTGATGTTAGGCTTTGTTTTCCCTGTCTTTACGCGGGTGCACATGCAGCACCATGCCCATGTCAATGATCCCGAAAACGATCCCGACCATTATGTTTCCAAAGGGGGTCCCCTGTGGCTAATCGCGCCCCGCTTTTTCTACCATGAGATTTTCTTTTTTAAGCGGCGGCTTTGGCGCAACTATGAGCTTCTGGAGTGGTTTCTCAGCCGCTTGACGCTGGTGGGCATTGTCACCTTTGCGGCGCTTAATGGTTATTTAGACTACGTGCTCAACTATTGGTTTTTGCCCGCTGGGGTGGTGGGTCTGATGTTGGGGCTATTTTTTGACTATTTTCCCCATCGTCCCCATACCGAGCGCGATCGCTGGCACAATGCCCGCGTCTATCCCAGCCGCCTCCTAAACATCCTCATTTTTGGTCAAAACTATCACCTCATCCACCATCTCTGGCCGAATATCCCTTGGTACAAAGTGCAGCCGGCCTACTACGCCGTTAAACCGCTCCTCGATGCCCACGGCTGCAAACAAACCCTTGGTATATTGGAACCAGGGAATTTCTTGCCCTTTCTCTATGATGCTTTGGTGGGTTTGCATTTCCATCGCCCTCGTTCTTCCTGAGGTGAATCTCGGGTATGCTGGCTGACGCTGCGGGCGATCGCCCCCCTGTGGTGGCGGTTGAGAACTTACAAAAGTCCTACCGTAGCGGATTTTGGCTGCGGACGGTGCTCACGCCCCTCAAGTCTGTCTCGCTGCAAGTGCACCAAGGGGAAACTTTTGGCCTGCTGGGACCCAATGGTGCCGGTAAAACCACCCTGCTGAAGATTCTCTTGGGTCTAGTGCAGCCCAGTGCAGGGCAGGGTACGCTCTTGGGACATCCCTTGGGCGATCGCGCTGTGCGACAGCGGATTGGCTACCTGCCGGAAAATCCCTACTTTTACGACTATTTAACCGCTTGGGAGTTTCTAGAGTTTACGGCGGGACTCTTTGGCCTCAGTGCTGCCACCCGCAAGGAACGCATTCCTCTGCTGTTGGAAATGGTGGGCCTCAACCTCAAGGATGCCCGCAAAAAGCAAATGCGCCGCTACTCGAAGGGGATGGTGCAGCGGGTAGGATTGGCGCAAGCCCTGATTAACGATCCCGAAGTGGTCTTTTTGGACGAACCCATGTCGGGTCTCGACCCCCTTGGCCGCTACCAAATTCGCGAGATCATTCTTTCCCTAAAACAGCAGGGCAAGACGATCTTCTTTAATAGCCATGTGCTGGCGGATGTCGAGGCCATTTGCGATCGCATTGGCATTTTGGCGCAAGGAGAACTGATTTGCGCAGGCGGTGTAGATGAACTCCTTGGCAGTAGCGAAGCCTATCACGTGGTGGGCAAAGGCGGTCATGTGGATGGCCTTCAGGAATGGCTCTATTCCTTAGAAATTCAGGGCGATCGCTGGCAAGGCGTGATCAAAATTCCCCTCCAACGCTTCCTCACCCTCGTTGAAGAGATGGGCGGCAACATCCTCCAACTGCGCCTTGCGCGCCCCACCCTCGAAGAGTTTTTTGTCGAACAACTGCGTCAACAGGGGATTCAAGTGACCCATTAGGGAGCTTAGGATAGCGACAATCCGTCTGAAGCTCTAGTGATCTAAGGGTTGATTCATGCTGAACTGGCGCCGTTTTCTCTGGTTGAGTTGCTTGGCCGCTCTTTTGGTGGTTGCCTGTGGTACCTCTGCCTCTTCTGTGGCCACTGATGCCCTCAGCCAGCAAATTGAGCAATTGCGACAGGCGCCCCTCACCGTCGTTGTTGAGAATGGCCAAGGCCGTCCGATTCCCCATGCCCGCATCCAACTGCTGCAGCAAAGCCATGCCTTTCCCTTTGGCGTTGCCCTCGATACGGAGATGTTTCGCCCCACGCCACCCGCGGCTGCGCCTTGGTACAAACAAACGGCTCAGGCAAACTTCAATGCGGCGGTTCATGAAAATGCCCTCAAGTGGTATCAATTGGAGCCAGAGCAGGGCAAGCTGGACTTTACCATGGCTGACACCATTTTCAGCTGGGTGCAGGCCCAAGGCTGGCCAATGCGGGGGCATACCCTTTTTTGGGAAGTAGAGCAGTTTAATCCCCCATGGCTGAAAACACTGCCACCAGAGCAATTGCGCGCAGCGGTGAAAAACCATGCCATTGCCGTGTGTCGCCACTATCGCGGTCGGATCAACGAATTTGATGTCAACAATGAGATGCTCCATGGCAATTTTTTCCGCAGTCGCTTGGGTGAGGGCATTGTCAAAGAGATGTTTGCATGGTGCCGTGAGGGCAATCCTGAGGCGATTCTCTATGTCAACGACTACGGCATCATTGAGGGCGATCGCCTGAATGACTATGTTGAGCAGATTCGTCGTCTCTTGGCGCAAGGGGTTCCCCTTGGCGGGATCGGTATTCAAGCCCATCTGGAATATCCCTTGGATGAGGCCAAAATGCAGCGTGCCCTCGATACCCTCGCCCAGTTCAATCTGCCCTTGAAAATTACCGAAGTGAGTGTGAGTTTGGCGGACGAACAACAGCAGGCCCAGACCCTGCGCCAAATTTACCGCATTGGTTTTGCCCACCCCGCAGTCAAGGAAATTTTGCTTTGGGGCTTTTGGGCGGGGAACCATTGGCGTCCCCAAGCCGGACTCTATCGCCAAGACTTTTCCGCCAAGCCAGCGGCGATCGCCTACCGCAAACTCCTTTTTGAGGACTGGTGGACAAGGGTGACGGGTCAAACCAATGCCCAAGGCCAATGGCAAGGACGCGGCTATCTTGGTCGCTATCGCCTAACAGTGACAGCCCAAGGCCAAACCCGCACACAGGAGTTGACACTGCCTCAAGGGGGGAAAACCGTCACCGTTCGGCTATGAGCCTAGCCCCGCATCGCCGCCATCAAGAGGGACAGCCAACCCAAGGGATTGCCGCCAGCGTAAATGTCCATGACCGCCTGCGCCAGTTGGGGTAGGCTGCGATGGCCATAGAACCAAGGGGGCGTGACCGGTAACTGGAAGGGAACACGAACCACGGCTTTTTCGGGATAGTCAAACAGGAAGCTATTGTGAACCACGCCCACCCCAGAACCAATGGCCGCTGGTGTATGTCCAGGAAAGGCTCCCCAAGGGGTACAGCCCAACCCATAGGCCAAGGAAACCCATGCATTGATGGCAATAGAACCATAGCGCAATTGGGCGATCGCCTGTTCCAGCACGTCTGCATAGCTGGCCTCAGTACGCGGATCAACGATTAGACTACAGCCGAGGGTACCCCAGAGCCGCTCATTGACAAAGGGCACGGCAGTGGTGAGGTAGGCGGCGGCATCGCTAACGGGCAATTGCACCTCTGCCAACAGACCACAGAAGACCTCCTCTTGGAAAATGCGGGGATTGGCCGTGGGGGTGAGGCCTTCAATCAGGGTCCAGGGAATCGTGCCTTCGACAGCGGGACTCAGCACTGTGGCTTGGGGATAATCCGCCAGAAACGACTCATAGCGGGCGATCGCCCTTGGATAATAGGCAGGGCGAGGCGGAATCGCTTGCAGTTGTGCCTTCAGGGTGTTGAGGAATGCCTCTCGCTGCGGCCATCCCGCAGCCGTGACGAGGATTTGCGCCCCAATGCAGTTAAAGCTGGCGTTATGGACAAGGGCACTGGACACTTGGCGGGCTTGGTAGGTCAGTTCTGCTGCTGTCCATTCGCCGGGAACGATCAGCAGGGGAGTGACATTTCCCAATTCTGCTGTCACGGGTTTGGTTAGCTTCCGTTGTTGGCGAGCTTTGCGAATGGCCTGCTCGGCTGCCGTTTCTCCCCAAACAAGGCGATTGTAGGTGTGGTGGGACCCAGTAATGTGAATGTGCTGCGTCAATGGATGATGGCAGAGGGCTTCCCCTAGGGCGGCATCTCCTTCCACAATCTCAAGGAAACCCGCCTCAATTAAGGGCGCACAAATCTTGCGAAAACACTCCGTCAAGGGCGCCAAGAGGGGATTCATCTTCAGTAGTGCCACTCGATTGGCCGCCACCAGTTGATAGAGGACATCCGCCAAGCACAATGATGTGATATTGCCCGCCCCCAGCACCACAGCGACCCCCGGCGGCGGTGGGTTACGGTAAGCACTGCCCTGACTTGGGGGTTGATCGGGTTGGAGCCAAACTTCGGCTTTCACCCCAAACCAAAGTAAACGCTCTTGCCAATTGCGCGGCAGAATGTCAGCGATCGCCTGACCGGTGGGGGCGGTTCGCCAGCGGGGCACTGGGGGGGCGGCTTCGTGACGCAGGGCATAGAGATAGTGATCCAGCTTGAGGATGAGTCCCAAAGGACCTGTTGTCCACTCTTCCCCTGCCCAAACCCCTTGGGGATCAATGCCTTTGATTTGACAGGCCAAGGTCACCCATTCTGAAGCATGGCGACGGGCAAGGGTTTTCATGGCTTGGAGATAGCCCATGCGCTCTCGCGGTGGGAGGCATTGCCAGCGGCTGGCCTGCTGATGGAGGCGTTCCAGTTCGGGAATGGTGGTTGTTGAGAGTGTCATAAAAGGTGGTTGATTTTCTCCTGTGGGCATGGTTTGACAGCGGTGCCGGTGTACTGTTGTCGTCAATACTCCTCTGCCAAGAAACTCAATCGCGATCGCCCGCCCGCTGCGCTACATTAAAAAATTATGAACGATGCAAGGGAGGTAAGGCGTGATTCGTCCCGACAGCGAAGTCATTTTAGAAGTTCGAGAGTTAACGGCCAGTGTGGAGGACACCCCCATTCTCAAAGGCCTGAACTTGACGATTCGCGCTGGGGAAATTCACGCCATCATGGGGCCCAATGGCTCCGGCAAAAGCACGTTCTCCAAAATTCTCGCGGGTCATCCCGACTACACCGTAACTGGTGGCGAAGTGCTCTACAAAGGCAAGAATCTCTTGGACTTGCCTCCTGAAGAGCGTGCCCGTGAAGGCGTCTTTTTGGCGTTTCAATACCCCCTTGAAATTCCGGGGGTGAGCAATCTCGACTTTTTGCGGGTGGCCTACAACGCCAAGCGCAAGCATCAAGGTCTCGAGGAACTGGATGCCTTTGACTTTGATGATCTCGTGCGACAGAAAATTGAACTGGTGAAGTTGGATGAAGGCTTCCTCAATCGCGGGGTGAATGAGGGCTTCTCTGGCGGCGAGAAAAAGCGCAACGAAATTCTGCAAATGGCTCTGCTGGAGCCGACTCTAGCCATTCTCGATGAAACCGACTCTGGGCTTGATATCGATGCCCTGCGCATTGTCGCCAATGGGGTCAACCAACTGACTCGTCCCGATAACTGCATTCTCCTGATTACCCACTATCAACGGCTGCTGGACTACATCGTGCCGGATTATGTCCATGTGATGGAGGGGGGTCGGATTATCCTCACAGGGTCGAAGGAATTGGCCCTAGAACTGGAAGCACGGGGCTATGACTGGGTTCGCGAAGAGGAGGGGGCTGTATCATGACCATTACAGTCAACGCCAATTCCGATCAAGCGGATCTGCCCAAGGCCAGTCGCACGAATGAGCTCAATGATCTATTGAACTGCGCACCGCCCCCGCGCCATGCTGAGTTAGAATCCCTGCGGCAAGCGGCCCGCGATCGCCTCCATGAGCAAACCTTGCCCAGCCCCCGCGACGAAGACTGGCGATTTACCGATTTATCCATTCTACGGACGCGCTCGTTCCAAGGGGCTATTGCCCCCCCTTCCCCAGAAATTGTGGCTGAGGTACGGCATTTACTCTGCGAGCGTAATTTTGCAACGGTTGCCCAAATTGTTCTAATTGATGGCTATTTCTCTGCCGAGTTGTCGCGATTGAACGCCGTGGGGGTGGAGCAGTTGCCGCCCCTTGCTCCCGCGATCGCGCCCCCAGAGGTCTTCAGTGACCTCAACGCTGCCATGCTCGCGGATCGGGTTTGTCTGCGTCTATCGGGGGCTCTCCCTGAACCCGTGGAGGTGTTCTTTGTCAGTAGTCGGCAGCAGCGGAGTGTGGTGTCGCCACGCCTCACAGTTGAAGTGGCTGCCCAAGGTCAAGCTACGCTGATTGAACGCTTTTTGTCCCTCACGGGCGATCAACAGTTCACCAACAGTGTGACGGAACTCTCCCTAGGCGCCAGTGCCCGCCTGCGCCATGTGCGGATTCAACACCAATCACCAACGGCGATTCACATTGGCTGTACAGCGGTGTGCCAAGCCCAAGACAGTGACTACGAGGGGCACGCCGTTGATTTGGGGGGATGCTTGAGCCGCCACAATTGGCAGGTGCAGATCCAAGGCAGTGGCAGCCAGACAATCCTGAAGGGACTGGCGATCGCCATGGATAGCCAAATTATGGACACCCACTCGGCAGTGTTCTTTAATGCTCCCCATAGCGGCAGTGAACAGATTCACAAGTGCATTCTTGGCGATCGCGCCCACGGCATTTTTAATGGCCGTATTGTTGTGCCACAGGTTGCCCAACTAACCGATGCCAGTCAACTGAACCGCACCCTGCTGCTTTCGGACAAAGCGCGTATTGATACCAAGCCTCAATTGGAGATTGTTGCCGACAACGTCAAGTGCTCCCATGGTGCCACGGTGAGTCAACTGGCCAGCGAGGATCTGTTCTATCTGCGCAGTCGGGGTCTAGAGGTGAGCCAAGCGCATGATTTGCTGGTCAAGGCCTTTGCCCTTGAACAACTGGCGGATCTTCAACCCGAGCCCCTGCAGCAGGAAGTGGAAGCGGCGCTCTTGGCTAAGCTACACTAACCCCTGTTCTTTGGCCAGCATGAATCTTGGCCAAGAAGAATCAGGTGGCGATCGCGCCCCCAGCGGAGCTGCTGTTGCTGACGCAGTTGGTGGAGCAAGCGGGTTACGGTTACCCGAGTAATGCCTGTGTAGCGGGACAGTTGGGCATGGGTGAGCCGCACAGGGAGGCGAACACCCGCGGGGGTGCTGACCCCAATCATTTGCCCCAAAACCACTAAAACTTCATACAATCGCTGCACAGCAGTGGGATAATGACCGGCCTTCAGTAACAGATCACTGTAGTACTGCCGATACTGTTGCCCCTCGCAGATGAGTCGTGGCAAGTGGGCAGATGCGTGTACCTCAGCGGCCGTAAATGAGAGGAGGCGACTTGGGCTCAGCGCCTGTATTTCATAGCAAAGATCAGGGGAGCCACAAACGGCCATTCCCGCCGTCCCTAACCCAATAAAACAGAGGTTGCCGTCGCTGTCGACGAGGTTGATCTCAATAATCCCTGTTTCAATCAGCCAAACACGCTCCCGCAGCACGAGGGATGCATTGCGGCCTAGCTCAAAAGCTGGGTAGGCTTTCGCCGCAGTTGTGGCTGGAGCAATGGGCGTATAGAGGGGGACGGACATCATTCCCATACCCAAAAACGAACGATTATCATTATCAAAATTCTTCAAGAGAGAGGCAACCCTGCATTCACTGAGTTGCCCCAAAACCGTCTAGAGACCAAACTCTTGCTTGAGTTGTGCGACCCACTGCTGAACGCGTTGATCCGTAAGATCGGACTGGTTGTCTTCATCAATGAGTAGACCCACAAACCGATCTCCCCGCAGCGCTTGGGAGGCATTGAATTCATACCCCGCCGTCGACCAGTATCCTACCGTCTCACCACCCCGTTCACTAATTTTTGCCTCAAGAATACCAATGGCATCGCCAAAGTTGTCAGCATAGCCCACTTGATCTCCTGCGCCAAAGTAGGCCACTTGTTTGCCAGTGAAATCAATGCTGTCTAGCTCCTCGTAAAAGCCCTCCCAGTCGGCCTGTAGTTCGCCCACATTCCACGTTGGACAGCCGATAATCAGACGATCGTAGGCCTCAAAGTCAGAGGGACTCGCTGATGCTATATCATGCAGTTCTACCACCGCAGCATTGGCAAAGGCGGACTGGATTTTCTCTGCAATCATCTGGGTGTTGCCAGTTTGGGTTCCATAAAATAAGCCAATTGTTGCCATCGATAACATCCTCGTAAATTTTTGCTGGCGTTCTCCTAGGATGTTCTGGGGCGATCGGCAGGATTGAGGAGCCTGTGAACACTGTCGTGCTCCCCTATTTATTATTGCAAATTTATTTCAACTGGAAACCTGTTTTAGAGGACTCGCTGTTGATCGTCCAAAAATTTCGAGCCTCTGTTCAGCACCGATTGTGCCCTCAATGGAGTCGTCGTAGTTGGCAATCAAAGCTCCCTTGTACTGAAGCAGCTATGGTCAAGAGGCCAACCAAGGGCAGAAGGTTCTTAGGAATCTGAGTAAGCGATCCCCACCATCTAGGCGGTGCTGCTGGCGAGATCACCCGAAGCGCTTACCGCGCATTTTCCAGCCCGTTAAAAACATCAGGAGCAAGACGCCACTGAGCGCCAAGATGTAGAGAGGCTTGAAGGCAACACCCAAATAGGCTCCTTCATGGATCTGGAGTAAGACAGCCAGCTGCTGTTTTGGCAAATGCAGCCACTGTTGACTCAAGTGGTAAGCAACTCCTGTGATGGCACTCACCAAAAGCGGCAGCAAGACAACAATAGCTCCATACTGATGAATGAGTCTCAGGCTGCTGCTTGGCTGAGCCAGCCGGTGGTACTGCTTGAGTCGTCTGGGATTGATTAACCTAAAACCACTGACGGTCAGTACGACCACCCCTAAGCCCAAGCAGAGCACATAGAGCAAACTGAAGGACTCCCCCAAAAAGGCGCCCGTATGGATTGTCATCATCAATTTGCCAAAGTCTTTGGATAGTCCTAGCCAACTGCGACCCAACCGATAGGCCAAGCCTGTCCACATCGTTAACCCCAAGGGCAGCCACAGCGCGATCGCGACTTGACGATGCAGTTGACGTATTTTCATTCTCGCCCGTCTCCATTCAACTCAGTAGATTCCTGAAAGGAATACCTTGGCTTAAACATCTGCCCATTTGCGCAGTAAATTGGCGTGCACCTTGCAGAGCAGGTCAAACTCAATGGTTTTCCCCTGTTTTTCAAAAATGCTGCGGCGAACAGTATCCAGTTCAAACAGCAGTTCTCGTTCCAAGGGATCGCGAATTAAACTTTGCACCCATGTGACTGCTACAAGGCGAACACCCTGACTCAGCGGTTCCACTCGATGCAAAAAGATGGCTGGATACGCAATCATTGAGCCCGCAGGCAACCTAAAGGACTGTTCGCCCAAACTGGTATCGAGAACCAAGGCTCCCCCTTCATAGGTACAAGGATCACTCAGAAAGAGGGTGAGGGACACATCAGAGCGACTCAACTGCTCACCGCTACCCATTAGGGCATTATCCATATGGCTGCCATAGACCATGCCGGGTTCGTAGCGGCTAAAAAGGATGGGACGGATGACCTTAGGTTGTACATAGGCTTGGAAGAGATGATTTCTTGTTAAGGCTGCAAGCACGATTTCTGAAGCCAGCGCATACGCCTCACTGTCTTGCGCCAATTGTTGATTGTCTTTAACCGTTCTTGCATAGAGCCCGGCAGTCAATTTGCCATCTACAAAGACCCCTGACTCAAGGATGGCATTTAGGCGATGCAGTTCTTCAGAGGTTAAGACTTGATGGACTTGCAGTAGCATTGGCTTGCTTTCCTAGGGGCTGACCCATAAAGACAACAACTTGGGGGGAGGAAAAACAAGGTTAACATCCTCCCCGGCCTGAAGGCTGTAGATTCCTCACCTCGGAATTCGGACTTCCTGCTCTAACTTTACGAATGGGAATAGGACCACCCGCGTCGGCGTCGATAACGACCCTCTCCACCTTCCTCGCCTTCGCCCCATTCACCTCCTTCGGCCATCAGGTAAATGCTGGAGCCAATGGTTCGGTTTTTCGTAGCAGCGACAGCAGAAGCACTGGCAGCCGGCGCTGGGAACTCATAGGACACCCCTCCCTCTTCAGTACCGGCACTGGGATTGCTGCAACTCGCCATTGTGCTTGCCAATCCTAGGGAGACAAATAGGCAGAGGGCTTTTGAACCGTAACTATTCATAGGTTGCTCCTTGTTCAATGGGCTTTTACCCCATGATTGTGCTCAAGAAAAGTAACAATCTAGGGAAGGTTGCTGTACTTAGGAGCGTGCGGGGAGCTTGACTGTAAAGGTGGTTCCCTGATGCCGCTGACTCTGGACGTCTACCGTGCCCCCATAGTGCTCAACAAGCGCCTTCACCACTGCTAAACCTAGCCCTGAGCCTTGGGCATGGTACAACTGTGCCTCCTGAGAACGCCAAAAGCGATTAAACACTCGGCAGATGTCTTCGGGAGGAATACCGATGCCAGTATCCTGAACCTCAACAATCGCAAACGCCCCCCTTTTTTTGAGGTCAATGGTTACAGCCCCATGGCTAGGGGTATAGTGAAGCGCATTATCCAAAAGATTGCTAAAAATCTCATAAATTTGTTCAGGATTGCCATAGACATAGGCATTGGTATCACAGTGATAGGTCAGATGAATCTGTTTTTTCTTAGCGCGATCGTACTGTAGCTCAACGAGTGACTCCAATAGCTCATCCAAGTCAACATTGACCCATTGACTCTGATCAAGTTTATGATGATCCATACGCGCTAGGAGCAATAGCTGATTGATCAAGGTATTCATCTGGTAACAGGCGGATAAAATTACTTTGAATTTATTTGATTGGGATGGTTCAAGATTCTTGGAGTATTGCTCTAGCAAGGAAATCGAAGATTGAATTGCCGTTAGGGGATGTCGCAATTGATGGGAGGCATCTGCAGTGAATTGTTTTAATTGATTGAGTGAAATGAGAATCGGTTGAAGACTTTGATTAGTTAACCAAAATGCTGCCAAAAGCGTAATCATACTAATGCCGAGGATATTCAATAGAAAGATAGATTTTAAGTATTCTAGCTCCCGATCTAACTCAGCGGTTGATTCTATGACACAGACATAGCCAATGGCTTGGCGATGAGGCTCCATTTTGTTTGCTCTGGCATATACCGGCAGAAAGAAATAGCGATATTGATCTTCTTTGACAATTGTTCCAGCGTCAGAAAGATGATTGGGTATACTCACTTGATCCATCCTTCTGCCTTCATAAACAATTAATTTCTTATCCTTGTCATACCATTGAACACTCTGAGAAAAATGACTGGGGAAGTTTGTCATGACTTCATAGACAGACTCAAAATAATACTTGCCCATTAATTGAGAAACTGTAATTGGTTGCAAGTCTCCTGAAACATTTTTAGGAACATACCCTTTATATTTTGGTTCTTTCTTTAACTCTTCATACTCGTGCTGCAGGATTTCCAAAATATTTGCAGACTGGGTGCCTACTTCTTTTAGATGATCGTCGAGTTGATTGTAGCGGTGATAAACAATCAGAGAGTAAATTGAGAATGAGGAGATAGATAAAATTCCAGTAATCACCAAAAAGTATATAAAAAATAGGCGATGCCGCAGATTGCTAAGTCGGCGATTCAAAGTTGGGATTAAGCCGATAGCCAAAACCATAGACAGTTTCAATAAAATTAGGAGGAGCCCCGCCTGCGTTCAGTTTATGCCGCAGTCTCTTTAAGTGTACTTTAACGGCTTCTTCCCCTGGCACTTCCTCCAATGACCACGCATGATCGATAATTGCTGAGCGGCTAAGGATGCGACTGCCGTTACGCAACAACACCTCCAAAATGGCATACTCTTTGGGGGTCAGCTGGAGCTCTTGGTTGTTATAGGTGACTTTGGCTTTGTCTAGATATAGGGTGAGGGCGCCCCACCTAAGAACAGAGGAAAATGGTAACGACTGACGCCTCAGTAGGGCACGCACCCTAGCCAACAGTTCGGCCAGATCAAAGGGTTTGACCAGATAATCGTCGGCGCCGGCATCAAGACCCATGACTTTGTCAGTACTGGTGTCTCGAGCCGTTAGGATCAAAATAGGCAGCTGGTAGGCTCTCTGGCGAAGGATTTGGCACAGTCTTAGGCCGTCCATGCGCGGTAAGCCCAGATCTAAAATCAGTAGGTCAAAGGCAGTGGCCTCTAAATACTCAAGAGCTGATTCGGCATCATGTACCACTTCAGGGGTGTAGCGCTGATGGGCTAGGGATTCGGCAATTAAGTTGGCGATGGTTTGATCGTCTTCAACAATTAAAATTTTCATTAAGGCCGGCGGCGTGGGGACACCCCTGTGTTCGTTGCCCAGCTGTAGGACTAGGTGGTGTACTCGGCATTAATTTTAACGTAATCATAGCTGAGATCACAGCCCCAAGCGACACCTCGACCACTGCCATGACCAATACTGACTTCAATCACCACCGGATGTTCGAGGGACTGCTGGCCACTGGGATCGCTACTAGCGGCGGCTTGATTGACTAAGTAGGCATTGGCAGCGGCGCGATCGAAGGGTAAGGGTTGACCTTGGCGCATCATGGCAATTCCCCCAAGGGAAATGGCCAGATTACTGGCATCAAAGGGCACCCCAGCGCGGCCAGCAGCGGCGGCAATGCGTCCCCAGTTGGGATCCCGTCCATAGATGGCTGATTTGACGAGCATTGAACCCGCAATGGTTCTGGCCACTTGACGGGCAGCGGCATCATCACTGGCACCACTCACCTGAACTTCAATGAGACAGGTCGCCCCCTCGCCATCACGGGCGATCGCCTTGGCTAAATGGACACAGACCGCCGTTAACATTTCCTCAAGGCGGCTGGCTGCTGCGCCCGGCGCCGTAATCGCAGGGGTGCGCGATTGTCCATTGGCCAAAGCAATCACACTGTCATTGGTGCTGGTATCGCCATCAACGGTAATTTGATTGAAGGAGCGATCGCAGGCACGTTGCAGCATCTCCTGCCACAGAGGGGGCGACACAGCAGCATCACAGGTAATAAAGGCCAGCATCGTCGCCATATTGGGGTGAATCATTCCTGACCCCTTGGCCATGCCGCCAATGCGAATGGGCTGCCCCTCCCACTCGGCTTCGAGGGCAATTTGCTTGGGCACCAAATCTGTGGTCATAATTGCCCGCGCCGCGGCATCTCCACCTGCATCACTCAAGTTCGCTGTCAGTGCCGGTAGAGCTTGGCGCATTTTCTCAAGAGGAATGGGTTGACCAATGACCCCCGTCGAAGCCACGAGCACCATCTCTGGACTTACCCCCAAGGCCGTTGCCACCATATCTGCTTGGGCGAAAACCGCCTGCCAGCCCTGTTCTCCCGTAGCCGCATTGGCCTGACCGGAATTACACAAAATCGCCTGCGCTGTTCCCTTCGTTTGTAACCGCTGACGACAGTAGGTGACAGGTGCCGCACACATGTGGTTCGTCGTAAATACCCCAGCGGCGATCGCCGGCACATCGGAAACAATCAAGGCCAAATCCAGTGCCCCTGAAGCTTTGAGTCCTGCCGCAATGCCCGCAGCTCGATAGCCTTTGGCGGCAGTCACACCACCCGTAATCTGTTGCCAGTGGCTCATAGCGTCGTCAATAAGAGAATCGTTGCGATTATATCAAGGGTCTTTCCCAAAACAGCCACTATTAACGGTTTTTGCAGAAGTCTAGGGGAAAATACGACTCAAGGGGAGCCGTTGTTCAGTGATCGGCAGGGCGATCGCTCCCGTCGCGGGCACAATTCGCCGATTCAAATACCCAAAGGTTGTCGGTGTAATTTGCGCTGGTTCACTATAGGCTTCGAGAGTGCGATCCACCAAGTTAAAAAGCCAGTAGTGGGGAATCCCTGCCTCGGCATAGAGCATCAATTTCACAGTGCGATCGTACTCTAGGGAAGAGTCCGCCACCTCAATTAGCAATTGCACTGCCGCTGCTGTCGGATGCGCCGTGGCGTAATCATCCTCCCGATTGTCAACAAGGGTAATGTCTGGCTCAGGTTCACTGTGATCTGCAATTACAATCGGCGATTGACAGCGTAGGGTTGCCCGCTCACCCACCATTGGCATTAAGACCCGCAGGAGTCGGGTGATACAGGTTTCGTGGGCTGTCCCCTTAGCCGCCATCTTAATCAGTTCCCCCCGCACTAATTCGATGGGATCATCCTCGCCCAAAAAGCCGAGTTCAGCTAAACGGTGATAGTCCTCAATGCGGAAGTGCAGCGGGGATGGTGTTAATGTGCGAGTCGTCGGGTTCATGATTGTTTAGCCCGTATTGCGCATACCTGCCGCCACACCATTGATCGTCAAGAGAGCGCCCCGCAGCAACTCACCCCGGCCATAGCGGGAGCGGAGAATCGCCCCAGAGGTGGTTTGGCTGTTGTGCTGGCGTAGCCGTTTCAGGAGAGATACTTGCAGGAACCCCAAGGGAACAATGGTGCGATTGCGCAGTTGCACCGATCGCTGGAGCGCCGGATCGCCATCGAGTAGCCGCTCATGGCCAGTAATCGTGAGCACCAGTTCCGTGGTCAGGCGATGTTCCTGAGCAATCTGATCGTAGAGGCGGAAAAAGGCTTCACGGTTTTGGGGTTGGCTGAGTTCTTGGACATAGTAGCGGGCAATCTCTAGATCCACTTTGGCAAGGGTCATCTCAACTTTGGAGATCACCATGCGGAAAAAGGGCCATTTGTAGTAGAAGTAGCGCAACAGGGAGAGATGCTCAGCGGGTTTTTCCGCAAGGAATTCCTTCAGGGCAGTGCCCACACCATACCAAGCCGGCAGCAGGAAACGGGTTTGCGTCCAACTAAAGACCCAGGGGATAGCCCGCAAGCTCTCAAAGGTTTTCTTGCCCCCCCGCCGCGTGGGTCGGGAGCTAATTTGCAGTTGACTAATTTCCTGAATCGGGGTGACTTCGTTAAAGAATTCAATGAATTCTGGCTGCTCATAGATGAGATGGCGATAGCATTGGCGCGATCGCGTGGCCAACTCCTCCATAATCTCGTGCCAAGGCTCAATTTCATCAATACTACTGCGCAGCAAACTCGCTTGGATCACCGCTGTCGCCACTGTTTCGAGGTTAAAGAGCGCCAATTCCGGCAATGAGTATTTAGAGGCCAGCACCTCGCCCTGCTCCGTAATCTTGATTCGTCCTTTGATCGTTTGCTCTGGCTGTGCCAAAATGGCTGCGTAGGCAGGCCCACCCCCTCGCCCCACTGAGCCACCCCGGCCGTGGAAAATCCGCAGTTGGAAGCCAAAATTCTCAGCAATTTTTTGCAGCCGTTGCTGTGCCTTATAAATTTCCCAGTTGCTACTGAGGAAGCCCGAATCTTTGTTGCTGTCGGAATACCCCAGCATCACTTCCTGTAAAAAGGGAGTGCTATGACTGCCTAGATAGCTGTGGCAAAAGGGGAGAGAAAATAATTCCGTCAACACCGCTGGGGCGTGCTTGAGATCCTCAACGGTTTCAAACAAGGGAATGGCCTGAAGGGTACTTGTCCCGGTGGCTGGGTCGAATAGCCCCGCCTCCTTGGCAAAGAGGAGCACCTCCAACAGATCGCTGACCTCGTGGCTCATGCTGATGATGTAGGTATTGCACAGATCAGTGCCAAACTCTTGTTGGAGTTGTCGCACCATACGGAACGTTTCAATGATTTCATTGGTGCGATCGCTAAAGGGGAGTTCCCCCGGAATCAAGGGGCGACGGGTTGAGAGTTCACTGAGGAGCCAGCGAGTGCGTTCCGTTTCCGACAATTCCGTATAGGGACAGGGGAGAATGCCCAAATAGGCGGTAATTTCATTAAGCGCCTCAGCGTGACAGGTGCTTTCTTGGCGAATATCCAAGGCTGCCAAATTAAAGCCAAAAACCTCGACTTGGCAAATCAAATCATCCAGTTCGCGGCAGGCCAGTCCCGTTTCCTTGAGGTTGCGCTGAATTAGCAGCAGCTCCGCTAAAAAATCTTGACCATGGCGATAAAATTGACCGCTGTTGAGATCTTCGGCCTCATGGCGGCGAATACAGTAGGTTTGCAGCGCTCGGTTGCGATCGCGGGTATTTTGCAGCCGTTTGAGCACATAGGTGAGTTTCAGACGGTAGGGTTCCTGCCGATAGCGCACGGCATACTGGTCATAGACGCTAGGGAGTTGCCGTTGATCCTGCTCAAGGGAATCCAGTAAATCCGGCAGCACATCACACCAGTGCAGGGACAAACTCAGCAGATTAATCAACCGCTCAACGGACTTAATATATTCCTCAAGAACTAGGTTGCGCTGGTAACAGGCGGTTTGCCACGTCACTTCCGGTGTCACGTAGGGATTGCCATCGCGATCGCCCCCCACCCAAGAGCCAAAGCGACAGAAATTGTGCCGCGGGGGCTGCAAATAGGGAAACGTTTCATGGAGCGATTGCTCAAGGCGGCGATAGAGCTTGGGAATAACGGCAAAAATGACCTCTTTGAAGTAGTGGAGCGTGTATTCCACCTCATCGAGGACTTCCGGCTTAAATTGGTGCAGTTCATCGGTGCGCCACCAGAGGCGAATTTCCTCCATTAGTTGCGCTCGCAGGGTTTGGGCATTCCAGTCTGTCAGGTGCGGAGAAGCCCCCTCTAGCACATCCAGTTGCTCGAGTAAGCGGGCAACCCGCCGCTGCTTATCGCGAATCGTTTGCCGCACAATTTCCGTCGGGTGAGCGGTGAAAACCAGCTTAATGTCGAGTTGATCCAGCAGCTTTTGAATATGGCGCGGCGGTACATTCAGTGTATGCAGCCGCGGAAAAAGCCAAGCAAAGGAACCATACTGCTGAGTGGCGGGAATGGCTTCGTAGAGACTATGCTCTAGGCGTTCACTCGGTCCACTGCGCACATCCGTTGCATTGGCAGCATTATGGGGCAAGGGAAAGCCTTCACCACTGACACCGGAAATCGTTTCACTCATGACACTGCGGCGGCACAGTCCCTCTTGGGCAGCTCGTTCGCGATTGTATTGTTGCTCGTAGTGCTGCTCGACAATGTTGATAATTTGAAAGTAGAGGTTAAAAGCACGCGCTGCTCTGATCGCTTGATTGAGTTCGAGGGATTCAATGACCTTCAGCAGTTCCCCTTCTGGGGCATGGAGCGCATGGCCTTCTGGCGAAGAGAGAGCACCCAAGCGCCGCAATAGATCAACCAATTCTTGACCGGATTCTGCCGCCAAGACATCTACCAAGACCTCTTCCACCAGTCGCAAACGTGCCTGTAGGGTGCGGGCTGCTAAACTTTCACTTTCAATCAAGCGATCGCGATTGGTCGCATCGAGGACTGATGTCATATTTACCCCAGTCTGCAAACATAATACTCCCTACTTTACCCAATCCTGAGCCAGGGCAGTACAACAATTGATAACAGGCGTATTAAGGATTTGTTAACAGTTCTAATCTTTTTTGCTGCTGAGAATCAGTTCTAGGTGTTGCAAGCGATCGCGCACGCCATAATTCACCAAAGTCATGCTTTGCAGACGTTCCAGCCAGCCAGCACTGATGCCATTAAGATACTGAAGTAACGGCCAACGCTGGCTCAAGGGGGCAAATAGCTCTGGCCAACGGGCATAGACCAACCCATGAATCCCTTGCCGCTGTCGCAGGAGGTTCTCTGGCAACCAAGACACCTTCTTATGCTGGCTAGGGAACAGTACCGATAGGGAGGAGGCCAAGATCAGGCGATCGCCCCGTTGCTCATAGGCCGCGGCCACATCAGAGACCAAGCCTTCACTGGTCTGCGGGTCAAGAATTAATTTCACCCAAGCAGTGACGGGTTCTTTATTCAAGACCAAGCGATTCACCTCATAGCCATTGGCGCGGGCAAGATCATCCAATTGTTGCAGCACAGTTGCCGCCTCTGGGGTATTGCGCGTCTGCCACCACCATTGCCACTGTTCATCGCCTTGGTGCCAAAGGGCAAGGCTAAAGCGATCGCTGGCCAAGGGAAAAATTTGCCTCGTCACGTCCAGCGGTATCTCTGCCGTCAAATCCCGCAGCAGTTGGCTGGCAATCTCATCTCCTTGGGGCGTTCTGCCAAAGCGGTAGTCTGCCAAAGCCTTGGTGAGTTGGCTATAGCCCTCTGGCAAGTGGGAACCCGCAACCACCACCGTCGGCAGCGGTTCTTGGGCACGGCGGAACTCAAGGTCAAGGGGATCAGCAGCCAATGTCGGATCACTGGTGCGGTGCAGCAGCGTTTCCAGATGCAGCTCGTTGTTTTGCGCCTTCACGGCCAACAGCAGGCGATCGTAGGTGGGTGCCAGTTCACGATCCTCACGACTTAGGGATTGCAGGTTGGCATAGTAGAGGGCCGTAGGTTGAGCGTCTAATTGAGATCGCGCCGCTTGATAAAAGCTCAAACCCGCCAGATTACCATCCCCAGTCACCGCTGACCCCAAGCTAGCGATCATGGTCTCCACATCGGCAGCGAGGAGCAGGCGATCGCCCAGTCGTGCCGTCACCAAGTCCTTACCCACTTGGAGGGGGATATTTTGATAGACTTGCGCCTCAAAAGGATGGCTCTGCCAGTAGGTCTCTAAGAAAGCCGTTGCTGCATCTGGCCGCTTCAGGGGCAGAACCCACAACTGCCGCGGGGATGGACACACTTCAGAACAGGGGAACTGGGCAACCGTCACCCCCTCTCCCACCCAAGTACTAACCTCAGACCACGACCAACCCCAATCAGCCAGTTGGGATACCCCAAAACGCTCCCACAAAAAACGCAGCGGATCGCTACTGGGACGTTGATTGAGCTTGAGGACACTCTGGGCTTGGCGGGGGACAAAGATCAGGTCATCGCTATCGGCAGCGAAGGCTGGCTGGCCACAGGTGAGAACCAACCAGCAGAGGATAAAGACCAAAAACGATGACCATAGCGATCGATGGTGCGGTTGCATCAGTGCCCTCAATGTGGCAGGCCAAATTAGCGGTTGGTGACAGTGGCCACATCCCGCGAGGTCAAGCGCTCATAGGTCGCCCGCATTTTCAGCCCCGTCAGCACTTGGAACAGACCCGAACCATTATCGGAACCCGGATAGTCACGGTGCTTTAGCAGCAGTTCCGTCATTTCACCATAGTGCTTGGTGGAGGTATTGCTCAGGTGGCTTTCGATGTAGATCAGTTCATCGAGTTTTTCAAAGCGACCGTCCACTTCTAACACCGAAACGGGGTGACCATAGTATTCATCAGGCCCGTAGCTGAGGCGGATGCCCGGATAAGAGCAGGTGAGCTTACGACCGCAGGGAATCCAAGTAATCGTGGAGCCTTCATCAAAAAGATAGACTGGCTCAAAGCCGGGGATGCCTTCCCGTTGCAGCATCCGTACCCGCAGGATATTGCCGACTTTCTCTTCTTTGACCAACTGGGTCGGCAGAATTTGCAAGACCACGTCAGCGTACTGCTTTTGGGGATCGATATAGGCCATGAAGTCGGGGCGACGGGCATTGATGGAGGCAATCACGTCTTCGTAGCTATGACCCCGCTCGGCCATGTCGCGCTTGATCTTCCAAGCAATTTTTACATCGTCGCTGATGTCGAGATAGACACTAAAGTCAATCAGCGATCGCACCCGTTCATCGTAAAGAGGATGCAGCCCTTCAATCACAATCACGTGGTTGGGATCAACCCTCTCTGGCGGGTCAATCGTCCCCGTTTCGTGGTTGTAGATGGGTTTCATGATTGATTCGCCATTTTTGAGAGCCTTGATCTGCTCATACATCAGATCAAAGTTGTTGGCGCGGGGATCAAGAGCCGTAATCCCCGTTTCTTTCCGCTGCTTGCGATCCAGACTGTGATAGTCATCCAAGCAAATCACAGTCATAAACTCTTCGCCAAACAGATCGGCCAGTCGGCGCAAAAACGTTGATTTACCACAGCCGGAGTCTCCAGCAACGCCGATGAGAACCACACGGTCTGGCTTACTGCTCATAGCTGACGATTCCCTTTGCTCGTAGAAGTGGACATCCCCTGATGGGGTGGTTCAGTATTCCCTTACTGATATTACAAGGGTGGTGTCCCTCTGTGATAGTTTTTTGGTCAAAAAGAGGAACATTGCCCTCCATAGGGGGGAGCGGTGGTTGCCCTAGGGAAGCGTTTGGGATACACTAGTAGATTGCGAAAGTTAGTCCTAGGGATCATCATGGCCTGCCCCAAGAAGAAAACCTCGAAGTCCAAGCGCAGTATGCGTCGTGCGGTCTGGAAGCGCCAAGCTGCCCTTCAAGCGCAACGTGCCCTTTCCATTGGCAAGTCTATTTTGACCGAGCGCGCCCAAGGCTTCTACTTCCCTGAAGCTGAAGAAGAAAACGAAGACGAACAGGAGTAATCCATGGCCACTCCCACGGAGCCAAGCCGCACCCCAAAACTGGAAACCCCCAAGTACGGCTTCAATACTTTTGCTGAGCGGATCAATGGTCGTGCTGCTATGGTTGGTCTTGTGGCTCTTTTGTTATGGGAATATTGGACAGGAGAGGGCTTGCTCCACTGGTTGGGCTGGGTCTAGGGGACGCATTTAGCACTTTTTTGCATGATTCCCTACAACCTCAGTGACCCCCGCCTCTTTGGCATTATGGTTGGGGTCATGTTTTTGATGGTGGTCAGCCGCCTCGTGCTGGTGGCCGGCTTTTTTTCGCTTGTATATGTGGTGGCTCGCTGGACGCCCCTGAGGAAACGGCGGGTCAATTTGCGCCCCTACCAGCGGGGACAGTTTTGGCAGGAGTTTGGCTGGTCGTTGGTGACAGCGGCTATTTTTGCGTTGGCGGGGGCGATCGCCGCAGTGATGTGGCAGCGGGGCTGGACAGCGGTTTATCTAGAGTTAAATTCCCTTTGGGACTACATTTACTTTCCCTTGAGTATTGGCCTTGTGCTGCTGCTCCACGAAACCTACTACTATTGGCTCCATCGCTGGATGCACCAACCGAAAATTTATCGCCGTGTCCATCGGGTGCATCACCATAGCATTGTGGCCTCGCCCTGGACGGCCTTTTCCTTTCACCCGTGGGAAGCGCTCCTACAGGCCATTTTCCTGCCGCTGATTATTGTGCTTGTGCCGCTGCACCCCTACGCGATCGTGATTCAGCTCAGCCTGATGACGGTCTCCAGTGTGATCAACCATCTGAATTTAGAGATTTATCCCCGTGGCTTTGCCGAGCATTGGTTGGGACAGTGGTTGATTGGCGCCACCCACCACAGTTTGCACCATAGTCAGTTTCGCTGTAACTATGGCCTCTATTTCACCTTTTGGGATCGCTGGCTGGGGACAGAGAGCCGCGATTACCTTCCCCTGTTTCGCGATCGCACCCAAGGCTGAAGAAAGAATGAATTCTGCATAGGCCAATTGGCCAAGGCGTAGGACAGTTCGTCTAGTTCAGTGGCAGTGAGATGGTCAAGGCACTTTCCTTTCCGATGATGGCGGAGCGGCAACATCCTTTAATTCAGCCGCTACTCACTTGGTCTGATGAAGCACTGATCAAGGCCTTTCAGGAGGAGCGCGATCGCGGCTGCTACTTTGTTGCCCTTTATTGTCGCTATGCTGCCCTTGTCTATAGTGTGCTGCAACACCACGGGCGATCGCCCGTACAAGTGGACTATCTGTTTGCTAAGGTGTGGCATGGGCTATTTTTTAGCCTTGACCGTTTGGAATTTACTCCTGAAGGGGTGAAAATTGGCGATGAGGAAGCTCGCTCCCTGCGCAATTGGATTGTCAACCGCACCGCTACCCTGATTCAAGAGGAACTCCCCGGCATTGAGCACATTACCTATGTCCTGCAGGATGCGCCACCGCCCCTTTGGTGCTACTTAGAAGCCAGCCTTGCCTACTTGAGTCCCCTGAGCCGCCTCGTGCTAGTGACCACCCAAACCTTTCACTGGAACCTTGAGCGCGTGCGCGCCTATTTAGAAGTTCAAGGGGAAACCTACAGCCTTGAGGAACTCAACCAGCATTTAGAAGAGGGGCTAGTACGCATCGCGGAGTATCTGCCGCCGGATATTCGCCAAATTTACTTAATGCCCGATCTCGCTTCAGAGGAACCCCCCACCGTTCAACCCACTCTCGAAGAACTCTTTCCCAATAGCGTTGAGGAAGTGGGCACCCACCTTGAGAGTAACCCGACGGACGCTAGTATTGATAACCTACTGGCAGAGTGGGAGCGGATTCTCTCCAGCTAAGATTATTTTTCCACAGGTGAATCTCACAACGATCTGGGATGCCCCCAAGACCGTCCCTTGTATGCTAGACTCAATTTGTTGAGAAAAATTTCTAACAAGGTTTGACGTTCATGGGTCTGGGTGTTATTGATTTGCCGACATTTTCCCTTGAGGGCACTGTCGAAGAGGTCTTTTATAAGAAGGGGCGACCCAAAGTCGTGATTCTAAAAACCGCCACAGGAACGGTCTGGATTAAGCTAGAAAAGTCCCTGCGCCGTGAGTTAGCGCACCCCCCCAAGGTGGGCGATCGCCTGCGGTTAGAGGGAATGATCAGCGATAAGTACGATGGCTGGGTCAAGCAATACAAGGCCAGTCATTTAGAATTTTTAGCAACGGCTCAACCCGCAGCGGCAAAGCGTTCTCAGCCCTGTAAGGTGCTCATTTGTCAAAAATCCTCCTGCTGTCGGCGGGGTGCCAAGGAACTCTGGCAAGAACTAGAGGCACAACAGCTCCCCATTGCCCTGAAGGCGACGGGCTGTATGGGGGAATGCAAACGGGGACCTGCGGTGGTTGTCCTGCCCCACAAGAAACGGCTGACCCGCGCCAATGCCCAACAGATTCGCGAGCTAGTTTGCTCGACTGAGGCTTAGGGAATTCAGGACAACGGCAATCGAACTCACAGCCATACAAGCGGCAGCAATTCCGGGGGTGAGACTAAGGCCCCATAGGGGTAATCCAACACCGGCTGCAAGGGGTAAACCGACGATATTGTAGGCTACTGCCCAAAGAAGATTCTGCTGAATTTTGCGGAAGGTGGTGCGGCTAAGGCTTAGCACAGCGAGCACATCCTCTAGATGATTGCGGGTGAGGATAATATCCGCTGCTTCAATGGCCACCTCTGTACCCGTACCAAGGCTAATCCCCACCTGAGCTGCCGTTAGAGCTGGCGCATCATTCATGCCATCCCCGACCATGGCCACGGTTTTGCCTTGGGCTTGCCAACCTTCAATAAGAGCCAGCTTTTGTTGCGGTTGGAGGTCTGTGTGAAGATGGGTTGCGGGTAAGCCTAGTGGTTCTAGGAGTTGCTGTGCGGCTTTGGCCGTGTCTCCCGTCAGCACATGGATCGCATAGCCTTGGGCTTGCAGGGCTTGAACAGTGCTCACTGCCTCCGGGCGCAGGCGATCGCGAAAGGTCACAACGGCAATCAACTGGCGATCGCAGGCCAAGGCCACATGGGTTTCCACTTCTAGGGAAGGGCAGTCAACCCCCTGATCACGCAGCCAACTGAGGCGACCCGCCTGATAGTAATGCCCCTCAATCCAACCGCTGATCCCCAGTCCGAGGGCAGTTTCCACCTCTGTCACCGTTGCTAGCTCTGTTGTCTGGCCGGTCGCAACCCACGCCTTCTGAATCGCCACTGCAAGGGGATGGCGACTCTCGCGCTCTAAACTGGCTAGCAGATACAGCACCTCTTGAGAGGAGTGATCGCCATAGAGCTTGATCTCGGCCACTGCCAGTTCACCCGTCGTCAGTGTCCCCGTCTTATCAAACACAATTGTGTCCAACGTCTGACTGCGCTCAAGAACATCACCACCTCGAATAATTAAGCCTTTGGCAGCGGCGTGACTGGTGCCCACAAGCAGCGCGATCGGGGTGGCAAGGCCAAGGGCACAGGGACAGGCAATCACCAGAACACTCAAGGCTAGCTTTAAGGGCAATAGGGGTGTGCTATTGGTGATTTCTGGGAAGAAATGGGGGGCGATCGCGCTCCAAAAGAGAGCCGTTGCTGCCGCCAAGGCTAGCACCCCATAGCCAAAATAGCCGGCCACCCCATCCGCCATTTGCTGCACCGGTGCTTTGCGATTTTGTGCCTGCACCACGAGGTCTAGAATCTGCCCCAAAAATGAGGCACGACCACAGCGTTCCACCCGTAGGGTAACGGCAGCACCAACATTGCGACTGCCCGCCAGAACGGATGCCCCCACCCCCTTGGCCACCGGTAGAGATTCCCCTGTGAGCATGGATTCATCCACCAGGGTTTCCCCGGTCACAATCGTGCCATCGGCAGGAAAGGGTTCTCCAGCATCTACCCACAGCCAGTCCCCGACTTGGATACGACTGACGGGAATGGGCCAGCGATCGCTAGCGGTCAAACTGGGTTGCCATAGCGCCTGTTGTGGCTGAAGCGCAAGGAGGGATCGCAAGTCCCGTTGTGCCTGTTGACGTACCCGTTGCTCCAGCGATCGCCCCAGCAAAATAAAGCCAAGGATCATCACCGGTTCATCAAAGAAACACGCCCAGCCCAAGGCCGGCCAGAGCCACGCCACCGTACTCGTGAGGTAAGCCCCCAAGGCGCCCAGAGCCACCAGCGTATTCATATTCGGGCGACGTTGGAACAGGCCCATCATTCCTTCCCGCAGAATCTCCCACCCCGGTAGGACAAGGGCAATGGTTGCTAGCCCCCAATGCCAGATCATTGCCTCTAACATGGGCCAGTGCCCCGGCAGCAGATCAATCCCGTGGCCGACACTGGAGAGAACAAGGAGCACAAGGGCGATCGCCAACCTTGGCAAAGAGGTTTCCTCAGAGGCCGTGGGCAGTTCCAAAAGGGCATTGGCTTCTGCGAGGGTGGCTTGAAAGCGACCTTGGTTTAGGCTCTCGACAATGGCGCTGGGGGTCGTCTCAGCGGGGGAATAGGTGACAACGGCGGTTCCCGTGACCAGATTGACTGCCGCAGCATCTACGCCCGGCTGCTCTTTTAACTGATTTTCCAGCGATCGCACGCAGCCAGCACAACGCAAGCCGCTCACCCGCAGGATGGCTACCTCAGGGGTGTGGGAATCAAGACTTGAACTTAGGGACACGTCGCACCCTCTCCAAAAAGAACTACGTTCAATCTCCTAACTGCGTCCCCACCGCCTATTGTGGCACGTTGGCTTTGCGATGTCAGGGAAAGGGCGAGCTATCCTAAAGAAGTGAGGTTTTCACGAGAAATACAGAGAATGGTGACTGCCAAGGAGACGGGCGATTGCTATTTCACACCAGAAGAATACTTCGCGTGGGAAGAGCAGCAGTTAGAAAGACATGAGTTGATTGATGGTTACGTGTATGCGATGGCGGGTGGTACAAGAAACCACAGCGATATTGCTGGTAACTTTTTGTTAATTATTAAATCCCACTTACGGGGTAAAGGCTGCAAAACCTATACTTCTGATTGTCGCGTGAATATTTTTGAGACATCGAATTTTACCTATCCCGATCTGAGTGTCACCTGTGACGATCGCGATCGCCAGAGTCCCTTTTTCATCACTTATCCCTGTCTGATTGTGGAAGTGCTCTCACCCGCCACCGAAGCCTACGATCGCGGCAAAAAGTTTGATCTCTACCGTCGTAACCCCAACCTCGTGGATTATGTGCTCGCTAGCTCAGAGGAAATGGCGATCGACATTTACCAGAAAAATGAAGGGGGGGATTGGCTGCTGCGCTGCTACCGCGCGGGCGATCGCGTTGAGTTGAGGAGCATTGACCTCAAAGTGCCTATTGAACAGTTTTATGAAGACGTTGACCTCTCTGCCCCCGCCGTAGATACCACTGCTCCGTGAAACAGCAAGCGGCTCTCCCTATGAACGCCGAGGCTATCGAAAAAGCAAAATTGGGTATTCTTTGAGAGGAGAGTAAATTCAAGGGGTACCAGACATGTTGCCGTTAACGGTGAGTCGCCTCTGGACAATTAGCCGTAATGTTTTCAATGAAACCCTGCGGGAGCGGGTTCTTTACGTCACTGCTGTTTTTGCCATTGGCCTCGCCTTGGCGGTTGTGATTTTGGGACAGGTGTCAGCAGGCACCCAAGACAAAATTAGCCTTGATGTGGGGATGGCAGGAATTTCCCTCTTTGGCTTGCTGATTGCTGCCTTTGTCGGGGGTGGTCTGCTCAATAAAGAGATAGAAAAGCGCACGATCTTAGTGATGTTGGCGAAACCCATCAGTCGCGCGGAATTTATTATTGGCAAACATTTGGGTCTATCGGCGGTTCTGCTGGTACTGGTAGCACTGATGACGCTGATTCTGTTTATTCTGATGAGCTTGAATCAGTTTGCCTATCCCGCAGGACCTTTGATGGTGACCTCTTTCTACATTGCGCTGCAACTCGCCCTCTTGACGGCAGCCGCTTTGCTCTTTGGCAGTTTCACCAGTTCCCTGATTGCCACGCTGTTAACGGTGGCACTGTACTTTATGGGGCACTTTAGTCAAAACTTGGTGATCCTCAGCCAAAAGATGGAGAGTGATGCCGTACGGCAACTGATGCAGTTTCTCTATCTGATCTTTCCCGATTTATCCCGCTTGGATTTTAAGAATACAGCGGTCTATGGCATGCTGCCCTCTGTACCGGAACTCGTGGCCAATGCCTTCTATGGCGTGATTTATACGGTAGCACTGCTGGCGATCGCCACTTGGATTTTCTCTCGTCGCAATTTTTAGCAAAAACTCGCAGCCAACTGTGCAATTGTTCCCCCAATGGGCTATGATAAAGCTCTGGGAATTTTTGCCCGTGTAGCTCAGTGGTAGAGCACACCCTTGGTAAGGGTGAGGCCACGAGTTCAATCCTCGTCACGGGCTTTGTTTGACCAACCTCAGGGAATTTCCCATCTGCGGTGGGGGCATTTATCGCTGTCGCTGCCAGTAAATGAGTGCCAGTACGACGGCCAAAAGAACCACTGTACGGCGTAACAGCAGCGGGTTAACCGCACGGGCAAATTTACCCCCCAAAAGTCCGCCAACAATGGTAGCGATCGCCATCCCCAAGGCAACGGGCCACACCACCTCCCCCGATACAACAAAAAATGCGGCAGCAGCAACATTGATTCCAAAGGCCAAAATGTGCTTCAAGCCATTGAGGCGCGTCAAGCTTTCCCCGAGAACAATGCCCAGCACGGCGAGTAGAATCACACTCACCCCCGCGCCAAAATAGCCGCCATAGACCGCCGCTAGAAACACAAGGGGAATAGCTCCCACTTCAGATACGGCTGGCGCACTGATTCGCCGCAGTAACCAAGCCCGCACCTGCCCCTGAATCCCCAAGAGGACGGCGGCCAAAAGCAGCAAATAGGGAATCAAGGCATTAAAGAGTGCCTCGTTGGTGTGCAACAGTAACATTGCCCCTGTGATGCCCCCGGCCACCGCACTGGGAAAGAGCCAACCAAGGCGCCGTTGCTGACCCTTCAGATCCTGCCGTTGCGCCACTGTCGCCCCCAAGTAACCGGGTACCAAAGCCACCGTGCTCGTGAGATTGGCAACCACTGGCGGCAAGCCGATCGCCACCAAGGCCGGGAAACTAATCAGTGTTCCCCCACCGGCAATGGCATTGACAAAGCCCGCCGCCAGACCTGCAACGGTCAGCAGTCCGATCCCGCTGATCATGCCCCTGACTAGCTAGAGCCTAAGCAAGGTAGCGTTGGATGGTCTCGCGGTACTGACTCTTGGGTTTCATCCCCACGATCACTTCTAGGAGTTCTTTGTTCTTGAAGAGTTGAATCGTGGGTGTACTGGTAACCCCTGCTTGCTCGGCGATCGCGCTATCTTCAGTAATGTCAATTTCAATGAGCTGTACTTTGCCGTCAAACTCCTCGACCAGTCGATCCAAAATGGGCTTGAGGGTGTGGCACGGGCCACAGGTGGGCGAGACATATTTCACCAGCAGCAGGCGATCGCTCTCGTGGAAAAGCTTGCGCAAGGCATAGCTACCCCGATGCTTAATGGCATTGGGATCAAACGCCTGTTCTGGAGATGTCGTAGGCTTCGCCGTTTCTGCGGGTTTGGTCTCGGTTTCCGTTTGGTGGAACTCCTGAATTAGCCCCCGCGCCGAGAGCCAGCGTTCGGCATCAAGGGCGGCCATACAACCACTGCCTGCCGCTGTTACTGCTTGGCGGTATTCATGGTCTTGAACATCCCCTGCGGCAAAGACGCCTGCCACATTCGTTTGTGTCCCATGGTGGGTGACGATATAGCCCACACTATCCAATTCCAGAAAATCTTTGAACAGTTGCGTATTGGGGGTGTGACCAATGGCGTAGAATAGGCCGCGCACCGGCAGCACAGATTCTTCCCCCGTGGCTTTGTTAATAATCCGCAGACCCGTCATTAAATTGCCATCGCCAAGGATTTCCCGTGCTTCAGTTTGCCAGTGAACCGTAATTTTAGGATTGGCAAAGACCCGATCCTGCATCGCCTTACTGGCGCGCATTTTGTCACTACGCACAAGAAGATGGACGTGGGAGCCATATTTAGTGAGATACACTGCTTCCTCCGCTGCACTATCACCGCCGCCAATCACCGCCAACTCCACATCCTTGAAAATCGGCGTTGCCCCATCACAAATGGCACAGGCGGAGACCCCCTTAGTCCAATACTGCTCTTCGCCGGGGAGATGGAGTCGTTTGGCCGTGGCACCCGTACAGATAATGACGCTGTGGGCATAGACCTGCCGCTCGGCTGAGCTAATGAGAAAGGGGCGTTGACTAAAATCCACCTGAATCACATCTTCAGTGACCATTTCTGTGCCCCAGCGCTCTGCTTGCGCCTTCATCCGTGCCATCAGTTGCGGCCCTTGAATGCCTTCCGGAAAGCCGGGAAAGTTTTCCACTTCGGTGGTGGTCATGAGTTGTCCCCCCGGCAGCCCCCCAATTTGATAGCCTTCAAACATAAAGGGCTTGAGGTTGGCGCGAGCGGCATAGATGGCTGCTGTGTAGCCCGCAGGGCCAGAACCAATAATGACAACGTTTTCAATCCGTGGCGGTGTCATGGCTAAAACAAACTCGAAACGACTATGAGTTATTTGATTTTAGCTTGATTTTCCGTGGCAAACAAGGGAAGCATCTTTGGGCATAATGAAACGGTTAGGCACGCTCCTTGGCTGTGTACATCAAGCAGTTAGAACTCACGAATTTTAAGTCCTTTGGCGGCACAACCGTGATTCCGCTGCTGCCGGGGTTTACGGTCATTTCAGGCCCCAATGGTTCAGGGAAGTCGAACCTCTTGGATGCGTTGCTTTTTGCCCTCGGCCTTGCGGGGTCTAAGGGGATGCGGGCAGAACGATTGCCAGATTTGGTGAACCATAGCCAAACGCGGCGTGGCCAGAGTGTTGTCGAAACGCGAGTCACGGTGACCTTTGCACTAGATGCTGAAACGGAATGGCGGGTGACGCGGCGACTGCGGGTAACCAAGCAGGGCACCTATACCTCGACCTACGCGGTGAATGATCAACCCTGTACCCTCAATGAACTGCACGACCAGTTGCAGGCATTTTGTATCTATCCCCAAGGGTATAACGTGGTCTTGCAGGGGGATGTCACCAGTATCATTTCTATGAATGCCAAGGCACGGCGGGAAATTATTGACGAATTGGCGGGGGTGGCGGATTTTGACCGCAAGATTGCCCAAGCTCGCGAAAAATTAGATACAGTCAAGGAGCGCGAAGAACGCTTTCGCATTGTTGAGCAGGAATTGATTCAACAGCGCGATCGCCTGCAACGGGATCGCCTGCAAGCGGAAAAATATCAAGCCCTACGGCTAGAACTGCAAGAGCGAGAGCAATGGCTGCTGGTGCGCCAATGGCAAGCCCACAAAGCGCAAAAGGTGCAACTACAAACACAGATTCAGACGCTACAAAAAGAACAAGCCCAACGCCAAGAGCAACTGCAACAAAAGGCACGGGAGATGGCAGCGGCAACGGTTACCCTAGAACAACTCAATCAACAGGTGAAAGCCCTCGGCGAAGAAACGTACCTCCGCCTGCAAGCAGCGTTGGCGGATCTCCACGCCCAACAGCGGCAGTGTCAACGCCAGCAAACGGCCTACCAACAGCAGCAGGTACAGTTGGCAGAACAACTCCAGCAACGGCAAGCCCAGTACCACAGTCAACGGTTGCAGCAACAGCAACTTACTCAAGAGTTAGAACAGCAACAGGGCGATCGCCCCCCCTTAGTGACAGCGGTTGCCACCAGCCAAGCCACCCTCGACGCCCTACGGCAGCAAGCTCAGGAGTTGAATACGGCAGCCCAAGCTTGGTTTCAGGAGCACAGTCAGCGACGGCAGCGGATTGATGCCCTGATCCACGAACTGGAACCGAGTCGCAGTGAACTCTCTCGCCTTCAGGAGCGATCGCAACAATTGCGGGAACGGCAGGGGGAATTGCACCAAGCGGCCACCAGCTTAGAAGCTCAACAATTGGAATTGCAAGACGCGCTCACAAAAGCTGCAGCAGCAGTCCAACAAGAGGAGCAGCAACTACAAAACCTCGCCCAACAACTGGCCACAGCGCAGCAACAATTGAGCTTAACAGAAGAAACCTATCAACGCCTTGAGCGAGAACAGCGCCAAAAGCAGCGAGAACTGGATCAACTGGAAGCACGGCAACAGGCGGTTCAGGAAAGCCAAGGGAGTTTTGCGGCGCGGCTCATTTTAAGTGCTGATCTCCCCGGCGTGTTTGGGCTGGTGGCACAGCTCGGTCAAGTGGAACCCCGCTATCAACTGGCCTTGGAAATTGCGGCCGGGGCACGCCTAGGCAATATCGTTGTGGCGGATGACAGTGTGGCGGCAGCAGCGATCGCCATCCTGAAGCGGGAACGGGCTGGTAGAGCGACATTTTTGCCCCTGAACAAGATGGCACGTCCCAAGACCCTACCCCTTATCTCCTTGGCAGGCTGTATTGACTATGCCTTGAATCTTGTGACCTTTGAGCCGCAATATGCCCCCATTTTTGCCTACGTGTTTGGCAGTACGCTGGTCTTTGAGAGCCTTGAGGCGGCGCGACCCTACCTAGGGCAATATCGGATGGTCACCCTAGAGGGAGACTTGCTAGAACCCTCAGGGGCAATGACCGGGGGTAGCTATAATCGGACAAATACCCTCCGTTTTGGTCAGGGAGCCACCCCCCAAGAATCGGCAGAAGTCCAACAGGTGCGCGATCGCCTTGGGGAACTGGAACGCCTGTTAGATCGCCTCATTCAAGAGCGCACGCAAAAACAGGGGAGAGTGAATGAGCTGAGCCAAGCCCTGAGTGACGCCCGCCAAAGCCATCGCGATCGCCAGCGGCAATGGGAGCAACTTCAGCAACAACAGCAGCACCTCAACCGCCAGCAAGCAGACTTAGCGCGCCAACAGCAGCACCTTAGCCAAGAGTTAACCGCCGCAGAGACTGAACTCGCGCACCTAGAGGCTCGTCTTCCTGAACTCGAAGCAGAACTCGCCGCCGAACGCCTTACCCTCAATGCCCTTGAAGCCAATCCCAGCCATCAGCAGTGGCAGCAGCTTCAGGAACAAATTCAGGCACAGGAAAAAATCCACGCGGATCATGTGGCTGCCCTGCAAGCGGTGGATCAAGTCTTGGGCGATCGCCACCGTCAACTCGAGCAACTAGCACGAGACCTAAAACAAACAGAACAGGAGATTCAGCGACTGCGCCAAGCCCAACAGGAGACGCTTTATCAGCAGCAAGCCCTCGATCAGACGCTTGGGGACTTAGCGACGCAAATTCAAAGCACGCAAACTGCCCTGAGGGAATTGGACGCCCGCCTTAGCCACCTCAAGGGCGATCGCGATCGCCAAGACTACCAACTACGACAGCAGCAAAAGGACTACCAACAACTGGAATGGCAATACCAAAAAGCCAGCGACACCCTCACCACGCTGCAAGCCCAACTTCAGGAATTCAGCACCATCGAGGCACCCCCTTTACCCCAGCCATGGCCGGAAGTGCCCGCCAATCTCTCCCTCAGCGACATTCAACAGCAGTGCCAAGCCCTCGAAAAACGGCTGCGTGCCATGGAACCCGTCAATATGTTGGCGATTCAGGAATTTGAGGAGACACAAGGGCGGCTTAATGAGCTACAGGAGAAGCTCGCCGTTCTAGAAGCGGAGCGCACGGAGATCCTACTGCGGATTGAGAACTTCACCACCCTGCGCCACCAGTCCTTCCGTGAAGCTTTTGATGCCGTCAATGCCAACTTCCAAACCATTTTTGCCACCCTCTCCGATGGCGATGGCTATCTGCAACTGGAAAGTCCTGAGGATCCCTTTGCCGGGGGTCTGAATCTGGTGGCGCATCCTAAGGGGAAACCCGTACAACGCTTGGCCTCAATGTCGGGGGGTGAAAAATCCCTCACGGCCCTCAGTTTTATCTTTGCCCTACAACGCTATCGCCCTTCCCCCTTCTATGCCTTTGATGAGGTGGATATGTTTCTCGATGGTGCCAATGTTGAGCGCCTTGCCAAAATGATTCAGCAGCAGAGCCAAGAGGCGCAGTTTATTGTTGTCAGTCTGCGGCGACCAATGATTGAAGCGGCTCAGCGCACGATTGGCGTCACCCAAGCGCGGGGTCAACATACCCAAGTGATTGGCCTCGATTTGACCGCTCACCATTGATGCCTAACGGTGGCTGAAAAATAATTCCTAGATTTTCGATAGTTGATCGGCGTGGATCGTAGAGGAACAGTAGAATCCATTTAACTGTCAAAACCTCCGAGTTCTGCTGAGGAGTGTCCCTATGAAATACTGGCAAAAATTTGGCCTGAGCTTATTGACGGTGGCCTGTTTGGGAACAATTGCCCCTCGGCCTGCCCAAGCCAGCATGTTTACACAAACGGAAGTGGATCAAAGCCGCTATGTCGTGATGGCCGTGCCCCTTGCCCGCGGTGGCTATCGCCTCTTAGTGGTGGAGCAAATTAAGGATACTCGTCCCTGCTGGAGTGAGTCGGGCAGCAACCCCGTGGTGATTGACCCACTGTTGACGACGTTTGACTTTACGGGCATTTGTGGGCGGGCTACGGATAGCAATGGCTACTCGATTCGGGTGGCGCAACAGGATTTAGGGTTGCAGTATGGTCTGCGCATTGAACAGGGGGATGGCGAGTTACTCCTTGTTGGCAGCAGCAATCGCGGTGGCCCACGTATGGTCATTGGCCGCACCCACGGTATGCAGGAAGGGCAATTTCTCAAGTTTCATCTGGAACCCACTTGGCGGCTAACGCGGCGCACCTATGAGGGGCAAGTGCTGGGTCATGTGTATTTCACCAATGACTCTTGGGAAGCAGCAACCGGGAGTATCCCTGCCCCTGCAACGCCCATCGGCACGGAAACCAACATTGATCCCATACCCACTCCCCAAAGCTAGGTTTACCGCTGCTTCATTGCCCGCTCCATCTCCCGTTTATCTTGGCGCTGCTTGAGGTCTTGGCGTTTGTCGTGGAGCTTCTTACCACGGGCTAGCCCTAGGGAAACCTTGACCCGCCCATTTTTTAGGTAAAGCTTCAGGGGCACAAGGGTTAGCCCCTTTTGTTCCACCTTGCCCACTAGCTTGCGAATTTCCTGTTTGTGGAGAAGGAGCTTGCGATCGCGCAGGGGGTCATGGTTGTAGGATTGGTTAGTGCTCTCATGGGGCGAAATGTGCACATTCATCAACCAAACTTCACCATTGCGGATGCGGGCAAAGCCATCCCGTAAATTCACCTTTCCAGCCCGAATGGATTTGACCTCAGTGCCAAGTAACACGAGACCACATTCATAGGTTTCCAGAATTTCGTATTGGAAGCGCGCTTGGCGATTTTCACTCAGGACTTTGATGCTATCGCCCATCAAAAACTCCGCAAGGGTATTGCCAATATACCGTAGTTTAGGGGTAGGCGGAGTTTTCATCTTATCACTGCCCTCCCACCCCCCTGCTCAATGGTTATGACGCTATGCCCAAGCCGCAGCAGTTAGCGTTTTTGCAAGGCCTGCCTTTGATTGCAGTGGTGCGTGCTGCTCATCCTACTGCAGCGATCGCCCACGCTCAAGTCTGTATTCAAGCGGGCTTCACCTGCCTAGAGGTGACTTGGACAACCCCCGATGCTGCTGGCGTCTTGCAACAACTCCGTCAAGACGCTCCCCACTGCACCATTGGCGCTGCGAGCCTGCAAAACCCAGAAATGGTTAAAGGAGCGATCGCTGCTGGCGCACAATTTTTAGTGACCCCCCATACAGCCCTAGAGGTGGTGCCCCTCGCAAAGGCGGCCAATTGTCCTCTGATTTTGGGGGCATTAACGCCCACAGAAATTCTCCAGGCGTGGCGGGCGGGGGCAACGGCAGTGAAGGTTTTTCCAATCGTGGCCGTAGGCGGGGCGAGCTATCTGCAGGCTGTGCGACCCCTGTTTGCCGAGATTCCCCTCATTCCCTGTGGCGGTATTGGTTGGGGGGATGTGGTACCCCTCTGGAAAGCAGGGGCGATCGCCATTGGTATGGGCAGTCAACTGGGTACGGATGTCACAATGCTCAAGCAGCAGGTGAACCAGGCTCGTCAGGCGTATCAGGCACTGACGCAGGGGTAAGGGTGCGCACCCGCTCAGCATGGAATCGTTTGCGGCGCCAGCGTTTGCCCAAATCGAGGCCAATGGTTTTGTGGAAATCATCCTGCACCTTTGCCGTGAGGCGGTAGGACACTTGGCGGACAATTTGAGCCAAGACGCGATTGCCTGTCCCTTGAATCAGGCCATGGGGCAAACGGTAGATAAACCGCGGAAAGTACATTTCCACCCGCAAATCCAGTTCCCAATTCACCCGCGTGTAATCAATGACATTCAGCGCCAACAGGTCGCTATCCGTCTCAGGGGTGGCTCGCATCGGTACCAAGGCCATGGCCGCTTGAAAATTCACCTCATAGTTCAAAAACGGCTGTTCGGGCACAGGAATTGTTTCAATGCGATAGACCCCCTGCTCTTGGGGCAGTAGGTGCAGTCCAATTTTGGGTTCCACTTCATAGCCATGGGAACCATAGCGGCCAATGGTGAGAATGTAGCCATGCTTGCCCACAGGTTCTGTTTTCATGGGATGGGCGCAGCGGTGAAACCATTCTTGGTGATTGTTCAAATAGCTCTCGTAGCGTTGAACGGGCGCATAGACTTCCATCCAGCCTTGGAATTGGTTGTGAAAAATAAAGGGGGGTAGCTTTGTCCCCTCTTGGGCATCGGTCATAGTATTAGATCAGCATTAGATCAGCATTTGGTGATTTTGATCCTGACATACGGCTGGGGGCGATCGATCGCTACTGCGGGGAACCTTGGAAATATTGTCCCTGTCCAATGGTTGGTTTACATTTCGTTACATTACTATTCAGTTGCTTGAGGCTCCAGCGATGCCCCCTGTCCCTCCTTGGCTCGCCATTGAACACTTGGACAAGCCGTGGATTTTTTGGCCATTGTGCTTGATGGTGCTTCTCAGCAGTATTGTTTTGCGCTGGGGGAAAGTGCAGCAGCAGTGGGCGCGGGTCATTGTCGTTGGCAGTTTAATGGCCGTGATGCTGCATTATCTGCTGTGGCGATCGCTGGCTACCCTCAATCTACGCACTCCCCTAGAGGCCACCTTTAGCCTACTCCTACTGGCGATTGAAGGTTTTATGATGGCGGGCTATGGCCTGCAACTCTACCTCCTCTTGCACATCAAAAATCGTCGTCCTGAAGCGGATGCTGCTGCCCTTGCGGTCAAAAGTGGCCACTATCAGCCTTGGGTGGATATTTTTATTCCGACCTACAATGAACCCCTGACGATTTTGCGACGCACGATTGTCAGTTGCCAAACCCTCGACTATCCCCACAAACGTATCTATGTTCTTGACGATACCCGTCGCCCTGCCCTACGGGAATTGGCCTGTGAACTGGGTTGTGAGTACCTCAGCCGTCCAGACAATCGCCATGCCAAAGCGGGCAACCTGAACCATGCCCTTACGCAGACCAAGGGTGAACTGATTGCGGTCTTTGATGCTGACTTTGTTCCCACTCGAAATTTTCTCACCCGCACTGTGGGCTTTTTTCAGACCCCTGATATCGGCCTTGTCCAAACCTACCAGAGCTTTTACAATCCCGATCCCATTGCCCGTAACCTTGGCCTCGAGGATCACCTACCCCAAGAGGTGGAAATCTTTTCCCGTCATTATCAAGTCCTGCGGGATGGCATTGAAACAGCGCTGTGCTACGGCAGTTCCTTTGTGGTGCGGCGATCGGCCCTCGAGGCCATTGGCGGCTTTGTTACTGAATCCCTCAGCGAGGACTACTACACAGGAATTCAATTGGCGGCAGCAGGTCATCGGTTGATTTACCTGAATGAAAGTCTCAGTGCGGGCTTGTGTGCAGAGGAAATGACGGCGCATATTCGTCAACGTCAACGCTGGGCACGGGGCACCCTCCAAGGATTATTCATTGCGGCAAGTCCACTGCGGGTACCCAATCTCACTGGGCTTCAGCGCCTTGCCCACCTAGAGGGGATCACGCAATGGTTCCATAGTCCCATGCGGTTGCTATTGCTGCTGTTGCCCTTGATTGCCGCCTTTTGGGGTGTCGTCCCCCTTGAAACCACCCTGGGGCAGTGGCTCTACTATTTTGTGCCCTACTACTGGCTGCTGTTGAGTACGTTCCGCTGGCTCAATGGCCAAAGTCGCTCTGCCTTGGTATCTGATATTTATGCTGTGCTTCAGTGTGTGCCGTTGACATTGACAGTGATTGACACGTTGTTGCGTCCCTTTGGTCGCGGCTTTTGGGTGACTCCCAAGGGGAGTTATCGCGATCGCTACCATTTTCAGTGGCACCTAGCGGCACCGCTCCTCGTGCTTTTTCTTCTCTCTGTGGCGGCCGCTGTATTAAATTGGCAGGCATTACACACCAAGGGACTACTACTGGCATGGGTCTGGAACCTCTACAATCTGGTAATTCTCGCCCTTGCCCTCTACAGCCTCATCGAACGCCCCCGCCCCGATCCCTATGATTGGCTCAATGTCCAGCAAACCGTTGAACTCCATCTCGCTTGGGATCAAACCACTGCCCTGTGGGGCACGACAATTCGCCTTTCTGAAGGGGGGGCGATCGTGCATCTGCATCAACCCCTCCCCCCCTCCGCAATGGGTGTACCCCTCACCTGTCGGCTTTTGGAGTCAGGCATTGACCTCAGCGGCCAAGTTGTTGATATGCCCAATCCAACGACCCTAGAGATTTACTTTGACCCCCTGACCTTGGCTCAATACCGCCAATTGGTCACCTTACTTTTTTGTGAACCCAACCGTTGGCAATGGCAAAAAGCCCCCAGTGAATTACAAACCCTGTGGCTGCTTCTGCACACTCTCATCTCGCCTCCCCTGAGTCGTCACTGGATGCGGATCACCCGCCCTAGTCAGGCAAAAGCGTGGCATCGAGCCTACAGCTATGCCAAGGAAAAATGATTTTTGCTAGCTCTTTGTAACATTAAGCTTATAGGTCTTAAACGAGGGGACTATCCATCCAAAAGCCGTCCACAAATTGCCTAGTTGCTCCATCGCAACGAGTCCACCATTACTCGCTGGCTCAATGTCTATCGTCCAGTGTTGAATTCTGCATTGGCAGTCACTGTCTCTCCTCTGAAAAAAACACTTGAATGGTGCATTGGCTAAGATATAGCTTGGCTAGAACGACAACACTTTCTTGGAACACTAAAGATGCACCGATACCTCCTCCGAATCTGTATTGCTCTGGTGTTGGTGCTGTCTCTTCAGTCCATTGCTCAAAGTGCCTTACCCGCTGGTGCAGGGGAATTTCTCACAGGTCGCGAGGCCACTTGGCAACGGGAATATGAAGTTTATTTTCAAAATCAATTTACTAGTCGGCGACTCAATCCCTCTGCCATTCAGCGCATTCTCAGGCAAATGTCCAAGCGTACGGGTTGGCACACAGCTCTTTTGCACTTGGCACCAACGGCCAACGAGATTAAGCTCTTAGTTACCTCTCTACAGGGAGAGCCACTGTTGCTGACTGTGCCAGCAGTGTCGCAAGCTGATCTGATGGCTACGGTTCAAGACTTTCGCCGCTCAGTGGCGGATCCACGCCAACAGTTTTTATCTGCCTCCTTTGGCAGTAGTGAGCAGCTTTTAGAAAAGTACGGTGTTGCCTTAATTCCAGCGTTTAACCTGATCAAAACTGACTATGCTCCCCTCAAAAATGCCACGGTCTTGGCAATGGGGGCTTCAGAATTCGATCGCCTCAGTCCACTGCCGGCAGTCCCCCAAGAATTAAGTGCCATCCAACAACTCTGGGGCGGATCCACCTTCCTCAATCGTGACTTTACTGTTGCCAACCTAACGCAACAACGGCAGCAGGGTAACTATTCCATCGTTCATCTGGCTACCCATGCCTTGTTTCGCCCCGGTCAAGCCCAAGAGTCCTTTATTCAACTGTGGGGCAGTGAAACAGTCACGCTGCAAAACCTCCCCCAACTGAATCTAGAGCAACCCCCTCTCGAACTGCTGGTTTTGAGTACCTGTCAAACCGCTCTGGGAGACGATCGCGCGGAGTTAGGCTCTGCGGGTCTTGCCCTTCAATCGGGTGCCAAAAGTGCCGTCGCTAGCCTCTGGCAAGTGAGTGATGCGGGTACCCTAGAACTCATGGAACACTTCTATAGCCATCTGCACCACACTGCTAGTAAAGTTGCTGCTCTGCAAAAGGCTCAATTACACCTTCTGAGATATTCAAGATTCCAAGCACCTTATTTTTGGGCAGGCTTTACACTCGTGGACGCTCCTTGGTAAAGCAATTTTCTGGCCATCGTTTTAAGATTTGTTAGAAGAAAATTTATTTTTGCAAGCAACATCTGAGAAAATTGCATTGAGAGATACAGGATTAAGCACAGATGGATTGGCAAGTGGCTTGGAAAAACGGCATTCGCTATCTTTTGCTGGCACTACTCGCTAGTACGTTGTGGGTCACCCCCGTCTGGGCAACCAGCGCGATCGATATCCCTTTGCCGGAAACAGCGGCCGGGGTCGTTGACGAAGGTAATGTGCTTAGTGCCGTCACCCAAGGCAGTGTCGGGCGATCGCTCCAAGACCTCTCCGAGGCAACGGGCATCAATGTTCATGTAGTTACACTGCACCGCCTCGACTATGGTGAAACCCCCCAGAGCTTTGTGGATGACCTCTTTAACCAGTGGTTTCCCGATCCTGAGTCCCAAGCCAATCAGGTGATCATTGCCCTCGATACCGTTACCAATGGCACAGCGATTCACTATGGCGAGGCCGTGGCCGAACGCTTGAATCCTGAAACTGCCGAAAGTATTGTCCAAGAAACGATGCGGGTGCCCCTACGGGATGGCAACTACAATCAATCAGTCCTTGACACCGTCGATCGCCTTGCGAAAGTCCTCAAAGGCGAACCGGATCCAGGCCCGCCCGTAGTACGCGAAGTGGTTGTCGAGAAAACCTACAAGAGCAAAGAGGAAACCGACGATCGCTCCGCCACAATTATCGTCGTTGCCCTGCTAATCGCCGCTACAGTGATCCCAATGGTGACATACTTTATGTATCAAGGATCATCGTAGCCAAGCTCTCCTTCCATTTATGAAAATCTATACTTACCACACACCAGAGCGTGTACCAGCCGACTGGCAACCCGATTGTGCCATTGCTGTTGATGTCCTGCGGGCAACCACTACGATCGCCACTGCCCTTGCCGCTGGTGCAGAAGCCGTTCAAGTCTTTAGTGATCTAGCAGAGCTAGAACAAGTGAGTCAGCAGTGGCCGGCAGCCAAGCGGATTCGCGTTGGTGAACGGGGTGGAAAAAAAGTTGCTGGCTTTGACATGGGCAACTCTCCTGCTGAATGCTTGCCAGAGCGGGTAAAAGGATGTCGCCTCTTTATGAGCACCACCAATGGCACCCGTTCCCTTGAGCGAATTCAAGCCAGTCCCCTCGTTCTTGCCGCCGCCCTTGTCAACCGTGCTGCCGTTGCCGAGTTTGTCCAAAAACATCAACCGGAAACCATCTGGATTGTTGGTTCGGGCTGGGAAGGTAGCTATTCCCTCGAAGATACCGTCTGTGCTGGCGCGCTGATTCATCACCTCTGGGGTCAGCAGGATGCCCCCCTCGAAGCCCTTGCGGGTAATGACGAAACTATTGCTGCCACTGCTTTGTACCGCTACTACCAAGATGATCTATTGACCCTCTTTCACCATTCCAGCCACGGGCAGCGCCTGCTCAACCTTGGCAATGAAGCCGATCTCAAATATTGTGCCCAAGTGGATATTCTGGCCATTGTGCCGTGGCAGGTTTCCCCCAAGCTCTTGACTAAGGCCTAGGGCACCACATCCCCACCCAGAGCAAAAAGCCCAACCAGACATTTTCATTGAAGTAACGACCATAGGTCTGAATGGGGAGCGTTGTGGTTTGGGTGTCACGGCGTTCGTGGGTATAAATTTGTAGAGATTGCCGCAGCCAAAAGTAGGTGGTCACGGCCAAGGCCAGCCAAAATCGCCAAGTGAGTCCCGCACTCCAGCCAACAATGATCAGGAACACCACCGTCAGCCCATAAAATAGCGCGATCGCCAAGGGCGCATAGGCACCGAAAAATAAGGCACTGGAATTTACCCCCAGTCGGCGATCGTCAGAGCGATCGGGCATAGCATACACCGTATCAAAGGCCAATGTCCACATCACCACTGCCGCCCACAACCACGCGGTGGTCAAGGTTAAGCGTCCCTGTACCGCTGCCCAAGGAATGAGGACAGCAAACCCCCAAGCCACTGCCAAAACGAGTTGCGGAATGGGAAAGACTCGCTTCGCCAAGGGATAGAGCAGAATCACCGGCACTGCGGCCACCGCCAGCCAATACCCCAAGGGAGTGAGGTAAAACGTCAATCCCCAAGCACAGAGGAAGGCAATCACCATCAAGCCCAAGGCCACACTGAGGGAGAGGCGGCGACTGGCTAGGGGGCGGTTTTGAGTCCGCTGCACATGGGGGTCAATATTGCGGTCCCAGCAGTCATTGACAATGCAGCCCGCCGCACTGGTGGCGATCGCCCCCACCGTGATCATCAGCAGCAACTGCAACGACGGCAAGCCCTCACTCGCCAAAGTTAACGACCAAAGCGCCGGAATGAGGAGAATCAAACGACCCGCAGGCTTATGCCACCGCAACAGTTGGGCAATGGCCACCCAAGTTGGCACTGAGGTTCTCGAAACTTGAGAATTCACCACACCGCTCCCACCGTGAATGCCACTACACTTAAAAATCTTAACTTTTCAGGCGATTTTGGGACGTTGCCGCCCCATTTGCCCTAGGTTTCTAGTTAGCCCGTTTGCACTCCGTCGATTTCCCCCTTTATGGCCAGAAAACCCTTTCACTTTTTCCGTAGTGCTGCCCCGCCAGACCCCACACCCCCCGCCGAGGAAGAAGATAACTATCTCGAAGATTACTTCTTTGATGAACCCGGCGCCATGCCCGGTACCCTCAGTATTGAGGCCGATGCGCCACCGCCGACAATTATTCTCATTGACTATCAGCCGGATCAGGCCAGCCGTCGCGTTTTAGAAACGCCGGAAGAATGTGGCCCCTACCTCAGCAGTCCCTCCGTCAGTTGGATAGATGTTCAAGGGATTGGCGATGAAGACGTGATGCGGCGACTTGGCCAAGTTTTTCACCTGCACCCCATTGTCCTTGAAGATATTGTCAATGTCCCCCAGCGCCCCAAAGTTGAGGATCATGACGATTACCTTGTGCTGATTACCCGCATGGTCACCCCCAAGGACAATGAACACGGCTTTTATACTGAACAAGTGAGCTTTGTCTTGGGGCCGCATTTCTTGCTCACAGTACAAGAAGAACCTGAACGGGATTGTTTTGACATGGTTCGGCAGCGGATTCGCACCAGTCGCGGCATCATTCGTCGCTATGGCCCCGATTATTTAGCCTATGCCCTTTTGGATGCCATTATTGATGGCTTCTACCCGGTTCTAGAAGACTACGGCGAGCGTATTGAGGAATTAGAAGATGCCGTAGTTACCCGTCCTAGTCGCGCCATTCTCGAAGAAGTCCACCAAGTGCGCCGCGAATTACTGGCGCTGCGCCGTGCCATTTGGCCACAACGGGATGCCATCAATGCCATGATTCGCGATCCCAGCCCCCTTCTCTCCGAGGAAGTGCGCATCTACCTACGAGATTGCTATGACCATGCCATTCAAGTGCTAGATATGGTGGAAACCTACCGTGAACTGGCGGCCAGTTTGATGGATGTGTATCTTTCTTCCGTTGGCAATAAAATGAACGAAATTATGAAAATTCTGACGATCATTTCGACCATTTTCATACCGCTGACCTTTATTGTCGGTATCTATGGCATGAACTTTGATCCCGATACCTCCCCTTGGAATATGCCTGAACTGGAGTGGTATTGGGGCTATCCAGCCTGCTGGGCGGTCATGCTTACCGTGGCGGGCAGTTTATTTTTCTTTTTCTGGCGCAAGGGCTGGTTCCAAAGCAGCACCAGTATAGGCTCCCTAGATACTGAACGCTAGTTCCCCATAGAGTTTAGAAACTTGCCTCTTGTCCCTTGCGTCAAATTGGCTTAGGGTGGGAAAGCAAAGGGAGTACTTCATATGTAAAAATACTCACTTGTTACGTGCATAAGTTTTGGTGTGAGTTAGGTACTACAGGGCGATCGCCCCTCTCTCCACACGTGAAGAATGGGATTGGGAGAGTTAACCGACTGCAATCAAGCATGAATTAGGAGACTGTATGAAAAGATTGGCACACTTGGGTGTTTTGGCAGGGTTAGTGAGTAGCCTATGGCTAGCACCCGCCATCAGCCGCTATGACATTGCCACTGCCTTGCCCGAAGAACAAGTGTTGCGCATCCTCAACAATGTGCCCATTTTTATGATCACCAATGATAAGGGGGAACCGCTGACCTTTGAGATGCCCAATCCCCAAGATCAAAGCAAGAAAATTCAAGTTTTTACCTTCTTTGTCAATCAGCAGGATGCCCAAACTGCCCTGAACACCATTAAAACCCAGCAGCCGGAGGTGGGTCGCGTGGCGCGGGTCTCGGCAGCCGCTCTCAGTGGGGCGGTGAAAATTGCCCTCGAAAGCCAAAAAAATCCTGCCATTGGTGTGGACATTATCCCCTCCAGACCGCAACTGGAAGCAGCGGTGAATCTGCTCAAACAAAGTGGCGATCTAGTGGAACGCGATGGCAAAATTCTCACCAAGGATGGTAGGCCGTTCATGGGCGGTACCCCCCTCTTTTTCCTAGCAGATAGCAAAACAGGCAACCCCATTGCCATTGAAGCCCAAATGCGCGAAAACGGCCAGACCCGCACCCAGCGGTTTATTCCCTTTTACTTTGATAAAACCCAACTCCAACGGGAAGTGGATCAAGCCCGCCAGCAGCGTCCTGAACTGGCCAAGGATACCGGGATTCGCGTCGTCATGCTGGATAATTTGGTGGCAACCATGTTGAGCACCAACGATCCTGTGGCGGGTCAAATTCAACTGGTACAAACCCCTGAGGCAATTCAGTTTGCCGTGCAACAGAGCGGTGGCAATAATGCCCAGCGACCGAATCAAGCGAATCAACCCGCGTCTCCCCAGCGCCCAAATCAACAGGGGGGCGGTCAAGGCACAAACCGCAACCGCTAAGACACACCCATGCCCTGGCGACACCTGCTAACGGCAATTCTGCTCCTTGGCTTCCTGTGGGGATGTGCCCTCCCTCAAGTGCGAGCAGAGGAGCGCCTGTTTCTGAACGTCGGGGTGGAATTTCGTGGCGAAGTGCAATTAGCTGTTGGCAGCCAGTGGCAGAATACCGAGGTGGGGGGGCTGTCGGGTTTGATCTACGATCCGCGTCAACAGCAGTTCTATGCCATTAGTGACGATCGCCAGCAACCTCGGTTTTACACCCTCGAAATCACTCCCGAAACCATTACCCCCAAGGACGTAACCTTTCTGCAGCAGACGAATGGTGAGGTGTATCCGCCCAACACTGCCGACACTGAGGGGATTGCGCTGACGCCTGAGGGGCACCTTGTAATTAGCAGTGAAGGGGTAACGGCCACGGCTAGCCCCCCTTGGATCAAAGAGTTTGAGCGCGCGAATGGACGAACCATTGCAGCTCTCCCTATGCCCAAGTACTATCTCCCCAATGGTCAGCAGGGCATTCGCAATAATCTTGGTTTTGAGGCACTGACGCTTTCGCCGGCGGGCGATCGCCTGTTTGTCGGCGTTGAATCGGCCCTTGCCCAAGATGTCCGCCCCAATATCCCCATTTACTGCCGCCTGCTCCATTACCTGCGGGGGGATGTTGCCCCTGTGTTGGTGGCGGAGCATCTCTATCCCTTGGATGCCTCAGAGGCCGTGTTTAATGGCCTTGTGGAGCTACTCGCCCTTGACAATGGTGGCCATTTTCTGAGCTTGGAGCGCAGCTATAGTCCGGGGGTGGGGCATGGCATTAAGCTTTTTGAAGTATCCCTAGCGGGGGCAACAGATACCCTTGGCATGGCTACGTTACCGGTTGATCTGCGCACTCTCCGCCCTGTGCAGAAACGGCTAATTTTGGATTTCAAGACGCTGGGGATTCCCTTGACCAATTTGGAGGGGATGAGCTTGGGTCCCCCCTTAGCTGATGGGGCGCGATCGCTCTACATCATTGGCGACAACAACTTTGATGGCAAGACGCCGACCCAAGTTCTGATTTTTGCCTTAACCTTCCAGCGCTAGGCCTCAACGGTCAAGAGTCCCAGTTGTGCTAACAGGCGATCGCCCTCCAGATGCTCCTGCATCATTTGTTCGACGCATTTGACTTTAGCGATTTCATGGAGGCGCACCTGACCAAAGGCACGATCCACAATTTCCACGGCTGTTAGGGTGTCTAAGTCCACCGAGAGAATGGGAATTTCCAACTCTTCGGCACGGGCAAGAATCGCAGGGGAAGGCGGCAAATGCCCCGTGAGGATCAGACAGTGGGTGGAGGTCTCCAAGGCCGCCCATTGAATATCGGTGCGATCGCCCCCGGTAATCACCGCCATATTGTTTGCTTTACGGAAATACTTCAAGGCAGCACTGACGTTCATTGCCCCAATGGTGAGTTCTTCTACCAGCAAATCCAAGCGATCCGGGCGGCACAACACTTCCGCATTTAACTGGCGTACCAATTCCCTGACACTGACACTGCGCAGCAACTGACTGCGGGGCAACATACCAAAAACTGGAATTTGGTGTGCCTCGAGATATTGGCGAATGGCAGGCAAGGGTTGGGCTTCAGGTTGGGGAATATCGTTGATGATCACCCCCAATAGGCGATCGCCCAATTCCGACTTGGCGAGGAGGAGCGATTCCACCACCAAGGGGGACTCGTAGCGCACCACCAGTAAAATGGGTGCATCCAACACCGCTGCCATCTGAGCTAACCCCAAATCAAACAGCCGCCCCTCGGCTAAGGTGGCTGGCCCTTCGAGGAGCACCAAGTCTTCACTATTGATAGTGTGATAGGCTGCTAGGGCTTGGCGATAATCCTGCTGATCTGTGCCCATGAGCCGTGCCTTGATCACTTCTGGCGTCAGCGTGAGCAATGTGGGTCGCACATTCTCTAGGTTAAGGGTTTGCTGTAAAAAACTGACATCGGCTTCAGTGTCTTCACTCTCGGTAGCGGGTTGGTAGGTGCCCAAGGGCTTACCATAGGCAATGCGCAGATGGCGATCGCGACAGAGCTTGGCCAAGCCTAAAACCGTTGCCGACTTACCGCTATAGGGCACAATGGAACCAATTAATAAATGCTTCGCCACCGTTTAGTTACTCCTCCCACAACCCCAACCCTGAACACGCTATCCCTAGTCAAGCCGTAACAGCTTACGATAAAACGCTTTGGAAAAATCGGCAATACGATGTTTTTTATAGTTAATAATTACATCAATGAGATGATCCACCAGTTCAAACGTGGTGATGGACATTTCGTACTGGAGATCAGGCGAATTATCAAAGGTCACCGTACAACGGGATAAATCCGCCGGCAAATTGGCGATTGTCCATGTGGCAATAAAATCAACATTGTTACCGCCTTCAATCCCCCGTTGTCCCTCCAACTTCCCCAAACGGTAGAGGGCGATGCCCAAGGGCAGCAGCGGACGTTTCTCAGCACGCATATAGGGGGCAAAGATATTGACTTCCCGGGGGTTGGCAGGCTGAAGCTGATCGAGGGCGGTCATGCAAGAATCCTTGTGTATTCAGTCTCACCGAGTGCTGAGGTCTATTCTACAGGTAGAGCAGGTAGCACGGGAGTCTTCGCTCTAGTAGCGCATTTTGGTTTGGTAACATATAGTTAACATAACTAACGAGCACTGCCTATGGTTTTTGATCCCGGAAACGCTAATTTCTACCAGTCTTCTACGGATGATGGGCAGCCCAATCTGCTCCTGAAGTACCTGCAAAGCCAATCGCCAGAAGTTTTGACCCGTATTGCCCGTTCCGTCAGTCCAGAAATTCGCCAAATTATCAGCCAGAATGTCCAAGGTCTCGTGGGCGGCCTTCCCTCCGAGGATTTTAATGTCCAAATTGCCACCGATCGCGACAACCTTGCGGGGTTATTGGCCTCAGCCATGATGACGGGGTATTTTCTGCGCCAGATAGAACAGCGCATGGAACTGGAAATGAGCCTCGGCGATCTACCTATGCCCTAGGTTCTACCCACATACTTATTGTGAGTCTTGCTTGTGTCCGATCCTTGGCAACAGTTTAAGGCACTGCCTTGGCGATCGCTGGTGCCCACAGGTCTTCTTGTTGCCCTGCTTGCAGCGCTGTTTGATACGGGGCTTTACTATATTGCCGGTGCCATCGCATCTGTCGGCGAGGCGTTGATCATCCTACTTCAGCCTCCTTTGGGTCTGTTAGTCCGCCTTGGTCTGAGCATTGGCCTTGGAATGGTGGCAGTGATCTCTTTGGAGGTGTGGTTTAACCCAGCGCCGATCTATAGCGGCACCCTCTGGGCGTTATTTCTGTGTGTCCTAATGGCCAGTGTGTTCTTGAGCTTTTTTAGCGGCACCTTGGGACTGCGCCCCCTATTTTTTCCACTCACAGAGGTGTTCCTGATTGGCACAGCCGTGGGGATTTTTTGGCAGGGTCGTCGCTACTGGCGGTATTAATTCGCTTCCTCAAGACGAGACGCGGGGAGCTTCGGAACGACGGCACTAATCTCAGGATTGAAGGCGGCATCAAAGGCATCGGCTCCCTGAAACAAATACCACACGGCCTCAATCACACAGGCAATGTGAGCAATGCTCCCCAAAGAACCGTAGGGCACTGTCGAAAAGAGTAGCCCCAGCATGAGGTAAACACCACCCCACAGGGGTTGGCGCAAATAAAACTTATGGAGTCCGGGGAGAAAGATGCCGGCCAAGGCTAAGAGAATGGCGATCGCGCGATTACGGTAGCCCATGATTGCTCACTGTGAATGACTCTAAATGCGATATTCAGTTAATCTTTAGCAAAACGCAACCTTGAGGAGTCTGGATTGCCACAACCACTATCTGTTGCTGTCTTTATTTGCCTAGAATGGCAACCCAATGCCGGGGGACACGTCAAATGTTGGGAACGTTTTGCGGCAGCTGCCAGCCACTACCCAGACCGCGTTGACCTGACCATTTACTTCCTTGGTGCCAAACAGCAAACCCTAGAGGTAGCAGCCAATGTTCGCTACCAATTGCTACCGCCCCAGTTCAGCACGCACTCACTGGAAATTATGCGCCAAGGGGCAGGCGTGACCGATGTAGCTCCCTTGCATTGGGGATTGCGCCGTTATTTACCCCAACATCAGGTGTTTCACATTACGGATACTTTTAGCTTTGCTCAAACGGTGCGCCGCTTTTGTCGCCAGTACCATCGTCCTCTCCTCAGTTCGATTCACACGGATTTGCCCTTATTGACCCGCACCTATTCGCGGGAAATTATTTGGCGCATGAGTGGCCGCAGTTGGGGGCGAGAATTTTGGCGGTGGCTATGGCTGGAGAAATTACAAGTGGATCAGTGGTTTGGTTACCGAGCCGAACGTAAATTAGCGGGTTTTATGCGTGCTAGCGATCGCGTCTTGGTCTCGCGGCAGCAGGATGCCGATTGGCTGCTCACGTTTTTGCCCCCTGAGCGGGTGGCGTGGTTTCAGCGGGGCATCGATCGCGATCGCTTTCATCCGCGATTTCGCAATCCCCAATGGCTACGGGAGGAGTATCACCTGCCAGAGGTGCCGATCGCGCTTTTTGTCGGTCGGGTAGATGCCAGTAAAAATGTGCTCCTGTTGGCGCAGGCAGCTCAAGTGTTAACCAATCAAGGAAAGGCATTCCATGTGTTGATTGTTGGCGAAGGGGCACAGGCTACCCTTGTCAAAGACCTTTTGGGCGATCGCGTCACCCTCACAGGCAAGGTACCCCAAGAAAAATTAGGGGCAATTTATGCCAGCAGTGATCTATTCGTCTTTCCCTCAGAGTCGGAAACAGGGCCCAATGTAGTGGTGGAAGCACGGGCGGCAGGATTACCCGTCGTCATTTCTGGGTTTGATGGCGGGCGCAAATATGTCCAAACCTCAGGGGAGGATGGGGTGGTGGTTTACAGTCGCGACCCCCAAGAGTGGGCAGCCGCCATTACCCCGCTGTTAGACGATGCCCCCTATCGCCAGCGGATGGGAACACAGGCACACCAGATCACCCAAGCAACGTGCCCCACGTGGCAGGACGCCTTTGAGCAGAGCATTTTGTGCCAATGGGAAGCGGTTGCTCAAGTCTACGGCTGGCCTCAAAAAGCCTGATCCTCTAGGAGAGCCTCTAAAATCAAGGCCATATGGGTCCAGTGGGTTCCCCCCTGACAAAAGACAATATAGGGTGGACGCAAAGGGCCATCGGCAGACAGTTCCGACGTGCTGCCGTCAATAAACGTGCCCCCAGCCATCACTAGATCATCGGCATAGCCGGGCATGGGCGCAGGTATAGGATCAAGATAGGAACCCACCGGGGAGTAACGTTGCAACGTACGGCAAAAGGCAATCAGCTTTTCAGGACTGCCCAATTGGATCGCTTGAATGACATCGCGGCGGGGGGCAAGGGGGGCGGGGTTGACGGGATAACCCAATTGGTCAAAGACATAGGCCAAGAGATGGGCGCACTTGAGGGCTTCGCCGACCATTTGCGGTGCTAAGAACAGCCCTTGAAAGAGCAGACGATGTTGATCAAATGTGGCACCCCCTTCGTGGCCAATCCCCGGTGCCGTAAGGCGATAACTGGCTTGCTCAATGAGATCAGCGCGTCCTGCTAAGTAGCCCCCCGCGGTGGCGATCGTGCCGCCGGGATTTTTAATCAGAGAACCCGCAATCAAATCGGCGCCAACATGGGGCGGTTCTTGGGTCTCGACAAATTCGCCGTAGCAATTATCCACAAAACAAACCACATTGGGATTTTGCCCCTTGATCAGTTGGATCATTTTGCCAATGTCCTCAAGGCTGAGGCTCGGCCGCCATGTATAGCCACAGGAGCGTTGAATGAGCACCATGCGGGTTTGAGGTTGGACACAGGTGGCGATCGCCCCCCAATCCGGTTCGCCCGTACTCAGGAGGGGAATCTCCCGATAGTGAATCCCAAAGTCCTTGAGGGAACCTTGGCCGCGACCCCGCAGGCCAATCACCTCTTCTAGGGTGTCGTAGGGGGCACCCGCAAGGGAAATCAGTTCATCCCCAGGGCGGAGCACACCAAACAGGGCGGTGGCGATCGCGTGGGTACCAGAAACAAATTGCACCCGCACCAAGGCCGCCTCAGCCCCCATCACCTGCGCAAAAACGCGATCCAGCACCTCACGCCCTAGGTCGCCATGACCATAGCCCGTCATGCTACTGAAGTGATGCACCCCCAGCCGCTGCTGCCGAAACGCCCCTAGAACCCGATCCAAATTTTCCTTAACGCGGCCATCAATTTCGTTAAACGTTGGGGCAAGTGCCTCTTGGGCAGCAGTTACAAGTGGAGTTTTCACGTCGAGACTAATCATTGAGCAACGGCAAGTGTCATAAAGATAAAGACTTAAACCAAAGTCTGAGTCTTGGCAGGATAAATGCGTCCTCGCCACTGCTTAGGGCGTTGCCAAGAGGAGAGGGTAATTCGCAGGGCGGCGAGGGGATCCGCAAGGGGAGACAGCCAAAAGAGCCAGTGCCCTTGACCCGTCTGCCAATCATAGACAGGGGCGATCGCCAGTGTCATGCCGCAGCGGATCAGCACCAGCAAGCCATTGAGCAGTGTCGCCATCTCTAAAGGAAGGCTGGGAGTAGTCATTGCCAGTGCCATCAAGCCCAAAATCAACAGGGGCAACGGTAATCCCTGTACTGCCCAGAGGAAATAGGCATCGCCCCAGAGCTGGGCGGCGGGGGTGGCATCCTTGAGATCCAGCGATCGCCCCCATTCTCGCCATGTCTCCGCCATGCCCTCATACATCCGCACCTTGAGCACCTTGGAGCCATCGCGAAAGGCCACCCGTGCTCCCCTAGCTGCTGCCGCCCGCACTAACGTTACATCATCACAAAAGGAGGAAGCGGCAACTTGGTAGCCGCCCATTGCCTCGAGGCGCGATCGCCGAATGAGTAGGCACTGACCATTGGCCAGAATCCGCTCCGGCTGAGTTTCCACAGCGCGCGCTGCGCCAAAGCGGTAGATCAGCGTCAAGAGCAACGCCGGTTGCAGCCACCATTCACCGCCGGTCTTGAGGATAAAGCGAGGCGAGAGAGAAATCAGATCCAGTTGCTCCTGCTCTGCTGTCGCCAAAAGACTAGCCACAAGGCCGGGTTGCGGTTGGGTATCCGCATCAATGCCCAAAATCCACTCACTATCGGGATGGGCACGACAAAAGCCCGTATGTAAAGCCCAAGGCCGCCCCACCCACCCCGGCGGTAAGGGGGGATCAAACTCCAGTCGCAGACGCGGATCGCGGTGTTGTGCCGCGTGCACGATTTCAGCCGTGCCATCTTGGGAATGACTATCAACAATCAGAATTTCCCGCACCTCGTAGCCTTGACGCATTAAGCCCTCTAAACAGGGTTGCAACCGCTGTGCCTCATTGAGGGTGGGGACAACAATTGAGACTTTGGCTAAGTTCTCTGGGTGGGAGGGCTGGGGGGTTAAGGGAGTCGGTCGTCGCCAACCTAGCCCTAAACGGGCGATTAAAACAGCCGCCCAAGGTGCCTGTGCCAGGATCGCGGCGCTGGCGATCGCTGCTATGCCAACTGCAACGGTACTCAATTTTCTTCTGCCTCGTCCTCTGCTGGCGAATTTTCGGGGGGCGGAACATCCTCTGGAGACAGTTTCAGCCGTTTAATCGGTAAATTGGCAATCAAAGCCGTTGTCCGCTGATCCGACTCTAGGGAAACCGCTAGCCCCTCCGTTTCTAGCTCCACATAGCGGGAGACCACCTCTAAAATATCGCGCCGCAGATTGTCCAAAATTTGCGGTGTCAGGGCCGTGCGATCGTGGGCAAGAACTAACTTTAAACGCTCCTTGGCAGTGGTGCGACTGGGGGGAGTACGGGTAAACAGCCGCTCTAAAAGTTCACTGATCATCCCTTTGCCCCAAACAAGCGTCGAATGCGACCAAAGAGTCCACCGCTTGCCGCCTCTAAATCAAGAAACTCAACCTTTTCCCCCTCCAAGCGACGGGCAATATTCATAAAGGCCTGCCCCGCTAGGGACAGCGACTCTGCCAAGACCAAGGGTTCCCCTTTGTTGGTGGAAACAATCACCTTCTCATCCTCGGGGACAATGCCAATCAGGGGAATGGAAAGAATTTCTTGGACATCTTCGACGGACATCATATCGTTGGCAGCCACCATTGCTGGGCGTAAGCGATTCAAAATGAGATGGCTATTGCGAATGCGGTAGGCCTCCAGCAGGCCAATCACGCGATCGGCATCCCGTACAGCGGCAATTTCTGGCGTGGTCACCACCAAGGCTTCCTGCGCAGGGGCAATGGCATTGCGAAATCCCGCCTCGATCCCCGCTGGACAATCAATGAGCACGTAATCATAGTGCTTGCTCAGGGCTGAGGCCAACTGTCGCATCTGTTCTGGGGTAATGGCATCCTTATTGCGGCTTTGGGCTGCGGGCAGCAACACCAGCCTATTCAGGCGTTTATCGCGCACAAGGGCTTGATCCAAGCGACACTGCCCAGTCAGCACATCAATGGCGGTGTAAACCACGCGATTTTCCAAGCCGAGTAGTAGGTCAAGGTTACGCAAGCCAAAGTCGGCGTCAATGAGCACCACCGATCGCCCCAATTTGGCCAAAGCCACACCAATATTGGCACTGGCGGTTGTTTTCCCCACGCCCCCTTTGCCCGAGGTAATGACAATCGTGCGCCCCATTGAACTCCCTAGGAATTGGCTTACTAGAATAGATTATCTCAAGGTGCCTCGGATACGGCGAAGGCTCGCCCCCAAGTATCGGCGGGGGCAATCTGAATCCCTTGGTCTGTGGCGTAGGCCACCTCTGGATAAGGCGGGTTTGGCGGCTCTGGGGTACGTGCCAACAGATCAGCAATCCGTAACTGTGTGGCTGCCATTTCAAGGGTCATAATCCGTGCCCCCCGATTGCCCTTGGCACCGGCGTGGGCGATACCGCGTAATCGCCCCCAGACGATAATATCGCCGGCAGCAATGATACTGGCTCCTGCATTGACATCGCCAACAATCACCACAGTGGCGTCATGGTGAATTTCCATGCCTGATCGCAGGGTTGTTTTCAAGTAAAGGGGGTTGGCCATGGGGTCTGAGTCCCCCTCAGTCTCTTTTGCAATTAAGGGTGGCAGTTCCCCCTGCTGGACACTGTAGCCAAGGGTAGCGGCAGCGATCGCCGTCTGGCGGCGTTCGGTAATAATCTTGTCCAGTTGCAACTGATGCTCGCTGAGAGCCTCGGCCAACTGTTGAAGCTGTGACTGATCTAAAAGCCGCTGTCCGCAGGCACAATCTACGGGTAAGGTCTCTGACCAGAGGTGTTCTTGACCGACAAGGTAAAGTTGCAACTGCGGCCACAGGTCAATCCAGTCTAAATCGGCCGGCAACGTGAGTCGGTAGCGCCCTCCACAGTGTTCTAAAGCAAGGCCGCTGACAATGGGTGTGCTTTGCTCCACCTCAAGAGTTACCGCAGGGCTCTCAGCAGGTTCCTCTACGGGGGTTGACTCAGACTCACTCATGGTTTTTCCACTCGCAGTCGCTGTGTAATCAGAACCATGCCCGTATCGCGAATTAAGGCCACAGAGACCCAGCGATTACCGGCTTCTTGAGGCGCACGTCCCACCTTAAAAATCCCGCCCGCAGAGAGGAGTTCCAATTTGACGGGGCTAGGATTGGCGTAGGTTTGGGCGTTGATGGGCTGATCGCTGGCGGCGCCGAGGAGAATGGCATTGCCAATAGGTTCTTGCACAATCGCATCAAGGCTAAATTCTTCACCCGCACGCACGGCTTGGGGGAGGGAGAATTGCACCGTAGGCGGTGTCGCACCAATCGTGATCGTAGTTTTTTCGCTGGTAATGTCTTGGCGGATGATTTTGCCGTTGCGGATGACTTGGGTGGCTTGCAGGTTGCCACGAATGTTTTGCGGGCGATCGCTCGTGCCGCCGGTTCCCTCAATGGTTGTACTAATCTCTAGAATCCACTCATTTCCCTGCTGTTGCCAACGGTTCACCGTCGTGCGGTAGCGGATGTCACGGTAGGGTTGCCAAAACGTCGGCAGTTGTTTGCGCAAGATTTCAAGGGTGAGGCCGTCCCCTGTTTTGAACTCAGGGTCATAAAAGGCTAGCACTGCCTCTAGATTCTTTTGACTGGCTGCTGTATCCAACCCGTTAAGGAGGGATTGCAACGATTCTGGCAGAGCAGCTGGAGTGGCTTGCGCAAGGGGAGCCGCCCAAGTCTGCTCCTGTATCCCCCCACAGATCACTGCCAAGCCAAGAACTGAAACCAAAAAAGAGCGACGCATCATTCACTGCCTTTGCGACTCGTTTGCCATTAAGGTCTATTCATCAAAATTGGCGGAGTTATCTTGCTCGTCAGTGGGAGGACGATCCAAGGGTTGATAGGGCACATATTCACTGCCATCCGTTGTGCCTTCCGGACGGGGGCGGGGGGGTCGCCGTCGCACAGGGCGATCGCTCACTTCCGCAGTTTCCGTAATCGGCGGCGGCGGTCGGCGGGTTGGCCGGCGGGTTGTCGGTGTTGGTGGACGATAGGGTTCATCGACAATCTCATCTGCCGGTGGTGGGGTCGGTCGCGGACGCCTTGAAGGGGGACGCCGAACACTGGGGCGGCTAGGGGGTGGGCTACTGCGGCGTGAGGGTAAACGTCCGACCGGGGGGGTATCCTCTACATCCTCGTCTTCATAGCGCGATCGCGACACCTCACGACTGCCCCGAATTCGCCGCAGGGGTGGGTAATCCTCCTCCTCTTCCTCTTCATCCTCGTAGGGTTCGAGTTCCTCCAGCTCCGCTCGATAGGTGTAGCTACGGCTCACGGGTCGCTCTTCATCCACAATCGGGGTATTTCGCCGCGCCTGCTCGGTGGCCACCCGTCGTAGCCGAATACTCTCGTAGGCAAAAAAGGCAGCGGTGCCTGTTAGTAGAAACTGGCCAAAGAGCAGAATTGGATCGAGGCGCCACCCTTGGAAAAAGAGAATCCCACCGCACAGAAGAGCCACTGCGGCGAAGAAAATATCGTGATCTCGCGCTAACTCTGGCTGAATCGAGCGCAGAAAATAGAGGAGCGCCCCCGCAACCGCTAGGCCAATGCCCAAAATGCCAGCAGGCCCAAGCCCGACATTAACAATTTGACCAAGGAGGGGGGAAAAGGAAAGATACGTCATTTAACCGGTTGATTGAAGGGGCAAAATAAAACACAGAGTCACAGCGCTATGGCCATGACTCTATTTTAGCGATGATTGCAAAGCCCACCAGCCGCTTGGCTGCCTATGAAGAACGCTGCACTTTATCAATTTGACTAATGGTGATCAAAGCAGCGAAGGTTAAACCCAGCACCACCGCGCCGGACAATAGCCCAATAAAGAAACCTTTAAGAGAAGGGGTAATGGTCAACAGTAGAGGGTACGCAGAATGAATCATGGCTGTTGCTTGCAGGTCAAAGTGAACACTAGGATTTTAACAAAATCTGGCTTCGCTGCTATCAGACCCAGTGTCGCCAAGCTCGGAGTCGCGTCAGTAGCCGCTGCTGAAGGCGTTCCCAAAACGCAAAGGAAAGGACGCCTCGGGGTTGCTCTCGTGGGACTAAGCCGATATTTGCCCCGACCGGTCTGAGCGATCGCCCCATGGCCATCGCCGCTTCGCGAGCCTCTTCTCTAGGAGGAATAAACGTGAGGGTGGGAGCGGGTAGCCAACGCGCCAGTTCGCAATAGCGATCGCGGGGATGATTTTTTACTTGTCCCTGCACCACCAACGTCGTCGATTCGCCACCATCCACCGCCGTTGCATCAGTGACGCCCTGCTCCAGTAAAAACGCCTGAAGCTGTGGAAAGGAGACCCCCGGCGAACCACCATTGCCCCGCCCATCGCTGACAACGAAAATATATTCATTGCCCCGTCTGCCGAGAATCGCCTTAGGAGAAGTGCGATCGCTGTCATCCACAGGTAGCTTCCTGCCGCCCTCTAAAAGCTGCTGCGAGCCACTCACCACATTAAAGGGTTGCTCTGGCAACCTACCGCGATAAAACTCGATCCCTCCTTGGGCAGGAAAATTCACCACCCCTGAATAGCCCCCCTCATAGGGACGCACCACCTGACCATTCACGATGTAGGCTCCGAGAACCCCCGCTGGAATCGTGCCTCGACCGCTTAAGCAGGTCTGCCGTAGTGCCCCATAGTCAATACCCTCAGGCTTTAATTCCCCCATAACCCATTTCTGATAGTCCTGAAAGGAACGCAGGGAATTCGCATTTAACCAGCGGAAGAAATTCGTATTCATCGCTGCCACAGCTCCCGTCCGCCGCGCAAAAGCCGCTGTCGTTTCTAAATAGGTATCTTGGCCATTGGGGGCAGGTTCTGTCATGACCACCCGATAATCTGCCATCGGCGCAGCCACCATATATACCTGCGTTTGATCCACTCTATGGGTCGAGTACTGAAGAGTGGCTAATGAGAGGCCAACCCAAGGCAACACACTCAGCATCTATTTTCCTCCAGCACAGCCTTCAGTTTCGGTGGGCTATCTCTAACCTAGGACGCAAAAACAGATGATTCTGTCCCCAAGCTGCTTTAAGGATAGTGAATAAATCAACATAAATCTTTAGGTTCTTTTAACCCACATCCTTGGGGAATCTGCCTAGGATCAGGGTGGGATTTTCTGGACGCTTTGGCACCATGGAACAAATACCCGCTTCAATTTGGACACTGACCGCTGGCATTGTTGTTACCCTGATTAGCTTCTGGGTTGGTCATCACCATGGCCTCCTGCCGGAACAGGCCTCTGAGCAGGCTCCCTTGGTGGATAACTTCTTTGACATTATGCTCACAATTGGTACCGCTCTCTTTTTGGTGGTACAGGGTGCGATCATCCTCTTTGTGATTCGCTATCGCCGCCGTGCCGGTGAGGAAGGGGATGGTCTACCCGTAGAGGGCAACTTACCCCTAGAGGCCTTCTGGACGGCTATTCCTGCCCTGATTGTGATTTTCCTTGGTATCTACAGCGTGGATATTTTCCAGCGCATGGGGGGACTGAATCCGGGGGATCATGCTATGCACTCCATGCACACCCCTAAACCAGCAGTGGCGGTTGTTGCCGAAGCCCCCTCAAAAACCACCAGCGATGCAACTGCCCTTTTAGCAGCAGCGCCAACCCCTGAAATTGGCATTGGTGCGAGCCCCGATGTTCAAGGCAAAGCCCCAGACGTAGTGGTGGATGTGGCGGGTATGCAGTATGCATGGATTTTCACCTACCCCGACAGTGGCATTGTCTCCGGCGAATTGCATATCCCAGTGGGCAAGGATGTCCAATTGAACCTCTCCGCACGGGATGTGATCCATTCCTTTTGGGTGCCGCAGTTTCGCTTGAAGCAGGATGCGATTCCGGGTGTGCCCACTGAACTGCGCTTTAAGGCTACCAAGGTCGGGACATACCCCGTCGTCTGTGCTGAACTCTGTGGTGGCTACCACGGTGCCATGCGCACGCAGGTGATCGTGCATACTCCAGAGGATTTTGAAGCGTGGCGCAGTCAAAACCAAGCGATCGCAACGACTCCCGTGATCCCCTCCCTGAGCGATCGCCATGTCGAGGAGATGGGCGTCACCCCCCAATTAGTGGCGCAAGTAGAAGCAATGACCCACCACCATTCTCCGTCAAAGCTTTAGTTTTCTTCCTACTGTTGCATTCTTGAGAGAGTTATGGCGCAAGCACAACTGCCGCTAGATACCCCCTTGTCGCTGCCTGAGCATCCCAAGGCGTGGAAGTGGTACGACTATTTCACCTTTAATGTTGATCACAAGGTAATTGGCATTCAATATTTGGTCACCGCCTTTATCTTTTACTTGATTGGCGGACTGATGGCGGTGGCCATGCGCACGGAGCTGGCAACGGCAGATTCAGATTTTCTCAATCCCAATCTCTACAATGCTTTCATGACCAACCACGGCACCATTATGATTTTCTTTTGGGTGGTGCCAGCGGCCATTGGTGGCTTTGGCAATTACTTGGTGCCCCTGATGATTGGGGCGCGGGACATGGCCTTTCCCCGCTTGAATGCCTTAGCCTTTTGGCTGAACCCGCCGGCGGGGGCATTACTCTTGGCCAGTTTCCTGTTTGGCGGTGCCCAAGCGGGTTGGACCTCCTATCCGCCCTTGAGTACGATCACGGCCACTACTGCCCAGAGTATGTGGATTCTGGCGATCGTCCTTGTGGGTACCTCCTCGATCATGGGATCGGTGAATTTCATCGTCACCATCTGGAAGATGAAAGTGCCTAGTATGCGCTGGGATCAATTGCCCCTCTTTTGCTGGGCCATGCTAGCCACCTCTCTGCTGGCTCTAGTGTCAACTCCCGTGCTGGCGGCGGGGCTGATTTTGCTGCTGTTTGATATTAACTTTGGCACCTCGTTTTACAAACCCGATGCCGGTGGGAACGTTGTCATTTACCAGCACCTTTTCTGGTTTTACTCTCACCCGGCGGTGTACCTGATGATTTTGCCGATCTTTGGCATTATGTCTGAGGTGATTCCGGTTCATGCCCGTAAGCCGATCTTTGGCTATCAGGCGATCGCCTACTCCAGTTTGGCCATCTGCTGCGTGGGTCTCTTTGTCTGGGTACACCATATGTTCACCAGTGGTACGCCCCCTTGGATGCGGATGTTCTTCACGATTTCGACACTGATTGTGGCGGTGCCGACAGGAGTAAAAATCTTTAGTTGGGTCGCCACCCTCTGGGGGGGCAAGATTCGCCTCAACAGTGCCATGCTCTTTGCCATTGGCCTACTGTCAATGTTTGTCCTTGGTGGCCTCAGTGGTGTGACCTTGGGGACTGCCCCCGTGGATATTCACGTCCACGACACCTACTATGTGGTGGCACACTTCCACTACGTGCTCTTTGGTGGTTCTGTGTTTGGTCTCTATGCGGGGATTTACCACTGGTTCCCCAAAATGACAGGACGGCTTCTCGATGAGCGCTTAGGGATTCTCCACTTTGTGCTGACCTTTATTGGCACGAACTTGACCTTTTTGCCGATGCATGAGTTGGGTCTTAAAGGGATGCCCCGCCGCGTGGCCATGTACGATCCCCAGTTTGAGCCAATTAATCTCATCTGTACGATTGGTGCCTTTGTCCTAGCTTTCTCAATTATTCCTTTCCTGATTAACATCATTTGGAGCTGGAATAAGGGCAAAATTGCCGGCGATAACCCTTGGGGCGGTCTTAGCTTAGAGTGGACGACCAGTTCACCGCCGCTGATTGAAAACTGGGAAGTGCTGCCTGTGGTCACCAAAGGTCCCTACGACTACGGCATTGAGCAGCGCAAGGAAAGCACTGATGAGGATGAGGACGAGGAAGAGTAGGACGCTTTAGGAGCAAGCCATGCAAGGTACTGTTGACTCTCAAGCGACGGCCATAGCCGTTGATCATGCCCATGAGCACCCTGATTTTCGGGTTTTAGGGTTGCTGGTCTTTTTGATTTCTGAATCCCTAATGTTTGGTGGCCTCTTTGCGGCCTATTTACTTCTGCGGGGCATGAATGAGCAATGGCCGCCCGAAGGCACTGAGGTGGAACTTCTTGTGCCCACCATCAACACCATCATCCTTATTTCCAGTAGCTTTGTCATCCACTACGGCGATGTTGCCATCAAAAAGGATGACGTTCGCGGCATGCGCCAATGGTACTGGATCACGGCGGCCATGGGGGCAGTGTTCTTGGGCGGTCAAGTTTATGAGTACCTCACCCTCGGCTACGGCCTGCGCACAAATGTCTTTGCCAACTGCTTTTATGTGATGACGGGCTTCCATGGCCTCCATGTCTTTGTGGGGATTTTGCTGATTTTGGGGGTGATCTGGCGATCGCGCCGTCCCGGCCATTACAGTGCCCACAAGCATACGGGGGTCACCATGGCAGAGATCTACTGGCACTTTGTGGATGTGATCTGGATTATCCTCTTCACCCTGCTGTATATCCTGACTCGCTTTTAGGGGCAGGTCTTGAATTGGGGCGATCGCGGATCAAAGTTGCACTGATAGACCACAGGTGCTTGCCAACTCAAGGGAATTTCCAAGAGGTCACGGGTACCCGTAATTCCCTGCAAGAGAAAAAGAACAAGGGCAAGGGAATTCAAGCCAATGTGAATCCGCCGCCACCTGAGCGATCGATCTTGGTAAATCTCCCGCACAATGGCTACAGAAAAAATCATCAGCATCACCGCCGCCAAGCCAAAGTAAAAGTGGGAAACCCACCACTCGTCATCACGGCGAAAGACCCCCGGTTGAAAAGCTAGAATGGTCACCCCCATCCCTGAGAGGGTGGCAAAAACAGCACGCCATAGCTTCGATTGAGCACGATACAGCAGCGCCGTTGCTGCAATGGTGACAACAAACATCAGTGCCACGAGGACAACAGAGAGCGGTTGCAGTGTCTGATTCTCCGCCTGCATCAAGAAGCCCTGAAATCCAAACACCACTGAATAGGCCAAGGCCACCAATGTGATGCCAACCACGCCGGCTGCTAAAAGATTGCCCAATTTGACATGCAGGGTGCCCACTGTGGGTGGGATGGTGGTGTCTTTGAGACGACGCTGCCGCGTTTGCAGAGCAAAGAATGTGGTGATGCCAATGACCGGAAAGACAAATGTGCAGGCCAAGATGGGATGCAACAGCAAAATGATGTCTTTGAGGTTGAGAAACATACTGGCTAAGAACGATAAGGCCAGTTTTAGGGTAACGAATCTAGGGGCGGGGCAAATCAAAGAACAGCACTTTTGTCAGTAAGCCAACTGTGGCCACCAGAAGGGTCACTAGGAATCCCCAAAGCCGGGCATCTGTGCCCGCTTGTCGCTTAGAAATATCCTGCAAGGTGGACTCTACCGTATCAATCCGCTGCCCTAACTGTACTTCTATGGAATTGATACGCTGCTCCAGTTTGGCCTCCACAGCCTTCATCTGTTGCTCCAGCTTAGCTTCGACAGCATTGATACGCTGCTCCAGTTTGGCCTCCACAGCCTTCATCTGTTGTTCCAGCTTAGCTTCGACAGCATTGATGCGCTGCTCTAGTTTGGCTTCGACGGCGTTGATGCGCTGCTCTAGCTTAGCCTCCACAGCATTGATACGCTGTTCAAGTTTGGCCTCGACAGTATCAATTTTGTCCTCAAGCCTTTGGAATTTCTCGTTACTCGTGGCGATGTGAATATCCAGCTTTTTATCCATGGCTTGGATGGCAGCCTGCATTGACTGCATATCGGCCTGCATCCCTTGGATAGCATCTAAAACTTGGCTCAATTCGGAACGGGTAACGGGTTCAGTCATGATGCTGATGCTTGATTAACGGACGTGGAGGGATTCGAACCCCCGACCCTCAGAACCGGAATCTGATGCTCTATCCACTGAGCCACACGTCCAGCTTTCTCATCATAGCATTAACCAAGGTAGGCTTGCTGAACCCGTGGATCATTCAGGAGATCTGCTGCACGACCGCTGAGGGTCACTTGACCCGCTTCAAGCACATAACCGCGATCGCCCAATTGTAAGGCTAGGTGAGCATTTTGCTCGACCAGTAGCATTGTCATCCCCTGTTGCCGCAGTTGTGCCAAGATGGCAAAAATTTCCCGCACTAAATTGGGCGCTAAGCCTAAACTGGGTTCATCAAGGAGCAGTAAGCGAGGACGACTCATCAGGGCACGGGCGATCGCCAGCATTTGTTGCTCACCGCCACTGAGGGTTCCCGCCAGTTGGTATTGCCGCTCCCGTAGTCTAGGAAAGCGCTTGAGTTGTTCTTCGAGGTCTTGTGCAATCTGCGCCTCATCTCGACGACAGTAGGCACCGAGAAGAAGATTGTCGCGTACGGTTTGGCGGGCGAGAACCTGACGCCCCTCTGGACAATGGGCAATGCCCAGCCTCACTAATTCATGGGGCGATCGCCCTGCAATCGATTGACCGGCAAAGCGAATGGTACCTTCACTGGGAACGAGTCTAGAGATGGCACGCAGCAGGGTGGTTTTGCCAGCACCATTGGCACCCACAAGGGTAATGCACTCGCCGGCTGCAATGGCCAGACTCACCTCGCGCAGAGCGCAAATGCCACCGTAGTGGACACTCAGGGACTCAATTTCCAAGATGCGCGCTTGAGAAGTCATCCCCTAGGCCGTGGTCTGTGATTCCTCCGTATTGGGGGAGCTACCCCGCGCCTCTTCCCATTCAGCAATAGCGGCATTTTCGGTTTGGGCAGCAGCACTGGTGACGAGGGCGCTAATTTCCCGAGAAAAGAACCCTTCTTCCAGTAGCTCCATATAGATAGGATGGAGGTTGCGTTGCAGGTCTTTGAAGATGGCGCGGGCGCGATCGGTATAGCGAAAGTTTTGGTCAAATAAGCTGGCCATCTGAGAAATCCAAGAGCACTGCCACTATCCTAAATCCTATCGGCACACCCATTGCCAGTGGTGGTGCGGACTTTTGTTTTCTTTCCCTTGGGCAATGATGGCAAGTCAATTTATTATTCATTTTTCGATTGAACTTGACTTGAAGGTGCTGGTGTTGTTAAAGGATGTGTTCCTGTAGATACACCTCAGCCTTGTCCGTAGTCAGCGGTGGGGCAAAAAGATAGCCTTGGCCAGAGGGACAGCGCAGCGATCGCAACAGCTGCAGTTGAGTTGTGTTTTCAATGCCCTCGGCAATGCAATCGAGGTGGAGGTTGCGCGCCAGCACCAAAATCGTGTGAACCACCTCTAGATCTTCTTGGCTGCGATCTATTTGGGAAATGAAGGAGCGGTCAATTTTAATGCCATCGAGAGGCAGATTGCGTAAATAGCTCAGGGAGGAATACCCAGTGCCAAAGTCATCAATGTTAATGCGCACCCCCATCGCCTTCAGCTCGGCAAGAATTTCGCGGGCAGAATCCAAGTGCTGCATCAAGGTACTTTCAGTAATTTCTATCTTTAGAAAGTGCCCTGCTAAATGGTAATGCTCAAGGGTTTGTTGAATCTCAGCTACAAGGGTAGGCAACGAAAATTGGTTGGCGGACAGATTGATACTCATCGTAAAGCCCACCGACTGAAGCTTGGGATAACGCTGTTGCCACTGCTGCAACTGTTCACAGGCATTGTGCAAGACCCAGCGGGAGAGTTCAAAAATCAGCCCCGTTTCTTCAGCGACAGGAATAAAAACTTTGGGGGAAATCAGCGTATCCCCCTTTTGCCAGCGCAGGAGTGCCTCAAAACCTTTGAGAGATTGGCTCCGGAGCTTGACGATGGGCTGATAGTGGAGGACAAAGTCCCCCCGTTCAATCGCTTGCCGCAGTTCCACTTCTAAGTACAAGCGATCGCGCACCTGTTGCAGCATCACGGGATCAAAGACATCAATGCGATTGTGTCCCTTGGTTTTAGCTTGGTACATGGCCATGTCAGCATCCCGCAGCAGTTCCTCGCTACTGGTGTAATGGGGGTTACCCATCACAAGACCGATACTCACCGTGCTGTACAGGGTGTAGTGATCGATTTCAAAGGGATGGTTGAGGCGATCCTGCAGTTGGTGGACAAGGGCTTGGGCATGTTCTATCCCCTCAATATCATTGAGCAAGACCGCAAATTCATCTCCCCCTAGGCGTGCCACTACGTCCTGAGGACTCACACAACGCGTCAGCCGCTGAGCAAAGGCTTGGAGGAATAAATCCCCTGTGCCGTGTCCTAGACTGTCATTGAGGGTCTTGAAGCGATCGATATCCAAGCAGAGAACAGCATAGTGGTACTTGGGGTGCTCGGCTGCATAGCTGAGGGTAAGGCGCAACTGTTCCTCAAAGAACCAGCGATTGGGTAAATGGGTGAGGCGGTCATGGCGGGCTTGGTAGAGGAGTTGGGCTTCGATTGCTTTGCGCTCTTGAATTTCCGCTTGCGCCTTTTGATAGAGTTCTGCCTGCAGGATGGCGATCGCCAACTGGGTCGAAATTTGCTTAATCAGTTCAATCTCACTGTCTTGCCAGTCGCGGGGATGGGCGCATTGATGACAGATGAGCAACCCCCACAGCCGCCCTTCGACAACAATCGGTACCACCAGATTGGCCTTGACCTGATAATGTGCCAGCAGATCGCGATAGCAGGGAACGAGAGGGGTGGTGTCTAAATTGTTCACGACATGAATGCGACCGCGTTTGTAGGCCTCTACATAGCGTTCCGTAAAGCAGGAATCCCCCACGACATCCCCAAGGGCTGACAACCAAGGAGGCATCACCGCTTCAACGTCCATAATGCCGCGCCAATCCTCGAGGAAGCGATAAATGAGCACGCGATCGCAGCCCAAGAGTTCTCGCACATCCTTGACGGCAGCTTCGAGAATCGTGGCCAGATCAAGGGATTGGTGAATGTGCTGGGTAATTTGTACCAGCAGGCGATCGTACTGGGCTTGGCGTAGGAGTTGCTGTTCCACCTGATGGCGATCGATGGCATGGCGGATACTGCGCGCCAGCAAGTTGGGGCTGAGTTCCTGAAAGCTCAAGTAGTCCTGAGCACCACTGTGGAGGATCTGCGTGGCCAGATCCGGACGATCGCTGGGATCAATCACAACTAAGGGTAAGTGTGGATAGCGTTGCTGGAGTGTTTGCACTGCTTTAAGAACGTGATCCCCTTGAGCAATGAGGACAAGGAGATTGGGCTTGGCCTGAGCAACCACCCCGGGGGTTAAATGAGAATACGGACAGGTGTGAACTTGATAGCAAATGTAATCAATCTCGGCGAGATGGGGATATAAAATTTCACCCGATTGGGGGATGTTTTCGATCAGTAATATGTTGATGGATGGCAATAAGCATTTTTTTTGAGGATATTTTTGCGCAGAGTCTTCTGCGACGACTTCAAGGGTCGCTAGTGATTCTAAAGGGCAGTCATCAACAGCGGATAAAACAAGGAGTTTCTCAATCATTGCTAAGTCATCATTCAACACATTAAAATCACAAACTATACAAAAACTTATCAAGGAATATTATTTGTTGCTTCTTCCTAAGTCCATCATACAGCCCTTTTCTAAACTATTGGAGCAGCGATGGCGCTTCATCCCTCAAAGAGCGGTTTTGAGGTTTTTCTGACCGTGATCCCGTCACTGTGAAAAGGGGTGGGGATCGCTGTGAGATCGTGATAGAGAACACGTTTAGACTGCTATCAAAATTGCTAGGTTAGGAGCAGCATTCCCCAAAGGCAGGGGGTTGATCATTGTGCTGCAAAAACAACTTCAAAGCTGGCTGCGGGTTTCTTTATCGACATTGACGCTGGCGATCGCCCTTGTAGTTTCCCCATCCCCGGGTCTCGCCCAGCGGGATTTGATCCCCATTGACGGTTCCGATGAGGATATTCAGCTTCTCTTTGATCTGGTTTATTATCCGCGCCGCGATCCTGCCCGTTTTCGGCTGCAAAACAGTGCTGAGGTGGAAGCCTATCAGTTGATTCGCACCATTTTGCGTACGGGCACGACCCTCTATATCCGTCAACGCCAAGATGATAATTACGGCTCCTATAGTTTTAGTCGCGATCGCTTGATCTTGCGTCCCCGCGCCCTTGCCCATTGGCCAATTTTTATCGAAACGCTGCGCCACGAGGGCTGGCACGTCGTTCAAGCCTGCTTTGCCGCCAAACGAGATTTGGATTCCTTGGTGCCCGTGGGCATTCGCGTCAGCCCCGGTATCGTTGCGGATCTCTACCGCAAGAGTGGCTATAACCCCGAAGACATTCCAATTGAGGCCGAGGCTTTTGCTGCTGAGCGGGTACCCAATATGACATTGCAGGGGCTACAGCGTGAGTGTGCCGACTGGCTCAACCGCCCCAGCAAGGACTAGCCAGAAGAACGGGTCGATGCACCGCAATGCCGACAATAGGGTAAGTGGCGATAGGTGGGCTGCTGACAATTGGGACAGGGCATCCACTGCAAATAACCACAGTGGGGACAGTGCTGATCGAGATCCCGCAGTCGTTTGCCACAACGGACACAGCGGAGTTTTTGGACTCGCCCTGCCGCCTGTCGCTGTGGATTGAGGAAAAGAGCTTGCGCCACTTTAATCATGCCAAACCCCACCGCTGGAATCAGCAAGATATAGAGGTAGCTGACCAAAAAAAGCAGACCGCCAAAGAGAGCAAGAATGACATTAGCCAGCCACTCAAAGAGGGCTCCCACCTGCAATAGTTCAAAAATCTTCAGCACCAAAGGAATCAAGAGGATCACCAGTAGGTGCCAACTCATGAGGGCAAGCAGGCCATGGCGGTGGCGATCGGCAAAACGATGCACCACTAGGGCGATCGCAATCAGCGGTAATAGAAAGAGGGCTTGTAAAACAAATTGGAGACTGGGATACCAAAACTGAGAGCGCTGATATTGGTTCTCAAGCTGGGCAAAGGTGGCGTCCTCGGCTAAAAATTTCAAGAAGGCTTGGCTATCGGCTTCTTGGAGAATCGCCTGTTCAAGGGCCGCCATCTCATTTTTGAGAGCGGCAATTTGGCGGTTGTTGGCCTCAAGGGTGGCTTTGGCCTTGGCGGCTTCCACCAAGTTGATCGATTGATCCGGGGGTTGCCCCGCAAGCTGCTCTAATAGTGTCGAGTCATACTCTTGACGAATGCGGGCATTGGTGGCCTCGAGGGTTTGAATTTGTGCCTGTTTCTGCTGTCGTTGCTTAAGTCGGGCTTGATTGGTGGGGTGGTTGACGGCATCTTGATACTCTGCATAGGTGAAGCAAATGGCGGAGATGGTTCCCAATTTGCCCTTGCTGCTTTGTTGTAGGCGCTCCACAGCCGTCTGGGGCGGGGGGTCAAGGCTAATCTGCTGCTCTAGAAAACGAATGTCGCGCTCCCTAGCGGTGTCTTGGCGATAGGCTTGCCAAGGAGCATAACAGGGCTGGGCTTGACTGGGACTCAAAGGCCAATTGCTAATTTCGCTGAGGCCACTAAAGACATTAATGAGGATAAAAATATCCACCAAGATAATGACAATGAGACTGACCCAATTCAGGGGTTCGTCATTGACAAGGCGCGATCGCCGCCAAAATCCCCGCCAGAGTCGCCTCAACCCGCTTGTGATATTCATGGCAGCGTAAACCCAAAGGCAAGTTTTACCCGCTCTAGGGTTGCATTGGCCACACGGGCGGCCTGTTCTTGGCCTTTTTTGAGCAAATCCTTGAGATAGCTGGGGTCTGCCATAATCTCTTGGTATCGCTGCTGAATCGGTTCTAGGGTAGCAATCACCGCATCGGTGAGTAGGGGCTTAAACTGTCCCCAGCCCATATCGGCACATTCTGCTGCCACTGCCTCTTTCGTTTTTCCCGTGAGTACTTGATAGAGACTCAGCAGGTTATTGGCTTCGGGGCGATCGGGATCGTCAAAGGTCAAGCCACGAATCGGGTCAGTTTTGCAGCGCTTGATCTTCTTGCGAACCTCATCCGGCGAGTCCAAAAGGTTAATGCGACTCAGTTCCGAGGGATCCGACTTCGACATTTTCTTGGTGCCGTCAGTGAGACTCATCACCCGTGCTCCCGCCTTGGCAATCAAGGGTTCCGGTAGCTTGAGAATTGGCGGCTGATTGCGGGCAAAGAGGTAGTTCACACGAGCGGCAATATCGCGGGTCAGTTCCAAGTGTTGCTTTTGATCTTCCCCCACAGGAACTAGATCGGCATCGTAGAGCAAAATATCCGCTGCCATCAACACAGGATAGTCCAAGAGTCCTGCCGCGACATTTTCCCCCTGTTTGATCGCCTTTTCTTTGAACTGGATCATGTCCTCCAGCCAGTTGAGGGGGGTAATGCAGTTCAGTAACCAAGTGAGTTCGGCATGGGCGCTGACGTGGGATTGGACAAAGATGGTAGCGTGGGCTGGGTCAATGCCACAGGCCAAGTACAGAGCAGCAACAGTATAGGTATTAGCCGCCAGTTCTGCGGGATCGTGGGGGACGGTAATGGCATGTAAATCCACCACACAAAAGTAGTTTTCATACTCGGCTTGCCCCGCCACCCAGTTGCGAATTGCTCCGAGATAATTCCCCAAGTGCAAGCTACCTGTGGGCTGGACTCCCGAAAGCACCCGTTTTTTGGTCACCCCAACCTCCTCTAATTGTGTTCCTACTATGCTACAGCCCTTTTCCTATGGATGGAACACGGCTTAAACGATGAAAGCCCCTATCCCATGGCAGGGTCATCTGGGCTTGCCCAATGCCCGCAGGGGTCTGGGTGTCGTTATCCCTAACTTAGCGCTGAGTCCTGCTGGGTCGCTTTAGTGCGTGCTTCTAACTCTTCAAGGCGGCTTTTTAGGGTTTGATTTTCCTTTTGTAACTCGTTGAGGGTGGTCTCAAGGGTCTTGAGGCGGTCATCGCTGCCAAGGGCTTTCTGAACTTTGGCGATTCCTTCATCAACTGATCGTTTGATACGGCCGTCGGTGGTGCGATCGCCCAGCTGCTGCAGCAGGCCTAGAACTTGGGGATGGTCAACTTGACTCAGGGCTTGGACAACGGCCATCTGGGTAAAGAAAAAGGTCTCGTGGCTGAGTTGCTCTAGCCGTTCCAGAATTTGCTTCAGTTGGGGATGGTGGCGATCGCCAATGGTGCCAAGGGTACGAATGGCGGCCAAGCGTAGGGGTTGCGGGACATCAATAGCGGTGTAGTCAAGAACCAAATTCACCGCCTCTGGAGACTCCTTGAGTTGCCCCAAGCCAGCGATCGCCCCACAGCGTACCACCTCATTCCAGCCTTGTCGTTTTTCCAAAGCCTTCCGCAGTCGTTTCAGCACTTTTTCGAGCTTGGGTTTCGGTTGCGGTTTGGCAGCGGCAATCACACCAATTCCCTTCAGGGCGGCAGCTTCAACGCTATAGCTGGGGTCGCCGTGCTTGGCAATGGGCTTGAGAAGTTCGTAGGCTTTGGCGGACTTAAACCCAGCAATGGCCTCCACTGCGGCGGCACGAACATGGGGGTGATCATCGGCTAGTGCCAGCTTGAGCGCCTCTAAGCTTTGATCCAGTTGAATCGTGCCCAGCACTTTGGCAATTTCACGCCGCACTCCCCAAAAGGGTTCCCGTTGCAGCGCCGCCGCCAAGGTTTGCACAACTTCTAGGTTTCCTTTTTTGCCTAGGGCAATGGCAGCTTGAACCCGCCCCAAAACATCGGGGTCGTACTGCAGTTGGGCTTTGAGTTCAGGGAGGGGGTACTCTAGGGTAACGGTTTTGAGGGTATGGTTGCCGGCATCAAAACTCACAAAGGTGGGTTGCTGCGGTAGGGGTAGATAGAAGGTGTGCTCTGGCTCATGAATGCGCAGGGGAATGGTTTTGACCGTCACCTGCCCCTGATCATCCACCGTACCGATGCCAACAGGAATCCGCAGATCAAAAAGGTTGCGCTCTAGGGGCGTGACCCCATCGGTCACCTGCTGCTGCTTGACGGTGAGAACGGCTAGTTGATCGGCTACCTCCCAGCGATAGCTCACATGGAAGTCGGGATGTCCCCCACGAAAAACGTATTGGTCAAAGAGGGGAAGTAGGTTGCGCCCAGTGGCCATTTCAATCGCCCGCAGCAGATCCACCGTTTCCACAGCTTGGTGGGCGTAGGTGCGGACAAAGGTTTGAATGGCTTTCCAGAATAACTCTTCTCCGAGTTCCTGGCGGATCATGTGATAGACACAGGCGCCTTTTTCGTAGAGGTGGCGATCGTAGAGTTCAATGGCTTCGCGATAGACATGGGTGACAATGGGGCGGCGGTAGCGATCGCTATCCTCACTGAGGTAGTTACGCAATTCCCCAAGGCGATAATAGGCGGCAAAATCAGCGCCATATTCCTCCTCAAACCAGAGCACCTCGGCATAGGAGGCCATGCCCTCCTTGATCCAAGCGTGAGACCAGTGCTTGATCACCACCAGATCGCCAAACCACTGGTGTGCCAACTCATGGGCCACTAAACTTTCACTGCGAAAATCTTCAGCGGCGGCTCGCTCATCCAACAGACAGCGGTCTGTCAATAGGGTTGTCGAGGTATTTTCCATGCCGCCAAAGATAAAATCGGCCACACAGACTTGGGCATATTTGGGGTAGGGATAGGGATAGCCGTAGATGCGGCTGAAAAAGTCCATCATCTTTGGCGTTTTGCCCAAGGTGCGGCGGGCATCGGCAGCGCGATCCTTAGCAACGTAGTAGGTGACGGGCTTGCCCTGCCACTGGTCATCAAAAACCGCAAAATCCCCCACCGCTAGGGTCATCAGATAAGTGGGATGGACCTGGGGTTGATACCAGTGAAAGATTTGCCACTCTCCCTCGCTGTAGCAGGCACGCAATTCCCCATTGGAAATGGCCTGTAAGGGTTGGCGCACCCGCGCTCGTACCTCTGACGTCGCCAGCTGCCCAGGAGAATCAAAGCAGGGAAACCAATAGCGGGAGTCCTCATCTTCCCCTTGAGTCCAAGCTTGGGGGGGATCAGTGGCAACAAAGTACAATCCCCGCTGGGGTTTCTGCAGACGGTAGTCAATGGTGATCACCAGCACCTGATCTGGGTGAATCCCCAAGCTCGCATCAAGAGAAATATCCAGAAATTCACCATCGTAGTGGAAGGCTTGGGGTTGGTGCTGCACAGTCACACTCTGGATCTGTTGCCCCACGGCATTGAGGCGCAGCTGGCGCACTTGGGAGTGCAATGGTCGTAGATGGATATGACACTGTCCCCAGCATGCCTGGGTCTCTAAATCTAGGGTCAAGTCCAAGCAGATATGTTCCACCTGCCCCACTCGATCGGGACTGTAGTGGGGACGTGCACCGCTGAGGACAAAGGATTTGGCTGGAGTGACATCAAGAGTCATAGGTTATGTTGAGCCGCACTTGCTCTTAGTCTAAGGGGCATCAATCGAGGAGTTCAACCACCTTATAGCGACTGGTATGACCCTTAGTCAGCTGAATACGGGACTTGGGTACCTGAAAATAGGCCGCCAAGACAGCAATGAGTTCCTCATTGGCTCTGCCCTCAGTAGCTGGGGCACGCACCGCCACCACTAGCTGGCCGTCAGAATTCACGGAAACAGAAGACGTTCTTGCATTGGGTTTGACCACCAGATGGTATTTCTTCATGCCCTCCTAGCCTGAAGCATGGGCACAGATGTGCTGCCCAATTTGCTTGTCAATTTTCATAATGTGATTCACTAACCAGTCTGCTAACTTACCATGGATCCGGGTGGCGATCGCCGCATCCGCTTGGCTGTCGCGGTACTGCTGCTGCAGCTCTTCAATCATCTCGATGAACTGTTTATGGGCGCAGCGGTTAACTTCTGCTAGGGGGCACTGGTATTTTTCAGCACAGCTTTCTTCATTCCCGAAGTGCCACTCTGCATAATACTTCATGAAAGCAATTAGCTGTTTAATCGCAGCACTTCCCCGACCCTGTTCAATGGCATCCGCCAGATCATTGACAGCACAGACGAGTTCCTTGTGCTGTATATCAATCATGGGCACGCCGGTCTGCAGCTGCTCTGTCCACGCGAAGCGTTGCATTGTTTTTTATCCCCCTAGACCGATTGCGGGTGGGTTTTTGTTTTCAGAAACGTAAAGATTCCCTCTAGAAAGGAGGAGCTAATTTCTGTTGTTTCAATGAGTTCTGGTTCCCTAGGGCTGGCGGCGGGAGCAGCAATGCCAGCAATTTCCTCGGCAATCCCCACCACTATTAGGCGAAAACAAATTTTTTGCACCTCTAGAATGGGTAAGTTCAACGCTTCACTGATTTCTTGGAGGGTTTTGGTACCGTTGGCGTACTCCCACACTTGCCACTCATGATGATTGAGGCGGTAGGGGGGCTGTCCTTCAATCGTGCTGGCAATGGTTGAACTCGGCAAGGGCAGCTTGTCCATTAGGGCTGTCCAATCCCGCAGCAGTCGTAGACCCGCCAAGGAAATTTCCATGGGTGAGGCACTCAGTCCCGTCATTTCGCCAAAAGGCAGTGGATGGTTGGCATCGAACTTAAACCAGCCCTCATTGAGACTAAAGAGGTGAGGAATCGGTGTCAGTACCTGTTGCTTGAACAATAGCCGCAGCTGTTCTGGCTCAAGGGCACCTTGGGTTTTCAAGCACAGTCCAAGGGATCCGGTTAGGGAACAAAAGGGTAAGAGGCGTTGAATGGTAGTTGGGCGCAGCCAGCCCCGCTGCTCAATGAGCCGTTGCAATCCTTGGTGATCCAAGGTCGTTGTTGCGGCTACAATTTGACCCAAGCGAAAGAAGATATAGTACTCCTGCATTTGGGGAATCAGCGGCATCATCCCCGCCATTTCCACGGGCTTAATGGAAAGGCAACCCGTTTTTTGCCCCTGCTCCAGAAAACGGAAAATTTCCCCCAGTGAAAACTCTGATAGATAACCGGTGATTTTCATAGATTCCCCCTAATAAGTTGAGTGATTCTGCGTTCAGTTACGTGGCTAGAGCACTGCGGTTTAATTGCGAGGATTGGGCACTGGCATAGGCTTGAATGAGTGCCATCATGGCAGCGGCAACAGAGGACTGATCTAAAGCATTCACAGGCACCATGGGTGGGCGACGGTGGGGACTCAAGTAGCCAAGGGCGATCGCGATCTCTTCAGCAGGCCACGCATTGGGATTATCGGCATGGCTCAGACCCACTAGCATTGGAATCTTTGTGCGATGGCGCATGAAGGCCAAAATCCGCCGTGCCGCTCGAAAATCTTGGGGACGGTGAGAACTGACCAGCAGGATAAACGCATGGGCTTTGCGAATAAGAATATCCCACATAAAGTCAAAGCGTTCTTGACCAGGCGTGCCATACAGATGCAGGGCAACATTAGGACCAAACTGCAGCCGCCCAAAATCCATCGCTACCGTTGTCTTTTCCTTGAAAGCAGCAATTTCATCCGTTGCCTTGCGATCGGTATCCACCACCTCAATTTCGCTGATGGTACGGATGAAGGTGGATTTGCCTGCGCCCACTGGTCCTGTGATGACAATGCGCATAATTTCCATGGGTTGGCACCTCAATTACGGCAAAACACAGAGGAATCAGGCTGGTCTAAACATTCACGGCTTGCCCCATACCCATAAGTTGGGTTTGCAATTCAGCCAGAACATTTTTAATTTCAAGGTTGATAATGCCCAATTTGGCAGAGGCATCCGCCAGCACAAGGAAAACCGCATCTTCGGTGCAACTGGTGAGAATGCCATACCCACTGGCACCCTCTACAAGGATGCGCTCGATTTTACCTCGGCTTAGCTCTCGTCCAATACGTTCCCCCAACGACAGCATGGCCGCTGACATCGCTGCCACCCGTTCATCATCCATTCCCCCCGGCAAGGTTGCCGCCAGCGTCAGACCATCGGGAGACACAAGGGCGGCTCCTTGGACATTACTGGCATTGGCAACAAAGTTTTGCAGTGTAGCTTCAAGTTTTGCGGCATTAATTGGCATAATCTAATCCTCGTAAAGATATGGGAACTTTTTGAACAATGACTGCTAGGTGACCTACATGGCAGCAGCCCCTGTGGCAATTAGCCGTTGAAACAGTGCCTGGGTCCAACCGGTTTCCTTAAGAACCGCTTGGGAAGACACCTCGAAGTAGGCCTGTTCAATAAAGGCAAGATCAATCATGCAAATTTTGCCTAGGGCATCACTGAGGGCCTCGGATTTGTTGGCTTCCCTTAACTTTTGCCGCACGGCGTTGACAACAATTGCCATCGCGGGTACCACATGCTGTGGCCCAATGCCAATGCGCACGTGAACCAGACCAATTTTCCAGCGTCGCTCAGCGTAGGCCTTGCCCCAACCATCCATCCCTGTGAACATTTCATGGAACCAGTCGATGAAGGTTTGATGGAGGCGATGAATGCGTCCTTCTGTGGCGTTGAGAATGGCATTCATCTCTTCATCCCGCCCTAGGTAGTCATAAAAAATGTCGGCCATTTGGGGGGCAATTTCCTTTCCCCACGGCGCGGCCTCCGCCAACAGGGATTTGTCTGCATCGGTCAACTGGACTCGCCGTACCATCGTTGCCATAAAATTGACTGGCTCAATTGTCATCTCTTTCGCCTCGAAACACTGAATAACTTTAATTACTAGATCAGGTGAATTGACTGGGCGTCCGTGATTCAGTGATTAGAATCAAGTCAGGCACTTACTCCTGCAAGCTAACAAACAATATTCGGAAAAGCTGAAAATTTTAGAAACAATTAAAGATTCCCCCTTAAAAATCCAAGCACTGCTGGTACAGACCTCTGCATTAGATGCTTGAAAAGCGCTTCCTCACTCCACGACATGCAACCTCAACTCAGATTTAGCCGATTTCACAGGGACTCAACACAGAAATACAAAGTTGCTCCTCATTCTAAAAAGTGTGAAGTTAGCTTACTTATCACTCTGCGTTGCAGAAACAGGCTGCGGTTAATGCAGAGTATTCCCCTGACTTTCTAATGAAAAGTATAGATTTCTCTGTAGTTCTTTGACTGTATTTCTCGACACACTACACAAAATAAAATGATTAGATACATTTTTTAATTATTCTTTAGTTTTTTAATTCGCTTTGTGTGGAAATGAAAGTAACTTTTACAAAATATCCCCAATGCCTTGATCCCATGGCACGGAGTATGCCACCCTTGCATTGTTATCCATCTAGGATGCTTTGAGTCATCGTAGGTATTTATCTTGAGCAAGGGAGGATAGTTGTATGTCCGATCGCTTGACCTACCAAGGCGAAATGGAAACGAAGCTGCAACAACTCGGTGCCCAGCTTGACCAACTCAAGGCAAAGGCGGATCAAGCGGGTGAAGATGTCAAGGCAGATATTGAAGCTAAAATTGAAGCCCTCAAGGCCAAACGCGATGAGATTACTCAGCAATTGGCTGCCCTCAAAGAAGCGGGCGATGATGCTTGGGAGTCCCTCAAAGCAGGGTTCCAGAGTGCGTGGGATGAGTTGAGCAAGGCCTTTGAGGAAGCAGCCAGTAAGTTTAAGGGTGAATAACTGTTTTCTTAGCTCCAGCCCTCAATGGTGACATCGACGCGATCGCCCTCGTGGGATAGGGGCGCAATGTTAAGGTAATACAACGGCTGATCGGCAGAAAGATTCCGCAGCCAATGGAGACATTGGGCATCCACATGGACATAGGAGCCGGTTTCCACGGGGGTACGGATCAAGGCGGTTGCTGCCACAGAACTCGCAGGAGGCGTCATCGGGCAGGTAATGAGTTCACCAACTCCCGACACAATCAGAAAGATGTCATCGCCTCGATGGTGATAGTGGGGATAGTTGGCTTGTCCGGGTTCAATGCGATAGAGACTAGAGGCTAATTCCGGATTGTGGTGATCCAAAGGACAAACGGCGTAGCCTGGCCGCTTTGGTGTCCACGTTTGACAGCGCTCAACCAACTCAGGAAAAGAAAAAACTAACATCGTACCTTTAGGACAAAATACTCAGCATTGGCTTATTGTATCGCCAAGCGATCGCGCTATCCTAGCCAATGGCCGCGGTTCGGAGTTTTGAATGAGTACACCCATTCCGGTCATTGTTGTCGGTGCTCTCGGCAAAATGGGACGCGAGGTCGTTAAAGCCGTACAACAGGCTGCCGACACTGCCCTCTATGCTGCTGTTGATCGCAAGCAGGTGGGGGAGGATATTGGTGAAGTCCTGGGGCTAGGGGCGCTGGGCATTCCAATTAGTGGCAGCTTGCAAGAGGTGTGTGTCGCCGCTGCCCAAGAAAAACAAGGGGTGGTGATGGTGGATTTTACCCATCCCACAGCCGTCTACGAAAATGTGCGCATGGCGATCGCCTACGGTATCTATCCTGTGGTCGGAACAACGGGCTTGAGTCCAGAACAAATTGAAGATCTGGCCGAGTTTGCTGACAAAGCCGATATGGGGGGGGTGATTGCTCCCAACTTCTCCATTGGTATGGTGTTACTGCAGGAGGCGGCCATCCGGGCGAGCCAGTATTTTGACCATGTGGAGATCATTGAACTGCACCACAACCAAAAGGCTGATGCTCCTAGTGGTACCGCCATTCAAACCGCGCAGCGTTTAGCAGAATTGGGCAAAACCTTTAACCCACCGCAAGTGCAGGAGTCGGAACATCTCAGGGGTGCCCGCGGGGCGTGTACGGAGGGGGAGATTCGCATCCACAGTGTGCGCTTGCCGGGACTGATTGCCCATCAGGAGGTGATTTTTGGCGCACCGGGGCAAATTTATACGTTGCGCCATGACACCAGCGATCGCCAGTGCTATATGCCGGGGGTATTGCTGGCGATTCGCAAAGTGCGGCAGCTCAAGCGCTTGATCTATGGCCTAGAGAAGCTGCTCTAATTTCGCTTTAACTTTAGACTTCGGGTGTTTGCTGCAACAACCAAAAGCCTTGCAGGGTCTCCTGTTCTGGTCTTTCCTTCACGGCAATGAAATGCAAGCCTTGGCTTTGGGTACAGGCGTCCCTAAAGGCGGCCAGTTCTTTCTGAATCTGGGGATTGCGGCCACTGATGAGTACCCAGCGATCGCTGGCTCCCGTTTCCAACACTAGCAACGGCTGAGGTTCTTCCTCAAAACTCAAATAGGCCGGCTCTAATCCCGACAGCCAACCCGCCAAGGGCAGTGCGCGCTGCGAATAGATAATTAACCCCGGCAGTAGCGTATCGTCACTGAGGGTCAAAAAGGGCAGTGGGGGTACCTCACCAAAGGGCAGTTCCCATTCACCAGCCGTTTTAATTTCCCCCAGAGGAAGACCACTGAATTGCCAGCGATCGCCCCTCAGGGCTGGTGGTAAAGGTTGAGGCGCAGGGAGGATCAACTGGGGTGGCGTTGCCAGATCGGCTTGGTAGTTGGGTAGGGTTGGATAGAGGTTTGTGGCGCGATCGCGCAGCCAATCATAGAGGGCAAACGTGCGCCGACTGGGCACCATCACTAATCCTGCCGCTTCTCCCCCCCGCGTAATAATGCTGGTCATGGCTCGGCGGAAAAAACGTACCCGATCGGGTTGAGCACTGTTTGCCAGTCCCAGTTGCTGCCGCCATTGATCCATGGCTTCTTTGAGGGCAGCTTCTAACCAGCGGGCATTGGCTTCAGCTCCGGCACAAGTTTTGCTGAACTGAAATTGTTGCTGGCGATCGCAAATCAGCAATTCCCAGATTTTTTTGTTGTTTTCATCCACAAGGGGACGGGAATAAAAATCCAACTCCCAGATCGTATCCATTCACACCTAGAGGAACGTTACCCGCAAACTTGAAGCTATTTGCCTTTCCTAGGATAGGCGGTTTTGGCCGTCAAGGTAAATGTATAACCCGATACAGATTTTCCACTGTGAGAACTGGTGCAATCAAAGGTTAATTGCGGGTCAATGCTTTGCTCAGCTCCAGCCAAACAACAGCCAGATCACTTTCTGGCGCGATGGTGCCGCAACTGCGATTTCTCCTCCGCTGAACTCATGTGCAACTCTACTCCATAATCGTTGAGAATGAAAGCGATGTCCAAGTTAAAACTGAAACGTGCGAGACGGCAAAAGCGCCCGTTACGCAACCTTGACCGGCAGCCCAATTTCCGCTGGCGATCGCCAGCCCTTGTCGCCTGCATTCCCCTAGCTTTAATCATTGTGGCTGTTTGGGGAGTGGCTGCTCAGGCACAGGATAAACCCCTCACTCCTGAAGACGTTCAAGGCGTACTCAACACCATTTGGGTACTCATTGCAGCCATTCTGGTGATTTTCATGAATGCTGGCTTCGGCATGTTGGAAACTGGCTTCTGCCGCCAGAAAAATGCTGTCAACATTCTTTCTAAGAACCTCATTGTTTTTGCCTTGGCCACCCTTGCCTACTGGGCGATCGGATTCTCTTTCATGTTTGGTACCGAGGGCAATGCTTTTATTGGCCTGGGGGGCTTTTTCCTCAGTAGTGAAAACCCCGAAACCTACGGTCTTGATCCCTTTCCGGAGGGCTTACCCATCGCTGTGGCCTTTCTGTTCCAAGCTGCCTTTGCAGGAACCGCAGCCACCATTGTTTCTGGGGCAGTGGCCGAGCGGATCAAGTTTGTTGACTTTTTGATTTTCAGCCTCCTGCTCACTGGTATCTCTTACCCCATTACGGGTCACTGGGTTTGGGGGGGTGGCCTTCTCAGCAACATTGGTTTCCTTGGCCCAGATATTGCCTTTAAGGATTTTGCCGGTTCAACGGTGGTTCATGCCGTAGGCGGTTGGTCGGCACTGATGGGCGCTGCGTTCCTAGGACCACGGCTTGGCAAGTATGCCGCAGATGGTACGCCTCGGGCGTTGCCCGGCCACAACATGGGCTTTGCCATGCTGGGGTGTTTGATCCTCTGGATCGGCTGGTTTGGTTTTAACCCTGGTTCTGAACTGGCCGCAAATGAAGCTGTACCCTACATCGCAGTTACAACAAACTTGGCGGCGGCAGCCAGTGGGGTTGCGGCAACAATTACCGCTTGGCTAGCCATTGGTAAACCTGACCTCTCCATGATTATCAACGGTATTCTGGCGGGATTAGTGTCCATTACAGCACCCTGTGCAGGTGTGTCTTACTGGAGTGCCGTGATCATTGGTGCCATTGGCGGTGTGATTGTGGTCTATTCTGTCCTTTTCTTTGACCGCATCAAAATTGATGACCCCGTTGGTGCCACCTCTGTCCACTTGGTCTGCGGCACTTGGGGTACCTTAGCTGTTGGCTTGTTTGACAAAGAGTTAGGCTTGCTCACCGGCCACGGAGTGACTCAGTTGATTGCTCAGATTATCGGTATTTTGACAGTCGGTGGCTTTACTGTACTGCTGACCAGTATCTTTTGGCTGGCTCTGAAACAAACGCTTGGCATTCGTGTTTCCGAAGAAGAGGAACTCAAAGGCTTGGACATCGGCGAGCATGGCATGGAAGCCTACAGCGGTTTCTTGAAGGAGTAACTCGCCTGCCAATAAGTTTGGGGTCGTACCACGCCGCTGAACGATCCCATTGCCCTAGGTGGTTTTTGCTGTCCTCAGCGTTTGAGGGCAGTTTTTTTCTAACTTTGCAGTGATATACGCTACGCTATAGCGGCAGTACATTAGGGAGTTTTGGATGAGCGATCGCGCCATGGCGGTACGGGTGCGACAACACGTTAACCCTCTCAGTCAAAAGTTCCAGCAGGACATTGCTGTTCCCGATTGGTCAACGATTTACAAGCAGCCCTCGCAGCCCCTGCATCTCGATATTGGCTGTGCCAAGGGGACGTTCTTGTTAGAAATGGCAGCACTGTATCCAGAGCAAAATTTTCTGGGTTTGGAAATTCGCTACCCGCTGGTGGTGACGGCCAATGAACGGCGCGATCGCCAGCAACTTCGGAACCTCCACTACCTTTGGGGCAATGCCAATGTCCACTTGGGCAAAATCCTCGGCGGACTCCCCCTGCACACCGTCACGATTCAGTTTCCAGATCCGTGGTTCAAGCGCCGTCACCATAAACGCCGCGTCGTCACCCCTGAACTGGTGGCCACCCTTGCCGAACTCCTGCCCGCTGGTGGGCGTGTTGTCCTTCAGTCAGATGTCTTTGAGGTGGCTGAATCAATGGTGCAACAGTTTCGTGCCCATGCCGCCTTTAGCTCAACCTGTACCGATTGGTTACCCCAGAGTCCTTGGCCCGTCGCGACAGAACGGGAAAAATGTGTCCTCAGTCAAGGATTACCCGTTTACCGCTGGCAATTTGAGCGGTGTGCCCTCTAACTGGCTTTCAAATACTGCTGCCAAGTAGCGACAATTGCTGGGGAGCCGTACCAAGGGGCATCGGGGCGATCGCGCAAGCGGCTGCGAGGCGCATGGAGCACATCTTCATAGACCAGATTCTCTGCCCCCTCAAGGTGGGCTGCTGCCACTGGTGTCACCCCATCTCCCCAACAGGCACCCTCGCCACAGGTGAGTTTATAGCTTTGATACGTAAACCAATTGGCAAACGAACCGCGTGGTGTGCCATAGATAGCCTTGCCCGCCAGACACACATAGCGAACTTGCGGGTAATAGGCACCGGGGTACGTGGTGTTCACAAAGTCAAGATTGCGGCGCGTCCAACGCTCCTGACTCCGATGGGGAGTACCCAACGTGATTAGCGTGTGCACCCATTTGTGACCCGCCCAAACTTGGCCATCATAGGGTTGATCCCCTAGGTAAATGCGGCTAATCCAGCCCCCCGCTGAGTGGCCAATGAGATGCACGGCGGACGCCCCTGTTGCATTCAGAACATGCTGAATGGTGGTATCCAAGGCCTGTAAAATTGGCGCCACCGATCGCCCCCCCAACGTGGGAAACCACGAGCGTACCCTGAGGGGCACCACCTCCGCCACAAACCCCAATTGCCGCAGATAATCCCGCAGTGGGTAATAGTCAGGGGCAGCCGCTAAATACCCTGGTAAAAGAACGACAGGCAACACAGGACTAACTTGCTTGAGGCGTCGCCGGGAAGTGTATCACATTTGGATAGACGGAAATCATTAGCCCCTCGCGAGCCAGCAGCGTCTGCGGAAATCGTGCCCGTGCCAACTCACCAATGCGATCTAGACAGTCATCATCATGGCTAGGGTCATGGTGAAACAAAATCAGTTGCTTGACCTGGGCGGCTTGGGCAAGCTTAACCGCCTCCTGCCATGTGGAATGCCCCCACCCCACCTTGCTCTGCTGCGGGTGATAGTATTCTTCATCGGTATAGGTGGCATCGTAGATCATCACATCGGCGCGATCGGCCAAGGCAAACGCCCCCGGATGCAACTGATCAGGCAAATGCTCCGTGTCTGTGATATAGGCCACATGGATACCCTGCCAACTCACACGGTAGCCCACCCCCCCACCCGGATGATTCAGGGCTTCATTACTCACCACCACACCGCCGCCTAGGTGTACCTGTTCGCCCGCCTCCAAGTCATAAAAACGCAAATCTCCCCCCATAATCTGCAACGGGACAGGAAAGTTGGGGTGCAGCATTTGATCATTCAGTCGTCGTTCAATGCCCTGACCATTTTTCCCCGGCACTGCGTAGATATGGAACTGATTCCCCGGTACAAAGGCGGGCTGAAAGAAGGGAAAACCCTGAATATGATCCCAGTGGGTATGGGTAAAGAATAAATGTGCCGCCACCGGATGTTGACTCATTAAGTGCTCCCCCAGAACCCGTAAACCCGTACCGCCGTCAAAAATGATGCGTTGACCATTAGCTTGAATTTCCACGCAGGGAGTGTTACCGCCATAGCGGACAGTGTGGGAACCGGGACAGGGAATACTGCCGCGCACGCCCCAAAACCGAATGGTGAGTGGGTTAAACATGGGCATATCGCAAATCTTGATCGTAGTGTGCCACAGAAAACACGCTTGACTTGTGATATGGATCATCCTCCCCCTGTGACGCTAGGAGTTGATAGAGTGGCGGCTAGCCGCCACCAGGGTTGGTGAAAAATTTTTTCTAAAATCTGCAAGGCGAGTGCATATTTGTAAAAACGCCATTGGATAAATGAATAGAGGGTTGTAACAGGAGGATGGATGAATAATGAGGAGTGAATAAAGCAGGCAGTCACGTTTCTCCGTACGGTTGTCCTTTGATTGATATCTAGTGAGAACGATTGATGACACGCCAACCCTGCGATAAACTCATTGCTTTGCTCCGATTTGACGGTTCCGATCGCCCGCGCTGGTATCGAGATCGCCAACTACAGGCCTACTTCACAGCAGCGGGGTACAACCTCGAGGAGCCAGAGCCGACGGCTGTCTTCCTCCTCCAACAATTACAGCGTCAGCCGAACCATGATGATGCCCAGTACTGGCGGCGGGGTCTATTTTGCTATCTCCAAGAAACTAGTTGGTCTGTAGCCATGACCCTGCGGGAGAAACTGGGCGGGATGCATCAGGTCAGTGACTGTTTTCAGCAGGCTTGCTGTCTCACTAATGATCCCCTCAAGTTATTGAGCAAATTTAAGCCCGAGCGGGGTACGCGGCTATCCACCTATGCCTATCGCCGTATCTATGACGGTGTGTATGCTGCGCTGGTGGGGGTTCGGAAATCAGATTGGGGTCTACTCAAACACAGTGGTCTGCGTTCTCTCTCCTCAGCCTTGGGGAACCAAGGATACACAGAAGATCGAGTTCGTCAAATCTGTGCCCTTGTCGAATTGTGGCAGGAGTTGGCGGATCAGACCACTGCTCCCGATCAGGCACTGCTGGCTCAGGTGGCTAAAACCTATCGTCAATGTTGTCCTGATCTTCCCGCTGTAACCCCTAGCGAAGTTGAAACCCTGCTCCGCACAGCGATCGCTGCCTTGCGAGCTTATCGCCAACCACAGGTGGTGAATCCTGCTGAGCAAAGGTTTTGGGACACCCTAGAAGGAGGAAATACGCCTTGGGAAGCAACCCTGAAACAGGAAGAACAGGAAACCCTTAAACGGGTCTTTGAAATGATGAAAAATGCGATTGCAGCACTGGATGACACTAGTCGTCAGGTGTTTTGTCTGTACTATTGCGAGCAGGTCAGCCAACAACAAATTGCCCAGCACTTAGGCTTTGCAAAACAATATCAAGTGTCTCGTGCCCTAGAGCGGATTCGTGGTCATTTGGCGAAAGCGGTACTCGCCGGCCTTAACCAACCCACGCATCCTGAACGCCTTAAGGAGGCAACAGTGGCTGTCAACCTGTGGTTGAAGGAGGGTTATAAAGTGTTAGCAGGGTCTTGTCAGCGGTGTGATCAGGTAGGTATGGCAGAACACTGTCGTTATGAGGGTGCATTTTGACTGTTTTGTAAACGGTATGAACTTTTGGGAGTTGTTGTACTTAGGTAAGGAACCATGACATCGCTATCACTGTCGTTTCTCACTGCTATAGGTGCGCCACCGATGGCGCACACAGAACACGTTCACATTGACTTAACAAATTGTGGCGATCGCCAGTGGATTGAGCAGATCACAGCGGCTGCCCGCGCTTACCGTCGTGGCAGTGTGCGAATGAATGCGATGGCCTATGTAGCCGTGCGTAACTGGTTTGCAGCAATGGGCATCAGTGCCGACCCCTTCCTCTCCACCGTCGAACTGCCCATCTTCTGGGAGTTTGTCAACGGCACCCTCTTGACGACCGCCATTGGTCAAGTGTTGATTGTGCCTGATACTTCTATAGAGCTTGACGAGTGCCGCATTCCTCAGGAATGGTTGCACATTGCTGCTTGGAAACCCGATTACATCCTAGGCGTCCAAGTCTTTGCCGAAGAAGCGCAGGTCAGACTCTGGGGCTATGCACCGACTAGCAGTGTGAATCGTGCTGCTGTTGACGCCTTCAGTCGTACCTACACCCTCGATCGCGAGGACATGATCGAAGATGTGCCCCTCCTCGCTGCCTTGCCGGCCTGCCATCACATCCCTGTTCCATCACCTGCCGCAACTGCGATTCCCACAGCCACGCTTCAGCAAATTGCCAGTGGTGAGATGCTCTTGCCCCGCTTGGTGTTGCCCCTAGAGGAATGGCTGCACATCATTGGGCAACCTCGCCATCGCCTTGATCTCTTTTTGGCCTGTCATCCGCAGCGGCTGAGTCTCTGGCTTTATGCCAAGACCAAGGGCGTGAGCAACCTGTTGGGTCAAGTGTGGCAAGAGGCGCAGGAGTTGCTGGCGGAGGGCGCGATGCTCAATCCCTACATCAGTTGGAAGCTGGGCTGGACATCGCCAGAGTGGGCATTGCGCTCCAATGACACCTTAGAAGCCATGCAAGCTCAAGCTCAATTACGCCAAGCCTTGGAAACGGAGGATTGTCGCCAAGCGGTTGCCCTCCTCAAAGACCTGATTGCCACCACTGCCGATGAAGGATTGCGCTGGATGGCGGCAGAATATCTCCACGCTAAAGATGCCACTGCCCCAGAAGCAGGGGTGTGGAAAACTCGTACCGTGGACTTGGGTCTTGCCCTCGGCGGACAGTCCTTCGGCTTGGTCATGGCCGTACTGCCGCGAGATACGATGTCTGCCAATATTCTTGTGCGCGTCACTGCCCTCAAGGTAGGTGAAACGTTGCCCCCAGACTTGGTTTTGATGATTACTGAGGCCAATGGCAATACCTTTGCCCAAGTCACTAGTCGGCAGCAGGATCAAGCGGTGCAGTACAAGTTTTGGGGACAAATTGGCGAAACTTTTGGCATCACATTGGCCTATGGAGATGCTAAGATCACGGAAACTTTTGTTGTCTAGCTGCATTGGCTCTTTTTGATTGCCGCTGCGATGAAACACGTCTGTCTCGAAATCTACGGGGGTTGCCTTGAGCAGCATTCCTTCAAGGGTCGCCTATTATTGGGGACAGAAAGCCAAGTGGATGCCTATGGGGTGTATCCTGTAGAGTTTCCAGCAATGCCTCACCTTCCGCACCGGTATCGGCAGTGGCGCGACGCCTATCACGGCTATGCGAAGAATACTCGTCTGGGGGCTAGCGGTAACCAGATTACGAACATTGGTACTCAGCAACCCACCCTCCTTAAAGAGGTACGGCAAAACTACACTGACCTTGTGACTACCCTTGGCACGTGGTTGCACAATACGCGCATCAGTTATCTCTGCGAGGAACAGATCAATGAGCAAACTTCACTTTCTAAGGAGCAGACTTCATTTTTTGGCCTAGGCAACTTTATCTTGCCGCCGCCGATGAACGAGATTCACCGCATTTCTGTGCAGACAGATTTTGTTGAACTGTGGCACTATCCATGGCACGACTGGACACCGATTCGCCAACACAGCAATCTGGATGTGGTGTTTTCACCAATGGTGTATCAGTCCCTGAAGTCTTCGACAGCGCACCATGAGCGAGTACGGATTCTGGCAATTTTTGGCGCGAGTGGCGACCTTGATCTCAAGGGGGATCTTGAGGCTCTCAGGGCGTTACCCAATGTCGAACTCCACTGCCTGCGATCGCCCCAATTAAGTGAACTCTATTCCCTGTGGTGCCAGCCCTGGGACATTCTCTTTTTTGCCGGGCACAGTCAGGGCTATGGCATTATTATCAACAATCACGAGAAACCATTAGAGATTCGCGAACTTTATCGCACGCTTGAACGTGCAGTGGCGCAGGGGCTAAAACTGGCGATCTTTAATTCCTGCAACAGTATTCCCCTAGGACAGTTTTTGATTCAGTTGGGTTTGCCCCACGCGATCGTGATGCGCGAAGCGGTTCCGAATATTGCCGCTGAGTTGTTTTTGAAGTACTTTTTACAGAACTTTCACGGCGGTGCAGATCTCTATGCCGCTGTAGCTCAAGCGCGATCGCAATTACGCGAACTGAGTCGCTGCGATGATCATCTGCCGGGCACATCAGCGCTGCCCTTAATTTGCCGCCATCCCCAAGCGCGCTGCCCCCACTGGCATCACCTACGGCGATCTGACGCCAGTCCTGCGACTGTCCCGCTTGGCGATCGCCCCTGGTCAAAAGCGTCTGAATTCCCCAACTTCCTCTACTGGTGTCGCTGGCAATTGGAGCTGGCGCAACTGAGACCCCAAGCGCTGCAAGATGATCCGGGTCGCTGGGTAACGGTCATGCCCAAGGGAGTGAATCACCAAACGCCGCAGCAAAACTACCAACACGCCCTTGCCAATATGAGCCACTGGGTCTGTGGTGTCCAACAAACCACTGGCGGCTTTCCCCAGCAACCGGAGCTGGCCTTTTTCTTTCCTGCCCTTGGGGCGGAGGCTCGCCAATGTCTGCCACGGGTTTCTAGTCAAGAGCTACTGCCTTATCTTGAGTCCCTAGTTGTTGAGCAGCGGGAACTCCCCCGTGTTCGTGCCGCTTTTTTGATTGTCCAGCAATATCCCAATGTCAGCCACCTCAGTACAGCGTTTCAAGTTTTAGAGGATACCTTACGCCAAGACACCAAGCCCCAAGTGCGCGAAGAGCTATTAGCGGAGTGTCAGCAATTTCTCAAGGAGCTAGATGCCAAGCTGGTCAGGAGCGTTTGGGACAGCACCACGGGAGAGCGCCTACAGCAGTTTTTACAGCGGCTGCTCCATTATCCCCAACAGTCTAGCCGCCTGAAACTGGCGATCGCCTCTGTTCTGATTACGGCAAAAGGCCGTTGGGCGGTTGAAGCTAGCAATGTTGCCCTAGAAATTTTTCGTAACTCCTCATACCTAGAGGATGTGATCCTTGCCAGTCGCTGTTTACACCAAGCGGGGGTGCGGCAGTGGGAGGTTGTTGACCGGCTAGAGCGCTATTTGGGCTTGGCCACGGTGCAGTCCCATCAGATTGCCCTTGCCGGCGCCCTTGGCATTGTTAGTCCCAATCATCCCCAAGCCATTGACACCCTTGAGTTAATCATTGAGCAGCAGGCCTACGATCTGGAAACATTGATGGCGGCGGTGCGGGCCCTTCACCGCATTTCCCCTGAGCATCCCCTTGTGTTGGCGACCCTGCGATCGCTCTTGGTCAAGGCGCAGGAAACCCAAGATATTCTCGGCTTTTACTATGGCCTAGCGGCTCTCGATGAATTGCAGCAGCCCCTAACTCCCTACATCTCAACTACAGTCATCCCGTGGGTTTGCCAGAAAATTGCGGTTTTTAAGGCGCAAGAAGAACCCTACCTGATGGCTCCCTATACCGTGCTGTGGTACTGTAGCCGCCATATTCCCTACCAAGAATTTGCAAATCTTTGGCAATAGTTAACTTCCCCGAAGGGGCGGGAGATCGAGCGCTTTCTGAGGATCAACCGTAGCGACTAAAGAAAAAATGGGGTCGTCGCAATGACTGACCCCGCCTGCCGATTCCTCAGAGAGGAGAACACTAAAACTTAGCCTAAGGCAGATGAGAAAAAATGTCAACAAGCTAGAAGAAAAAGTTTGCCCAAGATGCCGAGCACCCTCTTGCCCTGTCTCCCTCAGATTCCAAGCCATGGGCTTTCGCCCTAACCTCTGAGAAAAGTTACCACTGCTTTGGGGGGGTGCTCAAGGTTGAAGAGTTGCTCAGCCCTCAACACCAATTGCGGGAGTAGCGTTGATCGAATTAGGGATTGTCCTTGCAATTCGGTGAGCTGATAAGATTGACCGACTACAACGCAAAGCACCATCTTTTGTTCTTCAGGGTCAACGATCCAATATTCAGGAATGCCCATTTCGGCATACTCTCGACGTTTTGTGTGATAGTCGCGATCGCGAAGCGCGCCCTTTGGGCGATCGCGATTCCCATTGGCCGGACTAACCACTTCTACCACTAAAAGCGGTGGGGGTTCGACGATCGCCGAAAGCGGATTTTGTTTGCGCAGAGCGTCCCAGTCTTCGCGGTGCAAAATGCATCAGTCTGGTTCCCGTGATGTTCGCAGGCCAGTGCGCACGCCAATGCCACCGGGGAAAATTTCGAAGGGTAAATGATTCGCCTTAATTTCGTTTTCAAGCGTGGTGAATAAAAATCGGATAATTGCGATATGTAGGGGGCTACCGGTTGGCATGGTAATAATTTCGCCATTTTCTAATTCAATGCGATGATCTGCCGCATCATAATCAAGGAACTCCGCAAAGGTAACCTTTCTAACGGGAGTCTGAGTCATGGCTGAATCTCGCAAATGCAAACACAATTTTTAATGCCTAACTCCAGCCTAGCCTACCGGACTTGAGTCAAAGCTTAACTTCAGGCTAGGAGAGCAATTTCAGTTGCTGAATCACAGGTTCGGGCGTTTGCGCAGCGCGCCCTTCAGGCGATCGCGGCATCTCTGGAGTGTCTTGACTCTCTTCTTCAGAGTGGCCATTAAGGGTTTGGAGTGCCGCTAGCAGATCTTGATGCAGCGGTTCAAGGTCAGGGTGATGATCCAGATAGAGTTGCAGGGCATGGCTGGGGTCAAGGCACTGTTCGAGGACAACTTCTGGCAGGCGGGCAATGGGCTGGCTATTCACCAGTTGAGGCAGAAGGCTGACGCTGTGGGCACGTTCAAGCGCTTTTTGCAGTTCATGGAGGTTGATCAGGGGAATTTGATCGGGGCGCAGTTGATACATGACCCGCACCACAGCCCCGCTGATCTCCCCGCTGGCGATCGCCTGCAACAGCACTGCTTGGGGGTCTGTTTCCACTGCGGTTAAATCAACGCGAATGGTACGAAAAGGGCGGGTGGGCAGGGGGCAAAACTGAAATTGTGCCTTTCCCTTCTGCAAATTCACAAGTACGTACCCTTTTTCTTCCCCCTCTTCACCAAAATCCACCCGCTCAATGCTGCCGGGATAGACCACGGGTGGATCGTGACACAGGACTTGATGGCGATGCACATGGCCAAGGGCAACATAGTCAAAACAGGGGCGCGCCAAAAAACTCAGGGGAATCGTAAAACCTTTGCCGGCACTCAAATAGCGTTCAGAGCCGTACTGGGCGGTGTCCACCATGGCATGAGCCAGTAAGACAGTGGGCAAGGCCGGATCAAGTTGGCGAATTTCCCCCTCAAGGGCAAGGCGCAGCCGCTCTAGGAGCAGTTGATGCACCTGGGCAAGGGAAAGGCCACTGGTTTCTGGCCGAGTGAGGAGCGTAGATCGCGTTAACCAAGGGAGGGTAATGACTTGAACACTACCCCGGCGAGTTTCAATGCGATGGGTAGCCAAGCGATCGCCCACGATAAAACCGGGCACCCCAAGGGTGCGATAAAGACTGAGGCTCGCGCCCCCCTGTCCTTGGGCGTGCTGATCGTGGTTGCCCACCAGCAAAACCGTGGGAATGCGGGCATCGGCCAAGCGGCGAAATTGGCTGGCAAAGGCTTCATGGACGAGAGGGGGTGGCGTGGCATCGGGAAAGGCATCACCGCCAAAGAGCACCAGATCAACGGGTTCACTGAGGGCACGGTCAATACAGGTGGCCAGAGCAGCAATAAAATCCTCAAGGCGCGTATTCAAGCCGGTGGCCGGGTTAATGTGGCCATGACTGAGGCCACTGCCCAGGTGAATATCGGACACATGGAGAATTTTCATAGCGATCAGGTGATGACCGTGGGGCGATCGCGCCCCGTTAAGCCTTGGATATTCGCCACTTCATTGGCCAGTTGAATTAAATCGGCGAGTGCTACTTGGGCATCGAGGTGCTGCTGGGCAGGATTGGGTTCAAAGCGCTCCAAATAGACCCGTAGTGTTGCCCCTTGGGTTCCCGTTCCCGATAGGCGATAGACAATGCGACTGCCATCCTCAAAAATCAGCCGAATCCCTTGATTTTGGCTGACGCTGTGATCCACTGGATCGGTGTAGCTAAAGTTATCGGCAGTGGCCACGGTGTAGGCACCCAAGGTCTGACCCACGAAGCTGGGCAGTTTTTGCTCCAGTTGGCTCATCAGGGTGTGGGCGCGATCGCTCTCAATGCCTTCGTAGTCATGGCGGGAGTAGTAGTTGCGGCCATAGGTTTGCCAATGGGCTTTGACAATCTCGGCCACGGAGGTTTGGCGGACGGCCAAGATATTCAACCAAAAAAGCACAGCCCAGAGGCCATCTTTCTCGCGTACATGGTTTGATCCGGTACCAAAGCTTTCCTCGCCGCAGAGGGTGACTTTACCGGCATCGAGGAGGTTGCCAAAAAACTTCCAGCCCGTGGGGGTTTCATAACAGTCAATCCCCAGCTTGGCTGCCACGCGATCGGCCGCCTGACTCGTGGGCATGGAACGGGCAATCCCCGCTAAGCCGTCTTTGTAGCCGGGCACCAGGGTGGCATTGGCCGCCAAAATCGCAAGGCTGTCGCTAGGGGTAACAAAACAATTAGCCCCTAAAATCATGTTGCGATCGCCATCGCCATCGGAGGCCGCACCAAAATCAGGAGCCTGCTCGCCAAAGAGTTGCTGCACCAAGTCATGGGCATAGACCAAATTGGGGTCGGGATGACCACCACCAAAGTCCGGTAGCGGCACACCATTTTGCACCGTGCCTTGGGGTGCCCCTAGGCGTTTTTCAATGATCCGATGGGCATAAGGTCCCGTAACCGCGTGCATGGCATCAAAGACAAGGCGCAGCTTCCCGGTGCGAATGACCTCAGCAATACGATCAAAGTCAAAAAGAGTCTCCAGCAATGTTTGATAATCGGCGACGGGGTCAATGACTTCAACAATCATTTCACCCAAGGGAAACTCCCCAAGGGTGTGCAGATTCACATCGGGGGCTGTGTAGATTTTGTAGCTGGTGAGGGCAAGGCTCCGCTCATAGATCGCGTTGGTAACTTTCTCTGGCGCAGGCCCGCCATTGGCAATATTGAACTTAACGCCAAAATCTCCCTGTGGCCCTGCGGGGTTGTGACTGGCTGAGAGAATAATGCCACCGATCGCCCCATACTTGCGGATCACACAGGAGGCGGCTGGCGTTGAGAGAATGCCATTTTGCCCCACCTTGACCCGTGCAAAGCCATTGGCTGCAGCCATTTTGAGGATGACTTGGATCGCCTCAGCATTGAAGTAACGGCCATCACCCCCTAAAACAAGCGTTTGCCCCTGCGGTGCCTCAATGGTGTCAAAAATCGCTTGGATAAAGTTTTCTAGATAGTGGGGCTGCTGGAAAACAGGTACCGCCTTACGCAACCCAGAGGTGCCGGGTTTTTGATCCTTGAAGGGAGTGGTGGCAACAACTTGAATACCCATTAGGAGGCTCCACAAGGGGACTGTCACTATAAGGGCAGCTTAGTCGGCTCCAGAATCGTGGTCAAGACCTTTCCATATAGTATGCGAGAGTATGCCTTTGCCCTAATTGATTTTCTGAGAGACTTGTCATCGCACCTAGACGCTTGCTAAAATCATAAAACACTTTCAAGCCGGGATAGCTCAGTTGGTAGAGCAGAGGACTGAAAATCCTCGTGTCGCCAGTTCAATTCTGGCTCCTGGCATCGCCGACAAGATGCGCCTCGTTTCGCTCCTACCGAGTGCCACAGAAATTGTTGCTGCCCTAGGATTGACACCGTTTCTTGTGGGGCGTAGCCACGAATGTGACTATCCGCCAGAGGTGAAGACATTGCCTGTTTGTACACGGGCAAGGTTAGATGCACAGCAGTCAAGTTTAGCAATTGATCGGGCGGTTCAAGACCTCCTGCGATCAGCTCTGGGCATTTATGACTTGGAACTGGCGACCCTGCAAGCGCTAAAACCGACCCACATCATTACCCAAGATCAATGCGATGTTTGTGCTGTAACCTTGGCAGAGGTGCAGGGGGCGATCGCCAGACTCTTTGAGCCACCACCGCAGTTAATTTCCCTCCAACCCCATTGCCTTGAGGATGTCTGGCAGGATATTCGGCGGGTGGGTCTTGCCCTCGGTGTCTCTCCCGACCCCCTACTGAATTCGCTACACACCAGAATTTATGCCTGTCAAGCAGGGGTGAGCGATCGCCCGCGGCGGCAAGTCGCGACCATTGAATGGATTGACCCCCTCATGGCCAGTGGCAATTGGGTACCGGAATTGATTGCCCTCGCGGGGGGTGAAAATGTCCTCGGTACAGCAGGAAAACATTCCCCCTACATTGAGTGGTCAACACTTCTGGCGATCGACCCGGAGGTGATCATTGTCATGCCCTGTGGCTTTGACCTCGAACGCAGCCGTCAAGAACTTGACCAAGCCTTGCACACTTATCCCCAGTGGCAGCAATTGCGTGCCCTGCAAACAGGTCAACTGTACATTGTTGATGGCAACGCCTATTTCAACCGCCCCGGCCCCCGCTTAGTGGATTCCCTTGAAATTCTTGTCGAGATTCTCCACCCACCCCAAGAACCAAAATTTCAAGGCATGGGTTGGCAACCCTACAGCCCTTTTTCCAAGGATGGCACACGCTCACAGCTGTGAAAGCCAGTGCCGGCAAGGATTTGATTTCCTATCCCCTATTTCAGCAAAGGGCGGCTGTACGCGCCATCAATCACAGGAGGATGGCACCAACGATAAATCTGAAGAAAAGATAAAAATTACCCGTTGCAGATTTGGCTATTTCGCCTAAGATGAGGGAAACTCAACTGATCTCATTGATCCCCTGCCGTTGTCCCAAATACATAAATAGGCAAGCTTCCTATGGCAATTGGTTATTTAGCGCTGGTTTTGCATGCTCACCTCCCCTTTGTCCGCCACCCCGAGAGTGACTACGTTTTAGAAGAAGAGTGGCTCTTTGAGGCAATTACCGAAACCTATGTGCCCCTGATCTGGATGTTTGAGGGGCTAAAGCGTGACGGCGTGGACTTCAAAATCACAATGAGTATGACGCCGCCATTAATTTCAATGCTGCGGGATCCGCTACTTCAGGAACGCTACGATCAGCACTTGGCAAAACTAGAGGAACTGGCAGAACTAGAGGTAGAGCGCAATACCTACAATGGCCACATCCGCTACCTTGCCGAGCACTATGCCCAAGAATTCAACCGCGTACGGCAGACATGGGAAAACTACGATCGCGACCTCGTCAAGGCCTTTAAGCAGTTTCAAGACACCAATAACCTTGAAATCATTACCTGTGGTGCCACCCACGGCTACCTACCCCTCATGAAAATGTATCCCCAAGCGGTGTGGGCACAACTGCAAGTGGCCTGTGAGCACTATGAACAAACCTTTGGCCGCCCGCCCAAGGGCATTTGGCTGCCAGAATGCGCCTATTACGAAGGCCTAGAGCGAATGCTGGCCGATGCGGGTTTGCGCTATTTCATTACTGATGGCCATGGTATTCTCTATGCCCGTCCGCGGCCTCGCTTTGGCACCTATGCGCCTATTTTCACCGAAACTGGGGTGGCTGCCTTTGGCCGTGATCATGAATCCTCACAGCAGGTGTGGTCATCGGAGGTGGGCTATCCGGGGGCGCCTGAATACCGTGAGTTCTACAAGGACTTGGGGTGGGAAGCAGAGTACGAATACATCAAGCCCTACATCATGCCCAATGGCCAACGCAAAAATACGGGGATTAAGTACCACAAAATTACCGGGCGCGGTCTTGGTTTAGGGGACAAGCAACTCTACGACCCCTATTGGGCACGGGAAAAGGCGGCTGAGCACGCTGCCAATTTCATGTTTAACCGCGAAAATCAAATTCGCTACCTGCACCACCTAATGCAGCGTCCGCCAATTGTGGTCTCTCCCTACGATGCGGAACTTTATGGTCACTGGTGGTATGAAGGGCCTTGGTTCCTTGACTTTCTCTTCCGCAAGGTCTGGTTTGACCAAGACACCTTTGCCATGACCCACTTGGCAGACTATCTGCGCGCCCATCCCACCCAGCAGGTGTGCCGTCCGTCCCAGTCCAGTTGGGGCTACAAGGGGTTCCATGAATACTGGCTGAATGACACCAATGCTTGGATTTACCCCCACCTCCATAAGGCCGCTGAACGGATGATTGAACTGGCCAAGGGGGAGCCGTGGGATGAACTGAGTTGGCGTGCCCTCAACCAAGCGGCACGGGAATTACTCCTTGCCCAATCCTCAGACTGGGCTTTTATTATGCGGACGGGAACGATGGTACCCTATGCGGTTCGCCGCACCCGTAGCCACTTGATGCGCTTCCACAAGCTCTATGATGACATCAAGGCACAAAAAATTGATGCGGGTTGGCTGGAAAAAGTGGAAGCCATTGACAATATCTTTCCCCACATTAACTATCGGGTCTATCGCCCCTTGTAGTCGGGGCAGTGGTTAAAGAACGCCAAAGCCTTTGCGTTTCTTTTGCTTCTTGGGCTTTTTGGGAGCCTGAGCACGACCCCCTCGACCCATTGGGTTCATACCCGGCATACCCATTCCCGGAAAGCCCCCTTGACCCATCTGCTGCATCAGGGATCGCATCCGCTGGAAATCGCTGACCAACTTTGTTACATCGGCTACTTGATAACCAGAACCTTTGGCAACCCGTTCACGGCGACTGGGGGAGCTAGCGAGAAGTTCAGGATTGCGACGCTCTTCGCGGGTCATGGAGTTAATCATGGCTTCCGCCCGTTTGAGTTGTACTTCGCCCTGCTGGAGTTGCTCCGTTGAAATTTTATTCATGCCGGGGATGAGCTTCATAATTCCCGCAAGGGAACCCATATTTTTTAGTAGGCGCAGTTGCTTGAGGAAGTCATCAAAGTCAAACTGGGCTTCGAGGATTTTGCGGGACATTTTTTCGGCATCGGCCAAGTCCACTTCCTCTTGGGCTTTTTCGACAAGGGTGAGGACATCCCCCATCCCCAAGATGCGAGAGGCCAAGCGATCGGGATAGAAAGGTTGGAGAGCCTCGACTTTTTCACCAACACCAATAAACTTAATCGGTTGTCCGGAGACTTGACGCACCGAGAGAGCTGCACCGCCGCGTGTATCCCCATCCAGTTTGGTGAGAATGGCTCCCGTAATCCCCACCTGCTCATGGAAGGCACGGGTGAGGTTGGCCGCCTCTTGCCCCGTCATCGCATCTACTACTAAGAGGGTTTCGTGGGGTTGTACCGCATCTTTAATGGCCGCCAGTTCTGCCATCATCTCGGCATCAATTTGTAGGCGCCCCGCTGTGTCAATAATCACGGTATCCACACCGAGTTCCTTGGCTTTGGCCACCCCTTGGCGAGCAATTTCCACGGGGCTAACTTCTGTACCCATCTCAAACACGGGCACGTCAATTTGTTTGCCAAGGGTAATCAACTGATCAATCGCAGCGGGACGATAGACATCGGTGGCCACCAAGAGGGTGCTGCGGCGTTCTTTGCGCAGGTGCAGGGCGAGCTTTGCTGTGGCGGTGGTTTTCCCCGTTCCCTGTAAACCGGCCATGAGAATAATCGTGGGGGGTGGCTCCACGTGAGCAAGGGGACTGTGGGATTCCCCCATGACCTCAACAAGGGCATCGTAAACAATTTTGATAAATTGCTGATCGGGACGAACCCCGGCAATGACCTCAGCACCGATCGCCCGCTGACGCACATTTTCAATAAAGTCTTTAGCGACTTGGAGGTTGACATCGGCCTCTAACAGGGCACGGCGCACTTCCCTAAGAGCTTCTTGGATATTGTTTTCGGTAATTTTGTCTTGACCCCGTAGGGTTTTCCAAGCAGATTCAAGGCGTTCAGCAAGGGCGTCAAACATGGATTACAGCTCAAGGGGCAACAAGAATTTCATTGATCTTAGAGTATCTATCGTAGCAAACCGTCTTCCCCATACCGTCTTGGCTGCCGATTTAAGCAAGGGGCTGCGAGTTGCAATTTGTAGCAAAGTTAGCAGTGGTCGTCAACCGTATCCGCTAGGCTTTCACGGTAAGATAAAAACATTGGGGTTAGAGTCTTTATTTTTATCAGGTTCTATAAAGACGGCCTATTAAAGGCTCTGATCGGCGGGAGGTGTCCAATGCTTGTGATCCTCACCCAAAATCAGATTTTACCGTCACAGTCTGTGTGTCAATCCTGCTTGTTTGCTGATCGCCAAGGCAAACCCCGCTGGCAGGAGGGTCAGCTCCGTTGTGGGGCGCCTCTAGGGAGTACTGCTGAAGCGGGATGTCAACACTTTCGCTGTCAAATGGGGTTTCATTTAGTGGCGGTGTCAGATTTGCCGACTCCTCTCGAGCAAGACCATTGAGGGAAATCGCCACCAAGGAATATCAATGCTGGAATTTGAGAACTACGATCCGGAAGACTTTTACGACGAGTGGTTTCTAGCCAAAGGCCAACCACGACCTTTTATTGAACCGCTGTTACAACGGGTGCGATCGCTGCCAGCGGGAGAACTGCAACAGCGCCAAAAAACCGCCCAACAGGTGATGTTTAATATTGGCGTCACATTCACGGTCTATGGTGCTGCCGAGGGCACCGAGCGGATCATGCCCTTTGATATTCTGCCGCGGGTCATTCCCGCCCAAGAGTGGCAAGCCCTTGAACGGGGTCTCAAGCAACGGATTGCGGCGCTCAATACATTTATTGCTGATGTCTATGGTGAGCAAAAAATTATTAAGGATGGTGTCATCCCACGGGAACTCATTGAGTCAGCCAAGGGCTATCTGCGTCCCTGCCATGACCTGAAGCCGCCGGGGGGCATTTGGTGCCATATTACGGGTACCGACTTAGTGCGCGATCGCGATGGCACCTTCTATGTCCTAGAAGATAACCTGCGCTGCCCTTCGGGGGTCTCCTATGTGCTGGAAAACCGCCGCGTGATGAAAAGCACGTTTCCCCTTGTCTTCAAAGAACTGCACATTCAACCTGTGGACGAGTACCCCAGCCATCTCCTAGAAACGCTGCTGAACCTTGCGCCCCCCGGCCTACCGGATGCGACCGTGGTGGTACTGACGCCGGGGATGTACAATTCCGCCTATTTTGAGCATTCCTTCCTTGCTCAGCAAATGGGGGTAACGCTCGTGGAAGGGCGGGATCTGGTGGTGGCTGATGGTTACCTACAAATGCGCACAACCAAGGGTCTGAAGCGCGTGGATGTGGTCTATCGCCGCATTGATGATGACTTCATTGATCCAGCGGTATTTCGTCCTGATTCGATGCTGGGGGTCAGGGGTCTGATGGAGGTTTATCGCCAAGGGCGGGTGGCGATCGCCAATGCCCTCGGAACTGGCGTGGCCGATGACAAGGTGATTTATGCCTATGTGCCGCAAATGATTCGCTATTATCTCGGTGAGGAACCCCTACTGCCCAATGTGCCCACCTACCTGTGTTGGGAGCCACAACAGTTGGATCATGTGCTCAAGAACCTCGATTCCCTCGTGGTGAAATCTGCCAACGAGTCCGGCGGCTATGGCATGCTCATTGGTTGTCAAGCCACGACTGAGCAGCGGGCAGAATTTGCAGAGCGCATCAAAGCCAATCCCCGCAACTACATTGCCCAGCCCACCCTTTCGCTGTCGCGCGTGCCCACCCTGCTGGGGGATGAAATTGTCGGCTGCCATGTGGACTTACGCCCCTATATCCTGTACGGCAAGGAAATTTATGTCCATCCCGGTGGTCTGACGCGGGTGGCGATGAAGCGTGGCTCATTGGTGGTGAATTCTTCCCAAGGGGGCGGGAGCAAGGATACTTGGGTGCTTAATGATTAGAGCCGTCTTTTGGGGACAGGGGATGCTAGCGGTAAGGCACCACCTATGTTAAACAATTATTAGCTATTAGCCAGCGCTGATCGGTGAACTTAGCCTAAACTTGCTGAGGTACTGAAGGAACTTAAGCACATGAATGAATTTGAGACATCCCCAACCACAGAAACTACCCATACGGAAAAGCCTATTTTTGAACCAACGCCGGCACCAGCACCCTTAGCGGAAGTAGAGTCTCAGCCAGCGCCGCCGAAGGTGGGCGGTCTCACGGATGAACAGTGGCAACAGGCTCGTGAAAAACTCTATTGGCTCCTCACGGTCTTCCCCGATCAGGTTAGTGCATTTGTGGGTGAATACAAGCAGCCCCTGCGCACCCTCCTCATCATTCTTGCCACCATTCCTTTTGTGGCACTAGCGGTTGCCATTTTGGAAGTAGTGAATGCCATTCCCCTCCTAGGCCCGACCTGTGAACTCGTAGGCTTTGGCTACACTTGTTGGTTTCTGTATCGCTATGTCCTCTTTGAGTCCGGTCGCCGTGAACTTGGCCAAAAGGTGAATGAGTATAAATCCCGTATCCTTGGGAATGAAGGCGGCAGTTCTTCTTAAGCGAGTTCATGCGCCTGCATTATCTCCAGCACGTGCCCTTTGAGACCCCTGCCTACATTGCCCAGTGGGCGATCGCCCGTGGTTTTGATTGGCAAGGCAGTCATCTCTATGCAGGCGAGCCGCTACCCGCCTTGACGGAGGTGGATGCGCTGATTGTGATGGGCGGCCCTATGGGGGTACACGATGAGGCTGTTTATCCATGGTTAGGGTCTGAAAAGGCCTTTTTGCGCCAAGCGATCGCCAACGGGTTACCCATTTTCGGGATTTGTCTTGGTGCTCAGCTCTTGGCACAAGTCCTAGGAGCAGAGGTCACCCCAGCACCCACGAAGGAAATCGGCTGGTTTCCCATTGAACTGACAGCAGCCGCCCAAGCGCATCCTTGGTTTCAGGATTGGCCACCCCAACTGACGGTGCTGCATTGGCATGGGGAGATGTTTAGCCTCCCTCCGGATGCAATGCCCCTCGCCAAAAGTGCCACCTGTCCGCAACAAGGATTCTTGTGGGGCGATCGCGTTGTTGGTCTTCAGTTTCACTTAGAAGTGACCCCCGCTAGCCTTGGGGAGTTGATTCAGCACTGTCAGCATGAGCTAGTCCCCGGCCCTTACATTCAATCCGCCACAGAGATTCAAGCTCAAGCCGCGCAAACCGCACTCTTGACTCCCTATCTGGAACGTTTACTTGAGCGCTGGATTCAGTCGTGATCATTACCAGTCGGCAGAATCCCTTGGTGCGCTCAATCCGTAGGCTGCACCACCGCAAATATCGCCAAGGGCACTTGCTTTTAGAGGGGACTCATTTGCTCCAAGAGGCACTGGCAGCCGGCTATCGCTTATCGGTGGTTTGCTATACCAGCGCTTGGCAAGCAAAGCAATCGCCAACATTTTGGCAGCAGGTTGTCCATAGGAGCGATCGCGCCGTTGAAGTCAGTGAAGAGGTACTGACTGCCCTCTGTACGACAACCACTCCCGATGGCGTCGTTGCTGTTGCCAACTATACACCCCTTCCTACCTTGCCACTCCAGCGTTTAGGTCTGTGCTTAGTCACGCTTCAGGATCCGGGCAACTTGGGAACGATTATTCGTACCGCTGCCGCCGTGGGTGTTGAGGGGCTATTGTTGACCCCCGATTGCGTGGACATGACCCATCCAAAAGTGCTGCGTGCCAGTGCCGGCCAGTGGTTTCGCCTACCGATGCAAACTGTTAGCGATGGTTTGGCCACTCTCAAAGCCTACCAAGCCCAAGGATGGCAAATAGTCGTCACATTACCAACCGCGCCACTGATCTATTGGCAAGCGGATTTTCGTCAACCGACCTTACTGGTCATGGGAAATGAAGGCCAAGGGTTACCCCCGGCCTACCAAGATCTCACGTTTACGGCACTGCGGATTCCTCAGGAGCCAAATGTTGAATCCCTCAATGTGGCGATCGCCACAGCAGTACTCTTGTACGAAGTCTATCGCCAACGCTGGCTGAACTAAACCACAAAAAAGTTGAGAACGCCTACCACTAGCACTAGGGCAATCCATAGCCCAGAGCCAAGGAAAATTAACTGCTTTGAGCGATCCCAATCTTGGGGAGAGGCGTAGGCCACTGGCACACCCACCACCATCACAAAGGAGAGGATGACAAGGGCAGCAAGAGCCAGTTGAAAGAGAATCGTCATTGTTGCTAACTCCCAAATCTTATCAGCGGCAATGGTAGCGAAGCGGCTACCTCTGAACTAGCATTATCCCCCATTTGTTGACCCTAAACTAGGCAGGAAAGCGAGTTCGTATGGCAACTATTGCCAGCCGTGGGTCAGCCACGATCGCGGATCGACGCACTCGCCATTAACGTAGAGTCCCCAATGTAAATGGGGTCCTGTGGAGGCACCCGTATTGCCAACCGTACCAATGACTTGCCCTGCCTCAACCATTTGTCCCTCTTGGACGTGAATTTGATCGAGGTGCAGGTAAATCGTCAGCACCCCTTGCCCATGATCAATACCGATCGTGTTGCCATGGATGAGAAATCCTTGGGATTCTCGCCCCACTAAGGCCACTCGCCCCCGCTGCGCCGCTACTACGGGTGATCCCTTGGGGCCTGCATAGTCCAAACCACGATGGAAGTAGTCCTTGGCCAAAACCCCGTTGTAGTACCGCCGTACGCCGTAGGGTGTGGTCACAGGGCCACTGTTGGGGCGGCGAAAGGCACCTTGCCAGAGTCTTTCGGGGGTGACCAGTGCCTTAAAGGCATCCACGCGATCAAATTCCAAATCCGTTCCTGAGGCGTCTTTGCCCGGTGGGAGCCAAATCCTTTGCACAGGAAAGGAGCGATCGCCCACCCACAGAAGCATATTGCGGGTTTCATTTCCTGAGCGAACCACCAATGAACGGCGGCCGGGGGTCTGGAGTGGTGTTGTGGCCACAAAGGCACGCCATTGCTGTGGCCCAATGGAAAAGACCGGCAGCGCTTTGCCCGCCACTTCGACCGTGGGCTGTCCTGAAGCGTTGACCACAATGGCCAGTGTATCTCCCAAAACAGGGCGATCGGGACTGACGGTGACCGTAATTGGAATCGTAACTTGACTACTGGCGGGCAGAATGGTGGCAGTGATAATGGCAGGTACTAGCCACGGGAAAAGGCAATCGCGCATAGCGGCAAGAAACAATGAGCCTCTAGATTGGACACGCAAAAATGCACTGGGGTTCCAAGCAGGAACGAATGAGAAAAAGCCGCCAGTAAATTTACCGACGGCTGGATGATTAAAGCATCCTTGGGCGTAATTTAACGACGGCGGGGCACTTTGGCTAAGTAATCAATATCAGCGGCACGCAACTGCTGGGCATAGCGAGTCTTGGGCGCGATCGCTGCTGCCAAATCGCGGTATTTGCGGGGGTCGCCCTCCGGTAGCCGCCGCTCTTGGAACTTGCGATCGTAGAATTTCTCCAGCGTAAACCGCCAATCGGTGGTAGTGGTGCCCACTTTGTCGCGGTATTCAAAGCCATAGCGCGGCGTCACGAGGTTAAAGGGACGTCCCTCCATCCGCTTGCGCTGGTAGGGCACCGTAAAGTCACCAAAGGCATTGGTGTATTCCTCACTGTCGAGGAGGGCATCGACAAAGCCATAGAAGCCAAGGGTGCCGATTTTAATTGACCAAGCAATTTTTTCCTCTTCGTTGTAGGCACTGCGCCCCAAGAACCGCCGCAGGCACACATCCACCAAACGGTAGTTGTCGTTCACAGCCACCACCGTATTGTAGAAGCGCTCTGATTTGGCCAGACCGCGAATGAAGTCCCGCACCGTAATCACTCGGTTCACTAATTGGGATTCCAAGGTGATTTGACGGTTAAAGGCCAAGGTGGCATGCTCACTAAACACCTGCCGATAGCAGGCCCAGATCACCTCGCGGATTTCCGGGTAGGAGGCCGCATCCTCAAGACGATAGATATAGGGGCTATCTTCGTTTTGATCGGCAATGCCAAAGGTAGCGACGCGGTGGTTTTGAGTCGTCGGCTTGTAGGCGAGTAGAGGTAAGTCCATGGATCTCTCCCAAGTCAAAGAGTGAAACAATAGCTAGCGCAGCGGAAAGGTCGCCGTCGGGTTGATCGACGCCGGTACAGTCGGGCGATCGCGCCGCGTGGTATCGGGGATTTGCACATTGGCCGTGGACACTGGCTTGAATTGCACAGGTGTCACCTTGACTGATCGTGCCATCTCCAAGAAATTGCGAATGTCGCCCCACTTGTAGCGACTGTTCTCTAACTTATCGCGCCAGTAGTCACCATAGCGAGGGGTCACCAGATTAAAGGGGCGATCTTTATAGCGACGACGCTGGTAGGGCACGGTGTTATCGCCAAAGTTTTGCGTATATTCGTCACTATCCACAAGGGTATCCACAAAGTTCTGCCAACCGTCGGTGGCAATGCGAATGGACCACGCCAGTTCCTCATCTTTGTTGTAAGGGGCACGCCCAAGGAGCCGCTTCAGGGCAATTTCCACCAAGCGATAGTTGGAGTTCGTCTCCACCACCAAGCGACGGAATGTCTCCGATTTGGCCAAGCCGCGAATAAAATCCCGTACCGAAATGGCACGATTGGCTAGTTGGGACTCCAAATGGGGCTGGCGGGTACTCTTGAGGACAACGTGTTCACTAAACACTTGGCGATAGGCCGCCCAAATCAGTTCATCAATATCTGACTGATCCACTGCATCCTCAAGGGAATAGCGCCAAGGGGTGTCTTCATTGGGCACTTCATAGCCCGGTACCCGCTGATTTTGGGAACTAGGGGCATAGCTCAGCAAGGGAATCGTCATGGCTTACACCTTTGGTTGAGAGGGCAAATAACGATAGGGCAACGCAACGGGCACAGGTTTGACCGGTGTCGGCGGTAGATCCCGCTCTTGGGCGGTGTTGGGAACCGTCACCAAACTGGAGGTGGCCCGTGCCACATGGCGTTGAGTATCGAGGGTAGGCACCACAATTGAACGCGCCATAGAGAGGAAGTTGGCTGGAATCGCGCCGCGGATAATTTGCTTGTCCAGTGGCCCTGCGGTGTAGTAGCGCACTTGATAGTAAGAACGACCACTGAGGGACATTTCCTTGTTGCGCCAGTAGTCGCTGTAGCGGGGATTAACGAGGTTAAAAGGACGCGCCATGCGCCGCCGCCGTTGGTAGGGGACAATATCGGCACCAAAGTTTTGCTGGTACTCATCGCTGTCCACCAAGGCATCAATAAATCCTTCTAGGCCACGGGTGGCTAGAATAATCGACCAAGCAATCTGCTCCTGCTGGCCATAGGTGGGGCGGCCAAGGAATCGCTTGAAGGAGACATCCACGAGGCGGTAATTGGAATTGACGGCTGCCACTTGCTCGCGATAGACCTCGGACTTACCCAAGCCACGGATAAAATCCTGTACGGAAATGGCACGATTGCGCAGTTGGGATTCTAGGAAGGGCTGACGGTAGGAGTCCAAAATCAGGTGCTCGCTGAAAATTTGGCGATAGGCTGCCCAAATCAGGGCATCCACGTCTGCGGCATCGGTGGCATCGGTGAGGCGGTAGATGACGGGATCATCCTCGGCGGGGACTTCATAACTGACCACCCGCTGGTCAAGGGTTCTGGGCTTCACAGCCAGCAAGGGTAACGACATAACTTTCCAATCCTTTTAGGTGTGCATGGACAGAGAGTCCCTCTGGAGGGCAAGTTGACAACGGGAACGCACAACAATGTCGGGGTCGCGATCGCTCAAATGATTGAGGAGGAAACGCACCGCTTCCCGAAGGGCGCGAGCAGCCGCCTGCTGATGCAGATGATCGAGGGCAACACCCACGGCATAGCGAACCGCCCAATCTGCTGCTTCACTGTTGCGTTGAAGAACTGTGAGTGCTTCCCTTAATTGAGCCTCTCTTGCCGTCTCTTCAGGGATTAACTGCCAGCGGAGCGTTCCTAAGGCCTTTGTGGCGGCGCGGCGAACACTGGGGGCAAAATCCGACTGCGCGGCAGCCAATAAGACCCGTAGGGCGGCAGGATGACCAATACTCCCCAAAACTCGCACCCCATAGGCACGGGCACCATAGTTGTATCCATCCAACTGTGCCAACAGCGGCTCCACAACCGCATCCCCAAGGGCAATGAGGCCTGCCACAGCGGCTTGGGCAGCAGCGGGGTTGTTGTACCCCAAAACCGCAATCAGCGTGGGAATAGCAGCGGTGTCTTTTTGCTGGGCAAGCTGAACCACCGCCTCGCATAGGGCAGGAGCAGAGGTGGCGGTCTCAACGGCATGGATATAGGTATGGAGATCACTCACAGCAGTTGATCCAATCCTTGAAAGAGGGAGAGGGTCTGTTCGGCTGGGGCGGCCTGCCGCAGTTGCTGGCTGAGGATGCCGTGGAGGGCAATGAGCTTGAAGCTCGCTTCAACACCCGCCTGCAAAATAGCCTCTGCTGCGGGTAGATAGCCCATCGCTCCCAAATCCAGAAGCGCTGTCCGTCGCAGTTGCACATCCTCACTGTTGAGAGCCGCTAGCAGGCGATCGCCATACTCGGCCGCTCCCGTGAGCTGAAAAAGTGCCCGCGCAGCGGCAAATTGGACTCGCGGCATTTCATGAGCCAAGAATGGCTCAATCAGGGCAATGGCTTCAGTGGCACCAAGGTGACCCAAGCTTTCAATCACGGCTTCCACTGGCTGCACCAGATGCGGGCGACCGGGGACGAGCCGCGCCATTGCCACACCCCCTTCTAGGAGCGATTGCAGGGGCGCGATCGCTTGAGGGTCTCCCAACTGACCAAGAGCAATGGCCGCCGCCTCACGGACATAAAAATCCTCGCAGCGCAAGCACTCAATTAATGCCGGTACGGCTTGGCGATCGCCCAACTTGCCCAAGGCACGGGCGGCATTCCGCCGCAGAGGGTAACCCCCCAATTCTGTGCGATCGGCCTCATCGGCCAAAGCAGCAATCAAGGCGGCCACAATCGCCTGCCGCTCCGCTGCCGTTGCTGTTTCTAGGCCAAACTTCCCCAGCCACCACGCCGCATAGTAGCGGAGACTGGTATCCGTCCCCTGAAGCTGCGCCAGCATTTGGGGAACCGTCAGTTGTACCGGTTCAGAGACCGCCGTCATTCCCTCTCCAGACATCAGCCAATTAGGAGGCGACCACGGGGGTAATGGAAACGATTTTGCCCCCCATGCGGGTAATGCGCTGCATCTCTTCATTCATGCGGTTGTAGGGCACCGTAATAAAGGTGCTACCGCTGCGCCGAATCGGAAACCCCATTTTGTCAGTTTCTTCGTTTTGACGCAGACCCACAACCTCGTAGCGGAAAACGCGAGCGCCGGAGGGGCTAAGGGCAGCACTTCCAGACGCAGTTTGACCAAACATGACACCTGACTCCCAATCTCAAAAGGACGCTAAACAAACATTCCTAGGCAGGATTGACACTGACAATGCGAGCACCCGTGCGCTGAAGCTGCTGCATTTTGCTCGACAGTTGCTCATAGGGCACCAAGAAGGCGGTACTGCTGCGGCGCACCCCCGGATAGCCCGGTTGGCGAATGCCCGCCACTTCAATGCGATAGACGCGGCCACTTTCACCAAAGGAACCACCCAAGCAAGCCCGTGGGGGAACATCGGCACTGGGGGTGTAGTAGGCAAAGGCCGTATCGCTACTCGAAGGCGGCACCACCGTATTGGGACTGTTGGTGGCCAGATCCCGCGCTAAACGGGACATGCTGCCTTCTGCTTGGGCGCGATCGCTATTGGCATAGCCACGATAGAGACGGAACATGCGGTTAAAGCCCACTGTTTTCTGACCCGGCTGGCTATTAAAGCCACGGTAATAGGGCACGACCCAATCCCCAAAGCTATCGGTGTATTCGGGGGAATCAATGTAGGAGTCAATGTCGGCATCAAAGCCCTCATTTTCGTAGAGATCCAAATGGAAGATTACTTCCGACTCGTCGTAGGGTGCCCGCCCCAACAAATGCTTATAGTTCAGTTCAATGACACGGGTTTGAAAATTGCCGTAGAGAAACTTCTCTTTGTATAGTTCCGACTTGGCCACTGCGCGCACAAACTCCCGCACGGTAATTTTGCCATTGCGCAACAGTGACTCCGCACTCACCAAACGCTCCGATGCCATGACATAGTCATTGCCCAAGACCTGACGGTAAACGGCACGGATGACAGTCTCTAGATCTTCCTCGCTCCAGTTGGCACGCAGCTCCACCCGCGGAGCATCACTGAAGGCGGAGGTACCCAAGCGCGAAGCAGCAGCAGTAATAGCCACGGTACAAACTCCTAAATATCGAGGGTACAAACAAGCCCGGTGCTGTAAACAAAGGGTCAGCCCAACGCCGACAACATCTGCTTACCTCACCGGGCAACGAAGGGAAACGCCTATTAGCTGAGGGCGTTAATGGCGTAGTCGATGTAGGCGTTGGCTTCCACCGCAGCTTGGCCCGTCAAGCCATGATTGGCTTTGATGTATTTCAGAGCTTCCACATACCAGCTTGGGGAGAGATCAAACGTGCTGTTGATTTCAGACAAGCCAGCGATGAGGTACTCATCCATCGGACCAGTGCCACCGGCAACGAGGCAGTAGGTCACCATCCGCAGGTAGTAGCCGATGTCACGGGCGCACTTGGCTTTGCCTTCGGGGGTCGAGGCATATTGAGAGCCTTGCATGGTGGTGGTGTAGGGGAATTTTTGGTACACCGCTTGGGCTGCGCCGTCAATCAGGCTCTGAGCATTGTTGGTCAGGGCGCGAGCAGCTTCCATGCTGGCCACAGCGCGCTTGAAGCGACCGTCAACCGCTTGCAGCTCGGTGTTGCTAAGGAAACGACCTTGGGTATCAGCGGCGGCAATAGCTTCAGTAATCGGCGTTTTCATGGATAAAATATCTCCCTAAAAAATGTGCGTGTTCAGAACGGTCAAAGTTACAAGACGGTAGCTGTGTCTTAGGCAACAGCGGCAGCGGCACGATCAAAGTAGCCAGCAATCTCAGACATCAGGGCGCTGCAATCGCCAGGAGTGATGCCATTGGGATCATTGGCGATCGCGATCGCGGCATCTTTCATTTTTTGGATAGCCACAGCCACGGAGGAGCCGGGGGTACCAAGGGCTTGGTAGGTTTCCCGCAGACCGTTCAAGCAGCGATCATCGAGCACGCTGGAGTCACCGGCCAAAATGGCGTAGGTCACATAGCGCAAGATGATTTCCATGTCGCGCAGGCAAGCAGCCATACGACGGTTGGTGTAAGCATTCCCACCGGGTTGGATCAGTTGGGGTTGCTCTGCAAAGAGGGCACGAGCAGCGTTAGCAACGATCGTGGAGGCATTGCTGGTGATGCGGTTGACGGCATCCAGACGCTTGTTGCCTTCTTTCACCAAGTTGGACAGGGCATCGAACTGGGCGTTGGTGAGGAATTCACCGCGGGCATCGGCCTGAGCGACAACTTTGGCAAATGCATCTAGCATGGATCAATTCTCCTTAAAGGTTGTTAAAGAAGTTAGAACTTCTTGACATTCCTGCCCCTAGCGGGATTGCAGGATTTTTATGGTGTTTTTGTGTCAACCCATAAAGGCTGTGTCAAGCAACCTTAGAGCGACCAAGCTGATCCTTGGTGTGGATATGTCAGGTCACGAACACCACAGTGGTGGGTGCCGGAAAGGTCGAATAACAGCCTGTGTTTCCCTAGGTGAGGTCAACAACCGTGCTGTTAAACCCTTCAGGTATTTCTTATACAATGCGGTGGGAAACCTGTTTCGCCGTAGTTATTAATTTGTAAAATACTTTTGTGAGATAAATTAAGCTTCCCGCGATCGCCATAAAATTGGTGCGATTTGTCCTAAGTTTTTCCTAAGTTTCGTGAAGTTTCTTTAACATTATTCTCAGGAAGTTACGATCCACATGAGTGAACCGTTGCAATTTAGCTTATTTGACACCCTCGCCCCCACCGAGGCCGAATCCCCGCCACCGACGCCTCTCGATGCTGCTACCTATGATCAAATTCCGCTGCGCGCTGAGGTGCCCATTCCCACTGGTACCTACCGCGACTTGGAGGCGCTTGCGGCGCATTGTCAGCAGTGTCAACGCTGTGGCTTAGCGGCCACCCGTACCCATGTGGTGGTCAGCCGTGGTAATCCCGCCGCCAAGCTGATGATTATTGGGGAAGGACCGGGTCAAGCGGAGGATGAAACGGGTCGCCCCTTTGTTGGCAAGGCAGGGCAGCTCCTCGATAAAATCCTTGCTTCGGTCAATCTCGATAGTGAGCGGGATGCCTATATCTGCAACATTGTGAAGTGCCGCCCTCCCGGCAATCGCGTCCCTGAACCCGCTGAAACAGCAGCCTGCCTGCCCTATCTGTTAGAGCAGATTCGCTTGGTCAATCCCCGCATTATTCTACTGGCGGGGGCAACGGCTGTATCTGGATTGCTGAAAGATAATCGCGGGATTACTAAAATTCGTGGCCAGTGGATTGAATGGCAAGGACGCTGGTGTATGCCGATTTTTCATCCAGCGTACCTGTTGCGCAATAACTCGCGGGCGCCGGGCAGTCCCAAGTGGCTAACGTGGCAGGATATGCAAGCTGTGCGCGATCGCCTGCGCCAACTTGATCCCTAAATTATTCCTGACGGTGGGGATGTTCCTGCAAATAGCGTAGCCAAAGTTCCGAGAGTTCCCGCGCCTGTTGCTCCTTTTCGCCAACAATGTGGTACATTCGCCGCGGCCGACCGCGACCTTCCACCTTCTTCCAATAACCATCAATAATTCCCTCATCCTCGAGAAATTTGAGGGCGCTGTAAAGAACCGTATCGGAAAGGCGGTAAAGAGGATATTCGTTTTCAATGGCTTGAATCAGCGCCGTGCCATAGGAGTCCCCCTTTTCCACAAGGGTATAGAGCACATAGCACACCGCAACTTCCTTGCTCAGGTAAACGGGCGGTGGCTGGCGGAAAAAGGTGTAGATATCTTCCAGTTTCATAACCTTATCCTCAGCAATGGGCTACTGCTGATCCATTGACTCCCCAAAATTCCTCAGATCATGGAAGCGTCTGAATTCAACTCTGTTGCTCCAAAGGATAGAAAACACAAATACTCCCCCCTTAATATCAGCACTTGCCTCTAGTCTTATATAGCGCATGAAAGTCACTAAGTATTTATCACTACCAAGACTACAATATTGTTTTACAACCCTTTCCTGAGATATAGGAGAAACAGTCTTCTCCCCTATCGGCTTTCACGATTTTAAGCGTGTGCCATCCTTGTGAAAAGGGCTATACTTCTGATTTTAGGAAGTCTGAGAGAAAAGTGTTCCTTGCATCATAATTCCGCAGTTGGCAAAAATCAAGTCATTGACTTGTCGCAAATTGATTTCAAGGGGCATCAGGGGCAAGGTTTCTTAACAAAAATTCACGATAAATCTGCCAGCGGCGGCCATTGTGCACCAGCAGTGTGAGGTGGGATACCCAACAGCGAGCCGCAAAGGATTGTGCTTGAAAGTCTGCCCAAGCGTGGCGAAAGTTGTCCTTGGTTAAATCACGAAAGGCGATCGTCATGTGGGGGGTAAAGGCATGGCGTTGCGTAGGGGGGAGGTGCAGGGGCTTCGCTACCGCTTTGACGAGATCTGCTTGTAGTGTCTTGAGGGCTGGGGTGGGTGCCACGTGAATATAAATGACTCGTGGGGGAAAGGCGGCAAAGCCATCGAGGATCAACTCCACTGGAGCGGCTTGCTGGGAAAAAGTTTCTAGAGCTTGCTCCAGATTTACGACCGCTGCATCTGGCCACCAAAAGGGGGGATAGAGGGTAACGTGGGGGGGAGAGCGCAGTGCCGCTTGGCTTTGGTAGCGATCGCAACAATACTGCTTGAGGCGGGTGACTTCCGCCTGAATGTCAGCATTGGGCAACAAAGCAATAAAGTAATGCCGCCGGTTCATTAGCGCTGTGCCACAACGGTCCAATGGCGATCGGAGGTGAGGGTGGCTTGCCACTGCTGCGGCGGCTGCGGCAAGGTTTTGAACAGATCCCCCATTTCCGTTAAGGTCAGTGCCGCATGGAGCGAATCGGCAAACAGTTGCCGTTGCTGGGGCGGGTCTTGACCCGCATATTGCTCAACCAAGGCTTGCAGTTCGGCCAATGTTTCTGGGCGATAAAGGTCACGGATAAACAACGTCCCTTGGGGACGCAGCACCCGCAGTATTTCGCCAAGGGCAGGCCGCGGATCCGCTAGGTGATGGATCAAGCTATTACTGATCACAACATCAAAACTCGCGTCGGCAAAGGGCAAGGCTTTGGCATCCCCTTGAATAAAGTTTAATTGGGGACTGTGGTGGCGGGCGATCGCCAGCATGGCTGGACTGAGGTCAATCCCTGTTAGTTGCCAATGGGGATAGCGTTGATGCAGCATTTGCAGAATCCGCCCATTTCCTGTACCCACATCTAAAACTTTTAGAGGTTGCTCAACACTGGCTAAGACTGCGGCTAAATCTTCACAGAAGGCGGCATTAACAGCAGTAAAATCCATGGCGTCATAGGCGGCAGCTGTTTCTGGCGTCTCCATGACCTCAGGTTCAAGAATGCGTTGCAGCGGCATAGGCTATAGACCCGTCGCCGATCGCCCCTGCTTGGGTAAGCGCACAAACACAAAGTAGCTCAGATAGAGCATATAGATGACAAGGGCAACGGCGGCAAAGAAGCCAAGGGTACCGGCGCGGGCTTGGGCATGGAAAATATCTTTGAACATCAGGGGTGGCTCGAGCCAGACTTGGCAACTGGGGGTCTGAACGGCACCAGCGACAAACGCACAGGGCAAATAAAAGGCCTGACCAATGGCGGCAAGGATACAGTAGAGCGTGATTGCCCAGCGCCAGCTACTAAAGACCTGACCAATCAAATCTTGGCGATCGCTAATTTCTTCATTAAGATCCACCCAAAACCAGAGGCTAATGGGAATCAGCACCAAGGCCATAAATCCGGTGACGTAGGCCACTGGCCACTGCGGCATCATCAGGTACACCGTAATTGCCAATAGACTGGCCACCCGCCAATAGATAATCAGCAGTTGAGTAATCGCTGGCACATTTTTAACCGTTGACCACAGCAACAGGATCAAGGGGATAATTACAGTAAAGAGCACCGCAAGGCGGTAGTCCATCCACACGAGCGATCGCAGAAGTTCCAAGGACATGGCAAGCCACAGACCCAAGTGCAACGGTTCTATTATTAGGGATCGCCTTCCCAGGGCACAAGGCTAGAGCGATCGCACGCGTTCATACCAACGCATCAGAATGGCTGCTAACTTTTGCGAATCATGGCGCACGGTTGGCGTGGATTCGTCCATCACATCCGCAAGGATTAGCCGACAGTTTTGGCGGGTCAGGGCTTCCCGATCAATAGCCACAGCGGTACTTCCCTGCTGCCCATAGCGTTCAAGGTGAGCAGCACTGGGGGGATATTTTTGCACCAGCACCGCATCAAACAGGCGATCGCCCGTGACCGCATCAAGGGCACGCACATGATCACTCACAGCATAGCCATCGGTTTCCCCCGGCTGCGTCATGATATTGCAGACATAAACACAGGGACACCGACGCTCTGCCAAGGCTTGGGCAATCTCAGGCACCAAAAGATTGGGAATGATACTCGTATAGAGACTGCCGGGGCCAAGAATAATGTAATCGGCCTCATGAAGGGCTTGAATGGCGCGGGGCAGGGCTTTGGGGGCTGGGGGCGAGCAGCCGATTTCGACAATTTTGCCGCGGGCGGCTGTAATGTTGGACTCCCCATGAATGAGGCGACCATCGGCAAGGCGTGCCCAAAGGGTCATATCTGTTAGGGTGGCTGGCAACACTTGACCACGAATGGCCAAGACTGCTGAACTGGTGGCGATCGCTCGCTCCAGATCCCCCGTGATATTTGTCATCGCCGTCAGAAACAAATTGCCAAAACTGTGCCCCGCCAAGCCATCGCCTGCCTCAAAGCGGTACTGAAAGAGTTCAGTGACGATTTTCTCCTCATCGGCAAGAGCCGCCAAGCAGTTGCGAATATCCCCCGGTGGCAGCACCCCAATTTCCCGCCGCAGTCGTCCGGATGAGCCGCCATCATCGGCCATCGTCACAATGGCGGTGATATTGGAACTATAGAGCTTGAGTCCCCGCAAGAGGGTGGAGAGACCAGTTCCCCCCCCAATAGCAACAATTCTTGGCCCCCTGCCTAGCCGCCGATGGATGAGCAGCCGCTCCACCAAGGCCTTGTCGTCTTCTGGCAATAGAACTTCCGTAATCGAGCCAAGGGTGCGGGCATACCCCCAAGCAATCAGTGCCAACCCCCCAAGCAGCAGTAAAGGGCCACTGATGTAGCTGGGCACAAAACGGGCAATGCCTTGGAGAAACTGCTCTAGAAATTGCAGAAAGTAAAAGATGGGCGTGAGATTGATACTAATGGCAAAGCCCAAGCTGGCGAGCAGAACGCCCAGTGCACTGATCAGGAGCCACCGCTTGACCAATAGCCCCGGCAGCAACCATTGGGACCACAAACGGATTTTACGACGGGCTGGCCGTAGCTTCGCTGAGAGTGGTTGAGCCTTATTCGCTCTCCTCATCCGCACCAATACCCAAATAGGTTTTGCTCAGATAGCGGGCTAGGCGCTGCAGAGGATTGGCCACTTGTTTTTTGTGTTCGGCATGATTACTGTTAATGGGAACACCTAAAATCCCGGAAAATTCATCATCGCTAATTTCCCCTGCTTGGTGCTGAGCAAAGGAATCAACCACTTGAATGAGTTCATCGGTGGAAAATTCAAAACCATGCTGACTGGCAAAATCCACCACTTTCGGTGCCATTTCTCCCCGCAGCGCGGCGAGTTCCTCAGCATCTAGTTCGGCAGCGCCGCTGATATTGCCATCCCCTACCCCCAGAAGGTTCTCCAGTTCATCTCGCAGTTGGGCATCTTCAGCGGTCTTTTGCATGAACGCTAACACCTGTGCCGTCGCCATAGGCTTCCTTCCTTCGGTCAGTAAATTTTCTGCACGAACCGATTGGATTATAGCATTCTCTGCTGAGAGTATTTTTAGGCAACAGTTCTTAAGAAGGGCACCTCCACCACCTGTACAATGACGCCCTCGGGCGTTTGCAGCCTCAAGCCTGCCCCACCCACTTTGGTGCGCACATAGCCTAGACCAAAGGCACCCCCATTTAGGGGCGTACAACTGGTGAGCAGACCCACTTTTTCCCCTTCCAAAAGTAGGGGAGTTGGGGCGGGAACAACGGCACTCAATTCCAGTCCCCAGAGATGTTGTTTGACCCCTTGGTAGGTGTTGAGGCGGGCGATCGTCTCTTGGCCAATGTAGCAGCCCTTATTGAAAGAAATCGTATGCCCCAGTCGGGCTTCGAGGGGGTTATAGTCTTCGGTGAGTTCAGCCTCGGCAGCGGGTCGCCCTTGGCGGATGCGTAGGTGTTCCCAGTCGGTATCATTCAGTTGGAGATGGGCATTGAGGAGATCTGTGAGGGGGCGATCGCTCCAAAGGGTCAAGCCCGGAATCGCTAAGCCACTGGTGGCAGCAATGGTTATGGGAGCGTTTTCGTAGGTGAGAGTCACATGAGCGTAGGGCTGGGAAAACGGTTGCAGACCCAATTGGTCAGCGATCTGATCCGAAACGGCACCGAACACTCGGTAGCAGTAACTGTCAGAAGTGCGATCGCTCACCTGCACATCGTCGCCAAAGAAGATGTACTTATCGAGCCATTTCAAGAGAAACTCGCGGCGCTGCGGTGACACCAGTAGATCCACCCACTCCATATGAACAAGTAGGGTGACAAGATCAAGGGTGCGCGCCGTCGAGGTCAGAAAAACCGTATCTGCCCCTTGGCCGGGTTGCAAGACAAGACAGTTATTGGAGCTTTGATTGTGCAAAAACTTCAGGCGATCGCCCCCCGTGAGGCGTAGGCGCCCCCAATGACTGCAATCATAGACTGCACCACTGGCAGAGACTATTTCCAGTAGATCCGTCATTCTTTTACTCCTAAGAGAAGCAAGTCCCGCTCAAGGAGCGATCGCACCCCTGCAAGATTGAAGTCCGGTTGCTCAGCTAATAACTCAGCCACGTTTTTTTGACCCGTCGCAGCCGCCAAGAATTGCTGCTCAGCCTGATTGAGCTGAATCACATCATAGTGACTGTTAAAGACACAGACCCCCGGCCAACCGTCTAAGCAGGGGTGTCGCCACGGAATAGCCACCAGCAAAGCCGCATCCTCAGACCAATCGTGACGGGGCAGCGGCGGCTTGGCCAAAAAGAACTCAAAGTGGGTCATTGCCTCAGGGTCAAGGCATTCAATGAGTTGATATTGCTGGATCGGATCTAAGTGCTGTGCGCGGTGCAACAGTTCTGGCTGGCTGCCCAACAGCCGCTCCAACCGCCAAACTTGAGGGTTAGAAAAGCCAACGAATTCTAGGCCAGAGGCAGCAATGAGGTCAAAGAGGCTGGCGATCGTGTAGTCAATTTCTTGGGGATGCACATACATATCAGCAAAGCATTCATCCCGCTGATTTTCGAGGCTCCAGCGCTCCTGCTCACGCTTTTTCAGGCGATTGTTCTGGGGCAATGCGGCAAAGAGTTGCCGTCCAATGGCCACCCCCTCGCGATAGTTGTGGCGATCGCTCCCCTGAAGTAAGGCAATGGCCTGCTGCATCAGTTTAATTTCCCAGCGACCGTAGGCTCCATAAACAAAGATGTGCAAAATGCCGCCGGGAGCAAGAACATCGGCGAGAGCTTGAATGCCCCGCTGCGGATCCGGCAGATGGTGCAGCACGCCCACACAGTTAATCATCTGGAACCTTTGCCCCAGTTGTGCCACATCCTCTAGGCTCAGGTGGTGAAATTCGACATTGGTGGCGCCCGATCGCCGGCAGCGCTCGCGGGCAATCTCCAAAGCACCCTCACTGAGATCCAACGCAGTAATCTTTGCCTGCGGATTCAAATGGGCGAGATATTCCGTTCCTACACCAGTGCCACAGCCAGCATCGAGAATGGCAACGTCCAACTGGGAGGGATAGCGTCCTGTGCAAAAGCTATAGGCCGCCGGCCAAGACCAGCGCCAGTTGTACCCCGGTGGTGGCTCATCAAGGAGCGGTTCCGGCGGAAAAGGATAGGTATTGTACAGTTGCCGCACAGCAGCAGTAATCTCAGCCGCCGAGGTCATGATGGTTCCCCTTGAGATAAGCGTCGTAATAATTCTCGGGTGGTTGCCTCTGGGTCAGCCGCATCCACAATGGCGCGGACAACGGCCACCTGAGTCGCCCCGGCCTTGACCACCTCATCAATATTACTGAGATCAATGCCGCCAATGGCAAACTGCGGCATCGGGGCGTGTTTGCGGGCGTATTGGAGATAGTCAAAGCCCACAGCCGCTTTACCCGGTTTGGTAGGAGTCGCAAAAATCGGCCCAACACCCACATAATCGGCACCTTCAGCAATGGCACGCTCCAGTTCTTGGGGATTGGTGGTCGAGCGTCCCACGAGGCGATCGCGCCCTAAAATTTGCCGAGCCAGTTCCATGGGAATATCCGTCTGTCCGAGGTGGACACCATCGGCATTGGCACCCACGGCAATATCCACGCGATCGTTGACCAAAAACAGGGCGCCGTAGCGTTGGCAGAGCGCTTGTAACTGGCGAGCCGTGGTTAGACGGGTGTGATCATCACTGGTTTTGTCGCGGTATTGCACAAGGGGCAGTCCCCCCTTCAAAGCAGCTTCGACGGTTTCCAGCAGGCGATCGCTGGGGGCAGTCACCAGATAGAGCTTTGCCCCTTGCAGGCGTTGGGCTCGAGCGTGGCGCGGGTTGAGGATCAGGGCTTGCTCGAGAATGTAAACGCGATAGCGGAGGGCTTTGGCGGTGTCACTCAGCTCAGTATCCGTTAATTTCGCGTACTCCTCAATCACTCGTAGCGCTTCTTGGACACGGGCAAAGTTAGCGCTGAGCACCTCGCTGAGGGTCTGGCGATCGCGCTCCTGCGGATGACGCAAAGCAGTCCCCGGATCCTGATCCGTTTGTCGTGCCGCCCGCAACTCTGGGGTATGGTAGCGGCCAAGGGTTTGGCGCAAATCTTTACATTCTGCACTCAGGGCAGCATCTTCGCGGCCAAAGCGGCACCATTCTTCAATCACCCGCAGGCCTTCGCGGGCACGGTCAAGGTTGGCATCGAGAATCCGCCGGATGCGTTGCCCCTCAAATCCGGGAGCTAAATTTTGCATAGCACGTCCGATCCCCACAGAAAAGAATCAACACAGTTCTGTTCACCGTTCATCGGCATTGTTGATAGCGCAATGAAGTTTTTGATGAGCCGTTTCAGCATTCACTCCCAGCCGTGGTTGAGTCACCTATGTTTGATCCTAATGGGTTGGGGGACGCCCGTATTGGCGGCAGAACCGATTCCCATCCCCGTGCCACCGCCAGAGGTCAATACCGTCATCCCGATTCCTGTGCCTGCCCCAGAGGTGAGTACGGCGCCAATTCCCACCCCACCGCCGCAGCAGCTTGACAACTCCCTCGAACGATTGCCGGTGCCTAGTGACCCGATTCCGATGGGATTTGTGGGTCGCGATCGCGCGATGAATCAATTGCCGCCCCCACCAGACATTTCTGATGCAAACTTGGCAACACTCGCTCCCGTAGCCCCCAGAACGCGGTTTCGAGTCATTGTTTTGGATTTGCGGGAGGATGATCTGGCCAATCAAGAACGCCTGCGATCGCTCGTTCCCGAAGTGATACCCATTACCCTTGGCCAGCGCCGCGCCCTACAAGTGGGCAGTTTCCAAAACGAGGCCAATGCCACCGAAATGCGTGCCTTTATGGAGGTCAATGGCTTCCGCGCTGAGATTCAACGTCTGCCCTAAACAACCTCAATTGGCTCAGGAACAACGCGAAGAGGCCTAAAGAGTGCCCGCTTTTTCGGCAGTGAAGTGAACCCCCTGCCCAAGCAATCAATTTTTCATAGACTTAGAGGATTAGGAGCAAATCGCCACAGGAGTTGAGTTGCTAAAACATTCTGAGGATACAACCGTTCCCAAAGACAATAGCAATATCAACAGGATAGATGAGCAAGACCGCGCCTTTCATGACTGGTATCGGTTTGTGCTCTCTTATCCGCCCCATCTTGTGAGGGACTACATAGAAGACTTTGGCTTGAATGCAGAGAGTGTCATCCTCGACCCTTTTTGCGGCACAGGCACAACGCTGGTTGAGTCGAAGCTGCGTGGAATCCCCTCATTGGGTACCGAAGCCAATCCATTTGCCCATTTTGCGACGTGTGTTAAGACGGATTGGGATGTTGATCCGGATTTACTCTACCGTCACTCCTGTGAGATCGCAGAATTTGCCCTTGACATCCTGCGGCAGCAAGGGATAGGGGACTCGGTGCCTTTTGAGGGGAATATTGCGGATCTACCGTTACGCCAACTCTCGCCAGAGCAACATAAACTCATCCTTACGGGGTCGATCAGCCCGATTCCCTTGCACAAGGTCTTGGTACTCCTTGACTGCTTAGAGAAATACAGAATAGAACAGGTCTATCGGCATCAACTGCTGGCGATCGCCAACATACTGGTTTTTGCCGTGAGTAATTTGCGCTTTGGCCCTGAAGTGGGTGTTGGCAAGCCTAAAGTTGATACACCAGTGATTAGTGCTTGGCTCGCCAAAATTGATGAAATGGTGGAGGATTTGCGGCAGGTCAAAAATCAAAATGATGCCCCTGCCCACGTCTATCTGGCGGATGCAAGATGTCCTGACCGAGTATTGCCGCCGCAGTCCGTTGATGCGGTGATCACCTCACCGCCGTATCCCAATGAAAAGGACTACACCAGAACAACCCGCCTCGAATCGGTGGTCTTGGGCTTTATCAAAACCAAGGCGGATTTACAAGCTTTCAAGAAGGGTCTGATCCGTTCCAACACGCGCAATGTGTACAAAACCGATGACGACGATCAGTGGATTCAAAACCATCCTGCAATTCAGGAGATAGCAGCTGAAATTGAACGCCGCAGAATTGAGCTGGGTAAAACGTCTGGCTTTGAGAGACGCTACAGCAGGGTAACAAAGCTCTATTTTGGTGGCATGGCACGTCACTTGGCTGCCCTGCGATCGCGCTTGCGTCCCAATGCCCAATTGGCCTACGTCGTGGGTGATCAAGCCTCCTATTTGCGGGTGATGATTCGCACAGGTCAGTTATTGGCTGACATTGCCCAAGCCCTTGGCTATGAGGTTGTGCGCACAGATCTCTTCCGAACACGGTTTGCCAGCGCCACGAAGGAGCAACTGCGCGAAGAAGTGGTGATCCTACGCTGGAAAGGATAGTCGAGTCAGTCCAGATGGGCTGTACCTTAAGAATTACTGTAAAATAAGGCATCAACTGGCAGTACACCCACCCTATGGTTACCTCTTGGGCGAAATGGTCATTGCCGCGACTTCAACGGTACTCAACTCCGCCGCGCCAAAGGCGATTGGCCAAAGGGCACGCGACGCGATCGCAACGACTGCGCTGGAAATCTTTTGTGTTTAATCTGCTGTCTGAGCGTCTTTTGCTGGTCATCGGCGGATTGGGGGCAGGTCTTCTCCTGTGGCAAACCGATGGCCCTTTGATGGTGGCCACCCTGAGTGGCGTGGGTACGATTTTTCTCCTCAGTCGCTGGCAACGCCGACTGTTGACGCTATGGCAAGACCTGCGCCAACAGATGTCTCAATGGCTACACCATCCCTTCGCCTTTACGGTGGTCGGGGGTTTGCTGGCCTGTTTGGGTACCTATACCCTTCTGCATTTGGGTCAACACACCGCAGATCCATGGCTCGTGGTGGCGCTTGTGATCCTCGGCATCCTTTTAGTGGCCGTCATTGCCCTGCTTGGGACGCTCATGGGGCAACTGCAACAGCAGCATCAGACCCAACAGGTGTCCCAATGGTTTGCTGACCTCACCCATCCGCAACCGCTGCATCGGCTAGTGGCTATTCGCCAATTAGCTCGCATCTCTAAGGGGGCAGAGCGTCGCCAAGTGCAGGAAGCCCTATATCTGCTACTGGGACAGGAAACGGATGCAATCGTTCGCCGTGCTGCCCTTGAGGTGCTCGATCATCTTGATGATGCCGCCTGAGTCCCTCAACTGGTTGGAGCGATGGTGCTTGGCTCGGTTGATTCGAGCGATCGCTAGTGTCATTGGGGTTGAGCCACAGCGATTCGACTACGTTGGCTTTGTTGAAATCACACGGCAAGTGAAGCAGAGGCGATCGCCCGCGCAGCAGCAGGCTATCGTGGCCACCGTCTTTGATCGGTTAGTTCCCCCCTTCATCAGCACCTTGGTACGCACACTCTTTCGCCCGACTCGCTGGGTTTGTGAGTGGAATGCGTGGTTTGCCACCCGCCTCACGGGCTGGTTAGTGGGAGCCAGCGATCGCTACTGGGTCGAGGTCATTCCCCCCGATCAACCCCGCCAATGGCAACACAGTGGCGTGCGCATTCAAAAATGCCGCTATCTTGCTGAATCTCAATGCGTGGCACTCTGTATCAACCTGTGCAAAAAGCCCACGGAGCAATTCTTTCGGCAGCGATTTGGCATTCCCTTGACGATGACGCCCAACTTTAGCGACTACAGTTGCGAAATGGTTTTTGGTACCCCTGCCCAGCCGATTCCTGAGCCAACCATTCCCCACTGTTGGGACGATCCGAGTCAGACCCCCTGCCCCCACATTTAAGACCATTCTCTTGGCGAATCATTTTTGGCGATTGACAATTCAAGATTATTTGAAATAACGTAGGGATGTCCCGCTGGAGCAGCAACGATGGGCGTTGGCATCGGCATTAATGGCTTTGGCCGCATTGGTCGCTTGGTTTTGCGTGCCGCGTGGGGTTGGCCTGAACTGGAGTTTCGCCACATTAACGAGATTAAAGGAGGCACAACCACTGCCGCCCATTTACTAGAGTTTGATTCGGTGCATGGCCGCTGGCCCCAAGCCATTCAGGCCAAAGAGGGGGCGATCGCCATCAACGATCAGATCATTAGCTTTTCGGAAGCAAAAACCCCAGCAGAGGTACCTTGGCAAGAACGAGGAGTCGAGATTGTTCTGGAATGCTCCGGTAAATTCCGTACCGCTGAGCAACTGGCGGCCTACTTTGCAGTTGGGGTGAAAAAAGTGATTGTTGCTGCCCCCGTCAAGGAACAGGCCCTCAACATTGTCATGGGCGTCAATGACCATCTCTACAATCCCCAAGAACACCACTTGCTCACCGCCGCCTCCTGTACGACAAATTGCCTTGCCCCCGTCGTTAAGGTCATTCACGAAACCCTTGGCATTCGCCACGGCTTGATCACCACGATCCACGATGTCACCAATACGCAAACAGTGGTGGATGCCCCCCACAAGGACTTGCGCCGTGCCCGCTCTAGTCTGATGTCTCTTGTGCCGACAACCACGGGTTCAGCCACTGCTATTGGGCTGATTTATCCAGAACTCCAAGGCAAACTCAATGGCTTGGCGGTACGGGTGCCCCTGTTGAATGCGTCGCTCACCGACTGTGTTTTTGAAGTGAGCCGCCCCACCAGTGTGGCCGAAGTGAATGCAGCTCTTAAAGCTGCCGCCGCCGGGGAACTCAACGGAATTCTCGGTTATGAGGAGCGCCCTCTTGTTTCCATTGACTATTGCAACGACCCCCGTTCCAGCATTGTCGATGCCCTCTCCACAATGGTTGTGGATGAAACGCAGGTGAAAATTCTCGCATGGTACGACAACGAATGGGGCTACAGCAATCGCATGGCCGAATTAGCTCGTCACGTCGCCACTACGTTGCCCTAAGGAGTCTGCTATGGCTGTGTCCACCAGTGTCCGCAACTATATGATTGTTACCCTCGCCTACTGGGGGTTCACGATTACCGATGGCGCACTGCGGATGCTAGTGCTGCTCTACTTTAACCAGATTGGCTACACACCGCTGCAAATTGCCTTCCTATTTCTCTTCTATGAAATTTTTGGCATTGTCACCAACTTTCTCGGTGGCTGGATTGGTTCCCGTTTAGGGCTGAATGTCACCCTCTACGCGGGCATTGGTTTACAGGTGATCTCGCTGATCATGCTCACGCCCCTAACGCCAGAATGGCCTTTGTGGTTTGCGGTGCCCTATGTGATGGCGGCACAGGCGATGTCGGGGGTGGCCAAAGACCTGACAAAGATGAGTTCTAAGAGCGCTATTCGCTTAGTGGTGCCCCAGGAGGCAGAGTCACAGCTCTTTAAGTGGGTAGCGATTCTGACGGGTTCTAAAAATGCCCTCAAGGGGGTGGGTTTCTTTGTTGGCAGTGTGTTGCTGACATTGGCGGGCTATAGAGCGTCTCTGTGGATCATGGCGATCGCGCTTATCTTGATCCTGTTCAGCGGTTTGTTATTGCCACGGGGGATGGGGCAGATCAAAAAGAAAATCAAATTTCGCCAACTCTTTTCCAAGAGCAAGGAGATCAATATTCTTTCTGCTGCTCGCTTTTTCCTCTTTGGGGCGCGGGATGTCTGGTTTGTGGTGGGTTTGCCCGTCTATCTCCAAAGTGTTCTCAACTGGTCATTTTATGAAGTGGGGGGCTTTCTCGCCCTGTGGGTCATTGGCTATGGAGGTGTCCAGTCCTCGGCACCCCTACTGTTGAAATACATCAATCGCGGTCGCCCTCCCCAAGCCGCCACTATTCAGTTTTGGACGTTTACACTGACGATTGTGCCAGCAGTCATTGCCTTGGGCTTGATGAGCCACTGGAATCCCAATGCCGTCATTATTGGCGGCTTGCTCCTTTTTGGCTTGATTTTTGCCATGAATTCGGCAGTCCACTCCTACTTGGTGCTGGCCTACACCGATGATGAAAAGGTGGCCTTGAATGTTGGCTTCTACTACATGGCCAATTCCGGCGGGCGACTAGCGGGAACGGTTCTCTCTGGCCTCATCTATCAAATTTGGGGCATTGTCGGCTGTCTGTGGGTTTCGATGGTCTTTGTTCTCTGTGCTGGCTTGATTTCCCTGAAGTTAGAAGATCCAAAACGGCAGCAGCCCTACCCCTCGTTGATTGTGGGGGATGGTGAATAACTGCAACATTTTCCCCTAGGGGTTAGAACTGAATAAAATTGAGATATGGTGAGGTTCCCCGAGGAATTGCCCTTATGATGCTCCCCCAAGAAATCATCGGCCAAAAAGTGTGGTTGGAAGTGGAACCCGAAGATGCCTACTATGCGGGTGAGAAAATTCGAGTACAGGCGGAAATTAGCCAGCCCACTGCTCCCCCGTGGTACTATGCTCGCTACATTAACCCGCCCCGCTGGTTCCGCACCCAAGGCCAGTGGCTCACCCACCATGAGGCGGAGATGGCAGTGCTCTTGAATCCCGTCTTGGAGGATTTGGAGCTGGGGGAAGAGGATTACGACGGTGATGAACTGACGAATGGTGATTTTAGCGATCGCTAGGAGCGTCTCGGGTCTGTTGGTCAGGGTGGCGATCGCCCACTGTTAGCTGCTATACTAAGTGCCAAGAAGAGTGGTGTATTGGCAGCACCCATGAACGTTCTATCCTGAACGGTTCAAAAATCTCCTTCCCCTCGGGAAGTGAGGCTGTCACTTTTTGAGATTGTTTGGGTGTGGTGGGCAATGTCCCGCCTTTTTTATTTCCTATGCAGATACAGATGCTGTTGCCTGTGGTGCAAACCCTTGCCCAGCAGGTTGCCGACCAAGAACACCTTGATCTGGTGAGTGTGCAGTGGCTGACCCATCAATCGCCCCCGATTTTACGGGTGGAGGTGCGCCATCCTGAGAATGACACCAGCTTAGAGGATTGCGAACGGCTGAGTCGGGCACTGGAGATGGCTTTGGATGGGCTGCCAGAGTTGGAGTTTGCCTACGTTCTCGAGGTGTCGAGTCCGGGCCTGTCGGATTACTTGAGTAGCGATCGCGACTTTGATGCCTTTCGTGGCTTTCCTGTACGGGTCACGACCACCGCACCCCATCGGGGCAAAACCCTTTGGGAGGGCAACCTGATTCGCCGTGACGCGGTGAATGTCTATCTCAATCAACGGGGGCGATCGCTGGCGATTCCCCGCTCACTGATTGCCAGTGTCCAACTGTACACCCCCAGCAGTGAGCCTTAGCAGCAGTTGATCTACTAAATGAACGAGGTTGTAACGGACGATGACCATCTATCGCTTACCCGGCCTACGGGCCATGATCAATGAAATCAGCCAAGAGCGGAATTTGCCCAAGCACGCGGTACATCAAGCCCTCAAGGAAGCACTGCTCAAGGGATACGAACGCTATCGCCGCAGTCTGCGCCCGGATCATAGTCACTTTGAAGAAGACCACTTTGCCAACTTTGAAGTGGAACTAGACACCGAGCAGGAGGGCTTCCGCGTTTTGGCCACCAAAACGATTACGGAAACAGTGGCGAACCCCGATCGCGAAATTGCCCTTGCCGATGTGATTGAGGTGGTGCAGGATGCCCGTGTCGGCGATACGGTGCTGTTGGATGTCACCCCTGACCATCAGGAATTTGGCCGCATGGCCGCCATGCAAACCAAGCAAGTGCTGGCGCAGAAATTGCGAGATCAACAGCGTCGCCTCGTCCAAGAGGAATTCAAAGACCTCGAGGGCACCGTACTCATGGGGCGCGTCCTGCGGTTTGAGCGGCGATCGGTGATTATGGCTGTGCGCAGCGATGCTAGCCAACCGGAAGTGGAGGCCGAACTGCCGAAACGGGAACAACTTCCCAACGACAACTACCGCGCCAACTCCACATTCAAGGTGTATCTCAAGCGCGTCAAAGAGGGACCTCAGCGCGGCCCCCAATTGGAGGTTTCCCGTGCTGATGCTGGCTTGGTGGTCTATCTCTTTGCCAATGAGGTGCCAGAAATTGAGGATGAAGTGGTGCGGATTGTGGCCATTGCTCGCGAAGCCAATCCCCCGAATCATAAAGTCGGCCCCCGCACCAAAATTGCCGTGGATACCTTAGAGCGGGATGTCGATCCGGTGGGTGCCTGTATTGGGGCACGGGGATCCCGCATTCAAGCAGTGGTGAATGAACTGCGGGGGGAAAAAATTGATGTGATCCGCTGGTCGCCGGATCCAGCCACCTATATTGCCAATTCCCTCAGTCCCGCCCCGGTAGAGGATGTGCGGCTAATCAACCCCGAAGCCCGCATTGCCCATGTCCTTGTGGCACCGGATAAGGTCTCCCAAGCCATTGGTAAGGAAGGCCAAAATGTGCGCTTGGCAACTCGCCTAACGGGCTGGAAAATTGAGGTGCGCGATAGCTCCCAATACAACTATGAAGAGGAGGATCGCTTGGCCATGGCCGCCCTCGAAGAACAAGTTGCCAGTTAGGGATGATGGCTGTCCCCCAACGCCGCTGTGTGTCCTGTGGCCGCTTGGCCGATCGCTCGGAGTTTTGGCGAATCGTGCGCTGCTGGCCCGATCAAAAGGTGCAGTTGGATCGGGGGATGGGGCGATCGGCCTATCTGTGTCCCACTGCCGAGTGTCTCAAGGTGGCCAAACAAAAAAAACGCTTGGCGCGATCGCTCCGCTGTCCCATTCCCGAGGATATTTTTACGACCCTTGCTGCTCGCTTAGATGCCCATCGCAACTATGACTGACTCCCCCATTTGGCAGCCCTTTACACAAATGAAAACGGCGGCTCCGCCCCTGAAGGTGGTGCGTGCCCAAGGTGCTCGCCTTGAACTGAGCGATGGCCGTCAGATTATTGATGCCATTTCCAGTTGGTGGGTGACGCTCCATGGCCATAGCCATCCTGTGCTGGCTAAAGCGCTCTATGAGCAGGCACAAACCCTTGAGCACGTCATTTTTGCCGGCTTTACCCATGAGCCAGCGGAGCAGCTTGCCCAACTGCTGTGTGCCCACACACCAGCGGGGTTACAACGGGTCTTTTTTTCCGACAATGGCTCAACCGCCGTGGAAGTGGCGCTGAAGATGGCCTACCAGTATTGGCAGCGGCGAGATCAACCCCAGCGATCGCGCTTCATTGGCTTTGCCGGCGGGTACCATGGCGATACCCTTGGGGCAATGACTGTCGGCCAAAGTTCCCCGTGGTGGCAACCCTTTCAACCGCTGCTCCCCCCCTTAACAATCCTGCCCTACCCAGCAACCTATGCGGGGGATCCAGAGGTGGAGACCAAGGAAGCACAGGCGATCGCTCAACTGGAGGATACCCTGAAGGCAGACCCCGATGCCTATGCCGCTCTCTTCATTGAGCCACTCGTACAGGGGGCAGGGGGAATGCGCATGTGTCGTCCCTCGTTTTTGCAAGCCCTTTCTGCAATTGCCAAGGCCTATGGGGTGTTAGTCGTCTATGACGAGGTGATGACGGGGTTTGGCCGCACAGGTGCCCTCTTTGCCTGTGAGAAAGCGGGGACACAACCCGATCTCCTTTGTCTCTCTAAGGGGTTATCGGGAGGCTGCTTGCCCATTGCCGTCACATTGGCCACTGAGGACATTTACCAAGCCTTTTATGCCGATGATCCGGCGCGCGCCTTTTTCCACAGCCATTCCTATACCGGCAATCCCTTGGCCTGTGCCGCGAGTGTGGCTTCATTTCAATTGCTGCTTGCCAAACCTGAAGCCTACCAAGGTCTAGAGGCGCGCCATTGGCAGTGTTACCAGCAGTATCTTGCCGATGTCAGCAATCTCAAGCAATTTCGCACCTGTGGCACGATCGCGGCCATGGAATTGGCGACGGCGGCCTCCTACTTTAGTGACTTTGTGCCCCAACTGCGCCGCCGCTTTATTGAGTTAGGTGTGCTGCTGCGACCTTTGGGCAATACGCTCTATATCCTGCCCCCCTACTGCATTAGTGATGAAGAACTGGCCGCAGTCTATCGCGCCATCCGCCAAGTGGCGATCGAGGTGGCCGCAGGTTATTTCACCGCAGTCTCTGCTTGAGTGGCCATATAACTCAGGAGCCAATTGACCGCAGTGGCACGGCGCGTACGGCGGGGGTTGAGTTCCTTGATTTCATAGCCAGCAAAGCCCAACTGTTCCTTGAGAAGTTGCTTGTGGGCAGGGGGAATAGAGCGGGTGAGCTTGACGATGGCGGGGCGGCTGCCAATGAAGTCTGGCGGTTGGGGATAGTCTTGTCGCCATTCTGGAGGCACGCGATCGCTCTGCCAAGTTTGGCTGTGGGCGTCATAGCGATAGCCCAAGCAGTGCCACAGGAGCTGATTGACCGTAGCATCATCCAATTCATCATTGAGAATTTGCCACAACGTGGCTTCTGTGAGAGGGGGGAGTGGCGAATCAGAGCTATCCATTCACACTCTTTGTAATCAGTCGGTCTACTGAAACCGGTACCATAAAAAGGGTGGTTTCTCTAAATCTGCCCTTATATGTCTGCTTCGGCAACGAATTCCCCTTCCCGCTGGCGATCGCTACGCAATAATGCCCTCCTGATTGGGGTGGCTGTGCTGATCACGCTACTGATTCGTATTTTTGTGGCGGAGTCGCGCTTTATTCCCTCAGAGTCTATGGAGCCAACGCTTTGGCCAGGCGATCGCATTGTGGTGGAAAAGATCACCTATCGCCAGCGATCGCCTCAACCGGGGGATATTGTTGTCTTCTATACCCCACCCCTCTTGCAGGCCCTTGGTTATCGCGCCGATCAAGCCCTCATTAAACGAGTGATTGCCACCGCCGGGGATACGGTTGCCGTGCATGATGGTCAAGTTTGGGTCAACGATCGCCCCCTTGCAGAACCCTACATTGCTGAGCCACCCGTTTATACCCTCTCCCCAGTGACAGTGCCAGAGAATATGCTCTTTGTTATGGGAGATAACCGCAACCACAGCAATGACTCCCATATCTGGGGATTTTTGCCCCTTGAGAATGTCATTGGTCGGGCGATCGCCTGCTATTGGCCCCTCAACCATGCGGGTAAAATTTCGTCCCCGGCTGCCTAATAGGAGACTAGCCGCATCAGTGTGGGGTTAGCATCCTCCACCAGTCCCCATTCAACTGGTAACGGTACCACTTGTCCCACAGGAGTTGTTTGCGTTGCTTGGAGACAATCAGTCTGCAAACTGTAGTTGCCATTGCGCAGGCTTGGCGGTTGGGCAGGGCGGCTGACTTGACAGGTTTTAATGACCGTCGCTCCCACCTGTAGCGTGCTATGGGTTTGGCTGTGAGCCAAAGGTGTCCAAGAAAACACGGCTAACACACTCAAGGCGATCGTGGCGACAAGAGACTGCCGCCAAAACTGCATGCTGAACATAATTCCCCCGCCTTCTCTTTATCGAGAAGTCATTGATGAAATCACTTGTAACAATTCCTTAGATTCCTTCCCCCGCTTTTGGAAACGTGAGGCTTTGAGTCTTGAACGGTGAATACTAAGGTATTAACTGCAAAAAAGTAATAAGAAAATGTGAGGAGCTGTTTAGAGTTGTAGGGGACTCAGTCGCCTTCCCTACACTTCTATTGTAGTCTTTATAGCCAAACCTAGTTACGATCCTGTACAAAAGTTCATGATTGAGTCTTATACCAATTCAATTTGAAGATATAGTTATTTCGAAAGAGAGTGAGATATTTTCAAGAGGGATAGGCTATACTCAAAGCGTCATGAATGTTAGTCAAGAATATGAGCTATAGCTTGGACTGACGAGAGCGGGTTGTCTCCTATATCCAGCAAGGTGGCAAAATCAGTGAAGCGACTCAAATCTTTCAGGTGAGCCGCGCCACCATCTATCGCTGGCTGAAGCGAGAGGACTTAGCCCCCACAGTTGTCCCCCGTCGTCCTTGGAAACTGGATTGGGCGGCCTTAGAGACGGGGTTTGACTCTCGAGTAGAGTGTGAGTATGGGTGGTCAGCGCGAGGCCAACGAATTTATGGAGAGCGAGCGGGGAAGCGTAAGAAAAGAGAGAGTGTAGTCGCAGGGCGGTACAGGCACCAGAAAGACTTCATCGCCCCAATGCTGTTTTGCGGGTATTTGAATGCGTTAGGGTTTGGGAGTTGGCTGAGTCAGTACTGTTTGCCGGCGTTAAAGAGACCTTCGTTATTGATGATGGATAATGCACCGATTCATCCGAAAGGGGCGATTCAGGCAGTGGTGAAAGCGGCGGGTCACGAGGTGTTATTTTTACCGAAATACTCTCCTAATTGGTAGAGGCCTTGAGGCTGAATCCCCGGCACCGTCACTCGCCGTCCGGTGAGCGTGAGCAGTCCCCAGCGACTCTCGTCTTGACAAAAGTAGGGTAGCCGCCTGCGGGAACCGATGACCGCTTGCAAGATTGGGAGGAGGAGAGGAAGTTTTTTTAAAGTCTTCGGTTGCTCTTGGTGTCTGCTGCTGATGGCGAGGACGGGGACCTTTCAACTTCGCTCCCAATTCATAGCGCACAATGCGATGCACCATCGGGTAGGCGACCTCAAGCTGATGCTCCTGTCGTAGCCACTGCACAATGGCCTTGTAACTGTCAAACCCGCTGGGGTCTTGTAGGCGTTCCTGCAACTGTGCCATCACTGCTGGGGGGATGATGCGGGCGGCTCCGAGGGGCGTCTTGACTGCCAATAACTGCTGGAATCCTCAATTGTGAGGACGAGCGGGCGAGCCATGAAGGTCTCCTACTGAGATGACTTCAGTTTTAGGATAGACAATTCCCTCGTTTAAGACCTATTTATTAAGCTCAATGTTACAAAGAACTGGTATAAGATATCGCTTCTTGCCGCTTGAACTCTGTTCATCCAGCGAACTCAAACAATCTGCCATCTTCTACTGCTCAGCAAATAATGGTATAAACTCCCTTCCCTTCAAGGCAGTGGACTAAATGGGAACGCTAGCAAGGACTATCCTCTTTAGGGGTCAATTTGTGCCTGTGCCACTACTGGCATAGTTCCAACGAAAAACGGCTATTCACCTGTCAGGATCGAAGTATCAGCGTAACGACACCGCCCTTCGCTACGGTTGACGCTTCAAAACGCTGGTTTAGGCCACTTCGCGTTTCAGGTAGGGAAATAGAATGATTTCGTTGGCACGTTTGGGTTGGTCACTTTCAGTTGTATTGGGAGTTGTTACCCTTGGGTTCACCAATGGGCTGGCGATCGCTCAACCGCTCTTGGCACGACAAAATCAATCTCCATTGGTCAATGGCCTGTATCTCCTTGGCGAGTCGCCCCAACCCCAACAGGTGGGTCATAGCTATATTGTCTTTGAAGTCAAAGATCAGAAGGTCTATGGGGCGTTTTACATGCCCAATTCCTCCTTTGATTGTTTTCGGGGTACCGTGGGCGATCGCCAGTTGCAGGTGACGGTTCTACCCACCTATGAGGAGGAACCCTACCAAGCAGAAATTGATTTACCCAGTTTCTATAGTTTGCGTCGTATTAGTGCTAGCGATCGCGCCATTTTGGCCGCCTGCAAAGCCGAGCCGCTGCCCATTGCCACCCAAACCGGAAGCTAGGCAGAGGTGCTATCATCAGACGGTACCTTTTGCCGTTAACTTTTGGTTAAGTCTGAATGGTTAAGTTGACCCCGACGCCTGCCTATAGTCTGACGCTGCGATTGAAGACTTCCTTAGATCCAACGGAATTAGGAACCGTTCTCCAGATCATTGGTGGGCAACAGGGGCAAGTGGGTTCCATCACCCTGATCGAGAAAAGCGCTAATAAAATCCTACGGGAACTGGTGGTGGTGGCTGCCAGCCGCGATCATGCTGCGGCCATTGTCAATGCTGTGAAATCTGACACCCAAGCCACGGTGCTAGAGGTGAGCGATCGCACCTTTCGGCTCCATGAGGGGGGCAAAATTACTGTTAAAAGCAAGCATCCCCTTCAGGAATACGACGATCTGGCGATGGCCTATACGCCGGGTGTCGGTCGGGTATCCCAAGCGATCGCTGACGATCCTCAATTGGTGCACAAACTGACGATCAAAAGCCATACGGTGGCCATTGTCAGTGATGGCAGTGCGGTCTTGGGATTGGGCAATATCGGCCCAGAGGCTGCTCTACCGGTGATGGAGGGCAAGGCCATGCTCTTTCAGGAATTTGCCGGTCTGGACGCCTTTCCCATCTGCTTGAGCACACAGGAGGTGGATGAAATCGTCGCCACCGTCAAGCGCATCGCCCCCGTCTTTGGTGGCATCAATCTAGAGGATATTAGCGCCCCCCGCTGCTTTGAAATCGAAGCCCGTCTGCAAGCGGAATTGGATATCCCTGTGTTTCACGATGACCAGCACGGCACGGCCATTGTCACCCTTGCCGCCCTTAAAAATGCCCTGCAACTAGTGGCTAAATCCTTAGATACGGTGCGCATTGTCATTAACGGGGCGGGGGCAGCCGGCATCGCCGTGGCCAAGCTCCTGCGCAAAGCCGGCGCCCACCATCTAACCCTCTGCAACCGCCAAGGCATCCTCTCAAAAGACAAAGCACAAACACCAGCACAGCAGGAATTTGCCGTCGCTGAAACAGGAACGCTGGCTGATGCTCTAGAGGGTGCCGATGTCTTTATTGGCTTGAGTGCCCCCGGCGTCCTGACATTGGAAATGGTGCAGCGCATGGCCCCAAAAGCGATTGTTTTTGCAATGGCCAATCCCGTGCCGGAAATCCAACCCGAACTCATTTATGACCATGTGGCGGTGGTGGCCACTGGCCGCAGTGACTATCCCAATCAAATCAACAATGTGCTCGCTTTTCCGGGGGTGTTTAAGGGTACCCTTGCCTGTCGGGCACCCCGCATGACGGAGGAGATGTTCCTCGCAGCAGCAGCAGCGATCGCGGCCTTGGTCAGTCCCTCGGAACTGCACTCAGCCTATATTATCCCCTCAGTGTTTGATCCACGGGTGGCACCGGCAGTGGCCAAGGCTGTCGAGGACTGCGCGCGATCGCTGGGGTTAGCGCGTGCCTAGTCTCTATTGCGAGACAGTAAAGGGTTGAGTCAGGGTCAAGCCCAAATCCGTATTGGCATCAATCACCACTAGTCGCTGCACGGCTGGATCAATCGCACCACCAATGGTGGCACCGGCGGCTGCACCGGTAATCACTTTTTCGGGCGTAATCTTGCGATCGCCAATCACTGCAGAAGCACCCGTGGCCAAAGCAGCACCAATCAGCGTATCGCGAATAATGGAGGTGGCAGGCCGTCCTTGGTTGGTTTCAATCGCTGCCCCCGTCACTGTCCCCGTGAGCACTTTTAGGGGCGTAATCCTGCGGTCTCCCGCCAAGCCAGAAATCCCCGCAGCCACCGCCGAACCAATGGCCGCATTGCGGAAGACATTGCCAATGTTGGGATCACGGGCATCGCGAATCGTACGAATTACTTGGGAATTAGCAGCGATCGGGAGTTGGCGATTATTGATCACCACCGTATTGGCCACAAATTGAGACCCCCCTTGGGCGGGCTGGATCTGGCCAAAAATTTCACTACCCACGGGAATCACAACACGACCTTGGCTATCGCGGACATCGGCAGCCGTCACCAAGCGGATCGCAACACTTTCATTGGGGCTAAGGACAATCCGCTCTGCATCGGGGAAACGAGCCGGAATTTGCTGACCGGCTGGGAGCGCAATAGGCGAGGTGGTAGCCACACCCGCAATGTACTGCGTCGGGACAAGGGCTTGGGCACCGGGGGCACGGGTCGCCTGACAGAGGAATGCGGCAATATCGGCACGGGTGGCCAGTTGATTCGGCGCAAAGAACTGCACATTGGGATAGTTCACCACCACTTGTTTAGCGGTGGCAGCGGCCACACCCGCACGTCCATAAGCGGGAATTGCTGCCGCATCATTGAACTGGCCTAAGACCCCCTCCACAGAAGGCGGTGTGGGATATTGCAAGCCACTGGCTAGAGCCACGATCGCCTGAACGCGAGGAATATTTTGATTGGGCTGAAACACATTGCCGGGGTAGCCACTCAAGAAGCCAGTACGAGTGGCATTTTGAATCGCACTCGCTGCCCAAAATGTGCTGGGGACATCGTTAAACATACTGGGGGCACGCACCACAGGCGCATTGGGAAACGCCTTCCCCAGCATGGCTGCATATTCAGCACGGGTGACGGGAGCAAAGGGGCGAAAGGTGCCATCGGGATAGCCGCTGATAATGTTGCGACTGGCCAAGTGGTCAATACAGGCCTGTGCCCAAATGCCTTGGGTATCGGTAAAACGGGATTGGGCTTGCACCGGAACAGCCGCTAGAAGGGCAAGGGTACCAGAACTCATTAAACCGCAGCTCAAAACGGCCAAGCTGCGCTGTGCGAGGCTCTGCATAGCAAATCTCTCCAAGTAAGAGGGTGTTCAAGTTATCCGAGAGGGTTTTGAATTCCCCTCAGCAATTTTGATTGGGAAAACACGTCAATCGTTGACTCTGCTGATGCCTATGGACGCAGTGCCGGAGATTAGGTTCCCTTGGGGGTAGGGGCTTCACTGGGGACAAGAACCGATTCCACTTGGGTATTCATTTGCCAGCCCGAAATTAAGGCCGCCGGTAGGGTGTGGGGTTTGGGGCTGTGGAGCAGGTAAATCAGGCGATCGCCCACTTGCCACTCTTCATTGGCTCGCACCACCCGCAATCCCTCTGGCCGTTCCACAAGCAGGGGAAGCACTTTCCCAGAGCGGATCAAGGCGTCAAGGTGCTGGCGTTGCAATTGCGATCGCTCCTCCTCAATCACCAGTTCCCCTAGACGAACCGCCTCAGTATTGATATATTGATTCCATTTTTTGATCGACAGTTGTGGGGCAAAGGCTGGACTCAACCCCAAGGGACAATCCTCTAACTCAAGGGCGGCCAAGACCCGTGGCGGATGAAATTCTTCGAGGACGCGCTGTGCCAAGACAGCATTTACTTCCGTATTACTGGTGACAGCCAGATAAGTACCCAACTGAGTAATACCGGCCTCCTGCAAAATATTCAGGTCAAGGGCACTACTGAGATAGACGGGCAGATGTTCACGGCGGGCTTGTTCAACGGCCTCAGGATCGGTGTCAATCATCACTACCTCTTCGCCGCGATCGCGCAAGATCTGCGCCAGTAGCCGCCCTAGGGGCGTACAGCCAGCAATCATCACCCCTGAAGCCCCTTGGGCACGCACATTCAGTTGGGTTGCCACCCAGCGCGCCGTTAGGCCTTGGCCGAAAACCGTCATCAAAATCGTCAGGAACACTTGTCCTTTAATGGCATCCCCCCCACTAATTCCCGCATTGGTGAGGGTAATGGAAAATAGCGAAGCCACTGAAGCCGCAACAATCCCCCGCGGCGCAATCCAACTGAGGAAGGCTTTTTGTTGCCAACTGAGATCACTGCCCCATGTACATAGGACAACGCCGAGGGGACGGATCAGGAACATTAAGCACAACACCGTCAGCACTCCCGACCAACCTAGCTCCAATAGACCAGCGATCGAGAGATCCGCAGCCAGCAGGACAAACAAGACCGAGATCGAGAGCGTACTCAGTTGACCCTTGAAACGCCGCAGTAGCCGCCCCCCCGGCACATCCGACCAACGCAGTACCAGCCCCAGAACCACCGCCATCATCAAGCCGGATTCGCTCACCAGTTGATCCGAGAGCCAAAATAGCCCCCACAGCACTGCCAGCACCAACAGGTTCCGCAAATCTTCCGCCAAAAACCAAGCGCGGTGCAGGAAACGATTGAGACACCAGCCACCAATACCACCAATCAAGGCCCCCACCGCCAAGCGCTGAATAATCCCGAGGGCGATCGCCCCCATGCCGAGGTCTTGATTGAGAACTACGTTCAGCACCATCACCGCCAAAATGGCACCAATGGGGTCAATGAGCACGCCTTCTCCCTCGAGAATGACCGCCAATTTGTGCTCTACACCCACCTGACGCAGCAGCGGCCCTACCACCGTAGGCCCGGTCACCACCACCACAGACGCATAGAGAAAGGCCAGTTGCCACGGAAACTCGCCAATCCAATGGGCGGCCATGGCGCCAGCCACAAACGTCACCAGTCCCCCCAGCGTCACTAACTTCCAGAGGCTACCCGTAATATCTTGGTCAGCGCGGCTCAGGTCTAAGCTCAAGCCCCCCTCAAAGAGAATCAAGGCCACACACAGGGGCACTAACACCTCTAGGCCTTCGCCTAAAACTTCCGGATGGACTAGCCCCAAGCCGCTCGGCCCTGAAAGAATACCCGCCAGTAACAACAGGACAATACTCGGCAGCCGTAGCCAATGGGCAGTCACTTGGGCACCAATGCCTAGGACAACGGTGATGACGAACAAGGCGGTGAGTTCGGCACTACTTTCCATCGCAGCCTCCACAGAGGTTTAGGCGTTTAGGGCTAGACTGACGGGCAAGCGTTCCTCCTTGTTCTACGTCAAAGTTCAGTATTGGACTGTTGCATTTGTCACACCCTATTGGGGGGGAACCTGATTACAGGATACTGGAAGTCCTTGAGCACTGCCAATTTCAATCAATCTTGTTAAGCTTTACTTCAAGAGGGCAGCTACAGTGCGCTTTGCGATCGCCACCACAGCCATGCTGCTGCACCACAGAGGGTACAGTTGCCAATGAACGTGAGCAGCGCTTGCAGATCCACCAACCAAGCCAGTGTCACTGCATTATCGAAGTAATGCCACGTACAAGCACACATGGCACTCACCAACGCTGGTAGCATTGCCCACGCCAACCACCGCCATCCCTGCTGCGGACAGCGGCGATCCAGTTGTGCCACAAACCAAATGGCGGCCATCCACTCCAGCACACTGGAAATATGCACCATCCACGTGGGAATTGACAGGGCGTGCATTAGGATTCTGGATAAATGAGGATTTTATAGGTTTCTGGCGTCGGCTGTACTGCTTGCTCCACCGCTTCAGCCAGCTTTGATAGGGGATAGCGATCGCTGATCAGGGCTTTGACATCAATGCGGCGGTTAAAGATAATGTCGCAGGCTAAGGACTGTAAGCGGTAGGAGGAACTGTAGCTGCCCATGAGATCAATCTCACGGCGATAGAGAATGTTGGGATTGAGGGGAATCTCCACCTCATCGGGAAACTCGGCAAAGAAGAGAATTTTGCCCCCCTTGCGAGTACACTCTAGGGCTTGGAAAAAGGCCTTCTCACTGGGAACCGCCAAGAGACTGACATCCACCCCCAAGCCATGGGTCAGGGCTTGCACCTTGGCACTGAGATCGGGATCGCGGGCATCAAAGGCGGCAGCAGCGCCCACTTCTTTGGCTTTGGCAATTCGCGAGGGCAGTAAATCGGTGGCGATCGCCCGTGCCCCAAAGAGATTCACCAACATAATAAACATTAGGCCAATAGGCCCTGCCCCAGTGATCAGCACCGTTTGGCCGGGAGCAACACCTGCTTTCTTCACCGCCTTGAGGCAACAGTTGGTGGGTTCAACGAAGCTGGCTTCTTCATCACTAATGTGATCGGGAATGGGAATCAGACCGCCATGCTGCACAATGTGCCCCGGTACTTTCACATACTCGGCAAAACCACCGCCACTGGGAATAAAGCCCGCCGTGGTTGTAACGGTTTTATACACATGGCACATTGAATAGTTTTCATTCAAGCAGTAGGCGCAATGCATACAGGGGATGTGGTGCATAACCACCACCCGCTGACCCACCTGCCAACCCGTCACGGCCTCGCCCACCGCCGCAATTTCACCCGCCGTTTCATGGCCAAAAATACGAGGCGGCTCATAGAGGGGATAGCGAATTTTTTTGATGTCCGATTGGCACAAGCCAACGACCTTGACGCGCACAAGGACTTCATCCGCCGCAATCTCAGGGATGGGAATGTCCTCGTAGCTGAGTTGGTTCACCCCTCGGAACACTTGGGCTTTCATTGAGACCTTTGCAAACTCATCACCCCTAAAGATAATTGTCCCTTGCACCGAGAGCAAGTCTGGATGATACCCCTTTGCAACTCAAGCAAAGGAAAACTCTAGTTGTTTTGCTGCTGACAGGCAAATCGTGGGCTGAGGTGATTGGATTTCAAGGGCATTCAATAGATTCACCAGCGATCGCCCCACCGCTGCCGCCAAATTCACGGGCACTGCATTGCCAATCTGCCGATACTGGCTTGAAAGAGAACCACAAAACTGCCAATCATCGGGGAACGTTTGGATACGCGCATATTCGCGCACGGTCAACGGTCGTGTTTCGGTGGGGTGGCAGCGTTCTGTTTGCTTTTGGGCAGGGGAGCAAGTCAATGTCAACGCAGGTTCATCCCATGCCAAGCGCCGTGCCATCCCCGTTTTACCACCATCAAGACGAAAACTTCCCATCAGATAGGCCTGCTGCAGGTCTGGGGGCAAGTCGCGCCAACACCCCCCTTCGGGAACCTGTTGCAAAATCGCCGCTTTCTGCTCAGGGTAACGCTGACCCGCAGAGGGAGGCACATCGCTTGATTTCTCTTTCAATAAATTCCTCATCACTGAGATGATAAACAGCAATATCGAAAGTTGCTTTTATTGGATCAATTTTGAGCTTCTTAAATTCTGTGAAATCAATTGACAAGCGATACTTTAAGATTGTTTGTTTAACATGAGCACGCATATCTTCGTCGCTAATAAATCCCAGCTGACAGCAGGCAGTGGGACAGGAGCATAACTCATACGCTAGAAAAGCGGTATATTATGATTTGTACTGCTTTTGACATCTTACGTAACAAAGTGGTGGTAAAAGAGACTCCCCTGAAATACTAGAGGAAGAGTTCTGAGTACTGGGGGCAAGTTTGTTGTGGCGTATCCCTTGCACGTTGCCTTCATTTGGCACCAGCACCAACCCCTCTACAAAAGTTGTCGCACCGGTCAATACCTGCTCCCTTGGGTACGGCTCCACGGCACGAAGGACTACTTAGATCTGATCTTAGTCCTCGCCAAATATCCCCGCCTCAAGCAAACCGTCAACCTTGTCCCCTCCCTGTTGCTGCAAATTCAGGATTATGTCAACGGTACGGCTCTTGATCCCTACCTCACAGCCACACTGACGCCGGTCGAGCAACTCACGGATCAACAGCGCTGGTTTATCATTGAGCATTTCTTTGATGCCCACCACCGCACAATGATTGACCCCCATCCCCGCTATCGCGAACTCTACGAGCAGCGGCAAACTCACGGCAAAACATGGTGTTGGCAAAATTGGCAGCCGCAAGATTATGGGGATTTGTTAGCGTGGCACAATTTAGCGTGGATTGATCCTCTCTATTGGGAGGAGCCAGAGATTGCCCAATGGCTATCCCAAGGGCGGGATTTTAGCCTCAGCGATCGCCAGCGGATCATTGCCAAACAGCGGGAAATTCTTGGCCAAATCATTCCCCAGCACCGCGCCCTTCAAGAGGCGGGTCAAATTGAAGTCACCACAACCCCCTATACCCACCCGATTTTGCCCCTCTTGGTGGATACCGATGCCGCCAAAGTAGCGGTTCCCAACATTGCCCTGCCCCAACAGCGGTTTCAATATCCCGAAGATGTTCCTCGGCATTTGCGGCGGGCGCGAGTTCTTTATGAACAATTCTTTGGGCGATCGCCCCGCGGACTGTGGCCGTCAGAGCAATCCGTGAGTCCAGCCATTCTTGAACCCATTGTCGAGCAGGGCTTTGAGTGGATTTGCTCCGATGAAGCCATCTTGGGCTGGACAACGGGAACCTATTTTTACCGCAACGAAGCAGGGGTTGTCCAACAGGCTAATGTTCTTTACCAACCCTACCGCCTGACCACGGCCAAAGGGGATCTCAACATTGTCTTTCGCGATCATCGCCTCTCGGATCTGATTGGTTTTACCTACAGTGCCATGGCTCCCGAAGCAGCGGCAGCGGATCTGCTCAAGCAGCTGGAGGGCATTCGCCAGCAACTCATTGCCCATGAAGGGACTGGTCAATCCAGTTTGGCGCAACCATGGCTTGTGACCATTGCCCTCGATGGTGAAAACTGCTGGGAGTACTATCCCCGCGACGGCCTGCCCTTCTTAGAAAGGCTTTACCAAGGCCTGAGCGAGAACGAGCACTTTGCCTGTGTTTCTGTGGCGGAGTATCTGCAACAATATCCCCCACGTGCGGTGATTTCGGGTTCTGCTCTTCACAGCGGCTCTTGGATTGATGGCAATTTCTGTACATGGATTGGCGATCCGGTAAAAAACAAAGCTTGGGACTATTTAGGGGCTGCCCGCCAAACCCTTGAACGCCACCCCGAAGCCACTGAAACGAAGAATCCGGCAGCATGGCAAGCTCTTTTGGCGGCTGAAGGCTCTGACTGGTTTTGGTGGTTTGGTGAAGGCCACTCCTCGAACCACGATGCCATGTTTGATCAGCTTTTCCGTGAGCATTTGATGGCGCTCTACACAGCATTGGGGGAGCCAATTCCTGAGGTTCTCAATGATCCCTTAGAAGTCCACGAAGCCAAGGATACCTACCCGCCCCAAGGCTTTATTCACCCTGAGATTGATGGGCGCGGTGATGAGCAGGACTGGAACTTTGCTGGCCGGATTCAAATCGGTGGCAGCCGCGGGACGATGCACCGCCAAACGCTGATCAGTCGCCTCTGGTATGGGGTGGATCACCTAAATATCTATCTGCGTCTTGATACTCCGAACCAGAAACAGCCCTTTGGGAATGACATCAGCGCCCTGCTCTTTTGCTGGTACTACCCCAACATGGTGACGTACAATAGCCCCCTCTCTGATCTGCGAGATTGCCCCGACGCAGCCCCCCTCAACTACCTGTACCACCATCAATTGGTGATTGACTTTGAAAAGCAACAGATTGCTTTCAAGGAGGCGATCGCCAACTACCAGTGGGAAGAGCGACCCAGCCATGCCCGCTATGCCTTGGGCATCTGCCTAGAAGTGGCCATTCCTTGGGCAGATCTGCACCTGCATCCCGATTGTGGCCTGCATTTATTGATTGTGTTGGCACAGGATGGCTATTACTTGGATCATCTGCCCACAGAGCAACTGCTCTTTTTGACCACACCTTAGACCTTGAGGCGAAGCGTTAACAACAAGCGATCGCTCAGGCTTCGCAATGCAGCTACGGTTGAGGGCAAATAATTTGCAGCGAGAAATTATTTTCTGCGTACCAAAGTTCTGTAAGCTCAGATAGGAAACCTCTGCGGGATCAACTTGTGCAGTTAGGAGGGTTGTGTGGATAACGTCATCGGCTTAGAGATTATAGAAGTTGTCGAGCAAGCGGCGATCGCCTCAGCGCGGTGGATGGGCAAAGGTGACAAACACATGGCGGATCAGGTCGCCGTGGATGCCATGCGCAACCGCATGAATCAAATCCATATGCGCGGTCGTATTGTGATTGGCGAAGGGGAACGGGATGAAGCCCCAATGCTCTACATTGGCGAAGAAGTGGGCATTTGTACCCGTCCCGATGCTGCCCAATACTGTAACCCCGAAGAACTCATTGAAATTGACATTGCCGTTGACCCCTGTGAAGGGACAAACCTCTGCGCCTACGGCCAACCCGGCTCAATGGCAGTACTGGCCATTTCTGAAAAAGGGGGGTTGTTTGCGGCTCCCGACTTTTATATGAAGAAATTGGCGGCGCCCCCTGCTGCTAAGGGCAAAGTGGATATTCGCAACTCGGCGACAGAAAACCTGAAAATTCTCTCGGAATGCCTTGACCGCGCCATTGATGAGTTAGTGGTGGTGGTGATGAAGCGCGATCGCCACAATGACTTGATTCAAGAAATTCGCGATGCGGGTGCCCGTGTTCAACTGATCTCCGATGGCGATGTCTCCGCTGCTCTCTCCTGTGCTTTCTCTGGTACCAACATTCATGCGCTCATGGGTATTGGTGCTGCGCCTGAAGGAGTGATTTCCGCTGCTGCCATGCGGGCATTGGGTGGGCACTTCCAGGGGCAACTGGTCTATGATCCCGCTGTGGTCATGACCAAGGAATGGGCGAATCGCACCCGCGAAGGCAACCTCGAAGAACTCAAAAAAGCCGGCATCACTGATCCCGACAAGGTCTATGAAGCGGAGGAATTGGCCTCCGGCGAAACCGTTCTCTTTGCGGCCTGTGGTATTACGCCCGGTATGCTCATGAAAGGGGTGCGCTTCTTTAAAGGTGGCGCCCGTACCCAATCTTTGGTCATTTCCACGCAGTCGAAAACGGCTCGCTTTGTCGATACCATTCACATGTTCGATAAACAGTTGAAGTCGCTGCAGTTGTACTAAGCGCTGCTCGGTGAAAGAAAATTAGCTCCCTCCCGGTGAGGGGGTTTTCTTTTTATCTTCGGGAATAGCGATGCCCTTAACTCTACCCACAGCAATTACCCTTGCGCGCCTGTTGATCATGCCCGTGATAGTGGGTCTGCTCTCGTTGAATCACAGTGCCGTGTACCGTTGGTGGGGGGTGGGTTTATTTTTGGTGGCAGCCCTCACGGATTGGCTGGATGGCTACATTGCTCGCCGTCTCAATCAGGTGACGGATTTGGGCAAGGTGCTGGATCCGCTCGTGGATAAGTTGCTAATCTTGGTGCCCCTGTTGCTGTGCATTGAATGGGGAGAGGTGCCCGCATGGTCTGTGGCGTTGATCCTCTTTCGGGAACTAGGCATTGCTAGTTGGCGGGTTCAGCAATCTCAAATTCAGGGCGCCAATCTCTGGGGTAAAGCAAAAACCCTTAGCCAGATTATGGCCGTGGCATTGCTTCTCGCTCCCTTACCGCCTAGTTGGCAGGGGGGAATCCTCATTGTTTATGGGGGGGCGATCGCCCTCACACTGATTTCTGGGGCACTTTATCTTCGTGGTTGAGTGCCAATGCGCCCCGCGAGCACCTCCTGCAACTGCTGGGGATTGATGCGATCCACCCAATAGGCTTGAAAAGTAGGCTGGGTCACCTGATTGACAAAGGTTTGACTCAGGAATGGACGCAAGGACTCGTTTTTTTGATTAAAGACGCCAAAGAAAGCCCCCGCCAGTCCCTTGAAAAAGGGCTGTGCCAACTGTGGGTTCGGGCCAATGAGATCATTGGGAACCGGTAATACTCCCGCTTCACTGACCCCCACTGCCGAGAAGTGGGTACCGGGCACGAGCATGGCAAGGTACTTGGGCTGCGCCTGTAACCATGTAAAAGGCCAGATCTGCTCCTCTAAGGGTGGCGCAAAGACATCCCGACTACTGGAAACAATGAGCGTGGGCACCTTGATATTGGCCATGCCCCGTTCGCCAATGAGGATACTACTCACTGGATTGACGGCAATCACAGACTTGACCCGTGGATCCGCCGGTGTAGAGGGCACAGCGGCAAGACCGAGACTACGACATTGCAGGGGCACTGAGATATTAAAGATAAAGAGATCACGAGCGGCTGCTAGACAGCGTTGTTTGACGGCATTCCAGTCAACAGTCCCCCCTGCTGCCGCCAACACGGTAAAGCCCCCCATCGAGTGGCCAAATAGCCCCACATTATTGGTGTCAATTTTTAGGGCTGGATTTTTCTGAACTAACGCCGCGACAGTATCCACACCAAATTTCAAGTCAAGGGGGCGCTGTGCCCAATCCTTTGGCAAGTTCTCGTAGTCGAGGGGTGCCCCGGAGAGAAAACTATTAATTCGGCTGGCATCCGAACCGGGGTGAGTGATTGCCAAAACTGCCAATCCATGACTGGCCAAGTGCTCTGCTAAGTAGGCAAACGTCGTGCGGTCTGAGGCTAAACCGTGGGAAATGACGATGAGGGGGGCTGGTGCGATCATCCCTATGGGGACATAGAGATCTGCGGGAATGGGGCCTGTGGTGCGATTGGGATTGGTGAATTCAAGTTTTTGCTTTTGCCACTGGAAGGGTCCTTTTTGGGCAGGATTAAGGCCACTGGCGGGCAGCGGCGTTCTTGGTTGGAGTTGCGCCAAGCGTTCGATAAAGTCTTGCGCCCGTTGTTCTTGATTCACTGCACGGGTAAAGGCACCCACTGCCTTCAGACCGAGTTCACCATTGACTTTAACACTCTTGCCGGGAAAGGCCTGTAGTACTGAGAGCAGGGTAATGCCTGCGGGAGAACTGGCGGCGGTTTTCAGGGCTTCCCCAAGGGCTGGGCCCCCATTGACATCATTATCTGCCCGAATGACTTGGCCAATGCGCTCTAAAAAGCTTTGACCAATGGGACTTTTGACAAACTGGCTAACGGTTGTTGGTGCTAAGTCCATGCGTGTGGTCAAGCCTTCGCGCAAGTTGGATTCTTGAGCGTTGGGAAGTAGCCGAATTAAAAATCTTAGCTCCGAACTCGCATTCCCCGTTTTGGCAAATGTGGCAAGGTCACTCACTTGGATGTTGAATGTGCCGAAGGGCGGATAAACAAGGCTAATTTGCTCGGCAGCCAGTCCCGCCTGTGCCCAAACGGTTGCTGCTGCGCCCAACAGAGAGAACCACTGCCATTTTTTCCGCGTGCGCGCGATCGCCATCCCTGAGATACCCTCACTTAATCACTAGCATTATCGTTGTTTGCAACGTCACCTGCAACTTCAAGGACTGCCAGCCTGAGGGCTAGGTTCCGACTCTCTGAAAAGGGCTGTAAAGGGCTGCCGCTGTGGTATGGTGCTTTTGGAAAAAATGAGGGAATTCGCCCATGAGTGAGGATGCAGTCAAACAAATGAAGCAGGCCGTTGCCAAAGCCGCTGCCGATCGCGTGCACTCTGGAATGATTGTTGGCTTGGGCACTGGGTCAACCACCGCCTTTGTCATCCAATTTTTGGGCGATCGCCTGCGCAATGGGGAACTGAGCAACATCGCTGGTGTGCCCACCTCGTTTCAAGCCTCTGTCCTCGCCAAAAAGTATGGCATTCCCCTAGTCACCCTTGATGATGTGGAGAAATTAGACATCGCCATTGACGGTGCCGATGAAGTGGATCCCGCCAAAAACTTGATCAAAGGGGGTGGGGCGGCTCACACCCGTGAAAAAATTGTTGATTCCCTTGCGGATCAGTTCTTGGTGGTGGTGGACAGCAGTAAACTGGTGCAGAAATTGGGTTCTACCTTCCCTGTGCCCGTGGAAGTGTTACCCTTTGCCGTGGCTCCGGTGACTCGTGCCCTGAAAGCTCTTGGGGGGCAGCCTGAACTGCGCATGGGGGTGAAAAAAGATGGCCCAGTGGTGACGGATCAAGGCAACCTTGTCCTTGATGTCAAATTTGATGACATTTCTAACCCCGCCGAACTAGAGAAAACGATGAACAACATCCCCGGTGTTGTCGAAAATGGCCTGTTTGTCAACGTGGCCGATGTCATCCTCATTGGTGAGATTGTGGATGGCCAGCCCCGTGTGCGTGAAATGGCCTAGCAGTTTTTCCATTTCCTGCGAGGAAGCAACAGTTACTTTCCGGTGATCAATCTCTCAACCCATCAGTGATTGAGGTCTCAGGCGGCGACAGGATTGCCATCAATAATTGGGGTATCCACTCCATAGGAGCCTCCAATGTCTCTCCACTCCTTCACCCGTCGGTTGATCACCCTAAGCAGTATTGTGGTTTCAGGTGTTGTGGTTGCTACTACGGCAGCACAGGCAAACCCACCGATTATCGTCAACTGCAACAGCAGTGGCCAAGTTTGCGATCAAATGGCGCATTACAACTTCCGCTCTGAAAGTCCGTATTGGGATTATGCCCTCCAAGTCACTGCGCCTGCTACCCACTGCTCGGAAGTGAAATATTTCACCACCAATCGTCAGGGACAGCGGGTCGAAACGGAGTTCCTTGGCCCCAACCGTTCAGCCTTTTTGCCCATTGGTGGCAACTGGGAGCGGGGGAATCACACGATTCAAATTGGGGCGATTGGACGGCAAGGTGGCTGTAATGTAGGCACGCTCAGTTCATGGGGCATCCAAGTGCAGCCTGCCGTTGTTCCCCGCTAATGAGGAATAAACTCCTAGAAACTTAACTCATCTTCATCTATTCAAGGGTCGGTGGCAACGACACTGACCTTTTTTTGTGCTTATTTTTAGCGCACTTTACCAATTTTCATTTATTTTACTTCCGCGTTAATATAGCCTCTCCCTGAGCGGATTGCAACCCCCTGTTCCGAGGGATCCCCTGCGAGGGGTGTCAAATTATTTTCTACAAAGCTACTAAAAATACTCAAAGCCTCCTATAGAGAGACTCCGAGGGATTCAACGCCAAAATCAGACTTTAGGAAATTTGAATAGATCCGTCGGCAGAGAAAATTTAATTGAACTCTTGGGGGCGATCGCTCGTCAAGTTATTGGGAAAAATTCTACTTGAGGATTTGTGCCATGCGATTGCGTTGGTTGGTATTGGCATTAGGAGTGGCAGGAATGTTGAGCACAGGAGCGATCGCCAGCCGTGCTGGTAAGGAGGTGCCCGCCACGCTTACGGGTCGAATTACGGCGGTTGTTGATGATGATGAAGTCTTACTTGAGGCCAATAACCAACGCTACAAGCTCGATCTACCGGATGCCTGCAAACCTGCCCTGCGCAATGGCGTTCTTAGGGTGGGCGGCGTTGTTACTGCCAGTGGCAAACTTGAACTTGATGATCGCGAGCTAGATGTTTCCGTTGTTCAGATGAATGGGCGTCGGGTCTGCCCATAATAAATGCCGCCAGCGTACTGCCAATAGCACTGCTTGGTGGTACGGGGAATTGCGGTCAAGTTCCGATAGCGATATTGGAAGCCTTCACGATACCCTTGGGTTAGGGAGGGAGAATGTCACAATTGCGCACCCCAAAGGGGACATGCACTGAGGGAATCGAACCCGCTGCTGATTCTAGATGGGTCAGTTGATCATCAAAGAAGATATGCGGTTTGAGTTGCTTGAGAACCCGTATTTTCTCCATACCGCCAAGGAAAAAGGTTTCATCCGGCATGACGCCCCAACTGTTGAGGGTGGTCACCACCCGTTCACTAGCAAGGATATTGCGTGCGGTCACAATCGCAATCCGTAACAGCCGCTGATAGCTGGCATCCTGCTGCTCTTTTGCCATTTCCAATTGTTGAAAGGCTGCCAGTTTCTTAAAAAGATCACTCAAGGGTCCCGGATTATGGGGAATGTTGGCCTTTTGCAGTTCATGGGCTTGAAATTGCTCGAGATCCCCTTGGCGAAAGACGGCTTCCGCTTCATCATCCGCTAGCACACCATCAAAGTCAAAGGCAATCCGTAACTCAGCATCGTCTTCGTGATCGGTAATAGGCGATCGAATCACCATGCCCGCTGGATACCCAGCCGCGATCGCCTGCTGCACGTCCTTGGCATTTGCCGAGAGAAACAGAGACACATTAAAGGCAGGAATGTAGGGATGGGGGGATTTGCCGCCCAAAAATGCGGCGCGGGTAATGTTCAGACCGTAGTGCTGAATTGAATAGAAGACCCGCTGACCAGTATCGGGATCGTTTCTGGAAAGGAGCACGACCTCCACGGGTTCTTGTTCGGGATAGGCACGGTTGAGATTCAAGAAGCGGCGAATAAAGGGAAATGCCACCCCCTTCGGCAAGACATCGTATTTCCTTTCCCGCTGAAATTGGCGGTACTTTTCGGTCCCCTCATTGCGAAAGACATCATCCGCCTCCCCCAAATCAAAGAGGGCACTGGAGGCCACCGCAATCACTAATTTCTTCTCAATTGGATACCCCATTGCTGAGCATCCGATAGTGGGATTCAAGAGCAGTCCGCAATTGGGCGATCGCCCCTTGCCAATCTCCCCGCTGCGGCTGGCGAATTAACTGCGCCGAAGGATACCAAGGCGATCGCGATCGCTGCCAGAGCCACCGCCAATCCGCCACAAAGGGCAACAGGATCCACAGGGGCTTCCCTAGGGCACCCGCCAAGTGTGCCACAGCCGTATCAATTGTTACCACAGCATCCAACTGCTGGATCAACAGCGCCGTATCCAGAAAATCCCCCATGTAGGGCTGGCAGTCAATCACTCCCGCCTGCTGCAATTGTTCACCCTCGAGGCGCGATCGCTCCTTTTGCAGGCTATACCATTGGACATCAAATTCCCGCAGCAGAGGCAGGAAGTACTCAAGGGGACAAGACCGCTGCGCCGTGGTGCGCGTTTGACTATGGCTAGCCCAGACCAAACCAATCCGCGGTTTGGACACATGAAAAATACTGCGGGGCAGGGGGGTGGGTAAGTGAAAATAGGGACTGAACTTGGGAAAGTGGTCTTTATCAATACCTAGGTAGCGCGGCAGACTCAGCAGGGGGGTATGGTAATCAAAGGGGGGAGGCGTCTCCTCGGTGCTTATCACTTCAATCCCCGGCAGTGTTTGACAAAGACGCACCAAGGGCGGGTAAGCAGCAAAAATCACCCGTTGGGCACGCCGCGCCATCAAGGGCAGTAAGCGCACAAACTGAATGCAATCCCCTAGCCCCTGCTCACTATAGACAAAGAGGGTTTTCCCCTCTAGGGATTGACCTTGCCAACGGGGTTGCGGATAGGTGCGTAATCCTCCAGTGGGTTGCTGCCAGCGCCATTCATATTCTTCCCATCCCTCTGGGAAATGTCCCAGCAGCAGCAGCACAAGGGCAAAGTTGAGGCGCACATCCACTGCATCGGGGTCTAAGGCAACGGCCTGGCGAAAGTGATGGAGAGCTGCTTGCGGATCCCCCGTTTCCAAGAGCGCTGTGGCCAACCCGGCATGAGCCGCACCATTGAGGGAGTCAAGACTCAGACAGCGTTGGTAGTAGCTGATTGCTCCCGTAAAATCCGCTTCGCTGAGGCAAATTTGACCCAGTTGCAATAGCGCCTGTTGGTGCTTGTTATCCCGCAGGAGCACTTCTTGGTAGCGATCGCGCGCCGCCGCGAGGTTACCCTGTAGATGCAAAGCGTACCCCAGATTGTAGTGGGCTGCCAACAGTTCTGGATTAGCACTCAAGGCGGCCTGAAACTGGCGAATCGCTGCCTCATAATTTTTCAGTTCAAGATAGACACTGCCCAGATTGTTGTGGACATCGGCTTGACCCGCTTCAAGGTACAGTGACTGTTCGTAGCAAGCACTCGCTTCTGTGAGTTTGCCTTGGGCGTGTAGGCAGAGGCCTAAGTTATACAGCGTTGTGGGCAAGTCGGGATTCAAGGATAGGGCTTTTTGGTAGCAGGCGATCGCCCGTTCAGTGTCCCCCAAGTCCAGATAGGCATTTCCTAAGTTGCTATGGGCTTCCACCCACTCCGGCTTCACCTCAAGGGCGCGTTGGTAGTGGGGTAGCGCAGCCGCCGGTTGGTGCAGCAAATCATGGAGAACAACTGCCAAGCGATAATGGGAAGGGGCATGCCACGGCTCAAGGGCAATAGCCTGCTCATAGGCTGCCTGTGCCTCAAGGGGCTGTGCCAGTTGTTCAGCAATTAACCCCAATAGGTAATAGGCCTCTGGCTGCGGGGTCTCTTCAATAACTTGACGTGCGCACTGTTGTGCTCCGCTCCAGTGCTGTTGTTGATACAGTTGCCAAGCCTTTTTTAGCAGCGAGGCGGTTCGCCATCTAAAGATACCCACGGCTATTGTGATGAGCAGTTATTCAAATAATAGGCAACAGCGGTGGCGATCATAGAATTGCCATTGAGATCCAAGGGGGTGGGGTCTTGGGGCGGCTGGGGTTCTGCGTGCAAAAAGTGCCAGTGACCACCAAAAAATTCTTCATGGGTGAGAATTTGATGGAAATGATGTGCCTGCAATCCCGCCACCAAAACAGGCCCTTCAGCAAAATCATCACGACGAATCGTTGCCACCGGTACCCCCAAGCGACAGGCCTCCGCGTAGGTGCCATAGCCGGGCTTGGACACGACTCGACCACAGAGAGGCATCACATCCACCGGGCGCAATTGGCGGCCACAGAGCTTCCGTAGGTTCGGTAAGTCCTCAGGGGCACTGGTATCAAAGGTAAGGAACTGCCAATCCGGAAACCCCTTGAGGGTCTCATAGGGAATCGCTTGCAAGCTCAGGCCGCCAAAGGTTAAAAGAACTGTGCGATCGCGGGGAGTGGTGAGGCCAAGGCGCCGCCGCAACTCCTCTGGCTCAAAACGCGGTTCGGCTCCCGTCAGTCCCACGGATTCCTTGTGGGGAAAGGCATTGAGGGGTTCCGCAAAGGGCAGTTGAAACAAGCGATCGCACCCGCTATAAAGATTACTCACCCAATCCGCAATCTCGCTAAAGTCATCGCCAAAGGAGCGATAGATAAAATCCCAGCCAAAGTTACTAACCATCCAACAGGGCACCCCCGCTGCATGGGCGATCGCCACCGCCAAAGGGGGAATATCCGCTAGCACCAACTGTGCCCGATTTTGCTGAATAAACTCTGCCTCGGCGCGGATCAACTCAGGGGCTGCCGCCTGAAGTTCCAAGAGCTTGGCACGGGTTGCGGGCAAATCCATTTGCAAACTATCGGCTTGCACCACCCCCAGATCAAGGGAACGGGGACGATGAATAAACTCCCCCTCCAGATTCGCCTGCAACAACCAATAGGGAGCTGCCGTCACGATCAGTGGCAAGAGATCGGGCACTTGGCGGCGAATGGCATTCACCAGCGCCGTTGTCCGCGCCACATGACCAAAGCCATGGTTGGTGATTGCTACGTAGAGGGTTGGTCGAGCCACAGGCGTGTTCTTGCCAAAACCGATGCAATCTTAACATTTGTAACAACTCTCGATTGGTGTGCCAAACCGCTTTTTTCTGAAGAAGTGGGAACAGGCGGGGAACAGATGGCTCAAATCAGACCCGTCTCGCTCTGGGTGGCTACAATAGATTTATTTCATTCTATCCAAATGAAGCATAAGATAGATTTATTTTCGGTATTTATAAACTTGTGTTGCTTTTTATGAAGATATGTAACATACTGTTGACTAGGAGGCAGAGATAAGCATAGCAACACGCTAGACGTTCAACATCTCTGAAGCTGTATGACCTATACCACCGATACTCGTTTCACTCCCTCGACACTGGCCACAGCCGTTCAAGAGGTTACCACTCTTTTCAACTGCCTGAGTGTGGATGACAAACTAGGACTTCTGTGGTTCATCTACACCGAAACGGGTCGTTCGATTACAGCCGCCGCCCCCGGTACGGCTCGCCTACAACTGGCGGAAGGGCTGCTCAATCAGGTCAAAGCACTCAGTTTTGATGATCAACTTCAATTCATGCGCGACTTGGTGGCCAATGTGGACACCCCTCTCACCCGTGCCTACGGTGTCTTTAGCCCCAACACCAAGCTCGCCTTCTGGTATCAACTGGCAGAACTGATGAAACAGGGGTTTGTGGTACCTGTGCCCCCCGGTTATACCCTCAGCCGCGATGCTGATCGCGTGTTTGCAGCCATCAAAGCCCTTGACTTTGGTCAACAGATTACTGTGCTGCGGAATGCAGTGGTCGCCATGGGTGTGGATCCACTTGCCGTCTAATTGAGATGCCATGGGTTACGCAAGGGGGCAGCTCGCTCCCTTTTTTTGTCCAGATACAAACCACTGAGGAACTGAAACCATGACCCACCTTGTTCAAGGCAGTCCTATTCTCGGCATTGATGAACCGACGCTGATCGCCTATTTTGCTGCCCTCAACGAGGAACGCTACGAAGATGTGGCCGCCCTGTTTGCTGAAGAAGGAGTTCTCTATCCGCCCTTTGAGGATGCCGTGGTGGGTCGGGGGGCGATCGCCCACTATCTCCACTTAGAAGCCGTGGGTATGCGGGCAGAACCCCTTAAAGGAGAACTACTAAGCACAGAGGGCACAGAACGTCGCTACCGTCTAGTGGGCAAAGCCAAACTTCCCCTCTTTAGCGTCAATGTGGCTTGGCAATTTGGCCTCAATGCTGAGGATCAAATCACATTTGTGAAAGTCGATTTGCTGGCAACCTTGGAGGAACTCCTCAGCTATCAGCCTCTACGTCAGCAGCGCTAGGGCGACCGGAAAACACCTCGGACTCTAAGGCCTCCACGCGATCGCGCAAATTGTGGAGAATGCCCGAATGACTCAGGCGCACCGCTGCCAACTGTTCCCGTAGGCGATCGTAGTTTTCGGGCAGTTGTTGACGCAGATGAATCACTTCACGGCTGAGGGCATTCACCCGTCGCTCTAGATCCGCCAGCCGTTCAGGCAAATGCTCCGCTTGAATATAAAACTTGCAGACAATGTCAACAATTGCCGCTTCAAGGCTAGTAAATTGATGCTCCCGCTGATAGGCATACAGCCAACTGAGAACATCGGGCGGTAAATGCTCCGTAATTTCCGACTCAGAATTCACGATTCTATCCTGTGGCAGGCTGTACTTCTATTGTGTCGCTTTAGGGAGAGCAGTGGCGAGAGGGTCGAAGCATCGGAATGGACACCTGTAGTCAGGCAAGGCCACTGCCATTGAGTAAAAACTTGGGAGGCGTCAGCCAAAAGAGTTGACTATTACCAAGGGGATCGGTTTCTGGAATCTGCAGGCCAATAATGCCGGCTTTCTTGAGCTGGAGGTGTCCCAAGGCTTTGCCACAGATGAGCAGTTCTGCCCAGTGACTAAGATTGGGTTCATGACCCACGGCAATCAGGGCTCCCTCATGGTCTTGACGCCAGTGGTTCAGCCACTGCAGCCAATCTGGCAAACGACCGCTTGGCGCCAACAGGTCAGAAATCATCAGATCGGGGGCAACCCCCACTTCAAGGAGAATTTCTGCGGTTTGCCGTGCCCGCACTAGTGGGGAGGAGAGAATCAGTTCTGCTTCAATGCCTAGATCCAATAACCGCCGCGCAATCTGCTGGGTTTTCTTTTCGCCTTTGGCCGTCAGGGGGCGATCGCTATCACTGCCTTCAAACACTTCCCGTTCGACCGCGATTCCGTGGCGGAAAAAAAAGACTGTTAGCTCCGTCATAAAGACCTAAAACTTGATTACTACAAACAGTGCCTTACTCCGTACCGTGGAGGACATTGTTCTTCGGATTGACGAGGTGGAGGAGCTTCTGCTTAATCTGCGTATCGTAAACGCTCCACTTGAGTTTAGCGTATTCTGGATTTTCATTGAGACCCGACAAGAAGCCCACGGGAATTTCAAAACCGCCGGCCTGGGAGCGACCGCCACCAAAGAAGCGTCCTTGGCGATCCTTACCAAAGGCCTCTTTGATAAATTCGTCGGGGTCAAGGGTAATTTTTGTTGTGCGCAGCGAACCGATAATCAGTTCCACTTCTTCATCTTCGTCGTGGACGAGGCCATAGACAACGGCAGTGTGGACGTTCTCTTCAGTCACAAGGAAATCCGCCGCTTGGGGAATGGCATCGCGGTCTTCGTAGCGGATATAGCCCACGCCAGAAATTGAGAAATTGTTGTGAATGGAGCGGTTTTTCAGCGATCGCTCGATCACATCCATCACCTGCTTCGAGCGGTGGGACTGCAAAATGGTGTTCAGTAGTTGATAATCAATAAAACGACTCAGGAAGGCGGCTGCGAGAAAGTCCTCTTCTTTGGCTTGTTTGAGGCAATCGGTGTCAGAGCGCAGGCCATGCATCAGAGCCGTGGCACATTTCACGTGAACTGGGTTGCTACTGTCGAGGGTGAGTAGCCCCGCTTGCAGGTATTGGGTAAAGATGGTAGCCGTGGCGCGGGTCGTGGGTCGAATGTCTGTAAACTCGGCTTGAATGGCTTCTTGGAGACTGTGGTGATCAATGATGGCGATCGCGGGCAGGCCTGCCTCCTGTACCATGGGCAGCAATTGACTGGTGGTGCCTTGGTTGTCAATGAGAACGTAGCCTTGGTAACAGGTACAATCCCGCTGATCTTTATTTTTCGTACCTTGCACCGCCCAGCGCACAAGGGGCATCCCCGTCAGCCGCACTAGGGTGATATTCTCCTGATGGCTCAGGGCACCGGCGTAGGCAATATCGCACTGAATCTCAAACTGCTCAGCAATGAGTTTATAGGTCCATGCCGAAGAGAGGGCATCGGGGTCAGGAAAATCTTGGAGAATAATCAACTGCCGCGTACCGCGATGGCGTTCCAACATTTGCCGCAGCGCTTCGGCACGGGGGTCACTCAAGCGAACTTCCGCCTTGGCCAATTCTGTAGAGGTCGTCTCCGATTTCACCAGTGCGTTACCATTCAGTTCAGGATGAGTAGAACCGACGTCACTGGCAGCGGGGTCACTGAGTTCAAGTGGATAGGGAGATTGCATAGTTGTTTCAGCGTTGGATAACAGGGTTGAACCCAATGGGGAACGCGCAGAAGATAATTGTCGTCACCATACCGTCAACGACTCTATCTCGATCTTGGCAGATATTTTATCGTTTGGCATCCCCCCTTGGACAGCGGTTGCGCCAGTGGCGATCCTCCCCTGCTTGGCAGCCTTTAGCTTTTACTTTAGCGATCGCGCTGTTTTTGGCGGGAACCCACAGTGTGAAAGCGCAGCAGGTGTGGCGAGGCAGTGAATTGGTATCCTTGCAGCGAGCCTACGATGAGTGGCAGCAGAAACACATCCTCTATTTGGGTGAAACCCATGACAGCGCTGCTGACCATCAGGCGCAACTGTTGATTTTGCAGGAATTGCAACGGCGGGGTCGCCCCCTAGCGATCGCCCTAGAAATGATGCAGCGTCCCTTTCAAGCCGCCCTCGATGCCTACATTGGCGGTGAAATTACGGAAATGGAATTGCTGGAGCAAACCCAATATGCTCAGCGCTGGGGCTTCCCTTGGTCGCTCTATGCACCGATTTTTCGCTTTGCCAAGGAGCAGCAGATTCCCCTAATTGCCCTGAATACGCCCACCGAAGTCACCCGCCAAGTGGCACGCCAAGGTCTCGAGAGCTTAGGGGAAGATGATTTTCGCTATATTCCACCCCTATCAGATATTGACTTGAGCAACACTGCCTATCGCGATCGCCTGCAGGAGATTTTTGTTGCTGCCCATCAAGGGATGAGCCACAGTATGAATTTTGACTTCTTTTACCAAGCTCAAGTCCTTTGGGATGAAACCATGGCCAAAGTCATTGCTAAACAGCATCAGCGGCATCCCGATCGCCTGATTGTGGTGCTGACGGGGCGGGGTCATGTTTATTTTGGCGATGGCATTCCCCAACGGGTACAGCGACGGCTCTCCCCCAACCTCCGCCAAGCAATTATCCTCCTCAACCCGACAGCAACGGAAAAAGCCCAACCCCGCATTGCCGACTGGTTCTGGCAAAATGATCCCTCTCTCTAACCTAATCAGCCAAGCCATGTTCAAGGGCAAAGCGCACGAGTTCTGTGCGGCTACTGGTACCGGTTTTCACAAAGAGGCGACTGACATACTTTTCAATATTGCGAACACTGGTATTCAGTTGGCTGGCAATTTCCTTATTCATCAGACCCTTGACCACCAGTTGCAGCACACTGGCTTCGCGGGGGGTGAGATCCAGTTGAATTGGGGGAGCCGTGGGATTGCGTTTGCCCTGTTGGACGAGCATTGCCCGCAGTTCGGCAATTTGTTGGGCTAGATTGGCCAGATTGGGTTCGGCCTCATCGCGAGCAGCCGCTTGCCGCCGCAGCAGATTTTTAATGATGGCCACCAGTTCATCGGGGTCAAAGGGTTTGGCTAGGTAGGCATCACAGCCAGCATCATACCCTTGGATGCGATCGCGCTTCATGCCCCGCGCTGTGAGGAAGATAACGGGAATATGGTTGAGATGGGGCTGTTGGCGCACTGTTTCCAAAAAGGCATAGCCATCCATCTGCGGCATCATAATATCCGTAATAATCAGGTCGGGCACATTGGTTTCTAGGTACTCCAGAGCCGCTTGACCATTGGCCACTGCTGTTACTTCAAAGCCACTGTCCTCTAAATAGGCCGTTACCGCCTCGCGCACCCCCGGCTCATCATCCACCAGCAATAATTTTGCTGTCATTGGCTGTCTCCTATGCCCGTAGGACTTAATTTACAGCCCTTTTCACACGGATGGAATACGCTCAGCCAGTGCTCATCTGTGTACCCCAGAAAAGGACTGTATTTATGCTCTAACATAATTGGCAATACCTAGGTGGAATAATTGAATGGCGATTATTGCGCTGCGGGCATGGTACCTACCGCAGTATGAACCCCTCGAACACATCGAGCAACGCCCCCACGATCTACGGCTCAACAAAAGTAGCTTGCTGAAAACGGCATTGCGGGCAGATTTTCTCGATGACTTAGAAACGGTGCAGCGTTCGGAGTGGTTTCAACGCTATCGCCTTGGGGAAACGGTGGAATTTTATATTGAGGGCAGTGGCAGCTATACAATTGCCAACATTGATGTTCTCAGTCATGAAATCTATTTCATCAAGAGCGATCGCCTGAGTTACTTGGAACCAACCCTCTTTTTCAGTGCCGCCGATAGCCCCAGTAGTGACGAGATTCGCACCGCCCTCAAAGCATTTGTGACCAATACCCCTAGTCGCTTCCCCTTGGAACTGGTCGAAAGCCCACGCTCAGCCACGGCTCCTCTGCGTCTGGATAGTCCCGTGATCACCCAATTGCGTCGCTCACTGCTCTTTATTGCAGATGGGAGTGGGAATGAACAGTTGCATGCAATGGTTGCCCTCGAACTGGGCTATGCCCTAGCCAGTAAACGCCGCAATCAACTCCTTGTTATTCAGCAGGAGCACCCCAGCCAGCGGGCGCCTCTTCCCATTGAAGTTCCCAGTCGCCAGCGCCTCATCTATAGCCATTCCCAAGAGCTAGCCGAGAAGTTGCCCACCGTACTGCAAACGCTCCTAGAACCTTTTGATTTCCATTGATATTTGCATAGGGAAGCCCGTTTCGGGAATAACCTGACCGTTAACGAACGAGATCGTAGAGCAGGTGGGAAGGAACTCCTGCCGCCAAGAGAAGGCGCGGTAGAGTGGGCAGGACACGACAGCAATGCCGAATGAAATCATGGATCCACCGTTGCAAGGTTTCGACTTCATAGTTGGTTAAAAGTTGATCGTGGGGCGTGAAGTTACGGTTGTGGAACTGCTCCACTTGAATTTGCGCCAACCAGCTTTCACGGGGTCGTGTCAATAACCAATAGTTAGTGACAATCATTTTGCCAAGGTAGCGTACCGTTACTGCTGTAATTCGCCGACAGTATTCATAGTAATCAGCAAGGTTTGTCGATTCATGGTTTACCCTAGGCACAGGAATCTGCTCTTGAGTTTCCGCAACCTGACTAAAGAAAGACATCAAATCTGTTAAGGCACTGTGGGAGACAGGAAGTTGAATACCAATGAGGTCAAAAATTTTTTGCTCAATCTGTTGAAGCTGGTGAGTGTGATGTGGTTCGTTAACTTTTATTTTTTGATGTAACTCAATGAGAAATTCTAATTGATTCAGTTGTGGATAGGTTAAATGATCTAGATTAATGTAACGCTCTAGGTATTCTTCCTCAATGCCCAGTGGATGTGTGTCACGGGCAACATAGGATTGAATGGCGGGATGCTCTGCCAGTAAGCGCCGCATATAATAGCGAGTGACTGGAGAAATATTCATAGCGGGAACCCTCATAGTTAGGACAGGACATAGCAGAAAAAGGGAGAGAGGCACGTGACATGCACGTACTTTCAGGTGTGTAAGAAGTTAAGTCAATATAGTTATTCAAAAAACTAATCATCGTCATCAGGGAAACACCAATCACTTCAGATTTACAAGTAAATTTACGGTATTTAAGTTAAAAGCGGTATTTAAGTTAAAAGAGAACTCTAACTGTGTTGGATGAAACATGTTTCTGTTATAAATGCTCAGATCTGAGATCGTCAAGTATTGATTGATACAAATAGTGTCAAGTATTGATTGATACAAATAGTTTTGCGTCACCATTCTGTAACATAGCCGCTACGTGACACTGCAAAATTTAAGAAATCGTTTACATTAGTTCATATTGAGCCTAAATTTGGTAGCTAAGGCTACAAATGTTGTCAATAAATGATTTGATTTTTTATATTCTGATTACAACTCTTTACATTAATTTTTATTAATTGCAGCAGCTCCATTTCTATCCACAGACGGGGATCATTCATCCCCTTGGTTGTAGGGTTGATCGGCAAAGATACAGTCAGAAAATTTCTGGGGCGATCGCGAGTGATCTGCCAATGCAGCAATGGTATCCGCTGTTCCGAGAAATCAGCGATGATTGTCTTACCCTTGATGCTGTTTAACCTCTCATCTCGTTATTGAGCCGCCTATGCTTGCTGTTTATCCTGGAAGCTTTGATCCCATTACCCTAGGGCACTTGGACATTATTGAGCGGGGTGCTCGTCTCTTTAGTGAAGTGATTGTGGCGATCGCCCATAACCCTCAGAAAAAAGCCCTCTTTAGCGTGGCGCAGCGGATCAAACAAGTGCAGGCGGCAACTGTCCACTTAAAAAATGTGCGGGTGGATACCTTTGATGGCCTCACCGTTGAGTACGCGCGATCGCAACAGGCAACAGTTCTTCTGCGGGGGCTACGGGTTCTGTCGGACTTTGAATACGAGCTGCAGATGTCCCACACCAATAAAAGCCTCTGGCCAGAGATTGAGACCGTGTTCCTCACCACGTCCAATGAGTATAGTTTCTTAAGTAGTAGCTTAGTAAAAGAAATTGCCCGATTTGGCGGTAATGTTCGTCATCTAGTACCAGCCACTGTTGCAAAGGATTTAGAAGCATGCTTTACTCAAACGCCGATCGCATCTCAACGACCACTGGAGTAAATGAAGCGCTTGATGTCCCTTCCGTACCGCTGCAACTCCTGCAACAATTGGAAAAGCTGGAAGAACTCCTGATTCTCGAAGGGACGAAGATCCCGCTGACCGGCCGCAAACTCATTGATGAAGAGCAGATCCTAAACCAACTTGCCCACATTGAACAGGCGATCCCCGAATCAGTGAAGACAGCGCAGCGGATTCTCAATCAGCGGGATGAGATCATTAAACAAGCCCAGCACCGCGCCCAAGAAATTATCCGTGCCGCAGAGCAACGCGCTGCCCAAATTGCCGATGAACTGCGGATTCGCCAGCAGGCAGAACTCGAAGCCCAGAAAATTCGCCAGCAGGTGCAGCAAGAGGTGGAGTTTATGCGCCAGCGCGCGATCGAGGAAATCAATCTGCTACGGCAAAACACAGAAAAAGAACTAGCCCATCTGCGCCAAGTGACCCGCCATGAATGTCAAGAGCGGCAACAGGAAGCGGATGCCTATGCCGATCGCACCCTTGCGGAAATGGAACGCCAATTCAAGGAAATGCTAGCGGTGATTCAAAATGGGCGCCAATACCTCAAGCAGCACCAAGCCCACCGTCAACCCTAGGCAATACCCCAATTCAATTGTCACGCTAGCGGGCTTTCACAGGCTCTAGGGTAAAAAACGTTTGAAAAATTTGCGTATCCACCTCATTCATTTGCTGCTGCAAGTGATCGAGGAACTCGTGCATGCCTTGACCAATAATTTCATCAATCGTCAAATAGTCCAGTTGCGATCGCAGGCGTCCCAGTTGGCGTTCCACGGGCTGGTGCCAGCTCCCCAAGGGCGTCCCTGTAATTTTGTAGAGGGATTTTTCCACCTGCAACAGACAAAAGCGGATCGCGCGGGGAAACTCGGCATCGAGAATCAAAAACTCTGCGACCCCTGCGGGTGTAATCCGATGCGAACCCCGTTTACGATACATCTCATAGGCACTGGCGGACTTGAGGAGCGCAATCCAACCCAATTCATCAATGGGCGTGCCCACATCTTCCACTGAGGGCAACAGCAGATAGTATTTCACATCGAGAATCCGCGAGGTCTTATCGGCTCGCTCCAGTAGCCGCCCCATTTGACCAAAGTGCCACGCTTCATTGTGGCTCATCGTACTATCCATCACGCCGGCAAAAAGGTGACTGGCCTGTTTCACTTGCTTCAAAAAGCTGGCAATCTCCAATTGATCCGGGGCTTTAGCCACCTCCCGCACCATTGTGTAGAAGGCATTCACCTGCTGCCACATTTCTGAGGAAATCACCTCGCGAATGGATGTGGCATTCTCCCGTGCCGCCCGCAGACAGGAGATGATCGAGTTGGGATAGGTGGTGTCAAAGGTGAGGAACTGAATCACATTTTCAGCCGTGGCCGTGCCATAGTGTTCCTGAAAAAAGGGCAAATCCCCCGTTGTTAGCACTAGGGGATCCCATTGACTGGAAAGACTCGTGGGCAGATCCAGCAGCATGTTCAAGTTGACATCAACAAAACGAGCAATATTCTCTGCCCGCTCAATGTAGCGATTTAACCAATAGACCGCATCGGCAACACGACTTAACATATACTGGCAAGCATTCACTCTCTGCCCACTCTAGCAACCTTTTCCCGTCCTGAGTATATGCAGCAAACCCGTCTTAATACCCTGCTTGATCGTTTAGGCGCCGGGATTCAGGAGCAGTTAAAAAATCCGTGGCGACGGCTAGCAACACTGAGTATTGCGTTTCTCTTTGGGGTGTTCTTGGGCTTAGCCATTTCCTCGAGTGCAGGTCAATTGGGCTATTTAGATATTGTGGCCTCGAGCATCGTAGCAATTATTGCTGAAGTGATTAGTGCTATGTTCTATAGCGATCGCTGGAAACTGCGGCAAACTCTCTTTGGCGAAATTCTCAATGCCTTGAAGTTCGGTCTCCTCTATGGTTTGTTCCTCGTTGCCTTCCTTCTGGGAAGTTAGTTGCTAATTCAATTGGAAACCTCATGAATGAGTATTGCGGCAATTTTAATCGCCATTCCCGACAATGAACCGCCAGCAGACCTTGAAGCACTCATCGCCGCCGCAGAGGAAGGAGACTTACCCAGTTGCATCCTAGAAACTGCATGGCACGGTCTGCAAACGACCCTAGCAAAACGTTTTGACCAGAGGCAATGGCTGCTGCCCACATCTATCCTGCTTCTCTTTTTAGCAAACCAGCAAGGGGCAGGAATACTCATTTACTGTGATTAGCAGAGGCTGGCATTCCCTTGTCACTCCCATATTTAAGAAAAGGGCTGTAATTTGAGTACAATAGTGTGATGCCAACGGCGGCTTGCCCTGTTGGTACGGCGTTTACCCTAAGTTGATCACTGCCTGCTATGGTTCAAGAGCGTAGTCTGCCCTCTTTGTCCATTCCCCAAACCACGATTACTCGTGAGCAGGGGTTAATGCTCTATGAAGATATGGTACTGGGGCGCACCTTTGAAGATAAGTGTGCCGAAATGTACTACCGGGGGCGGATGTTTGGCTTTGTCCACCTCTACAACGGTCAAGAGGCTGTCTCTACAGGTGTGATCAAGGCGATGCGTCCCGATGATTACGTGTGCAGTACCTATCGCGATCACGTTCATGCCCTGAGCGCCGGTGTTCCTGCCCGTGAAGTAATGGCTGAACTCTTTGGCAAGGCGACGGGGTGTAGCAAAGGCCGGGGCGGCTCAATGCACCTCTTTTCTGCTAAGCATAATCTCTTGGGGGGCTTTGCCTTTGTCGCTGAGGGGATTCCAGTCGCAACGGGGGCAGCATTTCAGACGATGTACCGCCGTCAGGTGATGGGCGATGCCAAGGCCGATCAGGTCACCGCTTGCTTCTTTGGTGATGGTGCCAGCAATAATGGCCAGTTCTTTGAGTGCTTGAATATGGCAGCCCTCTGGAAATTACCCATTCTTTTCGTGGTGGAAAATAACAAGTGGGCGATCGGTATGGCCCATGAGCGTGCCAGTTCCGAAACAGAAATCTACAAGAAGGCCAAGGTCTTTGGCATGGTGGGTGAGGAAGTGGATGGCATGGATGTGCTGGCGGTGCGTACAGTGGCTGAGGCAGCGATCGCCCGCGCCCGTGCCGGTGAAGGCCCCACCCTAATTGAAGCTTTGACCTACCGTTTCCGGGGGCACTCCCTTGCCGATCCCGATGAACTGCGCTCCAAAGAAGAGAAAGAATTTTGGCTGAAGCGCGATCCGATCAAAAAGCTGGGTGCCTACCTCGTGGAGCAGGAACTGGCCACTAGCGAAGACCTGCGTGCCATTGAGCAAAAAGTACAAGCGATTGTGGATGATGCTGTGGCCTTTGCTGAGGAAAGTCCTGAGCCTAAGCCCGAAGAACTCTACGACTACATCTTTGCGGATGAATAGGTTGGCTACTCCCAGCAACGGGGGCATTGCCCGAAAAATAGGACAATTTTGCAACAGGAGCAAACTCACGCGGTAAAACGGTTCGGACAATCTCGGACAAAGCAATATCCCACTGTTGGCCAAGTCCACTGAACACTAGGAAACAAATGCCTAAGAAGCAACCGCAAACACAAATAAGTGGAATTTGGAATGTTGCAGGGGGCTGGGGTGTTGTCTTTTGGTAAACACTCGTCTGGCGAAATGCGCTGAGGGGCATAGCTCACAACGACAGTTCTAGGGGAAACCCGTGTTTAAGAGAACATTATTTACAAATTAAAGGATTATAACCTAGCCCCACCCCCCTACAGCCCTTGGCTGATCCCAGTCTCAGCAACGTCAAGAATATATTTTTATCAATGAATAAACCATTGCTGGGTCTGTTGACTAGGATAGTCACTAGAATAAAAGGAGCTTTCCCTAGAACATTGGCATGTTGTTGACTCCTCCTTTGTTTGCTTGGCTGGATGGTCTCTGGGATGGGATATTCTCCACCCAAGGGATCATGATCATGCTGCTGATGGGCTACGCAGGGGCGATGTGGCTCTTTTTGTCCAGTGCCCCCAAGGTCTATACGATCATGGTCTCGGATTTGGAGCACGCGCGGCAGTTCTACGAGCAGGAGTTGCATTTGCCGATCGCTGATGTACCGCTGCACTACTACTACAACTATGAGCAAACCCTTGGCGTGGCTTCGATGGATCCGCTCTATGTGCCCTCGGCCTTGAGCTACAGCAGCCCCAAGCGCCCCAGCCCTAGTGATGGGTTGTGGTACCAACTCAAGAAAAATACGCAACTGCATGTCATTAGTGGTGCCAGCAAGGGGGAACGCCACCGTCAGCGCCATGTCTGCTTTGACCGTGAGTGCCTCGAACTCCTATTGCTGCGGATTCAACGGCGGCAGTTGCGCTACAAAATGCGCAGCGATCGCCCCCTCAATTTCCTTGTCAAGGACTACGACGGCACCGTGATTGAAATGGCAGAAATTTCGGCGCGGCCATGACAGACCTCCAAGAACTCCCTAGTCGTGGTCATCTCTTGACGGAGCAGATCAATCCCGCCAGCCAGAATCTGGATCAGCTCACTCCCTTGGAACTAGTTGATCTGTTTAATCAGGAAGATGCCCAAACGCTGCGGGCGATCGCCCAAGCCCGCGAGGCCTTAGCCCAAACCATTACCGCCACAGCAGCCCGCCTCCGCCAAGGGGGACGCCTCTTCTACATTGGTGCCGGCACCAGTGGTCGCTTGGGGGTTTTGGATGCTGCGGAATGTCCACCCACCTTTTGTACGCCGCCCCATTTGGTTCAAGGCATTCTGGCCGGCGGTGAGGCTGCCCTTGTGCGCAGTTCCGAAGGCCTTGAGGATCGCTACGAAGATGGCGCCGCCGTGGTGGGCGATCGCCAGATTACTGCCCAAGATGTGGTGATGGGTATTACCGCTGGCGGAACCACTCCCTATGTTCATGGGGCACTGGATGCAGCGCAAGCAGTAGGGGCACTTACGGTCTTTATGGCCTGTGTTCCCTCGGATCAGGTACAGCGGGTTGCCGACATTGACATTCGCCTACTGGTGGGGCCTGAACTCCTTGCTGGATCCACCCGTTTGAAAGCGGGTACTGCCACAAAAATGGCACTGAATATCATTTCCACGGGGGTGATGGTGCAGTTGGGCAAAGTCTATGGCAACCGTATGGTGGATGTGGCGGTCACCAATCGTAAGCTCTTGGATCGTGCTCTGCGGATTCTCACGGATCTCACGGGGATTGATCGCGCAGCAGCAGCAGCTCTCCTCGAACGCAGTGGCTACCAAGTGAAGCGTGCCCTGCTCATGTACTGGACAGGACTGGATGCCCTTGCCGCTCAAGCTCTACTCGATCAACACAATGGCCAACTGCACGCGGCCAAAAGTGCTGCCCTGAACCCCTAAATGCCCACTTTGAAGCCAAGACCGCGATTATTGCGGGGTTCCTCAAACTGCCTGTACACCTTTGGATCGGGGCGAGTAGGCACAGGCGAAATCTCTAGGCTGTTTTCAATCTCTGCCATATTACTCGCAGGTGGGACAGCATTGGGGTTTGCCGCAGGATCGGGTGCCGATTGCAGTGCCGATCGCAACTCGGGGCTAACTTGAATCGTGCCAATGGCAGCGGAATTAGCAAAGGCAGGTACAGCAGGCAGCATACTGGCAATTACTATCCAAGGGATTGAGGAGAAACGCATAGTAAAGAATCCTCAAGGGGGTTAGAAATTAAGCACTTAAGAACCCCTAACTGCGTTGGGAGTATTCTCTATGTTTTCTATTCTAGGGCAGCCACCTCTCCCTTGGTTGCAGCAAAGGATACCCCCTGTAGTGGCAAGATAACAATAGGACGGAGAGAGAGGGATTCGAACCCTCGGTGAGTTGCCCCACACAGCATTTCCAGTGCTGCGCCTTCGACCACTCGGCCATCTCTCCACGTTTAGGCAGTTCTACTATCCTATCAGAAGTCCTGTGTCTCTGCTGCATCCCATTGCCCAAGCCAGTTTTGCCATCATTGATCGCGAGATCGGTCCTCACCCCTTTGATGCCCCAAGCTATGCGATTTTGCGGCGAATTATCCACAGCACGGCAGATTTTGAGTTTAAGAACCTGCTGGAGATTTCGCCGGGGGCGATCGCCCACATGACCCAAGCCCTGCGCTCAGGTGTGCCGATTATTACCGATGTGGCCATGGTCAGGGTCGGCATTCAAACCATGGTCAGCCGTACCTTCGAGAATCCGATCATTACCGCCCTCGACGATGGCAGCCACACCGCTCCCGATCAAACCCGCAGCGAAGCAGGGATGATCCGCGCTTGGCAACAGTGGCCCTATGCCCTGTTTGTGGTTGGAAATGCGCCAACGGCGCTCCTTGCCCTGTGCGATCGCCTGCAACAAACCCGTGTACCGCCGGCGGGCGTCATTGGTGTCCCCGTTGGCTTTGTCAATGTTGTAGAGTCAAAAGCAGCCCTTGCCCAACTGCCCGTGCCTCAAATTCGTGTTGCCGGTCGCAAGGGGGGATCGCCTGTGGCGGCAGCGATTGTGAATGCCCTGCTGGAGTTGGCCGATAGTGAGGAGTCAGCGTGACCCCGATTCATGTGGTCGGCATTGGCCTAGAGGGTCTGGCAGGGTTGGGGGCAACAGTTCAGGAAATTATTCGCACAGCGACGCTTTTGGTGGGGAGCGATCGCCATCTTCAGTTGATTCCCCATGGAGACGCCCCCCGCTTGTCTCTACGAGACTTTCATGCCACTCTCAAGGCGATTCAAACCCACTTGGCAACAACCCCCGACCCCCAAGTGGTCATTCTCACCAGTGGCGATCCCCTGTTTTACGGGCTGGGACGCTGGCTGCTCGAAGTCTTTACTCCCGATCAGTTGACATTTCATCCCCACCTCAGCGCGGTGCAGTTGGCCTTTAGTCGCCTCAAGCTCCCTTGGCAGGACGCCGTGATCTACAGTGCCCATGGTCGCGATTTAGCCGGGTTGGTGCCGCTGTTGCAGCGGGGGGTGGAGAAAATTGCCATCTATACCGATGGTGAGGCTAATATTGCTGCCATTAGCCGCTTATACCAAGCATTGCACCTGCCTGTGTCCTACCGGGCGTGGGTGTGTCAGGCCTTGGGTAGTGCAGACGAAGCCATTCTGCCGTGGGACTTAGCCCAACCAGTGACGGAATTGCCGCCAGTACATCCCTTGAATTTGGTGGTGCTCCTGCGTCAATCCCAGCGCCTACCCCCTCGGAAACAGCCCGTTCTTGGCCTAGGGGATGATCAATTTTTCACCTTTGGCGATCGCCCCAGCCTGATGACGAAGCGGGAAGTGCGGGTATTGGCCTTGGCGGAACTTGCCCTCACCAGCACTGTCGAAACCGTTTGGGATATAGGCGCCGGCACCGGCAGTGTCGCTGTGGAAATCGCCCGCCTTGCTCCCCAAGCCACCATCTATGCGATTGAGAAAACGGCTATTGGCTGCCAACTCATTGAGCGCAACCGCAAGGCTTTTGGTTTGACCAATCTGATCCCAATCCAAGGGGCAGCGCCGCAAATTCTCAGTGGCTTGCCGCAACCAGATCGTGTGTTTATTGGCGGCAGTGGTGCCCAATTACTGGCCAATCTTGACTATTGCTGGTCGCAGTTGAAAGCTGGCGGCCGGGTGGTGCTGGCGATCGCCACCCTCGAACACCAAGGCCAAGTTCTCCACTGGTGTCAGACCCAGCAAATCAGCCCGCAAGTGCTACACGTGCAACTCAGCCGCTCCGTTCCCTTGGGTCAAGGCCACCGCCTCCATCCTCTGAATCCAGTCACCCTCATCACCCTGAGTCAGGGGTAAAAATAGCCATCGGGATAAACCGTGGTGCGATCGCACACCGCAGCCGACAGATCAACACCCGTTGCCCGAAAAAAATTACACCGCTGTACCTGTGCTGCCGTTAAATCTGCCTGCTCTAAATTGGCCTGTTGCAGGTTGGCCCCTTGGAGATTCGCTTGTCGCAAATTGGCATAGCGCAGATCCGCCCCCTGAAGATTGGCACCCCTGAGGTTTGCCCGTTCCAAATTGGCAGTGCGCAGATTCACCCGTACCAAGCTGGCGCCTTCAAGATCCGCTGCTGCAAGGTTCGCTTGATACAACTGAGCATCGCCCAACTGACTATGGCGCAGATTGGCAGCCGTTGCCTGAATTCGATTCAACTGGCAATAGGGCAGATAGGCATTCTCCAAATTGCTCTCACTGAAATCGGCATCGCTGAGATTGGTGTCAAAAAGGCTCAGACCCGTCAGATCGCTGCCCCGAAAATCTCGTTCCCCCGCTGCATAGGCTGCCAATAGTTCCTCATTGCTGAATTTGGCCATAATGGTATAAAGAGCGTTGTACTGTGACTAAGTATTTCTACCTAAACCTTTTTGACTGTAGGGGGATTTATTGAGGAAGTTCATATTACTTAATGGTTTCTTAACTTGGTGAGGCAACACAATGGGGTTTCAACCGCTTTCCTTGGCACAGCATTACCACGAACGCACCAAGTACGCCCCTGAGACCTTAGCCCAACAGGCAGCACCGCTCGATTTTAGTCGCCAGCCCAGTCCCTGCAAAACCTATCCTCTTGGTCAGTCCTTCTCCCTCAAGCCGTTTTTAGAACCTGAGCAGGGGGCAGCCCACCCCCACTGGCAGCGACTCTCACGGTTGTTGTACTGTACCTATGGCATTACTGGGGTGGTTCCCTATCCCGATCAGCCCTTTTATATGCGGGCAGCACCTTCTGCCGGGGGGCTATATCCAGCGGAAATCTATCTCCTCACTCGCAACGACACCGCCATTCCCGCTGGCATTTATAACTACCAAGTGAAAGACCATGCCCTTGTGCAGGTGTGGCAAAGCTATTCTTGGTCAGCCCTACAGGCCGCTTGTCTTTGGCATCCAGCGCTAGAAAGAACGCACATTGCGCTGATCGTGACAGCCGTCTTTTACCGTTCCGCTTGGCGTTATGGCGATCGCGCCTATCGCCGCATTTGCCTCGACATTGGGCACCTCTTGGGAAATGTGGAACTGGCCGCCAATATCAATGACTTTCGCGCTCACTTCATTGGTGGTTTTGTGGATGCCCAAATGAATGAACTGCTTTACCTTGATCCAGAACAGGAGGGGGTGTTGGCGGTGGTTGCCCTTGCCAATTTACTCGAAGTGGGTGAAAACTTGTCCACGTTCCCGGCAGTGTTGGCCTCTGCCACCTGCTATGACTATGGGGCGATCGCCAGTGGCGAGCTACTGAAGGCTTACCATCGTGCTAGTGCCCTCACCAATAGTGACATGATCTACGGCATGGCCAAAGAGACTCCCAGCCCCCCTGCCAAGGAGCCTACTGAACCCCCTGCTAGTAAATACAACTTTCCCTTTGGTCTGCGGGTGAGTCTCAGCAAAACCATCATTGACTGGGAAACCAATCTAGCCGCTCTCCAGCAAACCATTCTGCAGCGGCGCTCGACCCGTCAGTACAGTGGCCAAGGGATTGAAGTGGATCAACTGGCTGCCCTGCTCACCTTTGCCTACCATCCTCAGGACTACCGCGATCAAGGCCTAGATGAAGCCCCTAGTTTCTTTGACCCGACATTGGTGGAAACCTTTATTGCCGTGACGCGGGTCAAGGATCTAGAGGAGGGCTGCTACTACTATGCTGTGGCCGAGCATGAGTTACGCCAAATTCGCTTCAAGAACTTTCAAGAGCAGTTGCATTTCCTCTGCCTCCATCAAGACCTCGGTCGCGATGCCGCTGTGGTGATTTTCCATACCGCCAATCTGGAGCGGGCGATCGCTCGCTATGGGGAACGGGCTTATCGCTACCTCCACATGGATGCTGGCCACCTTGGACAGCGGATCAATTTGGCTGCCACCGCTTTGGGGCTAGGGGTCAGTGGCATTGGCGGTTTCTTTGATGATCAGGTCAACGATCTCTTGGGCATTCCCCCGCAAGAAGCGGTTCTGTACATTACCACCGTTGGCAAAGCAGCGTGACCCTCACCACCCGTGGCCACTACAGTATCAAGGCTCTATTGGACTTGAGTTTGTTACCCAACTATGGGCCTGCCTCCGTGCGCGCCATTGCTGAGCGGCAAAAGATTCCTGCCCCCTATCTGGAAAAACTCTTGATTGAATTGCGGCGGGCTGGCTTGGTGCGATCGCTGCGAGGCGTCTATGGGGGCTATCAACTGGCCCGTCCCCCGGCCGCCATTTCCCTGCGGGATATCCTTACTGCCGTTGGTGAATCGCCGACCCCCCTGTTTTTGCATCCTCCCCAACCGGAAGATGGCACAGCGGATTGGGTGACCTTGAGTCTCTGGCAACGACTCCACCAAAAACTTCAGGATGCCTTGGCCAGTATCTCCCTTGAGGATTTATACTTTGATGCCCGTAGTTGGCAAGCGGCTCAAGGGGATGGGGCAACGTTTGTCGTCTAGGCGATCTAGGCTAAGGGCATCCCAGAGTGGGGGGAGACACCCATGTCAGCACCAACCTACCCCAAAGCATGGCTGATCATTCGCGAACGTGGTTTGCCGAAACGGGAAGTTATTCTCAGTCCCGATCGCCAGTGGACGATTGGTCGCCAACTGGATTGCAATATTCTCCTCAAAGATACCTACGTCTCGCGAGTGCATGCCGTCATCAACGCCTTTCTCTTTAAGGGGCAGCCCCTCTATTTCATTAGTGATTACCACAGTCGCAATGGCACGCTCCTCAATGGCCTGCCAATTCAGCACAGCACCCTCCTCCACCATGAAGATGTCATTTGTGTGGGTACCACCCTCATTGTTTTTTACTATCCAGACATGTTTAAGGACATCTCCCTCGATGAGCGCCCCAAACTGAGCAAACGTTCAACCGGCAGTCTGCCTTGGGTTGGCTAGGGGTTTGACAGCCACAGGGGATAAATTTTATGATGGAAAATTGTTGAGTTTGCACGGAACAGGTTTTCCAAGAGGCACGCATCCCCTCACCTGCACGGCAAGGAGTTTTTTAGTTTCTATGGCATACGCAATCATTGAGACCGGTGGCAAGCAACTGCGCGTTGAAGCCGGGCGCTTTTACGATGTGGAGCGGCTCCCCGTCGAGCCAGAGGGCACAATTGATCTAGAACGGGTGTTGCTGGTGCAAACCGATAGCCAAGTCCACGTGGGTCAACCCTACGTTAGTGGTGCGGTTGTCTCTGGTACGGTGATGGGGCACCGTCGCGGCCCCAAGGTGATTGTCTATAAGATGCGCCCGAAAAAGAAAACCCGCAAAAAACAAGGCCATCGCCAAGAACTGACCCGCATCATGATCAACGAGATTCGTCTTAACGGTGAATCCCTAGGAGGTTAACATGGCACACAAGAAAGGAACAGGTAGTACCCGCAACGGTCGTGACTCCAATGCCCAGCGTCTGGGTGTCAAGCGCTTTGGTGGTGAAGTGGTTAAGGCCGGTCACATTCTTGTACGGCAGCGGGGGACAAAGTTTCACCCCGGCGCCAATGTCGGTCGCGGCAGTGACGATACTCTTTTTGCCACGATCGCGGGTGTGGTCACCTTTGAGCGCTATGGCAAAAATCGCAAGCGCGTGAGTGTCTATCCCCTAGCCGAGGGCTAAAACCACTCCTCGATAAACATTCAAAAATCATCTAATTGGGTCAATCCTCGGGGTTGGCCTTTTTTGTTGTCTTAGCCCATGACACCCCTAAGGAAGTGTTGACCCGAGTATTGTAAATTTCTATGAACAGCTTGCTTTAAGGTCGAGAAATTGTTAAATTAGATACAGAAATAAATCGTTCATCTCTCGCAGGACATCAGTAAACGCTTTTCAGACCGAGTTTAATTGTCAGCGTTGTACCTTCGCGAGGGACGGAAGTAGGGAAACAGATCCCGAAGGAACGCGCCTCAGCCAGTCCACCTTGTAATAAAAATGGGGCGAAAACTATGACGACTCTTACTTATCGCGGCGTTCAATACAACTACGTTCCTCCAGCGATCAACACCCAAGCAACGGATGTCGTGGCCAAGTATCGCGGTAGCACCTATCGTGTGGCTGCTCCGACAAATCCACCGGAAGACTCCTTAAAAATCATGACCTATCGGGGTGTCAAGTATCAAAAAGGTAAACAGCCCGCTGGTGTTCCCGCTGCGCGCTTGGCCGATAATGTGGCTTCTGTGCCCATGACAGCAACGGTTAACGAAATGGCTCGCTCCTTGGCGATGGCACATCATGTGATGATTAAAAGCCGTGAACAAACCCTCCTTGCCCGGATGGCAGAAGCAATCGGCATGCCGGTGACGGCAGCCCACTACTGGAACCAAATCCAAGGGAAAATTAACCCCGTCTTTGGTGCCACCTACGATCGCTCCCCTGTGGCGCTGAGCTAAGGCAGCAATAACACTGGGTTGAAGTGTTGAGTTGAGTCAGTAGGAAAATAACGAGGGAGTCAGGTCATTCTTGGCTCCCTTTTGCTGTGGGCATTAACCCCGCCGATCCCACGGCCCCCAAATGGCAAAGGTCATCCCCGTATGGTAGAGATTGACAAACATGGTTTGGCCGTCGGGTGAGAAGCAAACCCCCGCCAGTTCTTGATCATTGAGGGCATTGCGCGCAAAGGTGTATAGCTCTCCTTGGGGGGTGATACCAATGAGGCGATTAATGGCATCGTCGCCATCTTCGCAGCAAATGAGATCTCCCCAAGGAGCCATCGTCAAGTTATCGGGATAATCAAGAACCTCTTTGCCGGGGGACTCGACAAACAGCTCAATCGTGCCACCATCTGCTGCGGTGCGACCGGGGCGGTATCGCCAGATTTGGCCTAGCCGCTTTTCACCACCACTGGTGGCTGTAAAGTAAAATTCGCCATTGTGGTAGCAGAGGCCTTCACCGCGTACAAATTGGGCTGCCCCTTTGTCGTAGCCCTCATAGCGCACGGTGTCGAGGGGGGGGTCAGGCTGGGTGATATTTACCCATTCCACTTCAAAGGGTTTGCGCAGGGGAAAATCCTGACCGGTGTTAATTTTCGGGTGGCGTTTGATTTTCAAGGCTTGGAGTTGGCCGCCAGCAGCAAGGTTGGTGGGTTCCTTGGGAATAAAGCGATAAAAGAGACTATCGCCGCGATCCTCTGTTTGATAGACGATATGCGTTTGCGGGTCGATGGCGATCGCCTCATGTTGAAAGCGCCCCATTGCCTTGAGGGGAACTGGCGTCACGGGGCCTTGGGCACTGATCGGTACTTCAAAGTTGTAGCCATGGCGTTTTTGCACCGGACCGCGGTTGGCAGGATGTTCGGGCGTGGAAATGGTTTCCTCGCAGCTAATCCAACTGCCCCAAAGGGTTTTGCCGCCACCACAATTGCGCGAGGTACCGGCCAAAGAAACGTAATGCTTGAGGAGTTGCCGATCTTTGCTCACCACGAGTGTAGTGGTGCCGCCGGGGGCAATGGGGTCATACATCCGCTCCTTGGGAGCCACCACCCCCTGAAAGGCACGGGGTAGCCCCGGATACATCTCATGGTTGCGCACAAGGATGGTCGTGCCATCGGGGCCGGGGAAGGCGGCCATGCCATCATGGAGCGTCGGGACGGGGGTACCATCACTCAGGCGATCGCCCAGCTTGGAAAACACCCGATACTGAAAGCCTGCCGGCAAATCCAACAGGCCATTGGGATCCTTGACCAAGGGGCCAAATCCGCGTGTGGTCAGCAGTTCACCTTGGGCGGCCCGTTGATAGAGAAGCTGTAATCCTTGGGGAAACAGTGCTGCCCCCATACCGGCGGCGGCAAGGGTGAGGAAGCGACGACGTTGCAAACCCATAAAAAACCCATGTAAACTGCACAACCAACGGCTAAAAGCCGACCCCTATTGTCTTACTGCAAACTTAGGAAGTTATTCAAGGGCGTTGTGTTGCCGATTGCAGATCGCTTGCTAAAATAAAGTCATAATGAGTTTGGATAAGTCAATGCGAGTGATCGATTTGCCCCTCAATGCCATTCGTCGTCCCCTGATTCGGCAAACGGATCCTGCAAAAGTCGCAGCGTTGATGGCCTCCATTGCGGAAATTGGCCAGCAGGAACCCATTGATGTCCTTGAAGTCGAAGGGCAGTACTATGGTTTTTCGGGGTGTCATCGCTACGAAGCCTGTCAACGGCTCGGACTGCCGACGATTCGGGCACGAGTCCGCCGGGCGCCCCGTTCGGTACTGAAGCTGCACCTTGCCTAGGCATCTTGTCAGATTCGCCTCAGTGTGGGATTCTAGCCAATTAGCCCCTCTAGGATAGCGATCGTGACCGGTGTACGCCTTGAACAAGTGACCAAGGTCTATCGCGACCCCCAGCGCGGGCATGATGTCACGGTGCTGCAAGGGATTGATCTGAGGGTCGGTGCGGGCGAGTTTTTGGTGCTGGTGGGGCCTTCGGGGTGTGGCAAAAGTACCCTGCTGCGGCTGATTGCGGGTTTGGATGAACCAACCACGGGCACAATTTGGGTGGGCGATCGCGTGGTCAATGGTTTACCGCCCAAAGCGCGGGACATTGCCATGGTTTTTCAAAGCTATGCTCTTTATCCCCACTTGACGGTCTATGACAACTTGGCCTTTGGCTTGCGCCGTAACGCCCAGATGAATGGCCTCCTCCCCGCCCCCATTGAAGCAACTTTGACGCGCTGGACGCGATCGCTCCCCAAACCGCTGCAACTGTCTTTTCCCCGCGAACGCATGATTCACCAGCGGGTGATGCAGATTGCGGCGATGTTGCAAATTGGTCACTTGCTCTACCGCTATCCCAAACAACTGTCCGGTGGTCAGAAGCAGCGGGTGGCCCTCGGACGAGCCATGGCCCGCAATCCCCAAGTGTTTTTGATGGATGAACCGCTTTCAAACCTTGATGCCAAGCTGCGCACCGAAACCCGCGCTCAAATTGTCCAACTGCAGCAGCAATTGGGCATCACAACCATTTATGTGACCCATGATCAAACGGAAGCGATGACGATGGGCGATCGCATTGTGGTGCTGCACCAAGGTCAAATCCAACAAATTGCCAGCCCCCTCGACCTGTATCAACGCCCTGCCAATCGCTTTGTCGCTGAGTTTATTGGCTCACCGCCAATGAATTTCTTAGCCGTGACCCTTAACCAAGGGAAGATTCAGTACCACCATTGGCAGTTGTCCTTGAACCCGCCCTTCCCCTCGACAGCGAAGGCATGGTTAGGGATTCGTCCAGAACATTTCGCGCTGGCCACAGCTGAAGAGACCGATGTCCTGCCCGTTCAAGTGGATCTCGTGGAAGCCCTTGGCCATGAAACGGGCTTGACGGTTCACCTCTGTGCGACAGGAGAAACGTTGCGGGTGCGCTTACCAGGACAACAGCCGATTCAGCGGGGCGATCGCCTGTATTTGCGTCCTGATCCCCAGCATTTCCACTTCTTTGATGAGCAAACGGGGCAGCGACTAGAACCATGAGCCAACGCCTGCAAGCCCGCCTTGCCATGGCCGGCATTACCCGCAAGAGTCAACTGCGCCGTAAAGGATTTACCCGCCACCAAGCCAATGCCATTTGGTCAGGGGAGCTGCGTCGCTTGCGCCTAGAGACCCTCGAACAGCTTGCCCAGGTTCTGGGGGTGACGCCCTTGGAGTTTTGGCAGTGGTTTTATGGTGAAGCGTCCCCTGAGGCTGCCCTGCAACACCAAGCTCTTCAGATTCTGGAGCCGTTTCTGCGTTTCTGGCCCACTGCCGCCTACGCCGCTAGCCAAAACCCCACCGCCCCCGCCCAGAGAATTTTGCCCCTTGTGAAGCCGGTGTTTCAACTCCTCGAGCAGTGGGGGATTCGGTTGATTGGTGAGGTTGGAGCCTGTGTGCCCTTTGATCCGCACCAGCACCAAAGCGATCGCGTGCCCTTAGAGGAAGGCACCCCTGTGCGCATTACCCATGCGGGCTATTGGTGGGGCGATCGCCTGCTCTTTCGGGCGGTGGTGACGCCAGTAGATACTCTTGGACAATCTGCCCCCTCAGCACATGCTCCTGAATCACCCGCTCAATAACTGCTGGCGTTGCTGAGTGATACCAGACGCCATCGGGATAGACCACTAAAATGGGGCCCTGTTGACACACCCGTAGGCAATTGGCCTTTGTGCGAAAAATACAGCCCTCTGGGCGCGGTTGATCCAAGCCCAATTCCTTGAGGCGTTTTTTCAAATACTCCCATGCTTCTAAACCCACTGCCTTGTCACAGCACAGGGGTTTGGTTTGATCAGCACATAGGAATAGATGCCGCTGAATGTGATCAATGCCGAGAGCTGCTACTTGCTGCGCTAACGAAGGAGATGTCATAGTTGGCTTTTTCTAATCTGCAACAAGGGTTTCCGGTGTTGGTAGCACCATTGAGGACGTGGGGGAGGGTTGACGCCGATTCCATTCAATGTCGGGCATTTCCTCAAAAGCCCGCCGCAGGGAGGCCTCCCAGAACTGCCGCACCTTCGACAAAAAAGGATCACCCAAGACAAATTCGGCGCGGTGACAGATCTGAAAGCTATCGGTGCGGTACATGATCAGGTCAAGGGGGGGGCCGACGGAGATATTGGATTTCATCGTTGAATCAAGGGAGAGCAGTGCATACTTTGCCGCCGCATCTACCGGCGTATCGAAGCGCAACGTGCGGTCTAAAATCGGCTTGCCATATTTTGTTTCACCAATTTGAAGAAAGGGAGTTTCGGGGGTCGCTTGCAGAAAGTTGCCCTGACTGTAGATCAGGTAGAGGTAGGGTTCCTCGCCACGAATTTGCCCGCCCACCAGAAATGTGCATTGGTAGTCAATGTTATCTTTGGCCAACCAAGGGCGATGACTATCGGTGACCTCCCGCAGCTTACCACCGACATAGCGGGCTACCTCGTACATATTGGGCAGCGAGTTGAGACTGTGCTCCAACTGACCCTTGAGATCACGACGAATGAGCGTGAGCACTTCCTGAGTAATTGAAAGGTTACCAGCGGTACAAATGACAATCACCCGCTCCCCCGGCACCGAAAAATCAAAGAGTTTCTGATAGGTGGAAATGTAATCCACCCCCGCATTGGTGCGAGAGTCTGCCGCCATCACCAGACCCGACGTGGTGAGAATTCCCAAGCAATATGTCATTTTGCCTATGCTCCGCCAATAACCAAGCACTATAGAGTGTATAAGGGATTTGCAGCGATCGCTACGGACGCTGGGCATTGGAAATTGACCTGATCATCCGATAGGGTAGGGTTCGGTGTCACAGTGAGGTTTGCAGCGATGTCAGCCATTCTAGAAACCCTTGCCCTGATTCTCCTGCTGGGATTCTTTGGGGGTCAGTTGGCACGGCGACTAGGGGCACCGGCCTTGATCGGCATGATCCTCGTGGGGATTGTCCTCGGGCCTGCGGCCTTGAATCTGTTGCAAACCGATGTCCTAACGGCAGCCCCCACCTTCCGTGCTGTTGCGGTGATGGTGATTTTGATGAAGGCGGGGCTGGGCTTGGATCGTCAGAAGTTGGCACAACAGGGCACGGTGGCGCTACGCCTCGGTGTATTACCCGCACTGTGTGAAATGGTCGTTGTGGCTGGGGTGGCGATGCTGCTACTGGGATTTGATTTGCGCCAAGGGCTATTGTTGGGGGCGATCGTGGCACCGGAGTCCCCGGCTGTCATTGTGCCGGGCATGCTACGGCTAAAAAGTTTGGGCTGGGGCGTGGACAAGGGGATTAGTGATGCGATTCTCTCGGGCAGTGCTATTTCCGATGTAGTCATACTGCTGCTGTTTAGTCTGCTGATGGGGTCTGAGCATGAGGGAGGATTCCTAGGGGCTTTGCCGCCCGCCTTGGGGGTGAGTGTGCAGGCACTCCTTGAAATTGGTGGTGGCTTGATCGTGGGCTATGGCTTGGCCTGGGCGCTGGTCTTTTTGTTGGTCAAGCAAAACTGGAGTCAAAATCGGGTGCAAACAACCCTCGTGGCAGCAGCAGTGGCCTTGGGAGCAGTGGGCTTGGCCGATCGCCTGCCGTTGTTTTCCGGCTACCTTGCGGTGATGAGTGCCGGCTTCTTCTTGATTGAGATGGATGCCCCCCTAGCGCGGCAATTGCGGGGCGGCTTTGATGTGCTGTGGCAGGTGGCAGAGATTTTTCTCTTCGTGCTGTTGGGTGCCAGTGTCCAGTTGGGGGTGTTGCAAAGTTCCCTCGGTGTGGGTTTGGTGATTTTGGCGGTGGGTACCTTGATTGGGCGGGGCATCGGTTGGTATCTACTCAGAGAGTTTCAGTAAACCTTAAAATACCCTACCATTTTTTCTGGTAGGGTTCCTCAACTGGCCAGCTGCTAGCCCTCGCACAAAGTCAGAAGCAGAGCCTGGTACAATTTTTCCACCAACTTAACCCCTACTTTAGATCGAACGAGCTTAGGGTTTAGCCTCGACGCTTTGAGCGAGTCGCAGTAGCGACCCAATTCTTGACCAATTGCGCTTTTGGGTCTGCTTCCTTTAGGCTCGATTTTTGTAAAGATGTGCTGCCAAATGGCATTTCTGCATAGCTGGCTGCCGCCGGGAACCCACCCTTCGCTCTTTCCGCTGGAATCTTCCACTAGCCCGAAGCCTAGGAACAGTTTGAAACTCTTTAGGGATCTGTTCCGCTTTGTTCTCCGCCTATCTCTTGACACAAACTCTATAATCTCCCGATTGTTAGGACCTAAGAAGTTCTCGAAAGGATAGATGTGGGCTAGTAGAAGGCCTTCTATCCTCGGCCCAAACCCAAATTGGGATAGGACTGCCCGGTATTTGTGGAACTCAGGTTTTCCGGTAAGGGCAACCAGCTTTTGTTCGATTGCCTTTATCTGATCCTCGATGTCGCAAAGCTGGTCTGCCTGAAATCGGGTGAACTCGGAGCACCCAAAACCCACTGAATTCGCAGCTAGGTGGGAGTATCTCGTCCTAGCTGCCTTTGGCAAGTCTCTGCCTGCCAGAAACTTCCATAGTGCCCCTTTAGTCTTTACCTCGGCAATTTCTGGCCACTCGTGAGATAACTGCTGGCGCAGGCGGTTTTTTATTGGCACTGTCCTGCGTTCGAGATGTTGGATTTCTAAGCAGTACTGTCTTATCTCGTAAGCTTCTGACCAGAGGTCAAACCTTAGAAAGTACTCTGGCTCTCCCAAATGGGCCAAGCCGTAGCAAGCCAGAGCTAGGGCGTCTGCTTGGTCATTTTTCCCCGGTAAGCGGTACGCCTTCCGAGTTGCGCATAGTTGCGAGTGGCCAACCCACAACACCTTCACCCCCGCATGGTGGAGGTAATCGGCCCAAAGCCTAGCGTAGTGAATGCCGGTAGGTTCCAACACCGCATGGGTGGGTTCTAAATTTAGTAGAGTATCGATTCCTTCCTTGTTAGGCAGGATGTCGATAATCTTCTCCCGGTTAGCTCTAAACCAATTTTTCGGATTGTCGGGTAATTCAGATAGCAAGCAAACGGAAACCCGACCCCGACTGACGTCTAGGCCTACTACTCTATTCATTGCTTCCTTCGTAAATTAGGGACTTTTCCACCGTTTTCCCCCTGTGCAAAGCCCTAGATTGTCCCATAGTCGCCCAAATCTACTCGAAGGCCTAAGGGGCGGTGGGGGCAACTGCCGAGACCGAGATACCAAGAAGGCCAAAAGCCCTTATCTTTCCGAGGTCTACTGGCAGGTGCCTGTCCCCACCGACGGACCGGGGGTGGAAGCCGATCCGCGATCGCCCCTAGGGTGGGGCGATTTCGTCTCCCGGCTTCTAAGGAGACTCGTCAGGCGGAAAGCAATCGCCTAGATGTGAAGGAAACTAGTCGGTGAAGATTTCTTCCTCCTCAAGCTGCCTTTTCATTTCCGCTAGTCTTCCCACGCCCACTCTGGCTAAACCCTCATACTCGACGCAGTTGATCAGGTTAGCCGCATTGCAGTTTTCAAGCATCGTCTTCAAAACCCTCGCCTCGCTGCCTGCTATCCTGCACTGTGAGCCGTTCTCTAAGCGACAGATTGCGTAAAAGTCGTCTTGATGAAAGTCCCCATAAAACGAGACATCGGTCAGTTTTGTTAAATTTATGTACCGGTCGTCATCGACTCGGTACCAAGGCGCCAGATAGAGTTTTATGGCCATGGTAATGCTAGCGATCGCGAGTTCTTAGCTCCGATCGCGCGATAGTTGCCAGATTGTGCGAATGCATAGCCACTGCCAAGCATGGCGTTGGCTAAATATCACCTAAGCTGATATACGCTTAGGTTTATAAGAGCACTCTAGCTTAGATTCTTTATTCGGTCAAGCGGATAATGCAGAAGGATGAAAATGTACTTACTCTGAAAAAGTTGCGGCGGAGATCGGGGTTGACCCAGACGCAGTTGGCTAACCATCTAGGACTGCGTCAGGGGACGATTTCAGATTGGGAATGCGGTAAAACCCAACCGCGTTTGTCTCCCACCGAAACTCACAACCTCTGTCAACTGCTCGGTTGTACGCTTGATGAGTTGAAGGAGGCTTTTGAGAACACTAGGTCTATGCACAAAATAGAGAGCGATCGCCAGTGAGCCGGCGATCGCCGCTAAAGTAAAGGGTAAGTTGTTTCCTGATAACTTTATTATGCTGCAGCCTCACTACCTTTTAAGTCGGCAACTAAGCCGCAAACAGCGCTTAACCCAAGATTTGACTTTATTGATCAGCCGTCGGGGCGGCGGACTTCGCATTGAGTTTCTCGAAGACTCTTTTGTGCAAGCCGGTGAAGGCTTCACACTGACTCGGGAAGAGATAGAAGAACTTTTAGAAAAGCTATGGCCAGAAAATGCGGAAACCTGAGCAACTTCTACTGTCCTTCAAAAGCCCGCTGCCAGAAGAAGGGCGATCGCTCTCGCCCCCCCAAATTCTTGCAGGCGTGAAAGCCTCACCCCCAGAGGCTTCCGACGGTTTTCCACAGTCTTATGTAACGCGTCCTGATAGGTTACATAAGACTTCTTTGTCGTCACGAGTTCTAAAGACCTATCAATGCGGCAACGTCACCTATCAGCTTGAAGTAGTCAATTGCGGAAAGTCCAGTTGCAAGTCTTGCCCGCATGGACCTTATTGGTACGCTTACTGGAAATCGGGTGGCAGAACCCGATCCAAATACATAGGAAAACGCCTAAATCCTATTCAAAAGGATTCGGCTGGGAGAGGCCAATGCCGGCTTCCACCTAATTAACCGCTAAGCCCCCCGGCTGGCCGTTCAAAATCCCACTTATATTAAAGACGGTCAGCGCAGCAACCGTTAACGTTTGGCCGCTATCGGCGGCGATCGCCCCCCCCTGCCCGCGATCGCCCCTCCCTACAGCAGATCCACCGCCGCGGCCAGGTCTTGGTCGAGAACATCACAGTAGCTCTGGACGAGTTTCAGATCGCTGTGACCGCTAAGAGCTTGGATATGCCTGCTGTTAAGCCCCAGCTTGGCTAGGTGCGTGATTGCGCCTCTCCTGACAGAGTGCGTACTATAGCCTACCCAGCCCAAACGCAAGCAAGCCGCCTTAAAGTTTCGCGCGTAGATTTGTAGCCGCAAAGGTCTTTCTGGGTTGAAGAAAGACGGAAAGAGCCAAGGGGAACGGCAATGGCGGTACTCTTTCAGAATCTGCTTTAGCCGACGACTGATCGGCACCTCTCTAGTCTTTCTGTCCTTGCGGATCCTACCCGGTATTACGATCACATCCCTAGTTCGGTCTCCGTGGTAGCAATCATCTACCTTTAGCTGGCAGACTGCCCCTGCCCGCTCGGTTGTGTACCAGCAAATTGCGAGGATAGTCCGGTAGGGCTGCTCCAATTCTTGGAAAAGTTGTAGGAATTGCTCCTGGCTTAGGGGTTCTGCTTTGCCAGATCGATTGATCTTCACGGTTCAGATTTTCCTTAATTTGGCTCTAAAATTGAACTAGAAACCCTTGATTTTGCTTCTGCTTAGCCCTGCAGCTCTCTTCTGGAGAGGCTTCGGGGCTTTTAGATTGAGTTCAAATTTTCCCAAAATCTGAACTTGATTAAGATTGCTTCTCTCCCGAAAAAAACGCTAAGAACCTAACTAAAATTTTAGGTTAGTTTAGGGTGATACCTATGACAGCTTTTGCTCCTACAGACTTGCCTAGTTCGGTTAACACCGTTGAAAAATTAGCCGTGTGGACCGCGATCGTGCTCAACCACTTGAACCCAAATACCACCGCCATAGAGGCTCCAAACACCGCGGTTCGAGTCGCTACTAGCGGGATTTTCTATATCGTCGACTCCGACCCGCCACGTTGGCGGCACGTTGGGCGCCAGTCGATTCCCCTGAATCCGAACTGGCAGCGCGGTAGCGCCAAGATCTGGACTTTTGCTGAGGATCTAAGCAGCGCGGCTATCCCTGCGGAGTTCAAGAGCTAAACCTACTCTGCCGCGAGCTAGAACTAGATGTTTGCCCCGCCGCGATGTTTGCCCCGCCGCTAGGATTCGTTGCGCCGCCTCCGCCCGTAGTTCCGGCAGCCCCGACTGCCATACCTATGGTTCCCTTCCCGCTGGCTAATCCTAGCGGCTATCCTTTTGAACCCCCTCCTGACGATCGAATCGTGCTCGACCCGGTTGAGTTTACGATCTCCCGAGCAAGGGAGCTAGGGGTCGAACCCGACAAGCTTCTACAAGATTCTCTTGCCTTTCTGGAAAACTCACTAGCCCATCTAAAAGACTTACTAGAGCGGGCATACCGCCAGCACTTTTACTTGGAGAATTATGTCCGCGGTTATGCCCCCTTCTATGGGGAAGAGACGACTATAATGGTCCCCCCCTTTCGGGGGGGTCAGGAATATGGAATTCGATACCGAGTTAGGTTCAAGTGCCGTTATCAAATCATTGAGTCGTGCCGTCCTACTTTCAGCCAAGGATACACATCACAAGCAATTGTACCTGGTCGCATACTGGGATTCCGGCTAACAACAAGGAACCCAATCAATTGTCCTAATTTACCCGGTGGTCCTTATTATACGACCCATATTTGGGTTGCGGATATTCAGACCAGTCCCACTAGTTTGGTCCGAGAGTATCACGTAACTGGGCTTTCTAGTGAAGGTATCTACTGGTCCGTTCTATCGATATCCTCGATAACACGCGCAGATGACCAAATAGATACCGGCGGTGATCCACCTGCCACTATCCCGCAGCAGGGTCCCAAGAGGGCGCCTGCGGGTTTTGCGCCTGCGCCTCCTGTTCCTCCCCCTGCTAAGGAACCAGTAAACCCTGTTGTTCCCGACTTTATTCCGCGTAAGTTACCGCCCGGAATTCCAGATCCTGAGTACCCCGCCCGACCCAAAGAGCCTGAGCAACCAGAGCCTGAGCCCCAACCCCCTCCGGCGACTATCCCTGGATCGCCCCAGACATTTCCCCTGCCAGTAATATTGCCTGAGACTGCGCCTGCTGGGCCACCCGAAGAATCGCCGCCGCCTCAAAATCCGCAGCCACTGCGGCCGGTAGAACGACCTGAGCATCCAGAGCAGCCGCGGGAAAACCCGCCAGAAAACCCGCCGGAAACTCCTAGCCAACCCCGGCCAATCCCTTACCCCCCGCCGCTGCCTGCAGTTCCTAAGACCCCTGAGCCGCAGCAGCCCGAAAAAGACGTCCCGCTGAAACCCCCTAGTCGGCAGCCCCCAGACCCCAATTTGCCTCCGCCGCCGGTAGTCCCCGCCCCCTCCCCTAGCTCCCCTAGCACCCCCCTAACTCCCGCACCCTCGCAACCGCCAGATCCTGCGCCGGCGACGGTGCCGGTTGCTCCTCCGTCGCCGCAACCTCTGCCCGGACTTCATCCGCCAGAGCAACCCGCGCCGCCCTTAGAGTGGCCGCGTCCCTCTGAGTTACCGCCTGCGACAGCTCCTGCTAGGCCCACTCCGGCGGTCCCCTTGCTGCCTAGTCCTATCCCCGGCTGGAATCCTGATCCGCCGGGCGTGCCGATCGCTCCCCCCAACCCAGTCTTAGATCCGCCCCCCTCTGGCCCCCCTAGTCGTCCTCCGGTGCCAGAACCGCCAACGACCCCAATTCTGGCGCCGCCGCTACTGCCGCCGTATTTGCAGCCTCCCATTACTGGCCAGCCCCCCTACTGGCCGCCCGTAGTCTTGCTTCCTCCGGAAGTGCCGCTCACCCCAGTCGAACCCCCACCAGATCAGGGAGAGGGAGATCCAACCTGTGATTGTTGCGTTGAGCTTATGAATAACAAATGCAATGAACTCAACATCTACATCAGAAACTACTTTGATCGGTTGTTCGATTTGGTCATTAATCAGCAACAACAGGGTGGCAATATCTGCGAAGAACCTTGTTTAGTCCAAGTTCTTGAAGACTTGGAGACCATAAAAGCTGAACTAGAAAACTTAAAAGCAAGGGTAGAGCCAGGGCAAAACCCATTGCCAACTCCTCTAACTGTCCCTTACGTGGCCGAGACTACAGCAGAGGACGTGCGCGAGCTGCGCACATTAACCCTTAGCGTCGTGAATCCTCCGCCGGAGGCGCTGCCTTTACTGACCCGAAGTGCTGATTTGGCTCTTTCTGATAAGCCGCTAATCACACCGATAAAACGAGTTTACAACCTCCTGGGTGGCGATCGCTGGCAGTGGGATAGCAATAATCAAGCCCAAGGCTGGCAGCTTAATCCAGAAGCCCTTATCCTGCAGGCCGTTGAAGAGCACTACCAACCCGAAGTTACCGGGGATAGCGATCGCCCGCAGGTTCAAACAAGCATTCAAAGCATCACTGTAACCAATATCCTAGAATTAATCGCAGCGACGTTGGCAGTGCCACACTTCCGCTCCGGTCTCTGGAAGTACCCCGCAGAGGTCCAGGGCGGTTTAATTTCCCTAGTGGAAGACTTTCCGCCAAACTCCGAGCTTAGCTACCTTAAAGCCAAGCGAGTTTTCCAAGACGTGCAAGATTATCGCCAGTGGTACTTAGAGCAGCTGGACGCAGTCTTCGGTCATTGGCAGCAAGTTATTGAAGTCGAAGATACGGACGCCACCGAACCCGGTCAGCAGAAATCGCGCATAGTCATCCCCAACCTCTCGGAGGCGGTCACTGAGTTACTGGGGCAATTAATAGTCGCCAATATTAACTTAAAGGCCTTGCTTAAAATGGGGAGTAGCACCCTTATTGAAACGATCGGGGCGCGCAAGGAAGCGATCGCCACCCAGTTTAAGACAGACGCGATAATTGACTATTTAGCCTTCCCGATCAAAGAAAGGGTAATTGAATTGCCAATTTTGGCGACTTTGCCCGACGAACTGTCGCGGGACGCTCAGCCCTCGCAAGAATTACTAAGGCGCTGGGCTAACCTTGAGAACTTCCTCCAGCCCAGTAAGAAAAAAATCCCCATTCTAGAGTTTGCGGGCGGCAAAACCAACTTCCAGACTGCCCTATTGGACTTGCTCCAAGCCGCTGCCATTGTTAAGGCTCACCTAACCCGCAAGCTACCGAAAACACAGGCCGAATTTGTCAAACAAATTAAAGATATGCTCGGCCTACTTAACCAAGAAGAACTTGCGGAAGATTGGAGGCGATTTATAGAGCAAGTGGAACAGGGCTTCTCAAGCGATCCTGACCTTTGGCCCAATACTCTTCAAGGCAAGCCGTACGGCAGAAGCCCAGAAGAAAGGCCCCGTATAGTAGATTTGCAGAAGGATAAGAATAATAATGGCTCTCCCTAAAGCACCCGCAGTGGCACTTTCGGCTATCAAAAGCAAAGCCTTAAGTGAAGCTATTATCCGCCTTCAAGGCAGCGAGTCTTCAGTGAAATCTATTAGCCTCGGCGTTAAGAGAGAAACCGGAGGCTCCTCAAATTGGTTGTCCAACGCGTTGAGTTGGGCTTTGGGGCAGCTTGGTGGCTTTCTCGTTTGGGGAGCTGGCGCTCTTGCCCGTGCTTTTTCCTTCAGCTTGACTAGCTTAGTATCTTGGGTCCAAGCGGGCACTTACTTCATCTGGACCTTCAATTGGAGCATGACGGATCAAGAAATTGCCCAGCAGATAGAAAGCGCCAAAGTTGGCATAGCCAGCCTTCTCGGAGGAGCAGCAGGCGAGCTCGCGGGTTATCTTACCTGCGGGGCTACCGCAGGAGGGCTTCTCTACGTCTTTAACCCTCAAATGGCGGCCTACGTACTTAAAGAGCTGGGCGAAGAGGGCTTGGAAGAATTCTTGGGTTACATTTATTCCCTAGCCAGCACAACATTTCAGACTAGCGCCTACTTCGCTTTTGTTAAGCTTTACCAGTCAAATCGCGCCTTATTTCATTTGTGGCGGGATTTGGCCGGCACTGCCTTAGATAGCGTCGTGCCTGGTCAGCTAAGTTGGACAGAATATGTAAAACAGAGACAAGCCGACGGAGGCTACCTTTCGTTTGCGGGGTTTATCGAAGAGTCCGTTGAGACGTTAAATCCAGTAGCTGCTGCCTTTTTCGAGGAATTTTTCGAGGAAGTTTTCGAGGGGTGCTTTGAAGCCTTGTACGTAGTCGGTGGGTCTGCCGAAGCTTGGATTGCCGAGCAAAGAGTGCAGCAGCAAATCCAGGCACAGCAAAAGGTTGTGCAAGTGATTCCCAACCGCGAAATAGAGAAGGAATCTGTGATCCTAGCGGGCGATACCCAAAGCCTTAAACCCGCCATTACCTCCGTCTTGGCAACCTATCAGCTCGTTGAAAACCGCGATGTGGGGGCGATAGTTGGCCAGCCAGTGCCGGATTATCTTGCGGCTAACCCGCAAAGTCTCCGGATAATCATCGAGATGATGAGTGTTCCTGAGCCACCTTGGACAGATCTCCAAAGGGGCGGCCGTCGAGCCAAGAGGGTAACGATCGCCGTTCCTGATCTGGACAGAACCAAACTGGACTGGGAGAAGATCAAGCTCGCCGTGGGTGGCGAGAATGGGTATCTTTATGGGCGCTTTCGCGCGACCGCCTTTTTGAGCAATGGGCGACAAATGGCTTGCTACTGTGCCAGCGAGGAAGAAGCAGAGCAACTCATGGCTAGGCTTTTGACTCTCACGCAAGCTGAGCTGCTCAGGCTCTCCATCACAGAAGAAAAGCGGGAGGGCGAATTGGCGCGGCGGCCTGGACTCTTGAAGGACATAGTGCGGGTGTATCCCGCCTACTTCACAATCCTCAACCGTCGCGAGTACTTTGCCCCTAGGGAGGGGGAGACCCGTCAAAGCCTGCGCCAAAATTACCAAGATCGGAGGGTTAGGATTCCCCTCTACCCCAAGCAAAAGCCTGATTGGGCCAACGAAGCGATCGCGGATTTGCTTCGCTTCGGCACGGTTCGTTAATTTTTTTTAAGACTAGGGGTTAGGCCACCAAGTGGGCATTTGCGTATTTTGGAGAATTGACAAACCCATAGGGGGGCACAGTTTTTTTTGGGGTGTGGTAGCACTAGGTTTGGCGTGCCAAACCCCAATTGATTTCAGTTGCAGGGGCAGTTACTGATGGAGGTGTCGAGTTCTGTACTGAACCATGCCCGCAGATTTAACCTTTAGCCAGCTTGCCAGTGCGTTGCCTTCTGGTAGCGTCTTGGAAGATCAAAACTACGGGCTTGTCCTAATCCCTTCCGCGATCTCTGGCGATACCATCGATGAGCTTAGCGATAGCGGTGTTGTGGAGACGCTATTCAAACTGGTGCGAGCGGCAGGTGCAGCTCAGACGGCTGCTAATCAAAATGCGCCCGCGGGTCAGCGGCTCAATGCGTTTCCGCCCCTAGTACCTTCGACTCCCACAATTGCTGCGGACGGGCAAATCCGCACTCGAATGACCGCTAGCATTGTCGCGGAGATGCCGGTAGACCCGAATGCGGCAGTCGGGCCACAACAGTAATCAGAATTTGGCTTAGTTGGGTTAGGAGGGAGTCCGCTATGGGACGGATCAAGAGGGCTTGGTATTACCAGAGAAAAGCTGATGCTGCTGAACGTCGGGAGCAGGCCTTGCGAAACCGGCAGCCCAGTGAGAAGCCTTATGCCCCACTGCAAAACAGGAAAGAGGCAGTCTATGCTTCGTGCCTGTTGACTAAAGCGGGCAGCAACAACTCTAGAAGCTCACTAGTCTTTAAAGTCAAGTATCCAGAAGTGGGTGGACTTACTGCCGTAAAGCTGGGCCTGTTTGAAACTAGCGAGTTTAAGGAAGCCCCCTCCGTGCGCAAGTCGGCTATTTACCCGACTACCGTTCGCTGGTACCTAGGAACCGCCACTCCGTCTCGCAAAAGAACACAGTGGGGGACTTCCTGGATTCAATACTACGAAAACGCTCAGGGAGGAAACCAATCGCACTATTCTTCTCCTATTTCGGCCAAACAAAGCCACGTAACTCCTGCAGAGCAAATTGCAACATTTAACACGATCTTTGAGGGTGCGGACAAACAAGCGCTGCTCGGGGGGAAGAATGGTCGAGCTTACTTGATTATGGAAAGGTTGCGCGGCTATGGAACCTCAATTTAATGACCAGGGTATTGACTTAGAAGAGGCTTGGCGCCTTGACCATTTACTTGCGGTTCCTGCTTTCTGGTATCCCTGGATGGACGAAGAAGAGTGGGGAGAAGAAGTTCGAAACATGCTAACTCGTTCTAAAGCTACTCACGATTTCATCGACGGGAAAATCGATCCAGAGGATTTCGCGTGCGTTCTGGCCGAGACCGGGGTAACCGAGCCTTACGAGCTTGCAAGCCGCTGGGAGGAAGGCTTTTCGTTCCTAACTGCCTCTTATTTGTTTTGAAATTAATTGTAATTAGGGTGAATTGACCGTGAGCGGGCCTTACGTAGCGAGTAACTGGCGCCGCGCCAACTGGCAGTTGCTCGCGCGAGTTAGCGGCGACGCCGGGTGGAGCGAATATCCCGACGAAAATGGAAGGCTTGGGGTCTACTCGTTTGTCACGGAGGTCAATATTTTGCTGGTGGGTGTTGGTTCCGTCCTAGCAAAACCCCATTGGCAGTATGGCGGCCTTCTGCGCGGCGGCTACCCGATCGCCGGGCAGCGCGATCGCCAGTTCGGGACCTTTGCTGCCTTCGCGGAGTATAAGCTCTACCTACGGCACTATCGGATAGTTTACCTCCCCCCTACCTATGACGGGACTTATGTTTGGGAGATTATTCCTCCTTACTGGTTCGGAGACTGCCAGTACGAGATCTATCAATGGGCTGGAGAGTATTTCGTACCTGATCAGGCTTACATCGATAACCCTTTAGACGTTGGGAGCCCGTTCTCTAATTAAGGCGGATCGACTAATAGCGACTGATTAACGGGTTGGAGAGGAGACGCATGATAGTTGGAAACTGGGAGCTACCTATGAATGATGAAGTAATAAAACTGCTAGAAATCCTCTCTAGACTTGATATGCGATTAGAGCAGCTAGACTCGGATCTGAACGAAATTAAAAACGATGCGAAGTTTAAGCAGTTAATAATAGTTATCCTCTTGAGCTCGATGCTCGGAGTGAATTTACTTAAAAACAACACCATTCAATCAGTAGAGGGTTTGTTAAACAATGATTTACCTACTGTGCCTTCCAACGGAAATTCGCGATAACGGGTTAATTCGATGGAATCTTTGGCTAGTTAATGGCGATCGCCGGGTCGATCGCGTAAATGTTTACTCGGGCGCGCCCTCCGCCCAGATACTCAACTCCGGGAGCTCTGACTATCCAGGCTCTTTGCGGCCAATCCCGCCAGGGAAGTACCACCTAGGCCAAATAGAGTACAATCCCCAAGGTTGGGGAGCTGGGATTGGCCATTACTGGATAGACCTTATTCCTTTTCCAGATACCCAAACTTACCAAAGATCGGGATTTGGAATTCATCTCGATGCAAACTACTGGACCCCCAACGGACGGGGCTCTGCGGGGTGCTTAGTTACTCCTCACCAAAAGGATTTAGATCGGATACTAAAGTGGTCGGGATCGCAAGCCCGCCCAAGCTTTCTAGAGGTTAGGCATACGCCAGATATGGTACCGCTTACCAACCGCTACCCTATAGATAGAGTGCGCAGGGCTTGGCTGGAGTTAATTAGCTGGTGCGAGGGAACCAGCGGCCCAGATGGATACAGAATCTCTTTTACTGCTGCCAAGTTCGACGGGTTTCAAGACCACCCTCGCAAGGTGTACTGTGCAGGCAAACACTGCAGCGACGCTGCGGGGAAATACCAGTTTCTCTCAACCACCTGGGACGAATGTCGAAAAGCCCTAAAGCTGCCGGACTTTTCGCCGGAGAGTCAAGATCAGGCCGCTCTTTACCTAATTGATAGGAGAGGAGCCCTAGAGAATATCGATAAGCTTCAGGTTGCGATCGCTTTGGATAAAATCTCTTGGGAGTGGGCTAGTCTGCCAAACAGTCGGGGCGTTGGTCGTTATGGACAACCAATCAAAAGCTTAAATGAGGTTAACTCTAAGTTAAGAGAACTCTTAAAGGAGCGTTTCTAAAATATGGTGGGCAATCTTTCCACCCTTGGCAGTCATTGGACACTCTCCGAACGCCTCTTTTTGCTGCCGGGGAATTCCGCAAAGGCAACGGTGCAAGCGGCGATCGGTGCTTTACCCTTATCCGCTGGGGTGGCGGGGGGTGAAACGATGCTGGCGATCGCGGTTCTCTCGATCCTGATTACGGCTCCCTTGGGGGCATGGGCAATTCCCACGTTTGCGCCAAAACTCCTGCAAAAGGGCGAGGTGGATGCCACCAAAGTCCTGCTACAACCACGGGTAGTCCTCTTAGCACCGGTGGATGTTTCGAGTGTCACCCCCTACGTTCTCCAAAAGACGGCGGAATTAGCGCGGCGTGCTGATGCGGAAGTGATTGTGCTCCATGTGCAGGATGTTCCTGATCCCAAGGCAGTGGCCACACTCGAAGCCCAAGTCAAGCAGTACCTCGCAGACATTCGCTATCGTTTCATTGTGACCGCTGGCCCAATTCCCCAAGCCATTTTGGATACGGCAACCCTCTACAACGTGACCGAAATTATCCTTGGCAAACATGGTCAAAAGGGTCTCAAGCGTATCCTCATGGGGTCTGTGTGTCAGAGTATTCTTGAGACCTCAACTCGACCCGTGTTGATTGTGGAGGAGCCACGCTCGTGATCTCGATTCATCCTCGTCGGTTGCGCCCTGCGTTGGCCGTTAGTCTTGGAGCCATCCCCGCTGCCTTGAGCCGCTTCTTACTGGAGGCCTATTTGGAACCCTATCTTACGGGTAATGTGCCCTTTGCTACGCTCGTCGTCAATGTCACGGGTTGCTTTCTGCTGGGGGTGATTGCTCCCCTTGCCTTTGCCCGCACGTTTGTACTGCATCCCGATTTGCGCTTGCTATTGACAACGGGGTTTATTGGTTCCTACACAACCTTTTCATCCTACGAGTTGGATAACGACAAGCTCTTGGGGATCACAGATGCGGCAGTCGAGGGTTTTTACTGGCTCGGCAGTACAGGGCTGGGATTATTAGCACTGGAGTTGGGCAGCCGCCTCATGCTGCGGAGTCTAGCCCATTGGGAGAAGTGGGATGATCGCACCTGAGAGTGTATTGGCCATTGCCATTGGAGCGGTGCCCGGCGCTTTGACACGCTACTACGTCGGTTTATGGAGCGATCGCCGCTTTGGCACCCTTGTCTTCGGTACCCTGAGCGTGAATCTCATGGGTGCCTTTCTTATGGGCTTTTTGAGCCATATTTTAGTCCGTTGGGAAGCACCGCTGTGGCTCAGCTATGGCATCACCGTCGGTTTTTTGGGATCTTTGACCACCTTTTCTACGTTTACCCTCGAGGTATCGAACCTGCGCCGTGAAGGCTACCCCCGCATTGCGTGGCTGTACTGGCTGAGTACGCCTATCCTCGGGTTTCTCTGTGTGGAAGCCGGCATTGGCCTTTCCCATTGGATGTAGATCAACGGCTAGCCGCCAATACTGGCCAGTAGCTTCGCTTCCTCCTCCTTGGAAATGAGGCGGCCTTGGTTTTCGTAGTCGGGAATTTGGTCAAAGTAGAGGTAGCGATAGAGATCCGCTGCAAAGGGATCAATTTTCCGCGTCACAATCTCTAGGTACTCCTCGCGGGTGGGAATGCGCCCCAGTAGGGCACAAACTGCTGCTAGCTCTGCAGAACCAAGATAGACCCGTGCCCCTTTGCCCATGCGGTTATTAAAGTTGCGGGTGGAGGTGGAGAAAACCGTGGTGTGATCAGCAACGCGGGCTTGGTTGCCCATGCACAGGGAGCAGCCTGGCATTTCCATGCGGGCACCAGCGGCAGCAAAAATGCTATAGTAGCCCTCTTCGCGCAACTGCTGCTCATCCATGCGGGTGGGGGGTGCAATCCAGAGGCGAACCTTCACCACCCCCTCTCCTTCCAGTACCTTGGCAGCGGCACGGTAGTGGCCAATATTGGTCATACAGGAGCCAATAAAGACCTCCTGCACTGGATCGCCAGCACATTCGGAGAGGGTTTTGATATTGTCGGGGTCATTGGGGGCAGCCACAAGGGGTTCCTTGATTTGATCTAGATCCACCTCAATCACATCGGCATACTCGGCATCCGGATCGGCAGAGAGGAGACTGGGATTGGCCAGCCATGCCTCCATCTTTTTCACCCGCCGTAGAATCGTACGCGCATCGCCGTAGCCACGAGCCACCATATTTTTCAGGAGGGCTACATTGGAGCGCAGGTAGGTTGCCACCGTTTCTTCACTGAGTTTAATCGTGCACCCTGCGGCCGATCGCTCCGCTGTGGCATCGGTGAGTTCAAAGGCCTGCTCCAGTTGCAAGTGCGGCAGCCCCTCCATTTCCATGATCCGTCCGGAGAAAACATTCTTTTTATTCTCCTTGGCAACGGTGAGCTTACCCTGCTGAATGGCCACATAGGGAATGGCATTGACAATGTCCCGCAGCGTCACCCCCGGTTGCAACGCACCTTTGAAGCGCACCAGCACCGACTCCGGCATATCCAAAGGCATCACCCCCAAGGCCGCTGCAAAGGCGACCAAGCCAGAACCTGCTGGGAACGAAATGCCCAAGGGAAAACGGGTATGGGAATCCCCCCCCGTGCCCACGGTATCGGGCAGTAGCATGCGGTTGAGCCAAGAGTGAATAATGCCATCCCCCGGTCGCAGTGAGACGCCCCCTCGCGAGGTCATAAAGTCCGGCAGTTCTTTGTGGGTTTTGATGTCAACGGGCTTGGGATAAGCCGCCGTATGGCAGAAACTTTGCAATACCAAATCCGCACCAAAGCCAAGGCAGGCCAGCTCCTTGAGTTCATCGCGGGTCATTGGGCCTGTCGTATCCTGGGAGCCAACCGTTGTCATGACCGGTTCACAGTAGGTGCCGGGGCGAACGCCGGGGAGACCACAGGCTTTACCGACAATCTTTTGCGCCAAGGTATAGCCCTTACTGCTCTCAACGGGGGGCTTGGGACGAGTAAAGAGGGGACTGGGTTCTCGGCCAAGGGCAGCCCGTGCTTTGTCGGTGAGGGTACGCCCAATGAGAAGGGGAATGCGCCCCCCCGCTCGCACTTCATCCAAGAGGGTCTCGGGTTTGAGGGTAAACACACTGATGACCTCCCCCGCTGCATTGGTGATTTCGCCGCGGTAGGGGTAGATCGTGATCACATCCCCCATATTCATGCGGGTGACATCGCACTCAATGGGCAGCGCGCCGGAGTCCTCCATGGTGTTGAAGAAAATGGGCGCAATTTTGCCACCAAGACAGACGCCCCCTGTGCGCTTATTGGGAACGTAGGGAATGTCGCGACCAATGTGCCAAATCACAGAGTTGGTGGCGGACTTGCGGGAGGAACCGGTGCCGACCACATCCCCCACATAGGCAAGGGGGTAGCCCTTTTGCTTCAGTTCGGCAATGATTTGCAGTGCCCCCGGCAAGCGGCTTTCCAGCATCACCGTAGCGTGCAGCGGAATATCGGGGCGAGTGGTGGCATGGGGGGCAGGGGAAAGATCATCGGTGTTGGTTTCACCCGCCACTTTGAAGACAGTGACGGTAATCGCTTCTGGAAGGGGTTCACGGCAGGTAAACCAATCCCCATTGGCCCAGGATTCCATCACCTGACGGGCGTAGGGGTTGCCTTGGTGCATTAGGTCTTGGACATCGTGAAAGGCGTCATAGACCAAGAGGGTATGGCTGAGGGCCTTAGCTGCCGCAGCGGCCAATTCAGGGGTCTGATGGCACAGCAGATCAATCAGCGCTTGGACATTGTAGCCCCCCAGCATTGTCCCTAGGAGTTCCACCGCTGCAACGGGAGTGATGAGGGGACTGATGAGTTCTCCTTTGGCGATCGCCGTCAAAAAGCCAGCTTTAATGTAGGCCGCTTCATCGACACCGGGGGGCACGCGATCGCGAATCAGGTGCAGTAGGTAGTCTTCTTCGCCCGCTGGGGGGTGTTGCAGGAGATCACAAACCGCCGAGGTTTCTGCCGCCGTCAGGGGCAAGGGGGGAATTCCCAAGGCAGCACGTTCTTGGGTTTGCTGACGGTATTGGCTGAGTACGGTTGTGTCCACGCGCTGTTGACCTCAATTCAGAAATACAAAGGAAAACAAAATCGCTAGATGCGGATCTAAATTCTAAGGTACAGATTCGCGTTTGGTTCTTTGGTTACTTTAGATACGGATATCCTAGGGGCGATCGCCCCTATCGCCAGTCCCGTTGTAACTCTTCAGCAACGCGGCGGTAATCCGCTTGAGCTTCCTTCGCCTGCTTGCCCTTCCATTGGGTAATGGGAACCCCATCGAGAGCCGCCCGTTCATGGGCTTTGTAGGCGCGGATAAAGGAGTGACAGGCTGCTACGCCCAACTGCAAGAGCGTATTTTGGGCTTCGAGGGCTTCATTGACACAGCGGGGATCAACGCGGGTGAGCAGGACGCGGTGGGGAACGTTAGACGGTTGCACCACTTGCTTCACTGTTTCAATGAGGGCGGCAAGGTCAATGGGGGCGGGGGGGGTGGGCAGCACCAGATAGTCGGCGATCGGTACCACCGCTGCTAGGGCACTGGAGGCCAAGGCCGGCGGCGTATCGACAACAATCAAGTCATAGCCAGAAAGCTGGCGTACCCTGCTGAGGAGTTTGGGGTTAAGCTCCTGGGCGAGATCGAAGCCCATGGATTGGCCACTGCGTTGAAACCACCACGTCGCCGAGGCTTGGGGATCCGTATCCACCAACAACACTTTGTACTGCTCGGCATAGGTGGCTGCTAGGTTGATTGCCGTTGTGGTTTTACCAACGCCTCCCTTACCGTTAAGCACAGCGAGCAGACGGGGTTCAGCCAAGACCCTATCCTCCTAAAACTGCCGCAGAAAGCGCAGATCGCTGGTGTAAAAGCGGCGAATATCATCAATTTGATGCAGCACCATGGCAAACCGCTCCACACCGAATCCGGCGGCAAAGCCCGTGTAGACCTCTGGATCGTAGCCGACATTTTTGAGCACAGCAGGATCCACCATGCCACAGCCCATCACCTCTAACCAGCGTCCCTGCCACTGCACATCCACCTCCGCCGAGGGTTCCGTAAAGGGGAAATAGCTGGCTCGGAAACGAATGGGAACATCACCAAAGAGTGCCGCTAGAAACGTCGTGACGGTACCCTTGAGGTCGGTAAAGGTCAGCCCCTCATCCACTGCCAAAATCTCAACCTGATGGAACACAGCCGCGTGGGTAGCATCCTCCGTATCCCGCCGGTAACAACGGCCGGGAGCAACAATGCGAATGGGCGGATCATTGAGTTCCATGTAGCGGATTTGCACCGAAGAGGTGTGGGTGCGCAGCAGATTGCCATCGGGCAGGTAGAAGGTGTCCTGCATGTCGCGCGCCGGGTGATCTGCAGGTGTATTCAGCGCCTCAAAGTTGTAGTAGTCAGTTTCCATTTCGGGGCCATTGGCAACGGTATAGCCGAGACCCACAAAAATATCGAGGATGCGGTCAATGGTGCTATTGAGGGGATGAATGTGCCCTTGGGGCCGATAGACGCCCGGCAGGGTGACATCAAGGCTTTCAGCCGCCAGTTGCGCAGCAATTTTTTCGGCTTGCAGGGTTTCGCGGCGGGCTTCTAGTTCTTGGAGCAGTTTTTCCTTGAGGGTGTTGGCGAGGGCACCAATGGTGGGGCGATCGCTAGGGGGCAGTTTGCCCATAAGGGCGAGAATTTGTGAGAGTTCGCCTTTTTTGCCCAAGTAAGCCACGCGCAGTTGCTCTAGGGTATCGAGGGTGCGGGCTGCAGCGATCGCCTGTAGGGCTTTGGCTTCTAAATCTTTGAGTTGTTGGCTGAGCCGATCACGATCAAGGGTGGGGGTCGTCATGGCAAAATGCAGTTGCGGGGTGCACAAATGGCAACAATTTCGGTCAAGATAAAGCATTCCCACCTGTTGGGAATAAGCCTTGATTATAACGCTATGCCCGCAGTTGCGATCGCGATGGTTCTCGAATGCCGATTCCTAACCTCACCAGCCAGCCTAAACAGACGGTCAGTCAGTGGCTAGCCAGCGCACCCCAAGCCTTTCTCCGTTCACCGCGGTTTTCTACGAACTGCGAGCAACAGATGGCGATCGCTGCCTGTGGGCTGTGGTTTTGGGCACAACTCCTTTACCTGCACGATTTGTCCGCAACCCCTTGGCCGTGGCTCGAAAGTGTGGTGGAGGCCGCCGCCGTCGTGATCATTGGTGGTTTCCCAGTGCTATGGTGGGCAAGTGGCCAGCGGGATTTTAATAAGATGACCCAACGCTGGCCGGGGCGGTTACTCCTCAGTTTGGCACTGTACATTGCCATTGGCTTGATTCTCCCCCAAACAGGGCGCTTTCCTTGGCAGCGGGTTCTCACCAATTTAATCTTTGCTGATCAGCCGTGGCTGAACTTGCTGATCTTTCTCGGAGGCGTCTGGGCCATGGTGCGCGTCCCTGTCCTCTTGCAGCAGCAAACCACACCGACACCAGTGTTGTGGGCTTGGATCAGTGGAGCAGCACTTTATTTGTTGCTCAGCCACAGTGGGTTGATTTCGCCAGCCTTCCCCCAGGAGCACACTGAAGGATTCATTATTACGCCCATTTATCTGTTCCTATGTGCTTGGGGCGATTGGCAGCGGCGACACCCGCCACGGGCGACCCCCACGGGATTGGGACTACACGACATTCCCCTAATTGCGGTCTCGCTTTTTAGCCTCTACTGGTTCTCGACCCCCTACTTTCGCTTTGGCCCTTTTGTGGCACTGCAACTGTTTATTTTGGTGATCATTTTTGGCAGGGGGCTGGGGCGATCGCACTTTGGCTATAGTTTTGAACCCCGCTGGTGCGATGCTCGTTTATTGGCGGCAATGTTCTTGGCGGCTTTGGTAACCATGGTGCCCTTGGGGAGTCTATTGGGCTTTTTGCCCTTGGCGAAATTTAACTTGACGCCTTCGCCTTTGGCGGTGTTTGTCTATGTCACCCTCTTTGCAATGCGGGTGGGCATTTTTGAGGAGGTGCTCTTTCGCAGTGGTTTGATGATTTTCGTGCGGGATCTGTGGCAGCACTATGGGGGCGATCGCCAGCGGCCGGTGGTCATTGCTTGGGGTGCCATTCTCATTTGTTCGCTGCTTTTTGGTATTCTCCATGTAGGCAATGAGCCGAATGCCGATATTCAACTGCCCCTCATGGCCTACCGAGCGGTGTATATCATCATGGCAACCTTGGCCTCCCTCTTTTACTGCCTCACCTTTGCCTGTACCCAGCGCCTCTGGGCGGGCGTTCTCCTGCATGGTCTGGTGGATGCGATCGCCGTCGTCTTTTTTGGCGCTGCCCTCGTCACTCCTTTCTAGCGCACCACAATCACAGGCACACCCGGCTTGACTTTCTCAAAAAGCTCCTCAATGTCGCGGTTGTACATCCGCACGCAACCGTGAGAAACCGCATGACCAATGGAATCCGGATGGGGGGTACCGTGCAACCCAACCCAATTGGTGCCATCACTCCAAAAGCCAATCCAACGCCGCCCCAAGGGGTTGCGGGGATGTCCACCAGCAATCACTGCCCCGGTAAAGGGATTTTTCCAAGCGGGATCGCGAATCATCTCCCGCACTTGAAATTGACCTGTGGGGGTTTCCCACCCCGGACGACCTACGGCCACTGGATACCGGCGCAGGGGAGTTTGTCCTTGATAGAGGGTCAATTGGCGCCGTGATAGGCTGATTTCTAGACGTAGGGGAGCGGTGACCGCCGGTGGAGGAGCAGTAGCAAGGGCAAAGGGGAGACGACCCCAAAGACTCAAACTCACCCATCCAATAACCGCGATCGCTCGCTGGCCAGCTTTTAGGAAGCCTTGTGCTTTCATTCCGCAATTCACTCCTACCACTGTGAGATTGGCATTGGGGAATAATAGATAGCTACGTTGCTACTGAAAAATTTTTCAAAATTCTAGATGAATGACCAAGTTCTCCGCTATTTACCCCTTGCAACGGGGGTTTTGGGGGGCACACTTCTCCTCATCAATCGCCTCTTGACCCCCATGCTGACCCCTTCCCAAGCCCGTGCCGATGTCGTGGGGGTGATCCTTGCGGCAGTCTTGATTTTGACGACGCTGATTTGGCAGCGGGTGCAGCCCCGTCCTGCGGAAGCGGTGATCCTTGAAGGGGAAGAGGGATTCGAACTTGCCGATGATCTGGATGCTGCCCTGAAAACAGAGCTGGCGTGGCTGTCCTATACCTTGCTGAAGAATACGCCGACAAAGTCCATTGTCATTTGGCGAGCCGATCGCCCCCTCCTGCGGCGCGGTATTCTGGGGCCCAAACCAATGACGGCCACGGGTGCCATTGTGCAGCGCGCCCTGCAAACCCAACGCCCCATCTATTTAGTGAATTTAGCCCTTTACCCCGGACGCATTGAATTTGACTATTTGCCCCCCAATACCCAAGGGGTGATCTGCCAACCGGTGGATGCGCAAACGGTGATGATTCTCGGCACCAATGCCCCCCGCCGCTATACCAAACAGGATGAACAGTGGGTAGCTGCCCTTGCCGCAAAATTCGCCCAGGTGCTGGCAGAACAGTACAATAAAGCCTAGACACGCTTTGAAGCGACTTTTTTTTGACACTGAAGACCGTTTATTAGGATTTCGATATTTACTATGACTGTTGCCACTTCTGCTACCCCTGCTGTGCCCAGCGACTCGCGTCAACGGGCAGCGACTTTTTTGAAAGACCTCCAGGATCAGATTTGTCAGGCCCTAGAGGCAGCCGATGGCGGTGCCCAGTTTCAAGAGGACAGTTGGCAACGTCCCGAAGGGGGCGGTGGTCGCTCGCGGGTGATGAAACATGGCCAGCTTCTGGAGCAGGGGGGCGTTAATTTCTCAGAGGTGTGGGGGGAGCAATTGCCGCCCTCAATCTTGGCGCAGCGGCCAGAGGCAGCAGGTCATGGCTTCTATGCCACGGGTACCTCCATGGTGCTCCATCCCCGCAATCCCTATGTGCCAACGGTGCATTTGAACTACCGCTACTTTGAAGCAGGTCCTGTGTGGTGGTTTGGCGGTGGCGCAGATTTGACCCCCTACTACCCCTTTGCTGAGGATGCGAAACACTTTCATCAGGTGCATAAGGCTGCCTGCGATCGCCACCACAGCGAGTACTACCCTGTGTTCAAACGCTGGTGTGATGAATACTTCTACCTCAAGCATCGTGGCGAGACCCGTGGCGTGGGCGGCATTTTCTTTGACTACCAAGATGGCAGCGATCGCGAGCTTTACCGCGGCCCTGATCCCCATGGCGAAGCTGCTCGCTACAGTCAAAAGGTCGGTTCCATCGGCAATCGTTCGTGGGAAGACCTGTTTGCCTTTATTCAAAGCTGTGGCCAAGCGTTTCTAGAAGCCTACCTACCGATTGTGGAACGGCGGCGTCACCTCGAGTATGGCGATCGCGAGCGGCAATTTCAGCTCTATCGGCGCGGCCGCTATGTGGAATTCAACCTCGTCTATGACCGCGGCACCATCTTCGGCCTGCAAACCAATGGCCGCACCGAGTCTATTTTGATGTCCCTGCCCCCCCTTGTCCGCTGGGAATATGGCTATACCCCGGAACCCAACAGCCGCGAAGCGGAACTGTACACCACCTTTCTCAAGCCCCAAGACTGGGTGAATTGGCCACTCTAAAGCAACTCTAAAGATGGACGCCCCTGTGTTTCGCCGTGTTCTTGCTCTCCTTGGGGATCTGCGATTAGCGATTCTCCTGCTGCTGGTGATTGCGATCGCCAGTATCGCTGGCACTGTGATTGAGCAGGGGCAATCCCTCAGCTTCTACCAAGAAAACTATCCCGCAGACCCTGCCCTGTTTGGTTTTCTCAGTTGGCGGGTGCTGCTGGCCCTAGGGCTAGATCATGTCTATCGCACCCCTTGGTATCTCACTCTGTTGGTGCTCTTTGGGGCGAGTTTAACGGCCTGTACCTTCACTCGGCAGGTGCCTGCCCTCACCACGGCTCAACGCTGGCAGTACTACCACCAACCGCGTCAATTCACCAAACTGGCCCTGAGCACCACAATTCCCCAAGGCTCCCTCAAGGAACTGGCCGCTGCCCTGAGCGCAAAGGGCTACCGCGTCTGGCAAACCGATAATCAACTCTATGCCCGCAAAGGCATTGTTGGTCGCATTGGCCCGATTGTGGTTCATGCCAGTATGATTCTGATTTTGCTGGGGGGGATTTTGGGGGCGCTGACGGGCTTTATGGCGCAGGAACTGATTCCCAGTGGTGAAACCTTTCATCTTCAGCACATTGTGCAGGCGGGGCCACTGGCGCGCATCCCCCAACACTGGTCGGTCAAGGTAAATCGCTTTTGGATTGATTACACTGATGCGGGTGACATTGACCAATTCTACTCGGATCTCTCGATACTGGATGCGCAAGGCCAAGAGGTGAAGCGGGGCACGATCCATGTCAACCAGCCCTTGAAGTATGGCGGGGTCACCCTCTATCAAGCGGACTGGAGTATTGCCGCCATTCGCTTTCGCCTGAACAACAGTCCCGTACTGCAACTGCCAATGGCCCAGCTGGACACAGAAGGCAAAGGTCGTCTTTGGGGCACATGGCTGCCGACGAAACCCGATCTCTCGGAGGGGATTTCCCTGATTGCGCGGGATTTACAGGGCACGGTGCTCATCTACAGCCCCAAGGGCGAGTTTCTCACCAGCTTGCGCACCGGCATGAGTACAGAGATTAACGGTGTGACGCTGACGTTGATTGAACTCGTGGGCAGTACAGGGCTACAAATTAAAGCCGATCCGGGGATTCCCCTGTTTTATGCGGGCTTTGCCCTGTTGATGGCGGGGGTGATCATGAGCTATGTGTCCCACTCCCAGGTGTGGGGGCTGCAGGAGAATGATCTCCTCTATGTGGGTGGCCGCACCAATCGGGCACAGTTGGCCTTTGAGCAAGAGTTCGTAGCGATCGCCCATGCCTTAAACCGCCAAGACCAGCCCCTAGCCGTTGAACAAAATTAGCCGGCACTCCCCCTTGACTCTCTCGTTCACTGGAGACTTCACGATGAATCGCAGGAGCGTCAGGGGAAGATCACCATGGTTCTCAAACTGCGCGTGCCCGACATGGCCTGTGGCGCCTGTCGCGATGCCATTATCCAAGCGATTCAAGCGGTTGACACCGGTGCCACTGTAAGCGCCAATCTCGCAACCAAAGAGCTAGCCATTGAGACCCAAGCCGCAGCGGCAGACATCCGCAGTGCCATTCGCCAAGCCGGTTATACGCCCCAATGATCACCCAGCTCACCTTCAGGGTGCAGGGGATGCAGTGCGCCGCTTGCGCCAATGTCATTGAAACTGCCCTGCGATCGCTACCGGGCGTCAGGGACTGTGAAATTTATTTTGCCGCCGCTCAGGCCACGGTCACCTACGATCCCCAGCAAGTGACCTGGTCAGATCTACAGGGGGCGATCGCCAAAGCGGGCTATCACGCAGAGCGACTGCCTGAAGAAGGCTTGGTAACTGACACCGCCACCGCAGAATTGACCTATCGGGCTGAGCTGCACCGTCTCAAACGCCGACTCCTCTTTGCCGGTGGCGCCACCCTACTACTGCTAGTGGGGAATCTACCCATGATGACGGGCTGGCATCTCCCTTGGATCCCCCCATGGCTGCACCATCCTTGGCTGCAACTGTTGCTGACAGCGCCAATTCAGTTTTGGAGTGGCGAATCCTTTTATGAGGGCGCCTGGCGGGCACTGCGCTATCGCACAGCAACGATGGACACCCTCGTGGCTCTGGGCACCAGTGTCGCCTTTTTCTACTCTCTTTTTGTGACGCTCTTTCCCCAAGCCTTCCATGGCCGCATGCCAGAGGTCTATTACGAAGTCTCAGCCGTCGTCATTACCCTGATTCTCTTGGGACGCTTTCTCGAAAGTCGCGCCAAACGGGAAACTGCTGCCGCTATTCGCAAACTCCTCGCCCTGCAACCGAAAACGGCACGGGTGATTCGTAACGGGGAAGCCGTGGAGGTGCCCCTGATTGAAGTGCAAGTGGGGGATCGATTGCTGGTGCGTCCCGGCGAGAAAATTCCCGTGGATGGTGAGATTGTGGCTGGGGCTTCGACGGTGGATGAATCCATGGTGACCGGGGAGAGCCTAGCGGTGGAAAAACGCGAGGGGGATGAGGTCATTGGTGCCACCCTCAATCAAACGGGCAGCCTACAAATGCGTGCTACACGGGTGGGACAGCAAACCTTCTTAGCACAAATGATTCGACTGGTGCAGCAGGCCCAGGCCTCAAAAGCCCCTATTCAAAAACTGGCGGATCGCATCACGGCTTGGTTTGTACCGACGGTGCTGGCGATCGCTCTCCTGACGGGGCTGCTGTGGCTGACCATTGGCCGCAATCCCACCCTAGCCCTGTTGACCACCATTGGCGTTTTGATCATTGCCTGTCCCTGTGCCCTTGGCTTGGCCACCCCCACCTCAATCATGGTGGCCACCGGCAAAGCAGCGGAGTATGGCATTTTGATTAAAGATGCCCGCAGTCTCCAGCTGGCCGATCGGGTGCAAACTGTGGTTCTCGACAAAACAGGCACCCTCACCCAGGGCCATCCCAGCGTCACCGATTTTTATACGCAGGAGGATGCCACAACCCTTTTGCGGCTGGCCGCCAGTGTGGAATGGCACTCGGAACATCCCTTGGCTGCCGCTGTGGTCGAGTATGCCCAAGGGCAGGGGGTATCGCCGCAAGCGGTTCGCGACTTTGTGGCCACGATTGGTCAAGGGGTACAGGGCATGGTTGAGGATCAATGGGTGCTCATTGGCACCCCAGCCTTTCTAGCAGCCCACAAGATTGACATCACCCCTTGGCAGCCTCAAGCTCAAACCCTTGCACAGCAGGGGAAAACGGTCATCTGGATAGCGGTGGATGCCCAAGTCAGGGGGTTGATCGCCCTTGCCGACACGCTGAAACCCGAAGCCCCAGCGGTAGTGGCTGCCCTGAAGCGCATGGGATTAGAGGTGATTCTCCTCACGGGCGATCAGGCCGTAACGGCTGCGGCCATTGCCCAGCAAGTGGGAATTGATCATTACGTTGCCAGTGTCCGCCCCGATCAAAAGGCAGCGATCATTGCTGAACTGCAACGGCAAGGGAAGTGCGTGGCCATGGTGGGGGATGGCATTAATGATGCCCCAGCTCTCGCTCAAGCCGATGTGGGGATTGCTCTGGGCACGGGTACCGATGTAGCGATCGCCAGCAGTGACATCACCCTCATTGCCGGTCATCTTCAGGGCATTGTCACCGCTCTCCAACTCAGCCGCGCCACAATCCAAAATATTCGCCAGAATCTCTTTTTCGCCTTCATCTATAATGTGGCTGGCATTCCCATTGCCGCTGGCATCCTTTACCCCCTGAGCGGCTGGCTCCTCAATCCCATGCTGGCCGGTGCAGCAATGGCCTTTAGTTCCTTCTCCGTGGTGATGAATGCCCTGCGCCTGCGCTCTTTTCGACCAAGACTGCCAGCTCTCAGTTAATACATAGATAATTAATACATAGATAACAAAGATAACAAAAAACAACGTTAGGAACAAGCGGCACCCATACGGGATCGGATCGTTCCCAACAGCGTCACTACTTGTACACAGCGTTGGCTGCCGACGGCAGTATTGCCCTTTGGTCGGAATGTAATTTGTTGCGGTGGCGTATGAGTAATAGCGACACGACCATTAAATTCATAGGTGAGCCGATAGGAACCATCAATTAGGGGCAGTGTTGTCTGACTAGGGACAATTTCGATTTTGTCAGCATCGTTCTCTAGCAAATTTTGCCACTGCCACTGAGTTACTGGCATAGTGGCTCGATTGACAGTCCACTGCACCTGATTATCATGGGTACGAAAAGCTACTGTCCAGCGTAAATTTTCTCGCCGTGCCCCTGCCTGTGCCAAACGCATTGCAGACATGGCTTCGTTAACTCCGGAACGCATGCGTTGCTCATTGAGCAATGAAAACCAAGATACACCTGCTAAGCTCCCCAGTAGGCCAATAATTAGCACAACAACTAAAATTTCAATGAGTGTAAACCCTTGTTGGGTAAGCCTTAGCCTTGCCATATCTATCCTCCCTTAGTTACTGGGGACTTTCTGATACACTCCCCGACTCAGTACTGTTGTTGTCAGCACTGGACGCACAGCCTCATCTTGGGGACGAATTGCTGGTTTACCGCGAGGATTAGCCCGCAAATAGACGAATGTTGCTGTATTGAAATTAGAACCGCGACTCAGGACACATCCATAAAAGCTATTGGGTGGTGTCGTTGTCTCCAATGGTGTGCGCACATAAGCACCAATTCGTGGATTAGTAACCTCATCTTGACAGGCAATTGGGGTAGGATCTACTTCGCTCCAGTTACCATCAATAAAATCAGCCACAACTGGTAAATTACTCAAGTCATTACTGGGAGATGTAGCTTGAAGGTTTGCCCCCGTGTTAATATTCAGAGGCCAAGCAACAAAGTTGGTGTTTTCAGTGGGATCTACGTAACCGGGCGTTTGTGTAATGTTTGTGCCGTTAATAGTTGCATACTGTCGTAATTGATAGCGCCGTAGGCGAGCAGCACCCTGCCATTCACTACTAGTATTTGTATCTAAGTAATAAACAACTAACGTGTAAGAACGACGCGAGTTTTGAATCCGCAAGCACGTAGCATTCTCGGGCGGACAATTCGTGGGCATGACGAAAGCAGGATTGTTATCATAGGGCAAATGCTCTAAAATCCACATTGCTAAAATAGGACGGATATTTGCACCAAAGTTCGGTAAGTAAGAAGTAATAGGTGTACGTGCACTACCATTTGAGTTAGCGCAAAGCCCGCTACCTTGAAGGCAATCACCATCATAGACAAAAGTTGCTTGGGATAAATCAGCAATAATAAAATTCATTGCCGACTGTAGTTCTTGTCTGACTTCGTTGAGGGATGCCTCACGCGATTCAGTTTCAATCATGTCAATGAGGATAGCTCCAAGGGAAACTGTGATCACAGAGCCAATCAACAGTGAGATCAATATCTCAATAATCGTAAATCCTTGGGCTGCTCGCCGCCACTGCCGCCATTTCATAGACACCTCAACTGATTCTTAAGAGCATTGACTAATTGCGCAAAGCGCTGTGCTAGAGTCACCTTGGACAATATCTGTCGTGATTACAGCAAGGGGCAGTTCTAAATTTCCAATTGAGGTCGTCATTGTTGCCGGCTGCTGACCAATTGGAGTTGCAGTGCTAGGAGAACCATTTGTAAATGTTGCGCGATTATAGACTCGAACCTGCATTGGATAGCCCACAATGCGGTTATTGGGACCAAAGGTAATGCTACCCCGATAAATTTGAACAACAAACTCCCTGTTATTAAATACGCGAAGACAGCCCTCAGTTGCTGAAGTGGGTAGTGCCATCCCGCCACCAGTGCAGGTAACCACTGTTGTTGGTGGAGGTTGATTTGAGAGCAGTTCGGGTTGCCCTAAACTAGCCGTGACAGAGCTAGGCGGTGGGATGACTGCGGTAGTAACATTAACCCCCTGTTCCATGAGTACTCGCATGCGATCGACCTCAGAAAGAGCAAGAGCGCTTGCTTGGGAGATACGATCGTTCTGCACCCGTGTGGCTGCTACCAACATCAAGGGCGCCACAAGCGCGGCAACCGCAACGTTAACTAGTAGGATGGCAACAATACATTCAGCAAGTGTTAAACCCTGTTCGGCACTATGTAATTGTGATTGTCTTATTTGCGTGATTTTCATCAGAACCCACCTCCATTTACGGACAACCTGTTACTGAAGGATCTACCGTACCACCGCCTTCTGGACGGGGAGCGCAGCGCAACCGCAGGATATAGGGGTCATCCGCCGGTAATTCCCTATAGTATTCGCTACGTTGGCGGGCAGGTGTAATAAAGCGCGACGCCACTGGCCCTGCCGGCGCGAGTTGCAGACCCACGTCATAGCCCCAACGACGGTTAGGCGGAGAGTAATATCTAATCCACTCAGCATCCTGAGCCGCACAGTTAAATGCGGTATTGACATCTCGACACGCAGCCGTGTTTGGTACTTCCCACTGATCTTGATCAAAAGGACCTGTGGCTTGAGTAGAGAAGTTCAGTTGAATAAATGCTCCTTGGATCCATAGGTTATTCCAAGCTTCAATGAAGCGAGGGAAGTTATGCATCCCACCGTAGGACTGTGTGGGTCGCGAAGGCACAGTGCCACTGATGATTACCGCATTGACTTGGGTATCCGTTGCTGCGTTGCGGCTACGTTGAGAACCAAAGCCATAGTAGCTGTTGTAAGGGTTACTGGCTTGGCCCTGTTCACCATCGGGATAGCTTGTGAGGGCCTTACCATCGCGATCCACCCGTTCACCTGTTCGGTAATTAATCGCCCAAGGCGTGCCATTGCGATCCACGTAAATCGGTGAACTGGGATCAAAGGGACTTTCCCGCAGCCAAACTGTATTATTGTTAGGTAAGTCGTCACTAGGACGGTTGGCATTCAAGAAAGAGGTGCGCAGGTTTGCATTGTTGGCACAGGTCAGGTAGATTTGGCCAGGATTGTTGCCGTTGTTAACCCGTGCGCCACTTCCGGTGTTTTGCACATAGTTCGTGGCGAGGTTTTCAGGGGAGTTGTTGTCAAGCCTTTGAATATCATCGTTGTAAGCCTCGGCAAAATAATCATTGGCAGAGCCATTACAGAAATTGTCAGAGAGAATCGTCACCGCATCCCCGAGGATTTCTGCGGGTCGCCAAGTGTCGGAGTTAGGCCGAGCAAAGCGATTATCGAGCGTATCACGGCTATAGAAGTTGCTCCAGTTTGCGTCTAGGGTTGTGGTAAATTCCTCCAGATTGTTTGTTGTGCCGTTGGTACTGTGGAGGTTAAAGTTCCCCTGAATATACACGGGGTTATCGCTGATAAAGGAGAGACCAGCGATATTCTTCTCGGCAGGAATTCCTTGGCGGTCAAGGCGCCGGCCATTCCACAATCGAAAGCCATTGGGTCGCCGCATTGGATCCGCAAAGAAATCCACTGGTTTTGTCGAAATGCCGTTGGCGGCTCGGATGGGATCATGAGGATTGCTGGGATTAGTATTCATCCAGTTTTGACCTGTAATGGCAGGTCGGGCAATGCCATCTTCGCGCACTGCATCCTCCCGGAAGGCATAGACAATGCCCCCCATCGGCAGCCATGTATCCCCACCAATAGAAGTGCGCCGCAGCAGGTCAAGGTCAATATCCATTTCCCGCACCGCCATCTCTTCACGACCATTGAAGAGGGTGTTATCAAGGAAAGCGACATTGCGAGCATTGCCGTCAAAGCCAATGATTTGATTCAGGCGGCTGGGATAGCGGATATTATTCACTAGAGTCCCAGTAGCTGGCTCGGTAGGGGTAAGGAAATTTGTTGGATTCATACGTGGGTTTGCTGCAATAGCCCTAATACCATTCAGAATCTCACTCAGATTTAGAGTCCCCTGCGGGTTGAAGATCGCCCGCAACGCTGGATATTTAATCACCGTATTAAAGGTACCGAGAGGCAGGTCACTGTCACCTTGGCGTTTGAGCACCACCAGTGTCGAGTCCACAGCAATGGGAGTTGTACCTGTACCCGTACGTTCTGTGCCGCCAATGTAGCGTAGAGTTGCTGTATTTGAAGTTGGAGATTCAATGACCACAAAGATTCCCTCTATGCGATTATTGATGGGACTGCGAATTGCCACAATGTCTTCAACTTGGAGTTGGGGCGTTAGCGTGTATGTGATTGTGATTGGGAGGGTACTGTTGTTTGGGTTATTGGGAAACGGAACGGCAACGCTGATAGTACCAGCGGAGTCTTCCGAGGAGTTGTTAGGCGGAGTAATAATCCAAGCAGAAGCTCCTGCTGGAATCGATCCTGTCGCATTACCTAGGACGCCTAGGTTTTTCAACTTTACTTTGAGGATTTTGCCATGGTCATCAGCTTCGAAGTCCTCAGGTTCGAAGTCCTCCAGAGTCATCCACCCCGCACCAGTGACATAGACAACTTTGCCCTTATCAGACTTGCGCAGGTCAAAGTTATAGCTGGGGGCATCTTCAAGATTGACAATCACTGTGTCACCGGCGCGCGGCATCTTAAACTCCTCGCCAATCACAAATCCTCGTTTGTCTTGCCCTAGGCAAAAAGCATTCCGCAAGTTGCTATACTGATTAGGAATTTCACACGTGTACCCTTGTGGATTAAGGTCATATTTCACCTGCTCCGTGAGGGCAATTAAGCGGGCAAGACGGGCATTGACATCGGCATTAGTTTCTTGCAGCGGGCGCTGACTCCAGCGAGCATTAGGGATCAGGGCTGTGATGTAGGCATCTGGGTTCAGATAGCCCCCGCGATACCTCAATGGCTCAGCGCCGTTGCGATCGACCTTGATGGCACCACTATCACTATCGAAAGTCACTTTATTGTCGATCGCATTAATCGCATTATTCAGATCAGACAGGTTGAGGTTGAGGTTTTGGTTAAGGGTATCCACACTATGAGCCAGCATTCCCAACATACAGCCTGCGGTGTGGATTGTACTTTGATCGGCTAAGCTTAGAGCGCTCAAGCTGCCTCTCTGGTCTAGGAGTTGAAGCGCGCGGGCAAGGTTCGAGAAATTCCCAGCACGGGTCTCTTTGGGGTGGGGGTGAATGGGGCGGGGGTGAATTTGGGTTCCCCCTATCTCTTGTTTGGGCGGAAACGCCCCATCCACACCATCACTCGCATAGGCCACGAGGTTCTTCATCGCTTTTCGCATCGGATCGTTGGGATTAGTAAGACTGTTGAAATTAGGAGGCTCAAACTCCCAACCATTGGTGCCGCGCCCAGTAAAGAAGTCAAAGAAGCGGAAATCAGAGGACAAGCCTGGAATGCCACTGTACTGGTTGAACATGATGCTGCGCAGGGCAGTTTGCGGTGTGCCGTGGTGGTGAGTAGTCGCCAAGCAGGCGATCGGCTCATAGCCCCCTGTGTTTTGCCCCGGATAAGGCTCCGTAAACGGATCGGGAATAGTGGAGTCAACCGTTGTTCCCCTCGCTTTGTAGTGATAAATGGCTGTGGCCTGCACGGCTGCCAAATCATCCCGCAGCGTGCGGTGCTGATAAAACTCGTTGCGGCGGTCGTTATCAGCGGTATCACCCGCAGGTGGATCAAGAGGTTTGCCCAGTTCCAAGCGTTCTCCCACAATGATTCGTAGGCCTTCTTGGCGTGCCCGCCGCTCCCAGTAGCCATCTAGACCAACTTCTGTCCGTCGATCCGCTTCAGCAGATTCAGGAACAGTATTACGCAATAACAGTTGGTTAGAGGAGGGAATTTGATCACCAATGCGGCTTCCAGACGGAATCACACGATCGGCAAATTCTGCGGCTACAGCGGGATCATTTTCAAGGGCATCACGGCTAACATTGGCATAGATTGGCTTGGGGCCGTAGCGATCGTCGGCACGGTACGTATCATCCACGTATGGCTTTGAAACCTGCTGATTGGAAAATCGACCCGTACCACCACTGTCAGCAGGCCCGTAGAATTGGTTTACCCAGTTAGGATCACGGTAGCTAGCATTACTGGTGTCAGATGCACGGGAGCGACTGCGATCTTCAGTAACGATTAAGACAGGGTTGAGGGCTAGTTGAGCTGGTTGATTAACAGAGCTAACAACTGAATCCCGATTGCCGTTAAAGATTACATTTTGTCCGGGTGGATCATTGTCACCTGTAGTGAAGGGAAGTGCAGGTGATTCACGGTAGGAATGAACAGTAGTACGGCCGCTAATAGTATTGTCCCGTAAGGTGCCCGAAATAAACTGGCCTTGAAATATTGGCTCGGACGTGTTGCCGTCATTGTCAAAATCATATGTGTCGGGAACCTGGGCTGTAGTAATTTCGGAAGCAGCTCGAGTATAGATACATGAACTGGGAGCGCTCACGAGAAAGGCCGAGAAACTGCTACCACCACCCATAAAAATACTTCCCTCGGTGTGCATGGCACCATTCCAACGGAAGGCAGGCCCCGGGAAAATCTCTAAGTCGTTTCGAAACCATGCTCCCCACTTGTTCCCACGGTCGAGTTCACGTTCTTGAACAAAGTCAAGGGTGGCAAGGGCTTGACCACCATTGCGATTTTCATAAACAAAGGCGTTAACTTGGAAGTTTTTGCGCAGGCTAGCTGTGCCCACACTATCCCAACCTGCTTCTGCCGTTTGTGCTGCAACTCCACCTGCGCTGGCACATTGGCCACTCATTTCTGAAATGTTGAGGGGACGGTTGCGAGTGACTAGGGCTGCGGCCTTTTGAGCATCGCTTTGATTAATTTGGGTATTGTTGGGGCGGGTCATTAAAATGGAGTACGCCACAATTGAGTTGGGGGTCGGCTGGAAAACCCAAGCGTTATCGACATTCCCGTCACCATTGATGTCAATCCGTTGTTCATCGGCAAGAGTGTAGGGATCGGGGTTTGCACCCACATTCAACATCAGGTCTCGTAGGCGATCTTCCCCTGGCACGCCACTGGGGCGACGTGGATCCCGAGTAAAGAGATACTCTAGTTTGGCCTTGGCGCGATCAATAGCAGGCGTAGCAGCATTGAGTACTTGAATATCTTGGCGTTCTCCCGCCACTTGAGTAGTGCGGTTCAGTGTCCGCAGCATCAAGGCACCCACTGTAATAGTGAGCACTAAGATAACGATAATAACGGTCGGCAACACAAACCCCCGGCGCCCAAACTGCAGTTGCCGTCCCCCTCTCCCTAGGGGTGCCAGCCGTCGCCGTATCCAGAGGCGCAGCTGGTAAAGCAAATGACGAATTGCTTGGGTCAATTTGCGATACTGCCGTTTTGAGAGGCCAAAGCGTCGGTCATTCTTTTTCATAGGGGCACCTAGTCAACGCACGGGAGCAGTAACCTACCACTAGTTATGGAGCGATCAATAGATCTGAAATAGGCTAGTAATTAGTATGGTTTTTCTTTGGTAAAAAATTTCAGCCTCCAGATAATTTTTCAAATTGTTGCGCACAGCAATCATACTTATTGCCACACGATCAAACACACAACATTAAATGTTCCAACTAGCGATTTATGATGCCTAGGCTAGCTGGAGCGCTCTAGCCACGCAAACACTTCCTCTAAGTCAGTGAAGTCTAGAAGTGCTTCTGCCAACGCTTCGATTTGATCGGGAGAGAGCTGACGAATCCGTTCTTCAAGGTCATTGGGCACACTACCAAACCGCCGCCTTAACTGCCGTAAGACAACGGCTGCTTCTCCTTGCTGTAGTCCTTGTTGCAATCCTTGTTGCAATCCTTGTTGCAATCCTTGTTGCAGTCCCTGCTGCAATACCTCTTCCCGTACCTCAGCATAGACCTCTTCCCGTACCTCAGCATAGACGTCCCGATAAAACCGCGTCCGCTTCAGTTCCTCAGTAGTAAACCCCAGCATGCGCAGCACCTCCTCGCGACTCAGCTCCGTAAACTTGTACAACACAATGGTGGTGATTAACTCTATTATGGCTTCTGGCCTTGGCACTGCCTCTGTGCGAGTGCGCTCTGCCAACAACCGCGCTGCTGTCGGCATCTCTGCTTCGGGTAAAACGGTGAGCTGCATCAGGGCTAGGCTCAATGGCAATGTCTCAAATGACCCCAATTCATTCAAATAGACCCGATGCAGACGATGACTCTTCACCAACATCTCATAGGGTTCAAAGGACACTTGTTCCACCTGACGATGGGGATAAATGACCACCGCTTGCCAATCAGAGAAGGTCTGGCGATACAGACGCAAGTAGAGAAAGATTTCCGCAAAGAAGCGTTCGTAGAAGATGTTATCGCGCTGAAACTGCACCTCACAGAAATAGACTATTCCCGAGGGGTCAGGGGGCACGAAGACGCCATCCATGCGAAAGGCCGTTTGCTTCAGCTCCACGGACTCAAAACGATACCCCTGAGGCGTGTCTCTGCCCAAAAGGTCAAAGAGAGTTTGGGGTAGCTGGGCAAAGAGTTGATAAAAAAGGGAGTCGCGGCGCATGGGCTAGGGGGAGCGCTCTAGCCACGCAAACACTTGTTCAAGGTCAGTGAAGTCAAGGAGAGCTTCTGCCAATGCTTCAATCTGATGGACTGGGAGCTGGCGAATGCGCTCCTCAAGGCCAGCTGGTAACTCGCCAAACCGCCGTCTTAGGAGGCGTAAAACAACAAGGGTCTCTCCCTGCTGTAATCCCTGTTGTAGTCCCTGCTGCAATCCCTGTTGTAGTCCCTGCTGCAATCCCTGTTGCAGCCCTTGTTGCAATCCCTGTTGTAGTCCCTGCTGCAGTCCCTGCTGTAATACCTCTTCCCGTACCTCAGCATAGACGTCCCGATAAAACCGCGTCCGCTTCAACTCTTCCGTCGTAAACCCCAGCATGCGCAGCACCTCCTCCCGACTCAGCTCCGTAAACTTGTACAACACAATGGTGGTGATTAACTCTATTATCACTTCTGGCCTTGGCACTGCCTCTGTGCGAGTCCGCTCTGCCAGCAACCGTGCTGCTGTCGGCATCTCTGCTTCGGGTAACACGGTGAGTTGCATCAGCGCTAGGCTCAATGGCAATGCCTCAAGTGACCCCAATTCATTCAGATAGACCCGATGCAGGCGATGACTATTCACCAACACCTCATAGGGTTCAAAGGACACTTGTTCCACTTGACGATGGGGATAAATGACCACCGCTTGCCAATCAGAGAAGGTCTGGCGATACAGCCGCAGATAAAGAAAGATTTCTGCAAAGAAGCGCTCGTAGAAGGTGTTATCGCGCTGAAACTGCACCTCACAGAAATAGACTATTCCCGAGGGGTCAGGGGGTACGAAGACGCCATCTATGCGAAAGGCCGTTTGCTTCAGCTCCACGGACTCAAAACGATACCCCTGAAGCGTGTCTCTGCCCAAGAGGTCAAAGAGGGTCTGGGGCAGCTGGGCAAAGAGTTGGTAAAAAAGGGAGTCACGGCGCATGGGCTAGCTGGAGCGCTCTAGCCATGCAAACACTTCCTCTAGGGCAGTGAAGTCCAAGAGAGCCTCTGCCAATGCTTCGATTTGAGGGGGAGAGAGCTGGCGAATGCGCTCCTCAAGGCCAGCTGGTAACTCGCCAAACCGCCGTCTTAGGAGGCGTAAAACAACAAGGGTCTCTCCCTGTTGCAATCCCTGTTGCAATCCCTGCTGTAATCCCTGCTGCAATACCTCTTCCCGTACCTCAGCATAGACCTCTTCCCGTACCTCAGCATAGACGTCCCGATAAAACCGCGTCCGCTTCAACTCTTCCGTCGTAAACCCCAGCATGCGCAGCACCTCCTCCCGACTCAGCTCCGTAAACTTGTACAACACAATGGTGGTGATTAACTCTATTATCACTTCTGGCCTTGGCACTGCCTCTATGCGAGTCCGCTCTGCCAACAACCGTGCTGCTGTTGGCATCTCTGCTTCAGGTAACACGGTGAGTTGCATCAGCGCTAGGCTCAATGGCAATGCCTCTGGTGACCCCAGTTCATTCAGATAGACCCGATGCAGGCGATGACTATTCACCAACACCTCATAGGGTTCAAAGGACACTTGTTCCACTTGACGATGGGGATAAATGACCACCGCTTGCCAATCAGAGAAGGTCTGGCGATACAGACGCAAGTAGAGAAAGATTTCTGCAAAGAAGCGCTCGTAGAAGGTGTTGTCCCGCTGAAACTGCACTTCACAAAAATAGACTATTCCTGAGGGGTCAGGGGGCACGAAGACGCCATCTATGCGAAAGGCCGTTTGCTTCAGCTCCACGGAGTCAAAGCGATACCCCTGAGGCGTGTCTATGCCCAAGAGATCAAAGAGGGTCTGGGGCAGCTGGGCAAAGAGTTGGTAAAAAAGGGAGTCACGGCGCATCGGCTAGCTGGAGCGCTCTAGCCACGCAAACACTTCCTCTAGGGCAGTGAAGTCCAAGAGAGCCTCTGCCAACGCTTCAATCTGATGGGCAGGGAGCTGGCGAATGCGCTCCTCAAGGCCAGCTGGTAACTCGCCAAACCGCCGTCTTAACTGCCGCAAGACAACAAGGGTCTCTCCCTGTTGCAATCCCTGCTGCAATCCCTGTTGTAATCCTTGCTGCAGTCCCTGCTGTAATACCTCTTCCCGTACCTCAGCATAGACGTCCCGATAAAACCGCGTCCGCTTCAACTCTTCCGTCGTAAACCCCAGCATGCGCAGCACCTCCTCCCGACTCAGCTCCGTAAACTTGTACAACACAATGGTGGTGATTAACTCTATTATGGCTTCTGGCCTTGGCACTGCCTCTGTGCGAGTCCGCTCTGCCAGCAACCGTGCTGCTGTCGGCATTTCTACTTCGGGTAACACGGTGAGTTGCATCAGCGCTAGGCTCAATGGCAATGTCTCAAATGACCCCAATTCATTCAGATAGACCCGATGCAGGCGATCGCTATTCACTGACAATTGATACGGCTCAAAACACTCTTGTTCTGCTTGGCGATGGGGATAAATGACCACCGCTTGCCAATCAGAGAAGGTCTGGCGATACAGACGCAAGTAGAGAAAGATTTCCGCAAAGAAGCGTTCGTAGAAGGTGTTATCGCGCTGAAACTGCACCTCACAGAAATAGACTATTCCCGAGGGGTCAGGGGGTACGAAGACGCCATCTATGCGAAAGGCCGTTTGCTTCAGTTCCACGGACTCAAAACGATACCCCTGCGGTGTGTCTCTGCCCAAAAGGTCGAAGAGGGTCTGGGGCAGCTGGGCAAAGAGTTGATAAAAAAGGGAGTCACGGCGCATCGGCTAGGTGGAGTGCTCTAGCCATGCAAACACTTCCTCTAGGGCAGTGAAGTCCAAGAGAGCCTCTGCCAATGCTTCGATTTGAGGGGGAGAGAGCTGGCGAATGCGCTCTTCAAGACTAGTTGGTAAATCGCCAAACCGCCGTCTTAACTGCCGCAAGACAACGAGGGTCTCTCCCTGCTGTAATCCCTGCTGCAATACCTCTTCCCGTACCTCAGCATAGACCTCTTCCCGTACCTCAGCATAGACGTCCCGATAAAACCGCGTCCGCTTCAACTCTTCCGTCGTAAACCCCAGCATGCGCAGCACCTCCTCGCGACTCAGCTCCGTAAACTTGTACAACACAATGGTGGTGATCAACTCCATTATGACTTCTGGCCTTGGCACTGCCTCTATGCGAGTGCGCTCTGCCAGCAACCGCGCTGCTGTCGGCATCTCTGCTTCGGGTAACACGGTGAGTTGCATCAGCGCTAGGCTCAATGGCAATGCCTCAAGTGACCCGAGTTCATTCAGATAGACCCGATGCAGGCGATCGCTATTCACTAACAATTGATACGGCTCAAAACACTCTTGTTCTGCTTGGCGATGGGGATAAATGACCACCGCTTGCCAATCAGAGAAGGTCTGGCGATACAGACGCAAGTAGAGAAAGATTTCTGCAAAGAAGCGTTCGTAGAAGGTGTTATCGCGCTGAAACTGCACCTCACAGAAATAGACTATTCCCGAGGGGTCAGGGGGTACGAAGACGCCATCTATGCGAAAGGCCGTTTGCTTCAGCTCCACGGACTCAAAACGATACCCCTGAAGCGTGTCTCTGCCCAAGAGGTCAAAGAGGGTCTGGGGCAGCTGGGCAAAGAGTTGGTAAAAAAGGGAGTCACGGCGCATGGGCTAGCTGGAGCGCTCTAGCCATGCAAACACTTCCTCTAGGGCAGTGAAGTCCAAGAGAGCCTCTGCCAATGCTTCGATTTGAGGGGGAGAGAGCTGGCGAATGCGCTCCTCAAGGCCAGCTGGTAAATCACCAAAGCGTCGTCTTAACTGCCGCAACACAACGAGGGTCTCTCCCTGCTGTAATCCTTCCTGTCGTCCTTCTTCTAGCCCTTGTGCTCGCCCCTCTTGTAACCCCTCTTCCCGTGCCTCAGCATAGACCTCTTCCCGTACCTCAGCATAGACGTCCCGATAAAACCGCGTCTGCTTCAACTCTTCCGTCGTAAACCCCAGCATGCGCAGCACCTCCTCCCGACTCAGCTCCGTAAACTTGTACAACACAATGGTGGTGATTAACTCTATTATGACTTCTGGCCTTGGCACTGCCTCTATGCGAGTGCGCTCTGCCAGCAACCGTGCTGCTGTCGGCATCTCTGCTTCGGGTAACACAGTGAGCTGCATCAGGGCTAGGCTCAATGGCAACGCCTCAAGCGACCCGAGTTCATTCAGATACACCCGACGCAGGCGATGACTATTCACCAACATCTCATAGGGTTCAAAGGACACTTGTTCCACTTGACGATGGGGATAAATGACCACCGCTTGCCAATCAGAGAAGGTCTGGCGATACAGACGCAAGTAGAGAAAGATTTCCGCAAAGAAGCGCTCGTAGAAGGTGTTATCGCGCTGAAACTGCACCTCACAGAAATAGACTATTCCCGAGGGGTCAGGGGGTACGAAGACGCCATCCATGCGAAAGGCCGTTTGCTTCAGCTCCACGGACTCAAAACGATACCCCTGCGGTGTGTCTATGCCCAAAAGGTCAAAGAGGGTCTGGGGCAGCTGGGCAAACAGTTGGTAAAAAAGGGAGTCACGGCGCATGGGCTAGCTGGAGCGCTCTAGCCATGCAAACACTTCCTCTAGGGCAGTGAAGTCCAAGAGAGCCTCTGCCAATGCTTCGATTTGAGGGGGAGAGAGCTGGCGAATGCGCTCCTCAAGGCCAGCTGGTAACTCGCCAAACCGCCGTCTTAGGAGGCGCAACACAACGAGGGTCTCTCCCTGCTGTAATCCCTGCTGCAATACCTCTTCCCGTACCTCAGCATAAACCTCTTCCCGTACCTCAGCATAGACGTCCCGATAAAACCGCGTCCGCTTCAACTCTTCCGTCGTAAACCCCAGCATGCGCAGCACCTCCTCCCGACTCAGCTTGGTGAACTTGTAGAGCACAATGGTGGTGATTAACTCCATTATGACTTCTGGCCTTGGAACCGCCTCTGTGCGAGTCCGCTCTGCCAACAACCGTGCTGCTGTCGGCATTTCTACTTCGGGTAACACGGTGAGTTGCATCAGCGCTAGGCTCAATGGCAATGCCTCAAGCGACCCGAGTTCATTCAGATAGACCCGATGCAGGCGATCGCTATTCACTAACAATTGATACGGCTCAAAACACTCTTGTTCTGCTTGGCGATGGGGATAAATGACCACCGCTTGCCAATCAGAGAAGGTCTGGCGATACAGACGCAAGTAGAGAAAGATTTCTGCAAAGAAGCGTTCGTAGAAGGTGTTATCGCGCTGAAACTGCACCTCACAGAAATAGACTATTCCCGAGGGGTCAGGGGGTACGAAGACGCCATCTATGCGAAAGGCCGTTTGCTTCAGCTCCACGGACTCAAAACGATACCCCTGAAGCGTGTCTCTGCCCAAGAGGTCAAAGAGGGTCTGGGGCAGCTGGGCAAAGAGTTGGTAAAAAAGGGAGTCACGGCGCATCGGCTAGCTGGAGTGCTCTAGCCAAGCAGAGACTTGCTCAAGGGTCGTGAAGTCCAAGAGAGCCTCTGCCAGAGCTTCAATTTGATGAAGCGAAAGCTGGCGAATACGCTCCTCAAGACCAGCTGGTAACTCGCCAAACCGCCGTCTTAACTGCCGCAAGACAACGAGGGTCTCTCCCTGCTGCAATCCTTCCTGCCGACCTTCCTGTCGTCCTTCTTCTAGCCCTTGTGCTCGCCCCTCTTGTAACCCCTCTTCCCGTGCCTCAGCATAGACCTCTTCCCGTGCCTCAGCATAGACCTCTTCCCGTGCCTCAGCATAAACCTCTTCCCGTACCTCAGCATAGACGTCCCGATAAAACCGCGTCCGCTTCAGTTCCTCAGTAGTAAACCCCAGCATGCGCAGCACCTCCTCCCGACTCAGCTCCGTAAACTTGTACAGCACAATGGTGGTGATTAACTCTATTATCACTTCTGGCCTTGGCACTGCCTCTGTGCGAGTCCGCTCTGCCAGCAACCGCGCTGCTGTCGGCATCTCTGCTTCGGGTAACACGGTGAGTTGCATCAGCGCTAGGCTCAATGGCAATGCCTCAAGCGACCCGAGTTCATTCAGATAGACCCGATGCAGGCGATCGCTATTCACTAACAATTGATACGGCTCAAAACACTCTTGTTCTGCTTGGCGATTGGGATAAATAACCACCGCTTGCCAATCAGAGAAGGTGTGGCGATACAGCCGCAAGTAGAGAAAGATTTCCGCAAAGAAGCGTTCGTAGAAGGTAGTGTCCCGCTGAAACTGCACCTCACAGAAATAGACTATTCCCGAGGGGTCAGGGGGTACGAAGACGCCATCTATGCGAAAGGCCGTTTGCTTCAGCTCCACGGAGTCAAAGCGATACCCCTGCGGTGTGTCTCTGCCCAAAAGGTCAAAGAGGGTCTGGGGTAGTTGGGCAAACAGTTGGTAAAAGAGGGAGTCACGGCGCATGGCCTAGGTGGAGCGCTCTAGCCAAGCAGAGACTTGCTCAAGGGTCGTGAAGTCCAAGAGAGCCTCTGCCAATGCTTCGATTTGAGGGGGAGGGAGCTGGCGAATACGCTCCTCAAGACCAGCTGGTAAATCACCAAACCGCCGCCTTAACTGCCGCAACACAACGAGGGTCTCTCCCTGCTGCAATCCTTCCTGCCGCCCTTCCTGCCGCCCTTCCTGTCGCCCTTCTTCCCGTGCCTCAGCATAGACTTCTTCCCGTACCTCAGCATAGACCTCTTCCCGTACCTCAGCATAGACGTCCCGATAAAACCGCGTCCGCTTCAACTCTTCCGTCGTAAACCCCAGCATGCGCAGCACCTCCTCCCGACTCAGCTTGGTGAACTTGTAGAGCACAATGGTGGTGATTAACTCCATTATGACTTCTGGCCTTGGAACCGCCTCTGTGCGAGTCCGCTCTGCCAGCAACCGTGCTGCTGTCGGCATCTCTGCTTCGGGTAACACGGTGAGTTGCATCAGCGCTAGGCTCAATGGCAATGTCTCAAATGACCCCAATTCATTCAAATAGACCCGATGCAGACGATGACTCTTCACCAACATCTCATAGGGTTCAAAGGACACTTGTTCCACCTGACGATGGGGATAAATGACCACCGCTTGCCAGTCAGAGAAGGTGTGACGATACAGCCGCAGATAGAGAAAGATTTCCGCAAAGAAGCGTTCGTAGAAGGTGTTATCGCGCTGAAACTGCACCTCACAGAAATAGACTATTCCCGAGGGGTCAGGGGGCACGAAGACGCCATCTATGCGAAAGGCCGTTTGCTTCAGCTCCACGGAGTCAAAGCGATACCCCTGAGGCGTGTCTATGCCCAAAAGGTCAAAGAGAGTTTGGGGTAGCTGGGCAAAGAGTTGGTAAAAAAGGGAGTCACGGCGCATCGGCTAGCTGGAGCGCTCTAGCCACGCAAACACTTCCTCTAGGGCAGTGAAGTCCAAGAGAGCCTCTGCCAACGCTTCAATCTGATGGGCAGGGAGCTGGCGAATGCGCTCCTCAAGGCCAGCTGGTAACTCGCCAAACCGCCGTCTTAGGAGGCGTAAAACAACAAGGGTCTCTCCCTGCTGCAATCCTTCCTGCCGACCTTCCTGTCGTCCTTCTTCTAGCCCTTGTGCTCGCCCCTCTTGTAACCCCTCTTCCCGTGCCTCAGCATAGACCTCTTCCCGTGCCTCAGCATAGACCTCTTCCCGTACCTCAGCATAGACGTCCCGATAAAACCGCGTCCGCTTCAACTCTTCCGTCGTAAACCCCAGCATGCGCAGCACCTCCTCCCGACTCAGCTCCGTAAACTTGTACAACACAATGGTGGTGATTAACTCTATTATGGCTTCTGGCCTTGGAACCGCCTCTATGCGAGTCCGCTCTGCCAGCAACCGTGCTGCTGTCGGCATCTCTGCTTCGGGTAACACGGTGAGTTGCATCAGCGCTAGGCTCAATGGCAATGCCTCAAGTGACCCGAGTTCATTCAGATAGACCCGATGCAGGCGATCGCTATTCACTAACAATTGATACGGCTCAAAACACTCTTGTTCTGCTTGGCGATTGGGATAAATAACCACCGCTTGCCAATCAGAGAAGGTGTGACGATACAGCCGCAGATAGAGAAAGATTTCCGCAAAGAAGCGTTCGTAGAAGATGTTATCGCGCTGAAACTGCACCTCACAGAAATAGACGATTCCCGAGGGGTCAGGGGGCACGAAGACGCCATCCATGCGAAAGGCCGTTTGCTTCAGCTCCACGGACTCAAAACGATACCCCTGAGGGGTGTCTCTGCCCAAAAGGTCAAAGAGAGTTTGGGGTAGTTGGGCAAACAGTTGGTAAAAGAGGGAGTCACGGCGCATGGCCTAGGTGGAGCGCTCTAGCCAAGCAGAGACTTGCTCAAGGGTCGTAAAGTCCAAGAGGGCTTCTGCCAGAGCTTCAATTTGATGAAGCGAAAGCTGGCGAATACGCTCCTCAAGGCCAGCTGGTAAATCACCAAAGCGTCGTCTTAACTGCCGCAACACAACGAGGGTCTCTCCCTGCTGCAATCCTTGCTCCAATCCCTGCTGTAATCCTTCCTGCCGCCCTTCCTGCCGCCCTTCCTGCCGCCCTTCCTGCCGCCCTTCCTGTCGCCCTTCTTCCCATGCCTCAGCATACACCTCCTGATAAAACCGCGTCCGCTTCAACTCTTCCGTCGTAAACCCCAGCATGCGCAGCACCTCCTCCCGACTCAGCTCCGTAAATTTGTACAGCACAATGGTGGTGATTAACTCTATTATCACTTCTGGCCTTGGCACTGCCTCTGTGCGAGTACGCTCTGCCAGCAACCGCGCTGCTGCGGGCATCTCTGCCTCTGCCATCACCATCAACTGCATCAGCGCAAGATTTAGCGGTAACGCCTCAAGTGACCCGATTTCATTCAAATAGACCCGATGCAGGCGATGACTATTCACCAACACCTCATAGGGTTCAAAGGACACTTGTTCAGCTTGGCGATGGGGATAAATGACCACCGCTTGCCAATCAGAGAAGGTGTGGCGATACAGCCGCAGATAGAGAAAGATTTCTGCAAAGAAGCGCTCGTAGAAGGTGTTATCGCGCTGAAACTGCACCTCACAGAAATAAACGGTTCCTGAGGGGTCAGGGGGCACGAAGACGCCATCTATGCGAAAGGCGGTTTGCTTCAACTCGACTGAGTCAAAACGATACCCCTGCGGTGTGTCTCTGCCCAAGAGGTCAAAGAGGGTCTGGGGTAGCTGGGCAAAGAGTTGATAAAAAAGGGAGTCGCGGCGCATGGGCTAGGTGGAGCGCTCTAGCCACGCAAACACTTCCTCTAGAGCAGTGAAGTCTAGAAGTGCTTCTGCCAACGCTTCGATTTGATCGGGAGAGAGCTGACGAATCCGTTCTTCAAGGTCATTGGGCACACTACCAAACCGCCGCCTTAACTGCCGTAGGACAACGGCTGCTTCTCCTTGCTGTAGTCCTTGTTGCAATCCTTGTTGCAGTCCCTGCTGCAATCCCTGCTGCAATACCTCTTCCCGTACCTCAGCATAAACCTCTTCCCGTACCTCAGCATAGACGTCCCGATAAAACCGCGTCCGCTTCAACTCTTCCGTCGTAAACCCCAGCATGCGCAGCACCTCCTCCCGACTCAGCTCCGTAAACTTGTACAACACAATGGTGGTGATTAACTCTATTATGGCTTCTGGCCTTGGAACCGCCTCTATGCGAGTCCGCTCTGCCAGCAACCGTGCTGCTGTCGGCATCTCTGCTTCGGGTAACACGGTGAGTTGTATCAGGGCTAGGCTCAATGGCAACGCCTCAAGCGACCCGAGTTCATTCAGATACACCCGACGCAGGCGATGACTATTCACCAACATCTCATAGGGTTCAAAGGACACTTGTTCCACTTGACGATGGGGATAAATGACCACCGCTTGCCAATCAGAGAAGGTCTGGCGATACAGACGCAAGTAGAGAAAGATTTCCGCAAAGAAGCGTTCGTAGAAGGTGTTATCGCGCTGAAACTGCACCTCACAGAAATAGACTATTCCCGAGGGGTCAGGGGGCACGAAGACGCCATCAATGCGAAAGGCCGTTTGCTTCAGTTCCACGGACTCAAAACGATACCCCTGCGGTGTGTCTCTGCCCAAAAGGTCGAAGAGGGTCTGGGGCAGCTGGGCAAAGAGTTGGTAAAAAAGGGAGTCACGGCGCATGGGCTAGGTGGAGCGCTCTAGCCATGCAAACACTTCCTCTAGGGCAGTGAAGTCCAAGAGAGCCTCTGCCAATGCTTCGATTTGAGGGGGAGAGAGCTGGCGAATGCGCTCCTCAAGGCCAGCTGGTAACTCGCCAAACCGCCGTCTTAGGAGGCGCAACACAACGAGGGTCTCTCCCTGCTGTAATCCTTCCTGTCGTCCTTCTTCTAGCCCTTGTGCTCGCCCCTCTTGTAACCCCTCTTCCCGTGCCTCAGCATAGACCTCTTCCCGTACCTCAGCATAGACGTCCCGATAAAACCGCGTCCGCTTCAACTCTTCCGTCGTAAACCCCAGCATGCGCAGCACCTCCTCCCGACTCAGCTCCGTAAACTTGTACAACACAATGGTGGTGATTAACTCCATTATGACTTCTGGCCTTGGAACCGCCTCTGTGCGAGTCCGCTCTGCCAACAACCGTGCTGCTGTCGGCATTTCTACTTCGGGTAACACGGTGAGTTGCATCAGCGCTAGGCTCAATGGCAATGCCTCAAGCGACCCGAGTTCATTCAGATAGACCCGATGCAGGCGATCGCTATTCACTAACAATTGATACGGCTCAAAACACTCTTGTTCTGCTTGGCGATGGGGATAAATGACCACCGCTTGCCAATCAGAGAAGGTCTGGCGATACAGACGCAAGTAGAGAAAGATTTCTGCAAAGAAGCGCTCGTAGAAGGTGTTATCGCGCTGAAACTGCACCTCACAGAAATAGACTATTCCCGAGGGGTCAGGGGGTACGAAGACGCCATCTATGCGAAAGGCCGTTTGCTTCAGCTCCACGGACTCAAAACGATACCCCTGAAGCGTGTCTCTGCCCAAGAGATCAAAGAGGGTCTGGGGCAGCTGGGCAAAGAGTTGGTAAAAAAGGGAGTCACGGCGCATCGGCTAGCTGGAGTGCTCTAGCCAAGCAGAGACTTGCTCAAGGGTCGTGAAGTCCAAGAGAGCCTCTGCCAGAGCTTCAATTTGATGAAGCGAAAGCTGGCGAATACGCTCCTCAAGACCAGCTGGTAACTCGCCAAACCGCCGTCTTAGGAGGCGTAAAACAACAAGGGTCTCTCCCTGCTGTAATCCCTGTTGTAATCCCTGCTGCAATCCCTGTTGCAACCCTTCCTCTCGTGCCTCAGCATAGACGTCCCGATAAAACCGCGTCCGCTTCAACTCTTCCGTCGTAAACCCCAGCATGCGCAGCACCTCCTCCCGACTCAGCTCCGTAAACTTGTACAACACAATGGTGGTGATCAACTCCATTATCACTTCTGGCCTTGGCACTGCCTCTGTGCGAGTCCGCTCTGCCAGCAACCGTGCTGCTGTCGGCATCTCTGCTTCGGGTAACACGGTGAGTTGCATCAGGGCTAGGCTCAATGGCAATGCCTCAAGTGACCCGAGTTCATTCAGATAGACCCGATGCAGGCGATGACTATTCACCAACACCTCATAGGGTTCAAAGGACACTTGTTCCACTTGACGATGGGGATAAATGACCACCGCTTGCCAATCAGAGAAGGTCTGGCGATACAGACGCAAGTAGAGAAAGATTTCTGCAAAGAAGCGCTCGTAGAAGGTGTTATCGCGCTGAAACTGCACCTCACAGAAATAGACTATTCCTGAGGGGTCAGGGGGCACGAAGACGCCATCCATGCGAAAGGCCGTTTGCTTCAGCTCCACGGAGTCAAAACGATACCCCTGCGGTGTGTCTCTGCCCAAAAGGTCAAAGAGGGTCTGGGGCAGCTGGGCAAACAGTTGGTAAAAAAGAGAGTCACGGCGCATGGGCTAGGTGGAGCGCTCTAGCCATGCAAACACTTCCTCTAGGGCAGTGAAGTCCAAGAGAGCCTCTGCCAATGCTTCGATTTGAGGGGGAGGGAGCTGGCGAATGCGCTCCTCAAGGCCAGCTGGTAACTGGCCAAACCGCTGTCTTAGGATGATGCGGGCGGCTCCGGGGGGCGTCTTGACTGCCAATAACTGCTGGAGTCCTCGTTGGCGATAGGCGTTCAGCCAGCGAGTAATGGTGGAGTCGTTGCAATGGAGCAATTGGGCAATTTGTGGGCGGCTGTGGACAAGTCCTTGCTTCAGCCAGTAGAGCATCTGCAAGCGTTCCTGCTGTCGGGCATCGGTTTCATGTTGTAGGCGTCGCTGCAGTTCTTCAGAGCTTTCTGTAATTGTGAGGACAAGCAGGCGAGCCATGAAGGTCTCCTACTGAGATGACTTCAGTTTTAGGATAGACAATTCCCTCGTTTAAGACCTATTTATTAAGCTCAATGTTACAAAGAGCTGGTATTAAATACAAGTCTTGTCCCATGGATTGAACACACTCAACATCATGGCTACAGGAAAGACTTATATCCGATGTTTTAGAAAGGTGAAGAAGTGACACATTGACAATTGGCGCAACCCGAAGCGATCGCTAGGCTAGAGGCAACCCCTTGGAACCGCCATTATGTACAGTGAGTCAGAACATACTCCCCAAGCGATCGCCAACCGCCCCTATCAAGTACGGATTGGTCAATACCTCAATGAGGGCTGGCAAATTTTCAGCACTCAACCCGCTGCCTACATTGGTTTTCTCATTCTGGCAATGATTATCAATGGTGTGCTCAACAACATTCCGGGGGCTGGCCCGATTGTTAGCACGATTTTGGTAGGCCTCTTCGCCGCAGGCTACTACTTTTTCAGCTTTCGCATTGCCCGCAACCAAAGACCCGAATTTAGCGACTTTTTTAATGCGTTCAAAAACAACTACTTTTTGCCAATTTTTCTGACGAACTTGATCATCGGTTTGATTACGAATGTGTTTGTGATTAGTGCCAGCATTCTATTCATGATTGCGGGGTTGCCCTTCTGGCAAAGCATATTAAGGCGGGCGGCGGCTGAAGCAGCGGAACCCGATGCCGACTTAGAACAACTGCTAGCGTTACTGGAGCAGCTTCCCGCTGTGCCGGATGCCCTGACCCCCGTTTTCATCTTGGTGGGTGCCATCCTGCTGCTGCCGGGGGTTTACTTTGGGGTAGCCTATATGTTTGCTGTGCCTTTGGTGGTGGAACACCGGTTTGATGTGTGGCCAGCCCTGGAAACGAGTCGCCGCTTGGTCTCCCGCGATTGGTGGAGCTTCTTTTTTCTCAGCGTGTCAATCATTTTCTTCAATATCTTGGGCTTTTGCCTCTGCTGTGTGGGGATGCTGGTGACTATTCCTTGGAGTAGTTGTGTCATTGTGGCGGCCTATCGCGATATTATTGGGCTCATGCCCACGACGGATAATACGAACCAGTTTTAGTCTGATGACGCTGCCCACCCTTGCGGATCTCAACCTCGACCCCTTCTGGATGCCTTTTACGGCCAACCGCCAGTTCAAGCAAAGCCCTCGGCTCCTTGTTTCGGCAGCCGGGATGTACTACAGGAGCATTGATGGCCGTGAGATTCTCGATGGCACCGCCGGGTTGTGGTGTGTCAATGCCGGCCACTGCCGTCCAGAAATTGTGAGCGCGATCGCCCAACAGGCAGCAACACTGGATTTTGCCCCCACATTTCAGATGGGACATCCAGGGCCATTTCAGGTGGCCGATCGCCTGCGTGCCATTACCTCTGATCCCCTTAACCATGTCTTTTTTGCCAACTCTGGCTCTGAGGCCGTGGATACAGCCTTGAAAATGGCTCTTGCCTACCATCGGCTGCGGGGAGAGGGGACACGACAACGGCTCATTGGGCGTGAGCGGGGCTATCACGGGGTCGGCTTTGGTGGAATTTCAGTGGGGGGAATTGCGCCCAATCGCAAGTTCTTTGGTTCTCTCTTGGCAGGAGTGGATCATCTGCCCCACACCCACAACCTTGAGCACAATGCCTTCAGCAAGGGGCAACCCGCTTGGGGAGCACATTTAGCCGATGAGCTAGAACGCTTGGTGGCGCTGCATGATGCCTCGACGATTGCGGCAGTGATTGTTGAACCCCTCGCTGGCTCTACGGGGGTATTGATTCCGCCCCAAGGATACTTGGAACGCCTGCGTGCCATTTGCGATCGCCACGGCATTTTGCTGATCTTTGATGAAGTGATCACAGGTTTTGGCCGTCTCGGTGCCCCCTTTGCCAGTCAGTACTTTGGTGTGACTCCAGACCTCATCACGGTTGCCAAGGGTCTAACCAATGCCGCTGTACCCATGGGAGCGGTGATTGTCCGCGATGAGATTTACGACACCTTCATGCAAGGCCCCGCGGGGCAAATTGAGTTTTTCCATGGCTACACCTATTCGGGACATCCCCTTGCCTGTGCGGCCGCCTTGGCAACCCTAGAGATCTACGAGAAAGAAGCCCTATTTGAGCGGGCGGCTTCCCTGGCGCCCTATTGGCAGGAGGCCATCCACAGCCTACGGGGTCTGCCCCATGTCATTGATATTCGCAACTTAGGCTTGGTGGCAGGGATTGAATTGGCGCCACGGGAGGGGCAAGGAGGGGCACGGGGCTATGATGCCCTCTGTCGTGCCTTTGAAGCGGGACTACTGATTCGTGTCACGGGGGATATTATTGCCCTCTCACCACCGCTGATTGTGGAGCGATCGCACATTGATCAAATGGTGGATATTTTGAGTCGTGTTCTACGGGAACTTCCCTAGGCATCGCAGCGTCCGAATCAGAGGATCACTCTCTCCTTGGAGGCTTCTATGTTACGCTTCCTGCCGTTGGCCATCAGTAGCCTAGCTACGCTGGTGGCGATCGCTCCCCCCAGTCGTGCCGCCTATCCCCTCTTTCCTAATCAGCCGGGGGTTGATGTCTTTTTCCCAGGGCTAGAGTCCTTTGGGCGGCCACGGACACCGCAGTACAGTCCCTACAATCCCGTCATTTACCGTCCGCCGGGACAATCTCAAACCTACATTATTGTGCCAGTGCCCTATCCGCCTCGCCCCGTAATTTACCCGCCCCCCTATTCACCCGTTTATTACCCCTATTACCCCTGTTATCCATTCCGTTGCCGATAAACAACAATACTGGGGATTGATACTTGACTCGACTTGGGAAGCAGACCGAGAGCCGGTTCTCCTGCTAAAATAGCGGCTAATTTAGCCATTTTCAGTTCGAGAGAAATCTATGGCTCAGTTGGCGATCGCTCCCGTTTTATTTCACCTTGCCTTTCCTGTCAGTAATTTGGCGGACACCAAGGCCTACTACATTGATGGGTTGGGCTGTGAACCGGGGCGCGAAAATCCCCACTGCCTGATCATGAAGCTCTATGGCCATCAACTAGTGGCTCATGTCACGGATGAACCCTTAACCCCACCCAAGAGCATTTATCCGCACCACTTTGGCTTGATTTTCTTGGCACAGGCCGACTGGCAAAACCTCTGCGATCGCGTGATCAAGAAGGGACTTGACTTTTACCAGCCACCGCGTACCCGCTTTGCCAATACCCCCCTAGAGCACCAAACGTTCTTTCTCGCAGACCCCTTCCACAACCTGATTGAAATGAAGCACTACCGCCATGCAGAAGCCATTTTTGGCCTGCGGGATCACCGTCATATTGGCGATACCCCCCTCGTTTCTGCGCCGCAACCGTGACCCATCTGATTCTCTATAGCAAGCCCGGCTGTCACCTCTGTGAAGGACTACAAGAGAAGCTGGCCACTCTGAAGGAATTTACCCTTGAGGTACGCGACATCACCAGCCGCGAGGATTGGTGGCAAGCCTATCAATACGAGATTCCTGTTCTCTACCTAGTGATTGGAACGCAAGTGCTTCCCGTACCGCGCTTTTCTCCCCGTGCCAGTGCTGCACACATTCGTCAGCGACTCCAAGAACTGACCCATTCAGGCGGCTCAGCATCCACTCCTTAAGGGCATGATCAATTACAGCCCTTTTCACAGCGATCGAATACGGCCAAAAATTTAATTGCTAGATTGCATCCCCCCTATGTATCCCATATGTTAGAAAAGGGTCATCATCGGCATCGCAAAGCCAATAGGAAACTCAGGAATGGTGGATTTTGGAGCAATGCTCTTTCGCGGGCGGGGGGTCAAGATCTCGCAGCAGTATGCGGTGATTGGCCTAGGGCGGTTTGGCCGGGGGGTGTGCGAGACCCTGCACAGCATGGGCTATGAGGTGCTCGGCAGTGATAACCAAGAGCGATTGGTGAATCAAGTGCTTCAGGATCACATTGTGGATCATGCGATTCAACTGGATTCCACGGATCCCCAAGCCCTCAAGGAGGCGGGTCTCTTTGAGTTTGAAACGGTAATTGTGGCCATTGGCAACCATCTCGACGCCAGTATTATCACGACATTGAACCTAAAGGAGGCAGGCGTGCCCAATGTCATTGCCAAGGCTTCCTCAGAGATTCATAAAAAACTCCTAGAGCGAGTGGGGGCAGATCGGGTGGTCTTTCCAGAGTATGAGGCGGGTTGTGAACTGGCGCGATCGCTCACCCGCCCAGCGATTCTCGATTGGTTTGACCTTGACCCCGAAAAAAGTATTGTCGAAGTCAAAGTGCCTGAGGCATTTCACAATCGCACAGTTGCCGAGGTGGAACTCCGTAGTCGCTATGGCCTCAACCTCATTGCCCTGCGCTTTGATGATAAGTTTGAGATCAATCCCAGTCCCAACCAAAAGCTCAATAAAGGGGACATTATGGTGGTGATTGGTGCCAATAACGATATTGATCGCTTTTTGCGTAGTCAACACATTAATTAGGGCATAACCCTTGAGCTTTCGCTACTGGTCGCCGCCGGCACGGGTGATGGCGATTCTCCTGTGGATGTTTTGCATTAGTAGTTTGCGGCGGTTAGACAGTCTGGCGATCGCGACCTTGCTTGTGGCGCTCCTCTATCTCCTGAGCCATGTCCCTTGGCAGCGCTTGGGCAAACGTCTGCAGCAGATGGGGCTCTTTTTTCTGGGACTGTGGTTACTGTTGGCGGTTACGGCGTGGCCGATCGCACTGCTCCTCACATGGCGCTTGGTCTTGTGTCTTGCCCTTGGCGTGGTGTTGCTAGAAAGCTTGACGTTTAGTGAATGGGTGCGGGTCTGTCGCTGGTGGGGACTACCGCCCTTGTTGGTGGATACGCTGGCTTTGACCTATCGCTATCTCTTTGAGCTAGAGAGTCAGTTGACACAAATGCAGCAGGCACTCTTTCTGCGGGGATTTCGCTTGAGTTGGCGCCGCCTTCGCCCGTGGGCACAGGTGATTGGTATCTTTCTCATTCGCGCCGAGGAACGGGCACAGCAGATCTATCTGGCAATGCGGCTGCGGGGCTATGGGCAAGTGCTTCAGCGTCGTCCGCAATTTTCTGAAGGGGCGCCTTGGAGTTGGGGGCTAACGCTGAGTGCTAGCTTGGGGGCAGGATTGTTGGCAATCTATGATGCCCTTGGCGAAATCCAACTGCCTTTTTGAGGTGGATAGACGACAGTGGGAACAGTGGTACATTAACATATTAACATTTGTAAACGATTGCCCCTTTGAGATTGCCCCTATGAAACCCAAGAACGCGCTTTTCGTTGCGGAGCAGGTGTGCCTAGTTGGTCATATTGTGGCGATGGCCTTTGGCTTAGCGGGGTTGCTCCTCGTCGTTCCCCATCCCGAGTTTATTCTGGCGTTGCCCGCCTGGGGTCAGCAGCTTTTTCAATGGAGTATGGGGAGTGGGGGTGTCGTTTATATTGTCCTCGGCGCACTGGCGATCGCCCTTCACACCTATCGCAACTTTGGCCTTGGCAAACTGCTTGGCTTTTTGCTGCCAGCGGTGGGCATTTCCCTTACCAGTGAACTGTTGGGGACGAGTACCGGCTTTCCCTTTGGCCATTATGGTTACCTCAGTGGTTTGGGGCACAAAATTGCTGGACTGGTGCCCTTCACCATTCCCCTCTCTTGGTTTTATATGGGGCTAGTCACGTTTCTTTTGGCCTACAGTGGCTTCATCAGTCGTCCGCTGCGGGAAGGCAAGGGCGTGGGCTTGGGGGCAGCCCTGATCACCGTGGGCTTGGGAGCAATCTTTTTAACCGCTTGGGATTTTGTCCTTGATCCGGCCATGAGTCAAACTGCCATTCCTTTTTGGCAATTTCAGGATGTCGGTGAATTCTTTGGGATGCCTTACCGCAACATTCTGGGATGGACGGGCACAGGAGCCGTATTTATGGGGCTGGCGATGATCACTTGGTGGCCAAAGCCAATGGTGGTGAACCGTGGGCAACTCATTACCCCCTTGGTGGTGTATCTGGTGAATTTTGCCTTTGGGGCGATGATTACCCTCACATCTTTGGATCAACGTTTTTGGATTCCGGCAACGCTGGGATTTGTTTTGGGGGTCGTGCCGGTCACAGCACTGTGGTGGTTTACTGAAGCCCCCCTAGAGAAAGTTCAAGGGGTCAACATCAATACTGAGGCGGGTTGAGCGGGGACACTGCGCCTTGAGGTGCATGAGAGCTGGGCTGAGGTGAGAAACTCGTTCTAGTTTGCCCTTGAGTAAAATTTGCCAGCGGTAGCGGCCAGCAATTTTGGCGATCGCGGCCGGGGCGGGGCCAAGTACTTCCCATTCTCCCTGAGAAACTGGGGCTAACGTTTGGAGCTGTTGGGCGATCGCCTGAGCCGTTGCGGCCACCTCCTCAGCATCGGGACCACTCAAGCGCAGAAGGATTAGTTGGGCATAGGGGGGATAGCCCAAGGGGGCACGGCTACTTAGCTCCTGGGTAGCAAAGGTGTCCCAGTCATAGGCTTTGACCGCTGTAATCACTGGATGCTGCGGCACATAGGTTTGGAGAATGACTTTACCGGGGTGTGTCCCCCGGCCCGATCGCCCCGCCACTTGGGTGAGGATTTGAAACGTGCGTTCTGCCGCCTGATAATCGGGCAAGTGCAGGAGACTATCGGCAGCCAAAATTCCCACGAGGGCGACCTGCGGCAGATCAATGCCCTTCGTCAGCATTTGTGTCCCCACCATCACATCAGCTTCGCCGGCGGCAAACTGAGCCAGTAACCGGCGATGGGCACCCTTGCGTTGGGTCGTATCACTGTCAAAGCGCAGAACTCGCAACTGCGGAAAGAGGCGATTCAGTTCACTCACCACCCGCTGCGTCCCGCCACCAAAGGGCTTGAGATAGGGGGAGGCACAATTGGGACAACGCTGCGGTACGGCTTGGCTATAGTTGCAATAGTGACAGCGCAGCACTTCCATCTTGTCGCCAAAGAGGTGTCCAGTGAGAGAGACGCTGCAATGGGGACAGTAGATCACTGTGCCACAACTGCGACAGGAGACAAAGGTACTGTGACCCCGCCGCGGTACAAAGAGAATTGCCTGCTGTCCCTGAAGATTCCCTAGAGCGTCTTGCAGCGGACGACTGAGCATGGAACGGTTGCCACGGTGTAATTCTTGGCGCATATCCACAAGGGTGATGGGGGGCAGGGGGGTGGCGTGGATACGCTGGGGAAGGGAAAGGATCTGAATCTGGCCGGTTTGGACAGCCTGCCAAGTGCTGAGGGCAGGGGTAGCGGTTCCTAAAATCAGGGGACACTGTTGCTGGCGCGATCGCCATTGGGCAACGGTACGGGCATGGTAACAAGGCTGAGGTTGATCCTGTTTGTAGCCGCTGTCGTGCTCTTCATCCAGAATGATCAAACCCAAGCCCACCAAGGGCAGCAGAACCGCCGATCGCGTGCCAATGATTACCCGTGGCTGCGGCATCAGCGTCAACCGCCAAGTATCGTAGCGCTCCCCCTCACTGAGACCACTGTGATAGACCAACAGGCGTTCACCAAAGCGAGCACGCACGCGATCCGTCAGTTGAGGCGTCAAGCCAATCTCCGGCACTAGCAGCAAGGCCGATCGCCCTCGCCCTAGGCACTCAGCTATTGCTTGCAGATAGACTTCCGTTTTGCCCGACCCCGTCACCCCGTGCAGGAGAAAGGTTTGGGCACAGTCTAGGTGTGCTGAAATGGCTTGCAGGACAGTGGCTTGGGCAGGGGTGAGGGCTTTTGGCCGATCCGGTGTCACCGCTACCCCCTGTTCAATGCGGCAGTGCTGCTGCTCGACAATGGCAATGTATCCTTTGGCGGCAAGGCGATGGAGCGTTTGGGCGGTGGTGCCGGTGGCCTTGACCACCTCTTGTAGCCAGCAATCGCGACCCTGCTGCTGCAAATAGCGGAGGATTTGGCGCTGCCGCTGCGTTAAGGTCTCGCCTTCACTATTGAGGAGGATCACCGCCTGTTGCTGTTTTGGCTGTTGACTAGCGGGTGCCGCTAAGTAGGTTTCCACCAAGCCAAGGCGTTCGAGTTCTGCGAGGGCACGCTCAACCTTGGGAAGCTGTTGCTGGAGGTAGCGCACACTGTAGTCCCCATTACCCTTGGTCTGGAGAAAGCGCAGCAGATGTTGCCCCTGTTCTGACAGGGGGGGAATCCCCTGTTGGCGCCGCAGGCGCACCCGCCGTTGCGATCGCCCCAAGACCCCCGGCGGCAGAGCAGTGCGCACCACTTGAATTAAAGGCGTGCAGTAGTACGTGGCAATTTGTTCTAACAACGCCCAATAGTCCTTGGGAAAAAGCTGCTGGTCAACCACTTCAAGGAGCGATCGCAAGCGCTGTGGATCGACCGATGGGGCTACAGTTTCTAGTACCTCTAGGACAATCCCCCGCACCACTTGGGAGCCAAAGGGTACTTCCACCACCTCGCCCCCTTGGAGACACCAACCCGCAGGAACTTGGTAAGTGTAAGCCTCGCTTGCCGCCGGACAGTCCACAAGCACACTGGCGTAGAGAGAGGGTTGTTGAGGTGCTAAGGCCATCAGATGGTTTGATTGGTTTTCACTCAGACAGGCAGATAAACAACGTCCCCAACCACTGTACATACTTCCTCTTTAGATTTTCGCTATTCCACAACGCAGATTTGCTCCCTAGGCTGGGAGCTGGCGATTATGCGCTGGCCGGTGGTGCACCACTTTCCCACAGGCACTGTTTTAAGAGCCAATATCACACCCGCAGGCTTTGCCACGATTACCGATAGTCGAGGATTGCCTTGGTTCAAGATGTCCATTGGTGAAGAGAATCACATTTGCTTGGTGCGAGCTAACCACCGATTGATTCGTCCCTGCTAAGAATTTGGTTGTTTGCTTTAGAGGACATGGGAAAATAGGAAAGGCTGCTCCTCACCCAAGATTCTCCGTGACTGGTCTTTACGAAGCACAAACGATCGCGATCGCCCGTCAACTGTGGGCGGCTAGTCAAGAGTCCCGCAACTTTTTCAGTCAACTGCGGGAGCAAATGCGCATTGAAGATAAACTCCTCGGCTGGGCGATGGAACATCCGGGGCTACGGGTGCAACTCTTTCGCCTCATTGACTGCCTGCCGAGTCTGCGCAGTAAAGCCGAGGTGGCACGCCACTTGCAGGAGTACCTCAGTGACCCCAGTGTGGAGTTGCCGGAAGGCCTAAAAAAACTCTTGAACTTTGCTCAGCCGGATTCCCTGCCCGCCCAAGCAGCGGCAACCACCTTCACAACAGCGGTTCAAGCCCTTGCCCACAAGTACATTGCTGGTGAAACCACCGAGCAGGTGCTGAAAACCATTGGCCGCCTACGCAAGCAGGGCATGCTGGTGACGATGGATATTCTTGGGGAAGCGGTGATTACGGAGGCAGAGGCGCAGCAGTATTGCGATCGCTACCTTGACTTGATGCAGCAACTCAGCCCCTTGGGTCAGCGGGAAGGGGTGAATCCAGTCCAAGTCTCCGTGAAGCTGACGGCCTTCTACTCGCAGTTTGATCCTTTGGATGTGTCTGGCTGCCGTGCCAAGGTGGGGGAACCGATTCGGCGGTTGTTGCATCGTGCCCAAGAATTGGGGGTGGCGGTGCACTTTGACATGGAGCAGTATGCCTACAAAGACATCACCCTCGCAATCCTCAAGGACATTTTGCTAGAGCCAGAGTTTCGCGATCGCGCTGATGTCGGGCTGACCCTGCAAGCCTATTTGCGGGATAGTTACCAAGATGCCCAAGACCTGATTACTTGGGTGCAACAGCGGGGGACACCAATCACCGTGCGGGTGGTCAAGGGCGCCTACTGGGATCAAGAACTGATTAAGGCGGTACAAAATGACTGGCCATTGCCCGTCTATCAACACAAGCAAGATACCGACGCCAACTTTGAGCGGGTGATTGAACTGCTCCTGAGTCACCACACGCTTTTGCGCACAGCAGTTGCGAGTCATAATGTGCGTTCCCAAGCGCGGGCGATCGCGATCGCCCAACATCAGCACATTCCGCCCACGGCCATGGAATGCCAAGTTCTCTATGGTATGGCCGATAAACTTGCCAAGGCTCTTGTGGAAGCGGGGCAGACGGTGCGGGTCTATTGTCCCTACGGTGAGCTGATTCCGGGGATGGCCTACCTGATTCGGCGGCTCTTGGAAAATACGGCCAATAGTTCCTTTTTGCGCCAACAATTGGGAGCGGTAAATATTGACGGACTCTTGGCACCGCCAGAACCAACGGCAGACTTTAGGGCAGTGAACGTTCATCTGACCACCGGCAAGACCTCAACCTTTGTCAATGCCGCCAATAGCGACTATGCCCGCGCCAGCCAGCGGGAAGCGATTCAAGCGGCCTTAATTCATGTCCATCGCCAACTAGGGCAAACCTATACCCCCATCATCAATGGCGATCGCGTCAATACCCTCGAATACAGTGAATCCCTCAACCCCTCACAGCCAGAGGAAATCGTGGGTCGCGTTGGCTTGGCCACCATTGAGGATGCCGATCATGCAATCCGGGCTGCCAAAGCCGCTCAAGCGCAGTGGCAACAGACTCCCGTAGCCGAACGGGCCATCCTGCTACGGCGGGCAGCGGATCTCCTCGAGGCACAACGCCATGAACTGGTGGCTTGGATGTGCTATGAAGTGGGCAAGGTGGTGGCGGAAGGGGATGCCGAAGTCTCCGAAGCCGTTGATTTTTGCCGCTACTACGCCGATGAAATGGAGCGCCTCAGCAGCGGCTATGACCGCAACTTTCCCGGTGAAACCAACCATTACCACTACCAAGGTCGCGGCATTGCAGTCGTCATTTCCCCTTGGAACTTTCCCCTAGCGATTCCCACCGGTATGACCGTGGCCGCCTTAGTCACAGGCAACTGTACCATCCTCAAGCCCGCGGATCCGGCGGCTGTGGTTGCAGCGAAGCTGGCTGAAATTCTCATTGCCGCTGGTTTTCCCCGCGGGGTATTTCAGTTTCTGCCGGGGCGAGGATCGGTGATTGGCCCCTATTTGACAAAACACCCCGATGTGCATCTCATTGCCTTTACTGGCTCCCAAGAGGTGGGTTGCCGCATTATTGCTGAGGCAGCAGTGTTGCAGCGGGGACAAACCCACATCAAGCGGGTGATTGCCGAGATGGGGGGCAAAAACGCCATCATCATTGACGAAAGTGCCGACTTAGATCAGGCAGTGGCGGGGGTGGTGCAATCGGCCTTTGGCTACAGCGGCCAAAAATGCTCCGCCTGTTCGCGGGTGATTGTCCTCGAGTCCATCTATCAACCCTTTGTGCAGCGCTTAGTGGAGGCCACCAAGTCCCTGAATATTGGCCCCGCCCATTTGCCCAGTACCCGTGTTGGACCGGTGGTGACCGCAGCCGCCCGCGATCGCATTCAGGAATACATTGCCAAGGGACAGCGGGAAGCGGAACTGACCTTGAGTGTACCGGTACCGGAGGTGGGGTATTTTGTCTCCCCTACCATCTTTACCAACGTCCCCCCCACCGCCACGCTCGCCCAAGAGGAAATTTTTGGCCCGGTGCTAGCGGTACTGCGGGCAGAAACCTTCAGCCAAGCCCTTGAAATTGCCAATGCCACGGCCTATGCCCTGACGGGGGGGCTGTATTCGCGGACGCCGTCCCATATTCAGCAGGCCAAAGCCCAATTTGCCGTAGGGAACCTGTACATCAACCGTGGGATTACGGGGGCGATCGTGGATCGGCAGCCCTTTGGTGGCTTTAAGCTCTCAGGGATTGGTTCCAAAGCGGGTGGCCGCGATTACCTACTGCAATTTCTGGAACCGCGTGTCATTACCGAGAATGTGCAGCGCCAAGGGTTTGCCCCCATTGCCGGAGTGGATGATTGATGCCAAAGGGCACTCAGCTATTGGCCGACCTTCAGGAGCGCATCAGGGCAGCGGGCGCCATTTCCTTCTGTGAGTTTATGGCCTTGGCTCTCTATGCACCGCAGTGGGGCTACTACAACCGTCCCCAAATACAAATTGGTCGGCGGGGCGATTTTATGACGTCTAGTTGTTTGACGAGGGATTTTGCGGAACTGCTCACTGAGGCTTTTGTGCAGATGTGGCACGCCTTGGAGCGACCGCAGCAGTTTACCCTGTTGGAGATGGGGGCGGGTGAAGGCCAATTTGCGGCTGGGGTCTTGGGCTATAGCCAAGCGACCTACCCCGATTTCTTTACCGCCCTAGAGTACCAGATTCAAGAGCAGTCCCCCACTTTACGGGAACGCCAACGGCAACGCTTGGCTCCTTGGGGCGATCACCTGCACTGGCTGGATTCTAGCACAGCGGCTGAACCCATCGTTGGCTGTATTTTTAGCAATGAACTCGTGGATGCATTCCCAGTGCATCGGCTGCAATGGCAGGGGAGCAATTGGCAGGAAATTTACGTCAGCCTCAATGCCCAAGGGGAGTTTCAAGAGGTTTTGCGTCCCTTGAGTGGCGATCGCATTCACAAGTACTTTGCCACCGTTGGCATTAATCCGCAGCAGCAGGGCTACAGCGACGGCTACCGTACCGAGGTTAATTTGAACCTCATCCCCTGGCTCAAGGATCTGAGTCAGCACCTAGAGCGGGGCTTTGTTCTCACCATTGACTATGGTTATCCCGCCCAGCAATACTATCATCCTGCCCGCTGTGAGGGTACCTTGCAGTGCTACTATCAACACCGCTACCACGACAATCCCTACTGTTTTGTGGGCCAGCAGGACATTACGGCTCATGTGGATGTGACCGCCTTGACGCGCTATGGTGAGCACTTTGGCCTTGAAACCCTCTATGTCACCCGCCAGAGTTTATTTCTCATGGCCTTGGGTTTGGGCGATCGCCTACTAGCACAACAACAGAGGAATGGCAATCTCCTCCAAGCTCTCAACCGCCATCAATCACTGCACCAACTCATTGACCCCCTTGGCCTCGGTGGCTTTTACGTCGTCCTCCAAGGCAAGCAAGCCACCCTCGATCTGCCGCTATTAGGCGAACTAGATACAGCACTAAGTTAACGGTTTTTCGTGAATTTGAACATCAATTGCTGAATCATCACTACGGACTTCATATTTATGCTCTGATTGACGGTATACATTGACTGTTTGATGGGTTGTTGAAAAAGTGTTCTCTTCTAGATATTGAGGGTTACCCCAGATTATCTCTTCAATGGTGCTAGAGGTATACTCAGTGAATCCACTACCTGAGTCTTTCACAAGTTGTTCAATTTCACGAATCTTCTGTAAGTAATTTATGCCTTCTGTATCATCATCTGGCATCACAATAAAGAGATAGTCTCGCGCTCGGCTGATAGCCACATTGAGAATATTTTGGTTGTTAAGGAACATCTGAGAACTTGAAGAGAGTTTTGGTGGTGGATTGAAAAGAGTAACAATAATATCGCACTCATCACCTTGGAAACCATGGATGGTACCGACTTCAATCTCAATAGTACTCGGCTTAGGAGACCATGAGTCAGTTAACCTATTCAATAGGCTAGCTTGGGCACGATAGGGAGCAATGATTCCGATGTGTAACTTGGAACTTAAATGGACTTGGCTTGCAAGCCAGCGAACGAATTCAAAAGTGAACAACGCTGAGTAGATATGGTAAGGCGTTCCACTTTCCAGTCGCTTAGGTCGGTAAATACTTTCATATTGTTTAACGGGAAACTTAATAAGATTGATTGGCTGAATGGTAAGGCTACCAAAATTTAATGGACGCTGCATTTCATTTGTTCGATGGTGCCGTAAAATACCGTCATAAGTGAATCGACTGAAAACTTCGCCAATAGCAGGAATACTCCGATATTGTGTTTCTAGATTTATTACTCGGTACCGATGTGGCTCTGTAGTAGGACTTGCAAAAGAGCCTACTTTACTGAGGCCAACCAGTGTATAGATATTTTCACTTTTCCAATCTTCAACTTCAGAAATCGGTTCAATTTGGAAGGGATCTCCCGCAATAATAAATTTGCAAGACCGGTGGCTGTATAGTGGATAAATAATGTTGACAAGTGGAATCATTGAAGCTTCATCAATCACTATTGCATCCCACTCTATTTCACGTAACTTCTGCCTACCAGATTTGGTAGAAAATCCATCATAGACAAAACGGGCAATCGTCGTGACTGTTATGAAATGACTTAACTGGCTAATATCAAAGGAGCGATCGCGACACACACCTGCTTTTTCAATATACTCATCACTAGAGCTTCCAAAACGAATAAGCCAGTTTTGATAGGAAATATTTGTGCCCATTTTCTCTATAATACGAGCTACTAGAACATCGGCTGCTTTATTAGTAGGTGTAAGAACAAGTACCTTGGCTGGATTATCACCTTGCATCATTGGAATCAGCACTTTCTCTGCAAGGTAAGTAGTCTTACCTGTACCAGGTGGACCGAATACAAACTCAATATGAGGCGTTAGGTTCGCCTTCATATCAAACTGATTGTCCAACCCTAGTTCACGAAAGCGCTTCATTAGTTCATTTAAGACAAAAGATGGATTTTGTATTTCAATACAAGCTTCTAGTACCTTACTTAGATCAAGACCCTTCAGGTCATCCTCAGAAGTAAGCTTACCAAGAAGTATAAATTCTTTTACCGTAAATGATTCAATATGCAGTTTTTCCTTTCGCCCATCAGCAAAACACAAATCTAGACGTACATCCGAAAAATCTTCAATCGAGGGTGGAATAAAACGATTCGGCTCCCTTAGAACAATAGTTCTAGATGACTGATTGTCCAAGTCTACTTTACTAAATCGAATAGAAATAGCCTTGCTATTTGAAAATTTTTCAAGATTTTGCATGCACTCTAGTTCAAGTAGTGAAATAAACCAGCCATAGCTGTACCGAGGCAATTTTTTAGCTTTCCGATATAGAGCTTCTTCACGTTCTATGCGATCAAGTTCACTAGCGTAGCGATCTTTGGCACGATCTAACTTTTTGTCATAGTTAACTGATTGTGGAGCATAGTCATCTACATCTTGAATACTATCATCCTCCTTATTAGGATCCTTATTAGGATCCTTAACCGAAGAGCGACGCTTTTCAATTTCTTGAATTAGAGAAGACTGACAACTTCTATCCTCTAATTGAGTACTTTCTCTGCGAGCAGCCTTTTTGAGAATATCTATTGCTTCAGTTTCGGAAATTCCCAGTTCTTCTAGTACTTTATTGAATCTATCAGCTTGCTCAATTTTCCGAGATTCTTCCTCACTTAAATAAGAAGTTTTTTCTGATTTATTTTTTATTCCCAAAAATTCGATAAAATTTCCTGCGTCACGTTGATTATATTCATCTGAAAGTTCTTGAATTGTAATAGCATCAGGAGAAACCAGATCACCCGACTTGTTTAGGAGCCACTTACTTTTGCGTAGCCTCTCACTAACACTTGTGTCATATTCGTATTCTCCTTTGTAACCTCCACGTGGTCCAAAATGCCTTCGAGATACCGTCATAGCACTTTTATAACTACTCCACCAATAGCGAGTAAGAATATTCCAAAGGAGAATAGATTTTTCATGATTCACTTTCTCTAATAATTCCTCTAAACCATCAATTTTTTTGTCATCACATGTCACTCCTATGCCAAACCAATTATAGTGAACTTCATAGCTAGGGACGTCAATTATTTTTGGGATAGAATTAACACCAAGCTCACATAGAAATGTTTTGAGATTTTCTTCATCTTTTTCATCTATAAACTTCTTGTATTCATCTTCTAGTAAAAACCTTGTATCTGGTTTAATTTCAAACCATTTCCTTAATTTAGTAGTCGGGAAATATATTATTTCGTTCGGTTTACTCCAGTGAATTTCTGAATTATTACTTTTATTTTGTGTAAAGCAAGCAAGAAAGGGAATTTTTTTAATGTCATTCAAAAAAATCTTGGTCTCATATTGGGGAAGAGACATGAAATAATCAAAAAAAGTCTTTAAATGAGTAAGTCGCTCATTGATACTAAGCTTCTGTAGAGATTCATCATCTTCATATTGAGGTAGGATAATTTCATATATCTCATCACGTTTAGATGGTTCTTGACTATTGACGCCTAATAAACCTAAAAATTTTTTTAAGATTTCATGATCAGATTCAGGATATTTCTCAGCAAGATATTCCCAGTCTAGGAACTTGGTGTCCAGCTTGGATTTATAAAAAGCAACTAGAGCATCAGTTGGAAAATACAGTGCTGTTCCCCGAGAATATCCCCTTTGACCATTTTTTGCTTGATAAGGCAGGAAGTCTATCTTCTTAATTCTTGAAATAAAGTGATCCATTTCATTATGCGGGCACTCATTTTTGAAGTATTTGAATGACTTAGCCAAGAAATTATCTGGTGAGATCTGTCCTCTAGCTATCTTATTAATATCAGCCTCAATTTCATCCTTGACGGTGTATTCTCTGATGCAGAAGCGAGCAAAAAACTCCCTAGCACTTTTTTTATTACCATTGCCTATAATTCGTTGGATAGCCATAAATAGCTTGTATGATAAGGCTTTATAGTCGTCATGATCACTATTGGGAAGAAATAGAGCTAGCTTATCTTCTTGATCGTATACTGAAGTAACATTTCCATCATTATCAATAAATATATTTCTATTTTTTGCTATATCCATCCTTTTTTTGGATTCAGATATCCACTCATAGAATCTATACAACCATTTATAGTTTTGTTTTTTTATGAAAGCACTAAATGTATCCTCAAAATTATTCAGAATGTCATCTTCATCTAACCAATCAGATATAATTTCATCGATATAATTCACGAGTTGCTTATTTTTTCGATGACATTCATCTCGACCAAATGAAGTAAATACCCAGCAGGCATCTTGATTACCTGTTAGAAATGCCAACTGCTCGTTAGAAATGATCTGTGTAATTCTAGGAATAGATGCCCAATAGGCATTGTCTGATCTTGCAAATCGGTTCTTGCTAGAAGGAAGTAATGCTTCTTCCTTAAACTTAGACTTGATGGCTGTATAAAATGGCCTGAATGAAATTCTACTACTATTATCTTGATTATCAAACATTAATTCATCATAGGGAATAATATCAATGATACTATCATCTATGAGTTTTTCATCTCGTAGTACAGGAAAGCTATCAGCAGCAAGTTGTGCTAAGTCCTCAATAAGCTTTTGGTTATGTTCCTCTCCAGCTTTGATACCTTCTCGACTGTCCGTCAGCAGAAATGGTGCATGCAAAATAAAGTTGAGATTTGTTTCTTCTCTAGTTGGAAAGAAACAAAATGCAGGACGATGAATGGGGCGTAGTGCTTTATTTTTTTCTAAAGCGTAGCCAATAGAATAAGTATGACCTTTATCATTGGTTCTGCTAAACATTAATAAGTATTCGATATTCTTTCTTTCATTTGTAACTAATGACAGCTTTAGATGTTGAACTCTGATATCTTGTTGCTGAGTCTCATCTCTAACTTCTTTAATATACTGACCATTAACATTACCCGCTTCAAAAGAAATGAATTTTAGGTTAGAGAGAAATAGAGTAGGAAATTCTAAAGACTTTAATTTTTTAAGAATCTCGTCATAACTCTCTTGAGCTTGTTTTTCTGTGTGGTCAAAAGGAAAGAAAAAAACTGTTTCTGATGACTCTCGCCAATCAAGATCAGCATCTAGCATACGTGGCACGATAAAGCGTTCAATTTTGAACTGAAATTGTGGATCATAGATGTGTGGTGTTTGGGTGTACTGAAAAACTGCCTTAAAGCCAATTCCAAATTTACCAATTGAAGCTTGAGTTTTGTTTGAGTTTCCAATTGAAGTAATTGCGTTAATATGGCCTAAAGTGCCATTTTCTCTATCCTCTTTTTCTCTGTCGGGATCAGAAATAGTAAACCAAATAGAACCATTGTGTATAAAGTACAGTCCATCTTTTTTAAGTCTGAACTTGGCAATAGTTGCCTTAGCATCATCAGCATTTTGCAGTAATTCATAAATGAAGTGTGCTTGGTCAGAGTATTTGTCCACAACACTACGCTGGAGACCACGCATGAAAGGCTGCTCAAGCATATCAGCAGCTTGGGCGCGAACTTGGGTAAGCTTATCGAACCACTTTTTCTCTTTTCTTCCCATTATTTTTGTTAATAACTTAGCTTTGTCACGCTATAGCATACTAAATTTCAAGGAATAATATGCATAAATTTTAGAAATCTTTACTTGCGATCATCAAGTGTATTGCATGGCTTAGGGACTGTGATCGCCCCCTATAAAGGAAATTAGCTATGCCAGCAATATTTACCGCATTTAGCAAGTTAAAACTGTATCCTGATGTTTGGTTGGCAAAACTGACTGGTAGTACTGCTCTAGTTGCTGGGTGGCCGCCGCCCAACTCCAGCGTTCAGCTTCTTGGCGGGCATTTTGGCGTAGGGTCTCGCGATCGCTCGGAGAGTCAAAGAGGCGCTGACAAGCCGTAATCGCTCCTGTAGAATCCGCTGGGTCAAACAAAAACCCATTCACCCCATCAGTGACAATATCCGGAATCCCCCCACTGTTGGCAGCCACCACAGGACAGCCTGCGGCCATCGCTTCTAAAAGAACCAAGCCAAGGGTTTCCGTGCGCGAGGGAAAGACAAAGACATCCGCCGAGGCAAAAGCTGCTGCCAAGCGTTCACCGCGCAGATAGCCGACAAAATGCGTGGGGGTACCCGCAAAGTGCTGTTCGAGGGCTTCCCGATGCGGACCATTGCCCACGAGTGCCAGTCGCGCCTGAGGAATCTGCTCCAGAATGGGCTTAATCTGCTCAATTTCCTTTTCCGCGGAGAGGCGACCAACATAGAGCAGTAGGGGAGCCTCTGGATGCCCTTGGCTGAGAAAGGAGCGCATTTCTTGACTTTGGCGTTGTGGATGGAACAGCTCCACATCTACCCCCCGCTGCCAGAGCGCCAGATGGTGAATGCCGTGCGCTTTCAGTTCTGCCACCATTGCCGTTGAGGTACACAAGTTGAGTTGAGCACGGTTATGGGCCAACCGCAGCAGCGACCAGAGCACCTCTTCAAGAAACCCCAAGCCATAGTACTTCAGGTATTGCGGCAAATGGGTGTGGTAGGAAGCGACCAAAGGTAAGTGGAATTTCTGCGCATAGTACAGACCCGCTACCCCCAAGACCGCTGGGTTCGCCACATGGATCAGATCGGGTGCAAAGGCCTCTAGGGCTTGACCAATGGCGGGTCGTGGCAGGGCGAGTTTGAGTTCAGGATACAATGGGAGGGGAAAACCAGAGACACCGTAGATCTGCGCGCCTTCGTAATAATCCAGCCCGCCTTCGGGAGCCACCACCAACACCTGATGGCCATTCCGTTGCAGATGTCGGACAGTTTGACACAAACGGGTCACAATGCCATCAATCTTGGGAAGAAAGGTCTCGGTAAATAGCGCGATCCGCATTTCGCTAACCTGAATGGGAGGGAGGTTTTTCCCATTCTCGAATTAGGGGGGTCTTGACGCAACCCATAGGGGCAAAAAAGTTGCTTGTACTAGGAGGGGTGAACTGTGGCAAAGACAGAATTACTGAGGGCGATCGCTGGCCTGAATCGAGGCATTCTAGCCACACCGCGCGATCGCAAACAGGTGGCCGCCCTTGCCGCTTCCCTTGAAACCATGAATCCCACCCCCGATCCCCTCAATGCCCTCGAAAAACTTGCCGGGGATTGGCGACTCATCTACACCAGTAGTCAGGCGCTGCTTGCTCTAGATCGCTCCCCAATTGTCAAGCTTGGGCAAATTTATCAGTGCATTCGTCCGCAGCAGCAGCGCATCTACAATATCGCTGAACTCTACGGCTTGCCCTTCCTAGAGGGGATTATCAGTGTCTTGGCGCGGTTTGAACCCTTGACCCAACAGCGGGTACAGGTGTACTTTGAACGCTCCATTGTTGGGTTGCGTCAGTGGCTCAATTACTATTCTCCCTCCCAGTTCATTCCCCAACTCCACAGCCGTCAGCCGCTGATTGCCCTAGATGTCCCCCTCAACAGCAATGATCAACAGGGCTGGCTCGATATCACTTACCTTGATGAGGATTTGCGAATTGCCCGCGGCAATGAGGGGAGCCTTTTTGTCTTGAGCCGGGTTTAGGGACAATTCCCTGTACCGTTAAACTAGGGAAGAGTGGCACGATTCTCACCCCTGCTGCAATGGAAGCACAGCTGCCCCAGCAACTCAGTTTTCCATGGAATCCGATGCCTTCTGAACCGCTGGCTGAAGGTTCCCTAGCGGCTACTCCTGTTGCAGGGAGTGATAGTAGCCAAGAGCGCATCCGTTATTTAGAGCAGGCTATTGACCAATGCGAACACTATATTAACGAGCTGAAGCAGCAACTGCGCAATCAAGAATTTTTAGAAGACTTACTGGCGCGTACGGAAGAAACGGCTCAGATTCAACAACAGGCAATCGTTGCCCTCCAAGAACAATTGCGCTCCCAAGCCACCTGTGCCCACGAGTTGGCCGAAATGAGCCACCATCGCCAATCCTTGGAAACGATTCTTCAGCAATCGCAAACGGAAATTGAGCACCTGCATCAGGAGGTGGATCGGCTCCTCAAGGCTCAAGATGCCCTCGAGGCTAAATTGGTGAATAGCCATCGCCTCCTGCGGCAACGGGAACAGGAATATCAACTCCTTGAATCCCAACTGCGCCAAGTCCAAGAGGAAAAAGCGCTGCTGCAAACTCGCCTTGAACAAGCCCGCTCAGAGTTGAGCGATCGCCAAACCCAACTGGATGATCTCAACCGTCGCCTCACCCAAGCCAACCATTTAATTGAAACCCAAGAACGGATCATCACTGCGCTGCAACAGGCACAAGGATCAGAGGTCAGCAAAAACAATGTTATTCAGGGACTGAGTAAAACCCTCCTAAAAACCCAAACCAAGCTCCAAGAACTGGAGCGGGAGTATCAGCAGCAGCGCCTGCAATATATGACCACCCAGCACTACAACCAAGAGCTGGAGGCGCGCACTAGTCAACAACAGGAACGCCTACAACACCTAGAAGCCCAAATTGCCGAACTCCAAGAGCAAATTCTCCATCAGGCACAGCAGGCACGGGAGCAGGAAACCGCTGTTCAACACTGGAAGGATCGCTACACCGAGGCCGAGCGATCGCTAGCGCAGTTACAACGCGTCATTGCCCAAATGGCCACGGGTGGATCCATTTCCCTGAGTGAGGTTCCTTCTTAGGGAGGATGTTTGAACAAATCTAAATTTTGTATAATAAGCCATAGTCATTACGAGTTTGTTTATGCTCAAATTCATTGGTTGGGCAGGGAGTCTGCGGGATGGCTCCTACTCTCAAAGCGCCCTAGATGTTGCCATTGCCAAAGCGGCCGCCCAAGGGGTTACCGTTGAACGTCTGGATTTACGGCAAATGACGCTCCCCTTTTGTACCGGTGCTGAGAGCTACCCCGACTACCCCGATGTCGCCATCTTTCAAACCAAGGTCAAGGAAGCCGATGGTATTTTGCTGGTGACCCCGGAGTACCACGGCAGCGTTAGCGGTGTGCTCAAGAACTCCCTTGATCTCCTCAGCTTTGAACACCTCAGCGGCAAAGTGGTCGCCATGATGAGTGTCCTCGGTGGCCAAACCAACAGCAATGCCCTCAATGATCTGCGGGTGATCTTGCGCTGGGTACATGCGTGGGTGATTCCAGAACAGGTGGCCATTGGTCAGGCGTGGCAAGCCTTCACGCCCGAGGGGCAATTGAGGGATCCCAAGCTCAATGAGCGAGTGGACAAAATGATTGCCAGTTGGATTCAGACCACCCGTCAACTACGAGAAGCAAGCGCCTAATTCAATCCCTCTTGCAGCCACTGCGCCACCTGCTTGGCATGGTAGGTGAGAATGACATCAGCACCTGCCCGCTTAAAGCCAAGGAGAGTTTCCAGCACCACTTTTTTCTCATCAATCCAGCCATTGCGGGCGGCGGCTTTCACCATTGCGTATTCTCCGGAAACGTTGTAGGCGGCCACTGGAACATCGCTCACCTGCTTGAGTTGGGCAATGACATCCATGTAGGCAAGGGCAGGTTTCACCATCACCAGATCGGCGCCCTCCTCAATATCCAAGCTGACCTCCCGCACTGCTTCGCGGACATTGGCTGGATCCATTTGGTAGGTTTTTTTATCACCAAACTTCGGTGCCGAATCTAAAGCATCACGAAAAGGGCCATAGTAGGCGGAGGCGTATTTCGCAGAGTAGGCGAGAATCCCCACGTGGGTATAGCCTGCGGCATCTAGACCCGCCCGAATGGCACCGACACGGCCATCCATCATATCTGACGGAGCAACAAAATCAGCGCCCGCAGCCGCTTGACTCACTGCCTGTTTCACCAGCACCTCTACGGTTTCGTCATTGAGAATTTCGCCATCTTTGACAATGCCATCGTGGCCTTCGCTGCTGTAGGGATCAAGGGCGACATCGGTAAAGATCAGCAGGTCGGGTAAGACAGCCTTAATGGCACGTACCGATCGCTGGACAAGACCCTCAGGATTGTAGCTTTCAGTACCTGCATTGTCCTTGAGGTGCTCAGGCACAAGGGGAAATAGCGCGATCGCCCCAATTCCCAAGGCATAGACCTCCTTCAGCTCTAAAATCAGGCGATCCAGCGTATAGCGATAGCAGTCGGGCATTGAGGGGACTTCCTGCACCTGATCTTCCCCCTCCATGACAAAGACCGGATAGATCAAATCCCCTGTGGTTAGGGTATGCTCGCGCACCAAGCGACGAATTTGAGCCGTGCGGCGTAAACGGCGAGGCCGATGGGTTAGCTCCATAATTCAACAATCAAAAACTCAGTAATGTCCCAGTTCAAACGGCTGTGAGTCAGCACGTACAACCTTTGGATTATTTCCGCATTATCTCACCTTGAGGGATCAAGACTGTGGGCGGTGCAGGATGCTTACAAACGTTTACGAACAACTTCAGTGTTCAAGCGGGTTGCAGATAGGGCAAGGCCAGATAGAAACTGGTGACGGTCTTGGCATCTTTCACTTGACCACTATGAATCGCAGCGGCCAAGTCAGCTAGAGAAAACTCCACAATTTCAATGTGCTCGTCGGTGTCCTGAGGCGGGGGTGTCTCTAGTTTTTCCAGCTCAGTGGCCAAGTAGGCGTAGATCACTTCATCAGAATAGCCGGGGGCAATGTAAAACTCTCCCAGTTTTTGCCAATGGTGGGCGCGGTAGCCCGTTTCCTCTTCAATCTCGCGCTCAATGGTGGCAAAAGGCTTTTCGTGATCCTCAACGGTGCCCGCTGGGAACTCCAGCAGATATTCCTCAGTGGCAAAGCGGTATTGTTTGACAAGGATCAGGTTGCCCTCTGGGGTCACCGGCACAGCTAATGCCCCCCCTGGATGCCGCACAGTTCCCAAGATCGAGACAGACCCATGGGGCAAGCGATATTGATTGACCTCAAAGGTAAACTTACGACTGCGGCAAAAGCAGTGGCGTTCGAGGACTTCGGGGGGGATTTTCGTCATAGGGGTTAGACAAGGGTGCGATCGGTGAGAATTTCGTAGCCCGTTTTGGTGACCAAGACCGTGTGCTCAAATTGGGCAGAGAGGGAATTATCAACCGTAACCGCTGTCCAGCGATCGCGCAAAATCCGCACCTGTTTTGAACCCGCATTCACAATGGGCTCAATGGCCAAGGTCATCCCCGCCCGTAGCCGCACATTCTTAAGTTCATTGGTGCGGAAGTTAAATACCGAGGGTTCTTCGTGGAGATTGCGCCCCACGCCGTGGCCAGTAAAGTCCTCGACCACAACAAAGCCATTGGCTTCGACATAATCTTGAATAGCACCCGCCAAATCCATGAGGTAGTTGCCTTCTTTAACCTGCTCAATGCCGCGGTAGAGGGCTTCTTCAGCCACTTTTACCAGCTTGGCCGCCTCCTCGGAGATTTCCCCCACCGGAATCGTAATGCAAGAGTCGCCATGGAAGCCGTTGTAGTAGGCACCGGTATCAATCTTAACGATGTCGCCATTGCGAATCACTTTGCGGGGGCTGGGAATGCCATGAACCACCTCGTTGTTGATGCAAGCGCAAATGGAGGCCGGAAAGCCCTGATAGCCTTTGAAGCTCGGTGTTGCCCCCATTTCGCGGATGCGTTTCTCGGCATAGGCATCGAGATCCGCCGTCGTCATGCCCGGCTCGATCATCTGGGAAATTTCCTTGAGCACCGTCGCCACAATGCGCGAGGCCTGCCGCATAATCTCAATTTCTCGCTTGGACTTAATTTCAATACCACGGCGGGGACGGGTTTGGATGGGGGTGGTGGGGGGAGTGAGCAGACTACCAAGGATATTCATGGGCGCGATGCAACCGCAAAAATCGTTCTTTTTCAGGATAACGCTGTTGCGCTGATCAGGGGAATGTCAATTTTATCCTTGAGGGATGGGTGAACGAAAATGCGCTTGATAGAGCTGCTTAAATCGCCGCTGTTGCTGGCCGTGATCCACAATTGGCAAGGGATAACCGCAGCGATGCCGCTCTAGGGGAGAAATAGTTCCCGTCACCAAATCTGCCGTGTCTAGGGATTTCAACTCCGGCAGCCAACGGCGAATATACTCCGCCTCAGGATCAAATTTTTGGGCTTGACTGGCTGGGTTAAAAATCCGCAGCGGCTTTGGATCCATCCCACTAGAGGCACTCCACTGCCAACCGCCATTATTGGCTGCCAAGTCGCCATCAATCAGTTTTTGCATAAAGTACCGCTCACCCCATTGGGGATTGATGATCAAGTCCTTGGTGAGGAAACTGGCCACAATCATGCGGCAGCGGTTATGCATCCAACCCGTTTCATTGAGTTGGCGCATGGCGGCATCCACAATTGGGTAACCGGTGCGACCCTCACACCAAGCCGCAAAGTGTTCTGCGTGATTCAGCCAAGGAAAAGTGGCAAATCCTTCACGATGGGGACGCTCCGCCAAGTGGGGAAACCAATAGAGGGCGTGCTGATAAAACTCCCGCCACGCCAATTCCTGCTGCCACGTGCGAATACTCGTTTGTGCCTCTTCACTGCGGGCTGCGGCCATAGCGGCCTGACTGGCTGCCCAGACACGACGAATACCAATGACACCGAACTTGAGGGCAGGGCTTAAGAGGGAGGTTCCAGGTTGCGCTGGATAGTTGCGCTGCTCACCATAGTCTTGAATGTGCTGGTCAATAAATGTCTCCAGTTGTGCTTGGGCAGCGGCTTCACCGGGAGCAAGGATCAGTTTTCCTGACCAATGAAATCCCAAATCCTTGGCAGTGGGCAGCGGTATCGCCCCTAGGGCTGTGGCTGTCGCTTGTTCAGCTTCTGTCAGAGGTTCGAGGTGGCTGGGGCTGGGGACAGGCTCTGGTTTAGCTAGGCTCGACCAGTTGCGCCAAAAGGGGGAATAGACGGTGTAGGGCTGTCTCTGTTTTGTTTGTACGGCCTCTGGGGGATGTAGGAGTTGATCCCATGCGGTTTCCACGGCAATTCCCTTTTCTTTGAGGGCAGCGGCCACTGCGCGATCGCGATCGCGACCGTAGGGTTCCACATCCTCATGCCAATGCACCGCCACCGCCCCTAAGCCACTGGCCACTTGGGGCAGAATTTGACGCGGGTCACCATGAAAAATTAAAAAGCTCCCCCCAAGTCGCTGATAGGCTTCTTGCAAGGCCTGTAGGCAACCCACGAGGTATGTCACCCGCACCGCCGCAATGTCCGAGGCACTGAGAATCGCCGGGTCAAAGCAAAAAATGCCAACCACTTTGGGAGTTTGGGTGTAGGCAGCCGCCAACCCCACACTGTCACTCAGGCGCAGATCGCGACGATGCCAAAAGAGGCGCAGGCTCATCACCCGTCCATCCTAGGCGCACTAGAAAATAGCGCCAATACATTCATTGATTGCGGCTTTAACTTCCGGGGGTTCATTGTCGGCAGTCATTTTCTGAAATTCCTCATAGCTCATTTTTTCTTGGAGGCGGTTTATCAGGCAAGTGCAATAGCGATCGCCGCGATCGCCAAAGCCGGGAGGCGCTTGCGCCGCAAATTTGGTTTGACACTCCTGCATAAAAACCGCGATCGCCTCTGGGGGATAAGTCGCCGCTGGCGTTTCTTGGGCGAAAATAGATAAACTCAGCAATCCCAGACCGCTACTGCTGAGAAGGCTCATCACGAGTTTGGAGAATTTCATTGGGGCGATACCTGATGCGATTCTGGCAAAGGGCTTCCTGCAGTTGCTGCACTTCCAAACTTTTGTTGAGTTAGCGATCAAATCATAGACAAGGATGCCACGTTTATCTATACTTGTCTTCTATCGTTTTGTGTGTCCAGTTATCGGCAAAGGAGGCTCTCATTTCTGAACCACTTGCCCTCACCCAAAGCCTAAGGGGTACCCGTGAGATTCGCGATAACTATCAAGTGTTTCGCCTGACGGGTCTCATTGATGCGTTCTCCGAGTCGGCCTTTCGCAAGGTCATTAGTAAGTGTTTTGACGATGGGCCTGCCAACGTCATCTTAGACCTTTCAAAAATTGAGTTTATTGACAGCTCTGGCCTCGGCATTTTGGTACAACTGGCCAAAAAAGCCCAAGAGCATCAGGGTCAACTGCAAATTGTCACCAATCCCCGCGTCACCCAAACGGTCAAACTCGTGCGTTTAGAGAACTTTTTGCCCCTTCAGCCGGATCTGGCGACGGCGATCGCCCAAATTACTGGCGAAACCCATTCCTAAACATTCTGTTCCTGTGGCAGCAAAACTAAGGGGGGTCTCTTTAGCTGAAACGTCATGCTGGACTCTGCTGGATTATTGCCCCTTGTCCCCCCCAAAATTCCCGCCCATCAACTGCCACCGGCAGCTTTGGCCTACGTTGGCGACGCCGTTTATGAACTCTTTATCCGCTGGCTTTTTCTAACCCCGCCCCAACGCATCAATACCTACCACCGCCAAGTGGTGGCGCATGTGCGTGCTGAAAGTCAAGCCCGTTATATGGACTTCCTCTGGCAGCATTGCACCGAAACCGAACGCTCGATTTTTCGTCAGGGTCGCAATGCGGCTGCCGATGGTCCAAAGCGAGTTGCCGCAAAAATTTACCGCCAAGCTACTGGCTTTGAAGCCCTACTGGGATACCTCTACCTCACCAATCCGCAACGCCTACAGGAGATTTTTCAACTGCTTGAGCGGCACATTCGCAATGAAATGAACAGCAATATCGACGAAGCAGAATCCCGTAATGAAATGTAACCCCTGCGTGATAGGATGCTTAGTGGCCAGTTCAAGGCATCCTCGGATGCTCCCTATTCTGCTGTGACCGTTCCCGATTCTGCTTCAGCACCCTCTGTGCCATCAACCATTGCCAATTCCCCAAAGAAGGGCGGCTCGATGGCCGAGTTTTATCAACTCTGTCGCGAATTATTCACGACAAGCCTCGTGCTGATGGCGATCGCCTTTGGAGCGGTTTGGCTGATTTACGGCCTGAACACAGCGTTGAATTACCTTTTGGGGGCAAGTGCGAGCCTAATTTATCTGCGGCTCCTCGCCCGCAGTGTGGAGCGCCTAGGAAACGACCAGAAAAAGCTGGGGAAAACGCAGCTCCTTGTCGTCGTGGTTGTGATTATTTTGGCAGCCCGTTGGCAAGAGCTACATATTATTCCAGTGTTCTTGGGGTTCTTAACCTACAAAGCCGCCATTCTGGTCTATATGTTTCGTACGGTTTTGCCGTCCCCTTAACGCTGGCTCACTGTAGTGCTTAGACAACCGAGCGCGGAGGCATGATGCCTTTGATACACCTTTGGACAGCTCTTCCCCTTGCCAAGTTGGAGGTGGGGCACCATTTCTACTGGCATATTGGCAACCTAAAAGTTCACGGTCAAGTCTTCATCACCACTTGGTTTGTGATGGCCATTCTGATTGCGGCGGCCTTTGCCGCCTCGCGGAATATCCAACGGGTGCCCAGTGGTATTCAAAACTTGATGGAATACGCGCTGGAATTCATCCGCGATTTGACCAAGAGCCAAATGGGTGAGCACGAGTACCGAGCTTGGGTTCCCTTTGTGGGGACACTGTTCCTGTTCATTTTTGTTTGTAACTGGTCAGGCGCACTGGTACCGTGGAAACTCATCGAACTGCCAGAAGGGGAGCTAGCAGCACCCACCAATGACATCAATACCACCGTGGCCTTGGCTTTGCTGGTCTCCTTGGCCTATTTCTACGCCGGGCTACGCAAGCGGGGGCTGAAGTATTTCACCAAGTACATCGAGCCAACGCCCGTCTTACTTCCCATTGCCATCTTGGAAGATTTTACAAAACCGCTTTCCCTGAGCTTCCGTCTTTTTGGCAACATCTTGGCGGATGAATTGGTGGTGGGGGTCTTGGTGTTGCTGGTGCCCTTGTTTGTGCCCTTGCCCGTGATGGCCTTGGGACTCTTTACCAGTGCCATTCAAGCCCTTGTGTTTGCCACCCTTGCAGCCACCTATATTGGGGAGGCCATGGAGGGACATGGCGGCGAGCACGAAGAGGCGCACTCCTAAAAGGGGTACATACCCTGCTATTGTTATCTCTGGAAATTTTGTTTCGTCCTATCTACGTCTCGAGGAAATCAACTATGGATCCGTTAGTCGCTTCTGCTTCTGTTTTGGCTGCTGCTCTGGCAATTGGTTTGGCATCGCTTGGGCCTGGGATTGGTCAAGGGAATGCCTCTGGTCAAGCCGTGGAAGGGATTGCGCGGCAACCGGAAGCGGAAGGTAAAATTCGGGGTACACTGCTGCTGACCTTGGCATTCATGGAGTCGCTGACCATCTACGGTCTGGTGATTGCGCTGGTGCTCCTGTTTGCCAACCCCTTTGCATCCTAATTAACCCCAGTGGGGGAGGCTTGGATGAGCTTTCCCCCGATCCCCCATTCTGGAGAGGCTGATGTTTGATTTTGATGCCACCCTACCCCTGATGGCTGTGCAATTCTTAATCTTGACCGTCATTTTGAATGCGCTGCTGTACAAGCCCTTGGGTCAGGCGCTGGACAATCGGGATGAATATATCCGAACCAACTTGCAGCAGGCCAAGGAGCGGTTGCAACAGGCCACTGAACTGGCTCAGCAGTATGAGCAGGAATTGGCCAGTACCCGTCGCCAAGCCCAAGCCTTGATTGAAGAGGCCAGAGCCGAGGCACAAAAAATTGCCACCGCCGAAATTGCCGAAGCACAGCAGGCCGTGCAGGCAGAGTTACTCAAGATTCAAGCAGAGATTGATCAGCAAAAGCAGGCGACACTGCAAGCGCTTGAGGGTCAAGTTGCCAGCTTGAGTGAACAGTTATTAGCGAAGTTACTGGCCTAGGAGTGTGGGTCATGGACGCAGTATTTTTATTGGCAACGGAAGAAGCGGGGCATTTTGGCATTAACACCAATTTGCTCGAAACCAATGTGATCAACCTTGCCATCATTATTGGGGTATTGGTGTATTTTGGGCGGGGCGTACTTGGCAAAACCTTGGGCGATCGCCAGCAACAAATTGCCACAGCCATTGCGGAAGCCGAAGAACGCCAGAAAGTGGCCGCTGCCCGCCTTACCGAAGAGCAGCAAAAACTGGCTCAGGCCAAGCAGGAGGCACAACGCATTCGCGAAGACGCCCTTGCCCGTGCCAAGGCTGCAAAGGAAGAACTCATTGCCCAAGCCAAGCGGGAAATTGAGCGCTTGAAGGAAACCGCTTCCCAAGATACGAGTGCCGCCACTGAGCGGGCGATCGCCGAAATTCGTGAGCGGATTGCCGCTAGGGCACTTGCCGAGGCCGAAAACCAACTCAAAGCGCGTTTGAGCCAAAATCCAGACCTTCAGCGTACCCTTGTTGATCGCAGTATTGCCCTACTAGGAGGCAAATGATGCAGACCACTGTCCGTGGTGAACTGGTTGAACCCTATGCCGAGGCGCTGCTGTCGTTAGCGCAAACCCACAACCTCATTGATCAGTTTCAGCAGGACACGCAGTTAATTCTGGAACTCCTTGCCAGCTCCAGTGAACTGCAACAGTTTCTCGCCAATCCCCTGATCAAGCCTGAGGCCAAAAAGAACGTGCTGCGGCAGTTGACCGTGGAGAAGGTGCATGGCTACTTCCTCAACTTCTTAATGTTGCTCGTGGATCGGCGGCGAATTAACTTTCTTGGCCCTATTTGTGAGCAGTATCGTGCCCTTGTGCGCAAACTCCGCAATGTGGTCTTGGCGGAAGTCACCAGTGCCGTCGAACTCAACGACGATCAACGCCGTGCCGTGGTTGAAAAGGTCAAAGCCATGACCGGTGCTGCCGATGTGGAGCTGGTTACTGCCTGCGATCCCGAACTAATTGGTGGTGTGGTGATTAAAGTTGGCTCCCAAATCTTTGATGCCAGCCTGCGGGGTCAACTCCGCCGCCTCAGTCTCACCTTGGCGCAAGCCGCCTAACGTCCCTTTGTAAACTGTTCAACCCTTGAGAGCGACTTCTATGGTAAGTATCCGACCCGACGAAATCAGTAGCATTATTCGCCAGCAAATCGAGCAGTACGAACAGTCGATCAAAGTCGATAATGTCGGTACTGTCTTGCAGGTGGGCGATGGCATTGCCCGTGTCTATGGCCTCGACAAAGTGATGGCCTCAGAATTGGTGGAATTTGAAGACGGCACCGTGGGGATTGCCCTTAACCTCGAAGAGGATAACGTGGGGGTGGTGCTGATGGGCGATGGCCTCGGTATCGAAGAAGGCAGTACAGTGCGGGCCACTGGCAAAATTGCTTCCGTGCCTGTAGGTGAAGCGGTCATTGGTCGGGTGGTGGATGCCCTAGTGCGCCCCATTGACGGCAAAGGGGAGATCCACACGACGGCAACCCGCCTGATTGAATCCCCTGCCCCCGGTATTGTCCAGCGCAAATCGGTGTGTGAGCCGTTGCAAACGGGGATCACCGCCATTGACGCCATGATCCCGATTGGTCGTGGTCAGCGGGAACTGATCATTGGCGATCGCCAGACGGGGAAAACGGCCGTTGCCATTGACACGATTCTGAACCAAAAAGGCCAAGATGTGATTTGCGTCTATGTGGCCATTGGTCAAAAAGCGTCCAGTGTGGCTCAAGTGGTGAACGTGCTGCGGGAGCGGGGTGCACTCGATTACACGATTGTGATTGCCGCTAACGCCAGTGATCCAGCCGCTTTGCAGTATCTCGCTCCCTACACCGGTGCCACGATTGCTGAGTACTTCATGTACCAAGGCAAGCACACCCTCGTCATCTATGACGACCTCTCCAAACAAGCGCAAGCCTATCGGCAAATGTCGCTGCTGCTGCGCCGTCCCCCCGGTCGTGAAGCCTACCCTGGGGATGTGTTCTATCTCCACTCCCGCCTGCTGGAGCGTGCCGCCAAACTCAACGATGCCCTCGGCGGTGGCAGCATGACGGCGCTTCCTGTGGTTGAAACCCAAGCCGGTGACGTGTCTGCCTACATTCCCACCAACGTCATTTCCATTACCGACGGTCAAATCTTCCTTTCCTCTGACCTCTTCAACGCTGGCTTGCGTCCTGCCATCAACGCAGGGATTTCCGTGTCACGGGTGGGTTCTGCTGCTCAAATCAAAGCCATGAAGCAGGTGGCTGGCAAACTGAAGCTGGAATTGGCGCAATTTGATGAACTGCAAGCCTTTGCCCAGTTTGCCTCTGACTTGGATAAAGCCACCCAAAACCAACTGGCGCGGGGTCAACGCCTGCGGGAAATTCTCAAGCAGCCCCAGTACTCACCCATTCCGGTGGAATACCAAGTGGCAACCATTTACGCCGGTACCAATGGCTACCTTGACGACATCCCCGTTGAGGCAGTGGCCAAGTTTGTTGCCGGTCTGCGGGACTACCTACACACAAGCAAGCCCGAATACGGCGAAATCATCCGCACCACCCAAAAACTGGATGAAAAAGCTGAAGCCTTGCTGAAAGAGGCGATCGCCGAATACAAAGCTGGCTTTACTGCCTAGGCGCGATCGCGTTATATCATGCTCTGAACCTGCCCTCTACCCAGGGTAGGTCTTTTTATGCCTAGGCTACTCTCAAGTGTCAAAAATCATTGCAGTTTCCTGAAGCCATCCCCCTGAGCCTGCCGTCCTCTCCTACACTGGGATCCTAGGGCGAGGTTTGACAAAGGAGAAAACAGTGCGTGTCGTCCTCATGGCCGGGGGAAGTGGTACTCGGTTGCGTCCCCTCACCTGTGATCTACCTAAGCCAATGGTGCCGGTGGTCAATCGTCCCATTGCTGAGCATATTCTCAATCTCCTACGCCGCCATAGCCTTGATGATGTGGTCATGACATTGCACTATCTCCCCGATGTCGTGCGCGACTATTTTGGCGATGGGAATGAGTTTGGGGTGCACCTAAGCTATGTCGTTGAGGAAGCGCAGCCCTTGGGGACAGCCGGTTCGGTGAAAAACATTGCCACGCTCCTTACGGATCCCTTTTTAGTGGTCAGTGGCGATAGCATTACCGATATCGATTTAACCGATGCCCTCCGTTTTCACCAGCAGCACGGTGCTCCCGTAACCCTGATCCTTGCCCGTGTACCTCAACCGAAGGAGTTTGGCATTGTCTTTACTGATAGCGATGGTCGCGTGCGGCGGTTTCTCGAGAAGCCCTCAGCGGGGGAAGTCTTTACGGATACGGTGAATACAGGCATCTACATCCTCAGCCCTGCTGTCATGGACTATCTCAATAGCGGCATCGAGCGGGATTTTTCGCGGGATTTATTCCCGTTGCTATTGCAGGCGGATGTGCCGATGTATGGTTATATCACCGATGCCTACTGGTGCGATGTCGGTAGTCTGCAAACCTATCAACAGGTGCAACAGGATGCCCTCTATGGCCGCGTGCACTTGGAAATTCAGGGGCACGAAGTTCAGCCGCAAATTTGGGTAGGGCACAACACCACATTGCCGCAAACAGTTCAGCTACAGGCGCCGCTCGTCTTGGGCAATAACTGCCGCTTTGGTGCGGGGGTCACCCTTGGGGCAGGGACGATCTTGGGAGATAACGTGATTGTTGGTAATGGCAGTCGGTTGCGCTCAGTGGTGGCTTGGAGTGGCTGTTTTATTGGGGATGACAGTGAATTAGAGCACTGCATTTTGGCTCGCCATGTCCATGTCGATCGCCATGTGAGGGTGCACGAAGGGGTAATTATTGGCAGTCGCTGTGTGGTCGGGGAGGAAGCTAGCCTCAGTCAGGGGGTGCGGCTTTGGCCGGGCAAACGCATTGAAGCGGGTGCAATTGTCAATGAAAGCCTGATCTGGGGCACAACGGGGCAACGCTATCTCTTTGGCCAGCGGGGGGTAGCCGGTGTGGCCAATGTGGACATTACACCGGAGTTTGCTGTGCGGCTGGCGGCCGCCTATGCTTCAATCCTTGAGCCCGGAACTAGTGTGCTGGTGTCGCGAGATCAGCGCAATGTGTCGCGGATGGTGTCCCATGCTCTGATGTCGGGTTTGATGTCGGTGGGGATTCATGTCCTCAATTTGGAGGCGATCGCCCTACCGATTGCCCGCTTTGCTGCCCAAACCCTTTCAGTCAGCGGCGGAATTCATGTGCGTGCCCATCCCGATCGCGCCGATCAACTCTTGATTGAGTTTTTTGACCATAAGGGCATCAACCTGAGCAAAGCCAAAGAGCGGCAAATTGAAACCGCCTACTTCCGCGAAGATATTCGCCGCGCCCTACTTACGGATGTCGGTGTCATGACCCATCCCAACAACTGCGTGGCCGCCTATGCCCAAGGCTTTGAAAAGTGGCTAAATACCCAACTGTTTTATGGTAGCCCCGCCAAAATTGTCATTGACTATGCCTATGCCGTTTCTGGGGTTGTCTTACCCCAAATCCTCAGTAAGTTTGGCTGTGATGCGGTTGTTCTCAATGCCACCCTGCACCCAACCCCCCTCAATATTCTCGAGCGACAGCGACTCCTGCGGGAACTGGGACAGGTGGTGACAGCGCTATCTGCCAGTTTGGGGGTGCAAGTCTCCGCCAATGGTGAACGGTTGACCTTAGTGGACAATGCTGGTCAGGTGTTCAGTGATCAAGAACTCACAGCGTTGATGACCTACTTGATCCTCTTGACCCATCCGGGGGGCACTGTCGTGGTGCCGGTCACAACTTCTAGTGCGGTGGAGGCGATCGCCCATCAACAGGGCGGACAAGTGATTCGCAGTCGCACCAACCCCACTGATCTCATGGAAGCCTGCCAACACCACAGCGGTGTGGTTCTCGGCGGTTCTGCGGAAACGGGATTTATTTTCCCACAACTGCATCCGGGATTTGATGCCATGTTTACGATCGCCACCCTGATCGAACTGCTGGCACTGATTGGCAAACCCCTCACCGTCATGCGCCAAGAACTGCCCCGCGTCCACTACTATCATCGCCCGATTCGCTGTCCTTGGATTGCCAAAGGGTCATTGATGCGCCACTTGGTGGAAACCCATCCCCGCAATCACTTGAGTCTCATTGATGGCGTCAAAATTGGTGAACCCAATACTGACCACTGGGTACTGATTCTGCCCGATGCCAGTGAGCCATTGGTACACCTCTACGTCAATAGTCCCGATGCCACTTGGAGTGAGCAGATGCTGCAACGCTATAGCCGCCGCATTGAAGAGTTTGCCCGCTTGGAACCCCTCTCAGATGCCACAATAAAAATGTGAGCAAAATCCCGTAGAATCAGGGAAAATTTTTCGTACGTTAGGCGCAATGGTGGTGTTGAAAACCGAGAAAACCCAAGGGGACTTGAGCGATAAATTGCGGGGCATTGCCCGTTGGTGGTCGGAATTCAAAATTCAAACCCGCCTCATGGCCACAGCAACCCTCGTGGTCTCGATCATCATGAGTGGTTTCACCTTTTGGGCGGTGAATACCATTCAAACCAATGCCCACCTCAATGACACCCGCTATGGCCGCGATTTGGGGTTGCTCTTAGCTGCCGATGTGGCTCCCCTCGTGGCCAAGGGGGATACCGCCGCTGTTGCCGAATTTTCCCGTAAGTTCTATGAGCGCAGTGCCAGTATTCGCTACATCCTTTATGCCGATCCCGATGGCGAAATTTACTATGGCCTCCCCTACTCTGCCCCCCAAGTGGAAAGTGCGCTGACCCTGCGCCGCCGTATTCAACTGCCGGACACCTACCGTGCCAGCCAAGAACCCCTTGTGCGCCAACACCAAACCCCCGACGGCCTTGTGGCCGATGTCTTTGTGCCATTGATATTTAATGGTGAAAATCTAGGAGTTGTGGCTTTGGGCATTAATCCCAACCAAACGCTTATTGCCTCTGCCAATCTCACGCGGGATCTCACGATCGCCGTCTTTGTCTCCCTCTGGATCATGGTGATCTTGGGCGGGGTGTTCAATGCCCTGACCATTACCCAACCCATCAAAGAGTTGGTACAGGGGGTGAAAAACATTGCCGCAGGAAATTTTAAGCAACGCATTAACCTGCCCTTTGGCGGTGAACTGGGGGAGTTGATTGCTAGCTTTAATGACATGGCAGAGCGGCTTGCTTCCTACGAAGCGCAAAACATTGAAGAACTGCAAGCGGAAAAAGCCAAGCTGGATACCTTGGTTTCCACCATTGCCGATGGGGCGATTCTGCTGGATACCGACATGCGAATTATTCTTGTCAACCCCACGGCTCAGCGCCTCTTCAATTGGGAAGGGATGAACGTCATTGGTCAAAATGCCCTGAACTGTTTTCCAGCACCGGTGTGTGAAAAACTCACCTGCCCTCTCTACAAAGCCTCCAAGGGCGAATCGGAAGGGGGAGAATTTCGCGTCACGCTCCAAGAACCCAGCTCGCGATCGGTACGCATTTTGCTGACAACGGTGATGGATGTGCAACGGGAAAAACCCAAGGGCATTGCGATTACGATTCAGGACATCACCCGCGAGGTGGAACTCAACGAAGCCAAAGCGCAATTGATTAGCAATGTTTCCCACGAATTGCGCACACCTCTATTCAATATCAAATCGATCATCGAAACCATTCAAGAGTACGGCAGCAGTCTTAGTGAAAAAGAGCAGCAGGAGTTTCTGGAAACCGCGAATCACGAGACCGATCGCCTGACCCGCCTTGTGAATGATTTCCTCGATATTTCTCGCCTCGAATCGGGTCGCCCCTATCAATTTGGCTCGGTACAGATGGCGCAGGTGATTGATCAGATCATGCGCACCTACCAACTCAATGCTGCCAATAAGTCCATTACCCTCACTGCCGAAGTGGAAAACCCCTTGCCACCGGTTTGGGGCAACTACGATCTACTCATTGGTGCCCTCACTAACTTGGTGGGGAATGCTTTGAAGTTTACCCCCGAAAATGGACGGGTAACCATTCGTGCCTATGTCTGGCATCCCCCCAGCGATCCAGAGCAGGAACGGGTGCGCATTGAAGTCGCCGACACGGGTATGGGCATTGCCCCAGAGGATCAACCCCGCGTCTTTGAACGGTTTTTCCGCGTTGAGAATCGCGTGCATACCCTAGAGGGAACAGGGCTGGGGTTGGCCATTGTCCAAGATATTATCCACAAGCACAATACACAAATTCATTTAATTAGTGAATTGGGGGTCGGCAGTACCTTTTGGTTTGATTTGGCCATTGATGAATCCTCCCTCGTTAATAACCCTGATGGCACTGCTGAAACGGCACTTCCCCCCGCTTGAAACAGGTTCGGAGTCAGTGTTGATGGGGGCGATCGTTGCCAACAACCACAAATGATCCGCTAAAATCTGAAGGCAAGAATCAATAACTCCTCACGCCAATGGTTCCTTGGGCTTGACCCTCAGGAAAAGAGACAAATTTTTGTATTGATTTTGCTGCCCTATCTAAAACCAAATAACTAAGCATTGGGGTTGAGGACGTGAAAACAAACTTATTTGCACCCGTTGCCCTTCTCTCTGTTCTCGGCAGTACGGGAGCGGTGTTACCTGCTTTAGCGATTCCAGTTATCACCCCCACCCAACAGGATATTCAGCCCCCCCTACCGGAACCACCCCCTCTACCCTCCCCTTCGCCACCCGCTCTTGAACCGCCCCCTTCACCCCCTAGCCCAGGCTCCGAGTCAGAAAATGTTTTAATACCTGTACAAAAAATTGTTGTTGAAGGGAGTACTATCTTTGGGCCTGCGGAATTTGATCCGATTATTAAGCCCTTGGAAGGGCGTCAGGTGACGCTTGCGGAGCTACAAGGCGCTGCCGATGCGATTACAAAACTCTATCTTGAGGGGGGCTATTTGACCTCTCGCGCCGTTTTAGGCGAGCAGGTGGCACGGGATGGGGTAATCACGATTCAAGTGCTTGAAGGCCGCCTAGAGGACATTCGTATTGAAGGGAATAAAGGAATTATCCAACGCTATATTCGCAGTCGTATTGCCCTCGGTGCCGGCGTGCCCCTTAACTCCAATCGTCTGGAAGAGCAGTTGCGCCTGCTGCGAACAGATCCTCTCTTTGCCAATCTTTCTGCCAGTCTGCGACCCGGCACGACGCCCCAGGACAGTATTTTGGTGGTACGGGTGGTACCTGCCCGCTGGTTTAATGCGGCTTTTGGTTTGGATAACAATACGCCGCCAGCGATCGCCCCGGATCGGGCCACGGCCTTTTTGGGATACAACAACCTCAGTGGTCGCGGCGATAGCGTCTACGGTTCCTACGCCATCGGTAATAACCTAGGCACGTTTGACTGGGGAGCGTCCAACACTGTGGAGTTTGGCTACAGTCTGCCCCTCAATGCCATGAATGGCACACTCACCATTCGCACCGTACAAGCAGACAGCGAAATTACCCGCCCCCCCGCCCTTGCTGGCTTGAATATTCGCAGTGAGTCTTCTATTTACGAAGCCAGTTTTCGCCAACCGGTGATTCGCAATATCCGTGAGGAACTAGCCTTTGGCATTGGCTTCCTGATGCAGTCGGCACAGACTTTTGTTTTGGGAGTGCCAACCCCCATTTCCATTGGTTCTGATCCATCGGGCTATAGTGCCACCCGAGTGCTGGAAGTGAGCCAAGAATATATCCGCCGTGATCCCCAAGGGGCATGGGTCTTTCGTTCGCAGTTCAACTTTGGCCTGCCGATCTTTGGCGCCACCGAAAACCCCAGTCCAACCCCTGATGGTACTTTCTTTAGCTGGCTGGGACAGGGACAGCGGCTGCAACGCCTCTGGGCAGATAACTTCTTGATTTTGCGTACGGATGTGCAACTGAGTCCCAATAGCCTGCTCCCCTTTCACCAATTTGTCATTGGTGGCCCCCTGTCGGTGCGGGGTTACTCAACCAATGCCCTCTCTGGGGATAATGGCCTGCGGTTCTCTGGGGAAGCCCGTTTTCCCGTCCTGCGCACTGCCAATCGTCGCCCAATTATTTCCATTGGGCCCCTGTTTGATCTGGGGGTGGTCTGGAACAATAGCCGTAATCCTGCGGGTGCAGTGCCTAACAATGTGATTGCCGGTTTAGGCATGGGACTCTTGGTGCAACCAACACCCAACTTAGACATTCAGTTCCAGTACGCGGCACCATTGATTGATCTGCCCGGTCAAACCCGCAGTTTGCAGTCCGATGGCATTTACTTTACGTTGACGGTGCGTCCCTAGGGCGTATCGAGGGCTGTGCGGAGTGACTGACAAAACTCGGCGACAGCGGCAACTCCCTGCTCTGGTTCTGCCAGCCGTTTGACAAAGGCACTGCCAACAATGGCAGCATCGGCGCCCCAATCGCGCACTTGACGGGCATGCTCTGGACTGGCAATGCCAAACCCGACACCAATGGGCTTGGGGGTAATTTGCCGCAGTGTGCCCAATAGTTCCTGAACGCGACTGACCATTTTTTGGCGCATCCCTGTGACGCCCGTGGTGCTGACAAGGTAGATAAAACCTTGGGAGGCGGTGGCGATCGCCTGCATCCGTTCGGGCGATGTGGTGGGCGCAATCAGTAGTGTCAATTCCAAGCCTAGATGCGCTGTTTCTGCAAGAACGGGTTCTGCTTCCTCAAGGGGCAAATCCGGAATCACTAAGCCCTTGATCCCGGCTTGGGCAACGGCTTTCAGAAATGAAGAGACCCCTCGATGGTAGATGGGATTGTAGTAGGTAAATAAAATGAGTGGTGCCCTCAGTTGGCAGTGTAAGTCCGTTGTCATTTCTAAGACTGCTTCGAGGCGAGTTCCCCGTTGCAGGGCGCGGGTAGCGGCTGCCTGAATCACAGGACCATCGGCCAAGGGATCGGAATAGGGCATTCCCAGTTCAATCAGATCTGCACCATGGGCATCTAAGGCCTTGAGGGCAGCAACCGTCGTTTCTAAATCAGGGTCACCGGCGGTCAAAAAGGGAATCAGGGCACAGCGTTGGCGGGCACGACATTGCTCAAAGCGTTCAGAAATTGTAGGCACAGTCACAGGCAGTCGCTCTAAAAGATGCATAATAATTGTGCCAGATTAGATACTGTTCCTATAGTGGCCGATGCCAGTGAGGGTCATCTAAGCGTGAGTTGGTGGCGTTTTCTCCCCTTTGGCGATCGCCTGCGGCGCAGCGAAGCGGTTGGCGACCTGCGGCAGTGGACTCTAGAAGCACGATTGCTCCACTGGTTGACCCTAGTGTGGATTGGTCTTGGGTTGGTCGTCCTCTTTTCCGCTAGTTTTCCCGTGGGTTTGGCCGAAACAGGGGATGGGCTGTACTACTTTACGCGCCAGTTGCTGTGGCTTGCCCTTGGCTGGGCAGGGTTTCAATTGTTTCTACGGCTACCCCTGCGGCGATCGCTCCAGATGGCCATTCCAGGGTTCTTTTTGTTTCTGCTGCTGATCTGGGCAACACGCCTACCGGGGGTCGGGACAACGGTGATGGGCGCCACCCGCTGGATTAGTCTTGGTCCTTTTCAACTCCAGCCCTCGGAGATGATGAAGCCTTTTTTAGTCCTGCAAGCGGCTTGGGTGTTTAGTTCGTGGCGGCGGCTGCATCTCAAGGCACGCTGTTTTTGGTTAACGGCCTTTGCCGTGACGCTGCTGGGAATTTTAATCCAACCGAACCTCAGTACCACCGCCCTCTGCGGCATGACATTGTGGCTGATGGCCTTTGGGGCAGGTTTACCCTTGGCGCCCCTGCTGTTAACAGCCATGAGTGGCTTGGGCTTGGCAGTCCTCAGCATGAGCATTAACGAGTATCAACGGCGGCGGGTGATGTCCTTCCTCAACCCTTGGGCGGATGCGATGGGGGATGGCTACCAACTGGTGCAGAGTCTCTTGGCGGTTGCTTCGGGGGGCGTTTTGGGCACGGGCTATGGCTTTTCACAGCAAAAGCTCTCCTATTTGCCCATCCAGCACACGGATTTTATTTTTGCGGTCTATGCCGAGGAAATGGGGCTATTGGGGTGCCTCTTGCTCCTAGGACTGCTGGCGGCCTACGGTTGGCTGGGCATGCGGGTAGTGAATCAGGCGCGGGATCCCCTGATCCAGCTCATTGCCTTGGGGGCAACGGTGATCATGCTCCTACAGGCCCTGATTAATATAGGTGTCGCCATTGGTATCCTACCGACAACAGGATTACCCTTTCCCCTCTTTAGCTATGGCGGTAGCTCAATTATGGCCAGTATGGCGATCGCTGGCCTGTTGATTCGCTGTGCCCGTGAAGGACAGCAGGCAGAGGTGATTGCCTTCCCCGCTGCCACAAACACTCGCGCCAAAACGTCTAGAACCCACCGCCGCCGGGCTGCCCCAGTCGTACCCCTGCGTCCTGAAGGGATCAATCGCTATTCTTCCCGCAAACCCTAGGCTGACACTTCCCGGCCATCTGAGCGCCATACAGCAATGACGGCAGGCCGAGGCACGACCACCTCTTCTCCATAGGGCCAGCGTGTTGACAGATCAGCCGTGGATTTTGCCCCTTCCCCCGGATGCTGGATCGCGCAGAAAAAGGTGCGGTAGTCACTACTAAACTCTGGCCCACAAATTTCACAGCCGGGCACGCCAGAGAGGAACATCTTCAGTTCGCGGCGCTGTGGATTGAGGACATAAACGCCGTCATTTTTGCCAAGGCGGCTTGATCCTGGGTTCCCGTCGGTGGCAATCCAGACATTGCCGGCGCGATCGAAGGTCAAGTTATCCGGTGCTGAGATTGGCGGTACCTCTGCGTTGGTGGGTTCACCATACAGCACTAACTGGCGGTTCTTCTCTGGGGCGGAGGGATCTCCACAAAGCAAAGGTAAACGCCACTGAAACTGCAATGCAGCGGGATTGTTACCCTGTTCCACAATCTCAACCACATGACCCATGACATTTTCAGCGCGGGGATTTACCCCATCGGTCTCCTTGCGGCGCTCATTGTAGGTCAGGGCCAGCCAAACACTTTTGGTGACCGGATTCCACTCAAAGTCCTCTGGGCGATCCATTTTTGTTGCCCCTAGGGCATCGGCGGCGGCGCGGGTGTTGATAAAACAAAGCGCCGGATCGGCTTGAAAGGCAGCGGGTAAACTGGGGTTGGGGGTAATTTTCCTGCCTTCCACCCGGGCAATGAGTTGCCACTGGCCACTGAGATCATCCTTGAAGCGGGCAACATAGAGTTCCCCTTCATCGAGGAGGGTCAAATTGGCGGCGCGATTGTTGGGTTGATATTTACCCTTGGTGATGAACTTGTAGACATACTCAAAGCGCTGATCGTCCCCCATATAGACAACAACTCGGCCATCGGGGGCAATCACTGTTGTGGCAGCCTCGTGGCGGAACCGTCCTAGGGCTGTGCGTTTAATCGGCGGCCGATTGGGGGAGAGGGGATCTACCTCTACGACCCAGCCAAAGCGAAAGGGTTCTTGGGGATCCTTCTCAATGTTGAAGCGATCCTCATAGAAATAGAAGCCATAGCGATTGGCTCGCTCACTGGGAACACCGTAGCGTTTGTGTAGATCCTTGACGATCCCTGTCAGGTTGCCATCGCTGCCGCCAAAATAGCTATGGAAGTTTTCCTCGCAGGTGAGTACCGTGCCCCAAGGGGTTTTGCCCGCTGCGCAGTTATTGAGGGTGCCGTTGACCCGTGTCCCCGTGGGATCCGCAGCCGTCTTCAAAAGGGCATGGCCTTTGGCAGGGCCAGAAATTTCGCAGGGGGTTGAACCCGTAATTCGACGGTTGTAGGCAGAAGCTTTTACATACCGCCAGCCGCCATTGGCATTTTTGGCAATTTCGACAATGGAGAGGCCATGGGCTTCCCGCTGGAGTGCGGCTTGCCATTGATTGGGGCGATCGCCCACCGTTTGAAACATGAGTTCGGGATTGGTGTATTCATGATTCACAACGAGCAAATGCTTGCCATCGGGTGTGGTCTGATAGCCAACAAAATCACAGTTGTAGCCAAAGCACTGCTGCTGCCGCTGGACATCAGCTGCGGTGACTGTTTGGTGAATGCGATTCCAATTCAAGTTTTCACCACCATCGAGGGCATCGCCCCAGCGAATCACGACGCCATGCTCAAAGCCCTCAGGCAGCGTAATTTTATCGTCGGTGTTGGGGTAAATCGTTGGAAAGCCTAAAGCCGGTGCAGTGGCACACCCTTTGGTCAGGGTTGCAAGGGTTAAACCCGCCGCGCCAAAAAGAGCAGTTTTTAGTACGGTGCGTCGGCTTAGGACACGGGGTAACAGATCACCAAAATATTCAGCCATGAAGCGTATCTCGTTCCAAATTCATCCACTGTGGGCAGCCAGTTTATAACTTAGGGAAGTTGGGTTAGGGTTTGCCTAAGAAATGGGGGAAAAGTGGTTAAGACCAGCTACAGAGCAGCGGCCAACAATTTTTGCGTGTAGGGATGTTGCGGCTGGGCAAACAATTGGGCGGTGGGCGCCAGTTCAACAATCTTGCCAGCGTACATGACGGCAATGCGATCGCAAAAATAGCGGGCGACCCCCAGATCGTGGGTAATAAAGAGATACGTGAGTTGGAATTGCTCTTTTAACTGCTGCATCAGCGCCAGCACCTGGCGTTGAATATGGGCATCGAGCATGCTCACCGGCTCATCACAGACCACCAGTTGGGGATGGGTAATCAGGGCACGGGCGATCGCCACCCGTTGGCGTTGTCCCCCCGATAGGGCATAGGGATAGCGATGAACATAGGCTTCAGGGGGGGTCAATTCCACCTGTGCCAGCATCTCGCGTACCCGTTCTTGGGCAGCCTCTTTGGCCATCAGCCGATGAATTAGCAGTGGCTCCAGCAAGTTTTGCTCCACGGTCATTTTGGGATTAAGGCAGGCATGGGGGTCTTGGAAAATCATTTGCAGATCGCGGCGGACTGGGCGCAGTTGTGCCGCGGGTAATTGAGTTAAATTGCGCCCCAAAAAGACCACTTCACCGGCGTTGGCGGGAATCAGTTGCAGAATCAAGCGCGAGAGCGTACTTTTACCACAGCCGGATTCGCCTACAAGGCCAAGGGTTTCTCCCCGGCGCAACGTCAGATCGACGCCATCTACCGCTCGAATCGTGGTTTGCGGTTGTAGCCATCCCCCCAAGCGGTAGTGCCGCTGTAAATTGTGAACCCGCAGCAGTTCTGGGGCAGTGTCCAAGGGTGGGGTTTCTTTAGCGGTGAGTTGGGTGGCCGCAAGTAGGGACTGGGTATAGGGGTGTTGGGGCTGTTGCAGCACTTGACGAGCCGCTCCCCGTTCAACAATCTTGCCTTGGTGCATGACCGCAAGGCGATCGCAATACTTGGCCATCAATGCCAGATCGTGGGAAATCAGCAGCAGTCCCCGCTGCTCTTCTTGGCACAGGCGCGTGAGTTCATCGAGAATTTCCGCCGCGACAGTCACATCTAGCGCCGTTGTTGGTTCATCGGCAATGATCAGGGGTGGGTTCAAGAGCAACGCAAGGGCGATCGCCACCCGTTGCCGCATCCCGCCACTAAACTCATGGGGATACTGATGCAGGCGATTGGCCGAAATTTTCACCCGATCCAACACCTCAACAATGCGCTGCCGCCGTTGGGAGCGACTCCAAGCAGAGCAATGACTCCGCAATAGCTCATCGCAGTGGTCATAGACGCTCATGAGGGGATTGAGGCGCGTCATCGGATCTTGAAAGACCAAACCAATTTGCTCGCCCCGCAGTCGCCGCAATTGGGAAGTGGTCAGCCCCAAAAGGGATTGCCCCTGAAGGGCGATCGCCCCAGCAACCTGTGACCCAGTCGGCAATAATTGCAAAATGGCCTTACCAATCGTGGATTTGCCACAACCTGACTCCCCCACTAAGCCAAACCGCTCCCCAGCGGCCACACAAAAAGAAACACCATCCACCACAAATGTTGCAGCAGATGATGTCTCCGTTGTAGGGTAGGCGACCCGCAGTTCCCTGAGTTCTAAAAGAGTCGCCATGGGCTGGTCGATCCTAGGCAGGTTCGATGCGGGCGTAAAAGACCCCTTGAATTTTCACTTCGTGAGGTTCGTGGGCACCCATATCATCATCGGAGAGTTGCTCACTTTCAAAGGTGCCAGCAATTTCACCCGTGCGGCCATCCACTTTCGCCACATTCAGAGAAATTTCACCCTTGGTCAGGGAGAAGCGTTTGACATTGGCGCGAGCCAGCTCTTCTTCTTTACCTTGGGGAATGGCGATCGCCGAATCATAACCAGAGGCCAAGCCCCGTCCTTTGGGATCGAGGAAGTTGGCAGTGCGGTAGGAAGGAACGGTGAATTCCCCTTTGAAATCCGTTGAAGTGGTGATGCTGCTAATGTTGGGCTGAGTGCTCGCCACCAAGTTTTTCACCGTAAACAGCAGTGGGATACGCTCGCCACCGGGCATTTGCACGGTCACTGGTTGGAAATCAATCCCATCCTCTTCTATGAACGTGAGGCTGCCATCGCTGTTGACCTTGAGTTCCCCTTGAATTTGATCCAAGCTCGTGGTTTCGCGGGTCACCAGTTTTGTGGGGACAAATTCGGCCTCTTGGCGTTTGTTCTTAGGCTCTTCCTTGACCAAAAATGTCGTGGGCTGTAAGCACAGTTGGGCAATGCGATAGGTTTGGGAGCTATCAATGGGGTAGGCACCGCGTGCCGTATCATCAAGCGTGGGGCACTTGTTGGCCAGACCAGTGCCGACAATATCGTCATAGGTTAAAGTCTGTTTTGCGGCAAAGGCGGGGGCGCTCAAGGAAAAAATCCCTAAACATACCGCCAGCAGCGTCGCCATTAAAATGCGATATTTCATGGTTAACCTCAGAAGTCAAAGCATCTCAAAGCAGTCAGAGTGTGGGAGATACCCCTGCGTAAGAGTCCAGTGAAGGCAGCCATGCAACTACCTTATCAATCCATGATTATACGGAGCTTTGCGATCGCCTCAGAAAGGAAATTTTCCCAGATATTTTAATTTCACAAGAGCAAAAACAATGACCGACCTCTCTCCGACTGGAGCGGCAAAGTAAACTATAAAAAAGCAGGATCGGGAGTGAGTTCATGGATGACAGCGAGTTGTTTGCTGTTTTTGTTGCCGATGTTGTCAATGGGGCTGAGAGCCTTGCCTCAAATCCCAACTATCGCATTGAATCGGTTTTAGGGACTTGGCAACTGGTGGACAACAAAGCGGGCGTCATTGCCACAGGTAAAAGTGAAAATGGTCAACCGCAGATCATGGTCAAGCGCTACTGCGATGCGTGGGAATCTTTGCGACAAGCATTGACCCATGGATCATTCTTCCCTGATCTCGCTCAAAATAAGGCACAACTGGTGCCCTTTACCCGTGCCGCCATTCCCGAAGGCTATCAACTCTATGATTGTGCTGCCAGTGAGATGTGGCGCAGTTGGCGACGGGGCGCAGTTAATTATGTCCATATCTATACCGCGAATCAGTGGCGATCGGTGGGGGAAATTTCCTGTAGCGGTGGCGTGGTCTTTATCCCTGTTCCCGATCTCGATAAAGAGATTCAGATTACCAGTTCGTCATTGATGTCTTGGTTAGGCGTTCCTAATGCTTAGAACCCTAAAAAGGCTTAAGAAACTACGGATTAGGGGGGAGCGATCGCCCCAATGGATCAAACAGAACCTAAAGACTCTAGAGATAATAGACGTATAACCATAGCGACCTAGCAACACAATGCTTCCCTGTTTGCGACCTCGCCAGCCGATTTCCCCTTGAGGCAACTATGTCAGAACCGCACCGCGATACCAACATTGGCCAAATTCTGATGAATCGGTACCAGCTGACGGAGCTGATTGGCAAAGGCTCAATGGGGCGGGTGTATCGGGCAGAGGACATTCTCCTTGGCGGCGTTCCGGTTGCCGTTAAATTCCTGTCGCAAACCCTGCTCAACGATCGCATGAAAACCCGCTTTGCCCAAGAAGCGCGCGCGGGTGCTCTCCTCGGTCAGAAAAGTATGCACGTGGTGCGGGTGCTCGACTACGGCATGAACAACGAGGAAATTCCCTTCTACGTCATGGAATTTTTGGAAGGCGAAAACCTCAGTGATTTGCTCCTAGAAGAACCCCTGCCCTTAAGCCGATTTCTGCGAATTGCACGCCATATGTGCCTTGGTCTGCAGGTAGCCCATGAGGGAATTATCATCGAAGGCCAAAAATGCCCCATTATTCACCGTGACATTAAACCTAGCAACGTCCTTGTGATTCAGGATGGCACGATGGGGGAACTTGCGAAGCTATTGGATTTTGGGATTGCCAAATTTTTGGGGGATGTCTCTGAAAAAAGGCAAACCTCGTCGTTTATGGGCACTTTGGCCTACTGTTCCCCAGAGCAAATTGAAGGGCGAGAGTTGGATCACCGCTCGGATATCTACAGTCTTGGCATCACCATGTATGAGCTACTCACCGGCAAGATGCCCATTCAGGCGGACACCCACTCCATTGGCAGTTGGTTTAAGGCACACCACTTCCAAAAGCCAGTGCCCTTCAATGTGGCCAGTCCAGGGTTGTATCTTCCTCCTGTCCTTGAGGAACTGATCATGGCCTGCATGGCCAAGTCCCCCAGCGATCGCCCCCAAAACGTCGGTGAAATTATCAAGGTCTTAACAGCCCTTGAGGAACAGTTTGGGAGTAGTCGAGTCACCCAGCCGGGGGTAGAGGTCGCTGCAAAAGTCTCTCAACCCTCAGAACGCCAGTCTCAACCGCCTGTTGCCCTTGCCACCGTTGAAGAAGTCTGCTGGCAAAGTGTTTGGCCTGCCGATAAACCCGTCGCGGAAATTGTCTTTCCGATGCCTTTGTATGCACAGCGGGAATCAGCCGCCTCGCTGTGGGTGATGCTGCCTCGCCCAGAAATTGATCGGCGCATGCTCAATATTCGCTACAACCAGTTTCTCTTTACCACCAGTCCCCACCCGATGATCCTCTGGATTACTGCCATCTACGATCCCAAGCAAGGGCCCCGCTGGTTGCCCTGTTATTTGGATATGAAACTGCCACGCAACCAAGAACTCTGCGTTTTGCTCTCGGAGACCGGCTACTATCCGCTGCTCTTTTTCTCCCTTGAGGATCCGCAACACTGCATCAATGTCCGCATGTTTACGATCGCTACCTTCCAGCGGCAACTGCTACGGGATTGGCTGCAAACCAGTAAAAGCTTGCCCAGTTCTGCCCCAGCGATTGTGAGCCGTAATCTCCTCAAAGCAGAGTTTGAAAACTACAAGCCGCAAATCCTCGCCAAGCTGGAGAACGTGAAGATGGCCACAGTCATTGATTAGGGATATCGCGATCGCCCTCTAGGACAGCAATAGAGAAAAATATATTAAGAGATGTTGCGGAATTAGTAAAGAATTGTTACAGTGAGGGTACAGGGTTCGATCAGGAGTCAAAACCATGGAAGATACCAAAACCATCAAAGCTGAAGATCGCAACGCATGGGTCTTTGGATTCACCCCCCAAGCTGAAATTTGGAACGGTCGCCTCGCCATGATCGGCTTTGTGGCGGCGCTACTCACAGAACTGATCACCAAACAAGGCGTGCTTCACTTCTGGGGTCTCCTCTAGACCTTAACTCTCTCCCAATTTTCAGCGGTCAAAGTGTCATTTTGAGGTCAGTAATGGCCTCTTTTTTTTGGCCAATTCAGCGGTACTACAAGGCAAACACAGCGCCTTTCACAAAGAGAGCACACCTTCAAAACCGTGAAAGCGACTAGCAGAGAGGATTGTACTCCCTCTATCCATCCCAATAGGTCAGGACTGTAGCGGGAAATGCCGCTGTCAAAGTACCTGTTAAATAATCCGCAATTGAGGATGAATAAATCGAATAAATCTAGGAGTGATTCACACGAGGAATCCCCAGACTGTAGTTGCGCACACGACTGTTGAGGTTGTAGCCAATTTCCCCCTGCATCAGCAAAGAGCGAATAAAATGCTCCAAGTCCGAGCCAATGCGCCGCAGATTATATTCCGTCAAGTCCTCGCCAGCGGCATTTGCCACCAACTCCTGAAATTTGGCTTCCACCTTCGCTAGGGCGGCGTCGTTCCACTCCAACTCGTTATCGGGATCCACATTCAGCGTCAGCGTTTCTGTATCAGGATGAACTTCCCCATCAACCACATGGCCGGCATAGATGTGAACGTGGCGTGTTGTAGACTTCAGTAGCATGGCTAACCAATGACGAGTGAACCGTAGTTCGTAAACGCTTCTACTATACCAAGAATCCTTGCGCGGAAAGTTTCGAAAAACTCATGCCTTAACCCAAGAATCCGTAATAGAACTAGGCTGGATTCTAGGCTGATTTTGGCTAGCGATCGCTAAAAGCTGAACATAAAAGGGGCAATTGCCCCCTCTATCCATCCAGATTTTTAGCTACCTCACAAAATTTCCCAGCCGCCTATGTGGTAACGGGGTTCCTCCTAACGTGCCTGTCGTTGCTCCCAGCGTCGCCGGCCACCCGCCCAGGGGGGAGGTCCACCATGGGGACGAATGTTAATCACCTCGCCATTGGCGCGGGTAATGCGAAAAGCGTCAAAATCATAGTCATCATATTTCCCTACCACCGTGACCGTTTCGCCGGGCTGGAGATTGATTTGGTGAAACCAACGGGGACCGGCATCCACAATGACTTGACCCGTGCCATCGTCGAGAATGAAATGATTGCCAACTGCACTGCGTACGGTGCCGCGAATGGTAATGCCATAGACATTGCCTAAATTACGAATCGGAGTTACCGACTGGGCAACACTTTGAGCTATCGGTGGCATCAAAACGCCCGTAGTACCTACAAAAAGAGACATACCCAAAGCCCATAAATACTTCCTAACCATGTTCTGTGTCCTCAATGCTTCAATCCCTAGATTAAGGAAAAAAAATGACAGAACTATGTCAACGTCCGTCAACGTCCGCTTGGGGGTAAGGTAATGGTCACCGTTGTTCCCTCCCCCACGCGACTGTGAATTTGCAGCTGTCCTTGATGAGCATCAACAATTTGTTTGACGATCGCTAGCCCCAAACCAAAGCCCTGCGGTTGTTTCTGACCTTGATGAATGCGATAAAAGCGCTCGCAGACATGGGGCAGGGCAGCTTCTGGAATGCCGATCCCCGTATCCACAACAGCAATTTGAACCTCGCGCTCCGTTGACTGAGTTTCCAATTTCACCTTGCCACCTTGGGGGGTATAGGCGCAGGCATTCCTCAAAAGATTTGCAATTGCTTGCTTGAGCAGCAAAAAGTCACCCTTTACCATGATGGGCAATTCAGGGAGTTGAACCACAAATGTAATCCCTTGGTCATCCATGGGCTGCTGCCACTCTTCAGCTAATTCCTTAATCAGCGCATGGGCATTAAACGATTGGCAATTGGCCAACTGACCTTCATGGCGAGCCAAAAACAGCAGATCGCTGACTAAATTGGCCATTTGTTTTGCAATCTGGCAGATGTTGTTTAAGTTTTGCTGCACAGTTGTAAAGGATTCACTGTCATCTTGCAGCTCTTCTTCTAAGATCATTAGAGCCAGTTGACTATTACTTAAAATTGCTGATAAAGGTGCCCTTAGCTCATGGGAAGCATTGGCTGTAAATCGCTGAAGCTGATGACAAACAACAGATAGTTTTTCATTATTTTCCCTAAGGGAATTTTCGCGCGATTCTAGTTCTGCAACCAGCTGATAAAACAAGCGAACAGAGAGTAAGCTAGCAATACCACCAATCACGGCAGCAGCAATTATAATTGACCATGCCAATTCTCGATACTCAATTTGGTGCCCCCGGCGATCGCCCAACAGCACCTCCTCATTTTTATAAAATTCGTAAATGCTTTGCCGTGCTCTTTCCATTAAAATCCGACTTTTATTCCAATCAATATTCTGCTCTTGGTTAGATTTACTGACTAAATGGGTCGTAGATGTAAAATTTTCTGAATATACATAACGATCAAAAATCTGAATGTTTTGCTGAAGGGTTTCCTCGATTGAGTCTAAAGCCTTAAGTTGCTCAGGATTATCCTGTACCAGCTCTCTAATTTTTTCCAATGATGGAACAATGCGAGATTTTGCCGCAATGTAAGGTTGCAGAAAGCGGTGACTGCCTGTCAGGCTATAGCCACGCACACCCGTTTCCAAGTCCAGCAGTAAGTTAAGTAGTTTTTGCGTTTCTAGTCTTACTTTTTGCGTATGCAACACCCATTCATCATCTTCAATTAGGTTTAGCTTCAACCATATAAATGACGCGACAATAATGAACAGAAAGATAATCGGCATGGCAATAATTAAGCCAGCACGATAGCGAATTGATCCAACTACTTTCCTAAGAAACATTTTGCTGGGGATTCAAGGAATAACCACTACCATAGTGGGTTTTGAGCCAATGCTCTACACCCAGTTGCTTCAATTGCTCCCGCAGCCGTTTCACTCGCACAGCAACCGCGTTACTCTCAGGGGATTTATCCCATTCCCAGAGTTGACTTTCAATTTGCTGGCAGCTGAGAACTTGGCGTGGATGGCGCATCAGGTAGCTGAGCAACTGAAAATCTCGACTTTTAAGCTGAATTTCCACACCTTGATAGCTCAACTTCCGAGTCTCTAGGTGGAGAGTTAATCCCTCAAGGGTTAGTTCATCCCCCTGCCAGAGGGGCGATCGCCGCCGCAGGGCGCGGATGCGTGCCAATAATTCCAATAGATCCACGGGCTTAATGAGATAATCATCGGCACCCACATCTAAGCCAGTGACTTTATCCGCCGTCGTGTCCTTTGCGGTAAGAAATACAATTGGCGCGTTTTTTTGCTGCTGGCGGTAATAGCGACACAGCTGTGTGCCTTCACCATCGGGTAAAAGCCAATCTAAAATGAGCAATTCATAATCCACCTCATGGATTAACCAGTAGGCTGTTTTCAAATCGGGTGCAGTATCAACGGTGTAGCCCTGCCGCTGCAGTGCTAGGCAAATGGGCTGTCGCTGCTGGGGGTCATCTTCGACAAAGAGAATGCGCATGATCGAGTGACCGCTGCTATAAAAAACGATGATAAACCGACTGAAATCCAACTTGGTTTAGACAGAAAGAAATAGGATTCGGTTCAGACTAGAGGCAGGTTGAGCAAAAGGGGAAGGCATGCTTAACTGAGTTAAAGAGTTTTGAGCCTTTGCTTCTATGCCTTTGATAGCGCTACTGTTTGAACCCTTTTTTGCCAATGCGGCAGCAGAATCAGTGAACTTGGCGGAAGCAGCACCTTTAATTTTGGCCGCTGTTTTACTGAGTCTGGTGGTGATTTACTTGGCGAGCAAAATGGGCGGTGAAATTTGTGCCCGCATTAACTTTCCACCGGTGTTGGGTGAGCTGGTGGGCGGTGTGGTGGTTGGTATTTCGGTCTTGCACCTGTTGGTCTTTTCCGAAGGGGGAACCACTGAGCCCTCTGTGCTGACGACGTTTATTCAGCAGACCACCGGCATGGATGACCCGCTGGCTACGGTGGTTGCCAATACTGCCAGTGAGGTCATTGCCGTCCTCTCAGAAATTGGCGTCATGATCCTGCTCTTTGAGATTGGCTTGGAGTCCGATCTAGAGGGTTTGCTGAGGGTGGGGCCGCAGGCAGCTATCGTTGCTGTGGGCGGGGTGGTGGTTCCCTTTACAGCAGGAACCCTTGGCCTCGTGACGCTGTTTCATGTGGACTTGGTACCGGCCATCTTTGCAGGGGCGGCTCTGACGGCAACCAGTATTGGCATCACAGCCAAAGTCCTTGCCGAAATTCAACGTCTTACTTCTCCGGAAGGTCAAATCATCATTGGGGCAGCCGTTCTCGATGATATTCTCGGCATTATTGTGCTGGCAGTGGTGGCCAGTCTAGCCAAAACGGGCACGGTCGAGATTAGCAATGTGATCTACTTGATCATTAGCTCTGTAGTCTTTTTGGTGGGGTCTGTTGTCGTGGGGCGGCTGCTGAGTCCCTTCTTTTTGGGAATGGTCGATCGCCTGACAACGCGCGGCAACTTACTGATTCCCTCTCTTATCTTTGCCTTTGTCCTTGGTTATGTGGCAGTGATGCTGCAATTGGAAGCGATTCTCGGTGCTTTTACCGCTGGCTTAGTCTTGGGGGAAACGGAAAAACGACGTGAGCTAGAGGAGCAGATTTTGCCCATTGCCGATATGCTAGTGCCAGTTTTCTTTGTCTGTGTTGGCGCACGCACCGATATTAGCGTTCTCAATCCCCTAGAACCGGCCAATCGTGCGGGTCTGATCATTGCCTCGTTCCTTGTATTGGTGGCCATTGTTGGTAAGGTGGTAACAGGGGCAACGGTCTTTGGCCAGCCGGGAATTAACCGTTGGGCCATTGGCATTGGTATGGTGCCTCGCGGTGAAGTGGGTTTGATTTTTGCGGCTGTGGGGTCGGCCAGCGGTGTGCTCTCGAAGGCTCTAGATGCCGGTATTATCGTCATGGTGATTGTGACCACGTTCGTTGCGCCACCCCTGTTGCGCTTGGTCTTTAAGCCAGAGGTAGAAGACTCAGAGGCGTTACCCAGCTCGGAAGTTGCAGTGGAGTCTCCCCCAGAAGGATAGCAATGGAACCGATTACGGTCATTGGTGGTGGTCTAGCGGGTACAGAAGCGGCTTGGCAAATTGTTCGAGCGGGTGTGCCGGTGGTGCTGTATGAAATGCGCCCCCATGTGCCTAGTCCAGCTCACCATACGGCGGAGTTGGCAGAGTTGGTGTGCAGTAATTCCTTTGGTGCCAAGGCCAGCGATCGCGCCACGGGGTTATTGCACCATGAACTGCGTGCCCTCGGGTCGTTGATTATTGCCACTGCCGATCGCCATCAAGTGCCTGCCGGCGGTGCTCTAGCGGTGGATCGTGCCCAGTTTAGTCGTGAGTTGACTGAAACCCTCGAAGGCCATCCCCTTGTGACATTGCGGCGTGAAGAACTCCCCCATTTGCCAGAGACTGGGATTGTCGTGCTAGCCACCGGGCCGCTTACCAGTGAGGCGCTGAGTGCGGATCTCCAACGCTTTACCGGACTGGACTACCTCAGCTTTTTCGATGCTGCCAGCCCAATTGTGGTTGGGGAGTCCATTAACCGTGAGGTGGCCTTTTTGGCCTCCCGCTACGACCGCGGGGAAGCGGCCTATCTCAACTGTCCCTTCACTGCTGAGGAATATCAGCGCTTTTGGCAGGCTCTCTGTGAAGCTGAACAGGCACCCTTGAAGGACTTTGAGCGTGAGAATGCTCAATTTTTTGAGGCTTGCTTACCCGTAGAGGAGTTGGCGCGGCGGGGGGTGGATACGCTGCGCTTTGGACCTTTGAAACCCGTGGGCTTGCGAGATCCGCGTACGGGAGAGCGTCCCTATGCGGTGGCACAACTGCGCCAAGAGGATCGCCATGGTCAACTGTGGAACTTGGTGGGCTTTCAAACCAATTTGCGCTGGGGCGAGCAGCAGCGAGTCTTGCGGATGATTCCGGGCTTAGAGCAGGCCGAGTTTGTGCGCATGGGGGTGATGCACCGCAATACCTTCTTAAATGCGCCGAAGTTGTTGAGTGCCAGTCTCCAGTTTCGCGATCGCCCCACCCTCTTGGCGGCGGGTCAAATTACCGGTACCGAAGGGTATACAGCAGCAGCGGCGGGGGGCTGGTTAGCAGGAACGAACGCGGCTCGCTTGGCACAAGGACTCCCACCCTTGGTATTGCCGCCAACCACGATGGCCGGTGCCCTCTTCCACTACATCAGTACGGCGGAGAGCAAAACCTTCCAGCCCATGCCCCCCAACTTTGGTATTCTGCCACCCCTAGAGCAAAACGTTCGGCAAAAGGCCTTGCGCTATGCCGCTTATCGCGATCGCGCCCTCAAAGATTTAAGCATTTGGGCAACAGCGATGTCGCTGCCCCTACAGCCTCTAGAGTTAGACAGGTGCGATCCTGCTGTCGTTGAAGCTGGAGCCTAAGGTAGTCTGGGGGTAGCGTTGGCAGGCGATCGGGCCACTCTATGGCAACAATTCCGAGATCAATTTCTTCCCCAAGCCAATAGCGTTCCGGTGCCAACTCCGCCACTTCAGCAGGGGTAAGGCGATAGAGATCAAAGTGATAGAGGGGCACACGCCCTTCGGGGTATTCCTGAATCAGCGTGAAAGTGGGGCTTTGGATGACATCCGCAATGCCCAATCCCTCCCCCAAGGCTTGCACAAACGTGGTTTTCCCTGCCCCTAGATCCCCCGCTAACAAGAGCACTGTCCCCGGCGGCAGCCATGTCCCCCACTGGCGCCCCAAGGCTTGCAGATCCGCCAAGCTGAGGTTGAGGTTCGTCATCTAGGCGCGCACTGCTTCTAGGAGTCGCGAAAAGTAAAAGCGGGTTTTGGTCATGGCATTGCGTTCAATCCGCCAACCCAAGTCTCGCAAAATCCCCACAATAAATTCCTCACTGTGGAGATAGGCACGGGTGGCCTTGCTGGAGCCGGGGAAGAATTCACCAATTTTTTTCAGCAGCGTATATTTTGGTGTTTTGGGGGCAAAGCTGAGGATCAGTCGCTCCATCGCCAAGGAACTCAAGTGGGCTAGCATCCCTGCCATTTGGCTGTCGGGATAGTGGATGAGGACATCAAGGCAGATGACGGTATGGTATTGTCCCCGCAGGGCTTCAAGATCACTGACACTGAGGATGAGTTCATGGTGGCCATTCAATTGAGCAGCGGCGCGATCGCGGGCTTCGGCCACCATCTTCTCGGAAATGTCACTGGCATAGACCCGTGCCCCCAATTCTGCAAGGGGAATGCTCAGACTACCAACCCCACAGCCCGCATCACAAATGAGTTTACCCTTGAGGGAGCCATCAGCCTTGAGCCATGCTAGTACCGTATCAATGGTCTGTTGGTGTCCCATGCGGATATCCGCTTGCACCTTGCTGACCTGATCCGTGCCATAGATGCGCCGCCAGCGATCGAAGCCGGTCGTGTTGAAATAATTTTGAACAATTGCTTTCTCGTCAGCCGTAAATTGTGCCATAGCCCTTAGAATCAATCGTCATTGCCCCATTTATTGTGGCATAGCCGCCTACCGCTGAGAGGTGGTTGGCAGTGCCAATCGGGTACTCACTAGCCCCAAAATTACCCCAATGATGATCAGGAACACCCCCAAGCCCAGCGACCATTCAAGGGAAACATTGCTGGCAAGGGCGCGAAAACTGGCCTGTTGGGTTAACCACTGCTGAAGCTGTTGACTACTGCCCCAGCCAACTATCCACGCCAGTAAACCACCGCCGCCACCTAGACTAGCGGCTTGAATAAATAGGGGGGTATAAATCCAAGTTTGGGTGGCGCCCACCAATGTCATGATCTCAATTTCAGGTTGGCGCACAAGGATAATCAACCGTAAAATGGCGCTCACTAAGGCAACTACCGTTAAACTCAGGAGCAGCACCAAAATGAACGTGACTGCCCGCACCACCCGCTGCACACTTTGCAGACCCGTTAGGGCACGCTCAAGATACTGCACCGACTCAATGCCTTCCTTTTGGGCAATTTGGCTGGCTAGGGGAGCCACCTGTTCGAGGCTTTGGGCGCGGATCTTGATTTCATCGCTGAGGGGATTGGTGTCAAAGAGGGCTAAGCCACCCTGTTCACTTTTGAGGCCTAAATCAGCTTGCAATTGTGCCCAAGCGCGATCGCGATCAATCCAAGTGAAGTCGGCTACCCCCGGTAATGCCGCCAACTGCTCCTTAAGGCTGGCCACTTTGGCTGCGGGAAGTTCAGGCGACACATAGGCCGTAATTTCTAGCCGATTGCCCAAGGACTCGACACTAGCGCCAAGGAGGTGCGACACTTGCCAGCCCCAACCAAAAATAAAGAGCGTCACGGCCACAGCAATAACGGCTGCGCCATTGAGCCAACCACCGCGCCAGAGACTGCGGCGCACTTCTGGAAGCAAAAAGTCAAGGGTGGGTAAGGGACTCAAGTTTGCCATGGTGCAAATGGAGAATCCGATGGGGGACTAAGCGAGTCAAGGCTAAGTCATGGGTGGTAAAGAGAACCGTTAGCCCATGTTGATGGAGGCGATGGAGCAGGGCAAGAATTTGCTGGCTGGTTTGCGGATCCAGATTGCCCGTGGGTTCATCCGCCAGCAATAGCTCAGGCCCACCAACGATCGCCCGAGCAATGCTCACCCGCTGCTGCTCTCCCCCCGATAGAGATTGGGGATTGGCATTGGCTTTGTGGCTCAGACCCACCAGTTTGAGCGCCGTTTGTACCCGCTGCTGAATTTCTGCTTTGGGAATACCGCGCACCAGCAGCGCAAAAGCCACATTGTCTGCCACGGAGCGATCGCCCAGCAGCTTAAAGTCTTGAAAGATTACCCCCAAGCGCCGCCGCAACTGTGCCATCCGTCGATCCTGTTGGGGATTGACTTCCTCACCAAAGAGGCGAACTATGCCCTGATCTGGGCGAACTTGGCCACAGAGGAGTTTTAAGAGGGTGGATTTACCTGACCCCGAAGCACCCGTGAGAAAATAAAACTCTCCCCGTCGCAGTTGTAAATTGACGCGATGTAAGCAGGGCAAAGTGCCACCAAAGGACTTCGTGACTTGCCACAGTTCTGCAACGATTACCCCCTGAGAGGTGGGTTCGCAGGGGGGTACCACTGGGGTCACTGCTGTCATCGGGACGAGAAACGCTGTCGCCCATACAAACGACTTAGGAGCGCCTTCCATGCAAATTGGGGCAAAGCCAACATCCGCCGCCAGCGCCACGGTTCCTGATACAGACGGTAGAGCCATTCTAGATGGAGTTTTTGCATTAGCTTGGGTGCTCGCTTTTTAACCCCTGCCCACACATCAAAACTACCGCCCACGCCAACCCAAATCGCCTCTGGACAAATGTGACGATGGCGATCAATCCAATATTCCTGACGGGGAACTCCCAAAGCCACAAAAATAATGTGGGGTTGTGTCTCCTTCAGCGTTTCAATGAGAGCAACCTCTGTATCGGCATCGTGGTAGCCTGACTGCACACCAATAATGTTCAGGTTGGGCAACTCTCGATGCCAGCGCTCAGCTACTTTTTCTGCCACCCCCGGCGCTGCCCCATAGAAGAAGACCCGCTTGGGCTGGGGCGCCTCATTGGCAAGTCGCAGGAGGGCTTCGGCAAATTCAATCCCCGGCAGACGGCGCACCGAGAGGCCATGCAACTTGAGGTAGAGAATGACCCCCGATCCATCGGGAATCACCAAATCAGCACGGTGTAAAACATCAGCAAACTCTGGTGTTCGCTCCGCCAGCATCACCATCTCTGAATTGAGCGTGATCACGTGCTGACCATGGCCATTCCGCTGCTGCATTAAGAGCCACTCAGGAGCATTATCCACCAAGTGCAGTGGAAAGCCAAGAACAGAGACCTTTACGGGAATGGCGGGAATTAGAATTGAGCGACCCATAGGGCAGAATTCAGGGCAAGAAACACCGAGTATCTTACAACCCTTTTCACAGGAATTGAACACCGTGAGCAAAACAGCTTCCTAGGAGGGACGACAGCTCGCTATGTTCTGCCATGGTTTGGAAAAGGGCTATACCCTAGATACACAGTTCCTCGACGAGGTATGCCTTGTTGAAAACCACAAAACGCCTTTGCTAGATTAGAGTCGTTATTAAGATTCGTAAACTTGGCTCTTATCGTCCCATTGAGCTACCTCACGAATCTGCCTTTATCACTTCCTTTCGGAGTTGAGTTTTATGACGATCGCAATTGGACGAGCGCCAGCAGAACGGGGATGGTTTGACATCCTCGACGACTGGCTCAAGCGTGACAGATTTGTCTTTGTCGGCTGGTCAGGCATCCTGCTGTTTCCCTGCGCCTACCTTGCCCTCGGGGGCTGGCTGACCGGTACCACCTTTGTGACCTCTTGGTACACCCACGGCCTCGCCTCCAGCTACCTCGAAGGCTGCAACTTCCTCACCGTTGCCGTTTCCACCCCCGCCAACAGCATGGGGCACTCCCTCCTGCTCCTCTGGGGTCCCGAAGCCCAAGGGGACTTCACCCGCTGGTGCCAACTGGGCGGTCTGTGGACCTTTATCGCCCTCCACGGCGCCTTTGGCCTCATTGGCTTCATGCTGCGGCAATTTGAAATTGCTCGCTTGGTGGGCATCCGTCCCTACAACGCCATTGCCTTCAGTGCCCCCATTGCCGTTTTTGTCAGCGTCTTCTTGATGTATCCCTTGGGGCAATCCAGTTGGTTCTTTGCCCCCAGCTTTGGCGTGGCTGCCATCTTCCGCTTCCTGCTGTTCTTCCAAGGGTTCCACAACTGGACTTTGAACCCCTTCCACATGATGGGGGTGGCCGGTGTGCTCGGCGGTGCCCTGTTGTGTGCCATCCACGGTGCCACAGTGGAGAACACCCTCTTCCAAGATGGCGAAGGCGCCAGCACTTTCCGTGCCTTTAGCCCCACCCAATCGGAAGAGACCTACTCGATGGTGACGGCCAACCGGTTCTGGAGCCAAATTTTTGGCATTGCCTTCTCGAACAAGCGCTGGTTGCACTTTTTCATGTTGTTTGTGCCCGTGACGGGGCTGTGGATGAGTGCGATTGGCGTGGTGGGTCTGGCGTTGAACCTGCGGTCTTACGACTTTATTTCGCAGGAGATTCGGGCAGCGGAAGACCCTGAGTTTGAGACGTTCTACACGAAGAACCTGCTCTTGAACGAGGGCATTCGCGCTTGGATGGCGCCCCAAGACCAACCCCATGAAAACTTTGTCTTCCCAGAAGAGGTACTCCCCCGTGGTAACGCTCTGTAGAGCCTAATCGTATCCTCGTCTGAGTGTCCCTCTCCAATTGGGGAGGGATTTTTTATCTCAAGCAAATAGGGGAAGTTCGTTGAACGACTTGCCCTGCTGATCCTTGGCAGAAAGGAGGGGTTCGCTGTCGATCGGCCATTGAATGCCGACGGTTGGATCATTCCACAGCAGCGTATATTCATCCCCCGGATTGTAGTAGTCCGTTGTTTTGTAGAGCACTTGGGCGGTGGCTGATTGCACCCAGAAGCCATGGGCAAAGCCAGGGGGAATCCACAGTTGCTGGAAGGTGTCTGCGCTGAGCCAAGCCCCTACCCATTGGCCACAGGTGGGCGAGGAACGCCGCAAATCGACTGCGACATCAAAAATTTTTCCTTCGATGACGCGAATGAGTTTGCCTTGGGGCTGTTGGTGCTGGTAGTGTAATCCCCGTAGCACGCCCTGTTGTGAGGCAGAGTGATTGTCTTGGACAAAGGTCACCTCTAAGCCTGTAGCGGCCATAAAAGCCCGCTGATTAAAGCTTTCTAGGAAAAAGCCCCGCTGATCCCGAAAGACACGGGGTTCCAAGAGCAGAACGTCAGCGATCGCCAGGGGTTGTACCTTGAGCATGACTGCCTCCAGTGACTTCTGCCCACACCTGCAAGAGATATTGACCGTAGCTACTTTTGCGCAGGGGTTGGGCGAGTTCATAAAGTTGCTCTGGGGTAATGTAGCCCTGATGCAGAGCAATTTCCTCTAAGCAGGCAATTTTCACCCCCTGCCGTTCCTCCAGTGTGCGAATAAAGCTGCTGGCCTGTTGCAGCAGATCATGGGTACCCGTATCCAGCCACGCATAGCCGCGTCCCAGCAATTCCACCCGCAGTTGTCCCTTTTCAAGGTAGAGGCGGTTGAGATCGGTGATTTCCAGTTCCCCCCGCGCCGATGGTTGAAGCTGGGCTGCCAGATCGCACACTTGATGGTCATAGAAATAGATGCCGGGCACCGCATAGTTGGACTTAGGCACCGCTGGCTTTTCCTCAATGCCGAGGACGCGACCGCTGGCATCAAACTCAATCACACCGTACTGCTGCGGATTGGCCACCCGATAGCCAAAAATCATTGCCCCTTCCGTCAATTGCGCCCCCTGTTGCAATTTTTGGGGTAAATCATGGCCGTAGAGCAGATTATCCCCAAGGGTGAGGCAGACGGGTTCTCCTTGTAAAAACTCCCGCCCTAGGATAAAAGCTTCCGCGAGACCATTGGGCTGAGGCTGCACACAATAGCTGAGGGACAAGCCCCACTGATGACCATCCCCTAGAAGCTTTTCAAAAAGATAGAGGTGCTCTGGGGTAGAAATAATGAGGACCTCCCGAATCCCCGCCAGCATCAGAATTGAGAGGGGATAGTAAATCATTGGCTTGTCGTAGATGGGCATCAGTTGTTTACTGAGCACCTGTGTCAGGGGATAGAGGCGGGTTCCAGAGCCACCAGCCAAAATAATTCCTTTCATGGGCAATGACTAAGAACGCTGCCATAGTGGGTTGCCAGCCAAGCACTGTAGTCGGCGGTGCGCGCTGCTTCCACCCAATCTTGATGGGCAAGATACCACTGCACGGTTTTTTCAAGGCCACTGCTGAAGGTTTCTTGGGGCTGCCACCCCAGTTCCCGCTGAATTTTACAGGCGTCAATGGCGTAGCGGCGATCGTGACCGGGGCGATCGCTGACAAAGGTAATCAAGCTGCGGTAATTCAAATCAGCGCGAGGCACAAGGGTTTGCAGCAGATCGCAGAGGGTTTGCACGACCTCAAGGTTCGGCTTTTCGCAGTTGCCACCAATGTTGTAGGTTTCCCCCACCTGACCCTTTTGCCAAACGGTATAGACCGCACGGCAGTGATCTTCAACGTAGAGCCAATCCCGCACATTTTGACCATCGCCATATATCGGCAGCGGTTGCCCCGCTAGGGCTTGGCAGATCACCAGCGGAATCAGCTTTTCGGGAAACTGGTAGGGACCATAGTTGTTGGAGCAGTTGGTGGTCAGGGTGGGCAGGCCGTAGGTGTGGTGGTAAGCTCGCACCAAGTGATCCGAGGCAGCCTTTGAGGCGGCATAGGGGCTGTTGGGGGCATAGGGGCTGTCTTCGCGAAAGGGCGGATCCTCAGGGCCAAGGCTGCCATAGACTTCATCGGTGGAAATATGAATGAAGCGGAACTGCTCCTGTGCTCCAGTGGGTAACTGCTGCCAGTAGGTTTTGACCTCCTCTAGGAGATTGGCGGTGCCCACAACATTGGTTTGGATAAAGTCTTGGGGACTATTGATGGAGCGATCGACATGGCTTTCGGCAGCAAAGTGAATCACGGCATCGGGCTGAAAGGTTTGCAATAGCTCTTGCACAAGGGGGCGATCGCCCACATCCCCCTTGACAAATTGATAATTGGGCAATTGCTCGAGCATGGCCAAGGTGCCGGGGTGACAGGCATAGGTCACTTTATCGAGGTTGAGTACCGCCCCCCAGCCTTCCGTAAGGGCTAAGCGCACAAAGTTGGCGCCAATAAAACCACCCCCACCCGTTACCAAAAACTTGATCATGGACACTGACACCACCAGATTCTGGCTTGCATCATACCAAGACTAGACACCCGTTCAGAAAAAGACGTTTACTAGGAATGAACATTTGCTCAGGCGGACAATCATGGATGAATTTATGGCGGCGGCGATCGCCGAAGCAGAACAAGGACTCAGAGAAGGTGGCATTCCGATTGGCTCGGTCTTGGTGCGCAATGGCCAAATCATTGGTCGCGGCCACAACCAACGGGTGCAGCGGGGCAGTCCGATTCTGCATGCGGAGATTGACTGTCTGGCCAATGCGGGTCGCATCGGTCGCTATGAAGATACGGTGCTGTACTCAACCCTAATGCCCTGCTATCTCTGTGCGGGTGCTGTAGTGCAGTTTGGCATCAAAAAAGTGATTGCGGGTGAATCCCAGACCTTTCCGGGGGCGCGGGAGTTCATGGCAGCCCACGGCTCTGAAGGAGAGTAGCGAAATTTTAGGACACGGGAATACGCGGCAAGCGGTTCTTGAAGCCACAGAGAATTTCCCAAGTAATTGTGCCTAGGGTGTCCGCCCAAGTTTCTACGGTTAGGCAGTCCCCGCCATCTTCGCCAAGAAGGGTCACCACATCCCCCTCCTGAAGACCATCAATGTCACTGACATCAATCATCAGTTGATCCATCGTAATGGCCCCCACTTGGCGAACGCGCTTTCCCTGAACCAAGACTTCGAGCTTGTTGGAAAGAAGGCGGGGCACCCCATCAGCGTAGCCAATGCCCACAACGGCAATTTTCATCGGCTTGGGGGCAATGAATTGGTGGCCATAGCTAATGCCCGTATGGGCGGGAATCTCCTTCAACAGGGTAATGCGCGATCGCACCTGCATCACTGGTCGCAGTGGCACCACATCCCGTAAATGAGGGGCAGGATACACACCATAGAGACTCAAACCAATCCGCACCATGTCATAGTGGCTACTGCGATTGGCCAAGGTGGCTGCCGAATTCGCCATGTGACGCCGTACCGACCCCAAAAGGGGAGCAAGTTCTTGGCACACCTGCTCAAAATAGGCCTGCTGCTGCCGCATCAAACTGGGGTCAGGATCATCGGCACTAGCAAAGTGGGAGTAAATGCCTTGGATGCGCAGGTGGGGTAACCGCTGCACAAATTGCACAAAACCCACGGCATCCTGCCACGGACAGCCCAAGCGAGACATGCCTGTATCAATCATCAAATGGACATCAAGGGGTTCCCGCCGGTGATCAGCGTAGTCGGAGAAAATCAAGGCTTGCTTGGGTGTAGAGAGGGTGGGCTGAAGCTGCCACTCGGCCATCATCTGCACCTGCACCGGCAAATTGACGGATCCCAAGACCAAAATTGGCGCTGTAATCCCCGCCTGCCGTAGGGTAATTCCTTCGGGAATTGTTGCCACCCCTAGCCAAGTTGCACCGTGGGCTAAAACTGTCTGTGCCACCGTGAGGGCGCCATGACCATAGGCATCTGCTTTCACCACGGCTAAAAGTTCCGTTGTTGGTGCCAGCCATTGGCGAAGATGTTGGGTATTGGCTGCCAAGGCCGCCAAATCAATTTCAATCCATGCGCGCTCACACTCCTGAGAACTGGTGAGCTGTTCCTGACTGAGCATTGTTTTTCCTATCCTCACACCATAACTTCCCCACAGGGGGTGACCAACCCTACAGCCACGGGTGCTCTGTGATTCAATGTATAGCACCCGATGTTCAGTCTTAGCGTCAATCATTCGCTTCTTAGCAAAACCTGCTAGAGTGGCACTACAGCCCTTTTCTATGACCTAGAGTCCATCAAGGAGATCTCGCGGTTTTGAGCGTGTCCCATCTCCGTAAAAAGGGCAGTAGATTGGCTGTGGTTGCCCTCTTGCTGAACGGGGCAATGTCATCTTTGTTGGTGTGAGGTCGAGGTTCGAGTGGACAACTGGCACAAGACATCCCTAGGGCTAAATCCTCTGGGAGCGATTGGCGTGTTTGACAGTGGGGTGGGGGGCCTAACGGTTTTACAGGCACTCCAACGCCTTTTACCCCAAGAATCGTTTCTCTACTTTGGGGATACAGCACGGTTGCCCTATGGAACTCGCCGCCGCAGTGAAATCCTGCAATATGTGCGGGAGATTTTGACGTGGATGCATTCCCAAGGCGTCAAGATGGCGGTGATGGCCTGCAACACCAGTTCAGCCCTTGCCTTGGCACAGGTTCGCAGTGAGTTTCCCTTTCCGATCCTTGGCTTGATTGTCCCCGCTGCCAAGATGGCGGTCACGCTGGGAAAGCGCATTGGTGTCATTGCTACCCCCGCAACGGTTAAAAGCGGTGCCTATGCACGGGCACTTCAGGAACTCTCACCCACAGTGGCGATCGCTCAAGTGGCTTGCCCTGAGTTTGTCCCCCTTGTGGAAAGCAATTGCCTAGAGGGCGATCGCGTCCACCGCATTGTTTGTCAGACCCTAAACCCCCTAGTTCAATTTGACCCCGATACCCTCATTTATGGTTGCACCCATTACCCCCACCTGCGCCCTGTGATTGAGCAGTATTTGCCCGCAACGGTTCATCACCTTGATCCTGCCCATGCCGTTGCCCGTGCAACAGTGCGCAAACTAGAGGCCATGAATTTAGCGACTCCTTGCCCCCAAGGCCAAGTGCACTTTTATGTCAGTGGGATACCCGAACAATTTGCCCAGTTAGCCAGTCAATGGCTGGGATACTACCCAACGGTGGAGCATCTATCCTTGAGTGTCTTGACCCAATTCTATCCGCCATTAGAGATAACCGCCCCGCCACCAGAGGTCTCCGTGGTTGTTGCCAGCTAGGTGCCCTTGGCAATTTTGGCACAATAGAACTATGCCATCTGGCTGTGTTGTCTATTCACCACCCTTGGAGGATTCCCGTGAGTAGTACCAGTAACTTTCAAGAGGCGATTCGCGAGGCGCGTAGTAGCGCGATCGTCGGTCCCAATGTGATTCGCAATGCCCTGCCCTTTGTCGGTGGTGGCCTCGTCCTGACGGCGGTGGGTAGCTGGGGTGGTCTGGGCGTGCTTGCTGCTGCGCCCCAACTCTTCATGCCCACGTTTATTGTGGCCATTATTGCTGAACTTGTCCTCTTTTTTGTGGCGCAGGGAGCTGCTCGCAAAGGGAACAATGGACTAGCCCTACCCCTGTTGGCCACCTACAGTTTGCTGTCGGGTTATACACTCTCTGGATTGATTGCCCTTGCCCTCAGCACCGTAGGCATTATGGGGATCATCATTGCCGCTGGCGGCTGTGGCATCACGTTTATGGCCGCTAGTCCCATTGGTTCCAATCTGTCGGAACGCGATGGCTTTGCCCTTGCCAAAACGGTACAACTGGGGATTATTGCCCTGCTGGTGGTGCTCGTTCTCCAGTTAGTCTTCAGCTTCTTTGGTGTCTTTACACCCACGTTTCTGGAAATTGCGATTTCTGGCATTGGTGTCGTGCTCTTTGTGGGGGCTGCGGTGGTGGACTTCTTTGTGCTGCCCCGTACCTACCGCGATGATCAGTACCTCTCTGCTGCCCTTTCGATGTACCTGACCTACATCAACCTGTTTATCTTTATCCTGCGGTTACTGATTGCCCTCAATCGCAGTCGCTAAAACAGCAGATGACACTGGGCATGATCCCGGAGCAGATGGTCACAGAGAACCAAAGCCACCATTGCCTCGACCATCGGCACCGCTCGCGGTAACACACAGGGATCATGCCGCCCTTTTGCCGCTAGAATTGTCTCCTCGCCTGCTTGGTTCACGGTTTTCTGGGCTTGGCCAATGGTGGCGGTGGGCTTAAAAGCTACCCGCAAAATAATGTTTTCGCCATTGGAGATGCCCCCCTGAACCCCCCCAGAGCGATTGGTGCGGGTGCGAATTCTTCCCTGTTCATCGGTATAGAACTCGTCATTGTGCTCTTGACCCGTGAGCAGGGTACCGGCAAAGCCAGAACCAATTTCAAAGCCCTTACTGGCGGGCAGCGACATCACCCCCTTGGCAAGATCTGCTTCTAGTTTGTCAAAGACGGGGGAGCCTAGGCCGACAGGCACATTGCGAACCACGCACTCAATGACACCGCCAATGGAGTTGGCCTGCCGCCGCACGTCATCCACAAAGGCAATCATCTTTTCTGCGGTGGTGGCATCGGGACAGCGCATGATATTCGCCTCAACGGCAGCCGCTGCCACGGTATCAGGATCAACAACGGCTTCAATGTCCTTGACCCGCTTGACGTAGGCAATGATTTCGGTACCCGCGACTTGAGCCAGAATTTTGCGGGCGATCGCCCCCGCGGCCACACGCCCAATGGTTTCCCGTGCCGAGGCACGGCCCCCCCCTTGCCAGTTGCGAATCCCGTATTTGCCGTCATAGGTAGCATCTGCATGGGAGGGACGATAGACCCGTGCCATTTCGGCATAATCTTCGGGGCGAGTGTCCTTGTTGCGCACCAGAATCGCAATGGGCGTGCCGAGGGTTTTGCCCTCAAAGACACCGGAGAGAATTTCACAGCGATCGCTCTCTTGGCGAGGGGTCGTGAGCCGACTTTGGCCGGGGCGGCGGCGATCCAGTTCCTTTTGAATATCCGCTTCTGACAGTTCCAATCGGGGAGGGCAGCCATCCACAACCACCCCCACACCGCCCCCATGGGATTCACCAAAGGTGGTGACGCGAAAGAGATGCCCAAACGTATTGCCCATAGTGATTTCTGAAACCTACGATCCGCTCACCCGAAAGGCCATGCCACAGCCACAGGTTTGACTGGCATTGGGATTGTGGAAGCGAAAAGCGCCCCCCATTAAGTCTTCGATGTAATCCACCCGCAACCCCCGCAACATCTCAGCCGCTTCCGCCGCGATCGCGATCGTCCAGCCTTGGGACTGGGTGAGCACATCCGTCGGCTCGGGTTCGGTCACAAGGGCAAGATCGTAGCGCCAGTCACCGCAGGCACTAGGTTGCACCTGAATCCGTAGAATCGCGGCCCGACCTCGACTGACGCCATGGGCTTGGAGACGTTCCAACTCTTGAATGGCTGCGGGGGTCAATTCCACCATCTTGCACCAAACTAGCGGGAACCATCAGTATATCGTGGTTTGAGGAGGTTGGTGAGAGCTGCCTTGGCGTTGGGGTAGTCAAATTGAAATCCCGTAGCCAGCGTCCGCTCCGGCAAGACCCGCTGCCCCTTGAGCACCACATCGGCACCTTCCCCCAGCAGCAATTGGAGGACGGCGGCGGGCACAGGCAACCAAGAGGGGCGCTGCATCACCTCTCCTAATACCCGGCAAAAGTCCGCCATCGTCAGTGGCTCTGGGGCGGTGGCATTGTAAACCCCCTGCATTCCCGCTTGATCCACTGCGGCCAGAATCAGGCGCACTAAATCCTGCTGATGGATCCACGAAAACCACTGCTGACCCGACCCAAGGGGCCCCCCTAGGTATAACTGAAAGGGCAATAGGAGCTTGGCCAGTGCCCCCTGCTCGCCGAGGACAATGCCAAAACGCAGAATCACGAACCGCACCCCTAAATCCGTTACCCCTTGGGCAGCCGCTTCCCAGTCCACACAGACCTTGGCCAGAAAATCATTTCCCGCTGCATGGGTTTCGACAAACGTTTCTGTATCGCTAGTGCCGTAGTAGCCAATGGCAGAGGTCGAGACCAATACCCGCGGGCGCTGTTGACATTGGGCGATCGCCCGCACCAACTGCTGTGTGCCGACAACCCGGCTATCGTAGATCTCCTGTTTGCGCTGCGCTGTCCAGCGACCATTGGCAAGGGGTTCTCCTGCCAAGTTAATTACTGCATCCGCCCCCTCAAGGGCAGCAAACCAGTCCCCAGCGGCTTTGGGGGTATAGCCCACCCATTCAACATGGGTCATGCCAGCGAATTGTTTGGCGGCTTTCGCCGGGGAGCGTACTAAGGCAACCACGTGATCGCCGCGATCGCTGAGGGCGCTGACGACCTGCTGCCCGACAAATCCAGTAGCACCGGTTACAACGACTCTCATAGATCCCTATCCATGGGTTGCGCTGGACGCTTTTGCCTCAAGGTCGGCCACCACGGGTTGCCACTCTGTACCGTAGCGTTCCCGCAGGGCGTGCCAAGCTGCCACTTGACCTGCGGCGTATTCACCGGGCTTACCCCACTGCAAAAAGGCACTGAGGACGGATTTCTCATTGGCATCGAGAAAGCGAATGGCGTAGGTAGGAAAGTTGCCCCGCTTGGCTTGCCCTTCCTCAAAGCGAATTTTGGCCACCTGATCCATATTCAAGTGAAACTCAAAGTCCTCCGTGTGCATATTGGCATAGCGCCCCTTGGGCAGTTCAGCATAGAAAACCTTGGTGAGGGGCGATCGCACCTCCAGAACGGCAGTTTCGTTTGTAACCACAAGGCGCAGTAGCCCCAATTGCTCACAATCCCTGAGAAATTGCTGAAAGGAGGGAGAAGTATCAGACATCGTTGGTGCATCAGCCATGAACGCTTCTTCCACTGTGACGCACAGAGGATGCTGATGCAAGACTGCCAAGTTGGTCTTTGTTATTTGGCCTTGGCCAAGTGCAGCACCACCCCCAAGCCTGCTCCCATGTCCTCCGGGGTCACCTTACCATCGTGGTTGGCATCGAGGGCATCAAACACTGCATCCGTTCCCAGCCACTCTTCGCGGGTAATAATGCCATCGCCATCGAGGTCATAGACATGGAAGAGTTCTTCTGCTGCATGGGTGAGGGTTTCCGCCCCTTCAAGGCGGGCCAGTCGCTGCGTCAAGAGATCCTCAAGGGTCTCCAGTGCCTTGGTGAAGCCCTTAATGCCCTCATCCAGTTTTTCACTGGCCATCTCATCAGCCGCGTGCATCTTGCGGAAGGTGGCTTCATCCATAGCGACTTTTTCAATGTCAAGGGTGGCAGCGATCGCCGGATCCAGTTTGCGTTTTAGCTCGCCACTGGTGTTTTGTAGCTCCTGTAGCAGTGCCGGTGAAATCGTCAGCAGATCACAACCCGCCAGTTCAATAATTTCGCCAATGTTGCGGAAGCTGGCGCCCATCACTTCCGTGGGGTAGCCGAATTTCTTGTAGTAGTTGTAGATTTTGGTGACGGAAATCACCCCTGGATCCTCAGGCCCTGGATACTCGGCACGACCTGTTTTTTTCTTGTACCAGTCGAGAATGCGCCCAACAAAGGGGGAAATCAATGTCACACCCGCCTCAGCGCAGGCGATCGCCTGATGGAAGCCAAACAGCAGGGTTAAATTGCAGTGAATGCCCTCTTTTTCGAGAATTTCGGCAGCGCGGATGCCTTCCCAGGTCGAGGCAATTTTAATCAGCACGCGATCGCGCCCCACGCCTGCGGCTTCGTATTGGCCAATCAACTCCCGCGCCTTTTGCACTGTAGCTTCTGTATCGTAGGAGAGCCGCGCATCTACTTCCGTTGAGACCCGACCGGGGATAATTTGCAAAATTTTCAAGCCAAAGGCCACCGCCAAGCGATCCACAGCAAGGGAGACAATCTCACGGGGAGTAGCACCAGACCCCAAATCAGCTTTGGCTTTGCGCAGGGTTTCATCCACAATGGGCTGGTACTCCTTCATTTGGGCAGCAGCCGTAATCAACGAGGGATTGGTGGTGGCATCACGGGGGGTGAATTTTTCGATGGCGAGGATGTCTCCCGTATCGGCGACCACAACTGTCATTTGTCGCAACTGTTCCAGCAAGTTCATGGGACAAGTCTCCCAAACGTGTCCCTTTCATTATCGTTCGCCAGCCCAAGGGTCGGGGAAAGCGCCGTAACAAAGCGCAATATGTCACCCCTCGGCTCTCTAGGTGTCATCGATGAGCGACCAACCTTGCGCCTCAACCCGCGATCGCCAGTGCTGCCAGTGCTGCTCAAGTTCCTGCCCCATTTCGGGAGTATTGAGGTGATTGCGCCAAAGAATCAGGGCATCCTCTGGGGGGTTCTCGTAGTAGTGGGGACGCCGTCCGACCAGTTCAAAGCCAAAGTGCTGATAGAGTCGTTGGGCGGCTGCATTGCTGGCGCGTACTTCCAACGTTGCCCACTGGCGATCGCCCCCTTGATGCCCCAGTTGCAAGAGCCGACATAGGAGTAACCCTGCTAACCCCTGCCGCCGGTACTGCGGATGCACCATCAACAGCACTAGGTGCAATTCATCGGCAATCCCCCAGCTCACGCCACAGCCCCACACCCCATCAAGGGTGGCCACCACCAGCAGCGTATGTTGCGGATTCTCCAACTCACGGGCATAGCCTTGGTGCGACCAAAAGCCCCCCAGACACACCTGATCCAGTTGAACGATGCTATCTAAATCCTTAATCGTTGGGCGTCGTAATTCTAATTGCCCCATGGCCGTTGCCTGCAAGGGAGAGTGCTATCATGCAGAGGAAATGGTACCCTATAGCAGCGCTATGGCAGAAGAGACGCCCACCCAAGCCCCCAAAAAAGAAAAGCCCCCCGCCATTGAGGATAAACCCTTTGCTGAGTTTATTAATGAGGCTTTTTTGCCTGCTCTCCAGAACGCCCTCAGCGCCAAAGTGGGGGATGTGAGTCTGCGCCTAGAGGAGAATACCGTGATGGGTGAGTGGGGCAAGGGAATGTATCAGTTTCGCCTCTACTTCCTAGAGGGGGATATCCAAGGGCCGAAGGCTTTTGTCTGTAGCAGCGGTGGCATTGCCCCCAGCACCATTGAGCCATTTTTGGGGGATGAGCGTAAAGTAACGCTTGATCTACTGGTCTTTGGGGTGATGCAGCGCCTGAATGGCCAAAAGTGGTTGGGAGGCAATTAGCGAGAGTATGGCCACAGCAATTCAAGTGGGCGATCGCGCCCCTGATTTTGAACTCACGGCTGCCGATGGCCGCAAGGTGAAGCTCTCCGACTTTCGTGGCAAAAAGAACGTTGTCCTCTACTTTTACCCCGCCTCAGAAACCCCCGGCTGCACGATTCAAGCCTGTGCCTTTCGCGATGCCTACAGTGTTTTCCAAGAACTGGGCGCTGAAGTGATTGGCATTAGTGGCGACCCCGTGGAGCGGCAGCAGGGCTTCCAGAAAAATCACCAACTCCCCTTTCTCGTCCTCAGTGATCCCGGCAACAAGGTTCGCCAGCAGTATGGTGCCTCTTCGCTCTTTGGTCTCTTTCCGGGGCGAGTCACCTATGTCATTGATCAAGAGGGTGTGGTGCGCTACGTTTTTGACTCTATGCTCAACTTCAAAGCCCACGTAGATGAGGCGCTCAAGATTTTGCGGCAGTTGGCCAGTGCCACTGCCTAGAGCAAGCGATCGCAATCACACCCCAACGGTAAACGAGTTCACTGCCAAGGCCGACTCCCTAGGGCTAGGGTAGAGCTATTCTTCTTAGGAGTTTGGCCATGCGTTCCTACCTTGCCCTTGTACCTGCGGTGACCCTCTTTCTGTTGCCCCTTGGTTCTCTCAGCCTTGCGCAGGGAACGACCCCTGTGGTGAGCCAGCCTTCCAGTCTTGTGGCGCGGCTGCGGGCGAATCTGCCGAACCGTGGTGTTCCCGGTAGTCGCTTTGGGGGGGCAACCCGTGGAGCCTGTGTTAGCGGCAGTGAACGTTTAACCGCCTTACTCCCTGATACCCACCTTGGCCAAACGGCTGTGGCGACACCAACCCTCTTTGTTTTTGTGCCCAAGAGCAAAGCCACGCAGGGGGAAGTGGTGATTGCTGATGCTGAGCATCGTCCCCTAGCAACAATGGTGGTGGATCTACCCGCTGAACCGGGGATTCTGGCACTGAAGCCCAATGTGCAACTCCAACCCGGCCAAGACTACCGCTGGACCTTTACCCTACTGTGTGGTGCTGATGCCGATGATCCCTCCGCCTTTATCTCTGTCAGTGGCGTGATTTCGCGGGTGCAGCCGGCCACGGATTTGGCAAAGCAACTTCAGGGCAAGAGTGGGGGCGATCGCCTTGGGGCAGCAGTTGATGCGGGTCTTTGGTATGAAACCTTGGCGATTTTGGCCGAGCTGCAAGGGAATGAAGCCACACGGAACCTAGCCCGCAGTGAATGGGTCGCCGTATTATCTGCCGTTGGTCTAGGGAGTATTGCCCAAGCGCCCCTAGTACAATAAAACTGAATGAGTTAGCGCGGTGGTTGCGGGAGTCTCTCACTCCTGAGGAAAGTCCGGGCTTCCGAAAGACCAAGCTTGCTGGGTAACGCCCAGTGCGGGTGACCGCGAGGATAGTGCCACAGAAATATACCGCCGATGGAGGGAAACCTCACAGGCAAGGGTGCAACGGTGCGGTAAGAGCGCACCAGCAACATCGAGAGGTGTTGGCTCGGTAAACCCCGGCTGGAAGCAAGGTGTGCTAGCGCTAAGGAACCAGGGTTGGTCTTTTCCCCAGTTCTTTGCTAGCCAGAGCCGCTAGAGGCACTTGGTAACAAGTGTCCCAGATAGATAACCACCCTTTGAACAGAACCCGGCTTACGTCTAACTCATTCATTAGACCCTTTTGCAAATCCCTTGTGAGGATGTGTCCTTGAGTCTTTGCCCCCCTTGTCTAGATCCTCTATGGTGAAGCTGGGTTATCTTGGCCCAGTGGGCACCTACAGTGAAGAAGCCGCTCAAAGCTACGCCCAATGGCAACAGGGAGAACCCCTGACGCTGATTCCTTTGACGACGATCGCTGGCTGTTTGGAGGCGTTGGCCGCCGGCGAGTTGGATTTGGCGCTAGTCCCCAGTGAAAATTCCGTTGAGGGCAGTGTCAACATTACCCTTGATTCACTATGGCGACTGGATACGCTGCACATTCAGTACGCCTTTATCCGCCCCATTGTCCATGCCTTCATTGCCCAAACCACAGATTTCGCCCAAATTCAAGCGGTCTATTCCCATCCCCAAGCTCTCGGGCAGTGCCAGCGCTGGTTACAAGCCCATCTTTCCCATGCTCGCCAATGTCCGGTGACCTCCACCGCCGAAGGGCTGCAATACGTGGCTCAATCCGATCGGGTGGCGGCGATCGCCTCCGTGCGAGCCGCCCAACTCCATCAACTACCCATTGTCGCCACCGAAATTCAGGATATTCCCGACAATTGCACGCGGTTTTGGGTGGTGAGTCGCCAACAGGGGGACGGCTGGCCCCAGCCGGGGGATACCCACACTTCCATTGCCTTTAGCCTGAAGGCCAATGCCCCCGGTGCCCTGCTCAAGGTGCTGCAACTCTTTAGCGATCGCAAGATTAACCTCAGCCGCATTGAATCGCGCCCCAGCAAACGTGCTTTGGGGGATTATCTCTTCTTTGTTGACCTAGAGGTGAATGGTCGCCCTGATGTGGTGGCTGATTGTCTGCTGGCGCTTAAGGACGCTACAGATGTGTTGAAAGTCTTTGGTAGTTATCAATTTCTAGACCTCGGAGAATAGATTGGCCATGCGTATCGGTGTCCCCAAAGAAATCAAGGATCAAGAATTCCGCGTCGGTCTGACGCCAGCGGGGGTACAAAGTCTGCGGGAACGCGGCCATGAGGTTCTCATTGAAAGTGGCGCGGGGGTGGGTTCTGGCTTCCTCGATGAAGCCTATGTTGCCGCAGGTGCCCAAATTGTGGCCACGGCTCAAGCCGCGTGGGATGCCCAACTGGTGGTCAAAGTCAAGGAACCCTTGCCCTCGGAGTATCGCTATTTGCGTTCTGGCCAACTGCTCTTTACCTACTTGCACCTTGCCGCTAGTCGGGAGCTGACGGTGGCTCTGTTGGAATCGGGGATTACCGCGATCGCCTATGAAAGTGTTGAAGAAACGCATCATCACCAACGCAGCTTCCCGCTGCTAACCCCCATGAGCATGATTGCTGGTCGCTTGGCGGTGCAGTTTGGTGCCCGCTTCCTAGAGCGTACCCAAGGGGGGCGGGGAGTGCTCCTCAGTGGCATTCCGGGGGTGCGGCCGGGGCGGGTTGTCATTTTAGGGGGCGGTGTCGTCGGCACCGAAGCGGCGCGGATGGCTGTGGGTTTGGGGGCACAGGTGAGCATTCTCGATATTAATGTCGAGCGTCTCAAGTACCTAGAAACCCTCTTTGGCGCGCGGGTGGAGTACCTCTACAGCAGTTCTCACCTCATTGCTGAGCTATTGCCGCAAGCGGACTTAGTGATTGGTGCTGTCCTTGTGCCGGGTCAGCGTCCTCCCTGTTTGGTGCCCAAGTCCCTTGTGCAAACGATGCGCCCCGGCGCTGTGATTATTGATGTGGCCGTGGATCAAGGGGGCTGTGTGGAAACGCTGCGACCCACGACCCATTCCAACCCCACCTATACCGCCTTTGGTGTGGTTCACTATGGCGTGCCGAATATGCCGGGAGCTGTGCCTTGGACAGCCACCCAAGCCCTGACGAATAGCACCTTGCCCTATATTCTTTGCCTCGCCGATCATGGCGATCGCGCCCTCGAACTCTCCCCTGCCCTTGCCAAGGGTCTAGTGGTCAAGCAGCACCATTTAGTCCATCCCGATGTGCGGGTTGTCTTTCCTGATCTTTAGGCGGACGATCAAGTACCTCTGGACAGGCTGAGCCCCGTTCTCATTGACGCTCATCCCGCTAAGGCTAGGCGTATAGCAGGAGATTCCCCGTTCACAGCATCTCTACGAAAAACCTAGGCCGTGCTAGTTGAAGTCCGTCCGAGGTGGAGAGAAAGTATTCCAGGCCAACATCGAGGCCAACCACCCGCTTCAAGACTTGCTGCAATGTTTGGGCGTTAACCGACGCTAAATCAGGGTTGGTCTGCTTTGCTTGGGTTAATCCTTGGCACTGCACGTTGAAGCTGGGGTAGGGGGCATCCGCTGGGATGATGTACTCGCTAGGCACAGAGCAGGCATTGACTGGACATTTGCGCGAAGCAATCCAGTCTTTGCGCTCCCTCAGCGCATCATTTCAAACTTGGCGACACACGTCTAGATCGTAGTCGATCTGCTTAGCCTGCTGCTGGGTTAGTTTTAGTTTGTACTCGTACGTCAGGGTGATCATGAGTGGACTATAGCTATCAGTCGCACCCGATGTTCGGTGCTAGCTCAATATATCCAGCAACAAGCTGAGATTGAGTGACTGCTCCCTGCGGTCGCCCGCCGCCTCACCACTACCTAACCGCTTTGCGGTATAGACGGAGCACTGCGGCGAATTTTGGTAGATTGAATGGCAAGAAACTCATTGACACAAGGGCAATAGTAACGTCACAAAGTAAAACACAAGGGGTGCCGTAAAAACATAGCTATCGGCGCGATCCAAAATGCCGCCATGCCCGGGAATCAACTGGCCAGAATCTTTGACGCCGGCATCCCGTTTCATCATTGACTCCGTTAAGTCCCCCAATAGACTGGCAATGCCAATCATGAGGCCAAACATTGCACCCAAAAGCCAAGGGAATGGCCAGCCGAGGGAATGTGCTCCCCAAAGGGCGACGCCTAAACTCCCTAAAACGCCAAACACTGCCCCTTCTACGGTTTTCTTGGGACTGATGTGGGAAAGCCGTGTCCGGCCAAAGAGCTTACCAACAGCATAGGCACCAATATCTGCCGCCCAAATACAGACAAAGGCCAAGAGGGTTACCTGCAACCCCAAGGGCAAAGCGGTGAGTTGAAACTGCTCTGGCCAAAATCCTCCCAAAGGTAATGTTGCCTGTTGCTCCAATCCCCGCAAGCGCACCCAATAGCTTGGCAAATAGCCGCCGTAAAATAGCCCCATGATTGAAGTGGAAATGTCGGCGATCGAGGCCAGCTTGGGTTGAAATAGCAAGTAGAAGCAAATGAAGGTACCTGCGACGGGAAAGACAGCATCCGCAAGGTCTGGACGCAGCAGTGAGGTGATCAGGAGCACTTGACTCACCACGAGGGTGGTTTTAGCGGCTGGTGCACTCCCTTTGGCACGGGCTAGCTCAAAGTATTCCAGTTGACCCAGATAAATCAGTGCCCCAATGCCCAGACAAAAATACCAACCGCCTAGAAAGGTCATCAGCAGCGCGAGAGCGATCGCGACAAGTCCACTGGCAATGCGGATCCAGAGCATGGTGGTGAGGGGCGGTGATAAGGGGTTACATTGAGCCGCGCGTTGAGTATTTGCGTAGCGCGTCCAAAGAACGATCGCCGCTACAATAAAAAGTTTAATCTAAATTCACCAACGTTAAGGAAACATTAACAGACTCGCAGCCAAAACAGGATGCATGGCAATGTCCTTGGCAAGCTATAACGGATCAGGGAACATCATGGGGGCAAGGGCGTCATGAAAAGCGATTGGTCTGAGGTCGATTGTATCCATGACATCCAGTCTTCCCCTTGCTTGGACGCGTGTTGAGGAGACCAGTGCTCGGGTGACGCTGCCGCTGACAAAACTTACACCCCAAGAGTTGGTTGTCCGCTGTCAAGCCGGCAGAACCCCAGATCGTGCTGCCTTTACTGAATTGTTGCGGCGATACCAATCCCATGTGGAGCGAATTATCTATCACCTCGCGCCCGACTGGGACGATCGCGCCGACCTTGTGCAAGAAGTCTGGATTCGGGTCTATCGCAACATTCACAAACTCCAAGACGCCAGCAAATTTCGGGGTTGGCTCAGCCGCATTGCCACCAACTTGTTTTACGATGAGTTGCGCAAACGCAAACGCCATCAACCGCCCCTGTCGCTGGATGCACCCCTGAAAACCCAAGAGGGTGAAATGAGCTGGGAACTTGCCGCCAGTGATGCCAGTCCCGATGACCGGTTGCGTACGGATGAATTTTATGATCAATTACGGCGGGCGATCGCCAACCTACCGGAAACCTTTCGGACAACGATTGTTCTGCGGGAAATTGAAGGCCTCTCCTACGAAGAAATTGCCCAAATCACTGGGGTTTCCCTCGGAACCGTGAAATCGCGAATCGCCCGTGCCCGACAGCGACTCCAACTAGAACTCCAACCCCACCTCGATCTCCCTTCAACCTGATGCGAATCACCCCTACCCTTTTCCTGCAAGGACAGACCCCTATGATGGACGAACTGGATCACTGCAAACGCGATACCTTTGAACTCCTGAGCGCCTACCTCGATGGTGAAGTGACGGCTGCAGAACGGCAACAGGTGGAAGCATGGCTGGCCACTGACCCTGAAGGCCAACGCCTCTATCAGCGACTCCTGACCCTCAAGCAACAGATGCAAGAACTGCCCGTACCCTTGACCCCCTGTCCAGCGGATCGTTTGGCCGCTGAAGTGATTGCTAAGGCCCATCGCCCCCGTCGTATTTGGGTCTTAGGGAGTGCAGGAGCAACCCTAGCGGCATCCTTCGTGGCAATGCTGACGGGTCTAATTCCCAATCCCTTCTCCAGTCTGCCTGTGGCTATCACCAGTCCTGCCGGCATTGAGCCAGCGGTATCTCCTCTATCGATTGAGCCAACGGCAGTTGGTTTGATGCTCAGTCTTGACCGTCCCCCTGTGGCCATTCCCGTCAGTGAAACGGCTCCTGCGGCGCTGCCGGCACCCAGGGCAAGTTCACAGCCCAGGACTGAAGCTACTGACCAGGAATAATCTCCGGCTTGAAGGGACGCTCCAAAAGACAGTTGAGAGCCGCTTGGGGAGTGAGGTCGCCCCTCAGAACGGCATTCACCATCGCCGTAATCGGCATCTCTAACTGGTGCTGCTGGGCATAGGTGCAGAGCACGCGAGCAGTGTTCACCCCTTCAGCCGTCCCCTTGGTCAGCGCTAGGGCTTGGGAGAGGGATTGACCTTGGGCAAGATGCCACCCCACTTGATAGTTGCGACTCAGGGCGCTGGTACAGGTGGCGAGGAGATCCCCTAACCCTGAAAGGCCGTAGAAAGTTTCCACTTGTCCGCCCCAGTGGGTACCCACCCGCACCATTTCCACCAGTCCTCGGGTAATCAGGGCAGAGCGGGCATTGACGCCAAGACCCAGACCATCATTGACGCCACAGGCGATCGCAATCACATTTTTGAAGATGCCCCCCATTTCCACACCCCGCCGATCCTCATTGCTATAGAGGCGAAAGGTGGTACTGCCCAAACAGTCTTGCACTGGCTTGGTGGCTGCTGGCTTTCCCCCCACCACTGCCGCTGCCGGTAGTCCCTGTTGAATTTCACCGGCCAAGTTGGGGCCAGAAAGAACGACGAGATCGTGATGCGGGCAGTAGGTTTGCCAAATATCCGCTGCTGTGGCAAAGGTTTCTGCTTCTAAACCCTTGGTGGCACTGACAAGGATGGTGTCTAGGGGGGGCTTGAGGGCGGCCACTTGGGCAGCGACTTCCCGCACAGCTTTGATGGGGAGAGCCGAAACCAATAAGTGAATCTCTTGGAAAAGAGCAGCCGAGAGTGCCCCCTGCGATCGCCCCCAGCAGGAGACCCTGCAGCCCTGTTGCTCAAATAGGTATGCCAGTGTTTGTCCCCAATGACCTAAGCCCAAAATCAATACCCTTGGGGACATACCATCCCCGTCCTAGGGCGTAACCGTTAGATTTTGAAATTGTTGCTGCTGTCGTTTGCGAAAGGCCTCTGCTTCAGCATTAAGATTTTCCATTTGATCCGCCACTACTTCGTTGGGATCGCGACCATCCATCAAACGCAGGCGATTCATCAGTCCGGGCACGGAAAAGTTGCCATTCTGGGGATTAAGAATGCTTCCCAAATCATTGGTATTGCCGTTTTGTTGCCAGCCTTCCATTGGGTTATTCGTGTTTGCAGTCTGGGCAAGCGCCATACCCCCGAGATTGAGAGTGAGTGCAGCAAGGGCAAGACTGGTGAGATAGCGAGGTGTCATGGGTCACTCCTCAAAACATGCGCTAGGAATGCAGACGATAGGATGGCTTAATCGGTGCCGAGGGCTGTACAAGGGATTATACCAAGTCTTTGTCCTTGCCTAGGGGTTGCAGAAGTAGCATTGACTGGGATCGGCAACGGCTTCAGGAACTGGCACTGTGAGTTGGTGCAAACAGCGTTGACAGCGGTAACGGCTGGCTTTGATGGCGCTGGTGGGTGCGCCACACCGTTCACAGGGTAGCCCCGGCAGTTTCTCACGAGCCACAAACCCCGGCCAACCACACTGAGGACAGCCCTGAGCCATTGCTTGAACGAGGTCAGCAGCCGCTTGAGCAATCACCTGCATGCGCGTCGGGTTCATGTGGGCCCGCATATCGGTTTCAAGGTGAATGGTGGGGCGATCGGTTTCCAAGGTGGCGATCGCCCTTTGCAACTGTTCCTCGCTTTGAATCCCTTTGAAAATTGGCGTATTGGGTAGAGGATCAGCCTGCGCCATCGCAATCAAACCATGTTCTGGAAAGCCCACCCACTCGGCAAAGGCCAAGGCCTCTTCAAGATTGCTCACGGTGGCATGGTTAAAGTTGGTTTGTAGGGAGAGCACCTCCCCCCGCAAGACAAGGTCATGGCGGCGATCCACAAGCAGGATGAGTTCGCGATCGCTCGGAAGCATCGGAAATTGCGGATGGGGGCCAAAGCTCCCCTCACTGGCAATCACTAAGTCTGCCTCCGTTTGTGCCAGCACCGCTTCTGCCTTGGCGAGAGCCGCCTCCTCTTGGGTGCCACAGCGGGGAATTTCACGGCTAAACGTGCCAAAGCGATCGCTATCAAAATCCGAGGCCACAACCACTGTTACCCCTAGACGCGCCAGCACCGGGGCGATCGCCTGCTCTTTGCCATGCTTGGTGGCAAGAATGGCTGTTCGTCCTTGGAAATAGGAATCCGTCGCCTTAAACATCACCGCCAAGGTATGCCTCAATCACCTTGGGATCATTTTTAACCGTCAGGGGATCCCCTAAAGCAATGAGTTGACCAAAGTCCAATACTGCCAAGCGATCGCACAAACTCATCACCAAGGGCACATGGTGCTCAATGAGAATCACCGTCAGGTCAAAGGTCTCCTTGAGGCGGCGAATTAACTCACAGAGGTCTTGCTTTTCCTTGGGGTTCATACCCGCAGCCGGTTCATCTAACAAGAGCAGGCGGGGTTGCAGTGCCAAGGCACGCGCCAGTTCAAGGCGGCGTTGTTCACCATAGGGTAAGTTGCCTGCCCGCTCGTGGCGCCGCTCATAGAGATTCACCCAGTAGAGGAGTTCCTTGGCGCGGTTTTCCAAGCGCTCCTGAACATACCGTACAGGCGCTGCTCCCCAGAGGTTTGCCCAAAAACTGGCAGGGGCATGGAGATGCTGTCCCATGCGCACATTCTCCCAAACACTCATTTCTGGAAAGAGGCGAATATTTTGAAAGGTGCGAGCAATGCCCAACCCAGCAATCTGGTGTGGCTTAAGCAGGTGCAGGGGCTGCTGCTGAAACTGAATTTCTCCTGAGGTGAGAGGAATTAACCCCGTCAGCAGGTTAAAAAGGGTGGTTTTACCAGCGCCATTGGGGCCAATAATGCCAAAAATCTCCCCCGTTGCCACGCTAAAGGACACGCGATCAACCGCCTTGAGGCCGCCAAAGTAGCGGCACACATTCTCTAAGGTCAGGAGTGGCTGCGACATCTAGGGCTGAGAAGGGGGAAGTTTCTCGAAGGCTTGGTAGGCCATGCGCGAGACTTGGCGAATGAGTTCACTACCTCGGGGATCATTGTAGGGGCGTTTCACCATCATTGCTGCCACATAGCGTTGGCCATTGGGCATATCCACCATGCCCGCATCTCCCACCACAATACCAATATCGCCAGTTTTGTGGGCAATCGTAGCCCCTTTGCCAAGGCCAGCAGGCAAGAGGGTATTAGTGACCGTGCGCCGCATAATGTCCAGCAGGCGATCGCGACTACGGGGGGAGACAATTTCCCCCTGACCAATTTTCAGCATCAGCGTTGCCAAGTCGCGGGGGCTAGTGGTGTTGGTGCCCTTCATATCCGGTAGCAGATTGTTGATCACTGTATTTTCTAAGCCCCATTCCTGAAACTGTTGGTTGAGCACGGCTGCGCCCCCAAGGCGATCAATAATCATATTCGTTGCCGTGTTGTCGCTAATGGTAATCATTAAATCGGCCACCTCAAGGGCAGGATACTGGGAATTGGGCTTTTGATACTGCAGCGTACCGGCCTCAGGGGCAATCAGATCCGGGCGCATGGTGAGGCGTTCATGGAGCGTGACTCGTCCCTCATCCACCGCCTTGAAAAAGGCAACAAGGATGGGAAATTTAATCGTAGAGGCCGCTGGAAAGACCGCATCGCCGCCTACATTCAGAGATGCCCCCGAGTCGAGGTTAAAAAAGTACAGCCCCGCCGTCAGATTGGGTTGACGGCTCACCAGTTGTTGAATTTGCTGTTGCAGAGTGGGGAGGGGACGTTCTGGGGGCAAGTTGGGGGTTGGTGTTTCAGGGGCGATCGCCTGACTGGCCGTGGTCTCTAGGGACAGTTTTTCAGGCTGCAACACCGACAGCAGTGTGCCGACTATGGTGGCAAGGGCAACCACACTGACGCCAAAGCGAAAAGTCATTAAGAACAAATTGGGACGGGGAGGCGTTGGGCTAGGAAGCGGTGCTGGATGAGACAGTGAGGAAAGCGTAGAGGACGAAACCATTGAACGCGACTGAGCAACCATGCCATTTACTGTAGAGGGAAGGTGTCCGAAGAAATCGTGGCTGCGTGCTGAATCGCCCACTCCACCTGACGAACCATGCCCCGCAACAGCGCCACTTCGGCATCCGTGGGGTAAGCACGCCCGAGGAGCGATCGCACCTTGGCCATACGACTAGCAGCAGTATGGGGATACAAAAAACCAATCTGGAGCAGCACCTGCTCTAAATGGTCATAAAACCCCTGCAACCGCTCAAAGGGGACGGCAGACCCTTGGGGAAAAGTTCCCGCACTGTCGCAGGCTGTCAACCACAACTCATAGCAGCATACGGCAACAGCTTGCGCCAGATTCAAAGATGGATAAGCATTGGCCGTAGGAATCTGCACCAAACCATGGGCACACTCCAATTCTGCATTCGTGAGTCCCCGATCCTCGCGACCAAAGACCAGTGCCGACTGCGGGACAGCCAACAGTTGCGGTGCCGCCTGACGCGGTGTCCACAGAGGTAACGCCAAATCCGCCACCTCTCGCCCCACGGTGGCAAAGACCCGCTGACAATCCGCCAGCGCCGTTGCGAGGGAGTCCGTCATTCTGGCTTGCTGGAGCACATCCTCTGCGTGAACCGCCCAGCGATGGGCTAGCTCTCCCTTGGGATCACAGCGGGGACTGACAATCCACAACTGCTGTAACCCCATATTTTTCATCACACGGGCAATGCTGCCGACATTGATCTCCCCTTGGGGTTCCACGAGCACAATGCGTACCGGAGGCAGGGTATCCACGCTTGCTGGCTGAGCCAAAATAAAAAAATAATTAACATTTTCTAGATGATTTTAGAAGACTTCTTTAATCTTTCTCAAGTCCTTACAAATTCAGGACTTTGCTGCATATTTCATAAAATTTAATAACTGTAACACGCTGAGTACGGTTCTTAGCGCAATCAGTAAAATTGGAAATAACTTTTTAGGTGTGACCCCTACTCGCAAACCGCGTTCCCTTGCTTAGGAAGTTCTCCAGAGATTTCCTAGGTACAGTCCTGTTCTAAAACATGGGGGACACAAAGGGGGCTTCTCTCCTATAGAGACTTTCACCGTTTTAACTGTGTTCCATCCCTGTGAAGAGGGCTGGGTTTTGGGCTGGCAGCAGGGGTCTTGACTTATGTGGTGTGGTTCTGTCAATGAGGAGTTAACTCATGTGGCGTTTTATGAGCTTGCATTGGCCAAAACTCAGTGCCGTCGGCATCCTGTACTGTAGTCTAGCCGCTGGCTTAGGTTATCTTACGAACCTACAACTGGATGCAATGCACAATCAAGCAAAAAATCAGGTAATCACCGTGCAATTGTCCCATAGCCTGAATGACCTCAATCCCTGAGTCAAGAGGCTTTAGCTTCGAGGGGGAGATCCTCCGTCAGACCAATTTCCCGTTTCAGCAGCTCAACCGACTGTGGATCAATGTAGCTTTCGCAGCAAATGAGACGGGGGATGCGAATCAACTCATGACGGGCCGCCGCAATGGCTGCCTTGACCCGTTCCCCACTGGCGCGATCGCTAATGATCGTGTGGGCACGGTGCACCAAGGCATTGAGCTTATAGTTATCGTTGGCTTGAGCCGTCACCAAGAGTAGCTCATCCCCGCGCAAACTGTGGATCATCACCTCTGCCACACCGAGGGTACCGGAACTCAGGCTGACCAACCCCAAGCAGGAGCCTTTTGGCAATTGTCGCACCACTTCCAGTTCCCGCTGGTAGTTGTAGATGTCGATGAAAAATACTCGCACGTCTTTATCGCGGGTAATCGCTTCCGTCATGCTGGCAAAATAGCGCACGGTAACGACAGTTGCAGAGGTATCGCCATCAAGGACGGTTTCTAAGTCTTCAAGAAAAATCAGCTCGACGGGAATTGGCAGCAGTTGTTGCAGTTCCTGAACAATCAGTTCGCCAGCCCCTTGATCGTGGCGGGGCACCGTCACCAAAACCCTCACTCCAGCTTTCTGGCGGGCATCAATCTCGGCAAGGAATAACTCGCGAATTTGACTCAGGGAATAGCCCATTTCGAGGAGGGTATCGACACTTTCTTGAACAATGCGGTGTACAGGCACAACAGCGGGTCGGCGTTGGCGAGGACGGGTTTCCTCTTGGCCGAGGGCACGCACATAGATGCCCGACCCCACTTGGGGCACGACTAAACCAGCAGCTTCAAGGCGTTCGTAAACTTTGCTGATCGTGTTGCGGTGCAATCCAGTTTGCATGGCGAGCTGCCGCGTACTGGGCAAGCGATACCCCGGCGGAAATTGCCGTGCAGCGATCGCAAAACTAATTTGGTTAAAGAGCTGAGTTGAAGCAGGAATTTCGCTATCTGGTTGGATGTGGAATTGAACCATACGTGTCCTTTCGCCCATCAGGTACTGTCCTAGAGGGATACGCCCTCCTTGGTGTGACTATGCCAGATGCAAAACCTACCCCCAATCGCTGCATAAACCGTCACAGTTAGTGAGTAATTTTACCGCACTTGCTACCGATCGTTCTTTTTGGGGCGATAAAGCACGGTTACAGGGTCACCACCAAGTTGTCGCGGTGGACAATCGTATCGGCAGCGGCATAGCCGAGGATCTTGGCTAGTTCGCTGGACTGTTGCCCCTGCACACGCCGGATTTCTTCACTGTTGTAGTTGACAAGGCCACGGGCAATTTCAGTGCCTGCGGGGTCACAGAGCTTCACGGCATCTTGGGCTTGAAACTCCCCTGCAACACGGGTGATGCCTGCTGCCAAAAGAGACTTGCCACCCACAGTAATGGCCTTAACGGCACCCTCATCGAGCCACAACTCGCCTTTGGGAATGAGGGCACGGGCAATCCAGCGTTTGCGGGCATTGATGGTTTTGGGACGGGGTTCAAAGTGGGTGCCCAAGGGTTCACCCGCAAGGATTTTCAGGAGGTTGGTGGGCGATCGCCCATCGGTAATGACAGTGCGTACGCCGGCTTCGGTGGCAATCTCGGCAGCCCGAATTTTGGTGGCCATGCCCCCGGTGCCCCAAGGGGAGCCAGCAGCACCAATTTGAATCGTTTGGGCTAACTCGGCTAAGGAGACCACCCGCTCAATGGGAACAGCTGTTTTATCAATGCGCGGGTCCGCTGAGTAGAGGCGATCGACATCCGTGAGCAAAAATAACCAATCCGCTTCCACAAGGCTCGCCACAAGGGCTGAGAGGGTATCATTGTCGCCAAACTTGAGTTCATCCACCGCCACCGTATCGTTTTCATTGACAATGGGGATGACGCCCAGTTCAAACAGCGCTTGGAACGTGTTGTAGATATTCAGGTAGCTCTGGCGATCGACAAAATTTTGCCGCGTCACGAGGATTTGGGCAATCGGCTGGCGCAGGACTGAAAAAAGATCATCGTACATGCGCATTAGGTGTCCCTGCCCCACTGCTGCCACTGCTTGTTTTTGGGCTAATTGTTGGGGACGCTCTGTTAAGCCCAAGCGCGCAGCGCCTACACCCACTGCTCCCGAAGAAACCAAAACCACGCGATCGCCCCGCCGTTGACAGTGACACAAGACCTCCACCAGTTGGGCAATGGTGGCCAAGGCTAGATTTCCTTCTTTACCCCCCGTTAAGCTCGATGTGCCAATTTTGACGACCAGTGTTTGTGCCATGGGGAGTCGGGACGGATATTGACCAGTGGGTATAGGATCAGACGTGCTCATTGTATCGCGGTGGGAGACAGCCAATGAACTCAGGGTTTTGGTCTGAGGTGCTGCAAACCTGTCAACAGATTCAACAGGTGGTTGCCCCCCGTTTGCTGGAGTGGGCAGGGCAATCCCCCAGCGATCGCAAAGCCGATGGCAGCCTTGTTACCCGTGCTGACCTTTGGGCCGATCAAAAAATCACCGCGATGCTGCAAGAGCGCTTTCCCCACCATGGCTGCCTGAGTGAAGAGGGCAACCATACCTACGGTGGTGAACAGTGGTGTTGGATCATTGATCCCATTGATGGCACGACTAACTATAGTCATGGTCTGCCCATTTGGTGTATTGCCCTCAGTCTGCTCTACCAAGGCACACCCGTATTTGGCTATGTGCACGTTCCCGGCTTGCAGCAGACGTTTTATGGCTTCTATCAAGCCCCTGACCATGCCAACGGTGCCTATTTGAATGAGAAACCCATTCGCGTCAAAGTCAGTGAGCCAACGTTGCAGACGTTTTTTAGTCTTTGTGCCCGCAGTACTGATGTGCTCAAGCGCTCCTTCCCCTGCAAAATTCGCATGTTGGGATCCGCCAGTTACAACTTGCTGACCGTTGCTGCGGGTTATACGCTTGGTGCTGTGGAGCGCACACCTCGCATTTGGGATGTTGCCCCCGCTTGGCCAATTGTCCATGCCGCTGGTGCCCACTGGCAATGGTTAGACCCGCCAGAACCGTGGCAGAGAATGTTTCCCATTCAGCCGGGGCAGGAAGCCGGGAGTCGTATCTTTCATACACTGGTGAGTGCCAGTCCTAGCTTGGGGCAATTTTTTGCAGCGTACATTATCTAAAATGCAGCTTGAGGGGATCTGCTCATCAAAAATCATGCAAAGCAATCTTTATGAAAGCGACTTTTATGCTTGGACCCTAGAGCAGGCGAAGCTACTCAAGACAGGCGACTTTAGCCATCTTGATATTGCCCACCTAGTAGAGGAAATCGAAGCCTTGGCACGGCAGCAGCGGCAAGAACTAAAAAACCGCCTCGGTGTTTTGATTGGGCATTTGCTGAAGTGGGAGTACCAGCCAGAAAGACGCAGTAAAAGTTGGCGAGTCACGATTCAGATGCAACGACGCGAGATTAAGGATTTATTGGAGGAAAATCCTAGCCTTCAGTCTTATCTAACGAAGGCGATCGCCAAAGCCTATTTGGCAGGACTAGACTTAGTGTGCTTGGAAACGCCCCTAGACTATCCAGATTTACCCCCAACCTGTCCCTATACCCTAGAACAATTGCTCGACCCAGACTTCCCGCGAGATTTGTATCCCACGGAATAGTTCACCATCAAAGGCCATGACCTCTCCTCTGTATGACACGGACTTTTATGCTTGGACCCTAGAGCAGGCGAAGTTGCTCAAGGCAGGCGACTTTGGCCACCTTGATATTGCCCACCTAGTAGAGGAAATCGAAGCCTTGGGACGGCAGGAGCGTCGGGAGCTAGAAAATCGCCTCGGGATTCTCATTGGACATCTCCTGAAGTGGGACTATCAGCCGCAAAAACGCAGTAAAAGCTGGCGAGCAACCATTCGCGAACAACGGCGAGCTGTGGAGAAGCTGATCAGTCAAAACCCCAGCCTGCAACCCTACTTACCCCAGGCGATCGCTGAGGCCTATGAATCTGGCAAAGATTTAGTGGTGCGTGAAACCCCCTTGGATTACTCAGATCTCCCTGAAACCTGTCCCTACACCTTGGAGAAAGTCTTAGGTACCCAATTGCTTGGCCAATAGAGACAAACGTCAGCTTTACAAAGCATGAGGCTATACTGGCAGTGACGACGTGGAGTCGCAGTATGGATACAGCCCAAATTAAAGCTTTAGTGGAAAAAGCCCTAGAAGATAAAATTCTGACCCTGGAGGAACATGGCCAAATTATTGACGCAGTGCTTGCCGATGGCGAAATTTCCGAAGAAGAGGAAAAAATTTTACAGGAACTCCTCGAACGGGTCGCCTCTGGGGAAATTGATTCCCAGTATTAGGGTGTTTTCATCTGCACTCGCCCTTGGCGCAGGACGTGCCATTCCCCCGATTGCCATTGCACGACGGTTGAAGGTTCTGGGGGAGTAGGGGGTAACTGCCACGGATGGAGCGTCAGCACTTGGGGAAACTCACGGGCGATCGCCCCCCATTCAATGAGTGGCGGCTGACCTGAACGGTTAATACTGGTGGTGGCCAATGGTCCTGTTTGCTCGAGGAGGGCTTGGGCAGGCGGCCAATCGGGAACCCGCAAGCCAATTGTGCCTGTACCTAGGGGGTTCAAACCTGCAGGAAGTTCAGCAGCGGGCAACACCAAGGTCACGGCTCCCGGCCAATAACGCGCCGCCATGGCAGACCACTGCTCCCATTCAGCAGCACTACCGCGCACAAAGGGCCAGAGTTGCTCAGGATGGGCGCCCATGAGGATCAAGGGTTTAGCCGGTTGGCGCTCCTTGGCAGCATAGATCAATTCCCCGCGATCGCACCGACTGGCCAAGGCGGGCACCGTATCGGTGGGAAAACTAATCAACCAATTGCCCGCTCGCACTGCGGCGACTAAGGCGGCCATACTCACCTGTGCCATATTTCTCCTCTACCAACCCATGGCAGCACCTTCCCCCCGCGGATCGGCTGCCCCTTCCAATTGTCCCTGATCCAAAACGCGAATTAAGCTGGCATTTCCCCAAGGGCGGCTTTGTTCTACCCGATAGCCCCACTGTTGCCACGCTTGAATCCAAGAACTTGGAATCGTTGGCTCGACAAAGAGGGTATCCGGTGCCCACTGCTGATGAATGCGGGGACGGGCAACGGCGGTGGCGGCATCCTGCCCTAAATCAACGACGTTCAGAAACAGTTGCAGCACGGTGGTAATAATGCGACTGCCGCCGGGGGAGCCTAAAACCATATTGGGGCGATTATCCTTGAGGACAATTGTTGGACTCATGCTCGAAAGGGGACGCTTGGCGGGTTCGATGCCATTGGCAAGGGGGGCGTTTTCTGATTGAATACCAACCACACCAAAGAGGTTGGGTTGATTGGGGGCAATGGCAAAATCATCCATTTCATTGTTGAGGAGAATCCCCGTTTGCGGCACCACCACACCCGCCCCAAAGGGACCATTGATCGTAAAGGTTAGGCTAACGGCATTTCTTTGGGCATCGACAACATTCAGGTGACTGGTGTTGTCTGACTCTGCAAGTTGAATTGGGGTTGCGGCACTCACAGCACGTTGGGGACGGGCACGACGGGGAAGAATTTCAGTGACCCGCTGTTGGGCATAGCGAGGATGGGTGAGGGCCGTGACCGGCACCGGCACAAAGTCACTATCCCCGAGGTAACGGGCGCGATCGGCGTAGGCAATTTGCATGATGCTGGCTAGGTAGTGACCGCGATCGCTGGGGGTAGAAGCAGGGGGCAACAGTTGCCAGAGGTTGAGCATTTGCACAAGGGCCACACCACCAGCAGAGGGGGGTGGCATCGAACAGACCTGAAACGCACGATAGGTGCCACAAATTGGCTCTCGCCAAACGGGGGTATAGGTTCGTAAATCCTCTAGGGTGATCTTGCCCCCTTGCTGCGCCATAAACTCGGCAATCGCTCTGGCAATCCAACCCTCATAAAAGCTGCGGGGATCACGGGCGATCGCCCCCAAGGTTTTTGCTAGCTCCGGCTGTTGAATCACCGTGCCCAAGGGGGGGACTTGGCCATCCCTGAGGAAAATGCGCGCGGCGGTAGCATCGTGCTGCAGAACGGCTTGGCGCATCGTTGCCCACTGCTGATAACGTGGGGTAACCGCAAACCCCTGTTGGGCAGCCTGAATGGCGGGTGCCACCACCTGCGACCAAGGCAGTTGACCATAGTGCTGGTGCAAAGCGGCTAAGCCAGCAACGGTGCCGGGGGTGCCTGCGGCCAAGACCCCATCCAAACTGGCGCGGGGAATCACCTCTCCCTTCGCGTTGAGATACATCGTTGGTGTCGCTTGCAGGGGGGCACGCTCCCGAAAATCAAGGGCACGCAGGGTTTGAGATTGGGCGTGATACACAAGGACAAAGCCACCGCCACCAATCCCAGCGGCATAGGGTTCAACGACGGCGATCATGAATGCGGTTGCCACGGCTGCATCCACGGCATTGCCCCCTGCCTTGAGGATATCTCTTCCTACGTTTGCTGCTGCGAGTTGAGCTGCTGTCACCATTCCCCGCTGGCTAATCGTTTGAGCTGGGGCGGGTGGGGCGGCAAAAAATGTTACCGCTAGGACAATAGCGAGGAAGGGCGATCGCCCCCATTGCTCAACCTTCCCTAGAGTGAATCCTTGCCCCATGATTGATTTGGCTCAAAACTGCTGCGGAACCCCAGCCTGTAAAATACACGAAGAGAGCAGTATTGCAAACGTCCTCAACCGCCAAGGTTCATTTTTGCCATGCCAAATTCACTGTTAGAAACCAGTTGGTGGGTACCCTGTTATGGCTTAGTGGGTGCAGCCCTGACGTTGCCTTGGGCCACCGGTGTTGTGCGGCGCACCGGGCCTCGACCCGCAGCCTATTTCAATCTGCTGATGACGATTGTTGCTTTTGTGCATGGCTTTTTCCTATTGCAACAAACTCGCAGTGGCGCCACCGCAACGATTGTTTGGCATTGGCTACAGGCACCGGGACTCGATCTCTCGTTTTCATTGCTCATCAACAGTGTCACCACGGGGGCTATGGAGTTGGTGACGGGTCTGAGCATCTTGGCGCAGATTTTTGCCCTTGGTTATCTCGAAAAGGACTGGGGTATGGCTCGCTTCTTTGCCTTAATGGGCTTTTTTGAGGCGGCCCTCAGTGGCATTGCGATCAGTAACTCGTTGCTCCTCAGCTATGGCCTGTTGGAGATGCTGACCCTCTCGACCTATTTGCTGATTGGCTTCTGGTATGCTCAGCCCCTTGTGGTCAAAGCAGCACGGGATGCCTTTCTCACCAAACGGGTGGGGGATATCTTACTCCTCATGGGGGTAGTCGCTGTCGGCAGCCTTGCGGGGAGTTATGATTTTCCCGATCTCTACCAATGGGCAGAAGACGCCAATTTACCAGACGGTTGGGGCTTTTTACTGGGCTTAGCCTTGATTGCAGGACCGACTGGGAAATGTGCCCAAGTACCTTTGCACCTCTGGCTCGATGAAGCGATGGAAGGGCCCAACCCCGCTTCGATTATGCGCAACTCAGTGGTGGTGGCGGCGGGTGCCTATATTCTCATTAAGCTACAGCCGATTCTGGTGGCCTGCCCGGGGGCAAACATTGCGCTGATCCTGATTGGGGCGGTGACTGCCATCAGTGAATCCCTTGTTTCCATTGCCCAGATTGACATTAAACGGGCACTGTCCCACTCGACGAGCGCCTATCTGGGGTTGGTGTTTATTGGCGTCGGCACCAACTGGACAGATTTTGCCCTGTTTGTCTTGCTCACCCACGCGATCGCCAAGGCACTGCTGTTTATGAGTATTGGCAGTGTGATTATGACCACTAACTGTCAGGATTTGACGGAATTGGGGGGCTTAGGCGGACGGATGCCAGCCACAAGTTCAGCCTTTGTGATTGGTGGTCTATCCCTGATTGGCTGTCTACCCTTGGGTGCCTTTTGGTCGTTTTATCGCGGCATTGACTATTACTGGCAAACCCAGCTTGGCTTGGTGGGGCTGATTTTGCTGGTTAATACCCTAACGGCTGTCAACCTCACCCGTGTCTTTCGCTTGGTCTTCTTGGGGTCTGCCCAACCTAAAACCCGCCGCGCCCCCGAAGTCCCTTGGCCGCTGGCAGTGCCAATGGTCACCCTGAGTATTTTGAACTTGCTGGTGCCCTTCATTTTGCAGCGAGTGCAGTTGTTACCGACAACGATTGATTGGTGGATTGTGGTTCTGCTTGTGGTGTCGGGATTCACTGGAATTCTCCTTGGGGGCTTTGTCACCCTCAAACGCCAGTGGACACGTCCGATCAAGGTGCCCTTGCGCTTTGTGCAGGATCTGTTAGCCTACGATCTTTACATTGAGGAACTCTATCGCTATACCGTGGTCTGGGCAGTGCGATCGCTCTCGCAGTTGAGCGCTTGGGTGGATCGCCACGTTGTGGATCGGATTGTGAATACAACAGGTGTGGCTTCCCTTGTGGGGGGTGAATTGCTGAAGTACAGTGCCAGCGGTCAATCCCAAGCCTACCTACTGCTGGTGTTCATTGGTGTGGCGATTCTTGGGGGGGCGATCGCATGGCTACTACTGTAATGCCGCTGTTAAGTTTCCTTCTCTGGGTGCCCTTACTCGGTGCCCTTGCCCTCAGCCTGTTACCCGCTGAAAGTCTGGGGCGCACCTACCGCAGTTTAGCCGCTGTCGTGATGGCGATCGCCCTTGTCGTCAGTCTCGCGATCGCCCGTCTATTTGACCCCGCCAATGCAGCACCGCAATTAACCGAGGTGATTCCTTGGTTGGAGCCACTGGGCTTGAGCTATCGCCTGAGCGTGGATGGCCTGTCGCTGCCGCTATTGGTCTTAAATAACTTCCTGACGCTGATTGCCCTCTTGGCCACTTCTGTCAATCTGCCCCGTCCGCGGTTGTATTACCCGCTGGTACTGCTGTTGAATGCGGGTGTCAGTGGCGCTTTTTTGGCCGATAATTTGCTGCTCTTTTTCCTCTTCTATGAATTGGAGTTGATTCCCCTCTACCTTCTGATTGCGATTTGGGGTGGGGCACGGCGCAGTTATGCCGCCACCAAGTTTTTAATTTACACAGCCATTTCTGGGGTGCTGCTCTTGGCTGGCTTTCTGGGACTGGTGTGGTTAGCCCATGCCCCCTCCTTTGACTTTGACCCCCAGTTATCCACCCTCTTACCCCTGAGTTCACAGCTGGTTCTGTTGGGGCTGATTTTGGTGGGCTTTGGCATCAAGATTCCCCTCGTGCCCTTCCATACGTGGCTACCTGATGCCCACGTTGAAGCCTCCACGCCGATTTCTGTGCTGCTGGCGGGGGTACTCCTGAAATTGGGTACCTATGGGCTAGTGCGCTTTGGCGTGCAGTTATTTCCGCAGGCATGGCAAGTTTTGGCGCCGGGGTTGGCCACTTGGGCGGTAGTCAGTGTCCTCTACGGTTCCCTAATGGCGATCGCCCAAACGGATATGAAAAAAATGGTGGCCTACAGTTCCATTGGGCACATGGGGTTTGTTCTCTTGGCCACTGCCACTGCCACTCCCTTGAGTATTTTGGCGGCTATTGCCCAAATGATGAGCCACGGGTTAATTTCCGCCCTCCTCTTTTTACTGGTGGGGGTTGTCTATGAAAAAACCGGCAGCCGCAACATTGAGGTACTGCGGGGATTGCTGAACCCTGAGCGGGGGTTGCCCCTGATTGGTAGCCTGATGATTGTCGGTGTCATGGCCAGTGGCGGTATCCCCGGCATGGTGGGCTTTGTGGCGGAGTTCCTGATCTTCCGCAGTAGTTTCCTCACCTTCCCAGTGCAAACACTCCTGTGTATGGTGGGGACGGGCTTAACAGCAGTGTATTTTCTCTTGCTGGTGAACCGCGTCTTTTTTGGTCGTTTGCCCAATGAATTGACGGATTTGCCGCCCGTGGCGTGGGGCGATCGCCTGCCGAGCCTCCTATTAGCCACGCTAATCTTGATCTTAGGGATTATTCCCAACTGGCTGATCCATTGGAGTGAAACCACCGTTAGCCTTCTCACCACTGCTGTTGCTACGCTGCCCGTACCATGACCCTGATTACTGCTGCTCCAACCTCCCTGCATCAAGAACTGCGTACCGCCATCCTAGAGCGGTTGCTGAATGGTCAAGCCCTGTTACCGGATACGCCAACCCATGTGATGGAAGTGGTGGGCATCCTCAAAAGCTATGGGGTGGTGCTCAAGGCCTACGCGGAAAATCTCTGCGACATTAGTGAGCGGCAGTTTCTGGTGCTCTTTCCCTTTTTCAAATACTTCAACGGTGAGATTACCATTCCCAAGCTGCTGCGCCACTGGTGGCACGACCGCATTAACTACGAATACGCCGAATACTGTATGCGTGCCATGATGTGGCATGGGGGCGGCGGTCTTGATGCCTTCCTTGATTCGGCAGAATTTCGGCAATTGGCGGCCAAGGCGATCGCCGCTAAACTGCGGGGCAATCCCCTGATGCAATTCGTGAACCAGCTTTTTCCAGAGTTTTTGCTGGAAACGGTGCGGATGCTCTGCTACTACAGTGGCTTGGGGCAGTTTTGGACGGTGATGTATCCCATCTTTCTCACCTTGAGCGATCGCTACGATGCGGGTGAGATTCGCAGCATTCCCGATGTCGTAGATCATATTCGCGCGGGACTGATTGCGGCTGCCGATCGCCCCATTACCTACAGCGTTACCATTCACGGCCAAACTTACGATATTCTGCCGGCTAGCGCTGGTCTTACCTTTTTAGCCGACACCGCCATTCCCTATGTCGAAGCGGTGTTCCTGCGGGGTACCCCCTTCTTTGGCCTCATTTCCTTCAATGCCCAAGCGCAACAAATTTCCCGCGATCAAAGCGAGTTTGGTTATGGTGCCCTGTTTGCGGATCCCATTCCCACGGGTGCGGCTGGTATTCCTCCCACACTGCTCATGCAGGATATGCGCCACTATCTCCCTCCCTATCTTTTAGAGTTCTATCGTCGCCAAGGCCGAGGGGAAGACGATCTGCGCGTGAAAATTTGCCAAACCTTCCAAAAATCAATGTTTTGCGTCACCACAGCGGCAATCACTGCCCTTGCCCCCTATCCTTGGACGACCACTGACCCCCAAGAGCAAGCCGCCAATCGGGCATTCTACGAAACGTGGCTGGATCGCCTGGAAACCTCCCGCCTCTGGAACGTGCAACTGAGCAACTAACCAAGGCTCAGGCAGCGATCCGCGATAAGATAGTAAGGCAGTTCATCTCCCTCCATTGACAATAAAATGACCCATATTGATTGGCTTGCGCAAACGGATCCCTTGGTCGCTGAAATGGTACAGCGGGAAGTCCAGCGGCAGCAGCAACACCTTGAACTGATTGCCAGCGAAAACTTTACTTCTCCTGCGGTGATGGCCGCTCAAGGCACAGTTCTCACCAACAAATATGCCGAGGGATTGCCCGGTAAACGCTACTACGGTGGCTGCGAATTTGTGGATGAAGTAGAGCAACTGGCCATCGATCGCGCCAAGGAACTCTTTGCCGCCGCCCACGCCAATGTGCAACCCCACTCCGGTGCCCAAGCCAATTTTGCCGTCTTTTTGGCACTGCTCAATCCCGGCGACACGATTATGGGGATGGATTTGTCCCACGGTGGCCATCTCACCCACGGTTCCCCCGTCAACGTTTCTGGTAAATGGTTTAACGTCGTTCACTACGGTGTCCATCCTGAAACAGAACGCCTCGATATGGATCAGGTGCGGGATTTGGCGCGGCAGCACCGTCCTAAGCTGATCATCTGCGGCTATTCCGCCTATCCGCGCGTCATTCCCTTTGCCGAGTTTCGTCAAATTGCCGATGAAGTGGGGGCCTACCTCATGGCCGATATTGCCCACATTGCCGGTTTGGTTGCCACAGGTCACCATCCCAATCCTGTGCCCCTTTGCGATGTGGTCACCACCACCACCCATAAAACCCTGCGCGGCCCTCGCGGCGGCCTGATTCTTACCCGTGATGAAGAGTTGGGCAAAAAGTTCGATAAAGCCGTCTTTCCCGGTACCCAAGGGGGGCCGTTGGAGCACGTTATTGCCGCTAAGGCGGTGGCCTTTGGTGAAGCCCTTAAGCCCGAGTTTAAAGCCTATTCTGGCCAAGTGATCCGCAATGCCCAAGCCCTCGCTGCAGGGCTGCAAGCGCGACAACTGCGCCTTGTCTCTGGGGGCACCGATAACCACTTGATGCTGATTGACCTGCGATCGGTAAATCTAACGGGCAAAGAGGCCGATCGCCTGATGGGGGAAATCAATATCACCACCAATAAAAATACGATTCCCTTTGACCCTGCCTCTCCCTTTGTCACCAGTGGTCTGCGGTTAGGAACCCCAGCGTTGACAACCCGTGGCTTCACTGAGGCTGAGTTTACGGAAATCGCCGAAATTATTAGCGATCGCCTGCATGCCCCCGAGGATGAGGTGATTAAAAACCGCTGCCGCGAGCGGGTGGCTGCCCTCTGTACTCAATTTCCCCTCTATCCCCACTTGCAATTGCCGCAACCAGTGCTAGCCTGAGAGGGAATCCTGCTGCCAATGCCCTGAACAGATGCTGTACCACCTGATTGCCTTCCTTGCTGCCATTGCCGTTGTTCTGTTGGTCACCCCCATTGTCAATGACTTTGGCCAGAAGGCAGGGTTTGTCGATCGCCCCAATGCCCGTAAGATTCACACTCGTCCCATGGTGCGTTTAGGGGGGGTATCGATCTTTTTAGGCAATCTGGTGGCGCTGCTGATTGTTTGGAATGCGGGAGGATTTGGCGTCCTACCTCAGCCAGCAGAATATGAGATTTGGGGGGTCACCCTTGGCGGGGTGGCCTTTTTCCTGATTGGCCTAGCGGATGATCTGCTGACTTTACCAGCGCTTCTACGCCTTGTCTTGCAATTTCTGGTGGCGGGCATTGTCTGGGCCGTGGGTGTCAAAATTCGCATTATCACGGTGCCCTTTGTCGGCATTGTTGACTTGGGGTGGTTGAGCTTACCCCTGACGACAGTGTGGCTGGTCGGCATTGCCAATGCCATTAACTTCATTGATGGTGTGGATGGCCTAGCAGCCGGGGTGTCGGGTATTGCTGCCTCAGCGATGCTGTTTGTCTGTATGCTGATGGGGGAGCCGGAGGCAGGACTATTGGCAGCTGCCTTGGCAGGAGGTGCCTTGGGGTTTCTACGCTATAACTTCAATCCGGCACAAATTTTCATGGGCGATGGCGGCGCCTACTTCATGGGTTTTACCCTTGCCGGCCTAGGGGTCATTGGCCTTGTGAAAGCCTACACAGCGGTGGCAATTTTGCTGCCCCTATTGATTCTGGCTGTGCCTATTGTGGACACCTCAACCGTTGTTTTTAACCGCCTCCTGAAAGGGCAGTCTCCCTTTGCCCCCGATAAGGGACATCTACACCATCGCCTTCTCAACGCCGGTCTTTCCCAGCGGATGACGGTGCTGTTTATCTATTGCCTAACGCTATGGGTGGGGAGTCTGGCCTTGGCCTTGGCCGGTTTGCCGGGGGGATGGGGCTATGCCGTGGCCGCCTCCCTTTTGATGGGCTTTGCCGCTTGGTATGTATGGGAACGGGTGCGCAACAACGAAGATGACTGAAACAATGAGCGCAGAGATTATTTGCGTGGGCACAGAATTGCTGCTGGGGGAAATTCTCAACAGCAATGCCCAGTTTTTGGCCCAGCAACTGGCAAGCTTGGGGATTCCCCACTACTATCAAACCGTGGTGGGCGACAATCCCACTCGCATCAAAAAAGTCCTCGCTATTGCCTGCGATCGCGCCCGCCTATTGATTTTCACGGGTGGCCTTGGCCCCACGCCCGATGACCTGACAACGGAAACCATCGCCGATTTCTTTCAAGCCCCCCTTGAAGAACGTCCTGAAATTATTGCCGATCTAGAACGCAAGTATGCCCATCGCGGCGGCTTTAGTCCCAGTAACCGTAAACAGGCGCTCCTGCCTGCGGGCGCCCAGATTTTGCCCAACCCGATTGGCAGTGCCCCCGGTATGATTTGGCAGCCGCGCACGGGTCTGACAATTCTCACCTTTCCCGGTGTTCCCGCCGAAATGAAGCAGATGTGGCAAGAAACTGCGGTGCCCTTTTTGCGCTCCCAGGGCTGGGGAAAAGAGGTGATTTACAGCCGTGTGCTGCGTTTCTGGGGCATCCCTGAATCGGTACTTGCGGAAAAAGTGGCTGCCCAAATTGCCCGTGAGCATCCCACGGTGGCGCCCTATGCCAGCAATGGGGAAACCCGCCTCCGCATTACTGTCCGTGCCAAAGATGAAGCAGAAGCCCAGCAATTGATTCAACCCGTTGAAGCAGAAATCCGCCAAATTGTCGGCCTAGATTGCTACGGTGCGGATGAGGATACCCTTGCCAGTGCGGTAGCGCGGCTGCTTCAGGAACGACAGCAAACAGTGGCAGTGGCAGAGTCCTGCACCGGCGGTGGCCTTGGGGAGATGCTAACCCGTTTGCCGGGGAGTTCTCTCTCGTTTAAGGGGGGCGTAATTGCCTACGCCAATGATGTCAAGGTAACTCTACTGGGGGTCAATCCTGAGGACTTAGAGCAAGAAGGCGCCGTGAGTGCCGTGGTGGCTGCCCAGATGGCTTTAGGCGTGAAAACGCGTTTAGGCAGTGACTGGGGCGTCAGTATTACCGGGATTGCTGGCCCCGGCGGCGCGACGCTCAGTAAGCCAGTGGGACTGGTGTATATTGGCGTGGCACTGCCCAATGGCGAGGTCATGACCCGTGAATTTCGCTTTAGTGGTCAACGGGGACGGGATTGGGTGCGGCATCTCAGTGCTATGAATGCCCTCGATGTATTGCGGCGGCAGTTATTGGTGGATCGATGAGTCACGGTCTGCTCTGGTTACCCCTATTGGCTGTTTTTATCCTGCTGGCATGGTTGGGCTGGGTCGAGTACCGGAAGGTGGAACACTATCGCCAGTGGGCAAAAAATTTTGAAACCAGTAAATATGACATTGCCGCTGTCCTTGGTCAACAGGGCGATCGCTTGACGTGGGGACACCCTACCCAACAGGGCATTATTCATTTGCAAACTTGCGAATTATCGACTATTCAAAACATTTGGATTGAGTGTAACGGTCAACGAATTGACACACAAACTACTCATTCTAAAGGAGCAATTCAACTGGTGCTAGAAACCTTTACAGGAGACTGTTATCGCATTCCTTTTACAGAATTCACCCTTGCCTTGGCATGGCGCGATCGCCTACAGCGGGCGATCAGGAACTGATAAGGTTGATTAAAAACGAAAAAAATCTAAATTGTGCTTGACTAAGCTTGACAATTAAGCGAAGTCTGACTAGAGTTACTTAAATAGTGAGCTAACGGGGGATACCAAAAAGGCAGGGTTTTCCTTCGCTTTTTTAGCGACTGTAGGACTTGTGTCTTTTTGGGTTTAAGGAAAGAGTAGCCCATAGGAAAGTGCAAAATTCTACAAAGCACTTGACTGTTGTATTTACACCTTAACCTTGGGAGGCCTATCCTCATGTGCAAAAGACTACACCCCGTTTTGGCTTGTGTTGTTAGCATAACAGTGCACATTATTCTAGTCACCACACCTGCATTGTCTCAAACTCGAGACTGTGGGAATAGTGGTGCTAATCCTAATTTCGATTCTACCGCTGGTCCAGGGAGCGACAACCTAATTTGTGGCGCAAATAACAATTTACTCCCTGCCTTGCAACGGTCTATTGCTGTTGGTATTAGCAACACAGTAAATGGTGGAACTGTCGCCAATCATGCGATCGGTAGCAACAATAACCTTGGGTCAAACATAAATACCGAAAACACCGCTGTTGGTACTAACAACAGGATCAACACCGTTAATTCTCAAAATCATGCCTTTGGCTCTAACAACACAATTGGCAACAATGACGGTAATTTGAATTTGTCAATTCCAGAAGATCAAGCCAAAGGCAACAATAACACTGCCCTAGGAGCACAAAATCAAGTCGGCACAGTTGGAACACCACATTCTTCTAGCCCTGCAGCTCGCAATAACAATACCGCAGTCGGTTATCAAAACGTTGCTGATGGTGATGGCACTCCGAATACAACTGGCAGTAACAACACCGCCATTGGCATGCAGAACCGAGCCGAGGGTGATAACAACACCGCTGTGGGGATGCAGAACCGAGCCCAAGGAGCTAATAGCACCGCGATGGGGATGCAGAATTCAGCGAATGCAGTAAATGCCACCGCCGTGGGGATGCAGAATAATTATGATGGCACCTACCTGACCCCCGGCACCAACAGTACCGCTGTGGGGATGCAGAACCGAGCCACCCAAACAAACGCCACCGCTGTGGGGATGCAGAACCGAGCCCAAGGGCTTGACAGCACCGCAATGGGTTCGGGCAACCAAGCTACCCAAGCAAACGCCACCGCCGTAGGCTCTGGTAACCAAGCCCAAGGAGTTCGGAGCAGCGCGGTTGGCTTTGCAAACACCGCACAAGGAGCTAATAGCACCGCAATGGGGTTTGTGAACCTAGCCAATGCAGACAACACTACAGCTGTGGGGTTTGCGAACCAAGCTCTGGGAAATGACAGCAGCGCAGTTGGCTTTGCAAACACCGCACAAGGATTTCAGAGCAGTGCGGTTGGCTTTGCAAACACCGCACAAGGAGCTAATAGCACCGCAATGGGGTTTGTGAACCAAGCCAATGCAGACAACACTACAGCTGTGGGGTTTGTGAACCAAGCCAATGCAGTAAATGCCACCGCGATGGGGATGCAGAATTCAGCGAATGCAGCAAATGCCACCGCTGTGGGGATGCAGAATAATTATGATGGCACCTACCTGACCCCTGGCGACAACAGTACCGCTGTGGGGATGCAGAACCGAGCCACCCAAACAAACGCCACCGCCGTGGGTAGACAGAACTTTGCCACTCAACAGGACGCCACCGCCGTAGGCTCTGGTAACCAAGCCCAAGGATTTCAGAGCAGCGCGGTTGGCTTTACAAACACTGCCCAAGGAACTAGAAGCACCGCAATGGGGTATGTGAACCAAGCCAATGCAGACAACACTACAGCTGTGGGGATGCAGAACCTAGCCCAAGGGCTTGACAGCACCGCAATGGGTTCGGGCAACCAAGCCACCCAAACAAACGCCACCGCTGTGGGGATGCAGAATTCAGCGAATGCAGCAAACGCCACCGCTGTGGGGATGAGGAATAATTATGATGGCACCACCAACACCTACCTGAACCCTGGCGACAACAGTACCGCCGTAGGCTCTGGTAACCAAGCCCAAGGAGCTAATAGCACCGCAATGGGTTCAGGCAACCAAGCGCTGGGGGCTCGTAGTATTGCCATTGGCCACCAAAGTACTGCAAATCCGGCTGATAGTATTGCAATTGGTCAGACTGCCCAAGTCGTGGGTGGTGCTACTGATGGTGTGGCCATTGGTAGAGGTGCCACAGTTCAACATGCCAACAGTGTGGCCATTGGGGCAAACTCTGTAACAACACAGGCCAATGTTGTGTCTGTTGGTGCCCCCGGTGCTGAACGCAAGGTTGTCAATGTTGCGCCTGGCATCATTGCACCAACGAGTACGGATGCAATTAATGGCAGTCAGCTCTCTGCCCTCATCAACCAACTGTTTGCTACCGGAATTTGTTCAATCACTAACGCAACAGTAACGTGCGGTAACATTGCTTTGGGAAATGCTGCTAACCCTGGGGGTGCCAATAGTATTGCCATTGGCAACAATTCGACGACGGGTGCCAATAATGCCATTGCCTTTGGCCCATCGGCACAGGCCATCCATGCCAACAGTGTGGCCATTGGCGCTGGCTCTGTAACAACAGCTCCCAACACGGTTTCTGTGGGCGCCCCAGGAGCAGAACGCCGCATTACCAATGTGGCCACCCCCATCAATCCAACGGATGCTGTCAATAAAGCTTATGTTGACGGCATGGGAGCAGTGGCCTTGGGCGCAGCGAATGCCTACACCGATGCTCAAATCAATCAGTTACGGGGAGAGGCTTTTGCGGGCATTGCCTCGGCAGCAGCACTCATGCCGATTGTGCCGGCACGTTCTGGTCAAACCACATTTAATGTGGGATTTGCAACCTACGGTGGATACAGTGCAGCCGGGATGGCCATAGCCCACCAAATCGGACCGGTGATTATTGATGCAGGGGCAAGTTTTTCTAGTGCAGGCTATCCCTTAGCACGCATTGGCATCGGCGCCCGTTTTTAGAACAACAGGGAACTAGGGGGGCTTTGATGTCCACATTTGGGAAAAGACGCTAGCCTTTAAAATTGCAGCTAAGCCTCCTCAATACTGCCCAAGGAAACCTAGCCCTATGGATGTGTCTGTGGTCAACCAGAATCCACCATTTATGCTGAATCAGCCAGCAATGGCTCAGTCTTGGATCAAGCCCTGCAAAGTGGTCTTCTTCTGGAAACGCAGTGGCTTTTGTGGGGCTTTGGATTCAAGGCTTTTTGCTGTTGGAGGTCGCTGATGAAAAATATTGTGGCGCTGGTGCCAGGGGGTATTGGAGATCAAATTTTGTTTTTTCCTACCCTCGACGACCTCAAAACCCACTTTCCGAATAGTCAAATTGATGTCGTTGTTGAACCCCGTGCGGTTGCTGCCTACCAACTGAGTTCTACAGTCCACCAAGTGATTCCCTTTGACTTCAAAGACCGCAATGCCTTGGCTGACTGGGTAAACCTGATTGGTATGTTGCGGGATGGGGAGTACGACGCCATTCTCTCCTTGGGGCGCAGTAAGGCGGTGCGCTTTTTGCTGTGGCTGACGGGGATTCCCAAGCGCGTGGGCTTTGCGAAGCTCAATCCCTTGGGGTTTCTCACCGATGCGGTACCTGTCAACCTTGATCAATACAGCGCCGCCACCTACCACGACTTACTCAAGGCTTTTGGCATTACCACCCCTTGCCCCCTACCCAAGGCAGTGATTGCCGAAGAAGATAGGCAATGGGCAACTGCAGAGCGGCAACGCTTAGGCATTTCTGGTGCTTATCGCCTTTTGCACGGCGGCTCTAGTCAGATGGCACTTACCAAGGGAATTAACAAAATTTACCCCCCCGCTGCTTGGGTTGAGATCATCCAGACGCTGCAACAGCAGGAGCCGCACCTGCCCTTTATCGTGGTCTGTGGGCCTGAAGATCACGCATGGGTGAGTGCGCTAACGCAGGCGCTACCGGAAATTAAGATTAGCCGTCCTCCAGACTTGCGCAAACTGGCAGCTTTAATGCAACAGGCACAACAGATTCTCTGTACCGACAGTGGCCCGATGCACATTGGCGTGGCGGTGGGGACTCCCCTTGTGGCGCTTTTTGGCCCTACGGATCCTGCCAAACTCCTGCCCGCCGATCCGCGCTTTCGAGCCGTCAAATCCCCTACTGGCAACATGGCCGATATTCCCGTGTCAGCCGTGATTGAGGCGGCTCGCCATGGCTAGACCGGCTGTCTTTCTCGATCGCGATGGCGTGCTGAACCAAGAGGTGGGCTATATTCACCGCCTTGAGGACTTACAGCTCATCCCCGGTGTGGCTCAGGCAGTGCGACGGCTCAATGATGCGGGGTGGTTTTGCTGCTTAGCCTCCAATCAATCAGGTCCTGCGCGGGATTATTACAGCATTGAGCATGTCTATGCCCTACACCACAGACTTCAGGAGTTGCTAGCCGCCAGTGCCGGTGCGGTGTTGGATGCGGTTTATTTCTGTCCTGATCTCAGCCGTCCTGAAGGGGGAGTGGTTGCCGACTATGCGGGCTGGACAACATGGCGCAAACCCAATACAGGAATGCTCGTAGCGGCCGCTTGGGATCATGATTTAGATCTCAGCCGCAGTGTCATGGTGGGGGACAAAGCGACCGATATTGATCTGGCGCGGAATGCCGGCTGCTATGGGATTTTAGTACAAACCGGCTTTGGCGATCGCGTTCTTGAGGGGAGTTACCAGCACGCCAGTCGACCCGATTACATTGCAGCAGATTTAGCCGCTGCCGTAGAGTGGATTTGTACGCACCTTCCACCCCGTTAGCGATGAGCGCATCGCCAGACTATACCAAGTTTCCCCTTGCTCTACTGTTGCTGGTGGTTCTGGGCTACGTCCTTGTGGGCTGGTATTTGTCTGCCTATCCTTGGATGTGGTCAGCCTATGCCTCTTTTTTGGCAGCAATTCTGACAGTGTTTGTCGTAGGGGGCACCTCTAGCCTGTTGCGATCGCGCCAGAGCAACCCTAGAAATATCTTTAGTAGCTTAATTATGCGCGTGGGCACCCCCAGTCTCTTGACCGTACTGGTGCTGAGTACCGCTGTCACCCTTGCCATTATTGCCTTTCACGTCTTTAGTGTGATCGCCATTCTCATTGGCACCGAAATTCTCGTGCGCATTGAAATGAAAGCCGCCGGCTACCACAACTGGCAAATTATGCTAGTGCTGATTCAAATGGCCATTTTAGGGGTGTTCATTGGCTGGAGCATTGGGCATTACTTGCTGCCATCGTCTTCAGGGCAATCATTATTGTTCTTAGTCCTAAAGGAGTAAACTTTCTAGGGCACGTAGATTCGTAATGCACAGGCTATCTGGGTTGCGGCGAATAATCCCCCTGCGCTCCAGCTTCCCAAGCACCCGTGTTACCGTCTCCCGTGCCATGCCACTTAAGCTACTCAGTTCGCGGTGGGGCAGATTCGGAATTTCTAGGCCATCCGCTCCCTGTCGCCCTTGACCATCCGCCAAAAACAGCAAAATATCCGCCACCCGTGACATACTATCCGATTCCCGCAGCCGCAGCCGCCGATTCAGTTGCCGGAGCCGTCGTGCCATCAACTTGGCGAGGCGTATGCCCGCTTGAGGTTCCGTATTGACAAGATTGACAAAATCCGTCGCGGGCATATTGGCCACAACTGTCGGTGTTAGGGTAATCACATCCGTTGAGCGGGGCACTTCCTCTAGGGGGGCCATTTCGCCAAAGAGTTCGCCGGGACCGAGGATATTCAGGGTGACTTCTTTGCCATCAATGTTGTAGGTGCGAATTTTGACCCAGCCACTGAGGATAAAGTAAACCGATGTGCCCCAATCATTCTCCAGCAAGATGACTCGGTTGGCGGGATGCTGACGTGTCACTACATGGGCTAGGGCTTTCTCCACCACTGCCTGGGGTAAGTCGCGAAAAAAGGGCGTATTTTGTAAAGATAATTCAGGTGCAGGAGAACTACGCCGTTCTTGCATAAAGGTCAAGGCCGAGAGGGCGAAAGCAGAGGCTGAGCAGACAGGTCATCAGGCGCTGCAGGGAAATCAATACCTGTGATCTTACCATTGCTATCCATCATCACAATCAATGTATCTGTAACGTTAGAAAAGGCTACCTTGATACTGACAATATTGTCGTTGATCTGACTCCCAAGACGCTCTTTGTACACGCCTACCCGCCTCAGAAAATTGGCTTGGCGTTGCTTCAATTTTTTCGGTGAAAACTCCTGTTGTAGTTGCGGCTGTAAATAGCTCCACGCTAAATCAAAGTGATGGCCAAAGAGGGCATCGACAAATTGTTCAGCACTGTGTACTTGGTCTTGGGGATTGACATTGATGGATTCTTGGGACTCGCCGCGGGCGATCGCTGGCCACAGAGAGGAAGATACCCCCCGTAGGAATGCCAAGGCCAAAACTGTTAATGGTGAAAAAGACTGCCCCATATTTTTTTTAAGTTTTTTATGGTTTTCTGAGAGTTTAAGGCGAAACGAATTTCTGAATATCATACCGCCTTTTCCAGAGGGATTGAGTGAGGTCGCGATCGCCCTGAGGCCGCCGTCCCGTCCAAGAAAAGCAATGTACATATCTCTTATCAATTCTCGGCGCAGACTTGGCTCTATAGATGACTGATTCTTCAGTTCTTCAGGCATCCGGGGGAAACTGCTGCGGAGTGTAAAGTTTATTAAAGCCCTTGACGCCTTTGGTTAGCCTTCGTCACAATGAGTTCCATAGGTTAGGACTTGAATTTTATCCTCGTGAGCGGTTTGTCATAACTGCGAGGGAGTAGGTTGTGCCAATGCTAGAAACCCTTGAATTTGTGATTTATCCCGATGGCCGTGTCGTTGAAACGGTGACGGGAATTTCTGGGGCATCCTGTGCTGAGGTGACTGCTGCCATCGAAGCGCAACTGGGGTGTGTCATTAGCCAACAGCCCACCGCAGAGTACTACGCTCCCCAAGAGGAAGAAAATCAGTTAGCTGTTCAATCTGTCCCCTCCCAGTGGTAATCGTTGAGGATTGGTGATCCATGTCGCACTTCAGCCAAATCAAAACCCAAATTCGCAGTTTACCCGCCCTCCAGGCTGCCCTAACGGACTTGGGCTTACCGTGGCAATCTGGCTGCCAAGAAGTGCGCGGCTTTCGCGGTCAAACCCAAACGGCTCAAGTCGTTGTTCCCCAAGACAACGGCTATGACATTGGCTTTCGCTGGAATGGCACCGAGTATGAGCTAGTGGCGGATTTGGAGTTTTGGCAGCAGGCATGGTCAGTGGATCGCTTCTTGAATAAAGTCACTCAGCGCTATGCCTACCATGCGGTGTTGCAATCCGCTACTGAGCAGGGCTTCCAAGTGCAGGCCACAGAACAGCAGGCCGATGGGAGTGTCAAGCTCGTATTGCAACGCTGGCGTTCCTAGCCGTTGAAGATCATTCAAAACAATGGAGAGGCACGGGGCAGAGGGGCAACCCCTTGGTTTAGAGCCAGAACTTGGCGGCCAACTTCGCCAAAGTGAACCTCGCAGCGGCTACGAACCTGAACTCGGGGGCACTCACCGTCAGCGCGGTGTCTATGTCGATGAAATTACCTGTATTGGCTGCAAACACTGTGCCCATGTGGCGCGAAATACGTTTTACATCGAGCCGAACTACGGGCGATCGCGGGTGGTACGCCAAGATGGTGACCCCCTTGAACTGATTCAAGAAGCCATTGATACCTGTCCCGTTGACTGTATCCACTGGGTAGATTACACGGAATTAAAACGGCTTGAGAAAGAACGCCTTGAGCAGGTGGTTCCCCTTGCCGGTTTTCCCATTGATCCAGCCACCACGCACCGCAAGAAACGGCGATCGCCCCCTAGGACTGAATAGCATCCTCGGGCATCACAATCAGCGTCGTTCCCTGACGGCCAATGATAATCACCCGCTGATGTTCGGGAATGGCCAAGCGGGGATCACCACAGCGAGCTTGCCAAGAAATCCCTTCGTACAGCACTCGCCCCGTCTCGCCAGCGGGGATTTTCGTAAGTGTTTCCGCCTCGGCGGCTTCCTTGAGGACGGGGGGAACTCGCTTTGGTTGATACCGCCGCAGGAGAAAGGCCACCACAACAGAGAGCAGCATCCAGAGGAGAATCTGTATTGAAAAGCTGGGAATCAGAAACGAGAGAAAGGCAACAATCAGGGCGCTGAGGCCGAGAGTGGCTTCCATAAAAGCCGTCGGCAAAACAAGCTCCATCACAAAAAGAATGATGGCAACAATTAACCAAATCCAAAAGGGAGACAGGGGCATTGCTCTTATCACCCAAGGCAGCCACTTCAACGATAGCTCAAACTCTGCGGCTACAGCGAGCAGGTTTAACCGTTTTGAGTGTGTTCAATTCTTGCGAAAGAGTTGTACTGGAACTTACAAGAGTCCCACTGCGTCAAGAGAGCCAGCACTCAAGAGAGATTCATTCGATTCTGTACAATAATGACTTCAATGAGGCGAACAACGATGACGGATCTATTCATTCCCCTCCTGGTGGGACTTCTCACCCTTGGACTGTTGACCAGTTGGCTATGGCGACCGACAGCAACGCCAGTTTCCCGTGCTGAACAGGTCAATACCCCTGATTTTGTTGCCGATGCGCCGCCGCCGGATGATGAAGGAACACCGCCCCGCCGTGGATAGGCTAGGATTTTCCTAGGGGCTTCTAGAAGAATGATTGAGTGATCAAGCAGCTTTGGGCAGCAGGACAGCGGTTTCAGGCGGGTTTCTTTGCCTTGGGTCGTGGTCTTTTTTTTATCGCCCGTTATCGTCTTTGGGGCTATCTACTGTTACCTGCCTGCTTGAGCCTCGTTCTGGGGGTAACGCTTATCATTGCTGCTTTCTGGGCTGTTCAAGTCATTGGTGATTATTGGTTTGTGGGTGGGGAATGGCAGTGGCTCTACCAAGGGTTCATTGATATTTTGGCAACCCTCATTGCTGTCTTTTTGGCTCTAATTGGCTATCAAACGCTGATTCCCCTTGTGGTGATTCCTTTCCTTGGTCCGCTGCTCAACCGTGTTGAAAAAATTACCACGGGACAAACGATTGAAGTGGGGTGGCGGCGCGATCTATTGAACGCTATTATCGGTGGTTGGTTTGCGCTGCGGGATGCAGTGTTGCAGGTGATCTTCCTGCTGCTTTCATTTCTAACGGGGCCGCTGCAACCTATCGTGATGGCGATCGTTAACAGTTTCTTTCTAGGGCGAAGCAGCTTTGATTACCTCCTTGAAAAACACAGCACCTCTTTGAGAGAGCGCAAGCTCTTGACCCGTGCCTATACGCCACAAATCTATGGCCTTGGTCTAGCGCAGTTTTTGGCACTCTTCATTCCCTTCGTGGGGTTAGTGCTGGTACCGCCAGTGGGAGTTGTGGCTGCTGCTTTGCTGATTCAAGATCATCCACCGCAACAACAGTTGATGGCAGTGAATGCGGTTTCTCGGCGTTGATCTGGCTTGGAAAGGAGGGGCATCAGGGTACTGCTGTTTGCAGTGGCAGGGACAAGATTTGGCGGTGGTCGCTTGCGATCGCTCCCGTGATACGGATGAACTTTTGGCATGGATTGATCGCGATGCACCCTCTGCGCAAGCAGCCATGGTGGCGGTGGATGCCCCCCTCATTATTCCCAATTCGCGGGGAATGCGTACCTGCGATCGCCAAGCTCACCAACTGCTTGGGCGCTATCACGCCGGCTGCTATCCGGCCAATCAGCAATCCCCCTTTGCGCAGCACACCACGGGTTTTAGTCAAGCCCTTAGCCAACGAGGGTTTCGCCATGCGCCCATCCTCACGCCCCAAGAACGCGGGCGATTTCAAATTGAAGTCTTCCCCCATGCCACGGCGATCGCCCTCTTTCAGCTTGACCAAATCATTAAATACAAAAAAGGCCGCCTTGCAGAACGAGCCAAAGGGTTAGCCAAGCTTAGGGATTTAATGGCCACCCAGCTTCCCCACTGTGAGCCACCCTTAGCACTAGAACTCACTATCGAAATCCCCAGCAACGGGCGAGACCTCAAGGCTCTTGAAGATCAACTCGATGCCGTTCTCTGTGCCTACACGGCAGCCTATTGGTGGTATTGGGGGCGCGATCGCCACTGGGTTTTGGGTGGTGAGTCTTTTTCCCCAAAGCCAGCATCAACCGATGCCTACTTAAAAACTGGCTATATTGTTGTTCCGCGTGCCTAGCTTTCGCGATTGCGGTAGCGTTGCAGTTCCGTGCGTAGAGCAGCAATTTCCGCCCGCAAATCATCAATCAAAGCTTGCCAATCCACTTGTTGGCTACGCCGAGGCACCACCATTTCTGCTTCTTGACGGGCACGAGCTTGCACCTCTTCCATGAATTGATGGAGCCGCTGCTGCTGCTCGGCATCAAATCGCCCCAGTTGACTTAGGAATTCCACAAATAGATGCTGCGCCTGATCACGCAGGAGCGTTGCGGTTGCTCGACCAAGGAAAAAGGCATCCAGCGGCGATTGACTCATAGGAGTGTCATGACCTCGTAAGTTGCTGCTCTCAATCCCTGAGTGTAACAAAGTTTTACAGTGAGCAAGCCTCGCTCTCTGCCGATTCTCCCCTTTTTGCCTATAGGACAGATAAGAAATTCTTTGATGTTTTCCCTAGACCGATTGTCTCCCCTAAAGCATAGAATTATATCAATTAAATATTTTCTTACCATAGCTACAAGTTATGAGGATACTCCCATAGGGAGTGCTCTTAACAGCGATTTCGCTATGACACCCTCTCTAGATTCGCCAAAAGGGGCAGAAATGCTAACAAATTTAGTTAATCGAGTTCACTTTCGCTATTGGCGCGGCGATCTCTTTGGTGGGCTGACTGCCGCCATTGTCGCCTTGCCGATGGCCTTGGCCTTTGGGGTCACCTCTGGGGCTGGTGCAACGGCGGGACTGTACTGCGTCGTCTTTCTTGGCTTTTTTGCGGCTCTCTTTGGGGGCACGCCAACACTCATTTCCAATCCGACAGGGCCGATGACCGTCGTGATGACGGCAGTGATCACCCGCCTGACCAGTGAATATCCCGAACAGGGGTTATACATGGCTTTTACGGTGGTAATGCTGGCGGGCGGTTTTCAAATCCTCTTTGGTCTGTTGCGGTTGGGTAAATACATCACCCTCATGCCCTACACCGTGATTTCTGGCTTTATGTCGGGAATTGGCCTGATCATGATCCTGCTGCAAATTGGTCCACTGTTGGGGCACAGCAGTAAAGGGGGGGTCTTGGGGGCAGTGCAAAACTTGCCAGAGTGGATTCAAACCCTGAACTCGGCTGCCCTTACCTTGGGCTTGTTCACCCTCGGACTCATTTATTTCACGCCCCAGAAAATTCGGCGAATTGTGCCGCCACAGCTTCTCGCCTTGGTTTTAGGCACGATTTTGTCAATGGTGTTTTTTGCGGATGCCGGTTTGACCCGCATTGGCACGATTCCCACGGGGCTGCCAGCGTTTGTGCCGCCGACGTTTACACTGCCTGCGCTGAAAACGATGATTGTGGACGGGGCAATGCTGGGGATGCTCGGCTGTATTGATTCGCTCCTGACCTCGGTGATTGCCGATAGCATTACCCGCACCCAGCACGATTCCGATAAGGAACTGATTGGCCAAGGTATTGGTAACCTACTGTCCGGCTTATTTGGTGGTCTGCCCGGTGCCGGTGCCACGATGGGCACAGTGGTGAATATTCAAGCGGGGGGACGCACCTGCTTATCGGGCATGATCCACGCTGTCATTCTACTGATGGTGGTGCTGTGGGCGGCGCCTTTGACGGAACCGATTCCCAATGCCGTGTTGGCGGGGATTCTGATCAAGGTGGGGATTGACATCATTGACTGGAATTTTCTCAAACGTGCCCACCTCTTGTCCCTGCGGGCGGCCTTCATTATGTATGGTGTGATGCTGCTGACGGTCTTTGTGGATTTGATTGTGGCGGTGGGTGTGGGTGTCTTTATTGCCAATATGCTGACGATCAAGCGCTTGGCGGATCTGCAATCGGAGGATGTGAAGGCGATTACCCACGCCGATGATCAAACGCCCCTCACCTCCGAGGAAAAAGAACTCTTCCGCGAAGCCAAGGGTCAACTACTACTCCTGCACCTTGGGGGTCCAATGAGTTTTGGCTCCGCTTGGGCAATTTCCCAGCGGCAGGCGATCATGTCAGACTATAAGGTGCTGATTCTGGATGTCAGCAGTGTGCCCCTGTTGGGGGTAACGGCAACGTTGGCCATTGAGTCACTCATCCAAGAGGCACAAAAGCATCGTTTAGCAATTTTTCTCGTGAATGGTTCGGCGGATAAGGTGCAACAGCGGCTGCAGCGCTTCCGTATTTTGGATCGGTTGCCGGCAGACCATGTGGTGAGCAATCGCCGACAAGCCCTCGAAAAGGCCATTCAGTTTCTCCACCAACCGGAGGAATTGCTGGAGGTGACAACGGGCAGCTACGAATAACGCGAGACCGCCGGGTTGCCCTGCACATACCACCGCCACGGAATCTCCTGACCTTGGGAAATACCAATGCGAGTGGTTTGTACCACAGGGGCTGTTAGGGGTTGGGGTGGCTTTTCTAACCAGAGGCCGCTCTCTTTCCCTAGCATCAAGCCCGAAAGCTGGCGATCGATCCCCAAGACTTGGCACAGTTTCCCCGGACCAGCAGCACTGCGGGGGGGCAAGGGTGGACTAAGCATCTCAAGGGCACGAATGAGAACAGCACTGGCAAAATTGGGGCGATCGCTGGCGATATTCAGGCAGTGGTGAATGCCATAGATTTGATAGACATAGATTGTCCCCGGTGCCGCAAACATCGGGGCGTTGCGAGCCGTTTGGCGACGGTAGCCATGACACGCGGGGTCGCCGGCCATATAGGCTTCAGTTTCAACAATACGGCCGCGGTAGAGTTGACCATTGGCCTGCTGTCGCACGAGAAGACACCCCAGTAATTCTTGGGCAACCACTGGGGCAGGGCGGCCAAACCACTCAGGGGGTAGCTCAGTACAGATCCTGTCCAAAACGCAACCCCTCCATCAAAGCATGGCGTAGGGGAGCATTCAACCCCGAAACGGTATAGAGCATGGCTTCGCGATAGAGACGCTGCACCGTGTGACTGAGCATCAAGGCACTGCCACCCGTCGTCATCAGGGCAGCCTGAGCCGCTTGGACGGCAAGGTGAATGGCTGCGGCGCGCAGTTTTGCATGGTGGGGGGGATTCAGGTTCTCTAGCTCTTCTTGAATTTGGTCGTAAAGGCGGTGCCAGCGATCGCGAAAGTGGTGATAGAGGTCTTTGGCGTCGGCACTCTCAGCGAGAATCTGCAAACTGGCACGGGCACAGCCCATGGGGGCGGCACTGCCCCGCAGCAATTGCTGGCGATCGCGGACGGCCAGCCAATCCACCTCACTGATACCCACTACATCTTCCGGCGGGACTAACCAATCCACCACTTCTGCTTGCACCGTTTGCGTTGAGGGCACAGCCGCTAGAGGCAAGGGCAATGAGAGGTGCAAAATGCCACCGCCAGCCTGTTGGGCATTGATAAAGGGCATGAGGGCAAAGAGAATACGCTGATCCGGTAGGGGCGCTGCGGCGACAAACATCGTCATGTGCTGAAAGCCACTGAGCCAAGGCAGCGTGCCCCGCAAGAGGTAGCCCTCGCTGGTGGGTTGAGCTTGTAGATCCACTGGGTTGTGGCGTAAGTGGGAAAAGCTGACACCAATCAACATCTGCCCCTTCATTAAGTCCGCCAAGTAGGTTTGGGCAACGTTCCCTTCAGGATGTTCAAGAATCATCCCCAAGGCGGATTGATGTTGTGCCACCAAAAAGGCAAGGGCACCGGAGGTTTGCGCTAGTTGTAAGCTCAAATGCCACAGCGTGCGGCGATCGCACCCCAATCCCCCCCTTGCCTTGGGTACCGCCAAACGAAAAATGCCCAAATTCCCTAGGGCTTGCAGACTTTCCGATAAAAGGGACTTTTGCTGATCAATGCGGTTGGCAATTGGCGCAACAACGGTACTGAGGTAGGTCTGAATGTCCTCTAGGAGAGGCTGCGCTGCGGGGTCAGCAAAGACCAAGGCATCCATAGTTTAGGAGTACGCCAGATGGGCACGGGGGTTGTAGGACTCAATGGCCTGAAGTTGCCGGTAGAGATCGCGTTCAGCATCACTCAGTTGGGGCGGCAGTGTAATGACAATTTCCACCAGTTGGTCACCGCGATCGCCATCGGGGCGAGGATAGCCCTTACCCGCCAGTCGCAAACGTTGGCCTGTGCGTACCCCTGCTGGCACCATCATTTTCACCCAACCATCGAGGGTCGGGGCTTCAATTTGGCCGCCGAGGGCAGCCTCACTGGGGGTCACGGGGAGTTCACAGACAATGTCGTAGTCCTCAAGGCGAAAGAGGGGATGGGGCGTCACTTGAATTTTCAGATAGAGATCACCTCCACCTGTACCTTGACCCCGCAGCCGAATCCGCTGACCCGTAACCATCCCCGCTGGCAGCGTCACTTCTAAGGAGCGCCCATCCCCAAGGCGAATCCGCTCCCGTCCCCCTTCGTAGGCCTTCTCGAGGGGGATTTCTAGGGTGGCTTCAGCGTCGCGACGACTCACAGCGGTATAGGCGGTTTTGACGGTGCCGGGGCGAAAGTAGTCTGTGTCTATCGTAGGCGAGCGACGGGGGGGATCCGCAGCAACCGTAGAGGTGCGGGGCGATCGCCGACCCAACAGTTGATCCAAAAACTCTTGAAAATTATCTTCACTGAGGTCGGGTTCTTCCCTGACACTGGTGCCATTGCGCCGAGCCATAGTGGTACGTTGGGAAGGGCGAGTGCGAAAGCCGGGCTGTGACCAATATTCACCGTAGCGATCGTATTGCTCACGGCGAGCCGGATCACTTAGGACTTGGTAGGCTTCACTAATGTCTTTGAACTTCTCTTCAGCAGCGCGATCGCCCGGATTCATATCGGGATGATACCGCCGCGCCAGCCGCCGATAGGCACGTTTAATTTCCTCAGTGCTCGCACCTCGATCCACGCCCAAAAGCTGGTAGTAATCTCGAAAATTACGCATCGACAGTCCTATCTACACTCACAGTTGCGGCAAACAATGCAAACAAGTTCTACCAGTCGTCGTCATCCCAATCCTCCCATGCGGCTGAATCACTGCGCTGGGAATACCCCCGAGAACGCCGCGTCCGGGGTGGCTCATCCCACTCATCCTCATAATCGTCACGCCGCCGCTCTCGACCCCGCACCGCATCAAGGCCTTTATTGACTGCTTCCTTGAGGTTGGGCAGCTTAAAGACATCCTCATCGTCTTCCAATGCTTCTTCGCTGAGGCGCAGTTGGCGGACAAAGTCGTAGAGCCGCTCTTCAAGAGCCGCATAGGTGAGGTCAATCTGGCGATCGTCCTCATTGCGAATGGCCTCCTGCAATTGCCGCACCAAGGCCTCAATACTCCGGCGCTGATCAGCGGCAAATTGATAGCCAAATTCCTGAGCCGCTTCCCGCAATTGACGTTCAGCGCGGTGAATCAAATCTTGGGCACGGTTGCGCTTCTCAATGCGTGCCCGCCGCTGGCGATCGCTGGCAGCGTTGGTCTCGGCATCCAAGAGCATCTGCTGAATTTCCTCTTCACTGAGGGTTGATGCCCCCTGAATCACCACACTTTGCTCACGACCGCTAAAGCGATCCAAGGCCACCACTTGGAGCAGGCCATTGGCATCCAAGTCAAAGGATACTTGAATTTGGGGCACCCCCCGAGGCGCTGGCGGAATTCCCGTTAACTTAAAGCGTCCCAAGGACTTATTGTGTTCTGCTAGTTCCCGCTCCCCTTGAACGACGTGGATTTCCACTTGGCTTTGGTTATTTTCTGAGGTTGAGAAAATATCGGAGCGGCGCACCGGAATCGTTGTATTGCGGGGAATCAGCACCTTCGTGACGCCGCCAATGGTTTCCACCCCTAAGGAAAGGGGGGTTACATCCAGCAGCAGGATATCCTTCATATCCCCGGCGAGAATGCCTGCTTGAATGGCGGCACCAACAGCCACCACCTCATCGGGGTTGACATTTTGGTTGGGTTCACGGCCAATCATCTGCCGCACCAGATCCTGCACCATGGGCATCCGCGTCGCACCACCCACTAGCACCACGGCATCAATTTGAGCGGGGGTTAAATGGGCATCCATCAGTGCCTGTTCGACCGGATAGCGCAGCCGTTGCAGCAGGTCTTGGCTCAGGTCTTCAAATTGGCGACGACTGAGGGTGGTTTCAATGTGTTTTGGCCCATCCGCTGTGGCGGTGACAAAGGGCAGATCGATATTGGTTTCCAGTAAGCCTGAAAGTTCAATTTTGGCTTTTTCGGCAGCATCGGTGAGCCGTTGTAGCGACTGGCGATCGCGCCGTAAATCAATGCCCTCTTTGGCGAGGAAGTCTTCGGCTAGCCAGTCCACAATCAACTTATCAAAGTCATTGCCCCCCAGTTGGGTATCGCCGCTGGTGGCCTTCACCTCAAACACGCCATCGCCAACATCGAGAATGGAGACATCAAAGGTGCCACCGCCAAGGTCAAAAACGAGAATCGTCTGCTCCTTCTGGCGATCGAGGCCATAGGCAAGGGCTGCTGCCGTCGGTTCATTAATAATCCGCCGCACATTCAGACCCGCAATCCGCCCAGCATCACGGGTGGCTTGCCGCTGTGAATCATTAAAGTAGGCGGGGACAGTGATCACCGCATCGGTGACGGGTTCCCCTAGATAGCGGCTGGCATCCTCCACCAGCTTGCGCAAGACCATGGCTGAAATTTCTTCGGGGGCAAATTCCCGTTGCAAGCGTGGGCACTTGATGCGCACTTTACCCGATTCATCGCGGCGAATGGTATAGGGTACCCGCTTGGATTCAGCCGTCAGTTCACTGTATTCGCGGCCAATAAACCGCTTCACGGCATAGAAGGTGTTTTGGGGATTGAGCACCGCCTGTCGCCGCGCCAACTGACCCACAAGGCGCTCGCCATCTTTGCCAAAGGCCACCACAGAGGGGGTGGTGCGGGAGCCTTCTGCATTGGCAATCACAACGGGTTTTCCCCCTTCCAACACAGCAATGACGGAATTGGTTGTCCCCAAATCAATGCCAACAATTTTGCCCATGCCGTTTGAACGACTCCGCACTGGTTAGAATAAATGAATAGCGTTATAGTAACGGATTATTTACCCTTTGTTACGCTTATTCGATTGTACGAGATCTGCCCCAGACCGTCAGAGAATCACTCTTTCCCCTGTGCTGCGCGATCGCTACAACGATATGAACAACCTCAGTCCCCACACCTCCCATTCACCGCTGCTCATCTTTTGAAGTCTAGCGGTAAGATGACAGGCAAGAGGTTGCAGCACAGCTTATCAACTGTTGCTACGCCCAATTCCGAGAAGGAGACCGTTCTATGCTACACCGCAAGCTTTATCAACTCTATACCGACGGCCAAGAAGTCTGGATTTACTTGCGGGATCAACAACGCCTGATTGACCGGGCACGCATTGTAGACATCGAAGGGAATGTTGTTACCATCCGCTACGAAACGGAGGAAGACGACGAAGTGTGTGCTTGGGAAGAGATCGTCAATATCGAAAGCATTGGCTCGATTTCACGGCGGCTCGCAGCAGTTCCGCGGGGTTATGCGGAGTTACCCATTGCGGATGAGTGTCCAGAGGCGGAGCAACTGCCGAAGCATTCCTCGGAAACCGAACACGAGCGTTGATTCTTACCCATGCGCTCAGCCCCCGTTGTGGAGGAGATAGCCACGATTGATGCCCAGTACATGGGGCGCTGCCTTGAGTTAGCCGCTCGTGCCAAAGGCTGTACGGCTCCGAATCCCCTCGTGGGCTGTGTGATTGTGGCGGAGGGACGGGTGATTGGGGAGGGGTTTCATCCCAAGGCAGGGGAACCCCATGCCGAGGTGTTTGCCCTGCGCAGCGTCAGCGAGAGCGATCGCCCCCTCCTCAGCAAGGCCACCCTCTACGTCAATCTTGAACCCTGCAACCACTATGGCCGCACGCCCCCCTGTACCGAGGCGATTATAGCGGCGGGTATTCCCAGGGTGGTGGTGGGCATGATTGATCCGAATCCCCAAGTAGCGGGGGCGGGGGTAGAACGGCTGCGCTCAGCAGGCATAGAAGTCACCGTCGGCGTGCGGGAAGCAGAGTGTCAACGCCTGAACGAAGCGTTTGTGCATCGGGTGCGCTATCAGCGTCCCTTTGGCATTTTCAAATACGCCATGACCCTCGATGGCAAAATTGCCTCCAGTGCCGGCCACAGTCTCTGGGTGAGTGGTGAAGCCGCACGCGCCATGGTGCATCAACTGCGCTCTGAATGCGATGCCGTGATTGTGGGGGGCAATACCGTGCGTCTGGATAATCCCCTTTTGACCTCGCGCCATGAGCGCAATCCCCTACGGGTGGTGATGAGTCGTACCCTTGATTTACCGCCGAATGCCTCTTTGTGGGAAACGACCACGGCTCCAACATTGGTGGTTACCGCTGCTTCCCCCCAACATCCCCTGATTCCCCAATTGCAGGCACGGGGCGTTGAGGTGGTGCACCGAGAGCCGCTAACACCGACCACCGTTATGGCAGAGTTGCATCAACGGGGCATTATGACGGTGCTTTGGGAGTGCGGCGGTTCCCTTGCAGCGGCAGCGATCGCCGAAGGCATGGTACAGAAAGTGTGGGCATTTATTGCGCCAAAAATTATTGGTGGCTCCGATGCCCCCGCCCCAGTGGCCGATCTCGGCTTAACCAAGATGAATGAGGCCTTGTGCCTCGAGGACGTGACTTGGCAAACCGTGGGCGAGGACATTCTCGTGGTGGGCTACCTACCGCCTAGGCCTCGGGTTCCGTCAATTCAATAATGGTACAGCCCGTTTCTGTGGGGGGCGTATCCGCCTGCTCATAGAGCAAATCAATCCACAGTGACTCCGGGTAGGGCTTGCGACTAGAGACATAAAAAAGCCAATGCTGGCTGACATTGAGGGACTCGCGCCGCAGCTTGGCCATTGCCGGGGTTGTAATCAGGCGCAGAGCAGCGTTGGCATTGCGCCACTGCTCAATAATCCCAGCCGCCACCCGCAGGGTTTCCCCCTCGCTATTTTCTAATTCCAAAATGCCGTCAATGTGGATACTCTCCCACCAGTGCTGTGGATCCCGCAGATCCAATCCTTGGCCATCCATATAGTCAATGAGGTTGGGAAGATATTCGCGAATAAAGTTTTGGACAACACTAAAGGGAGGAAAAGGACGCAAGACTTTGAGGCGGCTTGCTGTTTGTTGAAACCACAGCTTGTGGTAAGTCATGGGGACAACGCTCCATCAAAAAGGCGATCGCCAAAAATCGTTACAAACTGGTTTATTTTACCAAGCAAGCTTGCTCTAATTGTTCCTAAGAGCGAAGATGAATATGTGCCACTTTTAGCGCAATTTGGCACAAGTGTTATAGGACAATTTTGATTGAACGACCAACGCTGAGAAGGATGTCAACTGACTTATATTATTAAAAAAAACTATACCTACTGACTAGCTCGCTTTACTCTACTTATTTATTTATTGGCAATCATGATTTTTCTTTCATGGCTAGTAATTAAGCTCAAGTCGTGATGAATTCAGGTTTTTTGATTATCAAACAGTAGGTAGAAAATTCTTATTTTTATCTTGTGGCAAATAATTCAGCCCCCACAGAGGGCAGGGGGGAGGCTTGTCATTTGGTTGTGGATTGGGTAAAGTCACCTAGAAGTTTCGTCGTGGTGCCAAAACACCCTTTGCATAAACAACAGATTGGGACAGTTTTAGGCATAGATGCGGCGAGTGGCTCCTAGCTAGGCGATTACCCATGATGTGGGTTCTCAGTTCACTGCTTTGTCGAATCACTGTCAATTTTGTGTGCGAGGAGGATTACCTTGAGCAACGATAGTCGTACCCCTACCGCCTCTCAGGATGCACCTCTTGCGCCTGCTGCTATGCTTGGTCGTTCGCTGCGCTCCCTTTGTTCCTGTCTGCCCCTGCTGGGTACCTTTGTTCTGATTCAGCCTACGCAAGCCCTTGATTTGACCACTCTTGCGGGCGATCGCGATCTGGGTTCAAAGGACATTCGCCCCGAATCTCTCAACCTCCCCTCCCTCTTCAGCACTGAAACCCAAGACCCGCTTGCTGAATTTGAAAATCTTTTATCCGCCGACAAAACCGACCTACTCTTGGGCGTCACCCAAACGGCATGGCAACGCACCATCCAGCCCCAAGTCAGTTTTGCCCCCCTCACCCTCAGAAGACCGGCGCTGACCCTCTCTGCCTTTGCTTCCTTTGACCGTCTCAGCCGTTCTTCTGAGCCGACCTTCAAAGTGGTGGATCGGCGGGTTCGCACCGATAGCTTGGCGGATCTGGTGACGCAGGCCACCACCTCTGTTGTTGCTTCCTTGGCCATTGATACCCCCTTTGCGATGGGTGGCTCTTTGGAGCAGACCACGACAGCAGTTGAACCACCGTCCGCCGCGGGGGAAACGACTCAACTCTCGCAGCGGGTGGCAGTTGTGCACTCTCCAGCCGCATCGACCTCAACTGCAACCCTAGAGCCTGTTCCCTTTGGGCGGGCTGCTGAGCGGCGGCGGCGTACCACCCCTGCCCTAGTTTCAGTCCAACAACCGCCTGCTCGCCCAGCTCTACCTCAACCCACCATTGCAAATCGCCCGCAAACAACAACAGTAGCAGCACCGACACCTGCCGCTGTACAGCCCATTGCCCCCCCTGTGCCCGTCAAGGTGGCACGCTCAATTGTGGCTCCCCCTTTACCCAGTAATCTCGACCTACCCCCTCTGCCCAACTCCGATCGCTTTCTACCTAGCCTAACCACCAACTTTATCTGGCCGGCGCGTGGTGTGTTGACCTCTGGCTTTGGACCGCGCTGGGGACGGATGCACCGCGGGATTGATATTGCTGCTCCCATTGGCACGCCCATCTATGCTGCTGCCGCCGGTGTCGTTACCTACTCCCAATGGAATTCTGGCGGTTTCGGCAACCTGGTGGAAATTCGCCACGCCGATGGCACCCTGACGCTCTATGCCCATAACCATCGCAACTTGGTGCGCGTCGGCCAATACGTTGAGCAGGGTCAGCAGATAGCCGAAATGGGCAGCACCGGTCGCAGCACAGGGCCCCACGTTCACTTTGAGATACATCCCCCAGGGCGGGGTGCGGTCAACCCAATGATCTTCCTGCAACGTACCCAAGGCTAGTCATTGGCGGTTTATTTTGTGGGTGCGGGGTTAGGTACCCCTCGCTCTCTCACGCTCGAAGCATGGATTTGCCTGCAGCAGGCGCAGGTGGTACTTTACGATGCCCTGCTCTCCCCTCGCCTCCTCGAACTCACACCCTCTGATTGCTTGCGGGTGGCGGTGGGCAAACGGGCAGGGGCTGAGGCAGTTCCCCAAGCGGAAATCAACCGCCTTTTAGTGGACTACGGCCAGCAGTACCAGCGGGTTGTCCGCCTCAAAAGTGGCGATCCGGGGCTGTTTGGCCGTTTGCATCAGGAACTGGATGCTGTCCTAGGGGCAGGTCTAGAGGCGGTGGTGATTCCGGGTCTATCGTCAGCGCTGGCGGCACCACTGCTGGCGGGATTGTGTCTGACGGCAAAGGATGTGAGCCAGTCCGTAGCGATTCTGTCGGGACATGCGCCAGAAACCCTTCCTTGGGCAGCGATCGCCCAAATGGAGACGCTGATTTTTTTGATGGCCACCCGTTCCCTGCGATATATTGCCGAGCAATTGTTGAGGCAGGGGCGATCGCCCGCTGAGGGATTGGCCATTCTGCACTGGGCAGGGCAACCCCAGCAACAATTCTGGTTTGGCACCCTAGAGAGTTACCTGAAGACGCCTGACTTTCCAGACATGGCTCCTGCGGTCGTTGTCATTGGCGCGATCGCCCAAAAACGCTACCCTTTGGCTAGTCTAGATCTGGTCTTCCCTGAATTTTTGAAGATTTCCCCATCAGCCATGTCTTCGCTCCACGGCAAAACCATTCTCGTCACCCGGGCAGCAGCGCAAGCGAGTGACTTTACGCAGCAACTGACAGCCGCCGGTGCCACCGTTTTAGAAATGCCGACACTGGAAATTGTTCCCCCCAGTTCTTGGCAGCCCCTCGATCAGGCTTTGGCGCAACTCAATACCTTTGACTGGCTCATTCTCACGTCCCACAATGCCGTTAGCTTTTTTATGGAACGGTTGCAGCATCATGGCAAGGATAGTCGTACCCTCGCGGGTCTCAAGATTGCTGTTGTTGGCGAAAAAACCGCCCAAACCCTCAGCAGTTACGGCTTAGTGGCTGACTTCACCCCCAGTGAATTTGTCGCCGATGCCCTAGTGGCAGAATTCCCAGAACCTGTAGCGGGGTTGCGTTTTCTCTTCCCACGGGTTGAAAAGGGTGGGCGACCCGTGCTAGTAGAGACCTTTACAGCGGCCGGGGCTGAGGTTGTTGAGGTGCCCGCCTACGATTCCCGCTGTCCCCAAGCGGCGGATGACCGCGTCCTAGCAGCACTTGCAGCGGGTGAAGTGGATATAGTGACATTTACCAGTTCTAAAACAGTGAAACATTTTTGCCAATTGGTGGGTGCGCAGGCGGCAGAGTTACTTCAGACTGTGCAGATTGCCAGTATTGGCCCGCAAACCTCGCAAACTTGTCGCGAACTCTTGGGACGGGTGGATACTGAAGCCACAGAGCATACCCTTGAGGGACTCCTTCAGGCGTTATTACGGATCACTTAGTGCTTTGGGTACACCAATCCGCTAGTGTGAAAAAAGGACTGTTGTAAGGCAATTGTGGAGCATGACACACGCAACCGATGTGCTGACCCTTGGCCGTTGGATGGCGGCGGATTTTAGTAACCAAGCCCAAGCCTTTGAGAATCCCCCCTTCTATGCCCATATTCGGGTGTGTATGCGCCCCCTGCCCAGTGGTCTTTTGGAGGGCATTGCCCTTTATGTGGAACAGGCCTATGACTATCTCCTAGGTGTCCCCTACCGCACACGGGTTTTAGAACTGGTGCCCGCCAATGATCACATTGTGATTAAAAATTACGTACTCAAGGATGAAAAACGCTTTTTTGGAGCAGCTCGCGATCGCCAGCGGCTTCAGGCGATGACAGCCGATGATTTGGAACTCCTCTGTGGCTGCAATATGCTCACCTACTGGACAGGGCACAGCTTTCGCGGTGAAGTGGAGCCGGGCAAAGCCTGTAAAGTCGTGCGTAAAGGACGGGAAACCTATCTTGATAGCACGTTTGAAATTGATGGCGATCGCTTCATTAGCCACGATCGCGGACGGGATCCCGAAACCGATGAGCACGTTTGGGGCTCCGTGGCAGGTCCCTTTCACTTTGTGCGCTGGCAGAGCTTTGCTGATGAAATTATTGCCTAGGCGGTTTGCCAATCGGGTAACGGTTTGCCTTGGTAATAGAGGCGAAAGAGTCCCCAAGCTCCTAGGGCGATCGCCACCAAGCTAACCACTTGGGCAATTCGCAGCGGGCCCAACATCAGGCTGTCCATGCGCAGTCCTTCAATCCAGAAGCGACCCAAGCTGTAGGCAATGGCATAAACCATCAGGAGCGTTCCCGGTTTTTGATAGCGAGGTTGACGAAAGAGCCACAGCAGGAGAACAAAGACTCCTAGGTTCCAAAGGGACTCATAGAGAAACGTGGGGTGGTAATAGGCTTCGTTGATTAGCGCCGGGGGACGCTGCGGCGCAGGGATATAGAGTTTCCACGGCAAATCCGTAGGGGCACCAAAGGCCTCAGAGTTAAAGAAATTGCCCCAGCGCCCAATGGCCTGTCCCAAAATTAGTGAAGGGGCAATGACATCCGCCACTTGCCAAAAGGAAAGCCGCTGCACATAGGTAAAGATCGCCATCGCTAGCATACCACCGAGGATGGCACCGTGAATGGCAATGCCGCCTTTCCAAATTTGCACCACTTGATCTAAGTGCTTTTGGTAAAAGCCCCAGTTAAAGGCGACGTAATAGAGCCGTGCAGCGGGAATAGCGGCAACCACAAGCCAAATCGACAGATCCGCAATCAGATCAGGATCAATCTGCCGCTGGCGTGCCAAGCGTTGACTCAGCCAAATGCCAATAAAGACGGCGGCAGCAATGAGTAGACCGTACCACCGTAGGGTGATGAACCCTAGCTCAAGGGTGGCACCGGGGGATTGGAAAGTGGCGATCATGCCTAGAATAGGTTCTAAACAGCGCGAGCAGTCTGAATGACAGTGGCAAAGGCGTCGGTATCCAACACGGCCAATTGAGCCAGCATCTTGCGATTGAGTTGAATATCGGCTTTTTTGAGGGCACCCATGAGTTGACTGTAGCTCATGCCATGTTGACGCGCAGCAGCGTTAATCCGCGCAATCCAGAGCCGCCGAAAGTCCCGTTTGCGCCGCCGGCGATCGCGATAGGCATTGCACAGTGCCTTCATGACCACCTGATTGGCGGTGCGGAAGAGCTTGGAGTGCCCCGCACGATAGCCCTTGGCGAGCTTGAGAATTTTTTTACGCCGTTTGCGGGCAACGTTACCCCGTTTGACCCTTGCCATAGTTCAATTTCACCCTTGATCAAAAACTGAAAATTTATCAATTAAGCGTAGGGCAGCATCAGCGATACTCGCTCAACATCCCGTGGATCGACGAGGGCTTTGTGGGAAAGACGATTCTTGCGATCGCTCCCCTTATGTTCGAGTAAGTGATTTTTGTTGGCCTTACGGCGGACAAACTTACCACTGCCCGTCGTCCGAAATCGTTTGGCAGCAGCACGACGTGTTTTTAGCTTTGGCATAGCCTTGCCCTATTTTAGACACAGCTTACTAGTGTACTATTTTGAAGAGAGTCTTGGCAAGCTGCATGGAACTGGAGTTCATTCCTGTCGAAGAGTTTTATTTTGCCCTTACCTTGGCCATGCGCACCCTAGAAGATTTAGGCGATGCGGCATTTGTGGAGCGGGTGCGATCGCGCTTGCAGGAGCGGTTTGGTCAAGCCTCAACGGTTGCTGCCGGCAAGCAAAACACCTTTAACTATGTCTTTCGCGTCAAGGGGGTGGACAATAGCCCCGCCCCGCAGTTAATGCTTTCGATCGCTGACTGGCAGGGAAAAATCCGCCTCAGCAGTGACTATGGCTGGACATTGGATGCGCAGCGCAAAACCATCCGCACCGAGAAATTTGGCGATCGCTCCCAATTTTGCCAACAGGTGAAAGCCCACTTAGCCCAGTGGCTGGAATTACCCGAATTTCTTGAGGCCTAAATGTTTGACCTAGGGACCGCCCTTGAGAGAGCCATTAAAACTTGGTCGGTGGTGCATACCCTCTTTTTGCCGCCAGATCAGGTAGTGCAGGCACTCCGCACCATTGAGCAACGAGCCGATGTTCATGGTCTCGCCTGGGGGGGGTACCCGCAAGCGGAACGCTGTCGGCTGGCGATCGCCCCCACTGAACTCAGTCTTGAGGAGCAACAGCCGCCCCTTGCTTTGGTGCGAATCACAGGCAACTTTCTCTTTGATCCCGCCACCTACAGTGATTTTGAGCGAGCGATCGCCAATGCCGGTCTTGATGACGGCGATTATGGGGATGTGATTCTCCTTGGGGAACGGGGGGCACAGGTCATTCTCATCCCTGAAAAAGTCCCTACTTTACAAGAACACTTAAAACAAGTGCGGACTGTAGCGGTGACCGTCGATCTCTGTGACTGGTCAGAACTGGCCGTAGCGCCCCCCCAACGGAAATCCCTCAGTACCGTCGAAGCATCATTGCGCTTGGATGCTGTGGCCTCAGCCGGATTTGGTGTTTCCCGCAGTAAAATGAGCGAGTGGATTAGCCAAGGGCTAGTGCGGGTGAATTGGCACATTGTGCAGCAACCGCGGCATCTCCTTAAGGTGAATGACCTCATTGCCATTCGCGGCAAAGGGCGATTGCGGATTCAAGAGATTCAAGTGACAAAGAAAGAACGCTACCGCATCCAGATGGAGCGCATTCGCTAACACTATGGCTCTGCTGCTGTCGAAATTACTGCCGCCACTGCTGTATCCATTGTCCTTGGCCTGTTGGGCATTGGTTTTTGCCATTGTTCGCTTTTGGCGTGCCCCCCAACAGGCAGCGATCGCCCTTGTGATTGCCCTGAGCATTTTACTCCTGAGCGGCAATGACTATGTGGCAACAGCGCTTATTGCTTCCCTAGAGCGGCAGTATTTACCCCCTGATCCCATGCCCAAAGCTGCCGCGATCGTTGTTCTCGGTGGGGCGGTTGTCCCGCAAACGGCGCCGAGGCCTTGGGTAGAAGTCACGGAAGGGGGCGATCGCATCCTCTACGGTGCCCATCTTTTTCGCCAAGGCTATGCCCCCTATCTCATCCTCAGTGGAGGGCGTATTGACTGGCTGGGCGAAACCTTTCAGCGGGGCGAAGCAGCAGACATGGCGGAAATTGCTGCCACCTGCGGTGTGCCGACAGACAAGATGCTGCTAGACACCACCTCACTGAACACCTATGAAAATGCCGTGAATGTCAAAGCGCTTCTGGAGCAGCATCAAATTCAGGGGGATCTGCTGCTGGTGACCTCTGCTTACCACATGCCCCGCTCCGTGGCCATTTTTCGCCGTTTGGGAATGAAGGTGATCCCGGCACCCACGGACTATCGGTACCTGTCGATCGCGCGATCGCCCACTTGGCAAAACCTACTGCTCAGCCTGATCCCCAATCCCTACAACGTGGACATCACCACGATCGCCCTACGGGAATACCAAGGTCTGCTCGTTTACAAACTCAGAGGTTGGCTTTAGAGACCCTGAGCACGCAGAAACCCTTGACACGCCTCCACAAAAGCAGGGGCTGACTCATAGGGCAAGACATTGCGCCCCGCAATCACCACTCCCTCAGCATTGGGAAATGTCTTGGTATAAAACTGCAACCGTTCTTCAGGCAATTCAGCCCCACCCTCCCGACTGATACTCGAGGCTTGGTCTCCCATCACCACAAGCACTGGCTGCTGAGTCTGCTGCATTTTCTCACGATAGTCTCGGCGCCAAAAACCCGACAGGAATGAATACACCGCATGGCGACTCTCAAGGTCAGCACAACCAGCGGCCAGCATCTTTAGCCACTCATCATCCACATCCTCAGGCTTGGCAAAAAGCTGCTTGATTGAAAACTGCCGCAGGAAATGTTCTTGGCGGGCATAGAGATAAAAGCCCCAACCCAAGGGGGAGTCAAAGAGATTCCAGCGCACCTTTTGCCACCTAGGATCAGTGTTTTCAGAAACGAGAGAAGCCGCTGGAGGGCCACTGAGGATCATTGCCCTGACTACTTGGGGATCAAGGTGCACTAGCTCCATCGCTACGGGAAACAATGCCCCTTGGACAACAAGAATCACCGCTTGGCGAATCTCAGAGGCGATAAAGACCTGTAACTGAGCCGCCCAATCTTCGGGGTAATAGGCAATGTGGGGTAGGGCGCTCTGGCCACAGCCGAGCAAGTCAGGGATATAAAATGAGTAACCTTCCCCTTGGGACTGCCAATGATCCACACAGCGATCCCAGAACCGCCCAGAGAGGCCAACCCCCACTGGATGGATAAAAAGAATCGGTGTTTGCCCTTCTTCCGAACTCAAGCGATAGGCGCAGGAAAGACCCTGCCACTGATAAGTTCTAGAGGCCAATGACGGCATTCCTAACGCTCCTGCAAATTGCCTGAAAAAACTCTATGTAACGCGATCAACGGTAAAGTTGTTACTCCTCTCAACAATATGACTGAACCCTAACATTCAGTAGAAATTTTAACCAAATTTTTCCCTTGCCTTAACCTAATCCCTTGAATCTGTTGCTTATTCTGACGAAAGGGTAGTTTGATCGGTTCGCCTTTTTGAAATGTGTGGGCAACCGTCACCCCGAAGGTACTTTACTTGCAAAACGTTGTTTACTCCGCTAGGAAACATCACCATGTTTACATCTGCAAAAAGCTATGCCCGCCTAGGGGTAGTTGCAGCCATCGCGGCTCTGTCGGGTAGCCTGATTCCTGCTGCTTTTTCCCAAGGGACACCTACGATTCGCATTGATGGCTCCAGCACTGTTTTCCCCATTACCGAAGCTGTTGCTGAAGCCTTCCAAAAAGCCCAAGGGGGCAAAGTCCGCGTTACGGTAGGTGTGTCCGGTTCAGGCGGTGGCTTCAAGAAGTTCTGCCGCGGTGAAACGGATATTTCCAACGCCTCACGCCCCATTTTGGCCAAGGAAATTGCTGACTGTCGCGCTGCTGGTATCAACTTTATTGAACTGCCAATCGCCTACGATGCCATCACCGTGGTGGTTCATCCTCAAAATACTTGGGCAACAAGCTTAACGGTTGCTGAATTGAAGCGGATGTGGGAACCCGATTCTAAAATCAATAACTGGAGCCAAGTGCGCCAAGGCTTCCCCAATATTCCTTTGAAACTCTTTGGGCCAGGTGCCGACTCTGGAACCTTTGACTATTTCACAGAGGCCATCAATGGTAAATCAAAAGTCAGTCGCAAGGATTTCACCGCCAGCGAGGATGATAATGTGCTAGTTCAAGGTATCGCTCGCGATCGCGGTGCGCTTGGATACTTTGGTTTTGCCTACTATGCGGAAAACCGCAATCGGCTCAAAGCGGTTGCCATTGACAGCGGCAAAGGCCCTGTTCCACCTTCCGAGCAAAACGTGCTGAATGGGACATACCAGCCCCTCTCCCGTCCCATCTTTATCTACGTCAACGCTAAGTCAGCGCAGCGGCCTGAAGTACGGCAGTTTGTCACCTACTACCTAAATAATGCCCCGGCCATGGTGAAAAAGGTGAAGTATGTGCCTCTGCCGGCTAGTGCCTACCGCACGATTCTGGCTAACTTCAACCGCAACCGTGTGGGTACGATCTTTGGGGGCAAAGAGGCTATTGGCTTGACAATCAACCAACTGCTGAGGATGCAACCCCAATAGATTAATATTTTGATTTAATGAAGGGTGTGAGGTATCAGCCCTCCACCCTTTTTTCCCATTTTGTCAACCTCAGTCGTTGATTCTCTGAAAAGATAAATTCCAACTAAAAGATTTTTGCTTGCTGGAATAATACCCATGGTAGAACAGCCCCTACCCTACTCAACGAAGCTCCCCGTCGCCTTGCCATCCCGTACTGTGAGGATTTGGCGCGAACGGATCATTGCTAGCATTCTTTTTTTGGCAGCGATCTCATCGGTCGTAACAACACTGGTCATCATCTATATCCTTTTTGCCGAGACAGTCATCTTTTTTGAAAAGGTGATGGAAGTGCACCAAGAATCTCTCTTTGAGGCTCTGCTGGAGTTCTTTACGAGCACGGACTGGTCACCTCTAATTGAGCCGGTGGGAATTGGTATCTTACCCTTGCTCTCCGGAACCTTCACGACCTGCTTTGTGGCCAGTTGTGTGGCTATTCCCCTTGGCACGATTGCGGCCATCTATCTGAGTGAGTTTGCACCCGCCAAAACGCGGGAGATCCTCAAGCCTATCCTTGAAATCTTGGCGGGTATTCCCACTGTGGTTTACGGCTACTTTGCCCTTTTGGTGGTCACTCCCTTTCTCCAGAAAATCATTCTTGGCGTTCAGCAATTCTTTAATCCTGGTAAAGAACCTTGGGAATACTTTGAGCTGCCTGGTTTTAATATGTTGGGGGCAGGTATTGTGGTGGGGCTAATGGTGCTGCCCTATATTGCCAGCTTGACAGAAGATGCCCTCCAAGCTGTTCCTTTGCAACTGCGGGAGGGATCCTATGCAATGGGGGCAACGCGTTTGCAAACAGCAATCAAGGTTCTCATGCCGGCTGCTATCTCTGGCATTATGGCCGCCTATATTTTGGGGCTGGCACGGGCAATTGGCGAAACAATGATTGTGGCCGTGGCCGCGGGGTTACAGCCGAAGTTTACGTTTAATCCTCTAGAGGGGGCTTCAACCACAACTGCTTTCATTGTGTCAGTGAGTTTGGGGGACTTGCCCCACGGATCACTAGAGTATCAGTCGATTTTTGCCGCAGGGATCATGCTGTTTTTTGCAACCTTGATCTTAAACGTGCTGGGCTACTTCTTGAGTCGCCGTTATCGTGAGGTGTACTAGCCATGCGTAGCCAACGAACGATTCTCAATAACCTCCGCAATTCGATCGCGATCGCGGCCTCGATTCGGGAGCGCAAGCGCTGGGAACAGTTTTTTATCGTTTTAGGTTGGTTCTCCCTGCTAGTCGCCTTACTCACCCTTGTTTTTCTTGTGGGTGACCTCTTCCTGCGCGGCTTACCTATGCTGAACTGGAAGTTTTTTACTTCACCGCCGAGTAGTGACCCCGAAGAGGCAGGTATCCTCACGGCATGGGTGGGTAGTTTATTGGTCATTCTTGTAACGGCGTTTGTGGCTATTCCTTTGGGCATTGCGGCGGGCATTTACCTCGAAGAATATGCTCCCAAAAACTGGCTGTTGGATTTCATTGAGGTGAACATTACCAATCTGGCGGGTGTGCCCTCAATTATTTATGGCCTACTGGCTCTCGGTTTCTTTGTCTATATCCTCAACTGGGGCGAAAGCATTCTGACTGCCGGGTTTACACTGGCATTGTTGATTTTACCCGTGGTGATTGTGACCACCCGTGAATCCTTGCGCGCCATTCCCCAGGGGATTCGGGAAGCCGCCTATGCGGTTGGTTCGAGTCGCTGGCAGGTGATTGCTGATCATGTGCTGCCCTACTCGATGGGGGGGATTCTCACGGGGATTATTGTGGGTATCTCCCGCGCGATTGGCGAGACGGCGCCCCTGATCACCATTGGTGCTTTGACGTTTATCACGTTCTTGCCAGATCCACCGATTCAAAGCGAGTTTCCCTACATTTCGTTTAAGTGGATTTGGTCTCCATTTACGGTGCTGCCGATTCAAATGTTTAACTGGGTTTCCCGTCCGCAAGAGGCCTTTCAAGTGAATGCTGCAGCGGCTGGGATTGTCCTGCTGGTGTTGACGCTGGCGGTGAATGCAACAGCTATTTATCTACGCTATCGTTTTAGGAAGAGTATCAAATGGTAAAACCTACAGATCGGGTCGTGACGACCGAGAACGAGCCACTGAAAAAGCTGGCAGAAGTTCGGGACTTGAACTTTTACTACGGTGGCAAGCAGGCTCTGAAAAACATCAACTTGCCGGTCTATGAAAAGAAAGTTACGGCACTGATTGGGCCTTCAGGTTGTGGCAAGACCACGTTGCTGCGTTGCTTTAACCGCATGCATGATCTGTATCCCGGCAATCGCTACGAGGGGGAAATTTGGTTGGGGGATGAGCAACCGCGTAACCTCCTGCAAATGGATCCAATCGAAGTGCGGATGCAGATTGGCATGGTCTTCCAAAAGCCCAATCCTTTCCCCAAGTCGATTTACGAAAACGTTGCCTATGGATTGCGGGTGCGCGGCATCAATAACCGTGCGATCCTCGATGAGGTGGTGGAGCGATCGCTCCGTCGTGCTGCCCTGTGGGATGAAGTCAAAGATCGTCAGAAGGAACCGGGCACGTCTCTGTCGGGCGGTCAGCAGCAGCGGCTCTGTATTGCCCGTGCCCTAGCCACTGATCCAGAGATTATTCTCTTTGACGAGCCAACATCGGCATTGGATCCGATTGCCACGGTCAGTATTGAGAACCTGATTAGCGAACTCAAGGAGCAAGTGACGATTCTGATTGTGACCCATAACATGCAGCAGGCGATTCGTATTTCCCAGTTCACCGCCTTTATGTATTTGGGCGAAATCGTTGAGTACAACGAAACCATGTCCATCTTTACGAAGCCAGTGGAACAGAAGACCGCCGATTACGTGAGTGGTCGCTTTGGTTGATCGCTGCGTCAAGTCCGCTTGAGAATGTGGTCTAAGAGGTAAGGTGTGGTTGTGAATCGATCGCTACCCTAGGGCTAGTAGTTATTTGTTCTCGCTCTAGGAGCGCAGTTATGGTGGCATCGCTGGAGTCAACGGTCAGGGAGATTTCACCTCAGGCGATCGCCCGTGAATTAGCGCTCCGCCTTGCGCCGCAGGCCACCTATGTGCGTGTCGCTCACTCCGCCGAAGGCTGGAAAATTCTCCTAGAGGCAGAGCAAATTCCCAATCAACGCACCTGCCTTGATGTCTTGGTTGCTTTTTTAAGTCCTGTCCTCCCCCAATCCATTGATGTCTATGGGCGACAGTTGGGGGGGCAGCGCCCTGCATGGGGAGTACGTCTGCGGCCTCGGCCGGTTGCAACCCCCACACCCACAACAGTTCGCGATCGCCAGCTTGAACCCTTAGCTTTAGCGGCCAGTGTCTTAGGGATTTTTGGTTTAGGAGCCGTCGGCCAATGGCAGTCTCCCAGTGTTTGGTTGGCAGCAGCACCCGAACCCAGCGTTGAACAAGTGCGATCGGTCATTCTCAATGCTGCGCCCACTCTGGCTCCCGCCCACCCACCCCTGTGGTACCACTACTCACCCCCTGAGGCCTTCCGTGGCCGTGTGTTTAATCAGGTTACCTTACCCCCTGAGCAAAAGTTGGTGGCACTGACCTTTGATGATGGCCCTGATCCGACCTACACGCCCCAAGTTCTCGACATTCTTGCCCAAGAAAAGGTCAAAGGGACATTTTTTGCTATTGCCAGAGCCGTTGCAGCGCGCCCAAAATTAGCGCAGCGCATTGTTAGGGAAGGTCATGTCTTGGCCAACCACTCTTGGAGCCACGGCTACCATTACTTTAATCCTGCCGCTGCCCAGCACGAGGTGGATCAAAGTCAACAATTGATTGAAGACATCAGCGGGGCAAATATCAAGCTCTTTCGACCACCGGGGGGAAATCTCCATAATGGTCTGGTGAGTCGCGCCAGCCAACAGGGTTACGGTGTGGTGATGTGGTCAGTGGATCCACAGGATTGGTTACCTCGCCAAACGAGCGATCGCATTGTCAACACAGTTGTTCAGCAGGCGCATGCCGGTGCCATTGTTCTGCTTCATGATGGGGGTGGCTCGCGGCGAGCCACGGTTGCAGCCTTGCCCAGCATCATTGCCGAACTGCGGGCTAAAGGCTATCAATTTGTCACTGTCCCTGAGTTGATTGCGGCTCAAGAGCCAACAAGTCTACCAGAACCCCCTTCTTGGCTAACGATTCAAGAAACGGCGCAGCTTCAGCAGTTGGTTCTGCAACTGGAGACCCGCATTCAAGCTTTAGAAAAAGATTTAAGGACCACACCCCCATGGGCGATCGCCGAACGGGAATACCTAGCAGCCACCCTACGGGAGCAACAGGCAGCCCTGTCTTGGGTGCAACAACGGCTGGTCTTTGAACAAGCTGCTGCAGGTCAATATCAAGCAGCTCTCAAACTGGCGGAGCAGGCGACGCTTGCCGCTAAGGCACAACAATCATCAGTGGCCAAAATCTTGTGGCAGCGGGCGATCGCCACCCTAGACACCATTCCCAACACGGCCTTTGTTGCCCCCCTTGCCCGCATCAAGCAACGACAATATAGCCGCAGAATGCACCAACTACAATAAAGGCAGCACGCGAATCCCCAACAGCCTGCCATGACAATTGAACACCCAGTGCAACTGCCGCCCCTTGAAAATGGCGATCGCCTGACGCGGGACGAATTTGAGCGGCGCTACGCGGCCATGCCTCAGCTGAAAAAAGCAGAACTGATTGAGGGAATTGTTTACGTGGCTTCACCCGTTCGTGTCAGTCACAGTCAGCCCCATGCCGAGATCATGGCTTGGCTCGGTTTTTACAAAGCAGTTACGCCGGGCGTTCTTGTCTATGACAATCCGACGGTTCGCTTGGATGGCGATAATGAACCGCAGCCCGATGCTGTGCTCCGCCTTGAAAGCGGGGGCAACTCCCGCATTAGTGAGGATGGTTATATCGAGGGGGCACCGGAACTCGTGGTTGAAATTGCCGCCAGCAGTGCCGCCTACGACCTGCACGATAAGCTCAGGGTGTACCGCCGCAATGGCGTTCAGGAATATCTTGTCTGGTGTACCTACGATCGCCAGATCCACTGGTTCTCCCTTGAAGCGGGGGAATACCAACCACTTGTTGCCGATACTGAGGGGATGATTCGCAGTCGTCAATTTCCCGGACTCTGGCTTGCCCCTGAGGCATTACTGACCCATGATCTGGGTACGGTTTTGCAGGTACTCCAACAGGGAATTGCCACCCCCGAACATCAAGCGTTTGTGCAAATCTTGACCGAAACTTAAAAAATTTCCCTAATCTGGCATTATGCTGTATAGAATCCCCGTGTCAATAGGGGGGTATTGGCATCGCCCTTGCCAAATGCATCGATTCTGTCTGCCGATTGACCGTTTCATTCACCGTAGCCCTATGTTGCAATTAGACCCCATTTCCAAAACGACCAATCAACATTCTGGTCACAAAGGCTTAGTGATGGCGATCGGGGGAGCGGAAGACAAAGTACGTGGGCGACAAATTCTCACCACTTTCTGCCAACGCGCTGGCGGCCTAGATGCCATCATTGGCGTCATTCCCTCTGCTTCCCGTGAACCCGATGCCATGGGGCGGCTCTACCACGATATTTTCCGCGAAATTGGTGTGCGCGAAGTGGACGTTCTATTGGTGGGCGATCGCGCTGATGCCGAACAGGAAGAAATGCTAGCTCGCTTGAGTCGCTGTACTGGCATTTTTATGTCCGGGGGCGATCAACTGCGTTTGTCGGCGCTGCTGGATGAAACCCCCCTCCTCTACCAATTGCGTCATCAAGTCTGGGAAGGCAAATCAATTCTTGGGGGCACGAGTGCCGGTGCCGCTGTCATGGGTGAGTGCATGATTGCTAGTGGGGGCAGCAATGAAGCTCCAAACCGCTCCTTAGTCGATTTGGCCACAGGCTTGGGTATTCTTCCCCATGTTTTAGTGGATCAGCATTTCCACAATCGCAATCGCCTCGCGCGCCTGATCAGCGCCATTTCTGCTCACCCCGACAAGCTGGGAGTCGGCATTGATGAAGATACCTGTGCCATGTTTGAAGCTGATGGTATGCTGCGGGTTCTTGGTCGTGGCTCTGTCACCATTGTTGATCCTCGGGATGTCAGCTACACGAACTATGCCCATGTGGATGTTAACGAACCCTTGAGTATCTACAACTTGCGCCTGCACATCCTCAGTGATGGTGACTGCTACAATCTCCGCACCCATCAAGTGCAGCACAAATGTATTTTGCCTCCCCTAAATTAAGTTTTCAGGAAAGTGTTGCTTAAGATACAGTTTATTGCGTCACTCGCCTCAAAACTAAAAATGGTAAGTTGTCCTTAAAAAAGCCACTCTTCTATGAAGATTCTCAAATTACAAACGCTGCGGGGTCCTAATTATTGGAGCATTCGGCGTCATAAGCTGATTGTCATGCGTTTAGATCTAGAAGAGGTGGCCAACACCCCCTCCAATCAGATTCCCGGCTTTGTGGATGGGTTGGTGCGGGTTTTACCCAGTCTCTACAATCATTTTTGTTCCCTCGGCCATGAGGGGGGCTTTCTCACCCGCCTAAGGGAAGGCACCTACCTCGGTCATGTGGTTGAGCATGTCGCCCTCGAACTCCAAGAACTAGCAGGGATGCCCGTTGGTTTTGGCCGCACGCGGGAGACCTCAACGCTGGGGGTATATCAAGTCGTCTATGAATACCAAGTGGAAGAAGTGGGTCGCTATGCCGGCCGCGCAGCAGTACGACTCTGTCAAAGCATTATTGATACGGGCACCTATCCCCAGCGCGAACTGGATCAGGATCTCGCCGATCTCCGCGAGTTAAAAGCCAAAGCCTCCCTAGGCCCAAGTACGGAAGCGATTGTCCGCGAGGCGGAAGCCCGTAATATTCCTTGGTTTGAGTTGAGCAGTCGCTCGATTATTCAATTGGGTTATGGTGCCCGCAGTCATCGCATGCAGGCCACCTTGAGCGATCGCAGTGGCATCTTGGCCGTGGAACTCGCAGGGGACAAAGAAGGGGCAAAGCGACTGCTTCAGGATGCCGGAATTCCTGTGCCCAAGGGAACCGTCGTCCGCTATATTGAAGACCTCCCTGAAGCCATTGAGGACATCGGCGGCTACCCGATTGTCATTAAGCCCCTCAACGGCAACCACGGTCGGGGGATTACGATTGACATCAACAGCCTAGAAGAGGCCGAAGAAGCCTTTGAAATTGCCAGCAGTGTCTCCAAATCAGTGATTGTGGAACGCTATCATGCGGGTCGCGACTTTCGGGTTCTAGTGGTCAATGGCAAAGTAGTCGCCGTTGCTGAACGGGTGCCAGCCCATGTTATTGGCGATGGCCGCTCCACTATCGAAGAACTCATTGAGAAAACCAACCAAGACCCGCAGCGGGGAGATGGTCACGATAATATCCTCACTCGCATTGAGGTGAATCACGACACATGGACACTCTTGGAAAAGCAGGGCTATACCCTAAATACAGTCTTGCAACCGGGGGAAATTTGTTATCTACGCGCCACGGCGAACCTGAGTACCGGTGGCATTGCCGTCGATCGCACCGATGAAATTCACCCGGAAAATGTTTGGATTTGCCAGCGGGCGGCTCGGATCATTGGCCTCGATATTGCGGGGATTGATGTTGTCAGCCCCGATATTAGTCAGCCCCTGCCTAAAGTTGGCGGTGTGATTGTCGAGGTCAATGCTGCTCCCGGCTTTCGCATGCACACGAACCCCAGCCAAGGGATTGCCCGCAATGTCGCCGAACCGGTGTTGAATATGCTCTTTCCACCGGGAACGCCCTGCCGCATCCCGATCTTTGCGATTACGGGCACCAACGGTAAAACCACCACCACCCGTCTCATTGCCCATATCTGCAAACAAACGGGGCAAACCGTTGGCTACACCACCACAGACGGCATCTATATTGGCGATTATCTGGTGGAAAAAGGGGACACCACGGGGCCTCAAAGTGCCCAACTGATCCTGCAAGACCCCACGGTTGAGATTGCTGTCCTAGAAACAGCGCGCGGTGGTATTCTCCGCTCCGGCTTGGGCTTTGACCACTGTGATGTCGGGGTGGTGCTGAATGTGCAGGCTGACCATCTTGGCCTTGGTGATATTGACACCGTTGAACAGTTGGCGGACTTAAAGGCCGTGGTGGTGGAATCCGCTTGGCCGAATGGCTATGCTGTCTTGAACGCCGATGATCCCCTCGTGGCGGGAATGGCACGCCAAGTCAAAGCCCAAGTGGCCTATTTCTCGATGAATCCCCACAATCCGATTATTCGGCAGCACATTCAGCAGGGGGGCCTCGCCGCTGTTTATGAAAATGGCTACCTCTCAATTTTGAAAGGGGACTGGACGCTACGGATTGAGCAGGCAGAAAATGTGCCCATTACCCTTGGCGGTCGAGCCGGTTTTATGATTGCCAATGCCCTCGCTGCCAGTCTAGCCGCCTTTGCCCAAGGCATCAGTATTGAGCATATTCGCGCTGCCTTGACCACCTTCCGAACTTCAGTGGAGCAAACCCCCGGGCGGATGAACCTCTTTGATTTGGGGCAATTTAGTGTCTTGGTGGACTATGCCCACAATCCAGCAGGGTATGAGGCCATTGGTGAATTTGTCCAAAAATGGCCAGGGCAGCGCATTGGTGTCGTTGGCGGACCGGGCGATCGCCGTGATCAAGACTTAGAACAACTGGGTGAACTTTCAGCGAAAATCTTTGATTGGATCATCATTAAAGAAGATGACGATACCCGTGGCCGACCGCGTGGCGATGCTGCCTATTGGATTGAACGGGGAGTACATCACCACAGTGTCCAACGCAAATACGACATCATCCATGACGAGGTAGCAGCGATTCAATTTGCCCTCGATCGCGCCCCCCAAGGCTCCCTAGTGGTGATCTTTCCAGCGGAAGTCAGCCGCACCATTCAACTGATTCACCAGCATCATCAACGGCTCCAAGGGAAAACGACCAATGGCTTTCACAGTGAGGGAATTTCCACCAGTGGTGATCTCAATCCCTCCATCTCCCATTAGGCAGTTTCTCGACCGCTGGCAACGCTGATCTGATCAAGTCACTCTGATCAACAGCGAGAAGCACAGTATAGGCCTTTTCAAAAAGGTTGGAGGATCTCACCGCTTTTACATACTCCCTTTATATTAGAAAAAGAATGCTGTATTACCCGAGTGAAGTTCTCTCAGTGCCGAGGATGTTGTCTTTTTATTACAACCCTTTTTGCTTTGAATTCATAAATAATCAATTATGAACGAGATTCATTGCATCCACGGCATTAACAATAAGCCAGTTGCTTCTGAAGCACTTGAACATGCACTTCAAGCAATCTCAAACATCCACAGAGAGTGTTTTCTGGGATATCTTCTACCGACACCAGAAGGACTTTCAGCCATTGAGAATCTCTCCTCTTTACGGAAAAAGTCTCAGCAACGCCAAATTAATAGACCGAATTCTCGTGGAGCAAAGCTTAAGCAACTGGAAGATTCAATTGCTACCCTTGATCATCAGCAACATCGGGCGGTGATTGAAACCATTGATGGCGTCCAACAGATTCGTGGCTTAGCAGGCTCTGGTAAAACTATTATCCTTGCTCTAAAGGCTGCTTATTTACATAGTCAACACCCTGATTGGTACATTGTAGTAACCTTCCAGACGAGAGCCTTAAAAGGACAATTCAAGCGCCTAATTAATCAGTTCTGTATATCGCAAACCAATGAGGAACCAGACTGGACAAAAGTGCGGATAGTTAACGCATGGGGAGCTAAGGGGGATGAAGAACGGGATGGACTTTATTATGAATTTTGTAGAGTTACGGGTAGTGAGTTTCTTGATTTTTCAACAGCTAGGAGTCGTTTTGATAGTAGTGAAAAAGCTTTTGACAGTGCTTGCCAGCTAGCACTTGATACAGTCACAAAAGTGCCAGAAATTTATGATGCTGTTTGGTACTGGTATAATTAATGATCAAAACTTTCCTAAGATAGTTAGGCACCCCAAATCCATATGGGATGTCAAATTTGATCACTGTGAAAACATTGGATTAGTAATAAGTGAAACGGATTATTCAGTAATTCACCAAATACTTACAAATAATAGATACTATAGTGTAAAAATGATTGATGGTGGATTGCTTCAACTTATTTATCGGTTCCAAAGAAATACTCTCATTCAGCATCGCCTTGCTTATTATCTATCTTCTCAATTACTGCCATTTCAAGAAGATCCAGCATCTTATTTTGAAGACACGCACTTCCTTGAGATTATTAATAGACGTACTATTGCTTTTCCTTTGCGGTTTGACTTTGATCAGCAAGCGGCTATCAATAAGACACACCCAGCTTGTCATCTAACTTTGGGCGATGCAAAAAATTGATGAAAGTGGTATGGTTCACGTTGTCATTCCTGATATAGAGTGATCATGAACAATGCGGTTGCAATGAAAGCCAAATGGCAATTTTGGATCGATCGCGGGGGCACGTTTACGGATATTGTCGCCCGCCGTCCCGATGGTCAAATGGTGGTGCACAAGCTGCTCTCAGAGAATCCAGAGCAGTATCGCGATGCAGCAGTAGCGGGAATTCGTACTCTCATGGGGTTGGCGCCGGATGCCCCCATTCCCAGTGAAGCCATTGAAATTGTGAAACTGGGGACAACGGTAGCCACCAATGCCCTTTTAGAACGCAAAGGCGAGCCAACGGTGCTCCTGATTACCCAAGGCTTTGGGGATGCTCTAGCCATTGGCTACCAAAACCGCCCGGATCTGTTTGGCTTAGCGATTCAGCAACCGCCGCCCCTCTACAGCCATGTCATTGAAGTCAAAGAACGGGTGAGTGCCCAAGGGGAAATTCTCGTCCCCCTTGACTTAGAAGCCCTGAAGCCCCAATTGGCAGCGGTCTATGACCAAGGCATCCGCAGTTGCGCCATTGTGCTCGTGCATGGCTACCGCTACCCTGACCATGAACAACAGGTGGCAGCCTTGGCAAGGAAGATGGGGTTTAGCCAAGTGTCGGTGTCCCACGAGGTAAGTGGCCTGATCAAGCTGGTCAGCCGGGGCGATACGACTGTTGTGGATGCTTATTTGTCGCCGGTGCTGCATCGCTATCTGCAGGGGGTGCAGGGGGAGCTGGGGGAGATTCCCCTCTACTGTATGCAGTCCAATGGCGGTGTGGTGGCGGCCGCCTGCTTGCGCGGCAAGGATAGTCTGCTTTCAGGCCCTGCTGGGGGGATGGTGGGGGTGGTGCGCACCGCTTTAGCCGTAGGGATTGAGCGGCTGATTGGTTTAGATATGGGGGGCACCTCGACAGATGTCTGCCACTATCGTCACAATCCGGATGCCCCTTGGCCAGAGTATGAGCGGTGGCAGGAAACGACCATTGCGGGTGTGCGGCTGCGATCGCCCCTCCTAGCCGTGCATACCGTCGCTGCCGGCGGTGGCTCGATTTTGCGATTTGATAAGGGGTGCTACCAAGTGGGGCCAGACTCTGCCGGTGCCAATCCCGGACCTGCTGCCTATCGTCGCGGCGGACCTCTCACGGTGACCGATGCCAATCTCCTCTTGGGGAAAATTCAGCCCGCCTATTTCCCCGCTGTCTTTGGCGCCGATGGTCAACAGCCCTTGGATCGCGAGACGGTGGAACAGCAATTTGCTCAACTGCGCCAAGAGATCTACGAGAGCACCGGAGATGCCCGCAGTGTTGCCGATGTGGCGGCTGGTTTTATTGAAGTGGCCGTGAATACCATGGCACAGGCAATTAAGAAAATTTCCCTAGAGCAGGGGCACGATGTGCGCGACTATACCCTCTGCTGTTTCGGCGGTGCCGGCGGCCAACACGCCTGTTTGATTGCCGAGGTGTTGGGAATGCCGCAGGTGTATCTCCATCCCTATGCGGGGGTGCTCTCGGCCTACGGCATTGGTCAGGCGGAGCTGCGGGTACTCAAGGAGCAAACGATTGAACAACCCCTCACCGCCGCTGTCCTAGCAGAGCTGCAAGGCCAAATTGAGCAGCTAAAAGGGCAAGCAATAGATGAACTTGTTGCCCAAGGGGTCGATCGCCCGCAGATTCAAAGTCAAGTGCGCATCGGCTTAGGTTATGTGGGGACAGATACGATCCTCTGGGTGCCCTGGGCAGATTTGGAAAGGATGGCAGCCGCATTTGCCCAAGCCCATCGCGATCGCTATGGGTTTACTATACGGGGGCGATCGCTCCGCATCGGTCAAGTCGCAGTTGAAGCCGTTGCTGTTCAAGCAGTTCCAGCGGTCACGATGCCCCATGCCGCCACAGAACTCACGCCCCTTGCCCATGTGTCGGTTTACAGCAAAGGCCAATGGCACAAAGCACCCGTCTATGAGCGCGATCGCCTCCCTGCCCATCAGATCATTGCAGGGGTGGCCTTGATCTTAGATGCCACAGGAACCAATGTGGTTGAGGCAGGCTGGCAGGCCGAAGTGGATGATCAAGGGGGGCTGTGGCTACGTCCCCTGCAAGAATCCCCCGCACCGTCAAAGCAGATTGCCGCCACCGTTGCGGATCCAGTGCAGCTTGCAATTTTTCAACAGTTATTTCGCGCCATTGCTGAGCAGATGGGGGTAACACTCCAGCAAACCAGTGCCTCGGTCAATATTAAAGAACGGTTGGATTTTTCCTGTGCTCTGTTTGATGCTGCCGGCAACCTTGTGGCCAATGCCCCTCATATCCCCGTCCATTTGGGGTCAATGAGCGAAAGTGTTAAGGCACTGCTGGCTGAGAAAGGCAACACCCTCCGGGCGGGTCAAGTGTTTGCCACAAATAATCCCTATCGCGGTGGCACCCATCTGCCGGATATTACCGTAATTACCCCCGTATTTCTCAAGGGGGAAGCGCAACCCGCCTTCTTTGTCGCTTCGCGGGGGCACCATGCTGACATTGGGGGGATCAGCCCCGGATCCATGCCGGCCAATAGTACCGATGTCCGTCAAGAGGGAATTCTCTTTGATAATGTGCTGCTGGTGGAGGGCGGGGAGTTTCAAGAGGCGGCCATTAATCAACTGTTGAGCCAAGCCCCTTGGCCGGCTCGCTATCCTGAGCAGAATCTGGCGGATCTGCAAGCCCAAATAGCCGCCAATCAGCGGGGGGTACAAGAACTGATTACCCTGTGCGATCGCTATAGTCGCGAGGTTGTGGCTGCCTACATGGAATTTAGCCAAGCCAATGCCGCTGAGTGTGTGCGCCAATGCCTGCGATCGCTCCAAGGGGGTCGCTTTTGCGTGGCGATGGACAACGGCAGCCAAATTCAGGTGCAAATTACCATTGATAGCACCGAAGGCACCGCTTGCCTCGACTTTGAGGGCACCTCCCCGCAAACCAATGACAATTTCAATGCTCCCCTTGCCATTACCAAGGCAGCTGTGCTGTATGTCTTCCGAACCCTCGTACAAGAGGACATTCCCCTGAATGCGGGCTGTTTGCGTCCCATTGAACTGCGGGTGCCGCAAGGCTCACTATTGAACCCCCAGTTTCCGGCGGCGGTGGTTGCTGGCAATGTCGAAACCTCGCAAACCCTTACCAATGCCCTCTACGGTGCCCTCGGCATTATGGCAGCGGCTCAGGGAACGATGAACAACCTCAGCTTTGGCAGCGATCGCTATCAATACTACGAAACCCTCTGTGGCGGCGCTGGGGCAGGAGCCACCTTTGCCGGAGCCAGTACCGTGCAAACCCACATGACCAACTCTCGACTCACCGATGTCGAAGTGTTAGAAAACCGCTACCCCGTGATTGTTTGGGAGTTTTGCCGTCGCCGGGGCAGTGGGGGCAAAGGGCAGCAACCGGGAGGAGATGGGGCAATTCGTGTCCTTGAGTTTCGTGAACCCATGACCGTCAGCCTCCTCAGCCAGTCGCGCAAAATTCCCCCCTTCGGGCTTTTTGGAGGTGAATGCGGTGCGGTAGGTGAAAATCAATGGCTGAAACTCGGACAGACTCCCCATCTTTTACCAGGAACCGCCACAATCAATGTCCAAGCGGGCGATCGCCTGCGCATTTGTACCCCAGGTGGTGGTGGCTTTGGGATACCTCAACTCTCAGATTAGATATATCAAATTAATCTTCATCGTCGGTGGGTTGACCGTTGCTACTCACTTGTCTAAGGTGAATGTGCTTACGGCCAAGGGTAATTTCAAATTCATCCCCCGGCTTGAGATTCATTTGCTTGGTATAAGCTGAACCAATGAGCAAATTACCATTGGCTTGTACCGTGATTCGATAACTAGCACTGCGACCGCCTCGGCTGCCACCACGTCCTGACTTCGTATCAAGATTCATCCCCAAGGCTTCAAGAAGCGCCTTATTAAACTTCATTTTGCTGATGCGCTCCTTACCACTTTGGGTGATCGTATAGTAGCCACAGGCCTTTGCTTTTTCCTCGTGGCTGAGATGTTCCAATTGTTTGTACTTCTCTAATAAAGCAGCACCTGTCAAGGGTTCTACTTGTTTGCGTCCCATTTTAACCTACCTTTTCAATGATCCAATACTGTCTATTCATTGGCGATTCAATCAAAGAGTGCCAAAGTCTGACAGCGGACTCGTAATGAATGAGTGTCTATCTTTAGCAAACCATAATTTTTTTCAGAATTCAAGTTGCGATCGCCCTTGAGTCAGGGTTTTACATTTCCTTTAGACGAGTTACATTGACACTCTTTTCACAGGGACGCAAGAGGCTCAAAAAAGGTGAGGGCTAGTGTAGAAAGTACGCCACCTCTTTTACAGCCCTTTTCACAGGTGTCCACAGACTCAACACTACAAAAGTCACGACGGAAGAGATTTCTATCAGCGTTTATGTGTCCCCTATTTAAGATAAGGGCGGTAGATGCTCTATCCTTCAAAACAATGACGCTAATCAAACTTACGGCACTTTTTGCAAGAATTGAATACGCTCACAACAGTCGCTTCAGTGTGAGGTGGAAAAGCCCAAGAGTGTCCAACCCGAGTTGGCCTGCTGATCATTGTGAACTATTTGGGAAAATAGAAGCAAGCTCAAGCACTTGTTCGGGGAACTGCGGCAATTGCACAACGCCACTGGTCGGAATAATTCTCTTGCTGAGGTAGCCAAACTGCCGCGGTGTAATTTCAGCAGGTTCGCTATAGACTTCCAGTGTGCGATCGCTAACATTGAACAGCCAATAATAGGGAATCTTGGCTTCAGCATAAAGCGATAGTTTCACTGTGCGATCGTACTCTAGGGATGAATCCGCCACTTCTATCACAAGGAGCGTGTCCGCAGGTGTGGGATGGGCTGAGGCATAGTCATCTTCTTGGTTTTTAACGATCGCCACATCGGGTTCTGGCTCACCATCAAAGGCAATCGTAATCGGCGACTGGCACTGAAGCGTGGCGCGATCGCCCACAATCTTCGGTAAAATTCGCAATAATCGCCGCAGACAGCTTTCGTGCGCTGTTCCCTTTGCCGCCATGCGCACCAGTTCCCCCCGAATTAGCTCAATGTGGTCATCTTCCCTCAGAAACCCAAGTTCCAGTAAACGGTGGTAGTCCTGCACCGTAAATCGCACTGGTTGGGGGGTTGGAGTGGGTTGGCAAGTAGTAGTGATCATGATCTTAATTTTAGGCAGAGTCTCAGAAGTGACGCATTCCTCGCTAGAGAATGCCCTAAACTGTGGAAACATCAAGGGTGTGGTGCCCTATGATTCCACGTCAACTGGTATTGCGCAATTTCCTCAGCTATCGCCAAGCCACTCTTCCCTTTGCGGGGTTACATCTGGCCTGTATTTGTGGTGCCAATGGGGCGGGCAAGTCCTCGCTTCTTGAGGCGATCGCCTGGGCACTGTGGGGGCAAAGCCGCGCTAGCCGTGAGGATGATGTGATCTACTACGGCGAAATGGAAGCCCAAGTGACGTTTGAGTTTAGCGTTCAGGGGCAGACCTATCGGGTGGTACGGTTGCGGCGCCGCGAGCAACATACGGTTTTAGAGTTGCAGATTCAAACAGTAGCGGGCTATACCTCGCTAACGGGGCGATCGCTACGAGCAACACAGGAAAAAATCATTCAAATTCTGCGCCTTGACTACGCCACGTTCGTCAACAGTGCCTATCTGCGCCAAGGCCGTGCCGATGAATTTATGGCCAAACGCCCCAGTGAGCGCAAGCAACTCTTGGCCACCCTTTTAGGCTTGGATCAATACGAGACCCTTGCGGAAGCGGCTCGCGATCGCGCCCGTGACTACAAAGCCCAAATCAGCGTTCTGGAACAACGCCTCCAGAGCCTAGGGGAGCAACTCGCCCAAGAACCGCAGTTACGCGCCCAACAGGCAGCGGTGAGCCAGCAGATTCAACAGCAACGGCAGCAAGTCGAGCAGTGTCAACAACGGCTCCAAGAGCAACAGGCCGCCTACCACGTCTATCAGCTGCAACAGCGGGACTACGATCACCTGCAACAGCAGCGAGACACCCTCGGGACAACAATCGCCCATCTCGAGCAGCAGTGCCAGACGCTCCGCCAAGAACAGGCCGCGATTGCGGATCTAGAAGCCCGTGCCCCCCTCTTGGAAGCCGCCGTTAGCCAATGGCAGCGCCTGAAAACCGCTGAAGCGCAATTGCAGCAGTGTTTTGCTGACTATCAACGGCTGCGCCAACAGCGCGATCGCCAGCAGCAGAACCTCGACCAGCAGCGCCAAGACCTTCTACGCACCCTGCATGGATTGGAGAGCCAGCAGCAATTTCTTCTGGAACAATGCCAGCAGTTGGAAAAGCTCCTCAAGCAAGAAAATCAGATTGTCGCTGCCTTTGAACAGTTACAGCGATCGCGCGCTCAGCTCCAAGCCCAGGAAGAGCTTCAACAAAAAGTCTTTCCCCTTCTGCAAGTCAAACAGCGCCTTGAACTGGAACGGCAACAGCAGGAACAACGCCTCCGCAGCCGGCGCGATGAATTGCAACAGTTGTGGCGGCATCTCCATCAACAGGTGGAACGACAACCCGCTCTCCAAGAGGCAGTGACATTGATTACTGCCCAGATTGAAACCCTTGAAAAACAGCGCATCTATCAAGACCATGTGCGGGAAAAGGGACTAGAGCGCCGCCGCTTCCTAGAGCAACTGCAAGCCCGCCAGCGGGAATATGAGCGGCAAATTAATCAACTGGAGCAGCGCTTAGAACTGCTGAATCAGCCGGGAGCGATTTGCCCCCTGTGTCAACGTCCCCTCGATGCCGAGCACCACGAGGCTGTCCTGCGCCGCAATGCCGCCGAAAAGGAAGAACTCCTGAATCAGGTGTGGGTGATTCGCGAGCAATTGGCAGTCACCGAGCGGGAAATTCAAGTCCTGCGGCGGGAATATCTAACAGTGGGCTATGAGATCTCACAACTGACGCAACTGTTTGAGCAGCGGGGGCAACTTCAGCAGCAACTCCAGAGCACCCAAGATTTAGAACCGCAATTGGATCGCCTCGCCGGAGAAATCCAAGAGATTGAGCGGCAGCTGAGGAACGGCCATCAGGAAACCCTTGGGGAACTGCAAGCCATTGAGGCGGAACTGAAACGCCTGAACTATGACGAGAAAAATTTGGCGATCGCCCGCGGGCAAGTGGAAAAATGGCGTTGGGCCGAAGCCAAGGAACAGGAACTCCGCCAAGCGCAGCGGCAATACCGCCAAATTCAGCAACAACTGCCGACCCTAGTGGTACAACAGGAAGAACTGCAACGCCAACTCAATGCCCTTGAAACCCTCTCCCCCTTGGCACAAACCTTGGCCACCATTGATCAGCAGTTGGCGGCCTTAGCCTACGATCCTGAGCAGCATGCCCAAATTCAGGCACAACTGGCGGCATTAGAACCGGACTATGAGGCCTATCAGACCCTGCAACGGGGGCGATCGCGCCAACCCCAACTCCGCCAAGACCTCCAGCACCTAGAGGAAACGCTGCACCAACAACGGGAACAACTGCAACGCATTACTGACAAACTCGCGACCCTTGAGGACACTGCACGCGCCGCTGCCCGCCTTGCCGCCGAGCTGAACCAATGTCAACAGGAACTCCTGAAGCAGCAGCAGACCCTCGAAGCTAACCTTGCCCAGCAGGGCAAACTCAGCGCTGAATTAGAGCAACTCCATCGCCTAGCCCAGGAATACGAACAGGGACAGCAAACCCTTGCCCACCTCCGCCATCAATACCGCCTCTACTGTGAGCTAGCCCAAGCCCTAGGCAAAAATGGCATTCCTGCCATGCTCATTGAAACCGTCTTGCCCCATCTAGAGGCAGAAACCAACCATATCCTAGGCCGCCTGAGTAACCATCAACTCCATGTCCAATTCATTACCCAACGCAGTCGGCGGCGCAGTGGCGCTGATACTAAGCCCATTGAGACCCTCGATATTCTCATTGCCGATTGCCAAGGGACTCGACCTTACGAAAGTTATTCGGGGGGTGAAGCCTTTCGCATCAATTTTGCGTTGCGTTTAGCCTTGGCGCGACTGTTGGCGCAGCGCTCCGGCAGTGATGTCCAGTTTCTCATTATTGATGAGGGGTTTGGTACTCAAGATGCCCAGGGCTGTGAACGGCTGATTGCCGCCCTGAACGCGATCGCCCCTGAATTTCACTGCATCCTCGCCATTACTCATGTGCCTGCCCTCAAAGAAGCTTTTCAAACCCGCATCGAAGTCACCAAAATAGGGGGAGCCTCCCAACTCAGCATCATTACCTAGGACAGGGGTAGCAGCTTGCGGCACAATATCGGCAAAATGGTAGAGTAGGGTCAGCAACAGCACACTTTGCCAATGACGGTTGAACTTATTGCCAAACTCAGCGATCCCATTGTCAGTGCCGGACAGGGGGCACAGCGCCAACTGGAACTAACGTTAGCGGCACAGCGACAACAACAGCAGCGCGCTCCTCTCAATCTCTGCCTGATTTTGGATCACAGTGGCTCAATGGCATGGCAACCTTTGGCAATGGTCAAGCGAGCCGCGCAGTCCTTGGTGGATCGGTTACTGCCGACGGATCGCCTGAGTATCGTGGCCTTTGATCACAAAGCTCAGGTGTTAGTGCCCAATCAATTTGTGCAGGATAAAACCGCAATCAAGGAGCAAATTGCAACCCTTGAGCCAAGTGGTGGCACTGCCATTGATCTGGGGATGAAACTGGCTCTGACAGAGTTGGCCAAAGGCAAACAGGGAACCATCTCCCAAGCCTTTTTGCTCACCGATGGGGAGAATGAACACGGCGATAACCAACGCTGCCTTGAACTGGCCAAGCTGGCAGCAGAGTACAACATTACGTTTAATACCTTGGGGTTCGGCGTTCACTGGAATCAGGATGTCCTTGAGCAGATTGCTGATGCGGCAGCAGGGCGTTTAGTCTTTATTGAATATGCGGAGCAGGCGATCGCCTGTTTTCAAGCGCTCTTTAGCCACATTAGCAGCGTGGACTACACCAATGCCCATGTCCTATTGACCCTGAGCGAGGCGGCACAACTAGGGAGCTTCAAACCAGTCAACCAAGTGGCTCCCGATACGATTGAACTCACCTACGACAGCCCCACCCCCCACGAGTATGTGATTCGGGTTGGCGATGTTTCCGCTACCGTCAAACGCACACTCCTGATCACCCTGAGTACCCAACCCTTGCCCCCAGGCTCTCACCTGATTGGTTTTGTCCAAGTCCGCTACGATGACCCCGTGCAGCAAGCCACTGGCCTTTTCTCCGAGAGGATTCCCCTGACGCTCACGGCAGAACCCGATCACATCGCCCAAGTGGATCCAGAAGTACAGCAGAGTATACTCACCCTCGAAAAATACCGCAAAACCCAGTTGGCAGAAACAAAGCTGCAAGCGGGAGATACCGCGGGCGCTGCCACCTTTTTGCAAAGTGCTGCCAAAACGGCTCTGCAAATGGGAGATACGGAAGCAGCAAAAGTCCTTGAAGCCTCGGCTCAAGAGCTACAGCAACAATCTACCCTCAGTGAAGCCGCCCTCAAGCGCACCCGCATTGCCTCAAAAACAGTCCTGAGCAATCCCCCCTCAAACTAGCCACACAGCATCGCCATTCTGGCAGCCTAAGAGCGACTGGGCATTGCCACCATTAACGGCTAGCTCAATAAACCCATGACTGCCTACTAATGCCATCAGATGTTGAGGTGGAACATCACCATAGGTGTGAACGAGGGGAATCTGCTGCCCCTGAATCTGAATGTGGTGGTAGTCCTTGGCTAAAAGCGCCGCAGGGAGTGTGGTGATCACATTCCCAAAGTGATCAATCGCTTGAATCCAACCTTGGATGCCTTGGGGGGTAATCTCATAGGTGAGATGGGGCAAGCGCACCAAACTGTCTGGCTCAATGGCAGAGCCAAGGCGCGCCAAATCTGTTCCTGCAGCTAAATGGGCGGCCACGGGGGCAAAAATATCCCGCCCATGGAAGGTAGCACTGGGGTTGGGGGTGCGCCAAAACTGCGGCTGGGTGAGTTCAACCACTCGCTGAGGAGGATAGCGATCGCACACTTGACTAAAGACACCATTATCGGGCCCCACACAATACCCGATCCCCAGATCAAGGGCGATCGCCCGCCGACGGGTTCCCACCCCCGGATCCACCACCACGACATGCACCGTTTGCGGGGGAAAATAGGGTACCGCTTGCAGCAGTTGAAAACTGGCCGTGCGACAATCCTGCGGCGGAATTTCATGGCACAGGTCAATCACTTGGGCTTGGGGATAAAGACTTAAAATCACCCCCTTCATCACACCGACATAAACATCCTGATGGCCAAAGTCCGTCAGCAGGGTAATGCAGCAAGCCATGGGCAATCCCCTTAAAAGGAAAGGCGCTTAAACACAGGTTCAGGGATCCAACGAATCATCACCATGACCCAGTGCCAAATGGGCCGCACATAGATCACATCTTTCTTTTTTTCTATCCCTGTGTAGATAGCAGTGGCCACTTCCTCAGGCTCCGCCGTCAGCAAGGGGGGCAGTTTTGTGCCCTCGGTCATCCGTGTCCTCACATAGCCCGGCAAAACCGTTAAGACTCGAACTCCCGATTTGGCAAGGCGATGCCGCAACCCCGACAAAAAGGCTGTAAACCCCGCCTTGGCAGAGCCATAGCAGTAATTCTTTGCCCGCCCCCGTTCCCCCGCCACAGAGGAAATCCCCACTAACGTCCCAAACCCCCGCTGCTCAAACACATTAGCAAAGAGACTCAAAATAACGGCTGGCCCCTCATAATTGGTGCGCATCACTTCAAGGGTAAGGGATAAATCTTGCTCACATGCCTTTTGGTCTGGCATAAAGCCAACAACGCAGATCACGATCGCTGGTTGCTCCGGGAGTTGCTGGATAAAACTTGCATGGGTCTCCACCGCTAAAACATCAAATTCATGGACACTGACGGGCACGCCGTAGCGTATTTCCAGATCTGCTTTATCTGGCTCTAGGCGACTCACCTGCCGTGCCGCCAATTGAATCGGATAGCCTTTAGCCGCAAAGCGGTGGGCGATCGCCCGCCCCATATCGGAAGTTGCCCCCAAAATCAGCACAGGCGCCCTCATAGATGTAACCTCTTCGACTGTTCCGACGCAAAGTTCACCGTCCACTGATGGGCATTCCTAACTTGAACAAACCTCTCTACCCGAGCATCGGACTGGCGCAGGCGCATCGGCGTTAAATGGCTATCCTTGGCAAGGTAAAAGCGACCCCCATAGTGTAGGGTGATCTCCTCCAGTTGATCCAAAACCTTGAGGGTGCGTTGCGACATCGGAAAGTCCAAGGCCAAGGTATAACCCGCCATGGGAAATGAAAAATAACCCTGTTGATCCCCCAACTTCTTCAAGACCGCCAGAAAGGATCCCGCTCCCGCGGCTGACGTGCAATGCAGTAAGGCCGATAAACCTTCACGGGCAGTGCTCAGGGGCAAGACACATTGGAACTGGACAAAACCGCGCCGCCCATAGATGCGATTCCATCCCAATAAGCTATCAAGGGGATAGAAGAAAGTATCCCAATCCACAAAGGACTGACCCGCTTTGCGTTGACTGTTGAGGAAATACAGTTGATTAAAGGCACGCACGGTCAATGAATTCAAGGCACCATTGGGAAAATCCACGGGAATCGAGAGTTTGCGTCGTTGCGGAGTCCGCAGTGGCCTTTGGCGATATTTGGCTGGCAACTCCTCCCGTGTGGCGTGTTCGCCCAGCATGAGCACAGACCGTCCTAACTGCGAACCAGTCGCCAGACAATCAATCCAAGCCACGGAGTAGGTCACGTCCTGAGCCGCCTCAAAGAGATTAATGACCTCGTCTAAATGCTTGGCGATGCGGGTGGTTTGGCGAATCCACGCAGTTTCAATGGGGCGCAAGCGAAAGGCTGCCCTGAGGATCACCCCCGTCAAGCCCATTCCCCCCACCGTCCAGTAAAACAAATCCTGATTTTCGGAAGGGGAGCAGCGATAAATTTGCCCCTCGCTGGTGAGGAGATCCAGCCAGTCCAAACTGTGAACAAAACTGCCCTCTTTGTGGTGATTCTTGCCATGAACATCAGCCGCAATCATGCCCCCCACAGTCACGAACTTTGTACCGGGGGTAATCAAGGGAAACCAACCGCGAGGCACAAAAATCTCGAGAATCTCCGCCAGCAGCACCCCTGCCTCAGCAATCAATTGACCCGTGTGCGGATTAAACCCCAATAGGCGATTGAAGTGGCGCATTTGCAGCGTTGCTTCGCTATTGAGGGCGCTATCTCCGTAGGCACGGCCATTTCCTCGGGCAATGAGCGGCAAACCCCTCTTGAGAAGCTGGATCATCTCAGATTCTGAGCGCGGGCAATAAACATGACAGGTCTGCACAGGATACCGCCCCCAGCCGCAGAGCGTTTTAAGAGAACCCTTAGGCGTCATGGGAGAAGACATATCGCTTATCCAAGTGATACTTGACCACGTAGCCAATGGCTAGACCAATAATGGCGCCAATTTCGCGCATGAAATGGCTTTGCCAAATCAACCAAAAGACAGTTTCAAATCCCCAAAAAATGGCCGTTGTGAAAATCCCCATCGAAGCATACAGACTAAATTGACGGCTATAGTGATGCACACCCTTTTTATGATCAAAAAAAATCCAGCGCTTATCCAGATAGTATTTCACTACCAAACCCACGAGGGTACCCACTGCCACTGCGGTTATAAAATAAGGGAAACTATTATCAATGAGTAATATCACTCTTTGAAAAAATAAATTCATAAAGGTGGCAATAACCGCAAAAACTGTATAGCGAATAATCAGAGTTTGCAAACTCATAGAATCCCACCAATTATAAAGAGAAATAGGCAGATCAAGAAGCAGAGTTGACTTTGGCGATCTTTAATTGCATAAACAATTGGATCATCGTGCATCAAACCCCGATGGGTAATCATAATGGTTCTTGTAATCCAGTATAGAAGCACACAGCAAATGCCCCAGAGCACCTGTGGTCTTGTGTAAAGAAGCTGCACTTGGGGAGAGTTGATATAGAGCGCCAGCACCAAAATTGAGACATAACCCGCCCCAATGGCCATCATGCTAATAATCGGCAAATCGTCAATATGATAGCCCCGACCACTAGCCTTGAGTTGTTTACGGTGACGATGATCCACCAGTTCTGCTTGCCGCTTGACTGTTGCTAGGCAAAAGAAGAAAAAGATGGAGAAGGCCAAAAGCCAGACACTGAGGGAAATTCCTGTGGCAACCGCACCCGCAAAGATGCGAATGGTGTAAAGACCAGCCAGCGTGCAAATGTCAATAATAATCCGTCGCTTTAGGTAAAAGGAGTAGGCAGTTGTGAGACCATAATAGGCCAGCAGAATGCCCAGAAATGGCCAACTAATGGTGGTGGCGATCGCCATTCCCAGTCCTAAAAGCACTAAAATCATCCAGATGCCATGACAGAGGGGAAGATCTCCAGCAGCAAAGGGACGATGACGCTTGCGGGGATGGGCGCGATCGGCCTGCAAATCCAAAAGATCATTTAAGACATAGACACTGGACGCCGTCAGACTAAAAGTAGCCGCTGCCACCAGCGAAATCCAAAAGGTTGGTAAGTCAAATTGATGTGCCGCCAGCATTGGCACAAAGACCAAACTATTTTTCACCCATTGATGGGGGCGGATTTCTTTCAGGTAGGGTTGAATGCTTCGTTTTGCGGTACCTAGATGTTCTACATTGGGGTTGATTTGCTCAACTTTTTTGCACAGCCGAGGTGAGGCATTGACCGTAATTGCTTTGGCCGCAACTGCCCAAACGGGCAAATCAGCCTCAGAATCCCCCATATAGATAAAATTTTTCTCACCAAAACGCTCTACGATAAACCTTGCTTTATGCTCTCCCTTCAAATTAAGCTGGTCATCAGACCCATAAACCTCATCAAAAAGCCCTAAATGGGCAGCAATCTTATCAGCAATGAGTTGATCAGTGGCAGTGACGAGAGCAACCTTACCCCCCTTTGCTTTCCAAGCTTGAATATACTGAATAACTTCTGAATTATAGGGTAGTGATGTAACCTCTATTTTAGAGAGAGAAGCTAATTTTCTTTTAATCTGGGCGCGATGAAAGCTTCTTGTTTGAAAGAATATAACTAGAGCCTGAGCCAAAGAAGAACGGATTAATTCCAGCAAAATATCCGTTTTCAGCAGTGTACTGTCTAGATCGATAAGAAGATAAACCATCTTTTACAGTTTAAGACTTGCGCTATGTTCTTGGTCAGCTTAAAGTAAGCTACCGCTTAACCCATTCTTTTCCATGAACTGCATGAGGGTATTAACCAAAATCCCAGAAGTGTTGAAAGATAGTTTGAGAGGCTAGAAAAAAGGGAAGAAATGTCATATTCTTCCCTTAAAAGAAGAAGAAAACAATCAACTTACTATGGCATCTTTTGCAACTCTTGTCAAGTCCATTCTCAACCGGCTCAGCCCCTGTGACTACCCCGTGCTGAACTCTCAATTGTTCTTCAAAATCTGGTTGACCTATGTTCTCGACCAAGGGTTAACCAGTATGAGAGCCTTATTTTATCGCTTGAATCATGCAGGGATTACAGTGGATATGTCCACTTTTTCCAAAGCCAACAAAACTCGGACAACCCGCTTATTGGAGGGGATTTACACTCAACTGATGTCTCAAGCTCAAAAGAGACATCGTACTTCAAGCATGACGCTGTTTCCTATCGATTCAACCATCATTACCCTGACCAGTAAACTCTTTTGGTTCTATAAATATCATCAAGTGAAGTTACTTACGGGATTTGATTTAACAGAGAACATCATAGGTAAAGCGGTGATTTCTTTTGGGGAGAGACATGACTTGAGCTTTCAAGAGGAGATTCTAGAAATGATCCCTGAGAATGCTGTTGTAATCATGGATAGAGGGTTTGCGAGCTGGCAATTTTTAGAGCGACTGAGTGAGAGGAAGTGCTCATTTGTTGTACGTATCAAGAATAACATGAGAATGAAGCTCAATCATGAGAGATATCGCGTGGTTCAATTTTTTGACGAGAATCAAACGGAGTTTCGTATAGCGACAAATCTAAAGGAGCTGAGTGATGAGGAAGTGAGTGAGTTATATCGGCATCGGTGGGCGATTGAGAACCTATGGAAATTTCTGAAGATGCATTTATCATTAGACAAGTTGATTACGAAGAGTTTGAACGGGGTGATAAATCAGATTTATATGGTTTTAATTGCCTATTTAATTTTAGAGCTGGTGGAGATACCTGAATACTTTGGGAAGAAGCTATTAGACAAATTGCGATATTTGCAACTGGAACTCAGTCGTCGCTGCTCGATAGTGCATTGGAGCTTTGATTGGCAGCCAGAGCTACTGGTCACTTAAAATGTTAAGTTTTGTTGCAGGATTCAACACTTCTGTATAGAACCAAAAGAGTTTACTGGTCAGGGTAATGATGGTTGAATCGATAGGAAACAGCGTCATGCTTGAAGTACGATGTCTCTTTTGAGCTTGAGACATCAGTTGAGTGTAAATCCCCTCCAATAAGCGGGTTGTCCGAGTTTTGTTGGCTTTGGAAAAAGTGGACATATCCACTGTAATCCCTGCATGATTCAAGCGATAAAATAAGGCTCTCATACTGGTTAACCCTTGGTCGAGAACATAGGTCAACCAGATTTTGAAGAACAATTGAGAGTTCAGCACGGGGTAGTCACAGGGGCTGAGCCGGTTGAGAATGGACTTGACAAGAGTTGCAAAAGATGCCATAGTAAGTTGATTGTTTTTTTCTTCTTTTAAGGGAAGAATATGACATTTCTTCCCTTTTTTCTAGCCTCTCAAACTATCTTTCAACACTTCTGCCATACTAGGTTTTTTGCACCAATTTTTGCATTTTTTCCACAGGTCACGAGCCAAGTTTTTGGACGCGTATCAAAAGCTAGTATTGAATGAACCCGATAGTGCAGTGAGTCAGCCTCTCAAAGAAGCTTTCTTAGCATTAAGGCAAGCTGCAGAAGCAGATAGAGAATAACACCTTAATATCGGGTTGAAAAAGAAAAAAGATTTTGAATTATTGGTCAATCTGGGCGTGTTCAATAGTGCCTCGATGAATGATACCGTCTATAAAAAACGGGTAGCGGTGAGAAATTGCCAAGGGGCGATCGCTCCCCTGAAGTTTCACATTCATCCATGCAGTCCAACACTTTAGCCAATAATTTTTATTAAAACTTTATTTATTAAAATTTTACATTTTTAGATTGTTGCTCAATTTTGACTGTGGTAGATTTATGCCAATGCCATCCCTTAAGTTGACAATTATTTTTTAAGCCTATGGCCACAGCGTCAGCGTCTACACCCGATTGGCTGCTCAACCTCATGCTTCCTGCTATTCAGGATGGTCGAGAATGGGGATACGAGTTTCTTCGTGATCCTCGCTGGGGGGGCGATCGCGATCGCATGGCCAACCACGCAATTTATGAAGCCACCCTCTGGTCAGTGGGTTCTGGAGTCGCCACTGGCGTCATGGGCTTGGCTGGCATGCCCCTCGATATTGCCTACTTTTACTATACCCAAATCAAGCTGGCAGCGGCGCTGTTCACCATCTATGGCCTAGATCCTGAAAACGAAAATGTGCTGATGATGCTGATTCCCACTGCCTTGGGGGTTACTGCCGCTGAACTTGCAAACCACTTCGGTACCCAATTTTGTCGGCAAATCTTCAAGACCTTTGGCCGGCGGGCGGCGCAAAAAAATTTATCCCAAGTGCTGATGGCGGTCTTCAGGCAGCTTCCGCGTCCCCTTTTGCAGCAGATTTTTAGCAAGGTCTCGAGTAAAAGTCTCACCCTACCTGCGCGAGCCGTTCCCCTTGTGAGTGGCGTGATTGGCGGGGCTACAAATGCCGTCATGATGAACATTTGCGGTCATGGGGTGTGTACGGTGATCAAAACGTTTCGATCGCCTAGTTATTCGATCGCCTAGTTAGGTGTCTTCGACAGGCTCAGACTCGAGGACGGTTTTCAGTGTTGCGGCTAGGGGAATGGCCAGCAAAATTCCCAAGAAACCCGCCACCCGTCCGCCAATGAGTAGCGCAATAAACTGCCAGAGGGGATTCAGACCCATCAAGTCCCCCAGTAACTTCGGGGTAAGCACGTTATCCTTAATTTGTTGCAAGACCACAGCAATCACGAAAATATTCAAAGCCAGCCACGCATCCTGAAAAAGGATGAGCAGTGTTACTAAACCAATGCCCAAGGTCGCCCCCACCACAGGGATGAGCTGGGCAATACCAATGATCAGGGCAAAGAGAAAGCCAAAATTGACCTTGAAGGCGATCATAAAGGGAATCAGGGCAAGAAACATAAACAGCCCCAAAAAAAGCTGTGCCGAGAAAAAACTGCGAATATTCAGCCGCAGCGAGTAATCCACCATCTGCCGCCAAGGCTTGGGTACCAGTTTCATGAGTCCGCGCCAAATCTCACTGCCATAAAAGAGCATATACACCGTTAGGATCAGCACGAGGAGCACATCAACAAATTTAGTTAGGGTTGTAATCGCCACACCCGGTAACATGGCGGCAATCCCTTTGAGCTGGATCGTCAGCTCTTCCATCAAGTCATTCACCCCCACAGGGAACTGGTAGCGGCGCAGCACTTGATCTAGATGGCGCAAATTTTGATTGCCCGTATCCGCCAACTCTGGCAGTTGATTTAGGAGTTCTTCCGCCTGTTGAATAGCAAGGGGGAGCAGCAACAGCATCAAGACACTGACCACCAAAAGGGTAATCAGTAACACCAAGGCGATCGCATTCCGCCGCCGCAAACCACGAGCACAGAGGCGAATCACCACTTGATTGAGCAAAAAAGCCAAAATGGCGGCAATGACAAGGAGATTAATCGGATATTCAAAATAGAGGTAAACTTGCTCCGCCACCCAGAGATTGAGGACAATCAGAGGTCCCGCTATTAAATAGGCAAGATACCGTTGCCAACTCTGCGGCGGGCCAGACCATCTCATGGGACTCTAGGTTGAATGACTCCTAGGCAGGCGAGTGCGTAACCAATTGCCCAGCACCAGCAAGCCCACGATCGCCAGTGTGCCCCAACCCAAGGGACTTGGATACCAATAGGCTGCCTCTAGGTGATTCAGATAACCGGGCATCAATGTCCAAGTCAGGCGATCGCCCCCCCGCTGAACATGAGGATTGACCACGGTATCAGCAGTAGTGGCTGGACGCTCAATCGGGCGCGCCCCCCAAGGGGTTTCTAGGGCAAGTTGAAACTTCAGGAGCGACTGCGGTGCCACAAGAACAGCTTGATCACGGGACTCAATACCCAAGGGGCGCAGATCAATGTCATAGCGAAAGCGCTCCCGCACAAAGAGCAACCAGTTCTGGTCAAAAATATCCGCCTCAGCAGTGACTTGGGGAAGATAGGGCACACCACCAATGCGGTTGAGGACAGTGGCCAATTGCTGGCTGGTGTCAAAGGGAATCGTCACCTGAAGATGCGTTTTATCCCGTTCCTTGATCGTTCCCCCCAAGCGGCGCGCCTGCTGAATCACCTGTTCGGTAAAAGGGAGATCGGGTTGGGGCAGCGTCAGCGTGTAGGTGAGGTTCCCCCCAGTTTGTCCCTGATGCTGGATGACCATATCTGCTTGGACGCATCCACTCAAACAGACCACAAGGGGTATCAAGAGCCAAAGTATCCAGCGCTGCATTCCGCCTCTATTCCTTTCCTTGGTTTTGCTGTGCAAGATTATCCTATCTTGGGATGCTGCCAAGGCACAAAAAAACACCCCGAACAGCTCAGGGTGTCGCCATGACTTGTCTAGGCTAATCTAGGCTATTTGTTGGGTTGAGGTGTCAACCGCAGATAGGGCTTAACGGCATTAAAGCCCTTGGGAAACTTCTCCTTGGCCTCTTCATCGCTGAGGGAAGGCACAATCACACAGTCTTGCCCCTCTTGCCAGTTGACGGGAGTCGCCACGCTGTAGTTGTCCGTCAGTTGCAGGGAATCAATTACCCGCAGAATCTCAGCAAAGTTACGCCCCGTGCTCGCAGGATAGGTCAAGGTCAAGCGCAGGCGTTTTTGGGGGTCAATGATAAAAACCGTGCGCACCGTCAGGTTATTTAGGGAGTTGGGGTGGATCATGTCGTAGAGGTTGGAGACTTTTTTATCTTCGTCTGCCAAAATCGGGTAATCCACCTTGACGTTGTTGACTTCTTCAATGTCTTTGATCCAGCCGAGGTGGGACTCCACACTATCCACACTCAAGGCCAAGGTTTTGACATTGCGCTTCTCAAATTCTGAGCGTAACCGCGCCACTTCGCCCAGTTCTGTCGTACAAACGGGGGTGTAATCCGCTGGGTGGGAAAACAATACAACCCAGCTATCTCCTGCCCACTCATAGAAGTTGATTTCCCCCATAGAAGAGGCTTGGGTAAAGTTGGGTACGACATCCCCAAGTTTTAGGCTCATAGATGGTGGCTCCTAGGCTAACGATGTATCTTTAGCTACGGATTCTATCTTGCCACAAACTCTCGTTTATCGGTCGGAATATAGAGGAAAATATACAAACCGATAGAATTGGATAGGATTTAGGGTTGAGAATTTTCAATCGTCGTTGCCTTTAGGGTCTGGACATACTGCTGCACCTTGAGGTCAATGCCTGTAATATCGGTGCCCACGACCACTGCCCAAGCCCCCAAAGTCAAAGCTTTTACAGCCATTGTGGGACTGGCAATCCCCCCTTCACAGAGAATAGGCACGTTGAGATGCTCAACCAGCTGACTCAGGAGCGCCCAACTGGGGGGTGGGGTATGCGCCGTGGTTTCAGTATAGCCAAAGAGGGTTGTGCCCACCCAATCGGCACCCGCAGCAACCGCCGCTTCAGCACTTGCAAGGGAGTCAATGTCGGCCATGACGGGCTTGCCCAGTTCATCGTGAATTCGCTGAATCAAGTCCTGTAGGGGTTCAGGGCGCGATCGCGCTGTGGCATCGAGGGCAATCACATCAGCACCTGCTGTCGCAACGGCCACCGCATCGGCAAAGCGAGGCGTAATATACACAGGGTACTCGGGCAAAACTTGCTTCCAGAGACCAATAATGGGCACCTTTACCGCTTGGCGCACTGCCTGAATATGGGCCGGGGTATTGATGCGCACGGCCACTGCCCCCCGCAAAACCGCTGCCCCTGCCATAGCGGCAATGATTTCTGGCGCCGCCAAAGGGGAATCTGCCGGGGCTTGACAGGAGACAATCAGACCGCCGCGAATTTGCGTTGCTAGGTTCATGGCGTTTCGAGGTGTAATTTCTGACGGGCGATCGCCCCCAGTTCCAAGGACAGACCACTCACTTTTTCTAGGAGGTACAGACAATGCTCTGGCCGCAGGAACGTGCCATCATTGCGACAGACTCCCGTGTAGATGAGGCTGACGGCAGGCCAGTGGTCTTGGTGCTCCTTGAGGCGGATCTGCAGCAGGCGATCGCGCAAATTCACCACTTGGGTTTTCCCTGACTTGGTGGTTAGCTCATAGAGAATTTCAGGGGTGGCTCGCAAATCCTCTAACCACTGTTGCCAAGTGTCCCGCTCCACAGGTTCAGGGGTACGGATGAGCAGTTCATAAGTAGCTGCCCGCAGGGCTTGACTTGCTGCCGGTTCACTTAAGGGCACCACTTCACAGGTGTAAAGGGGCACCTCCGCCGGCAGTTGTTGCCGCAATTGCTCCAGCACCGTTGACGGCTCCACCTCGCGATAAAATTCCAGATCAACAATTTCGCCATAACTGGTCACCCCAAGGGGCAAGGCGCTGGCGGTGGAGATGCGGGGTGAAGGATGAAATCCCCCCGTAAAGGCAATGGGTAGATGGGCACGGCGTACTGCTCGCTCAAAGAGGCGCAGTAGATCTAAATGGCTGAGAAGCGTCATTTCCCCAGTTTTCCCAAAGGTGAGGCGCAGACGTTGCACCCGCTCTTGGGGGGCTTGGGGCTGACCTTGAATAGGCGGAATCGGGGGGGGCGGCACGACCACGTTATGGCCAAAGTCAATGCCACAGACACCACAATGGGAGCAGCCCTCAAAGGAACAATCGGGAACGACAACCGCTTCTAGGGCACGGTGCAAGTCTTCCTTCAGCCATGTTTTACTAATGCCCGTATCAATGTGATCCCAAGGCAGGGGCGCATCGAGGTTATGGCTGCCACCACTAAAGACATTCCACTCACCCGCTTCCAGTTGACGGTATTTCCAGTCCAGACCCGCTTCTTGAATGGCTTGCGTCCAAGCGGCATAGGCGCGATCAAGGCTTTCCCACCAAGAATCTTCCCGTGCCCCCAATTCCCACGCGCGGCGGATCACTGGCCCCAGTTGGCGATCGCCCCGACCGACAAAGTCTTCCATTGCTGAGATGCGCACATCGGTAAAGTTGGCCTTTAGCCCCTTGATCGTGCGGAATTCCGCCTTCAGTAGCTCCTGTTTGCGCAGAAACTCACTGGTGGAGACGGCGTGCCACTGAAAGGGCGTATGGGGCTTGGGGGTAAAGTTAGAGATGGTCAGGTTAAAGCTCAGGGGCTTGCGTCCTTTGATCCAGCATTCTCGCTTCAGCCAGCGGATCGTTTCAGCAATGCCCAACACATCAGCATCGGTTTCCCCCGGCAGGCCAATCATAAAGTAGAGCTTGACCTTATCCCAGCCCTGTTCGTAGGCAGTTTTGACCCCCCGCAGCAATTCCGCATTGGTCAGCCCCTTGTTGATAATGTCCCGTAGCCGCTGCGTTCCCGCTTCCGGGGCAAAGGTCAGTCCCCCTTGGCGCGTGCCACCGACAATGTGGGCAATGTTTTCATCAAAGCGATCCACCCGCTGGCTGGGGAGTGAGAGGGAGATGTTCTCGTTTTGCAGGCGATTTTTAATTTCCACACCCACAGCGGGCAGAGCTAGATAGTCGGAGCAACTCAACGACAGTAGCGAAAACTCGTTGTAGCCCGTGGCGCGCATCCCCGTTTCAATGGCGGCAATCACCTCATCGGGGGCAACATCGCGGGCAGGGCGGGTGAGCATCCCCGGTTGGCAAAAGCGACAGCCGCGCGTACAGCCCCGGCGAATTTCCACTGTCAGGCGATCGTGAACGGTTTCTACATAGGGCACCAAGCCAATGGCATAGTGGGGCATCGGGGTAGCTACTCGCCGCAAAATGCGCTCGGGCACATCGGGACGATTGGGTTTGACGGCGCCATCCCCTTGGCGATCGTAAAATTGCGGCACATAGACCCCCGGCACCTGTGCCAAATCCAATAGCAAGTCCTGCCGACTCAAGCCGGCTCGTTTGCCTTCTGCCACCACGAGGCCAATTTCGGGCAAGAGTTCTTCGCCATCCCCAAGGGCAAAAAAGTCAAAGAAGTCAGCGTAGGGTTCAGGGTTTGATGTCGCTGTCTGTCCACCGGCAAAGATAAGGGGAATCTCTTCTAGGGGTGCCTGTTGGCGTTCTCGCCAAGTCAGGGGTAGGCCGGCCAAGTCGAGCATTTCCAGAATGTTCGTGGCACCCAACTCATAACTCAGGCTAAAGCCAATGAGGTCAAACTCCCGCAGGGCGCGGCGCGATTCCACAGCAAAAAGGGGAGTTTGGGTCACTCGCAATTTGGCGGCTAAGTCCGCTGCGGGTAAGTAGGCGCGATCGCACAGTTGATCGGGGACGGCATTGAGAATGTTGTAGAGAATAATGTGTCCTAAGTTCGAGGCACCCACCTCATAGATTTCCGGATAGCTGAGCACCCAGCGCACCGTTGCGGCCTGCCACGGCTTATGAACTGCCCCTCGCTCATTGCCCAAATAGCGAGCAGGTTTGAGAATCTCTGGGGTGAGCAACTCAGTAATCGGAACAGCCATGACTCATGAACCCAATTGCAAACATCTAGGGCAGTAAAAAACGGGATTCCCCAGTGGGCAGCGGGCGGGGGGGTTCGGGGGGCGCCAAAAGTCCAGCACTGCCGGGTTGGGGAACGGGGGGCAGAACGGTGGGGGGTCTCCATGTCGGTTCTGGCAGTGTTGTTTGGGGTTGGGGACGCTGGGGTGTAGTCGTGGGTAACCCCGCTTGCTGGGCGTAGAAGGTGGCCAGTGTGCTCACCAAGGCATCCCGTTGTTGGCGATTGAGTTGGCGAATGGCAGCCATATCCCCTTCCATGGGGTTGACTGTCAGGTAAGAACGTCCCGGATAGGTTTCTCTGCGCAGGAAGTCATTCAGCCCCAAATAGTCAGCAAGGGAAATTTTCCAGTCAAAACGGTAGAGGGGCGATCGCCCTTTGACAGTGGTGTGATAGACAATGAATCGCTCAAGGAGGGTACTTTCTGGTGCCGGCTGACGGTTGTCTTGACGGATATAGTGGTTTTCCTTCGGCAAACCGGGCAACTTCGGATAGAGGGTTTCTGCCACCAGCCGCGGGTTAATGAGAATTTGGGCAGGGGCATCGGGTAGGTTGGGGTCAGGTTGCGATCGCCCCACACTCCAAGTACTGCTCAGGGGCAGCCACAGAAGTGCCAGCAAGCACCCCCACGTCACCCAGCCCAAAAACGTCCAGCCCCGTCGTCTTCCCATGGCGCCTAATCTGCCAGTAACTCCGGTTGAGCAATTTCATCGGACATTTCGATAATGGCACGGGTCACCGGCTTCAGGGGCAGATCATCGAGATCTTCACTGGCCTCTAGCCCCCGCCGCTGTTTCGCCCGGTTGGCAATTTGCACCGTAATCCGATAGCGATTGGCGGAGTGCTTGATTAATTCTTCTGCTCGGCGGTTAATTTCCAAGGATGAGTAATGAAGGCGCTTTTGCATGGTCAGTCTTTTCCTTAAACGTGGGTGGCCATTGCTTGTAGGGGTTGTGGTGTCGGTGTCACAAAGGGCTGGATAATGCCGCCCCCCAGCAGGCGATCGCCCGCATACCAAACCGCCGCTTGCCCCGGCGTTACCCCAAATTGCGGTTCAGTAAACTCCAATTGTACCTGCTCAGCGTTGGCAGCGGGAATGATAGTCACCGGCACTGGAGGAGTACGATAGCGAATTTGTACCGTGGCTGTGATCGGTTCTGTGGGGGGGGGAATCGAGACCCAGTTCACCCGGGCCACTGTACACTCACGACGGCCGGCGGTGGCGCGATCGCCGACAATGACGCGATTGTGTTCCCGATCCAAGGCCACCACATAAAGCGGTTCAGGTGCCGCAATTCCCAAGCCTTTGCGCTGGCCAATCGTATAGTGGTGAATCCCCTGATGGTACCCCAGCACCCGGCCATGGACATCGACAATTTCCCCTTGCTGACTGGGCAGATACTGATCCAAGAATTGGCGCATGGAGCCATGGGCTTCAATCAGGCAGAGATCTTGGCTTTCCGGTTTACTGGCGGTATGCAGGCCATACTGCGCCGCGAGGGCACGGGTCTGCGCCTTGGTTTGCTGACCAAGAGGAAACAGCACATGAGCCAGAATCTCTTGGGGCAAGTCATAGAGAAAGTAGCTTTGATCCTTATGACGATCCACCGCCCGCCACAGTTCATAGCGATCGCTGGTGGGATTGTATTTCACTTGGGCATAATGCCCGGTAGCAATGTAGTCAATCCCCAGTTGCTCACGGCTATAGGCGAGCATCGGCCCAAACTTCACCAAACGGTTGCATTGGGAACAGGGCAGCGGTGTCACCCCACTGGCGTAGCCACTGACCAGATAGTTCACAATATATTTCTCGAAAATTTCGCGGCTATCCACAATATGGTGAGGGACTCCCAGCTCCTCACAAAGACGCGCCGCATCCACTAGCCCCTCAGAGCAGCACTGGCCCTTACCCTTCATCAGCCACAGCGTCAGACCAACAACGGGGTACCCTTGAGCTTTGAGGCTAGCAATGGCCACGGAACTATCAACACCGCCGGAAAGGCCCACAACAACCGCCGGTAAATCGGACATTGTTAAGATTCACAAAAAATCTACCTCTTTTAGGGTAGCATCCCTACTTTCGCAGCGCAGGCGATCGCAATCGGCTATAATCGGGAGACAAGGTTGGCGAGTAATCGCCGCTTGAGTTTTTTAAGTAGAGCGATTCTTGAGTTCGGTTTTAGGGAAGGTTGGTTACGTGACAGTCGTCTCTCCGAAGTCAGCGTCAACACAGGGTTCAATTTTTGCTTTGGAGCAGATCAGATTATGTCTATTTATGTCGGCAACCTTTCCTACACGGCCACCCAAGAAGACCTAGAGGCCGTTTTTGCCGAGTACGGTTCCGTCAAACAAGTCTATTTACCGGTGGATCGGGAAACAGGCCGTAAGCGGGGCTTTGGTTTTGTGGAAATGTCCACGGATGCTGAAGAAGATGCGGCGATCGCTGATCTCGACGGTGCCGAGTGGATGGGACGGCAACTCAAGGTCAACAAGGCACGCCCCCGTGAAGCCATGGGCGGTGGGAACAATCGTTATTCCCGTAATCGCTAACTCCCGCAACTAGCCCTCTAGGAGGTGCTATATCGGCTCTGCCAATGTGGTAGAGAAATAATAACGACCTGCTGAATGCAATTGGAAAGGAACATCATCACTATGGCGCGCATGTATTACGACGCAGATGCCCAATTAGAACTCCTCAAGGACAAAACGATCGCCATCATTGGCTATGGCTCCCAAGGCCACGCCCATGCCCTCAACCTGCGGGATAGCGGTCTCAATGTTGTGGTGGGTCTTTATGCCGGCAGTCGTTCTGCAGAGCGCGCCCGTGCCGATGGTCTAGCGGTGCACTCCGTGGCGGAAGCTGCGAAACTGGCCGACTGGATTATGATTCTTCTGCCCGATGAAGTTCAGCGGGTTGTTTATGAGCAGGAGATTGCCCCCCACCTGCAAGCGGGGAATGTCCTTTCCTTTGCCCACGGCTTTAACATTCACTTTGGCCAGATTGTGCCCCCCGACAATGTGGATGTGGTGATGGTGGCGCCCAAAGGCCCCGGTCACCTCGTGCGCCGCACCTATGCCCAAGGGGAAGGGGTACCCTGCCTGTTTGCGGTCTATCAAAATGCCAGTGGTCAAGCCCGTGATCTCGCCATGGCCTATGCCAAAGGAATTGGAGGCACCCGTGCCGGCATTCTGGAAACCACCTTCCGCGAAGAAACAGAAACCGATCTGTTTGGTGAGCAAGTGGTGCTCTGTGGTGGCCTCAGCGCCCTGATTAAGGCTGGCTTTGAAACGTTGGTGCAGGCCGGTTATCAGCCAGAGCTGGCCTACTTTGAGTGTCTCCATGAAGTGAAGCTGATTGTGGATTTGATTGTGGAAGGGGGGCTTGCCAAAATGCGGGATAGCATCTCCAACACCGCAGAATATGGCGACCTCACCCGTGGTCCACGGATTATTACCGAGGAGACCCGCGCGGAAATGCGCAAAATTCTCCACGAAATTCAAACGGGTCAATTTGCCCGTGAGTTTGTGCTGGAAAATATGGCGGGTAAACCGGGCTTTACAGCCATGCGGCGACGGGAGGCAGAACACCCCATTGAACAGGTGGGTCAAGAACTGCGTTCCATGTTTAGTTGGTTAAAACGGGCTTAAGCTTTGCCCTAGGGGGCACCAATGGCGATTATTTCGTCGCAAAATTCACCGCCGGAGCGATCGCGCCCCCCTTTACTGCTTTCCAATCAACCCACCCCAGAGGAACAGCACTCGCCGGCTGAAGAGTCCCTACGTCCCCGCTTTTTGCAGGACTACATTGGCCAGCAGGAACTCAAGGATGTGCTGCACATTGCGATCGAGGCAGCCAAGGCACGCCAAGAACCCCTTGATCACCTGCTGCTCTATGGCCCGCCGGGCTTAGGGAAAACCACCATTGCCTTAATCTTAGCGGCAGAAATGGGGGTCAACTGCAAAGTGACCAGTGCCCCAGCTTTGGAACGCCCCCGCGACATTGTGGGTCTCTTGGTGAACCTGCAAGCGGGGGATATTCTCTTTATTGATGAGATTCACCGCCTCTCCCGCATGACCGAGGAACTCCTCTATCCCGCCATGGAGGATTTTTACCTTGATCTCACCGTGGGCAAACAGCAAACGGCACGCACGCGACGACTGAAACTCAATCGCTTTACCCTTGTGGGAGCAACCACCCGTGCCGGCGCCTTGACCTCGCCCTTGCGCGATCGCTTTGGTTTAGTGGAGCGCTTGCGCTTTTATCATCCCGAAGAACTCCAGCAGATCGTTCAGCGGGGGGCAGCCCTCTTACAAACTCCCATTACTCCTGAAGCCGCTCTAGAAATTGGCCGCCGCAGTCGGGGTACACCCCGCATTGCCCTGCGGCTCCTGAAGCGGGTACGGGACTATGCCGATGTGAAGCACGATGGCACGATTAGCCTAGAGGTGGCTACCGCTGCCCTTGAACTGTTCAATGTGGATCCAGCAGGCTTGGATTGGAGCGATCGCCGGCTCCTCAGTCTGATAATTGAGTCCTATCAAGGCGGGCCTGTGGGCATTGAAACCCTTGCTGCAGCCACTGGTGAGGATGTGCAAACCATTGAAGAGGTCTATGAACCCTACCTGCTCCAGATGGGCTATCTGCAACGAACCCCCCGAGGCCGCGTTGCCACTCCCCGCGCTTGGCAACACCTAGGCTATACTCCACCAGAAAACCAGTTGCCGTTGTTATCTAGTCCCCATGACCCCTTGTCTTAAGACCCAACTCCTCTATGAGACCGACTATTACCTTTGGCTTAAGGAGACCGTTGCCCACCTCAAGGCAGGGAACTTTGACCACTTAGATGTGGAAAATTTAATTGAGGAGATTGAGAGCTTGGGTCGAAGCGAAAAACGCGCCCTATTCAGCTATCTACTGCGTCTTTGTGAGCATCTTCTCAAGCTCAAATACTGGGAAACTGAGCGACAATACTGCTATAGGGGTTGGCTGTTGGAGATTAGTCATTTCCGTTTAGAAATTGCGCTAATTTTGCAGGATAGCCCCAGTCTTCAGCCATTTGCAAAGGCAGCTTTCCTAGACTCCTATCAAAAGGCAAGGAAAAATATGTTGAAAGCGATTGGGTTATCCCCTGACGTGATTCCGGAAGTCCCCAACTTCACAATGGAGGAAGCTCTAGATGAGGAGTGGCTGCCTTGGCAATCTGACCTCAATTCATAGAATCCACTGGCCTGCGAGAAGTGTTCTGGTATGACCCCTCCCATTAAAACTAAGCCTGCATCCCTCTACACCGCAGACTATTACCTTTGGCTTAAGGAGACCGTTGCCCACCTCAAGGCAGAGAACTTTGACCACTTAGATGTGGAAAATTTAATTGAGGAGATTGAGAGCTTGGGTCGAAGCGAAAAACAGGCGATCGCGAGCTATTTAATGCGACTCTGTGAGCACCTCCTCAAAATTAAATACTGGGACACGGAACGGGAATACTGCCTGCGGGGTTGGCAACGAGAAGTGATGAATTTTAGATTGCACATTCAGGAAATACTCGAAGCCAGCCCTAGCTTGACATCCTTTGTACAGGAGATTTTCATCAAACAATATCGCAATGGGAGAAAACTCTTTCTCAGCGCTAGTGGGGTGAATCCTCATTTGATTCCTGAAGCCCCCGAATTTAGCCTTGAACAAGCTCTCGATCAGAACTGGCTGCCTTGGCAATCTGATGCGAACTCCGAAGGCTCAGTCTCGTGAATCGCGATCTTGCCCTAAGCACTCGTTGTTGGCCAGCCTTAGCCCGCCCCTGTAATTGGAAAATCGCTGTAAGCTATTGATAGGGTTGATTAAGGTTTTTTAACCTTTCCCCGACTCTCTGCCTCGCCTACGTGAACGACCATGTTGCGGATCATCACCCAGTTAACCGACCTACGCGCTGAACTACGCCGCATTTGCGATCGCACCGATAGCGGGGAGATGAGCGACCAAGAGGCTACTGTTGAGGCAATTTTGCGCCGTGTGGCCAAGGAAGGCGATCGCGCCCTGATTGAGTACACTGCCCAGTTTGATCACATTGACCTCACCCCCGAAACCTTACGAGTGAAAGGAGATGAACTGGATGCTGCTTACCAACAGGTGTCCAAAGAACTCCTCGATGCCATTCGCCTCGCCAAGCAGCAAATTGAAGCCTTCCACCGCCAGCGCGTGCCCAAAAGTTGGGTGCAATTTGGTGAAGATGGCATTGTCCTCGGCAAACGCTACACTGCTGTTGATGCTGCCGGACTGTATGTGCCGGGGGGACGGGCTGCCTATCCGAGTACGGTGTTAATGAATGCAATTCCCGCTCAGGTGGCCGGTGTGCAGCGGATTGTCATGGTCACCCCTCCCGGTCAGGGCAAAGGTATTAATCCTGCGGTTCTCGTTGCCGCCCAAGAAGCGGGAATTCAAGAGATTTATCGCGTTGGTGGCGCCCAAGCCATTGCTGCCCTTGCCTATGGCACAGAAACGATTCCGCGCGTGGATGTGATTACAGGGCCGGGAAACCTCTATGTCATGCTTGCCAAAAAGCAAGTCTATGGGCGGGTTGGTATTGACTCCCTAGCAGGGCCTTCAGAGGTCTTAATCATTGCCGATGAGGCGGCCAATCCTGTTCACATTGCCGCTGATTTGCTAGCTCAAGCAGAACACGACCCCTTGGCAGCGGCCATTTTACTGACTCCGAGTTTGCCCCTTGCAAAGGCGGTGGTTACAGCGGTGAACGAACAATTGGCTGACCATCCGCGCCGGGTTCTCACCGAGAAGGCGATCGCCCACTATGGCCTGATTGGCATTGTCGAGAGCCTAGAACAAGCGGTAGAACTCTCCAATCACTTTGCCCCTGAACATCTGGAATTGGAAGTCGAAGACCCTTGGAGCCTTGTCGAGCAGGTGCGCCATGCCGGTGCGATTTTCCTCGGCTATTCCACCCCTGAAGCGGTTGGCGACTATCTCGCGGGTCCCAATCACACCCTGCCCACCTCTGGTGCCGCCCGTTATGCTTCTGCCTTGGGCGTAGAAACGTTCCTCAAACACTCCAGCATTATTCAATACACCCCTGCTGCCTTGCGCAAACAGGGGGGAGCGGTCATGACCCTCGCTGAAACAGAAGGCCTGATTTCCCACCGCGACTCTGTGCGTCTGCGCCTTGAACCTTAGAAAGTCTTAGAAACTGACGATCAAGTAGGGAGCTTCAAATTTACCCCCGCGAACGGGTTTGCCTTTGAGGCTAGGGGGTAGCTCAATGTGGCGCCGCTGATCGCCAGCTTCCACCGTCAGTTCCCCACTAAACTCGCTGAGTTTCACCTGATCTTTGCAAAATCCCGGTAGGAAAATGCGCACCTGTTGTTGCGTCTCATCAAACTCATAGGGAGCCGGTGCCGCTCCTAGCTGGTTCAAGTCTGGAAGATAGGAAACAAGACTTTGCCAGTTGTTCCAGTCTTTAGGAAGAGCGGAAATGCGTAGCGGTGCAAACGTGCGGCTGACCTCTGGCGTGGGTTCCCCCATACAAAAGACCTCAGAAATAGGGACATTCACCTGTTGAGCACTGCCCCATAACCATTCGGTTTGAGCGGTTGAGATCACTGTGCCATCCGTTAGCAGAAACACCGATAACCGTTGCGAGTCCGCGGCAATCTGCACACCGCGATCGATCCACTCCTTCGCCTCACCGAAACGCTCACGCACTTTTTGGGTGTCAATATTGGCCGCCATAATTGCGCTGGCGATCGGCCCCCCAATCGCATTGGCGATCGCGTTGAGATCCAGTTGATCCAGCAAACGTTGAAAGCGGCGATAGTACCATGCCAACCCTTGGGGCAACCCAATCAGCCGCAGTGTATCTTGACTATTCCCCCCCACATAGACAATCACATCGTACTCACCGCTGCTGTAGTGCACGCGCAGCGCATTTAGGGTCAGCAAAGTATCCATCCCCGGCAAGATCACCAATTCGCCCGCATAAACCTTACCCACCAATTCTTGGGGCAAATAGGGTTCCACTAAACGGCTAAGTTCTTGCCATGCCGCGTTGAGACTTTCAGTGGCCATCAGCTCGGCGATCGCTAATCCCTCCGACAGCAACTTGGGTTGCCAACCAATCGCCCGATCTGGACTGCCAATGAGAAATTGCAGGGAAGTGGCTGGACTCGGCACCGCTAACAAGGTTCGCTGCTGTCGCCCGGCAAACCACTGGGCAATGGCCAGACCCAGTGCCGTTTGTTGTTCTGGGGTTGCTCCTAGGAGAGTAACAATGCGTGTCATGGCAAGTTTGAGGACGGTAGTTGCTTGGACTATCCTATCGACAAACGGTTATCCCAAGGTTGTCTAGACAACCCCTCATAAAATCGCCTCTATGGGCAGCAAAATCCCCTCAACGATAAAACCTACTCACTAGGGCGATCGCCCTCCTTCTAGGAGCTTCTAGACCCTTCTCAGGCCAAAAAAATTTTTCGCGGCGCAAACAGATCCTTATTAGAGCATCCTGAACCTAAATTCAAATCCTTTTTCACAGTTTTCCCCAAATTCCCCAAAGTTTTCCCCAAGCACTTGGAAGTTCTGATCCTCTAGCCATCTCAACCTTTCGTTTTGTTCTTGTCTTCCTAATGTTTCCCAGTATCACAACCCTCTCAACCAAGATTTCCTCAAGCTCTAAGCCAGCTTCAAACTAACCCCACGTTCCCCAAATCACATCTTTTATTTTTCTCTGTTAGAATCTTATTCCCCTTAGATCTAGAGATCTACTACTGCTACTAAATTATTTAAATAATATTTATAGTAGTAGTAGGGGCTGTGGAAATGTGGAAAAATTTTCGGAAACCCGCTTGCAGAGCGACTTTGAGCCACTTCCCCCCTGTGGAAAACTTGTGGAAAAAGTGGGGGGTTTTTCCACAAGCCATTATCTTAGTGGAAAAAGAATAAAAAGTTTTCCACAGTTTTTCAGAGTTTTTCCGGGGTTTTCCACAGGTTTTCCCCAGAATTTTCCACAGGCTTTTTGGAGTTTTCCACAGGCTAGAGGGGGAAGATTTCCGTATTTCTACGATTCCCCTTGCCGGCGATCGCTCGCACACTGAAAAAAAGAGATTGTGCCAACCGATACGAACGTTCCTGTGGACTCCCTGATGTTTTCCCTAGAATCCCCCACAGCCAGTCTTGAGCAAGTGATTGGTCATCTTCCTCCTGTTGAGCAGATTCGGATGCTGATGTACCACCCTTACTTCACCGGTCGCTGCCCTGCGTGTCGGCAACCCATCCATCACTCCCAACTCAAGATAGGTCAGTGCCATTGCTCCCACTGTGGCTGGCAAGATCAAGCGGGCGATCCCGAGCTTATGCCTAGGTTGACGGCTCAGCATCCAGACCGTTAGCGGCTGTATTCTCTGTTCGGTCTGCCAACGGCGCAAAGCTGGCAACGATCGCCACCATCAGCCACCAAAGGGTAGCCACCTCCGGGCGAAACCAAATCGTATCTACCAACCCATGGGTGAGCATTCCCACCATGGTTGCCACAGCTCCCATCAACCAGAACCCTTGAGGGTTTGCTCTTGTCCGTAACGCCTGCAAACAACGCCACGCGCGATCGGCGAGCACCGCCAACAACCAGAGAAAGACACTAAAGCCCATCACCCCTACTTCCACAAGGATTTCCAGAAAGATGGAATAGGCACTCAATGCTGTGAAGCGCACATTCACCTGATAGAGTGGATAAATCTGGTTAAAGGCCACATTCCCCGGTCCAATGCCGAGCCAAGGCCGTGCCCAAATCATCTGTTGCACTGCCGTCCAAACATTAATGCGGAAATTATTGCTACTGTCCCCTCGGGCAACAAAAATACTCGCTGCTCGCTCCCGCAGCGGCGCCACACTCACAATCGCACCAATACAGAGGGCGATCGCCAGCCCCCCCACAGTTGGCACCCCCCAACGCCGCCATTGCAGCGGTAACCTTGGCCAAAACCAAATCCCCAGCAACCCCACCCCAGCGATCGTCGCCGCAACCAACCCCAACCAACCACCACGGCTAAACGTCAATATCAGGCTTGCTGTATTCATCCCCAGCATCACCACCGCCAACAGCTTTGGCAGCCAGCCTCGCCACACCGCGATCGCCGCCGCACTCAACGGCACACTAGGCAACAAATAACCCGCCAACAGATTGGGATTTCCCAAAAAGCTATACACCCGTGTCACATTTGCCAAGGCCGACTCTGGATCTGTCCACGTCGCCAACGGCTCCGCCCCAAAAATCCACTGCCGTATCCCCTCCACACTCACCAGCAACGCCGTCAGCAGATAGACCGTCAGCAAGCGCGATCGCCACCGCTCATTGCGCATCACCCGCTCCGCCAGCGCAAAAAACAGCAAGTACAACGTCAGCTTCGACAACCCCACCATCGCCGCCCGAGGAACCGGCGACAACACCGTTGCCAACAGCGCAATCCCCCAATACAGCAGCACCAGCAAATGTACCCCCGACCAGCGGCCTTCCCGCTCCCCCGCCAGCGTCCACAGCAGCCAAAACCCACCCCCTGCTGCCAGCAGCATGCCAATCATTCCCGACGGCATCAACGGCGCCAGTACCAGCACCAAGCCCACCAGCAGCGCCGCACAATGTGGCAGCCATCGCCCCAGCCAACTCTTCTCCTGCCATCCTTGGAGCAAACCCAAAAGCCGCCCCACCCCACTGTGGCTTCGCCACCCCTCCACATCCAACCGCCGCAGCAGCACATCCATAGCACTATCCCTTAAGCACAGGTATCGTCGATCAGCTTACGCCCAAGCACCGTCGCTGAAAATCCTCCCAAGGAATTCCGCGCTCCAAATACACCGGCGCACTAGGCGTGTAGGGACTACGCAGCCGATCCACCGCCACAATCACCGCCTCCTGCGGCAAAAGGGGAACATCTGCATCCACCACCGTTGCTCCCGTCAACGACGACGACACCCCCTTAAAGATCAGCACCACCTCCTCTTGCTCCCCCACCTGTGCCTCCACCAGCAACACCTCCTGCGGATGGGCACGACTATAGGCCTCCAGCAGCGCCAACGCTGACATGCTCACCCTCCTGAAACGAAAATCTGAAAAATTTTTTAGCCCCAAAAGCCGCTTATAGAGAGCGTTTCAGCCAAATCCAGAAAAAAATCCGAAAAAAATCTCGAAAAAGGGGTTGACACGCCTATGTAGGCTTGTTAGATTGATAAAGCACTCGATGAGGCGCGCAGCCGAAACGAGTCCTGAACCTAGACAAATCAACGTTTGAAAGCCAAAGCGTTAACCCTCGTCAAGGTACTCAAGTAAGTACATTTTCGATGTAGGTTACACCTACTAGAGTAAAAAGTCAAATTCTCTTTCTTCAAAATGGAGAGTTTGATCCTGGCTCAGGATGAACGCTGGCGGTCTGCTTAACACATGCAAGTCGAACGAGCACTTCGGTGCTAGTGGCGGACGGGTGAGTAACACGTGAGAATCTACCCTCAGGAGGGGGATAACGGCTGGAAACGGCCGCTAATACCCCATATGCCGCAAGGTGAAATCTTTTTTGGCCTGAGGATGAGCTCGCGGTGGATTAGCTAGTTGGTGGGGTAATGGCCTACCAAGGCGACGATCCATAGCTGGTCTGAGAGGATGATCAGCCACACTGGGACTGAGACACGGCCCAGACTCCTACGGGAGGCAGCAGTGGGGAATTTTCCGCAATGGGCGAAAGCCTGACGGAGCAAGACCGCGTGAGGGATGAAGGCCTTTGGGTTGTAAACCTCTTTTCTCAGGGAAGAACACAATGACGGTACCTGAGGAATAAGCCTCGGCTAACTCCGTGCCAGCAGCCGCGGTAAGACGGAGGAGGCAAGCGTTATCCGGAATTATTGGGCGTAAAGCGTCCGCAGGTGGCTTTCCAAGTCTGCCGTCAAAGCCCGAGGCTTAACCTCGGATCGGCGGTGGAAACTGGATCGCTAGAGTGCGTCAGGGGTAGGGGGAATTCCCGGTGTAGCGGTGAAATGCGTAGATATCGGGAAGAACACCAGTGACGAAAGTGCCCTACTGGGACGTTACTGACACTCATGGACGAAAGCTAGGGGAGCGAAAGGGATTAGATACCCCTGTAGTCCTAGCCGTAAACGATGGACACTAGGTGTTGCTGGTATCCACTCCAGCAGTGCCGTAGCCAACGCGTTAAGTGTCCCGCCTGGGGAGTACGCACGCAAGTGTGAAACTCAAAGGAATTGACGGGGGCCCGCACAAGCGGTGGAGTATGTGGTTTAATTCGATGCAACGCGAAGAACCTTACCAGGGCTTGACATGTCGCGAATCCTGCGGAAACGTGGGAGTGCCTTCGGGAACGCGAACACAGGTGGTGCATGGCTGTCGTCAGCTCGTGTCGTGAGATGTTGGGTTAAGTCCCGCAACGAGCGCAACCCTCGTCCTTAGTTGCCAGCATTCAGTTGGGCACTCTAGGGAGACCGCCGGTGACAAACCGGAGGAAGGTGGGGATGACGTCAAGTCATCATGCCCCTTACGTCCTGGGCTACACACGTACTACAATGCTGTGGACAGAGAGTTGCCAACCCGCGAGGGCGAGCTAATCTCTTAAACCACGGCTCAGTTCAGATTGCAGGCTGCAACTCGCCTGCATGAAGGCGGAATCGCTAGTAATCGCAGGTCAGCATACTGCGGTGAATACGTTCCCGGGCCTTGTACACACCGCCCGTCACACCATGGGAGTTGGCCACGCCCGAAGTCGTTACTCTAACCCGCAAGGGAGGGGGACGCCTAAGGCAGGGCTGATGACTGGGGTGAAGTCGTAACAAGGTAGCCGTACCGGAAGGTGTGGCTGGATCACCTCCTTTTAAGGAGACCCAATCTGTTCAGGTCGCAACGTCACCTTCTTAGAACAGATTCAATGCGGTCTAAGCACGAGGTTGACCTTGGCTTTCAAACCCTGCTAGGTTAAGCAGACAGGCATGGGCTATTAGCTCAGGTGGTTAGAGCGCACCCCTGATAAGGGTGAGGTCCCTGGTTCGAGTCCAGGATGGCCCATATCACATGCCTGGGGGTATAGCTCAGTTGGTAGAGCACCTGCTTTGCACGCAGGGGGTCAGCGGTTCGAGTCCGCTTACCTCCACGTCATTCCATCAAAGGTTGACGTGTCTGCACATCAAACTTCAGCGACAGAACCTTGAAAACTGAATAGCGATTAGTCAGGTAGTTATCTTGGATAGGACAACCACTTGTTCTATCTAGAAACACAGACACCAATGTTGACTGTGGTCAAGCTACAAAGAGCCTACGGTGGATACCTAGGCACACAGAGGCGATGAAGGACGTGGATACCGACGATACGCTTCGGGGAGCTGGAAACAAGCTTTGATCCGGAGATTTCCGAATGGGGTAACCCAGTGACTCTAACGCCAATCCATAACGTTAGAGGGCGAACCTGGCGAACTGAAACATCTTAGTAGCCAGAGGAAAAGAAAGAAAACTCGATTCCCTTAGTAGCGGCGAGCGAAAGGGGAACAGCCTAAACCAACGGGCTTGCCTGTTGGGGTCGTGGGACAGCAACGTGGAATTGAGCGGCTAGACGAAGTAGTGGAATGCTACACCAGAGAAGGTGAAAGTCCTGTAGTCAAAAGCTTAACAATCCTAGCTGTATCCCGAGTAGTCCGGAGCACGTGGAATTCCGGATGAATCTGCGAGGACCACCTCGTAAGGCTAAATACTCCTGTGTGACCGATAGCGTATAGTACCGCGAGGGAAAGGTGAAAAGAACCCCGGAAGGGGAGTGAAATAGAACATGAAACCGTAGGCTTACAAGCAGTCGAAGCTCGATTTAACGAGTGACGGCGTGCCTGTTGAAGAATGAGCCGGCGACTTATAGGTACTGGCAGGTTAAGGCAAGAATGCCGAAGCCATAGCGAAAGCGAGTCTGAATAGGGCGTTTGTCAGTATTTATAGACCCGAACCCGGGTGATCTAACCATGGCCAGAATGAAGCTTGGGTAACACCAAGTGAAGGTTCGCACCGACCGATGTTGAAAAATCGGCGGATGAGCTGTGGTTAGGGGTGAAATGCCAATCGAACCCGGAGCTAGCTGGTTCTCCCCGAAATATGTTGAGGCATAGCGGTTGTGATTATAGCAGGGGGGTAAAGCACTGATTCGGTGCGGGCTGCGAGAGCGGTACCAAATCGAGTCAAACTCTGAATACCCTGTGTACACACAGCCAGTCAGACGGTGGGGGATAAGCTTCATCGTCGAGAGGGAAACAGCCCAGACCACCAGCTAAGGTCCCTAAATCATCACTAAGTGGCAAAGGAGGTGGGGATGCTCAGACAACCAGGAGGTTTGCCTAGAAGCAGCCATCCTTAAAAGAGTGCGTAATAGCTCACTGGTCAAGCGTTCCTGCGCCGAAAATGAACGGGACTAAGTGATGTACCGAAGCTGTGGACTTACTACGTAAGTGGTAGGGGAGCGTTCTGCATTAGTTTGAAGCACTAGCGTAAGCAGGTGTGGACGAGGCAGAAGTGAGAATGTCGGCTTGAGTAGCGAAAACATTGGTGAGAATCCAATGCCCCGAAACCCCAAGGGTTCCTTCGGAAGGCTCGTCCGCGAAGGGTTAGTCGGGACCTAAGGCGAGGCCGAAAGGCGTAGTCGATGGACAACTGGTCAATATTCCAGTACTCATCTTGGTTTGTGCAGAGGGACGGAGAAGGCTAGATCAGCCGGATGTTGGTTACCGGTTCAACTGTCCGAGGTGTTGAGGAGCGGCGAAAACGCTCTGAGCTGAGGCAGGAGTACGACCCACTACGGTGGGGAAGTGATTGATGTCATGCTTCCAAGAAAAGCTCTAAGCACGTTAAGCCAAGATACCCGTACCCGAAACCGACACAGGTGGGGGGGTAGAGTATACCAAGGGGCGCGAGATAACTCTCTCTAAGGAACTCGGCAAAATGGCCCCGTAACTTCGGGAGAAGGGGTGCCACCGAGAGGTGGTCGCAGTGAAGAGGCCCAGGCGACTGTTTACCAAAAACACAGGTCTCCGCTAAGTCGTAAGACGATGTATGGGGGCTGACGCCTGCCCAGTGCCGGAAGGTTAAGGAAGCTGGTCAGCGCAAGCGAAGCTGGCGACCGAAGCCCCGGTGAACGGCGGCCGTAACTATGACCTAGTTGTAGTTACGTAAATAAATCTGGCTATATGCTGGAACATCCGGTGTATCTGCTGCTACTCGCTCCTAAGATAAAAGAGCAGTGACAATGCATGCAGTGCGGACAATCAGCAGGAAAGGTGCCAATGACTGCCAATATCAAGCAAGTGCCTCCACAGATAGGTTACTACCTAGCAGGTTTTGCTGATGGCGAAGGAAGCTTCAACGTTTCTTTTCGCCCGCGTCCTGACTATTTTGTACCTTGGAAGGTTACTGCTAGCTTCAATGTTTCCCAAAAAGACCGTGTCATCCTTGCTTTGTACAAAAAGCATTTGGGTTGTGGAACACTTCGTGAGCGTCCTGATGGGGTATGGTACTACGAAGTTACCAATCTAAGTGCTATAGCTGAAAACGTCATACCTTTTTTTAATCGGTTTGGCTTTCTTTCAGCTAAGAAAAAGCGGGATTTTTCCAAATTTAAGCAAATTGTAGCTCTGATGCTGCAAGGTGCTCATCTAACGGAAGACGGTATCAAAAAAATTCTCAAAATTCGTCAATCGATGAATGACGGTGGGAAACGGCGATACACAGATGATCAAATCTTGGCAACCATTGGTAAATCCTCAGAGACTATATGCCAGACACCGTAAATTACAGGTGATGATATAGTCCGATCTTCATGGCGACATGAAGGATCAGAGTAAATTTAAGTGATGCTCTGGTCGCACTCAACAATTATGTACAACATGCTTGAGAGTTGAGTGAAACATAAATGAACGGTCCTAAGGTTAACGAACGCTAGCCTTAGTAAAACTGAACCATATGCGGGAAAATCCTCTGACAGCTTTTCACTACTCGTTCAGCGAGGCACTTAACTCGAAAGAGTTTGAAAACTAAGGTGCTGCGGTGCTGTTCAGTCAAAACGTGAAAGACATGGGGATAATCCGCAGGAAAGACCTAGAAGTTTCTAGGAATCCTCAGAGACTTGATGTTCAGGTGCGACACATGAATTTAGATGCCCAGTGGATTGTTGGTTTCGTTGATGGCGAGGGATGCTTTCATGTGAGGATCAATCCTCACTCCGATATGGCAACAGGTTTTCAGGTGCTTCCTGAGTTTACTGTTGTTCAACATCGACGAGACGTAAAAATTCTCTATGCGCTCAAGGCTTATTTCGATTGTGGCATGGTTCGTGTGAATCATGGCGATCGCATGGCCTATCGAGTCCGAAGCATAGAGCATCTAGCTGACCGTATTTGTCCCTTTTTTCTTAAGCATCCTCTGAAAACAAGTAAGAACATTGACTTCTTGAAGTTCAGAGATGCAGTTCTCCTGTGTCAAGCAGGTGTCCATTTGACAAATGACGGTCTAGAAAAAATCCAAAAACTGGCGTCTCAAGTGAATCGTAGTTGCACAAGGTAAAGTCCAGCTTTATCGGAAACGGTAGAGAACAACTGAGCGAAATTCCTTGTCGGGTAAGTTCCGACCCGCACGAAAGGCGTAACGATCTGGGCGCTGTCTCGGAGAGAGGCTCGGCGAAATAGAAGTGTCTGTGAAGATGCGGACTACCTGCACCCGGACAGAAAGACCCTATGAAGCTTTACTGTAGCCTGGAATTGGGTTCGGGCTTTGCTTGCGCAGGATAGGTGGGAGACGTTGAAGTATCCCTTGCGGGGGATATGGAGTCGCCAGTGAGATACCACTCTGGCAAGGCTAGAATTCTAACCTTCTGCTGTTAGCCAGCGAAGGAACAGTTTCAGGTGGGCAGTTTGACTGGGGCGGTCGCCTCCTAAATGGTAACGGAGGCGCGCAAAGGTTCCCTCAGGCTGGTCGGAAATCAGCCGTAGAGTGCAAAGGCATAAGGGAGCTTGACTGCAAGACCTACAAGTCGAGCAGAGACGAAAGTCGGCCTTAGTGATCCGACGGTTCCGCGTGGAAGGGCCGTCGCTCAACGGATAAAAGTTACTCTAGGGATAACAGGCTGATCTCCCCCAAGAGTTCACATCGACGGGGAGGTTTGGCACCTCGATGTCGGCTCATCGCAACCTGGGGCGGTAGTACGTCCCAAGGGTTGGGCTGTTCGCCCATTAAAGCGGTACGTGAGCTGGGTTCAGAACGTAAATCATTGCGTCACTTCACAGTAATGTGGAGCAGCAAACCGACTAAAATCGGTAGAATCTTGATCAGTGACGAACGGCTGATTAAGACAATACCGAGGGTAAGCAAGAGTCTCGTGACAGACGATTTAACGCTGAGTTACATTGCTGGTTTTTTGGATGGTGATGGTTGCATCAATCTTCAACTAGTACGACGTAAGGATTACATCCTTGGTTATCAAATTCGTGCTAGCATCACCTTCTTTCAGTCTTCTTCGCATCGTTCCTTCTTGGAGTGGTTAAAGTCTATTTTCCAAGCAGGGTTTGTGAGAGACCGAAAGGATGGCTTAAGCGAGTATGCAATTGTTGATGCGCCATCTGTCTTAGAAGTGCTGCTAACTCTTCGCAGCTACCTTAAACTCAAGAAGCCACAATGTGATTTAGCAATTACTGTTCTACAGGAAGTTGTTCAATCAAGGCGATTAACGCCAGAACAATTCCTAAAACTTGCTCAGCAGGTGGATCAATTTGGTGAGCTGAATGCTTCCAAAAAGCGTTCGATTCGCTCTGATCAAGTAGAACAGTTCTTGAGATCACGACAACTCTTGATCCCGTAGAGACTGAAGCCTAGGCTTGAGTTAGCCATCAAGCGTAAGCTGAGATGCTCTGAGGTTGTCAGAGACATCAAATGTCGGCTCCTGATTCGTTAATGGCGAGAGTCAGGATGAAGATATAGTCCATGCTCGTAGTGATACGAGAACAACATGCGTGAGACAGTTCGGTCCATATCCGGTGCAGGCGTAGGAGCATTGAGAGGAGTCCTCCTTAGTACGAGAGGACCGGGAGGAACGCACCTCTGGTGTACCTGTTATCGTGCCAACGGTAAACGCAGGGTAGCCATGTGCGGAGTGGATAACCGCTGAAAGCATCTAAGTGGGAAGCCCACCTCAAGATGAGTGCTCCCATGGCGTAAGCCAGTAAGGTCACGGGTAGAACACCCGTTAATAGGCTCTCGATGGAAGTCCAGTAATGGATGAAGTCTAGGAGTACTAATAGACCGAGGGCTTGACCTCATCAATCAACAGGTGTCTGATTCGATTAACTATACTGACAATCGCTATTTAGTTGAAAGGGTATTTACGCTGAACTTATCTAGCAGTTCTCTAGTCTAGGTTCTCAATTCAAGAAAAATTCATGTTTCGCCTAGTGCCTATGGCGCGGTGGAACCACGCTGATCCATCCCGAACTCAGAGGTGAAACGCCGCAGCGGTGAAGATAGTTGGAGGGTCGCCTCCTGCAAAAATAGCTCGGTGCTAGGCAAAATATTCAAACCACCCCATCTAGGTTGTCTAGGTGGGGTCTTGATTTTTAAGAAATGTTTAAGGGATGATCGGTTTTGGATAGAGGAGTGACATCGATGGGTAGTTCGGTCTATATTGCATCAAATATCGCTCTCCTCAAAAGGTTTTTAGGGTCATGCCTCAATTCATGCGTTTGATGGGTCTTCAGCACTGGGTGCTGGTGGGTTCCTCGGTGGTGGCAGCGGTGCTGGCGGCGGCGTTACCTAGTGATGGGCGAATGCAGGATAGCCCTAAAGCGTTGGTGGATGAGGTATGGCAAATTGTGCAGCAGGAATATGTGGATGAGTCGTTTAATCAGGTGGATTGGCTGGCGGTACGGCGGCAACTTTTGGCACAGCGCTATACGTCGCGGGAGCAGGCCTATGCAGCTATTCGGGGAATGTTGCAGCAGTTGAATGACCCCTATACGCGCTTCATGACTCCAGAGGAGTTTGCAGCCTTGCGCACGCAAACGTCGGGGGAAGTTTCAGGGATTGGTATTCGCTTGACGGTGGATGAAAAGACACAACAGTTGACGATCTTGGAGCCACTGGAAAATTCACCTGCAACTAAGGCGGGAATTCGGGCGGGCGATCGCCTGCTGGCCATTGATGGTCACTCTACTCGGCGGATGTCGATTGAGGAGGCATCGCGGCGGATTCGGGGGCGAGTGGGGACTCCCATTGAACTTCAGTTGTTTCGCCCTAATCGCGGTACCTTTCGCCTGACGCTGACACGGGCATTGATTGAACTCCCTGCGGTGCGATCGCTGGTGAAAGAGGAAGGTGGTGCCCGCATTGGCTATATCTATCTGAGTGAATTTACTGCCCATGCAGCGGATCAGTTGCGCGCGGCGATTCGCAAGCTAGAAGCGGAGAAGGTGGAGGGGTTTGTTTTGGATTTGCGGGGGAATCCAGGAGGACTATTGCAGGCAGGCATTGATATTGCCCGCATGTGGTTGAATCAAGGTTTGATTGTGCGTACGGTCGATCGCAGTGGCCACACTGAACAGGCACGAGCGAACCAATCGGCATTGACGAATTTGCCCCTCGTGGTTTTGGTGGATCACCGCTCTGCTAGCAGTAGTGAAATTCTCACAGGGGCATTGCAGGATAACGGTCGTGCGATTGTGGTGGGCACGCCAACCTACGGTAAGGCCTTGGTACAATCCATTCATCAATTGAGTGATGGTTCAGGATTGTCGGTGACGGTTGCCCATTACTACACGCCCAATGGCACAGATATTAACCGCACAGGGATTACGCCGAATGTAATGGTGACGCTGCCGCAAGAGGTGAGTACCAATCCCCGTTTGTGGACGACAGCAGCCGATCGCTTGTACCAAGCAGGGGTGGCTCAATTGCGCCAAGTCATTTATCGCAGTCAAGCGCCTAAGCCCGTGAATACGGCGCAAACAGGGGAGCAGGAGCAGTTTCGCCAACCCCTTGGTGTCCCTTGTCCGGTGCAGTGATGGTTGCTTCAGAGATTGATCAGGAATACCCCGCTGAGATTCAATTGGCCTTTCATGCCCTTGGGGAGCCGTTGCGGTTGAAGGTGATTGAGATTCTGCATCGGGAGGAGCTGTGTGTCTGTGATCTGTGCGATCGCCTGCACCTGACCCCCTCAAAACTCTCGTTTCATCTGCGGGCACTGCGGCAAGCCAATCTCGTGCTGTCGCGTCAAGAAGGGCGGTGGGTCTATTACCGCCTCAATCGTCCCCAATTTGAAGTCCTAATGGCCTATTTGCAGCAGTTTACGGTGGGGGAAACGGTGCTGGCTCGCATCTGTTCTTAAAAATCAATGCCGCGCTTGAGATCAACGCCTTTCTCAGCATAGTGCTTGTGGCAGATCATCTCCGAGTGGACGCTGGCGAGTTCAAAGTAGGCGGGGGGATATTTGCAGCGACCGGTAATAATGATTTCCGTGGTGCGCGGCTTGCGCAGGAGCGTTTGCACAATCGGTTCGACGGGGAGAAGCTCGAGGTCAACGGTGGGGTTGAGTTCATCGAGAATAATGGTCTTGTAAAGGCCAGAGGCAATGGCGGCTCGAGCAATTTCCCAGCCGCGTTCGGCTTCGATGTAGTCAATTTCCTGCTGCTGACCGCGCCAGACAATGGCATCCCGACCACAGCGGTGATGATCCACTAAATGGGGATAGCTCTCTTTGAGGGCAGCGATCGCGGCATCTTCGGTGTAGCCTTGCCCCCCCTTGAGCCACTGGAGAATGAGCACACGGTGGGATTGATCGCGGCTAATTCCTTTGCCGATCGCCTGAAGGGCTTTACCGAGGGCACTGGTGGACTTGCCTTTGCCGTCACCCGTATAGATTTCAATGCCTTCAATGCCCTGTTCTTGAGCCGTAGGATGCACAAGGGGACGCATCTCGGAGTGGAGGTCAGCAATTTGCAGGAGTTGGGCAGGAGCCCCCCGGCCAGTGGCAATAATTTCTAGGTGTTCGGGCTTGTGGCGGAGGGTGTTGACAACTTCATCAACGGGCAAAAGGCCTAAATCTAGGACGGGGTTGAGTTCATCTAAAACAATGACGGAATAGAGACCAGAGGCGATCGCTCCCTTGGCAATATCCCAACCCCGCTGGGCTTCTTGGCGATCAAATTTGGTAATTTCTTCGGCGGTAAAGTATTCTGCGCGCCCCGTCCGCACTTGATCGATTAAATGGGGAAACCCGCGCTGCAGCGCTTCAATGGCGGCATCTTCGGCATAGGCACGGCCGGGTCCTTTGAGAAAGCGCAACAAGAGTACCCGAGTGGGCCAGGCAGAGGCAATACCCAGACCAATGGAGCGCAGAACAACCCCGAGGGCAGCTTGGGATTTGCCCTTACCGGCACCGTCATAGACGTGGAGTTGACCGCTCACCCGTCCGGGGCGAATCTGAGCGGTTTGAATGCCAATACCTGCACGGGTCATAGGGGTGTGAATCAAAGAACCTAGAGGGATTGTATCAAGGGCGGGGTGGGGTTTTGAGAACAACCGCTTCAACCGTTAGATCTGTGGTAGTGGTGGCGGTAATCGCCCAACGCAGGGGCTGACCATGGGCTTGCAGGGTCTGTTCGATGGCCTCATGGAAAGGCGGGGAGAGGGTATGTCGGGGTAGGGTCAGACGGATAAATTCCGTTTGCATAGGTTTTGCTTGATGGGTTAAACACCAATGACAACGACGGTGACATTGTCACGGCCACCGTGGGTTTTAGCTGCATTGACAAGGGCGGTTGCTGCTTTTTCGACATTGGGTTCACTGAGGTAGATACTGATCACCTCGTCGGTGAGTTCTTCAGTTAAGCCGTCACTGCACAGCAGTAGGCGATCGCCCGGCTCTAGATCAATGGGTTGAATATCAATTTGGGTGAGGTCTTCGCGGCCTAGGCACTGGGAGAGGACATGGCGCCACGGATGCTGCCGCGCCTGCTCAATGGTCAAGCTACCCAGTTGTACGGCTTGGGCAATCCAAGTGTGATCGCTGGTAATTTGCTGGAGTTGGTCTTTGCGCCAGCGGTAGATGCGGGAGTCGCCCACATGGGCGCACCAAGCGCGATCGCCCTTTTCGTCAACGAGAACCACCACAGCCGTTGTCCCCATATCAGCACGGGCAGTATTTTGGCGTTGCTGCTCAACAATGGCCTGATTGGCAGCGAGAAAGGCTTGGCGGAGTAGGGTCACAGGGTCATGCTGCAGGTCTTCAAGGTGGGTTTCCAAGAATGCCTGAATATGTTCGACAGCTAAACGACTGGCTTCCTCGCCCCCAGCGTGCCCACCCATGCCATCGGCCACAATAAAAAAACGCTGATGCTTTTCGTCAACATAAAAAGCATCCTGATTGCTTTTGCGAATCAGACCACAATCAGTTAAGCCGGCAACGTCCATGACCCCCCTATGTTGGGCTGCTTGTTAAAACATTTTTTCATACTTATCGAGTTTAAGCATTAGTCGCCAATAGAGGATACCAAACCATACCGCTAATGCGGCTGCCACACCCGCCAAGAGGAGATACTGGTTCACGAGTAAAATTGTCGCCACTAAGGAAAAACTGCCAATAAGGACGACATAATTTAGCCCTAAGTTAATGTTACTCAGGCGCCGCAGAATGCGATCGCTCTCACTGGAACGGACGCGCAAGCGCAAATCACCATTTTCCAGTTTATCGAGCACCTCTTCAAGGCGACGGGGCAAGCCAATGGCACTGCTGCCCACTTGAGCCGCTTGACGACTCAGTTCAGAGAAAAGACTGCCATTACTGGGATCGGGGAAGTTTCCGTTGGTCATAAGTTCGGTCGCAAATGGTTGGGCAACTTGCATGAAGTTAAAGTCTTTGTCGAGTCCTTTGCCTACCCCCTCTAGGGTGGAAAACGCCCGCATCACAAAGGTAAAGGTGGCGGGAAACCGGAAGGGTTGGTCATAGGCAATTTCGTAGAGGTCATCGCTAATTTGAGCCACCGATTGGGCTTCAAAGGACTGGTTCATAAAATTGTCGAGGAGATACTGAATCGAGCGACGTACCGGCCCTAGATCGCCTGTGGGAACCAACGCTCCTAGCTCTACAAGGCACTGTACCACCTGTTCGGCATCCCGTTGGGCAATGCTTAAAAATGTTTTCAGCAATTTATCGCGAGTCACAGGTTGAATGCGCCCCATCATGCCAAAGTCGTAGAAAATCAGTTGGCCGTTGGGGCTGACGGCAATGTTGCCTGGATGGGGGTCAGCGTGGAAAAAGCCGTCATTAAGAACTTGATAGAGGTAGGCCTTGGCACCGAGTTCAGCAAGGCGTTTGCGGTCTAGACCCGCGGCTTCAAGGGCTTCGTAGTGGCTAATTTTAATCCCCGGTAGGTACTCAAGGGTGAGCACACGCCGTGAGGTGTAGCGCCAATAGACGCGAGGAACACAGGCCCAGTCGCGATCGCGAAAGTTGCGGCGGAAGGTGTCGGCATTGCGTCCCTCATTGAGGTAGTCAATTTCTTCGTAGAGAATGCGACAACACTCATCGTAGATGCCCATCCAGTCGCGCCCTTGCCCCCATTTGGGGTGGTTTTGAAAGTATTGGGCAATGCCTTTGAGAATCGCTAGATCAATGTCAAACAACTGCCGCAGGCCGGGGCGTTGGACTTTGACCACCACTTCTTCGCCTGAGAGCAGTTGCGCTTTGTGGACTTGACCCAGACTGGCGGCAGCCATGGGGATGGGATCAAAACTGCGAAACAGTTCAGGGATATGGCGGCCAAAGTCTTCGTAGATGATTTTTTCGACTAGCTCGTAACTAAAGGCGGGGACGCGATCTTGGAGCTTGCTCAGTTCTTCGACGTATTCGCTGGGGAAGAGATCGGCACGGGTGGAAAAGAGTTGCCCCAGTTTAATGAAGGTGGGGCCAAGGTCAAGGAAGGTTTCGCGAATCCAAATCGCTTGGGCACGGCGTCGCGCCGCACGCTTAGCATCGGTCATACCGCCCCAGTAGCTCCAAGATTTGGTGAGGAGCCAACGGCCAAAGAGAAATCGCCAGACAAAAAACCAAATATCAAAGAAGCGCCGCGTTTTTGAGTAACGCTCGCGATTCCAACGGTAGGATTTGCCGGTGGGCGTCAAACTGGCCGAAACTGGTGTGGACACACGCTTTTCCCTAGTGGGTGATCTCAACAAATTGTAACGAATCCCTAACGATACCAAAGAATAATAGGCTACAGGGCATAGCGATCGCGCCCCATGCCGAGGGCAAAACGCAGGGAATCGGGCAGGCTTTTGCTACTAGCGGTTAAAAAGAAGGTTAGCCCCAAGAGGCTAAAGACCGCCGCCATGCGAAAGATGAGGCGATAACCCAAAGGATCAATCAGCCCCCCCAGCACTGGCCCTGCCAAGGCCATCCCCAGATCAAAGCCCCCTAAACTGAGGCTGAGAACCCGTCCCCGCTCATCGGTGGTGGAGCGATCGGCCATCAGGGCAGCGACCATGGGAATCAGGACACCGCCGGCAAGACCTTCAAGAATCGCCGCCCAGAGGATATCCAAGGGGGTTTGGGCTTGAGCGAGGAGCACCATTGAGACCCCATAGCAGGCAAGGCTGGCGGAGATAAAAATGCCCCTTCCCCAGCGATCGGAGGCAGAACCCGTGGCCACACGACCGATAAAGCTGGCGATCGCCGCCACGGAGTAAAACAGCCCTGCGGAAATGTCGAGCCGCTCAGCCGCAATAAACAGGGGAATAAAGGTGGCGATCGTGCCAAAGGTCAGCCCTACACTCAGCATCACCAAGCTGGGAATCCGCAGCCGTTCTGAAAGCAAGAGCCGCCAAAAGAGGGCTTTCTCTGGGCGAGACCCTCCAGAGTCCTGTGGGATATTCACCGCCCGCACGCCTGCGGCAGCCATGAACCCAAGGGCAGCTAAGCTACTGGCAACCATGAAGACCGAGCTATGACTGTAGTTCATTTGCAGCCAACTGCCGAGACTCGGTCCGAGGGCAACCCCAATGGGATGGACAAGGCTGGTGTAGCCAATGATTTCACCGCGATGTTGGGGTGGGGCAATATCCGTCACCAGTGCCATGTAGCCGGTGGTAAAGCCAGCGATGCTCACGCCATGGAGAAGGCGCACCGCAACAAGGAGGGGTAGGTTGTGGCTGACGATATAAAACAGGGGAGCGATCGCGGCCACCGCGAGGCCAATCAGCAGTGTAATTTTGCGTCCCCGGCGATCGGCCAGAGGCCCTAACCACGAACGGGAAGCAATCAGCCCCACAGCAAAGGCACCCATGACAAACCCCACCTGATGGGGCGTGCCCCCCTTCTCAGCAATGTAGAGGGGTAACGTGGGCAACATTGCCGCAATGCTGGACCAAAACAACAGACCAGCCAGTACGAGCCTGAGTAGCGTTTGGCGCACGGATGGGGGTAGCTTCAACAGGAGAACCACGGATCCCCCTTGTTAACAAAACGTTACATTTTCTATTCTAGCCAAGGAATTAAAAGGGTAGCTCGCCCTGATCAATTTCGGGGGTAGTTGGTGTGCCATTCATTTGGCTTTTGCGTAGTCCCACGGCAATTTTGCTGTGCTTCTCAATTTGGCGCATCACTTCACGGGCACGTTGAATCACGATAGGGGGCAATCCGGCAAGGCGTCCCGCTTCAATGCCGTAGGAGCGATCGGCACCGCCGGGCTTGACTTGGTGGAGAAAAATAATCTCGTCGGGGAGTTCTTTGACCACCACTTGGTAGTTGGCCACATTGGGCAGTAGCGTTGCCAGTTGATTCAGTTCGTGGTAATGGGTGGCAAAAATGGTGCGGGATTTGAGGGTGGTGGCTAGGTATTCTGCCACTGACCAAGCGATCGCCAGCCCATCAAAGGTGGCCGTGCCGCGCCCAATTTCATCAAGGAGAACCAGGGAGCGATCGCCCGCATGGTTGAGGATATTGGCAGTTTCATTCATCTCCACCATAAAGGTGGATTGACCTGTTGCCAGATCGTCAACGGCACCCACCCGCGTAAAAATGCGATCGCACACTCCCAAAGTAGCACTGGTGGCGGGCACATAACTGCCCATCTGCGCCAGCAGTTGAATCAAACCCACCTGCCGTAGATAACAACTTTTGCCACTGGCATTGGGGCCTGTCAGCACCATCAGATCAGCACCAGTACCGAGTTCCGTATCATTGGGAACAAAAAACCCCGCTGGTAGCATCTGCTCCACGACCGGATGGCGCCCGCCGCGAATTTGAAGCTGGCGATCGCGGGTCATGTGCGGTCGGCAATAGCCCTGATACAGCGCCACCTCTGCTAACCCCAAAAGCACATCTACCGCTGCCACCGCTGCCGCAATCTCACGAATCGTTGAGGCCTGAGCGGCCACCTGCTCTCGCAACTGCACAAAATACTGGTACTCCAGTTCAAACAGATGGCTTTGAGCCGCCAATAGCCGTGCTTCCCGCTCCTTGAGTTCCGCCGTGATAAAGCGTTCCTCATTTGTTAGGGTTTGTTTGCGGATATAGTCATCGGGGACTTGGTTCAGCTTGGCGCGGGAGACACTCAGATAGTAGCCAAAGACTTTTGTATAGCCCACTTTGAGCGTGGTAATGCCCGTGCGCTCCCGTTCTTGGGCTTCTAAATTAAGAATCCACTGCTGATCTTGCTCAATTTGCTGGCGTTGCTGATCTAGTTCGGGGTAGGCACCCGATCGCAGGAGACCCCCTTCGGTGAGACTAATGGGGGGCTGATCCACAAGGGCTGCGCTGAGGGTCTCTGCCAATTGCTCAATCACGGGGGGAAGTTGAGCTAGGGCTTGGAGATAGGGAGATTCAGTGTCGGCGACCACCGCTGCTAAGGACACCAACGTGCGGAAGGAGTCCCGTAGAGCTGCTAGATCTCGTGCATTGGCTGTCCCTGAGCCGGCGCGACCGGCTAAGCGTTCAAGGTCATAGATTTCCTGAAGATGGCGATGCAAGCTCTGGCGCAGGCTACTATTGGCCATTAATTCAGCAATAGCCTCTTGGCGCGCCGTGATGTGCTCAATATCAAGGAGGGGTTGCAGGAGCCAGCGGCGTAATAGACGCCCCCCCATGGCGGTTGTGGTGCGATCGATCGCCCACAGAAGTGAGCCTTGGAAGCTGCCATCGCGGACGGTTTGCGTCAGTTCTAGATTGCGGCGGGTTTGCGGGTCGAGAAAGAGATACTGGGCGAGGGAGTAGGTGCTGAGGTTTTGCAGGGGCACTGGTTGTTGGCGATGGGTTTCATCCAAGTAGGCCAAGAGGCCACCGGCCGCCCGCATGGCAAGGGGCAGATGCTCACAGCCAAAGCCTTCAAGGGATTTGACCTGAAAACGTTGACACAGGCGTTGGCGTGCTTCCGCTGCCTGAAAATCTTGGGGCGATCGCAGGGTGTAGCACCACTGGGGCGGCAATTCAGGGGGCAATTGATCCTGAGCTTCACCCGGGCGCAAAACGCGATTAATGTCCGGAGCCTGACTAGGCAGGAGAATCTCTGCGGGTTGTAAGCGGTTGAGTTCAGCAATTAACTCGGCGCGATCGCTGCTTTGGGTGGTACAAAACTCCCCCGTCGAAACATCGGCATAGGCCAATCCCCAATGGCTCCCAGAAAGCAGAACAGCAGCTAAAAAATTATTGCGGCGCGGTTGGAGCAGTTCTGTGTCCAACACCGTTCCTGGCGTAAACACTCGGGTTACTTCCCGCTTCACCAGTCCTTGAGCTTGGGCGGGGTCTTCCACTTGATCGCAGATGGCAATGGCGTAGCCCTTTTCAATAAGGGTGCGGCAATAGCGTTCAAGGGCATGGTGGGGAATGCCAGCCATGGCCACTCGGCCAACTTCTTTGCCCCCCTCTTTACCGGTGAGCACCAGTTCCAGCTCGCGGGCAACGGTGCAGGCGTCTTGAAAAAAGGTTTCGTAGAAATCGCCTACGCGGTAGAGCAGCAGCGCTTGGGGATAGGCATCTTTGAGTTCAGCATAGTGCTGCAGCATCGGCGTCAACAGCGATCGCTCCACCTCATCGTGGCGCACCTGTAGACCAGGGTTGCGTCCTAAGCGCAGGGCAGGGGACTCAGTCTCAGAATGGGGCCGCGGGCGATCGTCGGACATAGCAACGTCACAACTTCCTGTGGTGTGCTCCAAGGGGACTTTATATTATAGTTTTCCCTATCGTGGCGTAGAGCACCTAATACTCATCTCCCGTAGTCTCCATGAAGAGCCACTCTGCCAGTCCGGGACTATGTTCCCCAAGGATGGACATTGCCTCTTGAAAGCGGCTACGTTGCACATTGGCCTTGCTGATGCGTTCCGGATACGTAGTCATCAAGAGATAGGGTTGGCTTTCGCTGGATTGGACAAAGGTTTCCACACCAGTAACAAGGGGATGGATTTCAAAAAAATGGTGGAGCGTCATTGCTTGATTCAGCATTTTCGCTTCGACAAGACCCAAATAACGGGTGAGGGTATCCCAAATGGCCTCATCATCGCAGCGGAAGCTGACCTCGACAAAGTAGCGCATCCCCACCTCACACGCCTCTGTGGCTATCTTAACCGTTTGTATTGATCTTATTGTCAAGATGCTTGGGGTGACTGCTGGACAAGCGGCGGCTCTATCCCCTATTGGTCAATGACTCGCAGAATCACCAACGTCATATCATCGCTGCGCCGGCCACTGGCATTGGTAAAGGCATCAACGGCATCGAAGATGTAATCCAATAAGGCCTGAGCGCCTAAACCTTTGGCACAGCCCTCTTTGACAACCGCCGCTAGACGCTCTTCCTCAAAGCGTTTACCTTTCGGATTATCGGCTTCTGTGATGCCATCCGTGTAGTAAACCACGGTGTCGCTAGGTTGCAGGCGTACTTCTGCCTCTTGATATTGGCTGCGGGTATCCAGACCAATGAGCATGCCGTAGGTGTCTAGCCGATGGATAATCCCCGTTTCCGCCCGCCACAGCAGGGGGGGAAGGTGAGCCGCATTACTGTAAGCGAGGAGTCGCGTCTGGGGATTGTACTCCGAGTAAAAGAGGGTCACAAAGCGATGGGAGCTTTCTAAATCTGGTTGCATCGCTCGGTTGAGATGCTGCAAAATGCGGCTAGGACGGTGACCATTGAGCGCTTCTGCCCGCAGCATGCCGCGGGTCATGGTCATGATCAGTCCTGCGGGAACCCCTTTACCCATGACATCGCCAATGGCAATGCCCCAACGACCCTGTTCAATGTCTTGTTGATCGCCGAGGCCATAGGTAATGGGAATAAAGTCATAGTAGTCCCCCCCCACCCAACTGGCGGTGCGACACTCGGCGGCTAGCTCGAGGCCGTGGATTTTGGGGCAGCGGTGGGGCAAGAGTCGCCGTTGAATTTCTGCCCCAATTTCCAGTTCCCGATCCAACCGCTGGCGATCGCGCAACTTTAAGGCCAGTTCATCATTGGCAATGGCCACGGCTGTTTGATCCGCGATCACCTGCAACAGTTGCTGCCGTGTTTCATTCCACTCGTATTCGGGTTGCTGACTAAAAACGTAGAGCCGCCCCCGCTCCGTGAGTCCCGAATCCTTGACGAGAATCGCCGTGCCGTAGAACTGAATGCCTTGGGGGAGACGTTCTCGCAGTTGCTGATCCAAAAGTTGCTCAAGCCGAGGACGGCTGATCTCGCGATCGCTCCCCGCATCAATTGCAGCCATACCAACGCTATTGGCAAGGGTGCGGGTGGCCGTTTCTAGGGCGGCGCGAATATTGGGACACTGATCGCTGGCGTGACAATGGAGTTGTTCAAGACGAGCCTGACCATCGGCGCGAAATAAAACCAGGGCCGCGGCCTCCGCCTCCGTCACGCGGCAGGTAATCAGCGGGATCAGTTCAAAAAATTGATTCAGGTTGTTGAAACTCCGCAGCGCAAAGCTCAGGGAGGCCAATAGCTCCTGAATTTTACTATTTTCCCGCTGTAACCGCGACACCATTTCCTTGAGGGCGATCACAGGGCTAGAGGAGGTCGTAGAGGATGAGGGGAAGGCAGGTGACATGGTAAGTTACGCCAGCAAAAGCGTCAATTGACTCTACAGCGTAGCGCAAAAAACGTCAAGATGAAAGGATTTAAGATTTTTTATGGAACTTTTAGAGCAGGCCGCCAGTCACCATGCCGTTGCGATGGTTGAGGGTCATCAGCGTCCCACCAAGGGCGATCGCCCCTCCCAAGCCGATGAGTACAGGTTGCAGCCCCCACCACGTCTCCGCTAAACCAACCACCGCCAAGGGCACACTGAGGGCAATATTCACGAGGTTATTTTGCAGGCCAAAAATCGCCCCTCGCTGTTCGGCTGGGGTCATCAGTTGAATTAAGGTTTGCATTGGAATCGCGACCAAGGCCGCAAAGAAGCCCAAACCAATGATGTAGCCCATGCTCCAAGCCAAAGAATCTAGACTCAAGGACAGACCAAGAAACATGCCCCCCATGCCCCAACAGCCCAATAAACTCGACCAGCCGTAGGCAAAGTGCTTGCCCACTGTATTCAAAAGCAGTGCCCCTAGCCCGAGTCCGCCGGCCGCAGCCGCCAAAAGAAACCCAAATTGATCCGTATCGAGGCTGGGTAAGACCTCCGCAAGGCGCACCACCAAAACCGACATCGCCGCGACAATGGCAAACAGCAGGATGAGTTGCAGCAGGGCAAAACGCAGGGCTGTATATTCCTGCAAAAGCTGAAGGCCTTGGCGGAGTTCTTGCCACACTTGACGATAGCGGCTTGGTGGCAGATGACACTGATCCGGTGGCCGCAGCAGCATGAGTAGGAGTGCTGCCCCGCCATAGCAGGCACTGACAAAGACAGCCCCACCCCACTGGGAGTGCCAGTGGCTCGCAAGATTCAAAAGCGGCTCACCCGCAGCGAACCCCACCACGAGAGCAGCCATCATCGTCAGGGTATAGAGGGAGTTGGCCGACAGCAGATGGGACTTATCCACCAGCAGCGGAATGGCCGCCTGTTCTGCGGGGGCAAAAAATTGGGTTAAACAGGAAATCGTAAACGTGATCAGCAACAGCGCCATAAACCCAAACCATTGCCCGGCGCCAAGGAGAATCGTGATCGGAATCCCTAAGACAAGGAGGGCACGGTAGAGATTGGTCACGATAAGTACCTGTTTTTTCGACCAGCGATCCACCAGCACCCCCGCCACCGATCCGAGGAGAATGGCCGGAATCGTAAAGGCCACCATAATTGCTGACACCCAGCCACTAATACTCTGGTCTGCCGCTTGGAAAAACTCTGTAGTGAGGGCAATTACAAATACAAGGTAAATTTTGTCAGCCAACTGTGAGCAGACCTGCGCCAACCAAAGAGCAATAAAATTGCGGTTTTGCCAGAGGGGAGGCACCGGTGGTAGGGGGAGATCTATGCGAATGTCTTGCTGCTCAATGGTCATGGCTGGGACACCGCAACAGGTGAAAAACAATGATCAAGGAGGGGAGGCACCTGCAGCGTTTGCTCAAGGTGAAATTGCAGGTACTGGCGCAATATGCGTTCAAGGGACAGCCAAACACTGAGGGGATAGGTCTCGGCTTGGGCAAGGAATTCATCCCGTGCCAAGGATGGGGTGGTGGGCAGTGCTAGCCATTGGCCGAGGCGCACTTCAGTCGCTGTCAGTTGGCGATCGCCCTCTGAAGACACCTCCGCAAGAGAGTTGTCGGGACGCGCCTCAGTAAGGGTAAAAACGCCTCCCCTAGCAAAACTAAAGCCCACCCGCCAGTCGGTATCCGCTGCAGGCACAGCAATTTCGCAGCCACTTTCATGGCACTGGTACCATTCTGGGGCAATGCCCCCCAATCGCAAGATGCCCCACAGGCCGCGCACCAATAGCGCTAGGGAAGCGCGACTCGAAACCCCCTGAAGCTGGTCTAAGGTGGTACAGAGCCAATCAAAGAGATCCGGTTGAGGCTGCTGCGGATGGACTTGGTAGAGCACCACCTCACCGAGATATTGGGCAGCGGTCAGAGTGGTCAAGTGGCTGTTGAGGCCTTGGTAGGTGGCGACTGTTTCTGCTTGCAGAATGCGATCTAAATTGCGGCCAGGACTAATAAAGAGGTCATTGACGACAAACAAATCCACCCGTCCGCCCAGTTTCGAGCGGCAGCCACGGCTATGGGGGGCGACTAACTTCAACAGCCCGCGATCGCGACTAAAGACACTGAGCAGGCGATCGCTTTCCCCCAGGGGCATGGCCTTGAGGTTAATGCCAATTGTGCGGTAGGTGCGACCCATCCCAAGTATCCAGACAATAGCGGCAGATTGTTCGCCTATCTTTTAGCCTATCGCGGCCCGTCCCCTAAACAGTGATCAACTTGTTGCGGGCAAACCATTTCACCCCATGCTGGTTAATCTCTTCCCGCAGGGTTGCATTCTCAATACTGTGATAGATGAGGAGATCCACCCGTTGGGCAATGGGCAGTTCAGCGATCGCCTCGGCAAGGGCAGCTTGATCACTAAGGGTGAGGTTCTCGCCAAAGAGGGCAATATCAATATCCGAAGTTGTTCTGAAGGTACCGATCGCCCGTGAGCCAAAGAGGACGATTCGTTCTACCTTGGGATTGGCCGTTAGAGTGTCAATGATGGCTTTGCGTTTTTCTGGGGTGAGTCCGTCCGTCATTGTTGATATTTTTCCTGTAAGTAGTTGTACAGTTTCCGAAAAACAGGAGTCAACCTGTGTTTGATCAGTCGTTCCGCCTCTTTTGTCGTTTGCTCTTCGTAGGTATGGCTCAAGAGATTTCGCTTTGCCAAGGCATCTAGCAGTATCTCCGTGTCTTCCTCGGTGAGATAGCCTGTCTCAAAGGCCTTGCGAATAGCTTCTCTGGGAGTTTTCACATCCAGCCCCTCATAAAAAAGAAGGTCTTTCAATGTTTTCCACGCTAGCTCAAGGGTGAACTCAAACATTTGTACCAGACCGGCTCGCTCTAGTTCCGAATACTCCTCCTGAGCACAGGCGGTTTCTAGGCGGATTAGGACACGACCAAAGTTCTGCAACCGCTGTTGCCAACGCATCGCATCTCTATTCGTCATGTTTTATGAACCGTTGTTTCTTCGATTATCGCCAACGAAAGGCGGGGTCTAGCTCATAGCCGAACCGCGTCGCATCTACGGCTGTTAGGTCAATATCCCCAAGGCCATATTCCTGCCAGCGTTCTGTGACTCGCCGTGCCACCTCAGGATCCGATGTGAGGGGATCGCCCCAAGGATGGTCTGTTTCTGGAGGAATTTTCGTGGTGGCATCAATGCCCATGCGTCCCCCAAGGCCGATTTTTTCGCTGGCAAAGTCAAGGGAGTCAAAGGGGGTATCTCCCAAAATAAAGACATCGCGGCTGGGATCCACCTTGGAGCTGATCGCCCACACCACCTGACGCGGATCACGAATATTGATCTCTTTGTCCACAACAATCACAAACTTGGTGTAGGTAAATTGGGGTAGGGCACTCCAAAAGGCGAGGGCAGCGCGGCGTGCTTGGCCAGGATAGGCTTTGTCAATGGAAATAATCGCCGCCTTATAACTGAGGGCTTCCATGGGCAAAAAGAAGTCCACAATCTCCGGTACCTGCTGCCGCAGAATGGGTGTGTAAATGCGGTTGAGGGCAAGGGCAATCATCGCCTCCTCCTTGGGCGGGCGGCCACTAAAGGTGGTGAGATAGATGGGATTGCGGCGATGGGTCAGGCAGTGGAAATGAATGACGGGCGAATCTTCTACACCACCGTAGTAGCCCATGTGATCGCCACAGGGGCCATCGGGCAAAACTTCACCGGGGGTAATGGTGCCCTCAAGGACAAATTCCGCGTGGGCAGGCACCTCCAAATCAACGGTTTTGCACTTGGCCAAATGAATGCCCCCACCGCCATAAAGCCCGGCAAAGAGCCACTCCGACAAATCCACGGGAATTGGCGTTGCCGCCGCCATGATGATTAGAGGATGCACCCCCAAGGCCACAGCCACTTCTAGCTTCTTGCCACGGGCGGCAGCTTTGCGGAGATGGCGTGCCCCTCCCCGCACTGAAAGCCAATGCACGGTCATGGTGGTTGGGGATTGCAGTTGCAAGCGGTAAACCCCGACATTGGGAATGCCCGTCTCACAGTCTTTGGTAATGACGAGACCAAGGGTAATAATTTTGCCTGCATCCTTGGGGTAGGGGCGAATCAGGGGCAGTTGCCGTAGATCCAAATCGGGGGCTTTGATCACCACCTGCTGACACGGGGGTAACAAATCGCGACTCGGCTTGGCACGGACAACATCAAAGAGAATTTTGCCGAAATCAAGGGCTTGACTCAGGGTTTTGGGCGGCTTCGGCTGTTGTAGCTTAGCCAACTTTTCCCCTAGGGTTTCCAGGTCTAGGGGGTGTTCCATTTTCATGGCCCAGCACACCCGCTGTAGGGTTCCCAAGAGATTAATGGCGACGGGATAGGGGGAACCAATGACGTTTTCAAACAGTAACGCTGGCCCGCCGGCAGCCAACAGGCGGTTACAGATTTCCGCCATCTCCAGATCGGGATCAACGGGTACGGTGATGCGTCGCAGTTGTTGCCGCTGTTCTAAAAGCTGGAGATATTGCCGCAGGTCGTTCGTCATCGGGGATCAAAATCGCTTAATCTCTTTTATGTTAAGAATCTTTAGCCAATCGTGCAGGAAGGTCATGGCGGTTCATCCCACGGCGGTGATTGAGGCGGGTGCTCACATTGGGGAAGAGGTAGAAATTGGTCCTTTTTGCTATGTGGCGGCCACGGTGGAGATTGGACGCGGTACGCAGTTGGCTCCCCATGTCACTCTGTTGGGATATACCCGTCTTGGCGAGAACTGTAGGGTTCACAGTGGGGCAGTCATTGGCGATCTCCCCCAAGATGTGGCCTATCAAGGGGGAATTAGCTATGTCCACATTGGCGATCGCTGTACGTTGCGCGAGGGGGTAACCATTCATCGGGGAACCCAACCAGAAACCGTCACCCATGTCGGGCATGATTGTCTGCTGATGGCCCACAGTCATTTGGGTCACAATGTTTATGTGGGAAACCATGTGACGATCGCCAATAATACTTTGATTGCCGGGTATGCCCATGTGGGCGATCGCGCCTTTATCAGCGGTAACTGCCTCGTGCATCAATTTACGCGCATTGGGCGCTTGGCCATGCTCTCCGGCGGCACTGCCATTCAAAAAGATGTGCCCCCCTTTTGTATGACCCGCAGCCTGAGTACCAATACGATCATGGGCTTGAATGTGGTGGGTTTGCGGCGAGCGGGCTTTTCGGCTCAAGACCGACAGCTCCTCAAAAAGGCCTTGGATATTGTCTACCGCTCCCAATTGACCACCTCCCAAGCCGTTCAACACCTGCGGGAACAGTTTATCCATCCCCTCATTCAAGAGTTTTGCGATTTTATTAGTGCCTCAGAACGAGGGATTTGCCACTTTGTCCGCCGAGGAGAAGGGGGTGATCTGTCCTGAGGAGGGTCAACTTTTCGAGTACGATCGCCCAACAGACGCTTGCTCCTATTCCCCATGGCTGAAGTGCTGTTATTATCCCTGATGAGCGGTAGCCTCGGTGTCTCAGCACTGCTTTACTATCAGTGGTGGGGCTGGCAGGAGCAACTCAGCCAACAACGCGATGAAGAAGAGGAACAGTTGACCACCTACCCCTCCAAAGAAGAACAGCGTCAAGTATCCCCCAAGCTGGGAGGTTGGGAATTCAAAATCCTGCGATCGCGCCGCAACCAATTTCATGATCCCGATGTCCTGCGCAAAGTCTGCCAAGAGGAAGCCCAAGGGGGTTGGATTTTATTTGAGAAGCTCGACGATCGCCGATTGCGCTTTAAGCGGCCCATGGCCCTGCGGGAAAAAATCAAGCCCAGTGCCAACTACGATCCCTACCGCAGCTACTATGGGTCTCGGTTTGAATGGGAATCTTTGTTGTCCGTGATACTCTTGATGATGATGGCAACCTTACCTGCATATTTGGGCTATCGCTTGGTTATTCTCAGTCAACGCTTAGCCCCACTGCCAACCACTCCTCCATCTGCTCCATTGCGTCCCTAAGGTGCCTATGTCCTCCCTGAGTTTGCTGAGTGTGGGCACAACCCTCCAAGGGGGAAAATATCGCCTCGATGCCCTTTTGAGTCAGGGGGGCTTTGGTGTCACCTATCGCGCCACCCACACCCTGCTCCATCAGCCAGTGGTGCTCAAAACATTGAACTTGCAGCAGGAACCCCCGAAGCGGATTCATGATCTGGGGGAGCGGTTTATCCAAGAAGCGCAGCGCCTTGCCCAGTTTAATCATCCCCACATTGTGCGCGTCAGTGATTGCTTTATTGAGGGGGGGCGTCCCTTCATTGTCATGGACTATATCCCCGGACGCACCCTTGCCCAAGTGATCCAAGAAGAAGGGCCGCTACCGGAAAAAACGGCTCTCCACTATATTCGCCAAGTGGCTAGCGCTCTTGAATTAGTGCATGAGCATGGGCTGCTGCACCGCGATGTCAAGCCCGATAACATCATGCTGCGGGACGGCACAGATCAAGTGGTGCTGATTGACTTTGGCATTGCCCGTGAATACACTGCTGGGGTGACGGAAACAAATACGGGATTGCTCTCAGCAGGTTATGCGCCGGTGGAGCAGTATTTACCCCGCCACCAATGGACGCCGGCAACGGATGTCTATGCCCTAGCAGCAACGCTCTATGCCCTTTTGGCAGGACGCCCTCCTGTGGCCTCGGTCTTGCGCGATCGCGTGCCTCTCGAGGATTTACGCCAGTTTCAGCCCAATCTTAGTCAGCGCACCATTGATGCCATTGAAGCAGGAATGGCTTTGGATGTCCGCGAACGTCCCCAAACGGTGCAGGCGTGGCTGCAACTGCTCATGGGACAGCCCGTGGCGCGTCAAACCACAGCAACGGTAGCTGTGATGCCGCAGTACCGATCCACTATCTTGGCAAATACTCAACCGGAGGGGACAGCCGTCGTTGCTCCCCCCAAACAACGCAATTTTTCGCCGTGGCTATGGCTGTTGGGAACGGCAATCTTTGGCAGCTTAGCAGGCATTGGCCTAGGGCTATTTTTGCGCAACCAACCCGTGGACACAGTCACCCCTCGCCCCCCACGTCCTCAGGAACAGGAATTTCCACCCACCCTGCCGACCATTGTGCCACCTGTAGAGGTGACGCCCACCCCCACCCCGACACCGACGCCAGAGCCGGAACCCACCCCTACGGAACCGACGCCCACCCCAGAGCCAACGGAAACGCCTACCCCTAGCCCGAGTCCTGAGGAAACATCCCCAGAGCCAACGCCGACTCCTCCGCCATCCCTCTCTCCAAAACCCCCAAATTCCCCAAAGCCCCCAAAGAACGCAGAGCCTCCCGTCGCCCCTCCCACCGCCGTTGAACCATCTCCACCAACACCTACGCCCTCACCGCCACCGACAGAGGCAATGCCCGAGGTGTCACCCCCCCCAACCAGTAACACTGAACCGGCCACCCCTTAGAGATTGGTTAGTTCTGGAGTGCTCGCAAAAAGGCACCCAAGCGACTAAAGACTCCCTGACCACGGGGTTTGCCTTGGGGCGTCAGGGCACGCTCAATGTCTTCACTACTGGGGCGTTGCTCAAATTCTGCTAGGCAGGTGGGGGCGGTTTCACCGTATTGCCAAATTTGCCACGGTTGCGGATAGCAGCGCCAGAGAATGATGGTTTCTGCGAGGGGACGAAGGTAGTAGCAGGGTTCAAGGGTGTTGAGAAATCGCTCCCGCAGCCGCCGACCGGCGTAGCCAATACCAACGACGGCCACATCCTGAAGCCTTGGGTTCAAAAGGATAAAGGGGCGATCGCCCGCCGTTTCACACATCTGCTCAATGGCATTGGCTTCTACAGGGGTTGGGGCAACGATGACAATGGCGCGATCGCTCGCTGTAATGGGTGTCAGTAGTTCATTCACGCCCCGCACACCATAGGCAGTTTCACCCCATTCGCGACGGGCAAGGGCGGCAGATCCAGCATCGGCAAAAAAGACCTTGAGATCACGACCTAGTTCCTCAAACAAAGGGAGGTAGCCAGCGGCAAAGGCCATCGCATTGAGATCGGGCAACAGGATCTCGATTTGCAGGCGATTTTTACCCTCTTGAAGCGCCGCTTGGGTGGCCTGTTGAGCTTGGCTGAGGGCAGTCTCCAGACTATCGGGGGGCAGGATCGACATGGGTCTTAAGCGGAGACCTCACTGGCAACGGTGGCAAACAGGCGTTGTAGCTCCTCCACTAGGGTTTTCGCTTGGGCGAGCGTTTGCGGGGTCGTGGATTGTTCCAGTTGGGCAGCGATGGTTTGCATGGCAGTAATGCCGACATTGCCACTGGCGCCCTTGAGATGATGGGCATCCCGCTTGATTTGATCAACGTTTCCCTGATTGACCGCTTCCGCCAATGCTTGGAGACGCTGCTGGGCATCCTCAACAAAGGTTTGCAACAGTTCCAACTCAAACTCGCGATCGCCCCCCGAAAGGGCAGCCAAGTAGTCCCAATCAATTGGCGATGTCATCGATTCACAATTCCCCACAGGTTACTCGTCGTTATTTTAGCCTGTACCAGCCAAGGCGGTTCAAGGGTTAGGTGAGGAAACGCAAGGGGAGATTTGTAATAATTCTTAACTTTATCACCGTGGTCTGCCCCCTTGGCGAAACAGGGGATTCGATGGCACTATCGCAGTGGTGAGGCCAACAACAGCGGCAGGATTGAGGAACGATGGGCGATCGCGTGACGGTGGGGATTGTGGGGGCCTCTGGCTATGGGGGCGTCCAACTGGTGCGTTTACTCCTTGACCATCCCCAAGTGGAGATTGCATACCTTGGCGGTGAGGGGAGTGCGGGTCGCCCCTACACGGAGCTATATCCCCATTTGCAGGGTCGGGTGAATCTCACGGTGGAACCCGTATCCGTGGAGGTGATTCGCGATCGCGCCCAAGTGGTGTTTCTCTCGCTGCCCAATGGCATTGCCTGTAAGCTTGCCCCGCAACTCCTTGAGCAGGGCTGCAAAGTGCTGGATTTGTCGGCAGACTATCGCTTTCAGGATTTGAAAACCTACACCCAGTGGTACGGTGAACCAAGGGAAGATGAGGCTACGACCCGACAGGCGGTCTATGGGTTGCCAGAACTCTATCGCGATCGCATTCGCCAAAGTGCCCTCATTGGTTGTCCGGGGTGTTATCCCACCGCTAGCTTGCTGGCTCTAGCACCCCTGATAAAGCAGGGTCTGATTGAACCGAATACGGCAATTATTGATGCCAAGTCCGGTACCTCCGGCGGCGGTCGTCAGGGCAAAATCAATCTCCTGCTTGCGGAAGCTGACAACTCCCTTGCTCCCTACAGTGTTGCTCGACATCGCCACACGCCAGAAATTGAAGCCATTTGTAGCGAATTGGCCGGCCAAAGCGTCCTTGTGCAGTTCACGCCGCACCTTGTCCCCATGCCGCGGGGGATTTTGGCCACTGTCTATGCCACACTGCGGGATCCGGGTCTAGTGCGTGAAGATTTAATCACCATCTACCAAGCTTTTTATCGCCATTCCCCTTGGGTGAATATCCTGCCCCCCGGCCTCTATCCCCAGACGAAATGGGCATGGGGCACCAATGCCTGTTTTATTGGCATTGAGGTGGATGAGCGCACCGGCCGGGTGATTGTCATTTCCGCCATTGATAACCTAATGAAGGGACAGGCTTCCCAAGCGGTGCAATGCTTGAATCTAATGATGGGCTGGCCAGAAACGCTGGGCTTACCGCAGGTTGCCTTTTATCCCTAGGACTCAAGTTTCATCTTGTTCGACCAAGGGCAGGCGATCGCCCCGTAATAGCTCAGTGCTGCTTGCACTCAAAGACAATCCCATCTGCCATAATCCCTGCCCTAGGCACAAAGCCGCCAGAAAGGGAGCGGTACTCAAGCTTAAGAGTAACGTTGTCGGTGTCAAGCCAGCCATCAGGATTTAGGACTCATCACTATCTGAACCATCCGCATCCTCATCAGGAGGAATATTGGCAAAGAGCAAGTCTCGGGATTTCTTCAGTTGCTTCCAAAGCACCTTAATTTGATTGTAGGCCTCCTCAGAGCTGATCTTACCGCCCGTTTCCAGACCACAAATATAGCTCACCCGTTGAGCAAATTCCTGCAAATTGGCATTAAAGGCCAAGTTTTGCGGCGTAAATGCACCATGGTAGCGGCTGGTGGGGAAGAGGAATTTTTCTTTGTCAAATTTCGGTGTGGGCGATTCAGACACAGGGGTAGCCCTTTGCCAATAAGGTTATCCTTATTCTAGCGACAATTTCTAGGGTTCTATGGCAGGAGTTGAGCAAAGTCTCAAAGCAGTCCAAGCATGTGCAATGGCCCTTGACCACTGATTAACTCAATGATCAGGGCTAAAAATCCCAACATTGCCAAGCGTCCATTCCAACGTTCGGCGGCGGAGGTCATCCCCCATTCCCAGCGCTCTTGAGGGTAGAGCTTCACCCGCTTGCGGGACTTATTCACCTCAGCAAAGGTACGCGGTGGTGCTGCAAGAGCATCCTTCACCAGTTGGGCAAGGGCACCAATAAAGCCACTGTGATCATTAAGAGCAGGCACGCGCCGAAAGACTTCAATGCCAGCCTCTTCGGCAATCTCGCGGTACTCGATGTCAATTTCCTGAAGGGTTTCAATGTGCTCTGAAATAAAGCTAATCGGAACAACAACAAGGGTTTTCACCCCTTGAGCGGCCAACTCAGGAATCACATCTTCGGTGTAGGGTTGCAGCCATTCCACAGGCCCCACCCGACTTTGGTAGGCCAACACATGGGTATTGGGGCGATTCAGGGCAGCCATGATGAGCTTCACGCAGGCTTCGATTTCCTCTTGGTAGGGATCCCCTGCTTCGGTGACATAGCTTTTGGGAACGCCGTGGGCACTAAAGAAAATCACGGCTTCGTCAGGGTTGGGGCATTGGTCGAGTTCTTGGCGAATCAAGTCCGCCATAGCCGCCACATAGCCGGGGTGGTTGTACCAAGAGGGGATCAGCGTATAGCGAATCTTTTGCAATTCAGGGTCTTGGTTCCACAAGCTCTCTAGGAGGCGAAAACTAGAGCCACTGGTGCTAATGGAAAACTGTGGGTAAAGGGGTAAAATCACTAGATCGCGAATTTGATCCGCTTTGATTTGGGCGATCGCCTCCTCGGTAAAGGGGTGCCAGTAGCGCATACCAATGTACAAATTGGCCTCAATGCCAATGCGTTCTAGGGCGTCTTTCAGGGCACGGGCTTGCTGTTCAGTCATGCGCCGTAGGGGGGAGCCGCCACCAATTTGGGCATAGTTGGCCTGAGAACGCCGGGCACGACTGGTGGAGATAAACCAAGCAAGGGGCTTTTGTAGCCAACGGAAGGGCAGGCGAATGATTTCGGGATCAGAGAACAGGTTGTACAAAAAGGGGCGCACATCCTCGGGGCGATCGGGCCCCCCTAAATTGAGAAGTAGTACACCTGTTTGGCTCGCCATGCCCAAAATCACCTAAATCTTTTCGCGATCGCTTTCTTATTGTGACATACTCTCAGGATCTCAGGGGGAGAAAATCTCGCTAAGGTAGGGATGAGAGAATGCGGTTGATGTGTGCAAACGGTGACCTACGCAATTGATTTTGGAACCAGTAATACGTTGGTGGCGCGGTGGAATTATGCCACCCAAGCAGCCGAAGCGGTAACGCTCTCTGGACTCTCGGTGGGGTTTGGTGAGGTACCGGCGCTCATTCCTAGCTTGGCCTATGTGGAGGATGCCAGTGTTCCTCTGGTCGTGGTAGGGCAGCAGGTGCGCGATCGCGGCTTGGATGGGGTGGGCGATCGTCGCTTTTTCTCGCGGTTTAAGCGGGGGATTGGCGCCACCGTACAGGGCTATTTACCCGAGCTGGATGGCTGTTCTTTGAGCTTTGAAACCATTGGCACGTGGTTTTTGCAAGCCCTGTTGAAGGAACTGAAACACACTAGCGGCGGCGATGTCGAACAGGGGTTGATCTTCACCGTGCCGGTGGATAGCTTTGAAACCTATCGCAGTTGGCTGTTGCAGGTGTGTGAGGGGTTTGCCATTGAGCAAATTCGCCTCTTGGATGAACCCACGGCTGCGGCCTTAGGTTATGGCGTGGCCGATCGCCCGCTGATCTTGGTGATTGATTTTGGCGGGGGCACCCTCGATCTCTCCCTTGTCGAACTCAAGAGCGATCAACGCCAAAGCCGTCCCTTGGGATTTATTCTCAAGTGGGGCGATCGCCAGTGGGCCTCAAGCGACAACCAACGGCCTCGCACAGCGCGGGTGATTGCCAAAGCAGGCTTGAATTTAGGGGGCACGGATATTGACCACTGGATTGTCGATGAGTGGGTAAAACGCGGCATGACCGCCAATAGCCTGCTGCTGCGCCTTGCCGAGCGCTTAAAAATTCAACTCTCGCAGCAGCCCTATGCCCAAGAGGTGTACTTTGACAGCGAAACATTTAACACCCTAGAGATCCGCCTCGAACGCTCGGAACTGGAGGAGCTACTCCATCAGCAGCAATTTTTCCAACGTCTGGATGATGCTCTCACCCAAGTGCTCCAACAGGCACGCCGCCAAGGCATCACCCCCGACACGATTGATGCGGTGCTCCTAGTGGGGGGGACAACGCAAATTCCCGCAGTGCAAAAATGGGTTGCTGAGTATTTTGAGGCCACAAAGATCAACGCCCAACAGCCTTTTACAGCGGTGGCCATGGGTGCTCTAGCAGTGACCCAAGGGCTGGATGTCAAGGATTTTCTCTACCACAGCTACGGCATTCGCTTCTGGGATGCTAAGCTCAACCGTCATGGCTGGCACCCCATTATCCAGCGGGGACAACCCTACCCCATGGGCGAACCCGTGGAATTGATTTTAGGGGCCTCGACGGAGGGACAGCCCAGTATTGAACTGGTGATTGGTGAATTGGGGGACGAGCAAGGGGGTGTGGAGATCTTTTTTGATGGCGATCGCCTGATTACCCGTAGTGCCGGTGAACGCACGGTGCAGCCCCTCAATGACACCCCCCAAGGCAAAACCCTCGCCAAGCTGGATCCCCCTGGCTATCCGGGGAGCGATCGCATTCGGGTCCTCTTTCAAGTGGATGGCGATCGCCAACTGCGGGTTACCGTTGATGACTTGCTCACCCAAGAGCGTCTCATCAATAATCAAATCGTCACCCAATTGCGTTGACCGAATTGCATTGTGGCTCCCCATTCCCTACCCCAAACTACTGCCTATGTCCGCATCATTGCCCAAAGTTGGCAAGAGGGTCACATTCGTGGCCACGTCTGCGCCAGCGAGTACCAGTGGGAATTTTGCTGGCAATTCAGGGCGAAAAAGCTGCAAATCTCCCCAGCCTTTGGGCGTGCTCTGATCAAAGAACCCTTGGGGCGGTTTCTCGAAGCCCAAGACTACCAATTAGAGCCGGGGGGCGATTATGAATTTGTTGTCCGTGCCAAGTTTTAGGTGCGTTCCGCTGTGCCTAAGCTACAATCAGTGAGGAAACCTGTGCTGATATTGCCAGATAGCCTATGTTCTTGAGCGAATTAGCGCCCCTTGTCAAAGAGTTGAGCCAAAAACCCGTTGCCTTTATGGGCGGCTTTGTCTCTGGATTGTTGGGGTTGAGCCTTGATCAAAAGCCAGTCAGCGATTGGCTCAAGCAGTACGGCGACTATCAGCCCCCCAGCCCGCCGCCACCCCCCCCCAGTGACTTCAAGAGCATTCGAATTGAGTAAGGACACGAGCCACTGCCTGCCGTTGATCCCGTAGGGTCAGCCAGCGGTGGTAGGTTTGGGTATGAATCGCCACACTGTGTCCCATCATCCGTGCGGCAACGGTATCGGGTAAGCCATAGTGAATTGTGCGCACCGCCCACGCATGGCGCAAGTCATAGGGACGAAAGGGCAAGCCGTAGCGACGGAACTGTTGATTTACCCGCTGGCCAATGCGTTGGAGGGTTGTTTGGGTCAAATCCGTATTGATCCTCGGCAACTGGGGCGATCGCAAGCCAAACACCTCAACCCACTGGGGAGGAAAGGGCCACACCTGATGGCAACCTGTTTTGGTGGTTTCCTGCACCTCGATCATCCCTGCCGGGTCACCTGTGACGAGCCCACTTAAATCGCAGAAGAACACTTCATGATTGCGCAGGCCATAGGCCGCCATCAAGCCATAGACATAGCGCCACTGGGGATTGGGAATTTGCTGGTAGGCGGCTAGAATCTCCTCATCACTGGGTAACTCCCGTGGTTGGAGCGATCGCCGGGAATAGGTGCCCCAAAACTGAGCTAGGGGAATCGGTAACTCCACCCCTAGGAACCGACAAAACCCTTGAAAGGCGGTACAGGCCACCTGCCGTTGTCGCTTATCAGCGGGGATTTGCTGCAACAAGCCATAGATCAGTTCTGGTAATGAATGGTCGGGATGGGCAGCGGCGGCTTTGAGCAACTGACGCAGATAGGGCCCATAGGCCATCTCCCACGTAGTGCAGCTGCGATCTTGAGCCAGGAAGGCCGTTTCAAAGGCGGCAATTTGCTCTCCTAGGGATAACTCCCCAAGGCGCCCTAAGCCCTTGACCCGTTCATAGTCCTGCCAGCGAAAGGTGTTTTCCAGTAATTTGGCGGCAATGATTTTGGCTTCCTTTTCCGCTGCCTTAAGACCGCTGGGGGTGGCGGGTAACCCTAGACTTAAACGCTGTTGGTGGGGGCGGAGCCGATGGCTGCCCGGTCGTGGCGGCAGGGTACCCCTCAGGCTGAGACGTTGGCCGCGTTGTTCAATTTGCAGACCCAACTGCGCTAGTTTGAGGCGTTGATTGACCTGCTGAAGTTGTTGGTCAAGTTTCTGAGGGGACGTGGCCATTGCTGAGGGACTCAGAACTCAACTCGCTGCCGAAATGACCAAAACTGCGGCGAGGACGTTTTTTCCAAGGAATATCGAGAACCCCCGCTTGGGAGCGGCTACGACTGGACTTGTGCTCAACTTTGACGGGGCGATAGTCCGTGAGGATGCGCAGGCTATTCAGTTCGGCCAAGAGGGTGGCGCCATTGCTAATCAAGACGGCAATCACGGGGTGCAAGCTCAAAAAGACCCCCGCTAAAACCACACTGACATTGGGAATGACCACAAGGGCGATATTTTGATTGATAATGTTCATCACTTCTTGGCTGAGGGCGATCGCCTGCACTAGTCCCTCAAGGCGATTATTCATCAAGAGAAGATCTGCGGTTTGCCGCGCCGCATCACTGCCTTCAGAAAGGGTAATGGAAATATCAGCGTAGGCCATTGCTGCTGTATCATTGAAGCCTTCGCCCACATAGGCCACGACTTTTTCGCCACCATTTTTAAACTTCTCTAGAAGTTCAACTTTGTCCTCTGGCATTTTATTGGTATAGATTTGACCAAGACGAAAGCCAGTGGCATAGCCCACCGCATTGGCGACTTCGTGGTGATCTCCCGTCACCATATAGCACTCAATACCCCGCTGTTGCAGAGCGGCAATCACACTAGCGGCTTCAGAACGCACGGGGTTGCTATAGAACACCAGTGCCACCAGTTCACCATTACAGGCAACACAGACAAGGGAGCGGTTCCAAAGCACGCCTTCATGGGTGCGCAGTTCATCAAGATCAATGGGCACTTGGCGATCGCCCATCCATTGGGGTGTGCCCACCAAAATCTCTTGCCCCTCGACAGTTGCCGCAACTCCCTTACCCGGTTCATAGACCCAGTTGCTATAGGTTCCCCCCTCAATCCCGCGTTCAGCCGCATACTCAAGGATGGCAAGGGCAAAGGGGTGATTGATTGACTGTTCCACAGTTGCCAGCCAATAGAGCAGCGTTTGTTCACTCAGGCCGGGCTTGAGGAGATTGACCCCCACAATGGTTCCCTTCACTTCCGTCAGTGTGCCGGTTTTGTCAAAAACAATGACATTGACTCGTGAGAGGAGTTCAAGGGCGCGGCCATTGCGAAAATACACCCCGACATGGGGCGCATGGGTGAGGGCTGCCAAAATCGCAGTGGGAATGGTAATGCCAATCCCTGAGCCAAAGTCCAATTGCAGAGGGGCGATCGCCCGATGGGCATCCAAGGTGACCCCATAAACAATGGCAGCCACGCCCATTGCGGGCAAAATGGCTTGGTTCGAGATTTCCTCAGCGTAGTTTTCAATGCGAGTATCCAGTTGCGGCGCTTGGCGAGCCAGTTGCAGCGCTTTGCCCACCTGCGTCTCTTCACCAACGGCTTCAGCAACAACGCAAATTTGTCCCCGCACCACAAGGGAAGAGGCCAGCACCGTTTCTTCAGGTTCACAGGGCAATAGATCCGACTCTCCCGTGAGAAACTGCCGCTGAATCACGGCGGATCCCCAGAGCACGGTACCATCCACGGGCACCGCGGATCCGGCGGCCACAATCACGCGATCGCCCACCTGTAGCTCGCGCACAGAGACATTTTGGCGAGTGCCGCCCCGCTCTACCCAATAGGTGCGCTGTTGATCGAGGGGGTCAAAGACTTGGTTTTCCCCCACTTGAGCGGTCATATCCCGCAGTGACCCCCCCACTTGACCCATAAAGGCAGCTAACACCGGCGCCATGTATTCCCCTTGCAGCGTATGCAGAATCGTCCAGAGGGATTCCAGTTGGGTGACGTTGAGATGGCGGTGTTCGAGGCTCTCTAGGGCTTCTTGGAAGGTGGGCAGTGCCACAATCACAATCACAGTGGCGACAATGGCAGGGTAGAAGGGGGTTTGTACGGGTAGTAGCGCCACGATCGCCAGCGCCAAGGTGGGTAGCGCCATTTTCTCGATAAAGTAAGCGGTGTTCCAAGGGGAGTACACCAACTTATCAATGGGCAGCATCCCCGGTAAGGGTAAACGCTCATCTGCTGCGGCCTGAATCAATTGGCCAAAGCGGTGAAGGGGATTGTCAACTTCGGGACTGTATTGAACAATCAGGCTAGCGGCGGGCAAGTTAAGGCGAATTTGTTGCACACTGTCTTCTTGAACAAAGAGAGCTTGCAGTTGCCGCCCATAGCGATCGTCATATTGCAGGCGGGGAATCCGCAACCGCACTCGCCCCGGTAAGTGATGCACCACTTCGTAATGAACCCTTGCTGGCGGCGGGGAAAGCACAGTTGCAGTCATGATCAATTACCCCTAAGGATCGGTTAAGAAAAGGGCTGGGCGGAGCGATGGCCATGGGTCGGCGCACTAATGAGGTCATTGATATTCTGCTGCATGGTTAGGCAAATTGCATCCAAGGGCAGATCATTGAGGTCACGGCCAAAGGGATTTTCGATTTCGATGCCAATTTCTTCAACGCCAAAGAGGGTAAAGGCAATGAGTCCCACCATTAGGCCTGTCCACCACACGAGGTTATCCACCAGTTGAAAGGGTAGCAGCAAGCAATAGAGAAATAATAGCTGCTTGAGATGAATGGCATAGGCAAGGGGCATTGGTGTTTTCAAAATTCGCTCACAGGCACCCATGGCATCCACCAATTGCACCAGCAGTTCATCCATGTAAGTGAGTTGGTACAGGGACAGGGAGCCACAGCGGTGTTGGTGGTGCAGATAGTCCTCAATCCACAGGGCAATGCGCAAGGGGACATTTTGCACCGTTTGTAGCTCTTTGTATTGATGGGGCTTGAGCAGGGGTTCTAATTCGGCAAAGGATTCTCCTCGCAGGTGTTGCTTGGTGGCGATCGCAAACACCCCCACTAAATGAACGGCATCAATTTTGGCTTGGTGATCCTCCGGACTATTTTCGTCAATGGCAGTCCACATCAAGCGGGTTAGGCTGCGGGAATTATTCACAATGTTGCCCCACTGGCGGCGACCTTCCCAAAAGCGCTCATAGGCAGTGTTGGTGCGAAAGACGAGGAGCAACCCCAGCACAATCGAGGGAATGAGACTGCCTAGCACTGGCCAGTGGACATTGATCACATAAAGGTCGATCACCGTCACCAAGACGCCAAAGCCACCGCAAAAGAGCACTTCCGAAAGAATGGCCGGAATGACCGAGCCACGCAAACGCAGCGCCAGACGTAACCATTGCGGCGGTTGCAACAAAAACTTCGCCACGCCCGACCGATCTCGGGGTAATTGGCGTCTGAAGGGGTGAAAACCGAGGAAAGAGAAGCGGCTCATGAATACCAGTGGGCGATTCCCACCCCAATCTTTAGCACACTGGCGTGCTGAAACCGTGTTTTTACCGCAAAGAACAACCGAAGAGACTGCAAATCTTAAGAAAATCCGTTACCCCTTGCCATTCCCCGCAAGAAGTGTTAAGTTATATTAAGAACATGAAACACTTTGTAACAAACGGAGGACAAAAATGAGAAGCGGCAGCATTATTGATGAACAAGGCAAAATGAACAACTTTGCCATTGAACCCAAAATGTACGTGATGAGTGAGCCGCAGGCTGGGTTTACTCCCTATGCAGAACTCTTCAATGGTCGCTTGGCCATGATTGGCTTTATCTCCCTGCTGGCCTTGGAAGTGATTACGGGTCACGGTCTGATTGGCTTTTTGAATAGCCTCTAGGTCGTCGCTGCGCTCTTAGGCATATCCGTTCTTCAGCAGCCCTTGCGCCGTTAGAAAGAACAAACAACTCATGGAATGGGTCAGCCTGCCTCTTGGGGTGGGCTTTTTGCTTTTAGTCTTTAGATGAAACAGAGGTCAGTTTAGATCACTCCCAGCAGGAATCCCTAGAGCAAATTCTTGATTTATGTCGCAATTTCTACAGTAGAGTGCATTCACAGCTTCCCAGGAATTTCCAAAAGAGAGATGCCTAATTCCTTATTGCAGACAAAATGTACAGCGCAGGCTTAGCTGTGGCGGTATTGGTGCCATCGCCAAGCGTGATCAATGATTTGCTCGATGTCAGGGTACTGCGGCTGCCAACCTAAAATCTGACGGGCGCGATCGCTATTGGCAACGAGGATTGCAGCGTCTCCTGCTCGGCGATCGCCCTCAACGACTGGAATCGAACAACCTGTGACCCTCTGAGCGGCTTCAATAATTTGCCGCACCGAAAAGCCTTGGCCATTCCCCAAGTTAAAAATTTGTGAGTCGCCGCCACTCAGGAGGTACTTTAATCCCAGCACATGGGCTTGGGCTAGGTCCACCACGTGGATGTAGTCGCGAATGCAGGTGCCATCGGGAGTAGGGTAATCTGTGCCATAAATGCAGATGTGGGGGCGTCGTCCCATCGCCGCCTGCAACACTAGGGGAATCAAGTGGGTTTCTGGATGGTGATCTTCCCCTAAGCGGGAGTCGGGATCGGCGCCTGCGGCATTGAAATAGCGGAAAATTACCGACTTGAGGCCGTAGGCCCTGCCCATATCGGCAGCAATTTGCTCCACCATCCACTTGGAGCGCCCGTAGGGGTTAATGGGAGCACAGGGACAGGTTTCGCGAATCGGCACCTCTGAGGGCAAGCCATAGACGGCGGCTGTGGAGGAAAAGACAAAATAGGGAATCGCGGCGGCCACCATCGCCTGTAAGAGGGTCAGGGCACCATAAACATTATTTTGATAAAAGCGATCGGGGGAGCGGACAGACTCGCCCACTTCAATATAGGCAGCAAAGTGCATTACTGCCGTCACGGGATAGGTTTGAAAAATCCAATCTAAGAGGGAGCGATCGCCAATATGACCCACAATGAGTTCTGTTTTAAGAACAGACTCGACCAAATCGCGGTGCCCTCGCTCAAGGCTATCTAAAATCAGAACCTGAAAGCCGGCTTGCTGTAGTGCCAAAACGGTATGGCTGCCAATATAGCCCGCGCCCCCGGTGACCAGAATCAGCGGCGAATTATTACCATTATTAATTGTCATTAAAGTCCATCTGTTACACTAGGAAAGCTGCTACAAATTCTGCCATGACCAGTGACTTACACCATGAAATCACCCAAGAGGTGAAACGACGTCGTAATTTCGCCATTATCTCTCACCCGGATGCCGGGAAAACGACGCTGACGGAAAAGTTACTGCTCTACGGTGGGGCTATTCACGAGGCGGGAGCCGTCAAAGCACGACGGGCACAGCGGCAAGCCACCTCTGACTGGATGGAAATGGAGCAACAACGGGGGATTTCGATTACCTCGACGGTCTTGCAGTTTGAGTACCAAGGCTATCAGATTAACCTCTTGGATACCCCCGGCCACCAAGACTTTAGTGAAGATACCTATCGCACCCTTGCGGCGGCTGATAATGCCGTGATGCTGGTGGATGCGGCCAAGGGTTTAGAACCCCAAACCCGTAAGCTCTTTGAGGTGTGCCAACTGCGGGGTCTGCCGATTTTTACATTCATCAACAAGCTGGATCGGCCGGGGCGGGAACCCCTTGAACTGATTGATGAAATTGAACAGGAGCTGGGGCTGATTCCCTATCCTGTGAACTGGCCGCTGGGGATGGGCGATCGCTTTCGCGGCGTCTATGATCGCGTGCGCCGCAACTTTCACTTTTTTGAGCGCACGACCCACGGTAGCCGTGCTGCGGCGGAAACCATCCTTGCCCTTGGCGATCCGGCCATTGACGCCTACATTGAGCCCTATCGCTTGGAATATCACCAACTCAAGGACGAACTGGAACTGCTAGATGGGGTTGGTGCTGAACTTGACCTCAATTTGGTGCATCAGGGAAAAATGACTCCAGTCTTCTTTGGCAGTGCCATGACCAACTTTGGCGTGCGCCTGTTTCTGGAGCACTTTTTGACCTATGCGTTGCCACCCATGGCCTACAAGAGCGATCGCGGGGCGATTGATCCGACGCAGGAGCATTTCACTGGCTTTGTCTTTAAGCTGCAGGCCAATATGGATCCGAAACATCGCGATCGCGTCGCCTTTGTGCGGGTCTGTAGCGGCAAATTTGAAAAGGACATGACCGTCAACCATGCTCGCACCGGCAAAACCATCCGCCTTTCTCGTCCCCAAAAACTCTTTGCCCAAGGTCGCGAATCCCTTGAAACGGCCTATGCGGGCGATGTGATTGGCCTGAATAATCCAGGCATGTTTGCCATTGGCGACACCCTCTATGTCGGCCCCAAATTGGAATATGAAGGCATTCCCTGTTTTTCCCCAGAACTCTTTGCCTATCTGCGCAACCCCAACCCCTCCAAGTTCAAATCCTTCCAAAAAGGGGTGAATGAGCTACGGGAAGAGGGTGCCGTGCAAATCATGTACTCTACCGATGAATCGAAACGAGAACCGATTCTGGCGGCAGTTGGCCAATTGCAATTTGAAGTGGTGCAGTTTCGCCTATTAAACGAATACGGTGTGGAAACTCGTCTTGACCCTCTCCCCTATACCGTTGCGCGCTGGGTACTGGATGGTTGGGAAGCCCTCGCAGCCATTGGCCGCATCTTTAATGCTGTCACCGTCAAAGACAGTTGGGGACGGCCGGTGCTGCTCTTTAAGAATGAGTGGAATCTGCAACAGACAATGGCAGATCATCCCAAACTGCGCCTGAGCGCGATCGCCCCCCTTGCCGCTGTTGTGTCTGCCTAGCTGCCCCATGAGTAGTGTCTATACCCGTCCCCTTGCTCGTCTCATTGAGCAGTTGCAACGCCTGCCGGGCATTGGCCCCAAAACCGCCCAACGTCTTGCCCTTCACCTGATCAAACGTCCCGAGGCTGATATTCAAGCCTTGGCGCAAGCTCTCCTTGAAGCGAAACAGCAGGTGGGGCTTTGTTCCGTGTGCTTTCACCTCTCTGCCGAACCCGTGTGTGACATCTGTGCCTCCCCCCAGCGAGACAATCATCTCCTTTGTGTGGTGGCTGATTCCCGCGATGTCATTGCCATTGAAAAAACCCGCGAGTACCACGGCAAGTACCATGTCTTGGGCGGACTCATTTCGCCCCTAGAGGGCATCACCCCCGAACACCTGCACATTCAACCTCTGATTCAGCGCGCCAGCCAACCGCAGGTGCAAGAGGTGATCTTGGCCATCAACCCCAGTATTGAAGGGGAAACGACCACTCTCTATGTGGGGCAGCTGCTGCGGCCTTTTGTGAAGGTCACTCGCATTGCCTTTGGCCTACCGGTGGGCGGTGATCTCGACTATGCCGATGAAATGACCCTTGCCCGTGCCCTTGCCGGTCGCCGGGAAATTGAGTGGCAGTAGCTTAGTGCCCCCCCTGCAATCGCCGCAATGCCGTCACAATTTGGTGAATGGCTCGCTTCAGTTGCTCGACTTCTTGGTGTAACCGCTGGTTTTCCGCTTCCAAAGCGGCGAGGCGATTCTCATCCCCACCACTACCTGTTGCCGCTGGTTGCTGTTGCAGTTGCGCAACCGTTGCTTGGAGTTGGGCAAAGTCATTTGCCTTGACAGATTGCGCCTGCAAAGCTTGAATGGCACCTTCAAGGGCGGCCAGTTTGGCATAGACGGGGGTGAGATCCACAGCGACGGGAGCCGCTACTTCCGCAGGAGCTGCTGCTTTGACGGGTCTGGGCTTACGGGCTTTGCGAAAGGCCTCTTGAATTGCTGCTTCGAGTTGTTCTTTTTCAAAGGGCTTCTCAATGAACTCAAACCACTCAAAGGGTTCTTGGAGCTTTTCGGTGACCTCTTCCTTGCGCCCTGACATAATTACGAGGGGGATAGCGCCAAGGAGATCATTTTTCTCCAATTCTTGATAAACTTCCCAGCCACTCACCCTCGGCAGCAGAAAATCCAGCATGATCAACGTCGGCTCAGACTGCTCAATGAGTTGCAGCCCCTCACGGCCATCCTTGGCCTCAAGGATTTCGTAGTCGCCCTCTGGCAACATCTCGCGGACGCGCATCCGGATTACTTTACTGTCATCAATGACAATGACTTTGCGGCTAGTCACGGAAACACTCCATTCTATACAAGATTCCTATAGAGATTGTGAATAGAGGGCGGCAGTGGCATGACCACTACGTGATTTCAACCTTAGCATAGCCCTGTCTTTTGGAGTTGGCCACTCACCTTACACTGCGGCAAAGTGTCCCTGAACCCAAAAATTTGGGGTCAAAGACCCACCCTTGAGGGCAGCAGAATGTCACAATAGAAGTCTCACCCCTACTAAAGATTTGTTCGATACGTCACACGCTATGCCAGAGTTTGCTGCTGCCCCTATCCACCTTCCCAAAACCAGTGAATCGGAGCGGATCAAGCGTATTCGCCACACCACGTCCCATATTTTGGCAATGGCAGTCCAGAAGCTGTTTCCCAAGGCGCAGGTCACAATTGGTCCTTGGACTGAGAGTGGATTTTATTACGATTTTGACCACCCCGAACCCTTCAGCGAAAAAGACTTGAAGCTCATTGAAAAGGAGATGGTCAAGATCATTAAGCGCAAGTTGCCGGTGATCTGCGAGGAAGTGACCCGTGAGGAGGCCGAGCGCCGCATCCGGGAGCTAGGGGAACCCTACAAGCTGGAAATTCTCCAAGACCTCGAGGAGCCAATTACGATTTACCACTTGGGGGATGAGTGGTGGGATCTCTGTGCGGGACCCCACGTTGAAAATACGGGCGAGATTAACCCCAAGGCGATCGCCCTTGAAAGTGTTGCCGGTGCCTACTGGCGCGGCGATGAAACCAAAGCCCAACTGCAGCGCATCTACGGTACTGCTTGGGAAACCCCAGAACAACTGGCGGAATATAAACGCCGCAAAGAAGAAGCCCTGCGCCGTGACCACCGCAAACTGGGCAAAGAGCTGGGTCTCTTTATTTTCGCTGATCCTGTAGGACCAGGGCTACCCCTGTGGACTCCTAAGGGAACGATTCTGCGCTCAACCCTCGAGGAGTTTCTCAAAAAAGAGCAAATGAAGCGGGGATATCTACCGGTGGTGAGTCCGCACATTGCCCGTGTGGATCTATTTAAGACCTCTGGCCACTGGCAAAAGTACAAAGAGGATATGTTTCCCCTGATGGCCGAAGATGCTGAGGCGGCAGCCAACGAGCAGGGCTTTGTCCTCAAGCCAATGAACTGCCCCTTCCATATTCAAATCTATAAAAGTGAGCTGCGCTCCTACCGTGACTTGCCCCTACGGTTGGCGGAGTTTGGTACGGTTTATCGCTATGAGCAGTCCGGGGAATTGGGGGGCTTGACACGGGTGCGAGGTTTTACCGTTGATGACTCCCACCTTTTTGTCACGCCAGAGCAGTTGGATGCCGAGTTTTTGAATGTGGTTGATCTCATTCTCTCGGTCTTTCGCTGTCTGCGTTTAAATAAATTCAAGGCACGGCTGAGCTTCCGCGATCCCAAATCCGACAAGTACATTGGCTCCGATGAGGCTTGGTCAAAGGCGGAGTCAGCAATTCAGCGAGCGGTAGAACAGTTGGGCATGGAGCATTTCTTGGGGATTGGGGAGGCTGCCTTCTATGGGCCGAAACTAGACTTTATCTTTGAGGATGCTCTCGGTCGCGAGTGGCAGTTGGGAACGGTTCAGGTGGACTACAATTTGCCTGAGCGCTTTGATTTGGAATACGTCGCTGAGGACAATACCCGCCGCCGACCGGTGATGATTCACCGTGCCCCCTTTGGCTCGCTGGAGCGGCTCATTGGTATCCTCATTGAGGAGTATGCGGGGGATTTCCCCTTTTGGCTGGCACCCGAGCAAGTGCGCCTGTTGCCCGTGGGAGATGAGCAACGCCCCTATGCCGAACGTGTGGCCGCTCAACTGCGAGAGCAGGGCATCCGCGTGAGTGTGGATCGCACGGGCGATCGCCTCGGCAAACAGATTCGCAACGCCGAAACTCAGAAAATTCCCGTGATGGGCATTGTGGGTGCCAAGGAAGTCGAAAGCGAGACCGTGAGTATCCGCACCCGTGCTGCAGGCGATGTCGGCGCCTTGTCTGTTGAACAACTCATCGAGAAACTGACATCGGCAGTGAATGCAATGGATGCCGAGATTCAGTGGCAGTAGGCCGAGCCTTCTGGCGAATAGGGAGTATAAGCAGAAGTGTTAAATCCGCAAACGAAGCTTAATGTCCCCGTTGCGGGAATTGTTGCGTCATCCTACAACTAAAGGATTATCCTCCTTCGTAAGGGTGTTCTCTAGCACCCAGCCCAGCTTTTGCTGCTGTAGTCCCATCAGCTGAGATTTTTAAGTGTGACACGAAGTCTCAGCCAAGTGATAGGCTAGGGCTTGCTGTTGCATCGTTCGAAAAATGTTGTAAAAGCCATTGGCTCGCGAGGGGGTTAAGCTGACATTCAGTCCGGTTTGCTGAATAAAGTCAGGTTTTAACTGGAGGATTTCTGCAGGTGTCAACCCACTCAACCCTTCAACCAATAGCCCCACTAATCCCTTCGTCACTTGAGCGTCAGAATCCCCCTGAAAAATCACCTTGCCCTGCTCTAAAGAGGCCATCACGTACACTTGGGAGACACAGCCGGGTACGCGGTTGGCGGCAACCTTCTGCTCCTCAGGAAATGGCGGCAGGCGCTTTGCAAAGCTCAGCAAGTATTCATAGCGCCGCTTTGGATCTGAGATCTGTTGGAACCGCTGAACAATGCGATCGAGGGAAGCCGGTAAAGGCTGGCAGGCGGAGGGCATATTTACCTAGAAGAACGCTGCTGAGAAAAATGATAACTATTTCTCATTTTAGCCTCAGCAGTTGCACAATAACGGCAGCAGTCAACCTAGGGGCAGCTTTTCATACCAATAGACCGCCGTGCTCTTACCCTTAACTCATAACTTGTGTTAGCCTTGAATGTACTCACTCGGTTCTGGTGGGGATCAGCCATCAGACGCAAGGGGGAAAGTGCAGTGCAAATCTGCCGCTGTCCCGCAGCTGTGATGAGAGGCACTACTCTCTCAGTCAGAATGCCCGCCGAGTTGTGAATGTCGTTATGCCAACATCTGCGAGGTACAGATGATGTTCTTCATGCTTCAATTTTCATTAATTTGCCTAGGTAAAGAACCCCCCTACCGCCCTTTTCTGGCAACGTTGCTGCCGTTGCTGTAGCACAAGTGATTTTGGAGATTTTCAAGCACCTACAAGCACTTAGACAAGGGGTTGCTCTTGCAGTGACCCACGTTAGGTTCTGCTGATGATGCTGGAAGTGCACTGCCTGTTGGGCTGAAAACAGCCATCTTGCTTTGTCTATTGAGAGAACTGTCAAAACTCAGGGTACTACAACAATGATCATTCAGACTGCAACGCTGGGCTACCCCCGTATTGGTAAAAATCGTGAGCTGAAAAAGGCATTGGAAGCCTTTTGGAATGGCAAATACAATCAAGAAAATTTAACACAAACAGTTCAAGAGATTGAATTGGCAAATTGGCAAACGCAACTGCAGGCTGGCATTGATCGTATTGGCGTTGGCGATACCAGTCTTTACGATCCCGTCCTTGACTGGAGTGTCCGCCTCGGTCTCATCCCACAGCGGTATCAAGCCTTGACAGGGCTGGAGCAATACTTTGCAATGGCTCGTGGCAAAGAGGGGATTCCAGCTCTTGAGATGACCAAATGGTTTGACACCAACTATCACTACTTGGTCCCCGAAATGAGTCAGCCTCTTCAGGCAGCGGACTTTAGTGATTTTCTGGGGATCATCGATCGTGCCCAAAGGGTCTTGGGCGATCGCGCCGTTCCCATAGTGCTAGGGCCTTTAACCCTGCTACGGCTGAGTCGGCTGCAGATGAATCTAGAGGAAGCGTTGTCTTGCCTAGTGGAGCGCTATCTTATCCTGTTGGCTGAATTGAAGAACCGAGGGGTGGTTGAGGTACAAATCCACGAACCTGCCTTGGTTTTTGGGGACACCAACAACTTCAGGGAATTGTATGAATCAACATTTGATGCGCTCTGTCAAGTTGGCTTGCCGATTTACCTAGTGACCTACTTTGATGATCTCGGCGCTGCCTATCCTTGGGTGGTGACGTTGCCCGTAGCCGGCATTAGTCTAGATTTTACCCGTGGGCAGAACTTGGCATTATTGCAGCAGTATGGTTTCCCAAGGGATAAACAGCTGGGAGTGGGTATTGTGGATGCCCGAAACATTTGGAAAATTTGCCCAGAACCTGTCGTGTCAACCTTAGCAGCGATTCAGGGTATCACAACTAATATCCGGTTGCACCCCTCAGCCTCTTTACAATTCGTCCCCTACGATGCAGCACGAGAAGTGAAGTTACCAGAGCCATTGCGGCGGGTGTTGAGTTTTGCCGAACAAAAGTTGGATGAGGTGGTGCTATTGGCACAGACGCTGCAGGAGAGTCCCAAAGCCCTTGCCCAGCACCCCCAATTGGCAGAGATTGAAGCCCAGTGGCAGGCCTTTAAGGAATTTAGGCCTGTGAATCCAGTGGTACAACAGCGGTTGCGCAATTTAACCGTCAACGATCTGGAACGGGCTATGCCCTATGAACAACGCCGCCAACTGCAGCCCACCTTACCGCTCTTTCCGACAACTACCATTGGTTCTTTTCCGCAAACCCCAGAAGTGCGGCAATTGCGGGTGAAGCTCAAGCGCGGAGAAATCACCCTTGCTGAGTACCAAGCAGCAATTGATGCTGAAATTGCCAAATGCATTCGATTGCAGGAAGAAATTGGCCTAGATGTATTGGTGCATGGCGAGTTTGAACGCACCGACATGGTGGAATTCTTTGGCCAGAAGCTCACTGGTTTTGCCTTTACTGAACACGGCTGGGTGCAAAGCTATGGCAGTCGCTGTGTGCGTCCACCCATTATTTATGGGGATGTAGCGCGAACCGAGCCAATGACGGTGCGAGAGTTTAAGGTGGCGCAATCGTTGACACAAAAAATCGTCAAGGGTATGCTGACGGGGCCGGTAACAATGATTAACTGGTCTTTTACCCGCACCGATATTCCGCGTAGCGAACAGGCGATGCAGATTGCCTTGGCTCTACGGGATGAAGTGGCCGATTTAGAAGCTGCTGGGGCAAAGATTATCCAGATTGATGAACCCGCTTTACGGGAAGGATTACCCCTCAAGCCGGAACGTTGGCAGGAGTACTTGGCTTGGGCCGTCGATGCGTTTCGGTTGGCGGCTGGTGTGGCTAAGCCAGAAACCCAAATTCATACCCACATGTGCTATTCGGAGTTTGGCGACATTATTCAACATATCGAGCGCCTAGATGCAGATGTGTTGTCCATTGAAAATAGCCGCAGTAACAATGAAACGCTGTTTGAAATTACTGATGCCGGCTATCAACAGCAGGTGGGCAATGGTGTTTATGATGTTCATAGTCCGGCAGTTCCCACTGTTGAGCAGATGGTGCAGCAGCTGGAGACTGCGATCGCCCATCTACCCAGTGACCAGATTTGGGTTAACCCAGACTGCGGTCTGAAAACCCGTCGCTGGGAGGAAGTGATTCCCTCACTGAAAAACATGGTGGCCGCCGCCCAGCAATTGCGAGGGGCTCGTCTTACCAACTGAGGATCGGTTGTTGCTGCCAGCGCACCGTTGCCCCCTTAAAATCGCAGGAGTTTTCCACCACTCAAAACTGCGTTTCCATTCCTGCGATTGGCGGGGCAATGCTTGTAAGCAGGCTGCCCCATGCCTAAAGACCTGCTCCATGATTGGTAGGGGCACCTGACCTCGGCTGATGGGACATCCGCATGAGTGTGGATCGTACGGGCGATCGCTAGGTCAACAAATCCGCAATGCTGAAACCTAGAAAATTCCTGTGATGGGCATTGTGGGTGCCAAGGAAGTCGAAAGCGAGACCGTGAGTATCCGCACCCGTGCAGCGGGAGATGTCGGCGCTTTCCCTGTTAAGGAACTGGTTGAAAAACTCACCTCTGCCATGACTGCGATTGATGCTGATATTCAGTGGCAATAGTGGGCAATTGATCTACAGGGCAGTTGACCTCACCTTTAATAGTTTGTCAAAATGAGCGGCGAGTGGTTCTCGCGATCGCGTAGCGTACCCTTTGGGTAATCGCTCTAATCAATTCTCTAGGGAACAGAATGACTGAAACACCGATTTCACCAACAACGGTTTTGCAACAACTGCAATGGCGCTACGCCACGAAGAAATTTGACCCCAATCGCAAAATTCCTGCGGATCTGTGGCAAACACTTCTACAAAGTCTGGTACTGGCTCCTTCTTCCTTTGGCCTGCAACCGTGGAAGTTTTACGTCATTGAGACGCCTGCGCTACGCCAAGCCCTGCTCCCCCACACTTGGAATCAACGGCAGGTGGTGGATGCCTCCCACTTAGTGGTATTTGCCATTAAAACCAATCTCAATGCTACGGACGTCGATCGCTACCTTGCACGGCAAGCGGAAGTCCACCAAACCGCAGTGGAAAATCTGCAAAAGTATGGGGACTTGGTCAAGGGCTTTTTGCAGTCACCCCCCTACCCCCTCAATGTTGATGAATGGTCAACCCGCCAAGTCTATATTGCTTTGGGTCAGTTTATGGTGACGGCGGCGCTGCTGGGCATTGACACCTGCCCGATGGAGGGTTTCTTGCCCCAAGAATATGATCGCCTTCTCGGTCTACCTGCCCAAGATTATCATGCCGTCGTTCTATGTGCAGCGGGCTATCGAGCGGCCGATGACAACTATGCGACTTTGCCCAAGGTACGCTATCCCCTAGAGGCAGTTGTGGAAGTGCGCTAAGGTTCACGAATTGACCCCGCTGGACATAGGCTAAGCTAGAAATAGCTCGGTACAAACGTTTGTATGTCTTTGCACACCGATGATCCCATTGACCACAATTTAGTTGATTTAGAAATCGTTCCCGCCAAAGAAGAAGAGCGCTCTGAACCCACCAACATTATTATTCGCGAGATGGGCATTGACGACATTGCCCCTGTATTTCACCTTGGTGAGGAACTCTTCACCAGTGATCTGTATCCCTCGCTGTATCGCATCTGGGATGAGTGGGAGGTTATTGGTTTCTACAACACCGATCCCGAATACTGTCTGGTGGCCGAAGCCGACTCGCAAGTGGCAGGGTTTATCTTAGGCACAATTATTAGCAAAGCCCCTTGGGTCTATGGCTACATTAACTGGCTGGGGGTACATCCGCAGTATCAACGGCGGGGGATTGCCGACAAGCTCGTAGATAAGCTCATTGAACGCATGATTGAGGAGGGGGCGCGATTTATGCTGGTGGATACCGATCCGGCCAACACGCCCGCAGTGAAGTTTTTTACCCGTAAGGGCTTTGGCAATCCGCGGCGGCATGTCTTTTTTTCGTTAAACTTAACCAAGCACGAAATCTATGGCCGGCTGATTGCCTACGAGCGCGATCGCTCCGAGCGGTTGACCTATCGCCGTCCCCGCCGCCGCTAGAAAGCGGAAATCTAGATAGTCGTTCCTTGGAGGTGTCTGCCCTGGTGACTCTTTCTTCTGCCCCCTCAGATGAGATTCCTGTTCCTGCCCACATCCATTACGAGTTAGCGCTGCAAATTTTGGAACAGGTCTCGTTGCCCGCCCTCCCTCCCCACTCCAGTGGTTACCAGCAACTCCATAGTGCGGTCATTCATCTGCGCAAAGCCCTGCGGCTGCAAAAGCAGTTTGAGGAGGAATGGCAATTGAGAGGTGGCAGTGTGGAGTACCAATGGTCGCTGAATCGCGATCGCCCCCCAGCTCAGAGCAAGTAACCCAATCCCAAGAGCAAGCTACTCCAAAAATGCAGTTGCACCGCAATAAATTTCGAGTTCTTGATCTGCTCAGGGACACTGTGAAATTGCGCCATCCGCTGGCACAAATAAATCGCCCAAGGCAGTGAACTCAAAGCCAGCAGTGTTAGCCATGGCAGGATTCCCCATGCGACACTGGCCAGCAACACCCCATAAAAAAGACCACAGGCACCATAGACCAGTTGAGCACTGCGAGCCGTCCCTAAGCGCACGACCGGCGAACGTTTGCCAGCGGCTAGATCATCGGCCACTTGGTGAAAGTGGGAGCAAAAAAGAATCAGTGTTGTCGTTAGACCATTGAGGATAGCCACTGGCCAAATACTAGGGCTAAAGGTTTGCACTTGGCTATAGTAGGCAGCAGCGATCGCCAAAGGTCCAAAGCAGATAAAACAAATCGGCTCCCCCAAGCCCAAATAGCCCAAACGAAAGGGCGGGCCTTGGTAGCTATAGCCTAGGGCACAGCAGAGCAATACCAACCCTAAAACCGTTGCATCCTGTTGCAACCAACTAATGGCCGCAATCCCCAGTAGCCCCAAGAGTAAGCAGAGGTTGCTCAGCCAGAAGATGAGTTGCTTTTTGCCCGTGAGATTGACGACCGAATGGTACTTGTGGCGATCGATCCCCGTTTCGGCATCAAACACATCATTACTGAGATTCAGCCAAACCAAAATCAGCACTGCCGCTGTCAGAAACAACCCAAAAGGCCACCAGTGCACCCTTCCCGTTTCGGCGATCGCCACCGCCGTGCCCAACCAAATGGGCATCACTGCCACACTGTACATGGGCAGTTTAATCGCCGCCCACCACAAACGGGAGCGATCTATCGATTCTGACGGACTAGCCATCTCACCCATACTTGAGTCACCTTCGTCAGCATATCATTGCCGCTCCTGTCCATAGATCGCTTGTTTCGCTGCCCAAATGGCCTGCCGCAACGCTGGATTATTCAGCTTATAGCTATAGATGCCCAAGTCCCGCGCTAAGGCCACCAGTTGTGGGCGAGTCAGCCGCTCTAGCTCCGCGATCGTCAGCGTTTCGATAGTGGGTTGAGGCGGACACAGTCGGCGTTCAAGGGCGGCCACTTGCTGTTCTAGGGCACTCAGTCGCTGCAAAACTGTGGGACAGGCCATCTCCGTCGGCTGAAGAGATTGTTGCAAAATTTTACGAATTGCCTTACTAAGGGAACCGCATCCCTGCTGGACTTGCCAGCGTTGGAGTTGGCCATAGAGTTCAGCATCTAAACGAACCGTGATCTTTTTGTGGGGCATGCCTGAAATTCTAAAAAAAACCGACAAACTTACCTACAGTCTGTCGGCTCGTTGTGTGTTCCCTGTTGATGACTCGGATAGTACTGAGTCACTATTTAGTATGACCCATCCCCCGATAGAATGACTGTGACGATGATCACAATTTAGCCGCCTTTTATTGCGTTTCACCAAATTCTCTCATTAGACTTTCCAAATTCCCTATGACCTCTCCCCTAGACGGTACGATTATTTTGCCCGGCAACCCCCTGAGCGTCCCCCTACGGCGGCGTTTACTCCATGTGAATGGGATAGGGAGCGATGCTGCCAAGCAACGGCGGGATTTGAACCGCCTTGCCGAACTCACAGCGACTTATCCTTTAGAAATTCGGGGCATTCACAATCAGACCCATGGCTTCCAAGCGGATCTCTTGGAAAGTTTCCTCGGTAAGGCAGAACTCTACCGTTTTTGGCTCCAGACCCCAGCCCCAGACCCCAGCAAAGATCGCCGCTATGAGTATGCCAAACTCCTTAGCCAACTGGTGAGCAAAGACCTTGCCGATGATGCCGATATTCTAGCGATCGCCCAACCGAGCCAACTGCAACAGCGCCCCCTCGATATCAATAGCACCGCTGACTTAACGAAACTCCTTGACCTCTCGTTCCTACAAAAATTAGGCTGGGGGGATTTTGTCCAGTATCTCTACGGTGCCTTTCCAGCCGGCGCGCCGCGTCCCACCCTGCGGTTGGCCTATGAAATCGTCAAGGGGTTACAAGCGGGAGCCGAATTGTACCTTGTCGCCCATAGTCAAGGGTTAATTATTACTGCCCTTGCCTGCCACATTGTCCGCCAATTGCTGCTGCCACAAACGAAATGGATGGAGATGGTTCATCTCATTGGCTATGGCCCGGCCATTTTCTTTGCGGATTTACCGCCAGAGCTACAGCCGCGAACCATCCTAATTCAACACCGTCAAGATGTGGTGGCCGAAACCCTGAGCAATCTTCGCAATGTCGATCTGTGGACTAACTTGCAAACCCAGATGGAAAAAGCCATTCACTACGCTGATGATCTGTTGAAAGTGCTCGGTCAAGATAGCCACCACTCTGCCAGTTTCTATTTGGGGTTACAGGACAGCCCCAGCAGCCGGCGATCGGCAGAACTGATACAAATTTTATTAACCCAAAGCTGGACAGCCACCCCCAGTCTTGCCGTCCTTGGGGGCACACGGCTGATCCTTGAACTTTAGCGGATGAGTGGCAGAAGCGGCTATCCTAGTAGAGAGAAAGAAATAGGAAGAAGGAAAAAATAGAACGCCAATGAAGGGTCTAGAAAAGATTATCCCCCTAGATGGGCGGGATATTAAGGTAGTATTGCAAAAATTTGCCCCCCAAGCTGCCGGTTCCATTCTCATTAGTTCGGGAGAAACGGCTGTACTCGTGACGGCGAATCGTGCCGCCGCTCGCGAAGGCATTGATTTTTTACCCCTTGTGGTGGATTACGAAGAGCGCCTCTATGCCGCTGGGCGGATTCCCGGCGGTTTTTTACGGCGTGAGGGTCGCCCCCCCGAAAAAGCGATTCTCATTGGTCGCCTGATTGACCGGCCGCTGCGCCCCCTCTTTCCCCAATGGTTGCGCGATGATCTGCAAGTAGTAGCCACGACGGTTTCCTTGGATGAAAATGTTCCCCCCGATGTATTGGCGGTAACGGGAGCCTCGATCGCTGTTCTTTTGGCGCAAATTCCCTTTAATGGTCCAATGGCAGCAGTGCGGGTGGGCCTTGTGGGGGATGAGTTTATTATCAACCCCACCTACAAAGAAATTGAGCGCGGTGGCTTAGATCTGGTCGTGGCCGGCTCTCCCGATGGCGTGGTGATGGTGGAGGCCGGTGCCAATGAGCTGCCCGAAGCCGACATGATTGAAGCCATTGACTTTGGCTATGAGGTGATCCAAGACCTGATTCAAGCGCAGCGGGATCTCCTCAAGGAATTGGGCATTGACATTGTCCACGCGGAACCGCCGGCGATCGACCCCACCTTGGAAAACTTCATCTACGATCGCGCTGTTGAACCGGTCAAAGCCATTCTCAAACGCTTTGAAAAGGACAAAAATGTTCGCGATGCTGCCCTCGATGAGGTGCAAGGGGCGATCGCCCAAGAAATTGCTGCCCTGCCAGCGGATCACCCGGTCGCAGTGGCGGCAGCGGAAAACCCGAAAGCCCTGCCCAATCTCTTTAAGGCCGTGACGAAGAAACTCATGCGGCAGCAAATTATTGAAAAAGGGGTGCGAGTGGATGGCCGCCGTCTCGATGAAGTGCGTCCCATTTGGTGTGAGGTGGGGGTTCTGCCAGAGCGGGTTCATGGTAGTGCCCTCTTTAATCGCGGCTTGACGCAGGTGATGTCTGTGACCACCCTCGGTTCTCCTGCCGATGCCCAAGCCCTCGATGATCTGCATCCGGAGGACAGCAAACGTTATCTGCACCACTACAACTTTCCCCCCTACTCTGTGGGTGAAGTCAAACCCCTGCGATCGCCTGGGCGGCGGGAAATTGGCCATGGTGCCCTCGCCGAGCGTGCCCTCGAACCGGTCATTCCTCCCAAAGAGGAGTTTCCCTATGTGATTCGCGTCGTGTCGGAGGTGCTCTCTTCCGATGGTTCTACCTCCATGGGATCCGTTTGTGGTTCCACCCTCTCCTTGATGGATGCCGGGGTACCGATCCGTAAACCCGTCAGTGGGGCGGCCATGGGGCTGATCAAGGAGGGCAATGAGGTGCGCATCCTCACCGACATTCAGGGGATTGAAGACTTCCTTGGCGACATGGACTTCAAGGTAGCCGGCACCGATAGCGGTATTACCGCCCTGCAAATGGATATGAAAATTACTGGCTTGCCCGTTGCCGTGATCAAGCAGGCGATCGAACAGGCACGTCCGGCACGGCTCCATATCCTTGAGAAAATGCTGGCGGTGCTGGACAAACCCCGTCCACAACTGCCCCCCAGTGCGCCACGACTGCTGACGTTGCAAATTCCCCCCGATATGATTGGCCTTGTCATTGGTCCCGGTGGTAAAACCGTGCGCGGTATCTCCGAGCAATACAACGTCAAGGTGGATATTAGTGAAGAAGGGCTGGTCACCATTACTGCCCCCAATGAAACCAACGCCAAGCAAGCACGGGCGGCCATTGAGGGTCTGACGCGAAAGCTCAACGCCGGTGATGTCTATCTGGGCAAGGTGACGCGGATTATTCCCATTGGCGCTTTTGTCGAGTTTCTCCCCGGCAAGGAGGGGATGATCCACATTTCCCAGTTGGCGGAATATCGCGTTGGCAAAGTCGAGGACGAAGTGAAAATTGGCGATGAAATTGTCGTCAAAATCCGTGAGGTGGACAGCAAAGGTCGCATTAACTTGACCCGCCTTGGTATTCATCCCGACGAGGCCGAAGCCGCCCGCAGTAGCTCCGTTATCTAGCCCATGGTCACCATGCCCAAGTCATCACCGCATACGTTCCTCCTAGAGGTGGGAACCGAGGATCTCCCCGCCCGCTTTGTCAGTAGTGCCCTGCGCCAGTGGCATACCCTGATTCCCCAAACCCTCAAGGAACAGGGACTGGAGGGGGAAGTCAAAGTCTGGGCAACCCCGCGCCGCTTAGCGGTACTGATTGAGGGGTTACCGCCCCAGCAACCCGATCAAGCAATTGAAATCAAAGGGCCAGCGGCCAGCGTGGCCTTTCGCGAGGGGGAACCTACCCCTGCCCTATTGGGGTTCTTGCGATCGCGCCAAGGTCGTCTTGAGGAAATTGAAATCCGTCCCACGGAAAAAGGGGAGGTGGTCTATCTCAAGCAAGTTCGCCCCGGCCAACCGACGCCCCAACGATTGACCGAGTTGGCACCACAGTGGATTGCCGCCCTTGAGGGTGCCCGCTTCATGCGCTGGGGGGATGGGGATTTGCGGTTTTCGCGTCCCATTCGGTGGCTAGTGCTGCTGTGGGAGGATCAGGTGCTGCCCTTGGTCTTGGAGAGCCATTCCGTGCGCATTGCCAGCGATCGCACCACCTATGGCCATCGCGTCCTTTCTCAAGGGGCTATTGTCCTCAAGCATGCCCAAGACTATGAAGCTGCCCTTGAAACGGCGGGAGTCTTGGTGGATCCAGAGGTTCGCCAGCAACGGATTCGCGAGCAAATTGCTGCCCTTGCTGCGGAAGCGGGGGGATGGGTGGATTTAGAGGTGCCCCTTTTGGAGGAAGTCACCCACCTCGTGGAATGGCCAACGGCGGTTTTGGGAAGTTTTGAAGCGCGGTTTCTTGCCCTGCCCCTTGAGGTGATTACCACCGTATTGGTGTCCCATCAGCGGTATTTTCCCGTGTACACCGATGCCACTCGCCAAGCGCTGCTCCCTGTATTCATCACGATTAGCAATGGCGACCCGGCGGCCACCCCCTTGATTCGTGCTGGGAATGAGCGGGTGATTCGTGCTCGCCTAGCGGATGCCGAGTTCTTCTACAAGGCGGATACGGCACAGCCCCTAGAGCACTACCGCGACAAACTAGCCACGGTTACCTTCCAAGATGAATTGGGATCCATGGCCGACAAAGTGGAGCGGCTAACTGTGCTGGCTCGCCAAATTGCCACCGCCTTAAATTGTGCGGCTGCGGACGTTGCTGCCATTGAACGCACGGCCTGCCTGTGCAAAGCGGATCTAGTGACGCAGATGGTAGGGGAATTTCCGGAACTGCAGGGCTACATGGGGCAAGTGTATGCCACGGTCTCCGGGGAAGCGCCAGCGGTGGCGACGGGGATTTTTGAGCATTATCTGCCGCGTTTTGCTGGCGATCGCCCGCCCCAAAGTCTCACGGGTCAGGTGGTGGGACTCGCCGATCGCTTGGATACTCTTGTCTGCCTTTTTGGTATCGGCCTGTGTCCCACGGGGTCATCAGATCCCTTTGCCCTACGGCGGGCTGCCAATGCCGTGATCACCATTCTCTGGCAGGGGGAACATCACTTGGATTTCCTCGCTCTGCTACAGGAGTCTGCCCAAGCCTTTTGTCGCCAATTTGCCGCCAAGCTCAGTGCCGCTGACTTAGAGCAGCAACTGCGGCAGTTTTTTAGCCAACGGCTGCGAACCCTACTGCAAGAAGAACTCGGCATTGAGTATGACTTGGTGAATGCCGTCATTCCAGAGGATCAGGCGGAGTTGCAGACGCGTGCCCTCAGGGATGTGGTGGATGCCCGCGATCGCGCCCAATTTCTGCAAAAACTGCGCCAATCCGGTGAACTCATGGCCATTTACCCCACCGTCAATCGTGCCGCGCGTTTGGCACGCCAAGGTACCCTAGGGACAGACTGCCTGAATATCCGCGCCGTCAAGGCCAAGCACCTCGCAGCCCCCATTGAAAAGGAATTCTATGCCGCCCTCAAAGACCTCTTGCCAAGGGTGCAACAGGCGCAGGGGCAGCGTGCCTATGGGGAAATTGTGGCTGCTTTAGTCTCCCTTGCCCCGATTGTCAGTCGCTTCTTCGATGGCGAGGAAAGTGTACTGGTGATGGCCGAGGATGCAACGGTACGTGCCAATCGCTTAGCGCTCCTTGGTCTATTGCGCAATTGTGCGGCAATTATTGGCGATTTTGGGGCGATCGTCCAAATCGAGAGCGTTGCATCCAGCTCATAGTTCTCACAACTTTTGGCAGGAACAAAAGTGTTGCTTAGCTCACAGCGGCAACGCATAATTGAGAGTACCCCAATTGAGAATTGCCGTGGCCTGTTCATCTGAACAGGTGCTCAGTTGGTGTTTAGACTGTTTGCGAGAATTGCCATGACTGCTGAACCCCCGGCCAAGCGCCCCCGCGCCAAGAAGACCCCAGCGACTCCGCCAACGCCTTCCCCTGAGTTAGAAACCAAATCTCGCCCAGAAATTCTCGGTGTTGCGGTAGCGGGTAGCTCACCGCCCAAGGTCAATACTGCTCCTGAAGAAGCGATTTCTGAGCAAGAAGATCTCCCTTCCCGTCCTCAGCCGATCCCACCCCCCAGTGAACGGATGCAATATCGGGCGATCGGGGTTGTGCGCGGTCGCTATGTACCCGCTTCGGAGGAGGAGTTCAACCGCGGGGTGATGATGACCGAGGATGGCGTGGAAATTGAAACCGTCCTCTTGGGGCAGGTGATGAACCTGATTAAAAAATATCTCGACCTGAATGAACCCCACCTCTGGGTGGTCTATCCCCGCACCCGCGACGTTGACAAAGAAGCGGTGAAACTGCACCTGCAAATTGTGGGTGTATGGGAACCGGAACGCCTGCAACAGGCCAATGCCGCAGCAGCGGATCCCGGCGTCAATGACGGCTACTTTTCTGTACGCGGAGAAGTGATCTTCAACTCCCAAGAAAAGAACTTTGTCGTCGTTAAAATTCAACAGTTGCCGCGTCGGCGGGGCGAGAAACCCAAAGCTTTCAAACTGAAACTAACAGGAACCGTGCCTATGAAGTCACCCGGATACTTTTGGGACTTTCAGGTACAGCGACAGGGCACAAGTCTAGTGGTTCAGGAGGCAGCCACGGTGGGTATTTTGCCCCCCCGCAAAATCAAGAAGCCCAAGAAAGCCAAGGCACGGCCAGCCCGTCCCCAGCGCCCTCAGCGTCCCGGTTCATCGCCCACATCGCCGCGTCCGACCTCCTTTCGCCCGGTTCGGCGATCGCCCAATCCCCCATTGAACTAGCGCCAAGGCATGGCTTGTCGAAGTGTTGTAAATTTTTGTAAATTTGTTGCACTGTCAACAACAACTTAGACACCGTACTTGATCCTTTAGCCCACCTACTGCGAGGAACACCATGACGATTCAACTAGGGGGACATCGCACCGCCCGTCGCGCCTACGGTATTGATGAAATTGCCCTTGTCCCCGGCAACCGCACTCTTGATCCCCAACTGGCCGATACCCGCTGGCGCCTTGGTTCCATTGAACGGGAAATTCCGATTATTGCCAGTGCCATGGATGGGGTCGTGGATGTTACGATGGCCGTCAAACTCAGCCAAATGGGGGCACTGGGCGTCCTCAACCTTGAGGGGATTCAAACCCGCTACGAAGATCCAGCACCGATTCTTGAGCGCATTGCCAGCGTCAGTGTTGATGAATTTGTGCCCCTGATGCAGCAGTTGTATGCCCAGCCGATTCAGCCCCACCTCATTGAAAAACGCATTCAAGAAATCAAATCCCAAGGGGGGATTGCTGCCGTCAGTTTAACCCCAGCGGGGGCTAGTCGTTTTGGCGATGTTGTGGCAGCGGCGGGGGCCGATTTGCTCTTTGTCCAAGCCACGGTCGTCTCACCGGCTCACCTTGCCCCTGAGGGGACAGAACCACTCGATCTTGCTGCTTTTTGTGAACGGATGCCAATGCCCGTCATTTTGGGGAATTGCGTCACCTATGAGGTGGCCCTCAGTCTCATGCACTGTGGTGCAGCAGCGATTCTGGTGGGGATTGGGCCGGGGGCAGCCTGTACTTCCCGGGGCGTGCTTGGGGTGGGGGTGCCTCAGGTCACGGCGATCGCTGACTGTGCAGCGGCACGGGATGCCTATTTTGAAGAGACGCAACGCTATGTGCCTGTGATTGCCGATGGGGGCCTTGTCACGGGTGGCGATGTCTGCAAGTGTATTGCCTGCGGCGCAGATGCGGTGATGATGGGATCCCCCTTTGCCCGTGCCAAAGAAGCCCCCGGTCGCGGTTATCACTGGGGGATGGCCACGCCTAGTCCGGTGCTGCCTCGGGGGACGCGCATTCATGTCGGCACCACTGGCACCCTTGAGCAGATTCTGCGGGGACCGGCTCAGTTGGATGATGGTACCCACAACTTTCTTGGGGCATTGCAAACCAGCATGGGCACCCTTGGCGCCAAGGATCTGCGGGAAATGCAGCAGGTGGAGATTGTCATTGCTCCTTCCCTGCTCACGGAAGGCAAGGTCTATCAAAAAGCGCAAAAACTGGGGATGGGGCGCTAGCCTAGGGGCAGATAGCTATAGTCAATGCGGCCACCGCCGCGAAACTGCTGCTGATAGGCGATGCTGACGGGATCTTCACTGGGGTAGAGGGTATCAATGCCAATGCCATTGCGGCCATATTCTTTGCCAGAGCTATGGATATACTGTCCCTGCCCCAGATAGAGACCCACATGGGTCGCCTTTTCACGCGTACCGAAAAACACCAGATCACCCCGCTGAAGCTGGGGTAAGGTTTCCTCAATGGAGTTGCTCCCTAGGGGCGTGGCAAAGGCCTCCTGCTGATAAGCATCACGGGGCAGCCAAATGCCTTGACTGGCAAAACTGGCCTGCATCAAGCCAGAACAGTCGTAGTTGGGAGCAACGGTTCCGCCCCAGAGATATTCATGGGGAACCTGCTGTGCCGCGCAGCAAAAGGCAATCACCTCTTCAAGGACAGCCTCGATGTAGGCGCGATCGCGGGCAATGGGTTGATAGGACTGAGTGGCGGGTGTGAGATGGCGGTAATCCTGTGGATCCAGCCAGCCCCAGTATTCATCCTCAGCAAGTTGCACGTAGGTACGTTCAGCCCCCAAAGCAGGTGCCCAGAGCAAGCGTCCTGCTGCCCCTTGGGTCGCCAAGCGATCGCCCGTGGGGGCGTCGTAGAGGTTGACGGTTGCCGTCAGTTGATGAAGTTGCATCGCCTCCAAAGACGAAAACACCTCTAAACCTCAGCCGCAGCCATCAAAAGCGATTTGAACAATTGCAGGCCATCCAACGTGTGATCACTGGGGGAGTGGCTCAAGGCAGGGTCAGCGGCGCGCTCAGGGTGGGGCATCATTCCTAACACATTGCCAGCAGCATTGCAAATACCCGCGATATTGTTGAGCGAACCATTGGGATTACTCTCAGGGGTGACATTCCCTTGGGCATCGGCATAGCGAAAGAGGACTTGGCGGTTGGCTTCCAGTTCAGCGAGGGTGGCGGCATCGGCGTAGTAGCAGCCCTCACCGTGGGCAATGGGCAAGCGAATCACCGTTTTATCGCCATAGGCCTGTAGCCACGGGCGTTCCTTGGCTTCTAAGCGCAAATACACGCGATCGCAAATAAAATGCAAGTCCCGATTGCGCACTAGAGCACCGGGGAGCAGTTTGGCCTCAGTCAGGATTTGAAACCCATTACAAATGCCCAGCACCCATTTGCCAGCGGCGGCATGGTCTTTGATGGCGGACATAATTGGTGAGAAGTGGGCGATCGCCCCACAGCGCAAATAATCACCAAAACTGAAGCCCCCCGGTAGCACAATCAAATCATAGTCACTCAGATGGGTTTCTTCGTGCCACAGCAGTTGAGTGGGCCAGCCGAGAATCTCACTCGTGACGTAGGCCACATCGCGATCGCAATTGGATCCGGGAAAAACCACAATCCCCACGTTTAGGGCATGACTCACAGCAATCCATCCATCACGTCAGTAATCGGCTTTAACTTGGCAGGGGCATGGAGTAGCTCAATATCCCGTAGCCAGACCACACCGCGTCCCATGAATTCCACCCCAATTTTAATCAAGCCAGGGGTCTGGGGTTCTGGTTTGAGGTGAAAAGGCACTTCACACAGATGCCAATCGCGATCGCCCACGAGGGAAACCGTGCGCGAAAATGTCCAACCAAAGGGTTGACTGCGGCTGAGAACCAGTTGCCCTCCCTCAGGCAGCATCCCGGTTTTCACTAGGGCGCGACACAGGAGTAACTGATCTCCCCCTTGGGCAGAAGGCACTTCCAACCACAGGTGGGCTTCCGGCAGTTCAAAGAGGGGGATTGTTTGCGGCCAGTGGGACTCCAGATACCAAGCGGCGCCTTCAACCCTGAGACCAGAGCCAGCAATGGGTTGATCGACACCCGCCCGAAAAAGGGCAATGCGTTGGAACGGGGCTGCAGGTTCCGGTACCTGAAGCAAGGGAGCAAGGGTCTCCGCCAAGGACTGTAATCCCGATTCAATCCCGGCCTTGATGCCCGCCTCGATACTGGCTAATAGATCATCCCACCAGTTGAACATCGTGCCTATCCTGCGGCAGTTGCCAGCTCCTGCAATTCAATGCGAAAGGTTTCAATCACGGGGTTGGCCAACAGTTGATCGGCAATGTGGGTGAGTTGTGCCTCAGCAGTGGCGCGATCGCTGGCCTCTAGGGTGAGTTCCACCAGTTTGCCAATGCGCACCGATTGTACATTCGTATAGCCGAGATGATGAATCCCCGCCTGTACCGCGACGCCTGCGGGATCTAACACCGATGGTCGCAGCGTAACAAAAACCTGTGCCTGAAATTGTGCCATGGACTATACCTCGCGGGAGGACTGCTCGATCAGGGACTTCACACCCTCAATCGTTGCCGGGATACTGCTGGGATCCATAAATAGTACTTTACTGCTATTACTATGGCCAATGGTGCGTCCCATATCTAAATAGCCCTGAGCAAGGAGAAACTGGAGCGCTTCCTTCGCCTTCGGATCTTCACGCAGTGCTGCGGCAATAATCTTCATTGCTTCTGCAGTTCCTTGGGCACGCAAGATCTGATCTTGGCGCTCCGCTTGGGCACGCAACACCACCACTTTTTGTTCTGCTTCCGCTGCCAGAATAGCGGCTTTTTGTTCTGCCTCAGCGGCTAACACTTGAGCTTCCGCTTTACCTCGAGCCGAGTTGATCGCTGCTTCCCGTTCCCCTTCAGAGGTGAGAATCGCAGCCCGTTTTTTGCGCTCAGCGGACATTTGCAGTTCCATCGAGTCTTGAACCGCCTTCGAGGGGGCAATATCCCGCAGTTCCACACGGGTCACCTTCACCCCCCAAGGATCGGTGGCAATATCCAGATCCCGCAGGAGATTCTCGTTCACCTGAGTGCGGGCGGTAAAGGTTTCATCCAGCTCTAGCTTCCCCATTTCTGCTCGAATCTGCGTTTGCACCAGATTCACCATTGCCATCGTCAGGTTTTCCACCTTGTAGTAGGCGCGCTCCATATCAATAATCCGCCAATAGACAACGGCATCCACCGTAATCGTCACATTGTCACGGGTGATACACTGCTGCGGCGGAATATCTAAGACCTTTTCCCGAATCGTTTGCTCAAAGACCACGCGATCAAGGAGCGGCACTGTAAAATTTAGCCCCGGTTCCAAGCGACGGCTATAGCTGCCTAACCGCTCCACCAAGGCCATATTGCCCTGATTGACAATGCGCACAGAGTTAGCGATACCCCAGCCCCCAAACCCCAGTAGAAACAGCAGGCCAAAGAGTTCACCCATAGTTTCCGTTCCCGAATCAGTTCACTACTACTCTAGTAGCTGGCGGCCTAGGTTGGGCTACAGCAGCGGCTAATTCATAATCTGTTACTCGCCTTTAGCTGACCTAGGAGTGCTGATTCTGGCACCATGGATCAAGGATTTTGGTTAATACCCAGAAGTGTTGAAAGATAGTTTGAGAGGCTAGAAAAAAGGGAAGAAATGTCATATTCTTCCCTTAAAAGAAGAAAAAAACAATCAACTTACTATGGCATCTTTTGCAACTCTTGTCAAGTCCATTCTCAACCGGCTCAGCCCCTGTGACTACCCCGTGCTGAACTCTCAATTGTTCTTCAAAATCTGGTTGACCTACGTTCTCGACCAAGGGTTAACCAGTATGAGAGCCTTATTTTATCGCTTGAATCATGCAGGGATTACAGTGGATATGTCCACTTTTTCCAAAGCCAACAAAACTCGGACAACCAGCTTATTTGAGGGGATTTACACTCAACTGATGTCTCAAGCCCAAAAGAGACATCGTACTTCAAGCATGACGCTGTTTCCTATCGATTCAACCATCATTACCCTGACCAGTAAACTCTTTTGGTTCTATAAATATCATCAAGTGAAGTTACTTACGGGATTTGATTTAACAGAGAACATCATAGGTAAAGCGGTGATTTCTTTTGGGGAGAGACATGACTTGAGCTTTCAAGAGGAGATTCTAGAAATGATCCCTGAGAATGCTGTTGTAATCATGGATAGAGGGTTTGCGAGCTGGCAATTTTTAGAGCGACTGAGTGAGAGGAAGTGCTCATTTGTTGTACGTATCAAGAATAACATGAGAATGAAGCTCAATCATGAGAGATATCGCGTGGTTCAATTTTTTGACGAGAATCAAACGGAGTTTCGTATAGCGACAAATCTAAAGGAGCTGAGTGATGAGGAAGTGAGTGAGTTATATCGGCATCGGTGGGCGATTGAGAACCTATGGAAATTTCTGAAGATGCATTTATCATTAGACAAGTTGATTACGAAGAGTTTGAACGGGGTGATAAATCAGATTTATATGGTTTTAATTGCCTATTTAATTTTAGAGCTGGTGGAGATACCTGAATACTTTGGGAAGAAGCTATTAGACAAATTGCGATATTTGCAACTGGAACTCAGTCGTCGCTGCTCGATAGTGCATTGGAGCTTTGATTGGCAGCCAGAGCTACTGGTCACTTAAAATGTTAAGTTTTGTTGCAGGATTCAACACTTCTGCAGCTGAAGGTTCTCGGTTCAATAAAACAGCAGCCGAGCCCCCAAATGGCTCACAGTAATGGTGGCAAGAGGGTAATAGAGGCAAAAGCCAATCAAGGTGTGAATATTTTCCACCATACCAACCAAATGCTATTATCCTTTTTCTGCTTCGCTTGACGACTGGGGAAGGTGTGCCGTTTCTCTTCATTACACGATGAGTGCCTTTTGCGATACTTCTCGGTATTGTCCTCTACGATGTCGATACCATAAATTGATGCCACTGCCAGCACCGTGTAGCGCTCATATTCAAGTTGAACCTTGGCATAACGGGCTTCCGCGCGAGGATTTCTACCAAGAAGTTGCCAGTACCGCAGGTGGGTTCCAAGAAACGCGAGTTAATGCGTTCGGTTTCTGGCTGGACTAAATCTAGCATGGCCTGCACGATGTGCTGGGGGGTGAGACTTCACCATGGTCAGGAACGCGGCGTTTGGATTTGACAGTTTTTTCCACGGGGACTTGCTGTAAAGGACTCAATGAGGAGGACTTCCTGCTTTCTATTATTTGGGCACAGCTGCTGTCAGGACTTCGTGCCCCTCGGTGGTGACCAAGACATCGTCTTCGATGCGCACACCAATGCCGCGCCAGCGATCGCCAATCTCAGGTTGACCCTCGGCAGGAGTTGCTTCGGGGTGAATATAGATTCCCGGCTCCACTGTCAGCACTTGACCCGGTTGTAGCGTGACCCATGTTTCCGTGTTGTGCTTGTAGAGACCGACATCATGGACATCGAGACCCAGCCAGTGACCGGTGCCATGCATAAAGAAGGTGCGATATTTCTGGGTATTGTTCTCTTTGCCTTCGTTGATCAGATCGTCAATCGCTCCCCGCAGCAGGCCAAGCTCCACTAGACCCTCAACAATCACCCGGACCGCCGCATCGTGGATTTGGTTGTAGGTATTCCCCGGTTGCACCTGCTCAATGGCGGCTTTTTGGGCAGCGAGGACAATATCATAGATCGCCTGTTGCTCGCCGCTGAACTGGCCACTCACAGGAAAGGTGCGGGTAATATCAGCGTTGTAGTAGCGATAGGCACAGCCAGCATCAATTAAAAGTAAGTCTCCTGCTGCCATTTGCCGTTGGTTCTCAGTGTAGTGGAGCACACAGCTATTGGGCCCTGAAGCCACAATGGAAGGGTAGGCCGGACCATCGGCTCCCCGTCGGCGAAACACATGCTCTATCTCCGCTTGAATTTCGTATTCCCAGCGTCCGGGGGCAGCCACTTCGCGGGCACGCTGATGGGCTTCGACAGTGATGGCGATCGCTTGGCGCATCAAGGCCAATTCTGCTGCTGATTTAATTTGCCGCATCGGTGCCAAGAGAATACTGGGATCGGCGATCGCCCGTGGGCCTGTGCCCCGTTTTGGTAGTGTCGCCAAGAGGCGCTGATAGTGCTTGAGAATCACTTGATTAAAGCGCTCATTGTGACCAAAGTGGTAATACAGCGGATCCCCCGTCTCCAAATAGCGAGGGAGGTGTTGCTCTAGCTCACTAATGGGATATACGGCATCGGCACCTAATTGCTCCTTGGCTGCTTCTACCCCAAGGCGTGCCCCTGTCCAGATCTCTTGGCTGAGATCCTTGGGCTGCACAAAGAGAACATAGCGATGCTCACTGTGGTTTGGCGCAAAAACAGCAACGGCCTCTGGCTCATTAAAGCCCGTGAGGTAATAAAAGTTACTTTCTTGGCGAAAGTTGTAGTCCACATCATTGTGCATGATGGCGCGCGGGGCACTACAGAAAACAGCGACACCCGTGCCCAATTTCTCTAAAAACTGCTGCTGTCGTTGCTGGTACTCTGTTTTCATCGCGCCTTAAAAAGTGGGTCAACCCTTGGGAATGATGACCCTGAAGTGGTTTGGTGGGGGCGGAGGGACTTGAACCCTCACGACTTGTTTAAGGTCAACGGATTTTCATCCTCCTGCCGCTTTCGCGACCACCCCTTGGGTGTTGAGGATTGGACTCTCCCTTTACCCGCGTAGAGGATCTACGGTAGGGTAGCTCCCGTCGAGTCTCTGCACCTTCCGTTTCCAGTCTGGGTTTGAGAAACGGCTTGGCTCAGGATTGCCCTATTTGCCCTATGGACAAACGTAGGTTTCCCTGAATTTGAGAGCATTCACTTAATAGATTTCTCTACTAAGGCTCAATTTCTTAAGTCCGCAGCGTCTACCATTCCGCCACGCCCCCTTAAGTACCGCTACTATACCACCTTGGCTTTGGGGGATGCAATTCCTACCGGCGTTGGTAATAAGCCCGCAAACCCTCGAGGAGCCGCTGATTTTCGCTGTCACGGCGCACCGCCACTCGGAAGTAAGAAGCGCCCAATTCGGGAAAGCTGCAACAATCACGAATCAAAATGCGATGCTGCTGGAGGAGGTACGTTTGCAGGGGCAAAATGGCGTCCGTTGCTTTGATGAGTAGAAAGTTTGCCTTGCTCTCGGTCACCACCTTCAGTTCAGGCATAGTATTTAAGGCCGCCGCAAAGGCATGACGCGCTGGAGGTAGCCACTGCCATGTGTTTTCCTGAAAGGGGCGATCGCCCAAAGCTGTGACACCGGCAATGATTGCTAGACTATTCACACTCCAAGGATCGCGCCACGATCGCCAGCGTTGCCAACGTTCTGGAGAGGACACACCATACCCTAAACGCAGACCCGCCAGACTATAGAACTTCGTTAGCGATCGCAGAACAATCAAGTTCGAGTACTGAGGCACAACCCCCACTAGGGATTCACTAGCCGCCGGCGGCAAAAAGTCCATAAAGGCCTCATCCACGATCACCAAGGCACCCGTCTCTAGCAACGGCTGGAGCTGATTCCGCGACCAGAGCTGTCCACTGGGGTTATGGGGATTGTTAATGAGGATGGCATCTTCAGGGGTTAGGGAGGGCGCGATCGCCCCAAAGTCGCTTTGCACTTGGGCTAGGGGAATGGGCACAATCGGGCAAGCAAAAGACGCCAGTGCCCGCCGGTAGTCGGCAAAGGCAGGAGTAACGAGATAAATCTGCCGGCGATCGCTACACTCGCGACCTACCCAAGTCAATAACTCAGCCGCGCCGTTGCCCACCAAAAAATAATCCCTCGGTAGTTGATGCAGGGTGGCAATAGCATCCCCTAAGGGACGGCAATCGGGATCGGGATAGTTGCGAATCGTGGGCAAAGCAGTCTGTAGGGCGGCAATCACTGAATCAGGGGGCCCCCAAGGGTTGAGACTGGCCGAAAAATCCAAAATCTCATCGGGAGCACAGCCAGCGATCGCTGCCGCCCAAGCTAAATTGCCACCGTGGCGGGGGGGCATTCAGACTATTTTTTCTTGCCCTTGGCCGCCGGTTCGGGAGCTGCAGGCGGTGCAACTTTTTCTTTGAAGAGTTTCCCTGCTGAAAAGGCGGGAACGGTAGTTGCCGGGATTTGCATTTTTTCTTTCGTTTTCGGGTTGCGTCCCTCACGGGCCTTGCGCTTCCGCGGTTCAAAGGCTCCAAAGCCAACGAGTGTCACTTTTTCGCCCTTGGCCACGGCCTCCATGATTTCCTCGACGGTGGCTGAGATAATCGCCTCAACTTGCTTTTTGGTGATGTTGTTGGTGCTATGGGCACGACTAAACACAGCATCCACGAGTTCAGCTTTATTCATGGGGATAACTCCACAGAAACATTAAAGGTTGTTAATTGAGGAACAAATGGGTGAAAGGCACGAAACCCTTGCCTCTGCTTGCTTTCAAGCCTCATTCTAGAATAGCCAGACCCCAACTGGAACCCTGAAACCTTTAAGATATGTGGTTTTCAGCCACTTTTATCCATTAGAAATTTCTCAAACCCTTGATTCATCAGTCTTTTAGTCTATTCCATCCTCTTTGCAGGGATAGTTTGGGGCAGTGACAGTTGTTAGAAAAATTAACAAATCACGGTGTCCCAAGGTCTGAATATCGCCCCAGCGAACAAAAAAGCCCCATGGCTGAGACGATGGGGCATTCACAAATTTCATGAATTTAATGCTTGGATTCGGAGGATTTGATCACAGCGTATTGGCGATGATCTATCCCCTAGGCATCATCCAAGGCGGCAATACCAGGAAGTTCTTTGCCTTCGAGGAGTTCAAGGCTCGCCCCCCCGCCCGTGGAGATATGACTCATGCGATCGGCAACGCCCACTTTTTCAACCGCCGCCACAGAATCGCCACCGCCAATAATCGTCGAGACGCCCTCACTGGTGAGGTCAGCCAAACAGCGGGCGATCGCCTCTGTGCCCTTGGCAAATTGATCAAACTCAAACACCCCCATTGGGCCATTCCAGATCACTGTTTTGCAATCCTTGAGCGCCTCTTGGAAGCGTTTGACCGAAGCAGGCCCAATATCCAGACCCATCCAGCCATCGGGAATCGCTTCGATACTGACCACTTGACTATTGGCATCGGCGGCAAAGTTATCCGCCACCACCACATCTGTGGGCAAGAGCAACTCCACCCCTTTTTCTTGGGCTTTGGCTGCGAGGTGTTTGGCTAGCTCCAACTTGTCTTCTTCCACCAAGGATTTGCCCACATTCAGCCCCCGCGCTTTGTAGAAGGTGAAGATCATGCCGCCGCCGATCAGCAATTTATCCACTTTTTCTAAAAGGGCTTCAATCACACCAATCTTAGAAGAGACTTTCGATCCCCCCACAATCGCAGCCAAGGGACGGCGGGGATGCTCAATGGCGTTTTGGAGATATTCCAGTTCTTTCTCAATCAAAAAGCCCGCCACACAGGGACTGAGGTATTGCGTCACCCCCGCGGTTGAGGCATGGGCGCGGTGCGCAGTGCCAAAGGCATCATTGACATAGACTTCTGCACAGGCCGCCAGTTGCTTGGCAAATTCAGGATCATTTTTTTCTTCCCCCGGATGGAAGCGCACATTCTCGAGGAGACAGACATCCCCATTGGCCATTGCTTGGGTATGGGCCACCACGGCATCACCAATGCAGTCATCGAGCTTGGCCACGGGTTTGTGGAGCAGTTCCGAGAGCCGCTGAGCCACAGGAGTGAGGCGCAGTTTATCATCCACACCCTTGGGACGGCCAAAGTGGCTGACAAGAATCACCTTGGCACCTTTGCTGATCAGGTCTTGAATCGTCGGCAGTGCGGCGCGGATGCGGGTATCATCGGTGATGACACCATTCTCATCGACAGGAACGTTAAAATCCACCCGCACGAGGACACGCTTTCCTTCTAAGTCGGCAGCCGATAACTGTGCCACGGATTTTTTAGACACGCTAGAGCCTCCTAAATGCGTTAAAACATGGATGATGGTACTAGGGGCATAACAATCCCAGCCAGCGATGGAGTGACCCGTTACAGAACCCTCACCTGACCCTCATTCTACCCAAGGGCGTGCCCTTCCACTTGACTCCAATGAGGTGAACTCTATGTTCAAAACCATTCTTTTTCCCATTGACCGTAGCCGTGATACCCAAGAAGCCATGCCCACTGTGGTTGAGATGGTGAAACTGTTTCAGAGTCAGTTGTTTCTGCTCTCGGTGGAGGAAACCCCAGAACCCGATGCGGAGCTAGAGGCGGCGATCGCGGAATTTTTGAATCGAGTGAAGGAAGCCTTTGCCCAACACGCGATTGTGGCGGAAACACTGCTGCGGCGCGGCAAACCTGCCTTTGTGATCTGTGATGTGGCCGATGAGATCAATGCCAGTTTGATTATTATGGGTTGCCGGGGAACGGGTCTGACCCCAGAGGGGTTTCAAGAAAGTGTCAGCAACCGCGTGATTAATTTGGCGCCCTGTCCGGTCTTGGTGGTACCCTAGCGTAACTGAATCTTGCGGAGCTTAAAGTTTCGTCACAGGCGGCCTAGCCCTTGGGGCGATCGCCGATGATCAAGGAAAGTGAATGTGTTGTCTTGTGGTTGATCTGCATGCTGAATCCAACAGATGTAACGCCGACCGTGTTTTCCCCTGCTGCTGATCAACTGCAAGCCCTTGGGGTGTACGTAACCATCCATGGCCATTTCTATCAGCCCCCCCGCGAAAATCCCTACCTCAATGCCATTGAACACCAACCCAGTGCCCAGCCGTTCCACGATTGGAATGAGCGTATTTACTACGAGTGCTATCGCCCCAATGCCTTTGCGCGGATTCTCAACGATCGCGGTGAGGTCATTGGTATTGTCAATAACTTTGAATACCTCAGCTTTAATATCGGCCCGACGCTCTTTAGTTGGCTCGAACGCTACGATCTTGAGGTCTATCAGCGCATTATTGAGGCTGATCGCCACAGTTGTCAGCGCTTCAATGGCCACGGCAACGCGATCGCCCAAGTCTATAACCACATGATTTTGCCCTTGGCCAACTATCGCGATAAACTCACGCAAATTCGTTGGGGCAAGGCGGACTTTCGGCGGCGGTTTGGCCGCGAACCGGAGGGGATGTGGCTGGCAGAAACGGCCATTGACTATGAAACCGTAGCCGCCCTGATTGAGGAGGGGATTCGCTTTACGATTTTGGCGCCTTCCCAAGCCCAACGCTGTCGTCCCATTCTTGCCGACGGTGAAAGCGAGTGGATTGAAGTCAGTGGCAGCCAAATTGATCCGACCCGTCCCTATCGCTGCTATTTGCCGGGGGGCGATCGCCAGCGGGATTATTTGGATATCTTCTTCTACGACGGCCCCATTTCGCGGGACATGGGCTTTAGCGATCTGCTCACTAGCTCGCAATTTCTAGCGGGACGGTTGGGACAGGCCGTGCGCGGTGATCATCGCCCCAGTCAAATCATTGCCGTTGCCACTGATGGGGAAACCTTTGGCCATCACAAGTATGGCGGTGAAAAAGCCCTCGCCTATGCCTTTAAAGTGGAATTTCCACAGCGGGGCTGGCAGATCACTAACTTTGCCTACTACCTCAGCCTGTTCCCGCCCACATGGGAGGTGGAACTCAAACCCGTCACCGCGTGGAGCTGTGCCCATGGTGTGGATCGCTGGCAGGACAATTGTGGTTGCGGTGGGGGCGGTGAGTGGCATCAACGGTGGCGACGCCCCTTGCGGGAGGCACTGAACTGGTTGCGGGATGAGCTAATTGAAATTTATGAAACCCTAGGCAGTGAGCTATTTCAGGATGTTTGGGCAGCCCGCGATGCCTATATTGAGGTGATTGGCGATCGCTCGCCGGAGACTCTGCATCGTTTTTTGGCACAACACCAACGCCGCCCCCTGAGTCAAAGCGAGCAAATTGATGCCCTGCGCTTGCTGGAGATGCAGCACCATGCCCTGCTCATGTTTACCAGTTGTGGCTGGTTTTTTGATGAACTCTCGCGGCCTGAGGGGGTGCAAATCCTCCGCTATGCGGCACGGGCGATCGAACTCGCGGCAGATGTGGCAGGGGTGCAGTTGGAACCCGAGTTTATTGAGCGTCTGGCCGCTGCCCCCAGTAATGTGCCGCAGTTTGGCGATGGGGCAACGGTCTATCACCAGTTGGTGAAAACGGCTCAAATTAGCTTGCAGCAGGTGGCCGCCCACTATGCCATGAGTTCCCTCTTTAATAGCTACCCCCGCCAACATCAACTGTACTGCTATGAGATTGAGCAGGGGGATTATCATCTCCAACGCATGGGCAGCCTGACCTTGGCGATCGGCCAGATTCAACTCACCTCGACGATGACAACCGAGTCCCAACTGCTGATCTTTGCTGTCTTGCACTTGGGGGGCTGGGATTTCCACTGTGCGATTCAACCCTTCCAAGGGCGGCGGGAATATAGCCAGATCAAGACCCATCTCCTGCAAGCCTTCCAACAGGGGAGTGCAGCACGGGTGGTGATGGCAATTACGGAACGCTTTGGGGGGGCAGCCTACAGCTTGGATGATCTCTTTGCTGAGGAACGACACCGTCTCATGGGGGTGCTGGCGCGGGAAACCCTTACGCGCTTGGATCAGCTTTATACCCAAGTTTATCGCGATAACTACGGCATCCTGATGGGGTTTCAGCGGGATGGCCTGAGTGTGCCCCAAGAATTGCAAGTCGCGGCAGCGGTGGCGTTGACCCATCGTGCCATTAGCCATTTGCGGAGTTTAGAGCAAGACCTGAGCGATCTCAGTGATTTGCCCTTGGCGGATCTGCAAAACCATTTGGCAGAATTGATGGCGATCGCCCGTGAAGCACGGTTGTTGGGTTGTCACCTTAGCCTTCAAGAGCAACAGCGACTCCTTGAGCAGCAAATTAGCACTGGATTGCGTTATCTTGCCCACCACCTCGACAGTGACACCCTTAGCCAGTTGAGTCCCCTGCTGCAGGACTTGATCACCATTGGCGATGCCTTAGGTTTGAACCTGAATCTGGATCGGGCACAGGAACAGCTTTATACCCTGATGGGTGAACTGCGGCAGAAGGGCACGCACCTCAGCGAGGGCGATCGGCGGCACCTACAAACCTTAGCTATCCGCCTCAAGGTTGATCCCCAACTATTGGTTGCCCTCTCTTCCTAGGGAAGAATCTCCGTTAAATCCAGCACGAATCCGGGGAGCAGGTCTTCCCCAAAGAGGTGCCGAGGGGCGATCGCGACTTCAGGGGGCATTTGAGAACGGTAGATTTCTACCCGTTGATTTTGCGGGTCAATCAGCCAGCCCAGGTGCAGACCATTGTCCAGATATTCGCGCATTTTGGCTTCGAGTGGCCGCAGATCATCACTGGCAGCGCGCAGCTCAATTACAAAATCGGGACAAAGCGGTATAAATCCTTGCCGTTGTTCGGGGGTCAAGGCGTGCCAGCGATCGCTTGGAATCCAAGCAACATTGGAACTGCGAATGGCGCCATTGGGCAGCTTAAATCCCGTCGAGGAGTCAAAGGCATGCTGATTCCAGAGGTACAGTTGAACAGCTATTTGAAGATGACGCCTGCCAGTTTCTCCACCTGTGGGGGGCATAATGATTAGTTCTCCACGGGGCGATCGCTCCAGCCGCAGATCAGGGTTTTAGCGGCAAATTGCGGCAAACTGCTCATCGGTTAGTTCCAGCACCGGTTGTAGGCCGATCGTCAGCATGGCTGAGCAGCCTCTCATCGCATTTCCACTACCCCAGTTCTAGCAAATTAGGAAAGTTGCCTCTGGCCAGACCAAACCTACGTCCAGTTTCGTTAAAATCAGCGAACTAGCCCCATAGGCTGGCCTAGGTATCACCCAAAAAGTGTGTGAGGAGTACGTATGTCGTTAACGTCGCCAGAAATGGCTGAGGCGTTTGGTGCCGCTTCTGAACGCGGACTAATTCCCCGGGTCTTGCAACCGGCGTTGCACTGGTGGTTATCTGCACAGTTGGAGCAGGCAACAGGCTTGGAAATTGAAATTCAAGGGGGCGATCGCCAGATTTTGCGGGGATACTTACCCCACGTGCGCGTTGCCGCAGCTAGCGCCAGTTATCGCGGTATTCAATTGCGCCAAGCAGCCGTCCAAGCGGAACAGATTCAGATTAATCTAGGGCAAGTGTTGCGAGGCAAACCCCTAAAACTCTTGGCACCAGTGCTGGTGCGCGGGGAACTAATTCTCAGCCAAGCCGATCTCGACGCCTCTTGGGGGGCGCCGCTCCTGCAATCCGGCCTACGGGAACTGCTGAAATTGCTCGATCAGCGCGGCTTGGGCAAAGCAGGGGTCAATCTGCAAGAGTGGCAATTGCGGCATACGCAGGCAGAATTGGGTGCTGGGTGCCTCAAACTGGTGTTCTCGATGGTGAATGCCCAAGGGGAGCAGGCGGATTGGCATTTGATGACCCAGGTGCGCTTGCAGGATGAGCGAACCCTCTGCTTAGAAAAGGTGCATTGGCAAGGGGAAGGTGACCCTCATCCCACGGTGGCCATTGATTTGGGTGAGGGGGTGGCCATCCAAGAGTTGCGGCTAGAAACGGGTGCCCTCAGGGTGCAGGGAATGATTTGCATTTATCCCTAGGTTGCTCAGCAATGCTGCTACGCGCCCTAAATCCTTGATCCCCGGTTGGCTTTCCACACCACTGGCTAGGTCAATCCCTTGGGGTTGGGTTTGGGCGATCGCTTGACGGCAATTTTCCGGCGTGATGCCCCCCGCCAGCCACCAAGGGCAAGGAATGGCTAAGTCTTTCAGCAATGTCCAGTCAAAGGGCTGCCCCGTGCCCCCCAACTGCTGCGGGTGATAGGCGTCTAGGAGAATGCGATCCACAATCGGGGCGTAGGCGGGAATCTCGGCGAGGCTGGCTGCCGATCGCACCCGCAGGGCTTTGATCAACACAATATTAGGGAAGGCATGGCGTACCTGTTGGCAAAACTCGGGCGATTCGCTGCCATGAAGCTGCAGTGCCTGTACCCCTGTGGTTGTGACTAAATGGGCTAATGCTGCTAAATCGAGATTGGCAACCACGGCAACAGTCAGTACTGAGGGCGGCAACTGGCGACAGATCTCGGCAATGGTTGCTGCCGGGACATAGCGGGGGGAATGGGGCACGGTAATAAACCCCAAAGCACTGACGCCCATTTGGGCGATCGCGATCGCCTGTTCGGGTAGAGTCAAGCCACAAATTTTGACAGCAATTTTGACAGGGACAGTTGAGTTAAGCATTTGTAACGAGATGCACCATTTTGTAAAGAACTAGCGGTGGGCGATCAGGCCGTTCCGTATAATTCATGGGCAATTGTACCCATTTAGGAGGAACCATGGTGTTAGCCACGCTCCCCGATACCACTTGGACGCCGTCTGTGGGTTTGGTGGTGATCCTCTGCAACCTGTTTGCGATCGCCATTGGCCGCTATGCCATTCAATCACGGGGAAAAGGCCCCGGTTTACCCGTTTCCTTGCCCGCCCTCTTTGAAGGCTTTGGTCTGCCCGAATTGCTGGCTACCACCAGCTTTGGTCACCTTTTGGCGGCCGGGGTTGTCAGTGGCCTACAGTACTCCGGTGCCCTCTAGGGTCGGAATACCACTGGCAATTTGACGGGAAATAAAGGGCAAAACCTCTGTATTCATACTGGCGGTGCGATTCTCAATAAAGACCACCAAGGTATAGGGGCAATGATTGGGGAGTTCAATATAGGCCGCATCGTGGCGCACCCAACTGGTGAGTCCCGCCTTTGACCACAACTTTGCCCCCGGAGGTAGCCCTTCCCCCAAAAAGCCCTGTACTTGGTTTTCTGGATCCTCGGCCAAAAGCTCTGGATCGAGGGAACGCTCCATCAGTTCCATCATCGCTTGACTGGCGCTAGCAGACACGGCAACACCGCCCACAATACTGTGGATTAACTTGGCCGTGGCATCAGTGGTCAGACGATTAGCATTCTGGCGATCGCGCCCGACAAATTCCTGCTCTCGTCCATAGGGGCCATCACACCACGTTTTTTGATTCACGTTGATATTAGTTAGCTCTGGCCACCCTAAGGATTGAAAATAGCGATTGACGATATTGCGCTGGTATTGCCATGTGCGAAAAGGTTCCGGTGGCAGCACCGGGCCACTGGTCGTCCCCGTGAGCATATCCACCACGAGGCTCGTGGCATCATTGCTGGAGTCCACAATCATATCCCGCAGGGCGCGTGCTAATTCCGCATCCGGCTGAAGCATACCGCTGTGGAGCCACTCATGACAGGCCACCAGATAAAACAACTTCACCACACTGGCCGGGTACATCGGTACATCGCCGCGATAATGGGCGCCGGGAATCGAATACCGCCAAAATTCTGCTGCGGTCAGCGCTCCGCCCGTATTCACGGGAATGGGGGGTGGATACACCAATAAGGTCAGGGCAATGTCCTCTTGTCCCAGCCAAGGAAAGTGTTGCCATGTCGCTTGGAGCGTCCGCGTCACCAAATCCGTGAGATAGGTGTTGGCCTGAAAAAAAATCATTGCCTGTTCCACTCCTACTCGGGCGATCGCTCGACGCCATTGCGCGCACCGGAATAGACCAAGCCCCGTTCCACATCCATAGTGAGAATCGTGCCCTCGCGGATCAGGCGGGTGGCATTTTTGACCCCGACAATCACTGGAATGCCCAAGCGCAACCCCAAGACCGCCGCGTGGCTCGTCAGGCTATCCTCTTCGGTAATAATGCCTGCCGCTTTGCGAATGGCTTCCACCAATTCAGCACTGGTGCGCTCGGCCACCAAAATTTCGCCACTATTAAACGTGCGAACTGGCATTCCTTCGTGCACCACCCGCGCCGGACCACTCACCGACCCATGACCAATGCCACAGCCGCGTCCCATCACCGAGGTGACGAGTTCCACCTTGATCATATCCGTGGAGCCAGAGACCCCTTGCAGCGTGCCAGCGGTCATCACCACCAGATCCCCCTCCTCAAGAAAGCCCCGCTCCTGTGCCGCATTAATGGCTGCCTGAAACGACTGCCGCATCGAGGGATGATCCAGAGTCAGCAGTGGTTCTACCCCCCAGACTAACTGCAAGCGCCGTGCCACCTCGATATGGGGCGTTGCCGCCAAAATCGGAATTTGGGGACGAAACTTGGAGACATTGCGGGCTGTAGCGCCGCTCTTGGTTTGGGTAATGATGGCCTTGGCATGAAGCTGTGCTGCCACCTGTCCCACCGCTTGACTAATGGCATTGGGAATGGAACGCACCGCTATGGACTCAGCCACGGGCGGTTGCCGCAGTTGGGGTTGGTTGTCGATGCGGGCGGCAATCGTGGCCATCATCTTCACTGCCTCGACGGGGTATTCCCCCATGGCCGTTTCATTGGAGAGCATCACGGCATCGGTGCCATCGAGAATAGCATTGGCAACATCGGAAATCTCGGCACGGGTAGGGCGGGGGCTTTTCACCATGCTGTCCAGCATTTGTGTGGCCGTAATCACGGGAATGCCCAAGCGGTTGGCGGCAGCAATCAGCCGTTTTTGCAGAATCGGCACCTCTTCGGCGGGCAGTTCCACCCCCAAATCTCCCCGTGCCACCATGACACCATCGCAGAGGGAGAGGATGGCATCCATTTGCTCGATCGCCTCGTGCTTTTCGATTTTGGCAATCACCGGCACCTGCTTCCCAGCGTTGGCAATCAGTTCTTTGATCTCCAGTACATCTTGGGGATTGCGAACAAAGCTGAGGGCCACCCAATCTACCCCTTGATTGAGGCCAAACATCAGATCTTCACGATCTTTCTCTGTCAGAGCCTTAATGGAGAGGTAAACCCCTGGAAAGTTCACGCCCTTGGCATTCGAGAGCGTGCCGCCAACAACCACTCGGCAGTGGAGTTCACCCGCCTCCTTATCCACTTCTTCAACGACCATTTCCACGCGGCCATCATCCAGCAAAATCGTGGCGCCGGCGGGAACCTCCTGAGCCAAGGGAGGATAGGTAATCGAGCTAATGTGCTGGTTGCCCATGACGGAGCGACTGGTGAGGGTAAAGCGATCGCCCCGTTTGAGGGAAATGGCGCCCTGTTCAAACCGCCCGAGGCGAATTTTGGGGCCTTGCAAGTCCTGCAAAATGCCCACGGGTTGCCCCAACTCATAGGAAATTTGGCGAATCAGGCGAATGCTGCGCTGGTGATCGTCGTGGGTACCATGGGAAAAATTCAGGCGCAGGGTAGTCGCTCCCGCTTGGATAATGGCGCGCAGTTTATCGGGATGGCTAACCGCTGGACCAATGGTGGCGACAATTTTAGTGCGGCGTTGCAACGGCTGGTTCGACATATTCAACTTAATCGTTAGGCCTCAACAGGTTACCCTATTTTGCTTGACATGGCGAGACATGCAGGAGCGTTTTAGACATTGTCCCACCCACGGTAACGGCTGTTGGTGGCAATCGGGTCTTGTTTCTAGCCTACAGCGATCGCTCACCCCTTGAGCGAGGTGCAGCGGCTATAATTTGAGAATAATTCTCGCTCTTAACATCCTGCCTATGACGACTTCTTCCCTGCCTACAACTGCCAAAATGGAGGCAATGAAGCACGGCCTACCGGTAACTATCATTACAGGGTTTCTCGGTAGTGGTAAAACCACACTCCTCAATCATATTCTGACCAATCAACAGGGACTGAAGACCGCCGTCCTTGTCAATGAATTTGGGGAAATTGGTATTGATAATGAGCTATTGGTGACCAAGGATGAGGGCATGGTGGAGCTCACCAATGGCTGTATCTGCTGCACGATTAACAATGACTTGGTGAATGCAGTTTATCGGGTTCTCGAACGTCCTGACAAGGTGGACTATTTAGTCGTGGAAACAACGGGCTTGGCGGATCCACTGCCGGTGGCTCTGACCTTTTTGGGAACTGAGCTGCGGGATCTCACCCGTTTGGATTCAATTATTACGGTGGTGGATGCGGAGAACTTTAGTCTTGATCTTTTCAATAGCAGCGCTGCCCAAAGCCAAATTGCCTACGGTGACATTATTCTCCTCAACAAAGCAGATCTGGTGACTGAGGAACGCTTGCAGGAGTTAGAACGGCGAATTCACGAAATGCGGGAGGGAGCGCGGATCATTCGTACGGTGAAGGCGCAAGTGCCCCTGCCCTTGATTTTGAGTGTGGGGCTGTTTGAGAGCGATCGCTACTTCCAGCCTGAGGCAGCGCCCCAGCATTCAGAACACGACCATGAGCACCACCATCACGACCACGGTCACCACCATCATCATGAGTGTGATGACCATTGCGATCATGATCATCCTCACCCCCATCAGACCTCCAACCACCTTGAAGAGGATGGCTTTACCTCCGTTTCCTTCCAGAGCGATCGCCCCTTTGAACTGCGCAAATTCCAGTATTTTCTGGATCACCAGCTACCGGAATCCGTCTTTCGTGCCAAGGGCATCCTTTGGTTTAAGGAAAGTCCCCGCCGCCACGTCTTTCACCTCAGTGGTAAGCGCTTTAGCCTCGATGATGAGGAATGGAAAGGCGATCGCAAAAATCAACTGGTTCTCATTGGCCAAAATTTGGATCGTCCAACCCTGCTGACCCAGTTGGCCGCCTGTGTCACTGACGCATAACCCCCAATCATGGCCAAGCAACGGCGCAAAGAAAACCTTCCCAGCAAAATTTGTCTGGTCTGTGGCCGACCCTTCCAATGGCGCAAAAAATGGGCGAATTGCTGGGAGGAGGTGAGGTACTGTTCTGAGCGCTGTCGGCGGCGGCGCTCCCAAGCCCAAAGTTAATGTGCTTTTGCTGAATCAAAAGGAATGGTTCTATGAAAGTTGCCTATATTTTTGCCACTGACATGGCCAGCACCTTTAAGCTGGCAACGATGGTTTTACCGCAGCTGGAGCGGGGCGATCATGGCGCTGAAGTGGTGGGTATGATGTTTTTTGATGATAACCTCTTTTGTTTGCGTTTAGGGGATCCCGTTGGTGAGCGCTTAGCCCGCATTGCCAAGGAACAGGGGATTTTACTCATGGCCTGTGATCAGTGTGCGGTGCGCCGTGGTTTGGCTGAAGGAACATTTGACGAATGTGGCACCGGTTCTGTCAAAGCCAAGGGGATGGTTGAAGGGGTAGTATGTGGCTGCTTTCCGCAGTTTTATGCTAGCCTTGCAGACAGCGGACTCGATCAAGTCATTACCCTTTGAGTCTCTGCTGAGGAAGATGAGTCAACCGTCAGTTGTGTTTTCCAGCACCTTGGTCTGTCCCCATTGTCACACGGAGCAAGCGGAATGGATGCCCAGCGATGCCTGTGTCGTGTTCTGGGAGTGTCCCCAATGTCATGCCCACCTCAAACCCAAGGCGGGGGACTGTTGTGTCTTCTGTAGCTACGGCACGGTTCCTTGCCCATCGCGGCAGCTGGAACACACTGGCGATCGCTAGAATTGGGGGTTGCTATCCCCTGAGGAAACCGCTATCGTGGGGGCGCTTTTGCCTCCCGTGAGTAACCGTATGCAGGCAATCTACGACTGTATTGTGGTGGGTGGGGGTGCTGCTGGCGGGTCAGCCGCCTATCATCTCGCTTGCCGCGGACGTCAGGTTTTAGTTCTAGAAAAATTGGCCTTGCCCCGCTCAAAGCCCTGCACTGGAGGGGTTTCACCCGCCATTGCCCAGTGGTTTGATTTTGATTTTCAGCCCGCCATTGCCGATACCACCCGCACTGTGCGCTACAGTTGGCAGCTCAGTGATGCCATTGAAGCCGAGTTAAGCATTCCCGAACCCATCTGGATTGTTGATCGCACGGTGTTTGATCAGTACCTGTTGCAGCAGGCACAACAAAGGGGTGCGGTTGTTACAGATCAGACCGAGGTTACTGGGATTACGTTCCAAGCAGATCGCTGGCAGATCCACACGGCAACCACGACCTATGGTGGGCGGTATCTCATTGCTGCCGATGGTGCCAATAGTCAAGTGGCTCAGTGGCTGGGGTTTAAGCCCAAAGTGGTGCGCACGGCGGCGGTGATGACCATCCCCAATCTAGGGGGGGATCGCGCGGCGCATTTTGAATTTGGCCTCGTGAAAAATGGTTACCTCTGGAGTTTTCCGAAGGGGAACCAGCGAACCGTTGGGGTTGCCGTTGTGCGGGGCAGCGATCGCCCCAATTGGGAACCGATTTTGCAACAGTATTGCGCTGCCCATGGGCTGCAGTTGGCCGACGCTGCCATTCAATACCATCCCCTGCGGGTATGGGAGGGTCAGCAACCACTCCATACCCACCATGCCCTCCTTGCGGGTGAAGCCGCTGGTCTGGTAGATCCCTTTTCGGCTGAGGGAGTTCGTCCTGCTCTCTACAGTGGCATGCGGGCTGCTGAAGCCATTGACGCAGCTCTTGCTGGCGAAGTGGATGCCTTGGCCACCTACAGCAAAAGATTGCAGGAGGAATGGGGAGCGGATTTAGTGTGGGCGCAACGCCTCGCAGCACTCTTCCATCGCATGCCGAAGGTCGGCTACCACCTTGCCATGAAACGCCCCTCCGCTACCCAGCGGCTCGGTCAAGTCCTCTGTGGTGAGTTGCGCTATCGCGATATTGCTGGCCGTGCCATCCAACGGCTCAGCAGTTCCCTGATTCCCGGACGTTAGATCTCCACTTCAATGGCGGTGGGCTGATTGGGGGCGATCGCCAGCCCTTCGCGGACGCCGAGAATGCGAAAGACCTGAATTTTGCGCTCTTTGCCCTTGAGTTCCAACGGTCCCCATGCCTCGACCTCGTAGCGATCGCCGAGATACTCCAGCGTTTCCTGTGCCACTAAAATCCGACAGGGGCTAGGCTGGCGGTGCTTGTCCACACTCTCAAGGCGCGAGGCGGTATTCACACTGTCGCCAATCACACCGTACTCGAGGCGATTTTTACTACCGAGACTGCCGACCACAATCGGACCTGTGTAGATCCCCGCCCGCATCATCACCTGCGGTAGCCCTTGAGCCGCCCATTCACGATTCAGTTCCTCTAGCAGTTGTCCCAAGGCCAAGGCACAATCCACGGCATTGCGGGCATCAATGGCAATTCCTTCGCGGCTGGTTCGTTTAATGGGCACGCCAAACACGGCCATAATGCCGTCACCGGTGAACTTATTAATCACGCCGTGGTAGCTTTGGACCACATCCGCCACTTTTTCTAGATAGGCATTGAGCCAGTTAAAGAGTTCCTCCGGTTCCATACCTTCAGAAATGGTGCTAAACCCCTTCAAGTCAGTAAAAAGCAGTGTGGCAATCAGGCGTTGGCCGGGCAACTTACCATCCTTGAGGAGTTCATCCCGCCGTTCCCACATGGCAGCGGCAATTTCCGGCGAGATATTTTGGCCAAGGAGGCGCATCACCATTTGCCGTTGCTGTTGGGCTTGTTGTGCAGTGTAGGTGACGACTCCGCCACTGCCAAGGAGGAGGGTCAATGCTGGCGGTACAAGGGGCACCCAGCCCAGTTTCAAAAACAACCCATAACAGGCCAGCAGTAGGATGAGGAGAGCCGTGCCCACTGCCGTTGCTAGAGCCAAGGGATGCCGCACGCGCCAAGCAAGGATGGCACCAATCAATGCCCAAAGAACAATCCAAACGTTCTCCACACTGTTGGGCCAAAACCATATAACCGCGCGATCGCCCAAACCCGCATCAATGAATTGCCCCACCATTTGGGCGTGGATAAACACCCCTGCCATGCGCTGATTGTCCCGCAGGCCGGAACTAAAGGGGGTATAGAAAAAGTCTTTGCCACTTTCGGCAATGTTGCCAATGAGAACCACGCGATCGCGAATCAATGCAGGAGCAACCCGCCCATTGAGCACATCCTCCAAAGGTACCCAGGTTACTGCCCGCTGATCACCGCGATAGTTGAGCATAATTTGATAGCCCGCTGTATCGGCACCCACATAGCCACCATCATTGGGTTGCAGGGGCGTGAAAATACTTTGCCCCAACTGCATCACATTGGCATCCGCATTACTGCTGCGAGGCTCAATCCCCTCATCCGCCAGATACCGCAGCGCTAACCGTAATGAGAAGGAGTACAGCGTATTCCCCTGATCGTCCGGCAAAAAGAGTAAACTGCGACGGACAATGCCACCGGCATCAACCGTGACATCGTTAAATCCCACCTGATCGGCACTGAGGGCAGCCGGCGGACGAATGGTCGGGTGAGTGGCATCCCCTAGTTTCGTGACCGCAAAGAGGCGATCGGAACTTAACCAAAGGCGGTTTAATTCCTCATGTCCCGGCGGTACAGCAAAATCGCGGTAAATATCAAGACCAATGGCACGGGGCTGATGTTTGAGGAGTTGTTTTAGAGCTTGGGCATAGATCTGATCCGGCAGCGATAGGGAGCGGTAACGTTGAATATCGGCTTCGGTGACTGCCACCACCAATAGTCGCGGATCGGGGCCGGGCATAGGGCGCAATTGCATCAGGCGATCGTAGGCACCCAATTCCAGTGGTTGGAGCCAACCCATTTCGCGAATCCCAATCACCACCGTGCTGGCGATGGCACTGGCTACGACAATCAGGCCCAGATCAGCAAAGGTGCGGCGAAAGTGGGACAATAGGGGCAGCATAGCTTTGCAAGCAAGAGATTTTCTTCATCCTATCGCTATGAAAAATTACTTGGTAGCGACATTGGGCGATCGCCTCCAAGCCGAGGCCGTTTATACCCAGCTGGAAAAGGACGGCTTCCCCATGGCAAAGGTCGCCCTTTTGGGTCGAGGCTACAAACAGTGGTCAGAGTTGGGACTCACCGATCCCTTTCAAGTGGCACGCCAGCAAATGCAACGGATGTTGATCTGGCTTGTTCCCTTTGGCTTCTTTGCCGGTTTTACCTTTAACCAAGCGACTCAAATTGACATTCTGCCGATGCTGGATCGCCTCAACAATAGTCTTTTGGGGGGCATCTTTGGGGCGATCGCTGGCGCTCTCGGTAGTCTCACTGTAGGTGGTGGTCTGCAAGTGGTGATTACGGGTAAGTCGGGCATCCCCTTTGAAAAGCGATTGCAGCGGGGCAAATACCTGATCCTAATTCAAGGTAGCGACAGCGAGATTCGCCGCGCCGAACGTCTCCTCAAAGTACAACCCCTAGAAAACCTGCAAAGCTACACCCTCGACGAGTAGGGAATTGTTTTCTCAAAACGGGAAGCTCAAGTCTCCCCCCTGATGTGGTATATTAAAAAATCGCGATGAAAGGGTCGGTGCCCGAGTGGTTAATGGGGGCGGACTGTAAATCCGTTGGCTACGCCTACGCTGGTTCGAATCCAGCCCGGCCCATAGAGATAAAAAAGCATGAGTGAACCTGTAACGCGATCGGAATTGAGTCAAGTATTGGATGCCATCCAAGGGATGCAGGCCAGTCTTCAGGCTATAGAGAAAAAGCTAGATATTCACATTGCCACCAGTGGCGAGAGATTCCAACGACTTGAGGACAAAATTGATGCCGTCGAGGCGAAGCTAGAGCAGCGTATCAATGCTGTTGAGGCCAAACTGGAGCAGCGTATCAATGCCGTTGAGGCCAAGCTAGAGCAGCGTATCAATGCCGTTGAGGCCAAGCTGGAACAGCGCATCAATGCCGTTGAGGCGCAATTGTCGCAGCGTATTAGTGCCGTAGAGACACAATTGGGGCAGCGCATTGACACAGTAGAGACCACATTGCAGCAAATTGTCAAACGGCAGGATGGAACCGATGCTCGTTTGTGGGGATTCTTGGTGACGCTGCTAGTGCTGGCTGCTGGCTTAATCACTAAGCTGCTGTTCTTTGACACGCCACGCCTTTGATGAAGTTTTGCGAATCCAGCCCAGCCCATCAAAGTAAATAGGCAATTCCCCAAGCGAGAGCGAGAATGCCTAGCCAAGGGTGCCACATCTGTCGTAGGGGCGATCGCGCAATCTTTTGACTGAGGAGCAAACTGGCAAGGGTACTGACGACAAGTGTGGTCGTTTGCAGGAACCCGATCACTGCTGGATGGGCTTGCCAACTGGGCAAACTCGTGCCATCGAGGCCAAAGGTTGCAAAGGTTACGGGCAACAACTGACCCGCCTCCCCTAGACCAAGGGGCAAATAATAGGCCAAATTGGCACCCAGCACCAAAGGCAGATACCCGTAGGCCAAGCGCACAAAGGGAACCGAGCCTTGTCGGTGTATCTGATGCCAACCCCATGCCAAGAGTCCCGGCAGAGCTAGCGCCACCACCGCAATCATCGCCTGCAGGCCCAAATTGGCCTCTGCAAGTCCCAGCCATGCCAGAAGCAGCGGTAAACGGTGCAATACCACCGCCCCCAAGAGCAAAAACAGCAGGCAAACTTCAGCCGCCGTGGCTTCATGACTAGTCCAGAGATCAATAGCCGGCGGACGCAGATTCACTTCCACCGAGCGATGCGGGCAAGCCTTGAGACAGGTCATACACAAAACGCAATTGCGGTTATCCGTTAGTTGAGCCGGATGGGAATAGACGGGACAGCCCCCCGTTTCTTGACCTTCCCCAAGGGCGGGCCCCCCTTTGTAGCATTGGTAGGTCTGGCAACTGGCAGCGCACACCCCCTGCTGTGCCCGCAATTCAAGAATGGAGAGTTTGCCAAAGAGGCCATTCATGCCACCAATGGGGCAGAGATAGCGACACCAAAAGCGACGTTCATAGAGCTGAGAAAAAATCACGGCTCCCGCTGTAATCAAGATCAGTAGCCAACTGGAGAGATAGGCCGTATTGGGTAAATCCCACAATTCTTCCCACAGGAGAATCACGGCAAAGAGACCAAAGAGCACCCAGCCCCCCCAGCGTTCCGCCAGTTGACGCGGCCAAGGGCGCAGCTTGCGCGGCCAAATCTTGAGGGATAGCCTTTGCAGGACTTCGCCGTAGATCATAAAGGGGCAGACCGCACACCAAATGCGCCCCAAGAAGGGAAAGATCAGCAATGAGACCGGCCACCACCACGCCCAGAAGAGGTTCAGGGTAAAGTTGTCTGGGCGATCTTGGGGTCCCCAGAGGCCAATGGCGACAATCAGCGGAAAAAGCCAAAGGGTCAGGCCATAGTTGAGGCGATCGGGCCACCACAGACTGCGTAGAAAAGCACGCAATTGGGGATAGGCATTAAGTAGGTTCCAACGAAATCGCCGTTGGCGCGATCGCTCCGGCCAAAAGACTTCTTCAGTGAGTAACTCCGCCCCGTCTGCTTGCACAAGGGCACGCTCCACCAGACTCGCCAACTCCCGCAAATTGCCGGGAAAATCATAACTTTGCAGCCGGCGTAGGGCTTCGGGGGTAATCTGAGGCTTAGGAATGCCCCGTTGCCGGCAGTAGAGGGCAATATAGTAATTCACCAAGGCTTCAATATCTGCTTTTGTCACCCGCAGTGGGGGTACTTTAATTTGGTGGTGCACCAGATTTTGGTAACCGCAGCCTTTCTTTTCGGCAATCAAGATCAATCGCCCCGGAAAGCGGCGGGAGGGTACGGGGGGGTCGGCGACGGGTTCATAGGTCTGTTCGGCCACAAGGCGGCGCAGTTGCGGATAGAGGTGGACAGGCCATTCATGGACATTGTTGAGGATCAGGGTGCCCTCTGCGACCCAGTCAAGCAGACCCGGTTTCTTGGCTTTGCCAAAGAGTTCTGCCCCATTGGCGGATAGGGTACCACAGTTAAAACGAATCAGGGGTTGACGGCGATCGCGCGAGCCATAATGGATTAGCGCAGCAATATTGTCCTTTTCCAGACCCGGTTCACCAAAAATCAATACCGGCTGGCGATCCCTCGCGGCCTCTTTAATCCCTTGGCGTAAGCGCACGGCATAGCGACTACTCCCCACAATTCCCTGTTTTACGCGCGGTACAAGATAGGGGCGCAAGACTGCCTGCCGCTCCTGCTCGTGGGCAAGATCACTGAGGGTACTTTGCAACTGCTGCGACACCTGTTGGCGGAGTTCGGGAAATTGATCAGCCAATGTGGCAAACACCTCGCGGGGCAATGTCCACAATTCACAGTCCGTGAGGGTAATCACTGTTTGCGGTGCCCGTTGCTCCAGTACCAGTTCTGGCCAGTGCAAAACCGTTCCCGGTGGCAGGGTCGTTATAGTGGCGGGGCGATCGCGGGTGGTGTGGTAGGCTTCCAGCTCTCCTGATCGCAGGATCATCAGATGAGTAACGGGTGTGTCTTCAAGGACAATGCGACGATTGGCCGCAATGGATTCTGTGCGCAGGGCGGCAGCGATCGCCTCTAATGCTGCCAAAGAAAGCGATCTAAGAGGAGTATGGGTTTGCAGCCAACTCAGGCGATCGGTCATCGAGGGCACCCCCCAACAAAATTAGTGATGAGGAAACACCTCACTACCTATGGCTCAGTTCCTTTACCAAACTACGCTAGGATTGTAAAGGTTTCTTACGCTCCTCAACGCTCTATTACAAAACCCGCAGGAAGTCGCTATGAGTCTGCCGATTCGTAATGTTGCCATTATCGCCCACGTTGACCACGGCAAAACCACTCTGGTGGATGCCCTACTGCGTCAGTCGGGTACCTTTCGTGAAGGAGAAGACATTCCTGAGTGCGTCATGGACTCCAATGATCTGGAGCGCGAGCGTGGCATTACGATTCTGGCCAAGAATACAGCGGTTCGCTACAAAGACTTGACGATTAACATTGTGGATACCCCCGGCCACGCCGATTTTGGCGGTGAAGTGGAGCGCGTCCTTGGCATGGTGGAGGGTTGTCTGCTGATTGTCGATGCCAACGAAGGGCCAATGCCCCAAACCCGCTTTGTCCTGAAAAAAGCCCTGGAAAAAGGTCTGCGCCCCATTGTGGTTGTGAATAAAATTGACCGGCCGCAGGCAGAACCCTACAAAGCCATTGATAAGGTGTTGGACTTATTTATTGAGCTGGGGGCGGATGATGATCAGTGCGAGTTTCCCTATCTTTTTGCTTCGGGCTTGGCGGGCTACGCAAAAACAGATCTAGACGAAGAGGGCAAGGATATGCAGCCCCTCTTTGAGGCCATTGTCCGCCATATTCCACCGCCCGTGGGCAATCCCGATGCGCCGCTGCAACTGCAGGTGACCACCTTGGATTACTCGGAGTACCTAGGGCGAATTGTCATTGGCAAAATTCACAACGGCACCGTGCAGGTGGGACAGCAGGCGGCCTTGGTCAAGGATAACGGCCAAATTGTCAAGGCAAAGATGACCAAACTCTTGGGCTTTGAGGGACTGAAGCGGATTGAATTGGACATGGCCAGTGCCGGCAATATTGTGGCGATCGCGGGCTTTAGTGATGCCAACATTGGCGAAACCATCACCGACCCCAACAACCCCCAAGCCCTACCCCTGATCAAAGTGGATGAACCGACCCTGCAAATGACCTTTGCGGTCAATGACTCCCCCTTTGCCGGTCAGGAGGGAACCTTTGTGACCTCGCGGCAATTGCGCGATCGCCTGTTTCGGGAACTGGAAACCAACGTGGCACTGCGGGTCGAAGAAACCGACTCCCCCGATCGCTTTGCCGTTTCTGGTCGGGGTGAATTGCACCTTGGCATTCTCATTGAAACGATGCGCCGCGAAGGCTATGAATTCCAAGTGTCCCAGCCACAGGTGATCTATCGTGAAGTCAATGGTCAGCCCTGCGAACCCTACGAATGCTTAGTGCTCGACGTTCCCGATGAAGCCGTTGGCGGCTGTATTGAGCGCCTCGGCCAGCGACGCGGTGAAATGCAGGATATGCAGGTGGGGGGCAATGGTCGGACGCAACTGGAGTTTGTGATTCCGGCGCGGGGTCTCATTGGTTTCCGGGGCGAATTTATGCGCCTAACGCGCGGCGAAGGGATTATGAACCACAGCTTTTTGGACTATCGTCCCTTGGCAGGCGAGATCAGCACCCGTCGCAATGGCGTCTTAATTGCCTTTGAGGAGGGCACGGCCACCTTCTATGCCCTGAAAAACGCCGAAGATCGTGGTGTCTTTTTCATTACCCCCGGCACCAAAGTCTATAAGGGTATGATTGTCGGTGAGCATAACCGTCCCCAAGACCTCGAAATCAACGTCTGCAAAGCCAAACAACTCACCAACTTCCGCTCCTCAACGGGGGATGAACTAGTGCAACTGCAAGCACCTGTGGAAATGAGCCTAGAGCGGGCACTGGAGTACATTGGCCCCGATGAACTGGTGGAGGTAACGCCCCAATCCATCCGACTGCGCAAAATGAGCAAGAAGCTGGCACGCCGCTAATGCTGACGAATGCCTTTTTTGCCCTCTCGCTGTTTCCCTATTTGGGGTTCTTGTACTTCATGACCCGCAACCCCAACACCCCCCGTTTAGCCCTCATTGGCTTCTATGGGACACTGGTGTTTGTTGCTGTCACCATTCCAGCGGGACTCTATGCCCAGCAGGTCTATGACACAACCTTGGCCAATGTGGATGGGTTGCACGGGGGGGCAGAATTTTTTCTAACCTTGGCCAATATCCTGATTGCCTTGGGCTTTCGCCGCGCCCTCAGGGAATCCTCCTAAGCGCCTATTGCCAGCGGCATAACCAAAGAAAGCGCAGCCAACTACGCAGGAGTGCCAAACCCGCTAGTGCTGCTACTGTAAAAAGAGCGATCGCCCCCCCCAAAGCTTTGGCTGACCACAACATCGCCCCCGCCAAAAGGGTAAAACCAGCCAATCCCAAATAGACTAAACAAATTAACAAACTCTCAATGCGCCGCAGTTGCCGCTCCATGGTGGGATTGCGCACCGACAGTTGCAGTTCGCCACAAGCCAAGCGATCCTCTAACTGTTGCAGCCGCACTTCAACCCGACTGGGCTGCTGTAATCGCTGGTTGATTAGGGTTTGGGTTTGGTGAATCAGTTCTCGCCAGCCCCCCCGCGAGTGACGCATGAATTCCTTGACAAAGGGTTGGGCCGCCGCACTCAGGTTGTACTCAGGGTCTAAACTGCGGGCAATCCCATCGAGGGTTGTGAGGGACTTGAGAATATAGGTCATCTTTGCGGGTAGGCGAAAGGGTTGCTGCTCAAAAAGGGCATACACATCCTGTTGCAACTCCCGAAAGGCGGTTAAATCCACAGGCCGTTCGGTAAATCGATCTAAAATCAATTGCATAATCCGTTGTAGGGGGACTCTATCGGTAACAGGCATCAATAGCCCCAGTTCAATCAAGGCAGCAATCACGCGATCGCTATCCTTTTGCAGCACCGCAAAAAATGTTTGTACCATCTGCTGCTGATTCAGGGCTGGCACTTCTGTCATCATGCCGTAGTCATAGAAGATCAGATCGCCTTCCTTGGTCACGGCCAAGTTCCCCGGATGCGGATCGGCATGGAAAAAGCCATCAATCAATAATTGCTTGAGATAGCAACAAATTCCCCGCTGGTTAATCATCTGGGGATTCAAGCCAAAGGCTTCGATGGCGGCGCGATTGTCAATGCGAATGCCGGGGAGATACTCCATCGTCAGGACATAGCGGCAAGTATGCGTCCAATAGACCTTGGGGACGCGAATATGGGGGTCTTGGGCAAAGTTGGCCCGAAAGCGATCGGCATTTTGCCCCTCTTGAACGTAATCAATTTCCCGCAGCAGAATACTAAAAAACTCCTCATAGATCTCGTGGAGGGCATAGGGACGGAGAAAGGGCAGCCAGCGATCGCCCCAGCGAATGAGTTCACCAATGGCCAGATAGTCCAGATACAATTTCGCCTCTAGATGGGGGCGTTGTACCTTGACAACAACCTGTTCACCACTGTGGAGTGTGGCGCGATGGACTTGACCAAGACTGGCGGCTGCAAGGGGTTTGGGATCAAAGGTGGCGTAGAGATCGGCAAGGGGTTGCCCCAAGTGCTGCTCAATCAGGGCGATCGCCTGTCGCGAGTCAAAGGCAGGCACCTGGTCCTGTAGCTTTCTTAGCGCTTCAATGTATGCCGAGGGCAAAAGATCAAAACGAGTGGAGAGAAACTGACCAATTTTAATAAAGGTCGGCCCCAAGACCAATAATTGCTGTACGAGCCAACGCGCACGTTGAGATTGGGCGCGATCGCTCCGCCGCCGCCAAGCATAATCCCACAGCAGTTGACTCCCAAAGCGCCCCAACACCCCCACAATTTGGCTCACACGGCGAAACAGGAGCCAGCAACTCGGACGATAGGTAGAGGCAGTAACCAGCATTCAGCAGCAATCACAAAAAGTGCCCAACCTCAACAATACTCCCTTTGTCACGGGCATTCAGACTTGCTCGCCCCGATTCTCTTCTGCCGTGTCTATGATGAGAACTAGAGTCCTGATCGGAATTTGCTATGGCGACAACACGTCAATTTAGTAGCTTCAGCGATCTCCTAGCCACCACAGACAAACCCCTCTTGGTTGACTTTTATGCCGACTGGTGTGGTCCTTGCCGCATGATGGCACCCATTTTAGAGCAGGTCAAGCAAGTTTTGAAATCGGCTGTTGAGGTCGTCAAAATTGACTCCGAGCGCTATCCCCAACTGTCAAGTCAATACCACGTTCAAGCCCTGCCAACCTTGATTCTTTTCCACCGAGGCCGTGAGGTTCAGCGCTGGGAAGGAGTTCAGCCGCCAGAAGTTCTCATTGACGCCATTCGCCGCCTGTAAAATTCTTCAAAAGAAAGGTATTTGAGGAATCAATCAGGATTGGCCAATATCAGCTATTGGACATTGCTCGTACCACCGTTGGCGGGGGGCGTCATCGGCTACTTTACGAATGATTTAGCCATTACCATGCTCTTTCGCCCCTACAAGCCTATTTATGTCGGCGGCAAGCCACTCCCCTTTACCCCCGGTCTGATTCCCCGCAATCAGGAGCGGCTGGCTCGTCGCATTGCTGATGCCATTCTGGGTTCTCTCCTGACGCCAGAGGAGCTGCAAAACTTAGCGCGGCGTCTGTTGCAAGTGGAACGAGTGAAGGCGGTCATCCATTGGCTCCTCCAGACAAGTCTGAGCCAAATTCAGGCTCAAAGTGAACAGCGATCGGCTCAAGTTTTGGCCAATATTCTACGGGATTTTTTTGGCAGTGCCCTACCCCGTTTGATTAAAGTGTGGTCGCGGCGGGAAGATTTTCTGGAACCACAACTGAATCAACTCTTTGATCAGGTATTAGTGGAGCTGCAACTGAGTGATGAGCAGGCGGAAAAACTGGCAGATTGGCTGCTGTCGGTCATGTTGCCCCCCGATCGCCTGCGACTGGCGATTATTGACTTTCTCACCGATCGCACGATTAATGTCCTCGATCAAGAACTACGGCAAAACACCAGTGGCACCTACTGGGTGGTGGCTAATCTGGTGGGGGTGCGCAATACGTTAATTCGCCTGCGGGAGTATTGTCTCAATGAACGCGAAGCTTGTAACCGCCGCCTTGGAGAATTAATCACGGCATTGGCACTGCGGCAACGCTTGGTGGAAGCGCTGCAAAATATCACCCTACAAAGTTTGCCCCTCGGTACGGTGCGGGAGCTACGGCAACTGTTTCGGCAGACAGTGCGCAGCTATATCCAGGAGCAGGGCTTTAGTGTCGTTGAAACGCTCAGTCAAACGGTGGAGTGGGAAACGATTTCCCTGAGTATTTTGCGGCGACTGCGGGATTCAGCCAGTCTGGGTGCCTCGCTGGAAGTGGTCAGCGATGAATTGGCTCTAGTGCTCGATCGCTATCTGGAACGGGATATGGAACTGATTATTGAGCGGGCGATTCCGATTTTGGATTTGGATCGGGTGATTGTGGAGCGGGTCAAGGCCACCTCGCCAGAAAATCTGGAACTAGCCATTCAGGGCATTGTTCGCAGTGAGTTGCAAGCCATTGTCCGCTTGGGGGGCATTCTTGGCTTTTTGATTGGGGTGGCACAGGCCGGCTTTTTGTACTGGCAAAGTCTGCAAGCCCCCTAAACAGGAACTTTGATCTCAGATTCACCCGCCAACTGGCGCAGGTTTTGGCAGCGAATGAGTTCTGTGACCGTGAGGACAGGACGCCGCTCTAACTCTGCCACCTGAGAAATCCCTGCAAGGAGAGCCTTGGCAGCCTCTTGTTCACTGTAGCCGCGCCGTTGAGCCAATTGCAGGGCTTGGCGATCGGCCGCTACTTCCACGGGAATGCCCCGCGTATTTTGCCACACTTGAAGGCCAGCAAAGGTGGTTAGCCCCCCGGCTACCAAAATGCCGACAGGATCTGCTTGGACAACTTGTAAGACTGTACCCAGCAAGCCTGCCACCGTGAGTCCTTGGTAGAGGTCAAGTTTGATCAAACCCGTGGTGTTAAACCACGCCACTGCCCGCAGCAATAAAAGATCGCGCTCTGGGGTATCGAGATGCTGCCACAGGCGAAAGTTAATTTCAATCGGGCGATCGCCCCAAGGAAGAGCGGGCTGATAGCGCAACACTTTGCTTTGTTGTGGTCGAGAAACCAACTTACAGCGCATCCGTGCCGACGCCGGCATCAGATCAAGCAAGCGCGGAATCTCAGCCTCTGGGGTCATAGGGAAACTCATACACTCATTGCTCTGCCTTTAGTCTGCCATTACCATCCCTTTTCTGCAATCTTTTAAATTCCTTAGAATGAGGGAGCAAGTGTTTTTTGTGCCCGAATCAAAATGGTGATGACATCGGCTTTTGCCCCCGCAGAACAATCGCTGGTCGCTTCTGGCCAAGAATTGCCCGCCGTGGATGTGGCGATTGTCGGTGCGGGGATTGTGGGTCTGAGTTTGGCCTGCGCCCTACGCCATAGTGGCCTAGCGATCGCCCTCATCGAAGCAACACCCTACGCGCGGGAAAACACCAAAGGCCAAGCCTATGCTCTGCACCAAGTGTCCCGCTACTTCTTTGAGGGGATAGGGGTGTGGGATCAGCTGATGCCCCATGTGCAGCCCTTTGAGGTGGTGCAACTCTCCGATGGCCATTGCCCCTTGACCGTTCGCTTTTCCCCCGCCGATTTGGGCACAGAAGCCATTGGTTATGTGGCTGAGCACGCCGCGATCGCCGAGACCCTTCAGAGTGTTCTACAGTCTGTTGGTAATGTGACGTTCTATTGTCCGTGGCGGGTGGTGGCCAATGAAGTGAAGGGCGATCGCGCTCAGTTGACGCTCATTTCTGGTGACCCGGCCGCACCCAAGGTGGCTCACTTGGCAGCGCGTTTAGTGGTGGCAGCAGATGGTGGCAAGTCTCCCCTGCGGCAGCAGATGGGCATTGAACCCAAGGGATGGCAATATGGTCAGTCCTGTGTGGTTGCTACCCTCGAGGTTGCCCATCCCCAACCCGTGATCGCCTATGAACGCTTTTGGCCAACAGGCCCCATGGGGGTGCTCCCCCTAGCGGGGAATCGCTATCGAGTGGTTTGGACACTGCCCCACCCAGAGGCACAAGCCGTTGCTGCCCTCGACGATCGCGCCTTTCTAGCGAAACTTCAGCCCTATCTTGACCCGCAGATGGCGCAGATTACGGGGGTGAGCGATCGCTTTATTTTCCCCACCCAACTGATGCAGGTCAGTTCCTATGTGGCCGATCGCTTTGTGGTTATTGGCGATGCCGCCCATCGCTGTCATCCGGTGGGAGGGCAAGGGCTAAATTTAGGCCTGCGGGATGTGTGGGCACTGGCGCAACAAATTCTTGCTACACCTTGTGAGAGACTGGGCGATCGCCCGTCCTTGATCCAATTTCACCGTCAACGCTGGTGGCAAAATGCCCTAACCCTTGGATTTACCGACCTACTCAATCGGCTTTTTTCCAATGCGTGGTGGCCTTTGGTGGGGGTGCGCCGCTGGGGCTTGTGGCTGTTGCGAACTGTTGCCCCCTTCAAACGTCTGGTGCTGCGGTTTATGGCCGGTCTCCTGCTACCCCTACCGAGCGATCGTCAATTCCCCAGAGGGCGTTAAAACTTTCTGCGCAATTATCTCCAGCGCCGTCATTCTGTAGGATTAATTTGACAGAGAAACGAACCACTTGGGAGAAATAGATGGCTGCTACGGATGATCTAGAGAAAATTCGCCGCCAGTTTGACTATGGCCCCTATCCCCGTGTTGCCATTGACAAAACTCCCAAGGATGAGCCGAATGTTCTCTTTGTCCACGATTTGGTGACCGCCTTTTATGTGCGGGATCATCGGGTGCCAGAGACCAAGGGCAAGCGGATTCTCGATGCCGGGTGTGGCACTGGCTATAAGTCCTTAGTGCTGGCGATCGCCAACCCCGGCGCGGAAATTGTCGGTATTGACCTGTCCCCTGAGTCTGTGAAGTTAGCGGCAGAGCGACTCAAGTTCCATCACTTTGACAACGTTTACTTTGAGGCGCGTTCGATTTTGGATTTACCCAGTTGGGGCGAGCAGTTTGACTACATCAATTGCGATGAGGTATTGTATCTGCTGCCCGATCCTGTCGCAGGCCTCAATGCCCTCAAAAGTGTCCTTAAGCCCGATGGTATCTTGCGCGCCAATCTCCACAGTGCGCTGCAACGCTTCCCCTACTTTCGTGCCCAAAACCTCTTTAAGCTGATGGGCTTGATGGACGACAATCCCGAAGAAATGGAAATGGACATTGTCCGCGAGATCATGAAAGAACTCAAGGATGGTGTCGATCTGAAGGTTCGCGCTTGGAACCCGCACTATGAGAAGGAGGAGAGTAATGAGACCCTCTTGGCGAATCATTTACTGGTGGGCGATAAGGGCAGCACGATTCCCCAACTCTTTCAATACCTAGAAGCAGCGGGTCTGGAATTCATTTCCATGGTTAACTGGCGCCACTGGAATCTGGTGGATCTCTTCAAAGACCCAGAGAACCTGCCCACCTTTTTAGCGCTGAGCTTGCCCGATGTGCCCCAGGCAGTGCAATTGGAGATGTATGAACTTTTGCATCCCGTGCATCGCCTCTTGGATTTTTGGTGTACTCCGCAACCCCGTGCCGCGGTACCCGACTTAGGGGAATGGTCTGAGGAGCAGTGGGATCAAAGTACGATTTATCTGCATCCGCAACTGCGCACTGAGGCAATCAAGGAAAAATGGCTAGGGTATCTCAATGACCGCATGATTGTAGACTTGGGCACATTTATGTCCTTTTCTAGTCCCACGTCGGTCTATGTGGATCCGCTGGGATTGGCAACACTGCTGCCCTTGTTTGATCAGCCCCTTCCCTTTCCAGAGCTGTGCGATCGCTATCAACGCTTGGCTCCCCTCGACCCCCTCACCCTAGAACCCATTGAACCAAGGGTGGCACGGCAACAACTGCAAGCCCTTTTGACCCGCTTGGAATTGAGTTTATTTGTTCTGGTTAGTTTACCCTAAACCCATCCAGCCAAGAACTTGGGCAAGCGCCAGTCCCAAATAGCTGGCGATCGCATAGCCAAGCAGTCCCAAGGTAATCCCGACCCCCATTAACTGGGGTTGATGCCGACCCGTGGCTTGGGCAACGGCTGTGGTTGGTCCGCCAACAGTTGCCTGGGAGGCAAGGGCAAGCAGTTCCACATCCAACTTCAGGAGTGCCCCAAGGCCGAAGGTGACAAGACCGTGGGTAAACACAATCATGGTGGTAAAGAGAATCATTTCCAGTCCCACTGGAATGAGCGAGGGCACATGGGTACCGGCACCAATCACCGTAAAAAAAAGATTCAGGCCAAACATTCCCAAAGCGCCCGTGCCCCGCAGGTAGCGCATCCATTTGAATTGCGCCAGCGCCAAGCTGAGGGTGGTGAGCCAGACAACAGTGGGAATTAGCGGCCAAAACTGATGCAGCGCCGTTGACAAGACCAAGATAGCTATGGCCAAGCTGAGGAGAATGGCCAAATCCACAGGAGCGATCGCTGAGGTCGTCGGTAGCGGCATCACTCTAACAGTTGCCTCTGCATCCCGTGGAGGATAAAAACGGGCTAATAGCGAGGGTAGAGTAAGGGTTATCGCCAGCCAAACTGCCGTGAGCAGGTTATCCGCCGTCGTGGCCGCACTAAAGAGCAAATCCGAAAGGTTGAGGGCACGCCCAACCCCCACAAAGTTAATGCTGCCGCCAATATAACTAGCCGCCAAACTGCCCGCCAAGCGGCGGGTATCCCCCAAAAACCAACGATGGAACAGCACACCTGCAAGGAGAGCGCCCACCAAGGTTCCACAACTGGCAAGGCCAAAGGCCAACAGCGCCGATCGCCCCAAGCGCCGCACATCCTGTAAATTCACCAGCAGTAGTAGCCAGACGATCGCCAACGAGGTGATGGTGCCGTAGATCGTGTCATAGACCGGCGATTGTTGGGGAATAAGACCCAAATTTGCACAAATGGCAGCCAGAATCAAAACAATCAGCGCAGACCCCAAGCGTGCTGCCCAGGGAAAACGCTGCTCTAGCCATAGCCCCAGCGCCGTCAGCGTCGATAGGATGCCCCAAAGGATCAAGTCATCCATGGGGGGTCAACTCCGCTAGCTGCTGTCCCAACCGTGTCGGCTGCTCATAGACCCGCCGCAGGGTATTCACATCCCGCTGTGAAATGGGGGGCGGATCCGCCACTTGGGCAAAATAGAGGGCATCAGTGGGTAGGGGGCTATGTCCCCAAATGCCGAGGGCATGACCCAGTTCGTGGCGCAGCGCTGCAAGGACAAACTTGGCAGCTTGAGTCGGACGCACCACGACACGGCAGCGATGACGCAGCACCCCTTGGCTATCCACAAAGAGTTCGTAGCTGGTTTCAGCAAAGCGGGCGCGGCGGTTATTTTGATCCGTGGGTCGCTGCGAGAGCAAGCGAATATTCGCCGCTAGGCTGGCATCCACAATTTTTAGGGGCAAATAGGCGGACCACTCCTTTACGGCCTGTTCTGCCGCTGCTTGCCACACATGGTTCGGATCCCACGGCGGCGGTTCAATGGCAACGGTGACCGGGAACTCTGTCCACAGTAGATAGCCCACTTCCACCGCTTGGACTTCATCAAAATAGTCCTCACCTTTCCTAGGAATCTCAGCTAGGGAGGGGGGCAACGGATAATGCACTGCTGCTGGCAGTTGGATATTCTGGCGCGTCAGGTTTGCGGTGCCTGCCAAGGACTCCCAATTCCCTTGGGTACCGCCCAGCATCAATCCTAGGGCAACCATGCACACCAAGAACCACCAGCGACGCTTCATCCTTGCTCCTCAACAGGTCTGTACAAAGGGCCAGCCCGGAAATCGCCAGAGAATAAGGGGAATTGCCACCGTCCAGAAAAAGGCATTGAGCAAGGCAATTTGACCCGCCAGATTCATCGGCAGATGCAACCATCCCTGCAACACCCAGCGATCCAAGGGCAAGACCAAGAGCCACATAAAACAAATGACGGCCATTCCGCCCCAAAAGATTGGCCAGCGGGCGTTGCTATTGAAGCCCTCAAAAAAGGTTTGACCCACCAGTTCTTCGAGAATGGCGACGGGGGCAGAGCGGTATTGCCCACCTGTGACTTGGGTAGCGGCGGCCAGTTGCGGAGCATGATCACCGACAACAATGGCGTTGATTTTGACTCGTTGTTGGCGGGCATTGGCCACCACGCCTGCATCTACTGGGGCTTCCCCATCGGTAATGAGGAGCAGTTGTCGGCAGCGATTCGAGATCTGTTGCAGTTGTTGGGTGGCCATGGCGATCGCCCCCGAAAGATTGGTGGCACTGGGATCCACTTGGGCAAGCAAGTCACTGCGATTGAGGGCTTGATCCAATTGGGTGAGGAGCAGATCACTATTGGTCTCAAACCGCGGCGTCAGGAACACCACATTGCGGCCAAAGCCGTGGATCATGACTTCGTTGGGGTTGGTGAGTTCCCGTTGGTTGCGTTGCAAGTAGAGCTTGGCAGCGAGCACCTGCTGCGCCATTACAGTTTGGGGTTGATTAAATTGCAACGGATTATTGCCAAACGTACTGCCGCTGAGATCAAGGGAGAGGACAACGGCGACACTAGGGCGTCCCCAATTCAACAGTGAGAAGAGCAGCGCCAGCAGGACACAGCCTATGAAAAGAATGAGGGGAATCTGAAAAAGAGGGTAATACCACAGTTGTCGCCGACGGGTCATAACTCACCTAAGGCAAGGTACCGCTAAAGACTGCGAGGGCAGGCCCGGTCATATACAAATGTTGGCTAGGCAAATCCCAGCGAATATGGAGATCTCCCCCCGGCAGTTCAACCGTGGCTTGGGCTTGATCGCCCACAGGACTCAGGCGATGGGTCAAGACGGCAGCGACGAGAGTGGCACAGGCTCCCGTTCCACAGGCAAGGGTCATGCCCGCTCCCCGTTCCCAGACGCGCATCCGCAGGCGATCGCTCCCTAGGACTTGGACAAACTCAGTATTGGTACGCTGGGGAAAAACGGGGTGATGTTCAAACTGTGGGCCAAGGGTTGCCAGATCAACCGCAGCAACATCCTCGACAAACGTGACACAGTGGGGATTTCCCATACTCACACACGTCACCAACCACGGGCGATCGCCCACCATTAGGGGCACATCAATCACCTTTTGATCTGCGGCTGCCAAGGTGGTGGGAATCTGCTGCGCCAAGAGTTGGGGTTTGCCCATATCCACCGTTACCTGACCATCCGCTTGTACCTCTGGCACAATGAGACCAGCAAGGGTGTCAATGCGGTAGCGCACGATTTCGCCGGCGGAGCGACCCTCAAGGGCAAAAATAAACTTGGCCAAACAGCGAATGCCATTACCGCACATTTCGGCCACTGAGCCATCGGCATTGTACATCCGCATGCGGTAGTCGGTATCCCCCGTGCCTGTCAGCAAAAAAATGACGCCATCGGCGCCCACGCCAAAGTGGCGATCGCACCAGTGTTGCGCTTGTTCTGGGGTTAAGAGCAGCTCTTCCTGATGGCGGTTGTCAATGAGGAGGAAGTCGTTTCCTAACCCTTGATACTTCTGAAAAGATACGCTCATAGAATTAAAAAGGTACGAGAGGGGAAACCAATGACCGACGAATTCAATACGGCACTGCCCAGCATTCGCCAGTTGCAGACCTTCATTAAAGATAGCACCGAGGTTGAAGTCAAGCTCAGCACCAGTGATCTCGTGGTTGGTAAGGTGCGCTGGCAGGATATGAATTGCCTCTGCGTTGTCGATCACTATGATCAACCCACCATTATTTGGAAACAGGCCATTGTCTTTATTAAACCCAAGCTAGCCTAGGGGCCACAGTGGCAGCGCCACAGCCAAGGCCTCTTGATAGATGGCCTGCCAAGGTTGCTGATGCTGACGGGCAAGGGCGGCACAGTCTTCGTATTCGGGCTGGACATTGAGCCGCTGTCCTTGGTGTTCGGCTACTTTCACCCGTACTTCACCAAATGATGTTGTGATGGTTTTGATTTGGCGTTCAAGGATATAGCGCTCCTGTACCTGCCGCCGCAGCCCCAGCGTCGTTGTTTCGCGAAAGAGGGTCTGGACACAGGCGGCCTCTGCACTGGGGGGACACAACACCGTGAGCAACACCCCCAAGCGTGACTTTTTCATCGTAATGGGTTGGTAAAAGACCTCAATCGCACCAGCAGCATAAAGTTGTTCAAGAGTATAGCTGAGGGCTTGGGGTGTCATGTCATCCAGTTGGGTTTGCAGTTCGACAATGGTTTTTGCCGTAGTTGTTTCTGCTGAGTTCGACAGGGTTCCCAACCAGAGACGCAAGAGATTCGGTAGGGGCAACTCTTGACTCCCAGCGCCTAAGCCCACCCGTTTCAATGTCATCGCTGGCGGTGCCCCAAAGCCCTCACTCAGGGCACAAACCAAGGCAGCTCCCGTAGGCGTGACCAGTTCTTTTGCAATGCCGTTGCTATAGAGGGGCACTTGGTAGGTTTGGCACAGTTGTAAGACCGCAGGAACAGGGACTGGTAGTTGACCATGGGCCGCTTTGACCGTTCCGCCCCCAGTGGGTAGCGCCGAGCAGTAAATGTGACTAACATCGAGGTAATCCAACCCCAAGCAGGTGCCAACAATATCCACGAGGGCATCTACTGCTCCCACTTCATGGAAATGTACTTTTTGTGGCTCAATGCCATGCACGGCGCCCTCAGCAATGGCCAAGGCTTCAAAAACCTTGAGGCTCCAGTCACGGGCGCGATCGCTGAGGTGGGCGGCACGGATTTGCTCTGCAATGTCTGGCCAATGGCGATGGTGATGGGAGTGGCGATCGCGCCGATGCACCTGTGCTTTTAATCCCCGCTGTCCCTTGCGCTGCACCGTTTCTGTGGTCAACTCAAACTCATCGGCAATCCCGAGCTTTGCCAATTCGCTTTGGAGGTAGTCGAGGGGAACCCCCAGATCAAGGAGGGCACCCAGACACATATCCCCTGCCACCCCAGCAGGGCAGTCAAAATAGGCAACCGTCATAGCAAACTCACAGGTGCAGCGGCACTAAGGACTATGATACCGGGTTTATAGTGAGCGAAACTGCGAGCAGACTTACCCTACCGCTGAGGTTTCTGTGGCGATCAACAGCTCATCAACTATAACCGACGGTTGCCACTGGTAGCGCCTCAAGTTAATGCGATCGCCCGCCTCAAAAATAATCCCCTCTGCCTCTAGGCGCCAGCGCTGTAACTCATCCGTCCCTTGGCGTTGGGGCGCGTAGGAGATTTTGCCTTGGGCATTAACCACCCGATGCCATGGAATGTCAGAATTCGGTGCCACTTGATAAAGGGCATAGCCCACATAGCGTGCATGACGCGGCCAACCACACAGGGCGGCAATTTGGCCATAGGTGGCCACACGTCCTACGGGGATTTGCTTCACTAACCAATAAATTTTTTGTTGAAATGTCAGTGCCTGCATCTCTGTCTTCATAAGATTTCACATTTTAAGGCACATTCAACTCCTCTAAATCCGTATTCCTACGGAGGAAAGCATCAAAATGAACCCCCTAGATTAAACATTAAGGGTGGTAACAGGATTACTAAATTCAATTAAGAACACCTGCCCCCGAAAAGATAGATCGGTCATGATTTAAGCAGCAGCAATGCTGAGGCAGGGGAGGGTGGAATTCTTTGCTTTGTGTTGAACCATGATGTGTTTCTCATCGAATTGTTTTTTGCTGAATGATGGCTTCTATGCTTTTTTGACTTGAGTTTCCAATTGTCTTTGTCGATATTCTTGACGCTATTTGATGGAGTCGCCCTATGACCATGACCAGTTCCCGACCCCAAGCCGCCGCTGGCGATCGCTATGGTGTTAACCATCTCCTGCGCAAAAAATACCCGAAACGCCACCATCACTATGCCTTTTGGGACTTCTTTGAATTCGATAGCGATCGCGGTACCTACACCGATTGGAACAATGCCCGCAACCTCCTCGTCACCGAAGATTTCGTCATTGGCCTCATTGAAGGCCTTGAAGAGGAAGTTGGTCCTGCCTCCAGCGTCGTCATGTACAAAATTGGTGAAGAATGGGGACGCCGCGATGCCCGCTTCTTCCAAGAGTGGTTTCCCACGGAATATGGCTATGAGCAGGGGATCAAGCAAATGCGGCTCCCCTATGTCCTCGAAGCTTGGTGGTGGCCCTGCACAACCCAAGGCTGGGGCAACTGGGAAGTGGATCTCAGCGAGCAAAAACACGGCTTCATGTTTATCAACATCTTTGATTCGGTTGTGGCGCGTACCTTGGGGGACGTTGGCCGACCCGTGTGCCATCTCTACGCAGGCCTCTTTGCCGGTTTCTTTAGCGGCCTGATTCAAAAAGAACTCAGTTGTATTGAAATCCAGTGCTACGCTATGGGAGAAACCTACTGCAAGTTCCTGCTCGGCAAGCAGGATCGCATTGATGCCGCTGCCTTCTGGCAAAACGAAGGAGCCTCCGCCAAAGATATTGAAAAACGGCTCCGCAGTGGAGAACTGGTCTATGAAAAACCGAAACGGTAATTGGCAACAGCAAGCCGTTGCTGAATTCTTTGAGGAACTGAACTGGCTGGGCTTGGTGCACCAGCAGCCGGTCGCAGAAACCTTGGTTCTCAACTGGCAATCCCTGAAAGTAGGAGAATTTTGGCAGCGGGTCAATTGGCTGGGGCTTGAGGTCAAAGGGGCGATCGCTCCCACGAGTCCCACAGAATGGCCCAGCTACCGCGTCAAGGACTTCTTTGGTCACATGAACTGGGAAGGGATTGAGGTCATCTTGCCTGCGATCTCACCCCCCCTAGAGGAGGAAATGGCGGCTCCCCCCGTTGCTGCCCCTACCCTCCCTTGGGCTGCATGGTCGGTAGAAACCTTCTTCCGCCAACTCAACTGGGAAGGCCGTCCGGATCAAGCCATCTCCCTCGAGCCAAGTCTGTGCCTCTGGCGCCTGTCGGTCAAAGACTTCTGTGCCAGTATTCCTTGGGCAGGCCAACCCGTGATTGCCCAAGTGAGGAAAGTGGAACCCCCGCCCCCTGCCCCCATGGAACCCGAAGTCACCCTCTCAGACTTATCAAACCTGTTTTAGGAGATCCCTATGCACACGGAGTTAATGAATCTCTACTACAAAGCCGAAGAAAACTACCTCAGCAATGTGGACATCAAAGTCTTCCGCCACCACATCGAGTCTCTGCAACAGCGGTTGAGTACCTATGAATTTCTGCGGGATCATGAAATTGAAATCTTCCAGCCTGTGGCCGACACTCTGCAAAAGAAATACCCCACCGAAAATCCCCAAACCCTTGAGCAAGTGTTGCGTCAGGCGATCGCCCTACTGCGCTATGCCGCCATGGCCATGCTCCTGAATAACCCCGAGTTTTTGCAGCATCGGCTCCTCGAGTGGCTCACGAAAGTGGTCAACGCCCACCAAACCCAAACCCTATGGAGCAGTTGCCACGAGCTTCTCAGTGCCCGCCTCAAGGAAATGCTCACCGAGGCTGAGCAGGACTTGATTTTGCCGCTGTTGGATCACGCCCAAGCGACCCTTGTGGGTCTGCCAGCGGTGGTCTCTGTCCACGCCTAGGTTAGGGTTGGAAGTCTGCTGAAAGTGCTTGTTATGCCTACGAATGAGGATGCCCTATGATCTCCGTTGCTGATTTGGTCAAAGACCCCATCATCCTCGGCAATTACTACGCTGCCGATGCTTATGTACAGGGGGATTTTGAAACAGGTCTGATTGAAAACCGCAAAGGTGCCCGTCTGATTGCCCTACCCGATATTTTGCTCCAATCCATCTATGCCGGTCTCGATCAAGAAGTGGGGCAGGCCTATGGGGTTGTGCTTTTTAACTGTGGTCGCTGGTGGGGCAAGAACTTTTACCGCCGCTTTGTCGAGGAGGTCAGCGAGTACTATCGCCGTCCCCTTGCGGAAATGGAAATGGTGGAGTTTCTCCAGTGTCTCAAGGAATGCTGGAAGACCCACGGTTGGGGCACGATTGATCTCGATGTGAGCTTCTACCAGCAGGGCTTTTTGGTGGTGAAAACGTGGGACTCCCCCTTTGCGGCGGCGGCTCCCAAAAATACGGGTCAGCCCCAATGCGCTGCCGAGGCGGGGATTTTAGAGTCCTTCTTTAGCCAATTGACCGGTCGCGATCTCCACTGTGTGCAAACTGCCTGTGAAACCCTAGGGGCAACCAATAACCTCTTTGTCTTGGGCTTGCGGGAGCGGGTCGAACCGGCTAAGGCTTGGCTGCAAGAGGGACAGGATCATGACACGATTATGGAGCGGCTATGTCGCACTCAAGCCGCTTGAGTATGATCCTAAAGTAACTCTCGATGCGTCATTAAAAGGAGAAAAGAGCAGTGGCCAAAGTTGTCAAACTTGAACCCATCTCGCGGGAAACCACGATTAATACCAATGACAATTTGCTGTCTGCTCTATTGGACTCTGAACTCCATGTGCTCAAGGAGTGTGGCGGGCGCGGGATGTGTGCCACCTGCCATGTCTATATCAAAGAGGGGATGGAGAGCCTCTCCCCGATCAGTAAGCGCGAGCAACGCACCCTTGAAGTGATTACAACGGCAAATGCCACCTCTCGCTTGGCCTGTCAGGCACGGGTACTGGGGCCGGGGGTAGTGGTGGAGCTACCCTCAGGGATGTATGTCAGCGCGGTTGAAGATATTGAGTCTTTGATTGGGCGGCGGGCTGAGCAGGATATTTTGCACCCCCTCGATGGCCGCGTCTTGGTGGAAGCGGGCAAGCTCATTACCCGCACGATGATTACCCAGCTGAAAGATACCCAAGTGCAGGTGGGGCAATATCTCGCCAATACGTCGGATGCCTAACCAACCACTTCATTTTCATCCTCAGGGAGGCACCATTTATGGAAGACCGTAGTTTGAATTCCCATGACACGCCATCGGGCAGGGGGCTAGCACCCCTAGAATGGGGCGCAACAGGGCTAACGGTTGTGTTGTCGGTGGCGGCGGCTGCGACCCAACAGGCCATTTTGACAGCGATCGCTCCTTTGCCCCTCTCATTGGCGGTGGGCTTAAACTTAGTGAGCCGTAAAAAATTGGATGCCCAGTTCCAAGCCTTTGTGCAGCAACAGGAGGCCAAAATTGCTGAATTGGTGGCGTCCCAAGGGCAGCAGCAGTCAGAGGTCGGCGGTCTCACCCTTGCCCTGAGTCAGGTATGCGATCGCCTTGAGGATGTGCAGAAACAGGTCATGCAACTCAACCAAGGGGCACGGGATCTCCACGACTACACCCGCATTCTTGACACCGAGCAAAAACAAATTGAGGAAGTGCTGGATTGCTTGCGGGAAATCGAGAAAAATACCCAAGTGATCCAAGTGGATCCCAGCCATGCCAAGGCCTACTACAATCGCGGTCTGACCCATCAGCGTCTAGGGGATGCCGAAGCAGCAATTCTCGATTACACAGAAGCGATTCGAATTAACGATAGCTATGCCAAGGCCTATCACAATCGCGGTGTAGCGCGCTCAACTTTGGGCGATCGCAAGGGAGCAGTAGAGGATTTGCGCACAGCGGCGAAGCTCTTCTTTGAACAAGGGGACATTAGCAGTTATCAGCGGGCACGGGATCTGGCCAAGCGTATCCATGAAGTGGGGAGTATTGAACAGGACAATAAAGAGGTACCCTTAGAAATCCTCTTCTCCTAGGGGACAATTCATTTTGCTGCTGACCCTGCATTGACAGGGGCAAAATTGCGAATCATTCTGAGAAATGTTTTTCGTTGATGGTTGAGGCTCCTTGTTGGCCACGGCTCGTGCTGCCCAAACCTCCCGTTACCGGCTGGTGGATCTAGCCGGTCAAGGCCAGTACGGACAAGTTTATCTGGCGGTCAATCGCGAGTCGGGTGAACTGGTGGCAATTAAGGTGCTCAGCGAGCGGCAATTGCTGACCCGTGGCTTTTTGCGGGAGTTGAATTTTCTCCTGACGCTTCAGCATCCCCATGTGGTGGGTTGTCAGGCGATTGACTATATTCGCGTGCACCATAGCTCCCAAGTAAGCCGCAGTTTGGTAATGGATTATTGTGCCGGGGGGACCTTGCGATCGCTCCTAGAGCAAGAACAGGCCTTACCCCTGACCACCGCTTTGCGCCTTACGCTGGATGTGCTGGCAGCTTTGACCTACGCCCATCATCGCGGCATTCTCCACTGCGATCTCAAACCGGAAAATATCCTGCTGGAGGTGACTGCTACGGGCTGGCAGGCAAAGGTGTCCGATTTTGGTGTCGCACGCCTCATTGAGGATGTCAAGGGCAGCGGTCAAACGGGATCTCCTGCCTATATGGCGCCGGAGCGTTTCTATGGTCAGACGATGCCCGCTTCGGATCTCTATGCAGTGGGGATTCTCATGTACGAGATGATCGTTGGCGATCGCCCCTTCCACGGCACACCTGCTGAACTCATGACTGCCCACCTTAGCCGTCCCTATACCCTTCCTGAAGGCTTGCCCTTTCTGGTGCGGAGCATTATTACTAAAGCGTTGGATAAATTACCGCAGCGCCGCTATAAAAGTGCAGCGGAAATGACGATGGCGGTGCAATTAGCCCTAGAGGTGATCGAGGCAGAGCGTCATGAGCAGCTGTTGTTGTTCTCTAGGTCACCGGCGGCAGTTTGGCTGGGGGAACCCCAAGGCTATTCTTTAGCGATACCGCCCCAACAGGTTGCTAGTACGGCCACAAGGTTCTATGGGGTGGTGGGCGATCGCCTGTGGGCCTGGCAAGCCAAGGAATCTCACCCTGAAGTGATTGGCCAATGGCCGCTGCCACCGTTGCCGATTCAACTCTATGGCGGTGAATTGAGGGCTTGGCTGTGCATCCAAGGGCAGCCACCGCAGCTTTTCTGCCTCCATGACGGGCTCATTCCCCTAGAGTGTCATCTTCGCTCCACTCTGAACCGATTAGCCATTGACGCCACTGGTTATTGGTGTGCAGAAACGCAGATTGATGATGCAGGAGAATTAACACTTCATGTCCAACTGCTCAATGGTCAAGGACAGCGCACTCTCCGCTGTGGATGGCAGGGACGAGCTTTTGTGGATACACTCCTCCTCAATCGTCGTTATGGCTTGGTCATCAGTCGTTCCCAACATTCCGAGACGGAGCATGCCACCACCCATTTTCAACTGTTTGACCGCCGCGGACACTGGCGGCTATACACCCAACTGCCTGCCCACCTGACATTGTTTACCCCGGCCCATCACCAGCCGTGGCAACTAGCAGCGTTTGAAGATCATCCGCAGCAACCTCTATTGATGCTCCTCCATTTGCGGCCTTGGCGGATTCAACGCTTGGGGCTGCGGTTTCGTCCCCAATTTCTCTGTGCTACGCCCTGGGGCTATGTGGTGGCGGGTCGCCATCGTTTGAACATAGTGACCCACAGCGGCGAAATTGTCGGCACGGCTGAAAGTGAGCAGGAGATTTGTGGCCTCGGCTTTACGGGCGATCGCCACCTTTGGCTGGTTCGGCAGCATCAGGGCAAGTATATTTTGCAAACGTGGGATATTACGGCCTGGGAAATTGACCTCATCCTCTAGGCCAGCCGCCTATGATAGAAAGAATAGCCGTGGGATATGCCCCATGAAACAGCCCCAGATTCTCAAAATTACCCGCAAAGCGGCCAGTCTGAAACAAAAGCAAAAGCAGCAGTCATCTCCCACCACCCTTGATGTTACAGCGACAACGGTAGCCCCTGAACCCGTCGTTGAGGTAGCAGCGGGCGATCGCGACAGTGCTCAAGGGCGTCAACATTGGTGGAGTGAACGCTGGATTGGTGTGCTAGAGTCCTTTGGCTGGCGCCGACGCCTAGAGCGGGCACGCAATTATGTCCGTGAAGGACGGGTGCTCACCTTGGAATTCAAGGGCAACCAAGTCCATGCCCAAGTTCAAGGCACGGCTCCCGAACCCTATCACGTCAAACTGCATTTGGATGCCTTTAGTGAAGAGCAGTGGCAATATGCCATTGACGGCATGGCACAAAAAGCCTTCTATGCCGCGAAGCTCCTAGCGGGAGAACTGCCCCCCAGTATTGAAGAAGTCTTTACCCAAGCTGGACTGAGTTTATTTCCCTTTACTAAGTTCGACATCCATAGCCGCTGCAATTGCCCTGACCCCGTCAATCCCTGCAAACATATTGGCGCGGTTTATTACTTGCTGGGGCAATACTTCAACGAAGACCCCTTTTTACTCTTTCAGTTGCGGGGCAAAACCAAAGAGGAGATTCTCCAACGCCTGCGCCACTATCGGGCAACGGCGACTACCCCCTCTATGGTGCCCACCCCCCCACCCCTCTATGAGCCACCGAAAACCGATGCTCCCTTTTGCCAATATCGCCAGCCCCTACCCCCAGAGTTAGTGGTGCTTGTCCCCAGTGGTCAACCCCATGCGGTGCTTTCAGTGTTACCCCCCTTTCCCCATGAGGTTCCTAGTGAAGTGGCGCAGTTAATGGCCACCCTAGAGCAGATGTACAGCAGTGCCAGTCTTGCGGCCTGTCAGTTGGCGATGAGTGAACCGCTGAGAGGAGATGAGGGAGCCGAAAGTGAGTTATGAAACCCAACCAGTATGACGGTCAGGGCGAAAATCTCAAACGTGGTCTCAAAGCAGAGGACGCCTTCTTAGACCTTGCCCGCAAGCAGGGATTCCAAGTTCACCACGCGAGCGAAGCTGCTGATATTCATGAGCACTGGGATTGTTTGTTGATTAAGGGGCATGAGTCCCTGAAAGTGGACATCAAGGCAGTCAAGAAAATTCAACGCCAAGACCCGCAGCCCCAAGATCAATACACTTGGATAGAATTGCAGGGGGTACGTGATCAAGGCTGGTTGTTTGGCGGTCACTCAGACTATATTGCCTTTCAAACGTTGAACTCATTTATTTTGGTGCAGCGCACAGCACTGATAGCGTTTGTGCAAAAGAATGTCGATCTCGCCGTTCAAGTGACCCAACCTACAGAGGCTCTAAAAAAACATCAAGGCAAATATCCTGTGTACCGTCGCTCAGGGCGGAGCGATCGCCTCATCTTAGTCGAAACCGATATTCTAAGAGAGCTTCCGGGCAGTATCGAGTGGCTGAATCCCCAGTAACCTCCCCCTTTTCCCCAATGAAAGTCGCGATCACATCCCTTTAGACCAGCGATCGCCCAACCTGTCAATAATATGCACCATGTCTGAATTGCTCCAGCCCGCCAGCAGATGGGCAGCAATGGCACACCCCCCCGCACCAACCCCTTCCTTGACAAACCCCTGTTCATAGGCACGCAGGGCAGGATGACGGGATGCGCTGAAATCAAGTTGCGTGTAAATGAGTGGACACTGAACACGCTCTGCCAAGCGGTGAATCTGAGCCGTTTGATCTTCAATCAGCCAGCGGGTTGTGCCCACCACGATTTGTTCAGGACACCAAGGAAGCTGACGCCACTGGGCGATCGCTCGCGCAAAGGCATAGACCGCCATCATTTGTGACCCCCCCGCCAGCAACACACCACAGGTTTGACTTGCCCGCAGGGCCATAGCCGCCACCACCACCTGCATTGGATCGCCAATCGCTGCTACACAAGTGAAAGGATCCGCATTAGCAGGGAGATGGGCAAGCCCCTGTTGCACGAGTGACCACTTTTGGGCATGGTTACTCTGGCGATGACTACTGCCTACACAATCGCGAGCGGGGATGCCCAAACTTTCACAGAGGGCAAGGGCAGTGGTTGTGCCGCCCACGACACATTCAGCAATGATCAGCCACGGATATTGGCTGCTGAGCTTGGCTCCCCAAGACCATCCCTGTTCCCAGAGCTGCGCTACGGTTTGGGCTGTCATCGCTTCAGCCGTGGTTAGGCAGCGCGCCGGTGCGCCCCCCAAGTCAATCATCTCGGGCAGACGCGGCAAAGGTAAACCCGCATCAAAGACGTAGAGGGGCAACGCCAAAGCCTCAATGAGGGCACGACTAATTAGAGCAGGGGACGCACCCGCCGTCAGGGGTGGCAGCGGATAGCGGTAGTAGGGTTGAATGCCTCGCAGCAGGAACTCGCCATCCGCTAGGGCTGTGGTTCGGCGATCGCTGGGGGTTTGACCCGCCGCCGAGATTCCGGGAATCAATGCCGTTTCCGTAAAGCCAAGAACACAGACTAGGGCAGGAAAGTCGGGGTGCTGGCAGTGGCGATCGCCCCAAGCGCGGGCAATGGATTCTCCCGTGGCAACGCCAATCATACTAATCGACTAATAATTCCCGACCACTGCACCTGCTTGAGGTGTTCACGGCGATAGGAGAAAAAGCATTCAGCATCGCGAAACGTACAGTGGGGAGACAGGGCAATTTGCTCGTCCCTTAGCCCCAATTGCAGCAATTGCAAGCGATTCACCCGTGCCACATCCACCCGAAGTCGCTCAGGGTCTGGATCAAGAAAGATCATCTCTGGGTCTAAGGCAGCGAGACGCTGGTAAAGATCATCGCGGTCAGTGGTTTCCGTCACCCCCTCAAGAATGGTCTGCGCCAAGGCACGGGTCACATTCAGCCCCACTTGATAGACCTCACCGCGAATCGCAGGCCCCATGGCAATCCGTAAATTGGCAAGATCACTGCCGAATGCTTGCATCTGCTGGAGCGTGGCCCTAGAGATTTGGATCGCTGTCCCCCGCCACCCCGCATGAATCGCCGCAACCCGTCCACTGCCCACATCGGCAATGAGTAGCGGCACACAATCGGCACTACACACCCAGAGGGCTTGATCAGACCCTGTGGCCACAAGGGCATCCGCTGCCAATCGTTCATCACGGGCTAAAACTTCTGCTGCCAAAGCCACGCGATCGCCATGCACCTGTTGTGTCCGTAGCGGTGTTGCTGTCGTGCCTAGGGCTGCGGTGAGGGTGCTGAGGTCTTGTCCTTGCCAATCGCGAGTAAAGAAGCCATGCTGAAACCCCTGCAAAAGATCGCAGGTAAGAAAGCGCCCGAGGTCAGTGGTTTGCCAGCGCCACATTGTCAGATCCAATGACAGCTAAACTATGGCGTTCTCGTAGCTCCCTAGAAGGCACGAATCGCCTCCTTTAATACCTCCTCCCTAAGCGTTGAACGTAAAGATTGGGGTGTGCCCAAATCAACAGAACAGCTTAAGATTTCCTCCAAATATTCTTTTAGCTCAATGAAGGTAAATAATCCAACAGGCCTTTCAAACTCTACTAACAAATCAACATCACTTTCAGCGTGAGCTTCCTCCCGTACCACTGAACCAAACAGCTGCAGGGTCTTTACTGCAAATTTTTTAAGGGATTCTCGATGGTTTTCTAAGGTATTGATCCCTAATTGACGACTCAACATTCCAATGTTTCCTTATTCCTTTAATCTGAATCTGACCGATCCACTGGCTGATGCGGTTCATCGGGGAGAGAGTCCTTAAGGGGTTCTAGGCAGCAGGGGGCAAGTCAAAGAGAACGGTGGTCATGTAGCGTTCTGCCCAAGCAGCACCAAAGGCTTTTTCCAGAACCCGGCGGGTTTTATCGTTCTGCTGTTGCTGATGGCAGTACTGCCGTTGCCCGGCCATAACCGCTTCCGGGTGATCCGTGGGCACAGCTTGCTGGCTAAGTTGACAGTGGAGCGTGAGGTACTCACCAATGCGATCGAGAAATTGCTGTTCCTCAGTGTCTCCCTGTGGCCGAATAAAAATGCAAAAGGACGAGAAGATATGTCCCCAAGGGGGCAACTCACGGGGTTGACTAAAGGTGAGTTTTGGCAAAGCATTTAAGGCCGATGTATAGGCAGCGGGCAACTCACCCGTCACCGGCGAGAGATCCACAATTGCGGCACTAATTTGCCCTCGGCCACCCACGAGGTCACAGCCAAACATTGGCAGATCGTAGCGCGGCTCTGGAAACATGACACAGTGTAAAATATCCAGACTCTCCCCCACCCGTGCCAGTTCAAGGTGAAGTTTGCGAAAGGGCGGCGCTTGGTAGCAGTGGTTCTCAATCGTTAGCCGCTCCCCTTCCAGTTTGCCCTCGACATAACCGAGATCCTCAGGCAGGGTATAGGGGGCTAAGGGCAAAGTGCTTTGCCAAATCTGCTCAATGCGATCGGCGAGCCGCTGAATTAGGGGATGCTGGTGTTGACGGAGAGACATAGCCTTGATCCTAACCCAAGTCTGTGCCGCTTGCGAGGGAGCGATCGCCCCCGCTAAACTAACCAAGAGTCTAACAGCCGAGGAATCATGCAAACTCAAATTGCCGCTGCCATTGACCCAAAGCAACTCCAACAGGCGATTCGCGCCAGCCAAGACTTTCTCTTTTCACAGCAATATGCTGAGGGCTACTGGTGGGCAGAATTAGAGTCCAATGTGACCATGACCGCAGAGGTGATCCTGCTCCACAAAATCTGGGGCACCGAACAGCGGCTACCCTTGGCCAAAGCGGAACAGTATTTGCGCAACCATCAGCGGGATCACGGCGGTTGGGAGCTATTTTATGGCGATGGCGGCGATCTCAGCACCAGTGTTGAGGCTTACATGGGACTGCGACTGTTGGGCGTGGCCGCCGATGATCCTGCCTTGGTGAAGGCACGGCAATTTATCCTTGCTCGCGGTGGCATTAGCAAAACTCGCATCTTTACCAAACTGCACCTTGCCCTCATTGGCTGCTACGACTGGCGTGGGATTCCCTCCCTCCCCCCTTGGATCATGCTCCTGCCGGAGGGTAGCCCCTTCACTATTTATGAGATGTCTAGTTGGGCACGCAGCAGCACCGTGCCGCTGTTGATTGTCATGGATCGCAAGCCCGTTTATGCCATGGATCCGCCCATTACCCTCGATGAACTCTATGCCGAAGGGCGGGCAAATGTGATCTGGGAACTGCCCCGCCAAGGCGACTGGAGTGATGTCTTTATTGGTCTCGATCACGTTTTCAAGCTCTTTGAAACCCTGAACATTAATCCCCTCAGAGAACAGGGGCTAAAGGCCGCCGAAGAATGGGTGCTCGAGCGTCAAGAAGCTAGTGGCGACTGGGGCGGCATTATTCCGGCGATGCTCAACTCCCTATTGGCATTGCGTGCCCTTGACTATGCTGTGGATGACCCCATGGTGCAGCGGGGGATGGCAGCAGTGGATCGCTTTGCGATTGAAACCGACACCGAGTATCGCGTCCAGCCCTGTGTCTCCCCAGTTTGGGATACTGCCTTGGTCATGCGCGCCATGGTGGATTCAGGCGTCGCCCCCGATCATCCCGCCCTGGTCAAAGCTGGCGAATGGTTGCTGTCCAAGCAAATCCTTGACTATGGGGACTGGCACGTAAAAAACAAAAAAGGTCAGCCGGGGGGATGGGCCTTTGAATTTGAGAATCGCTTCTACCCCGATGTGGATGATACAGCGGTGGTGGTGATGGCGCTTCATGCTGTGACCTTGCCTGATGAAAACCTCAAACGGCGAGCCATTGAGCGGGCAGTCGCTTGGATTGCCTCAATGCAGTGTCGGCCGGGGGGCTGGGCAGCCTTTGATGTGGACAATGACCAAGATTGGCTCAATGCCATTCCCTACGGCGATCTCAAGGCAATGATTGACCCGAATACTGCTGATGTCACGGCACGGGTGCTGGAGATGGTGGGGCGGTGTCAGTTGGCCTTTGACAGTGGTGCCCTCGATCGCGCCCTTGCTTACTTGCGCCATGAGCAGGAACCGGCAGGCTGTTGGTTTGGCCGCTGGGGGGTGAACTACCTCTATGGCACGAGTGGGGTGTTGGCAGCCCTCTCCCTTGTTGCTCCTCGCTACGATCGCTGGCGCATTCGCCGTGCCGCTGAGTGGTTGGTGCAGTGTCAAAATGCCGATGGTGGTTGGGGTGAAACCTGCTGGAGCTACAACGACCCTTCCCTCAAGGGCAAAGGCGATAGCACTGCTTCCCAAACTGCTTGGGCCATTATTGGCCTTTTGGCCGCTGGCGATGCCACAGGAGACTACGCCACAAAAGCTATTGAAAAGGGGATTGCCTACCTGCTGCAGACCCAGCGCGCCGATGGCACATGGCACGAGGATTACTTCACTGGTACGGGCTTTCCCTGCCACTTTTACCTGAAGTACCACTACTACCAGCAGCACTTTCCGCTGACGGCCTTGGGGCGCTATGCTCGCTGGCGCAATCTGTTGGCTAGTTAGGTGAGATTAGAAGGAGCGCAGTTGTTGTTGATAGGCCACCGGATCGGTGCCACACAGGGGTTGGGGGGCAACCACACAGTCATTGCTCAAACCAGAGCGAATTAAGTTTTCAGCAAGCAACTGACGATCGCGCGGCGCAGGGTGGGTACTCAAAATCGTTGGCGGTGCTCCTCCCTCCCGTTGCAATTTCTGCAGAAATGTCACCATCGCCCGTGGATCATAGTTGCTGCGAGCCAATAGCCCCAACCCATAGCGATCGGCCTCTAGTTCCTGCTCACGACTGCGAGGACGTCGAAAGGCAAGTTCCATGGCCATTTGTAGCCCGCGATCGCGATCCAAGCCCGCAGCCGTCATTAAGCCTTGGGCGATCGCCATTTGTTGCAGTTGACGAATCACATGGCGCTGATCAATGTGGCCAATTTCGTGGGCAATGACGCTGGCTAGTTCCGCCTCGTTTTCCGCCCGCAGCATTAGCCCTGTAGTGACATAGACAAAGCCCCCCATTGTAGCATAGGCATTCACTTGGCGGTCTTGGATGATGTGAAACTGGTAGGGCACACCTCGACGTTCGCCGACATTAACCAAGCGGTCACCAATGCTATGCACATAGTTTTGCGCAGCGGGATTGCGAACAAGGCGCATCCCTTGCCGCAGCATCTGCTCATGGAGCTGTTGCCCCAAGGCCACCTCTTGGCGGGGCGAGATATTCGATAGTTGGATGACCTGAATCCCCTGCAACAGTAACCGCTGCCAGAGATTTTGAGCCTGTGCAGCCACAGGATGGAGAGCGATCGCCACCCCACAGACCAAGCTGGCAAAGAGGAGAAACCAACGTTGTTTTTTCACGGCTAATATTTCGCGTAAAGTCCACACCCACGCCTAGCGGCTACTTGCCCCCTTCTGACCCCTCTATTTCAGACATTGTTCCCAAGGCTTAACGTTTTTTAATCTCTGGCACCCGTAGCCCTTTACTGGCCAGCCACTCTGGATTAAAGAGCCGCGATTGATAGCGGGAACCCCCATCGCACAACACAGTAACAATTGTGTGACCGGGTCCGAGTTCCTTGGCGAGGCGTACCGCTGCCCCCACATTAATCCCGACGGAGCCACCCATAAAGAGGCCATCGTAGTGCAGCAGTTGATAAATGATCTCAAGGCACTCTTGATCCTCAATTTGAATCGCATCATCAATGGGAGCGCCTGCTAAGTTGGCGGTAATGCGGCTATTGCCAATGCCTTCGGTAATGGAACTGCCACTGCTACTGAGGGTGCCCGTTTTCGCATAGCTATAGATGGCACTGCCCATGGGATCGGCAATCACAGTGCGAATCGCGGGATTTTTTTCCTTGAGGTACATCGCCACCCCCGCATAGGTGCCTCCCGTGCCAGTAGCTGCTACCCACGCATCAATGCGGCCATCGGTCTGCTGCCAAATTTCAGGGCCAGTGGTTTCGTAGTGGGCTTGGCGATTGGCCAAGTTATCGAACTGGTTTGCCCAGATGGCATTCTCCATCTCAGCAGCAATCCGGCCAGAGAGCTTCACATAGTTATTGGGATCTTTGTAGGGCACAGCGGGAACGGGGCGCACCTCGGCACCTAGGGTACGCAACAGATCAATTTTTTCTTGAGATTGGGTATTGGGAATCACAATCAGGCACTTGTAGCCTTTGGCATTACAAATGTGGGCTAGGCCAATGCCCGTATTGCCTGCTGTGCCTTCGACCACCGTACCACCGGGTTTGAGAAGGCCCTTTTTTTCAGCATCTTCAATAATGTAGAGGGCAGCCCGATCCTTAACAGAGCCACCGGGGTTGAGGAACTCTGCCTTACCGAGAATTTCACAGCCTGTGAGGTCACTAAAGTAGTTGAGGCGAATCAGCGGCGTCTGCCCGACGGTGCCGACAAAACCCTGTTTAATATCCATGCCGTCGTTGTTTTAAGTTAACTGAATACTTTTATCGTAAAGGGGTTTGCCGCCAGAATTGCCTTGAGGGGGAGCGTGACGGAGTCAATCGCGAAGTGTGCCTTTGGCATTCACCTTTGCTATGATTGGAGATCCTTGGAGAGGTGGCAGAGTGGTTGAATGCGCTTGACTCGAAATCAAGTTTAGGGTAACACCTAACGGGGGTTCGAATCCCCCCCTCTCCGTTGATGTCCCCGATAGTTTAGAAAAACGGGTACCTCGCTTTAGCTAGCGATAGATGTAGTGGCACGACTGACCTAGAAGCTTGGCTAATAGAACCCGTCAAGCTCGAAAAGTCCTATAAATTGATCACATCAAAAAGTGTAATCTCATTCAGGAGTCTCTCCTTTGCCAGTTCTGCATATCGAGGATCAATTTCAACGCCGACGCCTTTTCGTTTGTTGGCAAAAGCTTCCACCAGTGTTGTGCCGCTGCCACAAAAGGGATCGAAGACGATATCGCCCGGAAAACTAAAGAGCTTGATACATCGTCTCGGCAGTTCCCTTGGAAACGGTGCAGGGTGACCAATCTTTTTTTTGCTTTCGCCGCTGAATGTCCATAGCCCGTTTGTCCATTCCATAAATTCTTCCCGAGTAATATCGGCCTTTTCATCGGACTTGCGCCGCCACTCCTCTTTGTACAACACCACAATTAACTCCACAGGCGCAATCACATAGGGTGCTGAGGGCGACATCCACGATCCCCAAGCCGTCCGCCGCGAAATATTACCCTCATTCCAGACAATGGTGGACTGATATTTCCAGCCAACCTCTTGAGCCAAAACCGTCAAATCCGCGCCAACACTGCGCTGTCCCCCTTTGTTTTTATCGAGGGGAATGTTAAGGCAAAACCGCCCGCCCGTTTTTGTCCAGTGAAAACAGTTGGACAGCCAAGCGCGACTAAATTCTAGATAATCGCTGTAGGGGACATCATCTTTGACTGAGCGATATTCAAGACCCACATTGTAGGGCGGGGAAGTCACAATCAGGTCAATAAAAGGCTCAGTAAATAAATCAGCATCAAGGCTATTGGCATTGAATAGCCATGTATCTTTCATTTGAAAGAAGGCTTCTTTTTTTGAGATGAATGGCATTGAGTTTTCCCAAGATTAAGAGGGTTTCCATAGCTCTACCCCATCCCGCTGATCAATCCCCTGCAAGAGTACCTTGACCACTTCATCGCGAGCCGTGGGCAGTACTTTACCCGTAAAGTCGGGGTGAATCGGCAATTCGCGGTGCCCGCGATCGATGAGTACCAATAACCAAATGGCACTGGGGCGACCGTAATCATGGACGGCATTGAGGGCAGAGCGAATCGTGCGGCCACTAAAAATCACATCATCCACCAAGACCACAATCCGCCCAGAGAGATCCACGGGAATCAGGGTCTGACGCGGTGTGCGTGGACCAATGCGATCCAAGTCATCGCGATAAAACGTAATATCCAACTCACCAATGGGGAGGTTCACTCCTTCCAGTTGTTCAACTTGTTGCCCCAACAGCTTGGCAAGGGGAACCCCACGGGTATGAATCCCCAACAACACTAATTTGTCGAGGGCATCGCGAGCCTTCTCCACCACTTGGGAGGCTAAGCGCGTGACAGTGCGCCGTAGATCATCGGCACTGAGAATTTCAACGACTTCACCAGCCATAGCCGTCACGGTAGGGAATTCACAGATTTTAGCGAAATTCCCGCAAAAAGAGACCCTACGCCAAGCGGGTAGGGCCAAAGACGCAGTTAGGAGGTATCTTGCTTCCCTACGATACTGCCGATATTTTGGGGGAGCGAAAGCTTTTACCAATTCTTTAGATTTGGCGCAATTAACTGTTACAATACACGAGAAACTGTTATTTAGAATACCAAATCTTAGGGCTGCTTTCTCAAATAGGCGAGGACGTGGTTTTGACCGTTTCAAGCGCCTTCAATCCTTCTGAACAAGATTTTGGGTGGCTCGCTCCTCCGTTGCTCGACTACCCTAAAAGCTAGGTAAGAATTCGTTAGAAATTGGGCAATGACCAGCACTCCCTTTCGTATTCACGCTCCCTTTGAACCGACGGGAGATCAACCCCAAGCCATTCAAAAACTGGTTGCAGGGGTACAGGCGGGATATCGCTTCCAAACATTGCTGGGGGCAACGGGCACCGGCAAAACCCACACGATCGCCCGCGTGATCGAGGCCCTTGGCCGCCCGACCCTTGTGCTGGCCCACAACAAAACCCTTGCGGCGCAACTGTGCAATGAACTGCGCTCATTCTTTCCAGAAAATGCCGTCGAGTACTTTATCTCCTACTACGACTACTATCAGCCTGAGGCCTACATTCCCGTTACCGATACCTACATCGAAAAAAGTGCCTCTATCAATGAAGAAATTGATATGTTGCGACACTCGGCCACCCGCTCCCTCTTTGAACGGCGGGATGTAATTGTCGTTGCCTCCATTAGCTGCATCTACGGCTTGGGTATTCCAGCAGAGTACCTCAAAGCGGCGATTTCCTTGGAGGTGGGCAGTGAAACGGATCTGCGACAACTGCTGCGGCAACTGGCCACCATTCAATACACGCGCAACGATGTGGAACTGGGGCGGGGGCGCTTCCGTGTCAAGGGAGATGTTTTAGAAATCGGCCCAGCCTATGAGGATCGCATCATTCGGGTTGAGTTTTTTGGGGATGACATTGAAGCGATTCGCTATGTCGATCCACTGACGGGGGAAACACTGCAGAGTGTCGAACGCCTGAATATCTATCCCGCGAAGCATTTTGTCACCCCTGCCGAACGCCTGGAAGCGGCTTGTGCTGCCATTGAAGCGGAACTGCAAGCCCAAGTGGCTTACTTGGAAGCCCAAAATAAACTCCTTGAAGCACAGCGCCTGAGTCAACGTACCCGCTATGACTTGGAAATGCTGCGACAGGTGGGCTATTGCAACGGTGTGGAAAACTACTCACGCCATCTCGCCGGCCGGGCAGCGGGGGAACCGCCGGAGTGTTTGATTGATTATTTTCCTGACGACTGGCTGTTGGTGGTGGATGAGTCCCATGTAACAGTGCCGCAAATTCGCGGGATGTTTAATGGCGACCAAGCGCGGAAAAAAGTGCTGATTGATCACGGCTTTCGGCTGCCCAGTGCGGCGGATAATCGCCCCCTCAAGGCGGAGGAATTTTGGCAAAAGGTGAAGCAATGTATTTTTGTCTCGGCAACCCCCGGCGATTGGGAATTGGCGGTGTCTGAAGGGCAAGTTGTCGAGCAAATTATTCGGCCGACGGGGGTCGTGGATCCGGAAATTTTTGTCCGTCCCACCCAAGGACAGGTGGATGATCTCTATGGGGAGATTCGCCTGCGGTGCGATCGCCAGGAGCGGGTACTGGTGACCACTCTCACGAAACGCATGGCCGAGGATCTCACGGAATACTTCCAAGAACGGGGGGTACGAGTGCGCTATCTGCACTCAGAAATCAATGCTATTGAGCGCATTGAAATTCTTGAAGCCCTGCGCCAAGGGGACTTTGATGTGTTGATTGGTGTCAACCTGTTGCGGGAGGGACTGGATTTACCTGAAGTGTCCTTGGTGGCCATCCTTGATGCAGATAAAGAGGGCTTCCTGCGGGCGGAGCGATCGCTGATTCAAACCATTGGCCGTGCTGCCCGGCACGTCCGTGGACAGGCGATTCTCTATGCCGACACCCTCACCGACAGTATGCAAAAAGCCATCCAAGAAACGGAGCGCCGCCGCACCATTCAACTGGCCTACAACCAAGCCCACGGCATTACTCCCCAGCCCATTGTCAAGAAAACCAGCAATGCCATCTTGGCCTTTTTGGAGGTGTCTCGCCGCCTCAGTGCCGAGTCGATGCCTGTCTTATCTTGCCAAACCTTACAGGAACTGAGCCTAGAGGACATCCCCCAACTGATCCAAGACCTTGAGGCGAAAATGAAGGCGGCTGCCCAAGAATTGGCCTTTGAGGAGGCTGCCCGCTACCGCGATCAAATTAAGCGTTTGCGCGATCGCCTCGTGGGGCACCCCTAGAATTATGAACTTTTGTAATAGTTCGCAACAGTCCGTAAACGGGAGCGAAGGGGGAGAAACCCTACCGTGATAAGCTAAGTACGATTTTAGATCCGCGCAATTTCGGCTGGCGTTCGGGTTGACGCTAGTTTTACCAGTTCTAGGAGTAAGAAAAACCTATGCGTGATGCCGTCACCACACTGATTAAAAACTATGACTCCACCGGTCGCTACCTCGATCGCGATGCTGTTGACAGTTTGCGCTCCTACTTTAATTCCGGTGCGGTACGGGTTAAAGCGGCAGCAGTGATCAATGGCGATGCCGCAGCCATTGTGAAGGAAGCGGGTTCTGCCCTCTTCACAGAGCAGCCGGAACTGATTCAACCCGGCGGCAATGCCTACACCACACGCCGCTATGCCACCTGCCTGCGGGATATGGACTACTACCTGCGCTATGCCACCTACGCCATTGTGGCCGGGGATGTGGATGTCCTCAATGAGCGAGTGCTAGAAGGTCTGCGGGAAACCTACAACTCCCTAGGGGTACCCATTGGACCAACGGTGCGCGGCATTCAAATCATGAAGGAGATTGTGCGCGATCGCGTGGCAGCGGCGGGCATCGAGGACACGAGTATTGTCGAACAACCCTTTGACTACATGTGTCGGCAACTGAGTGAAGTGAATATCTAGGTTGGCCAAGATAGAAGACTCTGCAACAATAGAGGGCGGTGGCGTTGGCGATCGCCCTTTCGTTGTCCTGTGCAGCAAGTATGAAAATTCGCATTGGTAATGGCTACGACATCCATCAATTGGTGCCCGAGCGGCCTCTGATTTTAGGCGGTATCAAACTAGAACACACCTTGGGACTCTTGGGACACAGTGATGCCGATGTCCTCACCCACGCAATTATGGACGCCCTTTTGGGGGCCCTCAGCCTTGGCGATATTGGCCATTACTTTCCCCCCAGTGATCCGCAGTGGGCAGGGGCAGATAGCCAAGTCTTGCTGGCGAAAGTAGCGGCACTGATTGCAGAACGGGGTTGGCAAGTGGGCAACATTGATGCCGTAGTGGTGGCAGAGCGTCCGAAGCTGAAACCCTACCTCGACCAGATGCGCGATCGCCTTGCAACCACCCTAGGGATTGATCGCGACCAGATTAGTATCAAAGCCACCACCAATGAAAAACTGGGGCCAGTGGGGCGTGAAGAGGGCATTGCCGCCTATGCCGTGGCGCTGCTCCAGTCAGAAGCTTAAGATGAACTACTAGCGAACATACAGGCTGTAGTGAAAATCCGTTTGCTCGCACTGGCTTTGCTGGAGATTGGCATGGCGAAAATTGGCCCAGCGACAGATGGCATGACTGAGGTTAGCACGCACAAAAAGGGCATGGGAAAAATAGCCGCGCGTCAGTCCTGCATAGGCTAAATTGGCCGCATAGAAGTTACAGCGATAGGCTTGAACCCCCTCCAAGGACGCCTGTACCAAATGAGCAAACCGCAGCGTAGCTTCATTGAGACTGGCTGCCATCAGCAGCGCAAAGGAAAAATCACTAGAAGCAGCACGGGCATGGCTGAGATCTGCTTGACACCAATTGCTGTGGCGACAATCCGCCTGTTCAAGAGTGACCCAAGAGAAATCGGCATAGGTCAACCGAGCGTACTGCAAGTTGGCCAGTTGAAAATTTGCCCGCTGGGCAGTGGCGCGATCGCCCACCACTTTTAAGAACAACGCCCCTCGGCAATCGGCATCATCGAGGTTCGCCGCTGTCAGATCCGCCTCATAGAGGTTAGCAAAGCGCAAATCCCCGTGGGCAAGGTTCACCTCTCGCAGACAGGCACGGCTGAGATTGCAGCCCCGCAGGTCATAGCCCCGCAGATCCATGCCCGTAAGATTCATTTCCCTCAAATCTACAGTAAGCTGAGGATAAGCTCGCCGCCATTCGTTCCAGAGGTCTTTTCCCCCCCGCAGGCGATCGCTCATTACCTGATTTAAGTGCCCTTTGATCATCATTCTTGCCTTGAGATTCCTCACATTTCGTTATCGTGGCGTGAAATTTGATAGAATTTCATCTATGTAGCTCTATCGCTGACGAAAGGAGAATGGGTTTGAAACAAGCAACCCTACATCAGCTTAAGGTTTTTGAGGTCACTGCTCGCCACGGAAGTTTTACCCGCGCTGCCGAGGAACTCTTTCTGACGCAGCCCACCGTTTCGATTCAAATGAAGCAGTTGACCCGTGCCGTTGGTATGCCCCTCTTTGAGCAAGTGGGCAAGCGGCTCTATCTGACAGAAGCCGGCAAGGAACTGCTGGCCACCTGCCAAGACATCTTTGAGCGCCTTGAGCGCTTTGAAATGGCCGTTGCCAATCTCAAGGGTCTCAAGCAGGGACACTTGCGGCTGTGTGTCATTACCACGGCCAAATATGTGATTCCGCGGCTGCTGGGGCCATTTTGCCAGCGCTATCCGGGGATTGATGTTGCCCTGACGGTCACCAACCATGAACAGGTGGTAGAGCGCATTCGAGGCAATATGGACGATCTCTACATTCCCAGTTGCCCACCGGAGAATCTGGATGTGGAGTGCCACCGCTTTTTGGATAATCCCTTAGTGGTGGTTGCCCCCAGTCACCATCGCCTCAGTGGTCGCAGTAAAATCCCGATCCAAGAACTGGCGGGAGAACCCTTTATTATGCGGGAGCAGGGATCGGGCACCCGCCAAGCGGTGGAGAAGCTCTTTGCAGAGCACGGTGTGCCGATCAATATCCGCCTTGAGCTGGGAAGTAACGAGTCCATTAAGCAGGCGATCGCTGGCGGCCTAGGGATTTCTGTCCTGTCTCACCACTGCTTAGCCCTTGATCGCGAGTCCAGCCAGTTGACGATTCTCGATGTCGAACATTTCCCGATTCAGCGGCACTGGCATTTGGTCTATCCTGCGGGCAAACAACTGTCGGTTGTGGCTCAGGCCTTCTTTGACTATGTGTCCACCGAGGGTCGGGAAATGATTGAATCGAGCCTCACCTATCCTAGTGTGGCGCCGGCCAAGGAACTCAACCCCGTCTAGCATGACAACCCTCCAATTTCTCACCTTTCCCGATCCGCCGATCGCGGCAGATCACAGCCTTCTATTGCTCCACGGCTGGGGTGCCAATGCCGCAGATCTGATTTCCCTTGGATCGTTGCTGGCTCCCCAAGCCCAAACCTATGCAGCGGAAGCCCCCTTTCCCCATCCTTACGTCCCCCAAGGGCGGATGTGGTACGACCTGAATCAGCACGATGCCCTCGGTGGCTCATTACTGCTCGATGAGCGGGCAATGGATCTAGCCACCAGTGAAGCGGCACTGCGGCAGTGGATTGCCAGCTTGCCCATTGATCTGAGCCGCACAATGTTAGGGGGGTTTTCCCAAGGGGGAGCACTGACATTGGCTGTGGGGTTAACGTTGCCCTTGGCAGGGTTGTTGGTCTTTAGTGGCTATTTGGTGCGCCCGCCAGGGGTAAGCTCTACCTCACCGCCCGTGCTGATGATCCATGGCACAGCCGATCCTGTCGTGCCCTTTGCCAGTGCCCAAGCCAGTTGGCAAGCCCTGCAAGCGGCAGGCGTGAAGGGAGCGTTTCATGCCCTACCCATGGCCCATGAAATTAATGGAGACGCGATCGCGATCGCCCGCCAGTTTATTGAGAAGACCCTGCCTAACATCAACTCAAATTGAGTAACCCATAGGCAAGCAAAGCGCTACCGATCGGAACTGTGAGATTATCAACCCCTCGCCAAGCAATCAGTTCCAAAAGGGTCGCACCCAGACCTACTAAGGGGGCAATCCAGAGCAACTCTAAGGTCGCAATGGGGGTGAGGGATAGAGCCGCCACCACGGTACTCACACAGAACATGGTCAGGGTTCCTTCCCAGCTTTTACTGGTTCGCGGCAGGGGATGGCGTCCCCAGTTAATCCCCACAAGGGCAGCCAAGCCATCTCCCCAAGCCATCACTAAAATTCCCAGAACCGCCAGTTCCGGCAGCGTGTTCCAAAAGAGCGCCATTAATGTGCCAATACTCACCGCATAAAAAAAGGTGCCCCAGCTTTGGCGCCCCACGCCACTAATACTGGGAAAAATCGGTATGCGGTAAGAAAGCAGTGTGACGACGCCAGCGATCGCTGCGGCCACAATTCCCCAACTCGTGGGTACCCCCAAGGCATAGGCAATGAGAATCACTTGACCGGCACCAATGTGAACCACTTTCCGTGACCATTCCTTGGCATTGGGAAGCCAAGCGTGAATCAGTTCTGCGGTTAACAGCACCAAGCCCAGCCAACTGGTGACCAAAATTCCTGCCCAGAACATTGTCATTGCTATCCTCAGATGGCCGTGGCTCCTTACTGTGTCTGCTGGGCAAAAAACTGGGTCACAATCTCAAGGATGCGATCGCTCGCATGACCATCGCCAAAGGGATTAATCGCCGTCGCCATGCGGTTGTAGGCCACTGGATCCGTGAGCAGTTCAATGGCTGCCGCGGCAATCGTATCCGCAAACGTGCCCACCAGTTTAGCAGTGCCAGCGGTGACCGCTTCCGGCCGCTCAGTGGTTTCCCGTAACACCAGTACCGGTTTACCAAGGCTAGGGGCTTCCTCTTGGAGACCACCGGAATCCGTCAGCAGGAGCGTTGCTCCCTTAATCGCTGCCACAAGAGCAAGATAGTCCAGTGGCTCCGTCAGAAAAACGCGGGGATGATGCCCCAAATAGGCTTTGAGGGGTTCACGCACAGTGGGATTGCGGTGCAGGGGCAAGAGCAAAGCGGTATCGGGAATCGTGTTTAAGATTTTCAGGAAACCATTGGCAATGTCTTCTAGGGGGGCACCCCAGTTTTCCCGTCGGTGAACGGTGGCGAGGATCACGCGATACTGTTGCCAGTCAAGGCCGGGGACATGGCACACTGGCTGGCGATCGGCCACTTGCAGCAGGGCATCAATCACGGTATTGCCCGTCAAGTGAATACTACCCGTGACCCCGGCCGCCTGAAGATTCTTGACGGCTTGTTCCGTAGGGGCAAAATGCAACTGCGCTAATTGGGAAATAAGGCGGCGGTTGGCTTCTTCTGGATAGGGGTTGTAGAGATCGTCGGTGCGCAAGCCCGCTTCCACATGGCCGACAGGAATCTGCTGATAAAAGGCGGCAAGGGTAGCGGCAAAGGCGGTTGTTGTATCCCCCTGAACCAAAACAAGACGGGGCAGGAGTTCTTGATAGAGTTGCTCCAAGCCTTGGAGAGCACGACAGGTGATTTCGGTGAGGGTTTGCTTTGGCTGCATAATGGCCAAGTCCCGATCTGCCCGCAGGTCAAACAGTGCCATCACTTGATCCACCATTTCGCGGTGCTGTCCCGTGAGGACAACGTAGGGTTCAAACAGGGGCGATCGCTGGAAGGCTTGAATGACCGATGCCAATTTGATTGCCTCCGGGCGCGTACCCAACGTAATGCAGATCGGGATCGGGGAAGCAATCATAGCCGCCTAAATACCAAAAATAATAACTTTAGTGTACCGAGAAGCGAGCGTCAAAAAAGTGTCTAGTTGCCACTGCCCATGATTCCGTCGTTCGCCAGTCTTTTTCTAAAGCATGGAGTCCCAAGGAATGCCTGCGCGTCGCCCCTCCGTTACTTCTCCCATAGGGAGTCTTACAGTGGTAGGGGTGTGCCATCTTGGTGGGAAGGACTGTATGTTAATAATAGAAGGGAATGCACCGCCATTGCCCTCGCTGAGGTGGCCATGATTGAAATGACCGTTGCTGGGATTGCCCTCGATGCCACTAACCGTCGCACGCCAATTGTCTTACTCAAAGACGGTGCTGGACGGCGAGCACTGCCCATCTGGATTGGTGATAATGAGGCGCGGGCAATTTTAATGGCCTTGGAAAATCAACGAGCACCGCGACCGATGACCCATGATCTGATGGTCAACATTCTCAACGAATGGAATATGACCCTAGAACGGGTGGTGATCCATTCCTTGGAAGACAACACCTACTACGCAGTGCTCACCCTGCGCCAAGGAGAAACTCGTAAAGAGATTGATGCTCGTCCCAGCGATGCCATTGCCCTTGCCCTGCGCTGTGATTGCCCGATTTGGGTGATGGAAGCGGTTGTTGCCGATGCCTCGATTCCCGTTGATCGCGATGCTGACGAGGAAGAACGCCAAGCCTTTCGCCGCTTTTTAGATTCGATTCGCCCTGAAGATTTTATTCAGCAGGGCCGGGGAATGGAAGAGGATTCCTCCGCAGGCTAGAATGCGCTACCGCCGCTTTGGTCGCACGGGGCTGAACCTCTCGGTTTTTTCCCTTGGAACGATGCGTGCCTTGGGCAGTCCAGAGGTGATGCAGGCGGTCATTGAGGGGGCGATCGCCCACGGCATGAACCACATTGAAACCGCCGCCGCCTACGGTGCCAGTGAAGCCTATATTGGTCGTGCCCTCAAGGCACTGGGTCAGCCCCCCGTTTTTATCACCACTAAACTCTTGCCCCAAGGGGATGCGGATCACGTCCAGCGGCAAATTGCTCAATCCCTTGAGCGTCTTCAAGTCTCACGGTTAGATGGTGTCGCCCTCCATGGCCTCAACACCCCTGAGCATCTCGCATGGCTGAGCACTGGGGGGATGGCAATGCTGCGGCAGTTGCAAGCAAAGGGGGTAATTGGTGCTTTAGGCTTTTCCACTCATGGATCGTTGTCTGTGATTTTGCGGGCGATCGCTAGCAACCAATTTGACTTCGTGAATCTCCATTACACCTACTTTCAGCAACGCAATGCCCCAGCGATCGCTGCTGCCGCTGCGCAGGATATGGGGATTTTTATCATCTCGCCAGCCGATAAAGGGGGACAACTCTACCGGCCTTCCCAACGGCTCCAAGACCTCTGTGCGCCCTTTCACCCTCTGCATTGGAGCTATCGCTGGTTGCTGAGCCAGCCTGCCATCACCACCTTGAGTATTGGACCAGCCACCGTTGCCGAGTTGGCCTTTCCCTTGGCGGTGGCTGATCAGGTAGAGCCCCTGAGCGCTGAAGAGCAAGCAGTGGGCGATCGCCTGCAAGCAGTGATGCAGGAAACCTTGGGCACCGATTTGTGTCAACAATGTTATGCCTGTTTGCCCTGCCCTGAGGAGATTCATATTCCCGAAGTATTGCGGCTGCGTAACTTGGCTGTGGCCTACGACATGACAGAATTTGGCAAGTATCGCTATGGGATGTTTGGTCGTGCCGGGCATTGGTTTCCCGGTCAACCCGCCAACCGCTGTACTGAATGTGGCGATTGTTTGCCCCGCTGTCCCAGTGGCTTGGAGATTCCTCGCCTATTGCAGCAAGCCCATGAGCAATTGCAGGGCACCTTGCGAACCCGCCTTTGGCAGGGGATTTGATGAATAAGGGAAAATCAAAAACAATGTCGATCAACCAGATTTTGAAGAACAATTGAGAGTTGAGGACGAGGTAGTCACAAGGGCTGAGCCGATTGAGAATGGACTTGACAAGAGTTGCAAAAATGCCGTAACTTATTCTTTTCTTGTTTTGAACATTTCTTCCCTTTTTCCTAGCCTCTTAAACTATCTTTCAACACTTCTGGTTTTCAGGATATTGGGATACGTTAGGGTTTGTGAGTTGGCTGAGTCAGTACTGTTTGCCCGCGTTAGAGAAACGTTCGTTGTTGATGATGGATAATGCACCGATTCATCCGAAAGGGGCGATTCAGGCAGTGGTGAAAGCGGCGGGTCACGAGGTGTTATTTTTACCGAAATACTCTCCTGATTTGAATGTGATTGAGCACGACTTTAGTGCGCTGAAACGAGCGCGGATGTATGCAGGGTCAAACAGTTCGATTGATGAGGTGATTCGCAAGTATTGTGCTGGATAATGTCTCATTCTTTATTAGAATAGCTATAAAATTGATCTAGAAGATTGCGATCGTCCTTCGGGGCGATCGAGGATTGAAACGACACTGACAGCATCAAAGCGATCGTCTCCGGGACGATATGACAGGATTTCTAAACCAATTGGCTCCCCAGTCACCCCATCCTTGAACAAAATCACCCCATCTCCAAGTTCTGTCGCAACTTGGTTTCTTCGTGGAACTTGCCAGAATACACTTAACAGCTCTGTTTCTGGCTCATAAAATACTCTTATTTGAGCCACACTGTCTCCCCTTCTTTAATGGCGTCAGTTTGATAAGCAGTGATTAAAAAACTATCTCCATTTAAGCGTCGTGCCACTGCAACAACCCAACGTTTTTCTCGCTGTACCCGATAAAACAATAATACTCCTGAATCTCGGCTACTGCGACGAACCTCATCTGGTGTAGAAAGAGCCAACCGCACACAATCTTCTAACTCCTCAATATCAGGGCTTGATGAGCAGCCGTTGCCAATACTCCTCAGAGGTTTTAACCGTAAATCCAAGCGGTGTAGAAATTTCAAATTTCATGAAACTACTGTGGTAGCAAGGGGTGTCTATCGGAGTCGCGATCGTCCTTCGGGGCGATCGAGGATTGAAAAGGGGGCAAAAATATGGAGAGTAGGGAACTCGAATCCCTGACCTTCGCGGTGCGATCGCGACGCTCTACCAACTGAGCTAACTCCCCAGTTCTTTCTTTTAATATACGGTAAACGAGGACACGATGGCCTTAAATTGGTCTTCTACCTTTGGCCATCGCTCCTCTGGAGCTGAGACACTCAGAGTATAGACCTTGCCTCGGCTCACAGCAATACTCGATAAATTGTGTCGCTGCTGAGCATTGTCCCTATCCCCCGTCAGAGTGACGGCATACTCCAGAATGTAATAAGTTTTGTCATCTGCCTTTTGGGAGGTCGCGGAGATCAAGGCAGAACTGCGCCCGCTTTCAGTTGGGGCAATGATATTTCGCAGCAGGCGATCGCCCACCTCCTCAGGGGATCCCAATTCCTCAAGAGACTTTGTGCTGGAAACCGTATTCACAACCACACTGACGTTTTCTGTCGTCTCGATAATGTCGTGAAAGACCACATCCACGGGGTCATCCACCTGTACTTGTACCCAACCGCGGGGGTAGAGAAACTCATAGCCATCGTAGCTATCCACATAGGCCTGTAGCCCACTGGTGGCCGAACACCCTCCCAGCAGCACCACAAGAATCGCCAACGCTGTGGCAAAAAACCGTTGAATCATACCGTCCTTTTGCGCTGTTCTCCCCTATTGTGACACTGAAGCTGGCGTAGCGGGGCGGCGCAATTCCTCTGGATGTGAGGGGGGAATGCCCTCAATCGTAATCAGGGACTCCGTTACCGCTCGCACAATCGGAATCGCCACCGTTGAACCGTAGGCATCATCCCCCTTGGGTTCATCCACTACCGCCAAAATCACATACTGCGGCTGATCAAGGGGAAAAATAGCCGCAAAGCTCGTGATGCGCAGATTGCTGTAGGTACCGCCAATTGCTTTTTGTGCTGTGCCGGTTTTACCCCCCAAGCGGTAGCCGAGAATATGGGCGGGTTTCCCTGTACCGAAGCGCACCACTTCTCCCAGCATTCTGACCACTGCTTGACTGGTGCGCTGCGAGAAGACCCGTCGAGGGGGGCGTTGCTCAAGGCGTTTTTGCAGTTGGCCATTTTCATCGTAGAGGCCATCAATGACATGGGGAGTGACCATCTCTCCCCCGTTGGCGATCGCCCCCAATAGTTGAGCCAAATGCAGCGGCGTCAGGGAAAAGCCTTGGCCAAAGGCCGTTGTTGCCGGTTCAATGGGGTAGTTAATAAATTGCTCCGGGGGCTTTAACTGGGCGGCGGTTTCAAAGGGGAGATCACTGCCCACCTTCTCGGTCAGCCCCAAGCGATGCAGATAGCGATAGTAGTGGCGGGCGGGAATGCGGTTCATCATGTGCACCATGGCCACATTGCTGGAGTAGGCGAGAATTTGGGCAATATTGAGGGCACCGCGGCCGCCGCGTTGGCTAAAATCACTGTTTTGAATTGGCCAGCCCCCCACCGTAATCCGCCCCTCATCGGGCAGCACCGTATCGGGAGTAATGGCATTGAGTTCAAGGGCGATCGCGGTGTTGATCGGCTTGAAGGTTGATCCCGGCTCATAGAGATCCGATACCGCCCAGTTGCGAAACAGCGCCGGATCAGCACGGTAGTAATGATTGGGATCGTAGGAAGGCTCTGAGACCAGTGCCCGCAGTGCACCAGTTTTCACTTCTAGGACAATGACTGTGCCCCGCTTAGCGTTGAATTTGCGTAACTGCTGTTGCAGGGCTTGCCGTGCTGTTTGTTGCAGACGACTATCAATCGTCAGGCGCACGTGGTATCCCTGACTCAAAGCCCGCGGATCCGCAGGGGCAAGGGCAGGTAACCATTGACCCAAAGCATTGGTTGACAGGAGCTGGCGGTTATGGGGAACCAGTAAAAACTGGTTTTGGCTAAACTCAATCCCCGCTTGACCTTGGTGGTCACGATCCACATAGCCGACAACGCCCGCCATGAGTTCCTGCTGCGGATAAATGCGCTGCCACGCTTGGTTGAGTTCTAGCCCATCGTAGTTCAAAGCGCGAATTTTAGCAGCAGTTTCCTCATCAATGTCGTAGGCAATGGGTACCCCCGTTGGGTAGGTGCTGAATTTGGCCAACAGTTGCTCTGGAGATTGCTTGAGTAAAGGAGCCAGATCGCGGGCGATCGCCCGCCGCTCCACTTTGAACTGGATTGGATGGGCAAAGAGGGTAAACACAGGCCGATCGAGGGCAACAACCGTCTCTCGGCGATCGGTAATTGGGTAGCGTGCCAAGGTTGGCGGAGTATAGCGCCGTTGTTGTTGCTGTGCCCGTGCCGCTAAGGTTTCCCCCTGAACCACTTGCAAATAAACCAAGCGAGCAATCACACCCCCCATCACCATCAGCAAAAAGCCAAAGATCAAGCCAACTCGCAAGGGTGGCAGGGATTGGTTTTGGGGGCGGGCCGTTGTCATGGATAGCGATCAGTAATTGACAGTGCGCTGCGGCGGTGGTGTCACGGGGGGGCGTTCAAAATGAGTTTTGGCAGCAATCTTGCCCTCATTGGGCACAAAAAGAACGTGTTGCGGCGTTTGGGGCACGAGACCTTGGGGCGCGCGCTGGACTTGCTGTGTCACCCGATAGCGGAGGGTTTCATTGCTCACCAATAGCTCCCGCTCCTGCCGTTTGAGGGTTTCTAAGCGGTCATAGGCTTGACTCCACTGCTGCTCAGAGAGGGCTGACCAACCATAGAGAGGCAGTACAGCCACGAGGGCACCGGTGGCTGCCACCCCAGAAACCCATTGAATCCCCAGCAAAGTTTTTTGCCACAGGGGCATTTGCGGCTTGGGGAGGGGCCGAATTTCCGTCAGTGTTGGCGACGATTGGGGAATAAATCGGGATTTGAATTTAGGGGCAGCAACCATAGACTCCAGCACTCCTCAGAATTTATTACCCTAAAAGATTATGACGCACTGTAAAGATACCCATAAATAAACCATCATTCGGGCAATTCATGCAAAAGTACGCGCTGCAATTCGTAGCTTTGCCGATCGCGATCGCGGGTTGAGAGCAACTTCCGCTGCATCGGCCACAATCGGTTTACGAGTCACAACTGCCAAGAGGGGATTGCCACGCCACGCCTGCTTCACCCGCCGATCTTCCAAGCTATGGAAGCTAATGACGGCAATGCGCCCTGCGGCCTTTAACCAGTGGGGCGATCGCGCCAAAAATTGGTCGAGCACCGCTAGCTCTTGGTTCACATAGATCCGCAAGGCCTGAAAAACCCGTGTGGCTGGATGAATGCGTTGCCGCGGAGAAGCTTTGAGGCAGTGGGCAACCAACTGCGCCAGTTCTTGGGTAGTGGCAAGGGGACGACGGGCAACAATGTGGCGAGCAATGCGGCGGGCAAAGCGTTCTTCGCCATATTCGTAGAAAATATCCGCCAGTTCTCGCTCGCTGTAGTGATTAATCACCGTTGCCGCTGTCAAAGGGTTAGCGGGATTCATGCGCATATCGAGGGGGGCATCAAAGCGAAAACTAAAGCCCCGCTCTGGACGATCCAACTGGGCGGAACTCACGCCTAAATCTGCGAGAATGCCATCAAACATCGGCTCAGCCACAGGCAGATCAGCAAAGTTGCCGTGCCAAAACTGGACGCGATCGCCAAAGGGGGCGAGGAATTCCTGAGCCGCCGCTAGAGCCATCGGGTCTTGATCGATCGCCAGCACCCGACAGGTAGGTTCACTCCGCAATAGCAGTGCCGTGTGGCCGCCACCTCCCACCGTTGCATCCAAATAGAGTCCCCCGGCCTTGGGTTGCAATGCCTCCAGAACTGCGCTTGCCAGTACCGGTTGATGGTAGGTGGAAAATTCCAAATCTTGCATGAGCGGATCAGAACCAGCGTAAAATTTGCCACAGCACAATCCCTTGGAGAGCAGCCGCCGTGAACGATACTTCCCTCAACTTAGCCGATGAACTGCTGATACGGGATCAACTCGTGCAGCAACTCTCAGAGGAACTCTATCAACTCATGGTGCAGCATCCTGAGTTATTTGTGCGCTTTTACCAAGCCCGCAAGACCGAGGCAGCCAATGCCGCAGCCCTGAAGTTGCTGCAAGCCCAAGTGCAACAGGTGGAAGCACAAATTGCTGCCTATCAAGAACAGATCCTTGCCTACCAGCAGCAGAGCCAAAGTCGTGAAGCGGAAATGAATGAATTGAAAGCTCAAGTCATTGAATTGAGCGATCGCAATGAGATGCTAGAGCGCGTCATCCAAGAAATGCCCGAAGTCTATCGGCAAAAATTTAGTGAGCGGCTGAGTCAAGTGAAACTCAAAATTGAAAGCCTCGAAAAAGAAAACGCGCAACTGCGTGCCGAACTGCGGAATCTGCAAACCCTCTTGGCCGCTCAAGCCCGCCAGCAACAACAGCAGGGATTCCCCTCATTGCAACCTGCGCGCGTTGGCTTGATTCCCAGCTTTAATACCTAGGTGGACAGGAATCAAAGCGTGACCGCTGCCAACGAAGATCTGCGGGAACTCAAAAAAATACTAGAAGACTTTTTTACAGGGTTTCCCGTCAAGGTCTATCTATTCGGCTCGGCTGCCCGTGGTGCTCTCCGCCAAAGCTCTGACTTAGATGTCGGGATTTTGCCCCTTGCACCACTGCCCGTGGGGCTGTTGAGTGAGTTGCGGGAGCGCCTAGAGATGTCCAATTTGATCTATCCAGTCGATGTCGTGGATTTATCAGAAGTGTCCGCCGACTTTCGATCGCGAGTGATTGCAGAGGGAATTGAGTGGATCGGCTCAGGGAACGATTAGTGGTTGCCCAAAGAGCGCTAGCTGCTTTGCAAGAATTGCCCTTGGGTAAGCGCACAGATACGATTATTCGGGATGCTGCAATTCAGCGATTTGAATACACCCTAGAAGCCGTCTGGAAAGCAGCACAACTATATCTACGGGAACGCGAAGGATTAGACATCGCCTCACCGAAGGGCGTGATCCGTGCTTGCTTGGCTGTTGGCCTACTTACTCCAGAGGAAGGCCGTTTAGCGCTAAAAATGGTGGATGATCGCAACTTAACCGTCCACACCTACAATGAGACCTTGGCAGATGCAATTTTCTCGCGGTTAGCACAGCACGCCATGCTCATGGATCGCTGGTTAGCTGCCCTCGCAGCAGGAGGATTAGAGGATTGAAAATACGGATTTGGTGTGCGGCACAGCCAAGGGAAGCCGAACTGTCTGCGGATCAAGTCGCGACCCAAGTGGTACCCCTGCTGCAACAGTGCCAAGACAGTGCCGAGATTGCCATCTGTCCTCTCGATGCCCCGATCGCGATCGCTCCCCAACCGCAGGTGCTAGACTATAGCCTCACCCATTGGGCATCATCCGAGCTTTGGCAGCAGTGTCAAGCGTTGCGTGCCTTGGTTACCCAGTGGGGGATACGAACCAGCACAGGGGGTCTCTATCAGTTGCCACTAGCGCAAACGGCAAAGGGGACGCTCTTTGGCGAAATCATTGGCTGCCTTGAAGGGACATGGCAGTTACCTATCCATGCCAGCGATCGCCAGCGACAAACCCTCTATGCCCTCGGACGGCGACTCTTGGATCACTTACAGGCACCGGTGGGCTGCTATTTTCTGCAATTTGGCTGGCAGGGGGAAGTGATCTTTGAGCGACTGTGGCCTTTTCCAACCGTGGCGGCTCTAGCCAGTATTGGTGTGCAAACGCCTGATTGGTTCACAGCTCACTACCAGTGTTTAAGCGCCATGCCCCTGCGGGATCTGCGGATTCCCGCTCGCGAGACAGTGCGGCGATTAGAATAGAGAGCGCAGCGTTTGGAAAGGTGAAGCGTGAAGATTGTTCGCCGGCGGCTAGTGGGTTGGCAAGCGGTCTATGACATTGGTTTAGCTGGGGATCACAATTTTCTCTTGGCCAATGGAGCGATCGCCGCCAATTGCTTTAACAAGTCCCACTCCACGGCCTACGGCTATGTGACCTATCAAACCGCCTTTCTCAAGGCCAACTTTCCCGTCGAGTACATGGCCGCCTTGCTCACGGCGAATAGTGGCGACCAAGACAAGGTACAGCGCTATATTGCCACCTGCCTCAGCATGGGGATTGAGGTTCTTCCCCCCGATGTGAATCGCTCGGATATTGACTTTACGCCCGTGGGGGACAAAATTCTTTTTGGTCTGTCGGCCGTACGCAATGTTGGTCAGGGAGTGATTGAGGCCATTTTGCAGGCACGGGCAGAGGGGGGTGCCTTTCAAAGTTTGGCGGATTTTTGCGAACGGGTTCCGCGTGCGGGGGGCGATAGTCGCATTCTCAACCGTCGTGCCCTTGAATCCCTGATTGCCTGTGGTGCCATGGATAGTCTGCATCCGCAGCGCAACCGCAACCAACTGATGCAGGATCTCCCCCTCGTGCTGGAGTGGGCCCAGGGGCGCGCCAAGGATCGGGCGGTGGGGCAAGTCAACCTCTTTGATATGTTGGCGGGTGGCTCCAGCAATGAATCCGGCGGTAGCTATGACCCAGCCCCCAGTGCGCCCCCAGTGGACGACCTACCGGATGCCGAAAAGCTCCGCCAAGAAAAAGACCTACTGGGATTTTATGTGTCGAACCATCCCCTCAAGGATATTCATCGGCCAGCGGCCATGATTGCCCCTATTAGCTTGGCGGATCTCGAGCAGTACACAGGTCAAGGGATAGTGAGTGTGATTGCCCTGCTGACAGGACTCAAGCCCATTACCACCAAGCGCGGCGAGCGGATGGCCATTGTGCAGTTGGAAGACCTCACGGGTCAAGCGGAAGCTGTCGTCTTTCCCAAAGCCTACGAGCGCATTCATGGGCAGTTACAGCTTGATCATCGGCTACTACTGTGGGGCACCCTAGAGATGCGCGACGATCGCCCCCAACTCCTGATTGAAGATGCCGAACCCCTTGAAGCGGTGAAGCTGGTGCTTGTGGATTTGCCTGTTGAGCAAGCGGGGGACATTCAAGCCCAAAGTCGCCTCTCGGAAGTGCTCAAACAACAGGTGGGCGACATGCCCAAGGTGCCGGTAGTGGTCAAAGTGACCGATGGCTACCATGCCCAGTACGTACGCCTAGGACCACAGTTTCGCGTTGAGGATGCCGATCGCGCCCGCCATGCCCTTGCTAGTGCCGGTTTTCAGGCTGAAGCGAGTGAACTGTTGAGTCTCAAGCTCTAGGCAAAGACATCCCTAAAGAAGGCAATGGCTTCCCCAAGGGCAGCAATAAACTGATCAATTTCAGCGCGGGTGTTGTAGAAATAGAGGCTGGCCCGTGCCGTGGACTGAACCCCTAAATGGCGGTGCAAAGGCTGTGTGCAGTGGTGTCCTGCGCGGATGGCAATCCCCGACTGATCAAGGATGGTCGAGAGATCGTGGGGATGCACCTCACCAACGGTAAAGCTGGCCAAGGCAGCGCGATCGCCGGACTTCGGGCCATAGATCGTCACATCGGCCAGTTCTTGGAGACGTTCAAAGAGATAAGCCGTCAGTTCCTGTTCGTAGGCATGAATGCGCTCCATCCCCCACTGGCTCAGATAATCCACCGCTGCCCCAAGGGCGATCGCCTCCGCAATCGCTGGCGTTCCCGCCTCAAACTTATGGGGAATATCGGCATAGGTGGCATGGTCGAGAAAGACATCGGCAATCATTTCGCCACCGCCCAAGAAGGGGGGCATTTGCCGCAGGAGTTCCGCGCGTCCCCAGAGGAAACCAATGCCCGTGGGTGCACACATTTTATGACCGGAGGCCACCAGCCAATCGCAGCCCAACTGCTGCACATCAATGGGGAGGTGAGGCACACTTTGGCAGGCATCCACCAGTACCCGCGCCTCCTTGGCATGGGCAAGACGCACAATCTCGGGAATCGGGTTCAGGCAACCCAGCGTGTTGGATACATGGGCAACGGCCACCAATCGCGTGCGATCGCTCAAAAGACTTGCGTAGTGGTCAAGATCAAACGTTTGCTCTGGAGTGAGTTGCACAAACTTGAGGCGAGCACCGGTTTTCTGCGCCACAAACTGCCACGGAATCAAATTACTGTGGTGCTCCATCACCGTCAGGATTATTTCATCCCCTGCCTGCAGCGTATTCATGCCCCAGCTATAGGCCACGAGGTTAATCGCCTCACTGGCATTGCGGGTATAGATAATCTCCTCGGCATGGGGGGCATTAACAAAACGCGCCACTTTTTCCCGTGCCCCTTCGTAGGCCTTGGTCGCCTCAGCACTCAGGGTATGTACGCCCCGATGGACGTTGGAGTTGTAGCGACGATAGTAGTCCTCAAGGGTATTGAGAACCGCTAAGGGCTTTTGGGAGGTGGCCGCATTATCAAAGTAAATCAGGGGGCGATCGTGCACCTGTCGCGCCAAAATCGGAAAGTCAGCACGGCAAAGGTCAGCGAGGGAGCGGCTCGGGGCGATCGTCATAGTGGTTGTGGTGGCATCAGTAACATTCAGGAATTTCCTTGCAAGTCCCCACGGCATTTGCAGGGATACATTTCTCACTATACTCCCTTCCCTCTCGCAGAGGATGGCTTGACGCTGAACAGGAATAGCAAACCGCTATCTTGATCCCCGTGCAGAATAAATGTTATGAAATCCTGACATTTGATCCCTGCAAAAGAATAAACTGCGTATAAATTCCTAGAAGTGTGCCCGAATTCCCTTGACGCTCCAAGACTTTTTTGCCAAAGATCAAGGGCAAAGGATAGCTCTGTCTATCAACCCACGATAAGGAGGCACCCATGCCGAAAGATCGCCCCCCTTTAGAAGAAATGACCTTGCGGCAGTTGCGGCGCATTGCCAGTGAACTGCAAGTGTCCCGCTATAGCCGTATGCGCAAAGATCAACTCCTCGCTGCCATCCGTGAAAAGCAGGCGCAAGCCAACGGATCCACCACTACCATTTCTGTCCAACCTGTCCCCTCTAGTCTGGAGTCGCAAGAAAAAGTGGAAGCAGCAAAATTTGACCTCGGTCCTGCTCAAGAGGATGTTCTCTTGGCCTCTGTAGATGAAGGCCTTGGGGATCTGCCAGGGGGCTATGGTGAAAGCCGCATTGTCCTCATGCCCCGGGATCCGCAGTGGGCCTACGCCTATTGGGATGTGCCCAACGAGCACCGCGAAGAATTGCGGCGGCAAGGGGGTCAGCAACTGGCTCTCCGGCTCTACGATGCCACGAATATCAACCTCGATAGCCAAATTCCCCACAGTGTTCAGGAGTACCCCTGCGATGAGTTGGCGCGGGAGTGGTATCTGCCCATCCCCGTGAGCGATCGCGACTATGTGGTGGAAATTGGTTACCGCTGTGCCGATGGCCGCTGGTTGGTTCTAGCCCGTTCTGCCCCTGTGCATATTCCCCCCACCTACCCCTCAGATTGGGTCTGGGATCAATTCATTACGGTGGATTGGGATATGGATCTGCGGGGCAAAACCCTCTTTGATCTGGGGGCACCCTTGGCGGGCACTGCCGAACCCCATCCCATTTACGAAGGCATCTTTGCCATGGCCGAAGGAGCCGAAGCGCAGCGGGTGGCAGGTTCTCTCTTTGGTTCCATGCACCAAGTCCCCGGCTCCATCTCCCAGTTGCCCGAAATGGCCATCAGTTCCTACGTCTTCCCCTCTGGGGTTGGCCTATGGGCTGTGCCGACGGTGTCGGGTCTGACGATGTCGGGCGTTGGCTTCTCAGCTTCGGCGGCTCCCATTCGTCCCCGCAAATTCTGGTTGGTGGCGGATGCTGAACTCATTGTCTATGGGGCTACGGAGCCAGATGCCACCGTCACCATTGGTGGGCGCCCGATCAAACTCAATCCCGATGGTACATTCCGCTTCCAAATGTCCTTCCAAGATGGCCTCATTGACTTCCCGATCTTGGCAGTGGCGGCAGATGGGGAACAAAACCGCGCCATTCACATGAAGTTCACCCGCGAAACCCCCGAACGTCGCACCAATCCCAAGGAAGAAGCAGTGCTGGAGTGGCTGGCCTAAGCGAGTTAGTTGGCTCAATCCATGCCTTTCCCTCTGCCGAATGGTGGGGGGATTTTTTTAGGCACGCAAAAAGGCAAGCAGTTCACGATTGACTAGCCCCGGCACTTCCTGTTGTGCCCAATGGCCACAGTCGGGCAGATATTTCAGCCGCCACGGTGCATGGATCCACGCTTCGATACCGTTGGCAAGGCTGGGTTGGGCGAGGGGATCATCGGCGCCCCAGAGAATCAGGGTGGGGCTGGTAATGGCTTCCGTGTGCTGTTGCAGTAGGTGCCACCACTGTTGGGGTGAAAAAAGATGGCGATAACTTTTGAGCACCGCAGCGATCGCCCCCGCTTTTTCGAGAGCCGCTTGATAGAGTTGCACGGTTTCTGCCGAGAAGGCAGCCTTGCGGATGGAGTAGCGTTGAAAGAGATCCTGCAAAAAACTCCGCAGATTATGCCCTAGCCAGTATTCCGCCAAGCCGGGGATGTGGCAAGCCAACAGTGGCCAGTTGCGCCAAAAATGCTCTACCTGTTGCCAGAGTTCCAGTCCCACACGGTAGGGGTGGGGGGTATTCAAGACGGCTAAATGCTGCACCCTCTGCGGAAAACGTGCCGCCACGTGCCAAGCAATCAGGCCACCGCAATCATGGCCGACAATGTGGGCGCGTTCATAGCCCAGTTCTTGGATCAGCGCCGTGACATCTTGGCTGAGGGTATCGAGATCATAGCCGTGGGCAGGCTTCTCGGAGTCATTGTAGCCCCGTAGATCTGGCACTACAACCTTGAAATGACGAGCCAGTACGGGAATTTGAAATCGCCAAGAGTACCAAAACTCTGGAAAGCCATGCAACAGAATCACAAGATCACCGCTGCCTTGGGTGACATAGTGCAGGCGTACTTGGTTAACGCTGAGGTACTGGTGTTGCCAACTAAGGGACGCTTCAGTCATTGAGGGTGGGGATCAAAGTAGAAGGAAAGTCCAGCTACTTTTAAGCTAGCACCGACAAAAGATCGAGGGATAGCCCCGACAGGATTAAACCGCAGTGGGGATACGGACTTCCTTGAGGAGATTGGCCAGTTCTTGCAGTTGATTGATCGCCTCTGCCCCTTCGAGTTTCATGAGTTCGCGGTCATCGCGCATTTCAGTCCAAGTGATCCCATAGTCAGAGACCAAAAAGCGAATCAGGTGGTTGTCGGCCAAGCTGACCATGAAGGAGGCACTGTTGAGTTCACCGCCACAGGTGTAGCAGGAGGCCATGTAGCCTCGGTTTTCTAGGGCAATTGCCAGAGCTTGCAGGTTCAGCACTAAATCGCGAATAAACTGGCGGTGTTGTTCGGCTAAACGGTAAAACATAGGACGATGCACTCCAAGCAATGAACAAAGTTATAGCACAGCTGCTAGGGAAATATTAAGACAATCTTAAGAAAGGGCAAGGCCGTACCAACGTTGTTAAATTCCTGCAGCCATTTGTAAAATTTGATAGAAAAATAAGGGAAGCTCAAATTTGTTATCGAAACCATCTTATGAAAGAGGGGACTTAACAGCTGCCCGTTGGGGATAGCCCTCCAAAGCGCGACGTTTACCTCTGGCTACCCTTTGCTCAACGTTTTAGCGGTTGTGGATTTGTTCTTGCTACTATACTCTTCATTTTAGCTTTAATCTACTTTAGGATTGGCTTTACGTTTCTAGGGTAGAGTAGCCCTAACGACATATCTTGCAAGACAATGCCAGCAACCACGATTGTTCCCGTTGCCCTTGCGGTTCTTTACCAAGGCGATCGCGTTCTTATGCAACTGCGAGATGATTATCCCCATATCTTGTATGCCGGCCACTGGGGACTTTTTGGCGGTCATCTTGAACCCGAAGAAGCACCGCTCGCGGGCGTCCAGCGGGAAGTCTATGAGGAGATTGGCTACTGCCCACCTCACCTCACCTTTTTTGGAGAGTACGGCGATCCCCAAGTACATCGCTATATTTTCACAGGCCCTTTGACGTGTGCACTCGAAAACTTGGTACTCAACGAAGGACAGGGCATGGACTTGGTACCCTACGATTCGGTGGTGGCTGGGGTTCACTATGCCCAAACCCTCGGCGAAGATCGCCCCTTAGGCGCCATCCACCAGCGCATTCTGCTGGATTTCTTTGCTAGGAGAGAATCCCCCGTTTAAGCAGCAAACTGTTGCAGCACCCGTTCGGGGGTTCCCAGTCCTTGGACAGAGCGATCGAGATACAGCACCTGATCACAGGTTGCCCTTACCCGCTCCAAGTGATGGGAAATTTGTAAAATCGCCCAGCCCTCACTCACCTTGAGGGTCTCCAGTAGGTCATAAAATTGTTGCTCACCTCGGAGATCTAAGCCAGCGGGAGCTTCATCCAAAATCAGGAGACGACGGGGTTGTACTAAGCAATAGGCCAAGAGGGCGCGTTTTGTTTCGCCTCCAGAGAGAGAACTCATGGGTTGGCGGGCAAGGTGTTCTAAATGTAGGCGTTGCAGACTCTCCCAAATGGCGCGATCGCGCTGCTGTCGGTGCTGCCAAGGCCACTGCCATGTGGGTTGCCCCCAGCCCAAGCCCACAAATTCAGCCACGGTGATCGGAATGCGTGGATCGCACTGAAAATTTTGCGGCAAGTAGGCTACCTGTTGGCGGACATAGGGGAGCGTGCGGCGATAACCCATACCATAGCCCAAGAGGGTCACCCGTCCCTGCTGGTAGGGAATAATGCCCAAAATGGCTTGAATCAGGCTACTTTTGCCCGCCCCATTGGGACCAATAATGGCCATATTCGTATCGGCGGCGAGGGTAAAGGAGACATGTTCCACCACCCAGCGATCGCCCCGCCGCACCGAGAGGTTTTCCACCTCTAGCAGGTATTCGTTCACAGTGCTGCCCCTAACGGTCTATTCACCTGCATCCACCATGTCCCTACCACCGCGATCGCATCGGGACGACGATAGACTTGCTGTTGCGCCCCAAAAGCCTCAGCCAGATTGCGAATGTTTTGCTCCATTCTTTGCAGGAAGTAGGTCGGCGTGAGATCAGCGGCAGTGGGAGCACGCTCTAGGGGATCAAACACACTCACTTTTACGCCCAAATCCTGCGCTAAACTTTCAAAGACCTGTTCTTGCCCCGGTTCCGTCAGGAGGGTTTTCAGGTCACTTTGTTGCACCGCCTGCATCACCCGCTGCACATCCGCAGGTGAGGGGTTAACCGACGGAATGCCCACGAGATAGATTGCTTTCAGGTTATAACTCTCGGCAAAGTAGGGTGCGACATCGTGATAAACCACAAATGTTTTGCCCGCAAAGGGAGTAAGTTTTTCCCGGGCGAGGGCATCTAGGGCGTCTAACTCCTGAATAAAGGCGGCACTATTTTGCTTGTAGATGGCAGCCCCTTCGGGATCCACAGCAATCAGACCATCGCGAATGTTTTTCACCTGCTGCATGGCGCGCTGGGGATCTAGCCAAATGTGGGGATTGAATTCACCGTGGCTGTGACCGTGGTCATCATGAACGTGGTCGTGGTGGTGATCGTGATCATCCTTTTCGCTGGCAAGGGTGGCCACCCCCGCGCTGGTATCAATGATCTTGAGATTGGGATTGGCGGCATTTTCAATCAGTTTGTCTAAAAAGGTTTCCATCTCAAGGCCATTTTTGACCAAAACCCTTGCTGTGGCCAGCAGCCGCACATCCTCAGGCCGCGCTTGAAAGTCATGGGGGTCAATATTGGCCGGCAAGAGTTGCTCAACAGTGGCGCGATCGCCTGCGACCGCTTTTGTAAAGGCAGTGATGGGTAAGAAAGTCGTCACAATGGTGAATTGGGCTTCTGCCTGTGAGGTCTCTTGCTCCTGTGGCGACTGGGCTTGGGGGGCACAACTGCCCAAAAATACCCCCAGAGTTACCAGCAGCCCCCAGCGTTTAAGGTGAGCTTGGATAGCCATAGAGAAATAGATGAATGATAACCATTCTCATATTTGCACACTTAGGCAGGGAGAGCAAGCAAAAATAAAGGGGCAAGTCTAAACCTCCCCCTTCGCAAAAACCAATTAGCGATCGCGAGTTTTTAGCCTTCGAGATTCAAGAACGGCAAGAGTGCCATGATCCGTGCCCGCTTAATCGCCACTGCCAGTTGTCGCTGTTGCTTGGCCGTGAGACCGGTCACCCGCCGCGGCAAGATTTTCCCCCGTTCAGTAATAAAGCGCCGTAGTAAATCAACATCCTTGTAATCAATGGGCTGTCCAGGGGGAATGGGAGAAATGCGTCGCCGATAAAATGCCATAGCTGTCCTCTAATTACTTGATTTCTTTGTGAATGGTGTGCTTGTTGCAGTGGGGGCAAAATTTCTTCAGTTCTAACCGCCCTGTGGTGGTGCGACGATTTTTGGTGGTGGTGTAGCGAGATACGCCAGGCGATCGCTTGGCCGGATTAGTGCGACACTCTGTGCACTCTAGGGTGATAATGATTCTGGCGCCTTTTGCTTTAGCCATGGTCTTGCCTATCTATCCAGTGAGCCGATCTCTAATTATGGCAGATCTTTGCGGATTTTGCTCACCAATTCAATGAGCTTGCGATCAAGGGCAAAGCCCCGCCGACAGCGATATACCTTTGTGCCGCCAAGGCGATCGTGGAGCGTGCGGTGCTCTTCATCAATCCACGCCAAGCTACAGTCAACGGCCAAGGGCAGTGCCAAAATAATCAGCGCCATACTCGGGCCATAGGACTCCAAGCCTGCCAATGTCAACAGCGCCCCGACACCAATCACCAGTTCTCGCTTGCTGAGGGAAAGGAGATCCGGTGTCCGCTGCCGCTGATCCAACAGGCGCACATTCATCAGCCAATGGCCGGGGCTTTGACCCTTATTGCGGTTAACCATCGCCACCCGCAGCAACCACCAAACGATGGCAAAAACAAACAGTTGCCCCCACTGAATGGCGGCTCCCGGCGTGATACCGACAACACTCGTCAACCAGATGAGGATAAAGTCAATGCTGGTGGCGATCGCCCGTCGCCAAGGCTGAGCCAGTGGTAAGGGGGGTGGATATTGACGGGAAAGTGCCATAGCAAACACGCGGTGGCAAAAGGCCAGAGAATGGCTACACTAGTATAGCTTGAGGCCGATTCCCTCAAAAAATTCTGCGGAGTTTGGACGGTGCAACCCGTTGATTTGACCACCCTGCGTGCTGTTTGTGCCGATCTCCAACATTGGCTACCGGCACGGCTCGAAACGGTTTACCAGCGCGATCGCCACACGATTGCCTTGGCGCTGCGCACGCTGAAAAAACAGGATTGGCTAACCCTCAGTTGGCATCCCCAAGCGGCACGCATTGCCTTTGAACCACCGCCCCCCCGCCAACCCGACACCTTTACCTTTAGTCAGCAACTCCATGCCCAACTCAATCGCCTTGCCCTTGTGCGGGTGGGGTTAGTCAACCCTTGGGAGCGCGTCTTGGTCTTGGAATTTGCCCCTCGTCCGCAGGCAGCAACGCAGTGGCGTCTCTATGCCGAGATCATGGGCAAGTACAGCAACGTGATTCTGGTTAACGCTGCCGGGGAAATTGTTACTGCTGCCCACCAAGTCAATGCCCAACAGTCCCGCTTGCGCCCAATTCTGACCGGTCAACCCTATGTGCCCCCACCCCCCCTAACGGCCGCGTTGCCCAGTTGCGAGATTCCCTTTGAGCAGTGGCAACAACAGGTAAGCGTGATTCCCGGACTGCTGCGGCAGCAACTTCTGAAGGCCTATCGGGGACTGAGTCCAGCCTTCGTACAGCAACTACTGGCGGATGCCGCATTGTCCCTAGAAAGTCACACCACAGAGCTCACCGCTGAAGAATGGCGACGGCTATTTGACCATTGGCAGCACTGGCTGGCGTGTTTAGAGAGCGGGCATTTTGTCCCCCAATTGACATCAACGGGCTATCGCGTCATTCCCCCCCTTGGGACTCAGAGCCAGCCAACGGCCACTATCCATGAGCTGCTTGCCACCTACTACCAAGACCAACTGCGGCAACAGCAAACGCAGCAACTCCGTCAACAGTTGCACCAGAGCCTACAGGCACAGCGGCAAAAACTGATCGCCAAAATTGAGGGCTTTCGGGAACGCTTAGCGGCGGCGGCTGGGGGCGATCGCCAGCGGTATTTGGCCGACCTACTGATGGCCCATGCCCACCTGTGGCAACCGGGGATGACGAAACTGATCGTGACGGACTTTGCCACCCAAGAACCCCTTGCCATTCCCCTCTCGCCAGAGAAGAGCGCCATCCAAACGGCGCAGGAGCTGTACAAACAACAGCAGAAACTCAAACGTGCCCAGCAGCACATTACGCCGCTCCTCACCGCTGCTGAAGAGGAACTCGCCTATCTCGATCAGGTGGCGGCCACCCTCACTACGGCCACATCCTTAGATGTCCTTGAGGAGATTCGCGCTGAATTAATTCAACAGGGATACCTGACGGCGCCCGATTACTATCGTCCCCCTACCACGCCCAGTCCCTACCTACGCTATACGACACCAAGTGGCTTCACGGTTCTCGTGGGGCGCAACAACCGTCAGAATGACGATCTCACCTTTCGCGTTGCCAGTCCCTACGATTGGTGGTTTCACACCCAAGAGATTCCCGGTAGCCATGTAATTCTCCGCCTCGAAGCGGGGGAGGTGCCCAGTGAGAAAGATATTCAATACGTGGCGAATTTGGCGGCCTACCATAGTCAAGCCCGTGCCAGTGCCCAAGTACCCGTGGTCTATACTTGCCGCAAGTATGTGCAAAAACCGAAGGGCGCCAATCCGGGGATGGTGATCTACGATCAGGCGACAGTGGTGTGGGGGTGCCCTCTGAGTGTCAGTGATGGCTCTTCCGATCTGCCCCAAGGGGGTGCTGGCGGCGATCGCCACGGGATCATGGCAGAATAGAACCGTGTTTTTTACGACACCATTGACTGCTGAGGTTCTATGCTGCGCCTAAATCGAAAATCCCTAATTTCAATCCTATTAAGCGTTGTTGCCATTATTTTAGTCGGCTGTGGCGGTCCCAGTGCCACGACCACCCCTCCGCCCACCTATAGTGAGTTGCAAATTACTCGCATTCAAGACTACCTGAGTGACATTGAGAAAAATGCTGAACGCTTTGCCGACCTAGAGGTCAGTGTGGCCAAAGGGGATTGGCAGGAAGCCCGCAACATTATGCGTGGCCCTCTCGGTGAAATGCTGATGGATATGCGTGCCCTCAACCGCAATCTCTTGGCAAAGGATCAACCCACCCCCACAGCTTTGACCCGTGCCCTGACGGATGACTTCCTGAAAATTGATCAGGGGGCGGATCTCAATAGTGTCACCGTGGCTCAAGAGGGCTTCCGTGATGCTGAAGCGGACTTCAAGGCCTATCTCAATAGCTTGCCTGAGTTGTCCTAGTCCCCTGCGTTTCTCCTAGGTTGATAGCCGTTGCCCATGTCCTTCGTCGGTCTGCATATTCACAGTGATTACAGTCTCCTCGATGGAGCTAGCCAGCTTCCCGACCTAGTGGCACGGGCAATGGAATTGGGGATGCCCGCGATCGCCCTCACGGATCACGGGGTGATGTATGGCGCCGTTGAACTGTTAAAGTTGTGTCGCGGCAAACCCCTGAAGCCAATCATTGGCAATGAGATGTACGTCATCAATGGCGACATCACCAAACAGGAGCGCAAACCCCGCTTTCACCAAGTGGTGCTGGCCAAAAATAAACAGGGCTACCACAACCTCTGCAAACTCACCACCATCTCCCACCTCCAGGGCTTCCAAGGCAAGGGAATTTTTGCTCGCCCCTGCATCAATAAAGAACTGTTGGCGCAATACCGCGACGGACTCATTGTCACCAGTGCTTGCCTCGGTGGTGAGATTCCCCAAGCCATTTTGCAGGGCAAGCCGGATTTAGCACGCCGTGTTGCTGCCTGGTATCAAGAGACCTTTGGTGAGGATTTTTACCTTGAGATCCAAGACCACGGCAGTCAAGAGGATCGGGTAGTCAACGTTGAACTGGTGCGCATTGGCCGCGAGTTGGGGATCAAAATTATTGCCACCAATGACTCCCACTTTATCTCCTGCAATGACGTTGAAGCCCACGACGCCCTGCTTTGTATCCAGACCAACAAGCTGCTCACCGATGACAAGCGGATGCGCTATAGCGGCACGGAGTACCTGAAATCCGCTGCTGAAATGGCTCGGCTGTTTCGGGATCACTTGCCCGCTGAGGTCATTGAAGAGGCTTTGGCGAATACCCTTGAAGTGGCCGAAAAGATTGAACCCTATGACATCTTTCGTGAACCCCAAAGTCCAGAGTTTCCAGTGCCTGCTGGCCATACAGCCGATACCTACCTAGAGCAAGTGGCGTGGCAAGGACTGTTGGAGCGATTTCACCTCAGCGATCGCCAACAGTTGGATCCCACCTACCGGCAGCGACTGGAATACGAACTCAAAATGCTCCAGCAGATGGGGTTCTCGAACTATTTCCTCGTGGTTTGGGACTACATCAAATATGCCCGCGACCACAATATTCCCGTCGGGCCAGGGCGGGGATCGGCGGCGGGTTCCCTTGTGGCCTATGCCCTGCGCATTACCAACATTGATCCCGTACACCACGGCTTGCTCTTTGAGCGGTTTTTGAACCCTGAGCGCAAGTCCATGCCCGATATTGATACGGACTTCTGCATTGACCGCCGCGAGGAGGTGATCCAGTACGTCACCGAAAAATACGGCAGCGATCGCGTCGCCCAGATCATCACCTTCAACCGCATGACCTCAAAGGCGGTGCTCAAGGATGTGGCACGGGTGCTGGATATTCCCTATAGCCAAGCGGATCAAATGGCAAAGCTGATTCCGGTGGTGCGGGGCAAACCGGTTAAATTGGCGGTGATGATCTCCGATGACACCCCCTCGCCAGAATTCAAGGAAAAGTACGACAGTGATCCGCTGGTGCGCCGCTGGATTGATATGGCGATGCGCATTGAGGGCACCAACAAAACCTATGGCGTCCATGCAGCCGGCGTTGTCATTGCCTCAGAACCCTTGGATCAACTGGTGCCGCTGCAACGCAATAACGATGGGGCGGTGATTACCCAGTATTTCATGGAGGATCTGGAATCCCTTGGCCTTTTGAAGATGGACTTTTTGGGTCTCAAGAACCTGACAATGATCCAAAAGACGCGGGAGCTGATCCAGAAAAACCACGGTCAAACCCTTGATTTGGATGCATTGCCCCTAGATGATGCCAAGACGTACCAAATTCTGGCGGAAGGTAAACTGGAGGGCATCTTCCAACTAGAATCTTCGGGGATGCGCCAAATTGTCCGAGATCTCAAGCCCTCAAATCTGGAAGACATTTCCTCGGTGCTGGCGCTCTATCGACCGGGGCCGTTGGATGCAGGCCTGATTCCCAAATTCATTAACCGCAAGCATGGTCGGGAACCCATTCAATATCAACATGAGCTTTTGAAACCCATTTTGCAGGAAACCTACGGCGTTCTCTGTTATCAGGAGCAGATCATGCGGATGGCGCAGGACTTGGCGGGCTATTCCCTTGGTCAAGCGGATTTGCTGCGCCGCGCGATGGGCAAAAAGAAAAAAGAGGAAATGGAAAAACATGAAGCCCTCTTCATTGAGGGAGCGGCGAAAAATGGGGTGCCCAGTGCGGTGGCTCAGGAACTCTTTAAGCAGATGCTGGATTTTGCTGAATACTGTTTGAGTGGTGAGACGGCGGTGATGACGGTGGAATATGGGGCTGTCCCGATTCGCCGCTTGGTGCAGGAACAGTTGGCCTGTCAGGTGTACAGCCTTGATTCCCAAGGGCATCTTTATACCCAGCCCATTGCCCAATGGCACTTTCAGGGCTTCCGTCCCGTGTATGAGTATGAACTTGAGGATGGCTCAACGATTTGTGCGACACCTGATCACCGCTTTATGACCACCCGTGGCCAGATGCTGCCCATTGAGCAAATTTTTCAGGAAGGACGAGAGCTATTCCAATTCGCGATCGCCCCCAGTACGGCGCTGGCTCAAGGTCTCAAACCAGCGGTGCAGATGAGCCGCTAGACAATCTTGAATAGCTTCACTCACCTGATCAGTGGGTTGATCCGCCGCAATTCGCTGCCAGCGATCGCCCCCTGCCTCAGCCAAGGCCATAAATCCTTGACGAACTCGCTCATGAAAGGCCACCGCATGCTGCTCTAGGCGATCCGCTATGCCCCGCCGTTGGGTGCGGGCAAGGCCAACCTGAACCGGCAGATCCAGCCAGAGAACTAAATCCGGCATCAGTCCAGCGGTGGCAATCTGGTTGATGTGCTCGATGAGGCTCAAGTCCAGTCCCCGCCCATAGCCTTGGTAGGCAATGGTGGAAGCCGTGTAGCGATCGCACAGGACAATGCCCCCCCGTTGCAGTTGGGGGCGGATACTCGTCGCCACGTGCTGGGCGCGATCGGCGGCATAGAGAAGGAGTTCTGCCATGGGATCAATCTCTAAATCACTATGGAGCAGCAGTTGCCGCAGGCCTTGGCCAAGGGGCGTTCCCCCCGGTTCACGGGTCAGCAGCAGGGGCGGATCAATGTCAGCGGATCGTAATTTTGCCAGCCAGCCACTGTCCTCTAGCCATGTGGCGATCGCCCCCATTTGGGTGGTTTTACCGGCACCCTCTCCCCCCTCTAGGACAATAAACAAACCAGTGTAGGGATGCATGAATTCAGCGATTTTGAAGAAAGGTTTGATATAATCGCGGCATCCTGCCATACAATGCAGGTCACCTTACAATGGGGGTAATGCTCAATTCCCTGTGATTTCCTAGGAACACCAGCAGTGACAGCGCCCCGTCTGTTCCGTGATTACACTAGAACCATTGTTCGCGAATTATTAGTTTACCACTTGGCGGTTATGGCTCGATATGCTCGTGTTGTTACTATTGCACTCCCTCGGGCACGGCTAAAGGAAGAGCTGGTGCAAACCCTAGAAGCCTGCGATTTGACGGTAACCCATGTGGGGGATGATTACGTCGTGGCACGGGAGAGCGCGCTCAATGCCATTTCAATGTCCCAACTGGTTACGGTTGAAGTCCTGATTGATAAAACCACGCCCCAAAAGGATGTCACCAAGTTTGATCTGGTGCTCAAGAATAAGGAACTGACCCTCAAGAAAAATAATCACTGCTTTGAATGGTTTGACCGTGTGAGTCGCGCCATTGCCGAAAATGAAAATTGGGAATTAGTTAATACAGTTGCCACACTGTGACGGTGCTGCCAGCAAATGCAACAGTGACCATTGTGGGCGCCGGGGTGGTTGGCTCGGCGATCGCCTACGAACTGAGTCGTGTGCTTGATCCAGCGGAAACGCCGATTCTTGTCCTTGAAGCACAACGGGAGGAAGATTGGCAAGCGACCGGTGCGGCTCTTGGTGTTCTCATTGTCCACCTCAGTCGGCGGCGACGTGGACGCAACTTTCAACTACGGCAGGCCAGTTTGGCACGTTATGAAACCCTCATTCCGGAGTTGGCGGCAGAAACGGGGGTTCAGATTCCCTACCAGCGCCGAGGCATTATCGAAATCTGTACCACTAAGGACGAGGCGATCGCCACCCAAGCATGGTTGCAGGAACAGGCTCCCCAAGGCGTGCAGTGGCTCTCGCCAAAAGAAGTCCAAGATCAATGTCCCCTTGTGGATATCCACCACATTCACGGTGCACTTTGGGCAACGGGCGATCGCCAAGTCACCCCTAAACCCTTGACTCAAGCCCTGCGCCAAGCGGCTCATCAACGGGGCGTCAAGTTCTTGTATCAAAGCCCTGTCCGGCAGCTCCAGCGATCGCCCCAAGGGGGATGGATTTTACAGCTCAATCAAGCAGCCATCGAGACCGAATACCTGATCTTAGCGGCAGGTCTAGGGACAACGCCCCTTACGCAAGCCCTCGATCGCTCTGTCACTGTGGAACCGGTTTTGGGACAAGCCCTAGAGTTTGCCTGTCATATTGATGGAAATACACCAGTGATGACGGCTGAAGGCATTCATTTTGTCCCCTTGCCTTGGGGGCGGGTGTGGGTGGGCGCCACCGTGGAGTTCAACACCCTCACCGCGAATCCGCAAACCCTTGATCAACTGCATGGACGGGCGATCGAACTTTGGCCAGTTCTGAAAACGGCTCCTGTGACCCAACAGTGGCAGGGACTGCGACCCCGCCCCAGCGATCGCCCGGCACCCATCATCGAAAAAATAGACGACCACACTTGGCTGGCCACTGGCCACTACCGCAATGGTATCCTGCTAGCTCCCATCACCGCCCAAAAAATTGCCCAATCCCTGAGGCTGACCTTGGCCAAGGGCGATCGCCCCAAGGGGGACACAGCATTGATAAAATAAAAGCCAGCGTTGTGGGGTACATACCATGGAAGTGAATCCTTTTGGCTTGGTGGCAACAGCCATGTTTGTCTTGGTGCCAACAGTGTTCTTGATTATTTTGTACGTGCAAACGGAAAGTCAGAAGAAGAGCAGCTAAGATAGATCTCTACGGCTAGAGCGAAAACGACTCTATTTTTGCCGCAGATGCTCTAAATAGTCCTTAATTGATACGGCCTGTGACTGCTGCTTCGTTTTCACCCCTTTGTATTGCACCTACCCACGTCTATCGCGGTTGGTCAATTCTCTCCCAAGCGGGGGAAGCCATTGCTCAATGGGGGCATCATCCCCTTTTAGTGGTTTCACCGCAGCGGTATCAGCAGCTTGAGCAGGAGTGGCAGGCGATCGCCCGCTCCCATGATCTCACCTTCAGCGTAGGGACATTCCATGGTGAGTGCAGTGAATCCACCCTTGCCCAGCTCCGCCAAGAGGCGCAAGGCAGCGATCTCATCATTGGCATTGGCGGTGGCAAAGCCCTAGATACGGCTAAACTGTTGGGGCATCAGCTCCACTTACCCGTGGTGACCATTCCCACCTCGGCAGCCACCTGTGCCGCTTGGACAGCCCTCTCCAATATCTATACAGAGGCCGGTGCCTTTGCCTATGATGTGGCACTCCACCGTTGCCCGGATCTGCTGTTCTTGGACTATGCCCTGATTCAAACGGCGCCGAAGCGAACCCTGCTTGCCGGCATTGGCGATGCCCTTGCCAAGTGGTATGAGGCCTCGGTGAGTAGTGGCCACCGCCAAGAAACGCTGATTGTGGCGGCGGTACAGCAAGCCCGAGTATTGCGCGATATTCTCTTGCAGCAATCCGCTGAGGCCCTGGCCAATGTGGGCAGTACCGCTTGGGAAAATGTCGTCGATGCCAGTGTCCTCATGGCAGGGATGATTGGGGGCTTGGGGGGTGCCCAATGCCGCACGGTGGCAGCCCATGCGGTGCACAACGGTCTGACCCAACTGCCCCAAAGTAGGGGCACCCTCCATGGAGAAAAAGTGGCCTACGGTATTCTGGTGCAACTACGCTTGGAAGAGCTAGTTCAAGGCAGTCAACTAGCTGCTAGCGCTCGCCATCAGCTGTGCCAGTTCTATGAGCAGGTGGGTTTGCCCCTGAGTTTAGAGGATTTGGGTTTCCAAGAGGCCAGCTTGGCGCAACTCCAGCACGCTGCAACCGTTGCCTGCGCTCCCCACTCCGATATTCACTATTTGCCTTTTGCGGTGACACCTGATTTGCTGCTAGAAGCAATGGTGTCCACCGTGGTCGGCTACAGTGCCACAGTCTTGGATGGGAGTGCCCGTTAGATGGGGTTAGAGTGGATTCAGCCGGCCGATCGCTTGGGGGCATTGCCGCCCTACGTCTTTGCGCGTCTCGATGAACTGAAGCTGAAAGCCCGCCAGCAGGGACTGGACTTAATTGACTTGGGGATGGGCAATCCCGATGGCTCCGCCCCGCGTCCGGTGATTGAAGCAGCGATCGCCGCCTTTGAGGAACCCAGCTACCACGGTTATCCCCCCTTTGAAGGCACAGCGGTTTTCCGTCAAGCCATTACCCGTTGGTATCAGCGCCGCTACAATGTCTCCCTTGATCCTGATGGGGAAGCCCTCCCCCTGTTGGGATCAAAAGAGGGACTGACGCACCTTGCCCTTGCCTATGTCAATCCGGGGGATGTGGTTCTTGTACCTAGCCCGGCCTATCCTGCCCATTTTCGTGGACCTGCGATCGCCGGTGCCAACATCTATCCCCTCATTCTCAAACGGGAAAAGGGCTGGCTCATTGATCTCAGTGAGATTCCCAGTGACATTGCCCGCCAAGCCAAGGTTTTGTACTTCAACTATCCCAGCAACCCTACGGCGGCGATCGCCCCCCGCTCTTTCTTTGAAGAAATCGTTGCCTTTGCCCGCGAATATCAAATCCTTCTAGTGCATGACCTTTGCTACGCTGAACTGGCCTTTGATGGCTATCAACCCACCAGCTTACTGGAAATTCCCGGTGCCAAGGAAATCGGCGTTGAGTTCCATACCCTCTCAAAAACCTACAATATGGCCGGTTGGCGGGTGGGGTTTGTGGTGGGCAACCGCCACATTATTCAGGGCTTGCGTACGCTGAAAACGAACTTAGATTATGGGGTTTTTTCCGTCTTACAAAAAGCGGCAGAGGTGGCCTTGAGCCTGCCCGATAGCTACATTGCCTCTGTGTGCGATCGCTATCGCCAACGGCGGGATTTTCTGATTCAAGGCTTGAATGAACTGGGCTGGCAACTCACCCCAACCCAAGCAACGATGTACCTGTGGGTGCCCGTACCCGTGGGCATGAGTTCGACAGATTTTGCCCTCAAACTGCTTCAGGAGACAGGCGTTGTTGTGACCCCCGGCAATGCTTTTGGCGAAGGGGGTGAAGGATACGTGCGCATTAGCCTCATTGCCGATCGCGATCGCCTAGGTGAAGCCCTCAAACGCATGGCTCAAGCCAATATTCGCTTCGATAGCTTAAGTCAATGTTAAAAGCCCGGAAGGCTGATGAAATTTCACACCCACTCGCAAAGGTCATCCTAGGCGGCTATTCCATGCGGTCTCGGCGTCCTTGAGAGCCTGATCAATTGTCTTTTGTCCGAGGAGGACAGCTTGCAAGTTTTCGTAGAGGAGTCGTTGTAGCTCCTTAATATCCCGCAGGGGGGGAATGAGAACCTCTGCTTGGCTCATTTGAGCAGCGCTGACGGATCGGGCAATGTCCACAGGGGTGGCATTTTCACCAATGGTACGGAAGTAGGAATCCGCTAAGGCTGCTTGTGTAGAAGGCAGAACATTCGCTTCCTTGGCAAAGGCGAGCTGGTTTTCATTGTTGGTGACAAAGAGGGCAAATTCTACGGCTAGGTCAGGATGGCGACTCTGGCGGGGCACCAGTAAATTCATCACAGCAACATTTTTCTTGCCAGTGTCTCCGGTCAACTGGGGGGCAGGGGCTGAAACGGCTGCAATAGTGGGGGCATTGGTGGCGATCGCGTTCAAAAATTCCGGACTGGTCATCACTAGCGCCGTTTGTCCCGCTTGATAGAGTTCAATACCTTGGCGGTGGCCTTCAGTCAGCACCTGTGGCGGCAAGAGTCCCTGACGATAGAGATCCAGCCAATACTGGAAAACGGCTTTGCCCACTGCGGAATTAAAGGCAGCACGGCCTTGATCATCGACAAGCTTCACCCCCATCTGTACCATGGCCTGCATCAGTTCGGCAGAGTCCTCGGGCACCATCGTGATAAAGAAGGCGTATTTGCCCGTTTTCTCCTTCACGACTTTAGCAACACTGGCAAGTTCAGCAAAGGTTTGCGGGGGGCGATCGACCCCAGCAGCGGCAAGAATCGCCTTGTTATAAATCGTTACCCGCGAGGTGAGGTACCAAGGCACGGCAAAACTCTTGCCCTCTAACGTCGTTGCCTGCCAGATATTCGGTAAATAACGCTCGCGCACGGCTGGCGGCACATAGTCATTGAGATTGAGCCACGCATTGCGTCCTGCCAACAACGCCGCAAAGTCGGGGTTCAGGTTCACCACATCGGGAGCAGTGCCCGCTAATACTGCCATGAGAATTTTGGTCTGCATTGCCGTCCAAGGAATATCCACCCAGCGCACATGGACATCGGGATGTTGGGCTTCAAATTCCGCAATCAGGCGATGGAAGTAGTCAGTAAATTTCGGTTGCAGTTGCATGGTCCAGAATTCAATCTGGGTGCCTTGGCTAGGCGGCGTTGTTCCACAACTGGTGAGGATGGCCAGCCATAGCCCCACCAACAGCCCAGAGATCCAGCGTTGCCACGATCGCATTGCTGAAGACTCCTACAGGGGGGGGAGTTCAGAGGTACAGGCACGGCAGCGACTTGCCTTGAGGGGCACGGACTCCAAGCAGTAGGGGCACTCCCGTTGTTCGGGGGCAGGCGGTTTCTTGGGCAGCAAGGGCAAAATGAGTTTCAGGAGAATAAATAGGCTGAGGGCAATCACCCCAAAGTCGAGTAAACTGCCCAAAAATTTGCCAATTCGCATGCCTGAGCCGACGGTCAGTTCGCGCCAGTCGCCGCCGGGAATCAGAGGATTGACCAAGGGCATGATGAGGTCTTCAACAACGGAAGTAACAATGCGGCCAAAGGCACCCCCCACCACGACAGCGATCGCTAGATCAATGACATTTCCCTTTAGGGCAAATTCGCGGAACTCTTGCCAAAATTGCTTGACCTGTCGGCGGTTTAGTCGCGCCATGCCCACTCCTCAGTAGTACACAAAAATTAACACTTATCTTCATCAATGACCAAAATTTTAGCGATGCCGCTAGCCAACGGGCAAACTCTAGGCTAACATTGTAGATCCAGTCAGAAAGTGTTCGAGCGATCGCTGGTATGATTGCGTATGGCACCCACTTCTGCCCGCTTGATAACTCACTATACACCCCCATTTTCGTTAAAGGAGCTAGGAAAACACTCGCATGGTCAATCAGGAAAAAACGTTAGACGTGGGCTTTACGCATGCTGATTTTGCAGCCTTACTGGACCGGTACGATTACCACTTCAACCCCGGCGACATTGTTGCTGGCACCGTCTTTAGCATCGAACCGAAGGGTGCCCTGATTGACATCGGTGCGAAAACCGCTGCCTACATCCCTATCCAAGAAATGTCTATCAACCGGATTGACAGTCCGGAAGAAGTCCTGCAACCGAACGAAACCCGTGAGTTCTTTATCTTGGCGGATGAAAATGAGGAAGGGCAGCTTACCCTCTCGATTCGTCGTATTGAGTACATGCGGGCTTGGGAGCGCGTTCGCCAACTGCAAGCGGAAGATGCCACCGTTCGTTCTCAGGTCTTTGCCACCAACCGTGGGGGTGCCCTTGTGCGCATTGAAGGGCTGCGTGGCTTTATCCCCGGTTCCCACATCAGCACCCGTGTCAACAAAGAAGAATTGGTGGGTGAAGAGCTACCCCTGAAGTTTTTAGAAGTGGATGAAGAGCGCAACCGCCTCGTCCTCAGTCACCGCCGTGCCCTTGTCGAACGCAAGATGAACAAACTGGAAGTGGGTGAAGTGGTGGTGGGAACGGTGCGTGGGATTAAGCCCTACGGTGCCTTCATTGACATTGGTGGGGTTAGCGGTCTGCTGCACATTTCCGAGATTTCCCACGATCACATTGATACGCCCCACAGTGTTTTCAATGTCAATGACCAAGTCAAGGTGATGATTATTGACCTTGATGCTGAGCGGGGTCGGATTTCCCTGTCCACCAAGCAACTGGAGCCAGAACCCGGTGACATGGTGAAAAATCCGCAGTTGGTCTATGAAAAGGCTGAAGAGATGGCAGAGCGCTATCGTCAGCAACTCCTGCAACAACAGCAGCAGGCCACCGCAGAGACCACTGAGGAAGTCATTGAAGACATTCCCGAAGCCACTGAAGACGATACGGCTGAGCCGATTCTTCAAGAAGCCTAGGATGTCCCTTGCCCTCACCCTTGGGGATCCAGCGGGCATTGGCCCAGAAATTCTCCTGAAAGCCCTAGCTCACCTGCCCTCAGAAATGTTAGGGCAGTTTTTTATTGCTGGTACAGGCCAAGTATTAGAGGAAACGTACGCTCGCCTCTGCCAGCAGGGACAGGTGGCCATTGATCCTGCCCAGCTTCGGATTTGGGAGCATCCCCTCGATGCGGTGATTGTGCCGGGGCAACCGAGTGTGGTGAGTGGGGCGGCGAGCTTTGCCTACTTAGAAACAGCCATTCAGCGGGCGATCGCTGGCGAGGTGGCAGGGATTGTGACGGCACCGATTTCTAAGGCCAGTTGGCAGGCGGCAGGCTATGCTTTTCCCGGTCAAACAGAAGTGCTGGCTCACTTTACAGGAGCTACCAACGTGGGCATGGTGTTCTTGGGGCGATCGCCTGTAACCAACTGGGTGCTGACCACTTTACTCGCGACGACCCACATCCCCTTGCAAGAGGTGCCCAAAGCACTAATCCCCGAACGCCTCAATGAAAAACTCGCGCTCCTTGTGCAATTTCTGAGGGAGCGGCGGCATCTGGAGCGGCCTCGCATTGCCATTGCTGGCTTGAATCCCCACAGTGGTGAGCAGGGACACTTAGGCCAAGAGGAAGTGACTTGGCTGATTCCATGGCTCGCAGCAGCCCAGCAGCAGTATCCCCAAGTTGAACTGATTGGTCCTGTGCCCCCCGATACCCTCTGGATTGGAGCTGCCGATGCGTGGTGGGGACGCCCTGCCCCGGCAACTGCCTACGATGCCTACCTCGCGCTTTACCATGATCAGGGGTTAATTCCCGTGAAGATGCTCGCTTTTCGGGAAGCGGTGAATACGACGATTGGCTTGCCCTTTATTCGCACGTCCCCGGATCACGGTACGGCTTTTGATATTGCGGGTACAGGGATGGCAGACCCCCAGAGTTTTCTGGCGGCGATCGCTTGGGCGCAAACCCTGAGTCAAGGATCGGTTTTCCCTCTTACCCCCGCCTAAAGTGCCTTTGATAGAATGCAACTAGATAACAAACCAAACGGTCAATCGTTGGCATTTGGGTTGTTGCTGTATCGGGCAGAGTCATATGGGATTCTTTGATTCAGAAATTGTTCAACAGGAAGCACAACGCCTGTTTCAGGACTACCAGCAGTTGATGCAGCTTGGCTCCGAGTACGGCAAGTTTGACCGCGAAGGGAAGAAGATTTATATTGCAAAAATGGAAGAACTCATGGAGCGCTACCGTATTTTTATGAAGCGCTTTGAGTTGTCCGATGACTTCATGGCGCAGATGACCATCAAACAATTGGAGACCCAACTCAGCCAGTTTGGTATGTCTGCCCAAACCATGTTTGATCAAATGCATCAAACCCTTGAGCGCATGAAAGCCGAAGTGGAACGCCAACCCTAGGGGAGAGGGCGAGTGTTGCTCTGCAATTTGGATGGGGTGATTACGCCAGAGGCCTCGATTTCTGTTTTTGATCGCGGGTTTCTCTACGGTGATAGTGTTTATGAAGTGATTCGTACCTACCGCGGGATTCCCTTTGCCCTACCAGAGCACCTCGCACGGTTGCGCGCCTCAGCCGCCTATCTCTACATGAGCGTGCCGTGGTCTGATGAGCACATTACCCAAGAAGTGCAACGCACCTTAGCGGCTGCCCCAGCGGGAGAATATTACATTCGGATTGTCGTGACCCGTGGCGCCGACCAGCGGATTGGGTTACTGCCAGAACCAACGACCCAACCAAGGTTATTGATTGTGTTGATGGCGATCGCCCCCGAACCAACATTGAGCGAACAGGGAATTTGCCTGACCATAGGCAAGCGTCAACGCACGAGCACCGCTGCCCTTGATCCTGCCGCCAAAACGGGCAATTACCTCAACAATATCTTGGCGCTATTGGAAGCGCAGCAAGCTGGGTTTGACGACGCCCTGTTGCTCAATGCCCAAGGGCAGATGACCGAGGCCACGACCAGTAACCTCTGGATTGTCCGTGAGGGTGTGGTCGAGACACCCCCCACTGCTGTTGGGATGCTCCACGGAATTACGCGAGCGACGCTGTTGCAGATCGTTGCAAACTTGGGCATGCCCCATCGGGAAGTGATTCTCACCCCACAGGATCTGGCGAGAGCCAGTGAGGGCTTTCTGAGTTCATCGGTGCGCCTGCTAATGCCGATTCGCCAAGTGGATGAGGTGATCTTTCCCGCCTGTCCAGGCCCTGTGACCCAAAAGCTATGGCAGGAATTATTAACAGTGATGGAAAAGGCGACTCTGGCCTAGATACAGTCCTTTTAGCGAAGTTCTTGAGTTGGGAACATGACGGGAATATTGGGATTCACCCATACTTGACAGTCGAGTTCGGTACTGGGTGGGAAAAAAGGAATCGGGTTGCCTGCGGCATCGGTGACTTCTGGCAGATATTCAAGGGGTAGGGCATCAAATTGACAGGTGTAGGCACCATAAATGACCTGCCGGCGATCGCCCAAAGGGCGCGCTGCGCGATCGCGCAGGATCAACTGATAACCAAAGCTGCGACTGGCATTCCCCAACTGATTGATCAGGGCAAAACGCCGTAAATAGGTCAGGCGTCCCCAAGCAGACGGCGACACAAAGGCTTCAACTCTACCCCCCGGCGCTGTGATGGACGGAAAAGCCTGCCAGCGCTGAATCACCCTATCCCCAAACTGCTGAACTGCCCACCAGAGACTCGGTACGGTCAAGCCCACTGCCGAGGGTTGCTCGCTAACCACAACTTGCTTTTCATTGACCGGCAGCGCGATCGCCTCGGCAACCGCTGGCGGTAGGTCTTCTGTACTGGGATTGGCGGTAGTTCTAACGGGGTGCAATGCCACTAAAGCAATTGCCCCAACTGTGCTGAGCCAGAGACCGCAAGACTTCAGTATGGATAGGCTTTTCATTGATCCTTAGGCGTGAGGGAGATTACCTCCTAATATTACGAATGCAGCCATGCCCTCAATACATCGAGGAGGCTATTTCCCCCCCAAGCAAGGGCAATGAGAATGGATGTGGTGACTGCTAAACCAATCAAGGAGATGACCACCCCTACCAGACTAATCAAACCATCGTCATCCAAAAGACCAAAGCCAATCGTAAAAATGCCCATCGCTGGAATGGTGTTGGTGCCGGGAATGGGCAAAATCATCGAGATTGCCATCAGTGACACGGCAATTCCCAAGCCCAAACGTCCGCCTCGGGTCGTGCAAATGGGGTGCAAGCGGGGACGGGAGATCAATTCAATCCGCTGCAGCCAAGGCAAAGCTGTGCGCACAATCTTTTGAATCTGGGATCGCGGCATCGTGCGCTTGAGCAGCCGCGGGGGCAACCAAGGGGTTGAGGCACCCACGAGCAATTGCCAGCCCAACAGTAACAGCACAATGCCAAAGGGAGTGGAGTAACCGGGAGCTGGCAAGGGTAGCGCCGAGGGCAGTGAAAGAACAGCCAACAAAAAGCCAAAGGTTCGCTCCCCCGCCAATTGGAAAATATCCCCCAAGGACACCAGTTGCTGCGTTAACACCTCGCCATCGCTGGGGCTGGGCACAGGACTCAAAAAGGCACGTTCGAGGTCAGTGGACAGTTTTGCCATAAAAAATTACGGGAGGTGGAAATGTTGCCACTGCTAGGATACGATAGATTGATCGTTAGTTATGCCCAACACAGTTGACAGGCGATCCTAAGGCCGCGATCAATCTGAAGCCATGGCAACCCCATCCGACTTACCGACAGAGTTGCACCTGATCAACCCGCGGCGATCGCTGGGTCATGTTTATCTCGACTGGACACCCCAACCTGGTTGCCATGTGGATCATGAAGGGGAAACCTATACCGTGTTAGAACGCCGTCATCGCTACCGGTTTCGTGGCGGACGTTATCAACTGGAAAAAATTGCCCTCTATGTGCAGCATAGTGACACCACGAGCGATCGCCATCTCGTCAATGGCCAGTGGGTGATTGGCGATCCCTCCTGCCGCTGGAATGCGCTTTCACCCTTGTTGCGGTGTGCTGTGAACCCTCAAGGTTCCTGCCAAGACTGTCGAGATTACCAGCCTCGAGAACCTTAACGTTTTGCTGCGAAAACCCCCCTCGCGCAGAGGGGGAGCATTAGGGTGATTTCGGATTGAGCCAGAGACGGCCAGCCTACTGCACAGCGGGCGTCATATAGGACGTTTCCGGTAGAACAATTTTCACCGGTTCAACGTGCCAGATGTCTTGGCAGTACTCGCGAATGGCGCGATCGCTAGAAAATTTGCCCATCCGTGCCACATTCAGAATCGACATTTTTGCCCATTGGGCTTGATCTTGATAGACCTGAAGCAGCCGTTGATGGCAGTCCATGTAGCTTTGGTAGTCTGCCAAGAGGCAATAGCGATCGTTTTGCCAGAGGTGTTCCACAATTGGGCGAAAGAGTTCCGTATCCCCATGGGAAAAGTAACCAGAGCCGATGAGGTCAAGGACTCGCTTCAGCATCGGGTTATTATTGGCAAACTCCCACGGACGGTAGCCGTTACGCCACAATTCCTGCAATTGCTCCACCCTATTGCCAAAGAGGAAGAAGTTTTCTGCTCCTACTTCTTCGCGAATCTCCACATTGGCACCATCGAGGGTGCCAATCGTCAGCGCCCCATTGAGGGCAAATTTCATATTCCCTGTCCCTGAGGCCTCGTAGCCTGCCGTTGAGATCTGCTGTGAGAGATCCGCTGCGGGATAGACGCGCTGTCCCAGAGTCACATTGTAGTCGGGTAAAAAGACCACCTTCAGGCGATCGCGCACCGCTGGATCACGGTTAATGACTTCAGCCACCGAGTTAATGAGCTTGATGATCAACTTGGCCATGTAGTAGCCCGGTGCTGCCTTGCCACCAAAAATAAACGTTTGGGGCACCATCTCCAGTTGTGGGTTGTCTTTTAACATCTGGTAGAGCGTGATTATTTTAAGGACACACAGGTGCTGCCGCTTGTATTCGTGGATGCGCTTCACCAAAATGGAGAAGAGGGAATGGGGATCCACCTTCACGCCCACGCGATCGTGAATGTATTCCGCAAGGCGTTCCTTGTTTCCATGCTTCACCGATCGCCACTGAGCCGCAAAGTCGCGATCCTCTGCCAAGGGTTCCAATCGCCGCAGTTGATCCAAGTGCTTCACCCAATCTTCGCCAATGCGTTCGGTAATCAGGCGAGTTAATCCGGGATTACTGAGCACCATCCAGCGCCGAGGGGTGACGCCATTGGTTTTATTGGAAAATTTCTGCGGCGTCAGTTCGTAGAAATCCTTGAGCACCGTTTGTTTCAAGAGTTCTGAGTGCAGCGCCGCCACTCCGTTGATGGCATGACTCCCCACCGCTGCCAAGTGTGCCATGCGCACATAACGACAGCCACTTTCATCAATAATCGACAGCCGCCGTAGGCGATCGTTGTCCCCCGGATATTGCAGGCGCACCTGATCGAGGAAGCGTTGGTTAATTTCGTAGATGATTTGCAAGTGGCGGGGTAGTAGTGAGCCAAAGAGATCTAGCGGCCATTTTTCCAGTGCCTCGGGCAAGAGGGTGTGGTTGGTGTAGGCAAATGTCTTGCAAGTAATGTCCCACGCCTGCTCCCAAGGCATGAGATGCTCATCCACCAACAGGCGCATCAGTTCTGCCACCGAAATCGCCGGGTGGGTATCATTCAACTGCACGGTGAACTTTTCGTGGAAGCGGCTGAGATCCTTATTCCCCGATTGCTTGTAGAGGCGGATCATGTCCTGAAGGGCACAGGAGCAGAAGAAATATTGTTGCATCAGCCGCAGTTCTTTGCCCTGCAATTGCTCATCGTTGGGATAGAGCACCTTGGTGATGTTTTCTGAGGCAATTTTTTGGTTGACGGCACCGTAGTAATCGCCCGTGTTAAAGGCTTGAAAGTCAAAGGACTCTACCGCCTCTGCCCGCCACAGACGCAGAAGATTGGCGGTATTCACCTTGTAGCCCAAGATTGGGGTGTCATAGGCTACCCCTTGAATCACTTGGTGAGGTTCCCAAACGACCCGATAGCGCCCTTGATCATCGGTGTAGCTATAGGTATGGCCGCCAAACTTTACCTGCAAAATCAACTCTGGCCGCGGAATTTCCCACGGGTTGCCGTAGCGTAACCACTTATCCGTAATCTCCACTTGCCAGCCATCGCGAATCTCTTGGTCAAAGATGCCGTACTCATAGCGAATGCCGTAGCCAATGGCGGGGATTTCCAATGTGGCGAGGGAATCCATATAACAGGCGGCCAAGCGACCCAAGCCACCATTGCCCAAGCCCGGCTCTTCCTCCTGATCAAGGAGTTCCTTGAGGTTTAAACCCGTTTGCCGCATGGCTTCCTCAACGGCTTCATAGAGCCCAAGGTTAATTAGGTTATTGCCAAGGTGTGGCCCCAGTAAAAATTCCGCTGAAAGATAGCAAACAGTGCGGCTTTCTTGATCTCGATAGGTTTTGGCAGAATTCAGCCAGCGCAACAGCAGGCGATCGCGCACGGTGTAGGCCAAGGCCAAGTAGTAATCATTTTTCGTCGCCACTTCGGGGAACCGCCCTTGGATAAAGAAGAGATTATCCATAAAGGCGCGGCGCAGCGTTTCAATACTCGTACCGGTGCGATCGTCTTCCGTCAGCACCGTGGGACAACCGGGCGGAATGAGACTGGTCATTGTGGGAATCCTCGCAAAGAATTAACGCGATTAGTAGTCAGCCCTTCCCTTCTGTTCTACCGCGATCGCCAAGGATTCCCCGCTAAGTACAGAATCTCTTTACCAGAAAAGGGCGGAATATCCCAAAGGAACCTTAGCAGGTGCTCATTGACTCTGGAGAAAGAGTTGGCAGGTGAGTTCTTCCTCTGCGTCTGTCTGTGAAGTGACGGCTGGAATAACAGTGGGTGGGGTACTGCCAAGGGTATCCTCTGGGGGTTGGTTTTGTGGATACCGTTGATAGAGCGTGCTTAGGAGTTTGATCAGGCGATCGCCCGCACTGGCATAGAGAGGGTCATCGGGCAAGCGCGCCAAAGCAGCGGCCATCTGCGTCTGCAAGATCTCTAAATCCCCATAGCGGCGAGTCAGCCGTTGCAGTAAATCAATGAGGGTAAACCGCTCTAGGCCTTGAGCATGCACCGGTTTGGTGGTCAACAGGGCAGCCACAAGAAGCTTCATCTGCAGGGGGGTACAGTAGCGAGTGACTTCCAAGCGCAAATCGTAGAGATCGGCGGTGCTGAAGGTTGGCGCCTCGATGGTCAGTGTGGCCGTTGGGGATTGGGTGTAGAGGGGCACCAAAATTTGCAGGAGTGCCGCTGAGAGAACCTGATAAGCCTGTGCTTTGTTGAGACTATTGACAATGGCCGTTAGGCGCTGTCCCAAAAGGGTGGGGGTTTTCAGCCGCTCAAGAATTTGGATCACGGCCTGTTGTACCTCGCTCACGGTCCACGGCGGTGTTTGGGTCGGCCACTGATTCTGCTGCAGGGCATACAGTAGCTTAAAAAGACGGTTGTGCTGCGGATGCTGGACGATTTGTTGGGCAGCGGTGGCAATTGGAGAAGTCGTTGTCGTCACAGGTTTGCCCAAAGTCCCTCGATCTGTATTCTAGCCAATTTTCCTAGACGATAATTTATTGATTGTCATCAAGGGGAGATTGTCAAGACCTCTGCTAGCATTGGGAGAGTTTAGCAGTGACAGAACGGGTGTGAAAGAGCTTTTTCATCGCCTTCAGCAGCGTCTCAATGAGATTGTTGTCGGTCAAGGGGCGATCGCCCAAGGGTTGGTTGTGGCACTCCTCGCCGAAGGCCATGTCATCCTTGAGGGGGTGCCGGGAACCGCCAAAACCCTCCTTGTGAAGCTCCTCGCTCGCCTGATTGCAGCGGAATTTCGCCGGATCCAACTCACCCCCGATGTCCTCCCCGCCGATATTCTCGGTACGAGTATCTTTGACTTTAACAGTCGCACATTTCGCCTGCGCAAGGGGCCAATTTTTACCCAAGTGCTGCTGGCGGATGAAATTAACCGCACACCGCCTAAGACCCAAGCGGCTCTCCTCGAAGCCATGGAAGAACGGCAGGTAACCCTTGACGGCACCACTCTCCCCCTCTCGGGTTTATTTTGGACAGTGGCCACCCAAAACCCTTTGGAATTTGAAGGGACATATCCGCTGCCAGAAGCCCAACTGGATCGCTTCCTATTTAAGCTAGTCGTCCCCTACCCAGAGCCAACTTCAGAACGGCAAATGCTTGAAAATGCCCTTGGGGGCTTTGAGGCGCGGGATCTCGATCAACTCAATTTGGAGCCGTTGATTACCGTTGAGCAAGTCTTGGCAGCACGGCAGCAAGTGCGGCAAGTCCATGTGGCGCCTGCGGTGTTGGAGTATCTGTTGGCCTTGGTGCAGGCCAGTCGTCAACATCCCGAACTGCTGTTGGGGGCTTCCCCACGAGCGGCGGTGGGCTGGTTACGTGCCACCCAAGCCCAAGCATGGTTAGAGGATCGCAGCTATGTCACCCCTGAAGATGTGAAGGCGATCGCCACCCCGCTACTGCAACACCGCTTAATCCTCAAGCCCGAAGCCCAGTTAGACGGCACCACGCTGCCCCAAGTGATCCAAGGTATTCTCGCGAAAGTTGCTGTCCCCCGATGAAAGCACCTGCCAGTTATCAGTTTGGTCGCCATCGCCCCCGCTGGGTGCCCACGGTTCGCTTCTATGGCCTGTTGCTGCTGGGGCTTCTCTTTCCAGTGCTGACCAGCTTTCTGCCAGCAGAGCTATGGCCGATCACCGAGGCGGTTCCCCAAGGGAAGTTGCGGGAATGGTTGCACCACTGGCCTCTGGGGCTGGGATGGCTCCTGATGGGACTGTACGATCTGGTCATTTTCGGCCTGTCCCTGTGGGACTATATCCGCATCGGTCGCTGGCAACTGACCCTCGATCGCGCCTGTGAGTCACGGCTCTCCATTGGTCGGCAAAACCCGATTCGCCTCAGGCTGCACACCCGTGGTCAGGTTTCCTTGAATGAGCAGATCTGGGTTGAACTCTACGACTATGTGCCTGCTGAGTTTACGGGTGAAATCCCCTACTTTGCCTTTGCGGCCTCAGCCCAGAGTACGTTGGAATTGCTCTACCATGTGTTTCCACCGCGACGGGGTGCCTTTCAATGGTCAGGCTGCGATGTGCAGCTGCGCAGTTCTTGGGGCTTGGCGTGGCGACGCTGGTTTGCACCCGTTGTGACTAAAGTGGAAGTCTATCCCGATTTGATGGGCTTGCGATCGCTCTCGATTCGCCTCAGTTTAGACTCCAGTGGCAGCTTGCGGCGACGACGCTATGCCTTGGGGGGCACCGAGTTTGCCGAATTGCGGGAGTACCACTTGGGGGATGATCTGCGCCTCATGGACTGGAAAGCGAGTGCCCGCCGCGGACGGCCTCTTGTGCGCGCCATGGAACCCGAACGGGATCAACCCCTGATCATTCTGCTGGATCGAGGCCGCTTGATGACCGCTACTGTCGCTGGTTTGAAACGCTTTGACTGGGGCTTAAACGCGGCATTGGCACTGGCGCTGACGGGCTTGCGACGGGGGGATAAGGTGGGCTTGGGGATTTTTGATCAGCAACTGCACACGTGGATTGCGCCTCAAAGTGGCGATTCCCATCTGGGGCAGATTCTGAGTCAGGTGTATCGCTGTGAACCCGTTCTCGAAGAATCTGATTATGTGGGCACCGTCAGCGCGATCTTGGGACACTATACCCGCCGTGCCCTTGTGGTGGTTCTCACAGAGGTCATTGATGAGGTGGCTTCCCAAGAACTCCTCGCAGCCATGGCTCGCCTCACGCCGCGTTTTCTACCCTTCTGCGTTGCTTTGCGCGATCGCTACATTGAAACCCTTGCCCACCGCCCCTTCACAGGCTCCGTAGATCAAATTTCCAGCCTCTACGAGCAAGCCGTTGCCCTCGATCTGCTGCATCAGCGCCAGCGCGCCTTTGCCCATCTGGAGCAACAGGGGGTTTTGGTTCTTGATGCTCCTGCGGATCGAATAAGTGAGCAACTGGTGGATCGCTATCTGCTGCTGAAAGCCCGTGGCCGACTCTAGGGTTGGCTAGCCTCGATCACACTGGTATTCCTTGGCTCCTGCAATGGCTCTAGGGGCGGGCGATCGCCCGTTGGTGTCCCTAGGGGAAGGGGTGTCGAGGTCTGCGTCAGCCCACAAGTTGCCCGCAAACGCGCTTGCAGGAGTTGACTCACCACCTGACGTCGAATAAATGCTTGCTCAATTGCTGGGGGGACTGAACGTTGCAGTTCCATAGGTTGCCTCGAATTCACCGTTGTTCACGGCAACACAGGCTTCCGTGCGCTTCCCACACCCACATTCAACCGGTCATAGGCTTCACCTTGATCTTAATGGCGATCGCCCACGATTGTAAAAATGACTACCAAAATGCAGTGGGATTTGTGGGGATTTCCTAACACTATTGCAACGGGGATACATTCGGGGATTGAGGTGATTCCCATTTCTGCTGGCAAAACTCGTGGATCACCTTACCGCCATGAATAATCACATAGAGCGTCACTCCACTGAGGACAAAAGGCATGATCTTCTCGAGCCAAGGAAGATGGCAACCGAGGCGGGTCAGGATAAGGGCAAAGGCATCATCTAAAAGGCTAATCAACAAAGGTAGCAATTGTCTTAGAAGGGTAAGAATCTCTGGTAAATAAGCATCACTATCCATAAAAATACTCTCGGCTGAGTTGACGCAGAAAATCACCTAAAGAAACATTGATCAGTTGGGATGATTGGTGAGTGGAAATACTTCATAGGCACTTCGTTCTCATCAATACAAATAAAGAATTGAAAAATGAATCACACGTCTTTACAAATTGATGACCTTTAGATAAGCCTACCCTAACTGCGATTCTTGTTTCTGCGAGTGTTCCCAAGAATAGCCGAAAACCCTGCCCGTCAGGCATTAAGGCTGCTATTACTATTGCTAAGTTCGGTTGCAAATGAGAGATTATCGTGAATTGTTAACAAGCGTAACACTTCTATTATAGGCAACGCCTAGGGGTTAGGGGATAACTGTAATTTGTCGTTACATTGGGAACGCATTCTGAAAGTTGGCTGTCTAGGATAGAGATGACAGCAGCGGCAGGTGCTTTATGAGACAGATGTCGGGTCATCGGTGTGGTTTTGCGCTTCTGTTGGCGATCGCCACAACCACAGGATTTTACCAGCGGGGACTCGCACAAAATGAAGCCCAACAGTTGCGCGATATTATGCAGCGGTTGGATGCCCTACAACAGCGCTATAGTGCCGCCGTCAGTGAACTAGACGTGATTCGCAAAACCTCTTTTGGCGGCGATAGTAATCATGTCATTGCCCTCACAAATCAGATTGAGCAGTTGCAAAAACAGGGAAATTATGGCGCAGCAGTGGCACCCTCGCGGGAATTGGTGGCGATCGCTGAGCGGGTTTTAGGTGCCCATCACCCCACTGTGGCTGCAACTTTGAATAACCTTGCTGTCACCTACAAGGAACTGGGCAACTTTAGTGAGGCGATTCCCCTCTATCAGCGCAGCTTAGCCATCCGTGAACAAGCCCTTGGCGCCAATCATTCCGATGTTGCCACCAGCCTCAATAACCTCGCCAACCTCTACACCGATCAAGGCAACTACGGTGAGGCCCTGCCCCTCTATCAACGCGCCCTTGCCATCCGTGAACAAGCCCTTGGCAAGACCCATCCCGATGTGGGCTTGAGTGTGCACAACTTGGCAGTGATGTACCATTTGCAGGGCAGCCTGAGTGCAGCCTTGCCCCTCTACCAGCGCAGTCTGGGTCTCCTCGAACCCGCCTTAGGGGCAGAACATCCCTTGGTGGCAACGGTGTTGAATAACCTTGCCGAACTCTATCGTGCTCAGAGCAATTATGGCGCGGCACTACCCCTTTACCAACGCAGTTTGGCCATCCGCGAAAAAGTGCTGGGGGCAGATCACCCCGATGTGGCCACTAGCCTCAACAACTTGGCTGAACTCTATCGAGTCCAAGGCAATTACGGGGCAGCGCTTCCCCTCTATCAACGCAGTATTGCCCTGCGGCAGCGTACCCTTGGTGGCGAACATCCCTACTTGGCGCTGAGTCTTGCCAATTTAGCCAAAGCCTACTGGGCACAGGGAATGATCAACGAGGCCTTAACGGCTCTCAACCGCGCCCTTGAGATTGAAGAGGTCAACCTCAGCCGCAACCTCGTGGTTGGCTCTGAGGAATACAAGCGCAACTATCTGGCCACGTTTCAAGACTCCACCAACACCGCGATTTCCTTCCATTTGCAGGGGAATCCCCAGAATCCAGCAGTGGCCAACCTAGCCTTGACGACCATTTTGCGCCGTAAAGGTCGGTTGTTGGATGTTTTAGCGGCAACGGCCAGTCGCCTACGCCATCAATTGGATGCCTCGGGGCAGCAGCAACTGGATCAATTAATTCGTGTGCGAACACAGATTGCTAGCCTCACCTTTGTGCGCGATCGCCCACCGCCGGCCAGCCAAATTAGCCAACTCGAACAGCGTGCTAACCAACTGGAAGCGCAACTGGTGAGTCAAAATGCCAACTTCCGTTTAGACGTTACCCCCGTCACCCTCAGTGCCGTGCAGCAAGCGATTCCCGCCAATGCTGTGCTATTGGAGTTTATCCAGTATGTGCCCTACAACCCAAAAACCAACCGCTGGGAAGCGCCCCGCTACGCCCTCTATGCCCTGAAAAATAGGGGTGCCCCCCAATGGCGTGACTTGGGTACCGTCGCTGATCTCGATACGGCCATTAAGGCAGCACGCCAGCGGATGGCGGATCCAAGATTGCCCGCTACGGTAACGAAGCCCTCTTTGAAGGCGGCCTATGAGCGCCTCTTGGCTCCTCTGGAACCCTTCCTAGCGGGCAGTACCCATCTGCTGGTGGCTCCCGACGGTCAGCTCAATACTCTCTCCTTTGAGGCCTTGGTGGATCGGCAGGATCGCTATCTGGTGCAGTCCTATACAATCACACTGCTCACCTCAGGACGCGACTTGCTGCGGCTGCAACAGCGGGGCAAACCGGCAAATCCCCCCTTGGTAGTGGGTAATCCCACGTTTAGTCAAGGGAGTGGTCGTGCTGTGGCCGGTAGTCAGCGGGGAGTGAACCCGCGATCGCTGGATTTGCGCAGCCTGACATTTACGGAGTTACCCGGAACCGCCACGGAGGTGAAAACCGTAAGCACGCTCTTGCCCCAAGCGCAGATCCTCACGGGTAGCAGTGCCACCGAAACTACCATCAAACAAACGCAGCGGCCACGGGTACTTCACCTCGCCACCCATGGATTTTTCCTAGAGAGTCCGCCCGTCTCTCCCCAAGTGCTCCAAAACACTCGTGGTCTCAATGCCAATACTCCCTTTAGGGGGGAAAATCCACTGTTGCGCTCCGGCTTGGCCTTGGCGGGTTTCAATCAACGGCAGAGTGGGGTGGATGATGGCGTGTTAACGGCTTTTGAAGTCACCAGCATTAACCTTGATGGTACCGAGTTAGTGGTGATGTCCGCCTGTGATACGGGGCGTGGCGATATTCTCAATGGCGATGGTGTCTATGGCTTGCGGCGAGCCTTTACCTTGGCGGGGGCACGTACCCAAGTGAGTTCCCTCTGGAAGGTGGATGACACCACGACCCAACAACTGATGGTTGCCTTTTATCAAAATCTAGCGGCTGGCAAGGGACGCAGTGAAGCCCTACGGCAAGCGCAGTTGCAGTTAATGACTGACTCCAGTAAGCAAATTCCCTATTTTTGGGCGGCCTTTGTTAGCAGTGGTGAGTGGCGCCCGCTGCCCTAAGACAGGGGGTAGCTGATAGGGGTTTGTAATTGGCTGCCGAGGGGGCGATCGCGATCAATCCACAGAAGTGCCCCTTGCCGCCGTGAGGGTGGCTCTCCCCAGAGCACAGTGATACTGCCGGGGGGCAAAGGTTCAGGACTAGGCCATTGACTGGTGAGCCAGACAAGGGAATCGATGGGATACTCAGCATCGGTGTCGCCGGGGGCGATCGCTGCTAGGGCCCGCAGTACCGTTGGCTGACCGTGGAGCATCCCCGTGGCGGGACTCCAAAACTGGACAGGAATTTGCTGTTGCAAACTGTAAAGGTAGAGGCTAGCCGCCGCAATCACCGCCTGCTCAAAGTCCTCGCCAATCCAATGGGGACGGGTATCGAGGGCAACGGTCACGGCATTACCACCGCTAAAGGTGTCAAACTCGCGCACCCGCAGTTCGCCATAACGGGCACTGGTGCGCCAATGCACTAGACGCAAAGGGTCTCCCCAGCGGTAGGGACGTAAGGCACGGGTGATGCCCTCTTGGGCAACGTGAAGATGATGCTGGCGATCGCGCCACTCTTGGGAAATCTCTTGCCCCAGTTGATCGAGTAAAGGACACTGTTGCAGTTGCAAAACCTGCGGATAAACCACCACCTGCTGCGGTACGGGAAATGAGCGCTGACACCAAAAGAGGCCCAAGGGGGCAGCGGTGCGCAGCCGAAGCTGTTGCCACTCATAAATCCCCCGCCGCGGTGGGATGAGATCGTACTGCCAAGTGGTTGTTTCCTGTGGTGGCAGCCGCTCGATCGCCTGTTGGGGACATTCGCGCTGGGTGGCTGACCAGAGGCCACGGGGAACGGGGTCAATCACTTGCAAATTGTGGCGAGGCGTTTGGGTGGCATTGGTCAGAAAGACGGTCAGGCGTAGGCGATCGCCCGCATGAACTGGATCCACCTTGGCTCGCTCCAGCACCAATCCCCGCAAATAGCGCGGCGGTAGAATCGCCGCCACCAAGAGCAGACCAAAAATGATCCCCGTAATCACGTACAGCCAACCCGCCATCGAATTAATGGCTGCCGCAAAAAGAAAGAGATTCATGCCCAATAGCAGCAGTCCCGCATAGGCGGGGGTCACCCAGCGTTCCTCTAAAAACTGACTGAGGCGACGCAGCTTAGTCATCGCAACTTCGGGTCTTAGGAGCGGTGGGACTCAGCAGGCAAGAGGCTAGGAAAGGAGTGGGCAAGCAGTTGCTGCAAGGCTTGACGAAAGTCCCCCTTGACAAGAGCAGGATCAAACCGCTGTACCAATTCGCCGCGATCGAAAAAAAGAAGGGTTGGCAAGCTCGTCAGTTGGAAGTGACGACTGAGGGCAAAGTTTTCATCAGCATTGATCCTGAGAATTTGCAACCGTTGGGGCAGCGACTGCTCCAGTTGATCCAGCAGGGGATCAATGAGGCGGCACAGGCCACACCAAGGAGCCCAAAAATGCACGATCACAGGCACAGGGGCACTGCGAATTTGCCGCTGGAATCCTTCAATATTAAATTGCTGAATGCCCTTCACGTTGTTATCTCGTTTTGTCTTGGGATCATGGTAGCAGTCAGCGGCGGTTTTGCAGCAGCGATTTGCGGCGATCTGATGCCGTAGGATCAAAAATAGCTCGTACGATCGATTGGCGCTCCCAAATGACCCCCAAGCCCACCCTTTGGCAAAAACTTTTCCCCCTGCTGTTACGGGAAGCGATCGCCATGCTACAGGGGATCAATAACCTGCTCAGCAAGGCCACAGAGCAACTCAAGGGGGTGGCCACACAACGGGCGATCGCCCCAGAGCAGTTGACTCCGGAACGTTCATGGGTCAGTCGAGGGGCAGCCCTATGGTGGCAGGGAATGGGCTGGGTGCAGCAACGGCTGCCGAACCATCTCCAGGAGCGGTATAACCGCGCTACTCTAACTGGGATCGCGATCGCCCTGCTTCTCATTTTGCTCTGGTTGAATCCCCTGAGTTGGTTTCAATCTCCCCCTCGGCCAACGGTGAAAGCAACCCAGCGTCCCCAACCCAGTGTCCTTGTGCAACCCCGCCCGGCACCCACACCCATGGCGGCAACACCCGCCCCAACACCCCAGCCGACACCGACACCCACTCCGTCACCAGGGGCGATCGCTCCTTCCACCTTCGTCAGTGACAGCCTCACCGTCCGCCAGCAATTGCTAGCCCTTTGCGATCGCTACAGCAACGCTCTTGATCCCACCCTCACCCTCACCCCCAGCGAACAGCGCTTGGAATTGATGCTGGCCAACAGTTGGTATGATCTCAGTCCTACAAAGCAGGATCAACTAGCCCAGAACCTTTGGCAAACTGCCCATGACTTGGGGTATCAGACCGTCATTGTGGTGGATACCGAAGGTCACCTGCTTGTCCGTGATCCGGTGGTGGGTGATAATGCCATCGTTGTGCGTCGCAAGCTGATCTAACTCACCCTCGCAGCTTAAGCCATCAATTTCGCCAATCCGCTAACCTAGAAAAGTGCCAACTTCTTCAGCTTGCTATGAGTGACACCACCCTTTCCCCCGAAAAGCGCAAAGCCCTTGAGCTTGCCGTCTCCCAAATCGAACGCAACTTTGGTAAGGGCAGCATCATGCGCCTTGGGGATGCCACCCGCATGAAAGTGGAAACCATCTCTAGCGGGGCACTCACCCTTGACCTTGCTTTGGGGGGTGGACTGCCGAAGGGGCGGATCATTGAAATTTATGGCCCTGAAAGTTCGGGGAAAACTACCTTGGCGCTCCATGCCGTAGCTGAAGTCCAAAAAGCCGGTGGCGTGGCTGCCTTTGTCGATGCTGAACATGCTCTTGATCCCACCTATGCAGCTGCCCTCGGTGTGGACATTGAAAACCTACTGGTGGCTCAGCCAGACACTGGCGAAGTGGGTCTAGAAATTGTTGATCAACTGGTGCGCTCGACAGCCGTAGATATTGTGGTGGTGGACTCCGTTGCTGCCTTGGTGCCCCGCGCCGAAATTGAGGGGGATATGGGGGATAGCCATGTGGGATTGCAAGCCCGCCTGATGAGCCAAGCCCTGCGCAAAATTACCGGTAATATTGGTAAAACAGGCTGCACCGTGATTTTTTTGAACCAATTGCGGCAAAAAATTGGTATTACCTACGGTAACCCAGAAACGACAACGGGGGGAACAGCACTTAAGTTCTACGCCTCAGTGCGTTTGGATATTCGGCGGGTGCAAACCCTGAAGAAGGGAACGGAGGAATTTGGGATTCGCGCCAAAGTCAAGGTGGCCAAAAACAAGGTGGCGCCGCCCTTTCGTATTGCCGAGTTTGACATTATTTTTGGTAAGGGCATTTCCAATCTTGGCTGTATTCTTGATATGGCCGAGGAAACGGGTGTGATTAGCCGCAAAGGGGCTTGGTACTCCTACAACGGTGAAAATTTGGCCCAAGGGCGCGACAACACAATTAAATACATGGAGGAGAACCCCAGCTTTGCCCAAGAGGTCGAACAGCAGGTGCGGCAAAAGCTAGACCAAGGGGCAGTTGTCTCCGCCAATACGGTGACTCATACCCACGATGACATGGGTGACGGAGAATAGGGGCGATCGCCCGCAAGGGACTTCCGTAGGAGCAATTTCCGCTCTCCCCAAAAGGTGAAGCCTTCCTCAACCACTGCAAAGCCACAGCGGGCATATAACTGCCGCGCCGCTTGATTGTGAGCAAGGACGTGCAGATAGAGATCGCAATAGGTAGAGCAAAGGCTGCCCTCAACAGTGTGCAACAAGCGACGGCCAATGCCACGCCGCCGGTAGTCCGGATGCACCGCCAAATTGGAGAGATAAGGTTTGGGTTCACCCTTGATCTCACGGAGCTGCACTTCCACACTCCCTACACATAGAGCAGACGTTCCCATGGATAGGACGGCTAGCCAACACTGGTAGTGGGGACGCTCGCGCTGCCAGCGATCGCGCAAATCCTGCTCCATCCCCAACTGGACAAAGCTGCGCCAAAGGGCTTGCCAACCACCACCGGGGTGAAAACTCAAGGCCACTAATTGGGCAATGCTGGCAAGGTCAGTGATCTCTGCCGCACGAATCTCAATCATTCTAGGGCTGAGGAAGGGCAGATTGCTCAGGTTGGAGTTGGCTCATCAGTGCCCGCAGAGGGGGCTTGGCCAATAGGGTTTGCGTATCGGCCACTAGGCGATCGCCCCAGAGGTTTTCCCGCTGGAATTCCACCGTGCCGTAGCGGCTATCGAGACGCAGGGCTTCCGCTGCCAGTTGTAGTGCCCTCGCTTCATTCCCCAGTTGCAGCAGGGCTGTGGCCAAAGCAAGTTTCGGCTCACTGGCTTTGGGGTCAATGTTTGCCGCCTGTTCCCAGTTTTTTGCCGCTTGGCGGATATTGCCTTGTTCATAGAGCACGAGGCCAATGTTGGTATAGGCTGGCCAAAACTGACGATCCAAGCGCAATGAGCGGCGGTATTGCTCGATCGCCCGATCCTTTTGTCCCAGTTTTAGATAGGCGTTGCCAAGGTTGAACCATTCCTCTTTAGCATCGGGTTTCAGTGCCAATCCCTGCTCGATCGCCCGCACTGAGGCTCCATAATGTCCGAGGCGAAAATGGGCAGAGCCTAAGTTGAAATAAGCCCCCGGATTTTTATCATTGAGTTTCAAAGACTGCTCTAGGGCTGGCACTGCATCCTTGGGTTGATTGACCGTGAGGTAGAGTCCCCCCAGCAATGCCCAAATTTCGTGGGCTTGAGGTGCCAACTGCACTGCCAGTTTTGCCCGCACCAACGCCTCTTGAAATTGCTGGAACTGTGCCAGTTGCAGGGCTTCTTGCGCCACAATAAAACCATTTTGCTCCATCTCCTTGGCATTGAGTTCAAGGGTGCGCGGTAACACCACTTGTGCCGTTGCCAGACTGCCACTCAGGAGAACAAGACCCAGACTCAGGGTTAAACGGGCAAGCATTTTAGGCACGATCAATTTCCGTGTTGCAAGCTAAGTGAATTCCTCTTTAGTTTGCCATACCCTACCGACGTTTGCGGTGACTGAGGGCGATTCTTGACAAAAGTGGAAGGGAGATGATTGCCTTTAGAGAAAAAATAGGCTAGCCTGTGCTTATTCAAAGATCGCTAATCAATTGCTGTCAATTTTTTAAACCCTATTCAAACCTGATTTTTAAGGAAATTTAACAATGAACCCTTCAAATGAAAACATTCCTAACTACATGGTTCCAGCGATTCTGTCCACGATTTGCTGCTGTTTGCCTTTCGGTATTGTCGCTATTATTTTTGCTGCCCAAGTCAATTCAAGGTTAGCAGTAGGCGATCGCGCCGGGGCGTTGGAGGCCTCAAACAAGGCCAAGCTATTTACTTGGATTTCGGTGATTGCGGGATTGCTCGGTGGTGCCCTTTATGCGGTACTCATGGTGCTCTCAATCATGGCTGAGCAAGGGGGGATGTAGCTCGCTGGCCAGTCGTTCATAGTGGTGGGGCGATCGCCAGCGCAGAAGATGGGTCACCGGTTGCCCGAGTAACGCCGTCGTCAAACCGATGGCGCGGCGAGGATTCACCGTTGCGAGCGTCAACGCTGCTTCAAAATCGCAAACTCCCCAATCCACCAAGCGCCCCACCATTGCCAAGAGGGGAACCGTTGTGCCACAGAGGGTGCCATCAGCCAGTCGTGCCGTCCCATTTTTCACTGCAATGTGCCGCTGATCCCAAGGATAGACCCCATCGCCTAACCCCAGCGGAGCAAGGGCATCACTCACCAAAAACAGGCGATCGCCTGCGCACTGCCACAATACCTTCAGCATTTGTGGATGAACATGCACCCCATCGCCAATCACGCCGCACCAGACCCGCTGATCCGTCAAGGCCGCCGCCAATAACCCCGGCTGGCGATGATGTAGAGGGGGCATGGCATTAAAGGCATGGGTGATCATTGTGGCACCGGCATCAAAAGCCGCCTGCGCTTCCTCCACGGTGGCCAAAGAGTGACCTAAACTCACGGTAATTCCCAACTGCCGCACATAGGGCAGCGCTTCACCATTGGTATCTAACTCTGGAGCAAGGGTGAGAATCTGAACGGTGTCACTGAACTCCCCTAAAACTGTTTGCACCCTTTCTAGGCTCAAGGGCTGAAGATGGGACTGAGGATGAGCACCGCGCTTCTGGGGATTGAGGAAAGGCCCCTCCAAATGCACACCTAAAATTTTGGCTTCAGGCTCTTGCGCATTGGGCACGTATTCGTGGATCACCCTCAAGGCAGTGTGAATTTCCGCCAGGGGAGCAGTCACAATCGTCGGGGCGTAGGCATCAATCCCCTCTTGCCAAAGATAGCGGCCAATTTTTGGCAGTGGTTCGGTGGTCTTTAACCAAGGAAAGGGAATGCCCAAGGCACCGTTAATTTGCAGATCGACGCCCCCAAGGGAGAGATAATCGCCGCCGAAGTCCAGCACCTCAGAGCCATCGGGGGGAATCAGGTCAGTGCCGATCGCCGTCACTTTACCATTTGTGAGTTGTACTTGTTGCCAGCGATCGCTCCCCAAAAGCCGCACGCGATCGAGCCATTGCTCAGTCATCATGCCGGCGTTGCTTGCAGATCAGGGCGTTCTTCAGGCACAATTGCCCCCTCCACGGGACACACTTGCAAACAAATGCCACAGTCAATACAGGTGGCAAAATCAATCCAGAACCAATCGGTGCCCTTGGCATTTTTCCCCGGTCCCGGATGAATACAGGCCACCGGACACGCCTCAACGCAATCGGCAACCCCTTCGCAGGTATTCGTGACAATGGTGTGCGCCACAGCGTTTTCCTCACTGAGAGTTGATTCAGGATCAATTCTAAAGCTCTAGGCTAGATCCCCAGATCTGACTTCGCCGCTTGAGCCGCCTCCAATAACATGGGTGTAGGGAGTTCCTCCCAATCGCGATCGCCGATCTCGGCATAGAAGGTTTCGTCATAGCTGCGGGTTTGGATCACCACAGGCATCGGCACCGCATGACCCAGCACAAGCGCCTGTTGTTTAGAATCCAGCTTGGCCAACACCGATCGCAACTGCTGCGAACCCGCCACCCCAGTGAAAATGGCCTCAATGTCCTTTTCATCGTTAAGGAGTGCGGTGATGCGGGTGCCAATTTGCGACATGATCTCGCTATCAATGCCCGAAGGCCGTTGATCAACAACGAGGAGCGTGACAAAGTACTTGCGCATTTCGCGGGCGATCGTGCCAAAGATTGTCTGTTTCACCGTCGCTGGATCCAAGAAGCGGTGAGCCTCTTCAATTGTGATCACCAGTTGACGCGGGCGATCGCTGGGATTTTTGGTTTGCAAAAAAATCTCCGACTGCTGCACATAGGCTTGGTGGATGCGGCGGGCAATAATATTCGTCGCCAGCATATAGGAGAGCATATTGGCTTGGGAGCCAAACTCAATCACCACATGTTGACCCGCCGCAAGAGTGTCCAAAATCTGACCAATGTAGTTCTTGGTACAGGTGTTGCGCAGGTACTTCAGTTGCTCTAGCCGTGTCAGTTTGCGTTGCAGCGCCATGATCGAGGCTTTGCTGCCCATCTTCGTTTCGCAAAACTCCTGAATCTCCTGATTTGTCATCACCAAGAGGCGACTAATCCAACCCTTGCCAAACTCATTGCGCAGAATAATTGCATTTTCAAGGCTGGCCTCCGAGAGGTTCAGTTCCGCTTGCACCAAGGCCAAGTCCTCCACCTCAATTTGATCAAAGCCAATGTAGAGTTCTTGGGCATCGCGCACCCCTCGCCGTTGGGTGGATTCAGGGTCAAGGGTATAGATCTTGACTTGGCGGGGAAACAGTTGCCGCAATCCCTTAACGGTGCTGACTGACTTGCCTTCACGGGTGGCTTCCCAGCCATACTCCGAGTGCATATCAAAAATCAAGTTCACTGCCGCCTGTTTGCGAATAATTCCCGAAAGGAGGAGCCGCGTTAGGAAGGATTTGCCCGTCCCCGACTTGCCAAATACGCCATTGCTGCGCTCAACAAAACGATCCAAATCCAAGCAAATGGGCACCTGCATATCTAAGGGAGTCCCAATGGCAAAATTGCGCCGCTGCGGATCGTCTTCCCAGCCAAACACGGCGCGAAACTCCCGTTCACTGGCCTCATAGACAGGACTGAAATGGGCAGGGATCGTTTTTACGGGCAGTAAATCCTGCTCATCGTTGAGGATCATCAACATCGGTGCCACACTTAGCGTCGCAAACGTGCCCGTACCCGCCAGTACCTCCTGCAAAAAGGTATCCTCAAGGGCGGGGGGATTGAGCAGAATGCGGGGATTGGCCGTACCAAGCACGACATCCGTCAGCAGACAAAAGAAGCGCGATCGCTGGCCTTGCACCACCAAAAATTGACCAACCCGCAGTTCCTCAACGGAGACGCTGCCACTGAGCCGCACTTCAAGGCCTTGACTGAGGGAACCTTGGACGACAATTCCCAGTTGTTGAGCCGTCATTGCCTATTGAGCCGTCATGAGTTGGATGCGTTGCGGGTCGCCAAACCGCGGAGCAGGGGCTGGGCTGTGGAATTCAGCACCCGGTCTTGGCGTCGCTTGTAGCGTTTGACTCAAGTGCTGCACATAGCGATCCTGTGCCCGCCGAAACCCTTCTAGGTTGTCTCCGCCATTGAGAAGCGCAAAGCAGACGGTGCCGTATTTTGCTGTGGGTAAGACGCCAACCAACGCACTCACATTCCAAAGAGACCCCGTTTTTACTAGGGTTGCCGCCGGTAGTTGACGATACTCTAACGTACCGCGATCGCGCCCCGCCATGGGTAGCACATCCGCCAAACTGTGGTTTTTCTGAGCGAGCATCTCCTGAAGCGCCAAAAGCATCCCACACGCCGCCCGGGGAGAAATGCGATTCTCCTCCCCCAGACCTGAGCCGTTGATCAGTTGAATTTCACTGGGGGGTACATTGGCTTTACGGGCGGCCACTTGAGCTACGGTTGCAGCACCCCCTGCCATTTCTGCTAGCGTTTCCGCAATCTCATTATTACTGTAGATATTCATTTGCCGCACAATTTCCCCCAAGGGCAGAGAGTGATGCTCCAAACGAAGGGTCACATTGGCAGGAATGGTGCCTTGCAGGCGGATTCCACCCGTCATCGTGACTTGGGGGCGGGGTTGTCCCTTCAGGTGCTGTTCATAGGCCGTTTGAATTTCAGGCGTCCAGCGGCGGTGATCTAGGGCGAGTTTGAAGAGCGCTGCGGCGGTCTGGGGTTCAGGGTAAAAGTTCATTACAAAAGGGGGAACGATGACTAAATTCCCCTGCACTTGACGAATGCCCAAGCGATTGAGGGCATTACCGATGGCGATCGCCTCCTCCCAGACAAAGAGGGGATCATTGCCGCCAATCAAGACCAAGTCCCCCTTCAGGACACCATTTTGCAGCGTGCCTGTGGTGCCGATGCGCGTCAGAAACTGATAGTCAAAGGGGTATTTATCCAGCACAGCGAGGCTCGTGGCAATTTTAGTGACCGATGCAGCCGCAAGGGGGCGATCGCCCTGGTGGTTCACGAGTAACTGCTGAGCACTTTGAACCCAGATGCCCTGTTGATTGGGAGAAAAACCCTCCTGAGCCAAGGTTTGCAGGTAGCGATCGCGATACTGATGCAGTGCCACCTCAGAGGGAAAGATGACTGCCTTTAATGCCTCAATGCGCGGCTGTCCCCAGTACCATGCCAATGCTGCCAACAAATCTAGCATACCCGTTCTAATTTGCTGTCAATTGCCACCATCCCAAACTGGGGCCAATAAAGCGAACCGTTAGCCAAATCACCACCAGCAGGCCAATCCCTACCCAGGTGCCCCGCGTTACCCACTTCTGGATTAGCAGCAGTTGCTCTTTCTGGAGCCAGCCCTTCTTTTGTTGACCGTAGGCCTCACCGAGGGTTTCCTTGCGCCGTTTTGCCTCACCCATACTCGCTGCTCGAACGGTTACAATCTCTATCCTAGATACTTTTGCGGGGCAATGACCCTCTAGGACTCAACGATCGGGCACACCACACCAAACTTCGCCAGCTTTTGCAACACCTTAGCCGCACTCTCCTCAATCGTCTCCAAATCCGTGCGGCATTCCACCTCTGGATTCAAGGGTAGCTCATAGGGGTCATCAATCCCCGTAAAATTGCGAATCTCCCCTGCCCGCGCCCGTTTATAGAGTCCCTTTACATCCCGCTGCTCACACACTGCCAAGGGGGCATTCACATAAACCTCAACAAAGCGGCCAATTTTATGCCGCACCTCATCCCGAATCTCGCGATAGCGCGAAATTGCCGAGACAATCACGATCACCCCGTGGCGAGTCAGCAGTTGAGCCACAAAGCCAATGCGGCGGATATTTTCATCCCGATCCTCTTTAGAAAACCCCAGCCCCTTTGTCAAATGCTGGCGGACAATATCGCCATCGAGAAGTTCAACAGCATGGCCAGCCGCCTGAAGCTGCTTGTGGACATAGTGAGCCAGCCTTGTTTTACCAGCCCCAGAGAGACCAGTAAACTAGAGAGTTAAGCCTTCGGAGTGGGTCATAGGAGGTCAATACAGTTAAATAGAGTCAAAGTTTACGCTGTTGTCAGTCTAGATAGTGGCAAGCTATTCACTCTTTCGCCAGAGAATTGGATACCTAGGATGCGCCAACACCGCAAATCCCGTTTAAGCATCAGCAATAGGAGTTCCTGCAGGTGGACTGCGGCAACCAGTGAGGGTCTAGGGGGCTAAGACAAAGTTCACTAACTTGCCGGGAACGACAATCACTTTTTTGATCGTTTTGCCCGCTAGGTAGCGTTGGCCAATCTCCGACTGCTTGGCGGCTTCCTCCAGCTCCACTTGACTAGCTGTGGCAGGGACTTGAATCGCGCCACGGGTTTTGCCCATCACCTGAATGACAAGGGTGATTTCATCGGCAACGAGGGCAGTGGGGTCTGCTTTTGGCCAGGGCTGGCGGTGGATGGAGTCAGTGCCACCCAGTTGGTGCCAGAGTTCTTCGCTGATGTGGGGGGCAAAGGGGGCAAGCAGGGTGAGTAGGGTTTGGATGCCTTCGCTATAGACCCCCGAAGTGTGGCAGTCGGCACTGCCAAGGGCATTACTGAGTTTCATTAGTTCGGCAACAGCGGTATTGAGTTGATAGTCGCCTTCCAGATCGTCGCTAATTTCTTTGATGGCAGTGTGAATGGCACGGCGCAGGTCTTTTTCCGCTTTAGTCAGGGTGGTAGGTAGGGGTTGGCCAAGCTGACCGCCGTTGGCTTTGAAGGTTTGCACGAGGCGCCAAACGCGGTTGAGGAAGCGAAATTGGCCTTCGACATCGGCATCGTCCCACTCGAGGTCTTTTTCGGGGGGCGCCTTGAAAAGGATGAACATGCGGGCGGTATCCGCCCCGTACTTCTGAATCACATCGCCGGGGGCAACGCCGTTGTACTTAGATTTGGACATTTTTTCATAGACCACCTCTAGGGCTTCCCCTGTGTCCGGGTCGGTGGGTTGGCTGAGATCGGCGATGCGGCTAGGAATGATGTACTTGCCCGTGCGCGGATTTTTGTAGGTGCGCCCTTGAACCATGCCTTGGGTGAGTAGGCGTTGGAAGGGTTCACTGACATGGACAAGCTGGCGATCGCGCAAAACTTTGGTGAAAAAGCGCGAGTAGAGCAAATGGAGAATGGCGTGCTCAATCCCCCCCACATACTGATCCACGGGTAACCAGTCCTTGATGGCCGCTGGGTCAAAGGGGGCTTCACTGTTGCGCGCATCGGCGTAGCGGAAGTAGTACCAAGAGGAGTCAATAAAGGTATCCATTGTGTCCGTTTCCCGCTGGGCAGGGGTACCACATTTCGGGCAGGAAACATCCCGCCATGCAGCAAGTTTCGCCAAGGGAGAAGGCCCCCGACCGCTAAACTCCACCTCTTCTGGCAGCAGCACAGGTAACTCTGACCGCGGCACCGGCACCGCCCCACACTGCGGACAGTGAATGATCGGAATGGGCACACCCCAGTAGCGTTGGCGAGAAATGAGCCAATCCCGCAGCCGATACTGCACTTGTTCGCGTCCCCAACCTTGGGTAGCAGCATACTCGGTAATCGCTGCTTTAGCTGTGGTGGACTCCATGCCATCAAATGGACCACTGTTGATCAATCTCCCCGGCTCCGTATAGGCGGCCTTGAGGCGGTCACTGGCTTTGCCGTCTGGGGGGATAATCACTTGGCGAATGGGGAGCTTGTGGGCCTTGGCAAACTGAAAATCGCGCTCATCGTGGGCAGGTACGCCCATCACGGCTCCAGTCCCGTATTCGTAGAGGACATAATCGGCAATCCAGATAGGAATTTCCTCCCCAGTAAAAGGATTGACGGCTTTGCCACCGGTGGCCACCCCGCGCTTGGGGCGATCGCCCGCTGTGCGTTCCAGTTCACTTTCCTGTTGGACACTGGCAATAAAGGCTTCGACGGTTTTGCGGCGGCGGCTAGTGGTGACTTTCGGTGTCAGGGGATGTTCGGGCGCCAGCACCACGTAGGTCACCCCATAGACAGTATCGGGACGGGTGGTAAAAACAGCAATTTTCTCATCACTGCCAACAACGGGAAATTCCAGATAGGCACCCGTGGACTTGCCGATCCAGTTGGCCTGCATCAATTTCACCCGCTCTGGCCAGCCCGTCAGTTGTTCTAGGTCATTCAAGAGTTCCTCAGCATAGGCAGTAATTTTCAGAAACCACTGCTTGAGGAGGCGCCGTTCCACCAAAGCCCCCGATCGCCACGATCGCCCTTCGCTATCCACCTGCTCATTGGCCAAAACTGTTTGATCCACGGGATCCCAGTTCACCGCTGCTTCCTTCTGGTAGGCCAAACCCGCCTCAAAGAATTCCAAGAAGAGCCATTGCGTCCAGCGGTAGTAGTCGGGGTGACAGGTGCTCACTTCCCGTTCCCAGTCATAGGAAAGGCCAAGGCGTTGCAGTTCTTGGCGCATTTGGGCAATGTTTTGCTGTGTCCAGACGCGAGGATGAATCCCCCGTTCAATGGCGGCATTTTCTGCCGGCAGGCCAAAGGCATCCCAGCCCATCGGGTGGAGAACGCGATAGCCCTGCATCCGCCGACAGCGGGCAATGACATCGGTAATCGTATAGTTGCGGACGTGCCCCATATGCAGATTCCCGGAGGGGTAGGGAAACATCGAGAGGGCATAGAATTTCGGCTTTTGCGGATCGGTGTTGGTGCGATCGATCTGGCAGGCAGCCCATTCCCGTTGCCACTTGGCCTCAATCACTTGGGGGTCGTAGCGATCGTCCACAACAGTTTTCCCAAAAGAACAGCTTATCTATTGTATCTGGCACGTTCCTCTCCAAGATACGGGAACAGTGGTCTTAGCTTGCCGGTGCCGCAACGGGGCGTAGCCGATAGCCTTGACCATAGACCGTTTGAATTAGGGAGGGTTCGTCGGCATGCTCAATTTTGCGCCGTAGCAGTCGAATCTGGGCGGCCAATAGGTTGCGATTGACACAGGTCTGATCCGGCCACAGTTGACTAGCAATCAATTCATGGCTGAGAAGTTCCGTCGGGTGCTTGAGGAAAAGAGCTAGGAGCGCTGTTTCCTTCTCAGAAAGGGAGATACACTGTGTTCCGCGGTAGAGCAAGCGACCTTCGACATCGAGCCGCAGATCCTGCCAGCAAAGAATCGGTGCCGTACACCCCATGGTATGTCGCCGTCGCAGCAGTGCTCGTACCCGTGCGAGCAATTCCCGCAGTTCAAAGGGTTTAACCAAGTAATCATCAGCACCGGCATCCAGACCCCGCACCCTGTCATCCACCGTATCTCGAGCAGTGAGAAAGAGAACGGGAGTCTCATCACCGGCTTGGCGCAATCGTTGACAAAGTTCTAGCCCCGTAGGCGGTGGCACCATCCAATCCAAAATTAAGAGGTGGTAGGGGCGCTGCGTTTGCCAGTAGGTTTGAGCCGTTTCACCATCGTAGGCCACGTCAACGTGGTAGCCCTCTTGGCGCAGGATGTGACCCAAGGGGTCGGCGAGTTCCGTTTCATCCTCTAGCAGCAGAATGTGCTCCACAACATCAATTGATGGCCGATGAACACCAAAATTTTAGCGAAATCCTCTTGAGTTAGGCGGCTGCTTGTAGCAACTGAGGCGGAATCGGAATTCCCGCTGCGATCGCCTCCGCTGGCAGTGTGGGTACAAGGCGATAACAGTAGAGAAGAAATTGCTCTAACCATGTTTGTAGCAGGTCTTGCTGCTTCTCATTGAGGTAGCGATCGGGAGCAGGTACTTGCTCAGTGTAAAAGGTCTCAACCCGAATCGTGCGCAGCCAAGGATGAGTCGGGCGGGTAATCAACCAGTAGTTACGCACAAGGGCACGACCGAGGTGATTCTGCACGATCTGGCTTGCCTTCCTAAACCATGGCAGATAGTTTTGCAGCGTCTGTACCACTGGTGGCGTAAACAAGGGGCGTACTGCGGATGTCACACCAAGCAGGTTCAGGATTTCACCCCCTAGTGCCAAGAGGTAGGCCAAATTGATAGGGAGAGACGCCTTAGCCCGAGAGTAGGACACCAGTAGTGTTTCTAGGGTGGCACGGCTCGCTTCTGGAAGTCGCTCAATCAGGAGAAGAAGCTGATTTTCAGTTCCCAGGGGACTGGCAGAGAGGGCTGAGCCTTGGCGCTGATAAATTTCCCTCAGAGTATCGAGGAGAAGAGGCGGTAGCAGCATTGCTCAAGGAGTTAGTCTAAAAAGACCTAGGTAATCTTAATACTTTCTTTATATGTGTTTGTCGGGATGATGGAAGTAAGGGTTGCTACAGTTGACCCAAGAAAAACTTAGGGTATTGATAGGATGTTATAAATCTTCTAGCGATCGCTTGCCAATCCTCTAGGGAATACGCTATCTTAGACAAGCTAGAGCAACGCGGGGTAGAGCAGTCTGGTAGCTCGTCGGGCTCATAACCCGAAGGTCCATGGTTCAAATCCATGCCCCGCCATTCATGATGTTCAATCGATTCTGGCGCTTCTTAGCTCCTTTCATTCCTCTCCCTAGCTTGATTCTTGGCATGTCCACAGCGCAGACGGCTCAATATCGCTTGAGTGCGCTGAAGATTGAACTGGCACCCCAAGAACCTTTTACGGTACTGGCGATCGCTAATACGGGCAATGTCCCCCTCGACTTTAAGGTGCGGGTGCAGCAGTGGCAACAGCGGGCAACGGGGGAAGATGAACTCCATCTTTTACCCGCAAATAGCCTAGAGCTAGTCGCCTTTCCCAACCTCCTGCATCTGCCCGTGGGCGGACGGGCTGAAATTCGCATTGGCCATCGCTTGCCGGCTGCTGATGTCGAGCGGACATATCGGCTTTTAGTTGCAGAAATTCCTCCAGCCCCTCAAGGAATCGGCTCAGAAACGCGCCTCGTAACGGTGCATAGCCTACCCGTATTTATCAAACCAGCGGTCATTCGGCGGCAGGGGCAACTCCTCAATGCCCAAGTGCAGCAGGGAACCCTGCAAATGACTGTCAGTAATCGGGGCAATGTGCATATCGAGGCGGATCAAATCACAGTCAGAGGCTTGGCGGAGAATGGTCAACAGCTCTTTGAGCTGCGCCCGCAACGGGAATATGTTCTTGCAGGGGTGACGCGGCCCTTAATGCCCATGCCTTTGCCCCAAGACCAGTGTGCAGCCGTGCGAACCCTACAGATTGTCTTGGACATTGCTGCCCATCCCCCCACCACCCAAATTGAGCGACCCACGGGGGTTTGCCGTTAGAGCCTTTGGTTAAGAGCAGCAAAAAGACGCTGGCGATCGCCCTCTAGAGCCTGATCTAGTTCTGGCAAAAAGGTGTTGTCTGGCCACAGCGGCGCGAATAAAGTCACCATTGGCAGACTGTCAATGGCAATGAAAAAGTCCGTAGGTTGGGGGCCATCAATGTGGCGACTATTGACGCCAAAACCGGTACGGCTATAGGTAATCGCCACGGCAGGCGCCGCCGAACGCAACCAATCAAGGGGTGTTGGCTGACCAGCTATGGAGCGCACCATCTGTTCCAGTTGCTCTGGACTTCCCGGCCAAATGGAGGCCAAGAGGTCACGGCGGTTGTTAGGGTCATCCCATGCCTTGAGGAAGGTTTGCAGCGTTGCAGGAGCCTTCAATGTTGCCTCTTGGGGGTTGGCCAAGGGTTGCAGCCATGCAGCTAGGGGGTCGGTGTCCCGAGGGAGTTCCCCTTGCCACCAGCGGAGGAGGGTTGACACTTGACGCACATAGGCGCCTGAGGGGCGATCGCTGCCAATGTTCTGCTCAAGCTGACGATAACGCTCCGTGACCGCCGTCAGAACTGGTTGATAAAAGGGTGCGAGGGGAGCAACCCGCCAAGCCGGACTGGTGATGAAGAGAGGATAGCGCAGCACCTCAAGGGTGAGGGCTTCAGTTGCAAGTTGCGGTTGATTCTCGCCAATGAGAGCTAACCCTAGCCCCAGAAAATTGCCCCGTTTAGCCGGTACAAGTTGAGCCGCTTTGGCAAATGTTTGTGCTGCTGCGCCAAAATTAGCATCTCGCCAGTAGAGCCACGCCAAGTTGCTGTAGCCAAACTCTAGGTAGGGAGACAGCTCAATTCCCTTCTCAAAGTTAACCATCGCTGTGCGCAAGAGGTTGGTTCGTGCTTCGGGATTGTCTGCCATCATGCCCCGCTGGCCATAGTTCCACCCCAGTTGCAGTGGATAGTAGGGTTCCCAAGGGGCGAGTTCCTGAGCATGGAAGAGCTTCTCAGTAAAGCGATTCCAGTCGGGAGGGGTTTCCAAGAGGGCTAGAAAACCTTCGCTGCTACTTGCCCAAGCACGGTGAATCGGTGTCAGCCAACCCACCATCACTAGGATGATTCCTAAACCCACGCCCACCAGCGAGAGTGCCCAGCGTACCCGCAACCGTTGAGGAGGAGCTTGCCCTTGGCCTGTGCGAATCAGGGTTGTTAAGAGGGTGAGTTCAATTAGGAAGAGGCCACCAATGCCAACATTGTCCAGTTGAAAATCCGTAAGACTGAGCACGCCGTAGCCCCAAAGCGCAAGGTAGAGGGCGATCGCCAACCGTTGTTCCCGCTGTTCTAGGTTGCGCCACCAGCGCCGGTAGCGCATTGCCCAATAGACCAGTAGCCCTACCCCCAAGAGCAATACGGCAATGCCCCAAAGCCCAAGTTCAGCCCAGAGTTGTACGGGGGTACTGTGGAGTTGATAGATCCACTCCGCTTCACGGCCAGCCCAGCCCGGGCGATAGTGCTGATACCACAGGGGCACACTGCCTAAGCCATTGCCCCTCAGAGGATGGACTACCCCCATCCGCCAGCCAACAATACTGGTAATCCAGCGGTAGGCCAGTTCGCTCCCTTGTCCTCCCTGCAAGAGAGCCACTAAGCTGCGGCGCAGGCGATCGTTGGCCAAAGCGACCACCGCTAAGCCCACCAAAGCCAAAAATCCCCACCAAGAGCGACGCTGGCGGCGATAGTGCCAAACCCAACCCACCCCAAGGGGAATAACCATTGCCAGCAAGCCGAGGCCACCCCCCCGTGAAAATGTTGTATAGAGGGTTACAAGACCCAAAAGCAGCACCGCCATCCAAAACCGGCGCGATCCACTGGTTTCTGCTTCTATGGCCAAAAATCCCACCAAGGGTAGAGCCAATAGGAGATAGCCCGCCACGTAATTTTGGTGGCCAAAGGGTGCCCAGTTGCGGAGTTCCAAAGTGTCCACATTGAGGTGGGGCGTTAATCCTTGAGGGCTATTCAAAATTGCGGGGGCGATCGTTGTGCCCAGCCAAAGGCCTAAACTGACAAGAATCACGAGAGCAGTGAGATAGCCTTGAAAGCGCACAATTTGCCAGCGGCGTTCTGGGGTGCGCAACCAAGCCCCGAGGGGATAAAGGACAGCGATGCTTCCCAAGAGTGCCCAGCCATACCAGCGAGCCTGATGGGGAAAAGCACTCCACGTCCCTGAAATCGCCAATGCCAACAGCAGCAACAGCACCACGCCATCAAAGCCATTTCCCAAGGGCTGCACCCGCCGTTGATAGGCCAACACCTGCAAAAACCAAAGCAGAGGCACCCCCAGCGCGGCTTGCCAGAGTAAGACCCAAGGCCACGCCACCATCAGACTGTGACTATCGGGTAGAAGCGTAAAAAAGGTATAGCCAGCTGCTGTGAACAACCCCAGCAGAATGCCCTCCTGTTTAGCCGCCTGTTCGCCCCAATGTGTTTCCGCCATTCGTCATGCTAAAAGCCAAGGGTATAGAGGTTGAAGCCGCCCCAACCACCTAAGTTCAGTTCATCCAAGCCCATTTGCTCACCACCCGTGCTGTAGATGTAGTTTGGGCTGTCCACATAGGCATTGTTGACAAGGGCATAATCTTGGGCTTGACGAATGACCTCGGCCACTGCTTGCTGCTGCGCTTGCTGTGCCTCCCGATCCAGCACTTGGGCGTCCTGTTGCAGATTGGGATTGGGTTGGGGAAGAGGCAAGGGCATCCCTCGATCTTCAATGGTGCCCCCCTGTTGTAAAGGAGCGGCAGTGGTTCCTTGGGCAATTAAACGCTTGCTGTCCCGTTCTTCTGCCTCGATAGGGCGGGCGATCGCTATACCACTCCATAGGAGACCAAGGCCGAGACCCAAGGTTACCGCACTTTGGAACATCCTGCTCTCCTCCTCTGGTGTCTTCCCGATTCTAGCCTACGCCTCCCTAGGCAAAGGCTGCCACCACCCGATCCATGGCTTCAACCACATTTTCCCGACTATTAAAGGCCGAAAGGCGCAGATAGCCCTCACCCGCTGCCCCAAAACCAGCACCGGGGGTACCCACTACATAGCAAGTGTGCAGCAATTTATCGAAAAAGTCCCAACTGCCAATCCCTTGGGGCGTCTTCAGCCAGACATAGGGAGCATTGACCCCACCATAGACTGCAAAGCCCGCTTGGGTGAGTTTTTCGCGAATGAGACGGGCATTGTCCATATAGAAGGCCACCAGTTCCCGTACTTGGGCTTGACCGGCTTCAGAGTAAACCGCCTCGGCGCCCCGCTGCACAATGTAGGACACACCATTAAACTTCGTGGATTGCCGCCGTTGCCACAGCGCCCAGAGTTCGACGGCCTCGCCACTGGGGGTTTGCCCCTTGAGACCCTTGGGTACTACGGTAAAGGCACAGCGAGTTCCCGTAAATCCGGCATTTTTCGAGAAGGAGCGGAATTCAATGGCACACTCGCGGGCACCGGGAATTTCATAGATCGAGTGGGGAATAGCGGGATCGGTAATAAAGGCTTCGTAGGCGGCATCAAAGAAAATAATTGCTTTGTGGGCACGGGCATAGTCCACCCACGCCTGTAAATGCTCCCGTGTGGCCACCGCACCGGTGGGATTGTTGGGGAAGCAGAGGTAGATTAAGTCCACAGGTTCACTGGGTAGCGTGGCGGTGAAGTGGTTTTCAGCGGTAATCGGCAAATAGACCAGTCCAGTGTACTCCCCGCGTTCATTGGCTTCCCCCGTGTGCCCTGCCATGACATTGGTATCCACATAGACGGGATAAACGGGGTCGGTAACGGCAATGCGGTTGCCGTCGCCAAAAATATCGAGGATATTCCCTGTGTCGCACTTGGAGCCGTCGGAAATAAAAATTTCACTGGCATCAATGTCGCAGCCGCGGGCTTGGAAGTCGTGGGCGGCAATTTTTTCCCGTAGCCAAGGATACCCCTGCTCAGGCCCATAGCCTTTGAAGGTGGCGCGATCGCCCATTTCTTCCACCGCTTGAATCATTGCTTGACGACAGGCTGCCGGCAGCGGTTCGGTGACATCCCCAATGCCGAGACGAATCAGGGGGGCATCGGGATGGGCTTGCAAGAATTGATTGACACGGCGGGCAATTTCCGGAAAGAGATACCCTGCCTTGAGTTTGAGGTAGTTTGCGTTAACAAAGGCCATAGATTAGACTGCAATCAGGGAGATTTGTTAAATTTTAACCTCAAACATTCTAAAGTGATGCTTTAATTTGGGCAACTCAATATCTTTCAGGATGAGCACCCTAAAGAATACGGGATTATTCACGCTTTCCTCACTCATATTCGCCAGCGATTGCTCTATAAGCCTCTGGAACTGCACAGTAAAGCTCACGGTCTGAAAAGCAGTACTTGCAGCAAAGGTGAGTCCTCGATTGGGGCGATCGCTGGTTGGTATAACTAAATTGGGTCAGCACTTTTACAAATCACATAACCAGCGACAGATCGATGCAATTTGATTTGGATTGTTTAGGTTAGCAGCGTTGGCAAGTAATCCCTTTTCCAGTTGATCCCATATCTCGACCGCCATTTTCTTCTCAATCGCTGCACCTATAAAGAAAACATGCGGGGAGTGTTTCGCTTTCGAAAACGCTTCACAGATACGGTCAAGAGCCGCTCGCGCAGTTTTCCAATGCTCAGATGAACCAGCGCCTTGTCAGATAATCCTGCTGCCCTGAGAAGACCTACTTCTATGCCTTTGATAGCCAGCAAATCAGCAGGGGTTTTAGCCCTTGATGCAGCTTCTTGCAATGCCCTTGCTTCGGCGACATAAAGTCTAGAGCGACGATTCTTTTCGAGTGCAAGAGCAACAAAACCCGCGCGTGTGGCTTCATGGCTCGTGACGAGATCAGCACTAGACTGAAGATGGTTTCGGTATGGGCGCGAAGACATTACAATTTTCTCCAGATGTAAATGCCCTTACGTAGGGCTTCGCGTCCATGCTCCCCCATCTGCTGGCTACTATTGCCTTTGCCGTTTGGCAAAACGAGAATACGTTCAACATGAAAGCCTAATTTTTCTGCAATATCAGAGAGGATCATATCGACCGAAACGCTCGCTCCTGCATAACGGACATTATCGTTGACCATAAACAACAGTGCGTTCGGTTTCAGCACACGCGCAAATTCGGCGATAACACAAGCCATCTCATAAAAATAGCCCTTCACCATCCTAGGAATTCCGTTATTGTTCAGAGCCCGTTGCGCTTTTTGGTCTTCCAAGTACTTCAGAATGGCTTGTAATAATTCCTCCTCATCAGCAGCAGCCAATGCCGTTGCCCATTGCGGGTTAATGCCCAACAAGTCTTTTGGGCGATTTTCCACTGTACAACTAAGCATCTCTTGGCGAAGTCTCAGTAGTTTTTGTTCATCTGTGCCCAACAACGCGAGTTCCAGCGCATAGGTACGCGTATAGTCATAGCGGTTGCAGTAAGGCGGAGAAGTCAGAATTGCATCGTAGGTGCTGTCGGGTAATTGCGGCAATATTTGAAGACATGAACCCTCAAACAAACGGATTTGAGCCTGAAGTTTTTCCGCAGCAAACAAAGTTGTTTGATGATTGGGTGATACATCTTCTAAAATCTCGTTTATCTTTTCACAAATAGCCTGATCGAACTCTAGGATTTCGCCCTTGTCGAAAATTTTCTTACCCTGTGTGCGTCCAGAGCGGTAATCCCACCGAAGGTATTGACCATCCTTTCGAGTAAAACTGATGGATTCCAGTACACAAAGTAAAGCAAAGCGCAAGATGGATTGAACTCTACGATTCTCGACTTGGTACGCGCCTATATATTTTTCGATGGCCTCCTTTGTTGTTTTGGGATAAGCTCTCTGTGTGATTCGCAGCTCTGGCAAGGGAACACTTATTTGCGACTCTTTCCAAATTCTCAACGTCGACCATTGGCACAATCTCTCGAAGTCTTCAGGGGTGAATTCGGCATCTAGAATTTGTTGAGCCGCAATGATTTCGCGACCAATGGGTAACAACTCGATCCCATCTGCATCTATACCCATTGCACTTGCAGCAAACAAAGCTGTTCCACTGCCTGCGAAAGGATCCAGAATTCTACCTGCGTTAATGCCGTACTTATGAAATATAGCTATTCCAATAAGGAATGAGATATCATCCAGCACAATACTTGCGAATCACTTCATCAATCGAACTGTTTGACCCTGCATACATCCGCGCTCGCTTCAGCGCACTGAAGTCGTGCTCAATCACATTCAAATCAGGAGAGTATTTCGGTAAAAATAACACCTCGTGACCCGCCGCTTTGACCGCTTCCTGAATCGCCCCTTTCGGATGAATCGGTGCATTATCCATCATCAACAACGACGGTCTCTTTAATGCCGGCAAACAGTACTGACTCAGCCAGCTCACAAACCCTACCGCATTCAAGTATCCGCAAAACAGCATTGGGGCTATTACGCTTGTCGCTCTGCCTCACACCGTTCTTGCTAGCGCATCTGTTTTTTTCGGGTGATGCCCATCTGGGCGAGGGCATAACTAATGGTGGAAACTTTGGACGCCAAATCGCTGGGCACGGTCGATTAAACGGTCATCGGGATGGGCAGCAACATCGGCTGCTAAGGCCGCCCAATCCAGTTTCCAAGGACGACGGGGGACAACCGTGGGCGCTAAGTCCTCTCGCTTCAGCCAGCGATGGATGGTGGCGCGGCTCACCTGAAAAATTTGAGTCGCTTCACTGATTTTGCCACCTTGCTGGATGTAGGAGACAACCCGCTCTCGTCAGTCCAAGCTATAGCTCATATTCTTGAGTAACATTCATGACGCTTTGAGTATAGCCTATCCCTCTTGAAAATATCTCACTCCCTTTCGAAATAGCTATAAATGTTCGACTAAAGAAGCTGAAAACGCTTCTTTGAACTTGTACCAGCGATAAGAAGGTCTAGTTTTATTGCCTTGGAAACTCACCAAAAAACGCGAGAGTGTAGGGTCAATGTCGAATCTGTTTCTGAACCGATCGTGTAGCTGCTTATCAAGATGTCTAATAGTGCTGAGGAACTCAGGGGGTTGAGACAATACAGCAGTGGATGCCGTAGTATATTGCATTTCAATAGCTGAATACTAAACGTACCGATAGGTTGTGACCTCTCGCCTGCACGAGCAGACTGCTGCTCTCGGTTAAGTGTTTCTGTCTCCGGGGCAGCCAGTTGTGCTTCACGGCTCTCACTCCAACTGAGCAAAGATCGACAAAAAAGATAGTGATGCCAATCGATCAACCCTCGAGTATTTCCTGTAGCCGCGATCGCGCCCTTTCAAAGGCCTCGGCCAATTTCTGAGGTTGAGATCCGCCGGCCTGAGCAAAGTTGGGACGCCCGCCGCCGCGGCCACCACAGACTTGGGCGAGTTCCGCCACCAGTTGACCGGCATGAACCCCCCGCTCTACAACATCCGGACTGGCGGCGACTAAAAGGTTCACTTTGTCAGCAGCCGGTTGAGTGGCCAACACCACAGCTCCACTGCCCAGTTTATTCAGGAGCCATTCAGCAGCGGTTTTTAGCCCTTGGGGATCTACCCCCGCCAGCGAGGCAATAAGCAGATGGGTAGCGCCGATGGCTTCAGCCTGCTCCAAGAGGGCTTGGGTTTTGGCAAGAGCTAGTTCGGCTTTGAGGTGTTCCAGTTCCTTTTGCTGGGCTTTGAGATCCGCTTGGAGTTGGCTAATGCGATCTAGAATCTCTTCCGGTTTGGCTTTGAAGCGATCGCACAACTCGCGGACAATGCTATCGCGCTGTTGCAAATAGTCACGCACCGCCGGTCCAGCAATGGCTTCAATGCGGCGAATCCCAGCCGCCACACCACTTTCGCTAATGATCTTAAAGAGGCCAATTTCAGCAGTGTTGTGGACATGGGTGCCACCACAGAGTTCCATAGAGACACCGGGAATATCGAGAACGCGCACCTGCTCACCGTATTTTTCACCAAACATGGCGATCGCCCCCTTGGCCTTGGCTTCATTGAGCGCCATGATACTCGTGTGGGTGGCATGGCTTTCACTAATCCACGTGTTGATTTGATCTTCAATCTGTTGCAGCTCTTCGCGAGTGAGGGCACGGGGGCAGTTAAAGTCAAACCGCAGCCGATCAAAAGCCACCAGTGATCCCGCCTGGGAAATGTTTTCGTCAATCCGCTTTTTCAAGGCCGCCTGCAAGAGATGCGTTGCGGTGTGGTGCGCCTGTACCCGCCGCCGACAACTGAGATCAATTTGGGCGCTCACGCGATCGCCAACGCTGAGGCTGCCCCGCTCCACTTTGCCGTAGTGAACAAACACTTCCTTTTGCTTTTGCACATCGTGGATTTGCACTAGCGCATCACTGGTGGCGAGATACCCGCGATCGCCAATTTGGCCACCGGATTCAGCATAGAAGGGAGTTTCTTCAAGGATCACCTGCACTTCAGTCCCTGCTGTTGCCGTTGTTACCGGATGACCCGCCACCAAAATCGCTGTTACGGTCGTGGTCAAACTAAACTCGTCATAGCCACGAAACTGCGTCGGATGCAGTTGATCCGCTAGGGAGTCAATCCCCTCCTGAACGGTAATATCAATGGTTTCGTGAGCGGCTTGGGAGCGTTGCCGCTGCTCGGCCATACAGGCCTCAAACTCAGCCACATCCACACCAATGCCTTGCTCAGCGGCAATCTCTTGGGTCAACTCCAAGGGGAAGCCATAGGTATCAAAAAGAACGAAAGCATCGCGCCCTGCCAATTGTGGTTTACTGCGTTTTTTGCCCTTAGTTGTCTTCAATGGAGCGAGCATCTCCGCTAAGAGCTTCTCACCCCGATCCAAGGTCTTAAGAAACTGTTCCTCCTCCCGCTGGAGTTCGCTGAGAATCACTGCCTGCCGCTCGCGCACATTGGGATAGACATTGGCAGCCAGATCAATCGCCACTTGAGCCAAGGCAGGGGTCACCAGTTCATTGATCCCCAACAGCCGACTATGGCGGACAATGCGCCGAATCAATCGCCGCAGGACATAGCCACGCCCCACATTACTGGCGGTGACGCCATCGGCAATGAGATGAACCACGGCACGGGTGTGATCGCCAATCACCTTGAGGGACGTTTTGGTGCTGGCATTGGCTTTGCGGTACTGAATCCCGGCGCGCTGCGCTGCCGCCTCAATCATCGGGAAAATTAAGTCTGTCTCGTAGTTGTTGGGCACCCCTTGCAGAACCTGCGCCATCCGCTCCAAGCCCATACCGGTATCAATGTTTTTCGCCTTGAGGGGGGTGCGGCGCCCTTGATCGTCTTGGTTCAACTCCATGAACACCAAGTTGTAGAGTTCGATGAAGCGGCGATCGTCATCGAGATCAACGTCAGCTAGCCCCTTTTCCGGATAGAAGTCGTAGTAAATCTCAGAACAAGGGCCACAGGGACCCGTTGGCCCCGCCGTCCAGAAGTTGCTCTCCTCTCCCATGCGCTGGATGCGCTCCTTGGGCAAGCCCACTTGGCGATGCCAAATGTCATAGGCCTCATCGTCATTTTCAAAGACGCTCACCACGAGCCGTTCCGGGGGCAAACCATAAACCGTGGTCATCAATTCCCATGCCCAACCAATGGCCTCCGCCTTGAAGTAGTCGCCAAAGCTGAAGTTGCCCAACATTTCAAAGAACGTGTGGTGGCGAGCAGTGCGACCCACATTTTCAATGTCATTGGTGCGCAGACACTTTTGCGCAGTGGTGACGCGGCGTACCTTTGGCGTTTCTTGGCCGAGGAAAATGGGTTTGAAGGGGAGCATGCCGGCGATCGTCAGCAGCACCGTCGGATCCTCTGGAATCAGCGAGGCACTGGGCAAAATCGTGTGTCCCTTAGCGGCATAGAACTCAAGGAATTTTTGGCGAATTTGATCACCTGTGAGGGCAATTGTCGCCGACGCAGAGGGGGACGAGGTCATTGGAGCAAAGTCTCAACGGAGCGCAACAAACGGCAAGAACATTATTTCATCATACTGGATTGTACTCTGGGAATAAGGCACCCCATTGGCAGGATTTACGAGAATAGCCATGACTGAGCCAGCCACCCGCTCTGAAATGGGTCAACTCCTTGAGGAAGTGAGAGGAATGCGCGCTAATATGAGAAAGTTGCTGATCTGAGCGATCGCCAGCGAGTGGTAGATGCCCGCCTATGGGGTTTTATTGTCGCCCTTGTCAGGGGATTTTGGCTTATCTTGTCAAGTTGTCCTTCTTTGATAGGCTCTAGGGTACAAACACACCCGGCAAAAAGGTTTCAAGGTAAAGCTGAATTAATTGCTGCCCGAACAGACCAGTAAAGATGGCTGCCACTGCCAAAAAAGGGCCAAAGGGAATGGGTTGCCGACGCTGAATCCAACCGAGGGCAATCCCCAAACCACCAATGACGCCCCCAAGAGCACAGGCCAACAAAAAGGTAAGAAGTAGCCCTTGCCAACCCAGCCAAGCCCCAATCATCGCTGCGAGTTTACTATCCCCTCCCCCCATGACCTCCTGATTGAGGGCGATCGCCCCCCCCCAGCGGATCAGATCAAAGAGCCAAATGCCAATCACTGCGGCAATGATGCCTTCCGTGAGTCCGCCTAGACCCGTCGTTAACCCTCTCACGAGCAGGCCGACAATCAACCCCCATTTTGTCAGGGGATGGGGCAGCGTCATCGTGTCTAGATCAATCAAGGCCAAGGCCAAGAGCCACGCACTCAGCAGCCAGAGCACAAGGGTTTGCACTTGCCAGCCACTCACAGCCACAATCAGGACGTACAGCAGTGCCGTCAACAGCTCAATCGCAGGATACCGCCAAGAAATGGGTGCATGGCAGTAACGACATTGCCCCCGCAGGAATAGCCAGCCCAAAATTGGGATATTGTCCCAGGGCTTGAGTGTGGTCAAACAGATCGGGCAGCGAGACGGCGGATAAAGGAGCGATCGCCTACTCGGCACACGGTAGATCACAACATTGAGAAAGCTCCCCACCGCTGCCCCAAGGCCAAAGACAAGGCAGTAGCTAGCAAAGGTCAAAAAAGTTAGTGCAGTTATAGGCGTGTTACTTCCGGCAGATGATCGTAGGGAATAAAGCATTCTTGGGGCAGCAGCACTGGTTGGCTAGTAAACAGCACATAGCCCCGCAGGGTTTGCCGATTAACAGCGACACCCGCAGGCACCGTTTTTGCCCCATGAACCTGCTGGTAGAGATTATAGATGGATTGAGCAGCGGCTAATAGGGGGGTATCAACGGTTTCCATGGTCTGCAAAACTGGCATGTGCCCCACTCCTCGGCAAGCGAACAATTAGAAACGGTTATGTTTGGTTTTGAGCCAATCATCAGTTCTCGCCAAGCGCTCCGCCTATGCAAAAGCAGATCTGAAATCCTCTACCTGACTATCAATCATCTTGTCTTAGCAAAGCGATAGCATAGGGGTAGGATGGCGCTAAGACATCTTCCTCGTGAAATCACCTCAGGAGAGTATTCATGAAGGAATTGATTGTTTCACCATGCCCAGCCCCCTGGCGATCGCTAGCCTCGCCCTGTAGCTATTGACTGTGTTCCTTGTTTCCTCACAACTCCTTTGACCCAACCATGAACTCACAGCAGTTCTCCCTTGCCAATCATCTGCACCATTTACCTCATCCTGTCTTGGCGGGCGATCGCAAGGGTACCATTCTTTATGCCAACGCTGCGGCGCAACGGTTATTGAACCCCGCTAGTACCGATTTAGCGGGCCTCTCCGTTATCGAGCTACTGTCCGCCAACTTTGACCTCTCCCTAGAGCGGTTCCAGCAGGTGCTCAACACCCAAACCCCGGCACAATGGGACTGCTATGATCCGCGCAAACAGCAGTGGTGGCAACTGGATTTAACCGCTGATGCTCACGGCTGGACCCTGACCCTAACGGAAATTACCGAACGCTATCGCCATTGGCTGCTCCAAGAAGCGCGGGTTAATGAACTGGAAAAATGGTGGCAGCGATTTCACACCCTGACGGAGATAGGTCAACAGCTCTTCTGGGAAATCCAAGGAGAGTGGTGTTATTGGTACGGTGACAGTCAAGGGGTGCTGGGGTACCCCCTAGAGCAATTGCCCAAAACCCTGCGAGCGTGGCACCAACTCATTTACCCAGAGGATCAAGAGCGCTTTTGGCAAGCCATCCCTCAGCAAGGGGGAGCAACACCCTGCGATTTGGAATATCGCCTGCGCCATGCCAATGGTGCGTATGTGTGGGTGCGCGATCGCTGGGAATATCGGCAGGAACCACCAAACACCACAACCGTCATCGGCGTCATGGTCAATATCCATGACCAAAAGATACAGGAAATGCGCCTGCGGGAAAGCGAACAACGCTATCGCAACCTCGTAGATCACCTACCCGCCGTGGTGTATCGCTGTGCCATTGATGCTTCGTGGACGATGGAATACCTAAGTCCCAAGTTCACCGAGCTGACGGGGTATCTCCCGAGCGAACTGGTGCACAATCAGGTTCGTAGCTACGCTAGTATTACGCATCCAGAAGATAGCGATCGCGTTGATTGCACAATCCATGAGGCCCTTGCCAAGGGCTTCCCCTTTAGTGTCGGCTACCGCATTTTCTGTGCCGATGGGTCGGAGCGTTGGGTACATGAGTACGGTCAGGGAGTCTATGACGTAACCGGCAAAGCCTATGCAATTGAGGGCATCATTGTGGATGAAACAGAACGGATTCAGTCAGAGCAAGCCCTCAGAGAAAGTGAGTATCGCTGGCGGGCGGTCTTTGAAAATGCCCAAGTCGGGATTATTGTCACTAGCCCTGCTCACCACTACCGCCTTGTGTATTGCAATCCCTTTTTTTGCCAATTTGTCGGCTACACCGCTCCTGAACTGGCAAATCTCACCGCCCATGATCTCACCTTTGTTGAAGATTGGCCTGAGGAGGCGGCTCTCATCCAAGAGTGTCAACTGGGACTGCGCAACACCTATCAAATTGTCAAGCGTTACCGCCACAAAAAGGGGCACACCGTCTGGGGAAATTTAACCCTCTCCTGTGTGCGCAATGCCAATGGTGAGCCTCACCTGCTGATTGCCCTAATTGATGACATTACTAGCCAACGCCAACTGCAACTCGCCCTCGATCGCGAGCGCAACCGCTATGAGCAGTTAGTGAACAATTGTCCCGTCATCATTTTGACTCTCAATCGCGACAAAACTCTCTTAACCAGTAATTGGGTTGGCTTGAAGACACTGGCAGCGGCTCAAGTGGTGCCCGGTATGCCATTTTCGGCACTGCTCCATCCCCAAGAATCAGTGACTCGGGTGGAAGCCCTGATTGACCGCGTTCTGGACAGAGAAACCATTAACGACGAAGAAATTCTGCTGCGTTGCCGCACCGATGCTCCCTGTGATATGCTCAGCCACCTTTTTCCCCTGCTGGATGAGGAGGAAGAAATTGTCGGCTGTGTGGTGGTCTGTACTGATATTAGCGATCGCAAACGTGCCCTTGCTGAACTGGATGAGCGCGAGGCTCAATATCGCAGTGTTTTCGAGTCTGTGGCCGATGGCCTAGTGATCTATGACACCGAAAACCTACAGATCGTTGAGGTCAATGATGCCATCTGCGACATCTATGGTTTCAGTCGTAGTGAATGCCTTGAACTCCAACCTGAGGATTTTCTGCACCCCGACTACCGCGATCAGTTTCAGGAATTCCTAGAGACGATTCGGCATCAGCCCACTTGGCACGGTGTCAGCAAGCATCGCTGTAGCGATGGCCAGGTTATTGATGTGGATATCTTTGCCACAAGGTTGCGCTACAAAGGCAAAAATCAAGTCCTCTGCGTCATCCGCGATATTACACAAATCAAGCGTTTTGAAGAAACTCAAGTGGCGATCGCCAAAGAACTCAGCCGACGGGAAGCACTCTTTCGCAATCTCATTAACGATTTAGATGTGGGAGTGATGCTGCTGTCTGCCGATCTCTCCGCAAAAGTGATTAATCCTCGGGGCTGTGAGCTGCTGGGGGTCAAGGAAGCGGACATCATTGGTCAAAAACCAACAGAAATGGCTTGGGATGCCCTCAACGATGCCGGGGAACCAATGCCGCCAGCGGCTTTTCCGCTGATGATTGCCATTGCTCAAAAGCAACGGGTACAAGGGGTGATGGGCATTCTCAATCAACAAACCCAACAGCGGCTGTGGTTGCAAGTGACCGCTGATCCAGAAGTCACGGCAACGGGGAGCATTGAGCAGGTGATTCTCACCTTTAGCGATATTAGCGATCGCAAGCACTACGAGGCCTACCTTCAAGATCAAGTCGTTCGCCAGCGGGAACTCAACCAGCTCATTCAGGAGATTCGCGAAGCCCCTGATCTCAATCAGGCCTTTGCCAAGGCGGTACAGGAGGTGTGTCATATCCTGCGGGTCGATCGCGCCATTGTCGTCAAGTACGAGCCAGAACAGCACCACTGGATTCCCCTAGTGGAGTTTCTCAACAAACCCTATATAACCCCTAGCGTGGGGCTAACGATTCCAGACGAGCATAATCCCATTGCCGCAATCCTCCGCCAAGGAAAAATTGCCGAGCTGCCTGCCCTAGAGAATCTGGATCCCACCGATGCAGTGAACCGTGCAATTGCTCAAGTGCTCGGTGGTGGCTGGCTCATTGCCCCAATTCGGATCAATCAGCAGATTTGGGGGGCTTTTTCCTTTCAGCGTTTTAATCATTCCAGCGGCTGGACAGATGAGGAACGCCAACTCATTCTCTCCCTCACCGATCAACTGGCAATTACCATTCAGCAAACAAACTTGTATGACTCACTGCAATTGGCCAATGCCGAACTCTCCCGCCTTGCGACCATTGATGGCCTCACCCAGATTGCCAATCGGCGCTATTTTGACCAGGATTTGCAGCAGCAGTGGCAGTTAGCCCAGCGAGAACAGACGAACATTTCCCTGATTCTTTGTGATGTCGATTTCTTCAAGAACTTCAACGACCACTACGGCCACCAAGCAGGGGATGGCTGCCTGATCGCGATCGCGAAAATATTAACCCAAGCGGTGCGCCGTCCCACCGATTTAGCCGCACGCTACGGTGGTGAGGAATTTGCCTTGATTTTGCCCAATACCGATCTCACTGGCAGTCTGTGCGTCGCCGAACGCATCCAACAGCTTCTCTATGCCTTGGAGATTCCCCATATGGCCTCCTCAGTGAGCGATCGCGTCACCTTGAGTATGGGCATTGTCAGCTTGCTGCCCCAAGTCGGCCAACCGGTGAATGAATTCATCACCCTTGCTGATCAGCAGCTCTATCTCGCCAAGCGGGGCGGGCGCGATCGCTATTGCTATGCTTAGACTCTTGCTTAGTGAGAACTCTTTCGTAGGCCTTCAGCAAATAGTGGGGCTTGAGAGCAGTCACTTGGTAGCCCACCAAAATCAGTAGCACAGCCACGAGGGCGATCGGTAGCCCCAAGGGCAGGAACAGTCTATGCTTTGGATCATGGCTAATCATGCGCCGCAACCGCTGGCCAAAAATTTTCAACTTGCCCCGCCAGCCCTGATGATCTTGCACCCGTGGTCTTTGGGAGGGCTTTCCTAACAAGCGCTGCTGCCAGTAGTCATCGTGGCCAATGAGCAAAAATCGCCAGTAGAAGTGCCAGAGGCCATTGGGGGGAGCATGACTCGCACGGGCTTGGGGTTGACGCCAAATACACTCCCCTTGTTGCAGCAGTGTGTGGGCATGAATGACGCAGTTACCGCGATAGAGGGACAATTCAGTGGGAATGGGGTGATCCGGCAAAAACTGACGGCGAAAAGCCACATTATTCAAAAAGTAGCCCGCCCGCCGGTTCCATTTGCCTTCCCCCACTGTATTGCGGAAAAATGTCAGTCAGTGCCATAGCTGTGCGGTAAACACCAGCCCCGCGAATCGCAGTTTCCCCAGCCAGCACTAGATACGCTTGGGGAGCATCCCCTGTTTCAAGAGCAGGACTTCATTGGCGGCAGTGGGGGGTAAATCTTGGCTAGCAAGGGACTGGAGGGCACGGTGGAGTCCAGCCATATCCGCATTTGCCAAGTGCTCAGTTTCCAAGATGATGGAGAAGGTGGGCAGAAGTGGCGTGGAGGACATAGACATCTTGCAGAGGTAGCCGTTCTGTGGGTACAACTCCAGTGTTATTCTCCCAAACGCCATAAATGAGCCGCCCAAACCGTAAAGAATTGCAACATGCGCCTTTGTCGGGTTAAGGGGCAGAAGAATTGCCTATAATACTGTGAGCACGCCAATGCTTGAGGGAGTTGACGTTGACCACGACCGTTTTTCAAACCACAAAATCCCAAGAAATTTTTGCCGCTGCCCAAAAACTCATGCCCGGTGGCGTCAGTTCACCTGTGCGTGCCTTCAAGTCCGTCGGCGGCCAGCCCATTGTCTTTGATCACGTCAAGGGTGCCCACATTTGGGATGTAGACGGCAACCAATACATTGACTATGTGGGGTCTTGGGGACCCGCGATCGTCGGCCATGCCCATCCCGAAGTCATTGATGCTCTCCATGCCGCCCTTGAAAAGGGAACCAGCTTTGGCGCCCCCTGCGTGCTTGAGAATATCTTGGCGGAAATGGTGATTGCCGCTGTCCCTAGTGTCGAGATGGTGCGCTTTGTGAATTCTGGCACCGAAGCCTGTATGGCAGTGCTGCGGCTCATGCGTGCCTATACCCAGCGGGAAAAGGTGATCAAGTTTGAAGGCTGCTACCACGGTCATGCCGATATGTTCTTGGTCAAAGCAGGGTCAGGAGTCGCTACATTGGGTTTACCCGATTCTCCCGGCGTGCCGAAAGCAACCACCGCCGCCACATTAACCGCACCCTACAACGATCTCGAAGCGGTCAGTCGCCTCTTTGAACAGTATCCCGATGACATTGCGGGGGTGATCCTTGAACCTGTGGTCGGCAATGCGGGTTTTATTCCGCCAGATGCCGGCTTTCTCGAAGGGCTGCGAGAGCTGACAAAACAGTACGGTGCCCTCTTGGTCTTTGATGAAGTCATGACCGGCTTTCGCATCGCCTATGGTGGTGCTCAGGAAAAATTTGGTGTGACACCAGACCTCACCACCCTCGGAAAAGTGATTGGCGGTGGCCTACCGGTGGGTGCCTATGGCGGTCGCGCTGACATTATGAAGATGGTGGCGCCGGCAGGACCGGTGTATCAAGCGGGTACCCTCTCTGGCAATCCCTTGGCAATGACAGCGGGCATTAAAACCTTGGAAATTCTCAGCCGCCCCGGTAGCTATGAGCAGCTGGATCGGATCACAGGCAAGCTGATCCAAGGACTGTTAGAGGCCGCACGGGAATTTGGCCATGAGGTGTGTGGTGGGCACATCAGTGGCATGTTTGGTCTCTTTTTCACCGCTGGTCCGGTGACGAACTATGAGCAAGCCAAGCAGTCCGATTTGAAAAAGTTTGCGGCCTTCCACCGGGGTATGTTGGAGCAGGGGATTTACCTTGCGCCATCCCAGTTTGAAGCGGGCTTTACTTCCCTTGCCCATACAGAGGCGGATATTGAGCGCACCATTGCGGCAGCGCGGACAGTGCTGAGTCAGCTTTGAGCTTTCACCGTCGCGGCAAGGAGCACCACATCCATTAAGTCCGCAAGGTTGAGGCAGGGAAAGACCATGACATCCCCCAATTGATGAATGGCTCGGCTGCTATCTTCGGCCAAGGTAATCATGGGGAGTTTTCGCAGTTTGGGATGATTCTCCAGATCGGCGACCTCGTCAGCGGGCAAATCCCAAATCAGAACATCGGGTTGCCAAATCTCCACCAAGAGATCGGCCTGTTCGAGATCTTCTGCTTCGAGGAGCCGCAGGTGGGGCAGGCTAATGTCATGGAGGAGGCCGAGGCGGAGTACCGTTTGATTGAGGAGGGGACGCTCAAAAGTCGATTCTTCGACTGGAGCAGCCAATCGCGGGAAACACCAGCGATCGAGGACATCAATCAGCAGGCTGGGATGACTACTCAAGGGCAGCCGTTGCACAAAACCGGTCAAGCCCAAGGGAGTGGCTTCATCGGAGAGGATGATCAACGGAACAGTGGCCGTGAAGGGGCTGGTGGCCAGACTCTCAACCACATCAGCCAAAATGAGACTACTGGCGGGGCGGACAACAATGGCCGTGGGTTGCAGTTGCTCCAGCTTATCCAGCGCTTCAAGGGGATGGCGAGCGACCACATAGCCGTAGTGACTGCGCTGCAATGCGGAAGTCGTGTCCATGATCCACGTGGCATCATTACTGACCAAAAGGATCAATTGAGCCGTAGTGGGTAATTCAGGGGGAAGTTCCTCAGCAAAGGGCAGTAGTACTGTCCACTCACTGGAGTCGTCAGCTTGGGCAATAAAGGAAAGCTCACCATTGTGGAGACGACAGAGTTGGCGGGCGAGCATCAGCCCCATGGTGACTTCGGCGTAGTCCTCGAGGCATTCGTGCAGCAGGCGATCGTGATCCTTGAGGGGAATGCCATGTCCCTCTTCCCACAGTTGCAGCGCCAGCCAATTTTGCCAGCGACTCAAGCGCAGTCCATAGCGATCGCTGGGAAAGAGCATCAGCCACCCCAAGAGATGGGCAAGAATCTGCCGTAGCCGCAGAGCATCGCCGTAGAGGTACACATGGCTCAAGGACTGATCAATGTGCCACTGCCACTGCCAACCCGGCGGGGTTAGATGGTAAAGATGCTCCGCCAACTCCTGCGATCGCAACCACAAACCCACCAATTCTACGGTTTCCCATTGCAATTCCAACTCTCGCCAAAGGGCACGGGTGTGGTCCTGCCACGCCTGAATGAGGCGATTCATTTGCCAACCGCTACGCTGGATCAGGGCAAGGTAGTCCTGTTGCTCTGGTAGAGGGTGCTGCCACAAAAGTTGGGTGAGGCTGAGAATCGCCGTTAGGGGATTTTTGAGTTCATGCCCCAAGCTCAGGAGGAGGCGCTTTTGCTGGTGGAGGCGCAGTTGGTGCAAGCGGGTGGGGGTCGTCGGATCTGACTCCTGCCGCCGTTGGGCAAAAAATAACCAATAGCGATCGCTCGCCACCGCGACGCCGCTTTCTGCCTTCTCCCAGTCCAACGACGTTAAATTCAAGGGAAACGAACACACCTGCCAGAGCGATCGCCCGAAGGGCGCGCTACGCGATCGCGCCTCTAGTGCCTGACAATTCATGCCTTCAAATTTAGGCTGCACCAGTGGCAAGAAATCAGTTAAGTGTTCTGACCAAGCGCGATTTTGCCAAACGACTCTCCCTTGGGCGTTTTGAATTTGTACCGGCAAAGGCAATTCTTCAATCACCTCCAGCCAAGGCAAAGGGGGCTGGCACGCCCAGCGATAGAGCAAGCGTTGCTGATCCAGCAGTCCCAAAAAACAACCCTGTGCATCCACAACCGCAATATAGGCTGGCATCTGGACTTGGCTGCGCAACCACCCCTGAAACTGCAATAGTGTCCACGTTGCGGGTACCACCATCACGGGCGATCGCCAAGAAGCCGTCACACTCCCCACCGCCAAGTCGGCTAACGTCCCTTCCCGCTCCAAACTCAACGCCAACCGCCAGCCCTGCACCACTCCCAAGGGTTTTTGCCCCTCATCCACAATGACGATCGTCTCTGGGAGGGTTTCTTGCCAACGCTGGCACACCTCGCTGAGAGACAAACCTGCCCCCACCGTCATTGCAGGTTCAGTAAAGCTGGCTAGGGAGAGGGAATTCATGGATACAGCCCTTTTTTGCAACGGGGGATACATCAAATAATGAAGTAGGATGCCGTTTTACGCCGGCTTTGCCATTCTTGAGTGTGTTCTGTCCTTGTGAGCAGGGCTGTTGGTCCTAAGCTTGTAATGAAATGGCAACACTCCTCCAGAAAACACTGCCACCACCAGCGAGAAAGTGATAGGATGCTATCAGATGCAAACTCAAGTTCTGAAAGCACGTGGCGCAGTCAACCGCACTAACAATCTGTGGCTTAGTTTACTCGCCCGCTATTGGCCAAGAATTAGTCCGTTTGCACAACTCCGACATCGATGAACTGGTTTACTTTTCCGACGAGAGAGAGTTTTGCACTTACCTAGAGCAGCGGCGCAATAATGTCGCTTGTTTAATTTTAGAATGGGGAGAGGGGACGCCGCAAATCATTACCTATCTTCACCACAGCGCCACACTCCTGCCCGCGATCATTATCTTTCCTGCCGGCACCTCACCCGTTCCGCCGGGGCCGCACTACCACATTGCTGAAAGCATTCTCACCGCTGACAACCTCCACCAGCTCAACCACCAAATTGAGGAAGCCATTACGGGATTTGTCAAACTCTGTCCGGGCTGTGCGGTGCCGCCCCATGTCATGTTTCGCATGCCAGCCCTGAAAGAAAGTAGTAATGTCGATCCGCAGCATCGTCTTTCCCAAAAATTGAAGGAGCGGCTCGGCTACCTAGGGGTCTATTACAAGCGAGACACGGAATTTTTCTTCCGCCGTATGTCCACTGCCGATAAACGCAAGCTGCTGGATGAATTGCGCTCAATTTATCGTACCATTATCCTTGAATACTTTAATACCGATGCCAAAGTTAATGAGCATATTGACGAGTTTGTTAGTAAAGCGTTCTTCGCGGATATTTCTGTTTCCCAAGTGCTAGAGATTCACGTTGAACTCATGGATAACTTTTCCAAGCAACTCAAACTCGAAGGTCGTAGTGAGGACATTTTGCTGGACTATCGCCTGACGCTCATCGATGTCATTGCCCATCTGTGTGAAATGTACCGTCGCTCTATTCCGCGTGAGGTGTAGTTTCTATGGCCCCACTGCGGAAAACCTACGTTCTCAAGCTCTATGTGGCTGGCAACACCGCCAACTCCGTGCGTGCCCTCAAAACCCTCAATAATATTCTTGAAAAAGAATTTAAGGGGGTTTATGCCCTCAAAGTCATTGATGTCCTCAAAAATCCGCAACTGGCGGAGGAGGATAAAATTCTAGCGACCCCGACCCTTGCCAAAGTCTTGCCCCCACCGGTGCGCCGCATCATTGGCGATCTCTCGAATCGCGAAAAGGTGCTCATTGGTCTTGACTTGCTGTATGAAGAAATTGGTGAGCAAGCCGAAGACGATCTTGATTTGGAATGAGACCTTTCTTCCCCTCGGTTTAGAATAACCCTTTGGAAATCCCTTTAAGAGTGCCGACTTAGAACCTCTATGACTGATACACCAGAAAACCAGCCCAGTTCAACCCCGAAGGTGGCTGCCGAAGTCAAAAAAATCCGCACGATGATCGAGGGCTTTGATGACATTAGTCATGGTGGCCTGCCCCAAGGACGCACGACACTCGTCAGTGGTACATCGGGTACCGGCAAGACCCTCTTTGCGGTGCAGTTTCTCTACAACGGCATTACGATTTTCAATGAGCCGGGCATCTTCGTCACCTTTGAAGAGTCTCCCCACGACATTATTAAAAATGCCCTGAGCTTTGGCTGGGATCTCCAAAGTCTCATTGATCAAGGGAAGCTCTTTATCCTTGATGCCTCCCCAGATCCCGATGGCCAAGATGTGGCGGGAGACTTTGATCTATCGGCGCTGATTGAGCGCATCCAGTACGCCATCCGCAAATACAAAGCAACACGGGTTTCCATTGACTCCGTGACAGCCGTCTTTCAGCAATACGATGCGGCCTCGGTGGTGCGGCGGGAAATTTTCCGCTTGGCCTTCCGCCTCAAGCAACTGGGGGTCACCACCATTATGACCACGGAGCGCATTGATGAATATGGCCCAGTGGCACGCTTTGGCGTCGAAGAGTTTGTCTCCGATAATGTGGTGATTTTGCGTAATGTGCTGGAGGGAGAACGGCGGCGGCGCACGGTCGAAATTCTCAAGCTGCGGGGCACCACCCACATGAAGGGGGAATATCCCTTTACGATCAACAACGGTATCAATATCTTCCCCTTGGGGGCAATGCGTCTTACCCAGCGCTCCTCCAATGTGCGGGTGTCTTCGGGGGTCAAGACCCTCGACGAGATGTGTGGCGGCGGTTTCTTCAAGGATTCCATTATTTTGGCCACGGGTGCTACGGGTACTGGCAAGACCCTCTTGGTCAGCAAATTCTTGGAGACGGGCTGCCAACAGGGAGAACGGGCACTGCTGTTTGCCTATGAAGAATCGCGGGCGCAGTTGTCGCGTAACGCATCCTCTTGGGGCATTGATTTTGAGGAGTTAGAACGCCAAGGTCTGCTGCGGATTGTCTGTGCCTATCCAGAATCAGCGGGTCTTGAGGATCACCTGCAAATTATCAAGTCGGAGATTGCAGACTTTAAGCCTTCGCGGGTGGCCATTGACTCCCTATCAGCGCTGGATCGGGGGGTGAGCAATAATGCCTTCCGGCAGTTTGTGATTGGGGTTACAGGCTTTGCCAAGCAGGAGGAGATCACTGGCTTTTTCACTAACACAACGGATCAATTTATGGGGTCGAACTCGATTACGGAGTCCCATATCTCGACCATTACGGACACAATTTTGCTGTTGCAGTATGTGGAAATTCGCGGTGAAATGTCACGGGCGATTAACGTCTTCAAGATGCGGGGTTCTTGGCACGATAAGGGCATTCGTGAGTACGTGATTAGTGAGAAGGGGGCGGAAATTCGCGATTCCTTCCGCAATTTTGAGGGAATTATTAGCGGTACCCCCACTCGTATTGCTGTGGATGAAAAAACTGAGTTGGCACGCATTGTGAAAGAGGTGCAGGATCTAGACAACGAGTAACAGAGAGTCCGTTGCAGAAGGAGGGAGTAGGCGCCAACCCTTGCCTTATAGCCACGTCCTGTTTATGTCCCCCATGTAGGCACGCTGGATGCAACTAAATCAGGTCATTGTCGTTCATAAGGCGGGCGATCGCCAGAGCAAGGAATGGGCGGATCGCGCCTCCCGTCAACTGCAACAGCGTGGCGCCAATGTGCTTGTGGGGCCGAGTGGACCTAAGGACAACCCCTACCCCGTCTTTATGGCCTCGGTAACAGAGCCGATAGATCTGGCCGTTGTTCTGGGGGGAGATGGCACTTCCTTGGCGGCGGCACGGCATCTGGCTGCGGCGGGGGTTCCGATTCTGGCGGTCAATGTGGGGGGGCATTTGGGGTTTTTGACGGAACCATTAGAGCTGTTTCGCGATATGGAGGCGGTTTGGGATCGCCTTGAGCGGGATGAGTATGCCATGCAACAGCGAATGATGCTGCAAGCCCAAGTGTTTGAGGGATCAAAATTGCATCCTGAAGTGGTGGGCGATCGCTACTATGCTCTGAATGAAATGTGCATTAAGCCGGCATCTGCCGATCGCATGATCACCGCCATCCTCGAAATGGAAATTGATGGCGATGTGGTGGATCAGTACCAGGGGGATGGGTTGCTGGTGGCCACCCCCACCGGCTCCACCTGCTATACGGTCGCCGCCAATGGCCCCATTTTGCATCCGGGGATGGAAGCGCTTGTGGTGACGCCGATTTGCCCCTTGAGTCTTTCGAGTCGCCCCATTGTCTTGCCTGCACGCTCGTCAGTGAGCATTTGGCCGTTGGACGATCACAGCCTCAATACTAAACTGTGGATGGATGGCGTACTGGCCACCTCCATCTGGCCGGGACAGCGGGTACAGGTGACGAGGGCCGATTGTCAGGCACGCTTTATCCTCCTGCGGGATCACTACTCTTTCTATCAAACGCTACGGGAGAAGTTGGCTTGGGCAGGGGCACGCATTCCTTACCACAACAACCACCGCAATTAGATCACAACCCCATGCTTGCAACGCATCTATAATGGGCGCATTCCTCACGGGTCTTTTGCGATGATTGTCAGTCCCCTTGAACGAGCGGTGCTTGGATCGAGTGCCGAAACGCTTGTTGATCAGCTTCTGGAAATTGGCATTGCCCTTTCCGCGAGCCAATCCCTAGAGGAACTACTGCATCTCATTCTCACGAAAAGTCGCCAAATTACTGCTAGCGATGCCGGCACAATTTTTCTAGTTCAGGGCGAACGAGCAGTTCTGGAATTTAAGGCGGCTCAAAATGATAGTGTTGCTCTCCCTGAGCAGGTACAGGACACTACAGTCCCCCTCACCCCTGATAGCTTGGTGGGCTATGCCGCCCTCACGGGGGAATCCCTGAATATTCCCGATGTGTATGCCCTAGCGGGAAACGAGCTGTACCAATTCAATCGTTCTTTTGATGCAGCCCTGCGCTATCGAACCTGCTCGGTGCTGGTGGTGCCGATGCAAAATGTCAGTGGTGAGGTGATTGGCGTTCTGCAACTGATTAACCGCAAGCGATCGCCCGACGCGCGGCTGACGCCAGAAACGACTGTGGCTCTCACCCAACCCTATAGCCCTTGGGAAGAACACATTGTGCGATCGCTGGCCAGTCAGGCGGCTGTGATTATTGAGCGCAACCATCTCCTAGAAAGTATTGAACAGCTCTTTGAGGGCTTTGTCACCGCCTCAGTACAAGCAATTGAGGTGCGGGATCCCACCACGGCGGGACATTCGGAACGGGTGGCAGCACTGACAGTACGCCTAGCGGAGATCACCCATGCAACCTCAAGGGGGGTGTTTCGGGAAGTCTCCTTTAGCGATCGCCAACTGCAAGAGATTCGCTATGCAGCGCTGCTCCATGATTTTGGTAAGGTGGCCGTCCCTGAAGCCATTCTCAACAAGCAAAAGAAATTTTTCCCTGAGCAACTGGAGGTGATTCGCCAACGGTTTGCCCTTGTGCGCCGCACCCTAGAAATGGAAACGGCTCAAGCCAAGGTGAACTATCTCCTGTGCCATCCCCACACGGTTCATAGCCCAGAACAGGCCTGTCACCACTGCGCCTTTTTACGGCACCTCGATCAGGAACTCCAGCAACAACTGCTCACCCTCGAAGTCTATTGGCAGTTGCTCGAGCAGGCCAATGAGCCGCAAATTCTTGATGAAGAGCCCCTTGCCCGCCTTCAGGAATTAACCCAGTTTTATTATCGCGGGACTGATGGCGAACTCCATCCCCTGATTACGGCCAGCGAACTCGAGCAACTCTTGGTGCGGCGAGGGAATCTTACCCAACAGGAGCGGCGGCTCATTGAAGCCCACGTGACCTATACCTACCAATTTCTCTCTCGCATTCCCTGGACACCCCACCTAAAAAATGTGCCGATCATTGCCTATGGTCACCATGAGCGATTGAATGGCAGTGGCTACCCGCGAGGTATTGGGGCGGCGGAGATTCCTTTGCAAACCCAGATGCTGGCGATCGCCGATATTTACGATGCCCTGACGGCCAAGGATCGCCCCTACAAAAAGAGCCTACCCGTGGATGCGGCCCTAGAGATTCTGTGGCAGGAGGCCAAGGAATTTAAGATTAATCCCGATCTCGTTGAACTCTTTGAGCAACAGGAGGTCTTTCGGGTGCTGGGGCACCAGCGCTAGGGTTGATGGGGAGACGATCGCAAAAAGGAGACTTTCCAAAGCGTAGCCGCCAGCCAATTAGTACAGGTATGGGCGACGATCGCTAGGAGTAAATTATTCATTGCGACGGCACTATAGGCAAACAGCCCGCCCACAATGGTTGCCCACAGGGCATAGGGCCACTGCTGCCGCGATCCAGCGTGCAAAATACCAAAGCACACTGAACTACCGATGATCCCTGCCCAGTTGAGACCCAAGCTTGGTAGGAGCACCCCGCGAAAGAGCAGCTCTTCACTGAGGCCGGGCAGAATGCCAATCCAAAATAAATCAGGCCACAGCAGCGGTGAAAGTACCAGTTTCAGGTAGGTATCCGACGCATGGCGGTAGGCGGGCCAGAGCCGATACAAAATAGCCCCCATCCCCGTAATTCCTAAGCAGAGGACAATCCCTAAAACCACTGCCCAACCATCCCAGCGCAGCGGCAGAAGTCCCGCGGAAAAGGGGGTCAATAACCACACCCGCGCCAAAATCAGCCACAGGATGGCCGTCAACGCCATGGCCACTAAGACCTGCGTACGACTCAGAGGCTCATCGGGCAGGGGGGACTCCTCCATAGGCCTACGCTTTCTGGAATTGACCAAATTGGAAGTTATAGACCTCTTCCTCTTTTTCAGAGATGAGTTTGAGATCTGAACAGGGGCGAGCCACACAGAGGAGCACATAACCTTTTTCCCGCAGTTCGGGACTCAGCCCCATGGCATCGCCGTGATCAACGGTACCCTCTTGAATTTGGGCGGCACAGGTAGTGCACACTCCCGCATTACAGGAACTGGGGAGATCAATGCCAGCAGCGGTGGCCGATCGCAGGATGGGTTTATCGGCACTGGCTTCAAACGTGTAGGTTTGTCCTTGGTGCAGGATCTCAACACGAAAGGTTTGGGTCATTCTTGCAGTGAGCTATGACGCAACATCTTTCCTATTATCCCCCTAATCCTCGCGATCGCTGGTTTCCTCTAGTGCGGACTTTAGCCAGCGGCTCAAAGGTTCAGGGATGGCGACCCGTTGGCGTTCTTGCAGGCAAATGTGTTGTGTCTGGGCAATGGCCACGCGATCGCCCCCCGCATTGTAGAGCGTATAGGTGAGTTGAAAACGGCTGTGATCCAGTCTTTGGGGGTCAATGGTCACCCGCAGGCGATCGCCACAGTAGAGGGGCTTCAAAAAGCGCACCTGCGCCTCCGTAATCGGCACAATCAGGCCATTGTTGCTAAAAAATTGCCGCAGATCCACCCCCAACTGGGCAAGGACATCCTCATAGGCCTCATGGCAAAACCGCAGCAGATTAGCAAAGTAAACTACCCCCGCGGCATCCGTGTCAGCAAAATGAACCGTGCGCTCATAGTCGCGAAGGGGTGTGGTATTCATTGACGACCATCCCATAGGGTTGCCCAACACAAGTCGTACAAGTCGTACGCAAAAACGCGCCACAGCCTTTATTGTTAATGTAGGGTACAGCCCTTTCGCAAGCTATTGGGGTACGGGACGGATGAGGAACAAAGGCAGTTCTGATCTGCGACTTCTTTTGAGCACGCTTGTCATCAGCGGCTTGGTCGCAGCACTGGCCTATTGGCAACTCAGTCAACGCTGGACGCCCTCCCCCGATCAGAATGGTGGCTCCCCTACAGAAACCACCTCCAAGTGGCAAAAAATTGCCCTCGCTACGACGCTGCGCGGCCATCAAGATGAAGTGAACGCGATCGCCCTCAGTCCCGATGGCAATTTACTCGTCAGTGGTGGCGACGATCGCAAGCTGTATTTTTGGAATTTGGCTACGGGAACTGCCCTCGGACAAGCCACCGGTCACACTGATTGGATCTACGCCCTTGTGATCACGCCCGATGGTCAAACCGTGATTAGCGGCAGCAAAGACAAAACCATCAAACTCTGGGGTGTGAGCGATCGCCAGCTCCAAGCCACCCTCACTGGCCACCAAGATTTTGTAAATGGCTTAGCTCTTAGTCCCGATGGCCGCACCCTTGCCAGTGCCAGCTATGATCACACCGTCAAACTGTGGGATCTCCCTAGCCGTCAGGAAATCACTACCCTAAAAGGCAATGAGGGCATCATGCTCAGCGTTGCCATTAGTCGCGATGGGCGTTTTTTAGCCACTGGCGGAGTGGATAAGCTGATCCGCATTTGGGATTTGCCCTCGCGCCGCCTCCTGCGCACCCTCGAAGGACACACCAGCGATGTCAACAGCCTCGCCTTCACTCCCGACAACAGCCAACTAGTGAGCGGCAGCGACAAAGACGGGATCAAAGTCTGGAACTTGGCCACAGGAGAACTTCAGCATCAGTTTGGCACCGAAGGTGGGCAAGTCTTTAGTGTGGCGGTGAGTCCCGATGGCAGCACCATTGCCAGTGGTCACGGCGATCAAACCGTCAAACTTTGGTCCCTCTCTGGTCAGCCATTACGTAACCTCAAGGGACACTCGGGCGCGGTGTACAGTGTCGTCTTTGGTCAGGATCAACTGATCTCCGCCAGTGAAGACAGCACCATCAAAGTGTGGCGCCTGTTTCCAGGGACATGATCGGCCACGTCTGTTGCAAAAAAAAATGGCTAAGATTCCCAAGCATCCTAGCCACCGAGAACAACGGCTTAAAGATTCACCTAGCCAACACTGCCTTCTAGCTTCAGGCTCAGCAGGCGATCGGCCTCGACCGCGAATTCCATCGGCAACTGGTTAAAGACATCGCGACAGAAGCCACTAATCATCATTGAGACCGCATCTTCGGTAGAAATGCCCCGCTGGGCAAAGTAGAAAAGTTGATCCTCACCAATTTTTGAGGTTGAGGCCTCATGCTCCACCTGTGCCGTGGGGTTTTGCACCTGAATATAGGGGAAGGTATTGGCGGCTGCCGTATCACCAATGAGCATCGAATCGCATTGGGAATAGTTGCGTGCTCCCGTGGCCTTCGGCCCAATTTTCACCAAGCCGCGATAGCTATTTTGGGAGTGCCCTGCCGAGATCCCCTTGGAGACAATCGTGCTGCGGGTATTTTTGCCAATGTGGATCATCTTGGTCCCTGTGTCCGCCTGCTGGTAATGATTGGTGAGGGCAACGGAGTAGAATTCACCCACGGAATTATCCCCCACCAAGACACAACTGGGGTACTTCCAAGTAATGGCTGAACCTGTTTCCACCTGTGTCCAAGAAATCTTGGAATTGCGGCCAAGGCAGAGTCCCCGCTTGGTCACAAAGTTGTAGATGCCCCCCTTGCCGTTTTCATCGCCAGCGTACCAGTTTTGCACCGTGGAGTATTTGATTTCGGCATTGTCAAGGGCCACCAGTTCTACGACTGCTGCGTGGAGTTGATTGGTATCGAACATGGGAGCAGTACAGCCTTCAAGGTAGCTCACATAGCTGCCCTCATCAGCAATAATCAGCGTGCGCTCAAACTGCCCCGACTCCCCATTGTTAATGCGGAAATAGGTGGATAGCTCCATCGGACAGCGGGTGTTCTTGGGAATATAGACAAAAGAGCCATCGGAAAAGACGGCGGAGTTCAAAGCAGCATAGAAGTTATCGCCAATGGGGACAACGCTGCCCAAGTATTTCTGCACCAACTCGGGATATTCGTGGAGCGCTTCAGAAATGGAGCAGAAAATGATCCCCTGCTTGGCCAACTCCTCACGGAATGTGGTAGCCACTGACACGCTATCGAAAATGGCATCTACGGCCACATTGCTCAGCCGCTTTTGCTCTGAAAGGGGAATCCCCAGTTTCTCAAAGGTTTCCAGCAGGACGGGATCCACTTCATCCAAGCTCTTCAGCTTTTCCTTTTGTTTTGGAGCCGAATAATAGACAATGTCTTGGTAGTTGATGGGGGGATAGCTCACCCGTGGCCATGTGGGTTCGCTCATCTTCAGCCATTGGCGATAGGCCCGCAGGCGAAACTCCAGCATGAACTCTGGCTCGTTCTTTTTGGCAGAGATGAGGCGGATAATGTCCTCGTTGAGACCTCGGGGAATGGTTTCCGTCTCAATTTGGGTGACAAAGCCGTATTTATAGGGCTGATTGACGAGGGATTGTACCGTTGCCGACATCGAGTGTTCTCTTGGGTGAAGGAATGGCCAAAATTTAGAGTATATTAAGCAACAAGATGGTTGCTTTATCTCTAGGACTAATTTAGCAACAAAACGGTTGTTTTAGTCAAGGGGGCGTTGCGTGACGCTCACATCAGATACTAAACAGGACATCTTACACTGCCTTCTCCGCGACGGTCACCTCAGTGCCCAGGAGTTGGCGGCACAACTGGCGATTAGTCCGCAAGCGGTGCGGCGGCACCTCAAGGATCTAGAGGCGGAGCAACTAGTGACCTATGAAGTCCTGTCGGGTACGGTGGGGCGTCCCCAATACCGTTACACGATTAGCGAGGCGGGACGAGAGGAACTACGGCAACTGCAACTGCGGCAACAGTCGAGTCAGACAAAGGGCTTTGCCGTTGAACTCTTGGAATCCGTAGCAGCAACCCTTGGCCCCGAGCAGATGCAGGACGTATTGCAGGCAGCTTGGCAGCGCAAGGCATTGGCCTATCGCGAGCAAATGGGAAGCGGTACGTTGGCGGAACGCTTGGCACGACTGGTGGCCCTGCGGCGACAGGAAGGGTATATGGCAGAGTTTTACCCCGTAAGTGAGCCTCAAGGTGCCTATCTCTTTACGGAATACAATTGTGCAATTTCCGCGGTTGCCCAGTCTTTTCCCACCGTCTGTAATCATGAGTTAGAGATGTTTGCGATCGCCCTTGGGGATTGTGCTGTGGAGCGCACCCATTGGCTTGTGGATGGTGAACATCGCTGTGGTTACCTGATTCGTCCTCTGAAGTAGCATGGCCTTTTGTCCGCCCACGTTTGTCCAGCAGAGCTTTAGCACCAGCAGTGGCCGTATGGTCTATTACACCCCCAGCGATCGCTACTGGGGTCAGGTGCAATCTCGCCCTCCCCTGGTCTTTCTCCACAGTTTGGGGGGTGGGTCTAGCCACTACGAGTGGTCGCAGGTGTATCCTGCCTTTGCGGCTCGCTACCGCGTTATTGCCCCGGATCTCATTGGTTGGGGCGAGTCGGATCACCCTGCCCGCGACTACAGCACTAGTGATTACTGGCTAATGATTGCTGAACTGTTGCGGATGCTGGGTTCCCCTGTGCCGGTGGTTGCCTCCTCCCTAACGGCGGGCATTGTGGTGCGCTTGGCGATTCAGCAACCCCATCTTTTTGAGCGTTTGTGTCTGGTCTGCCCCAGTGGATTCAATGACTTTGGTGAAGATCAAGGACAGGCGATCGCGAATGCCCTGCTGAGGGTACCGATCCTCGATCGCCTCATTTACACCGTTGCTGCTGCTAACCCCTTGGCAGTGCGCAACTTCCTGAGCCAGTTTATTTTTGCCGACCCCCAGCGGCTTAAAGAAGAAACCGTAGAAGCGTACCTCCACTCTGCCTGTCGTCCCAATGCTGAATGGGCAGCTCTGGCCACCCTGAAGGGAAATCTCTCCTTTGATCTCAGCCAGTATTTACCCCAGTTAACGATCTCCACCGTGATCCTCTGGGGAGAAAAGGCCAAGCTCACGCCCCTTTCTCTAGGTGAGCGACTCTATGCCACCGCCCGCGATCGCCTGCAACAGTTTCACGTGATCCCCAAAGCAGGGGTCTTACCCCATCTGGAGCAACCCGAATGGGTGATCTACAGCCTGCGGCGCGATTTCTTGCTTTAAGTTGTTCCCGATACAGGTATCCTAGAAGTATTGCTTGAAGTATTGGTGCAATGGCAGAAATTCAATTTATCCGTGGCGTTGATGAAGAAGTGGTTCCCGATGTGCGTTTGACGCGGGCACGGGATGGCAGCAGTGGTCAAGCCATGTTTTACTTTGATAACCCGAAAATCGTCCAAGAGGGCAATTTGGAGATCACGGGGATGTACATGGTGGACGAAGAAGGCGAAATTGTTACCCGTGATGTCAATGCCAAGTTCATTAACGGCCAGCCCGTTGCCATTGAGGCCACCTACACGATGCGCAGCCCCCAAGAGTGGGATCGCTTTATTCGCTTTATGGATCGCTACGCTGCCAGCCATGGCCTTGGCTTCCAGAAGTCCTAACCAGTCTTAAATTGATCGGGTGCCGATTCAAAAAGATTGTGCTAGCTTAAAGTTACGATGCCTTTTTTGTCTTTATTCAGGACACAGGGCATCTGCAAGTTCTATAGCGATACAGTAGGGACATCAATGGATTATCTAGAGAGCCTGCTTGACACCCTCAAATCGTGGTTAAAAAAACTGTTGGAACTTCTAGGTGGCGCCGATCCCACCCCTGAGCTGGAGCCAATTCCGATTCCCGTGCGCGATCGCCGATAGAGCGACAGCATTCAACACCATTGAGTCAGTTTTGAACGGTTAGGTTAAGCTTGGCCTTTCATATTTTGGTGCTTCATGGCCCCAATCTAAACCTGTTAGGGCAACGGGAGCCGGGGATTTATGGGGTTGTGACACTAGCGAGCATCAACCAATCTTTGGCAGCCTTGGCGCAGGAGTTAGGGGTAACCATTGAGTGCCTCCAATCCAATCATGAAGGGGTCTTGGTAGATGCGATTCAAGAGGCAATGGGGCGTGCCCAAGGCATTTTGATTAACCCCGCAGCCTATACCCACACCAGCGTAGCTCTACGAGATGCGATTGCTGCGGTTGCCCTGCCCACTGTGGAAGTTCACCTGAGTAACATTCATCAACGGGAAACTTTTCGCCATCATTCCTACATTGCGCCGGTGGCGATCGGTCAAATTGCTGGCTTTGGTGCTGATAGTTATTTGTTGGGGTTACGGGCACTGGTCAATTATTTACAAGCAAAAGGCTAATTCTCAGCGGGGGGGGCGATCGCCAGCGGTGTTCCCAACTGTCGTGCCAGCCAAAATTCCAGATTGCGTACCCAAGATTTACCATCAAGGCGCTTGACAAGAACGGGTTGCACCAAGATCGTGAACATCCCCAAGCGATTGCCCACGAGAATATCCGTAAACAGGCGATCGCCCACCATCGCAACTTCATGGTAGGGCAAATTCATGGCTTGCACGGCCTGACGAATCTTACGCCGCGAGGGCTTGCCTGCCCCCATCAAAAAGGGTAACTCCACCTGCTGGGCAATACGTTCAATGCGGCGATGGTTCAAGTTATTGCTCACTAGCCAGATCGGCATCTGATGCTTGATCTGCAGTAGCCACGCCAGAATTTTCGGCGGCAGATCTTCATCCCACGTGGGGAGGAGCGTATCATCCACATCCAGCACCATGCCCCGCAGATGATATTTTTCCAACAGACTGGGGTGCAACTGTTCAATGGTGCTTTCAAGAATTAAATCCGGTTGCAGCAGTGCTGCTAGAGACCCAGTGGCCATTGAAAACGCAAATAACAAAGAAGAAGCTTCTGCCAGACTATCACGATCCTAGGGGAGAGTGGGAACTGCAAAAATCTTTCCTAGCGTTACTCCAATCACAAAGGATATGCTACCATCTGAGAGAATGCCGCGTGTCAACGGATATGGCGAAGGTTCTGGTACTCAATGCCTCCTATGAACCACTCAATATTACGAGTTGGCAACGGGCAGTTGTCCTTTTAATCAAGGGCAAGGCGGAGCAAGTCGAGCACAACGGCAAGATGGTTTACAACAATTTTCCCTTGCCGACCGTCATTCGCCTGCGGCATTATGTCGTCACTCCCTACAAAGAAATTCCCCTTACTCGCCGTAATATCCTGCATCGAGATGGCCATTCTTGCCAATACTGTGGCTATACCGGGGATGAGCTCACCCTTGATCACGTCATCCCCAAATCGCGAGGGGGAGGGGACACTTGGGAAAATATTGTGACCGCCTGTGTTCGCTGTAACGTCAAGAAGGGGAATCGCACCCCAAAAGAGGCCAATATGCCCCTACGGCAAACCCCTCGGCGCCCCATTAGTAGCCTATACTTTGAGGTTACAAAGCACGTGCGCACGGGTACTCACCAAGAATGGCGTAAGTATGTTATTGGTGCCTAGTTTTTTCCACTCCATTGAATCCTGAGGGGAAAAGTGGCGGCCTCTCTCTGCAAAGGCCTTACCGAGACCTTTGGCAAGAATCAGTGGCTAGCAAGGGAGAAGTGAGGCGATCGCGTATTCTAGTATCGTAGGGAAGAAGCTTTACCTTTGAACAACTCCACTTAAGGTCGTTATGTCAAGTATTGAGGCCGAAAACTTTAGTCAACTCTTTCCGCTTTTTGGTGCCAGTTCCCAAGAGGCGCTTTCCTCGATGCTGTCAGTGGCTTGGCATAACACCTACCCGGCGGGGCGTGCCATTCTAATTGAAGATGCGTGGGGCAATGCGGTTTACTTTATCCTCTCAGGCTGGGTGAAGGTGCGGCGACTGCTCGCTGATGGGGATTTCATGACCCTAGCGATCCTTGGGCCGGGGGATTTTTTTGGTGAAATGGCCATTCTTGACCAATCACCCCGCTCAACAGATGTGGTGGCACTGTGTCCAGCGGAAGTTTTGTCTGTGCCGGCGCAAAAATTTGTCCATGTCCTGCGCCATGAGCCGGATCTGCACTATCGGATGCTGCAATTGATGGCACAGCGGCTACGCTTGACCAATACGCGCATTGAACTGTTGCACAAACCTCCTGCCGTCAAACTAGCCCATGTCTTGGTGAATTTGGCACGGCGCTATGGTCAGCATCCAGGGGGCAATGCCAACACAGCCGTGATTTTCAATGTGCCCATCAAGGATTTAGCGGATGTGGCCAACATTAGCCCTGATGAAGCCCAGCAACTGCTGGATAAACTGGTGGCGAAAAACTGGATCAAGATTGATGCGGCCAAGCAACAACTCCAAATTCTCAATTTGCCGCAACTAGAGCAATTGGCACAGCAAGCGGTGAATTAAAGTTCTGTTGGCTTGTTGAGGCGCAGTGACCTCGCCTAGGATAGCAATAGTTGCAAGCTCTTTCTGCTATGGCGATCGCCCCCAACCTCTACGAACACACCTTGGTTCGCTACACGGATCCGCTGCATGCGACAGAACTCCTGCGGCAATATCGCCCGTACCTAGAAATGATTCCCAGTATGCGGCGACCTCAAGAGAGTTTAATTCCAATTCCGCTGCCGATCGCCCATATTCAGGTGCCTGCTGCCACAACCTCGAACCAACGTCCCCAAGTGAAGTCGGTGATGGTGCCCTGTGATTTGGTCTTTGTCCTGTGCGATCCCGAGTGGAAAGTCAAAACCGACATTGAACTGCTGGTCTTTATCCATCGGCCAGGGGAAAGCTTTACGGAACTGCTGACCCGCTGGCGCCAGTCCCAAGTGCTCCTCAGTCGCAGTTATAGCTGGGATATGCCCTTGCAGCATCGGGATGTTTTTAGTGAGGGCGCCAATCGTCAATTTCCCCTCTTTGTCCTCTTTCAAGAAACCCTTGCCGTGATCAAGCGCGGTCTCAAGGCTGCCCGATTGCCCTGCGTGATTGATACCACGATTCTCAAGGAACAGCCGTCTTCAGCCACAAAGCTTATGACGGGTGCCTCAGAAAGCACAGAATAGGTTGATCAATATCACAACTTAAGCACCAGCTCCATCACTGCCCTCCCCCTCGCCAAGGGCAGAGAATACCACTATCGAGCTGAATTCTCGATGTTGTGAGTTGAGTTGTCCTATGGTGGCTACCCCCATTCAACCCGTGTCCGACCGTCCATTGACAACGGATTTGGTGCGGCAGTATTTGCAGGAAATTGGCCGTGTGCCCTTGCTCACCCCTAGCCAAGAACTGCGCCTTGCCCAACAGGTTCAGCAGTACCAAGCTCTGCTCGCAGTGCGAGATCAGTCCGATGACCCCCAGATCAAGCGCTATGTGGCGGCTGTGAGGGAGCGCGATCGCCAGCAGCGGCAGTTGGGGCGTCCCCTTACCCGTACCCAATGGGCTGCGCGACTTAAGATGAGTGTGGCTGAATTGCAAACCTGTGTGCAGGCGGGTCGTCAAGCTTGGGCAAAGGCAGCGAATATGACCCTAAGTGAACTTCAGCACATTGAGCGGCAAGGACAGCGGGCAAAAACCCAATTGCTGCAAGCCAACCTGCGCTTGGTGGTGAATATTGCCAAAAAATATCAACATCGCGGCGTGGAATTTTTAGATCTGATCCAAGAGGGGAGTTTGGGTCTAGAACGTGCCGTTGAAAAATTCGATCCGACCAAGGGATTTCGCTTTAGCACCTATGCCTACTGGTGGATTCGCCAAAGTGTCACCCGTGCCGTTGCTAGCCAAAGCCGCACAATCCGCTTGCCCATTCACATGGTGGAAAAACTCAATAAAATTAAGCGTGCCCAACGGCGTCTTGCGGCTCAACAAGGCGCGATGCCCAGTCTAGCGGACATTGCCCAAGAACTGAATCTGGAGGTGTCACAGGTGCGGGAAGTGCTCATGGCTGTTCCCAAATCCGTGGCCTTGGAACAGCGGGTTGGCTCCGACCAAGAAACGGAATTGCAGGAGCTAATTGAATCCACTGCCCCCACCCCCAATCAAGTGATCATGCGTGAGTCCCTGCGTACTACTTTGAAGCAACTCCTCAGTGATCTATCGCCCCGTGAGCGGCAAGTGATGGAACTGCGCTATGGCCTCGGGGAGCAGCCCGCCCTTGAGATGGCGGAAATTGCGGCACTGCTGGGACTGAGTCGGGAGCGGATTCGCCAAATTGAGCACCGTGCCCTGCAAAAGTTGCGGCAGCCCCAACGGCGCCGAGAAATTCAAGACTATCTTGAGGAGTTTGTCTAGGGCGTCTCCAACTGAATGCCGTGGGGACAGCACTCACAGATCCACAGATCAAGGTCGGGGTCTGGTAGGGCGCGCCGTACCCGTTGCATGATGCTGTAACCTTCATCGGCAGAGGGCGCTAGGGCAAACACTGTTGGCCCAGATCCGGACATCATGCTGGCGATCGCCCCAGCGGCGAGGAATTGCTCCTTTAACTCTGCCACCAAGGGATAGCGGGGCAACACTACCTTCTCTAAATCATTACGGAGGCTGGCGGCCAATTTGGCGATGTCACGCTGCTGAATGGCCTGTAACAGGGTTGCGGATCCCCCCTCTTGGCGGGCTTTTTCCTGCTCGTTGGGGGTTTGGGCATAGGTGGCGGCGAATTCTTGCCGATAGGTTTGATAGGCCCAAGGGGTGGCCACACTAAGGGAGCGATACTTCCCTAGGATCACAGTTAATCCCTGTAAATCCGCTAGGGGTGTCAACTGTTCACCGCGCCCTAGGGCTAAGGCGGTTCCCCCTTGCAGACAGAAGGGCACATCAGCCCCCAATTGCGTTGCAAAGGTTTGCAATTCCTCTTGGGTGAGTCCCAACTGCCACAGGAGATCTAAGCCCACGAGTACCGCTGCTCCATTGGTGGAACCCCCGGCCAAGCCTGCCCCCATAGGAATTCGTTTTTCAATGAAAATTTCAACGCCATCGCGATCGGGAAAATGCTGCTGGAGTAAGGCCGCTGCTTTGTAGGCGAGATTTCGTTGATCGCAGGGGACAGCCGGGTTGGTGCAATGGACTTTAATTTGGCGATCGCGCCGCGGGATGAGTTCAATGCGATCCATGAGGGAGACCGCCTGCATGACCATTACCAGCTCGTGGTAGCCACTGCCATCTAAACAATTGCCAACAATTTGTAAAAAGAGATTAATTTTGGCAGGTGCCAGCAGACGATACACGCAGCCCCATCCTCACAACCACCTCGTTCAATAGCATATTATTCTTCTATTCCTCTTTGGCAGGCGCTAAACAGAAGTCCCCATGATTTTGGAACGAATGATTGAGCTGTTGCAGTTGCCCTTTATGCAGCGGGCACTGTGGGCAGGGATCTTTACGGGAGGGATGGCGGGTGCCCTCGGTAGTTTTACAATCCTGCGGCAACTTTCTTTTTTTAGTGATGCTTTGGGGCACTCAGCCCTACTGGGAATTAGCCTAGGAATTATTCTAGGATTGCATCCCTCCGTGATGTTGCTGCCCTTTGCCGTGGTGTTTGCCCTCGGGGTGACCTATCTGCTGGAGCATACGCGACTGTGGACGGATGCCCTCTTGAATATCATCTACTCAGCCTCCTTAGCGCTTGCGGTGATTTTGCTGAGTATGAGCGATCGCTATCAGGGGGGGCTAAATAATTTACTCTTTGGCGATATTTTGGCGGTGCGCCCAGCCGATCTCGTCATGAGTGGCATGCTCTGCGCCCTTGTCGGCACTTTCATCCTGCTCACGTTACGGGTGCAATTGTTAATCACAGTGAATGAGGCCTTGGCGGTGGCGCGGGGGGCGGCGGTGGGGATTCAGCGGCTGCTGTTTATCACCCTATTGGCCTTGGTGGTTGCCGTCTCGATTAAGACAGTGGGGGTATTGCTCATTAGTGCCTTTGTGGTGATTCCCGCCTGTGGCGCTCGCCTGTGGAGTCGGCAATTTTCGCAGTACGTGGTTTTGGCGGCTCTAGTAGGGGTAGGCAGTGCCATTGTTGGTATGCTCTTGTCAGCAGGGATGAATTGGCCATCGGGGCCGAGTATTGTGGTCTGTCAACTGGTGTTCTTTTTAGGCTCGATCGCGATTAACTCACTGCGAGGGGCGTGGCTGCATAGAGGGCAGAAATCTCCAGCAAGCTGAGGCGTGAACGGGCTGTCAGCTCCAAGGGGGAGCGATCGCCCCGCTGGAAATGATCCACTGCCGCACAGCCAATCATCGCTGCATTATCGGTACATAGCCGCAGAGGCGGAAAAATCAACTGTAGCCCCAAGGGTTCAGCAGCAGCCCTCAGGTGTTGTCGCAGTCCAGAATTTGCCGCTACGCCTCCCCCAATGGCGAGGGTTTTGAATCCATGATCCACTGCTGCCGCGATCGCCCGCTTGGTCAAGGCCTGTGCCACCGCCTTCTGAAAACTGGCCGCAAGGTCAGCCACCGGCAATTCATCATGGGTTTGACGCAGCTCCTCCACGAGTCGTGCCACTGCGGTTTTCAGCCCACTAAAACTGGAATCGTAGGGATGCACCTTGCCATCGGGGAGGCGAATATTTCCCTCTGGTAGATCAAAGGCCTCTGGATTGCCCTGCTGCGCCAAGCGATCGAGCACTGGCCCCCCTGGATAGCCCAAGCCCAGTAGGCGTGCTACCTTATCGTAGGCTTCCCCCGCCGCATCATCCCGCGTTTGGCCAAAGAGTTGGTACTCGCCACAGCCATAAACGCCAATAAGACTGGTATGCCCGCCAGACACCAAGAGGCAGAGAAACGGTGGTTCAAGGGTCGGTTCCGCTAAGTAGGAGGCATAGAGGTGGCCTTCAAGGTGGTGAATTCCCAAGAACGGTTTTTGCTGCACAAGGGCAAGGGTTTTTGCCGCCGTAACCCCAATGAGCAGCGACCCCACCAATCCGGGAGCACAGGTGACAGCAATGGCATCAATGGCAGACCAATCACAACCGGCCTCACTCATCGCTGCTGTGATCACGCCGTTAATGTTTTCCAAGTGGGCACGGGAGGCGACTTCCGGTACGACACCGCCAAAGGGTTGATGGGCACGCACTTGGGAGGCAATCACATGACTTTCAATGGCGCGATCGCACACTACGGCTGCTGCCGTTTCATCACAACTGGTTTCAATGGCCAGAATTCTTACCATCGGGCAGACGTGGGCATGAAGCTAGAGCCTCTTTTCAGTCTAGCCGGTTTTTCGAGTGAAGTTGCTGAAGGGCGTTTGCGCAATGCCGTGAATTCTCGAGGTTGCAACCAGCGCTACGGTGAAGATTCTTAAGAATCTCCTAAATCCCGATCAAGAAGTAGGATATACTATGGGTTGGGCAATCTGCTCAATGTCGTGCGTGTGCCAAACGTCTTGTGGAACTGTCTGCCAAAAGTGAGTACGCCCTCTTGGCGCTCTTGGAAATGTCAGCGGCCTATGAACAGGCGGAGCCGCTACAAATTCGCCAAATTGCTGCCCTGCACAACATTCCCGATCGCTATCTGGAGCAACTGATGGCGACCCTACGCCGCAAGGGGCTGATTCGCAGTCAGCGGGGCGCTCGGGGTGGCTACTTGCTGGCAAAAGCACCTTGGCAAATCTCAATTTTGGACGTGCTCAACTGTATCGAGGGGATTGAGTCCAAGCTCGCCCAAAAGCCGCCTGAAAAGGGCGATCTGGAGCGTAGTCTGATCCGTTCAGTGTGGCTAGAGGCCTGCGCAGCAGCCAATGATGTTTTGAAAAAGCATACCCTTCAAGATTTGTGCGATCGGCGGCAGGCTTACCAGCAAGTGGATGTCATGTACTACATCTAGGCTGGGGTTGACATTCATCTAATTTTTCTAAGGTTTTTGTCTTGAATTGGAGATTGATATCCCATGAACATTGCCCCCGATATTACTGCCCTCATTGGTCGGACGCCCCTTGTACGCCTGAACCGCATTCCCCAAGCGGAAGGCTGTGTGGCAGAAATTGTCGTCAAACTAGAGAGCATGAATCCTGCGGCCTCGGTTAAGGATCGCATTGGCCTGAGTATGATTCAGGAGGCAGAAGCAGCGGGTCTCATTACCCCCGGTAAGACGGTTTTGGTGGAACCCACATCGGGCAATACCGGGATTGCCTTAGCAATGGTGGCGGCGGCAAAGGGCTATCGCCTGATTCTCACTATGCCAGAGACCATGAGTGCAGAGCGGCGAGCTATGCTGCGTGCCTATGGAGCAGAGCTGGATTTGACCCCCGGCACAGAGGGGATGAGTGGTGCCATTCGTCGCGCCGAAGAAATTGCTGCCTCCCTTGAAGATGCTTTCATGCTGCAACAATTCAAAAATCCCGCCAATCCCAAGATTCATCGTGAAACCACTGCCCTCGAAATTTGGCAAGATACGGACGGTCAAGTGGATATTTTGGTGGCTGGAGTGGGTACTGGAGGTACGATTACGGGAGTGGCAGAAGTGATCAAAGCCAAGAAGCCCAGCTTTCAGGCGATCGCTGTCGAACCTAGCAATAGTCCTGTCCTTTCAGGCGGCAAACCAGGACCGCACAAAATTCAAGGTATTGGCGCCGGCTTTGTGCCCCCCGTTCTCAAACGGGAACTTATTGATGAAGTGATTACTGTTTCTGATGATCAAGCGATTTATTTTGGTCGCCGCCTAGCCCGTGAAGAAGGCCTTCTTTCAGGCATTTCCAGTGGGGCTGCCCTTTGCGCTGCCATTCAGGTGGCTCAACGACCCGAAAATGCGGGCAAGTTAATTGTCATGGTGCAGCCGAGCTTTGGTGAACGCTACTTAACCACACCCCTGTTTCAGGATGCACTGCCCTTGGTACCCAGTTACTTGCAACATTAGCCACAAGTGGAGTTCAGTGTCAGGGGTTGTTTTGTGCCAACTAAAACTTGGTTTGTAGGTTGCGGCGATCGCCTAGGGTGGGTCATCAGTTAAGCCAGATAACAGCGGCAGCGAGATATATCGCACCTAAAAAGTTTCGCGCTGTCTTATCGTAACGTGTGGCAATCCCTTGATACGGCTTGAGCCTAGCAAAAAAATTCTCAATCAAGTGCCGAGCTTTGTACAGTTCTTTGTCATAACCACGACGCTGTTTACGACAAGACTTGGGCGGAATGACAGCCGCGCACCCTTTCTCCGCTAGTCGTCTTAGCACCTGCCGCTCATCTGCATCATAGGCTTTGTCCGCCAGTAATGCCTCAGCAAAACACTGCCTCGATGGTCAATCGATCTGATGATACGCCCTAGAACTTCGGCCAATTGGGACTGAGTCACAGCAATTTTCCTCTAAACTCTGTCAAACAGTGTAATTTTGGCCAAGAGTCCTGCCACCATCAAAAACAGTGCCACCAGTAATGCCCACAGGCGATTGTCCGTTGAACTTTGGCGTTTCCCTAGCTCCACTAACTGTTCGCGATTGTTCTGTACTTCTAGGCGAACGGCCTCGATTTTGGCCTCCATGGTGTTGAACTTTTCACGGATTTCTGCTTGCCCCACCTTCACTTCAAGGGTGAGTTCTGTCAACTGCGACTGGATTGCCTTGACGGTTTCCAGAACTTCGGCTAGTTGGGATTGGGTGACAGGCTCGGTCATGACGGCTGCTCAGGGAGGGGTAATTTCATTTTAGGGGAACAAGCAATTTCTGTTTTCAGATTTTTTATAAATCTTGTTAGGAAGGTTGTTGGTTAGGGGAGGTCATTGACAGCAGCTAAGGGGCGAAGATAGGTCTGCACCAATGTTTGATAAAAGCCTAAGACGCGCTTATCTTTGAAGACAGCAGGAACACGGGCAAAGGCGGCACGGGAAATAATGGCATATTCAGGAATGGCAAATACGCTTGTGTCATTGGCTTGATACTGTGGCCAAAAGTAGGGAGTGAGGTGGGGAAGTTTCTGGAGAATCCGTTCAATTTCTGCTTGGGCAACAGCCATCGCCTTGTCGGTTGTGGGAGCACCATTAAAGAAAATAGGCAAAGGAAGGGGGCCGCCTTCACGGCGCAAGGTGTGAATTTCATTAAAGAGAAATTGGTGAATCACCTGAGCGGCATTGTTGAGGGAGGAGAGATCGGTGTGGCGGGTGGGAATCAAAACGGCGTCACTGGCATACACGGCGCTCTTACTTAAAAAGAGCCAAGCACTGGGGCAGTCAATGAGGATGTAGTCGTAGCGATCGCGCAAGGGGGCGAGGAGTTCCCGCAGGCGAGTAATGGGTGGATGTTGGGTTTGCATCGCCTGAATAAGAATGCTTTGCAGTTGCGGCGCAGCGGGAATGACATCAAAAATATGGGCAGACTTGATACTGCTGCTGGTGCGGATGCGCAGGTCAAAAGGGCGAATCGTAGCCGTAATCGGCTCATCAGGGTTTTGCAGACAAGCCGCAAGGGTCGTACTGGTGGGGGTTAGCTCAAGGGCGCGGCTGAGATCCCCCTGAGGGTCGCAATCAATAAGCAAGACAGCGGCATCTGCCACAGCAAGGGTGGCGCCCAAGTTAATCGTGGTGGTGGTTTTGCCCACTCCCCCCTTATGGTTATAGAGACAGAGGGTGGTGGCACGGGGGCGCGATCGCAAGCAGGTTTTGAGGTCTTCGATAATGCCCTCAAGGCGATCGCCCGTCAGTTCATAGTTGGGCGTCACTGGATAGACCAAGTGACCATGGCGTTGAAAAAGCTGTAGATGGCGAGCATTCGTGATCAACCCCCAAGCGGTTCCTTGGCAATGGCAACCCCTGAGAAGTTGGCGGAGTTGTTGCAGAGCGCGGCTATGATGGGCAGACCCATTCTCAAGGCTCAAGACCACGGTTTGACTGGGGGTATTGCGGGAGCGACGGGCAGGGGGTTTAATCTCCACAATTAAATCGGGGTCAACTTGAGTCTGACAAAAAGGAGGCTGATGTTCGCGGGGAAAACGGGCTGCCACATCGGCAATGCCCATACCTGTGTCAAAAGAGGAGACGCGATCGCGATCGCCAAAGCCCAACACACTCAGGAGCGGTTGCACAAAGTGCTGCTCAATAACGGCTTCAGAGGTTTCGTCACCGTGAATTTGTTGCCATTGCGATCGCAAGCGGGAAATATCCAACGTTCAGCACCATCCAGCCGTCTTGAATCTTTACAGAATAGGTTGGCCACCCCTGAGCGTCAAGATCACGACGCTACCAAATCACTGTGGATTGAGCTTTCCAACAGCCTTGATCATTGGCTATGATAGTAAATCTGCAAATCTTTCACATTCGTCCCCTTGGGTGTCCTCACCGGATGATGGACGGATGGTTGTTTAACCCATAGGAGTACAACTCAATGGCAGTTCTTAGCCTTGCCCAAATGCTGGAGGCAGGGGTTCACTTTGGCCACCAAGCCCGCCGCTGGAACCCCCGGATGGCACCCTACATCTTCACGGTTCGCAATGGGGTGCACATCATTGACCTCGTGCAAACCGCCCAACTGGTGGATGAAGCCTACAACTACATCCGCAACGCCGCTGAAAAAGGCAAACGCTTTTTGTTTATTGGTACCAAGCGCCAAGCCGCCGGCATTGTCGAACAGGAAGCGCTCCGCTGCGGCAGTTACTACGTCAACCAGCGCTGGCTGGGGGGGATGCTCACCAACTGGAATACCATCAAAACCCGTGTCGATCGCCTCAAAGAATTAGAAAGCATGGAGGAAAATGGCCTCATTGATCTGCGGCCAAAACAGGAGGCTTCAGCCCTGCGGCGAGAACTGGCACGTTTGCAAAAATACCTTGGCGGGATTAAACAGATGCGGCGGCTTCCTGATGTCGCGATTATTGTTGATGTCAAGCGGGAATACAACGCCGTTGCCGAGTGCCACAAATTGGGGATTCCGATCGTGGCGCTGCTGGATACCAACTGCGACCCCAATCAAGTGGATATTCCCATTCCCGCTAACGATGATGCCATCCGTTCGATTAAGCTGATTGTGGGTAAACTAGCCGATGCCATTTACGAAGGCCGCCATGGTCAGTTGGACGAACCAGAAGCGGATCTCGGTGATGAGGACGACGATGGGATGACCGCCAGCGACGATGGTGATGCTGACGCCCTAGATATTCCAGATGATTCTGACGCTTAATCCTTGAGGAACAGATCATGGCAGAGATTTCAGCCAAACTAGTCAAAGAACTGCGGGACAAAACCGGTGCCGGCATGATGGACTGCAAGAAAGCCTTGCAGGAGTCCAACGGCGATATGGAAGCCGCCATTGCTTGGTTGCGGCAAAAGGGTCTAGCCTCTGCGGGCAAAAAAGCCGGGCGCGTCACCAGTGAAGGTCTGGTGGATAGCTACATTCACACTGGCGGGCGCATTGGCGTGCTGGTGGAGGTGAACTGTGAGACCGACTTTGTGGCTCGCAACGAGAAATTCAAAGCCCTTGTCCAAGACATTGCCAAGCAAATTGCCGCTTGCCCCAATGTGGAATTTGTCTCAGTGAATGATATTCCCGCTGAGTACAAGGAAAAAGAACGCCAGATTGCCCTTGGCTCCGATGCTCTCAAGGGGAAACCTCCGGAAGTCAAGGAGAAAATCGTTGCTGGCAAACTAGAGAAAACCCTCAAAGAGCTGTGCCTGCTCAACCAGCCCTTTATCCGCGATCAGTCCAAGACCGTTGAAGAGTTGGTCAAAGAGCACATTGCCGAACTGGGGGAAAATATCCAGATTCGCCGCTTCCAACGCTTTGTCCTCGGTGAGGGGATTGAGAAGCAAGAAACCAACCTTGCTGAAGAGGTGGCTGCCCAAACCCAAGCCATGAGTGCTGCCGCAAAAACGGCCAAAGCACCCCCAGAAGTGGCCGAAACTGCCCCACCTGAAGTGAGTGCCCCTGAACCAGCAGCGGAAACAACACCTGACGAGCCAGCCCCAGAACCTGTCACAGTTTCTGAGCAGACAGTGGAACCAGTGGCTGAGCCTGCTGCCAAAAACCCTGAACCAGTCGCTGAACCTACGGCTGAAAGTAAGGGATTTGGTGCTGCTGCCAAAAAATCTGGTGGCAAGTCTCGGACTGCCAAGAAGAAAAAATAATGACCCTAGGCGTAGCCATGGGCTTGGAGAAAGGCGAGGTCAATTTCGACTGCGGTTGAGGCGTCTTGAGGCTGGAGAAACTTGCGGGTATATTTGCCCAACAGATCCGCCTCTAGGTTCACACCATCGCCAACCCTAAGAAATTGCAACGTCGTTTCTGCGTAGGTATGGGGGATAACAGCAATGCTGAATTCATCCCCTTTTTCATTGCAATGGGCAACGGTGAGGCTAATGCCATTGATGGCAATGCTGCCCTTGGGGATGATGTACGTCGCTACCACTGCAGGGGCAGAGAAGGTGAATTCCCAACTCGTGCCTGTGGGTGCGATCGCTAGCACGCTACCCACACCATCCACATGACCGGTCACAAAATGCCCTCCCACCCTATCCCCAACGCGCAGGGCAGGTTCTAGGTTCACCATTGCGCCTGCTGCCGCTTTGGCCGCCAATGTGGTGCGTTGCAGCGTTTCCGGGGAGACACTGACCGTAAACCCCGTGGCATCAACTGTTTCCACTGTGAGGCAGACCCCATCCACAGCAATACTATCGCCAATGGCCACGTCCTTAAGAAAAGGGGCATCGGTAGCGTTAATTGCCAACTGGGACTCGGAGCGTTGCTGGAGCACACCGATCGCCTGAATAATGCCAGTAAACATTGTTCTTCTAGCCGTTGAGTAAATGCCTTTGATAAAACTTTAATTCTGCCTCAAGGGCGGTGGCGATCGTGCTGCTTTGGCGGAAGCCGTGTCCCTCTTCGGCAAAGGTGTAATATTCTACGGGAATGCTCTTGGCCTGAAGGGCGGCTACCATCTGTTCCGCTTGGCTGGGGGGAACAACGACATCCTTTAGCCCCTGAAAGAAAATCACTGGACAGGTGAGGCGATCCGCATGGTAGAGGGGCGATCGCTGCCGGTAGAGGTCTGCCCCTTCGGGATAGGGGGCAATCAGTTGATCAAAATAATGGGCTTCAAAAGCATGGGTTTCCTTGAGCAGGCTAAGGAGATCACCAATGCCGTAGTAACTTGCTCCCACATGGAAGGTTGTCGTAAACGTCAGGGCACACAGAGTGGTATAGCCCCCAGCACTGCTGCCGCGAATGGCCAAGCGATCGCTATCCACCTTTCCTTGGCGAACTAAATACTCTGCCCCAGCGCTACAGTCCGCCACATCCACCACGCCCCACTGTCCCCGCAGGGCATTGCGATAGGCACGACCATAACCCGTACTGCCACGATAGTTGACATCCAACACCGCAAAGCCGCGACTGGTCCAAAACTGGATGCGCAAATCGAGACCTGTGCCACTGGCTGCCGTTGGCCCGCCATGACTTCTCACGATTAAGGGGGGGCGTGAGTCTGCCGGGGGTTGTACTTGGGGATTTTGGGGCGGGTAGAAAAAGCCGTAGGCGGTTGCGCTGTCACTCGTCGGAAATTCCATCACCTCGGGCCGGGAAATCCACTCCCGTGGCAGAGGAGAAGCAATGGGTTGCAGCGGTGTGGTGGTGCCGTCATCCAGATTGAACTCAACAATATGGGGGGGCAACAGGGGCGAACTGCCAATCAAGGCAACGGCGCGATCGCTCAGGCGAACGAGAGAATGAATCTCAGTGTAGTCCGTCGGGACAGTTTGCCACTCACCCGTGGCTAGGGAGACGACTGCCAGCCGCCATAGGCCGCGATCGCTATAGGTTAACACCACCGTTTCCGGGTTCACCAAAGCATAGGTGGATTGACCAAAGACCCACAGGGGCACACCGGCATCATAACTGGCCTGCCAAACGGGTTCATGGCGGCCATCACGGTAACGATAGAGATTCCACCAGCCAGAGCGATCGCTGATGTAGTAGAGGGTCTCTCCCTGCCATTGGGGTTGCTGAACCGATTCATCGCTGCTGCCAGCAATACGGTAGGGGGTACCAAGGAAGCCGTCGTCATTGAGGGTTGCCCCCCAGAGTTCACAGCCATCCCAAGGCATCTGCGGTGCTGACCATTGCAACCAAACCAAGGTGTTGCCCCCTGGACTCAAGCGTGGCGCCGCATAGAAGCCCGCTCCTTGAACCAGCACTGTCCGTTTTCCCGACAGGTGAATGGCAACAATGGACTGTTGGCTGGAGCCATCGGCAAAATGCGCCTCTTCGACACACAACAGGCGATCGCGCCAAGGATCGACGCAACCATCGGCAAAGCGCGTATTCGCCGCTTGATAGATTAACTGAGGGCTGGGTTCCCCAAGGGCATAGATTCCCTGATCGGCATCATTGACAAAATAAATCTGATCACCGTGGTACCAGTAGGCACCGCCGCCATACTCATTCACGCGCGATCGCGCACTCCAAGGGGCAGCCAAAAGTTCTTGCCCTTGACGCACCAGCACTACTCGCCCCTTTTCTTGGGGACGCCGCTCTAACCCCACCAAACCTAGGGGAGTGGCGCGCAATTCACTGAGACTGGTGGCCGCAGCACTGACTTCGGCGGCAGAGAGGATCGAAGGCCAGTGACCGTAGTCCAAACTCATTGGGGAATTTGCTCAAGCACCAACTTTTGCCGTTTCACTGGCTCTGGGATACTAATGGGATACTTGCCCGTAAAACAGGCGGAACAAAAGCGATCGCCCGTATCATAAGTGGCGGCAATCATTCCCTGCCAACTGAGATAGCTCAGGGAATCGACACCAATCTGAGCGGCAATCTCAGCCACGGACTTGGTGGCTGCAATCAGTTGATCTTGGGTATCGGTGTCAATGCCATAGAAGCAGGGGTGAGTGACCGGCGGCGAGGAAATCCGCATATGTACTTCCACTGCACCGGCATCCCGCAGCGCTTTGACAATTTTGCGGCTAGTGGTGCCCCGCACAATCGAGTCATCCACAATCACCACCCGCTGTCCCATCAGCACATCCCGCAGCGGATTCAGCTTCATCCGAATTCCCGACTCCCGCATCGACTGGGTGGGCTGAATAAACGTCCGCCCCACATAGCGATTTTTAATCAGGCCTTCGGCGTAGGGCACCCCCGTCGCTTGGGAAAAGCCAATGGCGGCAGGGATACCAGAATCCGGTACAGGAATGACGATGTCCGCCTCGGCGGGAGCTTCGCGACCCAACTGCTGTCCCAACCGCTGCCGGTAGCTATAGAGGCTCTCCCCCTGCATCACACTGTCAGGGCGGGCAAAGTAAATCATCTCAAAGACACACAGCTTGCGTTGCGACTCTGCCCATTGCACACTGCCAATCCCGTCGGCACTAATGTGGACGAGTTCCCCAGGCTCCACCTCCCGCACATAGTCCGCACCAATAATATCGAGGGCACAGGTTTCAGAAGCTAGCACGTAATGGGGCGTGGTCTCACCCATGAGGCGGCCAATCACTAAGGGACGAATGCCATGGGCATCTCGCAGGCCAAACAATCCTGCTGGTGTCCCCATCACCAGACTAAAAGCCCCTTGGCACTGTTGAGCAGCGGTAATGATCCCCTCTGACCAAGATTGACCGGTGGCCACGGCTTGAGCGATCGCCCAAGCAATGAGTTCCGAATCCGTTGTGCTTGCCAAGACCGCCGTAGGGGCATCACAGGCTAGGACTTGTTCGCGCAGAGCGTAGGTATTCACTAAGTTACCGTTGTGGGCTAAGGCCAAAGGCCCAAGGCGAGTGTCCACCACAACGGGTTGCGCATTGACAATGCGACTAGAACCGGTGGTCGAGTAGCGGTTGTGGCCGACAGCCAAATCTCCCACCAGCCCTCCAAGAATCTCTTCGTCAAAGACTTGGGAGACCAAGCCCATATCCTTGTAACAGTGGACGGTGTCACCCGCAAATGTGGCAATTCCCGCCGATTCCTGACCTCGATGTTGCAGGGCATAGAGACCAAAGTAGGCGAGGCGAGCCACATCCGCCCCCGGGGCATAGACCCCAAAGACACCACAGGCTTCTTCCGGCTTATCAGCAAATTGTTGTTCTGTCATTTAGTCCAAATACTTCGGCAGGGGCGATCGCCACGCAAGAGCTAACTCTTCCATCGTAACCTTGATAAGCGGAGAATTGTCACAGGTGTCAATACACAGTTCTGTATGTTCACCATTAACAACCCCTAGGCGTGTCCAAGCATTGGGCAGTTGCGCCTGCACATAGGCTTCCCACACCGTCTGTGCCGCTGGCGGCACCGAAACCAGAATGCGCGCCCCCCCTTCAGCAAACAGCAGCACATCCCACCGCGGATAGGTGCCCGCTGGCAATTGAATCGTTGCCCCCCGTTGGCTGCTGAGACAGCTTTCCGCCAAGGCCACGGCCAAGCCCCCCTCGCTGAGATCGTGGGCACTGGCAACCCACCCCTGCTGAATGCCATAGCGACACACCGCCTGCACTCGCTGCTCTAGGTCTAAATCAATCTGAGGTGGACGCCCCGCCACAAGGCCATGGATCTGGGCAAGGTATTCCGACCCACCGAGGCTCAGGCGCGGATCACTCAAGGGCGTGGTCAGAGGCAACCCCAATAGGTAAATGGCATCTCCGGGCGATCGCCAGCCCTGACCGACAACCCGCTGCAAATCGGGAATCAACCCCACCATCCCCACCACGGGGGTCGGATAAATTGGCTGTGGTTGGCCATTGCGATCAATTGTTTCGTTGTAGAGGGAGACATTGCCACCCGTGACTGGCGTTTGTAGAGCCCGGCAGGCCTCCGCAAGACCGCGGCAGGCATGGGCCAACTGCCAGTAACCTACGGGCGTTTCGGGACTGCCAAAGTTGAGGTTATCGGTGACGGCCAGAGGCTCTGCCCCCACACAACTCAGATTACGAGCGGCTTCGGCCACAGCTGCTTTGCCGCCTTCGTAGGGATCCAGATACACATAGCGGCTGGGGCAATCGACCGTCGCCGCAATCCCTTTGGAGGTGCCCCGCAGGCGAATGACCGCTGCATCAGCATCACCGGGGAAAACGAGGGTGTTGTTTTGCACCTCGTGATCGTACTGACGATAGACCCATGCTTTAGAGGCAATACTGGGGGTGGCGAGAAGAGTGAGCAAAATCTCCGCGGGCGATCGCGCCGGTAGCGCCAATTGATCCACCGACCATTGCCGCGCCTGTTGGACATAGACAGGTGGCTCACTGGGACACTGTCGCTCATAGAGGGGGGTATCTTCGGCAAGGGCACGGGCAGGCACCTCTGCGGCCACCTCGCCCCGGTAAAGCACCCGCACCAGCGGTTCAGCAATGACGCGACCCACAACCACCGCCTGCAAGCCCCAACGATGGAAAATCTCAATCAGTTCGGCTTCCCGCCCTTGCGCCGCCACAAAGAGCATCCGTTCTTGGGATTCCGAAAGGAGAAACTCGTAGGGCACCATCCCCTGTTCCCGTACGGGCACTTTGTCCAAGTCCAGTTCAATACCAACACCGCCTTTGGCAGCCATTTCCGCAGTCGAGCAGGTCAAGCCCGCTGCCCCCATATCTTGGGCGGCCACCACTGCCCCCGTTTGAAAGGCTTCCAGACAGGCTTCAATGAGGCATTTTTCCATGAAGGGATCCCCCACTTGGACGGCGGGGCGATCGCTCATTGATTCATCAGTGAGTTCAGCGCTGGCAAAACTTGCCCCCCCCATGCCATCACGACCCGTTGTAGATCCCACATACAGCACCGGATTGCCAATGCCACTCGCTCCCGATTTAACAATTTCTGGGGTTTCCATGAGGCCTAAGGCCATGGCATTCACCAAGGGGTTACCGGCATAGCAAGGGTCAAAATAGACCTCGCCCCCCACCGTGGGCACACCGACACAGTTGCCATAGTGGGCAATACCCGCCACGACTCCTTTCACCAATTGTTGGGTTTTGGCTTCCTTAAGATCGCCAAAGCGCAGGGCGTTCAGCAAGGCAATGGGACGCGCCCCCATCGTAAAAATATCCCGCAGAATCCCCCCCACGCCGGTCGCTGCCCCCTGAAAGGGTTCAATGGCCGAGGGATGATTGTGGGACTCAATCTTAAAAGCAAGGCGCAAGCCATCCCCTAAGTCCACGACGCCGGCATTCTCACCGGGACCGACCAGTACCCGTGCCCCTTGGGTGGGAAACTGCTTGAGCAGGGGACGGGAGTTTTTGTAGCAGCAATGCTCTGACCACATCACCCCAAACATGCCCAATTCCGCGCGGTTGGGATGGCGGCCAAGGCGGCGGACAATTTCGGTGTACTCTTGGGGCTTGAGGCCTTCAGCAGCAATCTCAGCCTCAGTAACGAGGGGGATTTGGCTCATGGCAAAGGATGATTTCGGCTACGTTATTGATTATCGAGCCTAGCGGGAATTGGGGTACCAAAACATCCCCTTAATCCCCTCGGGATCCGGGCGAAAACCCAACTGACGGTAAAAGTCGACCACATGGGGATCGGCAAAGAGGGTAATGTTGCTGATGTCCTCGCTGCGCAGTTCTTTGATCATCTGCCGCATTAATTCTTTGCCCAGCCCCCGTCCCTGAAACTCTGGATGCACGACCACATCCCAAATCGTGGCATTAAAGGCGTGATCCGAGGTCGCACGCGAAAAACCAATGAGGCGACGATAGGCACCCCGCTGCTCCCACATCGAGATCACTAAAAAGCTATGCTGAATTGCTTTTTTCACCTTGCGAATGGGGCGGCGCGACCAGCCCACGGCATCACAAAGTTCCTCGAGTTCATAGACATCAATATCTTTTTCTTTGCTGAAAATAATTTGGCTTTCGCTGCCATTGTCCCGCTCTACCTGAGAACCTACACTAGGGGACGTCGTGGTGGCGCTGGCAGTCGGTTGCGAATTGAACAGCGATTTCCAGAAGCTCATGCAAGTATGCTGGAGATGGGGAAACGACCAAGTATCACCCGGCCTAGGCTATAGTATAGCGACTCTCACCCATGGTTTCCGATTTTCAACTGCGTAACCTTGATGTCCTGAAGCGATTCAACCGCTCCTTTCCGGACTTTTATGAGCAATTTGTCGGTCGGGATGTCCAACTGCAAAACCTGAAACTGGGGTTTCAAATTCATAAGACCAATCAGGCGGTGATTCAGATTGTCCCTGAGGGCGATCGCTCTGTTCTCCACTTTGCCCACCGCAATCACTCTTACCTGCTCAGTGATCTCTTTGGGGTGATGGCCGCCTACAAGCTGACAATTCACAATGTCTCGCTCTATGGCCATGTGCGACCACCGATGCTGGTGTTTGTCAAACTGGTGCTCTCAGAGCAGGGCAAACCCCTGACGAAAAAGCGTAGTGAAAGCGTGCGCCGTGCCCTCCAACAGACCCTCAGTGGTGAATTTGCCGTTGAGGAAATGCTGGCCATGGAGTTTAACCTCAACGAAGGCCTGCCGCAAATTACCACCAGCTTTTATCAGGATCAGGTCTTTCATCTGCCGGCACTGTTGGTGGAGTCCGCGAATCATCCCGCGCTGCTTTACAAGGTAATGCATGCCATTTGGCAAGAGGAATTGCTGGTGGTGAATATCAACTTTATGCTTTGGCAGGGACGGGTGCGACTGTTACTCTATCTGCTGGGACCCAATGGCAGTGTGATTCCCGATTATTTAGGCTCGCGTATTGCTGCCAAGATTAAGGATCATCTAACGGGAAACACTTAGGGTAGGATAGGGGGTGTTTGTCTCCTTTATTACAAGTCCAATGACGGCTGAACAACATCTCCACCTGTGGCGAGCAGTGAATCTCAGCGATCGCATTCTAGCGGCCATTGATGTTGGGACAAACTCAATTCACATGGTGGTGGTGCAAATTCAGCCCAGTTTACCCAGTTTCAAAATCATTGCTGCTGAAAAAGATATGGTGCGGCTGGGGGAACGTTGCCAAATTACGGGGCAACTGACAGAGGAAGCGATGAAGCGGGCGATCGCCACCCTGCGCCGCTGTCGTGAACTGGCCACAGGTCTGAAGGCCGAAGAAATTATTGGCGTGGCCACCAGTGCGGTGCGCGAAGCCCCCAATGGTCGCGAGTTTTTAGAGCGGGTCAAGGAAGAGACCGGCCTGACCATTGATCTGATTTCCGGCGAAGAGGAAGCGCGGCGCATCTACTTGGGCGTGCTCTCGGGGCTAGAGTTCAACGGCAAGCCCCACATCATCATTGACATTGGCGGTGGCTCCACAGAGTTAATCTTGGGGGATGGTCATGAACCCCGCTACCTCAGCAGTACCAAAGTGGGGGCAGTACGCCTGACGGACTTATTTGTCAAAAGCGATCCCATTAGCGATCAGGACTACGCGGCCCTGCGCGCCTATGTACGGGGAATGTTGGATCGTGCCGTTGAAGACCTGCGGCAGCAGCTTGGCCCCCATGAAAAACCGCAATTGGTGGGTACCTCAGGCACGATTGAAAGCCTGATGATGATTCACACCTGCGATCGCCTTGGTGCTTGTCCCCCCTCCCTACGCGGCTATGAACTGACGCTAGGGGACTTAAAGGCACTTGTGGCCAAATTGCGGCGACTAAACTTTAACCAGCGCTGTCAACTCTTGGGGATGTCGGAGCGGCGCGCTGAAATTATTGTTGCAGGGGCAGTGATTCTCGCTGAGGCCATGGAGATGCTTGGTCAAACCAGCCTGATCACCTGCGATCGCGCCCTGCGGGAAGGCATCATTGTGGACTGGATGCTTACCCACGGCCTGATTGAAGACCGCCTCCGCTATCAAAGCTCGGTGCGTCAGCGCAGTACCTACAGTTTGGCGCAAAAGTTCCATGTCAATCTTGCCAGCAGTGAACGGGTGGCCGATTTCGCCCTGACGCTCTTTGATCGCACCCAAGGGATTCTCCACAACTGGACAGAAGCAGAGCGAGAACTCCTCTGGGCAGCAGCGATTCTCCACAATGCCGGTCACTACGTCAGCCATTCTGCCCACCACAAACATTCCTACTACCTTGTGCGCCATGGGGGTCTGCTCGGCTACACCGATACGGAAATCGAGATCATTGCCAACCTCTGTCGCTATCACCGCAAGAGTCCCCCCAAGAAAAAGCATGAAAACTTCCGCCAACTGGTGGGACGGCGAGAACGGCAAATTGTCGAGCAACTGAGTGCGATTCTACGGCTGGCTTCGGCCTTGGATCGGCGACAAATTGGGGCAGTGGATCACATGACCTGTGAGTGGCGCGCTGTACAACGGGAGTTTTGTGTGCAGGTACATCCCGCTGATCCGAGCGATCGCTGTGAACTGGAAATTTGGAGTGTCAACTACAAAAAAGAACCCTTTGAAAGCCAATTTGGCGTCAGTTTGAAGGTGGAATTAGTGCCCGCCAGTAGTACAGCTCTAGCCACAGCAGTCAACTACTAATTCAACAGCCTTAAACTTTTTCCACTGGGGGCTGCCCCAACAGTCCTTGGGGGCGCACAAGCAGCACCAGAAAGAGAATCGCAAAGGCCGCAGCATCCCGAAACCCCGAAGCAGCGGCAGGCACCATTGCCTCCACTAGTCCCAGCAAAAAACCCGCCAACATTGTCCCCGGTAAGCTCCCTAGGCCCCCCAGAACAATCACCGCTAACCCCTTGAGACCAAAGATCACGCCAAACTGCGGCCCCGTAATCCCGACACTCAAGGCGACGAGGGTACCAGCAACGGCAGCCAAAGCACTGCTGACAAAAAACGTCACTTGAATAATGCGATCGCTATCAATGCCCAGTAATGTCGCGGCAGTCGGATTTTCGGCCACCGCTTGCAATCCTTTCCCCATGCGCGTCCCTTTGACCCAATAGGTCAGGGCAATCATCAAAGCCACGGCCACGGCAAAGATGACAAATTGACTAGTGCGCAGGGCAATGTCCCCCAACCGCAGGGTGAGGGGCAATCTCCCCCAGAGTTGATCGGGATAGGTATAGACTTCGGCACCCACCAAATACTGGATCAGGTTGGTGAGGAGAACAGCCGCCCCAAGGCTGGCCACCACGGTCAAGAGGGTATCGGCGCGCTGTTGCCGCAGGGGTCGAAAGACGACCCAATCAATGCCAACCCCCAACAGGCCACAGCCAAGGGCACTGAGAACTAAGGCCAGCGCAAAGGGTAAGGCAACGGGAAGCTGTCCATTGGCCAACAGACCATTAAAGCCAAAGCGTCCCCCTAAGAGGGCATAGGTGAGATAAGCGCCAATGGCAAAAACAGCACCGTGGGCAAAGTTGATGATGCCCAAAATCGAGAAGACAAGGGTATAGCCGAGGGCAAAGATGGCATAAACACTCCCTGTGGCCAATCCATCCACAAGGACTTGCAGGCCGCTTGTTAGCACCTACGCTCCTTCCACAAGGGCACGATAATCCGCTGCTGAGAGGAGTCCCGTAGGGGGGGTACTGACTTGCACCTTCACCAACCACCCCTCCCCATAGGGATCGGCAGCAATTTGCTCTGGGTTGTCAATGACAGCTTGATTGACCTCAATCACGGTTCCGGCGAGGGGTGCATAGAGATCCTCAACGGCCTTGACCGACTCAATGGTGCCAAAGCGTTCGCCGGATTCTAGGACATCGCCAACGGCAGGCAACTCAACAAAGACAATATCCCCCAGTTGATCGACGGCAAAGGCACTAATGCCGAGGGTGGCTGTATCGCCCTCAAGGCGCAGGTACTCATGGCTGTCGAGATATTGCAGGTCGTCAGGGTAGGTGAGCGTCATAGCAGATTCCAATCCATCAGGGGCGATCGCTGGCACGGGCAAGGCGCACCGCCGTTACAAAGGCTACTAAACCAAGGGGCACACTGAGGAGCAAAATCACGGTAGTTGGAAGGGTTCCCAACTGGGCTTCTCCCGAACTCAGTTCAAAAACACAACCCACCGTGGCGATCGCTGCCACACAGGCACCCAGTAGGTATAGATAACTCTTGGCCACAGACGATGATCCTCAGGGTTAGGCAGCAATGGGACGCACGGCACTGGCGGTAAACCCATGCTCTTTGAGTTCGTGGCGCAGTAGGGCTTGGTTCTCGACGCGATCGACAAACATCACCCCCGTCAGGTGATCAATTTCATGCTGGATCGCCCGCGCCAGTAGCCCACCCGCCATGATGACTTGGGGACGCCCCCACTCATCTTTGTAGGCCACCTCCACCATGGCCGGACGGCGCACCTCTAGGTACACCCCCGGAATACTCAGGCAGCCCTCTTGACACACTTCAAGGTCTTCACTGAAGTCCTTAATGACCGGGTTAATCATCACCAACGGTTCTGCTGCCGGGTCGTCGGGATGAATGTCAATGACGAGAATTTGCTTATTGATGCCCACCTGCGGTGCCGCCAAGCCAATGCCATCGGCACTGTACATGGTTTGCAGCATTTTCCGCACAATATCGCGGATACTGTCATCCACTTTGCTGACCCGTTTGGCGGGTTGACGCAGCACGCGATCGCCCAAATAGTGCAATTGCAGGGGCGGATTTTTTAACTTTTTCTTTTCAACAGCCAGAGAGGTAGCCATAGGACACGCCGATTAACACAAAATAACAAAAGTTAATCATTTCCTAGCCTAACGAATTTTCAAGGCTCTCGGCTACTTTTCCGTCGAGGCACTGCTGACACTGGGTAAGAGGCGTTGTTGCTCCTCAAGGGCAGCTTTGTAGCGTTCCACATCCTCCTCAAGGTGGGCAATTTGCTCATCGCGGGCTTCCATTTCCACCCGGATCGTAAAGATGCGCTGCACCTGTACCCAGACGTTAAAGACCCAAGCAAAGACGGCACCAATGCCCATGGCCACGATGAGTTCAATGCACAATGGGGCTTGAATCACTTTCCCTTCAAAGAACTTAATACTTACGGGTTCGGTATTTTGAATACTAAAGAGAACTAAGCCCAAGCCAATGACAAATATCATCAAGAAGTTCAGTTGTCGCATAGGGCATCCTGTAACAAATCTAAGCATAGACAGGGATTGTCGCATCGGGCCTCTTGCCAGCGACCAACAATCTTGCGCTAATCATACCACTGTGGCTAGTCCTCAATCACTGAGTGACTGACTTCCACTGCTTGGACATCAATGGTGCCGGGGGGAGCCAAGCGTTGAAACTGGCGATCGCGCACCATCAGGATTTCGCCACAGGCGGGGCATTGGGTTTGGGTATTCTTCAAACTGCTAAATTTAAAGCCACACACTGGGCAAGCCGCCGTCACCAACTTCCAGCGAAACCAAAGTTGTAACCCTGCAAAAAGGAGTACAGGGGTCAACATCAAGATGAAAAACAGCACCAGAAAGGATTGCACTAACCAGCCTAGCCCCAGTAGCCCCAGCAACCAAGTTACCAGCAACACACTGAACCAAAAACGCAGGGTGGGGTTTAGGGTAAATCTTAGGGACATTGGCCTCCCTCCAAGGGCATTGCCGCTATTCTAGCGTAGTCGCGAGTGTATCCTAAAAAGCAGGCGTACTGTCCAGCTATGGTAATGCCCTATACTCTCCACGCCGAACGTACTCGCGTTGAAGTGATTCCAGAGCGCGGTGGCCTGATTAGCCGCTGGCAGTGGCAAGGTCATGAGCTGCTGTACTTGGATCGGGAGCGCTTTGCCAACCCGCAGTTAAGCGTGCGTGGCGGTATTCCCATTCTCTTTCCCATTTGTGGCAATTTGCCCGAGGATACATTTCACCACAATGGCCAAACCTATCACCTCAAGCAGCATGGCTTTGCACGGAATTTGCCATGGCAGGTGTTAGATCAGCAGGAACATCTCTTGAAGCTGGGATTGCAGGATACGCCGGCCACGCGCCAAGTCTATCCCTTTGCCTTTCATCTGACCTTAACCTACACCCTCGCTGCTGATGCCTTGGCGATCGCCTTTGAGGTGGCTAACCCCGGTGACACCCCCTTGCCCTTTAGCTTTGGCTTGCATCCCTACTTTGCCGTTGCTGACAAGCAGCAATTGCAGTTTGACCTGCCAATCCATGCCATGGTGGATCAGAAAACGCAACAACCCCTCACCTTTAGCGGCACGTTTGACTGGCATGCAGCAGAACTGGATTTGGCCTGTCGTCCCCTCACGGGTCAAGTGGCTCGCGTCTGTGATCTGCAACAACAGTACTGCCTGACGCTGCGCTACGATACAGCGTTTACAACCCTTGTTTTTTGGACGGTTCAGGGCAAACCCTACTACTGTCTAGAACCTTGGACTGCCCCCCGCAATGCCTTGAATACGGGGGTAGATCTCCTGCACGTGCCACCCCAAAAGCACCTCACCCTTGGCGTTGAGATTGCTGTTGCCCCCCTTTAGGGAGAAAATAGAAAGGTTTTCACAGACGCGACCATGTACCCCGATTTTCAGACCTTTTGTCAGCTTGCTGAGCAGGGTAACTTCATCCCCATCTATCAGGAGTGGGTGGCGGATATGGACACGCCCGTATCGGCTTGGTATCGGGTCTGTCGCGATCGCCCCTACAACTTTTTGCTCGAGTCCGTCGAGGGGGGTGAACAATTGGCTCGCTACAGCCTCCTCAGTTGTGATCCGCTCTGGGTACTAGAAACGCGGGGCAACCAAACCACCCAAACCCATCGCGATGGCTCACTCACCACATTTACGGGCAATCCCTTCACAATTTTGGCCAATTGCCTTGCCCCCTATCAACCCGTGAAGCTACCCCAACTGCCGGGGGGCATTGGCGGTCTTTTTGGTTTTTGGGGCTATGAACTGATTCAGTGGATTGAGCCGCGGGTTCCGATTCATCCTGCCACTGAAAAGGATTTGCCGGATGGCGTGTGGATGCAGGTGGATCAAATCCTGATTTTTGATCAGGTGAAGCGGAAAATTTGGGCGGTGGTCTATGCTGATACCCGTGAGACGGACTTGAAAACGGCCTATACCCATGCCAGCGATCGCCTAGAGCGGCTTTTGAGTCAACTGCGAACTCCGATTCCCGCTGCGGCCACCCAGCTGCACTGGCAACCCAGTCGCCAGACCCCTAGTTATACCAGCAACATCACTCCCGAAGCCTTCTGTACCAATGTGGCGCGGGCCAAGGACTACATCCGTGCGGGCGATATTTTCCAAGTCGTTCTCTCCCAACGCCTCAGTGCCACCTACAGCGGCGATCCTTTTGCCCTCTATCGCTCCTTGCGCCTGATTAACCCTTCCCCCTACATGGCCTACTTTCAATTTGGCACGTGGCAGATCATTGGCTCTAGCCCAGAAGTCATGGTCAAAGCCGAACACCATCCTGAAAAACGTGGGTCTCTCCTTGCCACTGTCCGGCCCATTGCCGGTACCCGCAAGCGGGGTCACACCTACGCCGAAGATCAGCAGCTCGCCGCAGAACTCCTTGCCGATACCAAAGAAGTGGCCGAACACGTCATGCTCGTTGATTTGGGGCGCAATGATTTGGGGCGCGTGTGTCGTCAGGGGAGTGTCACCGTCGAGGAGTTTATGGTGATTGAACGCTACTCGCACGTCATGCATATTGTGAGTAATGTTGTCGGCGAACTATTGCCCGATAAAACGGCATGGGATCTGCTCCAAGCTTGTTTTCCGGCTGGAACCGTCAGTGGTGCCCCCAAAATTCGAGCCATGGAAATCATCTATGAATTGGAGGGCTGCCGCCGTGGCCCCTACTCTGGTGCCTATGGTTACTATGACTTTGAAGGTCAACTCAATACCGCGATCGCTATTCGCACGATGGTGGTGCAACTGCTAAGCGACCACCAACACCTCATTCACGTCCAAGCCGGTGCTGGTATTGTTGCGGATTCCGATCCGCAGCGGGAATACGAAGAAACCTTGAACAAAGCTCGCGGTTTATTGGAGGCCATCTCTGTGCTGGGCGGCAAGCCTTAACCAAATGTTCAAGGAGCCATCATCTGATTTTTACATTTACCCCTTAGTCTAATAGGCGGTTGTTGCTAACGTTACCCAGAACACAGGCACTGGGAATGTTGGAAAAACCACCCATCTCTCAGGCACACACCTAAGGGCTGGTTCCTTTGCTTGAGGTTCTACTGCCATGGCAAACGTCTCCACCGCTGCAATCACTCCCCCTGTGGATGGACGCTGGCGTTGCCCCTCTCGACTACACACGTTTGGCATGGGGGACAGCATCTGGATGGAGCCAGAACGCATTTGGCTAGTGAGCCGGGGCGTCGTGCTGTTAAACCTTTTGCACCCCGATGGTGAAGAAGTGGTGGTGGGACTGGCCACACCCGGTACTGCTTTTGGTTTACCCTTGACCAGTTTAACGGCCTACCAAGCCAAGGCACTTTCCAAGGCAGAGTTGATGCTCTTTACACTGGTGGAGGTAGAATCCTCACCCAACTTGACCCAAAGCCTTGTGCGGGGTCTGGCTCGTCGCCTACGGCAAGCGGAAGGTCTTTTAGGAATTACCAGCCATCGCCGGATTGAGGAGCGATTACGCCATTTACTCTTGCTTTTGAAGCAAGAAATTGGTCAACCCCATCCCCTCGGCACTCGCTATAGTGTTCGCCTCACCCACCAGCAACTGGCAACGGCGATTGGCACAAGTCGAGTGACCATCACACGTCTGTTGGGCAAACTCAAAAAGGAGCAGTGGCTCACCTACGATCGCGATCGCCACATTATTCTCACCAACGCCGCTCAGATTTAAGTGATTTAGGTTAGTTCTCCCCTGATCAGGGCACCTCTGGTACAAAAGAGAAGGTTTCTAGTGTAAATTTTTGTAACCACTTGCACTCATAGTGGCAAAACTGTTAAATTAGATACAGAAATAAATCGTTCATCTTTGCTATGAACCACCAAAAAACTTAGGTGAATAGCGAAGACGGAAGTAGGGCAATTGTCCCGAAGGAACGCGCCTCAGCTGACAACAACTAGCCAGTACATCATTTGGGGCGATGATGATGACAACTACACTCACCTATCGCGGCGTTCAATACGACTACGTTCCTCCGGCAGTCCGTACTGAAGCAACCGATGTTGTAGCCAAATATCGGGGTTGGAACTACCACTGCACTCGAGCAGTGAATCCTCCGGCTCAACCTGTGCGGGATTTAATCTATCGCGGTGTGGTCTACCGTACGGGTCAAACGGAAGCTGTGAATACGACAGCAACCACTGCTGCCAACACAGCCAAGGAAGTGAATATGCCAGCGCTTGATCTTAATCAACTTTCGCGGGTCATTCTCACCCATCACCACCAAGTGATCAAAAACCGCGAACAATCCCTCCTCACGCGAATGATTGCCCAAATGGGATTACCTGCGGCCGCAGGTCACTATTGGAACCAAATTCAGGGCAAAATTAAGCCCCATGTCTGGACAAGCTACGATCGCAGTCATGCCACGATGAGCTAGCACAGGGGTGTGATTGTCCTCTCTCAAGACTGATTCGTAACGGCACTCGCATGGGAGTTATCTCTGGTGCGAGTTTTTTATTTCAGCCTAGGGCGTCAAGCAATGGCTGCACTTGGCCTAACTTAGCCATTCAATCTCATTAAGATCAAAATCAAGATCGAGATCGATCTCCGCCAAGTCCTCTGGATCGGCCACCTTCTTCAGGGAGGCAAGGGATTGTTTTGAAGGCTTGCGACTTTGGGGAGTTGGGCGCTTGATATCCGACAGTGTAGCCTTCTCGATGCGCGTCCTTTCTTTGAGGGCATTGGGGTTGACGTATTCTAGGAAGAAGTTTACTGTTTCCTGTTTTACCCAGCCATTGAGGACAGCCAAGGCACCGAAGCGATAGTTCACCTGCCACTGCTCCTTGAGAATTTGTTTTATTTGCTCTTCCGTCAATAAGCCTGCCTTTTTCAGGTAAAAACCAATCGGCCGTTTTGCTTTGTCTTGGATCAGTTTTGGCCACTCTTCTACAAAAAAGTCAATGGTTTTTTGGGGCAACCAACCATGGAGGGCAACAATTTCACCAAAGCGCAAGTTGGTATAAATGCTTTTTTCCATTAAGGCGACTTGGAGTTGGCCTCGTGTAATTAACCCCGCCTTCAGTAGTAATTCACCAATTCTCATGATTGCCCCTACGAGTAGAAAATCATCAACTTTCAACAACAATGGGACATCAATTGGGTACAGCCCCTTTCACAGAGATCGAACATCCTTGCAGCAGCCAACGCCGCTGTAGGACGGGTCACACATTTTTGTGCTTATTGTGTTTAGGCACAATATGTTATGACATATTTCAGAAAAGGGCTGCCGTTTTTTCAAGGACATACATCCGTTACTCTTGACAGTACCTCTCACAATAGCTGAAGTTACGCGAAACTCCTAATTGTAATAAATCTTAATACAGCTTTTTTCAGAGGGATCTCTTCACACGAATTCAGCGTGGCCAGTACAGCTCTTTTAAGAGAAGCTAGATGTTCGGATGTCAGTTTAGCCAAGGCTGAAAAAGCGGCAAAAATGCTCACCTCATCCTGTGTGAGCGGTTAATTAGTGATTGAGCATCCACGGGCGACCACAGGAGTGCTGCTGAAAGCGGGGAGGCTTGGGTTCTTGGGGCGATCGCTGCACCAGTTCTGGGTCACTCCCCCGCGAGGGTCGGGGTAAGGAAGAAGAGAGATTTACCGCTGGTACGGAAAAATACGTCGGCCAAGCTGCTGACACTCTGGACAAAAGGCGGGTTCACTAGATTGGGCGAGCGATCGCCATTCCTCAAAAATGCCACACGTAGAGCAGCGAAACTCATAAAGGGGCATCTTTCATCACCGGGATTGACTGAAACCACTGCGGGGATCTCTGGATGCCAGCGATTATGCCCCGGCAGTTCTTGCTGATCCATGGGCTTAGTCAAATCCACTTTGAACAGGGTCTTCGGCATAGGGACGGACTCCAACGATTAGCAGTGTGCTCACCTGTAACTCAGTACCCATGAGCAATTATTGAGATGTTGTTTAGATTTAGTATTGGAGCAGGTCTTCAGGACAGCTGTATCTCCAGATACGAAAACAGTGTTAGACTTCGTCAAAGTAGCTGCTCAAATGGGAACGGTGGGTCAAGTGATCCGCCAAGGGGCGATCGCCAGCCAACAAAAACAAGCCCGTGCCCTCGAAGTGTTGACAGCGATGGCAGAAAATTTAGAACGCTATCGCCAAGCCATCCAAGCGTGGGGCGAGTCCTTTCCCTTTAATGCTGCTGAACCCATTGAATCCTTGACGGTGAAGCACGCTGTCCCCCCTGCCCCAAGGTCACACACAATTTTTGCCACCGATGGCTCGCAAATTGCCCCCAGTCACCACGAAATTGCCTATTGCTATTTGATTAATGTGGGACGGGTGGCGATCGCCTACGGTCAAGGGCAACGCCCCCATTTAGATAGTGTGCCGCAGTTGGTTTATGACCCCGATGAATTGGGGCGATCGCGGGGCTGGGGACTCACCATAGAAGACTGGTTACGCTACCGCCGCACTCAAGCGGAAATTCTTGCCCTTGTTGAACTCATTCAAACGCAAAACAAGAAAGCCCCCCGCCTAGCACTCGTGGATGGTTCACTGATTTTCTGGGCGTGGGAATCACTGCCGCCAATGGTGCGTGAGGAATTGTTGACGCCCATCTTAGCTGCTTGGGATGAATTGCGCGCGAAGCGAATTCCCTTGGTGGGCTATGTCAGCGCCTCTCGCAGTCATGAAACGGTGAATTTTCTGCGCTTGGGGGTTTGCCCCTACCCTGAACCCAACTGTGCCCTCCACTGTGGTCAGACAAGTCAGACTGGCCTCGAGGCGACTCGCGATCGCCCCCCTTGTCAAGTCTTTGATCCCCTGCGGGATGTGCTCCTCTGGCAAGCACACTTGGCACCGCAACAGTATAGTTCCCTCTGGCGCAGCCGCAGTCGCATTCTGGAACATTACGGTGAACATCAGATCTACGTTGCCTACCTCCACGGTGGCTCGGAAGTGGTGCGTTTGGAAGTTCCTCAATGGGTGGCGCGGGATGCAGACCTGTGGCAACAGGCAGTTGCGTTGACGGCAGCACAAATTGAAAAAGGGCGGGGTTACCCCGTGGCATTAGCAGAAGCCCACAATTTAGCCGTTGTGCGCGGCAGCGATCGCCAACGCTTTTTTGCTTTACTGGAACGGGAACTGATTAAAGCAGGACACTGGCATGTGGCTCCTTCCCCCAAAGAGCAACGCAAACGCCAAAGTATTGCCTAGGTGGCTGCTGTGTGTTGGTTTAGGCATCGCGGGCTGGGGAACGCAGTTGGCGCTACCGCCAGTAAGCGGGTGGTTCTTGGCCTTCATAGGAATTGTGCCCCTGTGGTGGCAGTGTCAGGTTTTATCGCCACTGTGGGCAGCGATCGCCGGCCTGTGTTGGGGACTAGGGTTCTACGGCAGTAGCTTAGTCTGGGTGTGGGATTTGCATCCCCTGACGTGGATTGGCATTGCGCCAGTGCCCAGTTGGTTGATCTCGCGGGGGATTTGGCTCTTCCTAAGTGGTTGGGGGGCAGTCCTGAGTGGGAGTTGGGCTTTTTTGATGGCACGCTATGGGGTGCAGCGATCTGCCCCTTGGCAACTTCGGTGGGGTGTCACCCTTTGGTGTGCCCTTGAAGCCCTCTGGAGCTATTCGCCCCTGTGGTGGATTAGTTTATCCCTGACCCAAAGTCCAACGGGACTCCTTCAACTGGGTCGTCTGGCAGGACCCACCACGATTACGGCAGTCGTGATGACACTGAATGGCTTGGTCACCCTCAGTCTGCAGCGGCACACATGGGCAAAGCGATGGCTCGTTGTTACTCTTTTGGGGGCGATCGCCCTCAATGCTGTTTTAGGCGCTAGGGTCATGGCGGATCAAGGGGAACCCCTACGGGTGGGTTTGATCCAAGGCAATATCCCAACGCGGGAAAAGCTCACGCCAGAGGGTATCCGCCGCGCTTGGCAGGACTATCCCCGTGGCTATCGCCAACTGGTGGTTCTAGGGGTTGATGCCGTCTTGACTCCGGAAGGGGCACTGCCGATTTTGTGGCAACCACACCAAGTCAATCCCATCACCAGCGCTGTTCGCGAGGCAGGGGTTCCCCTGTGGTTAGGGACATTCATGGAGACGCTAGGGGGGCATCATCAGGTGCTCCTGACCCTCGATGGGCAGGGGGAGATTTACAGTCGCTACAACAAAGTCAACCTTGTTCTTTTGGGGGAATATATTCCCGATTGGCTGGCGGGGGTAGTACAGCGGTTATCCACGTTGCGATCGCGCCTCCTGCCGGGGAACCCTGATCAGGTCTTTACCACCCCTTGGGGCAACGCCGTTGTCCTGATTTGCTTTGAATCTGCCTTTTCCCACCGCAGCCGCTGGCAACTGGTTCATGGGGGGCAGTTTATCCTCAGTGTTGCCAACAATGATCCCTACCGTCGCCAACTGATGACCCAGCACCATGGCCATGATGTGTTGCGAGCCGTCGAGGGCGATCGCTGGCTTGTGCGCTCCACGAATACGGGTCTTTCTGCGGTGATTGCGCCTACAGGGGAAACTGTTTGGCTCTCCAATGCCGATGAGTTTGTGATTCATGCGGCAACGATTTTGCGGCGGCAAACCCAGACTCTCTACACTCGCTATGGGGATTGGTTGCTACCCCTCTTGCTGGGGATGCTTAGCTTATCCGTTCTTCGACAACGAGTGTCGCACTGACCCATTCGCCGCGATCGCCATAGGTGCGAATGAGGCGCTGCCGCTGTCCTTCTGCCCACAACCAGCCCACCTCCACAAAAAAGGGGTGACGAAAGGACACCTGCAAGGGGGTTAGGCTAGAGGTACCGTCGGGGAGCAACAAAAGCTGCTTGGGTTGATCCGTATCCGTAAAGAGTAGGCGCGACCCAGCAATTGTGGCCGTTGTTTTCACCTCGTGGTCGGGGGTTTGCAGCAGTTGGTAGAGCCGATCGCCCTCGCGCCAAAGACTTAGATGGGTCGGGGTTTCCGTGGGCGATCGCCAGTCGGCATAGACGGTGTAGGCGGTACCGCGCCATTCCCCTAGGAGTTGATCCACGGTTAAGGGAGGACGTTCAACGGCGTTACTGTGGGCACGAAACTCGCGAATCAGAGTCATGGATTGGAGGTGCTGATTTTTGTCAAAGAGTTGGACAAACCGCAGTCGGCGATCGCCCATGACAAAGCCATACTCCGCACCAAACTCGGCAAAGGGCGCCACCTGCAACGATCCCTTAGAAAAAGCCCCCGTCGGAAAAAAGACATTTTGGCGGCCAATGGTGGCATACTCCTGCACCGTTTCACTGGTGGGGGGCTGATCGAGACCATTGCCAAAGCGTCGCAGTTCAAAGCGCACCCGTTGACCGTCAGCAGTATCAGCCAAGATCAGAATTGAAGGGACAGAGGTTCCCAGTTCACCGCTGGGGCTGACCGCCGTAAAGGAGCCATGCCATTCCCCAAGGTTTTTGCGAAAGTTGTTCCAGTTCGTTGTCATCGATACCTATCGCCGCTGTCTGCCATCACCATGGTATAGAAAAGGTGCACAGTAGATTTAGATCTTGGCAACGCTCAAGGGGCTAGCGATCGCCTACGGTCAGAAAAAACTTTGATAGGATGGGGAGTGTCAGGGCGCTGACAAACGATCGCCATTGGGAGACCCGTGCATGACCACCGACCTCTTTGATTCAGGGGCTGGTCGCATTCTGATAGTCGATGATACCCCCGAAAATGTTGAAGTTCTCACAACGCTGCTGCAACTGGAAGGCTACGATGTGCGCGGTGCCATTAGTGGCCAAATGGCGCTCATGGGGATTGAGGCCGAACCCCCGGATGTCATTCTCTTGGACATCATGATGCCTGATATGAATGGCTACGAGGTCTGTCAAACCCTGAAGGAGAATCCCAAGACCAAGCATATCCCCATTATTTTCATTAGTGCCCTCGATGATGTCTTTGACAAGGTCAAGGCCTTTGAGATTGGCGGTGCCGACTACATCACCAAACCCTTTCAGCAGGCGGAGGTGCTGGCACGGGTAAAAAATCAGTTGACGATCGCTCTCCTACAGCGGAAGCTGCGGCAAAAAAATGCCCTCTTGCAAAAGCAAAACCAGCAGTTGCAGGAAATCGTCGAGGAGCGGCGTGACTTGGTTTCCTCACTGCAAGCAGCGCAAGAACAGTATCGGCAGATGTTTGAGGAAGCCGTGGTTGGGATTTACCAAAGTTCGCCCGAGGGGGTTTACTTCAAAGTCAACAATGCCTTGGCACGCATCTATGGCTATGCCGATGCTGAAGACTGGCTAGCGGATATAGAACACCATAATCATCGTCCCTACGTGGATGACAGCGCTTGGGAAAAATTCCAACAGCAAATTGAAACTCGTGGCTTTGTGCGCAACTTGGTTTCCAAGGTGTATCGTGCTGACCAAACAATCACCACCATTTGCGAATGCGCCCGCCCCGTCAAAAGTGAGGACGGTCAACTTTTATACTACGAAGGGTTTGTTTTTGAACTGTCCACCCGTAATCCATGAAACGCACGCTGAGCGCACTGTTGGGGAATGCAGCGGTTCACTCCCTTGCTGAATTGGGCGATCGCGCCCCCCACCTGCGTCCCTACCTTCCTGAGCATGCCCTGCTGGTGACTCCCCCCACCCCAGAAGCGGGGGCAGAAGTGATTGCCTATGCCCGGCGCCAAGGCTGGCGAGTGTTGCCCATTGGAGCAGGCACCAAACTCAACTGGCTCGGGAACACCCCCAAGGCAGATATTTTTCTGCGGACAACGGCGTGGCAGAAGCTCATTGATCATGCGGCTGCCGATATGACCGTCACCACCCAAGTGGGTATTCCCTTTCAGCAGCTCCAGCACCACCTAGCACCCGCAGGACAATGGATTGCCGCAGATCCCCTCTTTCGAGAAACGGCCACCCTTGGCGGCTGCTTGGCCACCCAAAGCAATGGCACACTACGGCAGCGGTATGGGTCATGGCGCGATCAATTGTTGGGGGTGAAGTTCATTCGCAGTGATGGCCAAATCGTCAAAGCGGGAGGGCGGGTGGTCAAAAATGTTGCCGGCTACGACCTGATGAAACTCCTGATCGGCAGCTATGGCACACTGGGGATTCTGACAGAGGTGACGCTGCGGGTGTATCCTCTGCCGGATGCGGTACAAATCTGGCAGTTGCGGGGGGAAGTCTCTGCTTTGGCCAAGGGACTTGAGGTGATTTTGACGAGTTCCCTTGCGCCCGCGCGGTGTGTATTGCGCCTTGAACCACGGGGGACGCTGCTGTTGGAATTGGAATTCCATACCCTGCGGGAAGTGATTGCTGCGGGTACGTTGGGCGATCGCCTGAGTCAGATTGCCCAGACCCATAATCTGCAACTGGAACCCCAAGCCCCTCTAGGCATTACCCTCAACCCCACCCCCGATCAAGTGACTCTCAAAATCGGTGTGCCTCTAAGCGAAATGTTGCCCGCTCTCACCCAGCTTCAGCAGTTGGCAAGGGAATTGGCCTGCGAGTGCCGAGGCGAAATGAGTGCAGGGGTCGGTTACGCCTATCTCCACGGACAGGAGGAGCATCTCCGTCAACTCATTCTCAGGCTGCGCCAAGGGCTACCACGGGGCTATGTCACCGTCTTAGCCGCCCCCCTGAACCTCAAGCAGCAACTCGATCCTTGGGATTATCGCGGGAATGCCCTTGAATTGATGCGGAAGCTTAAGCAACAATTGGATGCAACGGGTGTCTTTGGCACTGGCGTTTTTGTCGGCAATCTTTAGGCCATTTCAATGACTGCAATTGATCCTGTGACAGGCTTTGATGCCCAGTCACCCCCTGATCCACACCTGATTGATGCCTGTGTCCACTGCGGGTTTTGCCTCTCCACCTGTCCTAGCTATCGGGTGTTGGGTACTGAAATGGACTCTCCCCGTGGTCGTATCTATCTCATGGATGCCATTCATGAGGAACAGGTGCAACTGGCGGATGTCGTACAGCACTTTGACTCCTGTTTGGGTTGCTTGGCCTGCGTCACCACCTGTCCATCGGGGGTTGAGTACGATAAGTTGATTGCGGCCACGCGGGTTCAAGTGCAGCGCCATTATCAGCGGCCTGTGGGCGATCGCTGGTTGCGGCAGTTGATTTTCCAAACGCTGCCCTATCCCCAACGGCTGCGTGCCCTCCTGTGGCCGCTCTGGCTCTACCAAAAAATAGGCTTGGCCAATCTCGAAAAGCGGCTGGGACTCCTGAAACGGCTTTTGCCCAAGTCCCTTGCGGCCATGTATCAAATGCTACCGCCCCTTTCAGTTAAAACATTTCGCGATCGCTCCCCTGAAGTCCTGCCTGCCCAAGGGAAACAGCGTGGCCGCGTGGGGGTGATTCTGGGCTGTGTCCAACGGCTCTTTTTGCCGGAAGTGAATGAAGCCACGATCTCCGTCTTAAGTGCCAATGGCTTTGAGGTGGTGCTGCCGCCGCAACAGGGATGCTGTGGTGCCCTGCCCCATCACCAAGGGGAGGAGGATCAGGCGCAAACCCTTGCGCGCCAAATGATTGACTGTTTTGCAGCGGCCAAGGTGGATGCGGTTTTAATCAACGCCTCGGGTTGTGGCCACACCCTCAAGGAATATCATCGCCTTTTGGCTGCCGATCCAGAGTACCGCGATCGCGCCCGTGACTTTGTGCAAAAGGTGGAGGATGTGCAGGTCTTTTTGGTCAAACAGGGCTTGGTGACACCGCTCCACCCCCTGGGCGATCGCCCCTTGACCTTGGTCTATCAAGATGCCTGCCACATGATCCACGGCCAAAAGATTCGCCTTGAACCGCGGCAACTGCTGCGACAAATTCCCCAAGTGCAACTGCGCGAACCCCTCGATGCAGCCCTGTGCTGTGGCAGTGCCGGGGTTTACAACATTCTTCAACCCGATGTCGCAGCGGAATTGGGACGCCAAAAGGTACGCAACCTGCTGAATACTCGCCCTGATGTCATTGTCTCAGCCAATGTGGGCTGCACCGTGCAATTGCGGCAGTATCTCCAAGAGCAGAGTAGCTCCGTGCCCATTTACCACCCGATGCAACTGCTAGACTTGGCGATTCGTGGTGAGCAACTTCCGTCCTAGGCCATATTCGGGGGGGCACTGAGGATTGCGCGCACTTGAGCTAGTAACCATTCTCGCCCCACTTCCCAGCCTCGTTCGCCATCCGCCTCAAGGATCATCAGGCTATCCACTGGCTCTGCCGCCAACAGTTGAAACAAAAGGGGAATAATTGGCATGGGCACTGGGATCACTTGTTCATCACAGGCCTCTTGAGCCATGGCTTCACTACCGTAGGCGTGGATCACATTTTTTTGCTGGTGGGGGGGCTGCTGTTCCTCAAGGGTAATCACCTGCCACTGACCATCGGGAGTTTGCAGGACGTAGTAAACCGTTTGCCCGTAGCGCTGGGCTTCCTCGTAGAGAATGGGGGCGATCGCCTGTACCGCCGCCACAGTCGCAGGGTCATCGGGGGCGTTGGCAATCAGTTCATCCACTTGGGTCAGTAAATCCACAACGCCTCCTTTAGGAGTTATAAAAAACTATTCCTTGGCCTCAAGGGCATCGAGATCAAGGGCACGAGAGCCACCCGTACTTAAAATGGTCAGCACTTTCCCCAGTTGATACCACACCAAAAGGGCGGTGGCGATCGTCAGCACAAAGGCAATGACCATACTCAGCCCTGCACCAAAGCCATAGGTCCACAATCCCGCCATCAGGAAGAGCCAGATACCAATGGAAATCCCCAAGTAGGGCAACTGAAGTTGGGGGCCGCGCAATTGACTCAGAACACGGGTGGAGCGACTGCGGTTCCATTCTTGGACACTCTGCTTGAGGGTGGCTTCAAAGGCTTTACCACTGGTCAACCCCATAAAAATACCCGCCAGTAGCAAGACAATGGGTGGATCAAACACGGGATACCTAATCCTTCTTGGACACTCAGGAACGTTGATAACCGCTGCCAACCCTTAGCTGGCCACCACCAAGGAATTGCTGTCTTCTTCTTTACCGAGCGTGTGGGAGACAGAGGCCTTGAGGGCTTCCCATGCCACATCAATCAAGAAGAGCGGACGCAGATCAGACTTGACCAAATTCCAAAGGCGTTGCACCTCTTCGGTGTGGAGACGGTCATCTTCGGTTAACGCTAGCACAATTTGCCGCCGCAGGTACTGCCCCTCCTCAGAAAAGAGATACTGCAAGCCCAAGGTGGCCGTTGGCGCGAGGTTAAAGTGCTGATCCTGCCGGGCGATCGCAATTAGGTTTTCTAGGCGTTGCCACTGCAGACGACCATCCTTGAAGAGGACATCCAATAACCGTCGCCGCAGTTGGGGCGATTCTCCTTGCAGCAGACGCCGTGCCACATAGGGATAGCTGACATCAACAATGCGGAAGTTAGGGTTGAGACACAGGGCAATGCCCTCTTGGGTGACTAGAGAGCGAATGATCAGGGCAAACTTAGCGGGAACCCGGAAGGGATAGGCATACATCAACTCGGAGAAGCGATCGGTGATCACTTTGAAGTTGAATTCCCGCACACTGGAGCCAATCACCTCTTCAAAGACCGACTCAAGGGCAGGGATAATCGGCGTAATATCCGTTTCCGGGGTCAAAAAGCCCAGTTTGACAAAGTCTGTCGCCAAGGCTTGATAGTCCTTGTTCACCAAATGAACGACGGCATCCACCAAGGATTCTTTAGTGCTCTCCTCCAGTTGATCCATCATGCCGAAGTCAATGTAGGCCATACGGCCATCGGGCATGGCGAAGAGATTCCCCGGATGCGGATCCGCATGGAAAAAGCCAAATTCCAAGAGTTGCCGCAAACCAGAAATCACGCCAACACGGATCAGCTCATCGGGATTGACGCCCGCCGCCACCATACAATCCGTACGGGTGAGTTTAATGCCATGGATCCACTCCAGCGTAAGCACGTGCTCCGTGGTGTATTCCCAATAGATTTTCGGTACCTTGACCGTGGGATCATCGCGGAAGTTGGCAGCAAATTTCTCGGCATTGCGCCCTTCATTGAGGTAGTCAATTTCCTCGTAGAGCTTGCGGCCAAATTCATCGACAATGTCTCGCAAATCATGGCAGAGGTTAATCGGTAGCCAAGGCTTGACCCACTGCACCAAAAGGCGAATCAAGAAGAGATCGCGGGTAATCACGGGCAAAAGGTTGGGACGCTGCACCTTGACGGCCACTTCTTCACCACTGTGGAGTTTGGCTCGATAGACTTGGCCGAGACTGGCGGCGGCCACCGGTTGGGGTGAGAATTCGGCAAAAATATCCCCTAGGTTTAAGCGCAGATCTCGCTCAATAATGGCAATAGCAATCTCATTGGCAAAGGGGGGCAATTTGTCCTGAAGGAGCGTCAGTTCTTCGAGGTAGTCGGGACAAATCAAATCGGGGCGAGTGGAGAGGGCTTGACCGACTTTAATGAAGGTTGGGCCTAAACGGATTAGGAGTTTGCGCAGTTGCATTGCCCGCAAAGGACGCTGACTTTCCTGTTGCCCTAACCACTTGTCCCACTGCAATAACAGCCAAAATGTTAGGAAAGAGACCGCAATGTTCAGGAACCGCCAGATAACTCGCCAGGGATGTCGCCAGTAGTAGCGGGCGATCGCCTCAGGATCATACCGACGATGACCAGCACTAGGGACAGCAGAAATACGGGCAGTCACAGCTTTCTCACCTTATTCTCTGAAACCCAACTTACTACACCCCTCTTGCTTTGCCATGGGTGTTTCCACGGAGCGCTTTTGGGAACACTGTAAGCAACCATTGCAATGATGAGGATTTTGTTGATCCCCGGTGCTAGAGGAGCTGATCTTTTGAGGTTTGCTTAAATATAGTATAGAAAACTACACATAAGCCCTGCCGATCAATAAAATTCTTAACAAAAGTTTAAGATTGAAGGTTCCAGCAATTCAGCCGTTGGTTGACTTAGGTACAGCCGCTCGAACTGAATTTCAATAGGTTCGCTGGTGCGGATTTGCCGATAATGGTACCGTAGGGCATCTTCTTATTCACACTTTTCCATGGCCAACAGGATCATTGCCACATCTGTTCTTGAGGAGTTGTTGGCGCGGTTGCCTCGCTTGCGATCGCAACTGTACTTCAAGACATCGCTGACGGCGCTTTCCCATGCAATGGAGGATCAGGTTTTGGCCAATGAGGATGCGCCGATTATTATTGCCTGCTTTCAGCGGGAACGCTTTTATCGCCAAGAAGCCCATCGCTACCGCCGTATTGCCACCAAGTCCCACCACGTTTACGTTTTGGCTGCCCCGGAAACCGAGTTTAAGAACTGCTCGGGAGACTATGAAATGGTTGCCTTTGATCCCGCCGATGCCCTCAGTCAAGAATGGCATTTGACCGTCTTGGGCAAAAATTACAGCACTTGCTTGGTCTGCCGCGAAGTCCAGCGATCGCCTGCCCAGCGCTTGGATGTGTTGCCGCCGATGGATGCGGCGCGTCGTTTTGAGGGCATTTGGACCTTTGATCGGCAGGTGGCAGCGACAACCGCTGAAATCCTCCTCAACCGTATTCGGGAGTACCGCCCTGAACTGAAGGAGAAACTCAAGGAAGGTCTGGCATGGGTTGAGACCTATCGCCAAGTGGCGGGGTGCAATAGTGATCCTGCCCCCTTTGCCGATCGCCTAGTGACCTATCTCCAAGCTGGCCAGTACAAGCAAATCAAGGCCTACCGCCAAATTGCCATTCAAGAGCGCAAGGAACGCCTCACCAATGCAATTACCACGGCGATTCGCAACTCCCTTAATCCCACAGAAATTCTCACTCGTGCGGTGGCAGAACTAGGGGAAGCCCTCAAGGGCGATCGCTGTCTCATTTACCGTTGCCGCAGTACCGATACTCGCGTGCGCATTGAGCACGAGTACACCAGCGGTGCCCTACTGCCATTGCAGTACCAGTATTGGCCCGTGAGTGAGCACCCCTACACCCAGCAGGCACTGGCGCATCAGCAGGTGATTCAGGTGGATGACGTAGCCGCCGATCCCCACTACGAGGCGACCCGTTTCAAACCCCTCGAGGCCGCCGGCGTCAAAGCCCTCCTACTGGCGCCTGTTCTCTATCAAGGGCGGCTGTTGGGCATTGTTGAACTCCACCGCGGCGAACCGCTGCCGTGGCACGATATGGACGCAGAATTAGTGGAGGCGATCGCCACCCAAGTGGGGGTTGCCCTGATTCAGGCGGAGGCCTACGCAGATCTGGAGGAACTCAACGCGCAACTGGAGGCCTTAGATCGCACCCGCAGTAATCTGATTGCAATTACGGGTCATGAACTGCGCACGCCCCTTTCGACTATTCAAGTCTGCCTCGAAAGTCTAGCGAGTGAACCCGATATGGATTCAGAACTGCGGCAGGTGATGTTGAGTACGGCTCTCGCTGATGCTGAGCGCATGCGGAAACTGATTCAGGACTTCCTTACCCTCTCGCAGTTGGAAAGTGGCCGGGTGCAGTGGCGACCGGAACCCCTCCCCCTCCAAGAACTGGTGGATCTAGCCCTCAGTAGTCTGCGCACCCCCAAGGATCAACTACCGACCATTCGCACAGTCTTGCCCAAGGAATTGCCCTTGATCCGAGCAGATGGCGAATGGCTAGTGGAGGTGCTCTCGAAGCTACTCGATAATGCCTGCAAGTTTACGGAACAGTCGGGTCAGGTTTCCATTGCTGCCAAGCCTCGTCCCGATGGTCTATTGGAAGTGACGGTTGCCGATACGGGGCGCGGTATTGAGCCGGATCGCTTGGAAACGATTTTTGATCGCTTTTATCAGGAGGAGGGAGCACTGCGGCGCTCTACGGGTGGGACGGGCTTGGGTCTCGCGATCTGTCGCCAGATCATTACCAATTTGGGGGGGCAAATTTGGGCGGAGTCGGCGGGGCGCGATCGCGGTAGTGAGTTTCACTTTACGATTCCCATTGCTGAGCCTTTTTCTGGATAGGGGCTGCCAAGCCTCCTAAGATAGACAACAACGAGTGGTCAGCCAACCATGAGCCAATCCTTTGCCGATACCGCGATTGACATTTTGATTGACTTGGCTGAGCGGGGGGAAATTGACCCTTGGGATATTCAAGTGATTGAGGTCTTCGATCGCTGTTTGGCGGAGTTGACACGGCGGGGGGAACCCAATCTCAGTGAATCAGGGCAGGCCTTTTTGTATGCAGCGATGCTGGTGCTCCTGAAGAGCGATCGCCTAGTTGCAGTTGCTGAACCGATGCCCGAGGAAACAGAATTCCCAGAACCGCCAGAGATCAGCGAAAACCAGTCCTTTGTGGTCTTGCCCCATGCCCTAGAGCAGTATTTGCATCGTCGCCCCGTGGCTCCCCCCCAACAACGGCGCCGCGTCACCCTTGAGGAATTGATTGCCCACCTGAAAACCATGGCAGTTCAGAACGACCGTGCAAAGGTGCTGCGGCCGCATCAACCGCGGCGGCGTCGCCGTCCCACAACCCTCAAGGCAATTACCCAACTGGCGCACCAAGAAAACCTGACGGAGATAGCTAACGAAGTAGAAAGTCTCCTCGGAGAAATGGCTCCCGAAGGGACATGGCTAGACTTCCAAGAGCTACTGCGGCGCAAACCCGATCCTGTGGGGGTCTTTTGGGCGCTGCTATTCCTCACTGCCCAGTCTAAGGTGGATCTCCAACAAACCAATTTCTATCAACCCCTACAGGTACGGACGTGTTTAGCTGAAGCGATACGCCTAGAGGCCTAACCTCCCTCTGGCAGAAACGAAAAGCCCAAGGGTTTTACCCGCAGGAGTGCCTCACTCAGGGCAGTGTGGAGATACCCATTCGTCGCTAAAATCCGCCCTGATGTCAGTTGAAAAGGGGATTGATCGTAGGCAGTGACGACGCCCCCAGCTTCACGAACCAGAACCACACCAGCCGCTAAGTCCCAAGGGGACAGACCCCGTTCCCAATAACCATCAAGGCGACCACAGGCAATGTAGGCCAAGTCAATGGCTGCCGCGCCACCCCGCCGTACCCCTTGGCTGAGATGAGTCAGGTAGCAAAATTCCGCATAGTTGTTGTCTTCGGTTTCACGGCGATCGTAGGCAAAGCCCGTGACCAAAAGGCTATGACTCAGTTCTGCGGTGGTGGAAACCTGAATGGGCTGGCGATCGCGGGTGGCACCGAGGCCTGTAGCAGCGCGAAACAGTTCGCGATGAAAGGGATCATAGACGACACCAATGTGGGGTTCTCCCTCTACTAAGAGAGCTACTGACACCGCACTAAAGGGGTATTGATGGGCATAGTTGGTGGTGCCATCCAGAGGATCAATCGCCCACAGAAATGGATTATCCTTCAGTCCCAAAAGACCCGATTCCTCCGCGAGCACCGCATGGTCTGGACAATGGCGATGAATGACATCCAGTACCGCTGCTTCTGACTGGCGATCGGCCACCGTGACGAGGTCACCAGAGCGCCCCTTTTCCTCAATCTCACTCAGTTTGCCCCAATAGTGCTGCAGGACAGCGCCCCCCGCCAAGGCTGCCTCCGTGGCAATTTCTAAATAGCGCTGCCGCTCACTCGCCGGCAGTGGGCAACTCACAGCTGTCATGGATCACTAGTCCTCATCGAGGGGCAGCCCCAGCTGTACCCGTCCCTTGCCAAAGTAGCGGCCAAATTGCAGCTCATAGACCTCATCTTCATCTTGGGTTTCTACCTCAAGGTCAGAGCGGGCATAGCTGACACACAAGAGGGCATAGCCTTGGGCTTGCAGGGCGGGGGAGAGTCCCATGGCTTCAGGTTGATAGACATGGCCAGAGAGAATGCGCACGGCACAGGTAGTACAGGCACCGTTACGACAGGAAAAGGGCAACTCAAGGCCTTGGCTCTCAGCGTATTGCAGGATATAGCGATCGCTCGGAACAGTAATTGTGTACGTCCGCGTGGGTGGATCCCCCGGCTTGAGGGGACGCACGTGAATGGTCACAGTGTAGGTTTGTGGCGTGCTCATGGTCTCGCTATCTTACCGTGAAAAGGGCTGTCAAAGACCTTGCTTCGTCCCTTAGCTACAATACCGCAATCCCAACCTGCTAATGACAATGCTAGGGTAGGAGCGGTTCTATGACCCACATTCGTAGGGAGACCTAAAGTTATGAGTACCTTAGTGGTCATTGCGTTTGATGATGAGTACAAGGCGAACGAAGTATTAATCCAGCTATTAAAACTCCAGCGTGAGCATCTCATTGACCTTGAGGACGCGGCTGTTGTCGTGCGCACCAAAGATGGCAAGGTTAAAATCAACCAGACTCAGGATTTGACCCTCCAGGGGGCCCTTGGCGGTGGCTTTTGGGGGCTGCTCATTGGTCTATTGTTCTTCAATCCCCTCTTGGGCTGGGCTGCGGGTCTTGTGGCCGGGGCGATTTCCGGCAAATTTACCGATATTGGCATTGACGATAATTTCATCAAGGAATTGGGACAAACCATTGCCCCCGGCAGCTCGGCCATCTTTACGTTGGTGCGTCAAGCCACACCCGACAAAGTCCTTGAGGAAATTGCTCCCTTTGGCGGTAAAGTCCTGCGCACCTCCCTGTCAAAAGAGGATGAAGCCAAGTTGCAAGAAGCCCTTAACCGAGGCAATCTGGCCTCCCAATCGCCTGCCCCGAGCGAAGCGACAACCCCCAGTGAAACGGCGAACAGTTAGTTTGTTGAGTTTGTCTTGGGTCTAGCTCTCGCTCTAAATTGATTAGGATAATTTTGAAAGGCTCGGCCATTCCCTAGGTACAGCCCTTTTCCCAAGGATGGAACCCAGGCAACACTGCGCAAGTGAGTGTCGGGAACATTTCAGTTCCTTAACGCCTAAGAAAAGGGCTGTCACTGGGCATTGTGCTCACAGTTAGGGATGCCAATAGGGAGTGTTGGGGAGTGGGAGACGGTGCAGGATCAAACTAAATCAACCGCAGTGATCGCGATCTTAAAACGCTTTGGTGGGCGATCGCGCCAACTCAATCGTCTAGTCCCCCTTGTCCAAAAGCAGTGGTATGCCTGCTTACCTTGGTTGCAACACTGGCAAGTGGTGGCCAGCCTCTCCCTCCTCACCTCCGTCGGGATTTCCGGGCTATCCCTGTGGCTGCTGCTGCGGCAACCGACGACTCCCGGCAATTGTGATTTTGTCCTTTGGCCTTTGGCATCGGCCTCCTTTCGCCTCTACTGCGCCCAACAAGCGGCGGAGCGACACACCCTTGAAGATTTGCTCCATGCCATTGATCTCATTGATGACTTGCCTCGCGATCATCCCCTTGCCCCTGAGATTAATCGCCGCCTAGAAGCGTGGTCAGATCAGGTTTTGGCCTTGGCAGAGGTAGCCTTTCATGAGGGGCAATTACATCGGGCGATCGCCTTTGCGCGGTGGATTCCTCGGGATGTCCAAGCCTATACCAAGGTGGAAGAACGCATTCAACGCTGGCAGGAAATTTGGCAAGAGGGGGAGAGCATCTACCAGCGCGCCGAAGCCGCCTTAAAAAACCTCGAATGGCGAGAAGCTTTTCAAATCTCGCTCCAGTTGCAATTTGTTGCCTGTCGTTATTGGGCACAGGATCAGTTTGGCGCCTTTAATGAGCGGATTATCCGTGCCCAACGGGAAGATCGGCAGTTGGATGAAGCCCGTGCCCTCATGGCACAGGGGGGAGCCGATAACTTGGCCGCTGCCATTGCAATTGTGCGGCGAATTCCCCCCACCAGTGATATTTATGCCGGTGCGCGGCGATTGCTCAATGAGTTGGGTGAACAGTTACTTGCATCAGCAGTGGCGGCTCTGAATCGCTATGACCCCCAAGAGGCAAGGCGCATTGCTGGTTTAATTCCCCGTGATGTCAGGAGTGCCCGCAGCGCTGAGGATGTAGCCAAGCTAGCCGCAGCGGAAGAATTTGCTCAAGCGGGGATGGGACAGGACATTGATCGAGCCATTGCCCAAGCGCGGACGATTACGGCAGAACGCCCCCTCTACTTTGAAGCCCAGCAGGCCATTCGGCGCTGGCAAACAGATTTGCAGGTACTGCGAACCCTCGCAGAAGCTCAAGCCATTGCCCGTGGCGGCACGCTGGATCGCCTCTACCTTGCCCTCAACCGCCTCAACATTCCTTTGGCGGACGCGAGTCCCTACCGCCAAGACCAAATCCGCGATCAGCGACGGCTGTGGCAACGTCAAATCGAGATTGCTGAGGATCAACCCCTGATCGATCAGGCCAACGCCCTTGCCCGCCAAGGCACCCCTGAAGCCCTGCTGCAAGCCCGCCAACTCCTTGAGCGAATTCGTCCCCAGCGTGCCCTCTATGAAACGGCTCAAAATCGCCTCAAAGAACTCTTTCCCCCCGTTGCAACGGAAGCGGTGAGCTGGCAGCCTGATGTGGATACGGCTCGCCTGAATGAAGCCCAGCGCCATGCTCGAGGGGGGCGCGATCGCGACTTTGCTGCTGCCATTGCCATTGCCCAAGAAATCTCCCCCAACTCCAGTGTCTATGCCACCGCCAACCAGTTGATTGTGCAGTGGGGCAATAATATCTTGGAGCAGGCGCGCTATTGGGTGGGGCGGGACAACCAGCAGGCGATCGCCACCGCCGAACTCATCCCCCCCACGCATCCCCTCTACCCAGAGGCGAGGGAATTGATCCGCATTTGGCAAGAGGCGGAACTCCAGTACCCCTTTTAAGGGCTGTTACTGATTCGTGGGGACTTCCACGAGCCGCACCTTTTGGGCCAGACCAATCGCTTGCAATGCCCGAATCGTGATCCACGTAATATCAAATTCCCACCATTGCAGACCGTGACGTGCCGAATGGGGGTAGGTGTGGTGATTGTTGTGCCAGCCTTCGCCAAACGTCAGCAGGGCAACCCACCAACAATTCGTGGAGCGATCGCCCGATTCAAAGGTGCGGTAGCCAAATTTATGGGTGGCACTATTGACAAACCACGTGAGGTGATACACCAGCACAAGGCGGACAAAGATACCCCAGACCACAAAGGGCAGTCCCCCCCACAGATACAGCAAGACCCCTAAAACCACTTGAATGGGCACAAAGTACTGATTCAAAAAGCGATACACCGGATCAGTGTTAATGTCCTTGGTGAGGCGTTCTACCTCTGCCTTGGCGGGCACTTCTTGGAGCATCCAACCCATGTGCGACCACCAAAACCCCTTTTGGGAATTGTGCTGATCCAGTTCTTGATCGGAGTGGAGGTGGTGATTACGGTGGAGGCCAACCCATTCAATAATTCCACCCTCACAGGCCAAGCTGCCGCAAAAGCCAAAAAAGTATTCCAGCCATTTCGGGCACTGGAAACTGCGATGGGTGATCAGGCGATGCCAGCCTAGGGTGATGCCAAGGCCTCCAGACACCCAATAGAGAACAACACACAACAGCACAGCCGGCCAGGAAAACAGCCCCGGTACCAATGCCAGCAACGCTCCCAAATGCACAATGCCCATAAAAAAAATCACCCCCCAATTGGGACGCAGGGGGCGCGCAGGCAACGAAGAAACAGATGTCATAAAACTCTCGAACACATTGACAAACTCAAAGTGGAGTTGAGCCCTGTAGGCTGCTCCCTTAGAGCAAAGATGGTTACGACTGCTTTTTACCTAGATGCCTAGAGAAATGGCTTTCTAAACAATCTACGTTTAACGAGCAAACAACCAGCCCTTCCTTTCATCATAGCAGAGATTGGAGAAGACTTGACCTCCTCCCCGGCCTGAAAGCCGCAGATTCCTACGACGGGGATGACTGCGCAATCGTTTCGGCGGGTTCTAACCGCTGCTTGTATCTTGCCGGCATGCCCTGCCGTAGGCCACCTTGGGTTTCAGTGGCAATACCATGATTAGGATGCCGCCGCCATCCGCACTATCCTTCGCCGCCGGCATAAATACCGGGGCTTGCCGCGCATCAGGTCAAGCAAAATCTGGGTCGGGTACTACCTCTTTCACGAAGACGCTCAACACTGCGACAACTCCTACTGTAGCGGATTGGATTCTTAGATGTCCCCCTAGTTCAGGAAAGGGCTATATCTGCCCTAGCAGATTACTAAACCTTAATGTTTCCTTTCTTGGAATTTAGGATATTTTGCTTATACTCAAAATTTATGAGCTTAAGCTCTTTATCTTTTTTTATTTTTTTATTTATTAACAGTTTTCGCTTAAGTTCATATAAGTTCGTAGACCTTTATGGAATTTTTGAGATAACAAGCGAGGTTAAAAATGGTTTCTCCTGTCAATCCTGAACTGGAACGACTCAATCAAGTTCATGGCCAAGCCAACCCTTGGAAATTTTGGGGACCTTACTTGAGCGAGCGGCAGTGGGGCACTGTACGGGAAGACTATTCCACCGACGGCAATGCTTGGGAGTATTTTTCCCATGATCAAGCGCGATCGCGCGCCTACCGTTGGGGTGAAGATGGCCTCGGTGGCATTTGTGATGCACAGCAACGGCTTTGTTTTGCCTTGGCTCTTTGGAATGGCAACGATCCAATTCTCAAGGAACGGCTTTTTGGCTTAACCAACAATGAAGGCAATCATGGGGAGGACGTTAAAGAGTATTACTTTTACCTCGACAGTACGCCCACCCATTCCTACATGAAATACCTCTACAAGTATCCCCAAGCTGCCTATCCCTACATTGATCTGGTGATGACCAACCGCCACCGCAGCCGCTTTGAAATGGAGTATGAACTCTTGGATACAGGGGTCTTTGAGGGCGATCGCTACTTTGATGTCTTCATCGAATATGCCAAAGCGGCTCCCAATGACATTTTGATTCAAATCAGCATTCACAATCGCGGCAACGAAGCTGCCCATTTGCACGTTCTGCCCACCCTCTGGTACCGCAATACGTGGAGTTGGACACCGGACAAGGTTCTCGCCAAACCAGAACTGAAGCAAATGGATGCGACCCTGGTGCGGGCACGCCATGACGAGCTAGGGGAATACGAACTGACCAGCGATCGCCCAGTGCCCTTTCTTTTCACTGAGAACGAAACCAACTTTGAGCGGCTCTTTGGCCAGCCCAATGCCTCGCCCTACGTTAAGGATGCCTTTCACCGCTACCTGATCAATGGTGAGCAAAATGCCGTCAACCCCGACAAAGTCGGCACCAAGGTGGCTGCCCACTACCAAGTCACAGTTGCCGCCCAAGGGGTTGAGATCATTCAACTACGCCTAGCATCTGCCAAAAGTAGCCCCCTCAGCTTTGGCAATGCCTTTAGCGATCGCCTCAACCAAGCCCGCACCGAAGCGGATCTCTTCTTTGATCACCTCATCCCCAGTGACTGCACGGCTGATCAGCGCAATGTGGTTCGTCAAGCCTTTGCCGGCATGATGTGGACAAAGCAGTACTACTACTACCCTGTCAAGCAGTGGCTGGAAGATAAAGCGCTGCCCCCCGATGTGGAAGAGCGCATCGTTACCCGCAACAAATCGTGGTTCCACCTTGAAAGCGCCGACATTATCTCCATGCCCGACAAGTGGGAATATCCTTGGTTTGCCGCTTGGGACTTGGCCTTCCACTGCTCGCCCTTAGCTCTGATGGATATCGACTTCGCCAAAGAGCAGCTTAAGCTGATGGTGAATGAACTGTATCTGCACCCCAACGGTCAAATTCCCGCCTACGAATGGAACTTTGGTGATGTGAATCCGCCTGTGCATGGGATTGCCACGTGGCAAATCTATCTCTTGGACAAAGCCATGAAAAAAGGCGAAGGCGATTTGGCTTTCCTTGAGAGTGTCTTCCACAAGCTCATGCTCAACTTTACGTGGTGGGTCAACCGCAAAGATTCCCTCGGCAACAACGTCATGGAGGGTGGCTTCCTTGGTTTAGACAATATTGGCGTCTTTGATCGCAGTGCGCCCCTACCCACAGGTGGTGTTCTTGAGCAGGCGGATGGTACGGCTTGGGTGGCAATGTTTGCCCTCGATATGCTCTCTATGGCGCTGGAGCTAGCACAGCACAATCCCGTTTATGAGGATATTGCCTGCAAATTCTATGAGCACTTCGTTTACATTGCCGGAGCGATGGATCGCATTGGTGTCCAGAAAGATGAACTCTGGGATGACAAAGATGGCTTTTACTATGACCTGCTGCGGCTGCCCGATGGTCGTGCCCAGCGCCTGAAGGTACGCTCGATGGTGGGATTGCTGCCCCTGTGTGCCACTGCCATTTTCTCGGAAGAGTTGCTGGACTCCCTACCCACCTTTAGGGAACGCATTGCTGCCTTTAATGCCCGCCACCCTGAGCTTTTGGCCAACATTAACCCCATCGATCGCCCGGGTGTAAAAAAACGGCGGTTGCTCTCCCCCGTCAACGAGGCCAAACTACGGCGGATTCTCACCCGCATGTTGGATGAGAGTGAATTCCTCAGTGACTATGGCATCCGTGCCCTCTCCCGCTACCACTACGATCACCCCTATATTTTCCAACTCGGCCGCGAGGCCTATCGCGTTAGCTATGAACCCGGTGAATCCACCACCGGCCTCTTTGGCGGTAACTCCAACTGGCGTGGCCCCATTTGGATGCCCGTGAATGCCCTTTTGGTGCAAGCCCTCCGCAAAATGTATGGCTATTACGGCAACGAGTTTACGGTGGAATGCCCCACCGGTTCAGGCCGCTGGCTCAACCTCTGGGAGGTCTCGGCAGAAATTGCCCGCCGCTTGGCCAGTATCTTCCTCAAGGATGAATCGGGGCGGCGACCGGTCTATGGTGGCACCGAAAAATTCCAAAGCGATCCCCACTGGCGTGATCTAATTCTGTTTTATGAATACTTCCATGGGGATAATGGCGCAGGACTAGGTGCGAGTCACCAAACCGGCTGGACGGGTTTGATTGCACGGATCATCATGGCACTCAATGTTCTCGACGCCGATGAGGTACTGGAGAAAGGACACTTGGCTGTGGTCTCGAAACGCTTAGCGGAGTTGGTCAGCGCCAGCTAGCACCTGATTAAGGCTGAAGCGTATTGTGATAGGGGGGCGATCGCCCCCTTTTTTCATTTCTCAATGGCGAAATGGGAGAACCGTTGCCGCAGCCGTAAACCTCGGTAACCCGAGCTGATTTGAGAGGGATTGAATTTTTCCAAGAGTTAGTGAATTTCCGTAAAATTACTGGCCATAGGGCACCCTTCATCTCTTAAATTGGTAAAGAGACGAGTGGCCTAGCTTTCGCTTAACACTAGATTTCTACTGCCTTTAGGATGGATTAGTTAAACAGAGCTATTACATTTTGCAACAAAGGCAGCAGACATGTTAAGCTGATTTACAAAAGTTCACATTCCACTCGTGTTCCACATTGGCTGCATTTGAGGTTCAGATTATGTCGCTCACACCCATGACCCGCTATTACATTCGCCGTCTCCTTGCAAAGCGTGCTGAATCCCTTGGGTTGACCGTAAGTGGTACCGAAAGTGACAGTCAAGCCTTTGCCGATCAATTGGCACGCCTAGAATCCTTGGCGGCAACTAAGTTGGCAGAAATTGATCTCATTGTGCGGATGCATCAAACCCTGAGCCGCAACGGCCAAACCTACAATAGCTACCTCGCCAATCTGGAACAAAAACTCTTTGCCCTCATGGGTCTGGGGGGACAGCCTCGCGAAGAACTGACAGACATTACCCTGCCGCAGCTTGAAGAAACAAAAGGCGCCGCAGCAAAAGTCCTCACCTTGGCGGAAGTGCTAGAACACTTTAACAAAATTGGCGATATCGCCCAGAAATACCTTGGCAAGATGATTGTGACCAACTATTGGCGGGGGACTCGTCCCTACAGCAGTTGGTTCGCTGACTTTACAGTGACCAATGACGGTCGTGTGGTTTGTCAATCTTACCAGTCCAGCCGCGATGTGTTTCTCAGTGAGGAGCAGCTAGAGCACTTGCAAGGTTGGCTAGAGGCCTTTATCCGCCAGTGCCAACGAGTGCTGCCGCAATTTACGAAGCAACTGCAAAAAGCGGGGGTACCCGAAACGGTTTTAGCTTAGGGCGGTATGCGGATTTTCTTTGCGGTTCTGTGGCTGGGCTTGATTGTCTATAGCTTTGGTTTTGCCCCCCCCGATCAACCGCAAACACTGACACTCATTCAACGGCTAGCAACGGGAGACTGGCAAGGCATTAACCCCCTCATTGTCAGTCTTTTTAATTTGATGGGCGTCTGGCCACTGATTTATACCGCATTACTGGTGGTGGATGGTCAAGAACAGCGATTTCCCGCGTGGCCATTTGCGGTTTTTAGTTTTGCCGTGGGTGCGTTTGCCCTGTTACCTTACTTCATCCTGCGCCAGCCAGCACCGATCTTCAGCGGAGAACTCAATCGGGGGATACGCCTTTGGGAATCACGGCTCACTGCCGTTGTCATTGGTTTATTGGCTGTGGGCTTTCTTGGCTATGGCTTGGTTGGCGGCGATTGGCCAGACTTTTGGCAGCAGTGGCAAACCAGCCGCTTTATTCATGTGATGAGCCTAGACTTTTGCCTCCTGTCGTTGCTCTTGCCGGTGCTACTAGTGGATGACTGGCAACGGCGAGGGCTGGAAAAGTCACCGTGGCGCTGGTGGAGCCTTGTCCCCCTCTTGGGAGCATTAGGGTACTTGCTTTTGCGTCCGCCCTTAATTCTCTCGAAAAAAAGTGTGGCATGATACAAAAAAATGCCCCTGAATTGGTTTTACTAATCTGTCAATGCTGAACTCTTCACCCAGAGCAAGATTCGCTGGCGTTGAGAGAGTTGCATTGTTGGGGGGATATCAATGCCGACAGCACCCTATGCGATCGCCACACCACCAGTTAAACCACCTTGGATTGACACACGACTCATGAACAAAGATCAACCCTTAGCACCCGTCTTTCGCCACATGGCCAGTGGCCTGTTTCCATCCACCACTGAAACTTACGAACGCGGCAAAACCATTTTCTTTCCGGGGGATCCAGCGGAAAAGGTCTATTTTCTCCTCAAGGGGGCAGTGAAGCTCTCACGGGTGTATGAAGCGGGCGAAGAAATTACGGTGGCACTGCTGCGGGAAAATACCGTATTTGGGGTGCTGTCCCTGATTACGGGCACCCGCTCCGATCGCTTTTACCATGCGGTGGCGTTTACGAATGTGGAGCTATTGGCCGTTCCCATCGAACAGGTGGAAAAGGCGATGCACGAGGATCCCGATTTGCCGATGTTTATGATTCAGGGGCTGTCATCGCGGATCCTGCAAACGGAGATGATGATCGAGACCCTTGCCCATCGCGATATGGGATCCCGCTTGGTGAGCTTTTTGCTGATTCTTTGCCGTGATTTTGGAATTCCCACGAGTGCCGGGGTGACGGTGGATTTGAAACTTTCCCATCAGGCGATCGCCGAGGCCATTGGTTCGACACGGGTCACTGTGACTCGCCTATTGGGGGAACTCCGCGATCAAAAAATGATCTCAATTCACAAAAAGAAAATCACCGTGCATAATCCGCTGATGCTGAGCCAGCAGTTTACCTAGGGGTGAGAGGCCACCACCAGTTGGCCATAGTCCAGTTTAATCAGGCGATCGGCCACGTCAAAGTAGCGATCGTCATGGCTAATCACAAATACCGTTTTGCCCTGAGCCTTTAGCTCGGGTAGGAGTTGGCGGTAGAAAATCTCCCGAAACACAGGATCTTGATCCGCTGCCCATTCATCAAAGAGGTAGGCGGGGCGATCGTCGAGATAGGCCATCAACAACCCCAAACGCTTGCGCTCCCCTTGGGAAAGAGATGTCGTAGAGAAGCGGTTACCTTCTAGGCGAACTTTGTGGCTCAATCGCAATTTTTCGAGGTAACTTGGCACTTCTGCAAGGCGTTCGGGGGACTCAATGCCCAACAGTGACTCAAAAAGATAAAAGTCACTAAAAACGGTGGCAAAGTGTTGGCGATACCATTCGTAGTCCTCAGGCTGCAAACAGTGATCATCTACCCAAATTTCTCCCTGATCGGGAATGTACAGGCCGGTAATAATTTTTGCTAGGGTGGATTTACCGCTGCCATTGCCACCGACAATAAAAAGGAGTTCCCCAGCCTGCACGGTTAAACTCAAAGGGCCGAGGGTAAAGGTTGCAGGTTCATCCTCGTGGGTACCGTGGTACTGATGGCGAATCTGTCGCAGTGAGAGGGTTTTCCAGCCAAGGGGAGGGAGTTCGCCTGTATCGTTGAGGTTTTGGCGCGGATCTCCAAGGCTCAGTTGTAGGGATTCCACCTTCTTGAGGGCAACGCTGGCACGACTAAATACCGGAATGGCATCAATCACCTGTTGCATCGGCAGCATGAGGTAAATGATCGTCAGAACATACCCTGAGAGAACTGTGGGTGTGGCTCCCAGCAAATGGGGCAGCGTAAAGAGAAAGAAGCCAATGGTAACAAAGAGCAGCAACTGCCCCCAACTGGCAGCAATGGCAAAGACCATGTACCCTAGCTCGTTTTGCTGCCGTGTTTTCTGAGCAGTGGGTTCCAATTCCCGATAAAAGAAGGCCAACCGCCGTTGCCGATTGAGCTTGAGTTCTTTGTTGCCCTCGGTGAGTGTCCGAAAGTGTTGAAAGAGGTGATCCTGTTGCTGCCGTGCCCGCTCTAGAAATTTGCGTGCTCTGCCCGCTAGAAACAAGTAGCTGCCAGTACCAATGACAATCAAGCCCACAAGGGCAAAAAAGAGGGGCGGCGACAACCAACCCATGTAAATCAGGCAGCCAATAACAATGGCAATGGCATTAAAAAGATTGGGCAGGACAGAAAAGGAACGGGAGACGGCATCCACGTCCTCTGTCAGCGTCGCAAGGAGTTGCGGATTGCCAATGGCTTCTAACTGGCGTAGGGGTGAAGCGAGAATCTGGCGGCTGAGGAGGAGGCGCATTTCATAAACCGCCTGTTGGGCAGCCCGCACCAGGAGCACTTGAGAGCTAAAGTGGGTCAGCAGTAGGAGGGTTCCGAGGAGAATAAATCCCCAAGGTAAGAGGTGTTGGAGGGCAGGGGTTTTCTGCAGGGCGGCATTCATCAGGGCAATGAGCGCAGCCGTACTGCCACCGTTGAGAAGTCCAGCGATCGCTGCCGCAACAATCGTCGGCCAAGCTGCCCGTAAAAGAATCCGAAAGAGCTTCACGAATCTGTTGTCTCATCAGGGGTGGGATTGGACTCAGACTCTTCGAGATTCAACTTGGGAATAAAACTGGGGCGATCGGCATTTTCCCAACCGGGGGGACGCTTCGAGTTGTACCATGCAATGAGGCCAATGCTCACGGCCGCCACAAGACCCAGCAGCAATACCCCATAAAAGGGGACAAAGTTACCTGCACCAACGGTAAAGCTAATCCCCAATGACCCCATCATCGTCCTCGTTAACATTTTTTAGAAATATGTAGAACACCACTATATCAACCCTATGGTTGCTTTGAGAATCCTGAGAGTTGGAAGCGGCTGTGCTGCCTAAGGTACAGTACAAGATAAAGAAGTTTTGCTGACTGTCCCCCCTCTTTTCAACAATCAACCATGAGCGATCGCGCCCTTCGCCCGGCTGTTGTGGCTGCTGTGGAACCCGGCTCCATTGCCGCTGAGTTGGGATTTGAACCCGGTGATGCGTTGGTGGCCATTAATGGCGATCGCCCCCGCGATTTGATTGATTATCGGTTTCTCTGTGCCGAGGAATACCTCACCCTAGAAGTGCTAGGGAAAGACGGCCAAACCTACGTTCTCGAAATTGAAAAAGACATTGATGAAGACTTAGGATTGGAGTTTACCACTGCCCTCTTCGATGGGTTGATGCAGTGCAACAATCGCTGCCCTTTTTGTTTTATTGATCAGCAGCCCCCCGGCAAACGGGAAAGCCTCTACGCCAAGGATGACGACTACCGCCTCAGCTTCCTCTACGGCAGCTACATTACCCTGACGAACCTGCTTCCCTCAGAATGGCAACGCATTGCTCGCTTGCGCCTTTCCCCCCTCTATGTCTCTGTCCATGCCACAGTAGCCAGTGTTCGCCAACGCCTACTGAAAAATCCACGGGCGGGGGAAATTCTGCAACAGATGCGCTGGTTTCAAGAGCAACGGCTGCAACTCCATGCCCAAGTGGTTGTCTGTCCGGGGATTAATGACGGCGAGTGCCTTGAGCAAACACTGCGGGATTTAGCCCAGTTCTATGATCCTGAATGGCCAACCGTGCTTTCAGTGGCAGTGGTGCCGGTGGGGCTGACTCGCTTTCGCCCTGCTGAGGATGAACTGATTCCCGTCACCCCTGATCACGCCCAAGCGGTGATTCAACGGGTACAGGCACTCCAACAGCGGTTTGAACAGCAGTGGCAAACCCCCTTTGCTTGGCTAGCAGATGAATGGTTCTTGATTGCCGGATCGCCCTTACCCCCCGCCGCCCACTATCAGGACTATCCGCAACTCAGTAATGGCGTGGGAACGATTCGCCTGTTTTTAGAAGAGTTTGAGCTTCACGCCCAACAGCTTCCCCAACGCTTACCGCAGCCGCGTCATCTGAGTTGGGTGGTGGGTAATACCGTGGAACAGGCCTTTGCACCCTTGGTGGCTCGCCTTAACCAAATTGAGAACCTGCGCCTTGATCTCTATGCCCTTGCTAGCGACTATTGGGGACAGCAGATGTCCGTGACAGGGCTATTAACCGGCCATGATTTGATCTATCACCTGAAGGGCAAACCCTTGGGCGATCGCCTGCTTCTGCCCAGTCTGATGCTCAAGCACGATGAACCCGTTTTTCTCGATGATGTGTCTTTAGCCACTGTGGAGGAAGCGCTAGGGGTCCCCATTCAAGTGGTCTCTGGTGGCGCGGCAGCGATTATTGCTGCTTGTACTCACCCCGAAAATGCCTGATCTTGCCCCTTGGGATCCCCGCAACCTATAATGGCTGGATGCTGTCCGCTGCACACTCAACCCTATGATTGCCACCTCCTCCCGCCCAGTTCGCATTGGTTCCCGCAAAAGTCAACTGGCGCTTGTGCAAACGGAATGGGTACAGGCGCAGTTACAAGCCCATCATCGCGATCGCGCCTTTGAGGTGGTGACCATGACCACCCAAGGAGACAATATCCTTGATGTCGCCCTTGCCAAAATTGGCGATAAAGGCCTCTTTACCAAAGAGCTAGAACTTTCAATGCTGCGGGGTGAGACCGATTTGGCCGTTCACTCCCTCAAAGATTTACCCACCAAGTTGCCCGCTGGTTTAGTTTTAGGCGCGATTACTGAGCGGGAAGACCCAGCAGATGCCCTTGTTTTAGGTGCAAAATGGACAGGACACACCATTGATACCCTACCTGAAGGCACGGTCATTGGTACTTCGTCACTGCGTCGCTTGGCACAGTTGCGCCACCACTACCCCCATCTCACGTTTAAGGATGTGCGGGGCAATCTAAATACTCGCTTGGCCAAATTAGATGCTGGGGAATACGATGCCTTGATTTTGGCGGTAGCTGGCCTGCGGCGTTTGGGCTTTGGCGATCGCATTAGCCAAGTCTTACCCGCAACAGTGTCCCTCTACGCCGTTGGTCAGGGTGCCTTAGGCATTGAATGCCGCGCCGACGATCCCGACATTTTAGCCTTGGTCAAGACCCTTGAACATCGAGAAACAGCAGCCCGTTGCTTAGCAGAGCGAGCCTTCCTGCGGCAATTGGAAGGGGGCTGTCAAGTGCCCATTGGGGTGCATACGGTGATTGAAAATGGTCAACTCACCCTCACAGGATTGGTCGCCAGTCTCGATGGCCAACGCCTTGTCAAAGACACTCTCACAGGGGAGCCTGCCAGTGCAGAAGCACTAGGGACGCGCCTTGCTTTGAAGCTGCGGGAACAGGGAGCCTCAGAGATTTTGGAAGAGATTTTTGCTACTGCCCGTCTCGAGCGTTAGTTTATCCCTACCATGGAACCCCTACCATGGTAAAGGCAGCCCAGTAGTAGGGATGATCGAGGGAACGACGACCAGCCCCTTGGGTAACTTCTGGGGGTAACGGAATGCGGCCACGAATTGTTTGCAGTTCATTGTCTTGGATGCGAATATTGCCGCCCAGCATTGCTAGCTGCGCTTGCCGTAGCGCCTCGGCCTTAATGGGTACCGTATTTAACAAATCGTAGAAAGTAGTCATCAGCGCCAACGTCCCCTCATCGCTGACATACCACAAACTGGCCAGCACCGACTTCGCCCCCGCCTGTACCGCCAGACCTGCAAACCCCAGTTCTGCATCCAAATCTCCAACCGCCGTGCGGCAGGCACTGAGGGTCAACAATTCTGCTTGGGGACGGTTAAGCTGTAGGCCTTGGAACTGCAAAAGATTCAATCGCCCATCCCTAAAAGCAATGTAGGAATTTTCTGCAGCCCCCGGTTGAAACTCAGCGTGAGTGGCCAAATGGATCACAGGATAGATTCCTTGACGGCGCTGTTGTCTAAAATTAGCAATTGTAAAGGCCTCATTGAGAAAGGCTTGGCCTCCTCCTAGGTTTTTAACAATCTGCGCCACCTCTAGGGTCGCCATCGGCAAGGGGGACTGATCTGGGAATTCCGATGCCCCCATTGCTAAGATGGGTTCCCGTTGAATACTGCGGTAGCGAATATCTATGAGCCTTATACTGGGAACCAGCGCCGTACTAAATTGCTCTACAAGAAAGTTTTGACCATCATGGAGCGCTGCCAAGGGAAGGCTACGCATACCACTGTCTAGAACAAAGACCAGTGTATCAATGCCCTGGGCATTCAAGTTAGCACGCAAGGGGGCAATCAACCATTGGTAAAGCTGTTGTGCCGCCGGTAGATAAGTACGGGTATTGATCAGGCGTGGATCACGCACCCTGTTAGTCAAAGTATCCACTGTTTTCAATAACTGTTCACGTCCCACGTTCTGTAGGGGTGTATAAAGCGGCCTCCCCTCTGGGGTAACCAAGATGAGATCAAATTGGTCAGGCCGGGCTAGGGTATAAATGACCGCTGGCTTTTTACCTGTTTGCTTGGCAATTTCATTGAGGGCTGCCTGTAAATCCTCAAGGGAGAAATCTTGCCTATCACAAGTACGTTGTAGGTAACTGCTGACTTCTTGACAGCCCCGTAGATCGAGTAACGCCAGCGCACCCTCAATGTTATTGCTAGCTAGGGCAGTCTCGATATCTCTAGTCAAGAGAATTTCAGGGGGAGCGGTAGGTACTTTAAGGGGATCGGAGATGGCTGGTGTAGGGGGTTCTAAGAGAGGATTGATTTTTTCAGAAGGAACGAAGCTCCTATCGGCAAGATTTTTACCTGTATTTTCAAAACGAATATTTCCGACCTCCACAAGACCTAAAAGTGTTGTGGGTACAGGAATAATCGATCCCTCGGCTTGAATTGCTCCTGCAGTTCCATTCCTTTCGGAATTGCCCACTAAAAATGGAGTGGCATTGTTGATAAAGATATTCACTGAGTCACCCCATATCGTGGTAGGTACACCATTGGAAACAAACGTACCCAAGCCACGCAGTGAATTTTGCGCATAAATATCAACACTGCCCGCCCCAGCATTAATCCAGTTGAAAACTAGATTGCCGCCCCTTAGGTTGACATCCCCACCACCAGTCGTCAAATGGCCCAGCGTTAAGTTGCCGCTGGGTATTGTCTGGAGGTTAGTGAATAGATCAGGCAGTGTTAAATCATCATCATCATCCGGAATTGGATCAATCGTACCTCTAGAGGTTGGAATAGGGAAATCACCAGTCCAAGCTAAGAAGTTACCACCGTTGGTGAAGATATCACCCGTCGTAATCGTAGGCGCAAACAGTGTAACATTGCCACCACTGCCAGCTGTATTGATATTACCTATTGTTAAAGCACCCCTGTAGGCAACAGCAGCCAAATCACCGCCGTGAGTCGTAATATTGCCAGTTGTTATGTCAGTTATGGAATCAAGATAAACAAAACCACCGTTGCTGTTGATATTGCCAGTTGAAATACCCCCGCTTCTTGAAAAGACTGCGATCGCTCCGCCTGCACTGATTAGGTTGCCGAGAGTGATGTCATTAAAAGCAACTACGCCGATAGTACCACTACTTTGAGTTACTTGCAAATTACCAGCAGTAATATTAAGTACAGAGTCTAGACTAATATCTGAACTAGTGGTGACATTGTTCAGCTGAATATCACCAAGAGCATTGATGCTTAGACTTGCAGTGTTGATTGTTCCTAAAACTACGGTTTGACCTGTTGAGTCAATATTCAAAGAATGATTGCCGTTGATATTGCCATTGAATGTAATATTTTTCCCTGAAAAGCTCGTTGAGTTCAGTAGAGCTGTGTTACCACTGAATTGAATGCTGCCTGCAGATGCATTAACTAAACCTCCAAGGGAAATCGTACCCCCACTACTCTGTAGATTAATACTTCCACCTGATGTACTGAGAACATTGCCACTAGAAGGAAGGAAGATATTGCCACTAGCTTGGAGGGTGATATTGGCGCCATTAGTTTGTATGGGAGCATTGGCACTAATGTTTGCTGCACTGATATTAATTGGATTATTGAAGGATGATTGATTTTGAATCACTCCCTCTGCTTGTAATACCAAGCTCCCCTGAAGCGAGATGGGGTAGCCGATGATGATATCATTATCAGCCTGTAGCGTGAGTGAGTTTGTCGAGCTGCTGGAAATTGAGGTTTCTACATAGATATTCCCAGTAGTTAGCGCCGTACTGTCTGTTGTTATGACAACGTCTGTGGAATTGAGTGCTGATAACAGCGTTCCTATAGTTAACACAGAAATTGGATAAGAGTTTGATAGTGCTTTAAAGGGCGAAGAGGAAGTAATGTTGACATCATACATGCTGTCAGTGATGTATATGTCTGTCGGATCAAGTAATAATGTTCCTGTGTTGCCATTTAGGGCAGTGGTATCGACTGTGCCTTGAAAATCTAGAAACTGTTTGCCAGAAACTTCGACAAAGCCGCCATCTCCCCCAAGCGCACCGCCACGGCTACTGATCTGGCCATAGAAACGTGTGTTGTGCTCTGCCCAATTGATAATTGTGCCCCCGTTACCCTGATGGGTGGCATCAGCATTCAAAAGAGTACCGGCATTAACAAAAAGGTTTTGCGCATTGAAGCTACTGCCTAGCCGGCCAGTTCCTGTTGTTCCCCCTAAATAGTCACCACCAATGAGAATTGTGCCGCCCCCTGTATTACCCGCAGCATTCAGTTGGGCATTAATCAGAGCAATATTACTGCCTTGGCCAGCAATGGTGATTTTACCCCCGGCGCCGGTGGTATGACTCACATCAATCGTGCCGCCAATGACTGCTGTATTTGTGGTTAGGGGAATCTTGGTACTGTCGTGAACCAAATGAATCGTGCCATCTGGATTTTGAATCACGCTATTGACGGCAGGATAGCCATTACCCCCTGTGAGTAACGTCGGGAGATCAATTGGCTGAATAATGCCTGCGGCGGGTAATCGCTCTTTGGGAATCTCTAGACTGAGGAGCATGCCCTCTTGGAAAATGCGCACCAGACCTGATTCAGGTACCGCCACAACATTGACCGTGCCCCCTGCTGCGCCAAGGGTACCTGTATTGATCACCTGATGCGCCATCAGGGTCAGGGATTGACCAGCATTGACCCTAAGATTGCCTTCATTAATTAGGATGCCTCTATTGGCAAATTCAAAGCCAATCGGGGAGCCATTGAGTTGGCTGTAGGTGTTTGAACCATTGAGATCAAAGAGGCCATTGCCAAAGTGAACGCGCTGGGCTGTCGAGGCATGGAATGCCGCTGGTAGATTCAACTGCGCATTCGGACCAAAAACAATACCTGCAGGATTCAGGAGGTAGAGATGACTGTTTCCGCCTGTAACTTGCAGCACGCCGTTGATATAACTAGCACTGCCACCATTGACGCCAGCAAGAATGTTGCGAATTTGCGGGGTAGAAAGAAAGTTGGCGGTTTGCCCCTGCTGGACATTGAAATCACGAAACAGGTGAAAGAGGTTTTGGCCATCGGCAGAACGTTGTCCGCCACCAATGTTGAACTGATGGTTGACGGTTTCTACGGTGGTGCCAGTGGCATTGGGAGCGGGGGTAATTTCAGCAAGGGCGGGTGTACCAAGAAAAGAGGTCAAGCTAGTCAGGATCACCCAGCTGTAGGGCAACACTTTTGTTAAGCATCGAGAATTCATATGACGTTATGTAAAAAACTTGCTAATGAGGATAGTTTTATCCTCAGGGACTATTTTAAGTGCGATCAAGGCAATGTACCACTTGGTAAAGTGTCTGCTGGAGATACTGTCTAAAATAGGGCGTTAAGAACAGAGCGCAATTTGAAGCGGAGGGCGATCGCCGTCAAGTTATCGTGGCCATTGACTTGATTTCCAATATCAATGAGTTTATGAAGCGACTGATTGAGGGGGAGGCTAAAATCCAGCATTGGCAGCAAATGGCTAATAATGTGGGTTTCGAGGCAGCGGTTATCGGAAAGGCCATCGGAGCAAAGCAGAATCAGGGTGTCTTCTTCGATGTCCAAGTCTATAACCTCAGGGGCAATGGCTTCATTGCTGCGGGGGCCAAGGGCTTGGGTGAGTTGATAGGCATCGGGACGACCGTAGGCAATTTCAGGCTCTACCCCTTGTTGAATCAGGCGTTGACCGACTTCGTGATCAATGGTGAGTTGTTGCAGTCCTTGGCGTTTGGTGAAGCGGTAAATGCGACTATCACCGACATGGCCAAGGCGTAGGTGGTAGTTATGCAGTAGAGCCATGACAAGCGTTGTCCCCATGCGACCACTGCCGGTTTTCCCTTTTTGATCATTAGTAGCAAAAATGACTTCATTGGCACGGTAAATAGCGTTGCGTACTTCCTCCGCACTCGGCAGTTCTCCCTGCCACGGCCAAGTCTGCTCGAAGTATTCATGAACAGTTTTAGTGGCTAAGGAGCTAGCGACTTCTCCTTCGGCATGGCCGCCCATGCCGTCACAGAGAACATACACCCCCTGAACCTCTAGTTGTTGACCGTTGGGGGTCATGCGCACCTGCTGCCGATGATTGATGAGATAGAAATCCTCGTTGTGGTGGCGATCGCGCCCGGTGTCTGTCTGGGCAGCAACATCCACTTGAACCAGTTGTCGCGGTAAGAGGGCAGTGGGTGCATCCTCAATAGCGGTATGGTCCTCTTCTGGTGATTCTGATGAGAGGGTGATGTCTGGCAGTTCATTAATCAAGTCACCCGTACTTTCACCTGTCTCCTCCTCAAAGTCTGGCAGGGGTTCACTGCGCAGGGTGGAGGCGAGAGAGTCGAGCAACATCTGAATTTCTGAGATTTTCTCCAGAGGAGCCGTGCTCAAGGAGACCAAGAGCGGCATAAAAACGGCTTGACGACGACTAGAGGCATGGCGAAATAACTCTTCCCAAACAGTAACGAGGCTGGGGGGTGGCGTGGGTCGCTCAAAGGTTTTCACTAAGGGCAAGGTGAAGTCCAGTTGATGCAGCCGCAATTGATCGTCAGGGTTGACGGCTAAATTCCTAACTGTGAGCAAGGAATAATGGCAGTGCCACGGTTCTAGAGTCTTCCACAGCTCAATCATGTCCTCTAGGTACTGGAAAATTTGCTCATCGGAAATGTTGTCGTCTTGCCAGACATCTTGCAGAGGGCGCGCTGTGTGATTGTAGTCGAGAATAATGCCGTGGCAGTAGTTGGCCGGTAAGTTGCTTGTGGAAACGGTATCTAGCCACGCATCGTGAATGGCTGGAATGGTTTCGGGATAGACAAGGTGCAAGGCAAGGTAGGCGATCGCCACCGCACTGAGGTCAGGGTATTGAGCTTGCAAATGGGAAATGACCACACTGGGGTCGAGAATGTTTAACCCCTGTGCCCAATCCTGAGCCGTTTCGCGGAGGGCTTCTAAGAGCGTCGGTTCCTCAGGCTGTAGATCCTGCACCAGTTGGGGCAAATCACAGGCGTAACGGTGATCCCAGCGTTGGTAGCGGTGCTGTGGGTCAAAAAAAGCGGCGGCATTGGGAGGATTGGTGTCCTGCTCAAACACAGTGCCCTCAGAGTTACGGTTGGAGACAGCCAAAATGGGGTGATCGGTATAGGCAGGATAGAGAACGCCCCACCAAAGTTTGAGGTTTTGATCAGTTTGAGCGGTAGGCATTAGAGCAGGTGAGCCAGCAAAGACAGCACAGTGACGACCACCCCTTGCGGTGTGGGAGCGGTATCCCCTATTGTATAGCGATCGCCCTAGGACAGCCCTTGATCTGGGGGTTGCTGCTGTTATTCCTCAGCCATTGCCATCACAGGAAATGATTTGGGCAACAGGGTTGAGGAAACATGGCGCGTCACCGGTTGATGTAAACGAATTAACTGTGCCAAAGTTGACTTCAGGTGAGTCCGCGGCACAATCACATCCACAAAGCCGCATTTCTGGACAAATTCGGCGGTTTGGAAGTCATCGGGAAGTTTTTCCCGCAGCGTTTGCTCAATAACCCGCCGCCCCGCAAAGGCGATCGTTGCTTTTGGCTCGGCAATAATAATATCCCCTAACATGGCAAAGCTAGCCGTCACGCCCCCAGCAGTGGGATGGGTCAAGACGGGGATATAAAGCAGACCTGCACTGCGATGCCGTTCGAGGGCAGCAGCCGTTTTAGCCATTTGCACCAAGCTGAGCATCCCTTCTTGCATGCGGGCACCGCCAGAGGCACAGACAATCACAAGGGGAATCTGCTCCCAAGTGGCCCGTTCAATCAGGCGCGTGATTTTCTCGCCGACCACGCTGCCCATGCTACCGCCCATGAAGGCAAAGTCCATCACCCCCAAGGCAACTGGCAGACCCTCGAGTTGGCCGAGGCCGGTTTGCACGGCATCCTTGAGACCGGTTTTCTCTTGATATTCCCGCAGGCGATCGCTATAGGGCTTGCGATCCTTGAATTGCAAGGGGTCACAACTGACTAAATTTTCATCGAGGGGGCGCCATGTGTGGGGGTCAATCAGTTGTTGGATACGCTCACTACTGCTGACGCGATGGTGATGGCCGCACTCTGGGCACACCAGTTGATGGCTATGCAGATCTTTGCTGTAGATCATGACGCCACAGGCTTCGCACTTTGTCCAGAGACCATCAGCGATCTCCCGCTCTGGCTGCATGGGGGTCAAGGCGGTTTCTTTACGGCGATTTGCAAACCAATCAAATAAAGACATTGTAGAAAATTCCCTTTAACGTTGAGGTCTCAAATAGCACGTTTGTATGGGTCTCTCTCAGGAGCGTCCACTAAGAATAATTACTTATCATCCCACTTTGTTGCATTTTTGCAATATATCGCACAAGTTTGAGAAATTATGCAAGGGGCTGTGGCGAGATCACCGATCCAAGGGGAAGTTCGGTGTCACAATAAAAGGGAGTTAACAATTCGCAGCGTAGCACTGGGTTGAATCTATGTCCATGGTTGCAGTCGTGGTGGCGATCGCCATCCTAGGAATCTTGATTTTTGTCCATGAGTGGGGGCACTTTATCGCTGCCCGCAGCCAAGGCATTCATGTCAACCGCTTTTCTATTGGCTTTGGCCCCATCCTCTGGAAGTTTCAAGGCAAGGATACGGAGTATGCCCTGCGCCTGATTCCCCTAGGGGGCTATGTGGGATTCCCAGACGATGACCCCAATAGCAGCGTTCCCGCCAACGATCCCAATCTCCTGAGCAACCGGCCGATTTTGGATCGCGCCATTGTCATCAGCGCGGGGGTGATTGCCAACTTGGTCTTTGCCTATTTGCTACTGCTGGTGCAAGTGGGCGTCATGGGGATTAGTCAGGCCACCTACTATGAGGGTGTCCTCATTCCAGCGCTTGTCCCGGAAAGTAGCCTTGTGGCCACCAAAGCGGGCATTCAGCCGGGGGACTTGGTGTTAGCGGTGGATGGCCAACCCTTGGGTGCCGATGCCAATAGCTTACCAAACCTGATGCGAGCCATTCAGCAGCATCCGCAGCAACCCCTGACACTGACGATTCAACGTCAAGGGCACATCCAAGAGATTACCGTCACGCCAGAAGTGAGTGAGGATGGTCAAGCCCGGATTGGCGTTCAATTAGCCCCCCATGCCGACATTCACCGTGAACACACCTTAAACCCGATTAAATTAGTCACGGCGGCTGCGGCGGAGTTTCAGCGGGTGATTGTGCTGACCCTAGAGGGGTTTCGCGAACTTTTCCAGCATTTTGATCAAGCGGCTCAACAGGTCTCTGGACCGGTGGCGATCGTAGCGATGGGCGCGGATATTGCCCGCTCCAATGCTGAACAGCTCTTTACCTTTACCGCCTTGATCAGTATTAACCTTGCAATTATTAATATTCTGCCCTTTCCAGCCCTTGACGGCGGTCAACTGCTCTTTTTACTGGTGGAAGCGCTGCGGGGTCGTCCCTTACCCAATCGCATTCAAGAGGGCGTCATGCAAACGGGGCTGGTGTTGCTCCTTGGACTGGGGATGTTCCTCATCGTGCGGGACACCGTGAACCTCACGGGCTTGGGCTGGGTGCAGCAACTCTTTTAAGGGCTTCTATGGCGATTACCCGTCGTCTTGCGGCCAAGCAACAGCGAGCATTGGAAATTCTCACCCGCCTCAAACGCCTCTATCCGGATGCCACCTGTAGCCTCAACTTTGCCAATCCGCTGCAACTGCTGGTAGCCACGATTCTCTCTGCCCAATGTACGGATGAGCGGGTGAATCAAGTCACACCGGCGCTGTTTGCTCGCTATCGTGATGCCGAGGACTTTGCCATGGCTGATTTGGCTGAGCTAGAACAGTACATCAAGTCCACTGGTTTTTATCGCAATAAAGCCCGCCATATCCAAGGCGCCTGTCGCCGCATTGTCGAAGTCTATGGGGGTCAAGTGCCCAAGGTGATGGAAGATTTGCTTTCACTGCCGGGGGTAGCTCGCAAAACAGCCAATGTGGTTCTTGCCCATGGCTACGGCATTTTGGGGGGAGTGACGGTGGATACCCATGTGAAGCGGCTGAGTCGGCGGTTGGGGCTGACCCAAGAAACGGATCCCGTGAAAATTGAGCGGGACTTAATGCGCCTGATTCCCCAGCCCGATTGGGAAAACTGGTCAATTCGCTTGATTTACCATGGCCGCGCCGTTTGCCAAGCGCGCCAACCCCAGTGCGAAGGCTGTGAACTCATTGATTTGTGTGCCACAGGTAGGAAGCTGATACCAAAGTCATAGGGGATTTGCCATGAAAACCCTAACCACAACTACGGGCGAACAGCGTGTCACGCTCCACGGCCTCACTTGGCAGCAGTACCAAGAGATTCTTAATGCCCTGCCGCAAACCCGTGCTGCCCACTTGATATTTGATTGTGGAACCCTTGAAATTACGATGCCCCTTGAAGAGCATGAGTTTGCCAGTGAGCTAATGGGTCTATTTTTGCGCATTCTGGTGGTGGAAACAGGACTGCGGCTGCGATCGCTGCGCTCAACAACCCTGTGGCGACCGGATCTGAAGCGAGGAGCAGAACCAGATAATGCCTATTACATCCACCATCAACCACAGGTGGCTGGCCGCAGCATTGATCTGAGCATTGATCCACCGCCTGATTTAGTGATTGAGGTGGACATGACCCATACCGATATCGATAAAAACCAGCTGTATGCAGCCTTAGGGGTACCGGAGCTATGGCGGTACAATGGTCGGGAATGGCAAATTTTCCAGTTGTGGGACGGATGCTATCAAGGGTGCGATCGCTCCCCTTTGTTTCCATGGGTGCCCAAGGAATGCCTTTATCGCTTCTTGGCAGAGGCCAAAATGGATGAGGTAGAGGCAGAGAAAAATTGGCGACGCTGGGTACAGGAACAACGGTCATGATGATTTATCGCCTCAATGCCCTTACAGATAACTACATTTTTTTGCTCCATGATCCGCAAACGGGGACAGCGGCAGTGGTGGATCCGGCAGAGCCAGAACCTGTTCTTGCCAAATTAGCGGAATTGGGAGCAACACTGACGGCAATCTTCAATACCCACCACCACTGGGATCATGTGGGGGCCAATCGTGCCCTGCGATCGCGCTTCCCCAATATCGAAGTCTATGGCAGCCGCGAAGATCAAGGCCGCATTCCAGAGCAAACGGTTTTTCTTAGTGCCGGCGATCGCGTGCCCTTTGGCGAACATGCTTTTGAGGTGCTGTTTGTTCCCGGCCATACCCGCGGTCACATTGCCTACTATGGGCCAGTAACGGGCGATCTGTTTTGCGGTGATACCCTCTTTGGCGGTGGCTGTGGTCGTCTTTTTGAGGGGACACCGGCACAGATGTTGGAGTCTTTGAATCAACTGCGGCAATTGCCGGAGCAAACGCGGGTCTGGTGCGCCCACGAATATACCCAAAAGAACCTCAGCTTTGCCCTGACAGTGGATGCCAATAATCCTGCCCTGCAAGAGCGCTATGCTCAAGTCTGTCGCGATCGCACCCAAGGAAAAAGCACGATTCCCAGTACGATTGGCGTTGAAAAGGCAACGAATCCTTTTTTACGCTGTGAAGTCAACACCATTCAAGCAGCAGTGGGGGCAACCACCCCCCTCCAAACCTTTACACGGTTGCGGGGTAAACGGGATCAATACTAGGTGCCTATTGAGCACCTCAGAACGCTAATCTAGTTTTATATTCCTCTACCCCCAAAGCTGCGATGGCAGTTTCCTATCAGAGTCGCTTCTTGAGCTTTTGGCAACAGCAATGGCACCGTTGGCAGCAACACTGGCAACGCCAACTATGGCAAATTGAAAGCAGCCTCAGTGGCACGCTGCAGGTGATTGGCGCCATTCTGGCACAGGTTTGGCAGCGGGGACTCCCCCAACTCATGGGCAGCGTCTCTCGAATGCGTCAACGCCTCCTAGCGCAACCCACAGCGGCACCCCCTGCCGATGAAGCACTGCTAACCGTGATGTCTGCCCTCTCCCTGACGAAAGGGGAGGATGACTCTTGGGTGGTGGCGATCGCCCCCATTGCCCGTCCACTTCCTTGGTGGCAGCGCTGGATTGCTACTGTGCAACGCTGGTTTCAACCCCAGTCCAAGACGTTACCACCACAGGATGCACCTTTGGCACAGCGGCAGCCCTTTTACCTTGCCTGCGATCGCGCCGCAAAATCCCTATTGCTTGTGGATGAGGCTGCTCGTCCCTTGAAAATCTTCACCGCCACAGAACAGCGGCAAATTGAGCAACGCATTGCCTATGCCTTGGCAGTGTACTATCAGCACCTTCGGCAGTGGTATCGGCGACGGCATCACTGGCTCTGGGGTTGGCAGCAGCGATCGCTCAAAGCAGGCTCTAACCCACCGTCCTGTTTGGTGGGCAATTTTCTAGGGCAACTTCAGTTAACAGGTGCTAGTGAAGGGGATTTAGTCCTACCCCCAGTGTCTCCCCTAGCCGCTGTCTTCCATTGGTTGCGATCGCGCCTTCCCTTCGGCCGCAAAAATACGCTGTCCCAAGTGCGGGTGCAGGGGATTGCCACCCTTCTAGAAACCCAGCAGATGGTGCTCATCGGCAGCGATAACGAGATTCTTTATACCCTCACCCCTGCCCAACAGGCGCAAGTTCTGGCTTGGATTGAACGTCATCTCAACCCCTTCAAGCTGCCCTTCCCAGACGGGCTGAGTCAACTCTCCTATTGGCTAGGGGGATTCCAACCTCCAGTGGTGGCAGCCGTAAATTCACCGCTATTGGCGGCTACGGATCCTTTGCCAGTCTTTTCTCCCGTGGAGACCCTTCTTAGCCTAGGCAGTCGCTCTGATTCCCTAGCCCATTCGCCACCCTCGGAAACTGCGGCCACCAGTGTCCCTCCAAATCCAGAGCAGTTAATTCTTGATGTGGATGCTGCCCTGATTGGCTATGAACTCCACTGGTTTGAACGCCTCCTGCTGTGGTGCGATCGCCTGTTTCTCTGGATTGAAGAACACCTGATTCGTTTCGGTCGTTGGCTCTTGCAGCAGTGGCAACGCTAGCGGTTCTCAATCTGACGAATTGCCTCCATCATTTCGTTGTAGGACTGCATCTTCCCCTGTTGGCGATAGAGTTCAGCGGCTTGGCGCAGATCCGGTAGGCTCGCTTTGGGGTTCTGTTCAAGGAGATACGTTACACCCCGCACCGCAAAGGGGATGGGATCTTTGGGGGTAAGTTGCGTCAAGGCTGTCCAACTGGGGCGACTGAGGGCATAGTCTCCCATGAGAAAAGCCGCAATTCCCCGCAGCAAATGATAGTCGGTGCTCTTGGGATTGGCGGCAATGAGACGATCAAACACGGGGATACTGCGGCGAAAATCGCCACTGAGAAACAACGCCAAGGATTGAATCATCTGTAGATCGCTGTTGTTGGGACTGAGGGCAAGGGCGCGATCGCTATCCGCAACGGCAGTACCAAAGTTGCCGAGGAGCAAATTCAAAAAGCTACGGATGCCATAGGCTTCGGTGTACTGGGGATTGAGGGCGATCGCCTTGGCAATGTCCTGCTGAATCGTGCCGGGGCGTTCAGCCATATTGCGGACAAACGTATCCAGCATGGGGGTGGGCGGGTGGGGGGGAAAGGCATCCTTGAGAATAGGGTTGCCTTGGGTCAGACGACTCAGGTACTTGGTTCCCAGTTCTTCACCGAGCTGATTAAAGTCTTGGTGAGGCACAAGGGCAAACATTTGCGCCACAGCCCGTCCCAGATAGGCTTCACTGTAGTTAGGATTAAGGGCGATCGCCTGGCTATAGTTGTCAATGGCGGCGGCAAAATTCTTGCGTTGGAAGTGCTCCTCAGCGGCGAGGAAATAGTCCGCTGCCTTCAGGGGGGTCGGGGCAGGCAGAGCCGTGGTTTCCCGCGACGGTGTGGTCAAACTCAAGTAGGTATTGATGGGAATGCCGAGATTAAAGCCGCGTTTCACAAAGACAGTACTGGAGCCACTGCCCTCCTGCACAAGGGTAGAAGCAATATCGGCACTGCCATGAACCCCAATTAAACGGCCATTTTCATCGAGGACAGGGCCGCCACTCATCCCCGGCAAGGTGGGATTGCTATAGACCAAGGCATAGCCATCTTGAATCGGACGCGAGGCATTGGCCGTCAACCGCCCCTCGGTAAATTGGTAAATGCCCCCCAGAACCGAGGCCTCCTGAGCAGGAAAACCAGCCACAAAAACGGGCATGCCCTCCACTGCCTCTACGGAGTTTCCCAGTGTGGCAAGGGTGTAATCGCGGTTGCTTTCAATTTCCAGCGTGGCCAGATCAACACCGGGCAAGCGACGAATGGAGTTGGGTTGCATGGCATAGCGCTGACCATCAACCGTTTTCACCGTGTACTGGCCGGCCTTTTCAACCACATGGTAGGCGGTGAGGATAACGTAGGTACTGCCCTTGCGCTGCAATAGGATACCTGAGCCATGGCTGTTGGTACCTTCAATGAGCACAGTGATATTTTTGGCAATGCGGGCAACTTCTGTAACGCTCACCCCTTGAGCCGGAAAAGGCTGAGCAATATGGACGGTGGCGATCGCCATTCCTACCAATGACCAACTGTGCCAGCGCCCCATCGGGATGCCTCCAAGCAGACTCTAGCCCCACGATAGCCTATTTCTCAGAGATGCTAGGTAGAGCCAAGGGACAGTTGAACGGCGGTAATCGCCTCCACCAAGGGCGATCGCAAGGCAGCGATATACTCTGGCCAGCCAATGAGAATTGGTTGCTGATGGGCAAGGGTCTGTCCCTGTAACCCCGTAGCATCAAAGCGCAAGGGATTTCCCTGCAAGTCGGTGCACACCAAACCTGCTGCCGTTGCTAAAGCCAAGGGGGCGGTGGTGTCCCAGAGCTTCACCCGCTGATTTAAGTAGAGGTAGAGTCCCGCCCGTCCCAAAATCACTTCAATCACCTTGAGGCCAAAACTGCCCAGAAAGCGAAATTCCACTTGGGGCAACACCCGATGAATTGCATCGCCGTAGGTGCGGTAGTCGCGATAGCCAATCATGATCGGGCAATGGTCTTCACGAGGGGAAGGCGGGCAAACCGGTAATAGGGGGACAGGGGGGCCACCACTGCTCATCTGAAAGAGTCCCCAATCTTTACCGCCATAGTAGAGGTGATCTAGATTGGGAGCATAGATCCAACCCGCCACTGGACTGTAGTGCGCCAGCAGGCCCACCATGAGGGCGTAACCTTGGCGATGGTGAATCAGATCATCCGTGCCATCGAGGGGATCAATCAGCCAGTAGCGGCTTTTCGGTTCTTGAAAGACTGCTTGGGAGTCAGCATTTTCTTCGCTGATGATGCCATCCTCAGGAAACCAAGCGCGAAATTTTTGACTCAAGAGCCGATCCAAAAAGCGATCAATACTCGTAGCGAAGTCTTGGCGTCCCTTTTCAATGACCTCAAAGGGTTGCTGTGCCAGTTGCCGTGCCCGCTGCCCCGCTTGGCGCAGGAGTTGATTGATTTGCCAGATTTGGCTAGAGGTCAGGGGGGGAGAAGTCATCATTTGAGGTCCAGCCGTCCACTTTCCTTTAGTTTGGCGTTAAAGACCAGCGGCTCCTGTAGCGATCGCTGCTTTAGCTGTTCCAGAATTGCTGCTTCAACCCGCCGCGCCACCTGTTTTAGCAGTTTCGGTTGCGTCAATGGATCGGCACTTGCCCATGCAGTGCGTTCGGCCTCGGTCATTTGCTCCCTGACATCAATGGCATTTTCCCACTGGGGGCGATCGCGATCATTGCCGAGGGGGACGGTCCCCAATTCCGCTAGCCACTGTTGTTTTACCGCTTCTAGCCACGGGCGATCGGGACGTTCGATGGCGATCGCCTTATAGCCACGACACTGCTGGGGACAACGCACAAGGTGTTGCAGCAAACTCAGTCGCATATCCCGCGAATAGCCAATGTATTGCACGCTGCCAGTGGCATCAAAAATGGCATAGAGACCGATCGCCCCCTTAAGCTCCGGTGCTACCCGGCCTGCATCATCAATGTAGGGATGGAAGGGCAATTCAGCCAAAGTCGGCGCAGGAAAGCTCATGTTGGCAGGGGTGGCTCATCTTTGCGTGCTTCACCCTCAGTATGCCCTATCTGTGGATGTGTGGCAGGAGTGGGAGATTGGGTATGGGCACGTTGGCGCAGTTGTTGTGCTCGTTGGCGCAGTTCTTGAAAGTAGTCGGTGCTGGTAATTTCGGTAACGGATTTCTTTCGCTTTTCTTGGTCAATTTCGATTTTTAGTTCACTCAGTTCCTCCTTCAGTTGATCTTGGCGCTGCTCTACCGCCTGTGCCATGTCCAAAAAGACTTGGGCAAGTTCTGCCATGTCATCACTCCCTTGAGCATAGTGCCTGAGAACTCTGGGATTAAACTCGTTAAACTGGTCATGCTTGAGGGCGTGGGCAGCACCGACAAGGGCACGAATCGGCTTAGTAATCGAACGAGCCACAATCAGGGAAATGAGAATGACCCCAACACCAACAAAGAAAAGACTGAGGAAACCTTGGGTCGCCAACCGCTCTAAGGGCGCTAGAAACTCGCTCAACCGTACACTGACCACAACAACGCCCTGATGACGGGTCAGGGGCGCATAGGCATAGATATAATCGGCATCGCCTCCGGAAGAACGACTGGCGAGGAGAGCACCGACCTCTTTTGATTTGGCCTTGAGAAAGACATTGCGCAAGGTGTAGCTGCGATCTGCCACTGTGGGAATGGGTTGAGGTGATGTCAAGAGAAAATATTGGTCGCGAATCTCGGGGGGGAGTGGTTCAATGCTATGCAAATTCAGGTAAGGATTTGTGGTGCTCAGAATCAGACCGTGATCATCAATGAGAAAAGATTCACCGTGAATATCGGGCACTAGGTAGGTCACGATGTCTTTGACTGCGGTCGCTTGTAGAGGTAGTAGAACTGCTCCCAATCGTTCATTATTGCTATCAATAATCGTTTGGAAGACAACAAACAGGGGTCGCTCAGTGATCGCGCTATTGATTTTGACCCGAGAAATGAAGTAGTCTGCTGTTGCCGACTGCTGCCAGAGGGGGGTGTTCTTGTAGTCTAGCCCCAGACGGGTACGCCGTGTCCCTGCGATCGCTTGGCCATCACGGTTGAGGAGAATCACCTGATAATAGGCTGGGTTCAGGTTCTTGACATCTTCGAGGAAGTTATTCATCGTCGCTTGCTCGATGGCACTATGGCTCCCACGCCTCAGGAAATACTGTACGTCACTGTCATTGGCTACCAAGAGAGCATCATTGAGGGCATCCTGAAACAGCTGATCAAGGGAACGGGCTTTGCTGATCGCCAGCAGTTGCAGGGCATCAATTTCCCAACGCTTCATCATTTCAGCGCTTTCAGTTTGGTTGTAGAGCACCACCATCCCCATCGGTAATAGGGAAATCAGCAGCATCACCAGCAGCAGCCGCCCCGAAATTGACCACAAAAGCCTTGACCAACCCTGTCGCCACCGAAGCATGGATCCACTCAAGCTAGAATGGGAATCTTGATCAAACCACCACTGTTCCAGCCTAGTGCGAACGAAGGATATTGGGCGATGTTTTGGACAACTCGGCTATGGCAACGCCGCTGGTCTGCTTGGCTCCACCCTTGGCGGGGGATGGATTGGCTCCTTTTAATTGCCGTATGGCTGATTACGCTGTTGGGGGCAGTGGCCATTCACAGTGCCGAGCTGCACATTGGCGAAAAGGATGGCTTCCAACATCTGGCGATCGCGAGCGTGGGGACGATTTTGCTTTTCCTACTGGCACGGGTGCCGACATCGGTCTTTATCTCAGTCCATTGGTGGGTCTATGGTATCAGTTGTGCCCTCCTACTAGCTGTAAGCTTATTTGGTGTTGAAGCTAACGGTGCCCAAAGTTGGCTGCCCATTGCGGGCTTTAACCTCCAGCCTTCAGAATTTGCCAAAATCTCGATCATCCTCACCCAAGCTGCCCTACTCCAGCGGGTGCCTGCCAATGGCCTCAGCGGCATTCTACGGGTGTTTGCGGTAACGGTCTTGCCCCTAGGGTTGATTTTATCCGAACCTGATCTGGGGACCTCCCTTGTTTTTGGCGCCATCACCTTGGGCATGCTCTATTGGGCCAATGCCCGTTTGGGCTGGATTGTGCTCATGCTCTCCCCTTTGGTGGCGGCGATTCTCTTTGCCCTACCCCTGCCCTATGAACTGAATTTGGTGCTGTGGTTTTTGTGGACATTAGGGATGGGGGTTGTGGCATGGCAAAACCTGCCCTTGGGGTGGATTGGGGCGATCGGCGGCATTGTTTTGAACCTTTCAGGTGCCGGTCTAGGACAGTTGCTGTGGAGTGTGCTGAAGGACTATCAAAAGGATCGCCTCTTAATGTTTTTAGATCCCGATAAGGACCCCTTGGGAGCGGGCTATCACCTGATTCAGTCCCGCATTGCCATTGGTGCGGGTGGACTGTGGGGGCGAGGTCTGTTTCACGGGACACAGACACAGTTGGGGTTTATCCCTGAGCAGCACACGGACTTTATTTTTTCCGTCATCGGTGAGGAATTAGGCTTTTTGGGGGGGCTGCTGGTTTTGGGACTGTTTTGGTTGATTGGCCTGCGGCTATTGCAAATTGCCAATAGTGCCCGCAATGATTTCGGCTCGCTGCTGGCGATCGGTCTTTTTGCCATGTTGATGTTCCAAGCGGTGGTCAATATCGGCATGACCATGAACCTATTTCCTGTGACAGGCATTCCCTTGCCCTTCCTCAGCTATGGTCGTTCTGCCCTTTTGGCAACCTATATTGGTTTGGGCTTGGTGCAATCGGTGGCCAATCATCGCCCGCGATCGCGCTACTGAAGTCAAGCACTCTTTGTTAAAATTCATGAAGATTGCCAATAGCAGTGAAATCCCATGAGCGAGTCCCCAGAACCCACGTCCTCCCCTGTCGAGCAGCCCAGTTATGTCAAATTGGCCATGCGGAACATGGTGCGCAAGGGGGGCAAATCTCTGATCCATTTTGCCCTCACGAGTATCGGTCTGTTGGCGTTGTTGGTGGGCTTGTCCTACCTCACCCGCTAGTGAGAACGCAGAAAAAATGCATGACGGTTACCGTCTATCTAGAACTTCACGATCCTTCCCTGAGCGATGAGATAGCCGCCCTTCCTTGGCAAGTGTGGTTTCGCACGTGGATTGCCATGGTTGAACCAAACCAAGGTAAGGCCTATGAGGTAACACTGCGTTTGACGACGGATGCTGAAATTCAGGTACTTAATCATCAGTATCGCGATCGCGACACCCCTACGGATGTACTCGCCTTTGCCACCCGCGATGACGCTCTGCCGCTGCCCCTAGAGGAACCTGAATACCTTGGCGACATCATTATTTCTGGCGACACTGCCCGAAAGCAAGCCAGGGAAAGGGGGTATTCTCTATCCATAGAAGTGACTTGGCTGGCTTGCCATGGCCTACTCCATCTTTTGGGCTGGGATCATCCCGATGAGACGCAATTGGCGCGCATGCTTGCCCAGCAGGCTGAGTGTCTTAGGGCAGTGGGTCTTACCCCTCCCTATTCTGCCGATAATCCATAGGAACGAAATCCCAAAGGATGTGCTTAAATGGGAGGCGTTAACAGCCAAATTTTTTGAAAAACTTTTTAAGGTGTATGGAATCCAGCGTCAACACTTAAAGACCAATGTTTGGTGTGATGGATAACGTTATGACACAAAAAGTTCTTGCCACCTACGCTGAGAAAACATCAGGGATAACCATACTGCGACAGCGCTCCTACCGTGTGGCGCCCTCTTTACTGAATAGTTTCCGTTATGCATGGGCGGGGGTGGTCTATACCTTTCAGACTCAGCGCAATTTTCGGATTCACACCGCAGTTGGTCTTAGCGCGATCGCCCTCAGTGGTTTGCTAAAACTTCCCCCCGTTGAGGTGGCAGTGATTTTGCTCACGATTGGGATGGTCATGGGGCTAGAGCTGCTGAATACGGCTCTTGAAGCGGTGGTGGATCTCACCGTTGGCAAGGAATATCACGAGCTTGCCCGCATTGCCAAAGATTGTGCCGCTGGTGCGGTTCTGCTCAGTGCGATCGCAGCGGTGGGGGTGGCGATGGCCTTAATTGTGCCCCCCTTGGTTTACCCCATTGTCGGAACGTTGTTATAAATTGTCATAAATCGGGGGGAGCCACTAAACGTTGAAGCGGAAGAGCATCACATCCCCCTCCTGCACAACATAATCTTTGCCTTCACTGCGCACTAGACCCTTTTCCTTAGCTACCGTCATGGACTGACAGGCCACTAGGTCTGCGTAGCTCACTGTCTCAGCGCGAATAAAGCCCCGCTCAAAGTCACTGTGAATGACGCCCGCTGCTTGGGGTGCCTTGGCACCGGCCGGAATCGTCCATGCTCGGGTTTCCTTGGAGCCGGTAGTAAAGAAAGTTCGCAGACCCAGTAGTTTATAGGTAGAACGAATCAGCGATCGCAAGCCCCCTTCACTGACGCCAAGACTGGCGAGATACTCGGCGCGATCGCCCTCGGGCAAATCCACAAGTTCAGCCTCCACCTGAGCCGAGACAATCACCACCTCCGCCCCCTCCTGCCGGGCAATCTCCTGAACCGCCCTTGTCCATTCATTGCCAGTGGCCAAATCCTGCTCAGCCACATTAGCGGCATAGATCACGGGCTTACGGGTGAGCAATCCCAGAAAGCGAATGGCGGCTTCTTCGTCCTCCGTCAGTTGACACAGACGAGCCGGCTGTCCCTCATTGAGCACACCAAGGAGCTTTTCAAGAGCCGTGAGTTCAATCTGTGCCTCTTTTTGCGATCGCGCTGCCTTACGGGTACGTTCAATACGCTTTTCGATTTGCGCTAAATCCGCCAGTGCCAACTCTAAGTTAATGACCGCAATATCCTCGACAGGATTGACGCGACCTGCCACGTGGACAATATCTTCATCTTCAAAGCAGCGCACCACGTGAACAATGGCATCCACCTCGCGAATATTTGCCAAGAACTGGTTGCCCAATCCTTCCCCTTTACTGGCTCCCTTCACCAAACCCGCAATATCCACAAACTCCACCCGCGTCGGCACGATCTGCGCTGATTGGGAAATTTTTGCCAATACCTCCAGCCGTTCATCGGGGACGGCCACCACACCGACATTGGGTTCAATCGTACAAAACGGAAAATTGGCCGCCTCGGCCTTAGCATTGGCCACAAGGGCATTAAACAGCGTTGATTTGCCCACATTCGGTAGGCCGACAATTCCCGCGCGTAGCATCAGACCCTACAACCTCATTCTTAAGGAAAGACTTTTCCCAAACATGACACCCAAAAATGGGAATGTTAATTTTTAATAACACTCCAACTTATCAGAAATTCCAGCCCTAGGCAACTACGGGCACACCCAAAACCGCTGTTAGAGAAGAATCGGCAGCAAAAATAAAAGAGGCAACCCTTGATGAGTGCCTCTAAGTGCTATATCCCTAAATGCAAGGCTCTAGCGATTCACTGCCCTAGGCATCAAAGTAGAGGGTGAATTCATAGGGGTGAGGACGCAGGGACATGGGAATCACTTCTGTGTCCAGCTTGTACTGAATCCAGTTGAGGATAAAGTCTTCGCTAAAGACACCGCCTGCTGTGAGGAAGCTATGATCCTTTTGCAGGTTTTCCAGAGCCGCCATGAGTGAACCGGGGGTGGAGGGAATTTTGGCCAGTTCTTCGGGGCTGAGGTCATAGATATCAACATCCAAGGGGCTACCCGGATCAATTTGATTCTTGATGCCATCAATCCCTGCACACAGCATCGCCGCAAAGGCAAGGTAGGGGTTACTTGTGGCATCGGGGCAACGAAACTCTAGGCGCTTCGCTTTGGGATTGGGACCAGTGAGAGGAATCCGCACAGAGGCAGAGCGGTTGCCTTGGGAATAGGCAAGGTTCACGGGGGCTTCAAAGCCGGGAACCAGTCGTTTGTAGGAGTTCGTTGTCGGGTTGGTAAAGGCCAACAGCGCTGGAGCGTGCTTGAGAATACCACCAATGTACCAGAGGGCAATTTGGCTCAAATTGGCGTAGCCCTCGCCCCAGAACAGGGGCTGACCATCTTTCCAAATCGACTGGTGGGTGTGCATCCCCGAACCATTGTCGTTGAAGACAGGCTTGGGCATAAAGGTTGCCACTTTGCCATGCTTGCGGGCAACATTCTTGACACAGTACTTATAGGTCATCAGCCAGTCGGCGGCTTGAATGAGGGTGCCAAAGCGGAAACCCAGCTCGCACTGACCGGCTGTGGCCACTTCGTGGTGATGTTTTTCAATGGGTACACCGCACTTGGCCATCGTCAAGAGCATTTCTGTGCGCAGGTCTTGCAGCGTATCTGTGGGCGCAACGGGGAAGTAGCCCTCTTTGCTACGGATTTTGTAGCCGAGGTTGCCCCCTTCTTCTTCGCGGCCAGTGTTCCAAAGACCTTCAATACTATCAACGTAGTAGTAGCCAGACTTTTGGTTTTGGTCGTAGCGAACGTCATCGAAAACAAAGAACTCGGCTTCGGGGCCAAAGTAAGCCGTATCGCCAATGCCGGTGGCTTTTAGGTACTCAATGGCACGGGTGGCAATGGAGCGCGGGCAGCGATCGTAGAGTTCTCCGGTGCGCGGATCTTTGATGGTGCAAATCATGCTCAGGGTGGGTTCTTTCATGAAGGGGTCTTCCCACGCCGTATCCGGATCCGGCACCATCACCATGTCGGATTCGTTGATCGCTTTCCAACCGCGAATACTGGAGCCGTCGAAGGGCACACCGTCGGTAAATGAACGTTCGTCAATTTGGCTCTTGTGAACCGTCAGGTGTTGCCACGTGCCGGGCATGTCAATAAATTTCAAGTCGATGAGCTCGTACTTGCTGTTGATCAAATTCAAGATTTCTTGGGGCGTTGCCATGTATAGGTTACTCCTTCTGTATTGGGCGCACCACAGCGACAATCTATGGTAGAAAGTTGCCCCAGTTAATTTTTGTATCGGAGGCTACCAAAATTTCGGTGTTTGCTCCCTAGCGGGAGGTAGCAAGGCGCTGTTTGGGATATAACAGGGGCATGATCAGTAATCCCAAGCCCAGTCCCGCGATCGCCCCAAAGGGAAAGACAATCCAATTGGAATAGCCCCAGACGCCATAGTGTTGCAGTGCCCACTCAAGGGGATAAAACAGCATTAACAACACCGCCACTAAAAAGCCCCCCAGACCATACTGCGGCAGCCAGTACCACTCGCGGGCAGTGGTGGAACGCTCAATCCACCAACGGGTGAGGAGAACGCCCAAAAGGGTGCCATAGCAGCGCATGCACACCGCCATTTTCCAAGGGGGAGCGAGCATCAAGCCCATTTCTGGCTGTGGACATACATGATTGCCCATCGTGTAGATAATGTGGGCAATTTTAGGCAAGAAAAGAAAATGACTAGCGGCCAAGAAAGGCGCAAACAAAGGACCTAGAATCAGTGCCGCCAGAATGACATCAGGCCATAGAGGAGAAAGCGATCGCCACCGCACCATTGGATGTTAGAAATGATACAAAATGATAAACAACCCCCTAGAATTTAACAAATTGTTCACAGCAAGGGCAATCAGTAATTGGGCAGAGCGGCGAGATAGAGATGATCCCTCCACACGGGAATGCTGCTTAATCTTGTCCTCAACCACTCTGCCACGTCATTAAGAAGCTTAGGAGGCTAAGGCAGCTTTGGTCACGGTTGTCAGTGGGGCTGTGTTCTTAACCGTCTCTAAGCGCGGTGAATTCCCCATGAGGGAGGCAGCAAAGAGTTGCCGGTACAGTTGCCCCATCTGGAGGGCGATCGCTTCCCAGTTGAAGAGGGCTTGCACCCGCTCGCGGCCATTTTCCCCAAGGGTACGCGCCCAAGCTGGATTAGCCAAGATACGCTGAATGGCCTTGGCCAAGGCAGGAGCATCCTGAGGCGGCACCAGTAGCCCTGTTTTTTCGGGAATCACCGTGAATTGCAGACCCCCAACCGCAGAAGCAATCACCGGCGTGCCACAGGCCATGGCTTCAATGGCCACCAAGCCAAAGGGTTCATAGTAGCTGGGCACAACGCAGACATTGGCAGCACTGTAGTAAACCGCCAAGCGCTCATGGTCAATTTGCCCGACAAAGGTCACGCGATCGCCCAAGTTGTACTCCTGCACTAATCCTTCAATGCGCCGCCGTTCGGCACCATCACTGCGCTGCGGATCACTCCCCCCCACAAGCAGTAACCGCCCTTGGGGTACCTGAGCCATCGCTGCCACCAGCGTTTCAATCCCTTTGCGGCGATCAAAGCGACCCACATAGAGCACAATCGGCTCATCGGCAGGCAAATTCAGTTGGGCACGGGCATCGGCCACGGGGTAAAAGAGATGCAAATTCGTGCCACAGGGAATCAGACGTGTTTGCCCTGCCTTGGAGACCCAACGCCGTAGGTAAGCTTCCTCTTGGGGGCTAGTCACAATCACACAGTCGGCATTTTCAAGGATGGCTTTTTCCACCATGAGGCGGGTTTCATCCCGTTGGGCTTGCTCAGAAGCCACTTGATATTTCACCACCCCCAAGGAATGGTAGGTGTGCAGCCATTGGAAATTCAACTCCTGACGCAACTGCCAACCCACCCAGCCAGAGAGCCAGTAATTGGTGTGGATCAGGGGATAGCCATATTTGGCATGGTAAGCCTTGAAGGCTTCGACAAACTTCGGCAAGGTCTCAAAGAGTTTCTCACGCGGAATATAGGTCAAAGACCCTGCCTCGAGGCGAATGGTGCGACAGTGGGGACTGTGCTCAATGACATTGGGGTCATCGGGATGAATTTTGCGGGTAAACATATCCACGTGCCACCCGGCTGCCGCGAGGGCTTCCCCCAATTGCCGTACATAGATATTTTGACCACCGGCGGATTCATGGCCGACATCAGCGGCGGGATCCCCATGCACAGAAATCAAGGCAATGGGTTGACGGGCAGGCACCTGCGGTTGGGGCATGGCAAACGCCCGAGGAAGTGTATTTTTTGCTGTACGGGTTGATAATGCTTGCATAAATACACCTTTTGAATAACGGTCAAAAAAACACTTTTGCACAGGGTTCAGGGATACACTTAACTGGCCAGCAGTTCAATCGTCCCCCTACGATGTCCATTATGGACAAAGGTGTCGGCGAGAACGGTATCATAAACTGCTTCATACTCGCTCACCATCCGTTCAACACTGAACCGCTGCCAAACATAGTCTCGACAGGCCATGCGATCCAGTTGCGGCACTTGGGCAACAGCCGCCACACATTCGTCAACGGAGTGACACAGAAAACCGGTTTTGCCGTGCTCAATCACTTCAGGCGCTGCCCCCTTGGCGATCGCCACCACTGGCGTACCGGCTGCCATGGACTCAATCATCACTAGGCCAAAGGGTTCCTGCCACGTAATCGGAAAGAGCATGGCGATCGCTCCACCTAGGAGAGCATTTTTGGTTGGATGATCTGCTTCGCCGATAAATTGGATCAATTCACCATCAATGTGGGGTTCAATCAATTCCTTGAAGTAGTCGCGATCCACCCGATCCACTTTGCCAGCCATCCGCAGGGGGATGCCCACTCGCTTAGCAATTTCAATGGCATGGTGAGGGCCTTTTTCCGGGGAGAGCCGTCCCAAGAAGGCCAAATAGGGTGGATCGCTGGGCTGGGGATAGAAGTGATGGGTTTCCACGGCAATGGCGTTATAGACCGTGGCAATGTAGTTCAAATCCCGTAGTTGCCGCTGGGAATGGGAAATACTGACATAGTTTTGGTTGCGATATTGGCTGAAAATGCGCTCATTATCCGTCGTAAAGCGACCATGGAGCGTGTGAACAACGGGTGTTTTCACCAGACTGGCGTAGGGTAAAGCCGTATAGCCCACATGGGAATGGATGACATCAAATTCATTGGCGCGACTAAAGACTTCTCCCAGTTGCAGGGCTTCATAGACGGCATATTCCTGCACATTGGGATCGAGGCGAATGGCGTGGGGATAGGTAGAAACCAATTTGGCTTGGGTAATAGAATCGCCACTGGCAAACAGCGTGACCTCGTGCCCTCGCTTGACTAACTCTTCTGTGAGCAGACTCACCACCAACTCCACACCCCCGTAGGCTGGCGGCGGTACCCGTTCCCACAGGGGAGCGATTTGAGCAATGCGCATACAAGCCTCCTCGAACAATACGGTTGGTCACCGCTGCCTTGATGCTAATCGCGCGATTGACTCAGCAGCATGGCTGCCTCAACGGTACGCAATCTCACTGAAAAAGACCAAGGGGGTAAATCCCTACCTGAAACTTCGGGAATCCGTACTATTATTTGTTATTGTCGCTACATTTTGGCAGTATAAATCAAGATATAATCTTGGGTTTGGCTTGAAGCTTTCGAGATAGAACTCACTTTTTCCAGTGAGAGAAAATGCTCTCGTCTAAACACCCCACTGATCGCTATTCTATGAGCAGGTGCTGCCCCTTTCACGTTTTCTCAAATTTTAGTCGCAATCGTTCATGGATATTCAACTGATTCAACTCTTTGTTAACGGATTGGCGGTGGGCAGTATTATTGCCCTCGCAGCAGTGGGTTTGACGCTCACATTTGGGATTTTGCGCCTGCCCAATTTTGCCCACGGCGACTTTATGACGGCGGGAGCCTACCTAACGCTGGTGGCTAATGCAACAGGACTGGATATTTGGCTCTCAATGGCGATCGGTGGCTTGGGAACGGCAGGGTTAATGCTCCTGAGTGAGAAGCTCCTGTGGCAGCCAATGCGCGATCGCCGCGCAACTTCCACAACACTGATTATTATTTCCATTGGTCTGTCGTTTCTGCTGCGCAATGCCGTGATTCTCATCTGGGGCAGTGAAAACCAAACCTATCGGCTGCCAGTGATGCCTGCCCTTGATTTTTGGGGCGTGAAAATTATTTACGCGAAGGTGATTGTCATGATTTTGGCAGTGGTGGCGATCGCTACTGTGCATGTGATCCTGCAACGCACCAAGGTGGGCAAAGCCATGCGAGCGGTGGCAGATGATTTAGATTTAGCGCGGGTTTCGGGGATTGATGTTGAGTGGGTGGTGCTGTGTACTTGGCTCTTGGCGGGGGTGCTCACGGGGGTGGCCGGGGGTCTCTATGGCCTGATTACGGCTGTGCGGCCAACGATGGGCTGGTTTTTGATCTTGCCCCTCTTTGCCAGTGTGATTCTCGGTGGCATTGGCAATCCCTACGGGGCGATCGCTGGCGCCCTGATTATTGGCGTGGCTCAGGAGATGAGTACCCTGATGATTCCTTCTGAATACAAGCTGGCCGTTGCCCTAGTGATCATGATGGCGGTGCTTTTAGTACGTCCCCAAGGGCTATTTCGTGGCACACTCAGTTAGTGTTCTTAGGAGAAGTCCCCTGAACCTTTACACCCTTGAAGCCCTTGTGGCTACCATCAATGCTGCGCCCCAAGACTGGCGCCCTTTGGTGTTTACCAATGGCTGTTTTGACCTGATCCATGCGGGTCATGTGCGCTATCTGGCGGCAGCCCGTGCCCTGGGTAAACGCTTGGTGGTGGGGTTGAATAGCGATCGCTCGGTGGCAACTCTAAAGCCAAAACGGCCAATTATTCCCGAACAGCAGCGGGCAGAGGTGCTGGCTAGTTTACGATCAGTAGATGCGGTGCTGCTATTTAGCGATCGCACTGCCACGACCCTGATCGAGGTTCTCCAACCGGAGATCTACGTCAAGGGGGGCGATTACCAACTGGAGACCCTACCGGAAGCGGCGGCTGTGCAGCGCTATGGTGGTCGCATTGAACTCATTCAAGTAGAGGTTCCCAGTTCGACAACGGCGATCGTCCAACGCATTTTAGAGTTGCATGGGGAGGAGTCACCGGGCGCATGGTCACCACAGAACCAGCCTTAGCCGATTTACGGGAGCAGTTGTACAACGGCAACGAAAAATCCCAACTGGCCGCCATGACCACCCTGAGTACGGCAGGCAGTGAAGGCTATCACCTCTTGCAGGAATTCCTCAAAGACAGTGCCACCTTTTCCCCCCCACCCGCCCCTTGGATTCGCGGTCAGGCCTATCGTCTTCTATTCCACAGCCCAGAAGCCTCTGTGCAAGCCTTTTTGCAACAACACTATCCCCAAGGGGTGATCCCGCTGCGCTCCGATCGCGGGGTGGACTATCGAGAACTGGCTGAACTCCTAGTGGCCGAAAAATTTGAAGCCGCCGATCGCCTAACCAGCCAAAAGCTCTGTGAACTGGCAGGCCCGATGGCACAAAAACGCCGCTGGCTGTATTTCACCGAGGTGGAGCAGTTGCCAATTGTGGATTTGCAAACCATTGATCAGCTATGGCTGGCCTTTTCCCTAGGCCGCTTTGGCTATTCGGTGCAACGGCAACTGTGGCTAGGCTGCGGTCAAAACTGGGATCGGCTGTGGGAGAAAATTGGCTGGCGGCAGGGCAAGCGGTGGCCGCGCTATCCGAATGAATTTATCTGGGACTTGAGTGCCCCGCGCGGCCATTTACCCCTGACCAATCAACTGCGGGGTGTACAGGTGATCAACGCTCTTCTCAATCATCCCGCTTGGACAACCTAGAATAGGGGTAGCAACAAGCGTAGCACCAGTGGTGAGGTGGCAGCGATGAAAAAGAATATTCAGCGATTCATGGTGGCGATCGCCTTGATTATTGGCATCAGTGGCACAGTCATTCCACCTCAGGTGATGGCTCAAACCAGTGGCGGCCTATTGACCGCTGAGCAAATGAAAAAACTCAATCTCAGTGTTGAGCAAAAACAGGCGGTGCTGCGCCTTACCCTGCGCACCAACGATCGCATCCTGAGAATTTTGGATCGTGACCAACAGCGCATCTTTCGCAATGCCATCAAACAGGGGAAATCTACCGGTGAAGCCATGGACGCCGTTTCATTGCGCCCTGATCAAAAGACACAACTCTCGAAGGTGATGCAGGATACCCGCGTCGAAATGCTGACAATTCTCACCCCTGAGCAAGTGAAGCAACTGCAAGGATCCCGCTAGCGTTATGAACGTTTTTGTCCTCTGTACCGGTCGCTGCGGTTCGGTCACGTTTGCCAAAGCTTCCACCTTCATCACCAATTTCAGCAGTGCCCATGAGTCGCGGACATTCCTGCTCGGTGAGGCGCGTTTGGCCTACCCCGATCGCCACATTAGAAGTGGATAATCGCCTTTCTTGGTTTTTGGGACGACTCGATCAAACCTATGGCGATCGCGCCTACGACGTTCACCTGCGGCGGGATGACCTCAGTGTTGCCCGCAGCTACCGCCAGCGCTATGGCATCTAGATGATGAAAGCATACCGCGAGGGCATCTTGCTCAACTTGCCAGCCAATGCTGACCCCTTAGAGGTGTGTTGGGACGATTGCCATACGGTGAATAGCAACATTGAACTCTTTCTGCGGGACAAAACCCACAAAATGACGATTGATTTAGCGGACATTCAAACCGCTTTTCCTCAGTTTTGGGAATGGATTGGTGCTGAAGGGGATCTAGAGGCTGCCCTAGGTTGTTTTCAAACAAAGCATAATGCGGCTCACTTTATTCCAGCTACCGCCATTGATAGCCTAGTACGGTCAGTGCGACGGCTCCTACCTCAGCCGCCCATTCAAAACACCTTAAAAAAACACCTTAAAGTAGAAAATCCTCGGGTGGCTGCTGCGGGACTACAATCGGTAAAACCGGTTCGAGATTGCCATCGGGACGGCCAATAATCTGATGGGAAATGACCTCCTGGCCACTGAGCGATCGCGCTGCTCGAACTGCTGCATTCACGTCCGCCACCTCTCCCCGAATCACCACTGTCCAATAACCCGCACCAATCCCCTCACAACTGACAAGGGTAACCTGAGCCGCTTTGACCAAGGTATCGGCCACAGCAAGGGCTGCCGGGTACCCCAAGACCTGCACCATGCCCACCGCTTCTGCTGCCATTGCCATTCCCCCTTCCACGTCTCCCATATTTTAGAAAAGGGCTGTGCTTAAGCTGAAGAAAGAGTGACCTAATTTCCTAAAGGTGGAGTAGATTCGATGCAGACCATAGGGGCGATCGCTGAGCTAGAGGCGGCTCTTGCTAACAATGGCATTTCTGCCCAACAAGCCCTCACCCTTTTGACAGCCGCTCTTCCCTTAGCCGCAAGCAGTGATCCTCAAGAACCATTGCCCCCCCTCCTCAGGGCACTACAAACCGCGAGCGATCGCCTGCGCCAACAACAGGTAGGCGACACCGTCACCTATGTGATCAACCGCAACATCAACTTCACGAATATCTGCGAGCAACACTGTGGCTTTTGTGCCTTTCGTCGCGATGCCACCGCTGCCGATGCCTACTGGCTCGACATTGACACGATCCTGAGCAAAGTGGCTGATGCAGTTGCCCAAGGGGCGACAGAAATCTGTATGCAGGGGGGACTCAATCCAGCCGCTAAAGAATGTGGCTCCAGTTTGCGCTATTACCAATCCCTCGTGCGGGACATTAAAACGGCCTTTCCTGAAATCCATCTCCACGCCTTTTCGCCCCAAGAAATTCAATTCATTGCCCGCGAGGATGGCCTCTCCTATGCCCAAGTGATTGATGTTCTGCATCAGACTGGGGTGGACTCCATGCCCGGTACCGCTGCGGAGGTGTTGGTGGATCGGGTGCGCTCAAAAATCTGTCCTGAGAAAATGAACACCGCGACATGGCTAGAGATTGTTGAAACCGCCCATCGTTTGGGGGTATGGACAACCAGCACAATGCTCTGCGGTCACATTGAAACGCCAGCGGATCAGGTGGCTCACCTACAACACCTACAGCAACTTCAGCAAAGGGCTTTGGAACACGACTATCCCGCGCGAATTACCGAGTTTATTCTGCTGCCCTATGTGGGGGAACTTGCCCCCAAGGCAATGCGACAATGGGTAGGACACCCGCAACCGCAGTTATTACCCACACTTGTCCTCACGGCAGTGGCACGGTTGTTTTTAGGGCGATGGATTCCGAACCATCAGCCTAGTTGGGTCAAACTGGGTCTTGAGGGGGCAACCATGGCCCTGAATTGGGGCTGTAATGATTTGGGGGGAACACTGATGGAAGAACACATTACCTCAGTGGCTGGAGCGCAGGGGGGCACGGGCGTTAGTCCAGCAGATCTGGTGGCCGCAATTGGCTCCTTAGGGCGAACCCCATGTCAGCGCACCACACTTTACCATCCCGTTGGAGAGTTGCGATGACCACGGAATCTCAGCCTTCGGTTCAGTCTCCCCGTCGGTTCCGCCCTTGGCTGGTGGGTGGTATTGCTGTGGTTATTGTCGGGGCAGCCGCCGCTGCGGGGGTCTTCCTGTGGCAACGGTTTAGTCAACGTCCGATCGCGCCCGGAATGGCGATCGCCCCCAATAGCGCCCTACTGACCCTCACTTTACCCACGGATCCCAAGCCTTGGGAAGCCCTTGCCAAAAGTGGCCTGTTACAAGCCCAACCTTGGTTGAACCCCAGCTATGATCCGCTCTCGCCAGAGGGGGTGAATCTGGCGCAACTGGATTACCTCAAGGATGTGCGCCCGTTTATTGGTGACCAAGCCACAGTGGTCTTGTTGCCCATTACCCCACAGTCCGTCAGAGAATTGCCGGTACCGCCCCACGTTTGGATTGTGCCGACCCTAAATGTACCGATGGGGGAGCAACTGCTGCAAAGCGTCATTGGCGAGCCGATCACAGAAATCAACGGCGTGAAAATCTTCAAGGCCAAGGGGATTCTCCCTGACCCCGATAGCGGCGCGATCGCCCTTATTACGCATGAGAATCAGGCCTACATCATTTGGAGTCAGCACCAGAGCGCCCTGCAACAAGTCATTGCCACCGCCCAAGCCAACAACGGCATTGGCAGCCAGCCCACCTATCAACAGGCAGTGAAAGGGTTATCGGATCATCGCCCTTTGGTGGAACTTTATTTGAACCTACCCGCCTTTTTAGCCAGTCAGATGGCCGCCCCTGAAGGAAGTCTGCCTGAACCGCCGCGGGAACTGCAAGGGATAGTGCTCACCGCAGACATGACCCCTGAGCAAATCGAATTGGAGGCAGTGACGTGGCGTTCGCAACCGGATCAAGCCCTTCTCAGTGAAGGTGACAGCCGTGAACTGAGCCGTCTGGTGCCAGAGACCACCTTGGCCTTTTACAGTACGGGTTCCTTTCGGAATTTATGGCAGAACACCCCTGTCTTTGTTCAAGAAACAATTGCCAATACGGTTAAAGATCTCACGGGCCTTGATTGGCAACAGGCCTTTGTGCCTTGGATGGATGGTGAATTTGCTGCCGCCTTTGTGCCCGTTCCCGCCCTAGGCAATGCCCCTAGTTTGCTCTTTCTGAGTCAGACCAGCGATCGCCCCCAAGCCAGTCAAACCCTGAGTCAACTCGATACCCAAATTCGCGATCGCCTACGGTGGCAAGTACAACAAACGGCAACAGAACCGCAACCGATCACCACTTGGCGTATTCCCCCAGGTTTGCCGGTGGGGCAGCATGGTTGGCTGAATGACCAGACCCTCTTTTTGGGACTCGGCCCTTTGACGGATATGAGTACCCGCCCTGAGCGCTCCCTTGCCGACTCTCCCCTCTATCGTGCGGTGCTGCCCCATCCCAAGGGCACGCAGTTCTACCTGAATTTGAGTAACCTTGGGTCACTGCAAAATAACTTGCTCTTGCCTGAACTGGCACCTGAAGTGGCGCGATCGCTCCAACCCTTTGCTGCCCTAGGCATTACCAGTCAGGTGCGAGATAATCAGTTTACCCACTACATGGCTCGAATTCGCCTAAAACCCCTCTCACCACCGGAGGTTCAGCCAACGCCGGGGGAACCCTAAAACTAGACGCAGATTTGCTACTGAAGGACATGACTGAATTACTGTGGAACCAGATGTTTTGCTGAAACGATATAGTGTGGGCGATCGCGACTTTGCGGGGGTACGCTTGCGCCGTGCTAACCTGAGTCGGTGTATTTTGACGGGCATTGACCTTTCCCGTGCCGATCTCACCGATGCTGCCCTACAGAGCACGAACCTGCAAGGGGCGGATTTGCGGGGGGCAATTCTCACTGGCGTGAATCTTAGTCAGGCGGATTTGCGGGGGGCGGATCTGCGCGGTGTGATTTTAATCAGCGCCGATCTGCGCTGGGTGTCGTTGCGCAAGGCCAACCTGACGGGGGCGGATCTCAGCCGTGCCAACCTTGCCAATGCCGATCTCAGCGAGGCCAACCTCACCGGTGCCCAACTCAGTGAAGCCATTTTGCGGGATGCCAATTTGACGCTCACGGATCTTACCCTTGCTGAGCTAGAACGTGCCAACCTCACCCGTGCCAACTTAACGGAAGCCTACCTGCGGGGCGCTGATCTTGCGGATGCCGTCTTGCGGGAAAGTCAACTGGTACAGGCCAATTTGCGCGGTGCCAACCTCAGTGCCACCAATCTGTACCAAGCCAATTTAGAGCGAGCCGTCCTGATTGGGGCGAATCTGCGTCGTGCCCGTCTTGAGGAAGCCCATTTGCGGGAAGTGGCCTTCAAAGAAGCCAACTTACGCCATGCCTGTTTGGACAAAGCCAATCTTGTTGGTGCCGATTTACGGGGAGTGAGCCTTGCCCAAGCACTGTTGCGGGGAGCCGATCTCAGTTCCGCGATTCTCATTGGTGCCAACTTAATGGGGGCTAATCTCAGCGGTGCCGATCTGCGGGGAGCCAATCTCATTGAAGCGATTCTTACCGGTGCCAGCCTCAATGGCGTTGATCTCAGTGCTGTGGATATGAGCGAGGCGATTTTGCCGGATGGCTATCTCTCGGAATAGCCTCAAGGGAAGACCGCTGCTGGTGTAGATTAGAAGATCGGTGATTTTGAGACAGGCATGGCAACCACGTATCGCATTGCTGTTTTGGCCGGGGATGGTATTGGTCCAGAAATTACGGCTGTTGCCCTCGATGTGTTACAGGCGATCGCCCCTCGCTTTGAATTGGCCTTTGACTTTATTCCTGCCCTTGTGGGCGGCTCTGCCATTGATGCTGTGGGGGAACCCTTGCCAGCAGCAACGCTGGAAACCTGTCGGCAAAGTGATGCCGTGCTTTTAGCCGCCATTGGCGGAACGCAGTGGGATAGCTTACCCCGTCATCTGCGCCCGGAGACGGGATTACTTGCCCTTCGCGCTGGTCTGGGTTTATTTGCTAACTTACGCCCCGCCAAGATTTTTCCGCAACTGCTCCATGCCTCGTCCCTGAAGCCGGAAGTGATTGCCGGCGTGGATCTCATGGTGGTGCGTGAACTGACTGGCGGCATTTACTTTGGTCAACCGCGCGGTATTTTCACCACGGAAACGGGTGAGCAGCGGGGGGTGAATACGATGGCCTACACCGCCACGGAAATTGATCGCATTGGCCACGTGGCCTTTGAAACGGCTCGCAAACGGCAGGGCAAACTCTGCTCGGTGGATAAAGCCAATGTCCTTGAAGTTTCCCAACTGTGGCGCGATCGCCTGACTGCGCTTAGCGCTGAATATCCCGATGTGGAACTCAGCCACCTCTATGTGGACAATGCCGCAATGCAACTGGTGCGCGCCCCGAAACAGTTTGACACAATTGTCACCAGTAACTTATTTGGTGATATTCTCTCCGATATTGCTGCCATGCTCACGGGCAGTATTGGTATGCTTCCCTCCGCCAGCCTAGGGGAATCGGGGCCGGGCCTATTTGAACCGGTTCATGGTTCTGCACCGGACATTGCCGGCCAAGACAAAGCGAATCCCTTGGCAATGGTACTCAGTGCGGCCATGATGCTGCGTTATGGCCTCAACCAACCAGCAGCAGCGCAAGCGATCGAAGAAGCGATTACTGCTGTTTTAGATCAAGGCTACCGCACTGGCGATTTAATGGCTGAGGGCTGTACGCTGGTGGGCTGTCGCGAAATGGGCAACCTCTTGATTAAAGAATTATCCCAATAGGCTCCTACTCCTTTGCTAGTAATCTTCAACTACTAACCCCTAGCTATTACTCTCCCAACATTTCCCACCTTCTTTGATTGGCGAGTGCCTCTGCTAGGATGTTAGGAGCTTTTGGTGCGCTTGGTAATGCGAAGATTATCCCAACTGGAGAGGCTTGTTGAGCCTTTTCTCTGGTATTTCCGTCTTTTTGTCATTATTCCCGTCATTTTTAGCCTACTCAGTACCTTTGCTCTATTTATTCTCGGCAGTCATGAAATTCTTTTAGGGCTGGGCATCCAATTTCGCAATTATGGGGATTCCACAATTTATATCAAAACCCTTGGCTACATCATCACGGGTATTGATTTGTATTTAATTGGCATTATTTTGTTGCTGTTTGCCCTCGGTATCTATGAACTGTTTATTTCTAAAATTGATGCGGGTCTGGCTCGCGATCGCGCCACTGATGTTTCCCTGATGCAGGCTCAGAGCTTAGATCAGCTTAAGGATAAACTGCTAAAAACAATCGTCATGGCTCTGGTGGTGACTTTCTTTAAGCAACTGATTGCCTTCAATGTCAAAACGCCCCTTGACCTACTCTATCTGGCCACCGCAATTCTAATTATTGCCATCAGCACATACTTGATGTACCGCGTCAGTTCAGAAGCCCATCACTAGATGCTTAGGGTTTCCAAGAAATGGTGTTTCTAAGTAGCATGAATCTGCGCCAACAGGGCATCCACCTGCTCAATACTCAGGGGTTGCGAGAAATAATAGCCCTGGGCATAGTCACAGCCCAGTTCCCGCAGTCGCGTCACTTGATAGGGATGCTCCACCCCTTCGGCAATCACTTCTAGTTCCAATCCCTTGGCAAGGCTGACAATGGCATCAATGACGAGGTGTTTTTGGCTAGTTTCGGTGATCAGCTTCACAAAGCTGCGATCCACTTTGAGGATGTCAATGGGAAGATTGGTCAAGTAGGAAAACGAAGAATAACCCGTGCCAAAGTCATCGAGGCTGAGCTTGATGTCTTGAGCCTTGAGTTTAAGTAATATGTCGCGCACCTGATCGGGCTGATCAATGCCTACACTTTCGGTCATTTCGAGGTGCAGGCAATGGGGGGGAATCTGGGTTTGCGCCAAGGCGGCTGAGATTTGCTCCAAAAGGGCAGGGTACATCAGTTGCCGATTCGATAAATTCACATTCACAGACAACTGACACTGGGGAAATTGCTCGTGCCAGTGCTGAAGATCGCGGCAAGCCCGCCAGATCACCCAATCGCCAATAGGCAAAATCAGTCCCGTTTCCTCAGCAAGGGGAATGAAGCGATCGGGCAGTAATAAACCTTGGGTGGGATGTTGCCAGCGAATCAGGGCTTCAAAACCGTAGAGACGATTATCACTAAGACGATAGATGGGCTGATAAAAGAGGGTAAATTCATCCCGCTCAATGGCTTGGCGCAACCCGACTTCAAGGGAGAGGCGATCGCGCGCCATCAAATGCATTTCTTCACTAAAGACTTGATAGCGATTGCCCCCCGCCAGCTTGGCACGATACATGGCAATATCGGCATTGCGCAAGTAGTTTTCTGCTTTTTCAATGTGGGACGATCGCGTGGCTACGCCGATACTCACCCGCAGCGTAATTGGTTGATCTTTGACCATAAAGGGTTTATCGAGTTCACAGCGAATGCGATCGCACACCCCCAAAGCATCGTTGTTGTCACGAATATCATCCAGCAAAATCACAAACTCATCGCCGCCAATACGAGCAACCGTGTCATCAGGGCGGACAATGCGGCTGAGGCGATTGGCCAATTCAATCAAAATCAAGTCACCGCAACTGTGGCCGAGGCTGTCGTTAATGACCTTGAACCGATCAATGTCAATGAACAAAATGGCAAACTTGTAGTCGGGACGACGCCGACCATGGCGAGCCGCCTGTTCAATGCGGTCAAAGAGGAGCGTGCGATTGGCTAGCCCCGTCAGCGAGTCATGGAGGGGATCATGGAGCAACTGTGCCTCGGCAAGGCGATGTTCTGTCAAATCGGTCAGAGAACCTGCAACCCGCGTGGCATTCCCGTAGGCATCCCGCAACACCAACCCCCGTGCCAACGCCCAGCGATAAGAGCCGTTGCGATGTTGAATGCGAAACTCTTGGTGGAAATGGGGGGTTTGGCCGCGCACATGGAGCATTAAATTCAATTTGACCCGCTCGACATCTTGGGGGTGTATCCGCTTGAGCCAATCGTCAATGTGGTTGCCAATTTCGTGATCCTGATAGCCGAGAATATTTTTCCAGCGCGAGGAATAAAACGTCTCATTGGTCGTCAAGTTCCAGTCCCAGATGCCATCATTGATGCCACGGGTGAGCAACGCGTAGCGATCGCTGGTTTCCAGCAACGCTGCTTGGGTCAACTTCATATCCGTGATGTTGTAGCCGCAGATCAGGCCTGCGCCATTGGGAGACCGCACAAAAGCCCAGATCACCTCTAGGACTTGGCTATCTGCACCATGGACAGGTACCTCCTGCCAACCGCTGGGGGGATGAATCATCCAGTAGCGAATCTGCCGCTGGGTCTCTGGATCGGGAAAGCATTGACTCAAAAAGTCCTGCGACAGTAAATCTGCTGTATCCCAGCCCAACTGGGTCGTCACCTCTTGGTTGATGGAGTAAATCTGCCCTTCATTGTCATAGAACAGGATCAGCAGAGGTAAACGGGCACAAACACTCCGCAGCAGCTCATAGGGATCCGCGCTTGCTGGAAAATCAAAACCATAGCCCGCCTGCCCACCCATGATTGGCCGACCGAATTGAGGAAACAAAAACGAGGCATCGTGCTCCATAATCCTATCCTAGCTTTGGTGTTTGGGAAATAACAGCTGAAGCCAGCCAATGGCACTAGAAAGACCCCTTCCCCTTGGAGCCTCCTTCGACATCATTCGTTGCAAACCCCGCAGATTTTTGTATTTTCTAACCTGACTGGTTAAGCAATATCTAATTGTTGCCCCACCTCTGGTGAGGTATATTTTAATCCCAAGATCCAGAAAATTTGCTGCACAATTGCCTCACATTGCTCAGCAGACAGCAGCTCTTTTTTCTGATGTAAAAGAAGTAGCCGACTCAACTGTTCGGTAGCGGTTGCCAACTCCTCAGCCTCGGGATAAAGACTCTCCAGTACAGCGTCCAGATCCGCTTCTGCCGTAGCCACCCCTTCAGTAATCACAGGCTTGAGCATTGGCGCATACTGGCGCAGTAGATGCCGTAGGTAATAAATTTGGGAAATGGATAGGTGTAGCATAATTACTTGATGCCTGCTTTGCCAAGGCAACAATAGAAAAATTAGAAAAATTTTGGCTTCATTCAAAACCTACCACGCACCTCGGGGAAAAGGGGTTGCTTAGGCTACACTATCTTAGGCAATGTTCTAAATTTTTCTTTAATTTCTTGCTGCTTTTTTATTGATTAGACTCGTCCTTTGCTCTTATCTTTATAATTCTTAACATTTTTTATAGTCAATCCTTAGGGTCTCCTAGGCTTTTTTGCGGCCATTGAGGGGTCGTTGCAACGAAACTCTTTTCAGAACGATAACGGCAAGGCGGTTGGTGTTTTCAGCCTAGTGCGCAAAAAAGCCCACAATCACCAGCGGAATAAAGAGGCTTAGGGCAGCAATGAGGAGTAAATTTTCTGGCTCGACGTTAATGATCGTGGGTTGATTACGTTTCTTTTGGGGGTTTGGATCGGTCATGGCAGGATACCCGATGGATACCCCTAGCCTAACAAACGCTGTCGCAGCCCTTGCAAATGTTAATCGCTCGAAAGAATCGGCTATGATACTCTCAGGTGCCTAAATAAGCGGGGATCCCTATGCAGTGTCCCTATTGCCACCATACGGATAGTCGGGTTCTAGAGTCTCGATCGGCAGAGGGGGGGCAAAGTATTCGGCGGCGTCGAGAGTGCCTCCAATGTAGCCGTCGCTTCACCACCTACGAGCGGATTGAGTACGTTCCTATTACGGTCATTAAACGCAATGGCGATCGCGAGTCCTTTGATCGCTCAAAGTTGTTGCGGGGCATCATGACCGCCTGTGGCAAAACCAACATTCCCCAACAAAAAATTGAAGCCCTCGTAGATGATATTGAGGCGGATTTGCAGTTGCGATCGCGCCGCGAAGTCACCAGCGCTGAATTGGGGGAAGCAGCACTCCAACGGCTGCGTCATCTTAGTGAAGTGGCCTATGTTCGTTTTGCTTCGGTCTATCGCCAGTTCCAAGGGATTAGTGATTTTGTTGCCGAATTAGCCCATCTCCAAGAGACCCCTGCTTCACCAGAGTTGGTGACGGCCTCCCAGTCTTAGCGCTGCTTCATCGGTAAGTCGGCATTAATTGTGTCAATGAGCCGCTGCTCCTCGTCATTGATCTGGTCAATGTAGTGATCAAAAATTTGCGCTAACTGCGGTGCATAGAAGCGGTGCAGGCTGTAGTTGGGCGTCGCTGGGAAGCCCCGCCGTTTTTTATGGCGTCCGCCCGCCCCCGGATCAAAGCGCTGAATGCTGTTGGCGATCGCCCATTCAATGGGTTCATAGTAACAGGCATTGAAGTGCAGGCAATCAATCTCCTGGACACTGCCCCAATAGCGACCGTAGAGATTGGCTCCCTTGGTAATACAAAACGACATGGCAATGGGACGCTGACCGCCATTGCTGGGATAGGCAGCAAAGAGCACCACGCGGTGACGATAGCGATCGCTCAGGGCTTCAAAAAACTGCCGTGTTAGATACTTGCTGCCCCACCAGCCAAATTTGTCGCAGGTATCGGCATAGAAATCGTACATCTGTCGCAACAGGCTGCGGCTGACCTCATCCCCCTGATGAACTCGAAACGTGAGATCCGCTTGAGCCACGGCCTTGCGTTCCCGCTTGATGTTGCGGCGTTGGTTGGCATTGAAGTCCGCCAAATAGTCGTCAAAGGTCTGATAGTTGCGATTTTGCCAAATGTAACTGTGGTGGAGCCACGCACGATAACCGTAGGCTTCGGCAGCGGGTTGCCATTGGGGATCGACGTAGAGAAAGTGGCAACTGGAAAAACGGTGACGCTGACAGAGGCGATCAATTTCGTGGAGCATCACCTTGGTCATCAGAGCCACATCCACTCCCTCGGCCATGAGAAAGCGATAGCCCACCGCCGGCGTAAAGGGCGCCATCCCCAGCAGCTTCGGATAATAGCGAATGCCCAACCGCGCCGCCAGCTCTGCCCATTGGTGATCAAAGACAAATTCCCCTTGACTGTGGCCTTTGACATAGAGGGGAGCGGCAGCGACCAGTTCCCGCTGACCTTGGCGATCGCGCCAAACCAAGAGATGATGGGGGAGCCAACCGGTTTGCAGCGTTGCACTGCCAGAGGCTTCAATTTGGTGCAGCCATTCCCATTCAAAGAAGGGGGTTTCTAGGGGCAACGCAAGAGCATCCCACTGCTCCTCGGGAACGCTGGCGATCGCATTCACCCACTGAATCGTTAGCTCCGGTGCCAGTGCCGCTGCAAACTCTGCCATACCCCTCAGGGAAACTGCGTCTCTGTTGTACTATAGCAAGTGCTTTAGATAAAGACACTGCCATCGGGCATTAATGCCTGCTCCAAGCAAGCCTCCAGCAACAGGGCACTACTGAGATCAGCACGTATTAGGTTGGCTTGACGTAAATTGGCACCCTTGAGATTCGTGCGGGCTAGGTAGGCATCAATGAGCCGAGCTTCTTGCAAATCCGCCCTAGTGAGATCCGTACGCCGCAAATCCGCCTTATTCAAAACCGCTTCCCGCAAGTTCACCCCTTGAGCTTGGGCATCATCGAGTCGCGCCTCAGAGAGAATCGCTTGACTTAAATCCGCTTGCGTGAGAATCGCTCCCCGCAGGTCTGCTTGAGCCAGCCGCGACTGCCGTAAATTGCTCCCCACCAGATTCGCCTCATAGAGAATGGCACGGGTGAGAATCGCCCCCTGAAGATTGGTATTTGCCAAATTGGCTTGGGTCAGGTTAGCGGCATTAAGGTTGGCCTCCTTGAGATTGGCTCCCTTGAGGTTAGCCCGCGATAGATCTGCCCCTGCCAAATTCGTTCCTTGGAGATCTACCTGATGCAGATCTGCACCCACCAGACTTGCCCCCTCCTGATAGTTCTCTTTGCGAAAGTTAGCACTGCGCAGACAGGAGCCAGCCAAAACCGTATGGCTTAAATTCACCTGTCGCAAGTCACTACTCAGGAAGTTGCAGTCGCGAAAAACCGCCAATGTGAGATCTGCCCCCTGCAAATTGGCGCGATCAAAAACGCAACCATGACATTGGGCATCACGAAAATGGCTATCGTTAAAAACTGCTTGGGTAAAGTTGCATCCTTCCAAGCGTGCTCCCGTCAACAGAGCATAACTAAAATCAGCGCGGCCAAAATGACAGAACTGCAAGTGTGCCCCCTGTAAACTAGCACCCCGCAAATCAATGCCGATTAAATCGGCGCCAACCAGATTGAGGCCAGCCAGATTCACAGTTTGAAAATTGGTTTGACCCTTGGCATAGCGAGCTAGAAACTCTTCAGATTCCATCGTCAGTCTAAGGGAGAGAGCAAGGTTTGAATGGGTCTGATTTTTTAGGAAAGCCTATTGTGAACCCTGCCAGCCCCCATGCTGCAGTCCATAGTGTTGGAGAATCTCCTCACAGCGTGCTTGCATGTTTGGCGTTGGCGGCCAAGTCACGGCAATGCCTTCAATTTGGCTCAATTCGTAGTCAAAGCGGGAACAGGTTTGGGGCAACAGCCGCACAGAAATCCCATCAAGTAACTGTAAGTGGGCAGCCAGCTCACGATAGACGGCCAGTGGCAGGCGGGGATTGTAGTACACACGTTCACTCATGGGGCTGGGTAGGGGGGGTGGGCAGTGCACAACAATTGACATCATTCAAGCAAACTTTACCCCACGCTAAAGCCCAGCGCACAAGTGCCACACGATTTTCTGATTTTGTTTTCATCAGAATATTACTGATATGGTTATCTACCGTACGCTTGCTGATGTCTAGTTTGGCGGCAATGTCTTGGTTGGTTAGCCCCGCCGCCACAAGCTCCAACACCTGTAGCTCACGCTCCGACAGCAGTGAATACTCCAACCGATCGTCTTGCGGTATAGACATCCCTAAATCCGTATAATTACTTAGACCCTTATACTCATTCTAGTTGACGATTTCTCTCCTTGCTGCTCTTTTAGACCAAAACCACACGATTCCCTTACACACGCCCGGCCATCAACGGGGTCGAGGCATGGAGCCGCTGTTGCGTGCCCTTTGGGGAACGGCCTTAGCCCAAGATTTAAGTGAGTTGCCCGGCCTTGATAATTTGGCGCAGCCAACAGGAGTGCTGGCAGAGGCACAGGCGGCGGTAGCGGCGACGGCGGGGAGCGATCGCGCTTGGTTTTTGGTGAATGGTGCCACCAGTGGTCTTTTAGCCGCACTTCTAGCCACGGTAGGGCCGGGCGATCGCGTTCTTGTGGGGCGCAATGTCCACCGCTCAGTGATTGCGGGACTGGTGTTAACGGGGGCGAAGCCCGTCTATTTGGGAGTCGCGGTTGATCCCCAGTGGGGGCTGCCGTTGCCCATTACCCGTGATGTGGTTGCTGCCGGCTTGGCTGCCTATCCCGATACCAAGGCGGTTGTGCTTGTCAGTCCCACCTATGAAGGCCTTTGCTCACCCTTGGTCGAGATTGCTCAGTGCGTCCATGACCACGGTTTGCCCCTCATTGTCGATGAAGCCCACGGCAGTCATTTTGCCTATCATCCCGCCTTTCCGGTAGCCGCTTTGGCCGCAGGCGCAGATGTGGTGGTGCAGTCGTGGCACAAAACCCTCGGCACGTTAACCCAAACGGCAGTGCTGCATCTGAAGGGGGAGCGGGTGTCTCCTGAGCGCTTGAGTCAAGCCCTGAACCTCGTGCAAACCACCAGTCCCAGCTATTGGTTTTTGGCAGCCCTTGAGCGGGCGGGGGTGCAGATGGCTGAGCAGGGAGAGCAAATCTACGCCCGACTTCTCCAGTGGGTTAAGACCTCTGAATGGCCTTTACCGTGCTGGCAGCCCACAGGTATCCCTCAGGATCCGCTGCGATTGACCCTAGGGACGTGGCCAATTGGACTGACGGGCTTTGAGCTGGATGCGCTGTTGCAACCGCAAATTATGGCCGAGTTGCCCAGTGGGCGATCGCTCACCTTTTGCCTTGGCCTCGGTACCAGCCAAACAATGCTCGAAATCTTGGCCGATCGCCTGAAAAGTGTTTACGCCGAATACGTTCACAATGCGCCTCTGCCGCCACTGGCCATCCCCCCAATCCCTAACCTTGAAGAACCTACGCTCTCACCACGGGACGCCTACTTTTGCCCACAGGTCTCGGTTCCTCTCAAGGCGGCCTGCAATAAGATTAGCGCCGAGACACTCTCCCCCTACCCACCGGGAATTCCCGCTGTTATCGCCGGGGAACGGATCACTGCATCAGTGATTGAAACCTTGCAAACCCTCCAAGAGCTGGGGGCAGAGATCGTGGGGGCTGCCGATCCTACGCTACAAACCCTAAGAATCTGTAGGGTCTAGTCTTCCCAGTCCTCCTCTTCAATGAGATGGCTCACCAAATGCTGTTCCAAGAGGGGTTGCAGGTGTTGAAAATCTTGGGGAGAGAGCAGTTCGGGTTCTTGACCGGGGACAAGACGGGCAACGTACAGGGTCGGACTCAGGGGCGTATAAACGCTGTATTCTCGCGTACCGCAAAAGAAACTACTGCCGAGGGGTTGATACTCCTCAATGTCATCATCGGCTTCCACCTCAACCGTGAGAATCTCATCTTCATCCAGATCCGGTAGTTCACCCGCTACGGTGAGGGTCAGTGCAGTGCGCTTGAGGGTGAGGTTTTGTTCTTCAAGGATGGCACGGGCTGTATCAAAGACCGCATCAATTTCCTGCTCCTCTAGGGGCACCAAGGTTTCTTCCTCGTCGTTTTCGGCCACGACCGCAAAAATTTCTACGGGATAGTCCACTGGCCGCAGCAGCGCATAGGTTTCCCCTTGCACATTCAGACGAAACTCGATGTAGCAGTCGAGGAAGCGACCGTCATCATCGTAAAGGCGGAGTTGCTCCATCTCCTCCTCGAAGTCTTCCTCCTCCCAGGGCTGCTCATTACTGTTTTGCTGGTTTTGATAGTTTGAACCCATGCTGCTTCGGTAAAAAGATTCCCTATGGCATTGGAGCATACCATGTAGCGGGTCGCCGTGGGGCATCCCCTGTGGCAGCCTTGGTTAATTTTTCTACAAAAAATTAAAATTAGGGGGAATCTAAGCCGGCAAATAGGGCGGCAACCACCTGTGCTGCCTTCTGATCGAGCTTGTGCCAGTCCACCTCCCCAGCAGGGTCAAAGAGGCTGAGGTCAGCTTGCACCTCCCCCACCTGAAAGTCATGGATGCCGCTGTAGTCCAGTTCTGGGGTGTACTGCTGAAAACAAATTTGGTAGCACAGCTCCCACAGGTTCACCCGCTCTTGGCGATCGCCCTGACGTAAGTGCAGCCAGTAGAGAATTTGTGGTTCGGCTTCACCACAGGGAATCTCAACGGTTTCATAGGTGCCCTGCCAAGGGGAAGTTTCTAGCGATCGCCGCAGATGATCAAGCAGGCGAATCAGTGCCGGTTGAATCAGTTGTGCCGCTGCATACCAAGGATGATCCGTGTTGGCCGTCATGAGACTAAGCGAGGGGTTTTTTGACATTGTAGGCTTCGTGGGAGAGCACACTACGGGGTTCAATGCGATCGCCCGTGTCATAGCAGATGAGGCGATAGTCATAGCTCAGGGGAATACTAATAATTCGGCGATCGTGATTCAGGCGCTTGCCCTTGAACTGGCGATAGTCGGCCCCTGCAAGGAGTTCTGCAATCACTTGGCGGGCTTTGAGGACAATCCACTTGGGCAATCCCTGTAGATCCACCACATCCCTAGCAAAGGAAGCCTCCCATTCCTGCCGTGCCAAGCGTGCTTGTTCCTGTGCCAGTCGTGCCTGTTCCCGTTCTGCTACCTCTAGAGCTTTTGCTTGGATCAACTGAGCACAGTAGTGGCAAACCTGACCATAGCCTTGGTGGCCGCAGGGAAATTTTTTCCGACGACGTGGCATAGGGCGTTCTCAAAAAAACTCAAAAGAAGCAAAACAGGGCAGAGAGTTATACCCCCCACCCTGAGCATCTATTGATATTTTCCGTCTAAAGGCGTACCACTGGCAACTTAGCCAAGCAGGGCATTGGCCTTGGCCACCACATTGTCCACCGTGAAGCCAAATTTCTCCATGAGGACGTTACCGGGAGCCGAGGCACCAAAGCGCTCGATCGACACCGTTGCATCGGCATAGCGGCACCAACCAAAACTGGACGCCGCCTCCACCGCAAGGCGTTTTACCCCCGCCGGCAGCACACTGGCTTTGTACTCAGGGGATTGCTCCTCAAACAGTTCCCAAGAGGGCATGGACACCACCCGCACCTTCTTGCCATTAGCGCTCAGAGCCTCGGCAGCCTTGACACAGAGGGAGACTTCTGAACCGGTGCCAATCAGGATCAAATCGGGGGTACCTTGGCAATCCACAAGGGTATAGGCACCTTTGGCAACATTGGCCGCAGAGGTACCGGCCAAGTTGGGGACATTTTGCCGCGTCAGTGCCAAGAGGGTTGGCTGTTTGCGGCGTTGGACGGCCACTTGGTAGGCACCCGAGGTTTCATTGCCATCGGCAGGACGGATCACCAGTAGGTTGGGAATGGCACGCAATGAGGCCAAGGTTTCCACGGGTTGGTGGGTAGGGCCATCTTCACCAAGAGCAATGGAGTCGTGGGTCATCACATAGATCACCCCCGCTTGGGAGAGGGCTGAGAGGCGCAGGGCAGGCCGCAGGTAATCGGCAAAGACCAAGAAAGTGGCACAGTAGGGAATCAAGCCGGAATTGTGGAGAGCAATGCCGTTGCAGATGGCGGCCATGCCGTGTTCGCGCACGCCAAAGCGAATGTTGCGATTTTGGTACTGGCCTTTTTGGAAGTCACCGGAGCACTTGAGTTCGGTGAGGTTGGAGTGGGTCAAGTCGGCAGAACCGCCAATGAGTTCCGGCAGGTTGGGGGCGATCGCGTTCAGGCAAATTTCCGAATGCTTGCGGGTGGCCACAGCCTTATCTTCAGGAGTGTAGCTCGGCAGATTGGCATCCCAGTTGGCGGGCAGCTCATCCCGCAGCAGCCGTTCAAATTCGGCAGCCTCCTCAGGATACTTTTGGCGATAGGTGGCGAGGGTTTGGTTCCACTCCGCTTCATAGCTAGCACCGCGCTCCACGGCTTTGCGGAAGTGGTTGAGGACATCCTCGGGGACAACAAAAGGCTCATAGTTCCAGCCAAGGTTTTCGCGGGTGAGCTTGACTTCCTCAGGCCCAAGAGCAGCGCCGTGCACCCCAGCGGTGTTGGCTTTGTTGGGGGAACCATAGCCAATGGTAGTGGTGACTTTAATGAGTGAAGGTTTATCGGTTACGGCTTTGGCCGCTTCAATGGCTTTGGCAATGCCCGCAAGATCCGTATTGCCATCGGCGACGTGCTGCACGTGCCAACCATAGGCCTCAAAGCGCTTGCAGACATCCTCTGTAAAGGCAATGTCGGTGGAACCGTCAATGGAAATGTGGTTATCGTCGTAGAGGGCAATGAGTTTGCCTAAGCCCCAGTGACCCGCAAGGGAGCAGGCTTCGCCGGAGATGCCCTCCATGTTGCAGCCATCGCCAAGGATAACGTAGGTGTAGTGATCCACTAGTTTGACATCGGGCTTGTTGAAGCGAGCTGCGAGATGGGCTTCCGCTACGGCCAGACCAACAGCGTTGGCAATGCCTTGACCGAGGGGGCCGGTGGTTACTTCCACGCCTGGCGTTTCAAAGTTTTCGGGGTGGCCGGGGGTGTGGGAACCCCACTGCCGAAACTGCTTGATGTCCTCGATGGTGACGCTGTCGTAGCCCGTGAGGTAGAGCAGGGCATACTGCAACATACAGCCATGACCCGCCGAAAGGACAAAGCGATCGCGATTGAACCACTGCGGATTTTTGGGGTTAAACCGCATGAACTGGTTCCACAGCACATAGGCCATGGGTGCTGCCCCCATGGGTAGGCCGGGGTGCCCGGAGTTGGCCTTTTGCACCGCATCGATCGCTAGGAAACGAATCGCATTAATACAGAGTTCATCAAGGGATTGAGTCACCGCAGGCATTGCTTTCTCTCTCTAATTGGGTTTGCAGCAGACAGTTAACGATCGGGAGTAAATTTGCGGAAGGCCAACGTCACGTTGTGCCCACCAAAGCCAAAGGAGTTGGACAAAGCCACCGTCACCGGACAAGCCCGGCTCTGATGGGGAACATAGTCCAGATCGCAGGCAGGATCCGGTTGCTCCAAGTTAATTGTAGGGGGGATGCGATCGTGGGCAACCGCCATCACCGTTGCGATCGCCTCAATACCCCCTGACCCTCCTAGGAGGTGCCCCGTCATGGATTTTGTCGAACTCACGGGAACGCGACGGGCATTTTCCTCACCAAGGGCACGTTTAATGGCGGCAGTTTCCGTACTGTCGTTGGCGGGGGTACTTGTACCGTGGGCATTGATATAGCTCACCTGATCTGGGGCAATCTCCCCATCCTTGAGGCAGGCTTCAATGGCACGGGCCGCCCCTTCTCCCCCCGGTGAGGGAGCAGTCATGTGGTAGGCATCACAGGTCAAGCCATAGCCCACCATTTCTGCATAGATGCGTGCCCCCCGGGCAAGGGCAAATTCCAATTCTTCAAGGATCAAGATGCCTGCCCCTTCCCCAAGGACAAAGCCATCGCGGTTGAGGTCAAAGGGACGGCTGGCATGGTGGGGGTCATCATTGCGGGTGGACAGGGCACGGGCTGCCGCAAAACCCGCCACCGATAGGGGAGTAATCGCTGCCTCAGTACCGCCACAGATCATCGCTTTGGCATAACCGTGCTGCACCATGCGGAAGGCATCGCCAATGGCATTGGAACCCGCTGCACAGGCGGTCACGGAACAGGAATTGGGGCCTTTGGCACCGGTGTGAATGGCGGTGAGTCCGGCGGCCATATTGGCAATCATCATCGGGATCATAAAGGGACTACAGCGATCGGGCCCCTTGGTGAGATAGACCTCCTGCTGATCCTCCATCACCTTCAGCCCGCCCACACCCGTACCAATAATGATGCCAATGTCAGTGGCATTGCCCTCGTCAATCGTCAATTGGGCATCTGCAAGGGCTTGCTTACTGGCAGCCACGGCAAATTGAGCAAAGCGATCCATGCGTTTGGCATCTTTACGATCCATGTAGAGGGTGGGATCAAAGCCACGCACCTCACCCGCAATGCGGCAGTCATGACGACTGGCATCAAAAGCCGTGATGTAATCAATGCCGTTGCGACCGGCCATTAACCCTTCCCAATACTCCGCAAGGGTGTTGCCGAGGGGGGTAATTGCCCCCATCCCCGTGACAACGACCCGTTTTTGGTGCGCCTTTGCCATGGATCTATGCAGCTACCTTATTGTTGATAAAGTCAAGGACATCTTGGACGGTTTTCAGTTTTTCCGCCTCTTCGTCGGGAATTTCCACACCAAACGCTTCCTCAAGTGCCATGATCAACTCCACAGAGTCAAGGGAGTCAGCATTGAGATCCTCGGCAAAACTTGCTTCGGGCACAACTTTTTCTGCATCAACACTGAGTTGATCGGCAACAATGGCTTTTACTTTTTCGAGAATTTCAGACTGATTCATAGATGCCTTAACCGGATGGACAACGATTGAGAACAGTAATTGATGCGGGCGATCGCCATTCCTCAAATCTAGGATGTTTCGTGCCCAGAATCAACGCGCCATAATTATAGGACAGATTGGGGATCCCCTAGGATGCTTCCGCAACTGTGATAAGCTACAGTTTGGATACTTGACACCAACAACGCTACATCCACTATTGCCCTCCCTTCACCGAGTTGCCGATGCATTTTACGATTGCCAGTCTGCTTGCCAACTTTAGCGAAGATAAATTTGTTGCCCCCAAGGTTCTCGAAAAAAAACTCGGCTGTGACGATCCTGAGAGCCAGCGAGAACTGGAAATTGCCCTCGATGCCCTAGAACGCATTGGTCTGCTTATTAAAGAACGGGGCAAGTATCGCCGCGCCAGTGATGATGGCTTGATTGAAGGGCGGCTGCGCTGCTCCAGCAAAGGGTTTTGCTTTGCGATTCAGGATACCGAGGGTGCCGAAGATATTTTTGTGCGCGAGCATCAACTCAGCACTGCTTGGAATGGCGATCGCGTGCTGGTGCGGGTCACCCGTGAAGGCCGCCGCAAGAAATCTCCAGAGGGGGAAGTGAAACTGATCCTTGAGCGGGGAAACCCCTCGGTGATTGCCCGGGTGAAACAGACCGAAGATGGGTTTCGGGCCACACCCCTCGACGATCGCCTGCTCTTTGAAATTGCCCTTGAACCCAATGACCTCGTCCCCGATCTATCCACGGTGGTGGATCAACTGGTGCATGTGAACATTCGCCGCTATCCCTTGGGGGGGTACCTGCCGACGGGGGAAATTGGCCAGATCCTAGGGAGTGATGCCCAATCGGCACCTGCTTTGGACTTGATTTGCTGCAAACATAATCTTGTCCGCCAATTTAGCCCCGCCCTGCGGACAGCAGCCGCCACCTTAAATGCCCAGTTGGAAACCTTGGACTTGAGCGATCGCCAAGACTTGCGGGAACTGGTCACCATTACCTTAGTGGCTCCCGGCCAAGAACCCCAAGTGGCCTTTTCCCTCGATGCCCTCGAGCAAAATCTCTGGCAGTTGGGGATTCACATTAGCGATGTGGGGGGATTGCTCCCCCGCGATGAACTGCTGGATCGCACTGCTCGCCGTCAGGGTATGACCCTCGCCACCCCTGAACTGAGTTTGCCCCTCTTGCCGCAGGAATTGGAGAGGTTGCGCTTGCTGCCGGGGGGCGATCGCGCTGCCATTTCGCTGCTGATGGTGATCAACAATGCCGGTGAAGTTCAGTCCTACAGAATTTACCGCAGTTGTATCCGCGTTGATGCCTGTGTCACCAGTGAGCAGGTGGCGGCCACCCTTGCCCTAGGGGATAGTTCTGGTGATTGGTTGCGTGCCCTGATTCACCTTGCCAATGCCGTGAGTCAGCAACGACAGGCACGGGGGAGTATTGAAGTCACCCCAGCGGATGCCCTGAGCCTTGCCTATGCCGATGAGGGTCTCGCCCCCGCCATTCCCCTACCGAGGGTCACCCCTTGGACAAGCTTAGTGATCCTTGCCAATGAACTCCTTGCCCGTCATTTGGCGAAGTTGGGGGTACCGGCTCTCTACCGCACGCAGCCTGTGCCCGAACTCTATGCCGTGCAGGATTTTCTCAAGCTCTGCCAAAATCTCAACTTGCCCTTGAGCCTAGACAATCCCGCGCAGGTCACGCCCCGCGACTGTCAGCGCTTTATGGCACAATTGGCCACCTCGGATCTGGCAGCCGTGTTGCAGGAACTGTTGCTCGATAAACTCAAACCCGCCAGCGATGCCGCCGTGGCGCTGCTCCACTTTAGTTTGGCCACTGGCGAGGGCTATGGCCATTTCTGCTCACCCCTCCAACGCTACACTGACATTGTGAATCAGCGCATTTTGCACATTCTCCTGACGGAAGGACGCGATCGCCGCGGGCCACGGGCAAAAGAGCGCGTCAATCTTGGCGAGTCCAGTTGCTTGGAGCAGGTGAACTGGACTGTTTTCACCACCGATACCCAGCGGGAAGTGGACACCCTAGTTAATGAATTAGCCCCTCACCTCCAAGAGCGGGAGCGGCAAACCTACGCCGCATGGAAAGATTTGGTGGGCTTGCAACGGGTGCGCCAAGTCCAAGCCTGCATCGGCGAAGTGCGTTCGGGCATTATTACCGGCGTGCAGTCCTATGGCTTCTTTGTGGAACTGATTGACTTTAATGTTGAGGGCTTAGTCCACGTCAGCTCCCTCAAGGATGACTGGTATGAATACCGTGCCCATGCCCAAACCTTGACGGGTCGGCGTAACCGCTTGCGCTACCGCTTGGGCGATCGCGTGGAAGTCCTGATTAAAAATGTGGATTCCTACCGCCAGCAGGTGGATTTGGCGGTCATTAGTGGTGGCTCCCAAGCGACGGAAGAAGATCTGAACGGCGCTAGTGATGGTGGGGAAGCCCTCACCCCTTCTGAGGATGACGCTCCTGAGACTCTCTAAACCAGCAGTTGACGTTTTGCAGGGAGTGGGCAGCGGTTGAAAATCATTTATTTTGGCACACCGGAGTTTGCCCTTGCGCCGCTACAACGGCTGCTGGAAACAGAGACCTATCAAGTGTTGGGGGTGGTCACCCAGCCCGATCGCCGACGGGGACGGGGCAACCAATTATCGCCTTCTCCGGTCAAGGCCTTAGCCCTTGGCCACAGATTACCGGTTTGGCAGCCGGAACGTCTGCGTCGGGATCCAGAGCTGCCTGAGGTCTTGCGATCGCTAGGCGCTGATGTCTTTGTGGTGGTGGCCTACGGTCAAATCCTGCCCCCGTCGATCCTTGATATTCCCCGTTACGGCTGCATCAACATCCACGGCTCGCTGCTGCCGAAGTATCGCGGTGCCGCGCCCATTCAGTGGGCACTCTACCATGGCGAAGGGGAAACCGGCGTGACGACGATGCGCATGGATGCGGGTATGGACACAGGCCCAATGCTCCTGAAGCGCAAAGTAACGATTCATCTAGGAGATAACGCTGCTACCCTCAGTGCCAAGCTCAGTGACATCGGTGCCGACCTCCTACTAGAAACCTTGCAGCAACTGCCACAGCTTCAACCCGAACCCCAAAACGACGCTGAGGCTACCTACGCACCGCTCATTCAAAAAAGTGACTATGCCATTGATTGGGGGCGATCGGCCCTAGCCCTTCACAACCAAGTGCGCGCCTTTTACCCCTATGCCTATACCCAGTGGCAAGACACCCCCTTGAAACTGCTGCAAACGTGGCCATTGGTGCCCGAACTGAGGGCCGAATTACCGGAACCTTTACAGTCTTTTGTTTGTGAGCCTGAGGCATCTTCCGCCCCGGGTACGGTGGTAGAGCTAATTAAGGGATGGGGCCCCGTGGTACAGACAGGCAAGGGTCGCCTGCTGCTGAGTCAAGTGCACTTGAGTGGTCGCAAAGCCCAATCGGGGTGGGATTTTGTCAATGGGGTACGGCTGGCGATCGCCACTCAATTCGATATGATGCCCTCAGCCCTGTAACTGAGTTTTAAGCACGCGGGGCTTAATGTAACTAAATGTTACGATTTTGCCGTTTTGACAGCATTTCACCTTGACACCCCTCGGATCGGCTCACTACACTGGCACACATACCTAGGTACGTCTCTAACCCCTATGGAAGATAAGCAAAAGGTTACGTTGTATCTATCCCCCGATGTGCACCGCCAGCTCAAGATTGCCGCTGTCGTCGAGCAGGAAACGATGTCCACCCTTGCTGAACGTGCCATTGAATTTCTGCTGGCTCACCCAGACGTACTGGCGGAATATGCCGAGCAAAAGCATGGCAATGTGCATCGGGTTTACCACTGCCCAGAGTGTGCTAGTGCCCTTGTCCTGCGGGGGGATGAGCTAACGGCCTTGGTCAATCAGCCCACAGTGATTGATGACGACAGCCTCAGTGTTCCTTCGCTCTCCGTCGAGTTGGTGTCTGCCCGCTAGTGGCGGGGGTGTTGGGTCAGCCTTGAAAGAAGGAGGTGATTGCTGTGCAAGAAGAATTGAGTATCCTCATCCAAGCGCAATATCCGTTGATCTACCTCCTGACCTCTGAAGAAGAGCGGGCTGAGCAGGCGATCGCCACCATTGCCCAAAGTCAAGTCGGGCCTCAAGGGCGGTCTCCCCGCAAGCTCTACATCTGGACAGTGACCCACGGCATGGTCGAGTATGGCCATCCCCGCAACAACAGTCACCACAACACTGTCTCGCCGGAAGCTGCCATTCAATGGGTTGTTCACCAACGGGAACCGGGCATCTACGTCTTCAAGGATTTGCACCCCTTCATTGATTCGCCCCCTGTGACTCGTTCTTTACGGGACGCGATCGCCAGCTTCAAAAGCAGCCACAAAACCATTATTCTCATGTCCCCAGAAGCAGCGCAGCGGATTCCTGTCGAACTGGAAAAAGAAATCGTTGTCGTTGACTACCCCCTACCCAGTATCAACGAACTAGATCAGGTTCTCGGGGAGCAACTGGATCCCCGCAATCGCCGCCTCACCCCTGAAGTACGGGAAAAACTCGTCAAAGCCACCCTTGGCCTGACGCGGGATGAAGCTGAAAAAGTCTTTCGCAAAGCCAAAGTGACCGCTGGGCGCCTTACGGAAGCAGAGGTAGATATTATTCTCTCCGAGAAAAAGCAAATTATTCGTCGCAACGGCATCCTCGAGTATATGGAAGTCGAGGAGACCATAGATGCAGTGGGGGGGCTGGAGGAGCTCAAAGTCTGGTTACGCCAACGCGCCAACGCCTTCAGTGAAAAGGCGCGTGAATACGGCTTACCGCAACCGAAGGGGATGTTAATTTTGGGGGTCCCCGGCTGTGGGAAGTCCCTGATTGCCAAAACCACCTCCCGCCTTTGGGGCTTGCCGTTGCTGCGCCTTGATATGGGGCGCGTCTATGACGGTTCAATGGTGGGGCGATCGGAAGCGAATTTGCGCAATGCCCTGAAAACCGCTGAATCCATTTCCCCTGCCATTCTCTTCATTGATGAAATGGACAAGGCCTTTGCGGGCGGAGCAGGCTCCTCGGACTCCGATGGCGGTACCTCAAGCCGGATCTTTGGCTCCTTCCTCACTTGGATGCAGGAGAAAAAGTCTCCCGTCTTTGTCTTGGCGACAGCCAACCGCGTCGAACGGCTCCCCGGTGAATTTTTGCGCAAAGGTCGCTTTGACGAAATTTTCTTTGTGGATTTGCCCAATGCCGAGGAGCGCAAGGAAATCTTTCGCATTCACCTCACCAAGCGCCGCCGCGACATTGATCGCTTTGACCTCGAGCAACTCGCCAATATCTGTGATGGCTTTTCAGGTGCCGAGATTGAGCAGGCCATCATTGCTGCCATGTACGAAGCCTTTGCTCAAGGGCGCGAGTTTACCCAGTTAGACATTATTGCCGCTAGCCGTGCCACTCAACCCCTTTCCAAGACGATGCAAGAGCAGGTCACGGCACTGCGGGATTGGGCACGCCAACGGGCGCGTCCGGCGGCTGCTTCAGTGGCTGAATACCAGCGACTGGAGTTTTGACAAGCTTCCTTCTGTCTGCCCTGCGCAGATGGGAGAAAGACCCGACCACAGGGGTTTGGTTCGCCATAAATTGTGGTTCATTCAGTCCAATGTTTCTGTCTCAATCTGGAGGAAATCCACATGTCTCACTTCAGCACCCTGCGTACGAAAATTACCGATGCTGAAATCTTGAAAGCGTCTCTGCGGGATCTGGGCATTACGGTGAAAACCAATGCCGATGTGCGTGGCTACAATGGCCAACGTGTTCGCTCTGACATCGTCGCTGTCCTCGATGGCGAGTATGATCTGGGCTGGTCTCGCAATGCTGATGGCACCTTTGATCTGATTGCTGACCTCTGGGGTGTGGCCAAAAAACACAACCAAACGGAGCTGATCAACTCGATCAACCAAAAATATGCCATCAACAAAACCTTGGCTGAGGTGAAGCGTCCTGGCCTTCAGAACGCCAACGTCAAGCTTGTGGTGCATAGCTAATCCTGTTGCCAATTGCTTTGTACTGTCTAGCGCGCGTTCCCAAGTAATCCGCTGGCTGACTCCCTAGGGGTCGGCCTCTTTTTTTATCTCAGGATTACGAATATGGTATTTTGGCGGTACAGGGAAGGATGGCTTATAGTTATTGAGTTCTGGCCAGCACATTCAAGAGCGTTTTTCTCCAGAGGCTAAGCTAGTCGTTGCCAGTGGAGATGTCTGTGAGGTGATTCGTCAGGTGCCGGATAAGGCCATGACGCTCATCTTTACGTCGCCGCCCTACAACCTCGGCAAGGCCTATGAAACGCCGGTGGCGATCGAGGACTATCTCCAAAGCCAAAGCCAAGTGATTGCCGAGCTATATCGAGTGCTGCGGCCAGAGGGAAGTTTGTGCTGGCAAGTGGGGAATTTTGTTCAAGGGGGAGAGGTGTATCCCTTGGATATTTTGTTTTATCCCCTGTTCAAGCGGTTGGGTTTGAAGCTGCGCAATCGCATCATCTGGAAATTTGGCCATGGTCTCCATGCCACAAAGCGCTTTTCTGGCCGCTATGAAACGATTCTCTGGTTCACGAAGTCCGATCACTACATCTTTAATTTGGATGCCGTGCGTATTCCAGCCAAATATCCGGGGAAACGCCATTTCAAAGGTCCCAATAAGGGCAAACCCTCGGGCAATCCCTTGGGCAAAAATCCATCCGATGTCTGGGAAATCGTTCTTCAGGATTGGCAAGAACTGGTGTGGGATATTCCCAATGTCAAGTCCAATCATCCTGAAAAAACATTGCATCCCTGCCAGTTTCCCATTGAGTTAGTGGAGCGGTGCGTTCTCGCCCTCAGCCATGAAGGGGATTGGGTCTTTGACCCCTATATGGGGGTGGGATCATCCCTCTTGGCTGCCCTAATGCACAATCGGCGGGCGATGGGCTGTGAAAAGGAACCCACTTATGTCAACATTGCTCGCCAGCGGATTCAGGCCTATGAAAATGGCACCCTGCCCTACCGTCCCCTCGGCAGACCGGTGTACGCCCCCACAGGGCATGAGAAAATAGCCCAAGTTCCTGAAGAGTGGCAACAGTGAATTGGCGATCGCTCGATGAACGGGTACGCATTCAAGCCAAGTGGGTGACCTTGATTGCCGAGAAGTGGCTGACGGACACAGGTGAAACCCTAGAATACTGGCGGGTAGAAAAGGCGGACTCGGTGATTGTCCTGCCGCTGCAAGGGAAGGATTTAATCTGCTTGCCGCCAACCTTTCGGGTGGGGGTTCAGCGAGCTACGGTGGATTTTCCCGGTGGCAGAGTAGGGTCGGATCAAGATCTGATCGCGATCGTGCCGCAAATTTTGACACGGGAATTGGGAATTACCGCTAATGTCATTCAAGGAATCACCCCGATCAGTGAGCAGCCTTGGCTAGTCAATATACACCACCGTTTCCTCGCCGTGACTCTCTACCCATGTGTCGAGCTGCTGTTGATACGCTTGTCGCTCTGCCTCACACCGTTCTTGGTAACGTATCTGTTTTTCTTTCGAGTGATGCCCATCCGGTTGAGGGCATAACTAATGGTGGAAACTTGGACGCCAAATCGCTGGGCACGGTCGATTAAACGGTCATCGGGATGGGCAGCAACATCCGCTGCTAAGGCCGCCCAATCCAGCTTCCAAGGACGACGGAGGACAACTGTGGGGGCTAAGTCGTCTCGCTTCAGCCAGCGATGGATAGTGGCGCGGCTCACCTGAAAAATTTGAGTCGCTTCACTGATTTTGCCACCTTGCTTGATATAGGAGACAACCCGCTCTCGTAAGTCCAAGCTATAGCTCATATTCTTGAGTAACATTCATGACTCTTTGAGTATAGCCTATCCCTCTTGAAAATATCTCATCTCCTTTCGAAATGGCTATAACATTCATGACGCTTTGAGTATAGCCTATGCCTCTTGAAAATATCTCACTCCCTTTGGAAACAGCTATAGCTATACGTTGACATCTCCCCTATTGCCAAACTTTTATTTTCCCCTAGGGCAAATTTTTGAGCTATGAGCCTATCGGTCAATTATTGCTATAGAGGCTAAAGAGCGATCGAAAGTCGAAGAGACGAATCAACATTGGCCAAAAGGCATCTAGGCCATTGGGGGCTTTGGGTTTGTGCCACCATGTGAGGCCACCATAGAGCAGTTGTACGAGGTGCCGCTGTGCCTCATCACTGACCTCTAAAAACCGCAGGTAAATGCAGCACCGCTCCTCTTCAGTGCGGGTACGAACCACGGCTGCGGTGACGCTAAAGTCCTGTTCCAAAAAGGTCAGCGTGCCGACGGTATCTCTTTGGGCTTCGATAAAACGCCCTGCGGTCAGCAACAGGGCAGCACCAGTCTCCGACACATCGCGGGTATAGCCCCAGTAGGTTTGATCCCCCAGTTGGAAACGACATACGGTGCAAACGGGAAAGCGATCGCTCTGACGGCGGGTGGGCTGATCAATGGAGGACAGAACCGCAATCAAGGCAATAAAGGCGTTGTAGAGCGTCCAAGCCAGCATCACCTCTAAACCCGCCCGTTCATACTCCATTGGTGGCCAGATATGGAGCCAGTAACCCCCATAGCGGATAAAGACCCCCACCCCAACTGCAATCACAAACGCCGCCAGCGGCCATGTATAGCGCAAATTCAACCGCTTCCGATTGGAGAGGGTGCCCTTGTTAGTGACAATGCTGCCAATTTTACCGAAGGGATTGCGGAGGATTTTAATCAGTTGCACCATCCCCGGAAAGGCAAAGGTCACCTCATAGACTTCACCCCAGACGGAAAAATACCGCCCTTCTGTCGCCCAGCTAAAGGTGGCAATTACTAACAGCGTGTAGGGCAGGGCATAGAAAAGGTACTCACCCAATGTCGCCACCGTTAAGGAGATGCCTGTCATTAGGCTCAAAAACGGACCAACGAGAAAGCACGTGCGGATAAAGGGATTAATGTTGTGCAAGAGCAGCGAGAGGTGGCAACTGCGCTGAAACCACGACAGTTTTGACCAAATGGGGAGATCATCACCACAGAAATAGATTTGCATATTCCCCTGTAGCCAGCGCAGCCGTTGCTCCAGATGATCTTGGAAGTTGCGAGGAGACTCCCCCATGCTGAGGATTTCATTGAGGTAAACGAGGCGATAACCAGCGATCTGCATTTTGGTTCCCGTTTGGAAATCCTCGACCACACAGCGGGTGTAGTATCCGCCCACGGCTTCTAGGTCACGGCGGCGCACCACATAGGAGGTGCCACAGCAAATGATGGCGTTGCCAAAGTCCCGCCCTGGCTGAATAAAGCCAAAAAAGTACTCCATATCGCCGGGCATCATGAACTCAATGCCAAGGTTTTGGGAGTGGTAGTCAGGGTTAAAGAAGTGCTGGGGGGTCTGCACCATGGACACGTGATCATCTTGAAAGAAGCCCACGGTGCGGCTCAGGAAGTTCTGAAAGGGAATAAAGTCGGCATCAAAAACGGCAATCAGTTCACCAGTGGTGTATTTCAGGGCATGGTTGAGGTTCCCTGCTTTGCGGTGCTCATTGGTGGGACGGGTGAGATAGTTGACCCCCAGATGCTCACAGAGATCCGCAATTTCCGATCGCCGACCATCGTCGAGGACATAGATACTTTTATTCCTGTAGTTGATCGCCTGACAGGCCACAATCGTCCGCCGCAAAATATAGGGAGGCTCATTATAGGTGGGAATAAAAATATCCACACTGGGGCAGTATTCACCACTGAGAACTGCCTGCTGATAGTAATTGGCCTGTCGCGATCGCCATGCGGTCGTCAGCCATGCCGTCTGATAGAAGTAAAGCAAATAGGTGAAAAAGTAGAGCACCTCAAGACCATAGAAGCCAATACTGGCAGTAAAGCTCAACCAGTGGGCATCATTGAGCGTCACCCAGCCCCGCCACACCAGATAGCGGCAGCCAAAGAGAATAACAATGAAGCGAATGATCAGGCGGCTAACATTATTGCTGGGAATAAAATTGAGGGCAACTGCCATCACTGCTGCAAGGACAATGGGCCACCACACGCTTAAATCATCGGTGGGCATCTGCAGGAGGTCAGGCAGAGGCCGCAACTGATCGGGATTCACTAAATCAACGGGAAAGAGCGTCGGTCGCCACACCGTCGCCAACAGCACACCAAAGAGGAATAGGATGCTGAAAACAAAAAGACCCCAGACCCACGGTGAAACCAGTTGCGGGGGGGAAGTGGGCTTGGGTGGCTCATGGGTCATAAGGAGACCCCCTAGGGAAAAAAGAGGAAATTTAGGCCATCGTCGGCATTTGCAGGCGAGCAAAAATCATGCGGCCTGCCGAGGTTTGCAGGGCACTGGTCACAACCACCGACAACTGATCGCCAATGTGATCCACCCCCTCTTCGACAACCACCATCGTGCCATCCTCAAGGTAGCCCACCCCTTGCGCTGGTTCTTTCCCTTCCTTGAGAATCTTCAACTCCAGCGTATCGCCGGGGAGGTAGATGGGGCGCAGGGCTTGCGCTAACTCGTTGACGTTAAAGACATCCACTTTTTGGAAGCGGGCAACTTTGTTGAGATTCAAATCATTGGTGACAAGGGTGCCGTTGATTTCTTGGCACAGGCGCACCAGCTTGGCATCCACCGTTGTTAATTCTGGATAGTCTGCGGAGTGAATGACAATGCGATCGCCCAAACTGGCTTGGAGACGATTGAGAACATCGAGACCCCGCCGACCGCGAATCCGTTTTTGCTCATTCCCCGCATCGGCAATGAGTTGCAGCTCCTGAAGCACAAACTGGGGCACAATGATTTGCCCTTCGAGTACCCCGAGATTCAACAGTGCCTCAATGCGGCCATCAATAATGCAACTGGTGTCCAGTACCTTTGCTCGGGCAGGTTTGAGCATGCCCTCAGCCAAGAGACTGCTGGCAACGGCATTGGGGTTAATTAACCGCAGCAGGGCAGGCCCGTGACTATCGGCCAAGGTGGTTCCCGAATAGGCAAAGACAATACTGGTGAGAACAGCAATCAGGGGTTTAATAAAGGAAAAATCTTTGGGAATGGGCAACAGGAAAATCGGTGCCAGCATCAAGTTGGCCAAGAGCAACCCTACCACCAGACCCACGGCTCGCGACAAGAGCGTTTCTGGGGGCAATTGGCGGATACTGCGCTCAAGACGATGGTAAAGGGACTGCAACAATAAACCAAGGGCAATGCCAACAATGGCGCCAAAGCCAGCCATGACCCACTGCAATCCCCGCACATTGGCCACTTGAGCAAGAACCGTTTCTGGCAGAAGGTCAATGCTGTTGAAGCCAACGGCAATTCCCATCACGACGATAATGAGGAGTAAGATGGTATCGAGCATTAGTTCGCTCCTGTCGCGCTGGACATCTCCATAGGCCATTACTTTAGGATTATACTTTTTTCTCTTTTGCTGCGGTGTTGGGCTGCTGCATATCGAGATGGCGACTAATGCGGGTACCGGCTCGGATGCCCTCAGCTTCCGCTTGAGGCCCCAGAATGGCTCGTGCTACCATGCCACCGAGGGTCGCCCATAGCGTTTCCTTAGTGAAGGTTTGACTGGTTTTCACCCACCACTCTAGAAAAAGATGCAGGGATGGGGGAGGAGGTTCCTCAGGGGATGGCGCCGCCAACTGTCGCCCGAGATCTTCCCCCAGTTGCGAACCAACCATATTGCCCACTACGCGCCCGACGGTTTCGCCCACAGGCCCCAAGACCACTTGCCCTGCCAAACCGCCAGCAATTTCACCGGCGGTACCCCCGATTTTGTCACCGCTGTGAATCTCCAAGGCTTTCGCGACCCGTTCCGGCGTTGCCTCAAGGGCAGTAAATTGCAGTTGGGTGATTTGCTCCGTGGCTTCCATCCCTAATCGCGCACCAATCACACCGCCAACAAAGGTGCCCACTTGCACCCCCATGACCGCACCCGCAGGCCCCATAAACAGGCCACCCGCCGTTCCCCCCACCATGCCACCAAGAATATCGCCCACGTAGCCGCCCATGAGAAATCCGCCCATGGAGGTGAGTTTGTTGCCCACCTCTTCAGGTTCGAGATCAAAGGCGCGGGTGAGGTTTTGCAAGCCCTTATTGCCTTGGCCAATGATCTGGACATCCCCCCAAAATTGAATGGCCGCCAACAGTTGTAGGGGCGTGATTTGCTCGAGGTGATACTCAATGGTAATTGAGGCGGCAAGGGGGTTAACGTGAACAGATTTGATCCCTTGGAGGGTTTTCAGATAGGCACTCAGGGAATCGCGAAAGGCAGCATCCGTTTTCAGTTCTTGAATCCGCAATCGCAGGCGATCGCCCGTGAGGTGCATGACTTCGGCAATCGGCGCAGTTTCGGCAGTGGCCATGGGAAACCCACCCAATAGGCTCTAGCTGCCGTTGTAGCACGCGCACCAAAGTAAGGAGGAAGATCTGTCAAAATGTTAAGGGAATCACACACAGAGTGAATGACCATGACAGCCACGGTAAAGGTCGAACATCTCAAGAAGTCCTACGGTACCATTACAGCGGTGGCCGATGTCTCCTTTAGCGCCCATCAAGGGGAAATTTTTGGGGTGCTGGGGCCAAATGGCTCAGGGAAAACGACAACACTGCGCTGTCTGTGTACCCTCTCGCGACCAGATGCTGGGGTATTGGAAGTCTGTGGTCTTTCGGTTCTCCACCAACCTCATTTAGTGCGCCAAAAATTAGGCTATGTGGCTCAGGAGGTGGCGCTTGATAAAATCCTCACGGGTCAGGAATTTCTAGAATTACAGGCGGCGCTGTACCACATTCCCCGTGCCCTGATTCCAGAGCGCATTGAAGCAGTGCTGGCACGGTTGGATTTATTGGCATGGCGCGATCGCCAGTGTGGTACCTACTCGGGTGGCATTCGCAAACGCTTTGATCTCGCAGCAGGACTACTGCATCAACCCCAAGTGCTTGTCTTGGATGAACCCACCGTAGGCCTCGACATTGAAAGTCGCCAAGTGATTTGGGATGTGCTGCGGGATCTCAAGGCTCAAGGACTGACGATTATCTTGACCAGCCACTACCTTGAGGAAGTGGATCTCCTTAGCGATCGCTTGGCGATTCTGGATAAAGGGCGCGTCATTGCCAGCGGTTCGCCTGAGGAACTCAAGGCCAATATTGGGGGCGATCGCGTCACGTTGCGGGTACGAGAATTTACACCGCGTCAAGAGGCACAAATGGCCCAGACCCTTCTCAGTCAATTGGACTGCGTGAAATCGGCGCTGATTAATGCCAACCAAGGCAACTCCTTGAATCTGGTGGTCACAGATGCGGCTGTGGCGATCGCAGCCATTAGAACGGCGCTAGAGGAAGCAGGACTTCCCCTCTTTAGCGTGGCGCAGTCACGACCCAGTTTAGATGATGTCTATTTGGCCGCCACGGGTCAAACCCTCTTGGATGCCGACTTGGCAGCAGCGGCGCAGCGGGACAGCAAACAGTTGAAAAAAGAGGCCATGCAACGCTAATGGGGCAACCAATTCTTTGGGTTCATGGAGACTGCCTCGACCCCACGGCGCCCATCTTTGACCGCTATCCCCACGCGCCGGCCATTTTTGTCTGGGATGTAGCGCTCCTCAAGGAGTGGCAAATTCGCCTGAAGCGGCTGGTCTTTCTCTATGAGTGCCTGCTGGATCTCCCTGTGGCAATGTACCGGGGTGAGGTCGCTCCCTTGGTGAATGCCTTTGTTGAGGTGCACGGCGGCGATCGCGTGGTGACAATGGCCAGTCCTAGCCCGCGCTTTCGCGCCATTTGTCAGCAGTTGGCCTATCCAGTGGAGATCCTAGAGCCAGAACCCTTTGTCACGTTACCTGCCAATGCCGATTTGAAGCGATTCTTTCGTTATTGGAAGTTGGCAAAACCCCGCTTGGGACTATAAAAGATGCTGGCGATCGCCCGATCCCTTGAGAAGATGCCTTGGCAGCCGCGATTCTCCCTGTTGGATCGCTATATTCTGCGGGAGATGATTCGCCCCTTTGTCTTTGGTTTTGGCATTTTTACGGCGATCGCTGCCGTTATTGGTACAGTGTTCTACCTCATTCGCAATATGGTGGAGCACAACCTTGGCATCCTCAGTGCCCTTCAAGTCTTTTTTCTGCGTTTGCCCACCTTTGCGGTGCTGGGCATTCCCATGGCGATGCTCTTTGGTTCGCTCCTTGCCTATAGTCAACTCTCCCGTCGCAGTGAACTGATTGCTTGCAAAAGCTGTGGGGTGAGTCCGCTGCGTTTAGTGCGACCGGCGCTCCTAGCGGGGTTCTGTGCCTTGCTCTTTACCTTTGCCCTCAATGAACTGGTGGCTCCCCCCATGGCCTACCGCGCCATCAAGACCTTGGAAGTGGCGATTCAACGCCCGCAACCTACCTTTCAAACCCGCAATATCTTCTACCGTCGTTTTGCTGGGGGGCAGCTTCAGCAACTCTTTTTTGCCCATCGTTTTGATGGCGAGGTCATGGGTCAAGTGACGGTGTTGAACTTTGAGCAGGGGCAATTGCGAGAAATTATTACGGCGCAGGAAGCCCAGTGGCAGGGTTCGGCGTGGCTGTTTCGGCAGGGCACCTACCACCACCTGACCCGCGATCGCGACTATGACGTGGCCGAGACCTTCTCAGAACGAACATTTGCCTACCCCCGCACTCCCCTTGATTTGGCCATGGAAACGCGGGCACCAGAGTTTATGACCAGCCGCGAAATCTATCAGTACTTGCAAGTTTTGGCAGAAAGTGGCGATGCCAAACGTCTGCGGCAGTGGCGGGTGCAGTTGCAGGAAAAGCTCTCCCTTCCCGTTTTGTGCCTGAGTTTTGCCGTTGTCGGTGCCGTTTTGGGCATCAGTTCTCCTCGCCAAGGACAGGGGCGTGCCTTTGGTCTCAGTGTGGCGATTATTTTTGGCTATTATGTTGCTGCCTTTATTTTCACCGCCTTTGGCGAGGGGGGAGCAGTGTCGCCCATCGTGGCCAGTTGGTTACCGAAGGTTGTCGTCAGCGCGATCGCCCTCGGGATGCTCTATCATGCCAACCGTCACTAGTAGGGAATCTGCCAATAGCGACAGGCCGCATGGGCAAGGGTCATCACGCCCACAGGGATAGCTTGTTCGTCCACATCAAACTCCGGGTGATGCAGGGGATAGTTGGGGCGATCGCGAAACCCCACCCCAAGGCGAAACATCGCACCGGGGGCATGCTCTAGGTACAGGGCAAAATCCTCTGCCCCAAGGGACGGTTCCGGCAAAATATGCACATGGGGGGCACCCACCACATCAGTCGCCGCCTCTGCCAGCAGTTGCGATAGGTAGGGCGTATTTTCCACCCCCGGTACGCCCCGCCGATAGTGGAGTTGGTAACGGGCACCGTAGGCATGGCAGACATTGGCCACAATTTGCTCAATCCAAGTTGGGAGGGTGGCACGGGTTTCTGGATGGAGCGATCGCACCGTTCCCTGAAGCGTCACCTGATCGGCAATGACATTGGCAGCCCGTCCCCCTTGAATTTTGCCAAAGGTGACCACCACGGGTCGCAGGGGATTCTGCGTGCGGCTAATGGCCTGTTGCAAAGCACTGATCACTTGAGCGGCAATCCAAATCGCATCTACCGCTTCATGGGGGCGGGCACCGTGGCCCGATTCTCCCAAAATCGTTAACTCAATGTCATCGGCAGCCGCCGTCAACGCCCCATAGCGTACCGCTACTTCCCCCGCTGGAATGGTGGGAAACACATGGAGCGACAAAATGGCACTCACCTCTTTCATAGCGCCATCGGCAATCATCCAACTCGCCCCTTGGGCAATTTCTTCCGCTGGTTGAAAAATAAACCGCACCCGTCCGGGGAACTCCTCCTTGAGGGCTGCTAACACCATTGCCGTGCCCAGACCCACCGTGGTGTGGACATCATGACCACAGGCGTGCATCACCCCGCTATGTTTTGAGCTAAACTCGAGTCCAGTGCGCTCTTGAATCGGCAGGGCATCCATATCGGCGCGAATGGCCAAGAGCCGCTGTTCTTTAGGATTCCCCGCCAGTTCCGCAATCACCCCCACTTTGCCCACATCCTGCTGTACGGTTAAGCCGGCGGAGGAAAGTACCCCCGCCACGTAGGCAGCCGTTTGATGTTCTTGACCACTCAATTCGGGGTAGCGGTGCAGATGGCGACGAATTTCAATGAGACGGGGGGTGAGGGTTTGGGTAATCTGGCGAATCCGAGCAAGCATAGCGCAGCCGTGGCGATATTTTTGTATCCTATCGAATCTCAGGAATTGCCGGTTGCCCACTCCTGATAGGGGTGCTCCGCTAAGTAGGCATTGGTATAGCGGGGGTCGTCGGTCACCTCAAGGCCAATCCAAGGGGGTAGAGTCAGGGGATAGTGAGCACGGGGCAATTCAATTTCTGCCAAAATCAGGCCAGTACAGGCGCCAGTAAATTCATCCACTTCCCAACACAGATCACCCGCTGGAATACGATAGCGGTTTTTCTGGATGATGGGTTGTAGGCACAATTCCGCGAGGAGTTCCCTTGCATCAGCAACGGGGATAGCATACTCATACTCACGGCGTTGGCCACCGCTGGCTTTGCCCTTGATCGTGATCCATGCCTCCTCCCCCGCAAGACGCACCCGCACCGTGCGCTCAGGCACTGTGGACAGGTAGCCTTGGGCAAATTGGGACACACTTGTGACCAGCGATCGCCATTCTTCGCCTATGACAAGGAACTTGCGCTCAATTTCGATGCCCATTGCCTAGACCGCTGTGGTAAATGAACCGTGGAGACCATAGGGAATGTGGTGTTTCAAGCGCAATCGTGCCACTGGCCCGGCGCTAATGGCTGCCGCATCAAAGATGAGTAACTGCGATTTGTGGCAACTGGCATCATACACCACCTGCAAAAGCCAGCCATCTTCTTCCCCTTGGGCACCCTGCCAGAGAAAGTCACCCTTTTGCAGACCCCGCGGGACAAAAATGGGTTCACTGGCAAAGCCACGCGGCGCCGCCGACCAAAATTGTTCCTCGCCCGTCTGGCGATCGCACCGCCACAGAGCCTGGAGAGGCGCATTGGTTTTCGGATCATGCCCTGCCGCCAAATAGGTGTAGCGATAGGGTTGCCCCACCTTGGCCGGATGCACTACGGGAAATTCACAGGGGCGATCGCTGACCACTTGCCAATCCACCGCCTTGGTTTTGGGGTTCAATTGAATCCGCCACAGCAGGCTTGAGGGCAGCGCCGCAAAATTCACCTCCCGAAAATCCATGCCCGGTTCGAGATTGGGAAAGTGGCTGTAGGCAATGGACTCCACATGAATTTCATCCCCAGCTTCGTAGGCATTGGCATGGTGAAAGACAAAACAGGCGGGCATCGTCAACATCTGGGGAGTCCCACCCCGACGAGGCAGCAGCCAAACCCGTGTCGGTTCCTGCGCATGGAATTGAATGCACTGGGCAGCGCCCCGCAGTCCCAGCAGATAGGGCAGCGGATTTAACTGCACTGGATTTTGAAAGACAATGGCGTAGTTGGGGGTCAGGGCAAAGTCATGGATAAAAGCAAACCCCGGAATCTGAAATACGGGTTGCGAAACACACTGACCACTGACATCAAATTCATAGAGTGTAATGCGGGTGCTGAGGCCGGGCTTGACACCAAAATTCACGAGCCGCTGCGTCTGAGGATCAAAGCGGGGATGCGCTGCAAAGGCATCCCTCTCCTTGAGGAGACCCCCTAGGTTGTCGAGGCCAATGGTTTCTAGGGTCACAGGGTCAAGGCAGTAGGGCAGACCGGCTTCCCAGAGCGCCAGTAATTTGCCCCCCCAATAGATCACATGGGTATTGGCAATGTTTTTGACCCGGGTATCGAGGAAATTGGCCAGCCAGCCCCCCGGTTTTTGGGTGCCAAAGACACCGCGATAGAGAAGGCGATTGGCCTTTTCCTCCGCCAAAAATCCGGCGGTACGCACGTAGCGATTGCGAAAATGCACCCGTCCCTTCTCAAAGCGAAAAGCACAGATCATGCCGTCGCCATCAAAGGGATGGGCTAAGGGCACTCCCCCGCGCTCCAACCGTCCAGGGCCATTGCGGTAGAGCGTTCCCACCAAATCCGTGGGCACCGTACCTTCGACATCCTCAATCCAATAGTCATATTCTTGGGTGAGAGATTCGGTCCCCCCCCGCCAATCCGCCATCGTGTAGGGGCGATCTAAAACTCCAGTCATGAGACACTTGGCTCCAACTCAACAGTGACAGAGGATTGAGAGACGGGCGCCGGCACCTGCTGCGGCAACCAGTTCAACAGTGGTAGGGGCAATAGCGTACTCAGGTTGGTAATGAGCACCAGCAACCAGAGGCGATCGAAGTTATGCTCGGTAATCCCCAGCCAGTGGGTCAGCAGTGCCCCCAACTCATGGGAGACCAGATTGGCAAGGTTGCTAATGGACATCAGCAGCGCAAAGAGGGTGGCCTCAATCCCCGGCGGACACAGCCGCGCCGCCAACACGAGTACCGGCATAAAGGCAATCTGCCCCATAACTGCCAAAATGAGGCTATCCCCCAAGCTAAACCACTGGTCACTAATGCCCCATTGGCGATTGAGGTGGGTGACCAAAATCAAGCTAGAGAGTCCCAAAAGGGCTGAGAGAATCGTGCTCCAGAAAAAAATGGTACGAATGGGCAGCGTTTTCAAGTAGCGCTGGAAAATCCACACCCCCAAGAGGGAGGCGATGCTAGTGACAAGGCGCACCCGCCCCAAAAACTCCGCCTCAAAGCCCAATTCATTCGTTGTGAAGAAAAAGAAGGCTGATTCCGAGCCGGGGGTGGCTTGCCAGAGGAAGAGAAACGCCACCGGCAACCAAATCCGTTTTTGCATCATTGCTTGGCGCACACGGTTGATGTGCTCCCAAGTCTGACGCAGTTGAGGCCGAGCCGTAACCCGTGCTTCGGCGATCGCCCACGCAACCCCCGACATCAAGAGCGGAAACGCCGCTGTAATTTGAAACACTGTACGCGGACTAAACCACTGCAACAGTTGGCCACTAAAGTAAGCGGTGAGGATGCCCCCCACGGCAGTCGCTGCCCAGCTTAGGGATTGCAGCGTTCCCATTTCAGTGGCCGATTCTTGGCGTGCCCGTTCCACCACCAGTGAATCCACAATCACATCACTGAGGGCGATCGCGATCGAGGCTGCGAGAATCGCTGCCGTTGCCTGCCAAGGGCTAGCCACCCACGTCCCCAAGCTCAACCACGCCCCACAGCCCAGCAAGCCCGACAGGACAAGATAGGAACGGCGACGAAATCCCAAAAGCGGCACACTATCAGAAATGAGGCCAAACACCGGCTTAATGACCCAAGGCAGCGCAGCCACACCCATTAATGCTGCCACTTCCGCCGGCGACAGCCCCAACTCATCCTTAAAGAAAAAGCTAATGGCCAGCCGTGCTAAGCCCAACACCCCTTGGACAAAATACACCAGCAAAATGGCTAAGAGTTCGCCACTGGGTTCTTGCCCAAAAAGGAGCGTCTCCTTGAGCCACTGAAACCAGCGTTGAGGTTGCGAAGGTTGAACTAACATTACCAAATGTTAAGCAACAGCATTGCCTCCATCATATCCAGACAAGCTGAAAATTGCTAACACGGGTACTCTTCATTGGCTCCTAGACTCGCAAGAGACCCTAATGGCGGTTATTTGGCAACCTCCAGTTGATCGAGGCGCAGCCAAACTGTAGGGGTGGGCACTGGAAATTTAATCTGCGCATAGTCACCGCGAATCTCCACCACCTCACCCCGTCCCTCAAAGAGATAGGGGGGATAGCGATGATCACTGGCCAAGGCCTCAACACTGTTGGCCAATTTTTCAGCAACGACCTTTACCAAATCTCCCTTTTTAATCGCCATAGGAAACCCTAACGCTGCTCAGCCCACATTCTATCCTAAGGAGAATTGCCAAGGGCTTTAAGTCTGTTGATGAATCCAATTGCCAAACCTTAACCAAGGGGAAACGCCACCTCACTCCTTCACTGCCATTCATCGGGCACTGCCAAAACAGTAGCCCCCAGCAAATGAGCAACAAAAAGAACAGGGGTCTGAACCAAGACGAAGTTCTTTGGCGATAGACTACGCTTAAGCACCACACTACCTAAGGAAAGCCTTGCATGGATTGTATTCCAGTGATTCTATCCGGGGGATCAGGCAGTCGCCTTTGGCCCTTATCGCGCCAAGCCCACCCCAAACAGTTTATGCGTTTAACGAGCGAAGGCGCAAGTCTGCTGCAACAGACCTGGCAACGGTTACAGGGGTTCCCCCATCTTCATCCCCCGGTGATCGTGGCCAATGACGCCCATCGCTTTCTTGTGGCAGAACAATTTCAAGAGCTAGGGGTGACACCAACGCGGATTTTGCTTGAACCCTTGGGGCGCAATACGGCTCCTGCGATTACCCTTGCTGCGCTCTACGTCACAGACGTCCTCGCCACCGATGCCATTCTTTTGGTGCTACCAGCGGATCATTTAATTCAGGATGTTGCCGCCTTTCAGCAGGGGCTACAACGGGCACTGGCACCCGCCACCAAGGACTGGTTAGTGACCTTTGGCATTACCCCCACCTCTCCCCATACAGGCTACGGCTACATTCGGCGGGGGGAAGCTCTCAGTGAGGCCCACACCTATCGGGTGGCAGAGTTTGTCGAAAAACCCGATTTGGCAACGGCAGAGGCTTATCTAGCGGATGGCCATTACCTTTGGAATAGCGGTATGTTTCTCTTCCGCGCCCAGAGCTTCTTAGCAGAATTGGCACAGCAGCAGCCAGACATTTTGCACCATTGCCGCTTGGCACTGCGGGAGGGACAGGAGGATTTGGACTTTATCCGCTTGGCCAAAGCACCCTTGAGTCAGTGTCCCAGTTTATCGGTGGACTATGGGGTGATGGAAAAGACGCAAAAAGCAGCGGTAGTGCCCCTAGAGTGCGGCTGGAGTGATGTGGGGTCTTGGTCGAGTCTCTGGGAGGTGACACCCAAGGATGAATTTGGCAACAGTTGCCGTGGCGATGTTCTCACCTATGGCAGCAAAGATTGCTTTGTCCATAGTCAAAACCGCTTGGTTGCTCTACTGGGGGTGGAAAACCTCATTGTTGTAGAAACTGCTGATGCCGTTCTCATTGCCCATCAGGAGGCGGCACAACAGGTGAAACAAGTGGTGGAGCAACTGCAAGCCCAAAAGCGCAGTGAGGCTTACAATCATCGCGTAGTCTATCGCCCTTGGGGACACTACGACTCCATTGACACGGGTCATCGCTTTCAAGTGAAGCGGATTACGGTCAAGCCGGGGGCGAGTCTTTCGCTGCAACAGCACCATCACCGCGCAGAACATTGGATTGTTGTCAGTGGTACAGCGGAAGTTACCTGCAATGGCAAAACGTTTCTGCTGACGGAGAATGAGTCCACCTATATCCCTGTGGGCGCTGTGCACCGCTTGGCCAATCCGGGGAAAATTCCCCTTGAAATGATTGAAGTGCAGTCGGGAGCCTATCTTGGCGAAGATGATATTGTCCGCTTTGAGGATCGCTATGGTCGCGAGACAGGGCGATAACCGCTGGGCAAACCCTTAGACCGCTAGCCAAGCGATCGCCACCCCAAGGGCGGAACCAACGATGACTTGAATGGGGGTGTGCCCCAATAACTCCTTGAGGCGGGCTTCTGCCAATTCGTGCCCATCTTGGAAAAATTCATCAACAATTTGATTGAGAATGCGGGCTTGTTTACCAGCGGCTTGGCGCACCCCGGCCGCATCGTACATGACAATGCAGGCAAAGACAACGGCGATCGCAAACTCAATGCTATCCCAGCCCTGCTGCAGCCCTACCCCAGTCGCCAGAGCAGTAACCAAGGCGGAATGGGAACTGGGCATGCCCCCCGTTTCCACCAGAACGCGGAAATTGAGCTTGCGATGTTTGGCAATGTCAATCAGTAACTTGAGCATTTGGGCGATCGCGCTGGCGGCGAAAGCGACCCAGAGGACATGGTTAGCCAGTAGCTCACGAAGACCGTCCATCATGGTTACGGACAAGGACAAACTCTGCGCCCATCCTAACCCACTTCGGGATCGTTAATGGCTGCGGCTGGTAATGTAGTCGGCGATCGCCTGCAAAGGAATGGCGGCTGACCCATACACAGCCAACTCTGCCTTCGCCTCTGCCACCAAGCGTTCAGCCTCTTGGCGAGATTTTTCCAGACCCCACAGGCGCGGGTACGTCATTTTTTGGGCGGCCACATCTTTACCAACGGTTTTACCGAGGACATCGCGGGTCGAAGTAATATCCAAAATGTCATCCACAATCTGGAACGCCAAGCCAATATTTGCCGCATAGCGCGACAGGCGAGCCACATCAGATTCATTCGCCCCCGTCAGTAATGCCCCAGAAACCACAGAGGCCTCCAGTAATGCCCCCGTTTTGTGGGAGTGGATAAAGTGCAGCGTTTCTAGACCAATGTTCGGCTGCCCTTCACACTCCAAGTCCACCACTTGACCGCCCACCAATCCCGTTGCTGCCACCGCATGCCCCAACCGCGCCACAATTTTCAGCAGATACTCTGCGGGCACGTTTTTCGTTTGTTCCACCACATATTCAAAAGCATAGGCCAGTAAGCCATCCCCCGCCAGAATGGCAATATCTTCGCCATAGACTTTGTGATTTGTGGGCTTGCCGCGACGGTAGTCATCATTGTCCATAGCTGGCAGATCATCGTGGATCAGCGACATCGTGTGGATCATCTCTAGGGCACAGGCGGTGGGCATGGCCATTTCCACGGTGCCCCCCATCAGTTCACAGGTGGCCAAGCAAAGAATCGGGCGCAGCCGTTTGCCCCCCGCCATCAGTGAATAGCGCATCGCATCATAAATTTTCTCTGGGTAGGCAACGGGGATCGAGGCTTCGAGGGCTGCTTCCACAAGGGCTTGGCGTTCTTTGAGGTAGGCTTTGAGATCAAATGTGCCGGCGGGATGGACTTGGGGGGGATCAGCGGAAATCATGAACAACTCCTCAGCGTGCGGGCGGCATAGAGGTCAACGAGAGCAGGGGCTTGTGCCAGTTGTGACGGCGACAATAGCTCCATACAGTATTGTGCAACAACATGGCAACGGTCATCGGACCGACGCCCCCCGGAACAGGGGTAATATAACTGGCCACAGCACAGGCAGCCTCATAGTCCACATCGCCCCAGAGACTCGATTTACCGTCGGGGCGTTGAATGCGATTAATCCCGACATCAATGACCACTGCCCCCGGCCGAATCATGTCGGCAGTAATCCGCCGCGGCTGTCCCATCGCTGTGACTAAAATCTCAGCACTACGGGTGACACTGGCAAGATCACGGGTGCGCGAGTGGGCGATCGTCACCGTTGCATTGGCAGTGAGTAACATCAAGGCCAAGGGCTTGCCGACCAAAATACTGCGACCCACGACCACTGCCGAGCGACCTGCAACATCAATGCCATAGGCGGCCAAAAGCTGCATCACTCCAGCAGGCGTACAACTGCGCAGTCCCGGTTCATCGCGCACGAGCCGACCGAGATTTTCGGGATGCAGGCCATCCACATCTTTATCCGGATGAATCGCGTATAGCAGGGGACGGGGATCAAGGTGGGGTGGTAGGGGTAATTGCAGCAGAATGCCATCCACCCGTTCGTCCTGATTTAGCTCAGTAATTCTGGCCAATAAATCCGCTTCTGTAATGGTGGCCGGTAAATGGGCACCAAAGGATTGAATCCCGACGCGGCCACAGGCTTGTTCTTTGGCACGGACATACACGGCACTGGCGGGATCATCACCAACCCGCAACACGGCCAACCCGGGCGATCGCCCCCACTGGGCTTGAAACGTCCGCACATGATCAGCCAACTGGCGTTCAATGGACTGGGCTAAGGATTTGCCATCAAGGCAGGCAGCGGAGTTTGCAACCAAAGGACACCTTAAAAATTGATCAATCACGAAAGTCTAGGGTTGAGTTGCCGAATGCGTTTCCATCGGTTGGCAACAACATCGAATTAGTTTACCTCAAACAGGGAGCACCAAGGCTAGCATTGATCAAGTTCTCTCTGCTAAGCCACCGCAGATAGGGAATTGCGCCAGAAGAGTTAACGAATTGTGTCAAAGGCTTAAGAATCGCTAGGGGCGATCGCCCGAAGGGGAGGTTCGCTCCACTTGAATTTTGGCAATGGCAGGGGTAGTACACAGGTAGGTCAGCACATCCTCCGCACTCATCAGGCGCTTGAGCACCACTTGGCCAATGGTTGAGGCCGGGTCAGGATGGCTGGGCTTCACTTCTACCATGAGAACCATCTCCTCCACTTGGTACAGCCAGAGCTTTTCCTCCCCCTCTAGAATGTAGAGACAGGTACGGGTGATCACGGGCGATCGCCGCCACGCTTGCTCATTCCAGAGGCCTTGGGGTTCCCACACGCGGCCAATCTGCCACCCCTCAGTGAGGAAAAAGTATTTCATGCCACGGGTGGCGATTCATTCCCTTGGGCACTGGCGGTCTCCTCAGGTTCCATAGAATTAAAACAAGCTGCCGCTATCAGCAAAAAAGGCGTTCCTGGCACTAGGGGTAAAATGAAGCCGACAACCCCAATAATTCCAAAAATCACACCAAGAACCATACGTGCTGTATTACGGATGCTTTTAGTCACAGGCATTCCCTTCGAGTTGCAATCGGCGAGGATGATTCACCTCTAACGTAGCCTGAACCTTGCTTTTTCACAAGTTGCTGGTGCTAAGCTTTATCGAGAATCGCATCCCGCAGATCCATGCTGTCCATTTCTGCTTTATAGAGGTTTGCCCCCTTAAAGTTAGCACGGCGGGCATTGGCCTTCGACATCTTGGCCGCAATGAGAACCGCATATTCAAAGTTGGCCTCAATGAGACTGGCACTTTCGAGAATCGCTTCTTGCAAAATTGCGCTCTTGAGATCGGCCAAGTGCAGGTTGGCCTGAAAGAGATTGGCACGGGTGAGGTTGGCATAGGCAAGGGTCGCTTCCACTAGGCTCACTCGCCGCAGTAGCGTGCCCACCAAGTTGGCTTGGCGCAGATCGGCCATGGCAATATTTGACTTGTAGAGATCAGCACCCGCTAAGGTAGCCCGTTGTAAACAGGCCCCCTGCAAATCTGCCTCAATCAGGTCACTCATGTAGAGGTTTGCTCCCGCCATGTAGGCATCCTTGAGGAGGGCATGGCGCAGATCCGCACCTGCCAAATTGGCCTGATCAAGATTGGCATTGGTGAGGTTGTACAACTCCAAATTGGCGCCCGTTAAATCTGCCTGTCCCAGATCAGGGCGAATATCACTGTTTTGCTCCCGCCATTGATTCCAAGCGGTAACCCCCTGCTTGAGAAGCTGAAGATGTTGGGGATTGGCCACGGCAGTTATCCTTGGGCACTCGGATCAGTGTTTTGATAACCGTAAAAATCAATGCGATAGTCAACAATTTTCACGCCAGTTTTTGCTTCAATCTCAGCAATGAGAGAGGGGGGTAGCTCAACATGAACGTCAATAATTTTCTGGCTATCGAGACAATTGACATGGCTGTGACTATCACTGATATTGCCGTAAAGGCGCCCATCGGCACGCTCAACGCACTCAATAATGCCATGCTCGGAAAGGGCTTCGAGATTCTGATATACAGAGGTATGGCCGATGTCTTTGCCGGCTTGATTCAGGCGATCGTAGATCTGCCGCGCTGAGAGGTGATCCTTGGCATCCCAGAGCAGTTCAAGAATGGCACGCCGCTGCCGACTCAGCCGCAATCCAAGCCGCTGACAGCGATCGATCGCATCCTCAAGGGAACGAATGGGGGGTAGGGGACTGGGAGCAGGAGACGTGAACACGGCGCTATCCTAAAAAATAAAATTCAAACAGCAGATTTTGCTTAGCTAAGTAGCCTATTGCAGTTAAATCGCAGTTTTAGGGTTATCCATTTGCTAACCTGTAGTCACTATGATAATCAATCCTTTGGTTATAATCAAATTCGCTCCTTGTCAAGGCTGTCAGCCGCTGTTTGAGACAGCAAATAAAACCCCAGAAAGGCAAACATCATGGCAGCGATCGCCTTGACCACTTTCACGGGGATCAATGTGGCAATCCCACTGCCCAAAAGCACACCGAAAAACGTTGTACACACCAAGCCAGAGGCCACGCCTAGAAAGACAGCGGTAGCGGAGCGGGCATTACTCCCTAAAGTAATCGCCACCAGTTGACTCTTGTCCCCCAGTTCTGACAAGAACACAATCGCAAAACTCACGGCGAAGGATTGCCAGTCCATCCAATTTCTCCAAAGATGTTGCTGCTATAGGGCAGATTAACGGTATGGGCAGTTGCGGTCAACGATCGCTAGTGGCGCAGGGTGGCAGGATCAGCTTAAAACAAGTTACGATTCTTAACATCAATTCTGCTTATAGCCCTGTTCTAAATGGCGGAGGTGCTCATGTTGAATACCACTACTGACGGATCGAGCGCGATCCCACCGGACACCACCTCCTTGAGCAGTCTGGCACAGGCTTGGGCAAAGCGCTATATTACCAACCTCAACACCACCGCCCTTGCGGAGGATGATCCAGCGGTGGTTGCCCCTCGGCTCTTGGCCGAATTGCGGAATGCCAGTGTCAAGGCTTGGCAGCGCACTGAAGGCTTTTTGGCCGCAGAGATGATTCGCCATGGCATCCCAGCGGAACTGGTGGATCCTTGGAGCATCTCCAAAGACATCCATGACATTTATCAGCGCACCCTCAAACTCTACGAAGCCGGCAAGGGCACCCAGCAAATGACCGCCAAGCTGGCTAGTGCCATCAGTGAGATTCGCCGCCGCTATACTGCCGTCGATCCGCGGGTGATTGGCTTTGTCAGTATGCAGTTTCACCACACGGGGGTATTACTGCTAGAAGTGGCACCAACGAGCCAACGTCCGATCCTCAGTAGCTTCTTCAAAGTCATTGATGATCACCTCTACATGCCCTTGCACCGTGCCTATAACGCAGCAGCCAACTACGACTACAATGATCCGGCCTTGGCTTTAGTGCGCCATCTGTTGCCCCAGAGCACGGCGATCGCCACCGCTATTTGTGATCGTGTTGCCGAACTCAACCCCCAGCACCGCTGTTTTAGTGGCCCTTTGACCCAAGCCAGTGTGCGTGTTTCCAGTATTCGCGATGTCGAGATGTTCCAAATCTACCTCTGGGTATGTCTTTTGGAGCAAAGCCTTGAGGCGCTGCAACGAGAACTCTTTCCTCTGTGTTTGATGCTTTATCCTTCGCTGAATGTGATATGGGAGCTAGTGTTTCAAATGGTGCACCTTTTGGGTAAGGAAATACAAACCCGTGCCGCTGGCTATGATACAAGTGTTTTTACCCCCTACTATCTATCTCTCCGAGAAATGTTTGATCCCAAGATTTTTCAAGGACTCCTATGATTCCCAATTTGCAGCAGGTTTCTCTCTCCCCCATTGCCATTGCGGGGTCTGGTCTGTGGGCGATCGCCCTGTACTGGGGCTTTTATCCCACGGGGCAAGCCTTAATACAGCGTTTAGTGACGTGGCTAGGGGGTGAAGCAAACCAAAGTGCCGAATTCTGGGCAGGGATGGTGGGGCTAGTTCCCTTTATTCTGGTGGGGACGGGTTGCTTTATCCTCTGTAGTTTGGGCTTGGGACAAAGTTGGGCCTTGAGTTTAGGCCTGATGGCAACCATCGGTGGGGCAATCTACGAACTTGGCCGGCGGGATGGCCAACAATCCTAGGTTGGGTTGCGGGGGAGAATCCGCTAACATTTAGTTAATCTTTTGATTGCTCTCTAGTGTTTCCTGTCCAGGAAGCGCCATTCATTGCCCTTGAGAATACTCACTGGTGATTCAATGAAAGCGTCTGCGGATGCCAGTTCTACCCAAGAAACGACACCGCCGCTCAGTTTGCTCCTGTTTGTTGCCAATCGTCCGGGCGATGAAGAGGAAACCGCTGCTATTCAAGCCCACATTCAGCAACTACCCTCGAACTTTGGCTTTGAGTTAAAAGTGGTGCCCATAGGTGAGCAGCCCTATCTCCTAGAGGAGTACAAGCTGGTTGCCACGCCTGCCTTGATTAAAGTCCGTCCTGAACCGCGTCAAACCCTCGCTGGTCGTAAGCTGCTGCAAAAAGTAGACTATTGGTGGCCGCGCTGGCAGCGGGAAGTGGCTCTCGGCCTACAGGCAGATATGCAAAAGTCGGCAGCGGAGCAGTCCGATTGCTCGATGGAACTCAGCCGCCTGAAGGATGAGCTGTTTCAACTGCGCCAAGAGCGCGATCGCCTTGCCGAACAACTGCAATTCAAAGATCGGATTATTGGCTTGCTGGCCCATGAGTTGCGTAACCCCCTCACTGCTGTTGGCATTGCCCTTGAAACCCTCGAAGCCAACCTTCAGGAAGAGAGCACTCAGCAACTCCATATTGAGGACATCCAACGCCTGTTTCACCATGCCCGCAGTCAAACCCAGATGATGGGACAACTGATTACGGATTTACTCTTAGCGGCGCGCGGACCCCAAGATAAGCTGCAAATTATGGCACGGCAACTGGATCTGCGACAACTGTGCCAAGAAACGGTTGAGGATGTGCGCCTCAATTTTGAACGTAAAAAGCAGCACTTTACCACCGACATTCCTTTGGATTTACCCTTGGTTTATGGCGATGGCGATCGCATTCGTCAGGTACTGGTCAACCTGCTGGACAATGCCTGTAAATACACTCCTGAAGGGGGCAAAATCCACCTGAGCGCCTTTCACCGCATGACTCAAAAAGTACAAGTTACCGTCTGTGACACTGGCCCCGGTATTCCCATTGAGCAGCAGGAAAAAATTTTTGGCGAGACGGTTCGCCTCGATCGCGATCGCACCATTGAAGGCTATGGCATTGGCCTTGCCCTTTGCCGCCAAATTATTCGTATGCACTACGGCCAGATTTGGGTGGACTCCCAACCGGGAAAAGGCAGTTGCTTTCACTTCACACTGCCCGTTTATAGCTAGCGCTGCCCTTCCTTGACCATGCGGGCGATCGTTTCAGCGCGCAGATAGGGATCAGGCCCAAGGGGCAAAATTTCGTAGAACTCATTATCCGGCAAGCGCATCAGTTGGAGCGACTCCTGCTCGCGATAGATCACATAGACTCCCGGTGGCCATGTTTTGGCACTGCGCACTGGCACTGGAATTTCCCGGCGTTCTTCCCCCGCACAGACCAGACGAACCACCCGTGTATTTGGACGATAAACCACCTTATCCTCACGGGTGCGCCGGAACAAAAAGCGATCCAAAACCTTGGGTAGAATCTCTGTTTCTGTGCCCCCCAATTGCAAATTCAAGTCCAGCAATTTATCTTCAAGGGTCAGTTGAATGATGTGCGGTTCTGGGATTAGAGGCTGTGACTGAATCTCAGTGGTCTCTTGGGGGGCTGCTGCTGCGGGTTTCACCTTCTGGACAATTTGGCTGAGGTACTCCAGATCCACCGTGGTGATTTTCTTAAAGGTGACAAACCAAGAGAGGAAACTGATGGCCACCCCTGGTTCCAGCGTTTTAATCAACGCTGCTAAATCCAACTCATCGAGACGAATCGCCTTGAGGGCAGCCTCAGTTTGACCCAAGACAACGGCTTGATCCCCTGCACTTAAGTGCTTGAGACTGCCGTAGAGCAATCCCAAATCAATGGTTTCTTGACAGCCTTGGGTGGAAATGCGATAGGTGATGTCGTAGAGCCAATCCAGTGTCACCAAGTCATGGTTGAGCATCCAGAGGGCAAAGTTAAAGGCCGTTTGGGGAAAAGCAGCTTGGGCAATGCTTTTGACAATGACTTGGGCGCGATCGCGCTGCAGCAAAGCGAGCAAGGCCGTCTGTTTCTCTGCCTTGGTGGTCAGGTCATGGTAGCCAAGGAGTGCTTGAAACAATTCTTGATCACTGGGCAGTAAGCGAAGAGCCGCTGGCAGAGTCATAAGTTGAGTGTTGCCAATTTGTGTAATGGATTGATCCCCACCTCACCATCAATGATCACCCTGAAGAATCAGGAACAGGATGCGAGCCTTTACTTCCACTATAGAGGGTGGCTAGAGGATTTATCCGCTTCCGCCACCTTGGCTTCCAATTTGCGAACCCGTTTGAGGAGATCGGGCAATTGCTTGACTGCGGCTGAAACCTTTAGGTAGAGCGTCTGATCCATCGCCGGAATGCCGCCCATGCGACTATCTGGGGGGACAGAGCTACTGATGCCGGATTTAGCGGAGACAATGGTGCGATCGCCAATGGTCAAATGACCCGCTGCCCCCACCTGTCCCGCCAGAACGACATGATTACCAATGTGGGTCGAACCCGCTAAGCCCACTTGAGCACAGAGAATCGCGTTTTCACCGATGGTACAGTTGTGAGCCACCATCGTCAGGTTGTCAATCTTCGTGCCATTCGCCACAGTGGTCTCCCCAAGGGTGGCGCGATCAATCGTTGTGCCGGCACCAATTTCGACATCATTGCCAATCACCACGGTGCCCACTTGCGGAATTTTATAGTGGCGACCATCGGGCAGAGGCACATAGCCAAAGCCATCACCGCCGAGGACAACACTATTTTGCAGAATGACGCGATCGCCCAATTGTACCCGCTCCCGCAGGGCACAGTGGCTATAGATACGGCAATCGGCGCCAACCACCACATCGTCGTAGAGTGTGCAATGACTATCAATTACTGTGCGATCGCCAATGCGCACGCGATCGCCAATCACGGTATAGGCACCAATCGTCACATCCGCTCCCAACACCACATCGGCGCCCAGAATTGCCGTCGGGTGAATTTTGGCGGAGGGTTTGGGTTGCGGATAAAACCATTCAATACATTTGGCAAAGGCAAGGTAGGGATGGGGCACCCGCAGCAGGGGACAGGCTGCCTCCCCTTGAAAATCGGGACGGACAAACACAGCAGCCGCTGCCGTGGTCTGCAATAGAGCGGTGTACTTCGGATTGGCCAAAAAAGAGATATCCGTGGCTGTTGCTGTTTCTAAGGGGGCTACCCCCAACACGGGGCGATCGCCCTGCTCTGGACAATCAAGGGTTGCCCCAAACCGTTCGGCCACCTCTGCCAACCGCATCTTGCCGTCCTCATCATCAAACTTGAGTTTTAGCTCAGTCTATCAGGTCTCGTTTGCGAAACCGATCAAGAACTTAGCGAAATCGTTCATGCTGAACATTTTATCCTTTGCACGGGTGATATTCATTGAGTGGCAACTTTGTCAATGTGTTTGTTATATTTTTTAACACGTATGCCCGATAACATGGAGTAAGGAGTACATTCTATGGAGCAACGCTTCCCCGAACTGAATGTTGACCTCAGCTTTGAACAGGAGTTTCAAATGCGGGTGATGGAGGAGCAAGTGAGTGCCATGAGCCTTCAGGAAGCGCGTGAGCTACTGTTGCAAGCCTCTCGCCTATTGATGATGAAAGACAACGTCATTCGCTCCTTGGTCAAACGCGCTGCCTAGGTCACACAGGTGTGGGACGGACCTCTTTCTCCACCTTGCTTCCGCCGTCGAATCAAGTAGGGGATAGTGGCCTACCACGCACGGGGCTGAAACTGCGGGTCGTTGAGAATCGTCACCCCATCCCCCGACTGCGCCAACACAAACAAACCTTGCCGATAAGCGTAGCGAGCCACCTCGGGCGGCACAATCATCCCTGCCACGGCACCCAAGAGTTTGGTGCCACGATACTGGTGAGCTAGACGGCGAAATTTCGCAATCCGCTCTAAATGTTCATCAACATCTCCTTGGCTAAGTTTTGTTTTCACTTCGATGAGAACGGCTTCATCGGTGTTAACGACCAACAGATCAATTTCTAAACTCTCGTTGCCGTCTTGAAGAATCACATCACTGTAGAGTTGAGAAACAGCAATTCCCCGACTCTGAAATAAGCGCAACACGGCTGGGCGGACTTGCCACTCCACAAACTCCCCAAGGCGATTGCCCAGTTTGCCAATTTGTTGGTTGAGCTGCCGTGCTTCTTCTCGGAGCAATCGTTCGGTTTCTTGAAAACGCCGGTCAGTCTCTTGGAACCGCCGATCTGTTTCTTGAAACCGTTGAGCCGTTTCCTGAAATCGCTGTTCAAGATCCTGAAAACGCCGATCTGTTTCTTGAAATTGTCGCTCGGTTTCCTGAAATCGGCGTTCTGTTTCCTTTTGAGCCGCCAGTAGCTCTGCCAATAATCGCCAAACATCTTCAGGGGTGTATACCTGTGTCATTCTGGATTGATAATTGCCAAAAAACTGGTGCGTACGCCTTACCATCATAACTTAGGAAACAATACAGAAGCTTGGTAGCTTCAACGCTTCAGTACGAGGGAAAAAACCCAAAAAGGACTTTAGTTCCAGAGGATATAATAAGAATGAGGGCTGACCTTGGTGAAAAAAAATAAGCGGTTAGAAGAAGCCTACTGTAAAAATTATTTGCGATCGCTCCTAAGAGGTATTGATATATGACTCGTCCACTGCTGCTGAGCGTGGTGTTGCTGGGGATATGTTATCCCTTGGCCACGTTGGCGACTCCCCTGCCCCCGATCTTGAATCCCATTTCCCCGACCACCGGCTTTGAATCCTCGGAAATGAACCGCCTTTGGCAAAATCACTGGCGTTCTAAAGACCGCCGTGAGGCCAGTACGATGCTGCAACCATCTGCTGACAAGGTGCTACAAATTGAAGTGGATGGCCAACTGCTGACGCCCAGCCAAGCTCAACAACTGCTACTGCGCCAAGAATAATCCTGCGGGACTTAAACTATTAGCGGGAACATTTCACGTACTCGCTATGCCCCTAACCCGTCGTCAAACCCTCGGCCTCCTCGTCGGCAGTGCCGCTACACTCTGGTTGCGATCGCGCCCAGCCGTGGCTGAAGGTGAGCCGTCAGAAATTTATACGCTGCCGCCTTTGCCCTACGGCTACGATGCTCTAGAGCCAGTGATTGATGCGGAGACGATGCAGCTACACCATGACAAACACCATGCGGCCTATGTGAAGACGCTGAACAAGGCACTGACGCCCTACCGGCAATGGCAGGGGCTACCCATTGAGGATTTACTGCGCCACATTCGCCAACTACCCACCGCCATCCAACAAACCGTGCGCAACCACGGCGGCGGCCATGCCAACCATTCCCTCTTTTGGCAAAGTATGGCACCGAATGGGGGCGGTGAACCCACGGGGGAGTTGGCCACAGCAATTGCAACCACCTTTGGCTCGTTCTCAGCGTTTCAAACCCAGTTTCAGCAGGCAGGTCTGAAGCACTTTGGCAGTGGCTGGGTCTGGCTTGTGCTGACGCCCCAAGGAAATCTGGCCATTACCACCACACTGAACCAAGATTCGCCGCTGATGCAAGGGCAAGTGCCGATCTTGGGCAATGATTTGTGGGAGCATGCCTACTACCTGACCTATCGCAACCGTCGCGATCAGTACCTAGAGGCTTGGTGGCAGGTGGTTAATTGGCCTTGGCTGAGCGATCGCTACGCCCAGATGCGCGCTCTTTTGACTTAGTAAGCAAGGCCTGCTCATGGCGATCGTAGGCATCAATAATTCGCTCGACAAGGGGATGGCGAATCACATCCCCCTTGGTTAGATAACAAAACGCGATCCCTTCGACATCTTTGAGAATTTTCGTGGCCACACTGAGGCCGGAGGTTTGATGTTCTGGTAGATCGGTTTGTGTCAAGTCCCCCGTCACCACCAAGCAGGAGTTAAAACCAATGCGGGTCAACACCATTTTCATTTGGGCAGGGGTAGTGTTCTGGGCCTCATCGAGGATGACAAAGGCATTATTGAGGGTACGCCCTCGCATATAGGCCAAGGGAGCCACTTCAATCACCCCCCGCTCCATCAGGTTACTAATTTTCTCCGGCTCCACTAGTTCGTAAAGAGCATCGTAGAGGGGACGCAAATAGGGATCAATTTTTTGCTGTAAATCTCCCGGCAAAAAGCCGAGCCGCTCCCCTGCTTCCACCGCAGGCCGTGTCAAAATCAACCGCTCATAAGTACCCGACAGTAGCGCTTGGACGGCTAGAACGGTGGCCAAGAAGGTTTTGCCGGTGCCCGCTGGCCCAATGCCAAAGGTGAGTGTGTGGCTGCGAATGGCTTGAATGTACTGGCGCTGGCGAAAGGTTTTGGCACGAATAATGTCGCCACGACGGGTGCGAGCCAGAATATCCTGTTGCAGCTCTTGGAGGGCTTCCCGCTGCTGGGTGTCGTAGGCATGGCGGACGGTGAGAATATCTACCCCAGACACAGGACGCCCCTCGCGCCAGAGGGTACCGAGGTCTTGAATCAGTTGTTGGCAGAGTTGGATTTGAGCAGGGGTACCAGTGATGTAGAGATCCCGCCCCCTTAAAACAAGGGTCGCCCCTGTTTGGGCGGCAAAGATGCGCAGGTTGGCTTCTTGCTCACCGACAAGGGCGATCGCACTCTCAGTGCTGTGGAGGTCAATCGTGAGGCTTTCCCTCGTGGTCATACCCAAGGCTTAGCGATTGCGCTTGCGGGCGGCCTCCTGTTTGCGTTTGCGGCGCAGGCTGGGTTTCTCGTAACGTTCACGCCGTTTGACTTCCGAAAGAATGCCCGCTTTTTGGATTTTTTTCTTGAATCGCCGTAGAGCGGACTCAATGGATTCGTTTTCACCTAAACGCACTTCAGACACGCGCTAACTTTGCCTCCTTGATGATGGATAAGAACGACGACGGGATCGTCGGGGGCGATCGCTCCCTTGATGATCTATTTTAGGTGTACTTTTGGCATCGTCATAGACATCTAAGTAAACCTGCTGACCGGCGGCTTGGGCAGCAGCCTGTAAAACCGCTCGAATGGCATGGAGATTGCGACCGCCACGGCCATAGACCCGTCCCTTATCCTCGCCAGCAAAGGCAAGGCGTACCCAGATGCGAGAATTGGCAGGGGAAAATTCCGCATGCAGCCGTAGGGCTTCTGGTGCTTCCATAAAGGGTTCCAGCAGGAAGCGAATCAAGGCAGCGTAATTGGGGGCAGCCGACTCAGTCATTGCCTATTTTTTGGCAGTTTCAGGGAGAAGATTCGCTTTGACAAACAGCCGCCGCACGGTATCTGTGGGTTGTGCGCCCTGCGCCAAACGCCGCTTGATAGCCTCTTCCTTAAGGCGCACTTCATCACGGATCGGATCGTAGAAGCCCAATTCTTCGAGGGCACGCCCATCGCGGCGATCCGTATTATTCATGGCCACAATCCGATAGGTGGCGTTCCGTTTTTTGCCGTAGCGTTTGAGACGCAGTTTAATCATGTCAGCCTATGGAGATAAAAGGGGCAGATTTTTATCGACAATTTTCTAGTATAACGGACATCCCAAATCGGGTAAAGTAGATTGCGGTTCGAGTTGAGCACTGCCGATGACAAAGACAGCATGGTTATTTCCCGGCCAAGGGTCGCAACATCCAGAAATGATGGCGGATTTGCTAACGGCCTATCCCCCAGCCGAGGAGCGGTGCGCACAGGCAGCGGCTATTTTGGGGTGGTCGGTCATTGAGTGCTGTGCAGGGCGTGTCGGCAATTTAGATCAAACCCTCTATACCCAGCCGAGTTTGTTTCTGGTGGAGAGCTTGCTTGTGGATGCCCTCAAGGAACGGGGGGCAAAAGCGGACTTTGTTGCGGGGCATAGTCTCGGCGAATATGTTGCCCTCTATGCGGCGGAGGTTTTTGACTTTACAACAGGACTGAAGTTAGTGCAGCGGCGAGCCGAACTGATGAATGCCGCCGGGGGGGGCAAGATGGTGGCCTTGATTGGCTTTGACCGCGAGCAGTTGCAAGAGGCGATCGCCAGCACAGCCAATGTGGTTCTGGCCAATGATAACCATCCGGGGCAGGTGGTGATTTCGGGGCTGTCGGCAGCGGTGGACGCGGTGCTAGGCAAAATTAAGGTGAAGCGAGCGGTTCCCTTGAATGTGAGTGGAGCTTTTCATTCCCCGTTTATGGCGGAGGCCGCAGCCACGTTTGCCACGCTGCTGGAGGAGTACACCTTCCACGAGGCGATCTTTCCCGTTTTGAACAATGTCGAACCTGAACCGACAACAGATGCAGCGGTGATCAAGGCACGCTTGCGATCGCAGATGACCGGCTCTGTGCGGTGGGTGGACACCTGTCATGCCCTTGCGGCAGCGGGGGTGACCCAAGCCTTTGAAATTGGTCCCGGCAACGTATTGGCAGGCTTGGTTAAACGCACGACCCCAGAGATCACCGTTACCAGCATTGCCACGATCGCTAGTTTGGAGAGCCTTGGGTGAGTCGCGATCGCGAGCCGCTGATCAGCTTGCTCCTCTACCATCTTTTCAAATGGTCAGTGGTGAGTCCACTCCTGCACACCTACTTTCGCGGGCGCATCTATGGTGCCCATCAGGTACCGCTGCGAGGGCCACTGGTGGTGGTAGCCAATCATGCCAGCTACTTTGATCCGCCCCTGATTTCTAACTGTGTGCGCCGACCGGTGGCTTGGATGGCCAAGGAGGAATTATTCCAGATTCCCATTTTTCGGACATTGATTCGGTGGTATGGTGCCTATCCTGTGAAGCGGGGAGCCGGCGATCGCCGCGCATTGCAGGCCGCCCTCAAAGCTCTAGAACAGGGTTGGGCAGTGGGGGTCTTTTTGGAGGGCACGCGCACGAAAGATGGGCGCATCTATGATCCGAAATTGGGGGCAGCACTCATTGCCGCCAAAGCTCAGGCGCCTCTATTGCCCGTCTGCCTTTGGGGAACCCAAGAGATTCTCAAAAAAGGTGGATTCCCCCGACCGGTTCCGATTACGGTGCGCATTGGTGCCCCCATTCCCCCCCCGGCTTCGGGCGATCGCCCTGCCCTAGAAGCAGTCACACAGCACTGCTGCGAAGTGATCCACCGTCTCCATGACTTGGGTCGCTAGAGCAGACCATCCTTAGCGGCCATCAATTTCAGGAGATCCACCACACGGCAGGAATAGCCCCACTCATTGTCGTACCAAGCCACCACCTTAAAGAAATTGGCATTGAGTTGGATCCCGGCTGTGGCATCAAAGATACTGGAGCGGCCATCACCGATAAAATCACTGGAGACAACCGCCTCTTCGGTATAGCCAAGAATGCCCTTGAGGTCCCCCTCGGCCGCTGCCTTCATTGCCGCACAAATCTCGTCATAGCTCGTGGCCTTCTCGGTTTTGAAAGTTAAATCCACCACCGACACATCGGGCGTAGGAACGCGAAAGGCCATCCCCGTCAACTTGCCCTTGAGTTCGGGCAACACCAGTGTCACCGCTTTAGCAGCGCCGGTAGAGGCGGGAATAATATTTTGGCCAGCCCCGCGGCCGCCGCGCCAATCCTTCTTACTAGGACCATCCACCGTCGGTTGGGTTGCGGTGACAGAGTGCACCGTGGTCATCAAGCCCTCAGCTAGCCCAAAGGTTTGATGTAGGATCTTCGCCACCGGTGCCAAGCAATTTGTCGTGCAACTGGCATTAGAGACAATCACATCCACCGCTGGATCAAAGGCCGCATCATTAACACCGACGACAATTGTTTTCACCTTGTCGGCATCCTTGGTGGGGGCTGAAATCACCACTCGTTTCGCACCGGCCTGAAGATGCTGAGAGGCGCCATCATAGCCGGTAAATAGACCGGTGGATTCAACAATGTAGTCGGCGCCAACCGATCCCCAAGGCAGTTCTGCGGGATTGCGAATGGCCGTACAGGGAATGAACTTACCATCAATTTCAATGCCCTCTGCCGTGGCCTTGACGGTTCCCGGATAGATGCCGTGGGTGGAATCGTACTTAAAGAGGTAGGCAAGGTTATCCGCAGGCACGAGATCGTTAATGCCGACAAACTGAATATTGTCGCAGGCGAGACCCGCCCGTAGCACCAAGCGGCCAATGCGGCCAAAGCCATTAATACCGACTTTCAAGGTCATGAAAACTCTCCCAAGGCAATCAACTAATAACGGGGTAGGGTTGGATCCACTGCCGCAGCATAGGCATCAATACCACCGACAATGTTTTTCACATTACGGAATCCCTGCTGAATCAACCAGTGACCCATTTGCGCCGATCGCACACCGTGGTGGCAGAGTACCAAGGTTTCCCGATCTGGATCAAAGAGCTGGCAAATTTGGGGCGACCATTGGGGAAACGCACTCAGGGGCAAAAGGGTGAAATGGGGGAGGTGAACAATCGCCCACTCCTCTGGTTCCCGCACATCAATGAGTTGCAAGGTATCCGCCTCTGTGGCTAGGCGTTGCGCCAATTCCACCACTGTGATTTGTCCTAGCATGGCTTCCCCTTGATTCTAGGGGGATAGATCGGGGATCGTACTAAAGTCATCCTTAAGATTTACCTGCCGGCGGTAGGCTTTGGTAGGCCACCTCGATCGCCGTCGGTTGATGAGCCACTTGGGGCACATCTAGTACTGCCGTATTCACCAAGTTAAAGAGGGGATTGGCCAAGATACCCGCCAAGGAGGTGGCAATCACCGTCATCACTAGACCCACCTGCAACGGACGCATGCCAAAGCTTGACCAAGAAACCTCGGGATAATTTTGCACAGCTAGGGACATTTCTTGGGGTTCCTTGACCACCATCATCTTGACAACACGAATGTAGTAGTAAATCGAGATCACACTCGTTAATAGACCCAGCAGCACCAGACCATAGGCACCGGCTTGCCAACCCGCCCAGAAGAGGTAAATTTTGCCAAAAAAGCCGGCCAAGGGAGGAATCCCGCCCAAGGAAAGCAGACAGAGGCTCAGGCCGAGGGTCAGCAATGGGTCTTTTTGATAGAGGCCGGCATACTCACTAATTTGATCGGTACCCGTGCGCAGGGAGAAGAGAATCACACAGGTAAAAGCGCCAAGGTTCATGAAGAGGTACACCAGCAGGTAAAAGAGCATACTGGCATAACCTGCCTCAGTGCCAACGACAAAACCAATCATCACAAACCCCGCCTGGCCAATGGAGGAGTAGGCCAGCATCCGCTTCATGCTGGTTTGGGCAAGGGCAACCACGTTGCCAAGAATCATGCTCAGGATCGCCAACACCGTAAAGATCAGTTGCCACTGATCGGTGACACTGGGGAAGGCCAAGGTCAAAAAGCGAATGGCAAGGGCAAAACCAGCGGCTTTGGAGCCAACGGAGAGAAAGGCAACCACAGGCGTAGGGGCACCCTCATAAACATCGGGCGTCCATTGGTGAAAGGGCACCGCCGAAATTTTGAAACTAATGCCAGCAATAACAAACACTAAGGCTACGACTAGACCCAAGGATTCCGCAGAGAGAGCTTGGGCAATTTCTGGTAATTGGGTGTGCCCACCGGAGAGGCCATACAACAGTGACGATCCATAGAGGAAAATGGCAGAACTGGCCGCACCAATCAGGAGATATTTCAAGGCGGCTTCGTTGGAGCGGCTATCGCGCTTGGTGTAGCCGGTGAGCAGATAGGAGGCAATACTCAGGGTCTCTAGCGCCACAAAGATAAACACCAGTTCTTGGGCACCGGCAATGAACATGCCACCCACCGTGGCGGTCAAGAGGATGGTCATAAATTCGCCGAGGGAACTGCCGGTTTGCTCAACATAGCGAATGGACATGAGAATCGTGCCCAAGGCTGAAAGGGCAATCAGTCCCCGGAAGAAGAGGCTGAGGTGATCAGAAATAAAGCTGCCAAAGAAACTGACGGTGTCGGGCTGAGTCCACAGGGGAATCATCGTGGCGATCGCTCCCCCTAAACCGACAATGGCAAAGTAGGGGGTCCAGCGATCCGCTTGGCGTCCCTGAATCAAATCTGCTAGGAGGACAACAAGCAGCGTCACAATCACGATGGTTTCCGGCAAAATGGTGCCTGCATTCAGCTGTCCGGCCAGTGTCACCAAATCCATAACTCTTTACGCGCCTTGATGGAATCCCCCATATCTTATCACCCAGATTTTCATTTCATTGTTTGCCCGCGATCGCCTTCTGCTTATGAGTAGGATTAGTTTTTACCAATCTCGGCACTGGCAGAGGTGGTATTTTGATTTTGGGTCAGAGCAATAGCCGCAAAGAGCCGCGATCACCATCCAACTCTGCTGCGACTCCCACAGGTAAGGCAGCGTTCACCCCCTCATGACCAAAGGGCAAGTCACTGACAATGGGAAGCCCCAAATCCGCCAAGCGATCGCCCAAAACCTCAATCACGCGAAAATTGGGTTGGGTGGTGGGATCCTCACAGCGACTAAAACGACCGAGGGCAATCCCCTGAATCTGATGCAACACACCACTGCGGCGCCACTGCGTCAACATGCGGTCAATGCGATAGGGGGCTTCACCCACATCCTCTAGAGCCAAGATCACATTCTCAAAAGAAGGACAATCAGGCGTCCCCAGTAAATGAGTCGCGACTGTTAAATTCCCCACCAAAAGACGACCCTGCACCACACCGCCCCCCCAACCCGTTCCCAAGAGCGGCTCTAGGGGTTTGCCCCGCACCAGATCAAAAAGCCGCTGCTGACTCCAAAGGGGTTCTGCCGCCAGCGTGGTGAGTACTGGGCCATGGACACCGGCCACCCCTTGGTTAGCATAGCTCCACAGCAAAGCCGTAATATCCGAAAAACCAATCAGCCATTTCGGCGATACCGCTGGCCACTGCCACTGCTCCAACAGACGAGTCGCTCCAAATCCGCCCCGCCCGCAGAGAATACCCTTAATAGAATCATCTTGCAATAAGTGCCGCATGCGATCGCGCCGCTGTTGATCGGCACCCGCAAGGTAGCCCCAGCCGGCAAAGGCCGCCTCATCGACAATCACCTCATAGCCCTGAGCTTGCCAACAGGCCACTCCCTGCCAAAAAGGTTCCCTTTGGCGGAGGACACCACTGGGAAAGGCGACGGCAAGGCGATCGCCCGGCTGAAGCGGCGGCGGTAATGTTGCAAAGACGGTCACGTTAGAAAAAATTAGAATTGCGGTAAAACTGCAAGCGCCCCGTGCCGATATTTTGACCTATGGCGCGATCTCCCCCCCGAGGAAAGGCTGTCACAGCAAAAAGATACGTCCCATCCCATTGGGGATTGCGCACAGGAGCAACCTCAACCCGCAGGTACCACCCCGGTGGCACAGGGGGATCAAAGGTCACTGTGAGCAGCGCTGAATGGCCATCAAAGGTCACCTTGCCCAAGGGAATCGGCTGGCGGGAGCGATCGCCGATAAAAGCACGGGTACGTTGGGGCAAAAAGTAAATCGTCTCAATGCCGGGCAGTTGTTGAATGTCAAGCCGGGCAAGGGGTTCGCCTGCGGTGGTCGGTATCTGCACAATGAAGTTGTAGGTGGTATTCGTTAGCCACACTTGAGGATAGCGGGTATTGGCTTCAACAAAAATGGGTGGCTGATCAAAGGCCACCTGACCATCGGGAAACTCAACCCCTAGGCTCTGAGGGGGCAAAGCAGCTATGCCAACAAGGGCGATCGCGAAGGGTCGTCGCATCCCTTATTTACCCCGCGAGGGGGGTTCTGTGCCGTGGGCGATCGCGCTACTACAGACCCAGTTTTCCGGCAGGCCGGGATAACCGCGCCGCAGCGCCTCTGGACAAATGGTGTAAATCGTCAGTTGGCAATCAATCAATTGCAGACCATACTTCTCCGTCTGCTTCAGAGCCTGCTTGAGAATCGTATCATTGTCGAACTCCATTGTGCGGTTGCATTGCACGCACACCATGTGGTGATGGTGGTGCGGAGACATTGTATTGAGTTCGTAGTGCTTGTGTCCCTCGGCCAGTTCCAACTCCCGCAGAATACCCATCCGGGACATCAACTTCACAGTGCGATAAACGGTGGATAAACTAATGGAGTGTCCCTGTTTACGCAACTCATGGTGCAGGTCTTCAGCACTCAGGTGGTTGCCCTTAGGCAGATTCTGGAAAATATTGAGAATGGTTTCTCGCTGTGGCGTCAACCGCCAGCCCTTCTCGTTCAGTTCTGCCTTTAAGGCTGCTGCTGTATAAAGTGGCATAGGAGATTCGCCTGATCTGCCGATATTTGGTTTGCATGATAGCCGACAACAAGTGTCATTTGCAACAATCCCAGCTTATTGAGAATAATTACAATAGCTTTACTGAACTTTCTGCAAATGAGTTGCAACGCCCAAGCACAACCCAAGCAATCATCAATGGGTTCAATGGCGCAGAACCCAGTTCAAAAACCAATCCTTAATTTGTTTGCCGCTGCGGCTTGGGTCGCTGGAACTTCGACATCGGGGTAAAGTCTTCGACGGGCACATCCTTGAGTGCCTGACTCATGAAATCCCGCCAAATGGGTGCCATAAAGCCACCCCCCGTTGCCCCCTGCCCGAGGGGCGCATAGTTGTCATTCCCTGCCCAAACCGCGGCTGAGAGTTGCGGCACATAACCGACAAACCAAATATCCCGCTCAGAAGAGGTGGTGCCTGTTTTCCCTGCGGCGGGTCGGCCAATGTTGGCACCTGTGCCTGTCCCACTGGTGATCACACTTTTCATCGTGTCATTGATGGCTGCGGCCGCCCAAGGATCCAGCACCAGTTTGGGGCGAGGGGTGTGATCCAAAAGCAAATTGCCATTATTATCCGTAACTTGAATAATCGTCGTGGTGGGGGATTGCCAGCCATTGTTGGCGAATGTGGCATAGGCAGCGGCCATTTCCAAGGGCGTCAGATCCACAGCCCCCAGAGGTAGAGAAACCACAGGAAGCATGGGACTGGTAATGCCAAGGGTACGGCAAATTTCAATGACGCGCTCAATGCCCACCTCTTGGCCAAGAACAATCGCAGGAATATTGCGGGACGTGGCCAAAGCCATACGCATAGACATCCCACCCATAAAGGAGCCATCGTAATTTCGCGGCACATACCACCCACTGCCATCGCGATACCTAACGGGTGAGTCGTTAATTCCAGAATCGGGCGTATATTTGCCACTGGCATAGGCAGCATAAAAGACAAAGGGCTTAAAGGCAGACCCCGGCTGACGCATCGCTTGGGTGGCGCGATTAAACTGACTGCGGTTGTAGTCCACACCGCCGACAAGGGCTTTGACATAGTGCGTTCGTGGATCTACCGCCGCCAAAGCCAACTGATCGGCGCGCACACCACTGCCCCGTAGGGTTTGATAGCCGCGTTGGATTGCCTCTTCGGCCATTTTTTGCACCTTGACATCAAGGCTACTTTGTACCCGCATTCCCCCACGGATGACCGCTTCACGACCAAATTGGCGGGTCAACTCCTGCAACACAGCATCGGTAATCCAAGGACTGCGACTGCGCTGGAAGGAGGTAATTTCCCCCAGCTTGATCGGTTCTTGGGCAGCGGCAGCCGCCTCTTGGGGGGTGATCCAATCCAATTCCACCATCCGATCCAGCACCAATTGCTGCCGTTCTTTGGCGAGGTCAAAATCCACAAAGGGGCTATAGGCCTCGGGCGCTTGAATAATGCCAGCCATCATGGCGGCTTCGGCAAGCGTGAGATCAGCGGCATTTTTTTTGAAGTAGCTTTGGGCGGCGGTTTGTACGCCGTAAGTGTTATGTCCCCAATAGACTTGATTGAGGTACATCTCCAAAATTTCATCTTTGCTGAAGATCTGCTCGAGGCGCATGGCCAGGACAGCCTCAGCCACTTTACGACTAATGGAGCGATCTTGAGACAAAAAGAGATTTTTCACCAATTGCATCGTCAGGGTAGAGCCACCCTGTACGGTACGCCCCGAGGTGAGGTTGACCATTAAGGCACGGGAAATACCAATGGGATTAATACCGCGATGCTGATAGAAGCTACTGTCTTCGATCGCCATCACAGCCAGCTTCAAATTGGGCGAAATTTCGCTGAGGGGAACGACTTCACGGTTTTCTTCATCGTGAAGGCTGACAAGGAGGGTGCCCTTAGCATCGTAAATGTGTGTCGTTTCACTGGGAATGTAGCCCCGCAGCGATCGCACATCCGGCAAATTCCGAAAGCTAATTGCCAAGCCCAGCAGCCCCCCGCCGATTGCCGCACAACCAAAGGTCATCCCGACAAGGAAGGTACGGTTAGCAATTCGCAGTACCCCACGCCAGAAGTTTTCATCTTGGGGGCGGGTTTGGGAGGGGTGTTTGCCAAGGGTAGTGGTGGACACGACAGTCGCTTCCTGACGCCAATTATTTTTTGCTTCGTATATGATTTTTTTATTGGGATAAAAGTAAGGGATGGCAAGATTGCCGCGCGATCGCAATTGATTGCTATCATAGCCATCCTAGACCAGAAAATGTCCTCGCCCAAATCAATGCCCAATCCAATGCCCAATCAAGTGATGTCTTCAGACCTTGAGGCCACAATTGCACGGCTGCAGCGCGGTGTTGTCGAAACGTTTCCCCATGTCCCTGATTCCACCAAACCCGAAGAAAATCTCTGGGCCTATTTGCGGCAAACGGAGCGCCCGCTGCGAATTAAGTTTGGCATTGATCCCACCGGCAGCGAAATTCACCTCGGTCATAGCATTGTCCTGCGCAAGTTACGCCAGTTTCAGGATGCGGGGCACTGTGCCGTACTGATTATTGGTGACTTTACGGCTCAAATTGGCGATCCCACAGGGAAGTCGGAGGTGCGCAAACAACTCACCCCTGAGGAGGTGGCAACCAATGTGCAAACCTACCTTGAGCAAGTGAAGCCCATTTTGGATTTTGAGACCCCCGGTCGCTTAGAAATTCGCTACAACTCGGAGTGGCTCGCCAAGCTGGACTTGCGGAAAATTCTCGAGCTACTGGGAACGATGACTGTTGGCCAAATGCTGGCCAAGGAGGGGTTTGCCGAACGCTACGCCAAGGAAACGCCCATTTTTCTCCATGAGTTTCTCTATCCATTGATGCAGGGCTATGATTCAGTGGCGGTGGCGGCAGATGTGGAACTGGGGGGTACCGATCAAAAATTTAACATTGCTGTGGGTCGCGATTTACAGCGCCATTTTCGCTTGCCCACCGTGCAATTTGGTCTGCTGATGCCGATTTTGGTGGGGACGGACGGAGTACAGAAAATGTCGAAGTCCCTTGGCAACTATGTGGCGCTTACGGAGTCGGCAGCCAGTATGTACTCCAAGCTGGAGAAAATTCCCGATGCCTTGGTGAACCAATACATTGAGTTGCTCACGGATTTGCCCTTGGACAGTTTACCCACCAATCCCCGCGATCGCCAGAAGGCCTTGGCCCTAGAAGTCGTGAGTCAGTACCATGGGCGCGATCTCGCCCTGCAAACCCAAGCGGAACTAGCCGCGATCGTCACCCAAGGACAAACGGCACAGGCAGGATCCATTCCAGAGTATTCCCTTGGGGAGTTTCAGTTCCCTGTGAAGCTGACCTATGTACTCAGTCACACCAAGCTCTGCCCCAGTAGCAGCGAAGCGCGGCGACAGATCCAAGGGGGTGGGGTGCGTCTCAACGGCGAAAAAATTACGGATGTGGACTTTACCCTCACGGCACCGGAACCCTATGTGAACCAAGTGCTGCAAGTGGGTAAGAAAAAATTCCTGCGCTTTGTACCTTAGGTGGCGGTTGGCATTCTCTGCGAGAATGAAGACGAGGTAGTGCAGAGAATGTGTAGGATGAGCGAGCAGGAATTTCAAGCCAAGGTACTCAGCGAGTTGCAGACGCTGCGTGTAGATGTGGAGAAACTCGGCACCGATGTTGAAAAACTACAAACGGATGTCGAAAAGCTCCAAACTGATGTGCACAAACTGCAAGGGGATGTGAGTGAGTTAGCCACTCAGGTGAAAAATCAAGAGTACAAGTTTGAAGTTTATCAACGGGGAACCGATGCCATGGTGCGGATGGCAACAACGATTATTATTGTTATTATTGCGGCGGCATCCATTGTTGTTCTGGCGAGTCTTTCTCCGGCAATTACTACCCTTGTGAGCGCGATCGCCCACCAAGGGAATTAACTACAACGATGACCCTAGGGCTGGTTCCACAATTCGTTAAGATCTTCTTATCCATTGGCTTGATGCTCTTGAGTACCAGTTTGGCGGTGATTGTTCCCCTGCACACGGTAGAAGGACTCGGTAGTGGTGTGACCAAAACCGTTTTAGACAATGGCCTTACGGTGCTGATCAAAGAGATTCCCACAGCACCCGTCGTGAGTTTACAGGTGTGGTATCGCGTCGGTTCTCGTCATGAGCCCAAGGGGGAAAATGGGATTGCCCACCAACTGGAGCATTTGATGTTTAAGGGCACCAAGAGCCGTCCCGTCCAGTTTGGTCAGTTGTTTTATGCCCTTGGCAGTTCTTCCAATGCCTTTACCAGCTATGACATGACCGCCTACCACCATACGGTGCGCGCTGACCAACTAGAACCACTGCTGATTCTCGAGGCGGATCGCCTGCGCAATACCCTGATGACCCCCGATGCCCTTGAGAGTGAAAAGCGGGTGGTGATCTCGGAGCTGCAAGGCTATGAAAATAGTCCTGAATATCGCCTCAGTCGTGCTGTGATGGCCGCCCTCTATCCCCATCATCCCTACGGCTTGCCAGTGGGGGGAACGGCCAGTGATGTGGAGCAGTTTACGCTGCCAGCGGTGAAGAGTTTTTATCACCAGTACTATCGCCCCGATAATGCCGTTGTGGTGATTGCTGGCGATGTCCGTCCCCCAAGGGCACTGGAACTGGTCAAGAAAACCTTTGGGCAGATTCCTCGGCCAACCGACCCTCTAAAGTCTCCTTCATTACCGCCGCCAACGGCAGGTCAAGCCCAGCGAATTCGCCTCACAGAACCGGGAAGTGCGCCGCTATTACAGATTTTGGTACCCATTCCAGCGATGACCCATCCAGATCAGGCGGCCTTGGATGTGCTGGATATGCTCCTCAGTGGCGGACGCAGTTCGTACTTGTATCAGGAATTGATGGAAACGGGTCAAGCCAGTTCGGCCTACTCCTATGTGGCCGCGTTACAGGCGGGGGGCTGGTTTGAAATTGGCGCGATCGCGGCCCCGGAGCAATCCCTTGAGACCATTGAGCAGACCATTGACCAGATTCTCAACCAACTGGCAGAGCGCCCCTTGAGTGCTGCTGAACTGCAACGCGCCAAACAACAGCTCAAGGCCAACTTTATCCTGCGCAATCGCGACATTGATGCCCAAGCCAGTCAACTAGCCAACGATGAAACCCTGACGGGAGATTACCGCTTTAGCGATCGCCACCTTGCGGCCATTGAAAAAGTCACGGCTGCGGGTGTTCAACGAGTGGTGCAAACCTACTTTGGGCGCGATCGCTGGATTGTGGGGGAATTTATTCCCAGTGAGTTTGCCGATGTTGAGCCTTCAGGTCGCCTAGGTACCCAAACCACCGCCCACAATCTTGTTGGTGAGCCAGTGGATCCGCAAACCATTGCCGCCTATTTACCCCAAGGGAGTGGGCAGGCTGCCCCTGAGGTCAAAAACAACGGGGTGGAAACCTTCACCCTGAAAAATGGCCTGCGGGTGCTCTTACTCGTGGATCGCAGTACACCAACGATTACGCTGGCGGGGCGCATTGACGCAGGAACAGCCTACGATCTCTTGACCCAACCGGGGGTGGCTCACCTGACGGCTGCGAACCTGCTCAATGGCACGCGACGTAAAAATGCCCTGACGTTGGCACAAACCCTTGAGGATCGCGGCATTAGCCTAGAATTCAATGCTTTCCGCGATGGAGTGGATATTGAGGCCTATGCCCTTGCCAGTGAGCTACCCATCCTCTTGCAAACCCTTGGTGAAGTGCTTCAAGAAGCCACCTTCCCAGAGTCGGAGTTTCAGCTCAGCCGACAACGCTATCTCACGGCTCTGAGTCTTGAGGCGGATGATCCTGTGCGCTGGGGGCGCCGCGTCCTGCAAGAAACTCTCTATCCCGCCAATCATCCCCTGCATCCCTTTGCCACTCCTGAATCTGTACAAGCAATTCAACGCCCAGACCTGTTGAACTTTTATCGTGCCGCCTATACCCCCGATCACACGATTTTGACCCTCGTGGGAGATTTTGACCCTGTGGAGGTGCGATCGCGCCTCAATGAAATTTTTGGCTCGTGGCAACCCCAAACGGATCCCCTGTCCCTAACCTTTCCTGCAGTTTCACCGCCCGAGCAAACCCTCTTTAAGAATGCGGTGATTGCCGGTAAGAGCCAAGCGATTACCTATCTGGGGACGCCGGGGATCGATCGCCGCGATCCTCGCTTCTACGCAGCGATGCTGATGAATCACATCCTAGGGGGAGACACGCTGGCCAGTCGCTTGGGCACAGAGATTCGCGATCGCCAGGGGTTGACCTATGGCATCTACAGCTTCTTTAGTGCCAGTCGTCAAGCAGGGCCTTTTATCATTCAATTGCAAACCGCCCCTGAGGATACCGCCAAGGCCATTCAGGCCACCTTGCAACTTCTCAGGGATGCCCACCGCCAAGGATTCACCGCCGCCGAACTCGGAGCCGCCAAGCGCAGCCTCAGTAATACTTACCTTGTCGAATTGGCCAATGTGGATGTGGTGGCGCGGACGCTTGTAGGGAATGCCAGTGTGGATTTACCCCCAGAAGAACTCCAGCAGTTTAGCGATCGCCTGCAGCAGGTGACCTTGGATGAAGTCAATCACACCCTGCGCGATCTGATTGATCCAGAGCGACTGGTGATTGTCACTGCCGGTCCTAGTGTTTCCTTTAGCCCCTAGAACGATGGCCAGCTTAACCTTAGGACTTTACCACCTAGAACAGTGGGCCAACCAATGGGTGACGGCTCAACTGAGTGATCTCACCGTGATCAGTGTCGGTATTGTGTTTCTGGCGGGACTGCTCACAAGTCTGACCCCCTGCACCCTTTCCATGCTGCCGATTACCGTTGGTTATATTGCTGGCTATGCCACAAAGCAAAATGGCTCCGTCTTGCGCCAGTCTCTTGGGTTTGCCCTTGGCCTCGCAACCACCTTAACCCTGTTGGGGATGATTGCTGCTGTTGCTGGTCGCATCTACGGTCAGGTGGGCTGGGGGTTAACGATCGTGGTGAGCTTGGTGGCGATCGCCATGGGCTTAAATTTGCTCAATGCCTTGCCCCTGAGCTTTCCCCGCAGTCGCTTCCTAGAGGAACTGCCGGATCGGGTTCCTGCGGGATTGCAAGCCTATACCCTAGGGGCAACATTTGGCCTTGTGGCAGCACCCTGTAGTACGCCGGTCTTGGCAACGCTGCTGGCATGGGTGGCCACAACCCAAAAGCTAGTGGTGGGGGCTGGTCTGCTGTTGGCGTATACAACAGGGTATGTCGCGCCGCTGATTTTAGTCGGAGTATTTAGCGGTGCCTTGCAAAGGCTCTTGGCACTGCGGCAGTGGTCGAGTTGGATTACCCCTGTGAGCGGTGTGCTCCTCATTGCTTTTGGCGTCATTGCTTTAGCCATTCGTCTTTAGTGCTCAAGCCAAAGGGGCAGTGGTTAGCCAGCCATGCAAGCACCTCTGGACAAAAATATCCTCTCAGCTCGGCAATTTTCTCAAACCCAGTCTCCACAACGCTTTGAGCAATTTCTAACAGATTTGGAGGTGCTTGAATTTTCCCGAAATTCAGTTCCAGAGTGACTTTCACGTCCTGTGACCCTACGGATCTAAAAATTTTACAAAAACAAAAAAATGATCCCGTCTAGGTGCTTGAAAATGACCTGTGCTATAGTAGTCGTAGAGCACCTTCTAGGAGGGTGCCGTGCTGGGATTCTTTCCCAGCCGAATTAATGGAAACTCTTCTGGGAAAAGATACTTGTCCATAACCGAACCTCGTGCTGGGATTCTTTCCCAGCCGAATTAATGGAAACTCTTCTGGGAAAAGGTATTTTTGCAGTGGATATTTGTGCTGGGATTCTTTCCCAGCCGAATTAATGGAAACTTTCCGTCGATCCAAACTTCGGTAGGTACTCCTGTGCTGGGATTCTTTCCCAGCCGAATTAATGGAAACAAGCCAAACCCCCCGCCAAAGAGGCGCAAGAATTCGGAGTGCTGGGATTCTTTCCCAGCCGAATTAATGGAAACCCGAATGAGTAGTTTGGGCTTTGTAGTTTTTAGGATGTGCTGGGATTCTTTCCCAGCCGAATTAATGGAAACTTTTAGTGCGCATTTTTTTACTCCTGTTATCTTATGTGCTGGGATTCTTTCCCAGCCGAATTAATGGAAACCCGCCACCGTCACCAAGCTAAATAGAATCCATAGAGTGCTGGGATTCTTTCCCAGCCGAATTAATGGAAACGATCTATTGCGATCTATTCCTCAGCCTCTACAGCCGTGCTGGGATTCTTTCCCAGCCGAATTAATGGAAACGATCATTAACAATATTTAAACTTGACCAACCATTACTTGTGCTGGGATTCTTTCCCAGCCGAATTAATGGAAACTGGAGGGGAAGACCGCAGGAGAAAATGAAATAGATAGTGCTGGGATTCTTTCCCAGCCGAATTAATGGAAACGAACTAGTGCCAGAGCATCCTCAGTAACCTTTGCTGTGCTGGGATTCTTTCCCAGCCGAATTAATGGAAACTACTTTTCCTGATATCACTCCAAGATGTGTGTTAAGTGCTGGGATTCTTTCCCAGCCGAATTAATGGAAACATTAGATAAGGACATTCTGGCCAGTCGGGATGAAACCGTGCTGGGATTCTTTCCCAGCCGAATTAATGGAAACCTTCTTACTTGCCGACCTTTCAACTTGTCATATGTGCTGGGATTCTTTCCCAGCCGAATTAATGGAAACTTATAAGCAACTGGTTGACGAACAATGAGAGTCGTGCTGGGATTCTTTCCCAGCCGAATTAATGGAAACAAAAGGTCAGAGAACTTGACCTTCCTAGTCTGTTCTGGTGCTGGGATTCTTTCCCAGCCGAATTAATGGAAACTTGTTTATGATCATCAGTTTGGTGAGCGTCAATTTGTGCTGGGATTCTTTCCCAGCCGAATTAATGGAAACATTTAATCAAAAACTGCATTAATGACTCTGCTAGACGTGCTGGGATTCTTTCCCAGCCGAATTAATGGAAACAGCGCTGCAAGCGGCTTTTTCTGACCGCACTGACGTGCTGGGATTCTTTCCCAGCCGAATTAATGGAAACTACCCCGACAGAAATTCCCGCTCAGCGCATGCCAAGGTGCTGGGATTCTTTCCCAGCCGAATTAATGGAAACTCTTTGATTTGGCTTTCGTTTCGACAGGTTCCGCTAAGTGCTGGGATTCTTTCCCAGCCGAATTAATGGAAACCTTCCATAAACTCGAATATTCGAGTTTACTCGTTGGTGCTGGGATTCTTTCCCAGCCGAATTAATGGAAACTTCTAAAAAGCTATAGATTTGGTGGCGTGTGGCTCGTGCTGGGATTCTTTCCCAGCCGAATTAATGGAAACGTGGTAGAGGTTCTTTCCGTTTGTGGATCAGGAAGGTGCTGGGATTCTTTCCCAGCCGAATTAATGGAAACGAACTCACTGGTCTCCTGCCAGTAATAAAGGGTTTGGCAAGGTGCTGGGATTCTTTCCCAGCCGAATTAATGGAAACGAACTCACTGGAGAGAGTTTCTACCTTTTGGTCGGACTTGTGCTGGGATTCTTTCCCAGCCGAATTAATGGAAACGTGGAGCCGCATTCAATTCATCAAAAAAGATCAGTGCTGGGATTCTTTCCCAGCCGAATTAATGGAAACATCTTGGTTGCGCTCAATAATTTGGCGCAGAGTGCTGGGATTCTTTCCCAGCCGAATTAATGGAAACTCTAAGGTTTATTCCTATGAGCTTTTAGAATTAGCGTGCTGGGATTCTTTCCCAGCCGAATTAATGGAAACTTGGCCATAAGAGCTAATGCATCTTGTCTAGGAAACCCTCAGTCGAGCTCGGAGAAACACCGCAAGGCCGGATTAAGACAATGGGTGTTTGCTCATCGGCATTACCGGCGGGGTTTTTCTTCAGAGCAGTCGTGAGGAAGTGAGGGGAGACTCCTTGGCTAGCGGCAAGCACCTTGACTGCCCCTAGGTCGTTAACATCCACAATGGCGACGCCCAAACCCGTTTTTGCTGCTAGATCCTCCACGACGGCTTGGGGGTTAACAGGTCCCATAACAATAAATTGATCGTAGGGGGGCAGAGTACCTGTCACATCGTCAATGAGGCGGGCTTGTTCGCCAGCCAATTGATAAAATCCGCCCTTGTGGCCAAAGACTTTGGCGATCGCCCCCCCCAAAAAGGCCAAGAGTACCCGTAGCGCTCCCACTTCCTCCACCAGCGCTTGCATGCCACAGGCGGTGGCCAAACTTGAGGTGGGCAAGAAAAACTGACACACCCGCGTTGCTACCCACCCCGGTTGCATTTGTGCCGGATCCTTGAGGCGACCTTGGATAATGGCAAGGGGTGTTTCCCCAATGGCAACAATGTCTCCAGGTTGGGCATGGGGCATCACATAGCGATTGAGCACCTCTAGGGGAATATCCAACGGCGTCAGTAAATGGGTGCGAATGGGGAGTACCTGACATCTCTCCGCCTGTCGCCACACACCTGTATCTCCCGTGGCCGGAAACTTGAGGGGGATAAATTCATGGTGGGTTTTGGCAAAGCGACCGTGGGGGCCATAGGCAATGTAGTGAATCTTGACCCAAGCAGCCTTGACCTCGCTCACGCCAATTCCCTGCAAATCCACACAAATCTCGACATTCGTTTGCTTGGTGGACTTGACGATATAGGCAAACCAATAGCCATCGGCACGGGGGAGAAATTCTGGCTCCGGGTGGCGGGGGATGACCTGCACATCCGTCTGAATCATATCGACACGGCCATCGGACAATAGCACCACCTCTGCCCGTAAGTCTGGCACCATCACCTCAAGGCCACGGTGGGGGTTGCTCAGTCCCAATAGCCCGACAAAACGGTAGTGGGTTGGCTCATAGATTTCCAGATTCCAAGTGGCACGGATCACTTCAAGGGGATGGGCTGGCCGCTGGCGATACCGCCCTTCCAAACCGATCGCCACCAAAAGGGCTAGGAATCCTAGGGCGGCTGCCCCTATGCCGATAACTGTTGCAATCATCACGTGTCCTGTACCACTGCATTTCCCGTATTCGCTAGATTACAGTCAGTTAGGCATTTTTGGAGTGACTGGATTTTGGAGTGGCAAGAGGTTCGCGGCAGTTGGCTGTGTCTTCCCCAGCGTCCCTTGGGGTGGATTCACTTTCTAGGGGGAGCTTTTGTGGCAGCGGCACCGCAATTGACCTATCGGCGCTTGTTGGAGCACCTAGCGGAGGCGGGCTATGGCATTATTGCCACGCCCTTTGTGAACACCTTTGACCATGGGGCGATCGCCCTCGATGTGCTGAATAAACTCGACTATGCCCTTGATTGGTTGATCTATCGCCGAGGCTACCCACCGGCATTGCCCATCTATGGTTTGGGACACAGTATGGGCTGCAAGCTCCACCTGCTGATCAATAGCCTCTACGATGGCGATCGCGCTGGGAATATATTCATGGCCTTCAACAACTACCCCGCCAGTCAATCCATTCCTTGGATGGAAAACCTTGCCCCCGTGGGTGCCGAATTCAGTCCCAGCCCGACAGAAACCGAAAAACTGATTCAAGAGCGCTATCCTGTGCGCCGTAATCTCTTGATCCGTTTCCAAGAGGACGATATTGACCAAACAGCCCGCCTGCGCAGTCTCCTCAGAGCCAAATTTGGCGATATGGTCACTGCCTTGAAGCTACCGGGGAATCACCTCACCCCCCTCAGCCAAGGACTCAAGTGGCAAGTCGGCGCAGAATTTTCTCCCCTAGATGCCGTCGGCCAGTGGATCAAGCAAAGTCTCTTTCCCGAAATGCAGATTCTGGAGGAGTGTCTGTTGGAGTGGCTCAATCCCCTAGGCACTGCCCGCCGTTCCCGCCCGTAGCGTGGCACAATCACATAAGGAACCCTTGATGAAGAAAGGACTTTGCCCGTGACTGTTGCCCCCTCTGCTGCCCTCAGTGCCGCTGCTCGCCCCGATCCCCGTGGTCGCTTTGGTCGCTTTGGTGGCAAGTATGTTCCCGAAACGCTGATGCCCGCCCTCAGTGAACTCGAGGCGGCCTTTGCCCACTACCGCCAAGACCCTGATTTTCAAGCCGAATTGCAGCAACTTCTGCAAGACTATGTGGGTCGTCCTAGTCCCCTCTACTTTGCCGAACGCCTCAGTGCCCACTATGCCCATGATCAAGCCCAACCCCAGATCTATCTAAAACGGGAAGACCTCAACCATACGGGTGCCCACAAAATCAACAATGCCCTCGGTCAAGTGCTCCTTGCCAAGCGCATGGGCAAACAGCGCATTATTGCGGAAACGGGTGCTGGTCAGCATGGGGTAGCCACGGCAACCGTCTGTGCCCGCTTTGGCCTCCAATGTGTGATTTACATGGGGGTACAGGATATGGAGCGGCAGCGGTTAAATGTGCTGCGGATGCGTCTATTGGGAGCAGAAGTGGCGCCCGTCAGTGCCGGTACAGGCACCCTAAAAGATGCCACCTCCGAAGCAATTCGCGATTGGGTGACGAATGTTGAAACCACCCATTACATCTTGGGTTCAGTGGCGGGGCCCCATCCCTACCCGATGCTGGTGCGGGAATTCCATGCCGTCATTGGGGCCGAAACGCGGCGGCAGTGCCTTGAGAAATGGGGCGGGCTGCCCGATATTTTGCTCGCCTGTGTTGGCGGCGGCTCCAATGCCATGGGACTCTTCCATGAGTTTGTTGAGGAACCGCAGGTGCGCTTAATTGGTGTTGAAGCTGCGGGTCAAGGGGTGGACACGGGTCACCATGCTGCCACCCTCACCAAAGGGGAAGTGGGGGTACTCCACGGTGCCATGAGCTATCTCTTGCAGGATGCCGATGGTCAGGTGGTTGAGGCCCACTCCATCAGTGCCGGTTTAGACTATCCGGGCGTGGGGCCAGAGCATAGCTACCTCAAGGACATTGGTCGGGCAGAATACTACAGTGTCACTGATGCTGAGGCCGTGGCTGCCTGTGTGCGCCTAGCTCAGTTGGAGGGAATTCTCCCTGCCCTCGAAACCGCCCATGCCTTGGCCTATCTGGAAACGCTATGCCCGCAATTGACAGGGCAGCCGCGCATTGTCATTAACTGTTCAGGACGCGGCGACAAGGACGTGGAAACGATTGGCCGCTATTTTGAGGCACAGCAAGCCCCCTGAGCTAGAACTCCGCATTCCCCGGTGTACGCGGAAAGGGAATGACATCGCGGATATTGTCCATGCCCGTCATAAACTGCACCAACCGTTCAAAGCCCAGCCCAAAGCCAGCATGGGGGACACTGCCATAACGGCGTAAATCCAAGTACCACCAGTAGGGGGCAGGGTCTAGGCCTTGGCTCACAATTCGCTCCTGCAGCACGTCAAAGCGCTCTTCCCGCTGGGAGCCACCAATGATCTCGCCAATTTTGGGGGCGAGGACATCCATTGCTGCTACGGTTTTGCCATCGTCATTGAGGCGCATATAGAAGGCTTTAATATTGGCGGGGTAATCATAGACAATCACAGGGCGCTGGCAGTATTCCTCAGCAAGGTAGCGCTCATGCTCCGATTGCAGGTCTAGCCCCCAAGCCACGGGAAATTCAAAGGCGCGGCCACTTTTTTCTAGGACTTGAATGGCTTCACTGTAACTAAGGCGGGCAAAGGGTTGAGTTGCCATCTGTTCGGCGGTGGCCATGACGCTATTGTCAATGCGCTCCTGAAAGAAGGCCATATCCTCACTGCAGTGGTCAAGGACATGGCGAAAGACAAACTGCAAAAAGGCCTCCGCCAGTTCCATATCTCCCATCAGGTCACAGAAGGCCATCTCTGGCTCCACCATCCAAAACTCGGCAAGGTGACGCGAGGTATTGGAGTTTTCAGCGCGGAAGGTGGGACCAAAGGTATAGACATTGGTAAAGGCTGTGGCCATAATTTCTGCCTCCAGTTGGCCACTGACGGTGAGGTAGGCACGACGACCAAAAAAGTCTTGACTGAAGTCAATATTCCCCTCTGGGGTTTTGGGCGGCTGCGCTAAATCCAGGGTGGTGACGGTAAAGAGTTCCCCAGCCCCTTCGCAGTCACTGGCGGTAATGATCGGGGTGTGTACCCAGAGGAATCCCCGCTCCTGAAAGAACTGGTGAATGGCAGTGGCACAGGCATTGCGCACGCGCATCACCGCGCCTAGGGTATTGGTTCGCGGTCGGAGATGACCAATGGTGCGTAGAAATTCAAAGCTGTGGCGTTTCTTTTGCAGGGGATAAGTTTCTGGATCGGCACCGCCCCAAAGGTGAATCTGCTGGGCATGGAGTTCAATGGTTTGGTTTTTGCCGGGAGAACGCACCAGTTCGCCACTGAATTCTGCGGCAGCCCCTGTGGTCAGGTCTTTAATGGCTGGCGTTGCTGCTGCCATGGTGTTGGGAATGACCACCTGCAATCCGGCTAGGGTTGAGCCATCGTTGACGTTGACAAACGTACATTCCTTGAGTTCGCGTTTGGTGCGCACCCAGCCCTTGACGGTGACGCGATCGCCCACTTGACCTTGATGAAGAATATCCTTAATCCGCTGCTGCATGGGTCTTGTTCCTATAACTGCACAATGGTTACTCCCCGGCCACCCTCTTCAGGAGGCGCAAGGTGATAGCTTTGAACGCTGGGGTGCTGCTCTAAAAATTGATGCACAAACTGGCGGAGGGCACCACTGCCGTGGCCGTGGATAATCCAAACCGTTCCCTGCTGGCGGTTGAGAAATTCCTCTAGGAGAGGTTCTGCCTCATGGGTGCGCTTGCCCCGCAGATCGAGGGTACGGCTCTCTGTGCGAATGGCGGGTGCTGGGGTGCGAGAAGGGGGTGGGGGGGGAGCTTGAGCTGGGTCGGACTTGGGTTTAGATGGTGTGCGTACTGGTTCGCCCTTGAGGGACTCTACGGCGTGGGGCGGCACAGTAAATTTCACGGAACCCACTTGGACGACTATATCCCCCTGCTGGCTGACACTGAGAACTTCGCCCACCTGTTGCCATTGGGGCAAGCGAACGCGATCGCCCGGTTGAGGAATAAAGCCAACGGGCGGAGGTGGTGGTAAGTAAGTTTTCTCAATCTGATGCAGCGCCGTTTGGGCAGCTTGTACCTGTTCGGGACTGTTGGCGCGTTGCAGTTGAGCAATGACTTTGGCAATTTCCTGCTGTGCTCTACGAAGAGCCGTGCGTACCTCTTCTTCCAATTGTTGACGAAGTTGCTGCTGGCGTTGTCGCAGTTCCTGCGCTTTGGTGGCAATTTCTTGGTAGAGGGCTTCAGTATCGCGAAGCAGGGTTGCCGCAGCGGTGGTTTTCGACTCCTGCACTTGGCGTTGTGCCACTAGCCCGCTAATCATCTCGTTGACACTGTTGCTGTCACCGCTTAAAAAGGCCTTGGCACCTTCAACAATACTGGGATGTAGCCCCAACCGCTGGGCGATCGCTAGGGCATTAGACTGTCCCGGTATGCCCCACAGCAGCCGATAGGTCGGGGCAAGGGTGGTCTCATCAAACTCAACGGCGGCATTTTCAAAGCGGCTGTCCTGATACTTGAGGGCTTTGAGTTCGCCATAGTGGGTGGTGGCAAAGGTGAGACTGGCGTGCTCTGCCAGATAGCGCAACAGGGCGATCGCTAGGGCTGTACCCTCACTGGGATCGGTGCCGGCCCCCACTTCATCGAGGAGCACCAACGTATTGCCCCCTGTCATCTCGAGCTCTGTGAGAATATCGCGGATATTGCAGATATGACTGGAAAAGGTGGACAGGTTTTGGGTCAGGGACTGCTCATCCCCAATGTCTGCCCAAATCCCTGTAAACCAGGGCAACTCTACGGGCGCTGCCGCTGGCACATACAACCCTGCTTTTGCCATCAGTGCTGCCAAGCCCAAGGCCTTCAAGGTTGCTGTTTTGCCGCCGGTGTTGGGGCCAGTGATTGTCACTACCTTGGTGGGGGGGGGCAATTCAATGTCAATGGGAACCACGGTCTGTCCTTGCTCATGGTGCTCTTGCCACACCAACAGGGGATGCCGCAACGCCTTCAGGTGCAGTCGCGTGTCACTGACAAACTGCGGGGGATTGCCCTGCAACCAGAGACTATAGTGGGCACGGGCGACCGCCATATCGAGGGTGGTCAGGACATCGAGCAGATACCACAAATCATCACTAATCGTGGCCAGCTGATCCGAGAGGGCTTGGCAAATGGCGCGTTCGGCCTCAGCCTCCTGATGGGCAAGCTGTTGCAGGCGGTTTTGCAGGTCAATGGTTTCCCGTGGCTCAATGTAGAGCGTGGCACCACTGGCGGAGAGATCGTGGACAATTCCCGGCATCTGGTCTTTGTGGGTGGCTTTGACTGCCAACACATAGCGATCGCGCCGTTGGGTGACCACTGCCTCTTGAATGGCACTGGCTCGCTGCTGCAGAATCTGCTGCAGTTGCTGCTGGATCTGGGCACGGCACTGCCGTTGCTGCTGGCGAATCTCAGCCAATTCTGGACTGGCGCGATCGCTCACTTGCCCTTGATCAGTAATACAGCGGTAAATCTCCTGAGTCACCTCAGGATAGGTACGGATACCGGCCACTAGTTGTTGGAGTTCATTGAGTTGCGCGTGTTCCTCAATTTGACGCCGCTGTTGCCGCGCCGCACTCAACAGGTGGGCGATCGCCAGTAGCTCCATTCCCTGCAAACAGCCTTGGCGATCCAGCCGCGCCAGCGCCGGTTCAATATCTGTGACTTGGCTAAAATCGAGGTGCACTTGGTGCACCGTTTCAAGGGTAATCACCTCAGTGGTTTGAGCCAACAGCACTTGACTGGCTGCTTGGGTGCCCCCTAGAATCTCTCCCCCCTGCAGCTGGCGCATCCCCCGTTTGGTAGCAGCAAACGTTGCCAACTGCTGACAGAGACGCGGCCACTCCAGCCGCCCTAGGGATTTGTCTAGTGCACTAACTTGTGACGTGAGAACAACCAATGTTCGCTATCTGCTGAAAACACTACTTTCACTGACTGTAGCACTGCTCACCAATCCGTGCAGCGGTTCTAGAGGACCATCCCCGACGACATCTCCGCATCCACGGCATCCTGCAGTTTCAGCAGGGTACTGGTGAGGGCTTCAGGATTGAAGTAAGTCCATTCCATGGCTTGGGCGATCGTTTGCAATCGCTCGGTAATGCTCGTGAGATCTCCAAACAGATTTTCGCGCGGCAACCCCGCAAAGAGTGCCATCGCGCCTTGGTTGACCGCCCACTTGCACTCCGATTCATGGACACGGGTGCGCAGGCCACTGAGGAGAATGACATTCATTTCTGGATAGCGCTGGCGATACTGGCGACAAAAATCGTAGGGATTGGTTTTTGGCATTCCCAAATCGAGGAGCAAGAGGCTGACTTTGCAGTTGAGGGACTCCACATGGGCAATAATTTTTTCTAACTCAAAGTGGGATGTTGCCCAAATCGTCGAAATCCCTTGGGAGTTCAATAATTCCCGCCACATTTCCCCTTGGGTACGCGAAGAGTGGGTCATCAAGACCGTGACTTGGCCATTACTCCCATGGGAGTGATTGGTGTAGGGGTGGGGACTCGGCGCATCCCGCAGGTCAATGTACTCTAGTTCTGACTCACCAATGGAAATGCGATCGCCGTGTCTGAGGAGATGGGGAGCGTGGATACGGTTATTGCCGATAAATGTCCCGTTCATGCTCTTGAGGTCAGTCAGCCGATAGCGATGATCCGCCTGCCGCTCAATGCGAATGTGATGCCGCGAACACCAGCGATCGGGTAGGACAATATCACAATCTTTACTTCGACCAATTTGCCAAACGGGTAACTGATCCAACACAATTGAACGTTGCATGTAAACGGAGTGCAATAATAGTCGGGGTATTGGTGCCGCTAGAATCAGCTCACTGGGACGCATGAACCCCCACTGCTGTTCACCAGAACGGCTGGGTGCTTGTAGGTGTGGAACGTAGGTATCGGGGCGATTGGCTGAGGCGTCCATAGCAGCAGCTAAAAAACACTAAAATCATCAAACTTATTTTTATGCTGCCTATCCTAGCGTTGATGAGCAGCAAGGGACTACCTCCATCTTAGATGTCAATAGAATGGCAGTAGCACCCTCTAGGTTGCTAAAACGTACTCGTTATGAGTATGATAAATAGACAGGACAGTTCGATAACTGTCAAAGGAGACCACTATGACTGCAACAATCACGCTAAAAGAGCAAGTGCTAGCCACCCTGAAACGGGAACAGGCCAATGCGGTTGTCCTGTATCTGAACTATAAAAAGTACCACTGGCTAACCTATGGCCCCTTGTTTCGGGAGTTGCACCTGCTGTTTGAAGAACAGGGAACAGAAGTCTTTGCCATGATTGATGAACTGGCTGAGCGTAGCTTGATGCTTGATGGCCAGCCAGTGGCAGACCCCGCAGACTATCTCAAAGTGGCAACGGTAACCCCCTCAAGCGGCCAACTCACGGTCAAGCAAATGATTGAGGAGGCGATCGCTAACCATGAGCTGATCATTACCGAGATGCACCAAGATGCAGAAGTAGCCACTGAGGCGGGCGACATTGGTACGGCTGACCTCTACACCCGCTTGGTGCAAACCCACCAAAAACATCGCTGGTTTCTCAAGGAGTTTTTAGCCAAAGGCGATGGCTTGGTCAGTTAGTTGCGAATCGGGCCGTTGTAGTCAATGGTGGTGCGCCCATCGGCAGCCACAGTAACGACAGTTTCGATACTGGGCAGGGATGCGGGCACGCCATTGCTGACTCGATGGCCCAAAATCCGAAACGTGTAGGAGCCGTCGGCATTGCGCACATAGGGGGCTTCACGGACAGGCCCATGCAGGGACTGATCGGCTCGATAGCGACTTAATCCGCCATTGACACGTTCTGCGGCTTGGCGGGCATAGTTGCGGGCGCGAACGAGCTCGACAATGTTGACAGGCTCAGGATTAGTTGCTTGGGCAATGGCAAAGGGGGCGATCGCTCCCCCAAGGGAAAGACTCAGCATGAGGCTAGCAATCAGCGGCTGGGTCATCAGGCTTCTCCACTCAGCGGTCTTTATCTAAGATAGCCAAGGGGCTTTGCTAACCCCTAGATAGCGGTCTTGATGCAACAATTATTTGCTTTCCGTTTGACAAGGCGTGACCCTCGCTTGTAGTAACTGGTGCGCTTGCTCCTCAGAGAGGGGTTTACCAAAGAGAAACCCCTGACCCCGCTGACAGCCCAACGCCTGCAAGCACTGCTTTTGGGAGAGATGTTCAATGCCTTCGGCAACCACTTCTAGTTGCAGGGCTCGGGCGAGGCTAATAATGGCACGAACAATTTCTAAATTTTGGAAATTGGTTTCGATGTCCCGGACAAAGGACTGGTCAATCTTTAGGGTATACAACGGCAGTTGGCTAAGGCGGCTGAGGGAGGAATAGCCAGTGCCAAAGTCATCAATGCCACAACGAATATCAAGGGCTTGGAGCGCCTCCAATTGCTCTTGGGCAAACCTTGAATCGGGCATGATCACTTCCTCGGTAATCTCCAGAATCACTTGCTGGCCGCGAATCCCATAGAGCGGCAACAGATGCTTGAGCAAAGGAACCATTTGGCCAGAATTAAAGAAAGCACTGGAAATATTGACACTGAGGGTGAAGTCGGCAGCCCGAGAACCCAGTGTCTGTTGCCATTGGTAGAGGTTGAAAATTGCCTTTTGCAGAACCCATTGATCCAGTTTTGTGGCTAGACCCAACCCCAGAGCCAAGGGCAAAAATTCTGCCGGACTGATCCAACCGTTTTCGGGATGCTGCCAACGAACTAATACTTCAAAACCAACAAGGCTGTCCTGACTGAGGCTGACAATGGGCTGGTAGAAGAGCGCTAGTTGCTCCTGCTCTAGGGCACGGCGAAATTCCTGTTCCCGTTGTAAGCGGGTGTAAACCGCTTGGTGGTGCTCCGATTCAAAGAGTTGCATACCGTTGCACCCTTGCCCCTTGGCAGCATACATGGCAATATCAGCATCCCGCAGCAGTTCACCGGCAGTGCGGTAACGAGAATTAACAATGGCGATGCCAATGCTGACGCTGACACTTACTTCAGTGCCCTTGAGCACATAGGGTTCACTAATGCAATGGCGCAGGCGATCGCCATACTCATAAATCTGCTGGAGACCCTCAATCTGTTCGAGGATGGCAATAAACTCGTCTCCCCCCAATCGGCCAACGATCTCCTGCTGGCGCATACTCGACCGAAGGCGATGGGCAATTTCTAGAAGTAACTCGTCGCCGGCATCATGACCCAAGCTATCATTGATGACCTTAAACCGATCCAAATCCAAAAACAAAACGGCAAAGGGCGGAATGTCACCGCGGTGGTAGGCAGCCAGCAGTTGATCAATTTTTTCTGTGAGGAAGGTGCGATTGGGGAGATTCGTTAAACTATCCTGGCAAGCCAGTTGCCGCAATTTCTCCTCCGCTAGCTTGATGTTGGTGATGTCCAAGCAGGAACCAAGGTAGCCAATGCAAGTGCCGTCTTCGGCATAGCGGGGTGCCGCTTGCTTGAGTACCCAGCGATAGACACCTTGGCCATTGCGCAGGCGGTGCTCAATTTCATAGCTTTGCTGCTGCTCAACGGCAAGACGGATGGCCTGCTCGGTGCGCTCCCGATCCTCAGGATGGACAAGGTCTAACCAGTTCCAGCCAAGGATTTGGTCTAAGGAGGCGCCCAAGACGCGGCAAATGGTTTGGTTGGCAAACTCAATGGTGCCTTTGCTATCTGCCAGCCAGATCATCAAAGGTGAGGCATCGGCCATCTGGCGAAAACGGGTTTCACTTTCCACTAGGGCTAGCATGGCTTTTTTGCGTTGGGTGACATCCACCCCCACCGTGGTGATCAGGTAACTGCCATCCCCTTGAGGTTCAGCAGTGGCATTGAGGGAAATCCACACCTCATGGCCGTCGCGATGTTGAAAGCGATATTCGGTGTGGGCACAGCCTTCTTGGAGTAATTTCTCGCGAAAGGGACGATGGTAGGCTTCCCAGTCCTCGGAAGGAACCCGCGATCGCCAAAGATTCGGGTCTTCTTGAAAGTCAAAGGGGCTGTAGCCGAGAATGCGCAGGTGCCCTTGGGAGAGATACTCATAGCGCCAAGAGCCATCAGGAAAGAGCCGTATTTCACTGACAAAGGCATCAGCGCGATCCAACAGTTGATTGAGCTTTTCTTGGGCGGCGTGGAGTTCCCCATTGACTTTGTGCAAATCGAGGGTGCGGGCAATCACCTGCGCCTCAAGTTCCGTTTGCTGGGCTGCAAGTTGCTGGGTTAGCTGCCGTTGTCGCGTGACATCCACTGCCGTCAGTAAAATGAACTGTTGGTTGCTGTTGGGCAGTTGCAGCGGCAGGGAAACCATCTGCCAAATACGCTCTTGTTTGGCGCGAGTGCGGATGCACACATCCCCATGCTCAACCCGTGCCTGCGTTATAAGGCAGCGTTGGAATTCTGTGGCCGCCCACTGGCGTTGCGCTGCTTCAGGAAAGGCAATTGCCAACCACCCCTCCCATGTGAGGGTTTCCTCTGGGCTGCTGCCGGTTTGCTCTTGCCATGCCCGATTCATCAACCACAGTTGACCATCCGCCGCCACCAACGCCATCGGCAGCGGTGACAAAAGCAGGCTGTTGCGGAACACCTCGTCCATTTCAGTGTAGGCGCGCCAAAATGACTGCCGCTCCTGCTCTACTTGGTTCAGATGCTGAGCCTCAATAACTAAAAGAGTGACCAAAAAAGCGATGATACTGATGATCTGCACCTCTTGGGCTAAGCGCTCCGAAAGCCATAGGCGATCGTGGTGCACCCATTGAATTACCCAACCAATGAGGAGGGGACCAAGGATGATCCAAGGCAACAATCGCCGCAAAAGTAGGCCACCTATTTTTTGTGAACTGAAGTAACGCATCACCCCTCGGGAGGGATGCCATTCGATAAGGCAGAGGTTCAGCAGCCCAAGAAGAACACAGGCGAGGATTTGGCCAAGGATAGAGGTACTAAGAGACAGCGGCAATTGGTACAGACCGGCCAATACCTCAAGGAACAGCAGACAGGCACTTGTGATTGCCCCACCTTGGCCGAAAATCACTTGCCAACTTGACTCCCCCATGACCCCCCACAGGGCCACCCCTAGCCCTATAAAGGCCACAGGCCGTAGCAAACTGGTGTAGGCCGGCAAAGATAGAGCTTGCCACGGAGCAGTGATTTCCTGAGCATTGAAAACGGCTACGGCAATTGCCATCCCCATGAGAACAAGCACTAGGCCACAGAGCTGGGGGAGGCATGCTAATTCTCGATCTCTGCTCCTGGATCCCATGAGGGTGATGGCCAATGCGGTTAACCCAAGGGCGATGGCAGCAAAAACATCAATACCGACCAAGAGAGGCGAGTGGGAAGTGATGGCAGCGAGAACCCACTCTATAAAAACAGCTGTTGCTACCCCTAGACTCAACAGAGCAACCACTCGTAAGAATTGGGGATTGGTCATAGGCAGGGGTAAAACCGGCTAGGGACATCGTACCCCGCAGGGCAGTAGCTTTTTCAGTCTAGCTCCTCAATCTTGGGGTTGAGGCCAAGGGGTATGTAAACTAGTGTTGTAGGACTACTCTTTAGGCGTCCTGCAGGAGGGGGTATGCAAACAACTCACCACTACACTCAGGAGTATATCAATCACCTCACCCCCCAGGAGGTGGCTGCCTTGGCACGACGGCTTGAGGAGGATGATTACGATACACCCTTTGCCGCCCTTGAAGACTGGCATCTGCTGCGCTCCATTGCCTTTCAGCGGCCAGAGCTGGTAGAGCCTTATATGTATCTTCTGGATTTAGAAGCCTTTGACGAGTCCTAGGGCAGTTCCCCATTTATTAGTGGGGGTGGGAGGTGGCATTGCTGCCTATAAAATCTGTGATGTGATCTCCACGCAAGTAAAGGCGGGGTGGCAAGTGTCTGCCATCCTTTCAGAGACTGCCTCGCAGTTCATTACGCCGTTGACCCTTTCGACCCTGTGCCGGCGATCGGTACTCACAGATGCGGATTTTTGGCATCCCCAAGCGCCGCGACCGCTACACATTGAACTGGCAGAAAAGGCAACGCTGATGTTGATTGCTCCCCTCACGGCCAATACGTTGGCAAAGCTGGTGCTGGGTTTGGCGGATAACCTACTGACCAGTACGGTGCTGGCCTCCCAAATACCCATCTTGGTGGCACCGGCCATGAACACGACCATGTGGGAGCAACCGACGGTACAAGCCCATTGGCAACAACTGCAACAACAGCCCCGTTATCATTGCTTACCCCCGGCCTATGGCCGCTTGGCCTGTGACAGCGTCGGTGTGGGGCGGATGGCGGAGACGCAGGAAATCATTGCCTATTTGGACTCCTTGGCTTATACCCACGGCAAACGGGACTTGGCGGGGAAACATCTGCTGATTACTGCCGGTGGCACCCGCGAGTATTGGGATACAGTGCGCTTCATTGGTAATCCGGCAACGGGGAAAATGGGGATCGCTCTGGCAAGGGCAGCAATGCATCGCGGCGCGACGGTAACCTTGATTCATGGGGCGATCGCCGAGCCGATCCCAGCCCAGGTACGCGCTATTGAAGCAATCAGTAGCGAAGCAATGTGCAAAGCTGTCCTTGAGGTGTGGCCAGAGGCCGATTGGCTGGTGATGGCTGCCGCCGTTGGCGATGTCCGTCCGGCCCAACAGTGGTCGGGAAAGCTCCCGAAATCGGAGTTGCCTACCGCCTTACCCCTGAGTCCGGTGCCCGATATTTTGCAAGCGGTGGCTCAGATGCGCCAACCCCACCAACGTCTGATTGGTTTTGCTGCCCAAACGGGGGATATTGTAACGCCCGCCCGCGAAAAGCTAGAACGCAAGGGCTTGGATTTGATAGTTGCCAATGCGGTGGATCAAGCCGATGGTGGCTTTGGCAGTAGCGAAAACGCAGCGGTGGTTCTGGATCGGCAGGGGCGATCGCGCGATCTTGCCAAGGTACCAAAGTTAATTCTGGCCCACCAAATTTTTGACGTTGCTCAAGAATGGCTGCCATGAGTGATGGCCTCACGGTTGTCCCCTTGCCGCTCCAAATGCAGCGGGCGATCGCTGCCGCTGAAACCCTCGACTCCCTCGCCACAGTGGTACAGGAGCTTGTGGAAAATGCGCTTGATGCCGGGGCGAGTCGCATTCACCTCCACTGGCGCCCTTCAGCATGGCATCTTGAGGTCACAGACAATGGCGAAGGGATTCGCTGGGCAGATCTCACCCAAGTGGCTCTCCCCTACACCAGCAGCAAGTTGCCCCCCAGCGGGGAATTGGCGGACATCACAACCTTGGGATTTCGCGGTCAAGCCCTCCGCAGTTTGGCGCAAATGGCACAGTTAACGATTTGCAGTCGCCATCGCGAGGCGGAGACCGGTTGGCAAGTGAGTTATGATGCCCAGGGTCAAGTGCGCAGCCAGCGTCCTCTGGGAATGGCCGTGGGGACTCGCGTGATTGTCGAGCAACTTTTTCAGGACTGGCCGCAACGTCAGCAGGGAGCAAATCCGAAACAGGTTCAGCGGCGCCTTCAGGAAATTGCCCTGTGTTTTCCCCAAGTGGCTTGGCATCTCCTTAAGGATGGCAAGCGCTGGCACCACTGGCCGGCAGTGGCGTCTTTGGGCGATCGCCTGCTGCAACTCATCCCACAACTCCATCCCCAAGATCTGCGCCAAATGAGCGATGCCCAAATTGAACTAGTCTTGGCGCCGCCGGATCGCCACCATCGTCCCCGCCCCGATGGCTTAGGGGTGGCTGTCAATGGCCGTTGGGTGGAACTGCACAGTGATCCCTCGTGGCAGCAGGTGATTCTTGAGGCCTTTGGTTGCGGCCTACCTCGGCAGCGCTTTCCCCTGTGTATTGCCCATCTTCATTTGCCCCCGGCGGCGATTGATTGGTCAGCAGAACCCCAAAAGCGCACGATCTATCTACGGGAACCAGAGCAATGGCAAGCCCTCTTGGTAGAACGCATTGGCCAACTCCTTGCCTGCCCCTCAATCCCCCTGAGTGATGCCAGCAGCTATCAGGTGCTCAAGGCGGCTGAACCACCAAACCGCTATCGGACGCTGTTATCGCCCAATTCAGCTCAAGTTTCCTTGCCAAGCCTGAAAGTGGTTGGCCAATTGCACAACATGTACATTATTGTTGAGCACGCCGAAGGCATCTGGTTGATTGAGCAGCACATTGCCCATGAACGCGTGCTGTACGAGCAAATTGAAACAGATTGGCAGACCGTGGAGCTAGAGCAGCCGGTGTTGGTGGACTCCCTCACGGAAACGCAAGTGCAACGCCTTCAAGACTGGGGGTTAGCGATCGCCCCCTTTGGGGTACAGCTTTGGGCAGTGCGCCGTGTTCCTGCTCTCTTGCGCGATCGCCCAGATGTCGTGGCGGCTCTCATTGAACTCAGCCAAGTGGCGGATCTGACCGCTGCTAAGGTGGCCGTTGCCTGTCGCAGTGCCATTCGTAACGGCACGCCCCTCACCCTTGCGGAAATGCAAACCCTTGTGGATCAGTGGTACCGCTGCCGTCAACCCCACACCTGCCCCCATGGTCGCCCCATCTGTCTGCAACTGCAAGAATCTAGCCTTGCCCGTTTTTTCCGTCGTCACTGGGTGGTGGGCAAAAGTCATGGCCTTTAGATTGGCAATCTTGCAGAGGGGTGAAACTGTGGAGATCTGCCCCTTGGCGCAGACACTGTCGCAGGTGCATCAGCAGCCGTCCCAAATAGTTACAGCCTTGGCGATCGCCCCCACAACCCCAATAGCGATCTACGGGCGAATCCTCCACCAATTCTTCATCCCCAGTGGCCAAGAGCAGTTCCCGCAGGTCGGGATGGGTGGTAAATTTCGCAACAAGGGCACGCCACATCACTGCCTGTTTCAGTTGATCCCACTGAGGATGCACGGGGTAACGACCACTGCGACCGAGTTGGGCAGCCGCTTCAGGAGTTGGGGCGATGCGAATGGCATGACCAAAGGCCTCATGGGCAGTGCCAAAGAATTTATGGGCTTGGTAGTAGTGCTCCGCTGTTGGCCAGTAATAGCCCTCGAGGGTAAACCCGTGGGGAGAGAAATTGGAAAAACTGCCGTAGGCATCCTTGACGCGATAAAAGTAGATGGTCATTGCCAACCGCGTTCCTACACCCCTTGATCACCTAAGCATTGATGAGGACTGAGATCATCATGCCCCAAATACAGCCCTTTTCGCAGAGACAGAAGCGGGTTAGGGGAGCCAATTCTTGCTAAGATCAGCCTCATGGGTATCTTAAGACCTAATTTTGTTTTGGGGTTTGCTATGAAACGTTTTTGGGCGATGGTTTGCGCACTTTTCCTGAGTGTGTCACTGCTCCTGACCAGTTGTGCCAATGTGCCTACTGGGCTAACGGGAAATTTCCGTGAAGATACCCTTGCGCTGATCAGTAGCCTGCGCGAAGCGATCGCCCTACCGGATAATGACCCCAACAAGAAGGCCGCCCAAGCAGAGGCTCGCAAAAAACTCAATGACTTCTTTGCCCTCTATCGTCGCGATGACTCCCTGCGATCGCTCTCTTCCTTTATGACGATGCAAACTGCCCTTAACTCCCTCGCGGGTCACTACAGTTCCTATCCCAATCGTCCCCTCCCGGAGAAGCTGAAAGCCCGCCTCGAACAAGAGTTTAAGCAAGTTGAACTCGCCCTTGATCGCGAAGCCAAGTCCTAGTCCCAATGGGGGATAAGCCCTATACTAAAATTCCTATTGCAGAGTGTGGGGAACCCCTAGCGCCTATTCCACCTACCTTTCTGCGGCTGCAACCCCATCCCTATCAAAGCCGAGGTGCCCCCTATGGCAAAGCCTCTCCCTTTTGGTTGCGGGTGGGGGTCATTGCTGCCCTTGAGCGCGCCCAAGCGTTCCTAGAACCTTACGGCTGGCAACTGGCGATTTTTGATGCCTACCGGCCAATTGCGGTACAGCAGTTCATGGTGGCGCATACCTTTGCTACCCTCTGTCAAGAACGGGGGTATGATGCGCAGCAACTTGAGCCAGCGATCGCCCGCGAGATTTGGCAACAGGTTGATCAATTTTGGGCGGTGCCCAGTTCAGACCCTCAGCAACCACCCCCCCACAGTACTGGTGCCGCTGTTGATCTCACCCTCGCTGACCCCGCAGGCCATCCCTTGGAGATGGGGGGTGTCATTGATGAAGTTTCTGAACGTTCCTTTCCCGATTTTTACGATCGCCATCCTGAGCAGGCTAATGCCGCCTGCTTTAGCCAACGCCGCAAAATTCTCTACCAAGCAATGCGCTATGCCGGTTTTCAGCGCCATCCCAATGAGTGGTGGCACTTTTCCCTTGGGGATCAGTTGTGGGCTTGGCAAACGCAGCAACAGACTGGCCAGCGGGACATCCTCGCTCGCTATGGCCGCGTGGATCTTTGAGTCTGGGCAATGCCTTAGAGCTTGTTGAGATTCAACCCCGCTTCTTTGGCAAATGCACTCAGGCCTTTGCGCTCAAGGGTTTTAATGGCTTTGGTAGAGAGGCGCAGCCGCACCCAACGGTTGCCTTCTGGCCACCATACCCGTTTCCATTGCAAATTCACTTCTTGCAGTTTTTTCGTCCGCCGGTGGGAGTGGGAAATGGCATAGGCGTTATTGGCTTTTTTTCCAGTTAGTTGACAAACACGGCTCATTGGTTTTCTCCCCAGCAAGGCAGATGGTGCAAAATAATCAGGATTTCTAGCCTAGCATATTCAATGGTGCAGGGCACTGCCTATTTGAAGGTCTCCTTAAGAACAGTCCGTGCGGCTAAGTGATTGCGGGTGGTGGTTAAAATTTCTGCTTCCCGCAGCAGGCGATCGTAGGTGGATTGTAGCTCTAGAAGACGTTGCTGCTCCTGAGCGACACCGCGAAAATTACTGGCAATCCAATAGGACAATTCAAGGGCAGCCGTGGGCACATCGGGGGGCAGCTCCATGGGTTGTTCCGTCAGTTTTGCTGAGAGGCGCACCACATCCTCAAGAAGTTGCCGCACTTCCTTGGCCAAGGGGCGCAGATCAATGCTGGTGGGTTCATCCTCAATCCACTCCACCAGTCCAACGCGGTAGGGTTTTTCGCGCACGTAGTCCAAGATGCGAAACCGCTGCTGACCCAAGGAATCAATGAGCATGCGATCATCGGGAAGCCGTTCGTAGCGACGCACTTCCGCACAACAGCCCACCGTGGCTGGCCGTCCCGTTTGTGGATCCCACATCACGATGCCAAAGCGGCGATCGCTCTCAAGAATCGTATTCATCATGATGCGGTAGCGAAATTCAAAAATGTGGAGTGGCAGTGGTCGCCCCGGAAAGAGCACAACATCCGGCAAGGGAAAAATGGGGAGTTCGCGAACGGCAATGGACGAAAAAGCCATAATGACAGCGCACAGAAGCCAATGCTTCTATCGTACCGTACTTTGCAGGCTTCCTAGGATGCGGAACCGGGGACTTGAACCCCGAAGTCCTTGCGGACACTAGAACCTGAATCTAGCGCGTCTACCAATTCCGCCAGTTCCGCTCGTGATAGATTTGGTCAGCGATCTTTTATTATCTTGGGTTTGGTGGAGTTCTGTCAACTCATTATTTCATCTTGCCTCGGAAGGTGAGCACAAAGGGCTGACCATCCAATTGACCATTGCCCGCCAAGTTGAGAATGGACTGCTGACCGCCATAACGGAGATTGAGGGTGCCATTGGCATCGGCCATACCAGAACTAGTCAAGCGAATCCGCAGATTGTAGGCATCCTGCTGAATGACGTTGCCAGAAAAGCCAATATAGTTGCCATCCGCCAGTTGCATATTGATATCCGCCACCTTTTGTGGATCAATGGCAATGCTCATAAACGTTACTTTTTGATTCGGGCGGCCACTGATGCGAAATAGACCCTCGCCCATATCAGCATAGAAGGTGGTGCCTGCGGGTTGGGCTTGCTGAGCGACCATTGCGGGCACTTGGGGGGCGATCGCGTAGGTGTGCGCCCCAGCGCTGAGGGCAAGCAGCGTTGCTGCAATAATGCTGTTGCTCACGGGAAGTTCCTATAGGTTCATGCCTATCATGACGCTCAAAAAGCGTGAGTGGCACCCAAACAGCTGCATCCTGCAATAAGACTTCATATTGTTCAGCTCGGATCGGTTCGCTCGATTTATAGCCGCTCAAGGGGTGTCAGCCGGGGATCCACCACCTTTTGCCCGCGACGTGGGAAACGAATCGCCAAGGAGAGCTTCGGGCCAGTGTCAAAGACATGGGTAATTTCCCCTTCGCCATAGACAGGATGGAGAATGCGATCGCCCACCCGCCAACCAGAGGCAGCAGCCTTGCTCAACCGTGCGGGGGATAGCTTCGTGACAGCAGCCATTTTGGGTCGTCGTTGAACATTCCCTGTCAGCAGTTCTGGGGGTAGCTCTGTCAAAAATTGCGAAGGAATCGTATCTTCACTGCCACCGTAGCGGCGACGGCTTTGGGCAAAGGTGAGAAAGAGTTGTTCTTGGGCACGGGTGATGCCGACATAGCAAAGGCGGCGTTCTTCTTCAAGGGCCATGGGGTCGTTGAGACTGCGGAAGTTGGGAAAGAGTCCCTGCTCCATGCCCACCAAAAAGACAACGGGAAATTCTAGCCCCTTAGCGGCATGCAAGGTCATCAGGGAAACGCCGCCCTCTCCCTCCTGCAAGGTATCCAAATCCGAGGCAAGGGCAGAACTGTTGAGAAAATCGCTGAGGCTTGCCCCCTCGTTTTCTTCGCTAAATTGCTGGGCAGCGTTAACCAATTCCATTAGGTTTTGCAGTCGCTCTAGGCTTTCGTCAGTGCCTTCGTTTTCAAGTTCACGGCGGTAGCCTGTCTCTTCAATCACGGTTTTCACCAGTTCAGGCAGTTCAATATCGTCCACTAGCGATCGCAGGCGGGTCATGAGGGTCACAAACTGCTGCACGGCACGACTGGCTCGCCCGGCTAAGGGCGTCATGGATTCGGTATCGGCAATTAAATCCCACAGGGAAATGCCAAGGGTTTGCGCGGCGTCACTGAGGCGATCCAAACTGGTTTTGCCAATGCCGCGTCGTGGCACGTTAATAATTCGCCGCAGACTCACGGTGTCTTGAGGGTTTTGCAGCAGCCGCAAATAAGCGAGAACATCCTTGACTTCCTTGCGCTCATAGAATTTGAGACCACCAACCACAGTGTAGGGAATGTTGGCGCGAACTAAGGCCTCCTCAAAGGGGCGCGATTGGGCGTTGGTGCGGTAGAGAATGGCAAACCGTCCCCATTGGGGTTCGAGGGATTGACTGCCCAAGGCTTTGATGGTTCGGGCAACAAAATAGGCTTCATCGGTTTCAGTGTGGCAACACTCGCAGTGAATGGGAGCGCCTTCTCCTTTGGTGGGACGCAGCACTTTATCAATGCGTTCGTTGTTGTGCGCAATGAGATGATTGGCGGCCTGCAAAATGTTGGCAACGGAGCGATAGTTTTCCTCTAGCTTGATCATTGTGCGGCTATCGTCATCGGGCAGGCGATCGCCAAAATCCTGTTGGAAGTTCATCAGGATAGTGAAATCAGCGCAGCGAAAGGAGTAAATGGACTGATCCACATCGCCGACGACAAAAATCGAGCGATCGCCCCAATTCTGAAACTGTTGCGGTGGCGTACCATTGGTGGCCAGTAGCCGAATGAGATCGTATTGGGTGCGGTTGGTGTCTTGGTACTCATCCACCAAAATATGTTGGAATTGCTGATGCCAATACTCAAGGCGCTCAGGGTGCTGTTGTAGCAGCTGCACCGTTCGCAAAATCAAATCATCAAAGTCAAGGGCGTTATTCTGGGCAAGGGTTGCCTCATAGCGACGATAAACCTCTGCGGCCACCCGGCCAGCGGGCGATCGCTGTTCCTGCTCCAATTGATCGGGGCTTAGCCCTCGGTTTTTGGCATGGCTAATTTTGTAGCGGATACCGCGCGGATCATGCTGGCGCTCATCGAGATTGAGTTCCGCAGTGGCAATTTCCTTAATCAGACTTTGCACATCTGACTCATCAAAAATGGTGAAATGCCGCGTCCAGCGATACCCTTGGGGATGTTGATAGGCCTCTATTTCCAAGCGCAGGAGTCGGGCACACAGGCTGTGGAACGTGCCAATCCAAAGGGGCTTCGTGTACGTTTGATAGACTCGCGATCGCACCCGCTGTTGTTCGAGGGGAGAGAGATCCAGCCAGTCCCGCCCGTAGAGTTGCTGAGCCACCTCTTGACCAAAGAGAGCTTCAAGCCGCTCCTTCATTTCGCGGGCGGCCTTATTTGTAAACGTCACCGCCAAGATATTTTCTGGTGCCACCTGATGCTGGCGAATCAAATGGGCAATGCGATAGGTGAGCGTGCGAGTTTTCCCGGAACCGGCGCCTGCCACCACCAACATCGGACCACAATAGTGCTCCACCGCCTGCCGTTGTGATGGATTCAGTCCTGCGAGAAAATCCCTACTCATTTGCTGCTACGCCCATTCGCCTAAAGTTTTATGATACCTGCTATGACCAGCCAACGGGTTGGCACCCCCATCCGCCAGTACTGCGGGCATCACGGCATCAGACGGCGATGGGTTGACACAAATTGATATTAAAATTGATATTAAAGGGGATTTTGGATTATGAGTTGAGTAATTCCCGATGAGTTTTTACAAACAGCGCACATCACTGAAGCTGATCTCAAACTCGAAATTGCCATTCTACTATTCCAGTAGGAAAAAATTACTCTGGGCACGGCCCGCCAGCTCTTCTTCTTGATGAGTCAAGATAACACAATCACTGCGGGGGTAGGCAACGCAGGTTAAGACGAATCCTGCATCAATACTCAAAGAATCAGGGGAAGTTTCTGGCGATCGCGCCCCTGTTGTTCGAGGCAGCGGTTAATGCCCGTCACCGCCTCGTTGTACATGGCAATCTTGGCCTCTAGTTCCTTCAGTTTGGCGGCATTGTGCTCAATGCTTTCAGCCGCTTCTTTTTCTAGGGTTTTGCCGAGGTGCTCCCGTGCCTGTTGCTGTTGCTGGAGAATCTCTTGGCTATGTTGCTTGGCGGCAGTGAGGAGAGGCTCTGTAATCGCGGTGGCGATCGCGGCTCGATAGGTCACTTCAATGGTTTTCTTGATCTTGTGGACAAAGTCCATTTTCAGGAGTTCCCGCAGTTCCGTTTCCGCCTCAAACATACTCGAAGCATCAAAGGTATTGCAGGCTTTGCGCAGCACCTCCCGCAGTTTCATCACCCCTTGGGTATCATGATAGAAATCCTCGCGCTCCCGCACATAGCGATCGCACTCAATGCGTGCCACCGTCGTAATACTAGTCAGTACCTCCTCCTCCAGCTTGGCCAACATTTGATCAATGCCGCTGTCATTCCCCAGTAGGCGAAAGAGTTCGCGATAGTAGGGCTGCTGGTAAATCTCCCGCCTCAACTGCTTAAAGAGATTTTTGATCACCTCTTGGGAAGACTCGACGAGGGTTTTCTTGAGACCATTGGCCAAGTAATAGAAGGCCTCCGCCAAAATCCCCATGACGGGAACAACGGAGTTGGTGGGATGACTATCAAGGGCCTGTTGATAAATAGTAGCCACGGAGAACTGGCGCAGGAGTTGCTCGAGGGAAGTGACAAGGTTGTTTTTCAGCCGTTTATAGTCCTGCTCTGCCTCTGGAGACTGGCCGCCCTTGATACGATTGAGAAACTGATCAATATGCCGATAAAACTCATCCCCGGCGATTTTCAGTTCTTGGCTAAGATCCAACTGTAGAGGAGTTCGCGCTCCAATAGTGCATTGATCAGCATTGATTTGCCAGCACTAAAAGGCCCCGCAAAGACAATTTCAAATGTCGGCGAAACCGCCTTGCGCAGGGAAGTTTGAACTGGCGTAATATCAAAGGAGCGCAGCTTGGGTTCCGCATTCAACAGCTCAAGGAGGCGATCGCAATCCGCTTGCAAATTGGGGCAGGTGTTGAGGAGGTCGCTCATAGCAAAGAAGCACAAACTATTGTCAGCAACAGCCTAACATAGCTCTCCTAGCCTCCCCTAGGTGGTGGATGTTAATTTTTTTTGCGATTTTGCTCCCCTCTAAACCCGAGAACCCCTCAGGTTACAATGAGAATCCATCTTACCCATCACACTCTATGGACAGCGTCCACTGGCAGCAGGTTCACCACTACACTGACATCCTCTACCACAAAACGACGGGCATTGCCAAAATTACGATTAACCGTCCCCACAAGCGCAATGCCTTTCGTCCCCAAACTATTGTGGAAATGAGTCAGGCCTTTGAGGATGCCCGCAACGATCCCACGATTGGCGTTGTCTTGCTCACCGGGGCAGGCCCCCACACCGATGGTAAGTATGCCTTTTGTGCGGGTGGTGACCAGAGTATTCGGGCTGAGGCAGGCTATCTGGATGATCAGGGGGTAGCACGGCTGAATGTGCTGGATCTGCAACGGCAAATTCGCTCCCTGCCAAAGGTGGTGATTGCCCTTGTGGCCGGCTATGCCATTGGCGGTGGCCATGTGCTGCACTTGGTCTGTGACCTCACCATTGCTGCTGAGAATGCCATTTTTGGTCAAACGGGGCCACGGGTGGGTAGTTTTGATGCGGGGTTTGGTGCCAGTTATCTTGCCCGCATTGTCGGCCAGAAAAAAGCCCGTGAAATTTGGTTTCTCTGTCGACAATATACAGCTCAGGAAGCCTTAGCGATGGGTCTAGTCAATGCTGTTGTCCCCGTTGAGGAGCTGGAGGCTGAGGGGATCCGCTGGGCGCAAGAGATTCTCACCAAAAGTCCCTTGGCCATTCGCTGCTTGAAGGCGGCCTTTAATGCCGATTGTGATGGTCAAGCCGGCCTACAGGAATTAGCCGGCAATGCAACCTTGCTGTACTACCTCACTGAAGAGAGTGCCGAGGGCAAAAACGCCTTTTTGGAAAAACGTCCCCCCAACTTTCAGCAGTTCCCTTGGCGCCCCTAAGGGATGCGCTAGAGTAGGAGCATGTGGCATTGGGAGAGTTCCATGTGTATCTGTGTTAACTGCGCCCTTGTGGATCGCTGTACCACATACTATGCCGTTGAGGAGCAGCACCAACAGCCCCATCTGACCCTCACGCCAGACTTTGACCCAATTGAGCCGACGATCAATATCAACATCCGTACCCAAGGGGAAGAGATTCTATTGGAGTGGGATGTGGTTGGTTGTGCCAGTTTCGTCGAAGAACAGGGACGGTGGGCAAAACTGCGTCCGGGAGAATTGATTCCCACCTAAATCTGATGGTTAGCCGGCGATCGCGGCAAATCGCGGCAATTTGATGTTCTCTTCTAGCGGCACTCATGGGACAAAGCCGGCTAAGACAACAGCTTGATCTATTTCTGCACGCACCACAGGTAGAAATCAGCCTGTTGGTTTTGATCCTCATATGGGTACTTTTAGTGGTGGTCGATCTTTTCTGGGTACAGCCCGGCCACCCTAATTTTTTTCTGATCTTGGCGGATTTGCCCCTACGGCTGTGCTTTGTTGTTGAGTTATGCCTACGCCTTGCGATCGCCCGCAAAAAGCAACGATTTTTCCGCCACTACTGGCTTGATCTAGTCGCGATTTTACCGATGCCGCCCCAGTGGACACTGTTTCGGTTGCTGCCGCTGCTGCGTCTGCCCCGTGCCTCGATTTTGATCAATCGCAACCTACACTACATTTCTCCCCAGATTTCTGGTCTCTACGGTGCCCAAATTTCAGCACTGTTAATCATTGTGTTGATCATGCTCTTTGGGGGACTGGCTTTTTATATTATCGAAGGAACCTCAAACCCAGACATCGAGACCCTTGGGGATGCCCTGTGGTACAGCTTCTTTTCCTTAGTGTCCGCCGAACCCATTGGTGCCTATCCCAAAACCCATGCCGGGCGGATCATTACCCTAGTGGTGGTTTTGTCGGGGCTGACCTTGTTTGCAGTGTTTACAGGGGTGGTGTCTGCCTTCATGGTGCAGCGGTTGCAATCAGTCATGAGCATTAAGAACTTTGACTTGGATGAGTTGCGCAACCACATTATTCTCTGTGGCTGGAATCGCAGTGCCCCTCTAGTGTTGCAGGAGTTGCAAACCGATCCCCAAACCCGCCATGCACCGATTGTCATTGTTGCTGAACTTGAACAGTTGCCCTTGAGTGAGTTGCGGAGAGTAGATCAAAATCGCCTCTACTTTTATTCGGGAGACTATACCCGCATTGACGTTTTAGAGAAGGTGCAGATTTACCACGCCTCCCGTGCCATTCTCTTGGCGGATACCAGCCAGCCCCGCAGTGATCAAGACCGCGATGCCCGAACGGTTCTCGCTGCACTGACCATGGAAAAACTCAATCCAACGATTTACACCTGTGCCCAGCTTTTGGATCGCAATAATAATGTGCAACTTCAGGCGGCAGGGGTGGAAGATGTGGTGGTGGCTGATGAAATGGCGGGTCATCTCATTGGCAATGCGGTGCGCAATCAAGGGGCGATGGATGTCTTTGCCGAACTCCTAACGGTACAGGTGGGCAATCAATTTTATCGGCTGCCTTTGCCGTCAACGCTGGCAGGCAAAACCTTTTGGTATGCGCAACGACACCTCAAGGAGCAGTACGATGCCCTCTTAGTCGCTGTGGAACGTCGCATTGAGGGGCGTCGCCAGACGGAGATTAACCCACCAATGGACTATGAGCTGCAAGGGGGGGACTATGTGGTTGTGATTGCGCGGCAGTATCCACAGTGGGGATAGGGTGATGGAAATTGCCTCCCAAGTAGAGCTGCCCTTTCCCCGCGAGCACGTCTATCGCACCTATCGCGATCGCCTGCCTGAGTTAGTCAACTGGATGCCCAATGTGCGTAAAATTGAGGTGCAAGAGCGCAGGGAACAGCCTGAGATCTTAGAGATGGTTCTGGTCTGGCATGGGGGTGGCGAAATTCCGGCAGCGGCTCGGGCACTGCTGAGTGAGGCAATGCTCTCGTGGACGGACTACACCCATTGGGACGATCGCCACTATCTCACCCGCTGGCGCATTGCACCCCATGCCTTTACCGAGGCCATTGACTGCCAAGGGGAAAATCAATTCATTGCTGTGGGTGACTCAACAATTATCACTAGCCGAGGTCATCTACGCATTGATCCAAAACGCATTCCGGGGGTACCCTCCTTCCTAGCTGGCATGATTGCTCGCGCTGTGGAGGAGTATCTCGGCCAACGCATCGAACCCAATTTTCAGCAGTTGGCAGCCAGTGTCGCAGGATTTTTGCGTGCTCAAGGATAACAATCAGCGATGAAAATCTTGGAGCAAACGGACTATCGCTTGCGCTTGCGGGAACGCCCTTTGCTGAGTTGGTTTATGGGTGGGGTGTTTGCTCTTGTACCTACGTTGATGCTCAGCTTCTTTCCTGTTGCAGAAATTCACTGCCAACGCCAAACCCTACCCTATGAATGTATTGCCACCACAACCTCCTTCGTGAGCCAAGAGCGGGTGAAAATTCCGCTTCCTCTACTACGACAGGCAAAGTTGGAGGACTACATTGACAGCGAAGGCGATCGCATGTACCGCGTTGTTCTTGAAGTAGCGGGCAACTCAACCATATTAGGCGTTGCCTCCTCGGAGCCGGGCGATCGCGCCGCCATGGTGCAGCAAATTAATCAGTTCTTAGCCAATCCCAATCAAACCGAACTTTCAGCGCGTGTGGACGATCGCTGGCTGATTGGGATCATTGCGGGGGTGTTCTTTCTGGTAGGGATGAGTTTCATTTCTTTCGCATCCGTCTTAACACTGGATTTGGATCGGGGCAGTGGCACCTTGACGATTCTCCATGCAAATTTTTTCCGCCGCACTCAGAAGGAATTGCACTTGCGCGCGATCAGGGACATTGCGATTGAAAGCTCCGTGGATGCCGATGGCGATCGCTTCTATCGCGTCGTGGTGCACCTCACTTCTGGCGAGACAGTTCCCCTGCGGCAGTACTACAGTAGCGGCTATGACAGCAAGAAAAAACTCGCTAATCTCCTGCGGCGGTTTCTCTATCTGCCACCTCTATAAGTCGTCCTGCGGGTGTGGCGCTGGCCTGTTGATTACACTGAAGATGATGGCATAATGCATTCACGGTCGGTGGGGTTTTGCCCTCAATTATCACTATGCAACCAACGGATCCAACAAAGTTTACTGATAAAGCATGGGAAGCCATTGTTAAGTCCCAAGATGTGGCACGGGAATATCGCAGCCAATATCTGGAAACAGAGCACTTGATGATTGCCCTCCTGCGCGAAGAAGGACTGGGGCAACTGATCTTTGAACGGGCTGATATTGACACTGAATGGGTTCTCAAGCGGCTGATGGACTTTGCCAAACAGCAACCCCGCGTGCCAACGGGAAGCGAACTCTACTGTGGCCGCAGCTTGGATGCTCTCCTTGATGAAGCCAATCGTCTGCGCCAAGAGCAAGAGGATCAGTTTATTTCGATTGAGCATCTTGTCCTCGCATTTGTGGGCGATCGCCGTATTGGTCAACGTCTGTTCCGCGCTTTGAATTGCGATCGCGAGCAGTTGGCGGCCACCGTCAAAGCCATTCGCGGCGCCCAAAAAGTCTTAGACCAAAACCCCGAAAATAAATACGCTGCCCTTGAAAAGTACGGTCGCGATCTCACCGAAGCAGCCCGCCAAGGTAAACTAGATCCGGTCATTGGCCGCGATGAGGAAATCCGCCGCGTCATTCAAGTGCTCTCGCGCCGCACTAAGAATAATCCCGTGCTCATCGGCGAACCTGGAGTTGGGAAAACGGCGATTGCCGAAGGTCTTGCCCAGCGGATTATCAATGGGGATGTACCAGAATCGCTAAAAAATCGGCGGTTGATTTCCCTTGATCTGGGGAGTCTGGTGGCGGGTGCCAAGTTTCGCGGTGACTTTGAAGATCGCCTCAAGGCGGTTCTCCATGAAGTGACCCATTCCGACGGTCAAATTGTTCTCTTTATTGATGAATTGCACACCGTGGTTGGTGCGGGTGCCAATCAAAACGCCTCGATGGATGCCAGCAACCTCCTGAAGCCGATGTTGGCGCGGGGCGAACTGCGCTGTATTGGTGCCACCACCCTAGACGAGTACCGCAAGCATATTGAGAAGGATGCTGCCCTCGAGCGTCGCTTCCAGCAGGTGTATATTGGCCAGCCCAGTGTTGAGGATACGATCTCAATTTTGCGGGGTCTCAAGGATCGCTACGAAATTCACCACAACGTCAAAATTACTGACTCGGCATTGGTGGCAGCGGCGATGCTTTCGGATCGCTATATTAGCGATCGCTTTTTGCCCGACAAGGCCATTGATCTCGTGGATGAAGCGGCGGCCAAACTGAAAATGGAAATCACCACCAAGCCCGCTGAACTCGAAGCCCTTGAGCGGCGCCTGCGGCAACTGGAGATGGAAAAACTCTCCCTCAAGCAGGAAGAAAGTCTGCCCCTGAGCCAAGTGCCACTGCAAGCCACCCGCGATCGCCTGCAGCGCATCGAAGAGGAAATTGCCCAACTGCAACCGCGACAACAGGCCATGCAAGCCCGCTGGCAAGCCGAAAAAGACCTCCTAGAGCGCATCAACAGCCTCAAAGAAGAGGAAGATCAGGTAAAGCTGCAAATCGAGCAAGCGGAGCGGGACTACAACCTCAACAAAGCTGCTCAACTTAAATATGGTCGCCTCGAGACGCTGCAACGGGAATTGGAAAGCACCGAAGCACAACTTTTGGAACTTCAGGCCGAAGGTGGCACCTTTTTGCGCGATCAAGTCACCGAAGCCGACATTGCTGAAATTGTTGCCAAGTGGACGGGAATTCCGCTGCAAAAATTAATGGCCTCAGAACGGCAAAAACTCCTGCAACTGGAACAAGTCCTCCATCAGCGGGTGATTGGTCAAACCGATGCCGTGGCCGCCGTGGCCGCAGCGATTCGCCGAGCGCGAGCCGGCATGAAAGACCCTGCCCGTCCCATTGGTTCCTTTCTCTTTATGGGTCCCACGGGGGTGGGCAAAACAGAACTGGCCCGTGCTCTTGCCGAAGCCCTCTTTGATGATGAAAATGCCCTTGTGCGCATTGATATGTCGGAGTACATGGAAAAACACGCTGTCTCCCGCATGATTGGCGCACCACCGGGGTATGTCGGCTTTGACAGTGGCGGTCAACTGACGGAAGCGATTCGCCGTCGTCCCTATGCCGTGGTTCTGTTTGACGAGGTGGAAAAAGCCCATCCAGAAGTCTTTAATGTGCTCTTGCAGGTGCTCGATGATGGCCGCGTCACTGATTCCCAAGGGCGAACGGTGGACTTCCGCAATACCGTGATCATTATGACCAGCAACTTGGGCAGCGAGCATATTTTAGATTTGGCCGGGGATGACAGTCGCTATGAGGAAATGCGCCAACGGGTACTCCAAAGTGCGCAAAAGTATTTTCGCCCCGAATTTCTCAACCGCATTGATGACTTGATCCTCTTCCATGGCCTAGGGCGGGCTGAACTGGCACAGATTGCTCAAATTCAACTGCGACGGGTGGAGAAACTCCTTGCGGATCAAAAAATTCGCCTGCGCCTCACCCCGGCAGCGCTAGATCATTTGGTGGCGGTGGGCTTTGATCCAGTCTATGGGGCACGTCCTCTGAAACGCGCCATTCAACGGGAATTGGAGAACCCCCTCGCCGTGAAGATCCTTGAAGAGGTCTTTGCACCCGGCGATACGATTTTGGTAGATTTGGTCAATGGTGAGTTGACCTTTAGCCCTGCCAACCTCGCAGGTGCAGGCGATCGCGACACCGTCACCGCCTCCTCAGCCTTCAGTAATCCACTCGACAGGAAAGAAGCGTGAAAGTTATTACCATTTATCACAACAAGGGTGGTGTGGGGAAAACTACTGTTGCTGTCAACTTGGCAGCTGCCTTTCGTTGTCGGGAAAAGCGGGTTTTGGTTATTGACATGGACTCTCAAGCCAATACGACCTTTGCCACTGGCTTAATGAGTTTTCTGTTTGAAGAGGAGGATACACTGCGGGATGCTCATATCTTCCATGTGCTCAGATATGCCGATGAGTATCCCATTGAAAAAGTGGTTAGGAAATCCCAGTCTTTTAATCACCCAGAGATTGATGTTGTCCCTGCCCATATTGATTTAGTGAGCATTGAAACCCGTGATCTCCTGAAGGAGATTGATGCCATTCATCTACAACTGCTTATGAAGTTAGAAGCACTCAAGGATGCCTACGATATTGTCATCATAGATGCACCGCCAGCTTGGGATCTCTACGCCGAAATTGCCCTGATTGCCTCAGATTATCTCATTATTCCCTCAGATTTTAAGCCCTTTGCCAATCAAGGCCTAAAGTACGTCATATCGTTTGTGAAAGATATTAATCGACGATTTGCAGACTTGCGGGTCAAGTTGGGTAAAAAACCCTTAGATATTGTGGGAATTTTGCCCTCAAAAATTCATGGCCAAACTAGGAATTCAAGTAAGTTTATTGCTGTTCAAGAAGCAATTACGAATAAGTATCCTCTGAAAATTCTAGAGACAATTATCACCGAATCTGTTGACTTATCCAATAGCCTCAATCGCGTGACTGCCAGTGGCGATAGTGAAATACCAGCCCCCCAATCTATTTTTCGCTTTAAGCCCAATTCAAATTCTGCCCGTGAATTCAATGATTTGGTAGATGAACTCAATTGGATCACTCAGTCCTAGTCAGCCCTAAAATGTAATGGTCAATAGCAAACGTATTCAATTGACAGCGATTGAACTGAGCCCTGACCTTGTGCCCGCAGATCAGGGAAGGATAGAGGAACTGGCTAGTTCAATTCTCAAAGCAGGTATCTGTTTTCCACCGCTAGTGGTACGGCGTTTGGGCGATCGCTTAGCCTGTCATCGCTTCAAACTCTTGTCAGGTCATCAGCAGTATTATGCTGCCCAAAAAGCCAATCTTAAAGAAATCAATGCCCTGATTATTGAAGAAAATGATACGCTAGAAATAGAAACTGCAATTCTCAGTCAAATTCAGTCTAACTCCACAATTTCTGAAGTAACAGAAGCACAAAACCAAGAACAAACTACAGAGCCTTTAGCTTTTGACTCACCAGCGAGCAACTCCAACGGAAATCTTACCAAGACACTCCTTCAGCAGCTTCTAGAGCAAAATCAAGCTATTTTTCAGTCCCTAAAAGAAATGGAGGCAGCCCTAGTAAACATCAATGCCAAACTAGATAACTTACCACTGCCACAGGTGTCACCCCCCACACCAACAACAACACTATCAGGCTCCTCGGTAGATGGCAACCAACCTCAGTTAAAAATACGCTTGCTTAATCAAGGCTCCAGAGCCGAAATCGAACAGTGGCTTATAAATGCAGGAGTAGGTGAAACAAGCCGTCGAAAATATATCAAAGAGATTATTGAGTTTCGTACTCAATCTCCCTTTCAGTCTCTCATTCACCTTAAAGAAATTTTGAACCTGAGGCCCCAGACCCTTACAAAACTCGAAAAGTGCCCCGTACCAGCAAGTTTGAGTTTTCTTCACTAGGCCGTGCCAGTTAACCATTGGCCACTGCATAATCCAACTGTTGCTCCCACAGCAAGGGCGATCGCTGGGTGCCATTTGAGGCGCGTAATCGCCACAAGGGAAAAGACCAAGAGCACGCTATTGAGAATGAGACTGACGGGCTGATCGAGGTGGACAATGGCAGGCGCAAGGTTAATGGCTGCTGACAACACCATACCCACCACCGCAGGATTGACCCCTGCCAAAAATTGCTTCACCCGTTGGAGATGCTTCACCACTTGATAGTAGTGGGCAAGAGCAAACATCAATAATAGGGATGGCAAAAATAAGGCCACGGTTGCCAAAAAAGCACCACCAATACCAGCAACACGGAATCCCGCAAAAGTGGCAATGACAGCGATCGGCCCTGGGGTCAATTGACTAATAGCCACACCATCAATAAATTCCTGCTGCGTCAGCCAATGTAACTGATCGATCAACAGTTGTTTCAACACGGGGATCAGGACAAAGCCACCACCAAAGAAAACAATACCCACTTTGAGGAAGGTAAGCACTAGGGTCAGCCACTGAACGGGTTGAGAAGAGGCAGTGGCCATTTGGGCAGCTTGGTGGGGTAGGGTCTGGATCGCTAGGGGTAAGCCAACGAGGGCGGATTTTTGGGAAGTTTGGAGTTTTGTGGTTTTTGTCGGTGGGCTGAGTTGGAGAATGAGACCAATGATGCCGCCACTGCCAAGGATGAGCAAGGGATTGATGTGGGTCAAACTGCCGAGACAGGCCGCAATGGCGATCGCGATCGTTACCGTCGAGCGCACAGACTTTTGCCCCATTGACCAGACTGCTGCCAAGATAATGCCAATGACCACTGGCGTTAGCCCCGCTAGGGCACCTTGCAACGAGGGAATCGTATGAAACCCAAAATAGAGCCAAGATAGTAAAATCACCGCCACCACAGACGGCAGCAGAAAGGTCAGACTACCCAACAGACCACCCCAAAAGCCATGGAGACGATAGCCAATAAAGAGCGCCGTATTGACCGGGAACGATCCTAGGATTTGGCTGAGGGCAACCCCGTGCAGAAATTCATCAATGGCCAAGAGCCGCCGTCGCTTAACAAACTCATTTTCCATGAGGGCGATCATGGCAATTCCACCGCCAAAGCCAATACTGCCCAGTTTCAGAAATACAGCGGTCATTTCCCAGAGATTCAGAGGCAGAGGGGACGATGACTCTTCGATCTCGGACTCCAGCATGGCTTGCTCCGTCGCGATGGCTGTAGCTAATTATATTTTGTTATATTGCCATATAGTTAAATAATAAACAAGAGGGGATGAAGTCAATTGTGGATAAAGTAAAAAAATGTGAAACAAACCTTGACAGAGTCTTAGTACTTAACTTATGATTTTGGCTAAATTATATTAGTCATAAAACTTCTTGCAAAAATTTAGACTATGCTCGACAAGCTCTCTAAATCACCAACCTACCTAAAAACCATGACCGCTATTGGCATCGTGGGTCTAATTGTTACTCTAATTGAAGAAAAAAGTAGTGAAAGTAAAGGAGATACAAGGGCTGTAGACGAGGCTAGGAAACTAAGGGAGTTTATTACCAAAGCTACAGCACGGAGTTTAATCAAATTGCTTTGGAATAACAACAATCTTTAAGAGTTAAGGAACCCTCTCCATCAGTCAAGGCGCCAAGTACTGTATCTTTACAGAATCATTGACCTTAAGTCCCAATTCAGCGGCGCGGCCACCTGCCAGTTCTAAAACGGCATCGACTGGAACCCCAGATTCGTAGGTGGGGCAGGGCAGGGTTTTGCAGGGGGGCGCTGCGGGGGCGATCGCCACTACTTTACCCTCCCTAAGAAAAATCAAGTCCAAGGAAATGAGACAGTTTTTCATCCAGAAGCTAGCCACTTGAGGCGGAGAGATGGGAAACAGCATCCCGCGATCGGGGGGTAACTCCGAACGAAACATCAAGCCCAACTGCTGCTGTGCCGGCGTGCGTGCCACTTCCAACTGAATCCATGTATCGTGAATGCGCGCCTTGGCCGTAATGGGTAGATATTGCGGAATGCCGCGAACCACTTGCGGGGGTGCGGCCAGATCCCCTTGGCTCAGACTTTGACAGCCCAGCAGTAACCCCAACGTGACCAATCCCAGAACCAGCCAGCGTAACTTAGGCTTCACGGAGAACATAGCCCACTCCTCGCACTGTGTGAATCAATCGTTTTTCGCCATCGGGTTCAATCTTCAACCGCAGATAGCGAATATACACTTCAATGACGTTGGATTCTCCCAAAAAGTCATAGCCCCAGACATTTTCTAAAATTTGCTCACGGGTAAGGACTTCGCGGGGATGCTCCATGAGAAACTTCAGTAGTTCATACTCCTTCATCGTTAGATCGATCGTGCGTCCATTGCGCTCTGCCCGCCGCGTCAAGAGATCAAGGGTCAAATTATCAAATCGCAACACCTCACTTTGGGTGACTGGCGGCTTCAGATAAAGCTGAATCATTTGCAAAAAGGGCTTGGGACTATAGGGCAGCAGTAGGTAATCATCGGCACCCGACTCCAGCACCGCCACCCGATCCTCTAGGCGATCGCTCTCCAGCATCAGTAGAATTGGCAAACTAATCCCCTGCTGGCGCAACCGCTGGCACAACTCCATACTGTTGAGCCGCCCCAAATAGCGATCCATGATGATCAGGGCAGGCTCCCATTCTGCGCAGGCCAAGTGACATTCCTTTTCCGTTGTTGCAATCACGGGGTCATAGCCTGCGGCTTGGAGGTCTTGCCCCATGCGCTGTGACAAGGGGTTGTCAGCACAGACCAAAAGTAAACGTGAAGGGGGAGAATTTAGCTCCATCTCAATCATCCCTACTATGAAGATCTTACTTTCAGCTTATGCCTTGTGGGAAAATGTTCAAAAATGCGCCCGTAGCTCAGCGGAATAGAGCACTCGCCTTCTAAGCGATTGGTCGTTGGTTCGAGTCCAACCGGGCGCGTCTAACCTGCTATCGTTGATGGGGAGCGTATTGGAGTGCAAGAATCCTCGCAATGAGTCCTAAATATCGCCGCGTATTGCTCAAATTGAGCGGTGAAGCCCTCATGGGCAACCTGAACTACGGCATCGATCCAAAAGTGGTGCAGGCATTTGCCAGCGAAATTGCTCAGGTGGTGCAAGCGGGAGTTCAAACTGCCATTGTGGTGGGGGGTGGCAATATCTTTCGTGGTATGAAAGGGGCAGCGGCTGGCATGGATCGGGCGACCGCAGACTACATTGGTATGATTGCCACTGTCATGAATGCCCTGACCCTGCAGGATGCCCTCGAACAGATGAATGTCCCTACGCGGGTACAAACTGCCATTGCTATGCAGGAGGTGGCTGAACCCTACATTCGCCGCCGCGCCATTCGCCATCTGGAAAAGGGACGGGTGGTCATCTTTGGAGCCGGGTCAGGGAATCCCTTTTTTACCACCGACACAACAGCCGCCCTGCGAGCTGCCGAAATTGATGCCGAAGTGATCTTCAAAGCCACTAAAGTCGATGGCGTCTATGATGCCGATCCTCACAAAAATCCGAATGCGCGTCGCTACCGCAGTCTCACCTACACCCATGCCCTCACCCATAACTTGGCGGTGATGGACAGTACAGCGATCGCCCTGTGTAAAGATAATGATATCCCCATCATTGTGTTTAGTTTAGAAACGGCCGGTAATATCTACCGCGCCTTGACTGGGGAACCCATTGGTACGATGGTTGGAGGCTCCTGTGAAATTAGCTGATGTCGAAGAGCGGATGCAAAAATCGGTTGAAGCAACCCAGCATGACTTTAATAGTATCCGCACGGGTCGCGCCAACGCGGCGTTATTAGACCGGGTGATGGTGGATTACTACGGCACGGAAACCCCCCTGCGCTCCTTGGCCAACATCTCTACCCCCGATGCAACCACGATTTTGATTCAGCCCTACGATCGCTCCACATTGGCCAGCATTGAAAAAGCCATTCAACTCTCTGACTTAGGATTGACGCCCAACAACGATGGCTCCAGCGTCCGCCTCAATATTCCGCCCTTGACCACAGAGCGACGCAAAGAACTGGTGAAAACTGCCGCCAAAATTGCCGAAGGGGGCAAAGTTGCCATTCGCAACATCCGTCGTGATGCCATTGATCACATCAAAAAAGAGGGCAAAGCCGGCGAACTCACTGAAGATGAAGTGAAAGACTTGCAAGAGAAAGTGCAAAAGCTCACCGATAAATACATCGGTAAAATTGATGCCTTGCTCGCCGAGAAAGAAAAGGACATTATGACCGTATAGGCTAGGTGCCCGGCAAGTGCCGCAGTTCGGGACTCAGGTGCGATCGCTCCGCAAGGGCAAGGAGCAATGGCCCACGGGAGGTATATTCGACAATACTGACACTGGCTACTGGGGCAGCAATGCGATCGCGAAATCGTCCCACATCAATACCCAGAAGACCACAGAGCATAATCCGAATGGTGGCCTTGTGGGAAACCAGCAGAACATTGCCGTCGGGATACTCCCGCTCAATTTCTAAGAGAACGGCATTACTGCGGTAGTAGATGTCAATCCCCCGCTCACCCCCTGTGGGCGCATTCCAGCCCGGATCCGCCAGCCAGCGCACATAATCATCGTGGAACTTGGCATTCACCTCTTCCGGGGAGAGGCCTTCCCACTGACCATAGTAAATTTCCCGCAGACCATCGCGAACCTGCATTTGAAGACCCACGCGATCGCACAAAAACTGTGCCGTGGTTCGAGTGCGCAACGTTGGACTGACAAAGACGGCTTGCCAAGGCAACTGAGCATAGTGTTCGGCAAAGGCCTCAGCCATCGCTAGACCGGCATCCGTTAAGGGTGGATCCAGTTCTCCACAGTAGGCATTGGCGCGACTAAAGCTAGTTTGCCCGTGGCGCAAGAAATAGAGTGTTAAGACCACAACCTTCACCCCATACCGCTAGGGGCAGCATAGTCGAGGGGCACAAAGCTCGTCAACGCTGAGTCGTGTCCAATACACTCAATGTAACGCCTTGGTAATAATGCCCCAAAATTTGGTCGTAGGTGTAGCCCTGTAATGCCATACCGTAAGCCCCCCATTGACTCATGCCCAAGCCATGACCGTGACCCCGGCCAGTAATTGTAAAGGCCACTGGCACACTTTGCCCCCTTTGACTGGCCACGTTGCCATACTCTGGCGTAATCGTCAGTAGGGTACTGCGCAATCCCAACACCCGCCGTAGTTCACTACCTGAAATGGTGCGGCTACCTGCTGTGCCCACCACTTGCACTGCCATGACTCGCCCTTGGGGAGTCAATTGCAAGGGGCGAAAGCCAACGATGGTACCAATACCGGGGAGGCGTTGTTGCAGTTGTGCCGCCGTGAAACGCACCGTCCACTGAAAGTTGGGGGAGATTTGGTCAAAGTCAGGGGTACCGCGCAGGTAGGGAACGGCATTTTGCCAAATGTGCTCTGAATTTTCGGTGTGACCCCCTGAGGAGGCATGGAAGACGGCTTCAATGATTTGGCCATTGTAGGTGAGCACTTGACCGCGTGTGGCGGCAACGGCAGCTAGGGTACTGGCGGTTTCTGAACTGACCCCCGGATACACCTGATGGGTGACGGTGGCACCGACATCAAAAAGACTACCGGGACGACGGCGTTCGCGATCGCGCCGAAAGAGGACAAAGGAACGGGAGGCCACCGCTTGAGCTTTGAGGGCTTCCAGCGGCCAAGAGGGATACATTTCCTTACCCACGACACTGGGCAGATATTCCTCTAAATCCACGAGGTTGATGGCGATAATCCCCTCACTGGTACTCACCAATTGCAACCGCCCGCGATACCAGCGATCGCCCACCCGCACGAGGCCATGGTCTCGAGGTTCGAGGAAAACTTGCCGCCCCCGCACACCCCCTGCTTGTACCCCCGCCCCCGTGAGGACCGCCGTAATATTCTGCTGCGATGCCACTGTCAGCACCCGACCCGCCTCATCCCGTAATTGCGCTGGGGTGGAGCTACTGATTGTTACTTGGCGTACCCGATCTAAAACCGCGACCCGCAATTCCACTGCTGCGGCCGTCAGTTGGAGCAGCAGGCTGATCAAGCAGCCGAGACCCAGCGACTGCGACAGAAGACGCCAACGCACAATGAAGTAAAGCATATTCTACTCCTCAAGTAGGCGGCAATGGTGACGATCCCTAGCGGTGCTCGCGCAGACCACTCCAACCAATGGTAATAAAGCCCACTGCCAATAGAAAACTACGAAGTCCTACCCTGAGACGATTCACAAAGGCTTCCTGTTGCGCCCGATTCACCGCTTCCTGTTGTTGGTTGCGGATGCGCTCCCGTGCCTGACCCGCTTGTTTATCAAGGGCTTGGGGGTCTTTTTGTAACTGCTCGAGAAGGGCTCGTTGATCGGGGGGCAGTTGATTGCTTTTCAGGAGTTGCTCCAGTTGACCGCTACTGGCCAGTTGTTTAATTTGCTGCTGTTCCTGCTCAACCCGAATTTCTGCCTGTGCCGCCTCTTGATTGATTTGGTTGACCGCCTGTTCCGTAATTTGCCCCGTAATCGATAGGTAGAGGGGAATCCCCAGCAGGCAGAGCAATCCTAGCAAACTCGAGAGGACAAAGACCCAAAATCGCCAATCCTTGAGGGCAGGTTCCCCCGGCTCTGGCTGCGTCGTACTGCCAGAAACCGCTTGAATCCAAAAGCCAGTGTAGATAAAGACAAACCCAATCAAGGGGGTGGCACCGCGCTCAATGAATTGGTTAACGACCGTGAGTTGCCACTGGCTATTATTGAACTGGGGAGTAATAAAGAGAATGCTCCACTCGACCAAAAAGGTGAGGAGCAGGATGATTCCCACCAATTTTAGGAACTGAGCCGCCAAGGGGACAGGTCGCTTGGTTGATTTTGAAGCAGTCATGGACTGTGAGTGACTCGTCAACTACTGCATCAACCTTACTGGATTTTGGGGTCGTTGATTCATCTTGGACGCATGGACTCGCCTGTGGCGCTGCTATCTTTGGCTACCTCAACCTTGGTATACTCCAATTGTGCATGGCGCCGATATTGCTAGTTCGCCATCCCTTTGCGCATTGAGGCACAACAAATCCATGGTCATTGTGGCAGTCTTAGCGGCAGGACGAGGCACACGGATGAAATCCTCGCTGCCAAAAGTTCTCCATCCCCTAGGTGGGCGATCGCTGGTGGGCTGGGTTTTGCACCAAGTTCAATCTCTGCAACCGCAACGGCAGTTTGTGATCATTGGTTATGGAGGCGACACAGTGCGGGCTGCCTTAGCGGATCAACCCCATGTGGAGTTTGTCGAGCAGCGCGAACAACTGGGAACGGGTCATGCGGTACAGCAGCTTTTGCCGTACCTCAAGGACTATGAAGGCCATCTTTTGGTACTCAATGGCGATGTGCCCCTCTTGCGTGGGGAGACGCTGGCGAAGTTGCTCGCAGTCCACCAGAAACACAACAATGCGGCCACGATTTTAACGGCACAAATTCCCAACCCCCAGGGCTATGGCCGTGTGATTTGTGACAGTCAGAATATCTTGAAGCAAATTATTGAAGACCGTGACTGCACCACAGCCCAAAAGCAAAACCGCCGCATCAATGCTGGGGTGTATTGTTTCCACTGGCCCCAACTGGCTGCTGTGTTGCCCCATCTCCAATCCAACAATGATCAGCAGGAATACTACCTCACCGATGCCGTCAATGCCCTCAGTCCTGTGATGGCGGTAGACGTGGAAGACTATGAGGAAATTTTGGGCGTTAACGATCGCGTGCAGTTGGCGGCAGCCTATCAAGTGCTGCAAAATCGCATCAAAACTGCTTGGATGCAGGCGGGGGTGACCCTGATTGATCCGGCCAGCATTACCATTGAGGACACCGTGGAGCTGGCTCCCGATGTGGTGATTGAACCCCAAACTCACCTGCGCGGCCAAACCCGTATTGGCAGTGGTAGCATCATTGGCCCCGGCACTTTGATTGAAAACAGTGTGATTGGCGAACGGGTAACGGCTCGCTATGCCGTGATTAGCGACAGTGAGATTGGCCATGATACCCAAGTGGGGCCTTTTGCCCACATCCGCCAGCAAAGCCTGGTTGCCGATCACTGCCGCATTGGTAACTTTGTCGAGCTAAAAAAAGCGCAGTTGGGCAGTGACACCAAGGCCTCTCATCTGTCCTACCTAGGCGATGCCACCTTGGGCGATCGCGTCAATATCGGGGCAGGAACCATTACCGCCAACTACGACGGCGTGCGCAAGCACCCCACCCATATCGGTAGCGGCACCAAGACCGGGGCTAACAGTGTTTTAGTGGCTCCGGTAACCCTCGGCGAAAATGTTACGGTGGCGGCGGGTTCAACGGTGACAGAAGATGTACCGGCTAATGCCCTTGTCATTGCCCGCTGTCGTCAAGTGGTCAAGCCCAACTGGCACCCCAAAGCCTAGCCCGCCCCACAGCAGGGTTCAATGCCCAGCCGCCGCAGGAGCAGATCACTCACCGCATTAGCAACCGCAAACTCGCTATAGAAGCTTTGGGAAAAATCAAACTCTTGCAACTCCGTGACCAGAGCCAAGAGAATGCCGCCAAGATCATGCTCCCCTTCCAGCCGCTGACGGCGGTACACTTGGGCGGCTCGCTGGGCGATCGCTCGATTCACAGCTTCTGGCAAATACTCGGTGTTGAGCCAATCGAGAAGAGCTGCCTCCAACCATGCCGCATCCGCAGTGCAGTCACCACAAGGGGGAAGCTGAATCGGCGGAATCGGGGTACTCATGGCAGAGTCCTAAACTCGTCTGATTATGTTCATCTTATAACTTGAACTAAGCAATGGGCGATACTGGATTCGAACCAGTGACCCCTTCCGTGTGAAGGAAGTGCGCTACCACTGTGCTAATCGCCCTAGTTCAGACAATTCTTAATCATATCTTGGATTGCAGGTTTTTGTAAATTGCCTTAAACAAGGCTGCGGCAAATTTCATCAAAGGTTGCGGCGGGATCCGCTGCTTGTAAAATCGGACGGCCAATCACAAGGTAAGAGGCACCAGCAGCAAAGGCGGCATTGGGCGTCAGCGATCGCGCTTGATCCCCTGTGGCAGTACCAAGGGGGCGAATCCCCGGACAAATTCTCAAGAACTCCTCTCCGCAGCGTTGTTTTACCCGTGCCGCCTCCTGAGGAGAGCAGACAATGCCCGCCAGTCCCGCTTGATGGGCCAGATCAGCCATGCGTTCAACATAGGTGGCCGGATCAAGGGGAATCTGGAGTTCTTGCTGCAGGGTGTTTGCGTCAATGCTGGTGAGCAAGGTCACCCCAATAAGTTGGGTGGCGCTTCCCCCTAGAGCCGCCTGCGCGCTTTTCAGACCCGCTAATCCCGTTGCCGCATGGATAGTCACAAAGTCCACGCCATAGGGGGCGATCGCCCGGGCTGCGGCGGCCACCGTATTGGGAATATCGTGGAGCTTCAAATCGAGAAAGATACGCTTCCCCTGATCCTTGAGGACATCGAGAATAATCGGCCCGCTGGCACAAAAGAGTTCTAGCCCCACCTTCCAAAATTGCACTTGGGGCAGTGTATGAATAGTGGCGATCGCCACCTCCAAATTGGGCACATCCAAGGCCACAATAATTTTGCTGGCAACAGCCTCTTGAGAATTAAACAAGTCTCTTGGATCTCCTCAGACGATTCACAGGGGACGGCGCACACAGCGCAACAACCACAGCGCCACAATAATACCCGTCAACTGAGCGGCAATCGTATTCACCTTCGCCTGAATCACAAAAATCTCCAACGGTTCAATCAGCACACTGGTGGCATAGACCGCCGCCCCTTGGGGAATCGACAGCACCTTGAGCAACAACATGCCCACATTCCACTCTGCGGCAGCCACCGTAAAAATCATGCCCGCAATATTTACCCAGAGACCAATATTCAAACTGCGGATCACGTGCTCCTTGGTCGGGCGTTTTTCTGGGCGATCCAAGCGTCGTCCCAGTTGCGGATAGCGATAGCAGCAGTAAATACTCACGCCCAAAAACACTAGACCAATAATCGCCAGCACTAAGCCCAGTGTGGGACTATTCATGCCATTTTGCGGACGATTGATATTGAATTGGCGACTAAAGATAACAATGATAATAATCAACAGCGAGACAAAGCCAAGGACGACCTGTGTCCAAAAGCCAATCCAGCCAAAGCGTTGCAGTTCACGGCCAAGACGGTGGAGAGGTTGGGTCGTACTTCGATGGGATGGTGGGGGGGCATTACTGGGAAGACGTTCCATGGTCGGGTGAGGAAGAGGGCTTAGGCTTGATCATAGCGAACGGTCATGAGGTGCCGCCAAGTAGGAACACCAATCGCTCCAACTGCCCGCATAGAGCTTGGTTTGATGCAGGCCAGCGATCGCCAGCCCCAAAATATCCACACAGGCGGTTACCCCCGATCCGCAATAGACAATAATTTGCTCAGCCTCAGCCAAAGGCTGCCAGTGGGCTTGCAGTTCCGCCACAGATTTCAGGTGCCCCTGTGCATCGGAGATGGCCTGCCACGGATAATTCACTGCTCCGGGAATATGACCCGCGATCGGATCAATGGGTTCAATTTCACCGCGATAGCGACGGGGTTCGCGGGCATCGACAATTACCGTTTGGGGATCTGCTTGAGCAGCCATCACGCCAGTCCGATCCACCACCCACTGCGAATGAGGATGGGGCTGGAAATTGCCCGGTCGAGGCGAGGGAACCTCAGGGGTTGTCGGATACCCGGCTTCGACATAGGCGCGATAGCCACCATCAAGCACTGCTGCGCGATCGTGTCCCAGCCAACGTAAGAGCCACCAGCAGCGAGCGGCATAGGCAAACCGCGAATCATCGTAGGCCACCACCAAGGTGTCTGGGGTAATCCCCATTTGATTGAGCCGTGCTGCCAACTTCTCTGGATCGGGTAGAGGATGACGCCCGCCACGCTCTTGCCGAGGGCTGGAGAGATCCTGCTCTAGGTCGAGATAGTAGGCTCTTGGAATGTGCCCCTGAGCATACTCCCGTTGCCCGCGGGTGATGTCCATGAGGTCAAAGCGGCAATCCACAATCACCACTGCGGGATCGGCCAAATGCTCAGCCAACCAAGACGCCGTTACGGCATAGGGGGTCATAGCGGCCGTGGGTTTAGGCGCGCCATTTCACTTTGGGCAGAATGTGATTAACATCCACCCGGTCTTTGTACTTGATGGCAAAGTTCAGCAGGGAGTCGAGGAGCGAATCCGACAGGTAGTGGGGTTGCAGTCCCAAATCCAGCAATTTGGTGTTTTTGGCGTTGAAGTAGTGCTCTTCTTTTTCAACACGGGGGTTTTCGAGGTGCTGGATTTCCACCTTGAGGCCGAGGGCTTTACCCGCTTCTTGGACTTTGTGGGCAAGGTCACCGACACTAAACTGTTCTGTAAACTGGTTGAGGACGCGGAATTCACCCGGTGCGGCGGGGTTGTTAACGGCCAATTCGATACAACGCACGGTATCGCGAATATCCAAGAAACCGCGAGTTTGCCCGCCCTTGCCATAAACCGTCAGGGGATGACCAATGGCAGCTTGAATACAGAAGCGATTGAGGGCGGTGCCAAAGATACCGTCGTAGTCAAGGCGGTTGATCAACAGTTCATCCATGCCCGTTTCTTCGGTGAGCACGCCATAGACTACCCCTTGGTTCAAATCGGTGGCGCGCAAGCCCCAAATGCGGCAGGCAAAGTGAATGTTGTGGCTATCGTGAACTTTACTGAGGTGATAGAAGCTACCGGGCTGCTTGGGATAGGGCAATGTATCCTTGCGACCATTGTGCTCAATGGTGATGTAGCCCTCTTCAATATCAATGTTGGGGGTGCCGTATTCACCCATCGTGCCTAGTTTGACAAGGTGGCAGTCAGGGTTGTGGGTATGGATGGCGTACAGCAGGTTGAGGGTGCCGACAACATTATTGACTTGGGTAAAGACGGCGTGCTCTCGGTCAATCATGGAGTAGGGGGCGGAGCGCTGTTCGCCAAAGTGGACGATCGCCTCGGGCTGAAACTCCAGCATGGCGCGCTCAAGGAAGTGATAGTTACAAATATCGCCAATATAAAGGCCAATCTTTTTGCCAGTGAGATCCTGCCAGCGTTGCAGACGGTGCTGAATGGGGGCGATCGGTGTGAGGGTCTCGACACAGAGTTCGGCATCCCAGTGGCGCCGAATCAGGCTATCCAAAATCGCCACATCATGGCCACGATTTGAAAGGTAGAGGGCTGTCGCCCAGCCGCAATAACCATCACCGCCAATTACGAGGACTCTCATGCTAACCGTGCTGAAATCGATAATTACTCCGCCAGCCATTGAATGGCTTCCATACCACGTTACCAGTAATGGGGACATCGGTGATCCATTGGGTTAGAATTCGGGGGCGCGAGTTTCACTCTCAGAAAAGATATGTAATTTAATGGTTTGTCCCGCTAAGTCAATTTGCACAATATCGCCAGAAAGAAAATCCAAGGCTTCTAATAGGGCTTGTAATTGCGGTGTGCTGGCACCCGATTCTTGGTAGAGGCGATCGCTCAAATGGCTGAGGCGCTGCCACGTGGTATAAAGCCGAGCAATGGTGCTTTCCAGTTGGGCGGCCTGCTGCAGGAGATCGGCAACGGTTTGCAGTTGCTCAAGGCGCTGGGCTTCGATCAGGACTTGTTCCAGATCCACAGGGTGGGTCTTGAGGGCTTGAATTTGGGGAGCGGCCTCAAGATAGCGGCTGAGTTGGCGAGCCGTCGCCGTGATTTCCTTAACCGTTTCCACACTGGGATCGCTGGCCAGTTCTTGGGAGAGTTCCTGCTGCTGTTGGGGGGGGAGCTTTTCTAATTCTTTGACTAAGGGGGCAACGTAGCGGGGGGCAAGGGTGCGATCGCTGGCCTTTTGGCGCACCACTGGCGGTAGCAGATCAGAGTGCAGAGCCGTCCATTCCGCTTGGAGTTGGCGCACTTCACGGTGGGTAATGCGATCGCCCGCTGCGGCGGCTTGGGTAATCAGGGCTTGCACCTCAGGATCCGCTGCGGCGGTTTCCAAAAAGGCGCGTTTACTAAAGCGAGAAATGGCTTCGGGGGGCAGGGGACGTTCCTTGAGCAATTCATCGGCGCGATCGGCCAACTGAATCAAATCATCGGCACGGCGCTTACTAATTTCATGTTCCTGGAGCCACTGCTGAAAGCCAATACCCCGCTCATCCCCTTGATGGCGATAGCGATCGCGCACCGCCCGTAGAATTTGCCCCCGCCAGATCTCTGTTTGTAGATCAAAGCGCTCACACACCTGCCACGCTTGGCGCACCTGTTGAAGAAATTCCTCCTCAGAGAGGGGAGTATCCGCAGCCGGAATGGGCAAAACAAAGTCAGGCGTTGGCTCCATTGGTCAGCGAAAACCACAGCTTCAGCAGTATAGCCTATCCCAAACAGTAGAGATAACCATCCCGTGCGGCAATATAGACCTTGCCGTCCCAAACAACAGGTGAAATTCGCTGTCATCGGGAACCCGCGTTTGGGCTTCACGCCATTAGCGGAGGGTCAAACTGGCTACCAAGCCTGCATTTCCCCAGAGGAGTAAGCGGTTGATTTGGCGACGTTTCACTGACAGACCCTGTCCCAAGAATTGACCACGCTCAAAACCCTAGTAGAAGAACATTTCACCGTGTACCCCATATGTTAGAAAGGGGCGTTGAATTGCTTAGGATTGAACTATCGCGTTGACGGGAACTCTGATGACCACAGTATTGGAGCCAGCGGTCACGTACCTCACTCCGGAAGCTTACTTAGCTCAAGAAGTGGTGGCAACGGAGCGCCATGAGTATCGCCAAGGAGAACTTTACACTATGCCCGGAGGCAGCGTTAATCATAATGAGTTGGTTCGTTCCTTAACTGTTCTGTTGAGTTTGGCACTCAAGGGACAGCCCTACCGCGTCTTTGTCACAGATCAACGCCTCTGGATTCCGGAAACGCAGTCGTACTACTATCCTGATGTCATGGTGACGCCGAAGCCGGTGCCCCTAGTGGCGGGACGCAACGATGTGGTGATGCAGCCGATTTTCATTGCTGAGGTTTTATCGCCTTCGACAGCGGATCGCGATCGCGGGACAAAATTTTTCGACTATCGCCAGATTCCAACCCTGCAAGAATATCTCCTGATTAGCCAAGATCGCCCCTGTGTTGAACAATATTTGCGGCAGGCTGAATATCAATGGCTGCTCACGATTTGGCAAGATATTACGCAGGAACTACTACTGCCCTCGTTACAGACTTCCTTAAAACTCAGTGGTCTCTATGCAGACGTTGAGTTAGGTGAGTCCTAAAAAGAATTCCTTAATTGTCATGGCAAATTGTCATGGCGCGGCTTGTCAGTCAATATCTGAATAGTCCCAACCCCAACTAAGTCTTGCGCAAATGTCGATGTCCCCTATCACTGCTGATGCCTCCCCCAACTTTGGTCTCATCATTGTCGAGGGAGAGGATGTGGTGCGCCTTGGCCTTTGGACAGGAATTCAGCAGCAGTTGGGGATTGAGCCGCTGGTCTTTCACGATGGCCATGGTCTGATCACCTATCTGGAAAACACGCCCCTCGATCAAGAACGCACGCCTTGGATTGTTCTCTGTGATGCCCAACTCACAGTGAATGATGCCACTACCCCTTGGCTGTGGCAGTGGTTGAAGCAGCACTATCCTGCCCTGCGGATAATTCTCACTGTCCGACCCGCTGCCCTTGAGTTAGTTTCCCTTGCCCAACAGGCGGGTGTCGAAGGCATTTACCATCGCAATACGGCGCTGAGTGATCTCTTGGCGGCAATTCTGGCCATTGCCCAAGGGGAAATCGTTCACACCGTCACGCCCCCAAAACCCCCCTTGAGTGTGCTCTTTCCCAATCCGTGGGATCGTTGGCGGTATCAGGTTCTGCAGCAGGGATTGGGGGAAATGGAAGCGTGGTTACAGGCTTTGGATCAGTACTTGGGGCGATCGCGCCTCTCTGCCCTCGAACGGCTGGTGTGTGAAGGTCGCCATCGGGAAATTCGTGCCGCCCGCTGGTTAGTCTCCCGTTTCTTGCCACAGCCAACTCAAGCCCCTCCTGCGCCAGTGGTGTCCCCCGTGCGTCCGCAGATTGAGATCATTTCCCAATTGGTGGATCGCTGCTTACAACGGATGCAGTCGGATCTCTTGAACCTAACGTCGCGGCCTTTGGAGTTAGAGGTGCTCACCCTACAACAGCGGCGGGAACTGCTCTATACCATCCTGCGGCAGTGGGATCTCCTCGTGCGCACTTTACAAGCAACACCACCCAGTATTGAATTTCTGCACCAGCGGGGTAGCTCCCTACTGCAAGACCTGTGGGAACAGAGCCTGCGGGAGTTTTTTCGTCCCTATCGTTTTGCCCTCGGCAGTGACACCGACCTGATTGAGCAATTGCTCACAGAAAGAGAAACTGTGGCCAGCGTCTATCTGAAGCCAATCCCCTTTGTGGCGGAGATGCTGGCTCATTTACTGGTGCAACAGCCCCTCACCCTCCATCAGCAGACCTATCGCTACGGCACCGCTGCCGCCTTGGAGATCCTCGATGCCCTCCTCGATCACTGGTTGCTCACTGTCGCCAATGGCATTGTCTATCCGCTGCTGAATCGGTGTTGCTATAGTGCAGTGATTCAACAGACATTTTTTCAGCCGCAATACACCTCAACGCGGGAAATGGAACGCTTTCGCAATGCCCTCTCTTGGCATTACCGCTGGCGGCGCTGGGTCAAGGAACCCCAAGATATCTTTGAAAGTCGTTTGGTCTTACTGCGGCTCACGGAGCGAGGAATTCAGGAACTAGCGCTGACCGTCCCCCGTCAACAGGAACTGATGCAACTCGAGGGGATTCCCTACGCTCTGACCTTGGCGCTGGAGGCGCGTGATGCTTTAGCCCCCCCAGTACGGGCAGTGGTGGCTTGGGTCGGCAAGGGAGTGGTGTATCTGCTGACGCAGGTGATTGGTCGTGGTTTGGGGCTGATTGGCCGCGGCATTTTGCAGGGAATTGGTCAATCCGTTAGCAGTGGCTGGAGTCGCTCTGAAGCTCAAAAAACCTCATCCAAACCTTGAGCTGGCCTAATTCTTAAACGGCTCCTAACCTTGAGATAACCTTAAGCCAACGAACACGGTGTTAAAATCTGGCTGGTAAGTAACTATCTCTGCCCCTTGGGGATAGTTTCTATGAGATGTGCTAAAGCCTCTGTAAGAAAGCCTGATAGCTCAGCTTGCTGGCAGATGAATAACTTTAGCGAGCATCTCAGTAGGATCAATAATTGAAGGAGAATTCTGTCTTAGGGACTCGTTCTTTAGGACAAGTTCATTGAGGAGTGAAGGAGTAAGACGTTATGTCCCGCATTTTTCCGGGGTTGGTTTTGGCCTCGCCTGCTTTATTGTTGGGTGTGCTGGCAGGTGCAGCGACAGCCGCTGATACCTCTTTGACCAACTTCAGTAGCACTCAGTTTCAAACCCCTACTGCTGGTACTGAATCCCTAACCACACTGCCCACCAGCACGACACTTGTTGCCCAAAATCGCCGCAGCAACCTCTCTGTGCCCTCAGTGGCCGAACTAGAAGCGGGGCGTGCCGCCACGACATCGAGCATGGGTCAAGTGACCTCCGTTAGCCAACTCTCGGATGTGCGCCCCACCGATTGGGCCTATCAAGCCTTGGCCTCTCTTGTCGAGAAATACGGCTGTATTGCCGGTTATCCCGATGGCACCTTCCGTGGGAATCGGGCAGCTACTCGTTATGAAATGGCAGCCGCTTTGAATGCCTGCCTCGATGTAATTAGCGATCGCTTTGCCACCAAGGAAGACCTTGAAACCCTGCGCCGCCTGATGCAGGAATTTGCCAATGAACTCGCCGTGATCAAAGGCCGCGTCACCAACCTTGAAGGCCGCGTTGCCAACCTCGAAGCCACTCAATTTGCCACCCTCACTAAGCTCAACGCTACGGTTATCTTCAACGTCTCCGATATATTGACGAACAAGCAGGCACTACGTCCTGGCGCTCCTGGCCCACAACCAGTACAGGATACCAACCCCGTTGCCAATTCCCGCGTTCGTCTCAACCTCGATACCAGCTTCTATGGCAAGGATCGCCTACGGTTGCGCTTGCAAGCAGCTAATATTACTAGTTATGCCGGATTGATGGGCACCAATATGGGGCGCCTTGGCTATGATGGCAATAATAATAACCAATTTGAACTGCAAAAAGCCTTCTACAGCTTTCCAGTGACCCGTCGCGGTCAAATGATCCTAGATTTTGTGGGGGGTGAGTTCAACGACAATGTCAACAATTTCAACCCCTTCCTCCAATCCAGTGATACGGGTGCCCTCTCTCGCTTTGGGCGTTACCATCCCATCTACCGTGCAGGAAGTGCTGCCAATGCTGCGGGTGTGACCTTTAAGTACGACCTCATCCAAAATAAAGAACGGGGCACCGGCGTCACTCTCAATGTGGGCTACCTTGCACCCTTTGCCAACGACCCTAATCCAGGCACGAACACTGGCCTCAATGGCTTCTTTGATGGTGCCTATGCTGCTTTGGCTCAGGTGGATGTGCGCCCCATTAAAAACCTCGCCTTAGGGGTGACCTACACCCACTCCTATGGCCTTGATCCCTTTCTGGGAACAGGTAGCTCTGGTTTCCGCTCAGCGGCAGACCCTTTGACGGATGCAGGTAGTAGCAACGTGCCTAACCAAGCAGCGGATGCGGTGGGCTTTCAGTTTACCTATCGCCCGATCAAGCAGTTGAATGTTGCGGGCTGGGCAGGGTATGCCAATGTTTATGGTGTTCGAGGCGCTGCTCTAACAGGTGGCCGCCGTGAGGCTGAAATTGTCAACTGGGCCATTACCTTTGCTTCCCCTGACCTCTGGCGGAAGGGAGATCTGCTAGGTCTTGTTTTTGGCCAGCCCCCGCAGCTTATTAGCATCACAAACGTCCCTTCTGCTCTTGGCGATGGAAGTTACACGCGCTTTAACTCCTATCACCTAGAGGGCTTCTACCGCTTTGCGGTGAGTCGCAATATCTCGATTACCCCTGGGGTGATTGCCATCTTCAACCCCAACAGTAACTCAAACAACGACCCCATTGTTGTTGGCGCTGTGCGGACAACCTTTAGCTTCTAAATCCGCACTGACCTGTTTCCCCCTCCCTGTGAGGGGGATTTTTTTATGTGGGGACGATAGAATAGGGGCGAGGCGTTGTCAATGGATTTGTGGGGTGAAATACTGGGCAATTCTCGGCGTCGGTGTTGCACTATTGGGAATGCCGTCAGCACTGGGGGGCACCAGTACGCTCAAGGATGCTCCCAAGGCTTTGGTGGATGAGGCGTGGCAAATTATCTACAGAAGCTATCTGGATCGCAGTTTCAATCGTCTGGATTGGCAGGCCATTCGTCAGGAGTTGCTCTCCCAACCCTATGGCGATCGCGAGGCCGCCTATCGGGTGATTCAGCAAGCCCTTGTCCGCCTCAATGATCCCTATACCCGCTTTCTGCCGCCCCAAGCGTACCGTCAACTGCTCCTGCAAACCCAAGGCCAGCAGGTGGATGTGGGTCTCACCCTCGTGGAGTCGGGGGAACTCTTTCGCATTCAGGCAATCCAAGCGGGGTCAGTGGCTGCCAAGGCGAATTTGAAAGTGGGAGATGAAATTCTGGCCATTAACGGTCGGGGGAGCGATCGCCTGACCTTGGAGCGAGCCAATCTGGCGTTGCGAGGGCCAGCGGGGAGTCAGTTGCGCCTACTGGTGCGCCGTGAGGGTAAACCCCAACCCTTTAGTGTCGAACTCACCCGCGCCGGTGAAATTCCGCGTACAGTGAATTTTCAGGTTCTGAATCATCCTCGGGTGGGCTACATCCGCCTCAGTGGTTTTAATAGCCGCTCCCAACAAGAGATGCAAGCGGCGATCCAAATCCTGCAACGGGAGAAAGTTCAAGGCTTCATTCTGGATTTGCGCCACAATCCGGGGGGACTCCTAGAAGCCGGCATTGAAATTAGCCGCCAATGGCTCGATTCTGGGGTGATTGTGCGCATTCAGCAAAACCAGCGAGAAGAGACGATTCGTGCCCGCCAACGCGCCTTGAGTCAGTTGCCCCTCGTGGTCTTGGTAAATCAGGCCTCTGCCAGTGCCAGTGAAATTTTAGCCGGTGCTTTGCAGGATCAGGGGCGCGCAACCGTGGTGGGGACACCAACTTTTGGCAAGGTGCGGGTTCAAGCGGTTCATGAACTGGGGGATGGCTCTGCCCTCGTGGTAACGGTAGCTCGTTATCTGACGCCAAAGGGTCGCGATATTGCCGCAGGGGGGATCACCCCCGATGTACTGGTGACGGTCGATCCCAGTAGTGATCTGGAATTGCGGCTCAATCCCAACTTGGTGGCACGACCCACGGATCCAATGGTGGCCAAGGCCTTAGAATTATTGAGCACTAAAATCAGTAATGCCCGTCATGTCCAGTGAGGCTCTTGTTGTCCCTTCTGCTCCAGCGATCGCGCCCGCGCCCCATCCCCTGCGGTTAGGCGTTTTAGCTTCTGGCAATGGCTCCAACTTTGCTGCTCTCGCCGAAGCGATCGCCCAAGGCGAATTGGCTGCCCAGATTCAAGTTCTGATCTACAACAATCCCGATGCCTTTGTGGCAGAGCGAGCCAAACAGTGGCAGATTCCCAGTGTCCTCCTCAACCATCGCCACTACCCCAGCCGTGAAAGTCTGGATGCGGCCATTGTCGAAACCCTCAAAGCCTATGGGGTCGAGTGGGTAGTGATGGCGGGCTGGATGCGGATTGTGACGCCTGTCCTCCTCAATGCCTACCCCCAGCGGGTAATTAACCTGCACCCCAGTTTGCTCCCCAGTTTTCGGGGATTGCATGCTGTTGAGCAGGCCTTGGCAGCAGGTGTGAAAATTACTGGGTGTACCGTCCATCTGGTGGAAGAGGAAGTGGATAGTGGCCCAATTTTAGTCCAAGCAGCAGTGCCCGTTCTCCCCGATGATACACCCGCCACCCTCCACGCCCGCATTCAAGTCCAGGAACACCGCATTCTCAAGCAGGCGATCGCCGACATTGCCGCGCGGCAATCACAAGCTTCCTGCTGATCCTTGGCCAATAGAAGGATCTCTCAGGGCGAGGGTCCACCCGCTTTTCTGATTGGCTTGGGAATTGCGTCAGCATCCTTTTCTCAGTGGGGAGCATTGATTCGGATTAGGATTGGGGATGTATCCGTGAGCAATTGTTAATCCAGTCATGACGCAGGCATACACCCCTGAAGATGTTTGGCGGTTATTGGGGGAGCTATTAGAGGCTCAGAAGGAAACCGAACGCCGCTTTCAAGAAACAGAGCGCCGCTTCCAAGAAACGGATCGGCGATTTCAAGAGACTGACCGACGGTTCCAAGAAACGGAACGCTTGCTGCGCGAAGAAGCGCGCCAACTCAACCAGCAACTGGGGAAACTGGGCAATCGCCTTGGGGAATTTGTGGAATGGCAGGTGCGCCCCGCCGTGCTGCGCTTATTTCAGAGTTGGGGCATTGCCGTCTCTCAACTTTACAGCGATGTCATTCTCCAAGATGGCAACGAGAGTTTAGAAATTGATCTGCTAGTCGTCAATACTGATGAAGCCGTCCTCGTCGAGGTGAAAACGAAACTGAGCCAAGGGGATGTGGATGAGCACTTAGAGCGGATCGCGAAATTTCGTCGTTTGGCACACCAGTATCGGGACACCAAGCTCTTGGGCGCCGTAGCAGGAATGATCGTACCCCCTGAAGTAGCTCGCTATGCCTATCGGCAAGGTTTGTTTGTGTTGGCGCAATCAGGAGATGGGGTGGCGATTCTCAACGATGCGCAGTCTCAGCCCCGTACATGGTAGGTGACTCTAATCGCTCTAATTCAATTCTCAAGCGTCCTAAGGATGATTCTGGAGCCAGTGTTTGAGGGCAGCAACAAAGCGATCGCACTCCTGCGGCAGCGTAAAGTAATGCACACAGGCTCGCACCGAGGCAGGATAGAGCAATTCCCGCACCAAGATATTCTCTGCCTCAAGGTCTTGCACCAATTGGCGATGCTGACCATTAGCTAACTGAAAGGCCACCAAGCCCGACGGCGGCGGCACGAGACTCAAGCAGGTCAAACCCACCATGCCCTGTAACTGTTGCCAAAGATAATGACTCAGCTCACAAATGCGCTCATATCGCGCTTGGGCAGTCCCCCATTGATCATGCACCCGCAGGGCAGTGGTTAACCCCGGTACCAAGGAAAAGGCGGTTGTGGCCACTTCAAAGCGACTGGCATCCTCCTTCCAGCCTGCCGGTTGGGCATCACGGGTTTGGTGAATGCCGCGCCAGCCAATAAAGGTGGGTTCCAATGTGGCTAGGCGATCGCGTCGAATGTACAGCCCTCCCAGCCCCGCAGGGCCACAGCACCACTTGTGCCCCGTAAAGGCATAGTAATCCACCCCCAAGGCGGGTAAATTGAGGGGTACCATACCCACACTTTGGGCACCATCCGCCAAGACTTGGATGCCGCGACGGTGGCAAAGGTCAACAATTTTCTCCAACGGCAAAAGTTTCCCGGTATTCCACAGCAAATGACTGAGGACGACCAAGCGTGTGCGGGGATGGAGTTGGGCTTCAATGGCGGCCACCTCATCGTCACACCAAGGCCAAAAGGCCACCCGATCCACCACCACCCCCAACCGCCGCGCCAATTGTTCGGTAATCGCCACTACCCCCGGATGCTCACAGTTAGAAATCAGCAGGCGATCGCCCGCTTGCCAGTTGATCCCCCAGAGAACGATATTGCAGCCAGTGGTTACAGAATCTGTGAGGGCAATGGTCTCGGCGCTCGTCCCCAAAAGCTGTGCCAGTTCTTGCCGCAGGGTTTGCAGTTGTTGGCTCAGCCACGGAAAGACGCGATTGGCAAAGGGGCCTTCCTCTTGAATGTGGCGATCGCTCTGGATGATGGCCTGCCATGTGTCTTGGTGCAGCGGCCCTTGTCCCCCATAGTTGAGGTAGATCTTATTCAGTAGGGCGGGGTAGGTGTCGTGGTAGGCGCGCAGTGTCTCTAGGTTCATCGATAGTGATTGCAGAGCGATAGATAGATGCTACCGCAAAGGATTTAAGATAAAGCTGTAGCAAGTCCCCTTTTCATTCCCCCACTCAAGGGGCGGCACTTGCAAGCACGGCTCGGTAAATTAATCCTGTCAATTAAGTCATGACAAAGGCATACACTCCTGATGACGTTTGGCGATTACTAGGGGAGCTGTTAGAAGCTCAAAAGGAAACCGAACGCCATTTCCAAGAAACAGAGCGCCGCTTCCAAGAAACAGAGCGCCGCTTTCAAGAAACAGAGCGCCGCTTTCAAGAAACAGAGCGCCGCTTCCAAGAAACGGATCGGCGATTTCAGGAGACGGATCGGCGATTTCAAGAGACAGATCGGCGATTTCAAGAGACAGATCGGCGATTTCAAGAGACGGATCGGCGATTTCAAGAAACGGAACGCTTGTTGCGGGAAGAAGCGCGCCAACTCAATCAGCAACTGGGGAAACTGGGCAATCGCCTTGGGGAATTTGTGGAATGGCAGGTGCGCCCCGCCGTGCTGCGCCTATTTCAGAGTCGCGGCATTGCCGTCTCTCAGCTTTACAGCGATGTCATTCTCCAAGATGGCAATGAGAGTTTAGAAATTGATCTGCTAGTCGTCAATACCAATCAAGCGGTTCTCGTCGAGGTGAAAACCAAACTGAGCCAAGGGGATGTGGATGAGCATTTAGAGCGGATCGCGAAATTTCGTCGTTTGGCACACCAGTATCGAGACACCCAGCTCTTGGGAGCGGTGGCAGGGATGATCGTGCCCCCTGAGGTGGCTCGCTATGCCTATCGGCAGGGCTTGTTTGTGTTGGCGCAGTCGGGAGATGGGGTGGCGATTCTCAATGATGCGCAGTTTCAGCCCCGCACATGGTAGCCCGTGCCCAAGAATTTGAGCAGACAACTTTTGAGCCTCCGTTATAGCTGCGGATCAGCGGGTGCCAGTGTTGCTTTTGCGGCTTGAGAACGGGCATCGAGCCATTGTTGCAAAATGAGGGCAGCAGCAATTTGATCCACTAAGTCCTTGTGGTGACGGGGCGATCGCCGCCGCTGTTTGAGAATCTCTTCCGCCTGAAATGAGGTGAGTCGCTCATCCATATATTCCACGGGCAAGTTCAAGGCCGCGCCAATTTTTTCCGCTAGATGTTGCACTTGCCGGGCTTGGGAACCCAGTTGACCATCGAGGGTGTAGGGCAAGCCCACAATTAACTTCTCTACCCCTCGCTCTTGGCAAATCTGGCGAAGCTGCGCCACATCACTGGCAAAATTCCGCCGCTGGATGGTTGTAATGCCCGTGGCCAACTGCCCCAAGCGATCGCACCCTGCCACACCAATGCGCTTGCGCCCCAGATCCAAACCTAGAACGGAAATCATCCTTGAGTGAATAAGAACAGTTCTCCTACAATTGAATCCATTCCCGATTTTTTCTTGCCCTCCAACGATCATACCCCGCTGTACCCACCCATGACTGACGCGACCCCCGACTACAAAGACACCGTCAACCTGCCCCAAACCACCTTTGAAATGCGGGCAAATGCAGCCACACGGGAACCCCAATTACAGGCCTTTTGGGCACAGCATCAAATTTATGAAACGCTGCAGCAAACCAATCCGGGTGAGGTCTTTATTCTCCACGATGGCCCCCCCTACGCCAATGGCGCTCTCCACATTGGCCATGCCCTCAACAAAATTCTCAAGGACATCATCAATAAGTATCAACTGCTGCGGGGACGCAAGGTTCACTACCGCCCCGGTTGGGATTGCCACGGCCTGCCCATTGAACTCAAGGTACTGCAAAACCTGAAACCCGAACAGCGTGCGCAGCTAACCCCCCTGACCCTCCGCCAACAGGCCAAGGCCTTTGCCCTCAAAACCGTGGCCGAGCAAAAGCAGAGTTTTCAACGCTATGGGGTTTGGGGCGACTGGGAGCACCCCTATTTGACCCTCACCCCTGACTACGAGGCCGCCCAAATCGGTGTCTTTGGCGAAATGGTGCTGCGGGGCTACATCTATCGCGGTCTCAAGCCCGTCCACTGGAGTCCTAGTTCTAAAACCGCCCTCGCCGAAGCCGAGCTGGAATATCCCGAAGGCCACACCTCCCGCAGTCTCTATGCCGCCTTTGAAGTGATCGAACTGCCCCAAGGGCTAGCCAAATCGTGGTACAAAGCCCTCGGCCAATTAGGCGTTGCCATTTGGACGACAACCCCTTGGACCATTCCGGCCAACTTGGCGGTGAGTGTCAATCCGGATCTCACCTATGCCCTTGTTGAAGTCAAACCCAGTGCCCGCTACAAATATTTGATTGTGGCCAAGGATCTGGTGGAGCGCCTTAGCCAAACCCTTGCTTGTACGCTCAAGGTGGTGGCCACCGCCAAAGGCGCTGACTTGGAAAATGGGCGCTATTGCCATCCCCTCTTTGAGCGCGAGAGCAAAATTGTCATTGGCGGCGATTATGTCACGACTGAATCGGGGACGGGTCTGGTTCACACGGCCCCTGGCCATGGCTTAGAGGACTATGCGGTGGGTCAGCGCTATGGCTTGCCAATCCTGTCGCCCGTGGATGAAAATGGCTGCTTTACAGCAGAAGCGGGACAATTTGCCGGTCTCAATGTCCTCAAGGAAGGGAATGAGGCGGTGATTGCGGCACTGCAAGCGTGTGGCGCCCTCCTCAAGGAAGAACCCTATGTCCACAAGTACCCCTACGACTGGCGCACGAAAAAACCAACCATCTTCCGCGCCACAGAGCAGTGGTTTGCTTCCGTTGAAGGCTTTCGCGATGCCGCCCTCAGGGCGATCGCCGAGGTGAAGTGGATTCCTGTCCAAGGGGAAAACCGCATTACGGCAATGGTGGCGGAGCGTTCCGATTGGTGTATTTCGCGGCAGCGCAGTTGGGGCGTGCCCATTCCCGTCTTTTATGACAAAGCCACGGGGGAACCCCTGCTGACGGCAGAAACCATTGCCCATGTGCAAGCCATTATTCGCGATCGCGGGTCTGATGCTTGGTGGGAACTCTCCGTTGCGGAATTGCTGCCTGAATCCCTACGAGATCAAGCCGATCGCTACGAAAAGGGCACCGATACGATGGATGTCTGGTTTGATTCTGGCTCTTCTTGGGCGGCGGTTCTCGGCGATCAACAGGCGGATCTCTACCTCGAAGGCTCTGACCAACACCGCGGCTGGTTTCAATCCTCATTGTTAACACGGGTTGCCGTTAAAGGCCAAGCCCCCTACAAAGCAGTCCTCACCCACGGCTTTGTCCTCGATGAGCAGGGACGGAAAATGAGCAAGTCCCTCGGCAATGTCACGGATCCCCGCGAAGTGATTGAGGGGGGCAAAAACCAAAAGCAAGACCCTGCCTATGGTGCCGATGTATTGCGCCTGTGGGTGTCCTCCGTGGACTATGCCAATGATGTCCCCATTGGTAAAAATATCCTCAAGCAGTTGGCGGATGTCTATCGCAAGATTCGCAATACGGCTCGCTTTCTTTTGGGGAATCTTCACGACTTTGACCCCGATCAAGATGCCATTCCCTATGCCCAACTGCCCGCCTTGGATCGCTATATGCTACATCGGCTGCATGAAGTCTTCAGCGAAGTAACGGCGGCCTTTGATAGCTTTCAGTTCTATCGCTTTTTCCAAACGATTCAAAATCTTTGTGTTGTTGATCTGTCGAACTTTTATCTCGATATTGCCAAGGATCGGTTGTACATCAGTGCTGCCGCGAGCGATCGCCGGCGCAGTTGTCAAACGGTTCTGGCCGTTGCCGTTCAAAACCTCGCCCGTGCTATTGCCCCAGTGCTTCCCCATTTAGCCGAAGATATTTGGCAGCATTTGCCCTTCAAAACCCCCTATCTTTCGGTTTTTCAAAGCGGCTGGGTACAGCTTCCTGCCCAGTGGCAGGATCCGGAGCTAGCCAGTGAGTGGCAACGCCTGCGGCAACTACGCCTAGAGGTGAATAAGGTGCTCGAACAGGCCCGTGCCGAAAAGCTCATTGGCTCCTCTTTGGAAGCCAAAGTGTGGCTCTATGTTGCCGATCCACAGTGGCGCGATCGCCTTACGGAGATGAATCCCAGTGATGCCCTCAGTGGCAATGGGGTGGATGAATTGCGCTATCTCTTTTTGGTTTCCCAAGTGGCGATCATGGCACAACCCCATGCCGTTGACGTGCCCTATGTCCTAGAAGAGGAAGGGCTGTGGATTGGCGTCGATCATGCCAAGGGTGAGAAATGCGTCCGCTGCTGGAATTATGCTGAAAGTGTGGGACAATCGGCCTTGCATCCCCAGTTGTGCGATCGCTGTCAAGCCGCCCTAGAAGGGATGTTTTAGATCATTGAGCGAAAGCATGCTAGAGATTGATCGTATCTACCAAGCTGATGCTTTTACCCTCTTGCCCCAGATTGAAAGTGCGAGCATTGATCTCATTATTTGCGACGGCCCCTACGGTGTAACCACCAATCCATGGGATCGCATCTCTAACATCCAAGAGTTTAACCTCAAACTCATCACTATCTTTGCTGAAAAATTGAAAGAGGGAGGAGCACTCTACCTTTTTGGTAAACCTGATTGTATTGACTTTATTGACTACCGTCCATTTCTTAACTTACAGGCAAAAATTGTCTGGTATCAGCCCAGTCGCCTAGCCCAAGGACGGATCAACTACACAAATAACTATGATCTTATTTGTTACTTTATTAAAGGCCAGCGTCCCAAAACCTTTAACTTAGATGCTATTCGGGTACCACAGCTAGTAGAGCTAGAGCACCGTCGTCGTTGTGAGCGGGTACCATCAGTGATTAATGGTAAGTATGGCAAAACTAAATTCAATGAAGAAGGTAAAAACCCAGGAGATGTCTGGGGAGATATTAAACAGCTCACGTATAAATCAAAAGAACTAGTAGCTCGCGAAGCACTCAATACCATTCAAAAGCCAGAGCAGCTGATTGAACGCTTAGTCAAGGCAAGCTCTAATAAGGGTGACTTAGTGCTTGATCCATTTGCCGGTGTCGGTACAGCCCCTGTAGTTTGTAAACGCTTGGGAAGGCATTTCATTGCTATTGAGCAAGATCAAAAGTTTGTCCAAGCAGCAAACGAGAGATTACGTGAGGCAGAGTATGAAATCGCGGGGAGGCTTTTTGATTGGTGAAACAGCAAGTTTATCGTCAAATTGTTGATCTGATCCGTCAAGCCTCTCAACTTGCTCAAACAATTGGTATTCGCAACCTACTGCAGCCGGGGTTAGTTAAGGAAATGATTATTGCTGACCTGCTAGGTCACGAACTAGTTGATTCTAAGCGTGATGCCGATGCTCATGCCATGAGCGACCCAAGTGAAAAGTATGAATATTTATCTTGTATAGAAGGTGGAAGCGGTCAGCTTGACCGAATGTTTAAGGAACCTCCTGAAAAGCGTGCCCAATCACTTACACGAATTACCCGCAACACAAAAATTTACTTAGCCGTTTTTGAGAAGCAAAACCAAATCAACTGCAAAGTGATTTACGAGCTAGAACCTAGTGATGTACTTACCGAAGCAAATCGTCAGCTTGATCAAAGTCGGAATGCCATTTCCCATATCAGCTTCTCGGAAAACTGGGCTAGGGAGCATGGTCGTGTTGTCTATCAAATCAGTAGCTCCCATGATTAATCGAATTTACCTGCAAAGGAGTCAATGACTTGCACCTTGTAGGTTCTCTTGGTCAACTGACCGCCCCGTAACGGTTCAACTAAGCCAAGGGGGCAGCAATAGTTTTACACCGCGACAAATGAGCAGTGGGAGCGATCGCCTGAACTATAACCTCTACCTCGATGCTATAGCCATTTCGAAAGGAGATGAGATATTTTCAAGAGGGATAGGCTATACTCAAAGCGTCATGAATGTTACTCAAGAATATGAGCTATAGCTTGGACTGACGAGAGCGGGTTGTCTCCTACATCCAGCAAGGTGGCAAAATCAGTGAAGCGACTCAAATCTTTCAGGTCAGTCGCGCCACCATCCATCGCTGGCTGAAGCGAGAGGACTTAGCCCCCACAGTTGTCCTCCGTCGTCCTTGGAAGCTGGATTGGGCGGCCTTAGCAGCCGATGTTGCTGCCCATCCCGATGACCGTTTAATCGACCGTGCCCAGCGATTTGGCGTCCAAACTGTGATCTGCGGGGCGCGAACCTAATGGATGCCAATTTGTTTAAGGCGAATTTAGCAGGTGCCAATTTGGAGGGCGCTTATGTGGCGGGTGCGAATCTCTTTGGCGCCAATTTGGAAAGGGCAAACTTGAACCGTGCCAGTCTCTATCTAGCGATTTTGGTCAATGCCAATTTGGCAGGGGCACAACTGGTGGGAACACGCCTCACCCTTAGCAACCTTGTCAATGCCAACCTTAGCGGTGCCAATTTGGAGAATGCGGTCATGAAGGGGGCAAACATGATTGATGTGAATTTGACGGCTGCAAACCTGAAGGGGGCAGATCTCGATCGCGCAAATTTGAGTGGGGCTAATTTAAGCCAAACGATCTTCGATCGCCCCCCAGCCCCTAGGAAGTAACCTGTGCCTGTTTCAATGCTGCCGCAAGTCGCGGTTGATCCCAGCCCCGTTGGTGGAGAATTTGCCACGTCGCCATTAAATCAGGACCGTGGACAGCACCCGTGAGGGCAGCGCGCAGCGATCGCATCGTTGCTCCCTTTTTCACCCCTGCGGCTTTGCTGGCCTGTTGAATCAGGTGTTGTCCCATCTCCACCGTCAGCTTTGGCTCTGTCGGCAAGTGTGCTAGTAGGTACGCCAAAATCGTCGCACTCTGGGGTTGACTCAGTTGAGCCATTGCTTCAGCATCAAGGGTGATGGTGGGTACAAAGAAAACTGCCCCTTGATCAATGGCCTCCTTGAGGGTGTTGAGACCCGGTTGAAGGAGTTGGGCAAGGTCAAGCAACCAAGGGCGATCGCCCCCCTCATCAAAGGCATAGCCTGCCCCCTGCCATAAGGGAATCAGTTCTGCCAAAAGTTCTGCTGGCTCTAGTTGCTGAATGTACTGACGATTGAGCCAATTGAGCTTATCCCAATCAAAGCGGGCACCTGCCTTGTTAATTCGTTCAAAACTAAAGTGCTTCGCCGCCAGATCAAGGGTAAAGAGTTCCCCTATCCCTTCAGGGGGCGACCAACCCAAGAGTGTCATGTAGTTGGCCAAGGCGGGGGCTAAATACCCCATGGCTCGGAAGTCAGAAATGGAGGTCACCCCATCTCGTTTCGAGAGTTTTTGCCCCGCTGAGTTGAGAATCAAGGGAGTATGGGCAAAGTTGGGGGGAGTGGCGCCAAGGGCTTCATAGAGCAAAATTTGTTTGGGTGTGTTGCCAATGTGGTCTTCACCGCGAATGACATCGGTAATGCCCATGGCAATGTCATCGACGACCACCACCAAGTTGTAGAGGGGGTAGCCAATTTCGCCGCGGGGGGCAGCTCGCGCAATCACCATATCGCCCCCCAGATCAGCCCCCTGCCAACTCACTCGACCGCGCACTAAATCTTGCCATTCAATCTGGCGATCGTCCTCAATTTTGAAGCGAATGACGGGGGTGCGTCCTGCGGCATCAAAGGCGGCTTGCTCCTCTGGGGTCAAATGGCGGTGACGGTTGTCGTAGCGCGGGGCTTGTCCCTTGGCTTTTTGTGCGGCTCGCAGGGCATCGAGTTCTTCGGGGGTGCAGTAGCAGTAGTAGGCAAGTCCCTTGTCCAAGAGGGTTTGAATCGCTTGGCGGTACAGATCAAGGCGATCGCTCTGGAAATAGGGGCCTTCATCCCACGTCAGCCCCAGCCATTGCAAGCCCTCAAGGATATTCTCGGTATATTCAGGTCGAGACCGCTCGCGATCGGTATCCTCAATCCGCAGAATGAATTTCCCTCCCCGATGGCGGGCGTAAAGCCAGTTGAACACAGCGGTACGGGCAGTCCCAATGTGCAGATTTCCTGTCGGACTCGGTGCTAAACGAACACGAACTGTCACTGCTGACCTCGAATACAAAAATTGCCCTTTCGATCCTACCCCATTGGCTGAAAAGCTTCTAGGCAAGGGTATAGGGACGATTCAGCCGCTCCAACTGCTGCACCATCAGGCTGAGGAACAGTCCCACATCGGTGACCACGCCCACGGATTCCACAGAACCCCGATCCGCTAGTTTAGTGACGACCGCTGGGTTAATATCCACACAGACGAGCTTCACCCCGGCGGGGGTCATATTGCCGACACCAATGGAGTGCAGCATTGACGAGAGCATCAAAATCATGTTTGCGCCCTGAATCAGGCGGGCATACTCTCGCTGCGCCTCAATTAAATCCATGAGGGTATCGGGCAGTGGGCCATCATCACGGATTGACCCCGCTAGGACAAAGGGCACATTATTCTTCACACACTCATACATCACGCCACTGGTGAGGATGCCCTGAGCCACGGCGTTGGCAATGCTGCCACAGCGACGAATGGTATTGATCACTTTCAGGTGGTGACGGTGACCGCCCCGCACAGGAACGCCCCGCTGCATATCCACCCCCAAGGAGGTGCCCATGATGGCTTGCTCCATATCGTGCACCGCGATCGCGTTACCGCCGAGGAGTCCTTGGACATAGCCTTCACGGATCAGCTTGGCTAAATGCTCACCACCGCCGGTGTGGATAACCACTGGGCCGGCCACCACAATCACTTTGCCCCCCTGATCGCGGATGCGCCGCAGTTCCCAAGCAATTTGTTCCACCACCAGTTCGACGCGGCGTTCACTGGAGACCCCTGATCCCATGAAGGTGAACTCTTGGGTGCTGCGCTGGCTTTCCGTTTTCCGAATCGTGCGGATGCCTTCGACGCCCACGACCACGCGATCGCCCACCTCTAAATCCCGCAGAATGCGACACTCCGCCACCGTGCCTTCCGGGGTTGAGCGCACCACAATCGCCCCATCCATGCGTTGGTTTTGAACCCGAACCCACTCGCCGGCAACTCGTACCTCTGTGGGATAAATCGTGGTTACATAGAAGTCATCCGGGGCAACCCCCGCTTGGGTGACGGTTTCGAGGGTCGCATCACACACCTCTGAGGGCGGTAAAATCGCACCGAGGGTGATCAACTGCGCCATGATCGCATCCATGACCTCGGCATCGGGCGCCATGACCCGAATATCCGCTTGGGAGGGACTTTGCCGTTGTTCGCCAAGATTAAATTGCAGGACTTGGAAACTGCCGCCACTTTCCACAATTGTGTCTAGGACACGGTTCACAAGGCCAGAGTCGAGGAGGTGTCCCTCCAGATGAATGACCCGACTGGGAATTGTCGCCGTGGCATGGAGTTCTTGGCGCACGGGTTCGGTCACCCGCAAGGTCAAGCATTTAGCTGCACCCCCCGCTTTGAGAAATTCTGTCAGGGGCGTTTCCACCACCTCAAAGCCCACTTGGGCAAGGGCAGACTTCAATTCTTGGCTGGCACAGTTGAGAATCACCGTGCGATCGATATTGACGGCATTGCAAGCAAAGTTGACTGCATCAGCCTCTTTAACGGCAATTCGTTTATCCGCTGGTACCCGCAGTTCAATCAGGCGGTTGGAGTAGGCATCAAAGGCGGGAGGATAGTAAAGTAAGTAGCCATCCGTGAGCGGACAAAAACATGTGTCAAGGTGGTAGAAACGCTCATCCATGAGCCGCAGGGAGAGGACTTCAATATCCAGCCACTTCGCCAAATAGGCATGGGAATCCAATTCTGAACGGAAGCCATACCCTGCCCACAGCCAGCGACCCTCACGATCCAAGAGGGCATCTCCGGCTCCCTCAAAGGGCAGTTGCTTCGGTAGCTCAAAAACTTGATACCCCTGAGATTCAAACCACGCTTTGAAATAGGGTTCTTCCCCTTGACGTTCTGGATGATAAAAGCGACTGAGCACCACGCGATCGCCGAGCACCAAGCCCGCATTCGCCGTAAACACCATATCCGGCCAGCCCGGCTGCGGCTCAATCAGGTCAACCGTGGCCCGAGCATGGATAATTTCGTAGAGTTTTTGCCACTGCTCCTGTGCCCGATCGCGGGAGGACTTGTGGATATTTCCTTCCATCCAAGGATTGATTACATAGTCCACCTCATAATGGGTGGGAGGGCACATGAGGAATCGCAGGGTTGAACTCATAGGGGTTGTTTAGAAATCGTTGCAATTTGTGAAAACGGTCTAGGTGTGGGCTACACGGCACCCATGACAAACTTTTATTCTATAGGCAGTGGGGATCCTGACGATTAGTTTTGTCATCAAACCTTGACATTACACCCATTGCCCTGTGTCTTTAAGCGCAACTCCATTTGCAAATAGCAGGGGAAATCTGCGCTAAAATTATGATTTGTGCGATCGCGCACAGCCAACTGACACCATTTGCGAAGGGGAATGACCTTGACTGACGTGACTGACATCATTTCCATGGCGACTGAACCCCGTGCCAATAGCCAACTCCTCGCCACGATTGAGGTTTCGGGGGCACACTCTCAACAGGTGTATAACCAAGTGGTCAATGATCTCCTTCGCCATACACAGCTACGCGGATTTCGCAAGGGCAAAGCCCCCCGGCAGCTGGTATTGCAGCAAATTGGCAAAGAGCGGCTGCGCTATGTGGCCATGGAAAAACTGATTGAGGACACTGTCAAAGCCGCTGTCGAAAAGAACAATATCCCCTACTTGGGTAATCTTGAACTTCAAGGGGACATTCCAGAAATACTGAAGCAATTTCAGCCCGGCGAAAACTTTTCCTTCAGCGTCACGTTTGATGTTGAACCAGAAGTGACAGTCACAGCCTATAAAGGGCTAACCATTGAGTACAATCCCGTCACCTACAATCCCGAAACTGTCGAGAAGCTCTTGCAGCGGCACCAACGGGAGCACGCCACCCTCATTCCTGTCGAAGACCGACCCGCTCAGTGGGGCGATGATGTCACCCTAAAACTGGTGACCAAAGATGAAAATGGCGAGGTGGTGAAGGAACTCTCAGCAGATGAACTGCCCCTGTCCCTCGATGAAGAGCAACCCTTTTTGATTAAAGAAATTCCTGCTGCTGTTGTCGGCATGAGTGTCGGTGAAGCCAAAACGGTGACGGTGTCTGTTGCCGAGGAAGTCAAGGAAGGGAAAGCAGACATCCCCAAACAATTGACTGCTGAGATTGAACTTTTAGGGATTAAAGCACCGGAACTGCCCCCCCTAGACGATGCCTTTGCCGCTGAGCACAGTGAATTCAGTACGATGGCAGAATTGCGGGCCTATCTAGAACAAAACCATCAGGAGCGAGCTGAAAATCAAGACAAGAAAGCGAAAGAAGCTGCCCTCATTGATACCCTCATTGCCCAAAATCCAGTTGAATTGCCAAAAACCCTGATCCGCAAAGAGGCAGATGTGAAGGTGCGGACGACGCTGATGCAAATTCAGTCCCAAGGCGTTGATCTCAACAAGATCATGACCGAGGAACTCTACGAAAAAATGCGTCAAGAGGCAGAGCCGGGGGCAGCGAAGGAGGTACACTCCCGTTTATTGTTGAGGGCGATCGCTCGTCAAGAGGGCATTGAACCTAGTCCCGACGCAGTGGAGGAACGGCTGAACCGCTACAAAGAGGTGTTGGGCAACCAAACAGCCAAGGATCTAGAACGACTCCGCGAATTTGCCCACGATGAAGTGCAGCAGGAGGAAGCCCTCAACTGGCTCCTAGAGCAAAATACATTTCAGCCAGTGCAGTCCGACACAGCCACTGAGCAGCCCACAGCGACTGCTGAAGCGCCCAAAGATACCCAGACGGAGGCCGTTGCTGAAAAGCCATCTAAGCCGCAAAAACGCTCTGGGAAAAAAGCAAGTTCTGCCCCAGCCCAAGAATAGTTCGGCATAATGAAAGTGATGATCCCTACGGGGACAAACCGCTAGTTACAATTAATTACAAACGAACCGTCATTCTAGGCAACTATGCTGCAATCGCGTTACGACCATCCCCTCAGTGCCATTCTGCGCTCTCCAGCGCTCAACCTGCCGCCTACCCATGCCAATATTGTGCCGATGGTGGTTGAGCAGTCGGGGCGGGGTGAACGAGCCTTTGATATCTACTCGCGACTCCTGCGGGAGCGGATCATCTTCCTAGGGGGGGGTGCGGGCGATCGCCGCGGCATTGATGATGCGGTTGCTGACTCCATCGTGGCACAGCTTCTATTCCTTGATGCCGAGGATCCGGAAAAAGACATTTACCTGTACATCAACTCACCGGGTGGCTCGGTTACAGCCGGCATGGCCATCTACGACACCATGAAGCACATTCGCCCCGATGTGTGTACCCTCTGCTTTGGCTTGGCGGCGAGTATGGGTGCCTTCTTACTGTCTGGCGGTACCCCCGGCAAACGGATGGCGCTGCCCCATGCGCGGATCATGATTCACCAGCCCCTCGGAGGTGCCCAGGGTCAGGCAGTGGATATTGAAATCCAAGCGCGGGAAATTCTTTACCACAAGCGCAAGCTCAATGAACTCTTGTCACAGCACACGGGGCAACCCATCGAGCGCATTGAAGCTGATACGGAGCGGGATTTCTTTATGTCCGCTGAAGAGGCCAAGGCCTACGGTCTGATTGATCAGGTGGTGACGCGGCAGACCCTCCCTAGCCACTAAGTACACCCTACGTGCAACCCTAGAGGTTCCCTATGGCCAAATATGATACCCACCTCAAGTGCTCCTTTTGTGGTAAGTCACAGGAACAGGTGCGTAAACTCATCGCCGGCCCTGGGGTCTATATCTGTGATGAATGCGTAGAACTGTGTAATGAAATCCTCGATGAGGAATTGGCCACCGTTCCCAATGCGGCGGCTCCCCGTCGAGAGGCTACACCGTCGCGATCGCCCCGCAGCACACCCCGCAGTCGGCCCCTCAGCCAAGTGCCCAAGCCTCGGCAAATCAAGGAATTTCTTGATAAGCACGTGGTCGGCCAGCATGAAGCTAAGAAAATCCTCTCAGTTGCGGTCTATAACCACTACAAGCGCCTGAGTCTTTTGGATGGTGATCAGCGGGGCGATGACAATGTCGAACTGCAAAAGTCCAATATTCTCCTGATTGGCCCGACGGGTTCTGGCAAGACCCTCTTAGCTCAGACATTGGCGAAGCTCCTCGATGTTCCCTTTGCCGTTGCCGATGCCACTACCCTCACGGAAGCCGGCTATGTGGGGGAAGATGTGGAAAATATCCTGCTGCGCTTGCTGCAAACCGCCAATATGGATGTGGAGGAAGCACAACGGGGGATTATCTATATTGACGAGATTGATAAGATTGCCCGCAAAAGTGAAAATCCCTCAATTACCCGTGATGTGTCCGGGGAAGGGGTACAGCAGGCGCTGCTGAAGATGCTAGAGGGGACGATCGCCAATGTGCCGCCGCAGGGGGGGCGCAAGCATCCCTACCAAGACTGCATTCAAATTGACACGACGAATATCCTCTTTATCTGTGGGGGCGCCTTTGTTGGTTTAGAGAAAACCATTGAGCAGCGGGTGGGCAAGAAGGCAATGGGCTTTGTCCGCGATGGCGAACCCCTTCCCAAGGAAAAACGCTCTGCGGATATTCTCAAGCAACTGGAACCCCACGATCTGGTGAAGTACGGCATGATTCCAGAGTTCATTGGCCGTATTCCCGTGGTGGCCGTGCTAGAGCCGTTGGATGTGGCCGCCTTGGCAGAAATTCTTACCCAACCTCAAAACGCGCTCCTGAAGCAGTACCAAAAACTCATGCGCATGGACAGTGTGGAGTTGCGCTTTGAACCGGCGGCGGTAGAGGCGATCGCCCAAGAGGCCTACCGTCGTAAAACCGGTGCCCGTGCCCTGCGCGCCATTGTTGAAGAGATTATGCTGGACGTGATGTACGAACTGCCTTCCCGCAAAGACCTGCGCGAATGTACCATCACGCCCGAAATGGTGGAAAAACGCTCCACGGCTGAACTACTCCTGCATCCTTCTTCGCTGCCTACGCTTTCTGCTTAGAAGAAGACGTGGCTATCGGGCATCAAGCTCAACTCAAGGGGAACCGCATGGAGATCCGTTTCTAGGGTAGCGCGAATCAGACGGGCAACGGTGGCCGGTCGCAGCAGTTTCTGGCGATCGATTTTGAGGCTGACGGCATCCCAAAAGGGCGTATCCACACCGCCAAAGTAGAATAGACTAAAGCGAATACCATAGCGCTTGAGTTCTTCGGCCATACACTTGCTGAAGCCCACGACTCCAAATTTCGCAGCACAGTAGGCTGACCCCATCGCCATTGAATGTTTACCGAGGATACCGACAACGGTGCAGATGTGTCCCTGTTGTTGCTCTTTCATGAGTTCGGCAGCCTGTTGGCTGGTGTAAAAGCAACCCTTAAGGTTGAGATCCAACATCTGATCCAGTTCAGCCGCAGTAATTTTTTGATAGGGCTTGAGGAGGCCAGCCCCCGCCGCGTTGATCAATACATCGAGTCGTCCCTGCTCACTGCGGATGGCTTGCATTAATTTGCTCACTTGCGCCGGCTGGGTGATGTCACAGGGCTGAATTTGTGCGGTGACTGAGGAGGGAAGCTGCTCTGCCAAAGCTTGCAGGCGATCGCTCGAGCGAGCCGCTAAGACCAACTTGGCACCCGTTTCTTGGAGTTGCTCAACAACGGCTTGACCAATGCCACCTGTGGCACCCACCACTAACACCACACGATCTGCTAAGACACTCATTTTGTTACATTTCTTTACGTTCATCCTTTTATCCTAGCGTTTCTTGAATTGCCCAGAACCTACCCATCGCTTAGGCGATCAAATTTAGAAAGACGAGCCTTTGTTCTGCGTATTAGGATTGAGCTGTTAAGCGTCTTGCCTAGGTGTGACGGAGTTGGGATGAATGACGCAGCAACCACAACCCCCCTTTACCCTTTGGTCTCGTCAGTGGGGATGGAGAATGATTGCCTTGGTGGTGCTCGGTGGAACGCGGGCGTGGTGGTTTGTGCACTATGAATTGGCTCCTGAAATTGCCCAACAACTACAACAGCGTCTCAATCGGCCAGTGGAAATTGGCGGCGTTGAGCACGTCGGGCTGAATGTTGTTCGTTTTGGCTCCTCAGCGGTTCCCAGCTACACGCCAGAAGATGGCACTCCCGAGTTGGACAACGCGCTAATCAATGGCATTGAAGTCGCCTTTAATCCATGGCAGCTTCTGACAGGTCAAAAATTAGATCTCGACGTGACTCTCCACCAACCCCAACTCACAGTGGTTCAGGATGCCCAAGGGCGGTGGTGGCGCACAGAAGTTCAGCTGCCAGAGGAGGAGCCGAGCTTTTTTCAACTGAATCAAATCAGGGTGAAGGTGCGGGATGGCTCTGTGCTGGTTCAACCCTTTCGGCGTCCTGCCTACCTGCTGCACCAAATTCATGGCGGATTGACTCTGACGCCCGATCGCCAGAATTTTGCCCTCGAAGGTCAAGCGGAAGGACAACTGGCCGGGGGTGGCCAATGGCGATTGCAGGGGGACTGGAACCAACCCCAAGAATCAGGACAACTGGATTTGCGCTTCAGTAAGATTCCCCTTGGGCTCGGGAATGAGATTCTGCCAGAGACCATTCGTGTCCAAGGCGGCCAATTGGAGGGCCAATTACGGGTTCGTCTGCCTTTACCAGAAACCCCCGAAGTCACGGGTCAAATTTGGTTGCGGGATGGTACTTTACGCACGGCCTTTGTGCCCCAAGACATCAAGGGATTACAAGCCCATGTGCAATTGCAGGGCAATCAGGCAAAGCTGCACTATTTGCGCGGGGCGATCGCCAATGTCCGCTGGCAGGCTCAAGGCACCGTCGGTCTCCGAAGCGGCTGGAACATTGAAGCGCAAGTGCCGAGGTTTGATCTCGCCCCTACCTTAACGGCCTTGCAGATTACGCCACCGGTTCCCCTGCGGGGTCAAGTGGAAGTTCCCACCCTTCGCGTGCAGGGGGATCTGGAGAATCCCCAAGTCAGGGGTGAACTGCGCAGCCAAACGCCGCTCCAAGTGGATCAACTGCAACTGCAACAGGTACGGCTGCCGTTTATGGCGTCCCTTGAGCAAGGGGTTAGGCTGATGGAGGTTCGCGCCCAGTTGGTGGATGGCGGTGAGGTACAGGCAACGGTTGGGGTAGAACCCACGGGCGAGTTTCGTGGCCAAGCACAAGTGCAGCAGGTGAATCTGCAGGCGATCGCCCGCCGCTACGATGTGGCTCCGCCCGTGTCCCTAGGGGAGGGGTTTGCACAACTGGACTTTGCTGGCAATCTGCGTACCCCAGAGGCTTGGCAGGCCAATGCCGCCTTTCAACTACCGACGGCTCAGTATCCACTGCGGGGCACCGCCCGTCTGACGCAAACTCAACTGCTCGTTCCGGAGTTTCAAATGCAGTTTTTAGGGGGGCGTCTGCGGGGCCAAGTGCAAGCCGCCGCCGGTCAGTGGCAGTTGCAGGCTCAGGCTGAGAATATTCCCCTACGGCAGTTGAATCAAGAGTTACAAGGTCGTCTCAGTGGCCAGGCGATCGCCCAAGGACGGGTGGATCAACTAACGCTACCAGCGATTCGAGCTAGTGCCAATCTGCAAGTGGATCAAACCCCCACGGGTGATCCGCTGATTGCAGTTTTGAACTGGGATGGTCAGCAATTGCAAGTGCAAGAAGCCACCCTCGGTGCGATCCGCGCCCAGGGCACTATTGGTGTTGATTTAGCGGCCTTACAACCCACTGACATTCAATTGGGCATCCAAGCCAGAAATCTCCCCCTGAGTACCTTAAGCACTTTCTTGGAACCGAATTTCCCCGTTCCCCTCACCCTTGCCGGTACCACGTCCTTTCAAGGCCAACTCACAGGCCGCCTCGATAGGCTCCAGTTTCAGGGGGCACTGCTCACCCAAGGATTGGCGGTGAATGATTTGCGCTTTGCCCCTCAACTCACGGGCACGGTTACCTTGAGCCAACAACAGGGGGCAGCCCTCAATGTACAGGGGGGGGGCGATCGCTTGGCATTTCGTTTGGATGCTGATGGCTTACCCCGCTCACTGCTGGTTCAACGGCAACAGGCGCAACTGATCGGCCAGCGCCAAGGGGAGAGCTTTGATCTGCGTCTGCAGCAGTTTCCTGTGGAATCCCTGCGGTTACGGCTCCCGGAACTCCCCGAAAAAGCCATTCTCGCAGGAGTGGCCTCAGGCAATCTCCAGTTGCAAAATTGGACGAGGGGGCAGGGTAGTTTTACCGTAGAGCGACCGGGGTTAGGGGCATGGCGGGGCGATCGCCTGCAAGCGCAATTCCGTCTGAGTCGCGATCGCCTGACGATTCAATCTGGCCTTTTTACAAAAGGGGAAAATCGCTATCAATTCACTGCCGATCTCCAGCCTCAACAATTGGGAGCGCAGTTGACGATTGCCCAAGGCAATTTAGCGGATTTAACGGGACTCGCCATCGTCCTCGGGATTGGCCAACCCACCGCTCGGGGGACTGCCGCAGATTTGGGCACACCCACCGCAGGGGAAGGTCTGCAAGTCTCACTGCTCACACAAATTCGCCGCCTTGCCGAAATTGAGATGCTACAAGCCCAAGCGGCTTTGGTGCGGCGGCCGGAGCTGCTGCCCCCCTTGGAGCAACTTCAGGGGACTTTTAATGGCCAAATCAATCTGAGTCAAACCCCGCAGTCGGGTCTGGTGGCCAGCTTTGATCTTAAGGGCGCCAATTGGCAGTGGGGAAATTACGCAGTTGATCAGTTTCTGAGTCGCGGTCGCTTTGCCCAAAATCAACTGGTGCTGACAACCCTCAATCTGCTTGTGAATGGTGGGCAATTAAACGTCAATGGCATTCTTGGCGGTAACCAGCAAAATGCCCAACTGCGGCTAGAGCAATTCCCTGTGAGTCTTGTGGCAAGTCTTTTGCCGCCGGGGGTGGATGTGGACGGTAAGGTGAATGCCCAAGCGGTGTTGACTGGCTCATGGCAGCAGCCCATTCTCGCCGGTGAGGCGACCCTTGCGGAGGGTCGGTTGAATCAACGTCCCTTGGAGGCAGCGAATGCCACATTCCGCTACGCCCAAAATCGTCTTGCCCTTCAGGCGATCGCCCGCTTGGATACGCCAGAACCGCTCATGGTGACAGGTTCGGTTCCCTTGATCTATCCCCTTGACCCGCGACCCGTGGTGGATCCACAGTTAGCCCTAGATGTGAGTGTCAAGGATGAGGGATTGTCGTTGATCAACCTCTTTACCGATCAGGTGCAATGGCAACAAGGAAGGGGAGTTTTCCAAGCCCAACTGCGGGGAACGTGGGCGGAGCCGATGGTGAATGGCGTCCTGAGTGTGGATGATGCGGTGATTAAAACTCCTGCCTTTGAGGAACCGGTGACTAATCTCAGTGCGCGGGTGCGCTTCGATCGCGATCGCCTGCGGGTGGATGGCATTCAAGGTCTCTTTAGCCAAGGGCAAATTACCATGGCAGGGGTGTTACCAATTCAGACTCCCTTAGCCTCAGATGATCCCGATACTGCCACACCCCTCACCGCGTCCTTGCGACGCTTGCAAGTGAATGCCGGCAATATCTATCGCGGCACCGTAGATGGCACCCTCGTGATTACGGATACGCTCCTGAGTCCTGATTTGGGGGGCAGTGTCCAACTCAGCCAAGGCCGTTTGGATTTAGGCGCCATCAATGGTTTGGTCAATGGCAATGGGTTAGCCACTCCTGCTGACAGTCCCTTTGAACCCCTAGCTTTTGATAACTTGGTAATTAATATCTCAGATGCCTTGCGGGTGACGCGATCGCCCGTTCTCAACCTAACGGCCACTGGCAGTTTAACCCTCAATGGGGGTCTCAATAGTCTCCAGCCTGACGGCAAAATTCGCCTCACAGGCGGGCAACTGAATCTGTTCACCACCCTCTTTTTGCTCCAGCGGCGAGCGGATAACTATGTGCTCTTTACTCCCGCCAATGGCTTAGATCCCGAACTCAACCTCACCCTTGCTGCCACTGCCACTGAAGTTTATACCCCCGGCACCGTGACGCGACTCTCCGATGCGGGTTCCCTCACAGCCACCAGTCTGGGAACATTGAACACCATTCGGATCACTGCCCGCATCAATGGTCGTGCCAGTCAATTGCAAACCAATTTGCCTGCGGTGCTTGAGCTATCCAGTACCCCTGCCCGCAGCACGACCGAACTCCTTGCCTTGATGGGCGGTGGTTCAATTGCGGATCTCAACCAAGTGGGGGGAGAAGCGGCGGTGGCCAGTCTTGCCGGATCAGCTCTTTTCAACAACCTACAGGCATTGATTGATCAGGCCACGGGTAACCGCACTTCCTTTCGGATGTTTCCAGCCGTCGTGCCCCCCGATCGCCAGGCCCAAAGCCAAGCCCCAACCCTTGCCCTAGGGGCTGAACTGGGTTTTCAAGTGAACAGTTTTACCTCGGTTTCCCTCTTGCAGTTGCTCACCGCTCCCAGTGATCCGACGCGGTTTAACCTTGGGTTTCAGGTGACAGAGCAGATTCGCCTTGGCGGACAGGTGAGCACCAGTGGTCAGGGCACAGGCTTTATTGAATTCCGTTACCGTTTTTAAGGTCGTCTAAGATCAATGTACTGCCAGCAACGCTCAAGCTTGGAAAGTAGCAATTGCGGCAGTTGCAGTAGCCTCGGTATCAATCTTGATGAAAAATTCCGCTAGAGCCTTATCTCAACGATTCTCGACCGCATGGCAGCGGTTAAGTCTGCGTTGGAAATTTACCTTGGCTTTGGCTCTTGTGGCGCTCTTTCCAGCCGTGATTATTACCGAAGCCCTGATTCAGGTCAGTAATCATAACTTCGATCGTCAACTTGAGCAGCAACTGCGCTCTAGTTTGCAGGATTTGCAGTGGGAAATTGATAACTTGGCCTATGAGTCTCGCATTCAAGCCCTCTTGATTGCCAATGGGATGTATGTGCAGCACGTGGGTCAACCCCTCACCCGTATGATGAATCCCTCCACTATCCGCGATCTGCTTGAGGAGGTGGATCCCACTGAGCGTCCCATGAATCTGATGCTGGTGAGCGATGCTAGTGGTCAGGTACTCGCCCAGCAAACAATGGTCTTGGCTAAAACGGGAGAGGCACTCCTCGACTTGACCCCCGAAACCCATTCCTACTATCGTCTCAGCTCACATCAAGCCAGCAGTATTGCTCACTTACCGATGTTTCAAGTGGCTCGCGATCGCCAGCAGATGATTAGCGGTCTGGTGCTCCTCAGTCGTGAGCAGTTACAAGAACTGGGCTTAGCCCAGCAGGCCAAGATCACATTGCGTCCTCAACCCATTGCAACTCTACCCGCTAAGCAACGGCCAGCCCCTGTGGGTACCTACCCCATTGCGGACGGCAATATTGGCTTACTGGCCTTTGCCGCAAAGCCTCTCTATGAAAACAACCAATTTCAGGGGCTAATTCTGACGGGCATTTTACTCAACAATATGCCGGATCTTGTGGATGCCACCACAGAATGGTCCACGGTAGAGACGGTGGCAACAATTTTTGCCCAAGATTTGCGGATTGCCACCAATGTACCTTACACCGATGGTCAGACTCGCGCCCTTGGTACCCGCGTCGCTCGCGAAGTGGCCACTCAAGTGCTCAATCAGGGCAAAACGTTTTTGGGCATAACTGACATTTTGGGTTCTCCCTATGTAACGATCTACAGTCCATTGCAGGACTTTCGCCAGCAGCTCGATTTGCCGCATCCACCGCCCATTGGTATCGCCTTTGTGGGGAAGTCCCAAGCGTGGATTCATACCATGACCACCCAGAAACGGTTGGTGGCCTTTGCCATTACCCTTGGTGCCCTGTTGTTGGCCAGTGTTTGGGCCTATCTCACGGCCAATGCCATTGTCAAACCCATTCAATCCTTGGCGACTTCGACCCGCCGCGTGCAGGCAGGGGATTTGACGACACTGGTGCAGGTGCACTCCCTTGATGAGGTGGGAGAACTGGCCAATGCCTTTAATGCCATGATGCGCCAGTTGCGGATCTCTTTTGAGGAGTTAGCCCAGAAAAACCGCTCTCTTGAGCAGATTCGTGATGAACTGCTTGAGGCCAATGAACAGTTTGAGGCGGTACTCAATGCGGTACCGGGTACGATCTCGTGGATTAATGCCGAGGGCATCTATAAGGGGGTGAATCGCAAGTTGGCAGAAACCTTGAATTTGCCACCAGAGGCGTTTATTGGTCGTCCCTTGGGCTTTTTGCGTGAGGATAGAGAGTTGGCAGCCTTTATGCAGGAGTTTGTGGATTCTCGCGATCAATTTGCCTCACGGGTGATCTCCGTTAAGCGCAATAGTCAAACCGCATTTTACCTCGTGGCTTTGCAAAAATACATGCAGGGTACCCATACGGTTGCCGTCGGTATTGATATTAGCGATCGCATTCGCGCCGAGGAAGCACTGCGCATTGCTGAGGAAAACTACCGCAGTATTTTTGAGAATGCCCTTGAGGGGATTTTTCAGGCGTCAACAGAAAATCGGTTTATTCGGGTCAATGCCGCCATGGCCAGAATTTTTGGCTTTGACTCTTCTGAAGAAATGGTGCAGAGCGTCACCAGTATTCGCGACCAAATCTATGTGGAAGCCAGCACCCGTGATGAGATTCTGAATCATTTTGCGACTGGAGGAACAACGGGACATTTTGAATTCAAGGCCTATCGGCGCGATCGCCAGATCATCTGGGTCGAATTGGATATGCGGGCGGTCTGGGATGCCGAGGGCAAGATTCTCTACTATGAAGGATTGGTGCAGGACATTACTGAGCGCAAACAGCGTGAACAAGCGATGCAGCAGCAAATCGAAGAGCTAAGGGTGGAAATTGATCACGAAAAACGGCGGCAGCAGGTGGCAGAAATTACCGAAACGGAGTACTTTCAGCAATTACGCCGTGAGGCGAACTATTTGCGTCAGCGTCGCCAGCGCTAAGGCTAAACCATGACCGATATCCAAGCCCTGTTTGAGCGCATTGCCCCCCTCTACGATCGCCTCAATGATCAACTCAGCTTTGGCCTTCACCATGTCTGGAAACAGATGGCCGTGGACTGGCTCGAACTGCCTGCAGGGGCAACGGCTTTAGATCTCTGCTGTGGCACGGGCGATTTGACTCGTATGCTGGCGCGGCGGGTGGGGCAGCAGGGGCGGGTGGTGGGGTTAGACTTTGCGGCGGCACCCTTGGCGATCGCCCGTCAACGCAGTTGCCATTACCCCCAAATTGAATGGCTTCAGGGGGATGCTTTGGCTGTGCCCTTTGCAGATCAAACCTTTCAAGGAATCACCATGGGCTATGGGCTGCGCAATGTCGTGGATATTCGCCAAGCTCTCAGGGAAATATTTCGGCTGCTGATTCCCGCTGGGCGAGTCGCCATTCTTGACTTTAGCCATCCCCAAACCCCCGCACTCCAGCAATTTCAGCAATGGTACTTGCAACAGTGGGTGGTGCCCACCGCCCGTCAGTATGGCTTGGCCGCAGAGTATGACTATTTGTGGCCGAGTATTCAGGCTTTCCCCAGCCCAGCCACCCTCTGTGATCTAATTCAAAACGTGGGTTTTCAGCACGTGAAACACTACCCCCTCTTGGGCGGGCTAATGGCGATTACTGTTGCGCAAAAGTAATCTACGTTACAAAATGTAGGTTTTAGCCCCGTGGGAATCCTCTAAGCTAGAGATAGAGCCTTTTTCTATTTTTTGATGAACAGTTGAGGAGTCAGGAGTGAGATTCGCTTTTAGGAATAGGAATGGGTTTGGGCAGTCTTGAGCAGGACTCCATGACTGTGAAAAAGGCGGTAGGCAAATTGGAGGGCAGGGTGTTATGTACAAAAAAATTCTCGTTGCCGTTGACGACGGTGAACTGGGAGAACAGGTCTTTCAAACGGCGCTGGATTTGGCACAGCACTACCAAGCCCGCATGATGCTCATTCATGTCCTTTCACCCACCAATGAATCCTATCCTGACCCCATCTTTACCACCCCCTTCGCTTCCGGGGTTTATGTGGGACTCCATGAGGAAGTGATGCGTACCTATGCCGAGCAGTGGGAAAACTTTGAGCAAAAAGGTTTGGATATGCTGCGCAATCTCACCCAAATTGCCACCGAAAAGGGCGTACCCACAGAATTTACCCAAGCCTTAGGGGATGCGGGTCGGGCCATTTGTGATCTGGCCAAAGATTGGGAAAGTGATTTGATTGTGCTGGGGCGGCGGGGTCTCAAGGGCTTGAGCGAGTTCTTCCTTGGCAGTGTCAGCAATTATGTGCTCCACAATGCCCCCTGTTCTGTGCTCACCGTCCAGCGCCGCCGTGATTGAAGCGCCCATTCGCATTAAGTTTCTTGTGCAACCTACCCGCCCCGATTGGGTGGTGCAGGCGATCGCTCACTTGGATACGATTTTGCTCGATCACTCCCACTGTGAGCGCAAAGCGGCTGGCGTAGCTATCAATCTCATGTTTCGCTATCCTTCCCACAAGCCCTTAGTGGATGCCCTCACCGATATTGCCCAAGAGGAACTCGATCACTTCCGTCAAGTCAATCAGCAACTGGAACGCCGCCACATTGCCCTTGCCCCCCTCAGTGCACCCCCCTACGCCTCTCGCTTGAATGCCGCTGTCCGCCCGCAGGAACCCGATCGCTTTCTCGATACCCTATTGGTTTGCGCGTTGATTGAAGCTCGCAGCCATGAGCGGTTGCAACTGTTGGCTCAGCATTGCCCAGATCGGGAGTTAGCAGAATTTTTTGCCAGCCTTGTGACCTCTGAGGCACGCCACTATGGCACCTATTGGTACTTGGCCTATGAGTCCTTTGGTCAAGAGGTGCTAGCAGAGCGATTGCAGCAGTTGGCTGTCCTTGAGAGTGAGATTCTCAGCACGCCCTACCCCTTGCCTCGTATGCACAGTTAGCCTTAGATAGTGGGTGGCGTTGCCTCTTGCGCAGTGGTGGGCTGACCGACCGTAAGGCGCACCGTTTGACCAAATTGCTCCAAAATAACTGCGGGTGTGGTGTCATAGGCATCAATGGCGCGCACAAGCACATTGCCAGCGATCGTATCCCCCACCTGCACCGTACGGGTGACATTCTCTTTGGGCGAGCGAATAATTGCCTGTAGGCGACCATTTACGGCAGCCACACCAAAAACCTTCACCGCTTGGGCGTCCACTGGGGGCGGTAGGGGTGATGGGGTGGGTGGAATGGCGGCAGCGGGAGTACCTGTTCCATTAGCAGCTGTTTGAGGAGAACCGTTACCCGCATTACCCGTAGCGGCGGGCGCACCGTTTGGCGTTTCACCCTTGGGAGCTTCGTTCCTGTTGGGGGGAAGCAGCGGGGCGAAGGGATTCGCACGACCGACATTTGTCAGTCCCTCAACATAGGTTTTAGGGTTGGTAGGAGGAATTAATGCCGCAACCGCAGATGCGGTGACACTGGGGGGTTCGGGTTCAAGGTCTGGGGCAGCTGCTGCCGGTGGCGCCACCGCTTGATTGGGTTGATTGGTAGGGTCTATTTCAACTTCAGTGACGATAAAGCCACAGCCGCTCATGCCTGAGGCCAGCAACCCAATGGCAATGGTGATGATCGTGGCGCGCTGTTTCAACATTTGGTGTCTCACCTTTGGCTGATGATATTGGTGGTGCAGACGAACTCTATTGTTGCCTACTATAAAATGTACCGTTGGTCTGCAGTGGCTATGCATAGGCACTTGCCAAAGTGGTCTGGGTGGTGGAGAGTTGCTGTGGGGGCGATCGCTCGGTACACTGAAAAACAATTGTAACGTTATTTACGGAATGAATCGGTCATGAGTGCTAAGCCCGTCGTGATTGCTCCCTCCATTCTCTCTGCGGACTTCAGTCGTTTGGGTGAAGAAATCCAAGCGGTGGATCGGGCGGGAGCCGACTGGATCCATGTCGACGTCATGGATGGTCGTTTTGTTCCCAATATCACGATTGGGCCATTGGTTGTTGAGGCAATTCGCCCCTTGACCCAAAAGCCCCTCGATGTGCACTTAATGATCGTTGAGCCAGAAAAATACGTGGCGGATTTTGCCAAAGCGGGGGCGGATATTATCTCTGTCCATGCGGAACACAACGCCTCGCCTCACCTGCATCGCACCCTCTGTCAAATTCGGGAACTGGGTAAACAGGCGGGGGTAGTGCTCAACCCCTCTAGCCCTCTTGAACTCATTGAGTACGTCCTTGATGTCTGTGATCTCGTGCTGATTATGAGTGTCAACCCTGGCTTTGGCGGCCAGAAATTTATTCCAGCGGTTTTGCCAAAAATTCGGCGGCTACGGCAGCTGTGCGAAGAGCGCGGTTTAGACCCATGGATCGAAGTGGATGGCGGTCTCAAGGCGGAAAATACGTGGCAAGTTCTCGAAGCCGGTGCCAATGCCATTGTGGCTGGTTCAGCGGTCTTCAAGGCACCGGATTACGCAGCAGCGATCGCGGGCATCCGCCATAGCAAACGTCCTAGTCCTGAGTTGGTGACGGCCTAGGCACTGGTTGCCGACGGAGTTTGAAATCGCTGCCACGAAAAGGCTTTCAGGTGGCGATCGCCCGTCCGATGCAAAATCAAGTTGGCCATCAGCTTCGCTGTAATCGGGGCAAGTAAAATGCCATTACGGTAATGCCCCGTGGCCAAGTAAAGATTCGCCGCTGGCCCTTCCCCCAAAATCGGTAAATCATCGGGGGTGGCTGGACGATAGCCCCACCACGTATCAATCACCTCGTAACTGGCCAACTCTGGAATAACGGCGGTGGCACGATTCAGCAGTGCTTGCAGGCCAGCAACCGTAGTTCCCTCTTGGAAACCCACATCCTCACTGGTGGCACCCACCACCACTTTGCCAGAGCGACGCGGCACGAGATAGAGTTGATCGCCAAAGATCACATGGTTCAGTAGGGGTTGCCCCGGCGGTTTTAGGGCTAACATTTGCCCCTTGCGGGGGGTGACGGGTAGGGGAAGTAGGCTTTGTGCCCATGCGCCTGTGGCCAGAATGTAAATCCCCGCAGACCAACGCCCGCGATCGCTCTCCAAGGCTGTAATTTCCCCTTGGGGGGTTTGCTGAAACCGCTGGACACTAATGCCCTCAATCACTTCGATTCCTAGAATGCGAGCGGCACTCACCAAGACCTTAGCCAAGTTGCGCGTATTCACCTGCCCATCTTGGGGAAACCACCAAGCCCCTAGCACACTCTCCGCAAAGCCCGGTTGATAGTTCCCAAGTTCAGATGCATCGAGCCAGCGGCTGTCGGGTTCCATAGGGTGGGCGCGATCGCGCTGCCGCTCATCGGTCACGGGTGCCAAAATACCACAGAGCCAGTAGCCCGCATCCATGCCCGTCAGTTGCTCAAGCTTATCAATCCAACTGGGATAGAGATTGCGGCTCGCCGTACACAAATTCCACATGGCGCCTGCGGGCAAGCCTTCTGCTTGGGGGGCTAACATTCCCGCTGCGGCATGGAGCGCTGCTTCCCGAAACTGGCGGCTGAGAACGGTGGGTCGTGCCCCCCGCAATGCCAATTCGATGGCGATCGCCAGCCCCATGGTGCCGCCACCAATAATCAAAATGTCCCGCTGTTCATCCCCAAGGATCATTCTTGACGCTTCAATCCCAATTTACACATTTCTTTATCTTGGCATCTGCCACCCCTTAAGGGTAGCCCAAACCACCCACTTGAGGGGGAACGGCGCCTTGTTTTCCGCTCCTGAAGTTAACTCGTTATAATAAGGGCGATCGCGGTGGATTTGCTGCCGCTGTGTGGTAACTGTCCATGATCTCATCCGGCTCTCACTACCCGATCTTTGGTCCTGAAATTCGTTGTCCCCACTGTCGGCAAGTCATTCCCGCCCTGACCCTCACCGATACGTATCTGTGCCCGCGCCACGGTCCTTTTGAAGCTGATGCCAAAACGGGGGAATTAATGCACCTACAATCCGGCCGCATTTGGCGCCTCTGGGACGGCGAATGGTATCGCCAGCACACCCACCCCGACGGGATTCGCTTTGAAATTCACGATGCCCTCGATCGCCTCTACACCCAAGGCTACCGCGCCACCAAAGTCATTATTGCCGAACGCTATCGGGATCTCTTTTGTGCCTACCTCGAACGCAGCACCCCTTGGCGAGGCCCCACAGATCCCCAAATGCTGCGCCTGTTTGGTTTGCCCGTTGAGTTTAGCCCCCCCGCTAGCCAAGAGGAGCGCTGGGATGTGATTAACTTTGATCTCGAAAAAGAACCCGGCGCCCCCATTCGCCCCCCCTATTTTCGGATGTTTGACTAGTGATGCTCACCCTCGCCGACTGTGGCGAACTGGAATTGATTGCCCGCCTGCGCCCCTATTGCCACAGGGAATTGATTGGCGATGATGCCGCGGTTTTGTCGCTACCCCTTGGGGAGCAACTGATTGTCAGTACCGATGTCCTAGTGGAGGGGGTGCACTTTAGTTTAGGCATGGGCGATACCCCTGTGACCATGACGCCAGTGGATGTGGGCTGGCGATCGCTGGCCGCCAATTTATCCGACCTTGCAGCCATGGGGGCATTGCCCTTGGGGTTAACGGTGGGTCTCGCGGCACCGCGCAACTGTCCTGTGGCAACGATTGAGGGCATTTACCAAGGGATGGCTGCCTGTGCTCAAGCCTACGGCACTAGTATTATCGGTGGTGATACCTGTCGCTCTAGCGTTCTCAGTCTCAGCATCACCGTCTTGGGCAGTGCGCCGCCAGAACGGATTATTTATCGCGATCGCGCCCGGGTGGGGGATGTCATTGTCGTGACGGGGGTTCATGGTGCCTCCCGCGCTGGTCTCGAGTGCCTTTTGTATCCGCAGTGGGCCAGTACTGTGTCCGCAGAACTACGGCAAGCGTGGATCCAAGCCCATCAACGCCCCCAACCTCGATTGGATATTGTGCAATGGCTGCGCCAACAGGTGCCCCCGCCGCGTCTGGCTGGCATGGATAGTAGTGATGGTCTAGTGGCTGCCGTCTTGCAACTCTGTCAAGCCAGTGGGGTGGGTGCGATTCTTTGGGCAGAGCAAATTCCGATGGTGGGCTATAGCGATCGCCCGCAGGCCTTGAACTGGGCACTCTATGGCGGTGAAGATTTTGAACTGGTGTTGTGCCTTGCCCCAGACTTGGCTCAAGAACTTTGTAGGGCAGCGGGTGAGCAGGCCGCCATTGTTGGGGAAATGATTCCTGAAAAGAGAGTGCAACTCAAGCTCAATGGTGAATTATTGCCCCTGCAGCCCGATCAACTTTTTCAGCACTTTTAGGCGATCGGTTGAGTGGGCGAATTAGTTGCCTGAAGCAGGCATGGGTGTTGAGGTCGGGCACCGCCGTCAAGGAATATTACAAAAATTCATAAAGCTTAGGGGCGATCGCCGATAAATCCCCATAAATTTATACATTTCTTAAAAAAATACCGAGCTACCCCCGAATCGTTCTAATCTAAGTTAGCGCGTTAACTAAAAGTAAAGGGAGCCTCTTAGTAACCATGGTTGTCAAAGCAAGTGGTGGAAGCTCGGTTGCCCGCCCGCAACTTTATCAAACAGTCCCCGTTTCAACGATCATCCAAGCCGAACAGCAGGATCGCTTCCTGAATCGGGGTGAACTGGATGAACTCGCTGTTTATCTGCGCTCTGGGGCAAAACGCCTTGAAATTGCCACCACCCTCACCCGCAACGCCGACATCATTGTTTCCCGTGCTGCCAACCGCATCTTTGTCGGTGGTTCCCCCATGGCCTTCCTCTCCCGTCCCCAAACTGCAGAAGCCCCCCAATTCACCACTGGGGCAAGGGGCGAAGCCATTGACATGAAAGAAGCCATGAAGTTGGGAACCGCAACCTATGTGGACACCCGTGGTGGATTCCTAGAGGGCTTGCGCTCCGTCTTTAGTGCCTCTGGTGGTGGTGCACCCGTGGGCTTCAAGCCGATCAACATTGCCCGCTATGGCCCTGCCCGCATGGAAAAATCCCTGCGCGACTTGGATTGGTTCCTGCGCTATACCACCTATGCCATTGTGGCTGGCGATCCCAACATTCTGGCGGTGAATACGCGCGGCTTGCGGGAAATTATTGAGGCTGCTTGCTCCACTGATGCCACCATTGCTGCCCTACAGGAAATGCGGCGGGCGGCTCTTAGCTACTTTGAAAAAGACGCCGAAGCCAAGGGCATTGTGGAAACCTACTTTGAAGTTCTGATCAACGAATTTATTGCCCCTGCCCCCTCCGATAAAGTGCGGCAGCGCAACTCCACGGATCTTCAAGGTCTGCAACTACCCCAGATTTACTTCAATGCCGCCGAACGCCGTCCCAAATTTGTGATGAAGCCGGGGCTATCCGCTGCCGAGAAAAACGAAGTGGTCAAAGCCGCCTATCGGCAAATCTTTGAACGCGACATCTCCCGTGCCTACGGCTTGGGCATCTCTGACCTAGAATCCAAGGTGAAAAATGGCTCCATCTCGATGAAGGAGTTCATCCGCCAACTGGCCAAATCGCCCCTCTATCGCAAAAACTTCTACGAACCCTATATCAACAGCCGTGCCCTCGAACTGGCCTTCCGCCATATTTTGGGTCGTGGGCCTTCGAGCCGTGAGGAAGTGCAAACCTACTTTGCCATTATTTCCAAAGGGGGTCTTCCAGCCTTAGTGGATGCCCTTGTGGATTCCAAGGAATACAGCGACTACTTTGGTGAAGAGACGGTGCCCTATCTGCGGGGTCTGGGTCAAGAGGCTCAAGAGTGCCGCAACTGGGGTGCCCAACAGGATCTCTTCAAGTACAGTGCTCCCTTCCGTAAAGTCCCGCAATTCATCACCACCTTTGCCGCTCAGGATCAGCCGCTGCCGGATCAACACCCCTACGGTGCGGGCAACGATCCCTTGGAAATTCAGTTTGGCGCCATCTTCCCGAAAGAGAAGAAAAATCCCAATGCTCGCCCCCAACCCTTCAACAAAGACACCCGCCGCATTCTCATTACGCGCGGGCCAGGGATCAACAATCAGGTGAGCAATCCCGCAGCGCGTGGGGTCGCCCCCGGCAGCCTAGGGCCAAAAGTCTTCAAACTGGATCAGCTTCCCAGCATCAATGCCCGCATTGGCAAACGCTCGATCGCCACGGGCGGCGACAGTGTCAAATTTGCTGAAAGTTCGACCCAGCGGGTGATTCGTGCCGCTTATCTGCAAGTCTTTGGCCGCGATGTCTACGAAGGGCAGCGCCAAAAAGTGGCCGAGATCAAACTGGAAAATGGTGAAATCTCTGTGCGTGAATTTGTGCGGATTTTGGCCAAGTCAAACCTCTTCCGCAGCCTCTACTGGACACCGCTGTACGTCACGAAGGCGATTGAATATATTCACCGTCGCCTCTTGGGTCGTCCCACCTATGGTCGCCAAGAGATGAATACCTACTTCGACATTGCCTCGAAGAAAGGTCTCTATGGCTTAGTGGATGCGATCATTGACAGCCAAGAGTACAGCGAAGCCTTTGGCGAAGATACGGTTCCCTACGAGCGCTACATTACGCCCCAAGGTCTGGCTCTGCGATCGCTCCGCACTGGCACGATTGGTGAAACTGGCGTACCCCCTGAAAAAGAAGAAACACCTCGCTTTGTCGAACTGGGGGCGGTGACCGAACTGCGAACCGAGCCAGCAATTCAGTTCCGTGCCAATCAAGGGGTGAGCAAGCGCCGCGACCAAACCAAGGTCTTTAAGCTCACAGATCTCAATGACAAGCAAAACCTGCAACTAGTGATTCAGGCGGCCTATCGTCAGGTCTTTGAGCGGGATGTGGCGCCCTACATTGTCCGCGATGAATTTACTGCCCTTGAATCGAAGCTCAGCAACGGCGAGATTACCCTCAAGGAGTTTATCGAGGGCTTGGGTTGCTCGGAACTCTATCAGAAGGAGTTCTACACCCCCTACCCCAACACCAAGGTGATCGAACTGGGCACCAAGCACTTCTTAGGTCGAGCGCCCCTTGATCAAGCGGAAATTCGCCGCTACAACCAAATTCTGGCCACCCAAGGCTTAAAGGCCTTTGTCCAAGCCCTCGTCAGTAGTGCTGAATACGCTGAAGCCTTTGGTGAGGATACGGTGCCCTATCGTCGCTTCCCCACCCTGCCGGCGGCCAACTTCCCCAACACTGAGAAATTGCACAATCAACTCACGAAGCAAAGTGATGCGATTGTCGTGCCCAGCTTCGCACCCGTGAAACCTCGCCTCGATAACACGAAGCTGCCGCTCCTCAGTCGGGCGATCGCCGAACAAGAGGCCGAAGCGCGTCAAGCGGATCCCAGCAAACCCCGCTTTATCGAATTGGGACGCTCCTTCCGCAATGGCGATGGTCAATCGGTGGAAGTGGGGGTCGGTACCACCCGTCGCCGTCCTGCTCGCATTTTCCGCATGACCGTGGGTGCCCCTAGTGCTGAAGTGGAACTGGTGATCAATGCCATCTACTGCCAAGTGATGGATGTCTTCAGTGGCCAAGTGCCCAGCCAGTTCCGGCGCCCTGATCTCGAGAGCCGCCTGCGCAACGGTGAAATTACGGTTCGCGAGTTTGTGCGTACCTTGGCCAGCTCGGAGATCTATCGCAACCGCTTCTACACCCCCTATCCCAACACGAAGGTGATTGAATTCCTCTTCCGTCACCTCCTCGGTCGCGCCCCGGCAACCCAAGTGGAAATTCGCCAATACAACAAAATCTTGGCGGATCAAGGCCTCAAGGCCGCTGTCGAAACGATGGTGAATAGCCCTGAGTACAGCCGCTACTTTGGCGAAGATGTTGTGCCCTACAAACGCTTCCCCACGCTGCCAGCGGGCAACTACATTGGCAGTGTCAAGGCCGAGGCCGACTTGGTGAAGCAGTCTTGGTCAAGCCTCTCGCCCTCGTTGGTGGGGATTCAGCCAAGCCACCGCGACTAGGGAACGCTGCCACTAACCACTGGTGAATCAATACACTAGCGGATGCTCTTGCAGGGGTGTCCGCTTTTTTTCTCGACAAGACCACATTAAAATATCTTAAAGATTCTCAATTCTGAAAAATCGGCAAAATCCTGTCCTAGTGAGGGCTGGGAGTCTTTCTATAGCCAGTAAAAAAATGATAGAGTACAAAAAATTCACATTTTAATTTCTTATCCATTACTGTTCTCATTGAGTAGGAGTGTCCGTTACTTTGGAGAGCCACAAAGAAAAGATACTCGTTGTTGATGATGAAGCGAGTATTCGCCGCATTTTAGAAACTCGGCTGTCAATGATTGGCTATACCGTCGTCACTGCTGCCGATGGCGAGGAAGCCCTGACCACATTTCGGCAGGAGCAGCCAGATTTAGTAGTGCTTGACGTGATGATGCCCAAACTCGATGGCTATGGCGTCTGTCAAGAACTGCGCAAAGAATCCGATGTCCCCATCATTATGCTCACTGCCCTTGGCGATGTCGCCGATCGCATTACAGGGCTGGAACTGGGCGCCGATGATTATGTGGTCAAGCCCTTTTCCCCCAAGGAGTTGGAAGCCCGCATTCGCTCGGTGCTGCGACGCATTGAGAAAACTAGCACCTCTGGTATCCCTAGCTCTGGGGTGATTCAGGTGGGCAATATTCGCATTGATACCAACAAGCGCCAAGTCTATAAGGGGGATGAGCGCATTCGCCTCACGGGTATGGAATTTATGCTCTTGGAATTGCTGGTGGGACGCTCGGGGGAACCCTTCTCACGGGGAGAAATTCTCGAGCAGGTGTGGGGCTACACGCCAGAACGCCATGTGGATACGCGGGTGGTGGATGTCCACATTTCCCGCTTGCGGGCTAAGCTAGAGGAAGACCCCAGTAATCCAGAATTAATTTTGACAGCACGGGGAACAGGCTATCTCTTTCAGCGGATTACTGAACCGGGAGAAGCAAGCAACAAAAATTCTTAACTGGCTTGAGGGTGGGCCATGCTTCAAAAACGCTGGCACTGGTCAGAAGCTGTGGGTCTAGGTCTGACGGTTGTGGCCTTGAGCATTATTGCCTTTATGCAGCAGGATGCCCTGCGTCAGTTACAGGCTCAAACGGGAGAACAATTCACTGATGCTGAATATGAGCGCCAGAATGCCCAGACCATTACACAGATGCGGCTTTTGGCAAATCTCCCTTCCTTTGGTTTTGACAATTTAGTTGCCGATTGGGCGTTTTTGCAATTTTTGCAGTTTTTTGGTGATTCCGCTGCCCGCCAAGTCACGGGTTACGACGATGCACCTGCTTTCTTTGCGGTGATTATCGCTAAAGACCCCCGCTTTGCCCCAACCTATCCCTATCTTTCAACGGCAATTACGGTGTATGCAGGACAGCCGCAAACCTCTGTGGCCTTGATGGATCGGGGTCTGGCAGCGATGGATCCTGCCTATCAACCGACAGCTTACTTGGCATGGGTATTTCGGGCGATGGATGAATTGCTCTTTTTGGGCAAGGGGCGAGCGGCAGCAGAGTCCTACGATCGCGCGGCGGCTTGGGCAGAAATGAATCCAGATCCACAAGTCCGCGCCGCAGCAGAGTATTATCGCTCGTTGGCACAAACCCTACGGCGGGATCCCGATAGTCGGATGGCACAGATCAATGCTTGGATTTGGGCACTGGTGAATGCGGTCAGCGATCGCTCGCGACAAACGGCCATCGAGAATATTGAACGTCTAGGAGGTAAGGTCTCACGGCTGCCTGACGGCACTTGGCAAATCCGCCATCCTGAAGATCTGCGGTAACGCCTGTGGAACGCACGATTGCCGAAATCAATGAAAAGATTACAGCAGGCAAAGCCACCGTTTGGACATTGGCGGAACTCAAAGCCCGCCTTGAAAGCTTGAGCATTGCGGAAGCAACGCGCCAAGTGGATGTGATCACGACGGGCACGTTTGAACCCATGGAATCGTCTGGGGCGATGATTAACTTGGGGCCGACGGATCCACCGATTAAACTGCGGCAGTGTTGGCTCGATGGCATTCCTGCCTACAGTGGTTTTGGCGCCGTCGATCTGTACTTGGGGGCAGCCCAATCGCTGGATCCCAATTCCGAAGCGGGCGAAGCCGACAGTCTGCGGGAGCGCGGGGGGGGCCATGTCATTGCCGATTTGATTGCGGGTAAAGCCATTCCCCTACGGGCAGTGGGCTATGTCACGGATTGTTATCCCCGCGCCAGTTTAGAAACGGTGATTAGCAAAGAGACGATCAATCAGTTCTATCTCTATAACCCCCGCAATCTTTATCAAAATTTTATTGTCGGTGTCAATGGGGGCGATCGCCCGCTCTATACCTACCTTGGTCCGCTGCAACCGCAACTGGGGAATGCTGTCTATGCCTGTGGCGGTGCCCTTTCACCTCTATTGAATGATCCCTACTTGCGACTGGTGGGGATTGGCACGCGCATTTTTCTCGGCGGTGGCATTGGTTATGTGGCGTGGGAAGGCACTCAACACTTCCCCTTGCAAAAACGGTTGGCCAACGACACCCCCATTGGTCCAGCAGCCACCCTTGCCCTGATTGGTGATGCCAAGCAAATGGATCCCTTTTGGGTGCGCGGTTGCTATTTCAAACATTACGGTGCCTCCCTGATGTTGGGAGTGGGCGTGCCCCTGCCCGTCTTAGATCAAGACGTTATTGCCCGCTGTGCCATTCGCGATGAGGAAGTGGTGGCGCCAATTATTGACTTTTCAATTCCCCGCCGCGTGCGTCCCACCTTTGGCATGGTCAACTATGCTCAACTCAAGTCAGGCAAAATCAAAATTGAAGGCAAAACTGTGCGCACTGCTCCCCTAACGAGTCTTTACTTTAGTCAGCGCATTGCCGAAGTCCTCAAAGACTGGATCCACAGTGGTCGTTTTACCCTCACAGAACCCGTTGCCCCCCTGCCGCGCGATCGCGTCTTTTTGCCACAGCAACCTTGGATGCCCGCTGCCAGCGATGATTAATGACATTAATGACTTTTGGCGGGTAGCAACCCTCCTTTCGCTATAATGACCAATAGTTCAACCACCTTGGCCTTGGCAATTCTCCAGTCCCCGACCGAGTGATTCAGGCCACTGCTGAACACTTGCCGATGGGTGTTTAATAAAAATATAGGGTTCTGGATTCCAGCGATCGCGGACAGACGAAAAGTTGCATCCTTCACTCACTTAATTTCGTCATGCGTATTATTACGGTTGTTGTATGTTCTAGTTGTGTGTCAGTCTCAGCGTTAGGGTAGAGGTCAAGGGCTGTGCAGTATCTTGCCGAGGTGATTAAAAAAACGGGTTTCATGGGGACGAAATCCGAGTTGAAGTTGTTGATGCGTGAGCAGTCGGGCTACTGGCACCCTGTCCCCCAAAACGAAGAAACCATTCCCTTTGACAACAGTCGTGACTACGGCAATGGTGTGTTGGTCTTTGTTGAAATGGCCGCCAACCGCCAGATTCAAAACGTGGATGAAGCAACGCGCCGTCTCACCGGTATCTTGCACGGCTTCACACGGATGCGTGAGCGCTTCCAAAGTCAAGAGGAAGAAATTGAGGGCTGGAAGCAATCCCTCTCCTATCAAGCAGAAGCTCTGAACCAACGGGAACAGGAATTTGAGCAGCGCAGAGAAGAACTCCAAGAACTAGAGGCGCAACTGGCCGGCGCTGAAGAGCAGCTAGCACAACTCAACAAATTGCGAGAAGAATTGACCGCCGAGGAACAGCGGATTCAAGCAGAGCGCCAAGCCCTTGAAAATTTACGCCACCAAGTGCACCAAGAGCAGCAGCGCTGGGAACAACTTAAATCAAGCCACAGCGTTGGCCTATCCCCAGAGCAAATTCGCCAAGTGGACTCGATTTTGCGGCAGTTGGCAGAGACCCTCAACAGTGGTGGGCGTCCTCAAATCGCGGAATGTTTTCAAATTTTAGACCAGCAGCAGGCCTTGCTGAGTCAATACTGGCAGCAACTGGAGCAACTGGAGCAGGAGCTGAGTCAACGGCAAGCTGCCCTAGAGGAACAACTGCAAGCCTTCCATGCAAAGGAGGAGACGTGGCGCACCGCCCAAGAACAATTTTGGCAAGACAGTCGGGCGATCGCCCTGCAGGAGGAACTCTGCCGTTACAAACAGTCCGTGCTTGAAAAAGAACGTCACCTCCTTGCCCAACAGGAGGAAATGATCCAGCAAATGCGCCAAGCCATGGTCAGTGATCTCACAGAGGCCGTGGATGTGAATGCCCTGATGAAAATGCCCATGGAGGAACTCGAAAAAGAAGTCGCCAACCGCGGTAATGACCTCAAACGTGCCTCTGCCTTTGTCAACGATCAAGAAGAAGAGCTAAAAATGGCTCTGGAGTCCTTAGCAGAACTGGAGCAAAAAGTCAAAGAAGCCAGTGATTTCGATCGCCTGCAACTGGCAGGAGAACTGGAGGACGAACGCCAGCGCTGTAATCTGCTCAATCAGGCGCTTGAAGGACAGCGGCAAAATATCCGTGAAAAAGAAGCGATCTACAAAATCCACAAACAAGTGCTAGAGGCGCGCAAAGATCCCGCCTCCCAACAGGGCATTAGCCTCATTCCCATCCTCAGTGAACTGGAGCGCCAGTTTCAAGAGTACAGTGTGGCTGTCAATCAACTCGCGGAAGAATTGCAGCAGGCCTATACTGATCTCGAAAGTCTGCGCCATGACCTTGAAGAGCGCCGCAAACTGCAACAGCAGCAAAAAGATCAACTCAGTCAAGAAGAACAGGCACTGATTGAAGAGCAACGGTTACTCGCTGCCAAGCGCGGCCAAGCGAATCTACTGCGGGAGATTTTACAGCCCGTTCAAGATCGCCTCAATCACCTGCGCCAAGGCCTAGAGGGACTAAACCAAAATATCCTCAATGGCCGTCCCAGTGCTCTCATTTCTGAATTGCAGCAGGTCGTCATGAATCTAGGGCAGGGGGCTTAGTCGCTAATTGCGCTGCCGCATCGCGTCTCGGACTTTGGTTTCTCCTGCGCGGTTATTTTGCTCACGGTACAGTTTCAAAGCCACTTGATAGGCACTGCGAGCCTCCTGCCGCCGCCCTTGCGCTGCCAAGGCTTTGCCCAAGCGATAAAATCCCTCGGGATCTCTAGGGTTGATCTGCGTAGCTTGACGATAAATTGCCGCCGCTTCAAGGGGGTTGTTCTGCTGCATTAACAACTCGCCAAAGCTAAAGTAGGTGGCTAGCCGTTCGGGTTGCAAAGTGATTAGGCGGCGATAGGTTTGAATGGCTCGCTCGGGTTGATTCGCCGCAACGGCCAGTTCAGCCACCTGTTGTAGCAGATCCGCATCCCGCTGACCCAAGTTAGCGGCGCGATCAATCGCTTGCCAGCCATTGCTAGGATCGCCGGCGGCCAGAAGTGCCATCCCCAAGTTGAGTTGAATCGAGGCATTGCCGGGGGCAAGGCTTGCCGCCTGTTGCAGACTACTGAGGGCTTCAGGAATATTGCGTTGTTGGAGCAGCAAAACGCCTAATCCCTTTTGAGCCGCCCAATTGCGGGGGTCAAGACTGAGGGCGGAGCGGTAGGCCTGTATAGCGCCTTGGGGATCCCCCATGCGGGCGAGAATCACCGCCAGTCCTTCGTAGGATTGGGCATTACGGTTATTCAGGCGAATGGCTTGGCGGTAGGCGGCAGCAGCCCCGTGGTTTTCCCCCATCATCCCCAGACTGTAGCCGAGGGCATAGTAAAAATCAGCGTTTTGTTGATCCAGCTCAATAGCGCGTTGGTAGGCACGGGCGGCTTCGGCAAATTGTCCCTGCTGGGCATAGATGTAGCCAATGGCAGAATGCACGCGGGGATTACGGCTCTCGCTCTGGAGCAGTTGCTGATAAATGGCCAAGGCTTGGGCATAGTTTCCTGCTTCCACTAGCCGTCGCCCTTCTTGCATCAGCGTGCTGACTTGGCTATTGGCGTGTACTGGCGATGCCATCCAAAGGCCAAGACTGGCAATACTAGCCCACAAAAGGGAATTGAAGCGCATCGTGAGTGAGTCCTCCTCGCAAACATTAACCTCAACTTAACGGTTGTTTACAGCTCTCTTAAGAGATACTGCAAATTCCGCCAAGGGCGATCGCCAAGGGTTAAGAGATCTAGTTAAGGCAAACTAAGGCTCTATTCTGGACAATTTTGACCCGAATGGCAAATCAAAAGGTAGGTGTGCGATGGCGAGACGATGCAACATTGCCCTTGTGGGCAGCTACAACAGTGGCAAAACAACCCTTGCAGAAAGCATTTTGCGCCTTACCCACGCCACGAGCAGTAAGGCCAGTAGTCTTCTAGATACCAGCCCTGAGGCTCGCGATCGCCAAATGGGGGTAGAACTGAATGTCGTTCATACCCAGTATGGAGACTTGGAGCTGACGCTTCTCGACTGTCCCGGCTCGGTGGAATTGCTGCAAGAAACCCTCAATGCCCTCGTGGGGGTGGATATGGCGATCGTTGTCTGTGAACCCCTGAGCGATCGCGCCTTTACCCTAACCCCCCTGTTCAAATTCCTCGATGACTGCCAGATTCCCCATATTCTTTTTGTCAACAAGATGGAGCGCGCCCATGACCCCTACATGGAGATCCTCGCGGCCTATCGCCAAGTTTCCAGTCGCCCCTTGGTACCCCACCAGTACCCCATTTGGCAGGGGGATGATCTCTTGGGCTACATTGACTTGGTGACGGAGCAGGCCTATCACTATCATGCGGGGGCAGCGGCGGATTTAGTTTCCTTTCCTTCGGAATTACAAGCCGTTGAACAGGCGGCGCGGGCGGAGCTACTGGAGGCTCTAGCCAACTATGATGACCACCTTTTGGAAGAACTCCTTGAGGATATTGCGCCGCCAGAAAGTGAAATCATGGCGGATCTGCGCTGGGAGTTGGGAGCCGATTTAATTGTGCCCGTCTTTTTTGGCAGTGCGCAAACAGACTACGGTGTGCGCCCCCTATTGGCAGCCCTTGATCGCGAAGCACCCGATGCCACAGAAACTGCTGCCCATCGCCAGATCAATGGTGAGGAACCCCTCGCCCAAGTGCTGAAGACCTTCTATCTACCCCAAGGAGGCGGCAAGCTCTCCCTCGTTCGGGTCTGGCAGGGTACCTTGACCGATGGTATGAGCTTGAATGGGGTGCGCGTGGGGGGTATCTACCGTGCCCAAGGTACACAACTGGAATCCTTGGGACAAGCCACAGCGGGGGACATCGTTCTCTTGGCGCGGCTAGAGGGCATTCGTACGGGTGAGACCCTCAGTATCAATGGTCAGGCGGTGCCTTTGCCCTGTGCCCCCCAACTAGAACCCGTCTATGCCTTGGCCATTACCCCCAGTAAACGCAGTGATGAGGTGAAGCTCACCAGCGCGCTGCAAAAACTCCTTGAGGAAGATCCGGCGCTGCGCTGGGAACAGCATGGCGATACCCATGAAATTATTCTCTGGGGACAGGGTGACATTCACTTGCAGATTGCCCTTGATCGCCTGCGCCGCAAATATAACCTACCGATGCAAACCCATCTCCCCCAAGTCCCCTACAAGGAAACCATTCGCCGCAGCACGAAAAACAGTCATGGCCGCTATAAACATCAAACCGGTGGCCACGGCCAGTTTGGCGATGTCTACCTCGATATTGCTCCCCTAGAACGCGGCAGCGGCTTTCAATTTAGTGAAACCATTGTCGGCGGCGTTGTGCCCAAGCAATATATCCCCGGTGTCGAGCAAGGGGTGCGGGAATTTCTCAACCAAGGACCGTTGGGATTTCCGATCGTGGATGTGGCGGTGACCCTCACCAATGGCTCCTATCACTCCGTGGATAGCTCTGAGCAGGCCTTTCGCCAAGCGGCTCGCCTCGCCATGCAAGCGGGAATTCCCCAGTGTGAACCGCAACTCCTAGAACCCATCATGGCAGTCCAAGTGTGGATGCCCCAAGCTTTTACGGCTAAGGTGATGCAGGCGTTGACGGGGCGGCGCGGTCAGGTTTTGGGCTACAGCAATAAGGAGGGTTGGCCCGGCTGGGAACAGATTGAGGCTTATTTACCCCAAGCAGAAATGCATGACTTTGTGGTGGAGTTGCGATCGCTAACGATGGGCACAGGTGGCTTCCATTGGCAATTTGACCATCTTCAAGAAGTACCGGAGAAACTGGCCGCGACGATTGTCCAGCGCCACAAAAAAGCCTAGGCTACCAGTTGAGCCGCCTTGGCCTGCAATTCCTGGAGTCGTGTGGCCATAATCTGCTGAATCTGCGCCTCCTGCTGGCGATCGCTCGCATCCAGATCATCAGCCACGGTGCCGGGAGCCGCTTGGAATTTCTTGAGTTGACGGTCAAAGAAACTATTGGGAAAGCGGCGGTACTCAACCGTCTGCTGCTGGAGGCGGGCAGTGTGGCAAAACTGGTGCAGCCAATGGGCATAGGCCACATCCTCAGCCCCATAGCGAAATTGGCGAAACACCTCCTCTTCGGGAAAGCCGCCAATAAACTCATGGACTTCGCGGCGCACGGCGAGATTGAGCACCAGCGTTTGCTCGAGGCTTTTGTGCCAGTAGGGATGCAGGCGATCGCGACAATAGACCCCCGTGCGTACCGCCCCAAAATACGCTGGGGCATAGGGTGCGGGTAAAGGCTGATTCAACACCGATAGGGCTAAAAACAGATGCTCAGGGCGGTAGAGATCATCGGCATCACAGAAAAAAATCACCTCCCCTTTGGCCAAGCGCACCCCCATGTTCCGCGCTGCCGCAATCCCAATATTCGTCGGTAAGCCCACCAATTGTAGGGGCACGGCATTCGGCCATCCTGCCGTCGCCACATCACAGGTGTGATCCGTTGAACCATCGCTAATCAGGATGAATTCCCCCGCAGTGGCGTAGGGGAAGTGCTGTTGGAGGTAGCGGCAACTGGCGGCAATGCTCTCAAGGGTTTCCCGAAAGACCGTTTCTCCCCGCTGGGTCACCACATTGTAGGCGGGCATCACAATCGAGAAGGAACGTAGGCCAGCAAGTTCCACAGCAAGTCCCTCAGTCACTCGCCCTCATTTTCTCCCTAGGAGCGGCTGCGATGCAAAAATTTCCCGAGGGGTTGACAAACGCTCAGGGCATTCGCTACATTAACTAATGCTGAGTCTTGCCCCCATCGTCTAGAGGCCTAGGACACCTCCCTTTCACGGAGGCGACGGGGATTCGAATTCCCCTGGGGGTATCCTCCATTGGCAACCTCAACGTGAACGGTCGATATTTGATTCGCCGCTCCCCTGCCAAAGTGCCACAATACGGAAAGTAGTGCAGGAGACAAAGGATGGACTGGGCAACGCGGGTGATGCGGGTCACGCCGTCGGTAACGCTGGCGATTGATGCCAAAGCCAAGGCAATGCGCGCAGCGGGAGAAGATATCTGTAGCTTTAGTGCGGGCGAGCCCGACTTTGACACCCCTGCCCATATTCGTGAGGCGGCAAAAACAGCGCTCGATCAAGGCAAAACCCGCTATGGTCCGGCGGCAGGGGAACCGGCCTTGCGGCAGGCGATCGCCACCAAGCTCAACAACGACAACCACCTGCCCTATCGCGCCGAAAATATCCTAGTGACCAATGGCGGCAAGCAAGCCCTCTTTAACCTGATGCTAGCCCTAATCAATCCCGGCGATGAGGTGATTATTCCTGCCCCCTACTGGGTGAGCTATCCAGAAATGGTGCACTTGGCCAGTGGCACGCCGGTGATTGTGACAACCACTGCGGAAACCGGCTATCGGATTACCCCTGCCCAGCTAGAGGATGCCATTACCCCCAAAACACGGCTCTTTGTCCTCAACTCCCCCAGCAACCCCACGGGCATGGTCTATACCCCCGAGGAAATTCGCGAACTAGCGGCAGTCATTGTGCGGCATCAACTGTGGGTGATCTCCGATGAGATTTACGAGAAGATTCTCTACGATGGGGCTGAACACCTGAGCATCGGTGCTGTCAGTGAGGCAGCCTTTGAGCGAACCATTGTCTGTAGTGGCTTTGCCAAGGCCTATGCGATGACCGGTTGGCGTGTGGGCTATCTGGCAGGGGCAACCGATGTCATTAAAGTCGCCACAAAAATTCAGAGCCACAGCACCTCAAATGTCTGTACCTTTGCCCAATACGGTGCCCTTGCGGCTCTAGAGGGAAGTCAAGCCTGTGTGGCCGAAATGGTGGCCGCCTTCCGCGATCGCCGTGCCTGTATGTATGAACGCATTTCTGAGACTCCTCGCCTGCGCTGTCTCAAACCCCAAGGCGCCTTTTATCTCTTTGTGGATATTAGCGAAACGGGTTTAAGTTCCGTAGAGTTTTGCGATCGCCTGCTGGAGGAAGAAAGAGTGGCCACGATTCCCGGTAAAGCCTTTGGCATGGATGATCACATTCGCCTCTCCTACGCCACAGATTTGGCCACCATTGAAAAAGGCCTGACGCGACTGGCAAAATTTGTCGAGCGCCTCTAAATCCACAACCGCGCCATCGGTAGGAGAAACCCCGGCATCACCTCGCTGCAATCAACGACCTCGGGGGCGTCCAAAACAACCACGTCCTCTTGGGGGCGGTAGAGTTCTACTTGGCGATCTTGGGAATTGATCAGCAGCCCCAAGCGCACCCCCAGTCGCCGATACTCCTGCATTTTGGTACGTAAGCGGTCAATCGCATCCGAGGGCGATCGCAACTCAGCAACGAAATCTGGCACGATGGGGATAAAGCCCGTCAGATCAACGCCCTCTAGGCGGTGGCTAGCAATCCAAGAGACATCTGGGGAGAGTTTGCCGCCCCCCAAAGCTGTAAAGTCATAGCCCGTTGAGGAATCAAAGGCACGCCCCAGTTGCGTTTGCCGGTTCCAAAGCCCCACTTCCACAATCAGCTCAAAATTTTGGGCACCTGTTTGCCCCCCCGTTGGCGGCATGACAATCAATTCTCCAGCCTGGGTCAATTCTAGGCGCAGATCAGGATTATCGCGGCAGAGCTGATCAAACTGCTCTGGGGTCACCTGCACCGTTGCATTGCGGACATTGAGCAGCAGCGGCGAGCTGTCCACGGGTGTCGTAGAAGTCATAACAGTTGGTTCAAGCCGAATAACTTGATCCTAGCGAAGGCGACTTAGAGATGGTCTTTGACGTATTTCCACGCTAGTTTGGCTGCACCGACGATGCCCGCGTGATTGCCAAGGGTGGCTCGCAAACAGTGGAGGTGATTGCGGGAGGTGGGCAGCACCCGCTCTTCCAATTCAGCAATCATCGAGGGAAAAAAGAGGTCACTGGCGGCACTAATCCCCCCACCAATAATCACTGCTTCGGGGGTGAGGACATACACAAGGCTCGCAATGCCAGCGGCTAATTCACGGCCATAGCTTTGCCAGAGGGCGATCGCCTCAGGGTCACCATTGTTGGCCCGCTCTGCCATCTCATGGGGTTCACAGCCCCAGCGTCGCCGCAGGGCTTGGGCAGAAACATGTTGTTCTAGGGAACCGCGATTGCCACTGTTGCAGGGAGGCCCGTTGTAGTCGAGGGTAATCAGCCCCAACTCGCCAGCAGCGCCATCCCGACCGACAAAGAGATTGCCATTGAGGATGATTGCACCGCCAACCCCCGTCCCCAAGGTCAGCAAAATTAGATCCTTAAACTGACTCCCTGCCCCTAGCCATGCTTCTCCGAGGCCGGCACAGTTGGCATCGTTACCAATTACGGTGGGCTTGCCCGTCAACTGTTCGAGGCTGTCGCTAATGGGCACTTCGTACCAGTCAAGGTTAATCGCACGGCGGGCAATACGACCAGTGGCATCCACAGGCCCCGGTATCCCCATCCCGATCGCCAACGCCCGATCCTCACCATCCAGTTCTTTAATCCCCTGCACAATCGCTCTAATCACCCGCTCTGGAAAGGGAGGCTGAGGGGTCGGCAACGTTAGGGTATTGAGGCAATCCCCCTTGGGACTAAAGCGCCCCATTTTGATGGCAGTGCCACCGAGATCAACACCAATGACGTAGGGTTCGCTCACAGGGATTTGGCAGGTCTCAATTGCAGGCGATCGCGGGCATCGTCGCCCAGTTGAATCGTCACATCCGATGCTAGCACACCCGTACTCTCCACCCGTACTTCACCAAATCCCAGCAATAACTGCACCCGACGCGCTGCCGCCAAGTCCCCCTGCTGAGCAATGATGCGCGTAATCGGCATCGGTTGGGGTAATGGCTCTGCCACCAAAGGATCAGGGTAACCCGCGGTTTGCAGTTGCTCACTCAGACGCATGACCAATGATTCTGGCAGGGTGGTATTTTGAATCGCAATGCGCACCTGGGCAGGGGTGGTCAGACCTGTCTCGCGCGGATCAGCAGTAGGGGTGTCGCGGAAATAGTGATCCGTCAGCCAAGCAATCCGTTGGTAATTGGGCAACCAATAGCTCACTTCCACTTCATCGGTGCTGCCATTAAAGTTCCCCGGCAGCATCAGAAACTCCATCCGCGATCGCGGCAAGCTAGTGAGGAATTGCCCCAAGCTCATCAGTTCCTCAACCATTAAGTTGGTATCCAAGTTTTCGCGAATAATACTGAGAAGCTGGGGGGTACGGGCAAGGGTTTCCGGGCGAGCCGTTTGCTCCATCAATGCCCGCAAAAACATCTGTTGTCGCTGCACGCGGCCAATATCGCCAAGGGCATCGTAGCGAAAGCGCAGAAATTGTAGGGCTTGGTTGCCATTCAGGTGTTGTCGTCCGGGCTGCAAATCAATGTAGAGGCGCTGACTGTCATCCCGATAGCGCATGGCTGTGGGTACATCCACTGTCACCCCCCCAAGGGCATCAATGAGTTTCTCAATGCCTTGAACGTTAATGCGCAAATAGCGATCGATGGGCACATCCCCCAACAGATCACTTACCGTTTCCGCCGCCAGTGCAGGCCCGCCGAGGGCATTGGCTTCGTTAATTTTGGCGTCGCCTCGGCCGGGGATAAAGGTCAGCGTATCGCGAGGAATTGACAACACCACTAACCGTTGCTGCACTGGATCAAAGCGCACGAGTAGCAGTGAGTCCGATAGCCCTTCAACGGAATTCACTAGGGCATGGTAGGTAAGGTTGGGGTCAGGCGGTTCATCTAAGTCGGAGGTTAAAACCTTGGAGCCAATGAGCAGTAAATTCAAGGGTTGATGGAGCCTTGCCCCTGTCCAGCGATCGCCCCGTTGAAACACCTGCCACTCTCGACTGCTGAGCGATCGCTGCATAAGCGGTGTACTCTGACTCAATAGCCCCCAGAGTGCCCCCAAGCTGCCGGAGATTAAGGCAACCCCTAGCCACAACACCAGTCGCCAAAATAAAACCCCTTCTTCAGGCGGAGCGGGTCGTCGTCGGTGTTGCCATCGAATAAACACTATTGCCTCGACACACTAAAATTCCCTTAAGCCTACCATATAGCCCTTTTCTCCTATGACGTACATGAAGCGTCTTCGATACGAAGTCTCACCCTTTGGAGCCGGTGTCATCCCTGTGAAAAGAACTGTCAACCAGTTGGCAGGATACAATACTCAGATACCCAACCTATACGCAACCGATTGCGGCCAAAATGCAATTTATTGACCTTGCCGAAATTCATGTCAAAGCTGGAAAGGGGGGCGACGGCATTATTGCCTTTCGCCGTGAAAAATACGTGCCTGCGGGGGGGCCATCGGGGGGCAATGGGGGTAATGGCGGCTCGGTGATTCTCAAGGCAGTCTCCAATTTGCAAACACTGCTGGACTTTCGCTATGCCCATGTGTTCAAGGCGGACAATGGCCAACGGGGCGGGCCGAATAACCGTACGGGTGCCTGTGGTGCGGATTTAGTGATTGAAGTGCCCTGCGGCACAATGGTTTGGGATGCGGAAACGGAGGAATTACTGGGCGACCTCACCACCCCCGGTCAAACGCTGCTGGTGGCCAAGGGGGGCAAAGGGGGTTTAGGGAATAAGCACTTCCTGAGTAATCATCAACGGGCACCAGACTATGCCCTACCGGGGCTAGAGGGGGAAGAACGGCATCTCCGGCTGGAACTCAAACTACTAGCGGAAGTGGGCATTATTGGTCTGCCCAATGCGGGTAAGTCCACGCTGATTTCTGTGTTATCAGCAGCGCGACCGAAAATCGCTGATTATCCCTTTACAACCTTGGTGCCCAATTTAGGTGTGGTGCGCCAACCCAATGGTGATGGCACCGTGTTTGCTGATATTCCCGGTCTCATTGCCGGTGCCCATGCGGGTCTGGGGTTGGGGCATGAGTTTCTCCGCCATATTGAGCGCACACGTCTGCTGCTGCACTTGATTGATGCCACGGCTGAGGATGTGGTGGCTGCTTACCAAACCATTCGCGATGAACTAGTGGCTTATGGGCACGGCTTGGGCGATCGCCCGCAAATTATTGCCCTCAACAAAATTGATGCCCTAGAACCTTCCCAAATTGCTGCAGTTCAAGACACCCTTACTGCCTATACCGGTCAACGGGTTTTTGCCATCTCTGCGGTGGCGCGTCAGGGGTTAGAGCCTCTCTTAAATGCCATTTGGCAGGAACTGGGGGTGAGCGTTTCCCATCAGTATTCTTGATTGTGACGGGTGCTGTTGAGGAACCACCGAGGAAAAAAATGAACACCAGAAGATGCCTTGTCCGGGGCGCGATCGCCCTTGGAAGTAGTCTGATTCTTGGTCTGTGTTCGCCAACTCTAGCCCAGCCATCCCCCCAGCAATTTCAGGAACTCGCCAATCAAATTGATCAACTGCGGGAACAAGGTAATATGCAGGCTGCTATTCCCCTAGCAGAGCGCTTTGTGACCTTAGTAGAAAATACACTGGGCAGCAACCATCCCCTTTTGGCAGCCAGTCTCAACGAATTGGCAAAGCTCCATGTTGAGCAGGGAAATTATGCAGCAGCACTCCCCCTCTATCAGCGGGCATTGACTATCTACGAGCGTGCTGGCGGGTCAGATCAACCAGAGGTGTCTGCAACACTCAATAACTTGGCCAATCTTTACCGTGCCCAAGGGAACTATGATGCTGCGTTGCCAGTGTTTCAGCGAGCATTGGCGATCGCCGAAAAGACCCTAGGGTTCAATCATCCCGAAGTGGCGGTCATTCTCAATAACATCGGTCTCCTCTACACTGAGCAAAAAAAGAGGGCAGCCGCCCTGCCCTTGTATCAACGCGCCCTCAGAATCTTTGAGCAAACCCTTGGGGAGAAGAGTCCCTACGTGGCAACAACGCTGAACAACCTCGCAGCCCTGTATCGGGAACAAAAGAATTATGCTGACGCCTTGCCCTTGTATCAACGTGCCCTTCAGATTCGCGAACAAACGTTGCCCGCAGGTCACCCCGATATTGCTGCCAGCCTGAATAATTTAGCCACGCTCTATTTTGATCAGCGCAACTACGCAGCGGCACTGCCTCTCTATCAACGGGCGCTGGCGATCGCCCAATCCCGCCTTGGGGAAAGCCATCCCCATACCGCTGCTGCGCTAGGAAACCTTGCTGCAGTCTATTGGCAACAGGGAAATCTTACCCAAACCCTTGCCCTACTGCAAAACGTACAGGAAATTGAGGAAAAGAACCTCAGTCAGAATCTAATCGTTGGTTCAGAGGACTACAAGCGCAACTATCTAGGAACCTTTCAAAACAGTACCGATGCCATTCTCACGCTGCACCTGCAGAACCTGCCCCAAGATCCTGAGGCCACCGCCTTGGCTCTGACAACACTCTTGCGCCGCAAAGGGCGATTACTGGATTTTCTCAGCCAGAACCAAGCACGACTGCGACGGCAACTAGCGGCGCCAGATCAAGCGAAGCTCCAGCAACTCACCACATTGCGCACAACCATCGCTAAACTCGTTTTTGCTTCAGCAAAGCCAGCAGCTTTCTCCCAAGTGCAGCAGCTTCAAGCCCAGGCCAATCAACTGGAAGCCGAACTGAGTCTGCGCAGTGCTAGCTTTCGCGAACTCACTCAACCCGTAACCATCGCTGCGGTTCAACGAGCGATTCCGGCTAATGCTGCTTTGATTGAGTTTATTCGCTATCGCCCCTACGACTTGGGCAAACAGAGCTTTGGTGAGCTGCGCTATGGCGTCTATGTATTGCGTGCCACGGGTCAGCCCCTAGGGAGAGATCTTGGCACCGCTGCTGAAATTGATACCCAAGTACGCCAGACTCGCTTACGTTTGGCTGACCCTCGCTTACCCAAGGGTGAAGTTCAACGGGCAGCTCAAGTTCTTGCCGAGCGGGTGATGACGCCGATTCGTCCGTGGATTGGCAATGCGACTCATTTGCTCATTGCCCCGGATGGGGAGTTGAATACTATTCCCTTTCAGGCACTTGTGGATGCCCAAGGGCGCTACTTGGTGGAATCCTATCTCATTACCTTGCTCACCTCAGGACGAGAACTGTTGCGTTTGCAATCCCAATCAGAATCTACCGCTGTGCCTTTGATTGTTGCTGACCCCAGTTTTGATCATTCCTTTGGCAATGCCGCTGCTTCCCCGGCGGTGCGCTCCCTTGACTTGCGGGGGTTGGCCTTTGCTCCTTTGCCGGGGACAGCCCAAGAAGCCCAAGCCCTCAGGGCACTCCTACCCCAAGCACGGCTATTGGTTCAAGGGGCGGCCACCGAAGCAGCGCTTAAGGCGGCGAAGTCCCCAAAAATTCTCCACTTGGCTACCCATGGCTTCTTTCTAGCCCCATCAGGAAACAGGGATATTCTGGAAAACCCCCTTTTGCGTTCGGGTTTGGCCTTGGCAGGGTTTAACCAGCGCCAGAGCGGTTCAGATGTGGATGATGGTGTCCTTACTGCTTTGGAAGTGACCGGCATGAACCTCAGCGGCACAGAATTAGTGGTGTTATCCGCCTGTGATACGGGGCGAGGAGATGTGGTGAATGGGGAGGGGGTCTATGGATTGCGACGAGCGTTTACATTGGCGGGGGCGCGATCGCAGGTGAGTACCCTATGGAAAGTGGATGATCAAGTAACCCGCGATATAATGGTGGCCTTTTACCAAAATCTGCGCCGAGGCATGGGGCGCACAGAAGCCCTGCGGCAAGTCCAGCTTCAGCGACTCAAGGATGAATCCCCCTACTATTGGGCGGCGTTTGTTTCCAGTGGTGATTGGTCTCCCTTAGCATTGCCCCGATGACGATGGTTCGTGCCATTCAATACCGTCTTGCCCTGTGGTATGTGGGGGTAACGGCACTCCTGCTCCTCATCTTTGCCACGGGGTTCTTTGTCTATGTGCGGGGAACCCTGATCGAGCGCATTGATGACACCCTCAGCCACGTTGTTGAGGTGGTGAGTCGTTCCCTGATTATTGACACGGGCACGGCGGAAGCCATTGATTGGCAAACCAGTTTAGGCAGTAGCCCCCTTGCGGCACTGGAGGAGGATCACATTGACCTAGAGGGGTTTACTCCGGATCAGCAGTTGGTTTGGAGCACGTTTTCAGAACCCCTTGATCTGCCCTTGCATCTGAATCGGACAGCAGAAACGGTGCAGGTGGGGGAGGATCGCTGGCTACGGCAGATGACGGTGGCCTTAGTGGTGGGCGATCGCCTACTGGGCTATTTGCGGGTCAGCCATCCTTGGTTCGAGGTGACCCAACCGAGTCAAGCCCTACTCTGGGATCTCTTGGTCGGTATGACCATCACGCTGACACTGGTGAGTATTAGTGGCTGGTTTTTGTCACGGCTGGCGATCGCCCCCCTGCAGCAGTCCTATGCTTATTTGAAGCAATTTACCGCTGATGCTTCCCATGAATTGCGCAACCCCGTAGCCCTCATTCAAACCAATGTCCAGGTTGCCTTAGCCACTGCGGATCTGGAAACCCAACGCCAACAACTCCTAGTCATTGAACGCCTTAGTCGCCGCCTCAGTCGCTTAGTGGATGATTTGCTCTTTCTAACTCGTCAAGATAGCGGCATGATTCCCCTGCAGGCCCAGCCCTGTCACCTTGATGCCCTGCTTTTGGGGGTGATTGAGGAGCAAACGCCCTTGATTGAGCAAAAACACCTCCAACTGGCGTTGGAGCTTGCGGATCCCCAGACCTCAGAGACAGAGGCCTATCGCCTGTGGGGCAACCCCGATCACCTGAGTCGCTTGTTAACGAATATCCTCAGTAATGCCGTGCAATATACCCCTGCCGGTGGTCAGATTCAAGTGAGGTTGGATCAGCAGGGCAAATTCTACCGTGTCGTGATTGCCGATAATGGACCGGGGATTCCCGCCAGTGAACTGCCCCGCCTGTTTGATCGCTTTTATCGCCTTCAGGGCACAAAGTCCGAAGGGACGGGTTTAGGGCTGGCGATCGCCCAATCCATTGTCAAAGCCCACCGCGGTCAGATTCAGGTAACTAGCGAAGTCGGTCAAGGCACCTGCTTTACGATTCTGCTGCCAGCGGAAATAAAAGAGATCTAGATCGCTGGTACGATCATCGCCAGAGTTATCCCCAAATCAGCCAGTTTTATTAGGATTGCCACCACTGTGGAAAAGAAATCACGTTCGCTTGCCCATGTTGCCACCATTGTTGCCGTTGCAACGCTGTTGAGTAAAGTCGCGGGACTGGTTCGCCAGCAGGCGATCGCCGCCGAATTTGGTGTTGGCGCCGCAGTGGATGCCTACAGTTATGCCTATGTGATTCCGGGGTTTCTCTTTGTGCTCTTGGGGGGGATCAATGGCCCGTTCCACAGTTCGATCATCAGTGTGGTTCTCAAGCAACCGCCCGAAAAAGCCGCGCCCCTCGTGGAAACCATTACCACCGTTGTGGGTGCCCTATTACTGGTGCTGACCGCCATTTTGATGGTGCTGGCTGACCCCTTAATTCAACTCATTGCCCCCGGTGCCAGTCCAGAGATTCAAGCCTTAGCCGCAGAGCAGTTTCGGATTATGGCACCCTTGGCCGTGCTCTCGGGTTTGATTGGCATTGGCTTTGGTACCCTCAATGCTGCCGATCAGTACTGGTTGCCCTCGATTAGTCCCTTGCTGTCTAGTTTGGCAGTGATTATTGGCATTTGGTTCTTTGCCGATCAATTTGGCCCAGCAGTGCTCGCTTGGGGAACCCTAGCGGGAGGGGTACTGCAATGGCTTGTACAAATTCCTGCCCAATGGCAAGCCGGCATGGGTACATTGCGATTACGTTTTGATCTCAATCGTCCTGAGGTGCGGGAGTTAATTCAACTCATGGGGCCTGCTACCCTATCCTCGGGAATGCTCTTGATCAGCGTCTATATCAGTCTCTTCTTTGCCTCCCAGTTGCCTGCGGGGGCTGCGTCGGCCTTGAGTTACTCCCAACTGCTCTTTCTAACGCCCTTAGGGATTCTCTCCAATGTGATCCTTGTGCCCTATATGCCCATTTTTTCAAAGTTGGCACAACCAGAACATTGGCCGGATCTCAAGGAACGCATTCGCCAGAGTTTGGTACTCACTGCCTTGAGTATGATGCCCCTCGGTGGCATGATGGCAGCTTTGGCATTGCCGGCAGTGCGGGTGGTCTATGAGCGGCGTGCCTTTGATTTTCAGGCCTCCCAACTTGTGGCGGCGCTACTATTGGTTTATGCCATTGGTATGTTTTTCTACCTTGCCCGCGATGTCATTGTGCGGGTCTTTTATGCCCTAGAGGATGGCCGCACACCCCTCTACATCACCCTCTGGGGATTGGGATTTAATGCCCTGTTTTGCTTTTTCTTTACCCAAGCCTTTGGCGCTGTTGGGTTGGCAATGGCCACGGTTGGGGTGAATACCGTATCGTTTATTGCCCTGACTTGGATTTTGCACCGTCGTTTGGGGGGGCTACCTTGGGGGGAGCTAATTGTGCCGTTGGTGGGAATTGCCCTAGCCAGTGTTCTCAGTGGTGGGGCAGGTTGGGGTGCCCTCAAAGGACTGGAATTGTTCTGGGGGCGGGAAGGCTTGGGGGTGCAACTGTTGCAGTTGGCGATCGCCGGCAGTGTCAGCCTGATTGTTTTTGCAGCGGCTATCTCGCCCCTAAATCTACCGGAGCTAGAGTTTTTCCTGAGCAAAGTACGGCGGTTTTTGCCCAAGCGATACCAGTCATAGATTGCATAGTATGCTAGTAGATCGGCCAATAACGAGCCGCGTTTTTTCCCCTCTCCGTTGCCTCTCATCCCATCTGCCTCTGCCGTGGAGTACACCATGAAAGTTGTTTGTTCACAATCAGTTCTCAGTAGTAAGCTTGCCCCCCTGAGTCGCGTTGCGCCGAGCAATCCGTCGCACCCGATTTTGGCGAATATTCTCCTGCAAGCTGAAGGTGACCGCCTCGGACTCTCCGTCTTTGATCTCAGTTTGGGGATGCAAATCTGGCTGGATGCAGAGGTCAAGGTGCCGGGGGCAATTACTGTTTCTGCCAAGCTCTTTAGTGAGATGGTGTCGCGGATGCCCAATCGTGATATTGAGATTACGGCGGAAGATACGCGGGTGATCCTCGACTATGGCAGCGGTTTCTTTGAGATTCAGGGGATGAGTGCCGAGGAATTTCCTGCTCTGCCCACGTTAGAGGATGTGACACCTGTAACTTTGACCGCAGAGGCATTGCGGCGGGGACTTCAGGGGAGTTTGTTTGCGGCGAGCACTGATGAAACCAAGCAAATTCTCACCGGGTTGCATGTGACCTTTGAGGTCGATCGCCTTGAGTTTGCAGCGACCGATGGCCACCGCCTCGCCGTTACGCTGACTGAACAGCCTGTGCCGGAAGCCCTCTCGCCGATTACAATTCCCGCAAAATCCCTCAAGGATCTAGAGCGGCTGATGGCGAAACAAGACGGGGATGTAGCACTGCGCTGTGACCCGACTCAAGTGGTGTTTGATATTGGCAACGATGCTCGCATTACCAGCCGTCTGTTGGAGGGGCAGTATCCCAATTACCGCCAACTCATTCCCAAAACCTTTGCGCGCCAAGTCACGGTGGAGCGATCGACCCTAGCAGATGCCCTAGAACGGGTGGCAATTCTTGCGGCTCAAAAGAATAACGTCGTCAAAATCAACATTGATGCTGAAGCCCAAGAACTCAAACTCTCGGCTGAGGCGCCGCAATTGGGAAGTGGTGAAGAGAATGTGCCGGCTCAGATTTCTGGGGAGTCGATAGAGGTGGCCTTCAATGTCAAATATCTTCTCGAAGGACTGAAGGTGATGAATAGTTCAGAGGTGCAACTGCAACTCAACGGCGAAACCCAGCCTGCGATCCTCCTCCCCCTTGGGGAAGCCCAGATGAAATACTTGGTGATGCCGATTCAAATTCGCAGTTAGCGCAGGAAATTGCTGGTGAGCCAAAAGGTGACGAAAACGCCAATGCCCACCAGTTGATCCACATTGAGGAAGACCCCCGGCAGACCAAGCTGGTAAATGCCCACGGCGATCACTGCGCCCAATATCAAGGCAAGGAGGGTGATCAAAAAGGCACGGCCAAGGCGTTGTTCTTTGCGTTGCAGCCACACGAGGTTAAAGCCAACCCCCAGTGACAGCACCAATGCCAAGGTATCGGGATTGGCCTGAGACAGCCCGATCGCCATCAGAACGGCATAGACCGTTGAGGTAATCGCGATGCCCCGCAGGTTGGGGGTGTCCAACTGTTGCTGCCACCACTGAAGGGCGGGATGATTCGCAATGCGATTGGGCTTAGCTGGCGCCGGTTCATTGAGTTGCTCAGCATAGCGAATGCGCTCAGGCACTTTGATTTTGCCCTCTTGGCGTTGCCGCAGCCGATCCATCAAAATGGCATCGTAGGCTGCTTCAATTTCGGTACGCTGCCGTTCATCCCCCGGATGAGCCGCTAATAGCGCATCCCGTGCTTCTTTAATCTGCTCGAAAGAAGCGTCTTCCGGCACTTGCAGCTTTTCGTAGGGGTTGTCACTCATGGCAAATTGATCTTTGTTCATTGGCCATTCTTACGGGCAGTATCAACAGCGGACTGAAGGCTACCCTACAGCTTAACGATGCTGCACCTTTCCAAGGAGCTAATTTTGCTCGTCCAGAGAGATGGCAGAGAAAAACGCTGTAGCACAATCGCCTTCCCTCAAATTCTAACTACTTCCTAGGGAAAACGAGAGAAAGTAGCGCTCAAAGGGATGCAACCGTCTAAATTGTAACAAATCATTTACTTTCGAGATTTTTAATAATTCTTTACAACGATGCGGGCGATCGCCCCCTAGGAGAAACGTTTCTTTTTTCAGATGTTTTTTGGCGCGATCGCTGGGCAGGTAAATTTTAGCCTTGAGGGCAATTGGTCAGGGGATGACTTGGCGGCGGGAATTTTTGTATTTTTGTTTAATTTAACTAAAAAACTAACAGCAAAAAAATTAAAGATAACTTCTCAAAGAACCGCTAGTTTCCTGAGAGACTTCCCAAACTCGAAAAAGCGTTTGCCCATCCTCAAATCAGCTGAATTTTTATTACACAAAAATAATTTTCTTGACCGCTGCGACTTCTAGCGATCGCTGGCCGAGAATAGCAGTTAGGTCATCGTGTCGCTCCATTACTTAGGAGGCAAAGTCAACGTGAAACTCGCAGTGTACGGTAAAGGCGGAATTGGCAAATCCACCACCAGTTGCAACATCTCAGTGGCGCTGGCGCGGCGGGGCAAGAAAGTCCTGCAAATTGGCTGTGACCCCAAACACGACAGCACATTTACCCTGACAGGCTTTCTGATTCCCACCATCATTGACACGCTCCAAGCCAAGGACTACCACTACGAGGATGTCTGGCCAGAGGATGTGATCTACAAAGGCTATGGCGGTGTGGATTGTGTCGAAGCGGGTGGCCCCCCGGCTGGGGCAGGCTGTGGCGGCTATGTGGTCGGTGAAACGGTCAAGCTCCTCAAGGAACTGAATGCCTTTGATGAATACGATGTCATTCTCTTTGACGTTCTGGGGGATGTGGTCTGTGGTGGCTTTGCGGCCCCCCTTAACTATGCCGATTATTGCCTGATTGTCACCGATAATGGTTTTGATGCCCTCTTTGCGGCGAATCGCATTGCCGCCTCCGTCCGTGAAAAAGCGCGCACGCACCCCCTGCGCCTTGCGGGTCTCATTGGCAATCGCACCAGTAAGCGGGATCTCATTGAAAAATATGTGGAAGCCGTGCCCATGCCCATCCTTGAAGTGCTGCCGCTGATTGAGGATATTCGCGTGTCACGGGTCAAGGGCAAAACCCTCTTTGAGATGGCCGAAAGCGATCCCAGTCTCAACTATGTCTGTGACTACTACTTGAACATTGCCGATCAAATTTTGGCGCGGCCTGAGGGGGTGGTGCCCAAGGATGCCCCCGATCGCGACCTTTTTGCCCTGCTCTCCGACTTCTACTTAAACCCACAGGGGTCAGAACGGTCACTTGCAGCGGTCTAAAACTCTCCTAGAATACTCCACGGAACCCCTTCGCTGGAGTGAGTATGAACCCTGAGCAATTACGGCAAAGCGCACGCAGTAAGTGGCTGGCCTACTACCAAGAAAACCACCATTGGATTGTCCGCTTGGCGATTTGGAGTACCTATCGCGGTCAACGGCGCCCCTCCTCAAGTTTTATTTTGGGGGTGCTGACGGCTTTGGAACCGCGCTTACTGGATGCTCTACCCGTCATTGTCGAACTCAGCAACGATCCCGATCGCATTATTTCTGCCTTGGGCTTGAACTTCAACCCCGACGAAGAACGGGCCAACGGCGATAACCCTCCTCAACTGCCCCCAGAACCTCGCTTACTACCCCCTAAGCCCTTTGTCAGTAATCGGGCTGAAGAACACGGTGAGGAGGCTGCTCAAAGTCATCAAACCTAGTTCCAATCGTTTCTAAATTTGGAGGCTCTCCCTATGACTGCGACTGCTCCCAATGCCCTCAACTTTGAGTGTGAAACGGGCAATTACCACACCTTTTGTCCCATCAGCTGTGTGGCTTGGCTGTACCAAAAAATTGAAGACAGTTTCTTTTTGGTCATTGGCACCAAGACCTGTGGCTACTTTTTGCAGAATGCGATGGGGGTGATGATTTTTGCCGAACCCCGCTATGCCATGGCGGAGCTCGAAGAGGGAGATATTTCGGCGCAACTCAATGATTATGAAGAGCTAAAGCGCCTCTGCCTCCAAATCAAGCGCGATCGCAACCCCAGTGTCATTGTCTGGATTGGCACCTGCACCACGGAAATTATCAAAATGGACTTGGAGGGACTGGCGCCCAAACTAGAAGCCGAAATTGGCATTCCCATTGTTGTGGCTCGTGCCAATGGTCTGGACTATGCCTTTACCCAAGGGGAAGATACGGTGCTAGCAGCCATGGCCGCCCGTTGTCCCACGCCCACAGCGGTGAGCGATCCAGAGGAACGCAACCCCATCCAGCGCCTTCTCAACTTTGGCAAGAAAAAAGAGGATCTCCAAGCTGAATCCCACCAGTACCACGACCACCCACCCCTTATTCTCTTTGGCTCCCTGCCCGATCCCGTGGTGACCCAACTCACCTTGGAATTAAAAAAACAGGGCATCAAGGTGTCAGGATGGCTGCCTGCCAAACGCTATACCGAATTGCCAGTGATTGATGAGGGCTACTACGTTGCTGGTGTGAATCCCTTCCTCAGTCGTACCGCCACTACCTTGATTCGCCGCCGCAAATGTCAACTCATTACGGCTCCCTTTCCCATTGGCCCTGATGGTAGCCGCGCGTGGATCGAACAGATTTGTACCACTTTTGGGATTCAGCCCCAAGGCCTAGCGGAGCGCGAAGCCGAAACTTGGGAAAAACTGAGCGACTACCTTGAATTGGTGCGAGGCAAATCGGTCTTTTTCATGGGGGATAATCTCCTAGAGATCTCCCTAGCGCGGTTTTTGATTCGCTGTGGTATGCGGGTACTAGAAATTGGCATCCCCTACATGGATAAACGTTACCAAGCAGCTGAGCTAGAACTCTTGACGAAGACTTGTGGCGAGATGGGGCATCCCCTCCCCACCATTGTTGAAAAACCCGATAACTACAATCAACTTCAGCGGATTAAGGCGCTCCAGCCCGACCTTGTGATTACGGGTATGGCTCATGCCAATCCCCTCGAAGCCCGTGGCATCAGCACCAAGTGGTCTGTGGAATTCACCTTTGCCCAAATTCACGGCTTTGGCAATGCCCGTGACATTCTAGAACTCGTTACCCGTCCGCTGCGGCGCAATCAAGCCCTTGCAGGGTTAGGTTGGCAAAAACTGGTTGCCAACTAAAGGCCAACTAAAAAAATGAACCCCCTCTGAACAGACTCGGAGGGGGTAATCCCTACTTAGAAGTGTTAGCGTTGCCGTGGAGGTTGGAGAATCTGATTTTGAATATTTGGCGGCATACTCCCGGGTGTTGGCGTGTACTGATAGCCAAAGCCGGCATTTTGGGTATCATCAACAATCTTCGGCGTCACCATCACCACCAGTTCATTGCGTTGACGCTGGTTGCTCTCGCGGCGGAACAACCGCCCCAACAAGGGAATGTCTCCTAGGATTGGAATCTTACTCACCAACGAGCGATCTTGATCTTGGATAATGCCCGCCAGCATCAAGGTTTGGCCATCCCGCAAGCGAATCCGCCCCGACTCCATCCGCCGCTGTGAGATCAGTGTCCCCGTGGAACCCGCCGGCGCTCCTGGGAAAACCACAGCATAGGTACCGCTGGGAGCACTCACCTCTGGAGACAATTGCAGCGTTATAAAACCATTATCGTCAATTTGCTCTACGGTGACATTAAAAATCACCCCCACAGGCCGCAGGATTGGGCGAATCTGTTGAGTCGCGATCGCCCCGCCGCCGCCAGTGGCTTGTTGATCAGCAGTGGATTCAATGCCAGAGAAAATTTCTTGGGTCAAATTGACTTGCGCAGCACTCCCCTCCTGAATGACAAGGGTGGGGTTGGTCAGAATTGTGGCATTGCCAGTTTCAATAGAAAGTTGAAGCTGCGCAAAAAAGTCGCTCAGTAGATTCCCCACGGGTGTACTGACTGGTGCGCCAGTGAGGGGGGCAGGGGTCAAACCACCCACGTTAGGTGTGGTGCCACGGATAACAGTGAGTCCATCAGCGTTGAAGATAGCTCCCCAAAGGCTGCTGCCAAAGTTAGTAATTAAGTCTGCATTTGCTCTCCGCCCTCGCAACAGGTTCACATCAATAAACTTGACATTGACCATTACCTGCCGCTTACGGATGTCAAATTGCTGAATCAGTTGGGTGGCAATTTCTACCTTGCGGGGGGAGCCGATGAGGGTGACTGTGTTGGTGCGGGGGTCACCCACCACCTCTAGTCCCCGCAGGAGTGAGCTTCGACAAATTTGATCAACCACACCGCCAGCTGCTGCTGGTAGTTGCAGCTGCTCACAGCCGGTTGGCGCCTGAGATGGGCCAGTATCTGGCAAGTTTGCACCATACATTTCCAAAAGCTGCACTGCCCCTAGTTGCAGGTCACCCTCACGGGTACTGGTTGTACGGTTGAGAGCAGTTTGAGCCGTTGTCTGAGCTTGTCCACTTGTGGTACCGCCAGAGCCAATGGTGCCCCCCGTTTGAGCCAGAGAGCTGATTTCCCGTGTGGTTGAGCCAGCACCAAAAACGCGCATTTGATTGAGGCGAATAGTGCGGACAATGCGGTTTTGGGCATCAGGGGGTAAAGATTGACCGATAAAGATAGTGCGGCCTTGGCGATTGGCTTTGAGATTGGTAACCCGCAGCACATAGTTGAATACGTCTTGAACGGATTCATTCTCGATATCGAGGGAGATGGTGACGCCGCCTGCTTCGCCATTGCCTTCCGGAAAGACAACGTTCATATTGGCGGCACGAGCCAGTAGGGAAAGAACCTCCCGCACTGGAGCCTCCCGCAGCAGTAGGCGGGGAATCCGTTCATTGGTGCCCAGTTGAATCGCGTCGGGGTCAGCATTGACTGGGCTAATCAGCATATCGCCAACAGGGGGTGGCACTGGGCGCGGCAGAAAAGGCGGCACCGCACTAGGGCCGGGGGGCATGGCCATGGGTTGACCACTGGGGGCAACCTGAGGGCCCGCGGGGCTTTGAGCCGTAATGAAGTTAATTTGCAGGCCATCGCGTCCTTCGCGGATGACTTCACCAATGGGAGCAGCACTAATGCCATTCACGGTGACGCGGATGGTTTTGGCGTCCAGTTGTACCACCTCGACGGAGGAGATACCGGGGGCGGGGTTGTCTTGGCGGAAGGCTCCCCCTTGGGGTAGGCGCAGTTGGCTATTGGGAATATCAGCAATGGAGGCATTGCCGCGATTGACGGTGAAAACTGCTGGCCGTAGATTCCCCTGCACGTTGAAGAGGAGTTGAATGCCGTTGGGCGCTGTTACTAGACGAACTCCCGTAATTTCCGTTGCTGTGGCCCAAGTGGGGGTTTGACTGGCAGCAACAAGGGCGGTTGTGGCCACCCCTAAGCCGAGACGATGTAAAAGCTGACTCACGATGCTTGACTCCTCACAAATGCCACCAAACGTATGAAAAGAGAATGCAACTCAATCCCAAGACACTCTACGCTGCTTTTTGGCTTTCCATGCGCTATTGCTGTTGTTGCTGCGGTTGTCCTTGCTGCTCACCTCCTTGGGGTGGGGGGGCCAAAGCGGCAATTTCCTCAGGGGTTAGGGGCACATAGGCCATAAGCTTAAACGTGGTAATCACTTCGCCGGGCTTATCAGCAACGAGTTCCATCGTTAGGTTGTTAATCACGAGAAAGTTCTGCTGCTGGTCAATTTTTTGCATGATCTGCAAAATACTGGGAAATGGCCCTCGAATCGTAACGTTGGTTACCTGTTGTTTTAGTTTGGCATTTAATTCGGGGCCAAGGGAGCCATCTTGGACAATTCCTGAAGCTGCACTATCGGGTTCAAATGTGGTCAGTTGGGCACCGCTGGTCAAGATCAGGCGGTTAAGGTCAAGGAGGAGGGTGTCTAGGGCTTCCTGAGTGGCAAAGAGCGATCGCACGTCACGATTTTGCTGCTTGGCGCGCTCTAACCCCGCGACTACATCATTGAGTTGCTTCAGGATCACTTCCCGCTGGGAGAGGTCATTTTCCTGTTGGGCAATTTCCTCCTGTAACTTGGCCGCTTCCTCCAGTTTGGGGGCAATGAGAAGACTCCCCAAGTAAACCGCTGCTCCCAAACCTACCAAGGCAATAAGGACACCACTGACGACGGGTGTCAGGGTAATGCCAAAGACCGTCGGATAATTGGGTGCGGGTTCCTCAATCGGGGGGCCGCCAAAATCGCCAGTTAGGGTCATTCCTGTACCACTCCTTTTTCTTTGAGAAATTGAATGCGCGCCACCAGTCCTTCAACGCCATTGGCCGCGAGTTCTTCAAGGAGTTCCGATGCCGGCACGCTGGCGATCGCCGTCTTGATATTGAAGGAAACCCTTGCGGTTGTCTCTTCCTCACCCTGTTGATTTGCCCGTTCCGCCTTCACCAACTGAGTGGCCTTGCCATCAAAGAAGGGAGAGCGATTTTGCAAGAGCAAAAGAAAGTCACTGACTGCATCAAAGGATACGGCTGTGCCTTCAATCGTTAGCTCTTGGCCTGTTTGTCCGCCTTGGGTAATCCGCCGAATTTGTACCCCTGCTGGCGTTTGAGTTGCCATATTGCGCATCACCGCCGACCAAGGTTTGACCTGATTAAACACCGAGGCTAGGGCTTTGGTTTCCGCGGTAACGTGCTCCTGCTCTTTTTTAATTTCATCCATGCGTTGCAGGTTTGGAGAAATCGCTGCAAGGCGATTCTGAATGCTTTTTTGCTTACTCGTCAGTTGTTGCAGCCAGAGGTTGGCACCCACCGAGCCGAGGAGTGCAAGCCCTACAAAAAAGAGCGCCGCTACAGAGCCAAGAATAATCGGCACATTACTCATTCCTGCCGCTGCGGCTGTGGTAGCAGCCATGCCCCCCACTTCGGGACGTTCTTTAAGGAGGTTAATCTCAATTGAGTACATCGGGGATGCTCCTAAGCGCCACGCAGACCAAGACCAATCACCGTGCCGAGGGCAGGGCGTTTTTCGAGGGGAATCTCTTCTAGGGTTTGCAGTCCCAGCAAACTAATGGGGTCAACCAAAGTGGTGGCATAGTTGAGCCGCTGACTAAAAAACTCATCCACTTGACCAATACTGGCACCGGGACCGGCAAGCAGCAACTGCGAGACCTCTAGACTTTCCCCTTGGTTGAGGTAAAAGTCAATAGAGCGGCGGATTTCGTCTGCTAGATCGGAGAGCACTCGCAAAATAGCGGCACCACTGGGGTTGAGTGCTCCGGTCACATCCATCGGCTCTAGGGGAACGGTCAGATTCTCAATCAGGTCAACGCCCATCGAAGGCGGCAAGTTCATGGCGCGGCTAATGGCTTCTTGCATCCGTTCTTTGCCAATGGGCACTTTGCGGTTGAACTGGGGAATGCCATCTTTGACGATGCTAATTTCTGTGCCCTCGTCGCCTATATCAATAATCGCTGCTGCTTCGCCCACAAACTGCTGTAGTGAATCCCGCAGGGTACGCATGAGGGCAAAATTGGTCACTTCAAGGGCGGTGAGTTGTAAACCGGCTTGGGTAAAGGCATTGATGTAGGCATCGGTCACTTCGCGGGGCGTGCCCACGAGCAAAATTTCTACCCGCTCAATGCCATCTTCATCAAGGGAGGTTCCCAGTTTTTGATAGTCAACATCGGCCTCTTCACGGGGAAAGGGAAGGTACAGTGGGGCTTCCTGCATGAGAACCACTTCCCGCAATTCGTAGTCGGGTAATTCCGCAGGCAGGCGAATCAGGCGAATCACGGCTTCATTCATGGGAATAGCACTGATCACCTCTTTTTGTTTGATGCGCTTATCCTCAATCCCTTGACGGATGGCATCGGCGACGGCGGTGGTGTCAATGATGCGGCCTTCTTCAATGGCGCCTTCACTCAAGGGCACTGAGGCCATAGCGGTCATTTTCAGACCCTGCTTTTGCCGCTGAAGCTGTACGATATTGACCCGCTCTGCGGTGAGTTCAATCCCCAAGCCCTGCTTTGGTTTTGCAAATAGATTTCCCAGCACAATATCACCCACCAGTGAACGGTCAAGTTTGCATTAGCGAGATGGCGTGAAGAGTGAATTTCAGAACGAGGCCAGACCCTAACCTGACAGGGTTATGGAAACACCTGTGTTGCTAAGGCGATCATAACCAATGTGCATCGGCTCTTTCCAATGCATTGGTATGGTTTGCAAAGTGGCTTTATGCAAAACTTGAGCGATCGCTCTTGGGGAAAGTCACCAGCGATCGCTCAATGATGGTATCAGTTTTTCTTAATTAAGATCAACTAGGGCTGAACAATCACCCGTGTGCCCACCTCAATTTTTTCAAAGAGGGCGCGAATATCATCGTTGCGCATCCGCACACAGCCATGGGAAACGGCTTGGCCAATCAAAGATTCATTCGTTGTGCCGTGGAAGCCAGCATAGTTGTTATTTCCCATGGGGGCAAAGACAATCAGGCGATCGCCCAAAGGGTTGCGACCCCCCGGCGGAACCAAAACCCCCGTAAAGGGATTACGCCATTGGGGATTGACGACTTTGTGCAGCACTCTGAAATTACCTTGGGGCGTTTCCCAGCCCGGCTTGCCCACAGCCACGGGATAGCTGGCTAATACTTGATCACCTTCATAGAGAAAGACGCGGCGCTGCCGCAAGCGCAGGACAATTTTGCGTTCTAAAGCGGGTAGAAACGGAGTTGCTTCACCAAGGGGGGGAAGTGCCAAGGGCGCTAAGGTGGTCGGTAAGTACGGCTCTGACTCAGAGGCACGGCTCACCTTCAATTCTTCAGCACCCACAGCAGCCATAGGCAGGGTGGCGATCGCCCCCAGTGCTAAACTTAAGGTTTTTCCTCTGACCCAGCCCAGCATGAGAACAACTCCGATCTCTCTCAGGATGTTTAGAACAGAATTTGTGTTGGCGGTGCCGGCGGTGGTGCTGCGGGGGGAATGGCAGCCGGACGCGGAGCCGGTGCTGAGCCACCCACTTGAGGCACTTGAATGGGGGTTACCGCGACATACTCAGGGGCAGGCACGATGGCGGCACAGATGATTTTGGCGGTGGGCACACTGGCCTTTGGATCCAAAATCACTGCCACATCCAGACCTTCAACAATTTCCTTGCGGAAGGGGCGCTGACGGTGCTTGCGATCAAACACCACCACAATCTCTTCACCCCAAGGTTGCCGCAGGGTGACATTATCCCCATCAATGTTGGTGACAACGCCCCGCACAGCCTTCACCTGTTTGGCTTCAGCAGGAGAAAGTAAAACAGTGGTACAGGTTGCCATTGCGGCCAAGGCAACAAGAGCGGTACGACGCAGATTCAACACAGTTCAACTCCTGATGTTTTTTTGTCTCTGGACGATTTAAAGATTGAATACTGAAAACTGAATACTGAGGAGTGAATAATTACCCGCATTCTACGTACGCTGCCCTTGGGGCGTCAAGGCTAGGGCATAAATCTTGATGTTTTCTTATGTTTTCTTCAGCAAATTCAGTTTACAGAAGCTGTATGCAGGCGCGGGCGATCGCCCAATCCTCTTGGGTCTGAACCACGAGAACCCGTACGGGAGCAGTCGGCAGCGCAATGTCGCGATCGCCTTTGCTCTCTTCGTTAGCTGCGCTATCTAACTCAATTCCCAACCAACCCAGTCCTCGGCAGACATCGCGGCGCACACCGGCGGCATTTTCACCAATTCCTGCTGTGAATACCAACGCATCGAGACCACCAAGACTGGGCAAGAGACTGGCAATGCCCCGTTGCAGGGAGTAGATAAAACAGTCATAGGCCAACTGCGCTTGGGCATTCCCCTGATCAATCGCTGCCAAGATCTGGCGCAAATCGTTACTCACCCCAGAGATTCCCAACAGGCCCGATTGCCGATTCACCAAGCGATCGAGGTCTTCAACTGTCTTGCCCCGCCGCAACAGATAGAGCAAAATTCCCGGATCAATGTCGCCACAGCGCGTCCCCATCATCACTCCCGCCGTGGGTGTAAAGCCCATCGTGGTCTCCACCGAGACTCCCCCCTTAACCGCAGTGAGGGAACAGCCATTGCCAAGGTGGCAGGTAATTAGGCGTAGCGCTGCTAAGGGACGCTGTAATAAGGTGGCCGCCCGTTCACTCACGTATTGATGGCTAATGCCATGGAAGCCGTAGCGTTGAATACCAGCGGTGGTCAATTCATAGGGAATAGGGTAGGTGCGCGCCACTGCTGGCAGTTGGGCATGGAACGCGGTATCAAACACGGCCACTTGGGGTGTTTGGGGACAAATGTCGGCCATTAATTCCATTCCCAGCAAGTTGGCTGGATTATGGAGCGGCGCATATTCACTAAATTCGGTAATTGCTGCTTTCACCTGCGCATCCACGCGCACCGCTGCTTGGTAACGGCTACCCCCATGAACCACGCGATGACCAATGATCGTAATCTCTGCAAGGCTTTCTAGGAGCGTTGTCGAGCCATTGGTGAGGGTGTCTAGGAGCGTTTTGAGCCAGTCCCGTAGGCCTGCAATTCCCCCCTCTGGGTGGGTTAGGCTGGCTTCGTAGCGCTGGTCGGCAGTTGTGACCTTGAGCCGCGCCACCGTTGGGTCTTGTCCCCAATCGAGCAGGCCTTGCCAAAGGGGAGCGGGGGGTGTGGCAGCCGTTGCCGCCATTTCAGGTGCTAACTGATACAAACAGGCTTTGAGGCTACTAGAGCCAGCATTTAACACCAGCACCGTGATCATGGCAGGCCCGCAAAAGCATCGCCTCTATCCTAGCCAAGCGCCCGTGGCAACCGATGCAGCGCAGAACACCTTGAGGCGAAAAAGATAGCCCTAGAATTGGGACAGGCATTGGGGAAGTCAGCGTGTTTTGGCAAAAGCTTAAATGGCGGCGACACGGTGTGTATCTGCTGTTGTTTCTATTGGGGCTGTTGATTGCGGCTGTGGTGCTCACTCAATTGCGATCGCACCCGATTCTCCGCCCTGCCCTAGACCCGCTGCCTCAACATCCACAAATCGCGGTACACATGAATCACTCCCAAGCCCACAGTTATCAAGAACCCTATCGCCCCTATACCCGTGAAGGGGAAGACCTTGAGGCAATCATGATTGAGCAGATTGCCAAGGCACAAAAGACGATTGATGTGGCGGTGCAGGAGTTTCGCTTACCCAATCTGGCCAAGGCCCTAGTAGCACGGCAGCAGGCGGGGGTGCGGGTACGAGTGGTGATGGAAAATACCTACACTGCGCCTTGGGCAACATACAGTGCTGGGCAGGTGAGTGCCATGGATCCAAGAATGCGGGAGCGCTATAACGACTGGAAAGCGCTGGTGGATACCAACGGCGATGGCCAACTCAGTGCTGCCGAACTCAGCGATCGCGATGTGCAGACGATTCTCAACGAAGCGAAGATTCCTTGGATTGATGACACTGCCGATGGCTCCAAAGGCAGTATGCTCATGCACCACAAGTTTATTGTGATTGACAATCGCCAAGTGATTGCGACTACGGCGAACTTTACCCTCAGTGATGTCCACGGCGACTTGGGACGACCCGATACCCGTGGCAATGCCAACTCCCTCTTGGTGATTGATAGTCCCGCCGTGGCACGCCTATTTACTGAGGAATTCAACATCATGTGGGGGGATGGTCCCGGTGGTCAGCCCAACAGTCGCTTTGGGGTCAAAAAGCCAGTGCGTCCCCCTCAACCAGTAGCGGTGGGCGATGCCATGGTTACGGTGCGCTTTTCGCCAACCCCGCGATCGCAACCTTGGTCTGTCTCCACCAATGGCTTGATTGGCCAAACACTACGTTGGGCACGCCAAAAAATTGACATGGCGCTTTTTGTCTTTTCAGATCAAGAACTATCCTACGTTTTAGAGGAACGCCATAACCAAGGGGTTAGCATTCGCGCCCTCATTGACTCAGGATTTATCTACCGTGACTTTAGCGAAGCCCTCGATATGATGGGGGTGGCGATGGCCAATACTGCCCAAGCCCGTCAAGGCAACTGTTACTACGAAGCCGGCAACCGCCCGTGGCAAAACCCCATTCAAACGGTGGGCACCCCCCTCCTACCAGAGGGCGATAAGCTGCACCACAAGTATGGCGTGGTCGACGATCGCACCGTCATTGTTGGTTCCCACAACTGGTCCGAGGCGGCCAACCGCGGCAATGATGAATTCTTGCTGGTCATCGAGCATCCTACGGTTGCAGCTCACTACGAACGGGAGTTTGAGCGGCTCTATAGCAATAGTCGTTTGGGTCTGCCGCAGCATATTCGCGATCGCATTCAGCAGCAGTTGACCGCCTGTGGCGGTAAGATTGCCACCCGACCTGCCCCCTCTTCAGGAAATCGTGCCAGCACACCGACTACACGGGTGAACTTGAACACGGCCACCGCAGAGGAACTGCAAACCCTACCGGGCGTCGGCCCAAAACTAGCGGCTGAAATTATCCGTGCCCGCGAGCAAAAGCCCTTTCAATCCTTGGCCGATCTAGATGCCGTCCCCGGTGTCGGGCCGAAGCTCCTCGAACGCTTGCGCGATCGCGTGACGTGGTAATGTCCTCGCAAGCCACACCTAATAGGTTACAAGGGTGGTAATTGGCACATTGGGAAGTTTGTGCCGTCCTCCCAAGTCCGTCAGCTCAACAATAAAGGCAAAGCCATGGAGTTCAGCTTGTGCTTTTTGGATCAGACCCGCCGCCGCTGCTGCTGTGCCCCCTGTGGCAATCAAGTCATCGACAATTAACACCCGCCGCCCTGGTTCAATGGCATCTTGGTGCATCTCGAGGCGATCGCGCCCATACTCTAGCTCATACTCCACAGCATAGACCGGCGCGCAGAGTTTACCCGGTTTGCGCAAAGGGATAAAGCCGGCTCCCAAGCGATAGGCCAAGGGAGCGCCAAAAATAAATCCCCGTGACTCGATGCCAGCCACATAGTCAATGCCATCGTTGGCGTGTTTTTCCACCAATTGGTCAATGACGTAGCGCAGCCCCGCCTGATTTTGCAGCAGCGTTGTTAAATCCCGAAACAAAATGCCCGGCTTAGGGAAGTCTGGGACATCGCGAATCAGGGATTTGAGATCCATAGGTAGTTAGGTTCCAATCAGTTCAGAAGCATCCTATCTTAGATCCTGTCTAACGCCAAAAGTAGTGGGCAATAAAGATAACCGCCAATCCCCAGAGAGCAGGATGCACTTCTCTCCCTTTGCCTGCCGCCCATTTCACGATTGGATAGCTAATAAATCCCACCGCTAGCCCCTCACTGATGGAGTAGCTCAAGGGCATCACCAACACCACTAAAAAAGCAGGAATCGCTTCCGTGAGATCAGACCAAGGAATGTCTGGGAGCGATCGCGCCATAAAGACACCGACCAGCACCAAGGCCGGTGCCGTCGCAAAACTGGGAATGGCGGTCGTAATCGGCAAAAACAGCAGTGAGAGCAAAAACAAGCCCCCCACCATCAGCGCCGTTAGCCCCGTCCGTCCCCCCACGGCAATGCCTGCTGCCGATTCAATATAGGTGGTCACGGTGGAAGTGCCAAAGAGGGCGCCAACAATTGTCCCCACTGCATCCGCCATAAAGGCTCCCAAAGCGCGGGGGAAATGTCCCTGCTGATTGAGAAACCCCGCCTGTACCCCCACCGCAGAGAGCGTGCCCACGGTGTCAAACATATCGGTAAAAAGCAGTACCAAGGTGACCAAGAGAAAAGACCCCAACTGCTGCGGTTGTAATTGTCCAAAACCCACTAAGGCTTGACCAAAGAGATGGGACGGCCATTGCGGCCATTGGATCAAACCTGTCGGCCAAGGGGTAGCTCCCACTAGCCATGCAGCCAAGGCAGTCATCATCACTCCCCAAAAAATCGCGCCCCGCACCCCCTTAGCACAGAGAAACGCCGTCAAAAGAATCCCAAGGGCAGCGAGGATGGGTGGCCATGTGTCAAAGGTGGTGAGTTTTGTTTTCGTGGCGGCATCAGCAATGATAATTCCCGCATTGCTAAGGCCAATGTAGGCGATAAATAGCCCCACCCCGGCAGCGATCGCCACCTTCAAGGACATGGGAATCATATTTACAATCAGCGATCGCACCCCCGTCAAGGTGAGCAGCACAAAAACAATGCCCTCTAGGAGGACAGCACTCAACGCCAATGGCCAAGGCAGCCCCATTTGCCCCACCACCGCAAAAGCAAAAAAGGCATTGATGCCCATGCCGGGGGCCAACGCAATCGGGTAATTTGCCCAAGTCCCCATCAGCATGCTACCCACTGCCGCAGACACGGCGGTTGCAATCACCAACTCCCCCTGCAAATCCTGTGGTTGCTCGCGAAAAATGGCATTGGAAAGAATTTGTGCATTGACGGGCAAGATGTAGGCCATCGTTAGAAATGTTGTCAGTGCCGCCAGTGCCTCGGTAGGGAGTGAGGTGTGTGCTTGCTGCAAATTAAACCAATCCCTAAAGCGTGAGTACCCATGTCTCCTCAAGAGGTTGCTCCTTTGTGCGAGAGTTATTCAAGTTTATTTACGCTGAAGCCCAGTATGAGTGAATTTGATAAGGCTTGGACTTGTCCCTAACAGAGAGATTCGCCACTGCATATACTGGAGTACTCTTGAAATGGAGCCTTTTGGGAAAAGGTATAATAGGGAGCAGGACATGGATGTGAGCGAGATTACATCACCTCTCTCAAGTTTGCGGTTAAATTATATCAACTGTGTATAAAAGCCAAAAATTGAGGGCGTATTCAACTCAGCATCAGCAGCAACGAAGTTCTCGTAGTCAAGATATATTGATAGAGCAAAGGTTGGGGCAATAGAGGACAGGCCAATGATGAAAAAACTGGTGCGCTCACTGAAACATCGCTATCCCCGTCCGGGGTATCGGCGGCGGCAGCGGGGGTTTACTCTGCCTTTGGTCTTGGGCATGGGACTGATCATGATCGTGGTTGCCCTAACCCTGCTCTCGCGATCGCAACTGGATGTGACCACTGCCAGCCTGCAAAAACAAACCCAGCAGGCCTTTGCGGTGGCTGAAGGCGGTATGGCTCGTACCCTTGGCTTACTCAATGGCAACTACCAGATTCTGCTGCGCCGCACCTACAATCCTGACACCAATACCAATTTTAATCCCTCCCGACCCTACCTTATTGATCGAACCACAGATGCCACAAAGATTGGCCAACCCAATACCTCCGGTCTTGAGGTTCCCGCAGTCGACCAATGGACAGCGGCGAGCCTTGATTCTGATGCGCCCCCCTGCTTTACCCTCGATAACCTAAATACGATTGTCCTCAACGGCACAATTGGCACCCCTGTGCAGGGCAATTACCGTATTCTCTCCTATCTCTACGATGCGCCAACGCAAACCGGACACCTGTTGATCGAAGGTCGCTTGCCCAATAACTCGCCGGCGAATGCCTTCATCTTGCAAAAGATGGTAATTACGGATCGCAGCGTGCCCTCCAACTTCCCTGGCCTGCTGGCACAAAGCATTAACCTCGGCAACAATGATGTCTTTGGCACCGTCAACGGCAACGTGATCTGCACCAATCCTGCCAACTGTGTGGTTCCCCAAGCCCAGTGCCAAAATGGCCAGCCGACCCAACAGGGACTGCGCAGTGCCATCGGAGCGCTCAATAACGCGATTATTGAGGGGACGATCGCCATCAACAAGATTAACCTACCGCCTTTTCCTGAAGCACCCAATCCGGTGGGTGGTTCCGTGCTAGGGAGTGTTCCCCTGACTACGCTACCCAGTTGGTTGCCATCCAGTCAAATTACCGACTTTCAGCAAGCCCTGCAAGCGGCAGGCGGCTACAGTCAAGGTGCCTACGCCAACTTTCCGATTCCAGGACAAGGCCGAAATCCTCCCCAAGACTCACAGGACATTACAGGTAGAACAACTGACCAAAACTTTCCCCGTCCGGGCGATCGCCCCTACGTTGACCCTGACCCCAACATTCCCTTCTTTATCCCTGATCCCCTACGCCCCGAGAAGCGAATTGTCAACCCAGAGAAAGTCTATTACGCCTATCGCATTCGCAACATTAACCTCAGTGGTAACGAGAGGGTGACATTTAATACGACGAACTATGCCATTCGCCTCTACGTCAGTGGCAACATCTCCCTCAGTGGTAATGCAGGGATTGACAACACCTGTAGCCCCAATAGTTCCACCTGCGGTACCGACGCTAATATGGGACTTCCCAGTGGTGTCGGCACGCCCGATCGCCTACGCATCTATGGCAATCCCCCAGACCCAACCAATGCGATACCTGACCAAGAATTCACCCTTAGCGGTGGTGCCACGGCAGGAAGTGTCTTTGTTTATGCGCCTGATGCGAAGGTAGGCATCAATGGCGGCAGTCGCGAGCCAGATATCTTCGGTGCAGTTTGGGCAAAAACGTGGAATGGTTCTAGCTCCAACAATGCTGAAATCAGGGTACCCGATCGCCTACCGGAAGCCTTGGGAGGCAACTATGTCAATGCTTCAATTGTTGTGGCACGCACCACCGAAGCGAGCAACTGGAACCGCCTAGCCCAGTACTAAATTCGGAGGTAATGTTGATGACTCGTCGTAAGTTCTATTTCCACTGGCTGGTGCAGCAACGTTCCCAAGGCTTTACCCTTGCGGAGGTCTTGGCTTCCATTCTGGTGATTAGCCTCTTTACCCTAGCGGCGATGCAGGCCATTGTTGTCGCTGCCTTTTTCCAAGCGGATGCCCGTAAATTTGCCGAGGCCAGTCACTGGATTCAAGACGATCTGGAAAATATCAAAATTGTTGCCTACGATCTTTGCCAAACCAAGTTTGCCCAACGCAAGCTGGCAGCACCCGCCCAAGGCAATGACACCACCTTAACACTGGCACTCATTCAATCGGGTGAAAGTGACTACGATCAAGCCATGCCCCCAGAGTATCGCACCGGGGGTGCCTGTCCAGTAACTTCACCCACGGATGGGTTTCGAGTGGGCGATCGCGTTCTCATTGGTTCGGACTCGGGCACACGCCGTATTCTCTCTATGTCAGCCAACACAATTACCTTGGACTCGCCAGTAGGGGGCTATCGGGGGGCGGGTACTCGTGTCTATGCCCGCTGTCGGATTCAAGCCAATGAAACCAATGGCATTGATGGTGGCTTTGGTGCCTACCTGCAAACCTTGATTCCGCCGATGAACAGCAGCAATAATAGTCGCCCCATTGTCAATGACACGTTTACGATGACGCGCACACCCACCACCCGTGCTGAGGCACCTTTCCAAACCCTAGAACTGGCCTATTCTGTGCGCAATAGTAACAACCGCGTCGTTGCTCAACTATCAACCGAGGTAGTGCCCAATGCGTTTTTCCGCTGTCCGTGAGCAGGGCATGACCCTGATTGAAATCCTGATTGTCCTGACGGTGGCAGCGATTTTAGCGGTGGCTGTCACGCCGAGCTTTCTCTATTGGCTAGAAACGCAGTGGGTCAACCAAGCTCTTGAAAGCTTAGAGGGGGCACTACGGGAAGCGCAGCGGGAGGCAATGCGGCGCAACCAAGCCTGTCGAGTGACGATTAACACAGGCACCAATCCCACTATCGCGGGGGATCCACCCCAATGTCTGCCCAATGGGCCGCGCCAACTGGAAAATGTAACCCTGCGTCGAGGAACAGGAACTGCCGCCGTACGGTTTGGCTTTCAGGGGCGCACCAGTAGTACAGGCACTATTGTCATTGCTTCTACCAATAATCCCACCCTTCAGCGCTGTTTGGTGGTGTCCTTGGGATTGGGGATTATGCGCACGGGCAGTTACCTTGCAACGGACACCACGGGTATGACTGCCAACAACTGTCAAGCACGCAACTAGAGGGGCATAGATATGCAGGGTTGGCGCAGAAGCGATCGCGGCTTTACATTGACGGAGTTACTGGTGGCGGCTGCCGTTGGCAGTATTGTTGTGGCCATGAGTGGTTGGGCAATGGTGGCTATCCTGCAAAACAATCGTCGTGTTGAAGAGCAGGCAATTACCCGCATGAACCTGAGCCGCGCCCTCGACTTTATCTCCGATGATATTCGCTCAGCCATTCGCATCTCAACCACGGCACCCCCAGATTGGGTCATTCCCAGTGGTGGCTACCAGTTGGTGATGTTTATAGAAAAACCAGCGGATAACCTAGAGGAACAGAACGACGGCACCCTCGCCAGTACGACCCGTGTGGCCTATTACACCCGTCCCAAGACGAGCAATGTGGTGTGGCGAGGCCCGATGATTCTCTATCGCCAAAAAATTGGTGACTCTACCCCCAATGCGTTGATTGATGGCATTGCCAACACGAGTCCCAACTGCACCAATAACTTGCCGGGCGCTGTTGACAGTGGCACCAACAAAGGAGGGTTTCGCGTCTTCGTTCAGCACAATCGCAATGTCAAGCTCTGCATTGCTGGTTTGGTGGAGTCAACGGGTACGGTTTACCAAGCAGAAACCCTTGCCGCCGTGCGATCCGGATCTGCGACCCCCACTCCCTAGCGGCAGCAGCATTCCTTGAGAGGTACTTTTGGGAACACTGATAGCTTCTCCTCTTCACTCGGATAGAATAGGCTCAAAACGGTGAAAGTTCCTAGGGAACGGGATGACCTCCCCTTTACTTTACGTACCCCCTGTTTGACAAAAGGGTCATCGTTTTTCTATTGCTGCTGTTATAGGGATGCAACCATGATTTGGCTTTTTTATAGTCTGATGACTATTCTTGGCATTGGTCTGCATTTGTGGCGACAGCCTCACCAGCGTACACGGGCAGGGATCATCCATGTCAGCTTGCTGTACCTACTGGTTATTTTTGTGGGAATTGGGGGGGTGATGAGTGCGTTGGTGCATACGTTTGATGCTGCAGCGACGGCTCGCAAAATTGGCTGGTTACCGGGGAGTCCTTTCCAATTTGAGGTCGCAATGGCGAATCTGGCCTTTGGGATTCTTGGCCTGCTCTGCATTTGGCAACGAGGATTGTTCTGGTCAGCAACAGGAATTGGTTTCTCGGTCTATGTGTTGGGATGTGCCTATGGCCACTACCAACAGATGTTGCTGGGAAATTTTGCCCCCTACAATGCTGGCTGGGGGATTTGGCTTTACGATGTTGGCGTACCGTCGTTGATCTTGACATTGCTGTGGGGTCGCAGTCGCTGGAATGTGTCCCACCCTCATAGGAATGTGAGTAAATCCTAACACCAATCGCCCTCAGAGCTGGTGACCTAGTGATTTTCAACTTAACAGAACAGGCGCGATCTCAAGGGGGAGTGTAGGATAGGGAAGGCGTGATTGAAATCCTTTGGCTGCGTTGTCCCTATGCCTCGTCGTACCGATATTTCAAAAATTCTCATTATTGGTTCGGGTCCGATTGTCATTGGTCAAGCCTGTGAATTTGACTATTCGGGAACCCAAGCCTGTAAGGCGTTGCGCGAGGAAGGGTACGAGGTGATCCTGATTAACTCCAACCCCGCCACCATCATGACGGATCCCGAGACCGCCGATCGCACGTACATTGAACCCCTCACCCCGGAAATGGTGGAAAAAGTCATTGCCGCCGAACGCCCCGATGCCCTACTGCCGACCATGGGCGGACAAACGGCGCTGAACTTGGCGGTGGCTCTGTCAAAATCGGGAGTGCTGGATCGCTATGGCGTGGAGTTGATTGGTGCCAAATTACCCGCCATTGAAATGGCCGAGGATCGCAAGCTCTTTAAGGAGGCAATGCAGCGCATTGGGGTGGGGGTGTGTCCGTCGGGCTTGGCCAATACCCTCGAAGAGGCGCGGGCGATCGCCCAAGAGATTGGGGTTTATCCCCTGATTATTCGACCGGCCTTTACCTTGGGGGGCAGCGGTGGTGGCATTGCCTATAACCAAGAGGAATTTGAAGAGCTTGCTGCCGCTGGTCTGGAGGCTAGCCCGGTCTCGCAAATTCTCATTGAGCAGTCCCTGATTGGCTGGAAAGAATATGAGCTAGAAGTCATGCGGGATATGGCCGATAACGTGGTCATTATCTGCTCCATTGAGAACGTGGATCCCATGGGTATCCATACCGGGGACTCCATCACTGTCGCACCAGCGCAAACCCTGACGGATAAAGAGTATCAGCGGCTGCGGGATGCTGCCATCAAAATCATTCGGGAAATTGGCGTAGAAACGGGCGGATCAAACATTCAGTTTGCCGTTAACCCCGAAACAGGGGAAGTGATCGTGATTGAAATGAATCCCCGTGTCTCGCGCTCCTCAGCACTCGCTTCTAAGGCAACTGGCTTTCCCATTGCCAAAATGGCGGCGAAATTGGCTGTGGGCTACACGCTGCCGGAAATCCCCAACGACATTACCAAGAAAACCCCCGCTAGCTTTGAACCCACGATTGACTACGTGGTCACCAAAATTCCCCGCTTTGCCTTTGAGAAGTTTCCCGGCTCGCAGCCGGTGCTGACCACCCAAATGAAGTCCGTTGGTGAAGCCATGGCCATTGGCCGCACATTCCAAGAGTCCCTGCAAAAAGCCCTGCGATCGCTGGAAACCGGACGCGCCGGCTGGGGGTGCGATCGCCCCGAAAAACTCCCCAGCCTTGAACAACTGCGGGGGAAACTGCGCACACCCAATCCCGATCGCATCTTTGCCATTCGCCACGCCTTCCTCTTGGGGATGACCGTTGAAGAGGTTTATGAACTAACCGCCATTGATCCGTGGTTCCTGCGGCAGCTGCAGGGACTCCTAGAAACGGAAAAATTCCTCAAGCGCAGCAAACTAGAGCAACTCACCGCTGATGATCTCTGGCGGGTCAAGCAGCAGGGCTTTAGTGATGCCCAAATTGCCTACGCCACCAAAACCACCGATGATCAGGTGCGGGCCTATCGCCAATCCCTCGGTGTTGTTCCCGTCTATAAAACCGTGGACACCTGTGCGGCAGAGTTTGAAGCCTACACCCCCTACTACTACTCCACCTATGAGCGGCCGGTGGAGCAAATTAACCCCGATACCGGCGATGTTGAATTACTGCCCCCGCAATCGGAAGTGCTGCCCCCCCGCAAGCCGCGGGTAATGATTCTTGGCTCAGGGCCAAACCGCATTGGTCAAGGGATTGAATTTGATTACTGCTGCTGCCATGCTTCCTACGCGCTGCGGGCGGATGACTATGAAACAATCATGGTCAACTCCAATCCTGAAACGGTTTCCACGGATTACGACACCAGCGATCGCCTCTACTTTGAACCCCTGACGAAGGAAGATGTCCTCAACATTATTGAGGTGGAGCGCCCCGTCGGCATTATTATTCAGTTTGGCGGTCAAACGCCGCTGAAACTCGCCTTACCCCTCCAGCAGTACCTCGAAACCCATGGCGATCGCCTCGGAACGCAAATCTGGGGCACCTCGCCCGACTGCATTGATATTGCCGAAGACCGCGAACGCTTCGAGAAAATCTTGCGGGAGCTGAATATCCCCCAACCCCCCAATGGCACCGCTCGCAGTTACGCCGAAGCCCTGAGTATTGCCCAGCGCATTAGCTACCCCGTAGTGGTGCGCCCCAGTTATGTGCTCGGCGGTCGCGCCATGGAAATTGTCTATTCCGATGCCGAACTGGAACGCTATATGAACGAAGCCGTGCAGGTGGAGCCAGAGCGACCAATTCTCATTGATAAGTATCTGGAAAACGCCATTGAAGTGGATGTGGATGCCATTGCTGATGCCAGCGGTACCGTGGTGATTGGTGGGATTATGGAACACATCGAACAAGCCGGGATTCACTCTGGGGATTCTGCCTGTAGTTTGCCCACCCAATCCCTTTCTCCTACCGTGTTGGAGACCATTCGCAGGTGGAGTATTGCCCTCGCCAAGGCCCTCAAAGTGGTGGGGCTGATGAACCTACAACTGGCAGTACAAGGGGAGCAGGTCTATATTTTGGAGGCCAACCCGCGGGCATCCCGTACGGTGCCCTTTGTCTCCAAGGCGATCGGTATTCCCCTTGCTAAAATGGCTGCCCGCCTGATGTCAGGCAAAACGCTTGCAGAACTCAATTTCCTCGATGAGAAGATTCCCAACCATGTCGCTGTTAAGGAAGCGGTTCTGCCCTTTGAAAAATTTGCCGGTACGGATACGGTACTGGGGCCAGAGATGCGCTCTACGGGTGAAGTGATGGGGATTGACATGACCTTTGGTGCTGCCTATGCCAAGTCTCAACTGGCGGCCAATCAAAGGTTACCTTTGAAAGGAACTGTTTTTGTATCGATGAGCGATCGCGACAAGGCAGCGATTGTGCCCGTGGTGCAGGAGTTGCAGTCCCTCGGCTTTCGGATTATTGCCACCGAAGGAACCCGCAATGCTCTGCTTGAGGCGGGTCTGAGTAATATTGAACTCATCCTCAAGCTCCATGAAGGGCGTCCCCATGTCCTCGATGCGATTAAAAATGAGCAGATTCACCTGATTCTGAATACGCCCTCGGGTCAGGAAGCCCGTACCGATGCCCAATTGATTCGTCGCACCGCCCTTGCCTACAAGATTCCAATTGTGACGACGATCGCCGGTGCCAAGGCAACGGCTGCCGCCATTAAAACCCTGCAAACCTCAACCCTAGGGGTACGGGCACTTCAGGACTACCATCGGGCAGAATGCTAAACATTGGTTTTGGCAACTACGTCTCACCGCAGCGACTGCTGGCGATCGTCAGCCCCGACTCTGCTCCCATCAAGCGCCTAATTCTCGAAGCACGGCAGCATCATCACCTCATTGATGCCACCCACGGACGGCGGACTCGTGCCGTACTGGTCTTGGATGGGGAGATTGTTGTCCTCTCGGCGCTGCATCCTGAAACGTTGGTGGCGCGACTCAACCCACCCCCCTAGACGCCTCTAAAACATCAAAAAATAATCGTCACCCGCAGTGAGTCGGTGTAGAGGCCGGGGGCAACCCACTGCTGGGCAGGAATGCGACCGTAGATCATCAGTGTATTGAGGACATTGTTGCCGGGAATAAACGGCCCCCGTTGCTGTGTGCCCCCAGTGCCATCGCCCCAAATGATACTGCGATTAGCATCAAGATAGAGGTTATAGTTCAGGCGATCGCTCCCACTGCTCATTTGTCGCGGTGTAAAACTATTGCTGCCCCCTTGGCTCAGTTGAACCGTTACGGGTCGGTTATTAAAGCTACCAGCCCCACTCCCCACACAGACAAATTGGACTTGACCAGTGGTATCCAGAGGAATGGGCGAAAAAGGATCATAGCTCCCAAAGTTTAACCCGGTCACACTTTGAAACTGACAACCCGTCCCCTGAGCCTGTGCGGCTGCCCAATACCCAAGGCAACTGAGGCCAGTGATGCATCCTATCGTGGCGAGTCGGGCAACGAACATGAGACTTCCCCTACATCAGTAAAGAGATCGTCACTGGGTGGCAGTGTCAGTTGGAACGTACAGCGCAGTTGCTCGTAGGTCACTTCAGCAGTGTAGGTTCCTGCTTCTAGGGTATCAAAGTAAAATTCTCCCCTTGGCGAGAGGGGCGATAGGATTGTTTCCTTGTTGCGTTCTAGGGTGAGTTGTCCCAAATTGGGAATGATTTGCTCACTGCCCCGCAAAATCACCACTCGTCCGACATAGTTGCGACTGGGGCGGACATCAAAGCGGGCGATCGCTCCCCCACGAAAAGGCGGTGCAATCAGTAGCTCGGTGCGGCCAATGGCAAAATCAATGGGAATATCCTGATCCTCAATCCGCAAGGCATTGCCGTAGTAGGGCAGCAAGTCTGGAATCAAAATTTTACCGCGACGATTCGTGCGACCAATTTCCTGATTGCTTAAGTAGGTGCGCACACCCCCCACATTGGGCACATCCACCAAAACAAAACTCCCCTGCACCGGTCGCGTGGCAAAAACTTCACCGCCAATTGTGACGAATCCCCCTTCCACCACCACTTGCGCCTGTCCTGTATCCCCTGCCTGCGCGTAGCCAATTTGGTAGCGGCTCCAGGGGGCATTGTAAGAAAATGTGCCACTGACAAAGGCCTGCTCATTGGCCTGAAGCACCTGTCCCTGATAGCCATAGCCGACGCCCACCGGGAGCGATCGCGAGACGTTGAGGAAAGGAACCCCCTGATTTCCCTGTTGCAGCCAGCCAGTGTTAAGTGTCACTGCATTGTTCAGAAAGTAGTTAAACGTAACACTGATTTGGTTCACTGGCTGATCACTGCCAGAAAGGAAGCGCGAACCTTGCAGGTATAGACTGAGATTGCGGCGGAGTTGCACTTGAGCGAGAATCGTTGCCTGTTGCCGCACCACTTGATCGCGGGGGTTGGTAAAAAAGTACTGACCACTGATTGTTACCCGCGACCCCAGATTCAGAGTGGCATTGGCAAAGCCCTCTAACTGCGGGCGATCGTCCCCCAAACCCAAGCCAGTATTGACATAGTTGCCACTGAGGAGGCGCACCCCACCACCAAAGGCCAGCCGCCGCCCCGGATAGTTGTAGCCAACAGCAACCCCACTCCCCAATTTTCCCTCAGTGGTACTCACCGCCGCCGCCACATCCAGCGTGCCAATGGGAATCGCCGTACTCAGGTTCAAGCCCGCATTCAAAAGATCGCCATTGCCTTCCAGACGTGCCCCTAGGGTCAAGTTATGCAAAATGCCCTGCCGATAGGCCGCCAAAAATTGCACCTGATCTCCGTAGCTGAAATTCTCCGTGCCAAAATTTTCCCGCTCGGCACCGGCAGCCACAATAAACTCCGATAGTCCAGGGCGCAATAACGTAAACGACTGGACAAAATTACGGCTAAAGACCTGTTGATTGCCCTCAGCATCCTTTATCACAATTCGCAAGCGATTAAAGCCCCCAAAGGCGGGCAAATTTTTGAGAATAAACGGCCCCGGCGGTAACGTCACCTGCCGAATCAGCAAGTTATTCAGGTAAATTTCTGCGCTGCTGGGGGTGGTTACCTCACCCCGAAAGTCAAAGGCGGGTTGGCGAATCAGGTAAGGGCTAAGGCCAAAGTTGCGTTCCCAAACAATGCCCCCCCAAAGGCCACCCCCGCCCAACAGGTCACTGCTGATAAACGCATCCCCTAGGGTCAAAGTTGTGAGATGGCGCCGATGATCCAATCTAAAAGCGGTGAGTCCCCGTTGCAGGTTGCCATCGGCAGTCAACCCCAGCGTTGAGGTGAGGGCATTGCCACCAAAGCTAATCGCCACTTCACTGGCAGCCGTCAGTTGTTCAAAGTTATTCCAAAAAACACCATAGTTCAGGTAGGCACTTAAGGGTTGGCTATAGCGAATCCCCGGCGGTTCATTACTCGGTTTAAAGTCAATGACCGTTTGTGGCAGTTGGGCTGCTCCCACCTGTAACCGTAGCACTAAGTTGGCATCATCCCGCTGGAATGTCATCTGCGGTGCCAACGACTGCAAGGAGACGTGCTCAATGCCTTGGATGATTTCGCGGCGACCGCCAATCTCCCTCAGACCGGCATTCACTAGATCTTGCAAAGGGATGAGCACATCATCGCCACGCACCAAAACAATCACATCCCCCTTGGTAACGCGATTCACCTCAAGGGTATAAATGGCAGAGACTTCTGCTTGGGCAGAGACTGGAGCAGCCATCAGGAGGTTACTAAGCGCAAACGCCGTTGGGAGTAGAAATTTCAGTTGTAAGGGAGGGGTTGGTGCCCACAGACTGTAATTTGACTTGGCGCACTTGGGCACAGTTGGTTTGTGGTAGAGGAATATTCCTAAAGGGGCGATCGCGATCGGCCAAAACATACACAGAATCTAGCGTCCGCTCGAAAACAACCGTCCCCCGCTCATTCAGCCCCTGTACGGTTATGCCAAGGGTTTGAATGTGAACATTACCACGATTGCGGAGTACAAAACTTAATTTGCCCCCTTCAACCCGACCATTCAAAATTTCGCCTTGGCGCTGGATATTGGCGGGTTGGACAAAAACGGGCAGGCTAAAGGTCTTGATAATGCGAATGGCAGCCCCTTGGGTTTCTGGCACATTGGCTGGGGGCAATTCTGTCACTAGGAGGCGATAGGTTTGCTCTTCAGTGGTTGCCGGTTGCCGTACCCCAACCCGTAAAGTCCGCTGTTCTCCTGGCGGTACCGACAGCAAGACAGGGAAAGCCACGACATTGCCATCGCTTTCCGTTAGCTCCTCTTGGCCATCGGCGGTTTGCTGCCAGCGGCGGACACTAATCTCAAAGTTAATCGGCACCTGCCCCGTATTGGTCAGGGTCAACAATGCCGTTCGCTGACGCGGTGAGAGAAACACCTGCACCGCATTCAGATAAAACTCCGAGGATTGTGCTCCCACCCTTGAAGACATGCCAAGGGCAATGACTGTGGCCAGCAGGGCAAACCGCCACCCCAATAGAAAGCGCACGCTAGAACGAGACAGTGACTTGAACCGTATCAATATAGGCACCGGGTTTTAGCTGATCTAGAGTACCGGACGGTAAGTTATCTGCTGCGAGAATCCGACCGTAGATGGGGAAGTTTGCAGGAGATGCATTAGGTGCTGTGTACTCGACAGCATTACTGAGATCACAGCCCCAAACTTCACTTCTCGCAGCATCTTTGTATAATCCATAGGGAAGACGAGCATCCGCATTGGCCATCTGGCGCAGAGGAGCAGTACAAGAAGAGCTCGATGAAGCGTTGCTTCCTTCGTCCAGCTTAATAGTCGCTTGAGTCTTAGGTAAGCACTTGACACTCACTTCACCTTGGGCATCCAAGGGCGTTGTTGCATGGGCACCCAATGGATCATAGGTACCAAAGTTGATATTTTGAGTACCCGTAATTTTGCAGGCTGGGTTGACGTTTGCTTGAATTTGGATATTTGTGGTTTGGGGCGAAGTTTGGGCTTTGGCAGCCTGTGCCATTAACAGAGGCAGTACGCCCCCCGCCGCAGTAAGAAATAGACCGAGAAAAATCCGTTTGAGCAGGAATGAGAAAGTCATCGTCAAACCCCCTTATGAGAACAGCAAAAAGTTTAGACCCCAATTTTTGATGTTACTCTAATACTGAATGTAGCAAACCTTTAGGGATAACTCGCGGTGAGCTTGCAACACATACTAGCAGTAACAATACTACAGCATCCCCCCCTTGCCTACCGTGATTTCACGGAGGTTTTATCTTTCCTTTAGAAAGAAACAATAATCTGAACCGTATCGATATAAGTACCCGGTGTCAGTTGATTCAGAGTCCCTAAAAGTGCAAGAGCTTGACCCGATGGGATGCGACCGTACACGATAATGTCTTTGACGCTAGCATTGGTCGCACTGTAGTCCACATCATTCAGGAAGTTACAGCCCCAAATGTCAAGAGGGGAGTAAGAACTATCCCGATACAAAAAATAAGGAAGGCGAGCGGAGCCAGAAGCCATACGCCGCAGCGGTACAAGACAACTGGACAAAGCAGCAGGATAACTCCCCTGATTCAGCCGAATGGTTGCTTGGGTGCCCGGTAAGCATTGCACACTCACCTGACCTTGGGCATCTAGCGCTTGGGTGTAGTGGGTACCGAGGGGATCATAGGTGCCAAAGTTAATATCCTGAACACCCTTAATCACACAGGCTGCCTTCACCGTCGCCTGAACGTTGATGTTACTGGTTTGAGGTGAAGTTTGAGCATGGGCGCGCTGAGCCGTTAGGAGTGGCAATAGACCACTGGCAGCAGTCAAAAATAAACTTATTGGGTAGAGCTTTAGCCTCAGAAAACAGGGGTGATGCATAAGACTCTTCTCCCAACAGTTCATCAGTATTTTAATTGCTAGAGTGAACCCTACAAATTGCTAATTATGAATTTGGAGAGCACTCAGTCATGACTTGTAGGCCAAGCTTACGCAAGCCTAATGTGAAGGTGTGCGGCGAATTCACAATTGCAGCCGTTAGAGGGACACTGTCAATCTTACACCACTTACAGGACTTATGAACAGAGAATTTTAACTACGCAACAAAAGTTAATCTAAAGATTGGCACCCCCAAGCGTCAGGATCATCGTTGATGGGATGCGATCGCCATCGAAGGCAGTCTCAAAAATATTTTTGTAATGTTGATTGACCCCATTTTACTTGAGTGTATGCTAGTGCCTAGGAAAATTTTGTAGCCCTTTGATTTGGAGTGATTGCTGTGTTGCCAGACTTGCCAAGTTTTGATGCTTTGCTTCAGAGTTTGCGTAATATTGACACCCTAACCGAGTGGGAAATGGCGGTTCTGGGCATTATTGTCATCGTGGTTGGCATTTCTCTAGGGAACTGGGTCTGGCCAAGGATTTTGCAGGGGCTATTTATTCTTCTGTATCTTGGTGTAACTGCTATTCCCCTATTTTTGGTGGCGAACGGTATTCTACACCAGTGGCAAGATGTGGTCTTTAGCTGCCTAGTTATCGGCTTTTTGGGGTCAATCCCGTTACTCCCCTTTTTTGCTGTTTCCAGTATTCAGCGAAAAATAGATGGCCTCAAGCAACAGGTGAACACACCACCTGCATCAGCTCCTATTAATTTCGAAAGGGAGTGAGATATTTTCAAGAGGGATAGGCTATACTCAAAGCGTCATGAATCTTACTCAAGAACATGAGCTATAGCTTGGACTGACGAGAGCGGGTTGTCTCCTACATCCAGCAAGGTGGCAAAATCAGTGAAGCGACTCAAATCTTTCAGGTCAGTCGCGCCACCATCCATCGCTGGCTGAAGCGAGACGACTTAGCCCCCACAGTTGTCCCCCGTCGTCCTTGGAAGCTGGATTGGGCGGCCTTAGCAGCGGATGTTGCTGCCCATCCCGATGACCGTTTAATCGACCGTGCCCAGCGATCGAGTGGAGTCTGAGTATGGGTGGTCAGCGCGAGGCGAACGAATTGATGGAGAGCGAGCGGGGAAGCGTCAGAAAAGAGAGAGTTGAGTCGCAGGACGGTATAGACATCAGAAAGACTTCATCGCCCCAATGCTGTTTTGCGGGTATTTCAATGCGGTAGGGTTTGTGAGTTGGTTGAGTCAGTACTGTTTGCCGGTGTTAAAGAGACCGTCGTTGTTGATGATGGATAATGCACCGATTCATCCGAAAGGGGCGATTCAGGAAGCGGTCAAAGCGGCGGGTCACGCGGTGTTATTTTTACCGAAATACTCTCCTGATTTGAATGTGATTGAGCACGACTTCAGTGCGTTGAAGCGAGCGCGGATGTATGCAGGGTCAAACAGTTCGATTGATGAGGTGATTCGCAAGTATTGTGCTGGATAATGTCTCATTCTTTATTGGAATAGCTATATGTTTTGAGCCTCAAGGGCAATCCACGGCACCTGTATTCTACTCAGTCTTGACGGTGGGGTAGAGCGGTTGGCACAGGTGGTGCGTTGCCATGCCATTGTCTGAGTATGCGTTTGCCCTGTGGGCAAAGACACAGGGCTTCAAAACTACGGTAATCTTATAGAGAAACTAGAGTATTGCTGGCAGTGCTATGGGCATCACTATTGAAAACGTTTCTAAGTCCTTTGGCTCCTTTCAAGCGGTCAAGCAGGTGGATTTGGATATTGCCAGTGGCTCTTTGGTGGCGCTGTTGGGGCCTTCAGGTTCCGGCAAATCAACCTTACTGCGGCTGATTGCGGGTTTAGAGATGCCCGACACTGGCCGGATTCTGCTCACGGGCAAGGACGCCACCTATCAAAGTGTCCAAGAGCGTAATATTGGCTTCGTCTTTCAGCACTATGCCCTTTTTAAGCACATGACTGTGCGCCAAAATATCGCCTTTGGCCTAGAGCTGCGCAAGGTGCCCCGTGCCAAGATCAAAGCTCGGGTTGAGGAGTTGCTCGAGTTGGTGCAGTTGGCTGGCTTGGGCGATCGCTACCCCTCTCAGCTCTCTGGCGGACAACGCCAGCGGGTGGCTCTTGCCCGTGCCCTTGCCGTAGAACCCAAGGTGCTATTGCTGGATGAACCCTTTGGTGCCCTCGATGCCAAGGTACGTAAGGAACTGCGAGCATGGCTACGCCACCTCCACGATGATGTCCATGTGACAACGGTCTTTGTGACCCACGACCAAGAGGAAGCCATGGAAGTGGCCGATCAAATCGTGGTCATGAACAAAGGTCAAGTGGAGCAGGTGGGTACCCCCGCGGAAATTTACGACCATCCCGCTAGCCCCTTTGTGATGAGCTTTATTGGCCCTGTGAACGTCGTGCGCTCCCGTGTTTTTCAGCCCACCGAAGACACAGCCCCCCACTGCGATATTTTTCTGCGCCCGCGCGACATCATTATTGAGACAAGTCCCAATGGTAACACCGTCCCAGCTCGCATTCACCGCATCATTCACTTGGGTTGGGAAATTCAGGTGGAACTGCGCCTAGACGATGGGCAGGAATTGATGGCACACCTATCGCGAGAGCGATTTGACGAGCTGCGCCTTGAACCCCAACAGCAGGTCTTTATTAAGCCACGGGAGGCAAAGTCCTTTCCCCTGTATTACAGCATTTAGGCACGAAAAAAAATCAGTCCATCCCTTGAACAAACCAAGCCAAACTTGCTATGCTAACAAAGCAACGCAATGGGGTGTCGCCAAGCGGTAAGGCAGCGGGTTTTGGTCCCGCCATTCGGGGGTTCGAATCCTCCCGCCCCAGTTAGGTTTTAGACAGCAATGTCACAAATATTACCCTCATTACTGGCCTTAGATTTTGATGGCGTCCTCTGCAATGGCCTGCGGGAATATTTTCAAACCAGTTGGCAGGTATATCAGCAGGTGTGGCCTGAGCAGCCCCTTGCGCTTTCCCTAGAGGAACTAGAAAGGCAATTTGGTCAATTGCGCCCTGTGATTACGGTGGGTTGGGAAATGCCACTCCTGTTGCGAGCAATTGTTGAAGGCACCTCTACTCAAGAGATTCTCCAAAACTGGCCAAAGGTGCGCGATCGCCTACTTGCTACCTACCATCTCACTGCCACCGATTTGGGAGAACGAGTGGACGGCCTGCGCGATCGCTGGATTGCAACGGACTGGCAAAGCTGGCTAGCACTCCATGACTTTTATGACGGTGTCATAGCCGCTTTACAACGCTGGCAAGCCCAAGGTCAACCCCTCGCCATTGTCACCACCAAGGAGCAGCGCTTTGTTACGTATTTGCTAGAGCAAGCGGGCATTTCCTTTCCGCCAGAGGCGATCTATGGCAAAGAGCAACGGCAGCCAAAGCCTGTGATTCTTGAGGCGCTGCAGTCAACCTATGGCGCTCCCCTGTGGTTTGTTGAGGATCGCCTTGGGGCACTGTTACAGGTTGCGGATACGCCGGCGCTAGGGGAAACAGAACTCTTCTTGGCGATATGGGGCTATACCACTGCTGGCGATCGCGCCCAAGCCGAGGCACATCCGCGCATCCATCTCCTCAGCCAAGAACAATTTTGTGAATTTCCCCACTGGCTTTGCCCCTAACCCCTTGTCTTTCAAGGTGGTTTTCTCTATACTGGAAAAGCTGCGAAACAGCGTGGGTCGCTAGCTCAGCGGTAGAGCACTCGGCTTTTAACCGATTGGTCTTGGGTTCGAATCCCAGGCGACCCATTTGAGTTAACTATCCAGTAGGCGGCGGAGTTCTGCCATATCGTCATCAATAGATTTACTTTGAGAGGATGCACTGGGGCGTGGCGCGTCCTGCACTTCGGGGGTAGAGACGTTGATATTAATATTTAACTGACTGCTGCCACTGGAGGTCTGGGGGAGTGTCCCCGCAGAGGGGGCATCGGGCAATAAGCCCATTTGCCGCTTCATTTCTAGCAGTTCAAATTCCACATCTTGTTTGTTGGCGCTGCTTTGGAGCGCTTGGAATTTACTTTCAAGAGTATCGCCACTCAGTTCAGCGATCGCTTGGGAGCGGGCTTCCATTTGCAGGACTTTATCTTCCATACGCTCAAATGCCGCCATCGCATTGGAGGTACCCACCTTGCTGACTGCTTGATGAATCTGCTCAGAGGCTTTGGCTGCCCGGACACGCGCTTTGAGCATTTCCTTCTTCGTTTTCGCCTCAGAAATTTTGCTTTCAAGGGCGGTCAAGTTGTCCTTAAGGGTTTTTACTTGGACTGCCATTTGATCCACTTGGGCTTTAAGGGCGGCAGCGGTATCTGCAGCAGTTTTCTTACGGTTCAAGGCTTCCAACGCGAGGGCTTCATCTCCTCTACTGAGGGCAAGACGTGCCCGCTCTTCCCACTGTTGGGAATCCTTAAGATTTTGGGCGTACTGCTGCTCTAGTCGTTTCTGAGCAGCAATGGCTTGAGCAACGGCTTGGCGCAACTTCACCAAGTCCTCGTTCATGTCAATAATTGTTTGCTCAAGGATTTTTTCTGGATCTTCAGCAGCACTGACAATGGCATTGAGATTAGAGCGAATCACCATGCCGACACGATCAAGTAAACCCATGCTTTGCCTCGTCAATAACTCGCTGACTCTACTCTAGCGCATGGCTTTTATTTACATGCCCATGATGCAGTAACCGGCGTCCACATAAAGAATTTGACCAGTGATGCCACTGGCTAGATCGCTGGCAAGAAAGGCTGCTGTGTTGCCCACCTCTGTTTGGGTCACCGTGCGCCGCAACGGAGCTGTGGCTTCCACATGGTGAATCATGTCGAGAATGCCCCCCACTGCTGAGGAAGCCAAGGTGCGAATTGGACCAGCGGAGATACCATTGACACGGATCTTCTGAGGCCCCAATTCTGCCGCGAGGTAGCGCACATTCATTTCTAGGGCTGCCTTGGCAATCCCCATGACATTGTAGTTCGGCACAACCCGTACACCCCCCAAATAAGTCAGGGTAATGATTGACCCGCCGTTGGTCATCAATGGTTTAGCGGCACGGCTGAGAGAGATCAGGGAGTAGGCACTGATGTCGAGAGCGAGATTAAAGCCTTCAAGGGAGACGGCGGAAAAGTCACCACTGAGATCTTCTTTTTGGGCAAAGGCCAAGCAATGAATCAAAATATCTAAGCCACCCCATGTGGATTGAATCGCCGCAAAGGTCTCGTCAATTTGTTGAGGTTGCTGCACATCTAGCGGCAGGAGCAACTTGGGGGCAAGGGGGGCTGTCAGTTCCTCGACCTTTTGCTTCAGCTTTCCCCGCTCGTCGGGAAGATACGTCACTGCCAGTTCAGCACCTGCTGCATGGAGCTGTTGGGCAATCCCCCAAGCAATGGAGCGATTATTGGCAATGCCGGTCACAAGGGCGCGTTTTCCCGATAGGTCTAGGAGCATAGGTACAGCCAGTGTGAAGGATCTAACCCTCTGATCGTACCAGAGGGGCTGCTGCCTTTAGCGCCAGCGTAGGACTTGGGTTTTCAAGGGGTTGACAAATTCCCGTCCCTCTTGGGTGGCTTTCTCGTACTCCCGCTTAAGCTGGTAATACCATTTAGCTTGGTAATCGGCCTCCTTGATAAGCGTCAACGGTGGCTTGTACTTTAGGCCTTCGCTTTGCTTGGCCACAATGCGCAAATCTTGGTTGAGAAATTCCCGCGCTAAGGGAGCCAGTAAGGTTTTCAGGGGGGCGAGCCATGGAAAGGTCCAGTAGTAGGTGGCGGTGAGTTCAGTCTCCTGATCGTTAATGGGGGTAAGGGTAATCAGAAAGCAAAAGGTGTGGCGATCGCTATAGTTGGTTTCGATGCGAATCCCTGGCAGCCGATAGATAATTTCCACCTCCGGGTGGCCGCCCAGAATATGGTGTGCCCACGACTTGCGCAGGAGGGGATGCCGCCGCATGGTAAAGCCATAGGGCGACGGATCAAAGGTTTTTGCCTTCTCAAAGAGCTTGCCCCGCTTACGCCACCACCACGCCCCATGGACAAAGGGCGCATGGGAGGGATCCATAAAGTTAATAAACACCTGATCCAGATGTCCCGGAAAGATGAATTTTTGCACCGCTTGGGGTTGGGTCTCGGCGCTAAATCCGGGCACAAGGGGAACCTCTAGAGTGGGTTCACTAACATTGCGCTCATTGGCCGGCAAAAAAATCCAGAGATTGCCCTGCACCTCGCGTACGGGATAACTCAACACACCAAAGTGCTTGAGATCCACATCGCTATCACTGGTCAGGGAGGGAATCAGCGTACAGTGGCCATGGGCATTGAAGCGCCAGCCGTGGTAGGGGCACTCCACCTCTTCCCCATCAAAGTGACCATAGTGCAGGGGAATGCCACGGTGAGGGCAGAGATTGCGCAGCGCAAAGGGCTTGCCTGAAGTGGTACGGCAGAAGAGAATAGGCTCCCCTAAAAGCACCTTGGCTTGGCAGCGACCCGGCTTGAGATCAGCGGCTGGCAGGCCATAGTACCAGATATTGCGCAAGAAACTACTACCCTCATGGAGGGAGAATGAAGTGCTGCTGGAGTTCATAACCAGACTCTACCAGATGCTTGGCAATTATTTTCTACGTTACGCCGAAGCAGCCGTCAAGTCAGTCACATACCGCAGCAAGATCCCCTTCTGACCAATAATGAACCCTTGATCGGGGCCAAAGAAGAGAATTTTATAAAAGTTTGAGGGAACGTCTTTGACGTCGATATCCTGCTGCCACGTTTGGCCACCATCTTGGCTACAGAGCAGCATGCCGGCACCCCCTGCTAGCCATACTTCATTGGGTGTGCGATAGGCCAGATCAAGGAAGCCAACACTATTGCGACGCAGGGGACTCAGCAGTTCTCCCCAGTTTTCGGAATTGTCTGGATCAGAGAAGGCAATTTTACCGCCATTGACAATCATCCAGAGCCGACCATCCGGGGTAAAGCCCATATTGTGGACACGGCGCGAGGTGGTGCGATTGTGGGGTTGCCAAGCGGTTTGTCCTGGTTCCCACGTGGAGTAAAAGCTCCCCCGCGAGGAGACAGCCACATACTCCCCAGAGGGGGAACGGTTGAGGTTGCGCATGACCCCAATGGCTTCTTGGACTAATGCTTGCCAGTTTTTGCCGCTGTCTTTGGTACGGTAAATGGCGCCTACATCGGTCATCATTTCCGCAGCGCCATTGCCAAGGGCTTTGATCAGGCGGGGTGAGCCGGGGAGTTTGGGATTGAGGGGAATTTGACTCCAAGATTGGCCACCATCGGTCGTGTGCAGCATAATGGGTGGCTCGCCGACAATCCAGCCCTCGTTCCCTTGGAAGCTAACGCTGTTGAAGCGATAGTCGGGATTATCTAAAACCAGCGTACGTGGTTCCCAAGTTTGACCGCCGTCGCGAGTTTCCATCAGTGTGGCATTGGCACCCACCAACCAACCGTGATTACGGTCAATAAAGCTCATATCGAGAATGGTTGAGGTGGTTGGTAGTTGGATGGCTTCCCAAGGGTTGTAGTCCAAGGCGGGGATGGCAAGGGCAGAGGTACTCAGGCTCATCCAGAGGACAACGGTCACCAGTAGCCAATGCAGGAACTTGATTCCTTTCATTTTTTGCCAATAACTGTCAATTTGTTTAGCGAACATTATAGAAACTCAGTAGAAAAAGAACGGCAAGGGCAAGACCACCAAAAATGAGGATATTTTTTTGGCCGGGGGTGAGGCGATTCACACCCAAGCCGTAGTTCAGATTTTCCTTGAAGCCTGAGGGGAATCCCACAGGTCCAATGTTGCTAAATTGCTTTTTCGGAGCACTGCACACTGGACACCGCCAGTTCACGGGGAGATCAGCAAAGGCTGTCCCCGGCGGAATCGAGCGATTCTCGTCTCCCTTTGAGGGTTCATAGATGTAGCCGCAGGCACGGCACTCAAACCGATCTAAGGGCGCAACATCAGGGGTTTCGGCGGTCATACCTCAAGAAATTTTTAAGATTTGCGACATACATCTTAATACTACGGGATTTAGGGGCGTTTCTTGTGATGAGGGCAGGGGAGTTTTCAGGACAATACTGCGAAACTCTAAGACATGTAACGAAAGATCAGACCTTGGCAACATAAATATAAAGAAAAGATTAGGGAAGCCAGCCCTGCCAAGAAGTGATGCCATGATAAGGGTATTCAATTGAGGTCAGCCCATATAGACCTTAACCTTAAATCTCCTTTAATATTCCGTAGAATGCTGGCTTCCATATCATCAAGGGGGCTGGCATTTTACTTTTGGGGGTAGAATAGAGGCCTGCACTTTCTATGGGTCGCCTGTGACTCCCACATTGTGTTGGCACTATCCACCGCTCCAAGCAGGAATTCTCTGTCGGCGCTATCAGCGATTTTTTGCGGAGATTGAGTTGACCTCTGGCGATCGCATCACAGCCCACTGCCCGAATACAGGGCCGATGACAGGAATCTGCCAAGTGGGTGCCCCCGTTCACGTCTCCTACCATGCAGATCCCAAGCGCAAGCTGGCCTATACGTGGGAAATGATTTTCGTTGATGGCACGTGGGTGGGGGTAAATACGAGTTTGCCGAATCGGGTGATTGCTTCGGCATTGGCGGCAGGCATCCTACCGGAACTAGCTGGGTACGGCACTCAGCAGCGAGAGGTGGCCTATGGTCAAGAGCGCAGCCGCATTGACTTTTACTTGGCGGATCATCCCCAACAGCCCCCTGCCTATGTTGAGGTGAAAAATACCACTTGGGCGCAAGGGGGGTTAGCCCTGTTTCCTGATACGGTGACCATGCGAGGTCAAAAGCATCTGCGGGAACTGCAATGGCTACGGCAAACCCAGCCAGACACTCGTGTGTGTATGGTCTACTTTATTAATCGCGGTGATTGCGATCGCTTTGCGCCGGGAGACAGTGCCGATCCCACCTATGGACAACTCTTACGCGCCGCCTACAACCAAGGGGTGGAAATTTTGCCCTATCGTTTTGCCATTGAGCCAACGGGCATTCAGTTTTTGGGAACGGCCAAGCTGGTACTCTAGGACACTTGACTGAGTTCAATCAGATTGCCATCGGGATCTGCGACAAAGATTGCGGCTCGTCCTGAGGTACTGCGCTGCAAGGGAATTTGGGCTGCCACTAGGCGTTGTTCGAGACTGGCTAAATCAGTTATGCCAAGGGCAAAGTGGGGGTTACGTCCCCACCGCTGATCTTGACAGCGATCGACCACCTGCTCTGCTGGGATGAGATGAATTTGCACCGTACCGATTTGATACCAGCGGCCGGGGAATTTCAGGGGGCGATCGACGGGGGTAAGACCTAGCAACCCTTCATAGAAGGCCGCAGCTCGCTGCAAATCCGTGACGTTAATAGCAACGTGGAGAAAGACCATCAGGAATTGGCGGGTTGCGTCACCCCTAGGCGGATTTCTGAGCAAAAGGAGGCCATGCTAAAGCCACCGAAGCGCTTGAGAATACTGGTGCGCAGGCGTAAATTGGGACTGGCAAACCAGAGTCGCTCCTCAGAGTACATGGTTTCGTATTCGGTAATCAGTGTTAGGGCACCATCACTGCCCATACTGAAGCGACCGGCAACCGGTGCTTTTTCGGCATAGCCCATTTCCCGCAGGAGCTTGCCTTCCATCCGCGACCCCTGATCCATGATCGGCACCAATACCGTCGAGCCTTCGTGCTTTTCGGTATCCCATTCCATCGTGCCGTCCCAACTGACCCGTGCACCGCACACTGCCCAAGCCGGATCCATGTCATATTGCTGACACAGGGCAATGACCGCAGGATCATCCACAGACAGTAATTCAATGGTTAACTGAGACTTGCCTGACTCAGTTTGCTTAAAGGCCAAGTGATGACTGGTACGTTGGGAAAACCAGCGGCCAGCACTTTGGGCAAAAAAGTCGCGGATGTCCATACCTGCGCACACTATGTAATGGGGACAAGATCAGTATTTTTGAGTCTTTTTTTAGGGTACACCGTCTCTTCGATTCCTTCCAAACGATCGCGCCGAGGAAAGATGCAGTCAAAGATTAACAATGTAACAATATGTAAACGAGTTTAAGATTTAAGATAGAAGTAGGTTGCCCTCATCAATCCCTATGCTGCACTCAAATTTACCTGAACCTCAACTGCTTAAGGTCTTGCTGGAGCCGCTACTCGAAGATTTTCAGTACTGGTTCACGCGATCGCGATCGCTCTTGCAGACAGAAGTGATTCCCTTCTTGAACGTGGCGGAACAGCAGGCACTCCTTGAACGGGTGGAGACGGCTCTCAACGATGTGATTGCTACCCAAAGCCTCTTTCGGGCAACGGACGGCCAAGTGGGGGTTGATACACAGGTACTGATGCAGTGGCATACGCTCTTGATGGAGTGCTGGCAGGTTGCCCACCACTATCGCTTATCCAAATCTTGTGACGCTTAAACCATTCTCGGCGCTTGGCTTGGAGGTGCTCTCTTCATGTTGCAGTTGATCTATATTGTTGCCTTTACGGTCTTGGCACTACTGGCCATGGCTAATCTGATTCGCAGTTTGTTGACCCTCGGCATTGAATCACAACGCCAATTTTCACCGCCACGGGTGACCCATCCCGAACTGTTAGATAGCGATGGCCATGTGATTGATGAGCCCCTGTTGGTGATGCGCTCTCTCAGTGTGGAGGATGCCCGTGCCCAACTGGATGCGATCTACCGCGAATCCCCCAGCTACGGTGACGACGCCCGTGGAGAAACCCAAGCCTAAATTCTTAGGCTCCTATGGGCAGTTCCTGAGTCGCTGGTTTCAGGTGGATGCAACGGCGCTGGCGGAGGTCTTGGCTAGGGCACGGCAGGAGTTACCGGCGACGGAGGTCTTGCTGATTGGCAAACCTCAATCGGGGAAAAGTTCGATTGTGCGGGCAATGACGGGTGCCGATGCCAGTATTGTCGGGGCGGGGTTTCGTCCCCATACGCGGCAAACACAGCGCTATGACTATCCCACAGCTGAACTGCCACTGCTCACCTTCACGGATACAGTGGGCTTGGGGGAAACGCCAGCGCAAACGGCTGAGGTGGTGGCGGAATTGGATCACCTGTTGCAGCAAAGTCAACGGGCACGAGTGATTATTTTGACGGTCAAGGTAACGGATTTTGCGGGCGATCGCCTGCACCAAGTGGCAAAGGCACTGAAGAAGGCTCATCCAGAGATTCCCTTTATTCTGGCGATTACCTGTCTGCACGAGTTGTATCCTCCCCAGCAAGAAAACCATCCCCCCTACCCGCCAGACACTCCTGAGGTTAACTTGGCGATCGCCGGCCTGAAGGAACGCTTTGCTGACATTAGCGATCGCGTCATTCCCCTTGACTTTACGTTGGCAGAAGACGGCTACACCCCTGTTTTTTATGGCTTTGAGGCCCTTGCTACAACCCTAGAGGCAGTGCTGCCCAAAGCAGAAGCCCAACTGCTCCGCGAGCTGATCGCCCAATCCCATCTCAGTGATCAACTAGCTCCCCTCTATCGTCAGGTGGGGCGGCGCTACATTGCCCCCTTTGCAGTGATGGCAGGAACCTTGGCGGCAGTGCCTTTGCCCTTTGCCACGATGCCAGTCCTTGTGGGGGTGCAGGTGGTGATGGTGGTGCTGCTGGGGCAATTGTACGGTCAGACCCTTTCGCCTTCCCAAGCCGCGGGCATCTTAACCACAATTGGTGGCGGATTTGTGGCGCGGTTGGTGGGGCAACAGTTGATTAAATTTATTCCAGGTTTGGGATCGGTGCTCTCTGCCTCTTGGGCGGCGGCCTATACTTGGGCCTTGGGGGAAGCCGCCTGTGTCTATTTTGGCGACGTGATGGGGGGCAAAACTCCCGATCCGCAGCGCATTCAGCAGGTACTCCAAGAAACATTGGCAACCGCACATTTACGCTTGCGCCAAAGCGAGTCCTAAATCAAGCCATCGTTTTGAGGGGCATTGGCCTTCAGGGAGCCATCGGCCTGCCAGCGCACTTCCCCGGCTTCTCCGACCACAAAATAGGGAATTTCTTTCTCCTTTAGATAGCGGGCGATCGCGGGATCAAGGGCGTTGCGACTAAGAATGACACTGCGCGGCTTGACAATCTCAAAGAGGCGTGGCGTTAATTTTCGCCCCCACCACCAGAGAACCTGCGGTGGCTCCACGGGCGTCACGGCCAGCCAATCCGTTTGAGCGGCATCGCGACTGGGATCACTGACAAAGAGCCACTGACTGTTGCCCATCTCCAAGGTCAAGATAGCCGGATCCGCCCGCAGGACAGTAATTTTCACCTGACCCAGTTGAACGGGTTGCCGCAGGGGAAGCGATTGATGGGGCACCTTGAGGGTGGTCAACATTTCCCGGTAGGCAGGATCACTCTTGGCCGTTGGCACATCCGTAAACTGGCGAATTGGGGTGATCCCATGAATCTCGCGCCAGCCCTGTTGTTGACGGTACTGGCGATCGCTGGCCACCGCCCAATCAATGCGGTTAATGCCCTCTTGAGCTAAGAAAGCCGTTAGCCCTTGGGAATCCCCCCCATTGATCACCACTGTCCCCGCTGGTTGCTGAATCACCAGTGTCGGCACCTGTGTATTGGCCAGAACCGTAGCTTGAAAGAGGGTGTTTTGGCGCAGAATAAAGGGCACTAGGACAAGGGTGACGCCAAAGGTAAAGAGTAAAAACCAACGGCGCCGCCAGCGAGGACTTAGCCACACAAGGACAATCAGGCCATAGAGAACAACAACTTGCAGCCAACCCAGACTCCCAAGGGCAATCGTGGCGCCCGGCCACTGACCGATGGTTTGAATCAGCCACAGGAGGAAGGCCGCGGGATAGTAGAGGAGCCAAGCAAGCGCCGATCCCACAGGCGGAACGAGGAGGCCGGCCATCGCACTGATGAAGCCGCCAACCGTCAAGAGGACAAGGGGCAGATTGGCAAGGACATTGGCCAGCAGACTATACACGGGAAAAATGCCAAAGATTCCCAAAGAGAGGGGCAGTACCCAAAGGGTGGCCGCGAGGGGTACCGCGACAAGGTTGCGTAGGGGTGTTGGCAACCAATCGAGGCGATCGCTAATCGGTTGAGCACTGACAATGAGACCCAATGTGGCCAGAAAACTTAACTGAAAGCCAATGTCCTCAATCCACAGGGGATTGTAGATCAGCATGGCAGTGGCGATCGCCAGCAGGATCACGAGGGGTTGCCCCTTTTGGCCATTCACCAAAGCCACTAACCCCGCCAAGCCCATTAACACAGCGCGAATTGCTGAGGGGGCAAACCCACTCAAACAGGCAAAGAGCACCAAGACCCCAGCCCCCAAACCATAGCGCCACTGCTGCGGCAGGAAACGCGCCACCGCCAAGACAACTGCCAACAAAATCGCCGTATGAAACCCCGAGGGCGCCAGAGCATGGGATAGCCCCACGCGCCGAAAGCTGTCGCGCACCTCAAAGGGAATGGCCACCGCGCGGTTCCCCAGCACCATTGCCGAGACCACAGTACCATAGCGATCGCCCAACCCTTGGGCATGAACTTGGACAATTCGCTGCCGCAGTGCCCACAACCCCCAGGGTGATCCCTGATCCAAAATGGTGACCTTGTTGCCTGCTAAGCCGGCAAAGATGTGCTGTAACTGAAGCTGCCGCCGAAAGTTAAAGGCACGAAAAAACTCACTGCCCCCCCCACGAGGTAGATAGAGCCGCCCCGAAATCTGGATCCGTTGGCTGGGATGTAGCTTTGCCCCTGCCTCTGCTGGCAGTGTCACATAGAGGCGGCCACTGGCTCTCCCTTGCAGCACCCCACTTTGGGCCGGTACTGGACTGAGATTTTGATAACGCTCCACCCCTAGGAAAAAGCGTCGTCGCCCAGCGCGATTAGGCAGTGGTCTCGTTTCAACACGCCCCTCGACGAGCACCGTTGACGGTAGATTCAACGCTTCAAGACGCGGCACTAAACTGCTGATGTCATTCACCCCCGGCTGGGGCGTGCGCAACCACACATAGGCCATCGCTAAAAGGGCAACCCCGGTGGCGATCGCAAAACTTTGACTCGAAGGCAGGCGCAGCCAAACCTTACCGCCCCAGCGCCGCCCGCTGTAAAGCATCCCGCCTAGAGCCAAGACCCCCAGCCAGCCCCACTGAAAGAAACTGAAAACACACCCCGTAATGAAGGCGATCGCCCAGAGAATTCCATCCGCCTTGGTAATGCTGAACATAGCCTTGTTGGGGTTGGCGTCCAGTGGAGATACTTCAGGAGAAACTTTAAGACGACACCATGCTTTAGGGACAGAAGTTTTAGAACCAATTCAGACTTTAACCTATGTCATGCCAACACTAAGGGGCACCCGCGTCTTTTTTTCGGCGTCAATGGTCACCTCTTCAGGACGGCAGCGCACGACACTGACCTCAAGTCCCTCTGCGCCCTCAGCCTTCAAGTCCTCAATGTAGCCATCCTTCTCTTTTTCCGCCTCCATGGGTGTCAGAAAAGGGCCAAAGTAGTAGGTGCAGGGGGGGGTTTTCGTTTCTATCTTGACCCACCATGCCAAACCCATCCCATTGATGAGATCGGTGAGCCAGCTTGTAAAACCTGTATTATTGTCGCTAAACATTGACAGTATTCCTCCGAGACTTACCAAATTGCCCCAACCAATCAATACATCTCTTGGTTTGCTCTCTATTTGTGTATAACTGATCCCCCCCTAAATGTGTATGGCGAAAATTCCAAACCATCAATTGTCATATTTATTTACATTAAGAGTCCCCACGAGGACAAGATCACTCATTCAACCCTGACGCTGAAGGTAAACGCAGTGGCGCTGGGCATGACTCAAGGGGGTCGTGAATGGCTGAATGTCTAGCTGTTGACTGCGATATCGCGGCAAGAGGATCTCTAAATGCTGGGTATCCTCGTCGCTCCATTGGCCTCGGTACAGGACTAGAATGCCCCCCGATCGCAATAGGGGCAACCCATAGGCACAACAACGAGCGACATCACCAACGGCTCGAATCAAGGCCAAATCATAGCGGCGCTCATGGGCTTCTGCCCGTCCCCATTGCGGCTGAATGTTGGCCAAACCAACACTTGAAGGGAGAGAGTGCAAAAATTTGACTTTCTTTTGGGTTGCTTCAAGGAGCGTCACTGACCAATCGGGGCGGGCGATCGCCACCGGTACCCCCGGAAAACCACCGCCACTGCCAATATCAATGACCTGTTGAATCTTAGTTCCCCAAGGTGTTCCCCCAGTAGGCTGAAGCCATGGCGAAATCCCCCGCAACGAATCCCAGAGGTGCTTCTCCCAGAAATCAGAGACTGCCGTAATCCGCGTCAAGTTGATCCCTTGGTTGGCTGCGAGGATTGCCCCATAGAAGCGTTGGAACTGTTCCTGCTGTTGGGGTGTGGGTTGCCACTGGAGGGTCTCCTGCCAAGGGAATGGCTCAAGCAATAACGGACTAGGACTCGCCATCACCACCACTGGGCAACTCTTTCTTTGCTGTTAGCACCTCCCACGCCGCTTTGAGTCGCTCCTCAAAATCCTTGACATGGCTAGAGACGGTATCAGCATTCGACTTCAGCTCTGCGATCGCCGTTTCAAGGGCTTTTTGTACATCTGCTGGTAGGGCTTTGAGTTGAGCAGTTGCAAACCGTTGCAGAGCAGCAAGGAGAGCTTTTGCCGCTTCGGTGACCTCTTCTGGACTGACGGCTTCTGTTTCAGGTTCGGGAGTCGGGGACTCTGGTGGCGAAACTTGTTCTTCGGACATAGGGCAATGCTCCCAAGTGAGTACTCAACAACCTTAGCAATTATTTTGTGCGCCCCAGAAAAGGGCTGTACCCCTACCTTAGCAGATGCCCTTTTAGAGTGCCCTAACCCCCTAAAGATTAAAGTGAAACCCTGCCCCATTGGGCAGGGAAGATGCAAGGCATTAGAAGCTAAATGTCGTTCGCACAACCCCCAGAAGCAGCGGTGCGTTGTTACTGTTGCTGTTGGAATTGACCACGGCAATGAGGCCAGGTGTAATTGAAATATTCCGCGAGATCGGAATACGGTACAACCCCTCGATGTGGTAGGAGTTAAAGGTTGCAGGCGGTGCACCTCCTACATTACGAACGCTAATGGTTTGTGGGGGTTGACCGATAATCAAGCCCAGAACATCGCCCTTGCGCCAGATGTCCGGTACAGCAAAGGTGGCGGCCCAGTTTAAGACTTCTGCTTCTGGCCGTGGGGGTGCAAAGTTTTGCACTTGATAGACATTAGAGTAGCCGACCCAGCCTGCAATGTTGAATTTTTGAATGGGGCGGTAGGTAAACTGAAAGCCAAAGTTATCGGCTGCTGCATTGGGATTATTGGGAATGCCAATGGGGTTGGCAGCAGAGCCGTTAAACCCACTGCTTCCTGTTCCGCCAGCAACACCGACACCAAAGGAGCGCACATAGGTAAATCCCATGGCGAGGTTCTTCGCAGGTCGCCAGTCGAGTTGAGCCAAGGCGGCATAGGCACCGCCGAAGAGACCATTAGTATTTGGTGTATTTCGATTTGCATTAGCTGCGTTCGGTGCCTGATAGCTCAGATTTAGGGTTAGGCCAGTGCCCCGCTCTTTATTTTCAAGGAGGGTATAGCGCAGTGTTAAGCCAGCGCCGCCACCGAAGCGATAGAGGGGGTTAAAGCGACCGAAACGGCTGATGGCTCCCGTTTCAGCAGACTGCAAGAGGGGGTTAAAGGTGAAGACATTCTTATCGAAGTTTCCTGCTGCGGCGTCAAAGGCAAGGAACAGGCGTTTGGTCAGAGGGGTGCGATAGTAGAGGTCGTCGATTCGGAATTGCCCATTGGTGTTGGTATCGTAGCCAAGACGCGCCATGTTGGTACCGGTAACAGTTCCGTAGTTAGGCATATTGGCCTCCTGAATGCGCACCCGCAGGACATCCTTGCCATAGAAGCTGGTGTCAAAGTTCAGCCGAGCGCGGTAAGTAGCAACGGGATTGTCTTCGATAGTGGGACCGCGATTGGGAGAGGCGTTAGCGGCAACGGCTCGGGTGCCCGTGAGAACATCGGACACATTGAAGATGACTGAAGCGCGTAGTTTAGTAGTGGTGGCAAATCGAGTCGCTTCAAGGTTAGCAACGCGGCCTTCCAGATTCGTCACCCGTCCCTTGATCACGGCTAATTCGCTACTAAACTCCTGCGCCAGCCGCTGAAGTGTAGCCAGATCTTCCTTGCTGGCAAAGCGATCGCTAATTACATCGAGGCAGGCATTCAAGGCTGCAGCCATCTCAAAGCGTGTGGCGGCACGGTTGCCGCGAAAGGTGCCATCGGGATAACCGGCAATACAGCCATATTTCTCCACCAGTGAGGCCAAGGCTTGATAGGCCCAGTCCGTGGGGCGCACATCCGAGAGTTGATTCACTGAGGTTACTTGCGGCATTGTCCGTTGCATTCCCAAAGACGGCGCGGGGGCAGGGAGTCGGGGAGCTTGAGCCTCTAAGTCCGCCACTGCTGGCACTTGTGCCACTTGCAAGGGTGATTTTACTGAATGAGTCACTTGTTGCAAGTCATCATCAAGAAATCTAGAAGCACTCACATCACTCGTATGGGGTGTGTCTTGCAACTGATTCGCAGCTAATGCCGCTGACATTCCCCAAGCAGGAGCCAAAGCTAGCCCCAGCCAGACCGCGATCGATCTCGCCATTATTCACTCCTCAATCATGATCAAAGTATCTGCAAGCCTCGATTTATAGGATATTCAAGGGCAATCGGGCGATCGCCCCCACCACTTCTGAACAGGCAACTCTTACCTGCCCCCTAGGAAAAGTTAGGAGTAGATTCGCAATACGTTCATTGAGGCTGAACAGAGGAAAACGGTTTCTTTACCTTCTTTAGCTTGAACTATTTGCAAATAAAAGTCAACTACTTCTTGCAAATTTCTCTAAACCAGTCCCAACGCTGCCACAAGCAAATCTTGATATGCTTTTTAGCAATTCCCTTGATCGCTGCTGTCATGTCCTACTCCCTCCGTGTTGCTGATCTGCCCGTCGGCGATCGCCCCCGTGAAAAGCTACTCAGCCAAGGTGCCCGCTATCTCAGTTCCGCAGAACTGTTGGCGATTTTACTGGGGACTGGTCAAGGGGCGGGCAAACTCTCAGCCGTGGGCTTAGGACAATTTATCCTCAAACAGTTGGGGGAGCGCAGTGGTAACAGTACCGATGCCGTGAGCCTTTTACGCGACATTACCCCAGAGGAATTGATGGCCATCCCTGGTGTTGGCCCCGCCAAAGCCACGACCATTCTGGCGGCTGTGGAACTGGGGAAGCGGGTCTTTCAGTCGCGACCGGGGGAGCAAACGATCATTGACAATCCTGCCCTTGCCGCTGCTGTCCTCAGTACTGATCTCATGTGGCAACCGACGGAACGCTTTGCCGTTCTCTTGTTGGATGTGCGCCATCGCCTATTGGGGTCTCATGTGATTACGGTGGGAACCGCCACAGAAACCCTTGTCCATCCCCGCGAAGTTTTCCGTGAAGCGGTGCGTCGCAATGCGAGCCGCCTGATCATTGCCCACAACCATCCCTCAGGAAGTTTAGCCCCCAGTCAAGCGGATCTGGATTTGACAAAACAAATTCTGCAAGCGGGACAAATTATGGGCATTCCGGTGCTTGACCACTTAATTCTCGGCAATGGCGATTACCAAAGTCTGCGGGAAACAACCTCCCTATGGCAAGAGGTTCCCCAAGGGGATGGAGCTGCCTAAGGATGTTCCCAAGCTCCTCGATTTCGGGAGGCAGTGGCAGCCGTTATTCCTCGTCGTCAGGTTCGTTTTCCAGTAATGCCTTGGCTTCCAGTAACTGCTCTTTGTGGGCTTCACTAACAATTGGGTAGTGCAGGTTCAAACTCGCCAACTTTTGATAAATGAAGTGAGCCACCATGAGGCGGGCAAACCACTTGCGATTGGCGGGAATAATGTGCCACGGTGCCCATTCGGTACTGGTGTGGCGAAAGACATCGGCATAGGCGTCTCGATAGTCATCCCAGTGGGCGCGATCGCGCACGTCATCAATGGAAAATTTCCAGTTTTTTTCCGGGCGATGAATGCGCTCCAAAAAGCGTTTTTTCTGCTCTGCTTTGGAGATATTCAGGAAAAACTTGAGGATGAGAATACCATTGCGGGTTAAGTAACGTTCGTAGTGATTAATGTCCTCAAAGCGCTCTTTCCAGATGTGCTTGGTCTTGGTTTCGGGGGGAAGTTGTTGACGGTTCAGCAACTCTGGGTGCACCCGCACCACAAGAACTTCTTCGTAATAGGAGCGATTAAAAATACCAATACAGCCTCGCTCTGGCAATGCGCGGTTGGCGCGCCACAAAAAGTCATGATCCAACTCCTCGGCACTCGGTGCCTTAAAGCTATACACCTGACAGCCTTGGGGGTTAATGCCACTCATGACGTGTTTGATCGTGCTGTCTTTGCCCGCTGCATCCATCGCTTGGAAAATAATCAGCAGCGCATAGATATTCTGGGCATAGAGAACATCTTGGTAAGCGGCTAGCTTCTTAATGCCAGCGGCAAGGAGTTCTTGGGCTTCGACTTTGCTTTTGAGGCCAGCGGTATCCGCAGGATCATAGTCCTGCCAGTGAAATTTCCCCCCCACGGGAACAATGTAGCGATCGGGGTTAATTTGGTCGAGAAAATCTTGGGGAATCATGATCAGGAGGGGTTGCGGCAGAACTGTATCCTAGCCTACATTCTCTCATTGCAGAAAAATCAAAATATCCCCCTTTCGCGGCTATCTTTAACAAATTGTATAAGTCACAGGCAAAACAGAATTCTCTTTGTATGCTGTATCAGTAGGCGAGCGATCGCCCGCCATCGAATCATTTTCTGTCGTTTGCGTTTTGGACAGCCACCGTGGCTCCGATTAAACCTCACAAACTGGATCTCGATGCAAGTTACCCCTGTCCCTGTCGTCGCCAAGGGGAGTTGATGCCGATCGCCCTCACGGAAGCTTTTGGCTGTCGGCGCTGTCAGCAAATTTTTGTCGTCCGTCCCGATGGCTATTCGATTGAGCAGTTGGCCACCACCTATCCCTACAAACGCGCATGGTATTGGACAGGATTGCAGTGGAATCAGTTGCAGCGGGGCTTCTCAGAAAGCTATTGGTATTTTGCGATTGGCCTGAGCTTCTTTTTATTGATGCCTATTCTCCTGTGGCTGCCCTTACTTCTACAATTGTCCTTAAAACCTGAAGGGCTGCTATGGATTATTGCCTCCCTGCTGATTGCACTGACACCGGCATTTCTAGTCTGGATTGCCCTCTCCCGTCGTTGAATGCGCTGCGGCCATGTTGCCTGAGCCGCTAAGGGGGGCGCGGGTCGCCAGTACACACCTCAGCCAAGCCAGCTATGCCCTCCGTCAGGACGCTCTTCGGCGATTGATTGAGGAGTTGGCAACAGCAGAACCCCTCCTGTTGGAGCAAAATACGCTCGATCTTGAATCTAGCCGCGATTTAGCAGTGTCCCAGATTGTTCTTGGCTGGCTGCGGCTGACCCATGAGCGCCTCCACCGCATTCGGCAGTGGTTAGAGCACCTTTACCACGCGCCAGATCCGTGGCAGCAGCCGTTGCCAACGCGACCCGAGCGGTTTCAGTACGCCGTTCCCTTGGGGGTCGTGGCCTTGGTCTATGAAGGGCTACCCACTTTAAGTTTGATGCTGGCGGGCATGGCCCTCAAAACGGGAAATGCCCTTGTGCTCTGGAGTGGTGAAAGTAGCCGCTATACTGCTGGGGCGATCGCCAGTCTCATCGAGGCCGCCCTCAGTAAAACCAGTCTGCCCAAAGCCACCATTCAAACCCTCTCCCTGAGTCCAACCAGTTGGCTTGCGGATCCCGTCGCTGTTGATCTCGCTCTTGTCTATGGCCGCTCCCGCTTTGTGGCCGAGCAACGCGCTGCTGCTCGCTGTCCCTTGGTCTCTCTTTCCCTTGGGAATACCTATCTGGTTTGGGATGGTTCGGTGTCGCCAGAGAGTGTCCTCAACTGTATTCAGCACAGCCACCAAGCCAATCCCGATCGCGCCCTTGCCATTGAAAAGGTCATTGTGCTCGGTAATGTCAATCCCTCCCATCTGGCATTTGTGATCAATGAACTCACCCAAGCGGGCTACAAGCAGGGGGTGGATGAGCACTTACACCGCAACTATCCTGAAATTCCCCTCGTGGACGCCAGTGAGTGGCCGCTCCCCTATCTGGATCAACGCTTGGCGTGGCACTACGAAGAGGATCTCACCGCCGCAGTGCATTGGATTCACCAGTATGGCAGCGCCGCCAGTGGGATTATTGCCAGCAGCTACGAAGACTGCCGTGCCTTTTATCAGCAGGTGCAAACTCCCCTTGTTTTTGTCAATCGTCCCCCCCAACTAGAGCGCTTGGATGCCTTGGCCATTGGTGCTGCTGCAAGGGGTTGCCAGCGGGGACTCTTTGGCCTTGGGCAATTACTCAGCACCAAGCAGGTCTATTTGTAGGGAAATTTTAGCTGGAACTGACAGGGACAGGCGTGAGCCAATCGCCACTGCCATTGGTTTCCACTTCCGTGAGCCAGCGTTGATAATCGGCGACAAGGTGTTGACTGAGGCGTTGTTTAATCGTTAACAGAACGCTCTTGAGTAAGCCATTGCCGGTGGCTTCGAGAATCGGGCGCGGTGTGAGATCGAGTGGCGGCGGAATATCCACGCCCACCTGCAAGTCAGCTAGACCAATCAAATCCGTGCCGTTTGCCGTTGCTTGGGGAGACAAATAGCCTTGGAGCGCAAGGTGAAAGCGGCGATTAATGTAGTCCACGCCGCGAATTTCACAGCCGAGGGAGCGCAATTGTAAAGAGCCATCGCTATTAGCATGGACAGCCAGATCCACCGTGGGCTGCAAGCTGACCATGAGAAAGTTAAGGGGACGCATCTTGAGGCGAAAGCGATCGCTACCCAAAAATTCCACCCGTGTTGGGTCAGTCAGGGCATACACCAGCCGCTGGGGTTGGCGCAGGTAGTGCTGCAGAAGGGCCGTGGGCGTTGCAATACTGAGGCGCACAGATTGGCTGGCCTTAAATTCTAAGTACATAGCACACCTAGCGAACGTTGTTTCTAATGTAACGAATTATTAAGAAGATTGGTAAACGGTAAACCGAACTCCCTAATCTGCCCAGCGGGTTTGCCGTCCCAGCCAAATGACCGGAATGAGACCGACGACCACCAAGGCCAAAGCACTTAAGGCGGCTTCGGGAAGTCGCTCATCAGAGGCAAAGCGGTAAACCTGTATGGCTAGGGTATCAAAGTTAAAGGGGCGAATCACCAATGTTGCAGGCAATTCCTTCATCACATCGACAAAGACCATCAGGGCAGCGGTAAAAAGGCCGGGCACCATCAGCGGCAAGTGGACCGTGCGCAGAATATTCCAGGGCGATCGCCCCAATGTCCGCGCCACCTCATCCAAGGACGGACGAATCTTCACTAGGCTGGCCTCCACACTGCCCAAGGAAACCGCCAAAAAGCGTACCAAGTAGGCATAGATCAGGGCTGTGATTGTGCCACTGAGAATCAAGCCCACTTCCACCCCCCACAGGTGCTCAGTGACATCATTAATGATGTTATCTAGCCACCCCAAGGGCATGAGAATCCCCACCGCAATCACCGTACCGGGAATGGCATAGCCCATCGCCGCAATCTGTGTTCCCCAACGCACCCAAACCGTTGGCAGCAAGCGATGCCCATAGGCCAAGAGCAGGGCAATGCCCACCGCCAAAACCGCAGAGAGGGTGGCCAAAATCAAGCTGTGGCTGGCGTGTTCTAAAAATTCACGGCTGAGGTGCAGTTGTTGGTAGCTGATGGCCAAGTAGAGGAGCAACCCGCCGGGGAGTAGAAGACCAAAGAACACCGGTAGGGCACAGGCCAGCCAAGCCAAAGCCGCTCGCCAGCCTTTGAGCACGTAGGGAATGGGGCGATCGCTCCCGCGATTGTAATAGCGTGCCTTGCCCCGAGACCATTTCTCCACGAGCAGCAGGGCAAAAACAATCACCACCAAAACAGCTGCCAACTGAGCTGAGGCCACGCGATTGCCCATGCCAAACCATGTGCGATAGATGCCTGTGGTAAAGGTATCCACGCCAAAGTACTGCACAGTACCAAAATCATTCAGGGTTTCCATGAGCGCTAGGCTGGTGCCGGCAGCAATGGCTGGCCGAGCAAGGGGCAACGCCACCGTCCAAAAACTGCGCCAAGGCCCACAGCCAAGGGAACGACTGGCCTCTAAGCTACAGGTGGCCTGCTCCAAAAAGGCTACCCGCGCCAAGAGAAAGACATAGGGATAGAGAACGAGGGTGAGCATGGCGATCGCCCCGCCAAGGGAGCGGATATTGGGAAACCAGTAGTCACCGTAGCCCCAGCCCGTTAGTTCCCGTAGCCATGCCTGAATCGAACCTTCAAAGGCAAAAAACTCCGTATAGGTATAGGCCAAAACATAGGCGGGTGCTGCCAAGGGGGTTAACAGTAGCCATTGCCACCAGCGCACCCCCCAAAACTGACAGTTGGTGACCAGCCAAGCAGTACTGACACCAATGACAATCACCCCTGCTCCCACCCCCAACATTAGCCAGAGGGAGTTGAGTAAATAGTCGGGTAAAACGGTTGTGGCCAAATGATGCCAAGTGTCACCCGTATTCACAAAGAGTTGACTGAGAATGACCAAAATCGGTATCGCAATGACCACTGCAATCAGTGACACCACTAACTCCCAAGGTTTGAGCTGCACCAACTGCGGCATTCTCATGGATTTCAACATCGGGCAACCTCCCAAAATAGGTACTGACGTTGTGGGCAAGAGGTAGAGAGGACTCAAAGAATGGTCAAACTAAAGTCTAGCCAAGGGGATCGCGTGATTATCGCACTCGTAGAAATGTAGTCCACCCCTGTCAAGGCCACTGCTCGCAAGGTTTCTAGGGTGATATTGCCAGAGGCCTCAATTTTAGTGTGGGGGGCTGCGGTGCGGATCATCGCCACGGCTTGGGTCATCTCTGGAATCGGCATATTGTCAAGCATGATCACCTCTACCCCCAAGGAGAGGGCTTCGCGCACCTGCTCTAGGCTCTCAGTTTCCACCTCAATGGCCAAGGGAAAGGGACTGGATTGGCGGACTTGTTCAACCGCAGCCGTGATGCCCCCCGCTGCCACAATGTGGTTATCTTTAATCATAATTGCATCGTCAAGGCCAAAGCGATGGTTGACACCGCCCCCCACCGCCACTGCATATTTTTCTAACAGGCGCAGTCCGGGCGTTGTTTTGCGGGTATCGACGAGTTGCGTTGGCAAGTCAGCAATTTGCTGGGCGTAGGTACGGGTGAGGGTGGCAATGCCACTGAGGCGCATCAGGCAATTGAGAGCCAGCCGTTCACCTAGGAGTAAGGTTTCTAGGGGAGCTTCAATGCGAGCAACAATTGTCGGCGCCTCACAAAGGGTGCCCTCGGCCTGCTCGTAAGTAAACACTACTGCTGCTGTCAGGCGTTGGAACACCCGCTCCACAATGGGCAGACCGGCAATCACTCCCTGACTTTTGAGACGAATATGGGCTTTTCCTTGGCGATCTTGGAGATGCAGGGCTTGGGTGGTGCGATCGCCCCGCCCGATGTCCTCCTGTAACCATTGATCCAAGAGGGGATCTAAAACACACCAAGGGGGCAAATAGGCAGACACCACAGAGGTTTTCCTAGGATTGGTTAGACAGTGTAACAAGTGCCTGTAGCTTGTCCCAGGCGGCACCACTGGCCAGAATTGCCTTTGCCCGATCCACCCCTTCCCACCAATCTTGAACGACTGCTGCCACGTAGAGAGCTAAGGCGGCATTGAGCGCCACCACATCCTGCTGAGCCGTTGTGCCTTTGCCCTGCAGAACTTGGGTAAGAATCTCGGCATTGGTCTGGACATCTCCTCCAGCCAGATCCCTCAGGGGGGCACTGGCGAGTCCCAAGGCTTGGGGATCAAGGACTTCTTGGCGCAGCGATTCCTCAGGGCTACTAAACATGACAAGATCGGTCATATTGCCGAGGGTGGCTTCATCCACTCCTTCGCGACCATAGAGGACAATCCCGCGTTGGCGTCCGAGACGTTGGAGGGCGCCGGCCATGGCTTCAAGATAGCGATCGCTAAAGACACCAATCACCTGCCCTGTGGGGTGGAGCGGATTCACCAAAGGACCGAGGAGATTAAAGACGGTGCGAATTTTCAGGGTACGGCGCAGGGGAGCCACGGCTTTCATGGCGGGATGCCAACCGGGGGCAAAGAGAAACGTAATCCCCACTTCCTTGAGCAAAAAGGCGGGATCGCTGTGAGTAAGATTGATCCCAAGGCACTCAAGGACATCCGCTGAACCGACGCGGCTAGAGACGGAACGATTGCCGTGCTTAGCCACTTTGACACCGGCTGCTGCGACAACAAAGGCAACCGCTGTGGAGATATTAAAGGTACCCGCGCGATCGCCCCCAGTGCCGCAGGTATCAATGAGGGGTTCGGCTAAATTTAGCGGCGCACCAGCGGACTGCGCCAACAATACCTTGGCCATGCCCGTGAGTTCCTCAACCGTCAGCCCCTTGAACTGGAGTGCCGTGAGAATGGCACCGGCGAGGGCATCGGGAATTTCTGCTGCCAGCCATCCTTGCATTAACTGGGTGGCCTGCTCTTGCGTCAGGGCTTGGCGATCGAGGAGTTGTTGGAGCAGGTCAGACCACATTGAACCTTAATTGAACCTTGGAGGAGACGAATCGAGGGTTAATTGAGTTGTTGCTGGCGCTGACGTGCCTGCCAATAGTGCATCGGTAAGCAAAGCAGCGAAGAGGTGGTGAGCAAAAAGGCCAAGAGTGCGGTGATTTTGCACATTTGACCTAAATCAGTGCCTTCTAATGGTACAGCGATTTGCAGACCCCGCGCACCACAATAGACGAGCCAATAGACAAAGATCATGCGCCAGAGGGTTTCACCATAGGCCTCTTGGGGGGAAGACTCCCGCAGGGGACATTGTTTTTCCTCTTGATAAGCTGTGTACAAGAGCCAGCTTAAGCCACTCAGGGCGGCGATCGCTGAAACAATTAAGATTCCCACTGACCAAGAAGTAGCCACTGCCATTGTCCTTTTGCACTCCCTATCATCAGCACATCGTTCCTCAGTCTAGGGGAGTCATTTGCAAGGGATGACAATTGCTAACAATTTGAAATTTTTACATCAACATAATTTACAAATGCTCTCTAGGTTGAGGTGAGCCATCACGGCTTCTGTAAGTTGATCCAGTACAACAGTCCGTTGCTCGGCATAGTGGGGAATGGCTGTGGGTAGGGGGGGTAGTTGACGGCGCGATCGCAACCCATTTAGCCAATGGCGACGCCAAGCACCATTTTCCAATAGCCCATGCAAGTAGGTGCCCCAAAGCGTGCCCGCCGTGTTAACAAGGCCGAGTTCTGAGGCAGAAAAAAGGGGCTGCCAACCGTTGAGATCGCCTGTGTATTCACTTTGGCCTTGGTGAATTTCATAGCCCACGATCGGCTCAGGACAGGGGAAATAAATGGATTGGGTTTGTTGTTGCTGGGTACATTTGCTTACCCCCAATTGCGTGTGCAGCGGCATGAGTCCCAGTCCTCTATAGGTGCCGGGGCAGCCCTCTAAGCCCAGAGGATCGCTGATGGTGGTACCCAAAATCTGCCACCCACCGCAAATACCGAGAATGGTTCCCCCTTGGGCAGCGTAGGCTTGTAGTTGCGCTGCCATCCCCGTTTGCCGTAGGACGTGGAGATCAGCAATCGTCGTTTTCGTCCCCGGCAAGATCACGGCATCGGGTTGCCCCAAGGGACGATGGGGGGGTAGAAACTCAAGGGAGACACTGGGTTCCGCCAGCAGGGGATCGACATCGGTGAAGTTGGCAATACGCGGTAGTCGAATGACTGTAATTTTCAAGTCTGCCCCTTGGCGTTGGGGACGCGGATCCCATAGATCAAGGGAATCTTCGGCAGCGTAGTGGCGCTCGAGCCAGGGAATCACCCCTAACACCGGTACTCCTGTGGTCTCCTCTAGCCATTGCACACCACTGTCAAGGAGCGATCGCTGGCCACGAAATTTATTAATGACAATCCCCTGAATGAGCGATCGCTCAGCAGGATCAAGAAGCATCAATGTCCCGATAATGTGGGCAAAGACGCCCCCCCGATCAATATCCGCCACAAGGATCGTCGGTGCCCCAAGATACGTCGCCACCCGCATATTGGTGAGATCGCGGTGCTTGAGATTAATTTCTGCGGGTGACCCTGCACCTTCACACACAATCCAGTCAAAGCGTTGTCGCAGATCCGCCAAGGCCTCGGTAATCGCCTGCCAACCCCGCTCAAAATAGTCCCGATAGTAGTCTGCTGCTTGGGTGACCCCCGCCACCTGCCCCTTGAGAATCACTTGGGAGGTCATGTTGCCTTGGGGCTTGAGGAGAATCGGGTTCATCGCCACTTCGGGTTCTATCCCTGCCGCCCAGGCCTGCATTGCTTGGGCATAGCCAATTTCACCGCCCTCACGGGTGACGTAAGCATTCAAGGCCATATTCTGTCCCTTAAAGGGAGTGACACGGTAGCCCTGCTGCGCCAGCCAACGACAAATCACCGCTGTGAGGAGAGATTTACCGGCATGGGAGCTGGTGCCCACCACCATCAGGGATTTAGCATTCATGGTCGAGTTGATCATTACTTCGCTGCCTGTGGGACCTTTTCCAACAGTTCCGGGGCTAGGGATTGAGTCAGGTTCAGGCCATGGGTGGGCGAACTCAAGGCCATTGCTGCGGCCGGTGTCAGCCATTGCCGTGCCTGTTCATCCCCTAGAAGGTGCAAGCGTAAAAAGGCTAAGCTTAATCCTCGCAGATAGGTGCGCGATCGCGGGGGCATGGCACCGACAAGGGACTGGGGCACAGGCAGCACCGGTTCATTTTGACCCGCCTCACCAATGGTTGAGAAATGGGTGGCATCGTCTATCAACACCAAGTAGCGATCGGGCGTCGTCAGCCATGTAAAGGGATAAATTTGCTCCTCGACCGCTGGGGCGATCGGATCGTCACTGGCAGCCACAAACATAACGGGAATTTTCAACTGCCTCAAGGATTCAGGACTAAAGACAGCACTGGTAATCGGGTTAACAGCAATCACCGCTTGCACACGGGGATCCTGTAGGGAATAGACCTTTGGTGGTAAAGCTTGCGCTTGGCATTGGAGCAGCAGTGACACATTAAACGAGTCGAGAACACTTCTTGTGCAATGTCGCCGCAGTTGTTGAAAATCCAACGGTGCCCCCGCGAGGGCGAGAGCCGTGTAGCCGCCAAAGGACTGACCAATCATTGCCACCCGCTCCAAATCTAGCCGCCCTGCCCAAGGATAGAGTTGCTCAGGAAATGTCCCTAAACGATTGAGGACAAACGTGACATCGAGGGGGCGATCCAGAAATTCTTGAGCCGCCACCCTAGGAGTGACATGGCCTATGGCAAAGGACAGCAACTGACGGGTGGAGCTGCCCACATGCTCTAGGGCAATGACGGCAAACCCATGGGAGGCCAGATGTTGACACAAATAGCGATAACTGTAGCGATTGGCTCCCAATCCATGGGAAATGATGACCACTGAAACCCGCTGTCCCGCAGGAACGATGGGTAGATAGAGATCCGCTGCAATGGGGCGGGAATGTCCCGTCAACTGCAACCGCCGAGGCGATGCATCCACTGCTGTCCAAGGCATCTCTAGCCACCGCCAAGGCCCCGGTTGGGGCAGTGATTGCACACTGGCAGGAATAGATTCTGGCTGATTTGCGATCGCCTGTTGACGAACAACATCCAGAATTGTCTCTGTTTCGCGGATTGTATGCTGGAAGTTTTTGAGAATCGCGAGTCCTTCCTTGAGATCAAAGCGGATACTGGGGGAGGGGTAATGGCGCATCACACTCAACGCGGTCAGACCCTTGGGATCAGTGGCAGCGAGAATCAGGGCGGATCGCAGGGCACGGGCGTTTTCTTGGCGGCTTTGAGTTTCGAGAATTCGGCCCGCTTGCACCATCAATTCTTGACCAAGGGGGGAATACAGGAGTTGGGCAACAGCCACCGGCGAGAGGCGCAGCCGTTCTTGTAAGGCCAACCGCAATTGCTGCTGATGCACAGGCGGCAATAACCGTAAATAGCTGGCGAGTTCTGGGGAGGCTTGGCCAGTGGTAGCAAAGCGTTCTAAATCAGCAATGGGGAGCGATCGCTCGAAGGGGCCATAGCGAAAAATAATCCGTTCTGCTGCCGTTGCCGACAGCCCCCTTGATCCCACCAAAAAGATGCTGAGACCCGCCACAACACTGAAGGGGGGCAAGAGAAACCACTTAAGGGAGAGAGTGTTCACAGCGAGGAGTCACGCAACACCACTAGATCAAGAAATTTAGAAAAGTAGTGGGAACAGCGCTCAGCGCAAAAATTCTATAGGTACTTTCCAGTATAGAGATAGCCCTTTGCTAATATGCCTGCTGCTGACATCATGCCCGCGCCACTTTGGAACTGCTAGGGTGCTGTCCTCGTCTTGAAAACTACTCAGGTTGTGAGCCAGCGCAATACCAGTACGTGATGGACATCATCACCATCTCGTTGGCGCTATCACCCCGCAGCCCACACCCAACTCCTATGGTAGTAGTGTGGCAGGTAGGGAAATGACCAAAGATTAACGATAAGCCCCCCTAACACTTCCCGCTACCGCTTTTCATTAAGGATCTTGACCTATGAAACGCCCTATTTTCACGTCACTGCGATATTTCGTTCCTTGGAGTTTGGCCGTACTCATCCTCAATGCGGGTCTGAGTTGGGCGGGATTTACGCCCCCCAAAAACCTATCCCGGCCGGGGAATCGGGAGGGGGCAGCCACCCGCGGCGTCTGTAGAGTGCAAACAGCGGCGAACGAACCGGATTTAATCGCCCTAGTACCAGCAAGTAATATTGGTTTAACGGCAGTTAATCGCCCCACGTTTTACTGGTATTTACCCGCCAATAATTACCAAGCTCTTGAGTTTGCCCTCTTTCAGAACCTTGCCGACGGGACGCAGGTGCAAATTTACAAGCAGCAGTTTCCGATGGCCAATCGCCCGCGCCTAGACAGTATTACGTTGGCGGGTGACGTACCGCCCCTACAGGAGGGGGTGGACTACCGCTGGACGGTGAGTCTCATTTGCAATCCCCGAGATCCTGATCCATCACAGATTCGCTTTGTGGAAGGCTGGGTACGGCGGGTAACACTACCAAGGATCCCGAACAAGCAACTGCCCCAGGTCAGTCCTGTAGAACGCTATAACCTGCTGGCTAGCCATGGCTTGTGGTACGATGCCCTCGAGACATTGGTCAAACTGCGGCAGCAACAGCCAACTGACCCCAAGGTGAATGCCCTGTGGACAGAGTTAATGACCGCTGAGGAGGTTGGCCTCGATCGCCTGAGCAATTTGGCGATCGCCCACCGCAGCCGGCGCAATTTACGGTAACTTAGACAGGGCGGTGGAGGGGGGCAACTGTACCTTGGAGGCAAGCCCCAGTCCTTGGAGTGTGCGAATCACCCACCAAGTGGGATCCACTTCCCACCAGTACCAGCCGGCCTTGGCCACGTGGGGATAGGCATGGTGGTTATTGTGCCAACCTTCGCCGTAGGTGAGGAGGGCTGCCCACCAAAGATTGCGAGAGTTATCATCGGTCTCAAAGCGACGATAGCCCCACTTGTGGGTGGCGGAGTTAATCAACCACGTGCTGTGCCAGAGGAAGACCGCCCGCACAAACATCCCCCACAGCAGCCATGACCAACCCCCAAGGCCATAGAGGAGCAAAGCAAGGGGCACTTGCAGCAGCAAAAAGTAGCGATCCAGCCAGCGGTAAAAGGGATGCCGCACCAAATCCGGGGCAAAGCGGGCATACTCCTCAGCCTCAAAAAATTGGTGATGGGGATAGACCAGCCAGAGCATATGGCTCCACCAAAAGCCCCGCCGCGCTGAGTAAGGATCTTTGACTTCATCTTCGGTGTGGGCATGGTGCAAGCGGTGACCGGCAACCCAAAAAATGGGACCTCCCTGCATGGCCAAGGCACCCAAAACAGCAATGATGTATTCCAACCACTGGGGCACTTGAAAACTGCGGTGACTCAAGAGGCGATGGTATCCCAAGCAAATGCCGATGCTGCCAAAGAGCCAGTGGAGAAAGATGGTGACCGCCAAGGCCGACCAAGAGAAAAAGAAGAGGGCAACTACGGCCAAGACATGAACCGTCGTTAAAAAAAGCACAAAGGCCCAATTGAGGCGGGCAGTTTCAGGTTGGAGTTCTAGGGATGATGACATGGGCACTCCTCAACACCGTGTGCAGATTTATACGCAAGTTGAAATCAAGTTGTAATCTAGAGAATCTGAGCCACCAAGACAATCCTCAGGGCAATCCTCGGCTGAGCCTAAATGGCCTTAGAAAATGTCTTACCAGATTTGTGTTGCAGGTAGGTATCAAAGACGGCAGCCACATTGCGGATGAGGAGTCGGCCTACGGGGGTAACCTCTAGGCGATCGCGCCCTAAATGAATCAGGCCATCGGCAGCCAAGTCCTGGAGTGCGGCCAACTCTGGAGCAAAGTAGGCATCAAAGTCCAGCTGGAACTGGCGAGCGATCGCCCCCTTGTCCAAGGTAAATTGGCACATCAGTGTCATGATGATGGCGCGGCGCAGCAGATCCTCAGGGCGCAGTTGAATCCCGCGTTCTGTAGCCAATTGCCCCGCCGCAATGTCACTAAAGTAGGTGGCTAGATGCTTCTGATTTTGGGCATAGGCCTCCTGCAACATGCTAATTGAGGTGAGACCAAAGCCAATCAAATCTGCGGGGGGCAGGATCGTATAGCCCTGAAAGTTGCGTTTGAGCGTTCCTGCTGCTTGGGCGATCGCCAGCTCATCCGTGGGTTTGGCAAAGTGATCCATGCCAATGTACTGATAACCCTGGCTAGTCAGCGTTTCAATGACCCGCTGCAAAATGGCCAGTTTGGTCGTGCCATCGGGTAGGGTAGCGGGGTCAATTCGCTTTTGGATGGGTTTCAAATTGGGAAGATAGGCAAAGTTAAAGACAGCAATGCGATCGGGGTCAAGGCGCACTGTTTTGGCAATCGTGGTTTCAAAAGATTGCACTGTTTGAAAAGGCAGGCCGTAGATCAGGTCAATGTTGACACTCTCAAACTCAGCAGCGCGGATCCACTCCATCACTTGAAAGAGCCACGCCTCCGGCTGCACCCGATTGACAGCCAGCTGAACTTGAGGATCAAAGTCTTGCACACCAAAGCTAATGCGGTTGAAGCCCAGATCGCGCAAGCGAAAGAGATACTCGCGGTCGATATAGCGGGGATTGACCTCAATGGAAATTTCGGCATCGTTGGCAAATTCAAAGTGGTGGGTGAGCGTCCGCCACAGGGATTCCACTTGGTCAATGGTGAGATAGTTGGGGGTACCGCCGCCCCAATGCATTTGAATCACTGGACGAGTGCGATCCAGCCGTGCCGCCACTTGGGCAATTTCCTCTGCTAAGGCATTCAAGTAGGTTTTGGCAATGGTTTGGCTTTGGGTGACGATGACATTGCAACCGCAAAAATAGCAGGCGGTTTGGCAAAAGGGAATATGCACGTATAGGGACAGAGGCAGATGCCCTGCGTTACTCCGCAGCAGTTCCCGCTGGAAACAATGGCTATCAAAGTCAGCAGTAAACTCGGCAGCCGTGGGATAGCTGGTATAGCGGGGCAAGGGGCGATCGTATTTTTGCAGCAATGCCCCATCAAATTGAATTGGCTGAACCACACTCATGGATGTTTGCAAGCTCCTAACAAGATCAACAGTGGGCCTTAAACGGCAACAGCTTCAGGACGGGGTTGCTCCCGCCGACTCGGTTGGTTCTCAACAACGGACTGCCAGACCTGCTCGCCAACGGTGGCTTTTAGCTCCGACTCTAGGGCGTGCATGAGGTGGCAGTTGAGGGTAAAGGCAAAGTTGGCTTCCTGAACAATGCGGGCGATCGCGACCTCATCGAGGCTGAGGCTATCCAAGGTTTCCCGATACCGCTGCTTAAAGGCTTTCTTGTCTTCTGGGGTCGGCAGGGCTGGAAACTCGTAAAAGGCGGTGCCCTTGCCTTCGGGGAGCGCTAACTGGGAACGCACAATTTTACTCAGAGCTTGTCCCCCAGAGAGATCCCCCATATAGCGGGTGTAGGAATGGGCAATGAGCAACAGAGGATCAGTTTGGGCGAGGTCATGAATGCGACTGAGGTAAACGCGAGTGGCTGTGAGGGGGGTAATCTGATCGCGCCAATTGTCGCCGTAGTAGAAGGCCAAGTCTTCGGCCAGTTGGCCACTGCGGTTCAGTTCGGGAAAATACATCGCCCGCAGGCGATCGCCCGTAGCACTGGCTAAGGCAGCTTCGAGGTCGGTGTACACAAAGTAGAGATTGGCCAAGAACTGGCGGAAGAGGCTCGGCGTAATCAACCCGCGGACAAAACATTTCATGAAGGCGGTGTGTTCGGCCAAGGTGTGAGCCTCAGCAGTTCCTTCCCGCAGCGCAAGGGAGAGCACGGTCATACCTGTAACTCCTGAAATTAGTTTTTAACAACCTTTTTTGAGATGAGTTCATCCTGCCAACGACGAATGGCCGTGGGCTGAACGGGGGCAGAAGGGCAAACTAAGGGTGAGTATTACTTTTTGACCATATGGCTGTCAAGCGAAACTTCAAAAAACATTACAAAACTGCCTACTTTTGCAAAATCGTCAAGACGGTTATTGACCGTCCTGAGGGATATAGTATAGTAAAACGGTATGACCTGCATAGGTTTAGTTCTATAGGAGTGAAAGGCTTATGGTGGCGATCGCCCCCAATCCCGATGCGAGTCAGAGCGTTAAAACTATTCGCGAAAACCTTTTAACCCCCCGCTTTTACACAACAGATTTTGAACAGGCAGCAAAACTTGACCTGAGTCGCCAGCAGGAACAACTCGAAGCAATGTTGGCGGAAATGCGGGCAGACTACAACCGCCATCACTTTGTCCGCGACGACGCCTTCAAAGGCACATGGGACACCTTGGATGCACAGACCCGCAAAGCCTTTATTGACTACCTCGAGCGCTCCTGTGTCTCTGAGTTTTCAGGGTTTTTGCTCTTTAAGGAACTCTCGCGCAAGCTGAAGAATCGCCACCCCCTCTTGGCAGAAATCTTTCACCTCATGGCACGGGATGAAGCGCGGCACGCAGGGTTTCTCAACAAGGCAATGATGGATTTTGGCCATGCCATGGACTTGGGCTATCTCTCCAAGGCGCGCACCTACACGTTTTTCCCCCTGCCATGGGTGCTCTACACCGTCTATCTATCGGAGAAAATTGGCTACTGGCGCTACATCATCATCTACCGTCACCTAGAAAAGCACCCCGAACATTCCTTCTATCCCCTGTTTAACTACTTTGAAAGTTGGTGCCAAGACGAAAACCGCCACGGCGATATTTTCAAGGCCTTGATCCACTCCCAACCCCAATTGATTCAAGGCTGGGGTGCCAAACTATGGATGCGCTTCTTCCTGCTGACGGTGTTTGCCACCCATACGCTGACGGTGCATGAGCGTGCCAAATTCTATGAAGCCCTTGGCCTTGATGCCACGGAATTCGATCGCGAGGTCATTGCCAAAACCAATGAGACGGCCGCTCGCACCTTCTCGGTGGTGCTCAATGTCGATCACCCTGACTTTTATCCGCGGCTGCAACGCTGTGTCGAAATCCATAAAAAACTCCAAGCCATTGAAGCCAGCAAGCAACCCAAGTGGCTGAAGGCCTTGCGGAAGCTTCCTCACCAGTTGGCGATCGCCGGCCACCTGTTACGCCTGTATCTCTTGCCCCCCGTCAATGCCCAACAGGAATGGGGCACCGTGCACTAGGGCTAAAGCTCCTCTTGGCGAAAACGGTTGAGCAGTTCTACCAGCAGCTCTTGGTTGGCCTTGGGAATCAGGCGATCGAGGGAAAGGGACTGCTGACCCCCGCCAAGGGGAACTGAAACCTCCTGCAAGACACTCGTGACCTGCGCCGAATTAACCTCCCCCTGCTCTAGGAGGGGCAAAAAGGCTTCGGCAAGGGGGGCTGCCAGCTTGGCATCAGCGAGATACAGATGCCATTTGGCCACATCCATATAGATATCGCGGCCAATTTCAGCCGCAAGACGTTCAATTAAGGGGGTACGACTCATTTAGGTCACCGCTTTTTCATTCACTCTATTTGTACCAGTCAAGGGGGGCGATCGCTAAAACAGACCGATCATGGGATAGTAATCGGGAAAACACCTGTGGACAAGGATCAGGCTCACCCATAGAAGGCCAATCATTAATTTTTGTTAAGAACTAAAACCCTAACAGTCTTTTCCCTAAGTCCTGAATGCGCTCAAAGCAGCCAAAATCAATGGTTACAGGGAGCATGTTCTTTTTCTTTTAGGAAAGAGCTGTAGATTACAACAGTTTTTATTCTTTGTGCTACCATAGGCATCAGTTCTCTTTTAATTGCTCTTAATTGCTGATTGTATGGCTACGGCTATCCCCCCCGGCATTCCCCAAGACATTCAGCCAAGTGAGACCCTACTAGAAGACTTGCGCCAAGATGTCATTCATTTGCTGAAACAGACCGTTGACATTGTTGAACGCTACAACAGCCTCCATAAAACAGCAGAGAGGGATTCATCTCAAGAAAAAACAGAATTTTCAGGTACAGCAGCGATTCGACAAGCCCTCACCAACGTTGAGGAAATGGCTCTACGCATGGCCGTGGTCGCCCCCATGAAAGCCGGCAAATCCACGATTATCAATGCAATTGTCGGTCAACCGCTTTTGCCTGCCCGCAATACTGCCATGACCGCTACTGCAACGGAAATCGTTTTAGATACAAACTACCCTGAACCTGTTCTCTTTGTCCCCGAAGAAACCCTCGCTTTATTCAAAAAGGCAGCGGTGAAAATCCGCCAAGAATACAATAGGAATCGTGACAACGTTAAAGCTAAGTTACAGAAATATCCTCATCTTGACACCACATTTGAAAACATTATCAGGAATGACGGCACTTTGTTCAAAGAAGAAACAACAGGTGTCGAAAGTGTGCGTGAAGCCCTGCAACTAATGAATGATTTGGTACGTTTAGCCAGCCAAATAGTTCCTGCCTACAACCCTGTAAAGCGGATGCGGGAGCTACCCCAGATCAGAGTAGCACCTTTTACCTCTGAAGGCGAGGCTATCAACACCGCTTTGGGCAACCTTGTGATTATTGACACTCCAGGTCCTAACGAAGCAGGCGAGAACTTAGAAATCAAGAATATTTTTGCTGAACAACTTGAGCGTAGTAGTCTCATTTTGGTTGTCCTAGACTTTACCCAGCTCAAGACCGAAGCGGCTAAAAGTGTTCAAGAAACCGTTCAGGCAATTGCTGAGATTCGTGGTGGAACTGAAAATATCTATGCCCTCGTAAACAAAGTTGATCAACGACGCAGAGGGGATATGACTCCTGCAGAAGTGCGGGAGTTTGTGCAGCAGGAATTTAGAATTCCTAGCTCTCATGTTTTTGAGCTATCTGCCCAACGAGCCTATTGTGCTGCTCGTTTCCTGAAGCAGCATGACTTAGGAGAAGACTGGCGGACTCGACCTGAAGCCAGAGATTTGGCAAGAGAAATTCTTGGGGATGACTGGGAAGAAGACTTAGAAGATATTGACAAAGATGCGTTTACTAAGAAAGCTAGAAAGCAGTGGTATGAACGCTCAGGATTTTATCAGTTTTTCACTAAAGTGATTAGTGAACTCATTAAAATTGCTGCACCGAAAGTAATCAGGGAATCTCTAAACATCACTCACGGCTTTATTCATAAGCTTCTTGAAGACATTAATTTGCGAAAAAGAAGCTATCAAGCAACCCTAGGTACACTTGAGGATGAAATTAAGCAACTAAATCAAGATATTAAGAAAATTGAAAATTCGGCTAATCTGTTGAATATTATCGAGGAGTATCAAAAAGAAATTAAGAATCAGATTGCCAGTGAAGTCTCTGAATTGAAGAACAAGGCAAGAGCAGACGTTAGTCATCTTTTTTCTCAAAAAGAGTATGAGCAGGCTGATGTTCTCAAAAAAGTAATGCTTTTTCTCACAGACTTTGCACACAAATTAACCAACGACAAGTCTCGTGAGGATCATTTAAGGATTCCTTTTAGCTCAAGGCATGACGCTGAAGATTTTCAGGGAAAAATATTTAACCTAGTTTCACAAGAAGCAGAAAAGTTTTTTGGTGATACCCAGAAAAAGATTGAAAAATTTGTAGGAGAAAAAATCCTTGGATTAAAGAAAGAAATAGAGGAAGAAACTCAGCCTATCCTAGAAAAAGCAAGAGAACGACTCCAGATGACTTTTAATGTGCAATTAAGCCTTCCTGATTTTCAGGTTTCAAAGGCTAGTTTTGGCAATTCTGAACTTCGACCCGAAGCTTTAACTAGGACTGTCAATAAATTTCGAAAAAAGATATTTTGGGGGCACTTGTATTGGCTAATTCATGAGAAACTGTATGAAATTTATACAGAGACTATTCAAGAATATGTAGTCTATCTCAATAAAGTCGTTGAGGAAATCAATCGACAAATAGACACCCAAGCGAATCAAATAGAACAAGAGGTTAATAATTATTTAGAAAAAGGTTTTAAAGTAGAAGCAGAACAATACATCGAGTATCTCAGTAGCTATCTCAAGGATTATCGAACAACTCTGATTGAGAGCCAAGAATATCAGAGAAAGTCTGCTGTTGAAAAAGAAGAAGTGATGAAGCAACTAGAGCAGCTCGAGGAGGATGCTCAAAAAGCGAAGTGTGATATTCCAATTTATTCGCGTCGAGTAGAGGAAGTTCTGGAAAATTATGGTTCTTCCTGCGATTCACCAGCAAATTCCTCTAATCAGTGATTAATTCAGCTTTCCTTACCGTACAGTGTCAGAAGTGTTGAAAGATAGTTTGAGAGGCTAGAAAAAAGGGAAGAAATGTCATATTCTTCCCTTAAAAGAAGAAAAAAACAATCAACTTACTATGGCATCTTTTGCAACTCTTGTCAAGTCCATTCTCAACCGGCTCAGCCCCTGTGACTACCCCGTGCTGAACTCTCAATTGTTCTTCAAAATCTGGTTGACCTACGTTCTCGACCAAGGGTTAACCAGTATGAGAGCCTTATTTTATCGCTTGAATCATGCAGGGATTACAGTGGATATGTCCACTTTTTCCAAAGCCAACAAAACTCGGACAACCAGCTTATTTGAGGGGATTTACACTCAACTGATGTCTCAAGCCCAAAAGAGACATCGTACTTCAAGCATGACGCTGTTTCCTATCGATTCAACCATCATTACCCTGACCAGTAAACTCTTTTGGTTCTATAAATATCATCAAGTGAAGTTACTTACGGGATTTGATTTAACAGAGAACATCATAGGTAAAGCGGTGATTTCTTTTGGGGAGAGACATGACTTGAGCTTTCAAGAGGAGATTCTAGAAATGATCCCTGAGAATGCTGTTGTAATCATGGATAGAGGGTTTGCGAGCTGGCAATTTTTAGAGCGACTGAGTGAGAGGAAGTGCTCATTTGTTGTACGTATCAAGAATAACATGAGAATGAAGCTCAATCATGAGAGATATCGCGTGGTTCAATTTTTTGACGAGAATCAAACGGAGTTTCGTATAGCGACAAATCTAAAGGAGCTGAGTGATGAGGAAGTGAGTGAGTTATATCGGCATCGGTGGGCGATTGAGAACCTATGGAAATTTCTGAAGATGCATTTATCATTAGACAAGTTGATTACGAAGAGTTTGAACGGGGTGATAAATCAGATTTATATGGTTTTAATTGCCTATTTAATTTTAGAGCTGGTGGAGATACCTGAATACTTTGGGAAGAAGCTATTAGACAAATTGCGATATTTGCAACTGGAACTCAGTCGTCGCTGCTCGATAGTGCATTGGAGCTTTGATTGGCAGCCAGAGCTACTGGTCACTTAAAATGTTAAGTTTTGTTGCAGGATTCAACACTTCTGCGTACAGTGTCAACACTTTTTATCTTTTGTGCCAACCTAACCACCAGTACTCCCTGACTGCTGATAATATGGCCACGGCTATCCCCCCGGCATTGCCCAAGACATTCAGCCAAGTGAAACTCTAGTAGAAGACTTGCGCCAAGATGTCATTCATTTGCTGAAACAAGCCGTTGACATTGTTGAACGCTACAACAACCTTCATAAAGCAACAGGCACAGAATTTTCAGGTACACTAGCGATTCGACAAGCCCTCGCCAACGTTGAGGAAATGGCTCTACGCATGGCCGTGGTCGCTCCGATGAAGGCAGGAAAGTCTACGATTATCAATGCAGTCGTCGGTCAACCCCTCCTACCGGCTCGCAACACGGCAATGACGGCTACTGCAACAGAAATCATTTTAGACCCTAATATTGCTGAACCTATTCTGATGGTTCCCGAAGGGCTGGTCAGTTTATTTCGCGAGACTGCTGATCATATTCACTGGAAATGTCAAACAGATCGCACAGGCGTTGAGAAACTATTGCGCGAGCGATATCCTCATTTGACCCGCACACTAATCAACATTATTAGCAACCCCTTCCTATTCGAGCGACAGATAAAAGGCGTTGAAAATATCCGCACAGTCTTGCATCCCATGAATGACATCGTGCGTTTAGCGAGTGAACTTGTTCCCAACTGTAATGTCATAAAACGAATGCAGGAGTTGCCTCAAATTAGGGTCGCGCCCTTTACCCTTGAGGATCAGCCCATCAATACGACAGTGGGCAACCTTGTCATTATTGACACTCCAGGTCCTAACGAAGCAGGCGAGAACTTAGAAATCAAGAATATTTTTGCTGAACAACTTGAGCGTAGTAGTCTCATTTTGGTTGTCCTAGACTTTACCCAACTCAAGACTGAAGCGGCTAAAAGTGTTCAAGAAACCGTTCAGGCAATTGCTGAGATTCGTGGTGGAACTGAAAATATCTATGCCCTCGTAAACAAAGTTGATCAACGACGCGGAGGGGATATGACTCCTGCAGAAGTGCGGGAGTTTGTGCAGCAGGAATTTAGAATTCCTAGCTCTCATGTTTTCGAGGTATCTGCCCAACGAGCCTACTGTGCTGCTCGTTTCCTGAAGCAGCATGACTTAGGAGAAGACTGGCGGACTCGACCTGAAGCCAGAGATTTGGCAAGAGAAATTCTTAGGGATGACTGGGAACAAAACTTAAAAGAGATTGACAAAGACGCGTTTACTAAGAAAGCTAGAAAGCAGTGGTATGAACGCTCAGGATTTTATCAGTTTTTCACTAAAGTGATTAGTGAACTCATTAAAATTGCTGCACCGAAAGTAATCAGGGAATCTCTAAACATCACTCACGGCTTTATTCATAAGCTTCTTGAAGACATTAATTTGCGAAAAAGAAGCTATCAAGCAACCCTAGGTATACTTGAGGTTGAAAAAGAAGTGATGAAGCAACTAGAGCAGCTCGAGGAGGATGCTCAAAAAGTGAAGTGTGATATTTCAATTTATTCGAGCCGAGTAGAGCAAGTTCTGATCAGCAGTATTGAAGGTGAATACTGAGTTGACAAATTATTAAATTTTATTGCAGATTCGACTTTCCTTACCCTACAGTGTCAACACTTTTTATCTTTTGTGCTAACCTAGCCCCCAGTACTCCCTGACTGCTGATGATGCCGATTTATTTAAGTCGATTAAAGTAATTTTTTGCGTTGTAGATTTTATGAATTACTTAGCCATTGAAGAGCGAATCCCTCTTGCCAATGATCAGCTACTGATTGATTTAGCTAACAGCATTCACACAAATCAGTCTTTGATAGCGTATCGCGCCAATCGAGGTTTTTTGGGTAGGTTACTGGATAGTTTAACAGGTCGCACTTACCAGCAAGATACCCTTCTTGCCCAAAACTTGACCCGAGGACAGGAAGCATTACTGAGCATTACCAATGAACTGATTGAAAAGCTGCAATTTAATGAGTATGCCCTTGTCACTACCCAACACTCTCTCCGAGAAACTCGTGAATGTCTTGTAGCTACTCAGCACTCTCTTCGAGAAACTCGTGAGGCGCTTAATCACAACACGCAGGCATTGAATAGTTTATTGAATAGTTTAATTGAGACCTGCGATCGCAAGTTTCAAGAGCAAGAGAAACGTATTGCTACCCTTGAACGGCGAGTGACGGCACGGGAAGATTTCGATCGCATTTTCTCTCTCTGGCGAAGTGGCCAAAGCTATCACGATCTCCCTTGGGCTATCCAAATCCTATTTTTAGCCCGCGAAATCTACAACAGTTCCATTGCCTACCTAGAACTTGAACAACAAGTCACTTATTATCGCGACCTACTGGTGAATGAAATTTTGGCGCACCAGCGGCACGACTTACCCAAGCATTTCTTCAGTACCGCAACGCTGCTAAAAGTAACTCGGCAAGCAACAGCACAAGAGGATACAGAGATCGTTTACGACATTCTGGCGAGTTGCCGCTATTCAGACTCCTATTCCTTGCTGCACAATATGTCAACACTATACTGCCAACAGCAGCCTTCCTTTGTCCCTCAGCACCCTCCTTATACCCTAGATGCCAAAGAAGTCATTCAACGGATTGTTCATGAAACTGCCGCTGCAACGTTGCATTCCCTCCAGTCTCTGAAATCCAAGGAGTGATTATGCTAAACACTGGTTCAAAAGTTGGTTTAGTCCTCACGGGTGGTGGTGCCAAAGGGGCTTACCAAGTGGGGGCACTGCGCTACCTCGCTGAACAGGGATTTGAACCGCACATTATTGCAGGTACCAGTATCGGTGCCCTCAATGGCGCCATCATTGCCAGCTATCCCCAGCAATTGGCTCGGGGCGTGAGCAAGCTCGAGGAGATTTGGCGTGAGATTGGTGCCGCCAATATCATCTCCGCCAACCCCAACTGGCTCAGCATTCTTATCAGCTATGGCATCCAATCTGCCTTACCTGAATTTGGGGGATGGATCAATACTTTTTTGACAGTGACGGGGATTCTCCCCAAATGCCATTCCGTCTTTGACCCGCGCCCGATCGAAGAACTTGTGCACTCCTATGTAAACTACAACCAACTGAAACGGGGTACGGAGCTTTGGGTAACGGTTTTTCCCTCATTGCAAATTCCGGGTCTGGGCTATAACCTGTTGATGACATTGATTGACATGTGTCGCGTTTGGACAGGCACAAAAGCTGAGTGGCTGCGGGCACAGGATATGGATGACCCAGAGACATTATTGAACTTGCTGCTGGCGAGTGCGGCCGTTCCTTTGGCCTTTCCGCAGCGACAGGTCAATGGTCAAACCTATGTGGATGGGGCACTTCAGGATAATGTGCCCTTGGGAGCGTTGGCGCAGCGGGGCTGTACCCATGCCATTGTCATTCACCTTGAGGATGGGGTGCCTTGGAATCGTTATGACTTCCCTAATTTGACGATCATTGAGATTCGACCACAGACAGTGCTGAATACTTCAAACACGGTTGTACTGGGGAGTCTAGAAAGCTTGCTCGATTTCCGGAGCGATCGCATTGCCGCCCTGCAAGCACAAGGGTATGCCGATGCCAAGGCAGCCATTGAGCCGATCGTCACCCTTGCGCAGAACCTGAGAACCCTGCGCCAAACCCATGGGGAGTTAAAGGCTTCTACGGCAGCACTCTTGAATCCCGATGAGTTAAAAACCTCTACAGCAGCACTGCTCAATCACAACGTTACTTTAAAATCAATACCCCCCATGGTTGATCCATAGGGGGTCATCAGGAGATAGCTCAGCACCGACCTATGGATCGTAGGGCTTCTTGCCGGTGAACTTCAGTTGCGAAGGATTGGGATTTTGGCCAATGGAGCGGGGCACTGAGTTGACGGCTTCACGCCCTTGGTTCACCTTCTCAGGGAAAACACCATCCTTGGGATGGATCAACACCGTTTCACCATCGGGGAAAATGCGGTAGATTTTGTAGTCATTGATTTTGCGGGGACGCAGTTGCTGAGCGGCTAGGGCAAGGCACTGCTCCTTACGGGCAAGGTAAACCAGATTTTCCCCTTCACGCATAACCGCAGCCCCAGCCGTCGGCATTTCAAAAACCTGCTCTTTGGGGCTTGTCCAGGTGATGGCGTATTTCTCTTCGGTGTCCGCTGCGCTGAGGAGGCCGCCAGTGCTGCCACCATAGAGCGGGGGTTGCCCAGTGAGTGTTGTCATGCGTTCGATCCTCAATCTCTCACGTTTTCATTCTTAAGATCGGCTAGATACACCCCTTTTCTTGGAGATGGGAACCATAAGGGAGATGCAATCCTCTCCCATAGGGGCCTTCGCAGTTTTGAGCGTTTGCCCTCCTTGCGAAAAGGGCTGTAGCCAGATTCAACGGCATCGTAGCATTGAAATCGCGGTGTTGATGCGAGTTGTGAGAAACTGTAACAGTTCCTTCAAAATAAGGAATTGTTGTTGAGCTGTTTGATCAGCATTCTGAATTATTTTCAATGATCACCCTTGAACAACCTATGGCTAAAGGGCTAATTTGTTAAGATTATTGACAAAGTGCGACAAAAATATGTCCGCTCCTCACAAGGGATTATTGAGCAATGCAATATCTCTACCTCCATGGATTTGCCTCGTCGCCGCGCTCAAGTAAAGCTCAGTATTTTCGCGATCGCTTTGCGGAACTCGGTCAACCGCTACTCATTCCTGATCTCAATCAGGGGGATTTTTTTCATTTGACCTTAAGTCGTCAAATTGACCAGGTAGAAGCGCTGCTCGCCCCAGAGGAACCCGTCACATTGATTGGCTCCAGTTTTGGTGGCCTGACGGCTGCTTGGCTAGCGCAAAAGCATTCCCAAGTGGTGCAACTGTTTCTGCTGGCACCTGCCTTTGAGTTTGCGATCCATTGGCTGCCGCGCTTGGGCGATCAATACCGCCGCTGGCAAGAAACGGGTGTGCTGGAGGTGTATCACTACACGCAAGAGCGCCTGCTCCCCCTTAGCTATGGCTTTGCCAAGGATTTACTAGAGTACGACGATCGCCAGCTGCAGCGGCCTGTGCCCACCCTCATTTTCCATGGTCTTCAGGATGAGGTGATTCCCATCGAAGCCAGTCGTCGCTACTGTGAAGGCCGCCCTTGGGTGAGTCGGGTGGAATTGGACAGTGATCACGCCCTCAAGGACATACAGCCGGCCATTTGGGGCATGATGTATCCGATCATCTATCAGCAGTTAACTTAAGAGGCTGGGTCAAGGGAGACCGCAGGAATTTCTGCTCGCACAGCGCGAAACATGCCAAAGCGGCACAGTCCCATGCCAAAGGCAAGCCGCATCAACAGAAAGGTGGGTACTTCCCGCAAAGATTTCACTAGCCCCGGTAGGCCAAAGCGAATCAGCCCCTCTGGTCGCACAATTCCCTGCCAAATTGAATCTAGCCACGAGGGGAGCGTTTCCTGTGTCCAGTCAGCAGTGATCACCTCTCCAACCACTAAACCCGTTGCGGCAAGGGCTTCGGCAAAGCCTTCAATACTGGCAAAGGCGGGGTGTGCCCATTGATCCAAGAGCTGCCGCATAATGAGCCGCTCCCAGAGGTTCAAGGGGTGCTGGCGATCGTCCCTTTGGTTCCAATCGGCAACCACAAGAATCCCCCCCGGCTTTAGGACACGGAGTAATTCCTTAGCAAACTGCTGTTTATCGGGCATGTGCGGGCCGGCCTCAATTGACCAAACCACGTCAAAGCTGGCATCTGGAAATGACAAGGCTAGAGCGTCATCCACCTGAAACTGCACATTGAGATCCGCAGGAGTGAGTTCCCGCGCCCGCCGTACCTGTTCAGGGCTGATTGTAATTCCCGTCACGTGAAAGCCATAGTCACGCGCTAGCATACGACTGCTCCCGCCAATGCCACAGCCCACATCCAAAACCGTTGTCCCCGGCGGCAGGCGATCGAGACCCGCCCAGCGCACCATTTCATGGACAAAATCTGCCTTTGCTTGGCGAAAGTCCTTACGACGGGGGGGCGAACCATAGTGGCCAAGGTGAATATGCTCACCCCAGTAAAATTCAAGAATACCGTCATTGGTCCAGTCGTCATAGGACTCGGCGACAGAGCGGGCAGACTCGTACTTGCGAGGAAACAGGAGATAAAGCGCTAACCCTAGGAGGACTAACGCGCCAACAATGATAACCAGTATGAGCAATAGATGAGACATGCAGCAGATTGGCTGGTGAAACCTTTCACTATGATGACGAGGTTTTTAGCATTTCCACAAGGGAAAGAGCCACAGATGGGTTTTCGTGGGAGATCGTACGCTGTTCAATACTATCTTGAAAAGTTGGTGCAATCCTGCCTGCTAGTGCTGCGGGCACCCAATCCTCGTGAAAAAGGCTGTAACTTAATAATAAGGAGCCTTAAAAATTCTGGAAGGAACTGCCTTGGCGGATGTGCCTGTGTTTGACTCGATTGAATCTGCGTTGGATGCCCTGCGGCGGGGTGAAGTTATCGTCGTGGTGGATGATGAAAATCGTGAGAATGAGGGGGATCTCATTGGTGCCGCTGAGCGTGTGACCCCAGCCATGATTAACTTTATGGCGGTTCATGCCCGAGGATTGATTTGCCTCGCCATGGAGGGCGATCGCCTCGATGAATTGGATTTGCCCTTAATGGTAACAACAAATACTGATAGCAACCAAACTGCCTTTACGGTGAGTGTTGATGCCGGTGCCCGTTGGGGCGTGACCACAGGCATTTCCGCCGAAGACCGTGCCCGCACCATTCAAGCCCTCATTGACCCGACGACCCAGCCTCAAGATTTACGTCGCCCCGGCCATGTCTTTCCCCTGCGATCGCGCCCTGGGGGGGTTCTCAAGCGAGCCGGCCATACCGAAGCCGCCGTCGATCTGACACGGTTGGCAGGTCTCTACCCAGCGGGGGTCATCTGTGAGATTCAAAATCCCGACGGCACCATGTCGCGGCTGCCCCAACTCATTGAATATGCTCGCACCCACCAACTGAAGATTATTAGCATTGCCGACTTAATTAGCTATCGTCTCCAGCATGAGCGTTTTGTCCGCCGCGAAGCTGTGGCCAAGCTACCGACGGAGTTCGGTGAATTTCAAATCTATGGCTATCGCAATTCCCTCGATCAATCGGAGCACGTCGCCATTGTCAAAGGAGATCCTGCCACGTTTAGCGAGCAACCCGTGCTGGTGCGCGTTCATTCTGAATGTTTGACGGGCGATGCCCTCGGTTCACTGCGCTGCGATTGTCGGATGCAACTGCAAGCGGCTCTGAAAATGATTAACGGGGCAGGACGCGGTGTGGTGGTTTATCTGCGCCAAGAGGGTCGTGGCATTGGCCTAGTCAACAAGCTACGTGCCTATTCCCTGCAAGATTTGGGAATGGACACCGTGGAAGCTAATGAGCACCTTGGCTTCCCAGCGGATTTGCGTAACTATGGCGTTGGCGCCCAAATGCTCAATGACTTGGGAGTGAAGCAGATTCGCCTGATTACCAATAACCCCCGTAAAATTGCTGGCCTCAAGGGCTATGGCCTCGAAGTGGTGGATCGGGTGCCCCTGCTGATTGAAGCGACGCCCTACAACACCCCCTACTTGACGACTAAGGCGGAGAAACTGGGGCATCTACTGCTACAAACTTACCTGATCACAGTGGCCTTTCGCTGGCAGGAGTCGCAATTAGATGCGGGCGATCGCTATGAGCGGTTGGAAAAAATACGTCATCTGGCCGCAGGCGTCCATTTGCTAGTGCGCGAAGAAGCTCGGCCCGTTGCGCAGGCCATCTTTGGACATCCTGACCTGATTGTTCACTTTGGCTTTGACCAACCCCATGTGGCCGATCGCCAATGGTATCAGCAGCCAGAACATCCCTATGTCTTGGCGGTGCAAACCCTGCTGCGGCAATTTTGCCAATGGCCAACCCTGAAGGGATTTGAGTTTCTCGTGGCCACCGGCAGCGATCCAATGCTCAACCTACCGATGGATCTCGATCGCCAAGCCTACACCCAACAGCCCCCCAGTGAGTGGCAACCTCATCTCATCTATTCATGGTCAGCAGTAGCAGGTTAAAGCGTCGATGAATATCTTGGAGCATCTACGCCGTTTTCAAGTGTGAACATTCATTTATCCCACTACTTCTGGCCAAAAAAAGACACACTGGAGCGGCGTTGGCGTTAGCACAACAACACTGGCAATGGCGCGATCGCCCACGGGGAAACTGACTGCCCAATGTTCTAAAGGCTGAGCCGCCGTCCGCTGCCATACCCCGATCCCCTGAGCCTTGAGCCACGCTTCATAGTATGTCCAAGCCTGTAGAAACGAGCGATCGCTCCCCTCTAATATCCTTTGTTGCAGAGCCGCCCCAAAAAACCGCCGACTAATGGCTGAACGCTGAGGACAGGGGCGCAATATTTCTACATCTACCCCTACAGCTGCCCGGCCACTCACGGCCAACACCGCTAAGTTACCACTATGGCTCCAATTAAATTCCAAAGCATCCAAATAGGGCTTACCCCCAGCGGTACGCGGTAGAGGCTGCTCGCCAAGATTCGGCTGATAGCGTCGTAAATAGGCGCGCAGGGTAACCTCACGGGGCACATCAGGGGGAAGCGTTAACCACCAAAGATGCAGCGCATGGGAATACAAGGTGAGATTGTCGTGTGGCGCCTGCCATTGAGGGGCAACAATCGGGGGTAGGGGCAAATCCCACACATTAAAGACTGAGGCGTTTTTTTAGTGACAATAGGTGAGTGCGGGGATTAATGGGGCTACGGGGCAGCGGTAACTCAAAATTCGGCCAATTGGGCAGACTGGCACAGGGACAGTGTACAGGGGGTAACCCATGACAGGGTAGAGGCACAGGCATTTGGCAGCGGGCACAGGGGGTAATGTCCCAACAGTCGCTCAAGAGTTGCGTAATCGTCTCCGCCGTGTCCTCAAGAAAGCAGTCTCCTGCCTGACCAGAGATCACATAGACCCAGCAGGCCTCAAAGGCTTGACTGTAGCGATCGCCCTGAAGGACAGGTTGCGGCAGCACCGTATGCGCTCCGCCCCAAATACACAGCCGTTTGCCCAGCTGAAACCAGTAGGCGAGATAGGACTTCACCTTTGCTTGGGCTGCCAAAAAGGCACAACCTTCCAGATCCGTCATTGACACAACCCTCGCTGCTGTACTTACTACCCTAGCGCAAGGAAACGAGGGCGATGCGTGCTAACGAATCAGTGCCGCCAAGGAAGCATCCAACTGTCCCCAACTGTGGCCATCAAGGGCTAACTGCTCAATGAGACTGGCCAAGCGCAACGCTTTGAGTGCCTGCTCTCCACCCACCGAGGGAGGTTGACCACCACGAACACAGTTGACGAAGTGCTCCAACTCGGCATGGAGGGGTTCAATATTGCTCGTATAGACCTTCTCAATGAGACCGTCTTGGCGGTAGAGAACTTGGCCATGATCGGCACTGCACGATGCGGTGGTTTTGCGGTGAATGAGAATCTCGTTTTTCAGGAAATCGGCCTCCGTGAGGGAATTTTTGCAGTGGGCAGCAATGCGTCGTTGTTTGCGGTGGGTGACTTTACTGGCTGTGAGGGTGGCAATAATGCCGTTGGCAAAGCCCAATGTGGCGGTCACGTAGTCCAGATACCCAGAGTTGGCAGAGCGACTGCCGGCGGCCGTTAGGCGCACCACAGGGGAATTGGTGAGTTCCAATAGCAAGTCAATATCGTGGATCATTAAGTCGAGAACCACTGAGACATCATTAGCGCGATCGGAGTAGGGACTCATGCGATCGGCTTCAAGGGCAAGGATTTCCTCAGTGCGCAGAACTTTGCTCAGTTCTTGAAATGCAGGGTTAAAGCGCTCAATATGTCCGACTTGGAGGATGCACTGGCACTCCGCTGCTGCGTTGACGAGCGATTCTGCTTCGCTAATACTGGCGGCAATCGGTTTTTCCACCAAGACATGTACCCCGTGGCGCAAGCAGGTAATGCCCACTTCATGGTGGAGACGGGTGGGCACGGCAATACACACCGCCTCAACGTGGGGCAGTAAATCCACATAGTTTTCAAAAAATTTCACCCGATATTTGCTAGCGGTATCAATGCCCCGCTCCAGATTCACGTCAGAAATGCCCACAAGTTCGACATCTTTGAGTAAACTCAAAACACGGGTATGGTGCTGACCCATGTTGCCAACACCGATAACGCCAATGCGCAGTGGTTCGGGCTGGGGACGGACGGCAGAACTCATGTCTAGTTATTTCACTCCTCTACGCAACCGGGGAAGGGCTTGGTGTTGGCGATCGCCCGCCGTAAGTAGCAACTCACAGAATGAACATTTTCAGAAAGATGCTACCACAGCATTGCCAAATGTAAAGGTTTTGATAGACAGCTATGATGACGACACCAAAGGCCGTCGTGTTGCTCTCAGGGGGGTTAGACTCCAGCACGGTGTTATTTCGTGCCAAGGCACTGGGTTATGCTTGCTATGCCCTTTCCTTTGACTATGGGCAGCGCCATCGGCGCGAATTAGAAGCCGCGATCGCCATTGCCACCGCCGCCGGCGTGATTCAGCATCAAATGGTCTCCTTGAATTTGCAGTTGTGGGGCGGCTCTGCCTTGACTGATTTAACGATTGACTTGCCTCGCGATCGCGATCTGGCTACCATGAGCCAAGAGATTCCCATTACCTATGTCCCCGCCCGCAATACGATTTTCTTGAGTGTTGCCCTTGCCTATGCCGAAGCCCTAGGGGCGCAAACGGTTCATATTGGCGTCAATGCCCTCGATTACTCTGGCTATCCCGACTGTCGGCCTGATTATATTGCTGCAATGCAGGAGGTCTATCGCTTGGGTACCAAGCAGGGGCGCGAAGGCCAGCCCATTGAAATTGTCACCCCCCTCATTGAACTCCACAAAAAAGACATCATTCGTCTGGGGAATGAGTACGGCGTTCCTTGGGAAAAAACTTGGTCTTGCTACAGCGATGGCCAACAGGCCTGTGGCCGCTGCGATGCCTGTCGATTGCGTTTAGCGGCCTTTGCCGAATTAGGGCTTGTGGATCCTTTGCCCTACGCGGCTGACCACCCTGTGTAGGTTCGGTAAATCCCCCTTTTGCAGAGAGCGGGAGCGATCGCACTATAGGAAGGAGAGAGGGTTAAGCCCAATATGGGTGCTGTGCCCCGCATCGAAGTTAGCCTGCAAAGGGAGTTTTCGTCGCTATGGCAAAAGTTGTCGGAATTGATCTGGGGACCACCAACTCCTGTGTGGCCGTCATGGAAGGGGGCAAGCCCACGGTTATTGCCAATGCTGAAGGGTTTCGGACAACGCCCTCCGTTGTTGCCTACACCAAAAATGGCGATCGCCTCGTGGGTCAAATTGCCAAACGGCAAGCAGTGATGAACCCCGAAAATACTTTCTATTCTGTGAAGCGCTTTATTGGCCGTCGCTTTGATGAGGTGACCCACGAAGCCACCGAGGTCTCCTACAAAGTTTTGAACGTCAATGGCAACGTCAAGCTGGATTGCCCCGCCCTTGGCAAACAGTTTGCCCCCGAAGAAATTTCTGCTCAAGTCCTGCGCAAACTAAAAGAGGATGCCAGCAAATACCTTGGCGAGGAAGTCACCCAAGCGGTGATTACTGTGCCGGCCTACTTCAACGACTCGCAGCGCCAAGCTACCAAAGACGCTGGCAAAATTGCCGGTCTTGAAGTGCTGCGGATCATCAACGAACCCACCGCCGCTTCCTTGGCCTATGGCCTAGATAAAAAAGCCAATGAAACCATCCTTGTCTTTGACCTTGGCGGTGGTACCTTTGACGTGTCCATCCTTGAAGTCGGTGATGGCGTTTTTGAAGTGCTCGCCACCTCCGGGGACACCCACCTTGGTGGTGACGACTTTGACAAGAAAATTGTGGACTACTTGGCTGAATCCTTCCGTGCCCAAGAAGGCATTGACCTGCGCAAAGACAAACAGGCGCTGCAACGGCTGACAGAAGCGGCAGAAAAAGCCAAGATTGAACTTTCCAGCGTCATGCAAACGGAAATTAACCTGCCCTTCATTACTGCAACGCAGGATGGGCCTAAGCACCTCGACATGACGCTCACCCGCGCCAAATTTGAGGAACTCTGCTCTGACCTCATTGACCGTTGTCGCGTACCCGTTGAGCAAGCCCTCAGGGATGCCAAACTCAGCAAAGATCAAATTGACGAAGTGGTACTGGTGGGTGGCTCTACCCGCATTCCCGCCATCCAAGAGCTGGTCAAACGGCTATTGGGCAAAGACCCCAACCAGACTGTGAACCCCGATGAAGTCGTGGCCGTGGGTGCCGCTATTCAAGCTGGGGTGCTGGCAGGGGAAGTGAAAGACATTCTTCTCCTTGATGTCACACCGCTGTCTTTGGGGGTGGAAACCCTTGGCGGCGTGATGACGAAAATTATTCCCCGCAACACCACGATCCCGACGAAAAAATCCGAGGTCTTCTCTACTGCGGTTGATGGTCAAACCAATGTGGAGATCCACGTCCTGCAAGGGGAGCGGGAAATGGCCGCCGATAACAAGAGCCTCGGTACCTTCCGTTTGGATGGCATTCCGCCGGCACCCCGCGGTGTGCCCCAAATCGAAGTCACGTTTGATATTGATGCCAACGGTATCCTCAACGTCACTGCTCGCGACAAAGGCACTGGCAAACAGCAGTCCATTAGCATCACCGGCGCCTCAACGCTGCCTAAGGATGAAGTGGAGCGCATGGTGCGCGAAGCGGAAATGAATGCCGCTGCTGATAAAGCGAAACGCGAGAAAATCGAGACCAAAAACCAAGCGGAACAACTCTGCTACCAAGCGGAGAAACAGTTGAGTGAGTTGGGGGATAAAGTCTCCACCAGCGATAAAGACCGCCTCACCGCCCTCATTGCTAACCTGCGCTCGGAAATCGGCACTGAAGCCGAGAAAAAACCCATTGAATCCATTAATTTTGAACGGGTGAAATCGCTGATGCAGGATCTGCAACAAACCCTCTACAGCGTCGGCTCCAGTGTTTATCAAAGTGCGCAGTCCAGTGATGGAACTGGCTCCAGCAGCAGCGGTAGCAGTGGTGGTGGTGACGAAGTGATTGACGCTGAGTTTTCGGAAACCAAGTAGTCCCTTAAATTCGCAACTTTCTGCCAGAACAAGACTCCTCCTCCCCCTAGGTGAAAGCTTAGGGGGTTTCTCATTTTTGTGAGGGGGTATAGTCACAGTTTTTTCGATCACAGGCTTCTTGTGCTAGGGGAGAAATTCCGATAGAATAAAGTTTCTGTCCTTAATTTTTGTTGAGTGCTGAGACCACCCCACCATTGAGGTAAGCATGGCCAAACGCCGCAATCCCAAGAAAGAAAAAGCTCTTCGTAACCAAGCCTATGCTCGCAAGTTTCGCAAGCGTTCTTCGGGTCGCTACAGCCGCCGCCTAAATACGGAGAATCGCCCAGAGACGAAAACCACCGAGACGGTTGAGGAAATGACGGACGCCTAGAGGGCAGTCGGTGATTAAGCGCGCGTTGCCATGGCGAGAGTTCGGGGTTGCGTTTTTAACCGTTTTTTTGGCTGAATTTGCCGATAAAACTCAAATTGCTGTATTTTTCATGGCTGCCCGCGCTGCCTCCCCTTGGTTGGTGTTTTTGGGAGCAGCTTTGGCCTTAGTAACCACTAGTTTGATTGGGGTATTGATTGGTCGCTGGCTATCACAGTACCTCTCGGAACAGCGATTACAAACACTGACGGGTGGTAGTCTCTTGGCGATCGCCCTTTGGCTATTGTGGGATATGCTGCACCCAAGCCTTTGATGACCAAAATATCGCCACTTAATGGCGCGAGAAAGTTCCTTCAGTTGACGATCGCCCCCTGCTAAAGTGAGGGGGTTAGCTTAGGCACTGTCTAAGTTGGTGAACCCCTGAGGAGACCGTGGAGAATGCCATCCCAAGTCATTGAACTGTGGTCATCGTTCGTTAGTATTGCCGATGCACCGTTGTTTCGCCTTGGGCGGGAAACGATTTCCCTGCGTTGGCTGTTTCAAGTGGTGCTGTTGCTCATCCTCGTTGCCATTTTGGCGCGCTTTTTCAAGGGGGTGCTGAAAAATCAACTCCTACCGCGCCTTGGTTTGGATTTAGGCAACCGTGAGGCCATTTCCACTGTGATGAGTGGTGCCGGGGGAGCACTGGGCTACATTATTGTTTTGCAAGCAGTGGGGATTAATCTCGATTCCCTAGCGGTGATTATTGGTGGCTTGGGGGTGGGGATTGGTTTTGGTTTGCAGGATGTCACCCGCAATCTCATCAGTGGCCTGACGCTCCTGATTGAGCGCAAAGTGCGTGTCGGTGACTTTGTGGAAATTGAAAACATCAGCGGCTACGTTCAGGAAGTCTCGATGCGAGCCACGGTGATTCAAACCTTTAACGGTTCAAATGTGGTGGTGCCCAATACCTACCTTGCCGATAGTCCGGTGCTGAATTGGTACTACGAAACCCATCGCGGTCGTATTGATATTGCCATTGGGGTGGCCTATGGGACAGATCCAGTTTTGGTGACGGAAGTCTTGCTCAATATTGCGCATTCTGAACCAGATGTCCTCAGGGAGCCAGCCCCTCGGGTGATTTTCCGTGAATTTGGCGATTCTGCCCTTAAGTTTGAACTCTGGGTATGGACGGATGCCATTGAGCGGCGAGTGTTCATCAAGAGCAGTCTCAATTTCAAGATTGATTATTACTTTCGGCAGCATAATATCTCGATTCCTTTCCCGCAACGGGACATCTGGATCCGCAATGCGCCAGCGCTCTCTCCCCTCAGTGAGCCAGCCGAAACGGTAGGCATGCCCTTGGCACCGGCAACGCCCTCTTTAAAGTCGCTGCTTCAGCAGGTGAGCTATTTTCAGTGCATGAATGACTTGCAATTACGCTTTCTCATCGAATCGGGCTACCGCAAGCACTTGGCAGCGAAGGAAATTTTGTTCCGTGCTCAGGAGGCAATCAGTAACTTCTACATCGTATTGCAGGGGCAGATGGCGGCGGTCTATGAGGAGAATGGTGAACTCAAGCCAATGATGACGTTTAATCCGGGGGAGCACTTTGGCGAGCTACCACTGATGCTGGGGGTGGCCTGCCCAGCAACGATGATGGCAATGACGGATACGGTCTTGTTTGTCCTACCACGGGAGGGATTTGAACAGTTGCTAAAAGAACATCCTTCCCTTGCCGATGATATTGCGGTGGCGATCGCCCGCCGTCAGGATGTGCTGGCGCAACATCAACAGGAGCTTCAGCAACTGAGTCGCCAAGGGTCGGATCAAAGTCGTCCGATTAACTGGATTCGCGATCGCCTGCAAAAACTGCTGAGTTGGTAAAGTGCTCAATCGGTGGCGTCCAGCGTAAATGCGTGCTCCAAGTATTGATGCAGCCGATAGGTACCTGCTTGGTATCGCACCAAGGCCACATCGAAACGACAGGGATGATCCTGCCACTGGGGCTGACGTTCTAGGAAGGCTTGGGCGGCCAAAATGAGTTTGCGTTGCTTGCTAGGGGAAATCGCACCGAGGCCATCACAATCCCAGTTGCGGGAACGGCGGGTTTTCACTTCGACAAAGCGCACCACCCCCCGCGGATCACAGGCAACAATATCCAGCTCACCCCAAGGGCAAGACCAGTTCTGAGCCAAAATTTGACACTGCTGGGTTTGTAGCCACGCGACAACTACCGCTTCCCCGCGATCGCCCACGTGGCGCATAGGCCCTAGGCTTCAATGGGTTCGAGATTAAACAAGTCTTGGAGGGTCTGCATAGCGCGTTGACGACTTTCTAAATCCCGCTGTGATTGCAGTTGCACTGTTGGATCATGGAGAATCTTGTTAATAATCGTGCGCGTCATTGCTTCAATGACCCCTTGGTGCTTATCACCAAACTCACTGCCTAAGCGGGAGAGGGCTTTTTCCAGCTCTTGGGTACGGATCGCTTCCATTTTTTGGCGCAGACTGCGGATGGTGGGAATCGTTTCTAGGGCGTGCCACCAAGCCAAAAAGGTCTCTAATTCTTCCTCAAGGATACCCTCGGCCTCTTGAGCCAATTGGCGTCGCGCCTCTTGGTTTTGGGCGACGACTGCTTCGAGATCATCCACATTAAACAGTTGTACGGAGGCCAATTCCGTCACGTTGGCATGGACATTGCGGGGCACGGAAATATCAATGATTGATAGGGGGCGATCGCCCGTGAGCACTGACCCTAAATTCTCGCGATCCAAGAGGGGTTGTGTCGCTGCTGTACCCGTAAAGACCAAATCCATTGCTGCCACAATCGGCAGTAGATCTGTCATCGTAAAGAGTTCAAAGCGTACTTCGGGAAACTGCTGCGCCAGTTCCTGTGCCCGTTCCAAGGAGCGGTTGATAATGCTCATTTCTTTCACCCCTCGGGCAATCAGGTGTTGCACCACCAAGCGGGACATTTTGCCCGCACCGACAATGGCAATGCGGCAGTTCTGGAGATTTTGCAACCGCAGGTCGGCGAGTTCCACCGCCGCTGAGCTAATGGAGACCGCCCCCGTCCCAATGCTGGTTTCTGTGCGTACCCGTTTACCGGCCGCGATCGCCCCCGTAAAGAGGCGATTGAGAATAGACCCAATGGACTTGTACTGCTGCCCTAACTGATGACAGCGCTTCACTTGGGAGAGAATTTGCCCCTCGCCAATCACCAAGCTATCCAGACCCGAAGCCACCCGCATGAGGTGCATCACCGCATCCTGATGCAGCAGGATAAAGAGGTAGGGACGCAGTTGGGGCAGGGGAATATGACTCCACTCACTGAGAAACTGATGCACTTCCCGCACGCCTACCTCAGTGTCACTAGTAACAATGTAAATTTCTAAGCGGTTACAGGTGCTAAGGATGGTCGCTTCCTGAATATGGGCGTAGCCGCATAGATGTTGCAGTGCCCGCTCCCGCACATCCTCTGGCACACTCAATTTTTCGCGCACATCCACAGGGGCGGTTTTGTGACTCAAGCCAATGACAGCAATATTCATAGGAATCGGTTGACGTTCGGCTGCAACTCCATCAATTGTTGTATCAGGATTCTTGAGCCTCCTTCACGCTTGTTTGCAAGTCTTTACTAAAGGAGGATTCTCCCTAACCGAGATTCCTGAGCCAGTCCCTCAGGTCTTCCAGGGTCGCAAAGTCAAGGAGTGCCTCTGCCAAAGTCTCAATCTGGGTGGATGGGAGTTGGCGAATTGCTGCTTCAAGGTCAGCCGGTAAATCCCCAAACCGTCGCCTGAGGAAGCGCAAAACAACCAGTGCTTCTCCCTGCTGTAATCCCTGTTGCAATCCCTGTTGCAATCCTTGTTGCAGTCCTTGTTGCAGTCCTTGTTGCAGTCCTTGTTGCAGTCCTTGCTGTAATCCTTGCTCCAATCCCTGCCGTAAGCCCCGTTGTAACCCTTCCTCTTGTGCCTCGGCATAGACCTCTTGGTAAAACCGTGTCCGCTTCAGCTCCTCCGTCGTAAACCCCAGCATGCGCAGCACCTCCTCCCGACTCAGCTTGGTGAACTTGTACAGCACAATGGTAGTGATTAACTCTATTATGGCTTCCAAGTTTGGCGCTCTTTCGGTCTGGCTGCGCTGGGCAAGTAATCGGGCGACTCTGGGCATCTCTGCCTCTGGTACCACCATCAACTGCATCAGGGCAAGGCTCAAGGGCAATTCCGCTGGTGACCCCAGTTCATTCAAATACACCCGCCGCAGGCGATCGCTCTTGACCAACACGTCATAGGGTTCAAAGGAAACTTGTTCGGCTTGGCGATGGGGATAAATGACCACCGCTTGCCAATCAGAGAAAGTTTGGCGGTACAGGCGCAGATAGAGAAAAATCTCAGCAAAGAGACGTTCGTAGAGGGTGTTATCGCGCTGAAACTGAACTTCACAGAAATAGACGGTTCCTGAGGGGTCAGGAGGCAGAAAGACGCCATCAATGCGAAAGGCCGTTTGCTTCAGCTCCACAGAGTCAAAGCGGTAGCCCTGCGGGGGATTGATTCCCAAAAGGTCAAACAGTGTCTGGGGCAGCTGGGCAAACAGCTGGTAAAAGAGGGAGTCACGGCGCATGGGCTAGGTGGAGCGCTCTAGCCACGCAGAGACGTGTTCAAGGTCAGTGAAGTCAAGGAGAGCTTCTGCCAACGCTTCAATCTGATGGGGAGGGAGCTGGCGAATGCGCTCTTCAAGACTAGTTGGTAAATCGCCAAACCGCCGTCTTAACTGCCGCAAGACAACAAGTACCTCTCCCTGCTGTAATCCCTGCTGTAATCCCTGCTGTAATCCCTGTTGTAATCCCTGCCGTAAGCCCCGTTGTAGCCCTTCCTCTTGTGCCTCGGCATAGACCTCTTGGTAAAACCGTGTCCGCTTCAGCTCCTCCGTCGTAAACCCCAGCATGCGCAGCACCTCCTCCCGACTCAGCTTGGTGAACTTGTACAGCACAATGGTAGTGATTAACTCTATTATGGCTTCCAAGTTTGGCGCTCTTTCGGTCTGGCTGCGCTGGGCAAGTAATCGGGCGACTCTGGGCATCTCTGCCTCTGGTACCACCATCAACTGCATCAGGGCAAGGCTCAAGGGCAATTCCGCTGGTGACCCCAGTTCATTCAAATACACCCGCCGCAGGCGATCGCTCTTGACCAACACGTCATAGGGTTCAAAGGAAACTTGTTCGGCTTGGCGATGGGGATAAATGACCACCGCTTGCCAATCAGAGAAAGTTTGGCGGTACAGGCGCAGATAGAGAAAAATCTCAGCAAAGAGACGTTCGTAGAGGGTGTTATCGCGCTGAAACTGAACTTCACAGAAATAGACGGTTCCTGAGGGGTCAGGAGGCAGAAAGACGCCATCAATGCGAAAGGCCGTTTGCTTCAGCTCCACAGAGTCAAAGCGGTAGCCCTGCGGGGGATTGATTCCCAAAAGGTCAAACAGTGTCTGGGGCAGCTGGGCAAACAGTTGGTAAAAGAGGGAGTCACGGCGCATTGAGAAATGAGGAAGTACTCACCCATGAAGGAGGGCTTAAGCGAGGACATCAGAATAGGAGCGGCTAGGGAACTCTTGATACACCTGTGTAATGGTGGCGGCTAGTCGTTGCATGCCAAGGGCAATTTCCTCATCACTGGCAGTAAGACTAATACGCAGGCACTCCTGTTTGTGGCGCCACGGCTCGGTCAAGCCGGGGAAAAAGGAGCTGCCGGGAACCACAATCACCCCTGCTCGCTTCAGGTGTTGATATAATTCCCAATCTGTCATGGGTAAATCCCGTAGCCATAGCCACGCGAAAATCGCCCCCTCACCGCGATGCAAAAACCAAGGAAGGTCGTTGGGCAAAGCAGTTCGTAGGGTTTCTTCGAGAACTGTCAACTTGCGCTGATAAAAGGGACGAATGACATTGACGGATACTTCGGCTAGGGCACCATTGGCAATGGCTAAGGCCGCGATCGCCTGACCGTAGCGCGAGGCATGAATACAGGCATTGGTTTGAAAGGCTTCGAGAACACTCAAAATCTCGCGATCGCCAATGGCAATCCCCACCCGCTCCCCCGGCAGTCCTGCTTTTGAGAGGCTGAGGCAGTGGACAATATTGCCGCCAAAAACGGGTGCTAGTTCCGTAAAGTTCAAGCTGGGATAGGGGGGGCCATAGGCAGCATCAATCAACACTGGAACGCCATAGGGGACAGCGAGATCAGCAATTTGCCGCACCTCGACATCCGTGAGCACATTTCCCGTCGGATTGCAGGGACGAGAGAAGATGACGCATCCAGTCGTCTCATCAATGTGGAGTTGTTGAAAGTCGGGACGATACTTAAAGGTGTGATCCGCTTCAAAAATCTCAAGGCGCGGACGATAGGCAACAACGGTATCAGGGGTAAAGCTGACGCCACCATAACCCGTATATTCTGGACTCAAGGGGAGAACGACTTTCTTTAATTCACCGTTGGCGCTAAAGCCCCCAAAAGCATTGGCAGCAAAGAAGTAGATGGCCTGACTGCCGGGGGTGACAAGGACATTGCGCTCCGTCAGGTTCAAACCATAGCGGCGATTAAAATCATCGACAACGGCAGCAATTAGCGGTTCATACCCTTGGCTTGTGCCGTAGCGGCAGACCACTTGGCCAAATTCTGGGCTGGCCATTAGCTCGTGGGTACAGTCGCGCCATAGTTGCTCCACCTCAGGGACAATGAGGGGATTACCTGCACTCAGGTTAATCAGGTCTTGACCGCGATTCAGGCGCAACGTCTCAATAATATCCTTCATGATTGCCCGAACTCCCGTCAGTTGGGACATTTGCTGGCCAATCTGGGAGAGTGCAGGATTCATAGGCAAAGGACATAGACAGTATTGGTTAGGATAGCATCTGCGCTTCTATTGAGGGACAGATGGAACCAATAGATACGGTCAATGCTGCTATTCGGTGGGTCACTGTAACATAACGTTAGAATAGGCCAAGAACTGTAAGGCATTCATGGCAGCGTTTATCCCCTTTGTTGGTAAACCTTCTTCCCCTTGGCGATCGCTCGTGATTGGGGTGATTGCTGCTGGTTTGATTGGCAGTGGTGGCCTACTGCTGTGGCGATCGCGCCAAACGCCCCTTGATTTAGATCGCTACACCGTACCCGTTCAAGACAGTCGCGATTTAGTCGCTCGCATTGCTGCCACGGGCAAAGTGGTGCCTGTGCAAACCGTCAATATCAGTCCAAAACGGGCAGGTCTTCTCGCCGAACTCTACGTCGAGCAGGGCGATCGGGTCAAGGCGGGTCAAATCATTGCCCGTATGGATAACCGCGATGAACAGGCGCAACTGGCTCAAGCCCAAGCCAACCTCGCCGATGCCATTGCCCGTCGCGATCGCGTGGTTGCCGGTAACCGTGCCGAGGAAATTGCCCAAGCCGAAGCCCAAGTGCGAGCAGCCGCCACCCGTGCTCAATTGGCAGAAGAACGCCTGAAACGCAATGAATGGCTCGCGGCTGAGGGTGCGATTCCCCGCGATACCCTTGATGAACTAAAGGCAAACCGGGATAGCGCGATCGCCAACCTGAATGAAGCTCAAAAGCGCCTGCAACTATTACAGCGGGGTTCCCGCACTGAAGAGATCCGTCAAGCGGAAGCGGCCGTGGCTGCTGCCCAAGCCCAAGTCCAAGCCGCCCGTGCTGCCCTCGAAGATACAGTGATTCGCGCTCCTTTTACGGGGATTATTACCCAGAAGTACGCCAATCCGGGAGCCTTTGTGACACCCACCACCACCGCCTCTGCCACGACCTCTGCCACTTCCACCTCAATTGTGGCCATTGCCCAAGGCCTAGAAATTCTTGCCGAAGTCCCAGAAGTGGACATTGGCCAAGTGCTTGTGGGGCAACCTGTTGAAATCCGTGCCGATGCCTATCCGGGGGAAACCTTTGAAGGACGAGTACGCTTAGTGGCACCCGAAGCGGTGGTGGAGCAAAATGTCACCTTCTTTCAAGTGCGGGTCTCCCTTGTTACTGGGTTGCAGAAGCTGCGTTCTGGGATGAATGTGGACTTAGATTTTCTGGGACAAAAAATTAACAATGCCCTGCTGGTGCCGACGGTGGCCATTGCCGTTGAGCGCGGTCAAACGGGTGTTTATGTTGTGGGTGAAGACAATCAGCCAAAATTCCGCCCCGTCACCATTGGCAGTAGCTGGCAAGATCAAACACAAATTATCAGCGGCCTGAGGGCGGGTGAGCGGGTCTTTATTGATTTTCCGGAACGGCTGCGGCCAAAACAGGAGTAGTCTATGGGCTTGCACCACGTTTCCATCCGCACCGCCAATATTCAGCGGGCGATCGCCTTCTATGAATGCCTAGGCTTCACGATGGATGTCCGCTTTACCACGGGCTATACCCTTGCCTGTTGGCTCAAGGGCTGGCACACCCGCCTTGAACTTCTGCAAGTCCCTGAACCCCACCCTGCTGCTGACCCTTTTCACGATGAGCACTATGTTGGCTACTACCATCTTTCCTTTGATCTCAGTAACCATCCTGACCCCCTTGAAACATGGCTCAATCAGGTGGCGCAAACGTTGAAGGCACAGAATTTACCCTTTGAGCTACTGCTGAAGCCCACCCAGCAAGTGATTGGGTCGCACCTCTATCACGTCGCCTTTATGCGTGACTGCGATGGCTTGCCCCTTGAATTTTTGCAGTGTCTGGGTTCCTGCTGAGGCCTAAACCCCGATAAAATAAGGGGGTTGAGAGATTTTTGGGTCGTAGATAGGCATGCAACTGCAAACAATTACTACAGCCATTCCCGACTGGTCGGGGGACTTACTGGCGATCGCCGTCTTTCAAACGGAAGGCACCCTCACCCTCACCGACCCCTACACGACCCTTGATCAACGCCTCAACGGTCTATTGCAGGAACTGATCAACGAAGGGGAATTTCAAGGCAAGTCCGGTACCTCCCTTCTGATGCGCCTATTGCCCAACTTCCCCATTAAAAAGCTTCTCCTTGTGGGCTTGGGGAATCGCGATGACTTTAACCTAGAGACCCTGCGCCGCACTGCTGCGACCATTGCCCGTACGGCTCGCCGTGAACGTGCAAAAACATTAGGCATGGCACTGCCCCATGAGACCCTCGAGGCAAGGGATGCTGCCCAAGCCATTGCGGAAGGGGTTCTCCTTGCCCTCCACAGTGATGTCCGCTTCAAGACGGATCCAGATGCCCGTAAACTCCTGCCCTACCCTGAATCCGTGACCCTGTTGGGTTTGGGCGAGCAAACGGCGGCCTTGACCCGTGCTCAGCAGATCTATGAGGGCGTGATTCTGGCGCGCGAACTGGTGAATGCCCCAGCCAATGAAGTGACCCCAGTGACCCTTGCGGAAACGGCTCAGCAACTGGCAGCCACCTATGGCTTGACCGCAAAAATTTTGGAGCGCGATGAGTGTGCTGCCCTTGGTATGGGCGCCTTTTTGGGAGTGGCCCAGGCATCTGATCTACCGCCAAAATTTATTCACCTTACGTACACTCCCCCCGGCAACGTCCAGAAGAAAATTGCCCTCATTGGCAAGGGGTTAACGTTTGATTCCGGTGGCCTCAATCTCAAGACCCAAGGGGGCATTGAAACCATGAAAATGGACATGGGGGGAGCCGCAGCCGTTTTGGGAACGGCCAAGGTCATCGGTCAACTCAAACCCGCTGGCATTGAAGTTCACTTTATTATTGCCGCCACCGAGAACATGATTAGTGGCCGTGCCCTGCATCCGGGGGATATTCTCACCGCCTCCAACGGCAAAACCATCGAGGTCAACAACACCGATGCTGAAGGCCGCCTCACCCTTGCCGATGCCCTGGTCTATGCCGAAAAACTAGGCGTAGATGCCATTGTTGATTTGGCAACGCTGACCGGTGCCTGTATTGTTGCCTTAGGGGATAATATTGCCGGTCTTTGGAGCAACAATTCAGAATTGGCGCAAGCTCTGCAAAAGGCCAGCGATCGCTCCGGTGAAAAGTTTTGGCAAATGCCCCTTGAAAATAAATACTTTGAGGGTATGAAGTCCCAAGTGGCCGATATGAAAAACACCGGTCCGCGATCGGCCGGATCAATTACCGCCGCCCTATTCCTTCAGCAATTTGTCGATCACACCCCTTGGGCACACCTTGACATTGCTGGCCCTGTCTGGACAGAAAAAGAGGATGGCTACAATAATCCCTGTGGGACAGGCTACCCTGTGCGCACATTGGTGGAGTGGCTATGCAGTCTCAGTTAGATAGAAATTGAATGCGATCGCCCCAGCGGTTAGTCGTCTCACCCTCACAAATCCAAGACCGACAGGTGTGGCTCACTCCTGAGCAAGCCCACTATCTTTGTCATGTCCTGCGCTTAAAAGATAACGATGTCATCTCGATTTTGGATGGCCAAGGACAGCGATGGCGGGGCACGCTTGGTGTGAATGGGCAGACTGTCGAATTATTGGAAGCTGAAAAGCAAGAGACGGAGCTCAGTGTAGAAATTATTCTCTGTCTAGCTCTACTGAAGGTGGCAAACTTTGAGCAAGTGCTGCAACAGGCAACGGAATTGGGGGTCAAGCGTATTATTCCGATTCAAACAGCGCGATCGCTCCTGCAACCCAGTGCCAATAAATACCAGCGTTGGCAACGCATTCTCCAAGAAGCTGCCGAGCAAAGTGAGCGTCTTTATGTCCCCACCCTCAGCGATCCCCTCTCGGTTGCCGAAATGGTCAGCCTCACCCCCAAGGGCTACATTGCCAGTTTGAATGCCTCACAGGTCCTGTGGGACTGCTTGCCCCAAATGAATCTATCTCAGCCAATTTATCTGGCGATCGGACCCGAGGGGGGATGGACAGCCTCAGAAGTGGAGCAAGTTTTGGCCGCTGGTTGGCAAGCATTTTCCTTGGGGCGGCGTACCCTGAGAGCCGTCACCGCCGCGATCGCCAGCCTGACCTTAGTGAGCCATTACACTGAGAGGCACTGCGCAACGGCACAACAGCATTGACAACGCCACGGCTACCTCGATACACTAGAAGTTCGGTGAAATTAACGTAAGCAGCAATGCCCACCATCCAGCAACTGATCCGCCAAGAGCGGGAACTGTTGAAAAAGAAAACAAAATCTCCTGCCCTCAAAAGCTGCCCCCAACGGCGTGGGGTATGCACACGGGTCTATACCACAACCCCCAAAAAGCCCAATTCTGCCCTGCGCAAAGTGGCACGGGTACGTCTCACCTCTGGCTTTGAGGTCACCGCCTATATTCCGGGAATTGGCCACAACTTGCAGGAGCACTCTGTAGTCATGATTCGCGGCGGTCGGGTTAAAGATTTGCCCGGTGTGCGCTACCACATTATCCGTGGCACGTTGGATACCGCTGGCGTCAAAGACCGTAAACAAGGTCGCTCCAAGTATGGTGCCAAGCGTCCCAAACCCGGTGAGGCTGCTGCTACCGGCAAGAAGAAATAATTTCCGTTCTCCTATCTCCTTGAGTCCACCCTTGAAATCTTGAACTTCACTAGAGCAAACAGCAAACACCTATGTCTCGTCGCACTCGCGCTCAAAAACGGCCTACTGCCCCTGATCCCGTCTATAACAACGTGCTGGTGAATATGTTAATCCAGCGGATTATGCTCAATGGCAAAAAATCCCTTGCCAGCCGCATTGTCTATGACGCGATGAAAACCGTACAGGAGCGCACCGGCGAGGATGCTCTGCAAATTTTTGAGCGTGCAGTAAAAAATGCAACGCCCCTAGTGGAAGTGAAAGCCCGCCGTGTGGGGGGTGCCACCTACCAAGTGCCGATGGAAGTTCGTCCCGATCGCGGCGTCGCCTTGGCTTTGCGCTGGTTAGTGCAATTTTCCCGCAAACGAGCCGGTCGTTCGATGTCCGCCAAGCTGGCCAATGAATTGATGGATGCCGCCAACGAAACCGGCAGCACCATTCGTAAACGGGAAGAAACCCACAAAATGGCAGAAGCCAACAAGGCCTTTGCCCACTATCGCTACTAAACCGTCACACGGTTCAAGAGTTGGATACAATTATTTAAGAATTCTAACGTAATGCAACAAACAAGGAGGTAGCTGTGGCACGGACGACCCCGCTAGAGCGAGTGCGAAACATCGGGATTGCCGCTCACATTGATGCGGGTAAAACAACCACAACTGAACGTATTCTTTTCTATTCCGGTGTGGTGCACAAAATTGGCGAAGTGCACGAGGGTACCACGGTTACCGACTGGATGGAACAGGAGCGGGAGCGGGGCATCACCATTACAGCCGCCGCCATCAGCACCTCTTGGAAAGACCACCAGATCAATATTATTGACACTCCCGGCCACGTGGACTTCACGATTGAGGTGGAGCGCTCCATGCGGGTTCTCGATGGGGTGATTGCGGTATTCTGCTCCGTCGGTGGTGTGCAACCCCAGTCAGAAACCGTGTGGCGGCAAGCCGATCGCTACAGCGTCCCGCGCATCGTCTTTGTCAACAAGATGGATCGCACTGGGGCAAACTTCTACAAAGTCTATGACCAGATTCGCGATCGCCTGCGGGCAAATGCTGTGCCGATTCAGTTGCCCATTGGTGCTGAAGATCAGTTCAAAGGCATCGTTGATCTGGTGCGGATGCGCGCCAAAATCTACAAAGACGACCTTGGCAAGGAAATCGAAGACACTGAAATTCCTGCCGAGATGACTGAACTGGCGGAAGCGTATCGCACCAAGCTCATCGAGGCAGTTGCCGAAACCGATGATACCCTCATGGAAAAATACTTTGAGGGGGAAGAACTCACAGAAGAGGAAATCCGCGCCGCCCTACGCAAAGGGACGATCGCTGGCACCATTGTGCCGATGCTCTGTGGCTCCGCCTTCAAAAATAAAGGCGTGCAATTGCTCCTTGATGCCGTGGTGGACTATCTGCCAGCGCCCATTGACATTCCAGCGATTAAAGGTCATCTGCCCGATGGCACAGAGGTAGAGCGGGCTGCCGACGATGATCAACCCCTAGCGGCATTAGCCTTCAAAATCATGTCGGATCCCTATGGCCGCCTCACCTTCGTGCGCGTTTATTCTGGTGTTCTCAAAAAAGGCAGCTATGTCCTCAATGCCACTAAGGGCAAGAAAGAGCGCATTTCTCGTTTGATTGTGCTCAAAGCCGATGAGCGGATTGAAGTAGATGAACTGCGAGCCGGCGATTTAGGAGCTGCCTTGGGTCTGAAGGAAACCTTCACGGGGGATACCCTCTGCGATGAAAGCTCGCCCGTGATTCTTGAATCGCTGTACATTCCAGAGCCAGTGATTTCCGTGGCTGTGGAACCCAAAACCAAGCAGGACATGGAAAAACTCTCCAAAGCCCTGCAAGCCCTCTCTGAGGAAGACCCCACCTTCCGCGTCAGCGTTGATCCTGAAACCAACCAAACCGTGATTGCGGGGATGGGGGAACTGCACCTCGAGATCCTTGTGGATCGGATGCAGCGGGAGTTCAAAGTGGAAGCCAATATTGGCCAACCCCAAGTGGCCTACCGCGAAACGATTCGCAAACCCGTCCGTGCCGAAGGCAAGTTTATCCGTCAAAGTGGCGGTAAAGGCCAGTATGGTCACGTTGTGATTGAAGTAGAGCCTGCCGAACCCGGTACTGGGTTTGAATTTGTCTCCAAAATTGTTGGTGGTGTCGTCCCCAAAGAGTACATTCCACCTGCTGAGCAGGGGATGAAGGAAGCCTGTGAATCGGGGATTTTGGCAGGGTACCCAGTGATTGACCTCAAGGTCACATTAGTGGATGGCTCCTACCACGAGGTTGACTCCTCAGAGATGGCCTTCAAAATTGCTGGCTCCATGGCCATTAAAGAGGCAGTAATGAAAGCCAATCCGGTGCTGCTGGAGCCAATGATGAAGGTCGAGGTCGAGGTTCCAGAAGAATTCCTTGGGACAGTGATGGGAGACCTCATTTCCCGTCGCGGTCAAATTGAGGGACAAACCGTGGAAAATGGCATTGCCAAAGTGACGGCAAAAGTCCCTCTCGAACGGATGTTTGGTTATGCCACTGACATTCGCTCGAATACCCAAGGTCGGGGAATTTTCTCGATGGAATTTAGCCATTACGAGGAAGTCCCCCGTAATGTGGCTGAGGCGATCATTGCCAAAAATAAAGGGAACGCATAGTCTATACGAGGAACAACATGGCACGCGCTAAATTTGAACGAACCAAACCCCACGTTAACATCGGTACGATTGGTCACGTTGACCACGGTAAAACCACACTGACCGCAGCCATCACCATGACATTGGCTGCCCAAGGGAAAGCCCAAGCTCGCAAATACGATGAAATTGATGCTGCCCCTGAGGAAAAAGCCCGTGGGATTACCATCAACACGGCTCACGTGGAGTATGAGACTGAAAAACGTCACTATGCCCACGTGGATTGCCCCGGCCACGCTGACTATGTGAAAAACATGATCACGGGTGCCGCCCAAATGGACGGTGCTATTCTCGTGGTGGCCGCTACTGATGGTGCGATGCCCCAAACCAAAGAGCACATTCTCTTGGCTCGTCAGGTGGGGGTGCCCAGCATTGTTGTCTTCCTGAACAAAGTGGACATGGTGGACGACGAAGAACTGCTGGAGCTGGTGGAACTGGAACTGCGGGAACTCCTCAGCGAATATGAATTCCCCGGTGACGAAGTGCCCATCATCCGTGGTTCGGGTCTAAAAGCCCTTGAAGCCATGACCGCCAACCCGAAAACCCAACGCGGTGAAAATGAGTGGGTCGATAAAATCTACGAGCTAATGGATGCCGTGGATAACTACATTCCTACCCCTGAGCGGGATGTGGATAAGCCCTTCTTGATGGCTGTAGAAGACGTGTTCTCCATCACCGGTCGGGGTACCGTGGCCACGGGTCGGATTGAGCGGGGTCGCATTAAGCTCAACGAAACGGTTGAACTCGTGGGTCTGCGGGAAACTCGCACAACGACGGTCACCGGTATTGAAATGTTCAAGAAGAGCCTCGAAGAGGGGATTGCCGGTGACAACGCTGGTTTGCTCCTGCGCGGTCTGAAAAAAGAGGATGTGGAACGGGGAATGGTGATTGCCAAACCCGGCTCCATTACGCCCCACACCCAATTTGAGGGTGAAGTGTACGTGCTCACTGAAAAAGAGGGTGGCCGTAAAACCCCCTTCTTTGCTGGTTACCGTCCGCAGTTCTATGTGCGTACCACCGATGTGACCGGTACGATTACCTCCTTCACCGCTGATGATGGTAGCGCCGCTGAAATGGTGATGCCTGGTGACCGCATCAAAATGACCGTGGAACTGATCCAGCCCATTGCTATTGAGCAGGGGATGCGCTTTGCCATCCGTGAAGGTGGCCGGACGATTGGTGCGGGTGTTGTCTCCAAAATCCTGAAGTAGTTGATCTTATGGCCGCTAGCCTTTCTGTGGTGTTGGCGGCCTTTTTTGTCTGAATTTTGTCGGATTGTCTCTGAACCTTGACAAGTAAGGAAGATTCCTATGGCTGCTCTACAACAGAAAATTCGTATTCGCCTTAAGGCCTTTGATCATCGCTTGCTCGATACTTCCTGCGATCGCATTGTCGATACTGCAAAAAGAACCGGCGCTTCCCCCGTTGGCCCAATTCCCCTACCCACTCGCCGTCGAATTTACTGCGTTCTGCGATCGCCCCACGTGGACAAGGACTCACGGGAGCATTTTGAAACCCGTACCCACCGTCGCATACTCGACATTTACCAACCTTCACCGAAAACGATTGATGCCCTGATGAAGTTGGACTTGCCGGCGGGCGTAGATATTGAAGTGAAATTGTAAGCGTCGCCAAAGTTCACTACACTGAGGGGTATGACGCATACGATCATTCATCCTTCCCCCTCTGAGTCTTCTCTTCAGCCCCCTGCCATGGCCTACAGAATCAACTGCCAGCAGGGGCACACGCATCTTTTATGGGTAACGCTGCGGCTAACGGCACCGCAAACCGATGTTCTTGATCTGCACTTACCGGTGTGGACGCCGGGTTCCTACCTTGTGCGCGAATATGCGCGGCATCTTCAGGACTTTACGGTAACGGCCGCTGACGGCACTCCTCTTGAGTGGTGGAAGTGTTGTAAAAATCAGTGGCAGGTGGCTTGCACCCCCGGTCAAGAACTGGAAGTGCGCTATGCCATCTATGCCCATGAACTCTCGGTACGCACAAACCACTTTGATAGCAGCCATGCCTACTTCAATCCGGCAGCGGTCTGCCTCTATGTGCCAGAATATCGCGATCAGCCCCTAACAGTAACAATTGTGGCACCGCCGGACTGGCGGGTGACGACTCCGCTTGAACCCTTTGGCGAGGATGGCTTCACCTTTTGGGCAGCAAATTACGATCTGCTGGTGGATAGCCCCTTTGAGGTGGGTACCCACCCTGTTTATGCCTTTGAGGTGGACGGTAAACCCCATGAATTGGCGGTGTGGGGCAAGGGCAATTTTGAGCCGCAGCGGGCGATCGCCGATATGCAGCGGATCATTGCCACCGAGGCAAGTCTCTTTGGCGGCCTGCCCTACGATCGCTATGTCTTTATTTTGCACCTTACCCACAAGGGCTACGGCGGTCTGGAGCATCTCAATAGCTGCTCGTTGATCTTCCATCGCTTTGGCTTTCAGCAAGCGGAGCAGTATCGCCGCTTCCTCTGTTTAGTGGCCCATGAGTTTTTCCACCTCTGGAATGTCAAGCGGATTCGGCCCCAAGCCTTCGAGGTCTTTGACTACGACAGTGAGAATTACACCACCAGCCTTTGGTTTGCAGAGGGAGTGACCAGTTATTTCGATCAACTGATTCCCCTATGGGCAGGATGCTTTGATGCAGAGGCCTATCTTAAACTACTGAGCGAAAGCCTCAATCGCTACCTACATACCCCCGGTCGTTGGGTGCAATCCCTGAGTGCTGCTAGTTTTGATGCTTGGATTAAGCTCTATCGCCCTGACGAAAATAGCATCAATTCGCAGATGTCCTACTACCTCAAAGGGGAGTTGGTGGCACTGTTGCTGGATTTGCGGATTCGCCTGAATTTTAATCACCAGCGATCGCTCCTCGATGTCCTGCGGTGGTTGTGGCAGCAGTATTGCGAGACAGGTCAGGGCTATACCCCCGATGAGCTGTGGGAAACGATTGAAACCGTTGCCGATGAAAACCTTGGCACATGGCGCGAGCAATTCATTGAAGGAACCGTAGAACTCCCCCTTCAGGAGTGGTTGGCTAAAGTGGGTTTGGAACTGGTGCCCCAAGACGCGCTGCCCTATACGGGACTTCAGTTCAAGCAGGAACACGGCGCTCTGCAAATCAAGGCAGTGCTGCGGAACTCCCCGGCTGAACAGGCAGGCTTGGTGGCTGGGGATGAAATCATTGCCCTCAATGGGTGGCGCGTCAAGGCGGAGGACTGGTCAGAGCGATTGCGGGAATACCCAGTGGGAGAGACGATTCACTTGACATGGTTCCATGATCAGCAATTGTACTCAGGAACATTGATGTTGGGAGACCCTCAGCCCCGCTATCAGGTGCAGTGCCGTGCCGATGCCACGCCGAGTCAGCGGGCACATTTGGAGGCTTGGTTAGGAGCCACAGCGGCAAAGCTCTAGGGGAGGTGGCAGCATGCTTCAGCCCTTGATTCAGGATCGCGATCGCTTGGAACAGATCTTGCGGCAACTGCCCTTGACTCCCGGCGTTTATTTTTTCAAGGACAAGACGGATCAAATTCTCTACATTGGCAAGTCCAAACGCCTGCGATCGCGGGTGCGCTCCTATTTTCGTGAGCCAGCCCAACTGGGGCCGCGCCTTGAATTAATGGTCTATCAGGTGGCGGACATTGAATTCATCGTCACCGATACGGAAGCCGAGGCCCTTGCCCTCGAAGCCAATTTAATCAAGCAGCATCAGCCCCACTTCAACGTTCTCCTCAAGGATGACAAGAAATATCCCTACGTCTGTATTACGTGGTCAGAACCCTACCCCCGCATTTTCATTACCCGCAAACGCCAATTGGGTAATGTCGGCGATACTCGCAGTGATTCCCCCAAGGATCGCTACTATGGCCCCTATGTCGATAGCTTTCGCCTGCGTCAAACCCTTGCCCTTGTGAAGCGGCTTTTTCCGCTGCGGCAACGTCCCCGCCCCCTCTTTAAGGATCGCCCTTGCCTCAACTACGATATTGGTCGCTGTCCGGGGGTCTGCCAAGGGCTGATTTCACTGCAGGAGTATCGGCAAACGCTGCACAAGGTGGCCATGATCTTTCAGGGACGCACAGGGGAACTCGTGGCACAGCTCCAAGCACAAATGGCGCAAGCGGCGGCGGATCTGAATTTTGAACTGGCGGCACGACTACGGGATCAAATTCGTGGCCTTGAGCATTTAGGAGTGGATCAAAAGGTGTCCTTGCCGGACGATACGGTGTCACGGGATGCCATTGCCCTTGCCCTCGGCGATCGCCATGCTGCCATTCAACTCTTTCAAATTCGTGCGGGTCGCTTGGTGGGACGCTTGGCCTTCGTTGCCGATGCTCAAAGTGGCAGTGTGGGCACGATTTTGCAGCGGGTGCTTGAAGAACACTATGCCCAAGTGGATGATGTAGAAATTCCCAGTGAAATTTTGCTGCAACATCCCCTCCCCGAGGCGGATCTGCTGCGTACCTACTTGAGCGAAAAGAAAGGCCGCGCCGTCACCCTCACCGTCCCCCAGCGGCAGGCAAAAGCAGAACTCATTGCCATGGTGCAACGCAATGCAGAATTAGAATTGGCACGCATTCAACAGGCCAGCGATCGCACCCAAATGGCTCTTGAAGACTTAGCCCAACTCCTTGGCCTTGACACCCTGCCCCACCGCATTGAGGGCTACGACATTTCCCACATTCAAGGGTCTGACGCCGTGGCCTCACGGGTTGTCTTTATTGATGGCTTGCCCGCCAAGCAGCACTATCGCCACTACAACATCCGCAACCCTGAAGTAAAACTTGGCCACTCCGACGACTTTGCCAGTCTTGCCGAGATTCTCCGCCGCCGCTTTGCCCCCTATCTTGAGGGCAAGGGTGACCCTCCAGAGGCTGATGACTGGCCAGATATTGTCCTCATTGATGGCGGCAAGGGGCAACTGTCCGCCGTAGTTCAGGTCTTGGAGCCGCTCCTAGGAGATCTCACCCTCCTCAGCTTGGCCAAACAGCGGGAGGAGATTTTCCTACCCCACCACCGCCAGCCTCTGCCGACCGATCCAGAGCAACCGGGGGTGCAATTGCTACGCCGCGTCCGCGATGAGGCTCACCGCTTTGCCCTGAACTTCCACCGTCAAAAACGCGCCCAACGCCAACGGCGATCGCACCTCGACCAAATTCCCGGCTTGGGCTATCAACGCCAAAAGGAACTCTTCGCCACCTTTCGTTCCATTGACTACATCCGCATGGCCACGCCCGAACAGTTGGCGCAGGTACATGGGGTCGGCCCCCGTCTAGCGGAAAAAATTTACCGCTATTTTCATGCTGATACCGATTAGCAAAGAGCTAAGTGCTTTTCAAAAGAAGAGGGCGATCGCTTGCTATTTCAAAAGCGGGTAACGCGATTCGAACGCGCGACATCAACCTTGGCAAGGTTGCGCTCTACCACTGAGCTATACCCGCAACAGATTCTTAGCTTAAAAAATTAGGAGGCGTCTTGTCAAGCCCCAGAAATTTCAGCAGCCCTCAGGACCACAAAAGCTGTGGGCGTACAACACTTCGGCATCGTAGATGTAAGCAATGCCTGCATAGTCGTTGAAAAACTCGACTGCCACCCGATCCACAATTTTTTCGGCCATTTCCCGTGTCTGGGTGAGTACCTCAAACTTGATATTGGCTTGGGTATCGGAAACGCTGGGTTGACCAGAGGAGCGCACATTGCGACTCCCTTTGCCGCCGGTTTCCATCACGGTGTAGCCAGTCGCCCCAGCCTCATCAATGATTTGGGCAATTTTTTTCAAGAGAATCTTCTCGGTCACAATCACGAGCTTCTTTGCTGGCTTGGCCATTCTGAGTACCTCCTTGAGTGAAATTGGCGCGTTTGGGTCACTAGCTGCCGCCCATGACTGCTTGGGCAAGGCCAAGGTAAAGCGGAATTCCTAGGCCAATGGCAATGGGAGTCCCGATCGCGGTGGAAGCACCAATATAGGCGGAAGGGTTAGCGGAGGGAATCCCTGCCCGTAATGTTGGCGGCCCAGAAATATCGGAACTAGAGCAGGCAATCACGGCTAGAATCACCACACCCCCAAGGCTAAAGCCAGTGACATAGTGGGCAATCATTCCCAAACCAAAGGCAATCAGGCCATGAACGAGGGGCGCCACCACGGCATAGACCACATACCATTGAGCAACTTTACGCAACTCACCCAAGCGTGACCAAGCCTCCATCCCCATAACGAGCATCAACACCGAGAGTAAACCGCGAAACAGAGGGTTGTAAAAACTCTCATAGACACTGTCGGGACGGGTAAAGATGCCCAAGGCAACGCCCAGCAGCAGTGCCGAAAGGGCTGCCCCTTGCAGACTTTCTTTGACAATCGGCCAGATTCTGACTCGTTTGCTTTGTTGACTGCGGTACTCACTCGTGCTCCCGGCATAACCTGTGGCGCTCCCTGCACCCGCATCGGCACCAACGGCACTGAGGGCAGCCGGCGCCTTTTTCTCCTGTTTTTTCTTGAGGTAAATGCTGGCAACGACAATGGCTGTCACCAGAGCCGGAATATCCATGAACGGATACAGTGCGGCTGCCCAAGGTTCATAGCTAATTTTCTGCGCCTCCAGAGCCGTTAGTGCTGCTGCCATGGTCGAACCACTCACATCGAACCACTTACAGCCCCAAATAAACCTGCGGTAGCGATCGCGTCCACGGTTTTGACCTTCGGAAGCTTTGCTAAGGTATAACGGCCAATAAATACAATGAGAATCCCCATCGCCACAGCAAAGAGTGCTGGCAAGAGCATCTCCTGTAGGTTGGAACTGCGAATCGCAATCCCACCGCTGAGGCCGACTTTCATTAGCAACATAAAAATAATGAACTTATAGATGGCATCGGGAATCTGAAGTTGACTGCCCAGCGCTGCAATGACCATGCCCCCCAGCAAGAAGCCAAGGGTAGGCGACTGTAATTGCTTGACAAAATCTTGCAAAAACTGACCGAGAAAATCCACAGTACTATTCCTCCTTAATTATCAGGGGCTATCCATGGGGCTGTAGATGTTGAAGTTGATAGAAGACTATTTGGGCGATCGCCCTCCCTGCATCCGTTGGTCAACGGCGCAAACATAGTCTTTTATCTATTCAAGCTTTTTGATTTGCTTGCCTTACTCTATAGTAAATTCTTCAGCAACACACACATTTAATAAACATTACTTTCAAATAGATTAAATAAGCCCAGCTTATAGAGTGACCTTGGGGCGATCGCGACGCTGTCAATGGCTTCTTGGCGCGTACATGATAATCAGCGTTCCTAGGAGGGCAACCCCAGCACCGAGCAAATCAAACTTATCGGGGCGCACCTTATCAATTCCCCAACCCCAAAACAGAACCACCAGCAGGAAAATGCCACTATAGGCAGCCTGAACACGACCGAAATGCGCAGGTTGCAGCGTCGGTACCATGCCATACATAAAAAGGACGATCGCCCCCGCTAAGGCATACCCAATGCTTTTATGCTCCCGTAGCCACAGCCAGACAAGATAGGCTCCCCCCAGCTCTAGGAGGCCTGTGATCAGAAAGTAAAGTAGGGATTTTGCAACTTTCATCATCGCCGCAGTGCTTGCTATACACTGGAAACTACACTGGGCTGACGCCAGCATATGACAATTCAGTTGACGATTCGCCGCCAAGCACCCAACAAGAGCGCCTATTGGCAAACCTTTGAACTAGAGATTGATCCTTCCCTCACCATTCTTGATGCCCTCATTCAAATCAAGGGATACCAAGACGGTAGTCTTAGCTTTCGCAAGAATTGTCGAAACACCATCTGCGGCAGTTGCGCGATGACCATTAATGGTCGTTCTGCCCTTGCCTGTCAGCAAAGTATTCGCGCCGAGTTAGCCAATAGTCCTGTTCCCAACCAAATTGCGATCGCCCCCTTGGGGAATTTGCCTGTCCTCAAAGACCTTGTCGTGGACATGAGCGATTTTTGGCAAAAACTTTCAGCCGTTAATCCTTATGTGGGTACAGCGGCACGACAAGTGCCTGAGCGGGAGTTTCTCCAATCCCCCAGCGATCGCGCCAAACTCAATGCTGCGGGTAACTGTATTCTCTGTGGCGCCTGCTACGGTGCCTGCAATGCCGTGGAAGTCAATCCCAACTTTGTCGGTCCCCATGCCCTTGCCAAAGCGGCTCGCCTTGTGGCCGATACCCGCGATAGCGAAACTGACCAACGCCTAGACCAATACAACACTGCCACCAGTGGCGTGTGGGGCTGTACCCGTTGTTTTAATTGCAACACCGTGTGTCCCGTGGGCGTACAACCCCTCGATCGCATTAGTGAGATCAAGCAGGCCATTTTAGCCCGCTCAACAGGGGCAAGCCGCAATGAAGAGCGACCCCTCCGCCATCGGCAAGTGCTCTTGGAACTGGTGAAAGAAGGCGGCTGGGTGGATGAGCGACAATTTGGCCTCCAAGTAGTGGGCAATCGTTTTCGAGATCTCAAGGGTGTGGCAAGCCTTGCCCCCTTGGGCTGGCGGTTATTGCGACGGGGTAAGTTTCCGCTGCGATTTGCAAAGTCTGCTGGTCAAGCCCAAATTAAGGCAGTGATCACCGCCCTACAGCAGAAACAGCCCTCTTCTAAAATGTGAGTACAAAGTGAAGGCTCTATGCCAAGCTAAAGAAGTTGTTTTGCATACCTAAACACCATGAGTGAACCGACACCTGATGATTTGACCCCACAATTTGGTTGGTCGCGCTATGCAGAGCTGATCAATGGCCGCTTTGCCATGGTTGGCTTTATTGCCCTGCTGGTGCTGGAGTGGGTCACTGGCCAAGATTTCTTTACGTGGGTGGGCTGGCGATAGGTTGTGGCGGCCACACTGCGCTTAGAGGGAGTCACGCGGCGATTTGCTCCAGGAGTGGGAATTGGTCCACTCTCTCTAACTGTGCCCGCAGGGGCGCTTTGGGTGATTGTCGGGCCTTCGGGTTGTGGCAAATCTACCCTGTTGCGGCTTATTGCTGGCCTAGAGCAGCCCACCAGTGGCGAGATTTATATTGGGGAGACCTGTGTCAATGGCCTGAGTGGGCGCGATCGCGATGTGGCAATGGTCTTTCAGAACTATGCCCTCTATCCCCACATGACCGTGGCCGAAAACCTTGGCTTTGGTCTGAAAATGCGCGGTGTTGATCCGGCCACACGGCAGCAACGGATTCTTCAAGTGGCTAAGCTCCTGGGGATTGAGTCCCTGCTGCAGCGCAAACCGCGTCAACTCTCCGGTGGTCAGCAACAGCGGGTGGCCTTGGGAAGGGCCTTGGCGCGATCGCCCCAAGTGTTTCTCCTCGATGAACCCCTCTCCAACCTTGATGCCCAATTGCGGGAACAAACCCGTGCTGAACTGAAACAATTACATCAACAACTGGGCATTACCACCCTCTATGTCACCCATGATCAAGTGGAGGCCATGACCCTTGGCGATCGCATTGTGGTGCTGGATCGCGGTCAAATCCAGCAAATTGGCACCCCTGCTGATCTCTACGACAAACCCGCCAATACCATGGTGGCGCGATTTTTGGGCACCCCACCGATGAATTTACTGCCCGCTCGCTGGGATGGCAGCCGCCTGTGGATAGCGCAGCAGCCCTTGCCCTGTCCAGACACCCCCCATTGGCCGCTAAAAAGTGAACAACCCCTCACCGTGGGCATTCGCCCAGAGCATTTGTCTATCAGTGAGAAGGGCTTGGGAGCGATCGCCACCCTCGTTGAACCCCTAGGCCGCGAAGCCATTGTCCGCTGTCGCCTCATGGATAGTTCCCAAGAACTGCTGTGGTTAGCCCCTAATCACCAAATCCCTCAAATGGGTGACCCTCTCCAGTTGCAGGCTCGCCATCTTTATCTGTTTGACCCTACGAGCGGGGTGGCTCTCAATTTTGAGCCTAGCTGAAAATTCATCGGAACCCTTACCCAAGATTGGAGGGTTCGCTTAGAATACAACTAGGATTCTGTAAAATTTCGTAACTTCTGCGGCCAGCCCGTCCATGACTTCGGTAACCTCTCTTTTTTCACCTGTCGAAGCGGATCTCTGTGTACTAACGGAGAACCTGAAGGCACTGATTGGAGCACAACACGCCGTACTCTCTGCTGCCGCCGAACATCTTTTTGCTGCCAGTGGTAAGCGCATTCGACCCGCCATTGTCTTTTTGGTGTCGCGAGCCACGCTGCCCGATCAGGGGATTACTCCCCGGCACTGCCGCTTGGCAGAAATTACGGAAATGATTCATACCGCCAGTCTCTTTCACGATGATGTGGTGGATCAAGCGCAACTACGGCGCGGTGTGCCCACGGTCAACAGTGTTTTTGGCAATCGGGTGGCCATTCAAGCAGGAGACTTTCTCTTTGCCCAAGCCTCTTGGTACTTAGCGGATTTGGATAACCTGCAAGTGGTGAAGCTCCTCTCCCAAGTGATCAAAGACTTTGCTGAAGGGGAAATTCGCCAAGGCTTTAACCGCTTTGACACCAGCATTACCCTAGACGACTATCTACTGAAAACCTACTACAAGACGGCTTCCCTCATTGCCAACAGTGCCAAGGCGGCAGCGGTTCTCAGTGAAGCGCCGCCAGAAACCATCGAGGCCATGTACACCTACGGCAAAAATTTGGGTCTAGCCTTTCAAATCGTCGATGACATCCTTGACTTCACCCGCTCCACCGCAGAACTAGGGAAACCCGCTGGCTCAGATCTGCGGGATGGCAACCTAACTGCACCGGTTCTCTTTGCCCTACCCAAAGCGCCCTACTTGCATACCCTCATTGAGCGAGAGTTTAGTGAAGAAGGGGATTTGGAAACCGCCCTCAACCTAGTGCGCCAAAGTGGTGCCATTGAAGACGCCCGCAATTTAGCCAAGGAATATGCCCAAGCGGCTCTACCGGCGCTTGAAGTGCTGCCTCCGTCGGAACCGCGTCAGGCCCTCAGCCAGTTGACCGATTATGTCCTTGAGCGGCTCTATTAAGCTGCCAGCGGCAAAATTTCCAATGCCCAGCGCATAAATTTCAGGAACTGGGCGAAAAACAGAAACAAGACTTCCATGAGGGAGTCCAATAGGTATAAGTGCGGGATCAGTAATCAATCCCCTACACTAAAGACAGGGATTGCGTCCACCCGACTAGCCCACGATTGGTTTTTATTTCGGGAGTGAGTTTGTGGCAAGAGGCGTTCAACAGCGTAAATCGGTGAGTTCTACTGTGGGTGGTCGGGGAAGGCAAAAAGTATCTCAAAAAAGCAGGGGTCAGCGATCGCGCCCTTCGCCATGGCGTACCCTAGGCTGGATTGCTGCCTTTAGTGGTGTGTCCTTGGTTTCTGCCTTTGCGGGCATGACATTTGTTTTGATGTCACCCTTTCAGGGCACGAACCATCGTGGCCAACGGGATCTCTCTTGGCTGGAAATGATGACACGGGGGTTCCAGTATGGCATGAGTCGGCCAGTGAACCTCTTGGTACTGGGGGTAGATAACGTCTTGGATGCCCCTGAAGGTTCTCCGAAACGGTTCCGTGGTCGCACGGATACGATGCTGCTGGCGCGGTTTAACCCTGAAAATGGCACGATTACGGTCTTGAGCATTCCCCGTGATACCCGTGTGGAAATTCCCGGACATGGCATCGACAAAATTAATGCGGCCAATGTTTATGGAGAGGTCGATCTAACGGTGCGGGTGGTCAGCGAAATCCTCAACTATACCCCCATTGATCGCTACATTCGCATTGATACAGATGCATTTCGAGAATTGGTGGATCTGGTGGGCGGTGTCGAGGTCAACGTGCCCAAGCGGATGGTTTATACCGATCACACCCAAAAACTTTACATTGATCTTCAACCGGGGCTGCAAACCCTGAACGGGGAGCAAGCAGAGGGCTTTGTTCGCTTTCGTTACGATGAACTGGGGGATATTGGTCGTGCCCAGCGGCAGCAAATGCTGATCAAGGCGCTGCAAAAGAAACTGGCCAATCCCGTCATGCTGACCCAGGTGCCGAAAATCTACAGCGTCCTGCAAAAATATGTGGATACGGATTTAACCTTTGCCGAACTGATGGCGATCGCCCAATTTAGTTTGCGCATTGAGCCAGACAACCTGCGTTTGATTCTGCTGCCGGGACGCTTTAGTGGTGATGGCTATGAGGTCAGCTACTGGCTTCCTGACTATGACCGCATTGATCGGGTGGTTGCTGAGCACTTTAGCGATCGCCCCTCAAAGCTGGTTGACCATACGTGGCGTGAAACAGGGACGCTACGCATTGCGCTGCAAAATGCCTCCGGTAGCAGTGACGCTGCCCAAGACATGGCGGATTTCCTCGCCCACCACGGCTATACCAATGTGATCATCAGTGAAGAGTGGTATCAGCAAACCCCCGAAACAGAGATTGTGGCACAGCAAGGGGATATTGGGGCTGCGCAAATGATTCGTTCTGTCCTTGGCATGGGGCGAGTATCCGCCAACTCCACGGGGGTGCTGTCTTCGGATATTACGATTCGCATTGGCCGCGACTGGGCAGCCGTCTTGCACTAGGTGAGAGTGGCGGGCAGTTTCTTGGTCATCGCTTCGGGTTCGAGGATGCGGTCAATAATGCCGTATTCCTTGGCCATTTGCGGCGTCATATAAAGCAGCCGATCCATATCGCGGGTAATGCGTTCGGGGGGTTGACCGGTATTTTGCGCCAAAATCTCCACCATCATTGCCTTATTGGCCAGAACCTCCTTGGCACGAATTTGAATATCGGTGGCCTGTCCTTGGGCATAGCTCTTGGTTTGGTGCAGAACAATCGTGGCGTGGGGTAAACTGGCTCGATACCCCTTTGTCCCTGCTGAGAGCAACATGGCGGCCATCCCCATCGCTTGACCAATGCAGATCGTATGCACAGGGGGCTTAATGTAGCGCATGGTGTCGCAGATGGCAAAGGCTTCTGTTTCAAAGCCAATGGGTTCGCCATCGTAGCGGGAGGTTCCCGTCGAGTTAATGTAAATGCGGATGGGTTTTTCGGGATCGTCGTATTGCAGATAGAGCAGTTCCGCAATGATCAGCTCCGTAACCGCTGGCACCAAAGGCATGCCGAGATAGACGATCCGCTCCTTCAACAGCAGTGAAGGGAGATCGGGGGGTGGGGTGCGATAGTAGGCATCACCATAGTAGGCCGCTTGGGCAGCAGTAAGGGGCAACCGCATAGGACGCTCAGCAAATGACAGACTATCTGTACTCTAGCAAGGAATTGCCTTCCGGATCGGCGGCAAGCACCGCCTATAATCAAAGCAGAAATCCAATTCTTGGGTCATGAATCAACTCCTCAGTTCGCGGCTCACCTCCTCAGTGGTGGCGATCGCCATTGTCTTGCTGGTTGTCCTTTTGAATGCCGTGGTGATTATTAATCCCGGCCAAGCAGGGGTGCTGAGTATTTTGGGTAAAGCTCAGGATACTCCCCTCCTCGAGGGCATTCACTGGAAACCGCCGTTTATTGCCAGTGTGGATGTCTATGACGTAACTGTACAGAAGTTTGAAGTGCCAGCGGAAAGTGCCACCAAAGATTTGCAGGACATTACCGCCAGTTTTGCCATCAACTTTCGCCTAGACCCCATGGCCATCGTGGATGTGCGCCGCACCCAAGGGACCCTAGAAAATATCGTCGCCAAAATCATTGCTCCCCAGACCCAAGAGGCCTTCAAAATTGCTGCTGCCCGTCGCACGGCGGAGGAGGCTATTACCAAGCGGGATGAACTTAAGGAGGATTTTGATCATGCCCTTGGCGATCGCCTAGCCAAGTACCACATTCTCGTACTGGATACCAGTGTCGTTAACCTTGACTTTTCCGAGGAATTTTCCAAGGCCGTCGAGGATAAGCAAATTGCTGAGCAGCGGGCACAACGGGCGGTCTATATCGCCCAAGAGGCGGCTCAACAGGCGCAGGCGGAAATTAACCGTGCCCGAGGCAAAGCGGAAGCCCAACGCCTGCTTGCGGAAACCCTCAATGCACCTGGTGGCCAGTTAGTGCTGCAAAAGGAAGCGATCGAAGCATGGCGTGAAGGCGGTGCCCAAGTGCCCCAAGTGATTGTGATCAACGGCCAAGAAGGGCTACCCCCCTTTTTCCTCAATTGGACAGGGACAGCAGCAAAATAGCTGAGGGACGGTTCGATGAACTACAGGTTCAGCAGAGACTCAACAGATGAAGGGAGCGATCGCCCAAATCCCCCTAGAATTAAGAATAGCGATTTGTTCTTTATATTCCCCTAATTTCTGCCGATACTGACCCATGATCTCCACCCCGCTTGCTGCCAATCAACAAATTTTACCCCTGACTGCGCAAACCAATGCCCGAGGCCATCTCACCATTGGTGGGTGTGATGTGGTGGAGTTAGTGGCTCAGTTTGGCTCTCCCCTCTACATCCTTGATGAATTCACCTTTCGCACCGCCTGCCGTCAATACCAAGACACCCTCCAGCAGACCTACGGTGGTGAATTTTTGGTGCTCTACGCTTCAAAGGCTTGGAACTGCTTGGCCACCTGTGCCCTTGCCCACAGTGAAGGCTTGGGGATTGATGTGGCCTCCGGGGGTGAACTCTACACTGCCTTGAGTGCCGGCGTCCCCGCCAGCCACATTTACTTCCACGGTAATAACAAGTCCCCCCAAGAACTCCTCTATGCCCTTGAGGTCAATTGCACGATTGTTGCCGATAACTGGCTAGAACTAGAGCGCCTTGCTGCCTACGTTGAGGAGCATGATCTCTCGGCCCCACCGCGCGTCATGTTGCGGTTGACACCGGGGATTGAATGCCACACCCACGAATATATCCGCACTGGACATCTAGACAGCAAATTTGGCTTTGACCCGCAACAGTTTCCAGAGTTGCTTCAGTTTGCTAAGGCGCATCCCGAACTGGACTGGGTCGGACTCCACGCCCACATTGGCTCACAGATTTTTGAGGAACAACCCCATTTAGACCTCTGTGATGTCCTTGTGGATTGGCTGGCTCAAGCCCGTGAAGCGATGCTACCCATGCGCGAACTGAATGTGGGGGGTGGTCTTGGCATTCGCTACATCGAGTCCGATAACCCGCCGGCGATCGCCCACTGGACAAAGGCCATTAGTCATCAACTGAGCCAAGCCTGTCAGCAACGCCATCTTCCCTTACCCAAACTCATCTGTGAGCCGGGTCGCTCCATCGTTGGACCTGCGGCAGTGACGGCCTACACGGTGGGCAGCCGTAAGGTGATTCCTGAGCTACGCACCTATATCGCTGTCGATGGGGGGATGTCCGATAATCCACGACCGATTACCTATCAGGCGCAATATACAGCCCTGTGTGCCAATCGCATGACCACTGCCGCCACAGAAACCGTGCGTGTTGCCGGTAAGCACTGCGAATCGGGCGATATTCTGCTGCCCCAAGTCACCCTACCCCCCCTGCAAGCCAATGATATTTTAGTGGTGGCCAGTACGGGTGCCTACAACTACAGCATGGCCTCCAACTACAATCGTGTGCCCCGGCCGGCGGCGGTGGTGGTCTGTGAGGGGGAAGCCAACCTGATCCTGCAACGGGAAACCTACGCTGATTTGGTGGCCCATGATGTCTTGCCCCTGCGATTGAGCACCCCCGCCCCCTAGGAGGTGACGAGCACGATGGGATGATAAGCCTCCTAGGTAACTTGTCGTGGCTGCTGCTGTCCTCGCAGACACTGGCCAAGGTGCGAACAGTCGTGGATGTGGTTTTGGTCTTGACCCTAACCTACGCTATTTTGCGGGTTGTGGCCGAGCGGCGAACCCTCTGGATGATACGGGGCTTTATCTTCCTCCTTTTGGCAACCTCCCTCAGTCGTGCCATTGAGCTACAGTTTTTGAGCTTTGTGCTGCACAACTTAGTGATTGGCTCTGCGGTGGCCTTAGCCGTTATTCTGCAATCGGAAATTCGCATTTTTCTGGAACAGTTGGGACGAGGACAGTTTTTCGGCTTTATGCAGCCCGTGGCCGAGTCGAGCCTGACCAATGATGCCGTTGATTTGATTGTGACGGCCGTGAAGGGATTATCTCAAGATCGTACGGGGGCACTCATTCTGCTGGAAACCCATACAAAGCTCAGCCCCCAAGATTTTACCCATGCAGGGATCGCCCTCAATGCCCGCCTTTCACCGGAACTCATTACCTCAATTTTTCAGGTGAGTTCCCCCCTGCACGATGGCGCAATTTGGGTGCGGGGGGCTGAAGTGATTGCGGCAAAGTTGATCCTGCCCCTCTCGGATCGCACGGGGCCTTGGCAGTTGGGCACTCGCCATCGCGCCGCCCTAGGGATTACCGAACGCATTAGCCACTGTGTCTGTGTAGTGGTCTCTGAGGAAACGGGGTCAATTTCCCTTGCCTTTAAGGGGGAGCTTCAACGTCCCCTCACAAGCAGTAAACTAGGGGAATTGTTGCGGCAATATGTGCAGGATCAAGGGACGGCAACTTCACAACCCCGTCAACGTCGGCACAGCTTAAAATTTTGGAAGACTGTATGGCCACTGCGCTAATTTCCGCCAATAGGATGTGTCCATGACGCTACAGCCCCATTCACTCATTGAGTTACCCGAAGATCTAGATCGCGATCGCCTACCTCGCCATGTGGCGGTGATTATGGATGGCAATGGCCGCTGGGCAAAGCAGCGCAATTTACCGCGAATTATGGGACACCAACGCGGGGTGGACACCCTCAAGGATCTGCTGCGCTGTTGCAAAGATTGGGGCATTGAAGCCCTGACCGCCTACGCCTTCTCCACAGAAAACTGGGGGCGCCCCCTGCCGGAGGTGGATTTTCTGATGACCCTCTTTGAGCGAGTGTTGCGGCGGGAACTGGCGGAAATGGTTGCCGAGGGCGTGCAAATTCACTTTGTGGGTGACTTGGCGTGTTTGCCGAACTCCCTACAAGCGGAAATTGAGCGAGCGATGACCGCTACGGCCAATAACCAAAAAATTAAATTTGTGGTGGCAACCAACTATGGTGGGCGACGGGAAATTATCCACGCTTGCCGTTCGATTGCAGCCCAAGTGAAAGCGGGACGCCTTGACCCCGCCGATATTGATGAGGTACTCTTTGAACGCCATTTGTATACGGGCGGCCTACCGGATCCCGATTTGTTGATTCGCACCAGTGGCGAGATGCGCGTCAGTAACTTTTTGCTGTGGCAGGTGGCCTATTCAGAAATTTACGTCACCAAGACCCTCTGGCCGGATTTTGACCGCGCTGCTTTCCATGAGGCGCTCCGGGATTACCAACAGCGACAGCGGCGATTTGGCCGTGTCTAAAGGGGACGATTTCAGTGGAGAATAGGAAAGCTCGCCGGGTACGTATTGGAGCGATACTGTGACCCCCCAATTGCGCATTTATGTCCCCCCTCATCCCCTCATTCAACATTGGCTAACGGTGGCTCGCGATCGCAACACGCCCACCCCTCTGTTTCGCGTAGCCATGACAGAACTAGGTCGCTGGTTGGCCTATGAGGCGGCGCGGGAATGGTTGCCAACGGTGGAAACAGTGGTTGAAACGCCCCTTGCCCCCTGTGCAGCGCTGGTGGTGAATCCGCAAGTACCCGTCGTGGTGGTACCCATTCTGCGGGCGGGTTTGGCCTTGCTCGACGGTGCCCAAGGGGTCTTACCGACAGCAAAGACGTACCACTTAGGGATTGTGCGGGATGAGGCCACCCTTGAACCCAGTTGCTATCTCAATAAGTTGCCCCCGCAGTTTGACCCGCAAACCCGTGTCCTGATTAGTGAGCCGATGCTGGCGACGGGAGGTTCAATCATGACAGCAATGCAGGAACTGGTGCAGCGGGGGATTGACCCAGCCTTGGTGCGAATCATTTCCGTGGTCACTGCGCCGCCAGCTTTGCAGAAACTCGGTGCCCATTTTCCCGCAGTGCAAGTCTATGCAGCCACGATTGATGAGACAGTGAATGAGCAGGGCTTTATTGTGCCTGGCTTAGGGGATGCGGGGGATCGCGCCTTTGGTACCGGGGAGGAAGTGTAACCGATGATGACAGTGGTGACTGTGCCAGCAACAACGGCTAATTTGGGTCCGGGGTTTGATTGCTTAGGAGCCGCTCTGACCCTCACCAATACGTTCACCTTTTCCTTGAGCGATCGCCCCCATGTCAATGTGCGGGGCACTGAGGCAGCCGGTGTCAGCAGTAGCTCCGACAATTTGGCCTATCGTGCCTACCACCGTCTCTATCAATATCTAGGGCGTGAAGCCCCACCTGTGTATTTAGAGATTGATCTGGGGGTTCCCCTCGCACGGGGCCTCGGCAGTTCAGCAACCGCAATTATTGGCGGCTTAGTAGGGGCAAATCGGCTGGCGGGCTTTCCCCTCAGTCATACCGAGGTTCTGGAATTGGCCATTGAAATGGAAGGCCACCCCGATAATGTGGTGCCGGCCTTGCTAGGGGGCTGTCGTCTTGCTGTCCAAGGGAGTGCAGGGGGATGGCATTGGCTAGAGATTCCTTGGGATCAGGATGTGGTGCCGATTGTGGCGATTCCAGACTTTGAGCTAGCCACGGAAACAGCGCGGCAAGTGCTGCCCCCCCACTGTACCTACGGTGATGCAGTTTTTAATATCAGTCACCTTGGTGCTCTGCTGCGGGGTTTGGAAACGGGTCAACGGGAGTGGCTGCAACTGGCCTTGGGCGATCGCCTGCATCAACCCTACCGCCAAAGTCTGATCAAAGGCTATACCGACCTCCACAGGGCGGCTCTTGAGGCGGGTGCCCACGGTTTGGTCATTAGTGGCGCAGGACCCACGCTTTTAGCCCTCGGGGATCCCGTTACCGCTTCCGCCATTGCCACTGCCCTCAAGGAGACTTGGGCAAAGTTTGATGTGCAGGCACGGGTGGAGGTGCTGGCCATTCAACGCCAAGGGACAACGGTGCGCGATCGCTAGGCAATCTTAGGCAATTGTATAGCATGCTTCCCTGTCAATAGGAGGTGATTAAATGAGTCAAGAACAGGATGCCCTGACAACGGAAGTGCTGCAACGCCTACGCCGCAAGGAGGGCACTTGGCAGGATTGGGGAGCCGGATGCCAGCAACTGCAAAAACAAGGGCTATCTCCCCAAGCGATTTTTGAGGCCACGGGCATTGAACCCATCCACCAAAATCAACTGATCATTGCCCTGCAAGTGAGTCAGAGCCTGCGCGAGGCGCCGGAAGCGGTGCGTGCCTATTTTCAAACGCGGGGCAGCGATCTGCTCTATGAACTGCGGGTGTTGTCAGGGAGCGATCGCCTTGCAGCAGCCACACTCATTGTTGAGAAACAACTGGATGTCACTGCGGTTCATGAGGTCTGCCGTGCCCTCAAGGCCGTGAGCTATCAAAAGGATGAGAGTGCAGGTTTTGGTGAGAGTGTGGGCGATCGCATTGGTCGCTACTATTGGCAACTGGCGCGGCAGCAACGCGATTTAGCCCAGCGATCGCGCCTCATTGCCCAAGGCTTTCGCTTTGTTGAATCCGCCACAGGTCGCCAAGCGCTTGAAAAACTGCTGACGGACTTTACCGTGGTTCCCGCTGCTAGCCAACCCCGACTCCCCCTTTACCGCTTGGATTCCGCTGAAGACCTGCCCTACCTCGTTCCGGTCGCAGGAACAGCTCCGCTCGCTGCTGCAGCCTTTAATCAAGTGCCCCAGTTAACTTCTACAGGCGCCTTGCAATTAGTCGCTGTTCCTCAACCCATGACCCTCGTGGCTCTCCCCAGTTGGCAGGTTCTCCTGAATGCTGTTGACCCAGTCGCGGTGCTTTGGCCAGTGGCAGACCTACCCGCAGAATTACCGCCCACGCCTGAGGGACTCCCCATTGAACAAGTGCTCCTGATAGTGGATCGTGGTCTTCCAGAATGGGATCGCGATCGCTATTTGTTGATTGCACCTAGGGCCAGCGATCCTGTCCAACTGGCTTGGTTTCCTGAACCCCCTACAGCGCCAATTCTTGGCCAACTCCTGCTCGTCTTACGCCCCCCCCAAGTGCTGGATGAGAGTATCAACAAGGAACTTTGGTTCTTTGAGGAATAGCTTAACTTTAGGCAAGATTCACCACAACGCCCAGAGCGCTACCACGCCCCAAACTGTAATCTGCCAAGGCTAGTCGCACAGGCTGCTGGGGTGCCTTCAGATTCACTACCACAAGGGTCTGATCCACCAGTCCCGACCAGAGTTTGGCATCAGCAAAGTTGGCCAAGGGGGGTGTATCCACAATCACCAGATCAAAATAGTTTTTCAGGTGAGCCATGAACTGTTTGAGCGTGTCTTGGCTGAGGAGCCGCATCGGCTGTTGCCGCAACTCACCAGCGGTTAAAATTGCCAGACCGCGCCGCGCCTGAGCAACGCTATACCAGTGCCGCCGATGAATTAACCAATCCGCCAAGCCCTGTTCATTCGTCAGGCCGAGATAGCGGTGAATCTGGGGTCGCCGTAAATCCCCATCAATCAGCAGAACCCGCTGCCCCGTGCCTGCGGCAGCAAGGGCAAGATGCAGAGCAACGGTGGTGCGCCCATCGGTGGGTAGGGCTGAAATCACGGCTAACGAATGCCCCAAACCCACGGCCTGGAGGTTGGCAAACACATGGTGAAAGGTTTCCTGAAACTTCACCCATTCCCCGACAAAGGGTAGGACTTGAGTCACCTGCCACAGCCCTGAATTGCCCTTCACCGCGCGCTCTAAGCGGAGATTGGTTTGGGGGGTTGCCTTGGGAATTTTGCCAAGGAGGGGCAAGCCGAGGGCATCTTCCACTTGGGCTGGACTGACAAACGTATTGGCGACTGCATCTGCAACATAAGTAGCCAGAACCCCCAACACAAGGCTGGCGATCGCCCCTAGCGCCAAAAGCAGTAAGCGCGGGAAGGTGGGTTGGACAGCGGGATTCTCTAAATCCGTCAACACCTGCCACGCAAAGTGATTCTGCGCCAGTTGTAGTTGCACTGCCTGTCGGGCTTGATTGAGCATCTCAAGGGAGAGGTTGGCCGTCCGAATCCGATGTTCAAGGCGATCAATGGCGGGGAGTTGGCTACTCAGTTGTTGTAATTGTTGGGCAACCGCCGCTTGGGGAGCCGCAAGCTCAGCATCATAGCGCCGCTGGTTTTCGTATTCAATCCACGCCGTAATGTAGTTGGTAATCAGCGTTTGTGACACTGTTCCCTGAAAGCCTAGGGTCGTGGGGTTGTCCACTTGATATTGCTCACCAATCACTTGGCGGGCGATCGCCTGCAATTGCTCCACCAAAACTCGCCGCTGTTCCTCAAGAGCTTGGATAACGGGTGTCCCTTCCCGAAAAATGGCTAGATTCTTGGCAATTTCTTGATCCAGTTCTTGAATGCGTGCCAGTTGTTGCTGATAAGCAGGGGAGGTACTTAAGTTCGCTGCTGCTAGGGCTTCTGCGGGCGTCATCTTGAGTTGTTCTTGAAACCCTTGAAAACGACCGTAGGCTTCCACGGCCTTCAGGCGAGCCGCTTGGCGCAGGTTGTGGATTTGGCGATACTGTTCTGTTAAAAAGCGCAGTTGTTCTGAGGGTTGCAGGCTCGTGCCTTGGGGTTGGCTGGCTTGGAGTTGCTGCTGGAGTTGCTCTAATTCTGTAAGGTGCTGATTGATGTCTTTGTCCAGTTGCTCTAGGGTGCGATTGAGTTGTTCTTGGCGATCGCGCTGGCTGTAGTCAACAAAGGCCTCTGCCACAGCCTTTAATACTGCGGTCACGATTTCTGGCTGGCGATCGCGATAGGCCACTTCTAGTACTTTTGTTTGGGTCGGCAGTTGCTCTGTGGCGGAACTAACCACTGGTCGAATTTCCAGATGCTCAGCTAAAACCCGCGTGGTCAGATGAGGATACTGCTGTTGTAGTTTCTGGGCAATGGGAGCCAGTACTTTGTCACTTTCTAGAACGAGAATCTGTGACCCCACATCCACTGGAGGGGGTGTGGTTGGCGGCGGGGAGGGGAGGGTACTGGCAATGCCATCACGGGGGGTCAGGGTTGGCGCAGGCTGTGGTTCCTTCACTGGTTCCATCAGGAGGCGAAAATAGGCCTCGTACATTTCGGGTTGCCAGAAAACATACCCCCCCATGACCAAGAATGAGAGTAAAACCGTTCCTGACAGTAGTCGCCACCGTCGCCGACAGCGATCGCTAAAAGCTTGCAGCCCACCCTTTTGAGAACTCTTTCTGGTGCTGAACCGTGATGGATTTCGCTGGCGATCGCCCGCAGGACGCGCTTCGCGATCAACGACCCGTAAATTGGGTATCTTTTGTGGGAGCGACATCAGTAGTACGCCATTCTTAATTCAATAGATTGATGATAATCCCTAAGGTTCCTAAGGCGCCGATAGGCCGCAGGGCATTCCCAATCGTATCCCCCACCTGCGTTAGCCCTGACCGTTCCACCACAATCACATCCCCCTGTTGCAACACCGGATTGTTGTTGGCATTGGGTTGAGCCGCCAAGCTAAAGGGAATCCGTCGCCGACTGACCGTACCATCGCGATTCAGCCGCACCAGCGTCACCCTAGACATATTGGCACGTTGCACATTGAATCCGCCAGCCGCCCCAATTCCCTGAGTGAGCGTGGCATTCGCTGGCACTTCGACCAAGCCCGGTCGCAATACTTCGCCCACAACCTGCACCCGAATCACCTGTGGCGAAAACGTTGCCGAGGCCACCCGTACCGCTTCAGCCGCATTCACTTCCTTCGCCTTGGGCACCACAATCACATCATCACTGCGCAGCGTGATATCTTGGTTCGCATCCCCCGACTGAATCATCTCCCAAAGATTAATTCTGGTTACGGCTGTTTGGCCATTCCCCAGTTGGCGGCGTATCTCAATGTTGCGAATATCGGCCTCTTGGGTAATTCCACCGCTTTGAGCAAGGACTTGGCTCAGGCGAGGCCATGTTAAGCCACCGGAAAGGCCGATACCGGGGGCAGAAGCTGATACAGAAGTAAAAGGAACAACATAGGAGCCTGGACGGCTCACCTCACCTGCCACTAAAATCTTCATGGGGCGCGGCGTCTGCAATGTAACCGTTACTGCTGGAAAGCGGAGGACTTTACTATAGGCGTTCAGAATCACCTGCTCCGCTTGGGGGAGAGTTAAGCCGCCCACCATGACGCGCCCTGCCAAAGGTAGGGTGACTGAGCCATCGAGATTAACAGTGAATTGTCGTTGATTAGTAACTGTTGGTGGCAGGTTGACCACTTCAATGAAAAGCACATCCCCTGCACCCAGGAGATAGTCCTGAAGGGGGTTAATGCTGGTAAAACTATAGGAGCTTGGGCTGACGGGCATGGGTTGAGCAGTGGCCGAGCGGGGTACCATCAGTGTTGCCCCAAGGGTGAATCCACTGGCGATCGCCAGGGTGATGACGGTGTTGTGTAGCCTTGGCAATGATTTGCACCCCATGGTTCATTCTCCTCACTCACTTGTTTGTTCTACCATACGCCATCTATTCGCCACCAAGGTTATGAAAAAAGGCTTTAGAATGAGTGCAAATGGCCTTGTCACCTCATTGTAATGCTGAACCCGCCGCTCATTTGCCTAGAACAGATTTCTAAAGTGTATGGCCAGGGGGAAACGGAAGTTCACGCCCTTAGGGAGGTGAATCTCAACATTCAGCGGGGAGAGTACTGTGCAATTATGGGGGCTTCGGGGTCAGGGAAGTCCACAATGATGAATATTATTGGCTGTTTAGATCGCCCGACCTCTGGCCGCTACTTTCTCGATGGCCAAGATGTGGCACACCTCAGTGATGATGAACTCGCCCATATTCGCAATGCCAAGATTGGTTTTGTCTTTCAACAGTTTTACTTGCTGGGGCAGCTAACGGCACTGGAAAATGTGATGCTACCCATGGTCTATGCCCAAGTTCCCCCCAAGGAACGGCGCGATCGCGCGATCGCTGCATTGGAACAGGTGGGGTTGGGTCACCGCCTTGAGAATCGTCCCAATCAACTCTCGGGAGGACAGCAACAACGGGTGGCGATCGCCCGCGCCATTGTCAATCAGCCGCTACTCCTGCTCGCCGATGAACCTACCGGTGCCCTTGATAGCCACACCACGGCGGAAATTCTTGCTATCTTTGGGCAACTCAATGCGGCCGGCATGACGGTAATTATGGTGACCCATGAACCCGATGTGGCGGCTGTCACGCACCGCATTATTCAGTTTCGTGACGGTCAAATTCGTTCCGATCGCCCCAATGTGCCTAGCCCGCTGACGGCACCTGCTTTATCTTAAGAAGGGGAACGACTGAGAAAAAAAAGCAATGGCAAAAGCAGTTTGGAAAGGCGCAACCTTGGCCGAGAGCGATCGCTATGAAGTGGTCGAAGGCAATGTTTATTTTCCGCCAGAGGCACTCAATCCGGCCTATTTTCAGCCCAGCAATACCCACACCGTTTGTGGTTGGAAAGGCACAGCCAGCTACTACCACGTTGTTGTCAATGGTGAGGTGAATCGTGATGCGGCATGGTACTACCCCGATCCCAAGCCGGCGGCAGCCAATATCAAGGGCTATGTGGCGTTTTGGCGCGGGGTGCAGGTGACGCGCTAAGGGGAGCAATTCCCGCTCGGTTGAGAATTTCGGGAATCAAATCCTCACGGCGCACCGCCATTAAGTGCACCCCCTGGCAGAGTTCCCGCGCCTGTTGTACTTGCTCGGCAGCAATAGTTATCCCTTCATCGAGGGGATCAGCGGCAGCGGCAAGGCGATCAATAAGGTGCTGGGGAATCAGTGCACCGGGCACAGCGCGATTGATAAACAGAGCATTTTTGGCCGACTTGAGGAGAAAAATTCCAGCAAGAATGGGTCGCCCACAGCCCGCCGCAATCTGATCCATAAACTTGGCTAGCCGATCAAAATCTGTAATCAACTGCGTTTGGAAAAATTGAGCACCCGCTGCCAATTTGCGTTCAAACCGTTGTTGCAGTCCTGACCAACTGGCAGACTGAGGATCAACCGCTGCCCCGGCAAAAAATTGCGTCGCTCCATCGGCTAGGGGGCGATCCTCGCTATCCACCCCTTGATTCAGTTGGCCAATGACGCGCAATAGCCGCACAGACTCCAAATCAAAGACGGGTTTGGCTTGGGGATGATCGCCTGCTTTGACGGGGTCGCCCGTGAGTGCCAAAATATTGCGTAAACCAAGGGCGGCAATGCCCATGAGATCCGCTTGCAGGGCAATGCGGTTGCGATCGCGACAGGCGATCTGGCAAATGGGTTCAAACCCCTGCTGTTGCAACAAATAGGCGGCTGCCCAAGAACTCATGCGCAACACAGCGCGACTGCCATCGGTGACATTGACCGCATGAACTCGCCCCTTGAGATGGGCTGCTTGGCGCAACATCGTACTGGCATCCCTACCCTTAGGGGGGCAAACCTCTGCGGTGATGAGAAACTCACCCTGCTCACAGGCAGCTTGAAAACGCGAGACTGACAAGGAAATGGCTAGAGCGCGACTAGGCAATTATCATACAAGCTAGTGACGCCTGTTCCTAGGCTGCTAAATAAGCAGTCACCGTCTGCACCAAGGTCTCTGTCCAATAATCAGCAACACTTTGCTGCTCAGCTTCCACCATGACGCGGATAACGGGTTCTGTCCCAGAGGCACGTACCAAGACTCGCCCGCGATCGCCCATATCCAGTTGCGCTTTGGTAATCATCTGTTGCAAAGGCTCACATTCTTGCCAGTGGAGTCGTCGCTGTCGATCGTCAACACGGACATTGCGAAGAATTTGCGGGTAGGCGGTAAAACTTTGGTCTCGCAGTTGTGCCAAGGATAGACGGGAATCCTGAACTAGGGTCGCTAAATGAACCGCTGTGAGCAAGCCATCCCCCCCCACACCATAGTGACGGCAGAGGATGTGTCCCGACTGTTCTCCCCCCAGCATGGCACCGTGGCGCAGCATCTCTGCATGGACGTATTGATCGCCCACAGCAGCCCGCACCAGTTGTCCACCCCGCGCTTGCCAAGCTCGCTCAAAGCCGAGATTCGACATCACAGTGGCGACAATCAAATCCTTGGGGAGTTGTGCCTGCGACTGAAGCCGTTGTCCCCAGAAGTAGAGAATGTGATCGCCATCAACCACTCGTCCTTGACTATCCACCGCCAGCACGCGATCGGCATCGCCATCAAAGGCAAACCCCATAGCGGCACGGGTTTCACGGACAGCCTGTTGTAATGGTTCTAAATGGGTGGAACCGCAGTTGACATTAATGCGATCGCCATCGGCGCGATCGTGGAGAGCAATCACCTCAGCCCCTAGGGCATGGAACACCGTCGGTGCCACCGCCACCGCAGATCCCCAAGCCAAATCCAACACCACCCGCAGTCTCCGCAGCGGTTGACGATCCTCAAGGGGCGCTTGCACCGCATGGCGATAGCGCTGAAGCAATTCGGGACGATGATGCAAATGCCCCCAGTGCTCCGTATGGGGCAAGGATAGGCCAGCATTTAGGTGGGCTTCAATTTCTTTTTGCAGATCAGGGCTGAGCTTGCTGCCATCGCTGCCAAAAATTTTAATGCCGTTATCGGCGGGGGGATTGTGACTGGCGGAAATCATGGCGCCACCGATGGCTTCTGTGGTGGCCGTTAGGTAGGCAATACAGGGGGTCGGGCACAGGCCCACATTCCACACTTCAAAACCAGCGGCGGTTAAGCCGGCGGCCAAGGCTGTGGCCAACATATCACTGGAGTTGCGGGAATCTTGACCAATGATAAAGGGGCGCTGGGGTGCATCCGTCCTTTGTCGCAGCACTTCCCCCACCCAATATCCCAAGCTCAAGGCCAAGTTGGGGGTTAGCAACTCCCCCGCCCGTCCACGAATGCCATCGGTTCCGAACCGAATCGGCTGCTGCCCAGTCATGGTTGATTCCTCACGCCACACCAATACTCACTATTTTCTAGTCGATCCCCTTGGCTATGCAGGAGACGATTCTTAACATTTATTTACCCTTTTTGGACTATATCATCTCTGTGAACCTTGCCCTGCGCATGGGTGTCCCCCCACAGGAGTATTCTGGATCAGCGGGAATTGAGGCAAAGCCAAATGTTACCACCCGACCTGCGCCAGCAATTGCAATCGTCCCAAGGGCGACTCCTACACCTTTTGGAGTCCTTTTCCTCAGCACGGGTACTGGTGGTGGGGGATCTCACCCTCGATGAATTTCTCACGGGTCAGGTGGAGCGTCTCTCGCGGGAAGCCCCCGTTCTGATTTTGCGCCATGAGTTTACCCGCCAAGTGCCCGGCGGCGGTGCCAATGCCATCTACAATTTGGCCAAGTTGGGTGCTCAGGTGCAGGCGGTGGGTCTGGTGGGTGTAGATCCGCAGGGGGAGGCGCTTTGTAGCATTTTTCAAGGGGCAGGGATTGATACGCGGGGCATCTTTAAGGATGGCGATCGCCCCACCGTGACGAAAACCCGTATTTCTGGCCATGCTCGCCAGTCGGTGACGCAGCAAATTGTGCGCGTGGATCGCAAGTCCGATGATCTGCCTGCCCCAGCCCTTCAGGAGGCGCTAGCGGCCTTTATTCGTCAGCAGGTGGGGACTGCCGATGCCGTGGTTTGCTCCGACTATGGCGATGGTGTCTTTACACCCCCTGTGATTGCGGCTGCCCTAGAGCATGAGCGCACGATTGTTGATACCCAACGGGATTTAGCTCGCTATCGCGGTGCTTTCCTATTTACGCCAAACCTGCCAGAAGCAGAGGCAGCGGTGGGCTACCCAATTCGCACAGAGGCCGAGGTACTGCGAGCTGGGGAAGACCTGCTGGAGTTGACGGCGGCTAAATATATGCTGATTACGCGGGGGGATGCTGGTATGAGCCTCTTTAGTCGCGAGGCGGCGCCCTACCATTTACCCGCCTTTAACCGTACGGATGTCTTTGATGTCACTGGCGCAGGCGATACCGTTGTTGCTGCTTTAACCCTTGCCCTTGTGGCGGGTGCCAGTCTTTGGGAGGCGGCAGTTTTAGGCAATTTGGCTGCCAGTATTGTCGTACGTCAGTTTGGCACAGCCACCACATCCACCGCCGAGATGGCGGCAGCCCTTCACCATTTGCTGGAAGATTAATCCCGCGTCGCCTGCTGTAACCACTCCAGAATCCCTTGAGCCAAGGTATGGGCAAGCTCGGCTTGGGCTTGGGGGTTAACAATCCACTCAAACTCTTCAGGGTGAATCATAAAGCCCAGTTCCAGCAGCACCGCAGGGGCAATTGTCGGACGAGTCAGGGCAAGGTTATTCCAAAACACACCGTACTGCTGCCGCCGCAGTCGCTGACTGAGATACCCCTCTAGGAAAACGGCAAGGTCATGGCTTTGGGGATGATACCAAAAGGTGCCAATCCCTTGGGTATTACGGGCATCGCCAGCATCGGGGAGAGCATTGTAGTGCAAGCTGAGGGCAAGGGTGGGTTGGGCTGATTCAATGGCGAGAAGGCGATCGGGCAAGTCCAGATCAATATCCTCTGTGCGCGTCAAAATGACTGTTGCCCCAAGGCGTTCTAGCTCGGGTGCCAGTTTTTGGGCCAGTGCCAATGTGACGACCTTCTCTGGCGTACCATCTGGGCCGCGTGCTCCCAAGTCCTCAGGCCCGCCATGGCCGGGATCAAGGAGAATTTTAATCCCCCGCAGGGGTTGTGTCCCCCGTTGGAGTTGGGGTGGATGACGCAGTTGCAGCACCAGCCGATTGCCTTCATAGGCCACACGATAGCCCCACTGTTGGCGATGATGCAGCGTCAAACGATACTCCACCCGGTTTTGATCAAGGGGGTACCAGTCAAGGCGCTGGATGACGGGATCGGCATCGAGGCGAATGATGTCGGTTTGGGGAATCGTGTTGTGGAGCGTTAGGGTGAACTGGCGATCGCCCTGCTGAATCGAAATCGGTACGGGCACATCCAAAGGAAAGCTGATTTCTGTCCAACCCGCAAGCTGACGGCTGGTAATACTGCGGATGGTGGCTGTTGTCGGCAGAGCACTGGAGAGGAACCGCACTTCATTGGCGCGGATCCAACCCCCATAGTCCAAATGCAGCCAATCCCCCGTTTGTCCGCGTACCCGTGCGCGTGTTCCCACTGGCAGTGGCGTTAGCCGGGAATAGTCAGTGCTAGGACCTGTGCGTGCCACCCCCCCAAGGGAACGGGTGACTTCCACAACCGGTAATTGCGTTGGCTCAGCCACACGAATGCGGGCACCCAGTTGGCGTTGGTTTCCTAATTGCCATTGAATCGGGCTATAGTCGCCCACTTCGGTGAGCTGGAGGCAATTGCGATAGAGAGAAGGGCGAGCAGTGACCACCTCCGCTTGATGAATCAGCGCAGCCAGATTAGAGGGCAGTTGCACTTGGGGCGGTAGGGGTTCTAGGGGCAGAATGCGCTGGCCCACTTGGACTTGCACGGCGCGATCGCTGGGGGCAGCAGCGGTAAAGCAAACAATTTCATTGGGCAGACGCACTAAATCGGCTGTTGGCTCTAGGGGTTGTAGGGTGGTCGGTACTTGGGGCACCGTGCGGGTGATGGCAAAGTCAAGGCGTTGATCCCCTGCTTGCAGGGTGATGTGATTCAATCCGGGTTGCAGGGGAAGACTGGGGGCAAAGTGTCCCGCTGGCGAGCGATCGCCAATCACTCGACCATTGAGTGTCACCACGACCTGTGGCGGTGCTGTACCAATAAAGAAAATCCGGGGTGCGCTTGTAGTGTGCTCTCGCGGCGGATAAACCACCTGCAGAGAACCCTGTGCTACTGCTGAGGTCATTGAGCCAACGAAACATCCACTTAATAGACCAAGGCTGAACCACTTCACTGGCTACCCCCATGCACTCAACTTCTTAATATTTTCTTCAGATTATTACTATTGAGTTGTCAATGATCAGAGTTACAGACCATTACATTAAGTAAACATCGCTGAATAGAAATGCAAGTAAGGTAGATGCCTTTCTTTTCCAAAGCAGGGAGGACGTAAAGAGAATGTAATACTTTTCGAGGGCAGTTTTGCCTAGCTTGATCTTCTTCAATCTTTGTGAAAAGGGCTGTAATAAAGGTCAATCACCTCTCAGAAAAGCGAAGCAAGTTTCTCTAAGGCCATTTGTAGAATTCCTTGATCCCCGTCGAATTAGCATATTTTTTAACATTGGGATCATTGCCATCGCTAGAAAATCCATCCATAATAAAAAGTGTCCTCTCTCATAAACTCCCTTAATGTTGCGCAATACTATTTGTTGAGTTTTGTTGTTTTGAAACGCAGATTTGCGCAACGCCCTTTATCACAAGTTCCTACACACCAAAAAGAATTTAAGGATTATTTAACTATGGTTACCATGCAAACGATTCACTGTCCTCACTGTGGTAAATTAGCCCTTCGCCAACGCTATGGCTCCGTGAGTCACACCCAGTGTCCCCACTGTGATTACGTCCTAACGATGTGCGATCGCACAGGACGGGTGTTAGAGGCCTACACGCCTGAAATTACCCATGTGGGTCAGTATGGCGCCAACCTCACCTGCACCATAGAGCGAACACGGGCACTGTGCTAGCAAGAATTCATTAGAAGAATCTAAAGATTGATGAGGAAAATCCTGAGAGTTGTTAAGATAGTTTACATATGGCTATCTTACTTCTACTGGTACTGGCATTGGTGCTGTGGTCGGTGCGACTCCTCCACGGTGCCTATCGCCTCCGGGATTTTTCCTTACTGCTGGCCAGTGGCCTCGTGGCCATCTCAGCGGGAGGCGTGATTTTTGTCTATAGCCTGATGAATGGCTGTGTCGGCTATCTCAGTCAAGGGCAGCCCATTCCTGAATCCGATGCGCCTGTCATTATGTCTGATGTGGCCTACTTTGAGAGTGCCTCTGGAGCAACGACCCCAACCTTTAGCCCCTAGGTCTGACTCACGATCCAAACGTAGGCGATCGCCAGCGTCAACACTGTGAGCGGTGCACCAAAGCGCAAGTGCTGCCAAAAGGAAAACCGCTGTCCTGAGCTAGCAGCGGCCTCAACTGTAATTAAATTAGCCACAGCACCAAAAAGCGTAAGATTGCCCGCGAGGGTACTTGTGGCTGCCAGTAGGTACCAGAGTTGATCGGCACCTTTGGGGATAAACTGTGCGAGCAGCAGCACCGTAGGCACGTTAGAAATTAAATTTGACAGCAGTGCCGTAATCACCACGAGGGGCAAGGGCTGATTCACCCAAGGGCGCAAAACGGCTAATAAATCAAAGTTTTGAATACAGCGGGTAAGAATAAACAGACCCGCAAACAGAACCAATAGTGACCAATCCACCTGAGCAAGGATGCGCTCTGGCTTCACCCGACGGGTGACCAGTAAAGCTGCTGCCGCCAAAAGAGAGGATTCTGCCAAGGGAAAGCCGAGCAGAAAGGCCAAAAACATCAGCCCAGAGACAATCAGTGTCTTGTGGAGTAACCCTTTTTGCACCTGCACCGGTTGGAGCGTAGCCAATGTACAGGGTTGGCGCGATCGCACCTCCGGATAGAGCCACCCCAACCAAGCCACTTGCAGCCCTAACCCCAGCACTGCGACAGGAACCATCACTTGGGCAAACGGCAGATATCCTAACTCGGAAAACGATCCCACGAGGATATTTTGGGGGTTGCCGCTGAGGGTGGCCACAGAACCGATATTCGTTGCCGCTGCGATCGCCAGCAGATAGGGCACTGGATTTAAGCCCAAGACATGGGTAATGCGCAGGGTTAAAGGCGTCGTCACAAGGGCAAGGGTATCATTCAGAAAGACCGCCGATAGCATTCCCGTCGCCACAGCGAGAAACACCAACAACCCCAAGGGACTGCCACTAAAGCGCACCACCGTCACCATCGCTATTTGAAAAAAGCCGCTCAAGCCCAGATAAGCATTGACAATCATCATGCTGAGCAAGAACACGATGGTTTGGGGATCAATGGCTTGCCAAGCGGCTGGTAGATCAATCGCCCCTAAGGCAATCAAAAGAGCCGCACTCACAAGGGCGATCGTTGCGCGATTCAGACATAGCCCCGGCACCCCCCCAAGGGCTAAGGCACCGTAGCTGAGGGCAAGGATCAGAAGTTGTAGGAGAGACCGCAGCACCTACTGTTGGGTTTGAATTTTCTTGGCCTCTAGGGCATCGAGCAATTCCCCAAGCGCCGCCATGTCATCACCGTCATATTCCCGCTTCCACAACAGTTGGGAAATTTGGTTTTCAATGGCTGAGGTTAACACTTGGGTTTCGAGCACCCGTTGCACTAAGCGTTGGATCATCATAGGGGTTCAGCAGCTTAGACAGTCGTTCTCTAGGGTAGCCCATTGGCTGTGGGGCAAATGGAAGGAACCCCTTTCTCAAGTGGCACAATTTGCTATAGTGGGGTCACTGGGATCAGCAAAGCGTTGATCCTAAGCTGGGGATCGTTGTCCGTCAATAAATCGTGTTTCGATAAATTAAGGAAAGTTGAAATTCTAGAATACACCAGATATACTAAAGGGCGACTTTTGTAAACTCAATAACAGTTCTTTGAAGGCAAAGGAGGTAAGGCAACTTGGCCAGAAGACGGAAGCGGAAGAGCCGGCGGCGTCTCGAAGGACGCAAAATCCTTGAGTGCGTACCTCAATATAGCATCGAAAGTGGCGAAGATAAACCTGTGACAGCGGCACGAAAATTTATTCAAGCCAAGGGGATCACCCCACCCGCTTTACTTCTTGTTAAGCGGAATGAGCACACCACCGATCGCTACTTCTGGGCAGAAAAGGGCTTGTTTGGTGCGCAGTACGTTGAAGAAAACCACTTTTTATTCCCTAGCCTAAGGGAACTGGCAGAAGAGAAAATGGCAGCCACGACTCGTTAGGCTGTTTTTTTACAAACATCTGTTTTATTGAGGAGTCAGGATCTGTTCTTGACTCTTTTTGCTTTGGTAGTGAGAGGATCTAGGGTGTGGTCTAAAGATTTGATCTTTTTACGCCATTTACTTATGGCAATTTGGAAACTGTCCCCTACAATAGAAATAGCGGAGACGCACGTTTCCGTTCACTCCTCACACCACACCCCGCCTGGACAGTTATTGGTTCGGGCGGCTTCCTTTTAGATATGAAATGGAATACCGCATTTATCATCAAACTAGCTACACCTACAGCGCCCCTGTTGCCCTTGCCCCCCATGATTTACGCTTGATCCCGCGTAGTGATGGCCACCAACGCCTGCGATCGCTCTCCCTCCAAATTTTACCAACTCCCCAAGGCCAAAGTACTGTCCTCGATGTCCATGGCAATCACATTCAACGCTACTGGTGGTCACCACAGCCCACCACCTCCCTGATGATTCAGGTCACCTCTGAAGTAGAAACCTATTGCGACAACCCCTTTAACTATCTGCTTGACTCGTGGGCAGTCACCCTCCCTTTTAACTATCCGCAGCGACTGGCAACTAGCTTGCATCCCTATCTATCACCGTCAGTGGATCCTGTTGCCTATGAATTGGCTTGGCAAATTTTAGCCAGTGGCGATGGCAGTGTCCTCACATTTCTCAGTGACCTCAATAACAAAATTTACCGTACCTGTCAGCACCAAATTCGTGAAACCGGTGCCCCTTGGCCCCCCTGTGTGACTTGGGCAAAACAAATGGGTTCCTGTCGCGATACAGCCGTCTTGTTTATCCATGCCTGTCGGGCTGTGGGCTTAGCGGCGCGGTTTGTCAGTGGCTATCAGGAAGGAGACTTGGATAATCCTGAACGGCACCTCCATGCCTGGGTAGAAGTGTATTTGCCGGGGGCAGGCTGGCGCGGCTATGATCCCACCCACGGCCTAGCGGTGAGCGATCGCCACATTGCCCTTGTGGCTGCCGCTGATCCGACGGATGCTGCCCCCATTCAAGGTACCCTGCGGGGACAAGGGGTGACCTCAACCATGACCTATCAACTACAGATTCAGCGCCTCTCCTAGGTATGGAAGAAAAAGGCGGTGCCGAGAATCCCATAGGTGGCCAACAGCAGCGCCCCCTCCAGCCAGTTGGAGCGGCCATCTAGGCTAATCACATTAGCAATCACGACCGCAATAATCACCGTCACCACTTCAAAAAGACTAAAGTTTAAATCCATCGGCTGACCAATAAACTGGCCAATCAGCACCAGCACAGGTGCCACCAAGAGCGCCACCAAGAGGGATGAACCCAAGGCGATGGACACGGACAAATCCATATTGTTTTTCAGGGCAACCCCCACCGCAGTCACATATTCCGCTGCACCGCCCACCAACGGCAAGAGGATGACCCCAGTAAATAGGGGCGTTAGACCCAAGCCCTCCGTTGCTGCTTCAACTGCGCCGACAAAAATTTCTGACTCAAAGGCTACGCCAATCGTGGCAATCATTAGAACCGTGATCCACAGGGGCAGGTTCGGCTTTTCATGGTGCCCCGCTTCGTCCCCCAGTTCCACCTGACTGACATCGTAAAGATAGCTGTGGGTTTTCAAAGAAAAGAGTAACGTTAGTCCATAGACCAGAATCAGAATGATTGCGGCCACGACTGACATTTTGGAAATTGCGGTTGGCGGCACACTGCTGGAGGTGTAAATGACCATTGCCGGTAGGAGAATCGCGGCGATCGCCACCGTCATCGAGGAAGCATTCACCCGTGCCACCACTGGGGCAAAGGATTGCTCCTTGTAGCGAATGCCCCCCAGCAGCATGGATAACCCCATCACCAGCAAAAGGTTCGCCATCAGGGTGCCCGTAATACTGGCTTTGACAATATCTACTAAACCCGCTCGCAGCGCCACAATAGCAATAATCAGTTCCGTTGCATTGCCAAAGAGGGCATTCAAGAGGCCACCGATCGTCGGCCCCGTGGCCAGCGCCACCTCCTCTGTTGCGGTGCTCAACCAAATCGCCAAGGGCACGATCGCCAGTGCTGCCAAAATAAAGACCGTGAGGGCGCCCCATGCCAGTTTTTCAGCGGCAATAGAGAGGGGAATAAACACCAAAAAACCAATCGAAACCAGTCGCTTCATGGGGGCACCCCTTACGTGGTGAACGGAGAAAAATCTCCTCTATCCTAGCCTGTGGTTTGATGAATCCAGCCCAATTCGCGGGAAATGATGCTGATGCCTAACCACTGCGCAGGATCACCCGCTGATTTTGGCGGGCGACAAGGGAAAGGGTGAGAGGGCCAGCGGTATAAACAGACGTGGGAGTGACCGCGCTAATATCAATTGTCCCTTGGTGATCTTTGAGGTCGAGGACAAATTTCACCAGTTCAATTTGGCGAAAGGAGCCAACACTGCCAGTCACAGGATCGGGGAGGACACCCGAGGCGATCGCCCGCTGATTACTGACCGTAAACAACTGATCCAAGCGTTGCAAAATTTGCTCATCGGTCATCTGGCTCGGATCCAAGGAAATGGTAGCCAGATTCTCACCCTCGCGGAAAACCTCCTGATTGCGCGCCACTTGGGGCACCACAAGAATATTACTTTCCCCCTGTAGATAATTGGCCGCTGCTAAAATGCGCACCACATAGGGCTGGCCATCACTAATTTGGCTGCGCAGGCGGTTCACATCTTCGGTGGTAATTTGAATTACCTGATCCGTCGGTTTGAGGTTCTGGGGACGATTCAGGACAATGGCATTGCGCCGCGCTTCCCGCAGGAGTTCTTCAATGACTTGGGTGGCCTGAGCCGGATCCTTGACATGTTGAATCACCGCAGAGGCCAAGACTTGCCCCGTGCGAATGGCGATCGTCCCCCGCCGTAGTCCCAACAACAGGATGCTCACGTTTTCCTCAAGGCGTTGGCGACTGGCCTCAAGGGCAGCAATTTCCTGCTGAAGCGTGCGCTGTTGATTGCGTAACACCTGCTGCTGCTGATTGGCAACGGCCAGTTGATCCTGAATACGATCAATCTCTGCTTGGAGACGATCCTTTTGACCTTCCACCTCGGCAAGGCGCTGTTGAGCCGTGCGAATGGCGGTTTCTAGGGCTGCTTTTTGGCTAGCCACATCCTCGAGGCGGCCTTGGATGGCTTGTCGCTCCCGTTGCAAACGCTGAATTTCTTGCCGCAGGCGTGCCCCTTGGGCTTCAAAGTTTTCGAGGTCTTTTTGGGCTTGGGTGTAGCGGTCTTGAAGTTGCTTGAGTTCTGCTTCTGTGAGGGTTTGACGATTGACGGCCTGCTCTAGGACTTGGTTGGTTTGACTAAGGCGTTGGCGAATGTTGGCCAGTTCAATTTGGGATTGTGCCAGTTCCGCCTCAATTTCATCCTTTTGGGCACGGGTTTCGGCGAGTTCTTGTTCAGCCGCCGCTTGTTGACGGCGAATCGTATCAATGCGCAGCACGCCATCGCGCAATTCACGGCTGAGGGCAAAGAGGATGGCAAGGGTGGAGGCAGAAATTAAACTGCCTGTGAGAATGGTAATCAGGACAGCCGTCTGTCGAGGCCGCAAATTAAACCAGCTCAATCGGGCTTTGCCCACTTTTGAGCCGAGGCGATCGCCCACCGTCGCGATCGCGCCCCCAAGAATAATCACAGCCAACACCAAAACATACCCAGCCATATTTCGGGTACTGCTGCCACTCCCCAACTATACTTTCTACAGTATGTGCCGATGCTGCCCCTAATAACGGTTTGGGCAAATCACTTTGACCGAAATCAACCGATGCCAAAAATTGCTACTTGGAACGTCAACTCAATTCGCACTCGCCTTGACCATGTGTGCCACTGGTTAGACACCACTGGAGTGGACTATCTCTGTCTTCAGGAGACCAAAGTCACAGATGCTGAGTTCCCGCGTCAGCCCTTTCTGGATCGTGGGTATCAAGTTTATTGTAGTGGCCAAAAGGCCTACAACGGGGTGGCCATTCTCAGTCGTCAGCCTCTTGCGGGCGTAGAAGCAGGCTTTGCCCCCCAATTACCCAGTCACAGTGAGTTGGATACGCAAAAACGACTGATTCGCGCCCAATTAGCTCCTGATGTCACCTTGGTAAATGTCTATATTCCCAACGGTGGAGAGTACGACAGTGAGAAATACCACTATAAGCTGCACTGGTTAAAAACCCTCCATGTCTATCTCAAGCAGCTCACTGCCCAAGGGGAGGTGATTCTCTGTGGTGATTTTAATATTGCTCCAGAAGATAAAGACCTTTTTGATGCCAGCGATCGCGCCACAAAAGTGGGAGCCACCGATGCCGAACGCAACCTTTTAGCGGCCATTCGCGATCTTGGCTTCCACGATGCCTTTCGCCACTTTACCGAGGAGCCTGGGCACTACTCTTGGTGGGATTATCGGGCGGGTGCCTTTCGCCGCAATCATGGCTGGCGTATTGATCACCTCTACATTACCCCCGCTGTCAAAGCCCGGGCCTGCAACTGTCACATTGATATTGCCCCGCGGCGCTTACCCAAGCCCAGTGATCATGCACCCGTGATTCTAGAGATTGAATAGAGGCTGTACAGTGGGTTGGCGCAGCCATTCCGTTAAATCCTGCACCCCTTGACCGTAGGTAAGATCAAAGGTCAACGGCGTAATACTAATCAAGTTTTGGGCAATGGCTTCCACATCCGTGGGGGCTTGATTGGGGTCTTGGGGATATTCTTCAACCACTTCACCAGCGAGCCAGTAGTAGGTTTTGCCGCGAGGGTCAATGCGCTTCTGGAACAGGTCATGGTAGCGCCGAATCCCCTGTCGTGTAATGACAACGCCAGCAATTTCACTGGCAGGCAGCGCCGGTACATTCACATTGAGGAGCATCTTTGGGGGCAGGGGGGCGGTTTCCAGCGCCTTGAGGAGACGACTGGCAAAGTCAGCGGCTGGCTGAAAGTCATGAACTGTGAAACTGGTGAGGCTAATGGCAATACTGGGAATTCCCTCAATCACCCCCTCCATGGCAGCAGACACCGTGCCGGAGTAAAGAATATCCGTGCCGAGGTTGGAGCCTTGGTTAATCCCAGAAACAACAAAATCTGGGGGTTCCTCTAGGAGGGCACCAAGGGCGAGTTTGACACAGTCAGAGGGGGTACCGGAGCAGGCCCACGCCTTAATACTGGGGTGAAAGCGATCGCTAACGACTTCGGCGCGAATCGGATCAAAGACCGTGAGGCTATGCCCTGTAGCAGAGCGTTCGCGATCCGGACACACAACCACGACTTCATGGCCAGCGATCGCCAGCGTATCTGCTAACGCCCGAATACCGGGGGCAAAGACCCCATCATCATTAGCAATGAGTAACCGCATTTCCTGCCCCCTGAATCGTGAAGTATTGGCAAAACATTACAGTTGATTGCAAATCGCAACACCCTCCCTGAGAAATGTTAACCTCTAAAAGGGTTAAGTGACGCACCCCACCCTGCCGAACAGTTTGAACGCACCATTCCTGACATGACCGCTTTTGGGGATTGACAGGATCTATGGAACGCCTACTGAACTATCAGTTGAAGGAGAACACTGTGTCTGTGCATCAAAGTCATCCGCTACTCCGCGAAGACCTCAGCGAATACGTTGCCCATTTGCAACTGCACATGGCACTCCAAGCGCGCAATTTGGTGCCTGCCCTGAAACACACCAGCGACAGCCGCGAGCAACTTCTCCATCAAACCCAAGCCACCTTTGAGAAGCACGTCTCCCGTCAAAGCTATATTGGCTAAAGCAATTTTTCTCTGTGCTCAAAAATTAAAACCGATGATATCTAAGCAGGAGTGATCTTGCTGCTTTTTGCGTTCGTTGGGGGAGTTGCTCCTCTCACCACTTTGAGGAACGATCGCAACAGAGTACACTAGGGACGATATTGCTATTTGTAACACTCTTGCCAGCGTTCTCAGGAGGTTTTATGGCGCGGACAGAGTCCACGATGCTTGCCCTTGGTACTGTTGCTCCCGATTTTCAGCTGCCCGATGTGGTGAGTGGGCAAACGATTTCCCTCAGTAGCTTTGCCGATAAGAAAGCCCTACTGGTGATGTTTATTTGTCGCCACTGCCCCTACGTAAAACACGTCCAAGAGGAACTGGCGAAGCTGGGGCGCGACTACAAAGACACAGACTTAGGGATTGTTGCCATTAGTGCCAATGACGCTGCCAACTATCCCGATGATGCCCCAGAGTCCCTGAAGGCGATGGCCACTGAACTAGGGTTTACATTTCCGCTTTGCTACGACGAGAGCCAAGAAACGGCCAAGGCTTACACGGCAGCCTGTACACCGGACTTTTTCCTGTTTGATGGCGATCGCAAGCTTGTGTATCGTGGACAGCTCGATGATAGCCGCCCCCAGAATGGCTTACCGGTGACTGGGAAAGACTTGCGGGCTGCCATTGATGCCGTGTTAGCTGGTCAAACCCCCAGCGAGGATCAAAAACCGAGTCTTGGCTGTAATATCAAGTGGAAACCGGGGAATGAACCCGCCTATTACGGCTAATGTTGGTAAGGCAAAGAGAGGGGCACTTTTATTGCCACTTCTGAGTCATTAACCTACTGTTATAAGAATGCCAATGGGTTTGGCTGTATTGACGCGATTTTTTTTAGGTGTGAGCAGTGAATAACCAACTTTTTTCGCCAGTGCGAATGCAGCCAATGGGGGCTGCCCTGAAAACGGTAGCGGTGGCAATGGCAACCGTGGCGATCGCCCTCGGTCCTTTGAGTCCCAGCCGTGGCCAAGAAGCCCCCACGCCTCCTGAAAACCAACCTGCGGAAACTCCAGCATCCCCAACGCCACCAGCGGCAGAGCCTGCGCCTGAAAGCCCTCCCGCAGCAACCCCAGCACCGCCCACCCCGCCGCCTGTGAGCCAGCCCCCCGCTGATGAACCCCAAGTTCTCATTGCGGAAGTGGTGGTTGAAGGCGCCACACCCGAACTTGAGCAATTGGTGTATCAAGTCATTCGCACTCGCCCTGGCAGTACCACCACCCGCACGCAACTACAAGAAGATACCAACGCTATCTTTGCCACGGGCTTTTTTGCTGATGTCAATGCCGTCCCCAGCGATACCCCCCTCGGTGTGCGGATTACATTTGTCGTGCGCCCCTATCCAGTACTGCGAGCCGTTCAAGTAGCGGGCAACCAAGTGCTCACCCCAGAAAAAGTCAACGAGATTTTTGCCCCGCAAATTGGTCGCACGCTCAATCTAAGAGAGCTACAGTCTGGCATTGAGCAAATCAACCGGTTCTATAGGGACAATGGCTATATCTTGGGGCAGGTGGTTGGTACACCCCAAGTCGATCCCGATGGGGTTGTGACATTGCAGGTGGCTGAAGGGGTGGTTGAAGCAGTCACCTATCGCTTCCTGAATAAAGAAGGAGAGCCGACAAAACAGCGTACCCGTGACTTTGTGATTAGCCGTGAAATGGACACCCAGCCCGGCGTGGTTCTCAACCAAAATACCGTGCAAGCAGATTTGCGACGCCTCTTTGAATTGGGACTCTTTGAGGATGTACAAGTTGCCCTTGAACCCGGTCAAGATCCCCGCAAGGTTAACTTGATTTTGAATATCAAAGAGCGCAATACGGGCAGTATTTCTGCTGGGGCGGGCTATAGTTCCGCTGCGGGGCTATTTGGCACAGTGGCATTCCAACAAAACAACCTCTTTGGTCGCAACTGGAAATTTGGTGTTGAAGCCCAAGGGGGGACGGAAGGGGAGTTTCTCTTTGACATTAACTTTACCGATCCTTGGATTAAGGGGGATCCCTATCGCACCTCCTACACCGTGAGTGCCTTTAACCGCCTGACAGTGCCCACCACCTTCACCAATGGCCCAATTGATGTTCGCTTGTCCAATGGTGACTTTCCGCGGATTAACCGCTTGGGGAGTGCCGTTTTCTTTACGCGACCCTTTACGAAGGATCGGGATCAGATACGCACCGCTTGGACCGGTTCCTTGGGGCTGCAATATCAGCGGGTTACCTCCCTAGACAGTGGTTTTAGCCGCTTTAATACGGATGCTTCAGGCAACTGCTTAACCTTTCCAGACAATGGTGTTTGCCGTGGTTTTAATGACCTGTTTACGGTGCAGGCGGCAATTCTGCGAGACCTGCGCAATGATCCGCTGCGGCCAACCAGTGGTCAGGTGATTCGCTTAGGGGTGGATCAGTCAATCCCTGTGGGGGCAGGCAACATCTTAATGAACCGGGTGCGGGGCAGCTATAGCTTCTATATTCCAGTGAAGTTTTTGCGCATTGAGGGGCCACAAACCCTTGCCTTCAATATCCAAGCGGGCAACATTTTTGGTGATTTGCCCCCCTATGAATCCTTTACGATTGGCGGTGCCAACTCCGTGCGCGGTTGGGAAGAGGGGGCGATCGGCTCCGGGCGCGCCTTTGTGCAAGGGACAATAGAGTATCGGTTCCCCATTTTTAATATTGTTGGTGGCGCCCTCTTTGTGGATGGAGCCAGTTTGCTCGGTACCCAACGCAGCGTACCCGGTCAGCCGGGGATTGTGCGCGGTAAACCCGGAGAGGGGCTAGGCTACGGGGCAGGGCTGCGGGTGAATACCCCCCTAGGCAATATCCGCATTGACTTTGGCTGGAATAATGAAGGGGGCAGTGCCTTCAGCTTTGGCATTGGCGAGCGCTTCTAGGAGAAATACCCATGGTAACGACCTCTGTACCAACGGCACCGACTGCAACTGCACAGCAAACTCTTGGAAAGGCTGCCCAATGGTCAGGGGTAGGTTTGCATTCTGGTCAATCAGTTGAAGTGACCTTGAAACCCTCACCCGCCAACACGGGGCGACAGTTTGTGCGCCTTGATCTGGAGAGACAGCCCGTGATTCCTGCTCAGATTGATGCGGTTCAATCCACTCAGTTGGCAACGGAGTTGGTCGCCAATGGCGCCAGTGTGCGCACGGTTGAACATCTCTTGGCAGCGCTGGCGATCGCTGGTATTGATAATGTCAGGATTGAGATCACAGGCTCTGAGGTGCCGGTGCTCGATGGCTCGGCGCAACCTTGGTTAGAAGGCATTCAAAGGGTCGGTGTTGTCCCTCAGGAGATTCCTCGACCAGCAGTCATCTTGAAGGAACCTGTCACCATTTACGAAGGAGCAGCCTTTGTCAGTGCCATTCCTGCTCCTGAGCTACGCCTCACCTATGGTATTGACTTCCCCTATGCGGCGATTGGTCGCCAGTGGTGTAGCTTTACCCCTTCAGAACTAGCGGTGGCCGTTGCCCCTGCCCGTACCTTTGGTTTTGCTGAACAAGTGGAGTATCTGCGCAGCCAAGGCCTGATTCAGGGGGGCAGTTTAGAGAATGCTCTGGTGTGCAGTGCCAGTGGTTGGGTCAACCCGCCGTTACGCTTTGCCGATGAACCGGTTCGCCACAAGTTACTCGATCTTTGGGGAGATTTAGCCCTCCTAGGGACACCCCCCATCGCGCATTATGTCGCCTATCGGGCGAGTCATCATCTGCATACCCAATTGGCACGGGCGATCGCCCAACAGATGGTTTAGTCGGCAACCATTCTCCCCTATGATTTGTGTATATCTTTGATGTGAAGCTGACCCCTATCCCTATGCCAACGTTGACTGACTCCCCACCCACCACTGTGCTGACGGTTACTGATCTTCAGCAGTTGCTTCCCCATCGCTATCCCTTTCTGCTGGTGGATCGGATCATTGACTATGTTCCAGAAAAGTATGCCGTGGGGCTGAAAAACGTCACGATCAACGAACCCTTTTTCCAAGGGCACTTTCCCGGTCGCCCAATTATGCCGGGGGTGCTCATTGTGGAAGCCCTTGCCCAAGTGGGAGGGGTTGTCCTGATGCAGATGAACTGGGCAAAGGATAAGCTTTCTGTGTTTGCGGGCATTGATAAGGTGCGCTTTCGCCGTCCCGTCCTCCCCGGCGATCAGTTAATCCTGCGGGCCGAGCTTCTTGTTGTCAAGCAGCAGCGCATCGGCAAAATGCAAGGACGGGCTGAGGTGAATGGTCAATTGGTCTGTGAGGGCGAGATGATGTTCTCGCTGGTGGACTAGTCACAATCAATGATGCAAACACTGATCCATCCTACTGCTGTCATTCATCCCAGTGCCGAGCTACATCCCACAGTTCGGGTCGGCCCCTATGCCGTGATTGGCGAACAGGTGCGCGTTGGTGCCCATACCGAAATTGGTGCCCACGTGATTATTGAAGGGCCAACGGAGGTGGGGGTAGGTAATCGTATCTTTCCGGGAGCGATCATCGGCACGGCTTCTCAGGATCAAAAATATACGGGTGCCAATAGTGCCCTGCGCATTGGTGACTACAACACGATTCGCGAGTTTGTGACGATCAACCGTGCCAACGGCGAAGGGGATGCCACAATTATTGGTAACCACAATCTGTTGCTGGCCTATGTCCATGTGGCCCATGATTGTGTGATTGAGGATCAGGTGGTGATTACAAATGCGGCCTCGATCGCTGGCCATGTTTGCATTGAATCAAAGGCCCGCATTGGCGGTATGGTGGGCATTCATCAGTTTGTCCATATTGGCCGCTTAGCGATGGTGGGAGCCATGGCACGGGTAGATCGCGATGTGCCCCCCTATATGCTGGTGGAAGGTCATCCCGCACGGGTTCGTGCCCTCAATCAAGTGGGGCTGCAAAGAGCTGGGGTGACGGAGGCAGAAATGCGCAACCTCAAGGAAGCCTTTCGGATTCTCTATCGGCGGGACTTGCCCCTTGCTCAGGCGATCGCCCAATTAGCAACCCTACCCCCTTCTGAGTATTTAGAGCATCTACAGCGCTTTTTAACCTATGCCCGCGAAGAGGGACGGCGCGGCTTAACCCCCAGTGGCCGGGCGACAACGGATTAAGTCTCTAGTTGCCACTGACTCAACGCCATGCCTGCTGTGGTGCTTGTCCATCCCCAAATTCCCCCGAATACAGGCAATATTGCCCGCACCTGTGCTGCCACCCACACACCGCTGCATCTGATTGAACCCTTGGGCTTTGAACTCAGCGATCGCTACCTCAAGCGAGCTGGTCTTGATTACTGGCCCTATGTCACCTTGCACTGCCACCCCGACTGGCCGACGTTCCTCAAAACTACCCATAGCGGGGGGCGTCTGATTGCCTTTGAACCTTCAGCCCAGCAGATTTACTGGGACTTTAGCTTTGCTGCGAGCGATTGGCTGGTCTTTGGCAGCGAACCCGATGGCATCCCCGCCGATGTCTTAGCGACCTGTGACGCCTTTTTGAAAATTCCCATGTGGCAGCCGGCGGTGCGCAGTTTGAATCTCTCGGCTTCGGTGGCGATCGCCCTCATGGAAGTTTACCGCCAACTCTATTCCTCAACTGCTTGATGACCGAATCACTCCCCCTTGATGATTCCCATATTTTAGACAACGGCTGTATCTGGTACTTTGCCTACGGCAGCAACCTCTGTACCGCCCAAAAAAAACGTCGCATCGGTACCGTCCCCACTGCTGAAGTTGCTGAACTGCGGGGCTATCGCCTTGTGTTCAATAAACGCAGTAATGATGGCACTGGCAAAGCAAATGTTGTCCCTGATCCTCACCGTTCTGTTTGGGGTGTGATTTATCGCTGCACAGAAGCAGACATTGAACGCTTAGATTTTTACGAAGGTGTTAAGTGGGGACATTACCGCCATGAATTTGTTAGAGTCATAACGTCCACGGGTCAGGCGATAACAGCTCTGACTTATGTGGCAGGGGAGGATTTTATTGATGAAACCCTGTGGCCTTCAGCCGACTATTTAGAGACAATTCTCCAAGGGGCAAAGGAGCATGGGTTTCCTGTTGAGTATGTTGCTGAGCTGTGGCAGTGGAAAAACCGAATATGAATACCTCATCATCTTCCAGTGCAGTTGCCACCAAACCCCCACAAACTGAGAAACGGCGCCGCATTTTTCGGATAGTGCGGATTGGCTTGGGGGTGACGCTTATTGGCTTAGCGGTCTATCTCCTCTGGTGGCGACAGCGGAATGTGGTCAGTCGTGTCGGCTACCTCAATGGCACAGTGATTACCCTCTATGCCACGATCCCCGGCACCCTAACCCTAAAAGACTTACGCCCTGGCGAACGCCTGAATGCCGGTACGGAAATTGGTACCATCCGCAACGATCGCAATCCCCAACTGGAAACCGATCGCCAAAATCTAGAAACTCGACTCAATGTCGCCCTTTCCCAGCAGCAGGGACTGCAACAGAAACGCAACAGCCGTATGGCTCTGATTTCTCAACTCGATCGCTATCAGCAGAGTCAGCAAACCCTTGAAGTTCGCTTTGCCCAAGAGGCAGTGCAGCGTACCCTAGGGGAACTGCGCCAAGCCCAAGAAGCTCTGGCCATTGCCCGCATTGAAGCCGATCGCTATACCAGCTTAGTGGAAACAGGGGCTGTGGCGCGCCAACTTGCCGATGAAGCCGTTTCCCGTGCCAAGCAAGCAGCGAAATTTGTTGAGAGTAAACAGGCCGAACTGCGCCGCCAACAAACAGCCCTACAAGCGGCTCGCCAAGGACTGCAACTCGATGCATCACGCACCTTTAGTTTTCCCCAGATCCGTTTGATTGATTTGCAAGTTGAACTGGTCGATATTGAGGTTGAACGCTTGGCAGTGGCCACAACGATTGCCGAGCTACGCCGTGAAATTGCCAATATCAAACAGCAACTCTCCCTGCAACGCCTTGCCCCCGTGACAGTACCGACGACCGCAGTGGTTTGGTCAGTGATCCACAAAACAGGGGATTTGGGTATTCCCCTGACCGCAGGGGATCCGATCGTTAAAATTCTCGACTGTAGCGATGTTTGGGCAACGGGCTTGGTGGCGGAGCGGGATAATCCTCGCCTGCGGGTGGGTCAGGAAGCAACAGTGCGCTTATTGGATGGGAGCGATCGCCGGCTAACGGGGATTGTCCGTGCCATTCGCGGCGGGCCAGGTAAAGTCGAAGTGGGTGAAAATGTGGCTGTGCCCCCCCCCGATCTAGTGCGCAATGAACTGGCGGTTGATGTTCAACTCTACAACCTACCAGAGGACTTAACCGCTGAGCGTTTCTGTGGTGTGGGCCAAAGTGTCGAAGTGGTGTTTAGAAGCTAAATCATGCGCCTCAAGTCGTTGCAAACCGATGGCTGGCTCTTGCTCCTAGGCATTCTTACCCTCCTAGGGGTACTGCTGTGGCAAGTGGATTGGCGAGATTTGCTGCCGAATCTTGTCGGTTTTTGGCAGGGCGGACAAGCCATCATGCGCCCCCAAGGAACCACACTTGAGGCTTTACTGCTGCCGGCGTTTGTCTGGTTGGCAATCACGTTTCTCCTAAAGGAACTCTCCCCTAAACCGACCTTCTGGTCACGGCTGATTGTCAGTGTGGGTCTTGCCCTATTGGGGATTCGCTATGAACTCTGGCGCCTGTTGAATAGCCTCAACTTGGATGATCCCCTCAATGGCACGATCTCCGTCGTTCTCTTTTTGGCAGAATTGCTAACGGTTTTCAATAGTGTGGCCTTTTTCTTTCACTGTATTTTCTCCATTGACCGCACACCCGAAGCCGATCGCCTCAGTCAAGCAGTGATTCGCGGTGAGTATTTGCCTTGGGTGGATGTGATTCTGCCCACCTACAACGAAGGGGTGGATATTTTGCGGCGTTCGGTGATTGCCTGCCAAGCCATGGACTATCCCCACAAGCGCGTCTACTTGCTGGACGACACCCGACGGCCGGCGGTGCGTGCCCTAGCTGCAGAACTCGGCTGTGAATATCGCGATCGCCCCGACAACCGCCATGCCAAAGCAGGGAACATTAACCATGCGCTGCCCACCCTTAGTGGTGAACTCATAGCAGTCTTTGATGCTGATTTTGTCCCCAGCCGCAACTTCCTCACCCGCACCGTTGGCTTTTTCCAAGATGCCAAGACGGCAATGGTGCAGACGCCGCAGCATTTTTTCAATGAAGACCCCGTTGCCGTCAATCTCGGCCTTGAGGGCATCCTCAACAATGAGCAAACCCTTTTCTTCCGCTTTATTCAGTCCAGTCGTGACTACTGGGACTCCGTTGTCTGCTGTGGTACCTGTTTTGTGATTCGCCGTAGTGCCCTCGATGAAATTGGTGGCATTCCCACAGACAGTATCACCGAAGACTACATGACAACCATTAAGCTGCAAAGCCTTGGCTATCGCGTCAAATACCTCAATGAAGCCTTGGCGGCGGGTATGTCCCCGGAGACGATTAGTGCCTACATTAACCAACGGCTGCGCTGGGGGCAGGGCACACTGCAAATGCTCTTTTTGGGGGGAAACTTTTTTACTGCCCCTACTCTGCGGTTAACGCAGCGCCTCTCCCATTCCTTGAGTATCATCTACTGGTTTCTTTCCATTCCGCGGGTGATCTTTCTTTTGGCACCGTTGGCCTTTTTGCTCTTTGGTATTGCTCCTTTGCGAGCAACGGTGAACGAGATTCTTTACTTTTACTTTCCCTACTATCTGGGGAATATCATGGCCTTTTCATGGCTCACCGAAGGTCGCCGCTCCGCTTTTTGGTCGGATGTCTATGAAACGATTATTGCCTTTCCGATGGCGATCACGGTCATTCGCACACTCATTAGTCCGAGGGGTAAAACCTTCAAAGTGACCCCCAAAGGGGTGGTGGATCCCCATCGCATCAATATCAACTGGCCGCTGATTCGTCCCCTGATGATCATTGCCATTTTGACGATTGTTGGCCTGATCTGGCGCAGTTCTCCCCTGCAGGATACGATTGTCAACCCCGATAGCTTGGCGGTAAATATCGTCTGGTCAATCTATAATCTGTCGCTGCTGTTGGTGTGTATGCTGGTGGCTATTGATGTACCGCAGCGCCGTTTTACTCGCTTTCTGCGGGCTGAACCCTGTGAACTCATTGTTGGGGGCGATCGCTACGTCGGGCAAACTGTGGATATTTCTGAAGAGGGCGCCCGCTTACAAATCCGCCGCTGTGACACTTGTCAGGAAAACCATGCTTCGCCGCAGGGATTGCGAACCTATAGTGCCCAATTTCGCCTCTTGCCTCCTAGCGAACTCGCAGATCTATGGCTCTCGGCAGAGCTGCGCTGGCACGATCAGGAGCGCCTGATTCAACTTCAGCAGGGGGCGAGCAGCAACCCTGTCGAAATGCGCATTCGCTTTGTGGATCTATCCTTGGCAGAGCACCGTCACCTGATCCCCTACCTCTACTGCCAACCGGGGCAATGGCATGAAACTCGTGTGCCTGAAATTAAGACCGCTTGGGCAATGATTCAAAGTGTCTTTCGCCTGCATCCCCTTGCCGAAAGTCGCTAGCCCATTGTTGAATTTTTGCTTTAATTTTTCGGTGTAGGCTTAGTTTTGCTAAAGCATTGAGTACACTAGAGGTAAGTTCCCTAAATGGATTAGCACCATGGTGAAAAATTACATCTGTCCCATTCTTGCCAAGCCAAAGCGGCCATATTTTTTAGACTACGAATTCGCTGCAATTATTCTAGGCAGTCAGAAATTTTGCTGACAATTAGTCTTGCATTTAGAAGCGTTGTTATTCATCCAATCAATTAACACGACTGCTACATCCAAGACTCATTGATCAAAGCATTGAAAATAGTTGAAATCTAAAGAGTTGTTTACCCGATCGTAATTTTGAGGTCGTGGTGTTGTTCAACTCTGAGTGAGTACAGGATGTAGAGCTTCATCCCAGCTGACTGTGTTCCCATGAAGCTACTTGAAACTAACAACCTATCCCCTAGGGTTTCTCAGCCATCGAGGCCGCCTACGCCACAGGCAGCTGCGCGATCGCGACGTATTAGCCCTGATCTGTGGCTTTTACTGTTGGGCAGTGGCGCATTTCTGGCCGTCCTGCTGAGTCAACTGGATTGGCAAAACTTTCTACCCAACTTAGTCGGTCTTTGGCACGAGGGGAAAGCGCTGCTGCGGGCTGACGGCACGACGCTTCAAGCACTCCTATTGCCCACACTAGTCTGGATTGCCATTACGTTCTTCCTGAAGGAGATTTCCCCCAAGCCCAATTTTTGGTCGCGTTTAATTGTGGGTTTGGGGCTGACCCTGTTGGCACTGCGGTATATCCTCTGGCGTTTTTTTAACAGCCTCAACCTAGATGATCCCCTCAATGGCACGATTTCGATTCTGTTATTTATCGCTGAACTACTGACCCTAACAAATACCATTTGCTTTTTTGCCCTGTGTATCTTTTCCAAAGGCCGCAGCCCTGAGGCCGATCGCCTGAGCCAAGCCGTGATTCGGGGGGAGTATTTGCCCTGGGTGGATGTGATTCTGCCCACCTACAACGAAGGGGTGGACATTTTGCGGCGTTCAGTCATTGCCTGCCAAGCCATGGACTACCCCCACAAGCGCATCTACTTGCTGGACGATACCCGACGGTCGGCGGTGCGTGCCCTAGCAGCAGAACTGGGCTGTGAATATCGCGATCGCCCCGACAACCGCCATGCCAAAGCCGGCAACATTAACCATGCTCTCCCCACCCTCACGGGCGAACTGATAGCAGTCTTTGATGCTGATTTTGTCCCCAGCCGCAACTTCCTGACTCGCACCGTCGGCTTTTTCCAAGACCCCAAGACCGCAATGGTGCAGACGCCACAGCACTTTTTCAACGAAGACCCCATCACCGTCAACCTTGGCCTTGAGGGTATTCTCAACAACGAGCAGACCCTTTTCTTTCGCTTTATCCAACCCAGTCGGGACTTCTTTGATGCCGTGATTTGCTGTGGGACGTGCTTTGTCATTCGCCGCAGTGCCCTTGATGAGATTGGCGGCATCCCTACCGACAGCATTACCGAAGATTACTTGACCTCTATGTACCTCCAAGGGCGCGGCTATCGCGTCAAGTACCTCAACGAAGCTCTCTCTGCGGGCATGTCCCCAGAAACGATTGGTGCCTACATTAACCAGCGGCTGCGCTGGGGGCAAGGAACGCTACAGATGCTCTTTTTGAAGTCCAATTTCTTGACCATTCCCAACCTGAACCTGATGCAGCGGTTCTACCATAGCTTGGGGGTGCTCTATTGGCTGCTGTCGATCCCCCGCGTGATTTTTCTCTTGGCACCTTTGGCCTTTTTACTGTTTGGTCTTGCGCCCCTGCGCGCCACAATTAACGAGGTAGTGTACTTTTACTGTCCCTACTATTTGGGCAATATCATGGCCTTTTCCTGGCTTACCGAAGGCCGCCGCTCCGCCTTTTGGTCCGATGTTTATGAAACCATCATTGCCTTTCCCATGGCCATCACAGTGATTCGCACCCTGATCAGTCCGAGGGGCAAAACCTTCAAAGTCACGCCTAAGGGGATTGTGGATCCCCATCGCATCAATGTTAATTGGCCAGTCATTCGTCCCTTGTTAATCATTGCCGCTCTGATGATGTTTGGTCTCATTTGGCGGAGTTCGCCTTTGCAAGAGACGCTGGTCAATCCCGATAGTTTGGCCATTAACATGGTCTGGTCTAGCTACAACTTTCTCTTGATTTTGGTCTGTGCTCTAGTGGCCATTGATGTGCCGCAGCGACGACATCCGCGGTTCCTGCGTTCTGAACCCTGTGAACTCATCGTTGGGGACAACTGCTATGGCGGACAAACGGTTGACCTGTCTGAGGAGGGGGCACGAATACGCCTCAATAGGTTGCCGGCGGAGTTGTTAGATGACCCCCGAGGGGAACTGCACTTTCTGGCGCCGAGCCCTTTGGTCTACTTGCGCTTACCGATCCAACTGCGGTGGTCAAGAATGGTGGCGTTAGGAAAAAACGCCACGGCTCTAGAGATTGGTGTGCAGTTTCTTCCCTTTTCTTTGCCAAAGCAACGTCGCTTTATTCGTTATCTTTACTGTCAACCCGGCCAATGGGATGAAGTTCGTGTGCCTGAGATTAAAACCGCTTGGGCAATGATTCAAAGTGTCCTTCGCCTGCATCCCCTCGCCGAGAGCCGCTAACCATTGAGAAGGGTGAGGAGATTTTGAATCGCCATACTGGTAGCGCGAATGGCTGCATGGATATTGGCGTTTTTTGGCTCCACTTGTAGCAGATAGGCCAAGCTAGATTGGAGATACGTCAGCGCCATCTGAATGTTGGGATCAATGTGCTGGTAGGTTTGGGGCGGGTAGGGCTGACCATAACTGGGATGGGCATAGCCAACGGAGTGCTCGTAGTTGGCCGCTGGATACCCTTGGGAATAGTCATAGTTGGGGTGGGGATAGCCCACAGAATGCTCGTAGTTGGCCGCTGGATACCCTTGGGAATAGTCGTAGTTGGGGTGGGGATAACCCACGGAACGCTCGTAGTTGGAGTTGGCCGCTGGATACCCTTGGGAATAATCGTAGTTGGGGTGGGGATAGCCCACAGAATGCTCGTAGTTGGCCGCTGGATACCCTTGGGTGGCTTCAAGCGGTTGCGCAGGCTCAGGGGGCGTTGAAACTGTTGCTGCAACCGCAGGTACCGGTGGCGCTGACGGCAAAATGACGGCGTGATCTTCTTCCTTCTCCGGTTCGCCAGCAGGGGAGGCAATTGGCGTTGATGGGGTGCCACTGGCCTTGGCAGCCCTCATTTCCGTAGCCTCAAGGATTTGGGTGGGGGCGCTGTCAATGTCTCCCATGCGTTCTCCCCGTTTGTAGGCACTGATCTGACTGGGACTCTCGGCGGTGTCTTTTTCCTCTTTTTTCAGCCACACCAAAAAGTCAGAGGCACTGTAGGTGGCTTCCCCGCCCAAGGTACGAATGGCAACAAAGCCATTGGCCGCATTGACGCTTTGAATGGGATACCAAGTGCCCCGATAGAGAATCATCGCATCCATGCCAAGGGAGTTGCCCCCCGTAAGAGCACCGCGTCGCTTACCCCGTGCCCAGCGGTCTTTCCACAGCACTCCTGCTTCGGTATATTGGATCACATAGCCTTCGGGAACGGTGCGATGTTCGTAACGCAAACATCCGGGGGTCTGAGCCACGCCGACTTGGAAGATCTCATAATCCACCATTACCTCTTGAATCAGAGGCCGATAGGGGGAGGCATCCCGTACTTCAATGGCAAGGGTAGGGGCATCTGTTTTCACCCGAGCAACAATGCCATCCCTGTAGGAAATTAACTGAACTTCATCAAAGGTGGTTTCTACGCGCAGGTGCCGATTCGAGAGCATTCGCGAATTTTTCTGAATCAAGTCTTTAATAAATTGGTCTATTAATTCGCGATCGCCCATAGTTTTTGCTTTGAATCACGGCAAGAAGACTGCCAGCCACTGGGCCTAGGGGACGTGCCCCCTTGTTCTCATTATATTCCCTGTGAATTTCTTTCTATAGGAAGCATTGTCTAATGCAACTTTGTGATGCTAGACCCGTTCTTGCATAGGAGCCACAGGTTGGTTGAGGAACACTATTGGCGTCAGTGTAGGACAAAAAGCTTGCTGCCAACAACCGTGAATCTACGGATCAAAGGTTTGCAAATACTCCCGCAGCCGCTGCAATGCCTGACCCCGATGACTGACCTGTTGCTTTTCAGTGGGACTCATCTCGGCAAAGGTACGCTGCTGACTGGGCACCCAAAAGATAGGATCGTAGCCAAACCCCCTCTGACCGCGGGGCGCCGTTAAAATCTCGCCTGCACACCGTCCTTCGGTCGTAACGGCAATCGTGCCATCGGGACGCGCGAGGGCAATGACACAAATAAATTCAGCGGCGCGATCGCTGACACCGGCCATTTCCCGTAATAGACGCTCAATACGCTCAGCATCCGTCGCACCGTAGCGCGCCGAATAGATCCCTGGTGCGCCCCCAAGGGCATGAACAGCTAGCCCCGAATCATCAGCGATCGCCCACGTTCCCAGCTCCTGAGCGGCAGTGGTGGCCTTCAAACAGGCGTTGCCCACAAAGGAATCCGCAGTTTCAGCAATCTCAATCGTGGCTGGCAGGGGCAGCAACTCCCCAATCCATGGCTGTAACCAGCCTTGAAACTCTCTGACTTTACCGGCATTGTGACTGGCTAAGACCGCTTGGGCGAGAATGGGCATTGCCTAAGGACGACGCTGCAACTGAATATGATCTTGCCGCAAACTGACATCAAAGTGCTGGAGAAAATCCTGCCCCAATAGGCCAATGGTCATTTCAGGCCCAGCGACAGCAACGGGCACTTGCTTCCGATGAAAACCGCCGACGCTGATGGATTGGACATAGACCACCGGCAGCACCACTTGACCATTCGCGGTATGAAACACGCGATTATCCACCACTTGAGCGGGGGTAATGCCTAAAGCGCGTGCCATCGATCGCGTAATCACTGTCATACTGGCGCCTGAATCCACTAGCATCTCAAACCGTAACCGTTGATTAAACATCACTGGGATAACGGGAATTCCTCCCTGCCGCCGCAGAATCGGTACGATGCCACTGGGCTGGGTGATCACTGTTGCCATGGGCGGAGCAGGGGTTCGGGGAAGTTGTTGCAGCCGCACCAATTCTTGACGATAGCTAGTAAGGGCTGGCGCCTGTTGGGGATGGGCACGAATGACCTGATCGAGAATTTGCACCGCTGTTGCCCAGTCTTGGCTGGCGATCGCCCGATAAAAACTTTCTGGCAGTGCCACCGCAGGCACCCCCTTGGCCGGGGCAATCAGGAGCATCATCCCCGCCAGCGTTGCCAGTGCCCAATATCCGTGTTGTTGGGTCATAATTTTCTTCGTACCCTAGGATCAATAGTAGCGAGATAAGCGCTGGCTATTCTAGGCTGCCAATGAGCACGCAACCTTCGCCACAACTGAGTCCTGAAGACTATCTGCAACGGGAAACCCAAAGTCGGGTCAAGCACGAATACATCAACGGTCAGATCTACGCAATGGCAGGGGCAAGCGATGCCCATGTCACCTTAGCCTTAAATTTGGCAACTCTGCTACAACCAACGGTGCGCCAACGGGACTGTCGTCTCTACATTTCAGATATGAAAGTGCGTCTGGAGCAGCGAAATTGCTTTTACTATCCGGATCTTTTTGTTACCTGCGATCCACGGGATCGGCAAACCTCTCTCTATAAATCTTTTCCTTGCTTGGTGATTGAGGTGCTCTCTCCTTCAACAGAGGCCTTTGATCGCGGCGATAAGTTCCTTGACTATCAAAGCCTTGAGACGCTAGAGGAATACGTGCTGGTCAATACTCGTCAGCAGCGGCTAGAGACCTTTCGTCGCAGTACCTCGGGCTTATGGGTTTGGCAGGCCTATTCCCCGCCACAAAATTCGGTTGAACTCAAGAGCATCGCTTGGCAAGGCCACTTGTCTGATATCTATCAAGACGTGACCCTTGAGGAGGAGTTGAGGAGTTGAATTAAAAGTTGGTGTGAATCGCCTCCATCGGACACGCGGTCACACATTGCTCACAGACAATGCAACGGGAGCGGGTAAATTGGAGTTGAAACGTCTCTGGATGGAGCGTCAGCGCCTGAGTGGGGCATACCCCCGTACAGAGGCCACAGTGGACACAGGCCTGCTCATCAATCACAATTTCACGGCTGGCAAGGGAAACCTCAATATTCTGTTGCCGCAACCATTCTAGGGCGGCCTCCATTTGATCAATGTCCCCAGCCAACTCTAGAACCAGTTTGCCCACTTGGTTAGGTGCCACTTGGGCGCGAATGATATTGGCAGCAATGTTAAAGTCCTTGGCTAGGCGATAGGTGACGGGCATTTGAATCGTCCGTCGAGGGAATGTCAATGTGACTCGCTTTTTCACTGGTTGAAGCTTTGCATCGCAGTACAGCCCTTTCCACAAGTATCGCACACTCGCAACGCTGTGAAAGTTAGTGCACAGCCCTTTTCATAGGAATTGAAAATGAAAAACCACTAAATTTTGTTTACTAGTCTATAAACCTAAAAGCCATCTCCAAGGTGAAATTGTTACCCTGCTAGATAGGGATGAGATAGAGAATTTTTGTCAAAATTTAATAAATTATTAAAAATGAACATCGCAAAGAAAAACGAATCTCAAATCAAGCTAGAAGGTTCATCCGTTGCTGATGAAATGGCTCTTTTATGGATGCTTGCTGGCTTGATAATCATTTTCTTAAAATTATACTTTTCTTCCATCCTTTCAGTACAGTTGAGTTGTCAGCGCACTGAAACGAAAGATATGACCGCCACTGCCCAGCGCTGAGTTAAAGAATATTGGTTTTGGGGATTGTATAAACGAAATGAAATATTAGTTGAATACGTCTCAGGGAGTAACATTGAAATCAAAGAGGAAATAGTTCGATGTGGTCACCGACGGAAATATTGCGCTTCTTGGAGCCTAGAGGATCATGGGAGTTCCTATGTTGGTGGATGGGGTGGGGGAGATCGTGGTGCGATGAAAGCGGCACAAGACTAATTATCAAGATTCCTGCAGTCTAATCGAGAAACCTAGACGTATACCTATAGAAACCGTGATTGGTTACCGAGTGCAATTATATCTATTTTGACTTTTCCTTTGACGGTTAACTTCTTAGCAGTCTCTTATCAGCGATTCTACTATCCTCGTATGTCAGAGTCGTTGAAATATAAGGAAACATTAATCATTGATCGATCTACAAGAAAGATTATATGGGAGAGTCCGAAAACCAAATTTCGCAGAGAATATGATTTTCCCGATATAGAGGCAATGATTGTCCAAAAATATGTCGAAGTGATACAAGGCAGGCATGGCCGTTCTTGGGAACAGAATCATTTCAAGATTTACTTCACTCTTAATGTGCCGGGGCCTCCTCGCAGAGTGCCTCTTTATCAAGGGTGTAACGATGCCATAGCCGAATCCCTTATTACACAAATTCCTAAGTTTCTACCGGTCAAAATTGAGCACCAACAGTTGTCTCATCGACCAGAGGAAGACTAGGATTGGGAATCGGTGCTGACAATTTCACCGAGGCGTTCAATCTGCAAGGGAGTGTTGGGAAAGTCGGCTTGGGTTAAACGGCGAATCAGTTGCACACTGGCAAAGTTTTGATCAATGTGGGGAATCCCCTTGGCATCGAGGCGTACAGGAATGACTTTACCTTGAAGGAAGCGGCCAGAACCGTCGAGTTCAACATCTAGGATTAAGGACTTGCCAAGGGTGCCGTGACTGCTCAGGGTCTGATAGCCGACAAAGTTCCCTAGGGAATAGGCAATGAGGCGGCCTTTGTACAATTCAAGGGCACGGGGGACATGGGGGCCATGACCTAAGATTAAATCGGCACCGTTATCAATCATGGTGCGGGCAAACTGAACCACATTGCCGCGGTCTTCGCCATAAAAGTACTCAGTGCGATCGCGGGTGTGAATTTGATCGCTGCCTTCGGCGCCACCATGGAAACTAACAACCACAATATCACCGTTTTGCTTGGCCTTCTGTACAAGAGCGGCACCGGCCTTGAGGTCTTGAATGCGATTTTGGCCGTAGTAGGTGGCAAAGCCAATAAATGCGGTTTTCAGGCCATTGACTTCGAGGTAGGTAATTTGATTGAGATCACCAATGGCGGTCATGCCAGACGCGTTGATGTGGCGAATCGTATCGCGAAATCCCTGCTCATGAAAGTCGTAGCTGTGGTTGTTGGCAATGTTGAGGACATTGAAACCAGCTTGGCGCAACACCTGTGCATAACTGGGGGGTGAGCGAAAGGCAAAACTGCGACCACTACTGGTGTTTTTGAAGGGATGGGGATGATCGGTGAGGGTACTTTCATAATTGCCAAAGAGGAGATCTGCCCCCTGAAGATAGGGTTTCACTTGGGCAAAGAGCTTTTGTGGATCCGCAGGCAAGCGGTTACTCGGAAAATTGGTGCCAAGGACAATATCGCCAACGGCCTTAATCCGCAGCCGGCGATCGCTCGGGGCGGGTGGGGGGGGCACAAGGGGAACGTCGGGTTCAGGGGTTGTAATGGCTGGACTGGGTTCCGCACTCGGCGGGGCATCGACACTGAGTTGATTTTGCAGGGTAAGGGCAACGGCACTCGTGCCCGCGATCGCCAGTAAACTGAGGGCAAAAGCACTGACCGCTTGATGGGATGGCGTGGTGGCAGGTGTTGTTGGATTTGAGCTTGCCTGGACAGACGGCGCCGCTGGTAAGGTCTCCTGTAAGTCAACAGTCTGTGTCCATTCTGGCCATTCTTCGCCAAGGAGCCGAGCATGGAGCCGTACACGTAGAACGCCTTGGGGCGCCAATTGCTTGAGGCCTCGGCAAACAAACTGAACGCAGACTTGGGGAGGGAGCGATCGCGCCGCTTCAAACATAATTTGTAAACAGTCACCCCGTCGCCGAACGAGGGCACGCACTCCCTTGGCTTGAAGGGCACGGTTCATCAAATGGGCAATGGCCTCTGCTTGACCCTGCCGTGCCTGCTGCCAAATCAAATCAAGGGAAGCGGTCATGATCAAAGAACCCTCAGGCGATCGCGAGCGAACCTGTGGTTATTCTATGGGAAGTCACCAATCTTGAAAGTTAGTGTCAGGCCAATTTGACAAACGTCACGCAGAAGTTTCTTGGGTATGCAGGGCGCGCAACAGATCATGACGGCTAATAATGCCGACCAATTCTCCTTGGGCATTCAAGACCGGCAGGCGACTAATGTGGTGATTCACCATGAGGCGAGCCGCTTCGGCAATGGGGGCATCCACCCCAATGGTGTGGGGGTTAGGGGTCATCACATCCTGCACCTGTTGGCCAAGGGTTTTCTTGAGGTGTTGATGAAAGGATTCTGGAGACTCAAAGTAAATGATGCTGCCGAGGAACGTAATGTACAACGGTGGCTCAAGAGGCGCTTCGCGCACGATCAGGTCAGCTTCAGACACCAAGCCCACCAATTTGCCCTTATCATCCACCACGGGGAGGCCGCGCACCTGTTTTTCTTCCATCAGGCGAATTGCCTCAGAAATCGGGGCATCGGCACGAATGGTAAAGGGGTTGGGGGTCATGTAGTCACGGACAAGAGCGGTCATAGTTAACCTAGGGAATGAGAGGACAGATGGAGGGGATGGTAGTCGCCGTGCATTGCCAGATCGGGACGGAGGCTCTGGGCATGGCGCAGGTAGGCATGGTAAATCGGTTGATCGGGGTTGGGGGTGTTGAAGTAAATCAAGCAGCGGATACAGCGGGGTAAGCCTCCCTCCACATGCATTTGTTGAACATCGAGGAGAGGAATGTTGCGCCAATGGGGACATTCACGGGCGATCGCTGCCGGAAAGATTTGATCGAGGTCACGGGTCACAGAGAAGGTCACACTAATCACTTCCGAGAAATCGAGGGCATTGCGCCGCTCAATCTCGCCGAGGAGTTCCAAAACCGCCTCACGGATTGCTGGAATTGAATTTTCAGTGGCGGTAGTTGCTCCACGAATTGCTCGGACGCGCCAGCCCACAGTGTGCTCCTCCATCAAGATATCCGCAAGGGTACTGTATCCAGCTTAGGGGCGATAGAGCCATAGGGGAAGTCCATTGGTGGCCATTTCAAATTCCAACCAGTCGAGACCCGCTTGCCACGGAAAGGGGAATCGTTCCTGCTGACGCGGAAACAGCCGAGCCAAGGGCGACTTGGGTTCTTCGATGGTTTGCACCTTGGTTTTGTCGGGGTCAAGTCCTGCCAATTCCGCCAGCCAGCGACGGGCATCCTCCTCGGTTCCCAAGCGATCCACCAGTCCGAGAGCAAGGGCCTGTTCACCGGTAAAGACACGGCCATCGGCAAAACTGCGTACCGTTTCCACATCGAGGTTACGGCCTTCGGCCACGGTTTGGACAAATTGGTGATAGCTGGTGTCAATGAGGTCTTGGAGAATGTGGATTTCTTCCTCGGTAAGGTCGCGATCGAAAGCAAGAATGTCCTTGTAGGGGCCAGACTTGATCACCTTGAATGAGACCCCCACCTTGTCGAGGAGCCGTTGCAAATTGTTGCCCCGCAGGATGACGCCAATACTGCCCGTAATGGTGCCAGGGTTGGCCATGATGTGCTGTGCCCCCATACCGATATAGACCCCGCCAGAGGCAGAGATATTGCCAAAACTGGCAACGATTTTCATTTTCGACTGCAAACGCTTGAGAGCCGCATAGATTTCTTGGGAATCCCCCACGGTTCCGCCGGGACTGTCAATGCGCACCAGTAGTGCCGGATAGCCCCGTTCTTCAATGGTTTTCAGGGCTTTGAGGACACGACGGCGAGTACCCCCAGCGATCGCCCCCGTAATTTCGAGGCGGGCAATTTGACGATGGTAACCACGGGATAAGGGCCAAGGCATAGGCAGCAATCAGTTCCGCAAATCGTAACAATTGACTCGGATTTCTAATCTAGCAAGGTTCTAGGAGGCAGAGGGCGGTGCTTGCTTCACCATCGCTGCTGAGAGTCCCTCGGTCCCGTTGCCGATATACCACAGGGCTGCTGCGGCTTCGGCGCGGGTGACGGGTTTTTGGGGCTGGAGCAAGAGGGTTTCTCCCCAAACGCGGCGAATGTTTGAGAGATCCCCCGCGAGATAGTCAGCGGCCACGGCATTGATGGCGGGGGGAGCAATCCGTTGACTGTCCTTGAAGCCCCATGTTTGCTGAATGCGGTCAATCGTGCTGGGACTGAGCCGCCCCTGTTGATCAAGGGGCACTTTCCACTGCAACAGCGTTTCGCGAGTAAGGGGAGCATTGGGGCGAAAGAGGGTACTAGTATCGCCGGTGAGGGGGCTGGGCAAAAATCCTGCCATCGCCAGTCCCTGAATATAGGGAAAGTCGGGATGATCACGGGGCACATCTTGGAAAATGGGTGTGTCGTTGCGGCTGCCCAAGCGGATTTGGCGTGCGGGGCGATCGGCATAAAAGCGGTTGTAGGTGGTCACCAACCAACGCACAAACTGAGCACGACTGATGGGGGTATTGGGTTGCAGGCGATCGCCCGTGGTGCTGAGAACCCCCAGTTCTGCCAAGTCACGAATGGCCGGCTGTAGGGGGGCAGGGGCGTCCTCTAGATCAGCGAACGTTTGGGGGGAGGAATGGGTGGGCTGGGGAGACGGTGTGGCCGTGGTGCTATTGACGGCTGTGTAGGCCACGGTGAAGGTTGTCAGGTTATTTTCTGGCACCGTGTTGATGGTGACGCTCACTTCCAGTTCAGCACTGCGCCCCTTGAGGGTGATCGTATTGTCGGCTACCTGTTGCTCCACCAGTTGCCAGCCCGACTGTTGAAATTGTTGGCTATAGAATTGCTGGATGGCGATCGCCGGCGCGGGTGCTTGCCAGCGGGTTTCCGTCGTCTGGGGTGACCCCGCTTGGGGCTGATTGGCTACAAGCATCGCATTAGGAAACCGTAAATTCTCTGGTAGCGTTGTCGTCGGTTCTGGCGTGGGTGCCTTCCCTGCCCATTGATCAGCATTGGGGTCAGCAGCAAACCAACTTTGTAGCCCACTGCCCTCACAACTGCTGAGAAGCAGGGCACTCAAGAATAAGATCCATCCCAATTGGCGCGATCGCTTCAACGTTCTTCGACCCTCAGCTTGCTACCGTTTCACTCAGCACTGATTTCAACCGCCATAGGAGGAAAGTCTGCCCCAACTCTAGAGGCAGCGGTGTTACCCCCTCAATACAGGACTGTACCCAGCCCTCTCCCCACGACCATTCTTGCCAGCCCTCAATGGCCTGCCGCAGCACCAATACCAGTCGCTCTGCTGTGAGTAGTTCCACGCGATGTTCCAGTTTTAACCACAGGAATTCACTGGTGAAGGTATCCCCCACTTGCAGGCGATCGCCCGTCGTCTGAACCTGTAGGGGCCACAACCACTGCCGTAACTGTGCTGGCTGCGTCAAGTACTGCCGCAGTTGGTCTGCGGTGGCCGGCACCTCAATGCGCAAATGGCTTGACTGAAATGTTCCCAGCATCGCTTTCCCTAAGAGGATAGATACGTGTAGCTGCGCAAACTCCGCTCATAGTTTTCTAGCAGGTGCTGCGCTTCTGCCAATGTAATTTGCTGTTCTGCCAGCGCTGCCTCAGTGCGACGGCGAATTTTTTCTAACAGGGCATCCCCTTGGTACTGCACATAACCGAGGACTTCTTGCATTGTATCGCCCCGCACCAGGTGCTCAATTTCATAACCCTTGGGAGTTAGACGGATATGGACGGCATTCGTATCCCCAAAAAGATTGTGGAGATTGCCCATAATTTCCTGATAGGCACCGTTGAGAAAGAGACCAAGGTAGTAGGGTTCCCCTAGGCGAAAGGGATGCAGTTCCAAGACCGATTTCACATCCCGCAGGTCAATAAATTGGTCAATTTTGCCGTCGCTGTCGCAGGTCAGATCTGCAAGGATGCCCCGTTCTGTGGGTTCTTCATCGAGGCGGTGGATTGGCATGATTGGAAACAGTTGATCGATCGCCCAGCTATCAGGCACCGACTGAAACACCGACAGATTGATGTAGTAAATCGAAGCCATGATTTTCTCAAGATCTTCGAGATCGTCGGGCACATATTCCTGCTGGCGAGCAATGCCGAGGATTTTGGCACAACAGGCCCAAAAGAGACTTTCTGCCCGTGCCCGCTCTGGCAAACTCAAGTAGCCAAAGTTAAAGAGACTGATGGCCTCCCCCTTGAATTGCAGGGCGTCGTTATAGGCCTCTTGGTAGTTGTTCTCATCAATCGTTTGGTAGGTGTCGTAGAGGTTGCGGATAATCAGGTGCTCGTCCTCCGTGGCCGGTTCGGGGGTAATTTTGGGCACTTCACTGACCCCCAAGACATTGAAAATCAATACCGATTGATGGGAGGCAATGGCGCGGCCACTCTCACTGATGAGAATGGGATCGGGAATGCCCCGCTGCCGACAGGCGTCCTTAATGCCGGCCACGACATCACTGGCGTAGTTTTGCATGCTGTAGTTTTTCGAGGCATGGAAATTGGTTTTGGAGCCGTCGTAGTCCACCCCCAAGCCGCCGCCCACATCGAGGTATTGCATATTGGCACCGAGGCGCACCAGCTCGCCATAAATTTGCCCCGCCTCACGAATCGCATCCTTAATGACGCTAATGGCAGAAATTTGCGAGCCAATGTGAAAGTGCAACAGTTGCAGGGAATTGAGCATTCCTGCTTCTCGCAGTTGTTCGACTGCCGTTAAAATCTCTGGCACCGTCAGACCAAACTTGGCGCGATCGCCCGCAGAAGTGCCCCAACGCCCTACCCCCTGGGTGCTCAGTTTTGCCCGTACCCCCACAATGGGTTCAATGCCCAAAGCCTGACTGACAGCAATCACTTCCGCGACTTCTTCGGGCTGCTCAAGGACAATGATCGGGGTGTGGCCAAGGCGACGCGCCAGAATAGCCGTTTCAATGTAGCCGCGATCCTTATAGCCATTGCAGATTAGCAGTGCCCCCGGTGTATTGAGCATGGCCAAGGCAATCAGCAATTCCGGTTTTGATCCTGCCTCTAGGCCAAACTGATGGGACTGGCCAAAGCGCACGAGGGCTTCAATGATGTGGCGTTGTTGATTGCACTTAACGGGAAAGACCCCCTTGTAGGCTCCCTGATAGCCATAGCGGGCAATGGCGCGGGCAAAGCAGGCATTCAGTCGCTCAATGCGATCCTCAAGGATATCGGAAAACCGCAGTAGCAGGGGGAGGCCAATGTTGCGCTGTTGGAGCGCCTGCACCAATTCATAGAGATCCAATGACCCACCGCGATCGCCCTTGGGAGAGACGGTGACATGACCCGCAGCATTAATCCCAAAGTAGGGTTCGCCCCAGCCCTGAATGCGGTAGAGCTGCTCGCTGTCCTCAATTGTCCAATTACTGGTTTTCGTAACGGTCAAGGCCATCGTGGGTGACACAGCAGCCATAGTGCGCTCCCAAATAAAACCCTGCTGATCCTAACTTGTTTTTGCCAGTGGCACCAATGCAATTGCCGTCGCCTTTTCGGAAGCGTTCGGCTGGCATGGTAGCATTAGGGATCGCTTCCCCTACCGTTGACCGCCATGGCCTTTACGAAAATTTTGATTGCCAATCGTGGCGAAATTGCACTGCGGATTCTGCGTACCTGTGAGGAATTGGGCATTGCAACGGTTGCCGTCTACTCCACCGTAGATCGCCATGCCCTGCATGTGCAATTGGCCGATGAGGCGGTGTGCATTGGCGAAGCCCCCAGTAGCCGCAGCTATCTCAATATTCCCAACATTATTGCTGCTGCCCTCACCCGCCATGTCTCGGCGATTCACCCAGGCTATGGCTTTTTGGCGGAAAATGCCCGCTTTGCCGAGATCTGCGCCGACCACAAAATTACCTTTATTGGGCCGAGTCCCGCTGCCATGCGTGCTATGGGGGATAAATCCACCGCCAAAGCGACGATGCAACAGGTGGGGGTGCCGACAATTCCCGGCAGTGATGGACTGGTGCAGGATGAGGAAACTGCTCGGGCGATCGCCCGCAAAATTGGCTATCCCCTGATGATTAAAGCCACGGCTGGGGGGGGTGGCCGGGGGATGCGCTTGGTGCGCTCTGCTGAAGATTTAGGACGGGCCCTCAGTGCCGCCCAAGGGGAAGCGGAAGCCGCCTTTGGCAATGCCGGCGTCTATCTGGAGCGATTTATTGAAAATCCCCGCCACATTGAGTTCCAGATTCTGGCGGATAGCTATGGCAATGTCATTCACCTTGGGGAGCGCGATTGCTCTGTACAGCGGCGTCATCAAAAGCTCCTTGAGGAAGCGCCTAGCCCTGCCCTCACCCCGGAACTGCGTGCCAAGATGGGAGCTGCTGCTGTCACTGCTGCCAAAGCCATTAACTACGTCGGTGCCGGCACCATTGAATTTCTCCTCGACGGCCAAGACAACTTTTACTTTATGGAAATGAATACTCGCATTCAGGTGGAGCACACCGTCACAGAAATGATTACGGGGCTGGATCTGATTGCGGAGCAAATTCGCATTGCCCAAGGGGAACCCCTCAGCTTGACCCAAGAGCAGGTTGAGTTGCGCGGACACGCGATCGAGTGCCGCATCAATGCCGAGGATCCGGAGCGCAATTTCCGTCCCCATCCCGGTCGTATTAGCGGTTACTTGCCCCCCGGTGGCCCTGGGGTGCGCATGGACTCCCATGTTTATACCGACTATGAAATCCCCCCCTACTATGATTCGCTGATCGGTAAATTGGTGGTGTGGGGGAGCGATCGCCCCGCTGCCATTGCCCGCATGAAGCGTGCCCTAAGAGAATGTGCGATTATGGGGGTGCCGACCACCATTCCCTTTCATCAGCAGGTGATGGACACACCAGAGTTTCGCAGCGGTATTGTCTATACCAACTTTGTCGATAAGCTCATGACCACATTGGGCTGGAATGTTTAATGCTTGGGCAAAGGAAACTACTGATTGCAGCGAGTGGTACCGGCGGGCATCTCTTTCCCGCACTAGCAGTAGCAGAAGAGTTACCTGAATATGACATCCATTGGTTGGGGGTGCGCGATCGCCTTGAACAGAAATTAATTCCGCCCCATTACCCCCTGCATACGATCAACTTCGCTGGTGTCCAAGGCAAGACCCCTTGGGCAAGGCTGCGCCCCCTCTGGCAATTTTGGGGAGCTTTTTGGCAAACGCGCCAGTTGTTAAAACAGGGACACTTCCAAGGGGTGTTTACCACCGGTGGCTACATTGCAGCGCCAGCTATTTTAGCAGCTCGCAGTTTGGGGCGTGTCGCCCTGCTCCATGAATCCAACGCCCTACCGGGCAAAGTCACCCGCTGGCTGGCGCCTTGGTGTACGCTGGTTGCCTTGGGTACTCCCGCGAGTTTAGCCTACCTCAAATCCAAACGGCTGAACCTACGGGTCACGGGCACCCCGGTGCGTCCCGATATTCTCCATCCCGGCGACTTGGAGTTGCCGATTCCCAAGGAGGTACCCCTGATTCTAGTGATGGGGGGGAGTCAAGGAGCAGTGGCCATCAATCGCCTTGTACGGGAAACGGTTCACCGCTGGCTCGAGGCGGGGGCTTGGGTGGTGCATCTCACGGGCAACAATGATCCCGATGCCCAAAGTGTTCAGCATCCCCACTATCTCGTCTTTCCCTTCTTTGAACCCATGGGACCCCTGCTGCACCGCGCGGATATCGTCATTAGTCGAGCTGGCGCCAGTGCCTTGGCGGAACTAACCCTCACAGGAACCCCAGCGCTGTTGATTCCCTATCCCTATGCGGCTGAAGATCACCAAACGGTGAATGCTGAAGTGCTGGTGAGTGCCGGCGCTGCTGAAATGATCCCGCAGTCGGCATTGACGGGCGATCGCCTCGGGCAGATCATTTTAGAATGGCTAGGGCAGCCGCAAAAATTACAAGCCATGGCCGAGAATGCCCGCCAATTGGCCATGCCCAACAGCAGTCAGCAGGTCGCTGATCTCATCCGTACGTTGATTCCCGCCCCCTAGGAAATGTCCTATGCCCATCCGTCTTCTTTTTGTTTGTCTTGGTAATATCTGTCGCTCCCCTGCTGCCGAAGGGATCATGCAAGATCTGATCAAAAAGGCAGGTTTAGAGTATGAGATTCAGTGTGACTCTGCCGGCACCAGCAACTTTCACGTTGGCGATCCACCGGATGCCCGCATGGTAATGACGGCACGGCAACGGGGACTGCACTTGACCCATCGAGCACGCCAATTTCATGCCGCCGACTTTGAGGAATTTGATCTGATTTTGGCGATGGATCGGGAAAACTACTATGATATCTTGCGCCTTGACCCCGAAGGGAAATACCGCGATAAAGTGCGGTTAATGTGTGATTTTTGCCGTCACCACGACGCGAGGGAAGTGCCCGACCCCTACTACGGTGGCCGTCAGGGGTTTGAGAAGGTGTTGGATCTGCTCACCGATGCCTGTGAAGGCCTCCTAGAGTATCTCAAGGCTCACTACCCCCAACTACAGGAGCAGCATTGATGGACTACCGCAGTGCCGGTGTAGATGTGGCCGCTGGCCGTGCCTTTCTCGAGCAGATTCGCCCCTTGGTGCAGCGCACCCAACGACCGGAAGTAGTGGGACGACTGGGAGGCTTTGCTGGGCTATGTCAAATTCCCAAGGGCTATCGTCAACCCCTTTTGGTGTCGGGAACTGATGGAGTGGGCACGAAGCTAAAACTGGCTCAAGCCCTCGATCGCCACGATACGGTTGGCATTGATCTGGTGGCCATGTGCGTCAATGATGTCCTCACCTGTGGTGCTGAGCCGCTCTTTTTCTTGGACTACATTGCCTGTGGTCGTCTGGCGCCAGAGATGATGACCGCTGTAGTGGCGGGTATTGCCCAAGGGTGTGAAGCGGCGGGTTGTGCCCTCTTGGGGGGGGAGACAGCGGAAATGCCGGGATTCTATGCCGAAGGGGTCTATGACCTTGCGGGGTTCTGTGTTGGTGTCGTTGAGCAGGATCAGGTGCTGGATGGCACCCAGGTGCAGGTGGGGGATGTGGTCTTGGGATTGGCCAGTTCTGGGCTGCACAGCAATGGCTTTAGTTTGGTGCGTAAAATTGTTAGCGATCGCCAGCTCAGTTGGCAGGATACCCCCCTTGGCTCCACCCCCCTTGGCGAGCTGTGCTTAGAACCGACGCGCCTCTATGTCCAACCCATTCGTGCTGCTTTGGCGCAAGGGATTCCCATCCACGGCATGGCTCACATCACCGGCGGTGGTCTGCCGGAAAATTTGCCCCGCTGCTTGGGTCAAGGGCAATCCGCACAACTGGATCCTCAGGCTTGGCCGATTCCGCCACTCTTCCACTGGCTAGGGGAAATGGGAGGGGTCAGTTTGGGCGAACTTTTCAACACTTTCAATATGGGGATTGGGTACACCGTGGTTTTACCGCCGTCAGCGGTTGCAGCGGCGCAGGCCTGCTTTGCCGAGTGGGGGGTTGAGAGTTGGCCAATTGGCACCGTTGTTGCGGGCACCAGTGAGGTACTGGGATTACCTGCTGCTTAGTTGATGCGCATGTACCATTCACCATTTCGCTGACGCCTAGAATAAAGGTGCTGGCTGCTATCACGGACGGTTGCGAAAAATGACGGCTCCTCTCCTCACCCTTGAAAGTGGCGATCGCCTAACCCGCGAGGAATTTGAAGACCGCTATGGCCGCTCTCCCCACATTAAGAAGGCTGAACTGATCAATGGAGTCGTGTTTGTGGCCTCACCAATTCGGGTTAGAAACCACGCCCAGCCCCATAGCAACATTCTTGGCTGGCTCTTTCACTACAGCATTGAATTTAGCGGCTTCATGGTTTGCGATAACGCCACAGTCCGGCTTGATAACCAAAATGAAGTCCAACCCGATGTGCTATTGCGCCTTGAGGCATCGGCGGGGGGTCAGTCGCGCATTAGTGCTGATGACTACATCGAAGGGGCACCGGAGTTAGTGATTGAAATTGCCTCTAGCAGTGCTGCCTACGATCTCCACGACAAGAAAGACCTCTATTGCCGTTTTGGCGTCAAGGAATATCTGGTGTGGGTGGTCTCAGAACAGGCCTTCTACTGGTATCACCGCGAGCAGGGGAGCTACGTTCAGCAACAGCCCGATCGCGAGGGAGTGCTTCGCAGTCAAGAGTTTACCGGTCTCTGGTTGAATTTGCCTGCCCTTTTACAAGGGAATATGAAAAGCGTAATGATCACATTACAACAGGGGCTAGCTTCCCCTGAATGCCAACGGTTTGCTGAAGCCTTAAAGCGGCAATCACAATCAATTTAGCGTTGAGGCTACGGAATGACTCAATTAGTTAATAGCATCCCCCTTGAAAGTGGCGATCGCCTGACCCGCGAGGAATTTGAATACCGCTATGAGCACTCTCCCCACATCAAAAAAGCGGAACTCATCAATGGAGTCGTGTTTGTGGCCTCCCCAATTAGAGTAAGAAAGCACGCTCAACCTCACGGACACATGGTTGTGTGGCTGGGTACCTATGCGACACTGATGCCCAGTTTGATGATGTGTGACAATGCTACTGTACGGCTGGATGACAGCAATGAAGTGCAACCTGATGTGCTATTGCGCCTCGAAGAATCGGCGGGGGGACAATCACGCATTAGTGCCGATGACTATATCGAAGGGGCACCAGAGTTAGTGATTGAAATTGCCTCTAGCAGTGCCGCCTACGATCTCCACGACAAGAAAGACCTCTATTGCCGCTTTGGCGTCAAGGAATATCTGGTGTGGGTGGTCTCAGAACAGGCCTTCTACTGGTACTACCTAGAGCAGGGGAGCTACGTTCAACAACAGCCCGATCGCGAGGGAGTGCTGCGTAGTCAGGAATTTGCCGGCCTCTGGCTGAACGTGCCTGCCCTTTTACAAGGGGATATGAAAAAGGTGATGCTCACATTGCAACAGGGGTTGTCAACAAGAAGTGATCACCCCCTCAGTGAAGGATAGATCATGGAACGCTGGCAGTGGCGACTCAAGAGTTATAAAAAAGCGTTTCAGAGGCTTCAGGAAGGGGTGGAACTGTGCCGTACTCGCCCCTTGAGCAATATAGAAAAGCAGGGAGTGATTCAAGGATTTGAGTACACGTTTGAACTGGCGTGGAACCTGCTCAGGGACTATAGCTATTCCAACAAAGAATGAGATATCATCCAGCACAATAACTGTGAATGCGTCAGGACACCTTTGTGAAGGTCAGCGTCAAGGCAAAACGTTTGAGAGCAGGATGGGACGATGACTATCTCGCTCATCTCCTTGCTACTGCCTGAGTATGCGTTTGCCCTGCGAGGATTTCGGAGCAGCCTCACTGCTTGCCTGCAAGGCTTTGAGATCTAGCAAACTGACGATCGTCCCCGTCATCGGAATGGCAAGGAAAATACCGACAATTCCTGCGACTGTTGCCCCTACTAGGAGGGAAAAAAATAAAACCACTGGATTCAGGTTGACGGTGTTGCGCATGACACGGGGCATGAGAATATTTTCTTCCACCTGTTGCAGCAGAATACAGCTAATCAGCACTTGTACACTCAGGGCAATACTCTTGGGCAGCAGGATCAAGCAGATGAGGGAAATGCCCATCGTTGAGCCAATCCCTGGAATGAGATCCAAGCCACCGGCGATCGCCCCAAGGGCAAGGGCATAGGGGGCACGTAACACCAGCAAGACAAGGAATGTGGCGGTACCAAAGAAGAGAGAGAGAAGCAAACGGCCACTAAAGAAGCCCAAAAAGTTCCGCTCTAAGGCTTGGGGCACGCGATCGCGCCACGGGTCGGGCAAAAAACTCAGTAGGTACTGCCATAGCCGTTCCCCCTCCAGCAGCATAAAGAAGGTAATCACAGCCAGAATAATGCCGCTGAGCAACAGCGCAAAGACAGACTGCAACTTGCCAAAACCAAACTGCAGACCCGCAAGGGCAAAGTTGCGTAATTCTGACTCCAGTTGCTGGAAATTGATGTCTAGATTCCATCGCGCCAGAAACTGCTGCATCCTCTCAAGGGAGTCAATCCACAGATCAATTTGGCTGGGCAAATTGGTGATCAAGTCCTGCAACTGGCCAATGATCGCCAACCCAAGGGTAATCCCCAAGCCGATTAGAATTGCCAATGTCCCGAGAAACACAATGGTAACCGCCAAACCATGGGGCAAGTAACGCTTGAGCCAGCCCACGGGATAGTTGAGTAAAAACGCCAGAATGGCTGCAAAAAGAAACATCAGTAAGACGTAGGCAAAGTAGTGCAAAAGTTGCACGCCAATCCAGCCAAGAGCAAAGAGCAGCAGCAGGCGCAGTAGACGGCGGTTTTCGAGGCGATCGAGCCAATTGAACATAGATTGATGTCAGATGCCCTCAACGCCTTGACTATAGCTCATAGGCTGCGTTTTGCGGCTCAGTTACATTACTTTACAAAGCGTCTGACCCTTTGGGATCATGGGATGGGGTTTTAATCGTACGGAGTAGATCGGCGTGGATCAGCACAGTTGGCAAACCAGTTCGCAGTGGATCATGGTGGGGTTATTGCTCTTGTTTGCGATCGCCCACAGTGGATTGGCAAGCTTACGTCCTTGGGCAGAAAAGCGCGTCGGTGCCCGCCTTTATCGCATTTTTTTTGCCCTAGTGAGTCTGCCCTTAGCGACAACCTTGATTCTCTACTTTTTGACCCATCGCTACGACGGCGTGCAACTGTGGCAACTCCAAGGGGTACCGGGGATGGGGGCGCTCGTGTGGGGGCTATCGGCGATCTCGTTTCTCTTTCTTTATCCGGCCACATTTAACTTGCTAGAGATTGCCGCTGTACAAAAGCCAGAAGTGCACCTCTACGAAACGGGCATTATTCGCATTACCCGCCACCCGCAGTTATGGGGACAGGTGATCTGGTGTGTGGCGCATACGCTGTGGTTGGGCACGTCCTTTACACTGCTGACCTCCCTTGGGCTGATTGCCCATCACTGCTTTGGAGTTTGGCATGGCGATCGCCGCTGGTACGCACGGCATGGAGAAGCGTTTACTGCCCTGAAAGCCCGCACCTCAATCATTCCCTTCAAAGCCATTTGGCAGGGCAAGCAACAACTGGTGTGGCAAGAATTTTTGCGCCCCGCCTATGGGGGAGTAGCCATCTTTGTCGCCTTGCTGTGGTGGCTGCATCCCTACTTTTACCGTGTGACACCGCAACTCTTGCCCTTTTAGCGTCTCCCGTGGAAATTGCGCATAATTGCGCATAATTAAGTTAGAGCTATCCCGTTTCAGGCAAATTTTTTCCACCAGTGTCCTCCCTCTCCCCCCTTTTTGCTGCTGAATCTCGCCTCACTCGTCTTTTCAATCAATTGCAACCGCCCCCGGAAACCGTCGTACTGGTCTTGGCAGTACTCATTGGCGGCAGTGCCGGGCTAAGTGTGCTGCTGTTTCGTTACCTGATTGAGACAATTCATCACATGACCCTTGAAGACTTGATGGGGCTTATTGGTCGATGGGGCGCTTGGACACTGGCCTGTGTTCCGGCCTTGGGGGGCTTGCTGGTGGGGATCATCCGCTGGTTTGTCCAAGAGTTTAGTCCCAACCTGATGTCATTGATGGGTGCCGTAGAAGCAGGCAAGGAAATTCCCTTCATTCGCCCCATTGCCAAAACCCTTGCGGCGGCGATTTCCCTTGGTACAGGTGCGTCCCTTGGTCCAGAAGGCCCCAGTGTGGAAGTGGGTGCCAACATCGGCATTCTCTTGGGTCAAGCGCTGAAGGTTTCCCGAGAACGGCAAAAGTTGCTCCTCGGTGCAGGGGCGGCGGCAGGGTTGGCAGCAGGCTTCAATGCCCCGATCGCTGGCGTGTTCTTTGCCCTAGAGGTGGTATTGGGCACCACGTTTGAAACAACGGCTGTGAGTGTGGTGCTTTTGGCTGCTGTGATTTCTGCCCTGATTACCCAAATTGGCTTGGGGGCACAACCCGCCTTTGATTTGCCCACCTATGAGGTGCGCAGTTCCCTTGAGTTGCCCTTGTATTTGGGCTTAGGACTGTTGGCCTACGGCGTTGCCATTGTCTATACCCAGTTACTTCAGTGGCTCCCCCAAGTCTTTCAGGGGAAAATTCCACCCATGCAGTTTTTAGGTCGTATTCCCCTAGCGCTGCGTCCCCTAGTGGGTGGCCTCTGCGTTGGCCTTGTTGCTCTGTATCTACCGCAAGTGCTGGGCATTGGCTATGAAACGGTGGAAGCAATTCTCAGGGATGTGAATTTTTCCCTCGGCTTGCTGTTGATCTTGCTACTGACCAAGATGGTCTTAACAGCAGTGAGTTTAGGCAGTGGTCTAGTGGGGGGCATCTTTGCACCGGCGCTCTTTTTGGGCGCGTCCCTTGGTGCCGCTTATGGTAAAGTGTTGCCCATCCTGCTACCCATGTTTGCCAACAGTATTGCTGCTCCTGCCGCCTACGCAACGGTGGGAATGGCCGCCGTCCTTGCCGCTAGCGTCAATGCCCCCTTAACCGCCATTTTGCTACTCTTTGAAATGACGCGGGACTATCGCATTATTTTGCCTCTGATGGCAGCGGTGGGCTTGAGTGTCTGGCTAGTGAATAGTTTGAGTGTTCAAAAACGGGGCGAACTGCCCGCATTGGCACCCAGCGCTCAGACCCAGAAGGAGGAGCAGGAGGAAAGTCCCCCCAATCTTTCTGTGGCGGAAGCCATGCAATCGGAGGTGCTGTTTCTTAGCGAAGCAATGCCTGTGGTTGAAGCTGGCTTGCAACTGATTGAAAAAAAAGCCTACTGCGCCTTTGTGACCGATAGTCAGCAGGACTTGATGGGGTTGGTCACCCTTGGGGATATTAATCGGGTGCTGACCCGTTGGGAAGCGGATCAGGAAACAACCGCCTATCAAACGCAAATGGTGGGGAGTGTCTGTACGCGAGACTTGTTACTGGCCTATGGGGATGAACCCCTGAAGGACGCCCTCGATCGCATGGCAGCGCGGGATTTAAGGCAGTTGCCCGTGGTCGATCGCCAGAACCCGCAACGGGTGTTAGGCCTACTCACCAGAGAGAATATCCGCCTTGCCTATTCTCTGGATCAAACGCGACGTAAGCTTTTGCCCTATTTGGAGCGGGCAATGCTGTCGGTGTCCCTAGAACCTGTTTCTTCAGACCTAGTGGAGACTTCCGATTAACTGGGAGCGCAGGTGAATGACCTCGCCAATGACAATCAAGGCAGGCGTTTGAATCTGTGCCTCGTCATAGGTGGCGATCGCTCGCTCTAGGGTTGTCACCACCACCCGTTGTTGCGGTGTTGTCCCTGATTCAATAAAGGCCAAGGGCGTCTGGGGCGATCGCCCACCCGCCAAGAGTTGCGGCACAATTTCCCCCAGATGATGGAGTCCCATGTAAATCACAATCGTATCCACCGCCGTAGCCAGAGCCGACCAATTGACGCGCGGTTGATAGCGGCCAGCAGCTTCATGACCCGTGACAAAAACCACCGAAGAACTAAAATCCCGATGGGTGAGGGGAATGTGCGCATAGGCAGGTGCAGCCACCCCACTGGTGACCCCCGGCACCACTTCGACAGTAATGCCAGCCTCGACAAGGGCAAGACACTCTTCACCCCCTCGGCCAAAGACAAAGGGATCACCCCCCTTGAGGCGCACAATCACCGCATGGCGCTGAGCCAAGTCAATCAACAGGCGACAAATCTCCGCTTGGGAGAGGGTATGGTTGCCCCGCCGCTTGCCCACATGAATTTTTTCCGCTTGGGGGTTGATCAAGTTAAGAATTTCGGGGCTAATCAGTGCATCGTAGAGTACCACATCCGCGCACTCCAGCAGTGTCTTGGCACGCACCGTCAGTAGCCCCACATCGCCGGGGCCTGCACCCACTAAATATACTTTGCCAATTAATTGCGATGAACTCATTCTTAAATCAAACCTTGTATAACAGTTTCTATCTGCTGAAAAGCTGGAGTGGCTCACTCAACAGTCACCAGTTCTGCTGGTAGCGCTTCCCACCCTTGTCCCTTGCGTACCAGTAGCGGCGGCTCCACAGTGAGATCAAGGATACTCGACATTTGCTGTCCGGGGGGTTCGCCGGTATCAATCATTAAATCCACCCGTTTGTCAAAGGCATCGAAGAGATCTGCGGTATTCACGTAATACGTCTCGTCGTCGGGCAGTCGTGCTGAGGTGGAAATAATCGGATTCCCCAAGGCGGTCAATAGCGCTTGGCTCACAACGTGGTCAGGTACGCGAATCCCTGTGGTTTTGCGTTTGGGATTTTGGACAAGGCGGGGCACCAGTTTGGTAGCGGGGAGCAAAAAGGTGTAGGGGCCTGGGATCAGGCGACGCATGAGGCGATAAGCAGCATCGCTGACATAGGCATACTGGGCAATGTTGGAGAGGGAAGAGCACAAAAAAGTGACGGGTTTATCGTTGGAGAGTTGCTTGAGTTGGCGTACCCGTTGCACCGCTCCTTTGTGGTTCATGTCGCAGCCAATGGCATAGACGGTATCCGTGGGGTAGAGCATGACTGCCCCTTCCTTGAGAGCCTCAACAATTTGGGCGATCGTGCGGGGCTGGGGGTTAACCGGATGAAGCTCAAAAATCGCTGCCATTCAAAGATCCGCAAGGGCACTGCCGCTATAACGTAGTTTTAGTTTAACGGCAATAGCACGGGCGAATGCACCTCATCTAATGCACCTCATCTAGTGTTTTGAGCTAAGTGTCCGTTTCGGGGAGCCAACTCTGGGTCAAAACCCTCTCTAGGGGATAAGGGCAGGTTTCAGGAAAGGTGCTCAGCGGTAAACCCGTTTGCTCTGCTGCTTGGCGGCGAGCGCGTTCATAGCTTATGGCAAGTTGGCTGGCCGGATAATCCCGCAAGCTCGGACTATCAGCTATGGTCAGCTCAATTTGAGTGCGGGCATCCGTGATCGAATCCAACCAACTATCGGATCGGCGCTGGGGTTGATATTGCCACTTTAAGAGGTGTAGCAGCAGACGAGTTAACTGGCTATTGATGGCGCGCCGTTCACTTTTGCCCAAGTCCTCTACCTCAGCAATGAGATGGGGCAGATCCAACTCTTGCCATCGTCCTTCTCGCAATAATGCCACTGTTTCTGCAATCCACGCACTGTAATCTTGGTCGTACTGCTGCTTCATTGTTCCTAGATAAGGCGTGCCAGCATGATTCTTAGATGCAATTTTCAGAATAGCGGAACTACAAGACGGTACTCGCGGTCTTTAGCTCTAGCACTATGTGGAGTACAGTACACTAGATTCGGTTAGTGGATGGTTCTCAATGAAAAACTCCTTGCGCTATCTCCTGTTTGGCTTGGGTGTGGGGCTGGCGATCGCCCTTGTGCCCCGTTTGTCCATCTTTCAATCTCCCGATATGGTCATGGCGCAGGGAACCAGTCAGACCATTTCCCCCCAAGGGCTGGCGAACCACCTCAAGAAAATCAATGCCAAGATGTACGGTGCCTACTGGTGTCCCGCTTGCATGAAGCAAAAAGAACTCTTTGGCAGCGCTTTCAAAAGTATCAACTATATTGAGTGCGATCCACGCGGTACCAATGGCCAACCTGAACTGTGCAAACAGGCCAATATCCGTGCCTATCCCACATGGGAAATCAACGGTAAACGCTATGAGGGGGTCTATCCCCTAGAGGGTCTAGCTCAGCTTTCGGGGTATCAGGGGCGCTAATGCTCGCAAAGCCTAAAAACTCTTTATGAGGAGAGAACTTGGCACCAATTTTTATCGTCGGTTGTCAATTGATTGTCTTGTTGTTTATCATCAAAAAGTAGTAGGGCGTTTGCGCTAGTCAGCGATCAAAGGTACCTAAGTCATTCTTGTGATTAGGATCACGGGAAAAACGTGCTTTCGATCACCAGTTAACGATATGTTGCCTTCTATGATGCAGGTATGTTAGACCCTCTCAATTGTGCCCCTGAATTCCAGCACGGTCGGTAGCGGCGTGGCTTAGGAGCGCATTATCCCCTATGAATACTTGGATAAAGACAAACGACTACCAACTGATTTATGAACACTTGCTGGAATGCGTGCAGCACGAGAGTCCACAGCAAGTCATTGAGCGGTTTCGTGCCCTTTTTCTCATGGGCTATACCTATCCCGATCGCCAGATTCAAGAGGTGATGGATCGGATTGTGACGGGGGCACGGCTGGCAGATAATTTTCGTCCCTTTATGAACCGCTGCTGCCACATTTTGATTAACCGCTGGCAGTCGCGTCCTTTGCTCCAAGGGGCAGTTCCTGAATTTCTGGCTATGCTGCAAACGCCTGTGGCGATGCCGGCGGGGGGTCTGAGCCGGGCACCGATTGTGCGTAAGCTGCGGCTGCTCCTCAAGGATTATTTAGAGAGTGAAGCCTTTCAGAAGCTCCAGCGCATGGTGCAATTTCTGCAAGAAGATGCCCAAGACGTTTCACAGATTCAGCAAAATAGCGATCGCCCCCTTGCCACCTTAATTCGCCGCTATCCCTATCTCTATAACCACTGCTTGGTGGGCGATGACACGACACCCGAAGACCTGCGCTACATTCAAGACTTTCAGCAAAAGGCCACTCAGCAGTTTGAAATGAACCTGAGTCAATACCTCACGAGTGAGTTTCGCCGTGCTCAGGGGCATAACAATATCCCACTGGTGAAAAATCCCACGTTGCTCTCTGCTGAGGAAGTCAGAACCTCGATTCAACACTTTGTCGGTAAGGTGGATGGCCGCCACACCTATCGCGACTTGGCCAGTCAATTTGGACAGCGGCTGCAACGCTTGAAATCCACCCGCGACTTTCGGGATGCCTTCTTCCACTACTTGACGGACACCACAGCGGATGTGGGGCGGGGCCGCTTTCGCCAGCGCTTTTACCAGTATTTGGAAACGCTGCCCCTCTTTCAGCAGCCACAACCTCTGAATGAATTTACGATTGTGCGCACCTGTAGCCAAACCCTCAACTACTTAGTGGTGGATAGCGCCCAAAATCCTAACCATCTGGTTTTTGTTGACTTGCTCAATACCATCGGCACAGCGGCAACGATTGGCTTATTGCTCAAGGTTGTGCTCCTCAGCAAGAAAGTAAAACCCTACCTTGAAAAACGCTTTGCGATCCTGTTTAACCACTATCAGTCCTTTAGTCGCGGCAAGGTACGCTGGCTGGTGAATTGCCTAGAGCATTTTAATATCGCCCATGTCACCCACTTTGGTAAGTTGGATTTTTCCTTCTTTGCCCGCTGGTAGGTGACTCTATTCCAAGTCCTCAGCCAAGACCTTGGCGATCGCCACCTGAGATTGTTGGCGAAATTGACTGACATCCACTCGTTTCAAAAGCAAGACAGCGGCCAGCATTCCCAGCATCGGCAGACAAAAGACAAAGCCATAGGCGAGGATCGGCACGCCAAACAGTTGACGCCCAATATCAAGGGCCGTTCCGCCGACAACAGTCGCTGATCCCCGGGCAATGGCCTGCGCTAAGCCCCAAGCGCCAATAAATGTCCCCGCTGTTTCCGCCGCCGTTAAGTCCAGCATGAGACTGAGGGCACCCGTTGTTGTCACCCCAGCGGCAATGCCAAAGAGAAAGAGTTGCAACTGAAAGAGCCACACCTGCTGCGTGACGCCTGAGATGATCAAGAGCAAGAACATCAAGGCCACCCCCCAACAGCCATAGGTGGTGGTGCGGATCTTGCCGAGGCGGGGCACAATCAAAAATCCGGTGAAACTTAGACCCACAAGGGTACCCATGCCCCAGTAGGCATTCAAGCGGGTGGTTTCGGCGATCGTCATGCCAAAAACTTCCCCGCCAAAGGGTTCCAGAATCGGTTCCTGAATAAATAAACTCAGGGTCATCAGGACAAGGAAGAGAAAAAAGCGCCACGTTTGGGAGTTGGCCGTGAGAATTTTCAGGGCGCGACCAAGGGTAATGTTTTCCGGGTTGTCACAGGCACGACTGCGCACACGGTAGCGGGAATACTTGGCCTCAACCCCCCAGGTGCTGGCGATCGCGAGGGCAAAGACCACTGTCAAAACCACCAAAAAGAGGCGATTCACACTTTGTTGCAGCAGTTCAATGGGGGTGTCTAGCTCCAACTGCCGCAGCAGCACACTACTGAGAATGGCACCGACAACAATGCCCACGGTCAACATGGACCAGACAATGCCCACCAATTTGCCTCGATCTTCCTCTTCGGAGACATCCACGAGCAGGGCAGCAAAGGGGGTCGAGCTACTACTGACACAAATGCCATAGGCGGCAAAGAGCAATCCCAATAGGCCAATCCACCCTTGGGTGACGAGACTCCAGCCCGCTTGATCTAAACTCTGCCCCACCTGCCAGATCACTTGAACAATCGCGTAGGTGACCAACGTAAAGGCCAAAGCCCCACCCCAGACATACCCCGTGCGATGATAGCCGCCAATGGGATGGGCATCGGAGAGCTGGCCAAACCACACGCGCACCGGTGAGACAAATTGATGCATGGCGATCGTCAGCGTCACCAATGTGGCCGGCACCGCCAGTTCTTTAATCAGGATGCGGTTGAGCACCCCCAACACCAGAATCGACATCATCCCCAGTGCCATCTGAAACAGACCCAAGCGAAACATGACCCACAGGGGCAGCGGCGGGGGTGCAGCGGCAGAACGAGTGGCCATACCTCACTCAACTCACATCACTGATAGAAGATGATAAATGATTTTCAGGGCAAATTTAGATTGCCATCAAGAAGGAAATCGTCAATGATACAACTAGGGCAATCAGTGTCAAAAAGAGCGATCGCTTCAAAGATTCCGTATAAGCAGACATGGGTGGCATCACCTCATCAGTAGGATGTTTTGGGCTGTGTCCAATCGATGGGAAAAGGACTGTATTGTGTTAAGTTGTAGTCTTTTATTGTACTGCCTTTTTCTGGGGGTCAAAACCGTACAGGGCAGGCATCCATCACTTGAGGACGTATCACATCAATGGGGATCAACCTACGCTCACCATTATTCATTGTTTTACTCACAATTGTCATCGACCGTTTGGGTGAGAGTCTGATTTTCCCCATTTTGCCCTTCCTCGTGGAGCGATTTAACTTTGATGCGTTGAGCTTGACGCTGTTATTTTCTGCCTTTGCTGCTGCCCAATTCATTGCTGCTCCCCTTTTGGGTGCCCTCTCGGATCACTGGGGACGCCGTCCGGTGTTGCTGATTTGTATTGCCGGTACTGCCCTATCCTACATTCTCTTTGCTGTGGCAACGGTGCCTTGGCTGCTCTTTGTCTCGCGGATTATTGATGGCCTCACGGGGGGCGTGGTTTCAACGGCTCAGGCCTATATTGCCGACACCTCTGCTCCAGCAGATCGGGCTAAGAACTTTGGTTTAACGGGGGCAGCCTTTGGCATTGGCTTCATTTTTGGGCCGGCCATTGGCGGCAGTCTAGCAGCCATTGATCTCAAGTTGCCGATTTGGTTTGCCGCTGTTTTGGCACTGGTCAATGTGGTGTTGGCCTATTTCATCTTGCCAGAGTCATTGCCCGCAGCCCAGCGATCGCCCCTGACCCTAAAGAGCTTTGCCTTGCAGCAACAGTGGTTGGAGCTATTCAATCAACGCACCCTCCAAGCCTTACTCATGGCCTTCTTTATTTTCAACTTTGCCTTTGCTGGCTTTACCAGTATCTTCGTCCTCTTCTTGAAGCGGCAATTGAGTTGGGGACCTGCCCAAGCGGGGATCATTTTTGTGATTATTGGCGTGGTGAGTACGATTGTGCAGGCGGGCTTGATTCGCTCATTGATTCCTCGCTTTGGTGAGCAGCGCTTGAGCTTGGGGGGATTGCTCCTAGTGGCCTTGGCCTTGTTGGGGATTGCGGCGGTGCCCAGTGCGGGCGGCTTTAGTACGCCCTTGCTTTATGGGTGTGTGGTGGGTTTGGCCTTTGGCGTGGGAATCATGTTGCCCTCGCTGCGAGGGGTGATCTCCAATCGGGTGCGAGATCAAGATCAGGGGAAAATTATTGGCGCTAGCCAATCACTCCAAAGTGTGGCGGGGATTGCTGGACCGGCATGGGCAGGGTGGGTCTTCGATCGCTGGGGTGGGGTGGCGCCCGCTTGGCAAAGCAGTGTGATGATGGCGATCGCCCTTGGCTTTTTGGCGCTGGGATTGGGCAAGCCCAAGGATGCGACCCCTAGCACTCTCTAAGCAAAATATGTCAAACTGCTAAGCAAAGACCTTTATTCGCCCATTTTTTCAACCTTTAAACCCTCTCGACGCTCACCTATGATGCGGTTGTCTTTTCCTCAGCCTTCTCGACAGCCCCGCTGGCTCCATGCTTGGCGACGATCGCTCCGCTATCACTATTTGCGCTTGATGCGCTCCCACAGTAGCACTGAGAGTATTGCCCGTGGCCTTGGGGCAGGGGTCTTTGCTGGCATGCTGCCCCTGTTTGGGGGGCAAATACTTATTGCCGTCACGGTGGCCCTCCTTGTGCGCGGCAACAAGCCCTTAGCTGCCCTTGCCACTTGGGTGAGCAACCCCTTCACCTATGTCCCCCTGTTTTGGTTTAACTTTCAGGTGGGTTGGTGGCTGATGGGGCAGCCTGCCCTATCTTTTGGTGAGTGGCAATCTTGGGAAAAGCTCCTCGAACAGGGGGGGCAAATGGCAACGATTCTGATTTTTGGCAGTGTTTGGGTGGGCGTGATTGCCGGACTCCTCACCTACGCCCTGTGTTTGCGACTGCTACCCACCCTGCGACAACGCTTTCGGCGGCGTTCTGCTATGGCTGCTGTAAATTTTCTAAACCGGCCACAACCTTAGCGGATTGCAGGCGATCGCCCTGTTGGATCCTGTCCACCACGTCCATACCATCGGTGACATAGCCAAAGACGGCATAATTGCCATCTAGAAAATCCAGTTGATCAAGGGCAATATAAAACTGGGCTGAGGCCGAATCGGGGAGTTGCGATCGCGCCATGGCCACCGCACCGCGCGTATGATTCAGAACGGGTGAGACTTTGCCCGCTTGGCTATAGGTGGGGGTGTCACTGCCCTGACCAAGAATTTCTAGGGGAATGTAGCGGGGGCGATTGGTCGCGGGGTCAATGAATGAACCCGTGCCATAGAGTTGCGGCGACACACTGGGGTCTTTGCTTTGGGGATCCCCGCCTTGAACCACAAAGGGTCGGGGTTCACGAACCACACGGTGAAAAATCGTGCCATCATAGACCCCCCGCTGCACTAAATCCACAAAATTGCCAGCGGTAATCGGGGCAGCATCCCCCTTCACTTGAATCGTAATTGGGCGATCGTTGACTGTCAGTACAACCGTTGCATCGCCATTGAGTCGAGGTAAATTGGCCATAGGGGTTGGGCTTTGTGCTCCTGGAATTGAACTGGTGTCAGCCACTGAGGAGAGTGACGCGCAACTCACCAGCAGAAGCACACCGAGCACCATCACCAACTGTGGCAGAAATCGGGGCAATCTTGTGCCGAACTTCAGGGGTTTCATTGACCAGCCACTCCAAGCTAACCGTTCTATTATGCCGTGCCCTTGCGCCTTAATTACTGCGGGGAAGGGGTTGCTGTGTTGGCTGTTGCCGCAGTTGCACTAAGGGTTCATCGGGGTTCACCAAGTCAATAAAGACCATTTGGCGGGGATCCAAGTACTGAGGTAACTGCTTGAGGCTGGCTAGGGCACTGAGTTGTTTCTTCAATGTGGGACTATGCCACTGCACCACCCCAAGGTGAACCGGCGCGAGGGGGGTTTGGACAATTAGATTCTGTTCATTGCGCCAATCTAAACCCGTAATCGGTAAATCCTGCTGCTGGAGAATCTGGTGAATTTGCTGCCACTGCTGCTGGCGATCGCCATCCACAGCCAATGTTTGCGGGCGCGGTGCATCCTTAACGGGTACAAAATACCCCTGCAATTGGAGTGTGGGCATTGGCTTCACGGCACTGGCTTGATAGCTACTCAGCGGGGCAACAAATCCGAGGCCATCCACCAACCAGCGACTGGCAGGCCCTTGCAGCTGCCCGGTTGCACTCATTACCCAGCATTGATTGCAGGTGGCGACTGCGACAGGCTTGCGTTCTTGGACTTCGACAATCAGTGTCGGCGGAAAGAGTTGGCGGGCGATCGTCACCCGTTGCAGAGGCAGCGTCGTTTCTAGGGCATGAATGATCTCCTGTGGCCGCAAACGCAGCAGTGACTCCGGATACTCAAGGGGCAATTGTGCCTGCAACGCTTCCGTTTTCAGCAGTTGATTGCCGCGAATCACCACTTGCTCCGGGCGGCGGATAACCCAGTCCGGCAGCGTCAGTCCCCAAACCAGTCCCCCTGTTAAGGTCAAGAGGACACTGGTACGCCAAAGCCCTGCCAGTTGCCGCCAGCGGCGTTTACTTTGCAATTGGCGGCGCCGTTCCCGAATGGCATCATGAGTCGTTGTCCCCTGAGGGGTGGGATTTACCATGGCCACGGCCTCAGTCTTGAGGAAAATTGGAACTTAGGATCCTGCACGGGCTGTCATTACTTGGTGGTAAGATACGCGATGTTGATTGTCCGCTTGACTGCCTCTATCTTAGTAAAGGCTTCGCACCATGCCCCTGAATACGTTTGCTCACTGCTCAAGATCATCCCTGCTCCTCGCGGTGTTACTACTGGGGGTACTCCCGCGGGCGGTGTTTGCTCAGAATCAATCTTCTAGCCCCAATGTCCAGATTGTGAATCCCACACCCCCACCCAGCTCCTCAATCTATACCCTTGAGGGGGGCAAGCGCTTGATGGATGAGGCTGCCGCCGCAGTCAATAGCCAAAATTATGCCGTCGCCGCTCGCAAGCTCTTAGAAGCCCGTACGGTGATGAACCAACTCTCGAACTTTTACCAGTCCCTCAACTCTAGCTTTTTGGGGATTGATACTGCGGCTGCCGATAGCAACCGTCGCCGTGCCCTAGAAGCAGCACAACTGCGAGATCAAGCGACTTTTCAACTGGCTTTGGTCTATCGCGCTAATAACCAACCTGAGCTTGCCGTGCCCCTTTTGGTAGAAATTATCCGCAGCCAAAACCCCACCCGTGAACTGGGACAAAAGGCCTATCAGCAATTGCTAGAATTAGGTTTTGTGGATGTGCCCTTTCCGCGTACGGGGGCAATTCCTTCCGGAACGCCTGCGGCGAGTCCACCGCCAGCCACCTCTGCCAATCCCCAACCGCGTCAGTAACGCTTCATGAACGACTCTCTCCTCAGTAATGGCCACGCGCCTCGGTTGCGCCAAGCCACGGTCGATCGCCAGACCAAAGAAACTAGCGTTCACGTTGAACTGGTTCTCGATGGCAATGGTCGAGCGGACAATCACACGGGGATTCCCTTTCTCGATCACATGCTGGATCAGCTTTGCTCCCACGGCCTTGTGGATTTGCGGGTGCAGGCCACAGGCGACACCCATATTGACGACCACCACACCAATGAGGATGTGGGCATTACCTTGGGGATGGCACTCGATCAAGCCTTGGGCGATCGCCGGGGGATTCATCGTTTTGGTCACTTTGTGGCCCCCCTTGATGAAAGTTTGGTGGAAGTTGCCCTAGACTTCTCGGGGCGTCCCCACCTTAGCTATGGGTTGCAGATTCCCACGCAGCGGGTGGGCACCTATGATACGCAACTGGTGCGGGAGTTTTTCGTTGCTTTGGTGAACCATAGCCGCATGACGCTGCATATTCGCCAATTGGATGGCATTAACTCCCACCACATTATTGAAGCGACATTCAAAGCCTTTGCCCGTGCCCTACGCATGGCGATCGCCATTGACCCGCGCCGCAGTCAGCACATTCCCAGTTCTAAGGGGGTGATCCAAGCTTAGGTGTGGACGTGCCCATCGGGCATAATCGCTCCCGTGAGGCGTGCCCCGGTCAGTTTCACTAGGAGGCGATTGCCTTGGCTCATCTTTGCTCCCCGTAAATCGGCACCCCGCAGATCAGCCCCACTCAAGTCAGCACCAATGAGATTAGCCTCTTGCAGGTCGGCATAGCTGAGATCTGCTTGCAGCAAATTGGCGCGAAAGAGATTGGCGTGGCGCAGGTTAGCACGGTGGAGAATCACGCGGTGCAAAAAGGCATCACTGAGATCGGCATAGCTGAGATTGGCATGGCTGAGATTGCGCCCCTCAAAGTCCTTTTCGCTCAGGTTGGCTCCCTGTAAATTCACCCCCGACATATCCTTGTGGGGAGGCGTCGTGCGGGGTGGTTCTGGGGGCGGGGGCGCGGCTGTGCGTTGGCGCTGATAGGTGCCGTAGGTGTGGTTGTGGTGTTGGCTATAGGTCTGGTGCGTCGTTTGCTGCGGCTCACGGGGCGCATGATAGCTGCGATAGGTGTAGGGATTGGATTGATAGCGTGGGGGTGGCGGCGAGGAACGATAGGTTTGCCGCTGGCTAGCAGTCCGCTGGGAGGTTTGGCTGCCGTGTCGGGCAATATGTTGCCGCAGTTGATCCCGCGCTTCATTAAACTGCTTAATTTTCTCTTGTGCCTTCTCGATTAGCCGTGTGTTGTCCTTCGGGATGCGATCGGGATGCCAAATAAACACCAAATCCCGATAAGCTCGGTTCACTTCCTCGAGGGTTGCCCCCGGCTCCAACTCCAGTACCCGGTAGCAGGTGTCTAAATCGAGCATTTTCTGACGGCTTATCATGGATATTGATGATCTTAACCACGGGACTGCTCACCTAGGGTTGCGAAAGAATGCGTTAGTATGAACTTATGTAAAGACTTTTCACTTTTCCTAGCGGAGGATGGCGATCGGTGAATAAACAATGGCGAAACGCAGGTTTATATGTTCTTCTTGCAATCGTGGTGCTGGCCTTGGCCACTGCCTTCTTTGATCGCCAACCCACGACCAAACAGACATGGCCCTACAGTGAGTTCATCCAACAGGTCGAAAATCAGCAAATCACCAAAGTCAGTATCACCCCTGACCGCTCGCAGGCACAAGCGATTACCCAAGATGGCACGCGGGTGCTGGTCAATCTTCCCAACGATCCTGAACTGTTGGACATTCTCATTAGCAACAATGTGGACATCGCCGTCTTGCCCCAAAGCAACGATGGCTTCTGGTTCCGCGCCCTGAGCAGCTTACTGGTTCCCATTGGTTTGCTGGTACTGCTCTTTTTCCTGTTGCGGCGTGCCCAAGCAGGTCCTGGCAACCAAGCGATGAACTTTGGTAAGTCACGGGCACGGGTACAGATGGAACCCCAAACCCAAGTGACCTTTAATGATGTGGCTGGCATTGATCAGGCCAAGCTGGAACTGGGTGAAGTGGTGGAATTCCTCAAGTACGCCGATCGCTTTACCGAAGTGGGCGCCAAAATTCCCAAGGGGGTTCTCCTTGTCGGGCCTCCCGGAACGGGTAAAACCCTGCTTGCGCGGGCAGTGGCTGGTGAAGCGGGCGTTCCCTTCTTCTCAATTTCCGGTTCTGAGTTTGTGGAAATGTTCGTTGGGGTAGGTGCCTCACGGGTGCGCGACCTCTTTGAACAAGCCAAAGCCAATGCCCCTTGTATTGTCTTCATTGATGAGATTGATGCCGTCGGTCGCCAGCGCGGTGCTGGTCTGGGGGGGGGCAATGATGAACGGGAGCAAACCCTCAACCAACTGCTGACGGAAATGGATGGCTTTGAGGGGAATACGGGCATCATTATTATTGCTGCAACGAACCGTCCGGATGTTTTGGATGCAGCACTATTGCGTCCGGGGCGTTTTGACCGTCAAGTGGTGGTGGATCGTCCGGATTACAAAGGTCGCCTCGATATTCTCAAGGTTCATGCCCGTGGCAAAACCCTCGCTAAGGACGTGGATCTCGATAAAATTGCCCGCCGTACCCCCGGCTTTACCGGTGCGGATCTCTCGAACTTACTCAATGAAGCGGCCATTCTGGCAGCTCGCCGCAACCTGACTGAAATCTCCATGGATGAGATTAACGATGCCATCGATCGCGTCCTCGCTGGGCCTGAGAAAAAAGACCGTGTCATGAGCGATCGCCGCAAGAAGTTAGTCGCCTACCATGAGGCGGGTCATGCCCTTGTCGGTGCCCTGATGCCCGACTACGATCCCGTTCAAAAAGTGAGCATCATTCCCCGCGGGCGGGCAGGTGGTCTGACTTGGTTTACTCCCAACGAGGATCAGATGGATTCGGGTCTCTATAGCCGTGCCTACCTGCAAAACCAAATGGCCGTTGCCCTTGGGGGTCGCATTGCTGAAGAAATTGTCTTTGGTGAAGAGGAGGTGACAACCGGTGCCTCAAACGACCTGCAACAGGTGGCACGGGTGGCTCGCCAAATGGTTACCCGCTTTGGCATGAGCGATCGCCTAGGACCTGTGGCCTTGGGACGGCAAACCGGGAATGTCTTCCTTGGCCGCGACATTATGGCAGAACGGGACTTCTCCGAGGAAACGGCTGCCACCATTGATGACGAAGTGCGCAATCTCGTCGAGCAAGCCTATCGTCGTGCCAAAGAGGTCTTGGTGAACAACCGCCACGTCCTTGACCAAATTGCCCAAGTGCTGATTGAAAAAGAAACGATCGATGCTGAGGAACTCCAAAGCATCTTGGATCGCAACGATGTGAAGATGGCAACGATTCCCTAGGCTTGTCCTTTGCGATCGCCCCAAGGGTCGTGCTAATGTAGTATTCCTTGGGACTGCGGGCATGGTTTAATGGTAAAACCCTAGCCTTCCAAGCTAGAGACGCGGGTTCGATTCCCGCTGCCCGCTTAACACTCAACTCCTTGAAGAACCTGCATTTTGGCGTATTGCAAAGACTCTGCAATGCTCTTTCAAAGTCTCAAAATAGGCTCAAACTGGATTTAGCACCCTATTCTATTGGTGGCCTATGGCTCAGCCACTTCGGCTAGGATAGCGCTTCTGGATTGATGAATGATTCTCACTGAAAATCTCAATGTCCTCTGGGCGAGCGTCCTCTTTGAAACCCTCTATCGCTTGGGACTGCGGACAGTCGTTCTCTCGCCGGGATCACGTTCGGGACCATTGGCGATCGCGGCTGCTGCCCATCCCCATCTTGAGGCTCTGCCGATTCTTGACGAACGCTCGGCAGCTTTTTTTGCCCTTGGCCTTGTCCAACAGCAGGGACGACCCGTTGCCCTTGTCTGCACTTCAGGTACTGCTGCGGCCAATTTCTATCCCGCGATTATTGAAGCAAGCCTTAGTCATTTACCGTTAATTGTGCTGACCGCCGATCGCCCCCCCGAATTGCGCTTTTGCCAAGCGGGACAAGCCATTGATCAGGTGCATCTCTATGGTCATGCCGTACGTCACTATCGCGAACTAAGTCTGCCGGAACTTGCTTTGCTGCCCTACCTGCGGCAAACCCTCTGCCATAGCTGGCAAACTGCCCTCTGGCCAGATCCAGGCCCAGTACATTTGAATATTCCTCTACGGGATCCCCTTGACCTGCGCTCTGAGGCCAATTTTCATGGGGCACTTCCTGAAAACTTCTTTGATCAGGTGCAGCCCTTTGTGCCGCCTCGGGTTGTCACCGCTCTCCCTTGGCAAACATGGCAACAGATGCAGCGGGGGTTGATTATTGCAGGACCCAGTCATGGGGTGGAGCCTTTGGCGGAAGCGGACGCGATTGATCGCCTGAGTCGGTTTCTGCAGTGGCCAGTGCTTGCCGATGCCCTCTCCTGTGCACGGGGACTACCCCACGCTATTACCCATTACGATCTGCTGCTGCGAAATGGCCACCTACGGGAATCCTTGCGTCCTGAGGCAGTGATTCAACTGGGACCGCTGCCCACCAGTAAAGCCCTGCGGGAATGGCTCAGTGCCTGCGATCCGCTGATCTGGTGCCTTGACCCCACGGGCGATAACAACAATCCCCTCCATGGCCGCTGTCAGACGCTGGCGATCGCCCCCCAAGATCTGGACTGCCCCCCCGACCCCCTGCCCCCCAACCCCTACCTCAAGGACTGGCAAGACCACGATCAACGAGTACATGAGCAACTGAAGCGAACCTTGGAGGCCATTGATTGGTTCTGTGAGGCCAAGCTGATTTACCATCTGCCGCAGTGGTTGCCATCGCAAACGGCGATTTTTGTGGCCAGTAGTATGCCCGTGCGCGATGTTGAGAGTGTTTGGCGGGCGAGCGATCGCCACCATCGTTTTTACTTTAATCGAGGCGCCAACGGCATTGATGGCACATTATCTAGTGCCTTTGGGGTTGCCCATCGCGGTCAGCCCACCCTCTTGATCACGGGGGATTTGGCCTGCTTGCACGATACCAATGGCTGGCTGATCACGCCCCAGTTTCAAGGGTGTCTAACCGTACTGCTGATCAATAACAACGGCGGTGGTATTTTTGAGCATCTACCGATTCGGCGGTTTGATCCACCCTTTGAGCGCTTTTTTGCCACCCCCCAAGCGGTCAATTTTGCCCAGCTTGCAGCGGCCTACGGCATTCCCTATCACTGCTTACAGGACTGGGCGGATGTGAAAACCCAACTTTCCCTTGCCCCTTGGCCAAAGGTACGACTTTTGGAATTTAAGAGCGATCGCCAGCAAAATGCCCAATGGCGCCAGCAGGTACTGGCTCACCTCACAATTTAACTTGCGGTACCTCAGTGGCTATGGATGTGGTGGGAGAGCAACTGCTCCTCTAGCGCCGCAATCTGATTGTAGGCCGCCGTGAGTTGTGCCGTCAGCCGTTGAATTTGCACCTCTGGACTCAGGGGGCGATCGCCACTGAGGTTGCGTGTTTGGCTATAGTCATCATCCACCAGAATATCCTTGTGTTCTGGGGTACTCACCAAAGGACGCGGTTTGGGCAGAGGATTCTGCTCAGTAGGGGTTACGGGCAGAGGCTTGAGCCGCCCCTCCTCTAGAGCCTTAGAAACCTTTTGGTTGAGTTGTTCAACGATCTGGTAGAGGGCATCAATTTTGTTACTCAGAACCAGAATCTGCTTATGTAATAAATCCACAGGCCAAATCCTCTCGTGGTGAAATGCTGTAATTGTCAACTCAACTGCCTCTGGAGAAAGTAGCGGTGCACGGCATCGCTAACCCTAGGCACTGGAAATACGCTTGATAAGATAAACTAGGTATTTCTCCCAGCGTAGGGTGCCTAGAGCTAGGAGCATCGAGTGCGGAGACCAAGCTTGCCGAGAAACAAGGGTATTGCTATAGATCCAGCCTAGGGAAAGTCACTGGCTAATGGCAACTTTTTCAAAAAGACTTAAGACCAAGTAAACTTTTGTAAAAGTATGGATTGTTTTATCAATGCAGAACACCTGCCGACAAGTAATATTCCTAAAGAACTTCACACTTGGCTGAGCGAGGGTAGCTAGCTTTAACTCTCTCACTTGTTGTTTGATATGGGTTGATCAACGTTCTATCAACTGCCCTAGCCTTTGGAGACAGACGGTGGAAATTCAGCGACTAACCCTAAAAAACTTTAAGACCCACCGCGATCGCACGTTTGAGTTTCTGCCTGGTGTGAATGTCATCTGTGGCGAGAATGGTGCAGGCAAAACCAGTATTTTTGAAGCCATTGCTTGGGTTCTCTTTGATGCCACCTCGGGCTATGGCAGTGGCTTTAATAAGGCGATTATTCGCAAGGGCGCTAAACGCGCCGAAGCCACAGTTCAGTTTATCTCGGCAGCAGATGGTCGCTCCTATGTGGTACGGCGCAATACGCAAACGGGGTACGCGATTTATGACCCCCAAGTGGGAGACCTCGGTCTTTCGTTGCGTGAAGATGTGCAGATGTGGTTGCAGGAGCACCTCGGTATCCGCAGTGCCTTTCCGCTTCGGGATCTCTTTGAGCAGATCATTGGCATTCCCCAAGGGATGATCACGGCGGATTTTCTCAAGCCACCCGCCCAGCGGCGGCAAGTTTTTGAACCGATTTTGCAAGTCAGTGACTATCGCCAAGCCTTTGACAATGCCCTTGCCCTCGTCAATTTTTCCCAAGAGCAAGTGGTGTCCCTAGAGCGGCAGTTGGCTGGGCAAAAACAGGAACTGGCCACGCGATCGCAATATGAACAACAGGCAACCGCCTTGGCAGCGGAGCTAGAGCGCGATCGCCAGCAGTGCGAGGAATTACACCAACAATGTCAGGCCTTAGCTGCCGAAAAACAGCAATATGAAGCTGCCGTTGAAACGCTGAACCGTCTTGCGCAAACCTGTCAGCGCCTCGAAGCCCAACTGCGTCAGCAGGAGGAACTCTGTCGCGATCGCCAGCGCCAGTTGGCCGCAGCTCGCAATAGCCAAGCCCAGTGCCAGCAACTGCAATCCGACTATGATCGCTATCGGCAGCAAGAGAGCCGCTACCAAGAACTTGAGCAGCAACTACGGGGACGAGCTGCCCTTGAGCAGAACATTCGCAAGCTAGAGCAGCAGCAACAAAAGCTGGCCACCCAATTAGCTAGTATTGAAAGCCAACGCCAAGCGATCGCCACCATTGCCAGTCAACTTGCTGCCCTTGAACCCCAAATTGCTGCTGCTGACGCCCTCGATGCCGAAATTGTCCCCCTTGAGGCGCGCTACCAGCAAGCCCAACAGGCAAATCAAGAACTGCGCCACCTCAAGCAACAAGCGGCAACGTTGCAAGCCCGCCTTGAGGAAATTGCGCAACAGGTGCAAGCCCTAGAGCAACAGCGTCCCCTCGCCGCCACCTTGAGCGCTAAACAGGCAGAACGGGAGCAACTGCAAGCCCAACTTAGCCACGCCACTGCTGCCCATGCCTTTGCTGCTACCCTCGATCCCATTCTCAAGAGAGCGCAAACCCAAGCCACGGAAACGGATCCCCTTGTAGCGGCGGCGATCGCCGAACTCACTGCCGTTCAGCAATTTGCTCTAGTTCGCCCTGCCATTGAACAGGGGCTAACGGCACTCCAACAGCTGCAGGAGAACTACCGTTGGCTTTTGGATCAACTCACGGCACTGCGACAAACCCTCACGGATCCTGCCGCTATTCCTGCCCTCAACCAAACGTTAAAACAGTTAGAAACTGACATTGCCCGTGCTGCCGCAGCAGAACGATCCCTCTTGCAAGCCCAAGCCCTTGAGGAGGAACGCAGCCGTTTGGCAGCAGAGCTTAAGCAGTTGAGCGATCGCCAGCAAACCATAGAACCCCTAAGCAAAGAACTCACTGATTTAGAACGCCGCTTGAACGAGTTACGGGAAGAACGCGCCAACCTTGGCCAACCCCATGCCCAGCGCCAACTGTTACTGGAGCAGCAGGCAGCAGCCCCCCAACTGGAAGCCGACTACGCACGTTTGGGTACCGAACAGGCCACCCTACAAGCTCGCCTCACCCCCCTCTATGAGGAACGCCAACACTATGCCACCCTTGAGGAACAGCGGCAACAGCTTAGCGATGAGCTAGCTAGACTACGTCCCAGCTATGATACCTATCTCCAACACCAGCAGCAGGCCGCCCAAGTAGAAAGCTATGAAGCGGCTCTGAAAACAGCTATGCAAGCCGCCCATGATTTAAAAGCTGCCCTTGCCAAAGCCCAAGCAGAGTACAACGCCCAAGAGCAGCGGGTGGATTTAGCCGCTCTGGAAGCCGTGCGCGATCGCTACGAAAACCTACACCGCGAGTATCAACGGCTCCTTGGTGCGATTCCTGAAAAAGAAAAGCAGTACCAAAGCTGCCTTGCCACCCTCAAGCATCTTGATGAAGTTGCCGCCGAAAAGGACAAGACGCTGCAAAAGCTGGTAGCGGCACAGAAACACCACTCTCTGATTGAGACGGCCCGCGAGATTTTCAAAAAGAGTGGCCCCCGCGTTAGTGAAGCCTATCTGCACACCGTTTCCAGCGAAGCCGATCGCCTGCTGCGCGAACTTCTCAACCGTCCCGATGTGGCACTCCAGTGGACATCGGACTATGAGATTCAGGTGAATGAAGGCGGCTACTGGCGACCCTTCAAAAGCCTCTCCGGCGGTGAGCAAATGTGTGCGGCTCTTGCGGTGCGCTTAGCCTTGTTGCGGGTACTGGTCAACACCGACATTGCCTTTTTTGATGAGCCGACCACCAATATGGATCAGATGCGCCGCCAACAACTGGCCGAGAGCCTGAGCAATCTCAGAAGTTTTCATCAACTTTTTGTGATTAGCCACGATGCAACCTTTGAAGCCCTCACCGAGCACACGATCCATCTGGAGCGATCGCTCCCTTAGGCGTAGGCCGTGTGGAGTGCCCACCAAATGAGTGCCGCAATAAAGCCAAGAATCAAAACGGCAGAAATCGCGATCATCGCTGGGCTGTCAGCACCATCAAACTTCATAATGCCGCGATTAAAATCCGTGGCCATAGGAATAAACTCCAAGCACCATTGAATCCACAGTAACCAAATTAATTTTAGGCTGCTTTTCTGGCAGTGGGGTTAAGGATAACGATTTATTACAATTTATAGCGCTCTCTAAAAACCCTCTTAAATGTGATCAATATCACAGCCATCTCAAGTGAGACAGGCAAAGGTAGAAGTAAGCACATAGCCTAGATTAGGTGTTGAAGTGTCACGTTTTGTAACGTTGCTCCTGCCCTAACTCAAGATGAAGGGGGGAGGATTCAGATTTGCAGAGGGGATGATTTCTTGAGGGCTGTTGAAACACGGGGGATAGAGGTAATGAATAGCCTGCAACAGGAACGTCACGTCTTAATTTTGAATACCGTGGGTGGCCGGCGGGCGATCGCCCTTGAAGCAGCGGCCTACTCCCTTGGGCGCGATGAGAGTAATGCCATTGTGATTGACTTTGAAACGGTTTCTCGCCAGCATGCCATTCTCCTGCGGGTACCTGTCCCCGGTACCACCAGCTATCGCTATCGTTTGGTGGATGGCAATGCCAATGGTAAGCCCAGTACCAACGGCACTTTTGTCAATGGCAAGCGCATCAGTAGCCATGAATTGCAGCACGGCGATGTGATTCTCTTTGGTCGTAAAGCCAAGGCTTCCTATCTCATGCTCTCGATGGCGGATACCGAGTTCAGCCAATATCTGCAATCCATTGCCTTCCAAAGCATTAAATCCGATCTGCGGGGTGCCAAGGAAACCCTTGTGGGTATGGAGCTAAGTGGCGAACTGCGGCGAACCCCGAGCCGTGAATTGGTGGCAGCAGCAGTCACGCAGTTACACCCTGAAGCCGAACCCGCAAAAGAGACCTTGACCAGTGAGAGCGACAGGGAGCCGCAGGGGAACAACAAAGAAACCGTCCATGAAAAAGAGAGCCAAGGCTCAAAAACCAGCCTCGTGGGTCTAGGGGCGATCGCCCTTGTGGTTGTTGCCATTATCGCAGGAGCCGTCTGGCGATCGGGCTTCTCCCCCAGTCAACCGCAGGGTACACCACCTGCCACTCAAACCGGCAACTAGCTCAACCCAGATCCTGCATTGCTTTGATAAATAGTTTCAAAGTATAAACAATTCCGTATAACAGTCGTTCCCCTGAGTGCCTTTGCTAAAATGAAAGCAATATGGAATGCGTTCTACAACTGCCTGTGGGGTTGCGATCGCTCTAAAGTCATGAGTTAAGCGGACAAACAGACAGACATTTCAAAAGCCAGTTTTAGGAGAGCTTAAATGACAAAGCGGGATCATAGCAAAGTTTATAGTGTCACACTGGTCAATGAAGCAAGAGGCTTGAATAAAACCATTCGTGTTCATGCTGACGAGTATATTCTTGATGCTGCCGAAGCCCAGGGTATTGCTTTGCCCTACTCCTGCCGCGCCGGTGCCTGCGTCAACTGTGCTGGTCGGATCATCAAAGGGACGGTGGATCAGTCGGATCACTCCTTTTTAAAGCCCAAGGAGTTGGATGCTGGATTTGTGCTGCTGTGTGCGGCCTATCCCACATCCGATTGCGTGATCTCAACCCACGAAGAAGATAACTTACTGAACTTGACTTAATCTTTTAGTTAATTTCGTCATTATTATCGCTCAAAAATTAAGTACCCCCTAGGAGCAGAACCACAAGTTTTTCTATGTGGTCTTTTATCTTTTATTAGTTATTGGCATTGCCGTCGGTGTAATACAAGGTTATTCAACGGTTACTGACTTGGCGAGGTTGCGGGGTTGATCGACATCTAAGCCACGGCGGGCAGCAATGTGATACGCCAACAGTTGCAGGGGGATCACCGTCAGGATGGGGGAGAGAAGCTCATCGACCTCGGGTACAGGTAAAAGGTTATCGAAGGTGTGCTGGGCTTCGGCTCCGTCGAGGGGGGTGACACCAATGAGGCGGGCATCGCGGGCACGGGCTTCTTGGGCATTGGAGAGGACTTTCTCAAAGACACTGCCGGGCATGGCGATCGTGACCACCGGTACTTTGGCATCGAGGAGGGCGATCGGGCCATGTTTCATCTCACCCGCAGGATACCCCTCGGCATGGATATAGCTAATTTCCTTGAGTTTGAGGGCACCTTCGAGGGCAATGGGAAAGTTGATGCCGCGTCCCAAAAAGATAAAGTCTTGGGTTTCGGAAAAGTCATGGGAGAGAGCTTCAATATAGCGTTCTTGGCTCTCTAAGATTTGCTCCATCTGGGCAGGCAATTGCCGCAGGCCAGTGACGAGTTCCGCCAAGCGGGAGCGATCGCAAGACTGCCGCTGCCATGCCAATTCTAGGGTCAGCAGATAGAAGGCCATCAACTGGGCAACGAATGTTTTTGTGGCGGCTACGCCAATTTCAATACCGGCACGGGTATCAATAATGTGGGGCACCAGATGCCCAAGACTACTTTCTGGGCGATTGGTAATCCCCAGCAAACGAGGTTGGAGAGCGCCCGCGAGTCCTTGGCGGCGTTTTAGCTCCATCTCTAGAGCGGCAAGGGTATCGGCTGTTTCCCCAGACTGGGTGACACCAATGGTCAGGGTATGGGGTAGCAGGGGCGGCGGCGCGTAGCGAAACTCTGAGGCATATTGCACACTGGTGGGAATCTGGGCCACCTGTTCGAGGAGATATTTGCCCACAAGGCTGGCGTGCCAACTGGTGCCACAGGCAACAATTTGAATGTGCTGCAGATTTTCGAGGAGGCTGGGGTCTAGGTGCAACTGCACCGGGCTAAAGGAACTGTTCTCATCCCAATCGGCTCGTAAATAGTCCTCTAAACAGGTGCGCACCACCCCCGGCTGCTCATAGATTTCCTTGAGCATGTAGTGCTTAAAGCCCTGCTTCTCCACCATGACGGGGTTCCAGTTGAGGGTGCGGGGGGTTTTGCGCAGGCGCTGCCCCGCAAAGTCATAGACTTCAACCCCTGTGGGCGTCAACCGAGCCAGTTCGCCATTTTCCAGCGGCAATACAGCACGGGTATAGGGAATGATCGCTGGGGTATCGGAGGCGCAGAAGAATTCCCCTTGGCCAAAACCAATCACAAGAGGAGCTTGCTGCCGGGCCACGATCAATTCATCGGGATAATCTGCACAGATAACGGCGATCGCAAACGCCCCTTCCAATTGATGCACAGCTTGACGCACCGCTTCTAGGAGGCCATTGGCGGTGGGGGTCTCAGGCAACGCTTCGGCAATCAGGTGGGGAATGACTTCTGTATCGGTTTCGGAGCGGAAAATGTGCCCCCGCGCTTGGAGTTGCTCCCGCAGTTCACGGTAGTTTTCAATGATGCCATTTTGCACCACGGCTAGGCGATCGCGACTGTCGCGATGGGGGTGGGCATTGTGTTCCTCTGGTTTACCGTGGGTCGCCCAACGGGTGTGGCCAATGCCAACATGGGCAACAATGTCGAGCTGTTCAACTTTTTCGGCTAAGTTGTGGAGTTTGCCTTTGGCGCGCACACAGAGGAGTTCACCCTCATTGAGGGTGGCAATCCCAGCGGAATCATAGCCCCGATATTCCAGCTTTTGCAGCCCCTGAAGCAGGACTTGTGCTGCTCGCTGTGGGCCAATATAACCAACAATGCCACACATAATTTAGACCTCGTAAGCTGGGAGAAACAGGAGTGCTCTAACGACGGCTAGCAAATTGCGGCAGTTCCACCTGTGACCGTTTGAGGGGGAGTCGCGAACGGGAGGCAAAGCGTTCTTTGGTGAATTCGGCTTGCCACGGTTGAATGCCAATGGGTTGAATCGAACGCGGATGGGAAACTGCTGGCATGGTGATCGCGTCTAAGGGTTTCGAGGCGGTTCTGGAGGTAGCCTGAACGCGGTGAACTGTCCTGTGCCAAGAGGTTTCAATCTGGCGGCGAGAATTGGCGATCGCTTGCCATTCTTGATCATCCATGTTCCAGTCTGTTTTGTGCCACTCACTCATCACCCAACACCCACACCTTAATGACATGTTATTATTCGGATTTTTATGAACTAGATTATCGGAATTTTAACAAAAGGCAAGCTTTGGGCAAAAATTGTCACAGGATGCTAGGGGGACAGCCTGTAACTCCCGTCACCTGCTGTGTTGAGCAATTACGCCAATCCGCTAAGGTTCATGCGCTTTCAGTGCAACTCAAGACACTTCACAAACTGGTACGTGCCTAGGCTGCATCTCCTCTCGCAGAATTCCTCATTCATACAGTGGGGTCGTTCATTGCCGTATCTTTTACAGCCAAGTGCCGTAGTGCCACAATACCCTAAACGGCCTATCACTGGAGATGCACAGCCATGAACCTACGGGAACTCCTGACGGCGGCAGAGATTACGCCGAGTTTTGAGCATCCTGCCCTCGATCAAGAGGTGAAGTCCCTGAGTACGAATTCTTGGGAGTGTCAGCGTGGCTCGTTGTTTATTGGCATGCCTGGCACGCGGGTGAATGGGGGCAATTTTTGGCCAAGTGCCTTGGCAGCGGGGGCGATCGCGGCTGTGGTGTCTCCGCAAGCCAAACCCCGTGAGGGAGATGCCTGTGTGATTGTGGTGCCTGATATTGAGCGTGCCTGTGGTCGGCTCGCGGCTGCTTTTTATCATTACCCCAGCCAGCATCTCAGCCTGCTAGGGGTTACGGGTACCAACGGCAAAACAACCACCACCCACTTGGTGGAACATCTCCTCAACAGTGTGGGCTATCCAACGGCACTCTTGGGAACGCTCTACAGTCGCTGGCCGGGACACTGTGAGATTGCCAGTCATACCACGCCCTTTGCGGTGATCCTTCAGGAACAATTAGCGGCAGCAGTCGCAGCGGGCTGTCGGTTTGGGGTGATGGAGGTGAGTTCCCATGCCTTGGCGCAGGATCGGGTGTGGGGCTGTCAGTTTGAGGTGGCGGCTTTTACCAACTTGACCCAAGATCATCTGGATTATCACCGCGATCTGGAGGACTATTTTGCCGCTAAGGCCAAGCTCTTTACTGCTGACTATCTCAAGGGTCGAGCAATTCTCAATGGCGATGATCCCTTTGGCCAGCGACTGGCTCAACAGTTGCCGCGCGATCGCTACTGGACCTATGGCCTCAGCGAAGATGCCGATTTTTGGGCTGAGCATCTCACCTATCGTGTCAATGGCGTGACGGGCACGGTTCATACCCCTATCGGTAGCGGCACCCTAGACTCGCCGTTGGTGGGACAGTTTAATGTGGCCAATGTGCTGGCGGCGATCGCCATGGGGGCAGCGGTAGGACTCCCCCTAGAATCGATGCTGAAGGCGATTCGTGACTTTGCGGGGGTACCGGGGCGGATGGAGCAGGTGCGCATTAGCCCAGACCAAGAGATTACGGTTCTTGTGGATTATGCCCATACCCCCGATAGCCTTGAGAACTTGTTAAAAGCTGCCCGTCCCTTTATTCCCGGTAAGCTAATCTGTGTCTTTGGTTGTGGGGGCGATCGCGATCGTACCAAGCGTCCCCAGATGGGAGCCATTGCCGCTCGCCTTGCGGATCAAGTGGTGGTGACATCCGATAACCCGCGCACCGAGGATCCCCGCCGCATTCTTGATGACATCCTTGCTGGTATCCCACCGCAAACGCCGCTGATCGTTGAGGCCGATCGCCGTCAAGCGATTCTGCAAGCCATTCTGAGCGCAGCGCCGGGTGATGGGGTGATCATTGCTGGCAAAGGTCATGAGGACTACCAAATTCTGGGCACTGAAAAAGTTCACTTCGACGATCGCGAGGAAGCCCGTACTGCCCTCGAACAGCGACGCAAACAACAACTGAATCAAGGCTAACGTGCCACAATAGGGGATTGTTGTTCCACAGCGAGCAGATTGTGATTGAGGCAGAGGTTCACCGCCAATTACGGGCATTTTTACGCAGCAGTGGCGATCGCCGGTGGCCTCACCATCTCACCTTGGCGCGGCTGGTTGCCCGTGCCCTACGGTTGCAGCGGGGGTGTTTACTTCAAGTCACTCAACGGGCAGTGTTGCAACATCGCTATGGCCTGAGTTATCTGCTGCCGCTGCTGTTGTATCCTGAACCTGCCCTGCTCGTCGTCCCCCAAGAGCGACTGACACGACTACTGCACCAAGAAATTCCTGAACTCCTCACCTTCCTTGCGGTTGCGAAACCGATTCAGCATAGCCCGTACCCGCAGCCAGCCTTTGAGGGGGTGCTTGTAATGAGCCTCGAGGACTGGTGTCGCCACGCCACCGCCCATCCCAACGTTGTTACGATCATTGATGGCATTGAAGCCTTGCCCCAAATTGCCCAGCAGCAGATGACCTGCACCATTACCACCAGTGATTGGGAGCACCTGAAACTCGCGATTCCCAGTGCCGTTGGTGCCATTCGCCAAGTCTATGCCCAGTTGGTGCAGCACCTCTTTCAGCGGCCTCAGAATCCCTACGGCGACTATCTGCTCACTTCTACAGAACAGCAACCGCTCCTTGAACTCCTGCATCAATGGCCGCAGGCGCTGCCTCCCCAATGGTCGCAATTGCGGGACTACCTCAACCGCAGTGACACGGTGATTTGGGGACGGCGCCACCCCACGGTGGGGTACTTCAGCCTCCAAGGACACCCCCTCAGTTTCCGCGCCTATTTTGAGGATCTTTGGTCGCAAGCGCCTTTTGTCCTCATCGGCAGCGGCCCCGATACAGACTCCCCTCTAGCCTATGTGCAGCAGGAACTAGGGATTCCGCACCAAACGACGATTAAATTTGCCAGCGATCGCCACAGTGAAGCGATTACCCTTGCGATCTCCGAAGACTTACCTCTCCCCAACACCCCGGAATTTGCCCCAGCCGTCCTGCGGCGTCTCTACGATCTCATTGGCACGATTGGCCATCGGCGGGCGGTGATCCTTGTGAGTGATGTGCCGCTGCGGGAGCAGTTGGCCACCCAATTGGCTGCCCTCTACGGTTCACGGGTACAGGTGGAGACGCCAACCCTTGATACGAACACGATTTTAGTGACGGGGGAAGCCTTTTGGCTGCGTCATGGGGCGCAGTTGCCTTGCCCGGCGCTGTTTGTCTTGACCACACTGCCCTTGCCCTCGCCGGAAAAAGCGGTGGTAAGTGCCCGCATTGAATGGCACAAGCAGCAAAAACAGGATTGGTTTCGCCAGTATCTCTTGCCAGAGTGCTTGACGGTGCTGGATCGTGCCCTTGCCCCTGTGCGTCAGGATGAAACGCTGGTGGCGATTTTGGATCGGCGGCTCACGGAGCGCAGCTATGGCCGGGAAATTCTCCAGAGTCTCAGTCCCTACAACCGCGTTAGCGATCGCGCCCAATCACCGCGTTGAGTTTGCCACTGCGAAAGCCCTCTAGATCCAAGGTGACATAGGTAAACCCCAGCGCTTGAAAGTGGTTCACCAGCTTCTCCAGATCCGTCATCGTCACAAAGTGGGCAATCTGCGCTTGGGGCACCTCAATGCGCGCCGTATCGCCATGACTGCGGACGCGGCACAGTTCCCAGCCCTGCTTGCGCAGGTAGTATTCGGCATGACCCACCCGTTGCAGCTTGGCAAGGGTAATTTCCTCACCGTAGGGAAAGCGCGAACTCAGGCAGGGTTGAGCAGGTTTATTCCACCACGGCAGACCCAAGGATTTGGCAATTTCGCGCACCTCTAGCTTGGTAATCCCCACCTCGGCAAGGGGCGATCGCACCCCCCGCTCTTTGGCCGCAGCAATGCCGGGGCGATAGTCTTGGAGGTCATCAGCATTTACACCATCGAGAATGTAGTCATAGCCCCACGCCTGTGCCAGTTCCCGCAGGCGATCGTGGAGTTCACTTTTGCAGAAATAACAGCGATTCACCGGGTTCGTGGCGTAGTTGGGATTGTCCAGTTCATGGGTTTCAATGAGTTCATGGCGAATGCCGATGGCCGCCGCCTGAATGCGGGCATCCTCTAGATCCGCTGGAAAGAGCGAGGGGGACACCGCCGTGACTGCCACCGCGCGATCGCCCAAGACATCCTGAGCAACTTTGGCCACAAGCGTACTATCAATGCCGCCAGAGTAGGCAATCAAGGCTTGATCGAGTTCGCCAATGAGATCCCGTAAGGCCGCTAGTTTGTCCACGCCCATCACCGACCAATGTTCCGAGAATTCTGCTCCTACAGTGTAGCTTAGGGATAGACGCAGCAAGCTCAAGCGCCCATTAAGCAAATGCTGCGAGTGCTCCCCCCTGCTCTACAATAAAATCACGAACTAATAACCGCTGATTGCTCGGGAGAACCTATGGGAATTTTCAATGGCATTATTGAGTTTCTTAGCAATATCAACTTTGAAGTGATTGCCCAACTGACCATGATTGCCATGATTGGCATTGCAGGGCCGGCAATTATCTTCCTACTGGCTGTGCGGCGCGGCAATTTGTAGGCCATTGTTTTGCCAAGAATTAGGAAGTCTCCCACCTTTGCGCTAGCCGTGCCAAATCCTTAGCTTGCAGCTGATACCAGCGTTGCAATCGTGTTAGTTCTGCGGTAATGCTCAGGGTGGGAGCAAATCCTTCACAGCCATAGCCCAAATGGCGCAGGATCGCTACAAGCGTACAGGGAGCAATCCAATAGGTTTGACTCAAGGCTAAAAGATTCACCTTAGTCTGTTCTTTGAGGTCATTTTGAATTGAGAGGATGAGGGTTGTCAGCGGAGCGATCGCCGGTCGTTGGCACCCTACATAGACCATTTCTGGTTGGGCAATGGCCAAGAGCCAACGCAAGTGGGTGGCAGAGGGCGGCAGTGACCAGAGAATGAGGGTGCGACAGCGATCGCGGGGGCGATCGTAGTGAATGGCTGCTGTGGTTAAGTTCGGGGGAACCTCAGGGCGGCCATAGCCATAGAGCAAGACATTGTCCCGCAACTGTGGCAGGAGCGTTGTCAAAGGCGGTAGGGGTTGCCAATGGGGAAGCGGGTGACTGGGAGGATTAGGGACGTACCACGCCAGTGAGAGTTTGACCCCCTTGAGTTCGAGTTCCAACTGGGTTTCGCCATTCCAAGTGTGGGCTGTGAGGTGATAGGCAATATCGACCGTGGTGGGCAACGGAAAAAATTGTCCCCACCGCCAAGCCTTAGCGGTCATCTGCCGCCCATTCTGCTCTAGGGTGAGTTGCAGATGTTCCCGCTGCTGACCCATGGGTGCTTGTTCGAGAATCTTGACCCCGCGACTACAGAAAATTGGCTGCGGATTCTCACTGCCAAAGGGTTGCAGTTGCTCCACTTGGGCGTAAAAGTCCCACGTCAGCTGCTCAAAGGAGACTTCGGCATCAAGGGTAACAAGGGGACGCAGATCCTCTGGTTTGAGACAGGTTTGGGCAAAGGCTCGCAGGCGATCGCGCCAAGTCGCTAAATGCTCTGCCCGTAGGCTAAACCCCCCGGCTGCCCTATGACCGCCATATTTCAAGAGCAGATCCTTGGTCGCTTCAAGGGCCTCAAAGACATGGAATTCGGGAATACTGCGAATTGAGCCGCGAATGGTTGTCTCATCTTCATAGGTGCCAATAAACACCGGTACGCCGTAGCGCTCCACGAGCCGCGAGGCAACAATGCCAATGACCCCATGGTGCCAGTCGGGCTGGACGATCACTAAGACCCACTCCTGTTGGGGATCAAAGCCCGTCTCTTCAAGGTGGGCGATCGCCTGTCTCTCAATCTCAGCACAGAGTTCCTGACGGCGACGGTTGGTTTCCTCACACAGAGCTGCCAGTTCCTGAGCACGCTGCGGATCCTCGGTGGTCAGCAGGTCAATCACCACTTGGGGATCACCAATGCGGCCAATGGCATTGATGCGTGGTCCCAGCCGAAACCCTACCGCTGTGGGCTTGAGGGCGGTATTCTGGGCTGGCAAACAACCCGCCATCTGCATCAGCGCTTGCACCCCCACAAGAGAAGAGGTGGGAATTGTTTGTAACCCCTGCTTGACCCAGCGGCGATTCACCCCCATCAAGGGCGCCAAATCCGCGATCGTGCCTAGGGTACACAGTTCCCGCAAAGGCCGCACCAGTTCGCGCCAGTTGCCCAGTCGCTGTGCTAGGGACAGAGCAAGGATATAGGCCATCCCCACCCCAGCGAGGGTATGGTAAGGGGATGTTGGCGGCACCAGTTTCGGATTGAGAATGGCATGGGCAGGGGGCAGTTGCTCCGGCACATCGTGGTGATCCGTCACAATCACCGTCAGCCCCAGTTCCCGTGCCTTGAGAATGGGCTGGTGGGCAGCAATGCCGTTGTCCACGGTGAGAATCAGTTTCACACCGCGCTCGTAGCAGTCTTGAACAATCCGCTCATTAATGCCGTAGCCTTCCTGCATGCGGGAGGGAATTTCATAGTCAATGTCGGCTCCCAAATGGCGCAGCGCACGTAATAGAAGGGCAGTGCTGGTCATGCCATCAGCATCGTAATCGCCACAAATGGTCATTTTGTCACCGCGGGCGATCGCCTGCTGCAGGAGTTCCACTGCCAGATCAAGGTCGGGAAAGACCGTTTGCGGTGGCGGTAGCGCTAGAGTTTCCGGCTCGAGAAAGGCCTGTACCGCTTCTGGAGTCGTCAGACCCCGCCGCAGATAAATTTCCGCTAGTGATGCGGGGCAACCCAAGGCCTGCCTCAAGGCGTCACAAGACTCGAGATCAATGGGTGGCAAGAGCCAACGTTGCTGGGGAAGGGCACCCATAATGCGGCGGGGGGAGATAGGCAAAGCGATAACCCCAATGCTAACTTGAGCGTGGCTTCGGTTGACAGACCGAAAAAATAGAATAATAATCGTTACCATTCTCATTTAGCCTTGGTGAATTCCCGAGGCCGTGTCTTGGTGTGAGGTAAGGAGGTCAGTGATGGAAAAATCCCTAACAACGGTTATGGTGGCTGCCATTCACCTTGCACTACTCAGTCCAGCCGCTGTTGCTGAACCTAGGATGCCCGCTCCCGCCAGCATCGGACAGGTGACCTCTGTCTCCCAACTGTCTGACGTGCGCCCCACCGATTGGGCCTATCAAGCCCTTGCGTCCCTTGTGGAAAAGTACGGCTGTATTGCTGGCTATCCCGATGGCACCTTTCGGGGCAACCGTGCCCTGACGCGGTTTGAAATGGCGGCTGCTTTGAATGCCTGCTTGGATGTGATTAGCGATCGCTTTGCCACCAAGGAAGATTTAGCCACCTTGCAACGGCTTAGGGAGGAGTTTGCCGCCGAACTGGCCACCCTACGCGGACGGGTGGACAACCTCGAAGCCCGTACTGCTACTCTGGAGGCCACGCAATTTTCAACAACCACCAAGCTCTCTGTGGATGCCGTGATGGCCTTTCAAGCCGGTGGCAATACTCGCCAAGTCGTTGACCCCATCTCTGGGAATACGTTCACTGGGGGCAGCTACAATCCGACGGTGATTAGCAAGGTGGAGATTAACCTCAATACCAGTTTTCGCGGTACGGATTTACTGACCACGACCCTCGAAGTGGGTAACAACGGGTTAGATACGTTTGGGGCAACGGGGATTGGTACTGACGGCTTGATTGCCGGTGGCGCTGCCGATTACAGTGGCGTTGGCGCAAATGTGGAATTATCTCGACTGTTCTACAGCTTCAAGCCCACAGAGGATTTAACGATTGGTGTTGGGCCGCAATTTTATCCCAGTGATATTGTGGATACCAATAGCTATGCCAACGATTCTTTCACGGATTTTAGTTCCAATTTCTTTATCAACAACCCGCTGATTGTGCCCTACGCCGTCAATGATCCCGGTGGGGCGGGTGTCAGTATTGAATGGAATCCGGGAGGCGGATTCTTCACACTGCGCGGTGTTTATGTGGCCGCTGCAGCGGGAGCACCGACGGGTATCCCTACGGGAGGAGGTCTTTTTGGCGATCCCTATCAGGGAACCGTGGAACTGGAGTTTGCCCGTGCCTTTGGTGCCAATGAACGGAACAACTTTGCGGTGCGCCTGCAATATACCAACTCCTCAACCCTGAATATTTCCCAGAATGCCGGCGGTGTCAATGTGGAACTCACCCTCGGTAAGTTTGGCCTCTTTGGCCGCTATGCTTACTCCGATATGAAACTCTATGGCGATGGAGCAAAGATTGATGGCTTGGGGCCGTTTGCTGTGGATCCGGGGGTCTTTGTCATTCCCGCTGGTGGCCAAGTGAAGACCACTGCGCAAACATGGATGGCGGGTTTGGCCTATCGGGACTTGTTGGCGGAAGGATCATTGCTAGCAGCGGCGGTGGGTCAGCCCTTTATTAACTCGTTGGCATCACAACCCGGGATCAATGATGCTACCCAAACCAACTATGAACTCTTTTTCCGCTATCCCCTCAGCGACAATATCTCAATTACGCCTGTGTTTATGGCAATCACCAATGCCAACAATAGCGCTACCAATAGCCCCATTTTCCAAGGGTTGATCCGCACCACGTTTAGTTTCTAAATCAGACACGCCCTAAAGGCTTGGCGGAGCTGGTGCTCATCAAGGTTACGGCCAATAAAGATGAGTTCATTGCGCTGATGGCCAAGGGGGCGATCGAGGGGACGACCATCAAAGAGCATATGCACCCCCTGAAAAACAAAGGGCTGGGGCTGCTCCGCGAGGTGCAAAATCCCCTTCATGCGGAAAATATCGGGGCCTTGGGTTTGCAGCAACTGGCTCAGCCACGTTTGCAGCTTAGCACCATCCAATTTGCCCTCAGCAACAATGGCCACAGAACCCACAGATTCATCGTGTTCATGGTGATCTTCGCCAAGAAAGTCTGGGTCGAGTTCGAGGGCCCGCTCAAGGTCAAAGCCCCCCACATCGAGGATGTGCTCCATGGGGATGGCGGCCTGCTGGGTGCAATACACTTTGGCCAAGGGGTTCATGGCATGAATGCGATCGCGCAACTGGGCGAGGTCTGCTTCGCTCACCAAATCCATCTTATTGAGCAAAATCACATCGGCAAAGGCAATTTGCTCTTGGGCTTCGTCCGCTTGCCAGTGGTAGTGAATGTGCTTGGCATCCACCACGGTAATCACGGCATCTAGGTGAGTTTGGCTGCGGATGTCCTCATCCATGAAGAAGGTTTGAATGACGGGTGCGGGATCGGCAAGCCCCGTGGTTTCAATAACAAGGTGATCAAACTTGTGCCGCCGCTTCATCAGGTTGCCAATGATACGGATCAAGTCGCCGCGCACCGTACAGCAAATGCAGCCATTATTCATCTCGAAAATTTCTTCATCGGTATTGACCACCAGTTGATGATCAATGCCCACTTCGCCAAACTCGTTGACAATCACAGCGACCTTCTTGCCGTGTTCGTGGGTGAGAATGCGATTGAGGAGTGTGGTTTTACCGGCACCCAAGTAGCCAGTGAGCACTGTAACGGGAACGGTCATAGGCTGGACAACAGCTAGAGACTCTTTGAGCCTATTAAATATCCGTTACAGTCGTTGTGAAAAGGGCTGTAGGATAAAAAAATGCACAACTACGGAAAGTTTCAAGTCTATGCTGCATCCGCGTTTAGCCGCTGCCTTTGAGCAGCGTTCTGTTCTCAAGATTATTAGTGGCCTCAACAATTTTGATCGCGATCGCGTGCGGGCGGTGGTGACTGCTGCCGATCAAGGGGGTGCCACTTTTGTGGATATTGCTGCCGATCCTGAGCTGGTGCGCCTTGCCAAGGAACTGACGACACTGCCGGTCTGTGTGTCTGCGGTGGAGCCATTACTGCTGCTGAATGCCGTTGCTGCTGGTGCCGATCTGGTGGAAATCGGCAACTACGATAGCTTCTATGCCCAAGGGCGGGTGTTTAGCGCTGAGGAAGTGCTGGTATTGACGCGCCAAACGCGCGAGTTGTTGCCCCAAATCATGCTGTCGGTCACAGTGCCCCACACGCTGCCCTTGGATCAACAGGTTGCCCTCGCTGAGGCCTTGGTGGCCGCCGGCGCCGATGTGATTCAAACCGAAGGGGGGACGAGTAGCCAACCCCACCACAGTGGCACGTTGGGGCTGATCGAAAAGGCAGCGCCCACCTTGGCGGCAGCCTACGAAATTTCCCGCGCCGTTGCGGTGCCGGTGCTGTGTGCTTCGGGGCTTTCGACAGTGACGATTCCCTTGGCGATCGCTGCTGGGGCTGCGGGTGTCGGGGTCGGCTCTGCCGTCAACCAACTCAATAGTGAAGTGGCCATGGTGGCCAGTGTGCGTGCCCTCGCCGAAGCAGTCAAAGGTGCCATCGCCGTCCACCGCTAAGCCTGTGGTGAAGCTCTCCCGATTGGCTGTGGCCTGTGCCAACCGCCTTTTTGAGGCTGCCAGCGATCGGGAGCGTTTTTTAGAGGCTCTCACCACTCCCCCGCCCTACCCTGCCACGGTGCTGTGGTGTCGCGAGCCAGCGTCTCCCTTACCCTTTGAGCCATTGCCGCCACTTTCTTGGCAGCCCCCTTGGGTGAGTCGCTTTGCCCCCGGCAGCCGTACCGGTCAACACCCTCTCCATGAGGCCGGGGCTTATTATTGCTTGGATAGCTCATCGGTGTTTGCGGCGGTTCCGCTGCTGACGCTGCCCCAAGAGCCGTCATTGGTGATTGATGTGTGTGCGGCGCCCGGCGGCAAGAGCCTCTTTGCGTGGCGATCGCTGCAACCCCGCTACCTCATCTGTAATGAAACCATTGGCAAACGGGTGGGGATGCTGATTAGCAATCTCAAACGCTGTCGAGTGCATCCAGTGGGCGTCACCGCTTGGGATAGTGAAGTGCTGGCTGCTGAGTTCCAAGGCGCTGCTGATGTGGTGATTGTGGATGCTCCCTGCTCTGGGCAATCGCTGCTGGCCAAGGGGCAAAAAGCTGAAGGGTGTTTCCATCCATTGACGATTCGCCACAACCAACGGCGGCAAAAACGCATTCTCGCAACTGCAACAGCCTTGGTGCGCCCGGGGGGATGGTTGCTCTATAGCACCTGCACCTTTAGTCAGGATGAAAATGAGGATGTGGCGGCTTGGCTGATGGCAAGGTTTCCGCAGTGGGTTCCTCAACCTGTGGCGGCACTAGCGGCCTATCAATCCCATCTAGCAGCCTTTCCCTGCTATCGGCTGTGGCCCCACCAAGGGGAAGGAGCGGGCGCCTTTACGATCCTCTGGCAGCATCAGGGGTCTGGGGAAGCCAATCCTTTACCGCAATTGGGTGAAGGTTGCGCCTTGGGCGATCGCTGGCGCTGGCAATCGAATTCCCAACCGGCATAGGTAATGGCAGCAACGGCATTTTGATCTAAACACCGCCCGAAAATGCGACTGCTGGCGATCGCTGCGCGTCCCATCAGGGTTACACCTAGAAGCTGCCCTTGGCGATTGATCACCACTTGACCCAAGCTCTGACCCTCAGGACTAAACTGCTGAATCTCCCACAGTTGAACGGGTTCCCTGAGGCGTTGCTGGGCTTGCCGCGCATTCCAACCGACGCGGGCAATGGGAACAGGTAGGGCAATCCACCAAGGCTGGCAACGGTAGTCGAGGGGCATGGGTTTCCGCTGCAAAATCTGGCGGGCGATCGCAAAGGCCTCAAAGTAGGTCAGGGAGGGCAAATGGTACCCCCGCTGCCAACCGCCACAAGCATAGACTTGGGGATGACTGGTGCGCCCCTGGGAATTGATCCGCAGCCACCCTTGAGCATCTCGCTGGAGGCGGTGCAGGTTCAAAGGAGTTGGATCGGGGGCTTTGCGCCTTCCCAGTGGGGGAACCCCTAGACCGAGGCCACTCAGGGCAGCATGCAGGCGATCGTTGAACCACGCATCTTCTGTGGCCACAAGCGGCAGACCTTGTGCATCGGGATGCGAGGCTTTGCCAGACCAGTGGTGCCAACAGGCCAGCTCAATCCTGCTGAGGGCGTCCATATCCTGAGCATCCATTGCCGCAGGCGCATCAAGGAGGAAATAGCCTCGCGCATAGAGGCGATCGCCCCCCACCTGAAAATGACAGCGGGGCTGCCAGACAAATTCCCCCGCCCCTGTGATCACATCGATCCCCACCAATTCCAAGACCCTAGGGGCATAGCGGCGCTGTCCGTGGCTGAGGTGGGCTTGAAAGTGCTGCCACTGCTGAGTATCCAATCTTTGAGGGGGAAACTGCGACAGCCACCAGCGTTGCCACTGCCATTGCCACTGCGCATCAGCGGCTGGGATCACTAGGCCAATCCGCCCCAAGGCCGCACACCGATAGGCAATGTCCAATGCCAAAGGACTCGCCGCCACAATCAGCAAATCATACTCAAAGCGCATAGGAAATTAAGATAGAAACGACGACACTGGCAGCTCCTATGAAGCCCATCCGCACGTTTAACGTTCGTCCTCACCTGCCGCAACGTTTGGAACCCCTGCGGGAACTGGCCTACAACCTCTACTGGACGTGGAACACGGAGGCGATCGCCCTCTTTCGCCGTCTCGACCCAGAACTGTGGGAGCAAACCAACCACAATCCCGTCGCCCTGTTGGGACGTATTCGCCAAGATCGCCTCTTGGATGCGGCGGCCGACAACGGCTTTTTGGCACAGATGGAGCGGGTGATCAGCCAATTTCAAGAATATGCCCAGCCTGTGCAGACGTGGTACCAGCAAACGCGCACGGACGCGCCTCCCGGCGAGTGTATTGCCTATTTTTCCCTTGAATTTGGCTTGACAGAGTGCCTGCCGATCTATTCTGGGGGGTTGGGGGTGTTGGCAGGGGATCACCTCAAATCTGCTAGTGACTTGGGACTCCCTTTGGTGGGGGTGGGGCTGCTCTATCAAAAGGGCTACTTTTCGCAGTACCTCAGTGCCGATGGCTGGCAGCAGGAACGCTATCCCAGCAATGATTTTTATACCCTGCCCCTGAAACTCGTCACGACTCCCCAAGGCCAAGAACTCCGCATCCGGGTTGATTACCCCAATCGGGACGTGCAAGCACGGATCTGGCAAGTTCAGGTGGGTCGGGTTCCCCTTTATCTTTTAGACACAAACCTGCCAGAAAACAGCGCCTACGATCAGCAGATCACCGATTACCTCTATGGCGGCGATATGGATCTGCGCATCCATCAGGAGATGCTCCTAGGCATTGGGGGAGTACGCCTGCTCCACAGCTTGGGGTTGCGGCCAACGGTCTATCACATGAATGAGGGGCACTCGGCCTTTTTGTCCCTAGAGCGGATTCGTCAACTGATCACCGAAGAGCAGCTTACCTACGATGAAGCCTTGCAGGTGGTCAAGGCCAGCCAACTCTTTACCACCCATACCCCCGTGCCTGCGGGGATTGATCTGTTTCCTGCCGATAAGGTGACGTACTATGTCGGCCACTATGCGGAGGCCTTTAACCTTTCGCAGCAGGAGTTTCTCTCCCTTGGCCGTGTGAATCCAGGGGCTTTTCAAGAACCCTTTAGTATGGCGAACCTAGCCATTCATACCGCCAGTTTTGTCAATGGGGTGAGCGCGCTCCACGGTGAAGTCTCCCGCCAAATGTTCCAAGGCTTGTGGCCCAATCTGCCGCCGACGGAGGTGCCGATTACCTCGATTACCAATGGCGTCCATGCTCGCAGTCGGGTTTCTGAACCATTGCAATACCTGCTGGATATTTACCTTGGGCCGCAGTGGTCTGATGCGCCCTTGGCGGATCCCCTCTGGTCGCGGGTCAGCAGTATTCCCGATGAGGAGTTGTGGCGTATCCATGAGATTTGCCGCTATCAGTTGGTGATGTTTGTGCGATCGCGCCTACAACGGATGCTTGAAGAGCAGGGCGCCTCTAGTGCTGAATTGACGCAAGCGGCAGAAGTGCTGGATCCGACCGCCTTGACCATTGGCTTTGCCCGTCGCTTTGCTACCTATAAACGCGCCACTCTCTTTTTGCGGGATGTGGAACGGCTGCGGCGAATTTTATTGGGATCAGTACCGGTGAAAACGGGGGCGAAGCAGCGGCGGCCGATTGTCCAGTTTGTGATTGCGGGCAAGGCGCACCCCAAGGATAACCCCGGCAAAGAACTGATTCAGGAAATTATTCACTTTACGCGCCAAGAGGGCATGGCCAACCACATTGCCTTTATCCCGGATTACGATATGCACGTGGCAAAAATGATGGTGGCGGGGTGTGATGTCTGGCTGAATACCCCTTTGCGGCCTCAGGAGGCCTCCGGCACCAGCGGCATGAAGGCGGCCATGAATGGCTTACCCAATCTGAGTACCTTGGACGGTTGGTGGGACGAGGCGGACTATGTGAAAACGGGTTGGGCGATTGGCCACGGCGAAACCTATGACGATCGCCACTATCAAGATCTGGTGGAAGCCAATGCGCTCTATGAACGGTTGGAGCGGGATGTCATTCCCCTGTTTTACGATCGCGATGAAAATGGGGTGCCGCGCGGCTGGGTGCAAAAAATGAAGGCAGCCCTTGCTCTCAATACGCCTCAGTTTAACACCGCGCGAATGGTGCGCGAGTATGCCCATCGGGGCTATTTCCCCGCCAGCGATCGCTACTTTACGCTCAAGGAAAATAACTATGCTGCAGCCAAGGAACTGGCACGCTGGAAAGCCCATATCTTTGAACACTGGTACTCAATTCAGATCATCAGTGTTGAAACCTCGGCTGAGCACAACCTCGAAGTCAATGAAATAGTTGAAGTCAAAGCTGTGATTGCCCTCGGTGCGCTCTCCCCCAATGACGTACAGGTGATTTTGTTCCAAGGGCGGGTGAATGACGCCGGTACCCTAGAGGAGGCTTGTCCTACCCTGATGACGTTTGTGGGTACTACCCCTGAAGGCTATAGCCTGTACACCGCCGAGATGAGCTACGACACGAGTGGCCACCAAGGCATTGCCCTCCAACTGCTACCGCGCCACGTCTATCTGAGTCATCCCTATGAAATGGGACTGGTCTTGTGGGCTTAGGAGAGAATCAGGTTGCGATTAACGGATCAGCAAGTGCAGCAAATTTGCCAGATAGTGGCGGCGCTGGTGGGTAGCGAGGCTGAGGTGTGGTTGTTTGGTTCGCGGGTGGACGATCGCCTGAAGGGCGGCGATGTGGATTTATTGATCCGGCTGTCTCACCCCGTTGAGAATCCTGCCCTTGTCAGTGCTCGACTCAGTGCCAAAATCAGCCGCGCCATGGCAGGTCGTAAAGTGGATATTCTCCTCTGGGCACCCAATCTCCAGCGGCAGCCGATTCACGATTGGGCCCAACAAACGGGAGTTCGCCTTCAATGTTGAGTCCTCAACTTCAGGAACGCCTACATCACCTCTGCCAACTGGTGGAGCGAGAAGTGGCACACCTACAGGTGACGGATCAACGCCTCTTTCAGGAGCCATTTACGGCACGGCGGGCAGCACAATTGGAGGAGGATATTGACCTAGCGGAGCGGGTGGATGCTTTTGTGGCACGCTTTGGTCGCCTTCAAGATACCCTAGGGAGCAAGCTGTTGCCCGCCTATCTGAGTGCCTTTGGCGAACCAGTGGCAACTTTTTTGGAAAACCTTGACCGTGCTGAGCGACTCGGCCTTGTGCCTGATGCAGACGCTTGGTTTACTATGCGGCAACTGCGCAATCAAATGGTTCACGACTACATTCGAGATGCAGCCATTTTAGCCACGAGTTTGCAAGCTGCCCACGAGTTTGTTCCTGTCCTGATTGAAACTGCAACTCGGTTTTGCCAACGAATAAAGCACAAATCGTCCGGCAACTCCTAGCTTTTCATCTTTATTTCATGTGCCTTTGCCAAAATCAGCCTTAGTAACACACTGTGGTAATGCTGAATCGAATTCTTGGGTGGTCAATTGTCCAACGTTGGTTGGTGGTGCTCGGGGCGATCGCCCTGACGATTTTCGGTATTTTTCAACTGCGGCAAATGCCCCTTGATGTACTGCCAGAGTTTGCGCCCCCCCCAGTGGAAATTCAAACGGAGGCACCGGGCCTAGCACCAGAGGAAGTGGAATCGCTGATTACGCTGCCCATTGAAAGTGTCGTCAATGGTACGGCAGGGGTTGAAACTGTGCGCTCTGCATCGTCTCTTGGCTTATCTGTTGTCAAGGTAGTTTTTAGTTGGCAAACGAATATCTATCAAGCACGGCAACTGATTACCGAGCGGTTGCAGGAGGTGCGCGATCGCCTACCACCTAATGCCTCACCCCAAATTTCACCGATTACCTCCCCCATTGCCACGATTTTGATGTATGCCCTTGCCCCCAAGGTGCCCACTGCCCCAGATGCCACCTCCCTCATGGAACTGCGACAGCTTGTGGATCAAAAGGTGGTGAATCGCCTCTTGGCAGTGCCGGGGGTGTCCCAAGTGATTGCCTATGGTGGAGATGTGCCCCAGTATCAGGTGCTGGTTCATCCCGATCGCCTCGCCGCACAACAGGTCTCCTTGCAGGACGTGGTGGCGGGGGTGAGTGGCGCCAATGAAAATGCAGCGGGTGGGGTCATTGTCACTCCCGATCAGGGGTTAATTGTGCGGGGCATTGGTCGGGCAACATCAGTCGCTGATTTAGCGGTGGCGTTGGTGGCGCACCGCAATGGCCAACCAATTCGCGTGCAGAATGTGGCAACAGTCACGAAAGGGCCTGCCTTAGCGCGGGGAGATGGCAGTGTTAATGGACAGCGAGCAATTATCCTTATATTGACTTCTATATCCAAGAGGGAGAAGACCATATTCCCGTGGGTACTGCTACCGTTACTGCTGATATTGAAACGCCAACGGGCGATCGGGTCACTCTACCGATGACCTATACCCCTGAGGACAAACACTACATCGCACGGCTAGCCAATCCCGTGGCAGGAGACTATCGTATTGTTCTCCTTAGCACCATCAATGGTCAACCCATTAACAGTCGTTTTCGCTTTCGTTATGAACTCAATCAGGGAGGAAGACAAGAATGATGCTACCACGCTTTATCCAACCCACCCTCTTGGGACTGGCCATGCTCTTGAGTGGGGCGATCGCCACCCTTGGGATTGCCCAGCAACGGCAAATGCCTATGCTTCATGACCACCATCACCTGCACCACAGTCCCAACCATGAGCACGCAGACGGCTCTGCTACGACCCATATGGAACTGCTGAATGCGCCCGCACCTACGCCTCAACAACCAACCACCTTTACGTTGGCGATTCGCACCCACACTGGTAAAGCAGTGACGCAGTTTGAGCGTTTTCAAGAGGCGCTAATGCACCTGATCATCGTCAGTGATGATTTTCAAGTGTTTCAGCACCTGCATCCCCGCTATCTGGGTGAAGGTCAGTTTCAAGTCACAACCCCATTGCCCCAAGGGGGAGGCTACACCCTCATTGCCGATTATAAACCCGCTGGCGCTGACGAAACGGTGGCGATGATCCCGATCGCGGCTGAAGGAACGCCGCCCGCATCGAGTACGCCAACCGCTCAAACCACCCAAGTGATTGGCACAACGGCAGTCGAACTAAAACTCCCTCAACCCCTCAAGGCTGGATCAGCGGTGGAAGTGGCCTTTCGCCTACGGGATGCTGCCACCCAGCAACCCCTTAGGGATCTGCGCCCCTACCTTGGCGAAGCAGGGCATCTGGTGATTTTGCGAGACACGACTCCCCTCGAACCTGCTGATTATCTCCATGCCCATGCCGTGGATCATCAACCTAAGGAGGTGATCCGTTTTATGACCCAGTTTCCTGTGCCCGGACGTTACAAGCTCTGGGGACAGTTCCAGCGGGGTGAGCAAATTGTTACTGCTCCCTTTTGGGTGACGGTGAATTAGGGGATTGCACGGATGAAGGTGTTGCTGCTTGAAGATGAACCGGATTTAGGAGCCGCCATTCAGCGCGTGTTGCAACGGGAAGGCTATGTGGTGGACTGGGCGCAGGAGGGGGAACTGGTTTGAGCCTACGTTGAGCAGTTGCAGGTGGACTACGGTGTTGCGATTTTGGATTGGATGGTTCCTCGGCTGTCGGGGTTGGAGGTTTGTCAGCGACTGCGTATCCACCACTACACGGTGCCCATTTTGTTGCTGACGGCACGGGATGGCCTCAGCGATCGCGTTCAGGGATTAGATGCGGGGGCAGATGGCTATTTGATTAAGCCCTTTGCAATGGCTGAGTTGCTGGCGCGGCTGCGGGCTTTACTGCGGCGATCGCCCCAATTCCAACCCCAGCAATTGTGTCAAGGGGCATTAACGTTAGACTATGGTACCTTCACCCTGAGAAATAGGGCGGGTACTGAGGTGCAGTTAACCGCTAAGGAATTCCAGACCTTGGAATACCTCATGAAACGCCCCCAGCGGATTCTCAGTAGCGACCAACTGATGATGCAGCTTTGGGAAGTAGGCAGTGAACCCAGTAGTAATGTAGTGGCAGCACAAATTCGCCTGCTGCGCCGCAAACTCGCCCTCCTTGGTCAAGAGCACTGCATTGAAACCGTCCATGGGTTAGGCTATCGCTTTGTTGTCGATCATGGTTGATCATAAGCTCTTCCGCCACAGCCGCAGTCGTCTTGCCCTCTGGTATGGCCTCACCATGAGCGCTATTCTCAACGGTTGCTTACCCTACAGAAGCACAGCGAGCACAGGTGGCTGTGGGTCAAGCTCTAAATATCACTGTTGCAGGACTTCCCAATCGTGTTTTCCGCAGTCGTATTGAACTCATTGATAGTGTCGTTGATCCCGCCACGCAGCGAGTTGCGGTACGCGCCAGCTTGGCTAATTCCAGCCAAGAACTCAAACCTAGTAGCTTTGCGACTGTCCAAATTTTTGACGATCGCCAAACCCGCAATACCGTGATGATTCCCCAGTCCGCGATCGTGGAGCCAGTCGATCAGCCCCCCCTTGTGTTTGTGCAGAATGGTACTGCCTTTGAAGCTGTCGAAGTGACCCTTGGCCAGCGAGTTGGCGATCAGGTAGAAGTGATTAGCGGTCTTTATGGGGGCGATCGTATTGTTACCCAAGGTACGATGCAACTCTATGCCCAATCTCTGTGGGGGGATACCTCAACCGCTACTTCAGACACAAAACCGGAAACAGACTCTCCACCGTGGATTTGGTTGGGGGCGGCTGTTGGGGCGATCGCTCTATTTGGGGCAGGTCTAGGTTGGCAAGCCTATCGAACACAACGGCTGAATTCCGCAGCGCATACCGAACCCTCTCAATCTTCTACCCCCACGAAGGTCAACCCTTAGAAATCGCAAAATGCCACTCGATCTTCTCCATTCTGAGGGGTTTGTGTGTCACGAGGACAGGGTGTCTGCCAAACTAGGCAAGATATTAGTTAGAGTTTTGAACACCTTGAACAGGCAGATAGTGATGCGATCGCCCCCCCAAAAAACGGTTGTTGATCTCCCCACCGTCACTCTCACCCTCGAAAGTCAGGGGAAAATGTTGACCTATTCCCTGACCCAACCGGAGCATCGCCTTGGACGCGATTACCAATGGGCAGATTTAGTAGTGCCCGATGAGCCACTCTGGTCAGTGATTTCCAACCGCCATGCCGTTTTTAAGCAACAGGGGGCAACCTACTACCTTTGGGATGGAGATGGCCATCAACGCCGCAGCACCAATGGCACGTTCTACCACCAACGCCGCATCGGCATTGAAGAGGGCTTTGCCCTTGGGGAAACCCTACGTCTAGAGATTGGCCAAAACCCCAGAAATAAGGTGCAACTACTGGTGCAGATCCAGTCTTTGGGAGCGGCGAGTCCACCTCCTTTGCCCCAGCAGCGCCGCCTTGTCCTCAAAGCCCTCAAGGAATGGCCGCTGACTTTAGGGCGCGAAACCAGCAACAGCTATCAGCATTGGCAATTGGCTGCCCCCACGGTCTCCCTACGCCATGCCAGTATTGATCGCACGGGTGCGGGTCTCTATATTTTGCGAGATTTGGGCAGTACCAATGGCACCTATGTCAATGATCAATTGCTGAGGGGACCCTACACGCTGCGCAATGGCGATCAAATTCGCATTGGCCCCTTTGTCCTGCTCTACCGCCACGAGACCTTGGAGATTACGGATCAGGGCAGCCACATTCGCATTGATGCTTGGGGATTGGAACGATGGGTGAAAACGGCTGCCGGCGATCGCCCCCTCTTAGCGGATGTCTGCTTTGTGGCGGAGCCGACGCAACTTGTGGGGATCGTTGGAGGCAGCGGCACTGGTAAATCCACACTGCTCAAGGTGTTAATGGGGCTTGCCCCTGTCCAAAAAGGCCAAGTACTGCTCAATGGTCTCAATCTGCATCGTAATATCGCTGCCTACCGCCACCAGATTGGCTATGTTCCCCAAGAGGATATTTTGCATTCTCGCCTAACCGTGGGCGAAGTCCTCAGCTATGCGGCGCAACTGCGCTTACCAGCGGATACCGATGCCCAAAACCGCAAAGCCGCCATTCAGCGAGTTCTTGAACAGGTGCAGTTAACGGGAACTGAAGATCAACTGGTGGCGAGTCTCAGTGGCGGTCAGCGCAAGCGGGTGAGTATTGCCGTTGAGCTATTGGCCAACCCCAAGCTCTTTTTCCTTGACGAACCCACCTCGGGTCTGGATCCGGGGCTAGACTTTTTGTTGATGCAGTTGCTGCGGCAATTGGCAGATGAAGAACGCACGATTGTCTTGGTGACCCATGCTACGAGTCATGTGCATTTGTGCGATCGCCTGCTGGTTCTAGGCTCGGGTGGGCGTCTTTGCTATTTTGGCCCTAGCGATCGCGCTTGTGAATTCTTTAGCCCTGATCGCCCCCTGAATTCCGTGGCTGAAATTTATGCCCTCTTGACTCCCGAAAATAGTGCCGAATGGAGTCAAAAATTTCGCCAATCCACAGACTATCAACGCTACCTTGCCAGCCACCTCAGCATGGGGCAGCACTATGAGAGCACCAGTGTTTTGGGGGGCGAAAACCGTGCCAGTGCCGAATCCTCTCCCCAACAGCCAGCACCCCCTCACCTCTATCAATGGCGGGTGTTGTGTCAACGCCAGTGGCAACTCCTGTGGCGCGATCGCCTCAGCCTTGTCTTGAATCTGATCAGCGTCCCCATTGCCCTGCTGCTCACCCGCTTTGCTATTGATCGCTCCCCCTTTGTCCCCCAAGATCCCCCCGGCCTGCTGCAAGCGGCTCAAACCCTGCGCATTCTCTTTGTCTTTACCTGTGCCTGTCTTTGGGTGGGACTCTCCGGCTGGGCGCAAGCCTTGATTACAGAGGTAGCCATCTACCGCCGCGAACGTCTTGCCAATCTCAGTCTCTGGGCTTACATGGCAGCCAAACTCACCCTTGGTAAGGGGATGGCTTTGGTACAAACACTGCTCATTACCCTTGTGGCACTGTTGGCCTTTGGTCTGCCGCAGGGTACCTTCCTCCCTTGGCCGGTGGGGTTTGGCATCACCACCTTCCTGACCCTAGTGGCCAGTCTCTGTTTAGGATTACTAATCTCTGCTGCCGTGAATAACAGTGATCAAGCCAGCAAGATCTTACCGCCATTGCTCCTACCGCAAATTATTTTTGCTGGCGTCCTCTTTAAGCTCACGGGCGTTGCGACTGTCCTCTCTTGGCTGACGATTGGCCGTTGGACAATGGGTGCCTATGGTGCCTTGATTGACGTGAATGGCATGGTACCGCCGCCCCTCGATTTTGGCCTTTTTGAACCCCCTCCTCAGCCTTTTGATCCAACACCTGTCTATGCCCCCACTTGGGGCAACCTGCTGCTGAATTGGGGACTGCTGATCCTCCACAGCCTCATTTACACGAGCGTGGCCACCTATTTGCAATGGCGCAAAGCGCCACCTTAAGGCCATCGGGGGTTGATCTTCCAACCAGAGGCAGGGTTCAACCGCATATTGACTCATTACAATTGTGCATATTTACTTATTGCAATTATGGCTGTCCTGCGAGATGATCTAACAAATGACCCAAAATTGTTCCTATTGAACATAGACTGCTGCCGCACCCATGGAGAGCGATGTTGTTTCCCTGTATGGGCGCGATTATATCCCCATTGTCGCCCCGCCCCCGCCGGCTACTAAAATTCGAACTCACCCGAAAACGGTTCCGGTGCTCAAGGACAACGATGTGCTGCTCATTTGTGATGAATTGGGCAATATCTGTAATGACGAGCAGCAAACGGCTATTACAGGTTTATTTTGTCAGGATACCCGCTTCCTCAGTCAGGCGGAATTGCGCGTGGGGGGCGATCGCCCGATTCTGCTGAGTTTTCATTGTACAGGTAGCCATGCGCTCAAGGTGGTGTGCACCAATCCCAAGCAACCTTCTCTGCCCGCGGAGGCCTTAGCAATTGAACGATTCCTAGTGGTGCGGGGTGCCCTCTTTGAAACGATTCTCATCACCAATCATCAGGCGCAGCCGGCCAGCGTGGAGATTCGTTTAACCTTTGCGGCAGACTTTCAAGATTTATTTGAAATTCGCCAATACGGCGGTGGTCGCCCACAGCGGGGAAAAACGCTGCAACCTGTCAGTTGTGAATTGCGCCACACCAAAGGACGGGCGGATCTGTGCTTTGCCTACCAGGGGCTTGATGGCGCCCTTATGGAAACCCAAGTGCAGTTCTTGGGCACCCCTCCGGATCGTCTTGATGACACCACCGCCCTCTGGCGTCTCAAGCTAGAACCCCAAGGCTACCACAGCATTCACTATTGCATCCGCCCCTTTACCAATGGGGCACCCACAGCCCATGTCCCTGTGCCTTCATCCCTAGCGGCTGCCGATCAAGCGGCCCAACAGGAGCGGCAACAGTGGTGGTCAGACTGCACGGAGATTGTCACCTCAAATCCGCAGTGGAATCGCATCCTACGGCGGGGGATGGCAGATCTCTATATGCTCTTGCAGTCCTTTGGCCATGGCAAGGTGCTGACGGCTGGCATTCCTTGGTTTGCCACCCTGTTTGGCCGTGACTCGATCATCTCAGCCATGCAGACACTGATCCTCAATCCAGCGATCGCCCGTGATACGCTGCGCACCCTTGCCCATTACCAAGGGAAACAGGTCTGTCCTGAGCGCGATGAGCAGCCGGGGAAAATTCTCCATGAACTGCGCTTTGGCGAGATGGCGCGCAACCGCGAGATTCCCCATACCCCCTACTATGGTACGGTAGATGCCACCCCCCTGTGGCTGATGCTCTATGCCGACTACTACGCATGGACGGGCGATCGCACCACGGTCGAGGCGCTCTGGCCCCATGCCCTTGCGGCAATGAACTGGGTGGATCAACAAATGGCCGCCACGGGCTACCTCACCTACGATCGCCAAGCAGCCAAAGGCATTGACAACCAAGGCTGGAAAGATTCTGGCAATTGTATCGTCAACCGTCGCGGTCAACTGGCTCACAGTCCCATTGCCCTCTGTGAAGTTCAAGGCTACGTCTATGCCGCCAAAACCCGTCTGAGTGCCCTTGCTCGAGACTTTGGCTATGGCGAGTGGGGCGATCGCTGGCGGCAGCAAGCAACGGATCTCAAAACTCGCTTTAACCGCGACTTTTGGCTTGAACCGGAGGGATTTTATGCCCTAGCCCTCGATGGCGAGGGTCGCCCCGTTGATAGCCTCACGTCCAATGCAGGTCAGTGCTTGATGACAGGAATCTGTGACCCCGAAAAAGCCCAACGGGTCGGACAACGTCTGCGGCTGCCAGATCTATTCAATGGTTGGGGCATTCGTACCCTCAGCAGCACCTCCCCTGCCTACAATCCCATTGGCTATCACTTGGGGTCGGTCTGGCCCCACGATACGGGTCTGATTGCCTTGGGGCTGCGCGCCATTGGTGATAGTGACTTTGCCCTGACCTTGGTGGAGACGCTCTTTGAGATGGTGTGTCGCCAACCGGATCTGCGCCCGCCGGAACTCTTCTGTGGCTTCGATCGCCAGACCTATCCCCAACCGGTGCAATATCCCGTGGCCTGCTCTCCCCAAGCTTGGGCAACGGGCAGTCTGTTTCAATTCATTCAGATCATGGCTTGGCCGCTGGTGGATGTGCCCCAAGGCAAGTTTTTGGTGCATCAGCCCCTGTTGCCCAACAGTATCGAGGAACTCCACCTCCGTAATTTGCGGGTCGGTGACACTCGCTTTCACCTGCGGCTTTGGCGCACGGGCGAGAAGGGCTGTGACTGGGAAGTACAGCCGGCGTAACGAATCGTAACTCGGGACGATCGCCCTCGCTAGAGTAGAGGTGGCTCAGTTCCCAACCTCTGTAACGCAAGCAACGGCATGACCCGAACCACCGCCTACGACATTTGGCGCGCTGGTCATCAACCCCTGCGCCCCCTCTTTGCCCCCAAAAGTGTTGCTGTCATCGGTGCCAGTGAAAAAGAAGGCAGTGTTGGCCGCACCCTTCTCTGGAATCTGATTCAAACCCCCTTTGGCGGAACGGTTTTTCCCGTCAACCCGCGCCGCAGTTCGGTGTTGGGCATCAAGGCCTATGCCCGTGTGACGGCGATCCCCGAAGCGGTTGATCTCGCAGTCATTGCTACCCCTGCGGCTACAGTACCAGCGGTGGTTGCCGAGTGTGCAGCAGCGGGTGTGAAGGGGGCAATTATTGTCTCGGCGGGATTTCGGGAAGTGGGGGCGGCGGGTCTTGCCCTCGAAGAAGAGATTTTAGCCATCGCCCGTCAGGCGCGGATGCGCATTATTGGTCCCAATTGTCTGGGAATAATGTGTCCGCCCACGGGGCTGAATGCTACCTTTGCCGCGACAATGGCGCGATCGGGTCATGTCGGCTTTCTCAGTCAAAGTGGCGCCCTGTGCACTTCGATTTTGGACTGGAGTTTGCAGGAGAATGTCGGCTTTAGTGCTTTTGTTTCCATTGGCACGATGCTGGATGTGGGCTGGGGCGACCTCATTTACTACCTAGGCGATGATCCGCAAACCCGCTGCATTGTTATTTACATGGAATCTCTGGGGGATGCGCGATCGTTCCTTTCGGCAGCGCGGGAAGTGGCCTATGTCAAGCCAATTATTGTCATCAAAGCAGGACGCACTGCCGCCGCCGCTCAGGCCGCCGCTTCCCACACCGGGGCATTGATGGGATCCGATGCAGTGGTGGATGCGGCCCTAGAACGCTGTGGGGTGCTGCGGGTGGAAACCATTCAAGATTTGTTTGACATGGCAGAGGTCTTAGACAAGCAATCGCGCCCCAAAGGCCCCCATCTGACGATTCTCACCAATGCCGGCGGCCCCGGTGTCTTGGCCACTGATGCCCTGATTCGGGCGGGTGGTCAACTGAGTCCCCTATCTGCGCAGACCCTCAAGGCACTGAATCAAGTGCTCCCCCCCGCTTGGAGCCACGGTAACCCCGTGGATATTTTGGGGGATGCCACTGCTGATCGCTACCTCAAGGCACTGCAACACTGTGAAACCGATGCTAATAGTGATGGCTTACTAGTGGTGCTCACCCCCCAAGCAATGACGGATCCGCTGGCGATCGCCCAAGGTCTTGCTACCTATGCCAAAAACCGTCCCAGTGGTGCCAAGCCGATTCTGGCCAGTTGGATGGGGGGCACAACGGTCAAAGAAGGGGAAGCCATTCTCAATCAGGCGGGCATTCCCACCTATGCCTATGCCGATACTGCTGCCCGCATCTTTAGTTATATGTGGCGCTATAGCGATCACCTGCAGGCGCTTTACCAAACCCCCTCGCTGCCCTTAACCACCACCCCCCCGGATCGGAATGCTGTCAGTCAACTCTTTGAGCACGTGCGCAGTGAGGGGCGTACCCTATTGACGGAGTGGGAAGCCAAGGCGGTTCTTGCTGCCTACGGCCTACCGGTGGTGGAAACCTGTATTGCCCGCAGTGAAGCAGAGGCAGTGGCTGCTGCCGATCGCCTAGGGTATCCTGTAGTTCTCAAGCTCTATTCGCCCACAATTACCCACAAAACGGATGTCGGGGGTGTTGCCCTCAATCTTCCCGATGCGGCTGCGGTCATTACCGCCTACCAACAGATTGAGAAAAATGTCACCACTGCTGCTGGTGCGGATCATTTTGCTGGTGTCACCGTGCAGCCGATGATCCCATGGAAGGGGTTTGAACTCATTTTGGGCAGTTCCACCGATGCTCAGTTTGGGCCGGTGATTCTCTTTGGTACGGGGGGACAGTTGGTGGAAGTCCTCGAAGACACCGCGATCGCCCTTCCCCCCCTGAACACCACCTTGGCACGCCGTCTGATTCAGCAAACGAAAATCTCCCGTGCCTTTGCCGGCGTGCGGGGCTGGCCAGCCGTCAACCTTGCCCTATTAGAAGATCTGCTGGTGCGCTTTAGCCTGCTGGTGGTGGAGCAGCCGTGGATTAAGGAAATTGACATCAACCCCCTCTTGGTGGCACCCCCGGATCGCCTGATGGCCTTGGATGCCCGCATTGTGCTCCACAAAGAGGAAAGCACCTTTGTCAAGCCTGCGATTCGTCCCTATCCCACCCAATACGTGAGTCCTTGGCAGTTGCGCGATGGTACCCCAGTGCTGATTCGACCGATTCGGCCAGAGGATGAACCCCTAATGCGGCAGTACCATGCCACCCTCTCGGAGCAGAGTGTCTATTTGCGCTATTTCCACCTGATGAAGTTGTCGCAGCGGGTTGCCCACGATCGCCTAGTGCGCATCTGTTTTGTGGACTACGATCGCGAGATGGCTCTGGTGGTGGAGCATCAAGGCGCCAGTGAACCGCAAATTATTGGTGCGGCTCGCCTCAGTAAGGATCACTTTAGCAATACAGCCGAGTTTTCGATGTTGATTAGCGATCGCTGGCAGCGGCAAGGCCTTGGCACTGAATTACTACACCGCTTGATTCAAATTGGCCGCGATGAGGGGCTAAGTGCCATCCACGCCTATGTTCTCAAGGATAACGAGGGGATGATGCGTATTTGCCGCAAATTGAACTTTGAGTTTGCTGCGGGTGATGATCCCAGCGTTTGGTTTGTGCAGCTTGCCCTCTAGGGGATACAAAGCATAGAACCCTAGGATCATTGGTGTAGGACAATAGGTTCCGTTGAGTCGATTAGAGGAAGCGTGAACAAAGTAACCAAGATTGGGGTGATTGGTGGTGGTCAGTTGGCTTGGATGTTGGGGCTGGCGGCCAAGGAAATGGGACTCTCGCTGTGGGTACAAACGTCTGCGGCAACGGATCCAGCCGTCGCGGTTGCTGCGGGGGTCTGCTATGGGGCGATCGCCGATGTGGCAACGACAGCGCAACTGGCTAAGCAGGTTGATGTGATTACCTTTGAGAATGAGTTTGTCGATCTTGAAGGGTTGCAGCGCCTTGAACAGCAGGGGATTTGTTTTTATCCCCGCCTTGCTTCCCTAGCCCCCCTTTTGGACAAGTACCAGCAGCGCCACTTTTTGCAACAACTGGGGATTCCTGTACCGGCCTTTGGCTATTTGGGCGATCGCCCGCCCAGCATTCCCTGTGTGATTAAAGCCTGTCGCCACGGCTATGACGGCCAAGGCACATTTGTCATCTCCGATGAGCAGGCATGGCAGCAGTTTCAGCAGCGTTGGCCAGAAATTCCGCCCCAAGGGTTTTTGGTGGAAGCCTTTGTGCCCTATGTCAAAGAACTGGCGATCATGGCAGCGCGATCGCCCCAAGGAGACATTGCCCTATACCCCGTGGTGGAAACGCAGCAGGTGGCTGCCATCTGTCGCTGGGTGATTGCCCCTGCGCCGGTTGACCCCCAAGTGAGTGAGCAAATTCAGCAGATTGCCCGCCAAATCCTAACGGCACTTGATGCTGTGGGTATTTTTGGCATTGAGTTTTTCCTCACAGCCACGGGTGAGGTACTCGTGAATGAAATTGCGCCCCGCACCCACAATTCTGGGCATTACACCATCGATGCCTGCGTCACGAGTCAATTTCAGCAGCACTTGCGCGCCATTAGTGGCCAGTCCTTGGGCAGTCCCGCCATGCAGGTACCGGCAGCGGTGATGGTAAATCTCTTGGGCTTAGCCGAACCGCAGGTTGACTATGGGGCAAAATGTCAGGCCCTAGCGGCTCTCCCCCACGCGAACCTTCACTGGTATGGTAAAAGTCAAACCTACGCGGGTCGCAAGTTGGGTCATCTTACAGTGCTGTTGGCAGAACCAGCGGCAGCACTACCCATGATCCAGCACATTGAAGCCCTCTGGTATAGTACGCCTGTTGCTGTGTGACCGTTCCTGCTAATGCGTTCTCACTCCTTCCCTCAGCCCCTTGATCGCGCTGCTTTGAGTGTGTTCCTTGTGGCGCTGGTGCTGACCCTTTTGCTGTTGTGGGGGGGCGATCGCACCCAAGCCCAAGTGCGGGACTTTACATGGCAAAACTGCGATGTGGGCGCCGACGATCGCGCCTTTATCCTTGCCTTTAATCGGCTGATGGATTGGTCATCGGTGGCGGCGCATCTCAAGATTGAGCCACCCCTTGAGGGCAAGGCCAGTTGGTCGGGGCGTCGTTTTGCCTACACGCTGACACAGCCGATTCCCTACGGTCAAACCTTCAAAGTCTCCCTCGAGGATGCCGTTTCTGTGCCCCAAGGGAAACCAATCAAACCCTTTCAGGGACAGTTTCGCAGTCGCGATCGCGTGCTGGTCTATCTTGGCTCCGGGGTCGAAGAGGGGCGGCTGATCCTCTATAACTTGACGCTGCAACGGAAGATATTCCTTACACCTGCCAATCTAAGGGTCTTTGACTTTCAGCCCTATCCTGCTGGCGATCGCATTCTCTTTAGTGCCGGTCAGCGCGGCGAGCAAATGGGCTTTGACCCCCAACTGTACACCGTGACTACCGGGCTATACTTCAATGCCCCTGAAACCCCCCGGCGGCAACCTCGACCCGTGGGCGAAATTTCCCTGATCCTTGACAATAGTGAGTATCAAAACCTGCGTTTTCAGTTGGCCAATGACGGCAGCAAAATCGTGGTTCAGCGGGTGAATCGTCTCCAGCCTGCGGATAGCTCCCTGTGGCTCCTCGATGAAAATTTTCAGCCTCGGCGGCTCAACCAAGCGGCTGCCGGTGATTTTCGCATTGCCCCCGACAACCAGCATTTAATCATTGCCCAAGGGCAGGGGTTAGCGATTGTGCCCCTAGAAGCCGGCAATGGTGAGAGTGACTTTGACTTTTTGCCCCAGTATGGCATGGTGCTGGACTTTAGCCGCGATGGCCGGCAAGTGGCAGCGGTGAAGTTTAACCCCAACTTCTCGCGATCGCTCTATGTGGTGGACATCTTTGGCGAGCATAGGGAACTGCTAACCATCAATGGCTCAATCATTGCCGGCCAATTTGACCCCAAGGGGGAATTTCTCTATGCCATCCTCACCCGCATTGAAGGGGAAGGCTCTTACCGCGAAGTTCCCTATCTTGCCCTCTTTGATCTGAAAACCAAGGAACTGTTCAAGCTCAAAGATTTTGACCCGCAGCAAGAACTTTACCTCAGCTTGGCACCCGATGGCCGTACATTGGCCGTTGACGCTGTTGAGGGACGGGAAATGCCCGATGTGGTGGATAATAGCGATCTGTATAGCGAGACTGCCCCCGTCAACCCCAGTCCCAGTGATCTGGCAGAACTGCCCACTGACCCCCAAGCACCCCCCCCGCCACCGCGTCAACTTTCCCCCCAACAACATCAAATTTGGCTTTTCCCCCTAGAATTAAATCAAGATAAAATTGCTGTTGGGATGCCAGAACCTTTGGCACCCGGCTTGCACGCACGGTGGTTACCCTAACATGGCAGCAGGAACGGGTCGGGTCGTCCTCAATCACTCCACTCACATTGAAGGTCTCATTCCCGTCTTGGAAAAATTGGCCAAGGTGGCAGGCATTAGTACCCTCACGCCCGGTGTCATTGCTCCCGTCAAAGGGAAATCCCCCCATCTGCATCTACGGGTGTCGGTGCCCATCAAAGGTGGGTTTAAGGTGATTGCGCGGCGAGGCAAAACCGTGCAGGAGGTGTTTGTCATTACCCAACTCAGTGAAGCAGAACTCAAGGCTGCTATTGATGCCGTGCTGGCTTCCAAATGATCCATGCTCAAATCCATTGGCCAACGCTTTGAACCCCTTGGGAATGACACCAGCCGCCTTGTTCTCAAACGCTTGGGGGAAGCCCTGATCACGCTGCTGTTGGCCTCGGCGTTAAGTTTTGCCATTATGCAGTTGGCACCGGGCAACTATCTGGACAATCTCAAGGCGGATCCCCAAATTTCTTTGGAACGCTTGCAGGAATTGGAGCGGCAATTTGGTCTTGACAAGTCGCCCGTAGAGCAATACTTGCACTGGCTGTGGCAGATTATTCGCTATGGCAACTTTGGCACTAGTTTTGTCTACCAGCGATCGGTGGCCTCCCTATTGTGGGAGCGGGTACCCGCCACCCTCCTGTTGTCCGTAAGTTCCATTCTGCTCACCTGGGGATTAGCCATTCCCTTAGGTATTTGGGCAGCGGTGACGCAAGATCGTTGGAGCGATCGCCTGCTGCGGGTCATTAGCTACATTGGCCAAGGCTTTCCCAGTTTTATTACGGCTCTGTTGCTCCTGTTTCTGGCGCAAAGTACGCCTTTGTTTCCCGTAGGGGGCATGACCAGTTTGTTTTACGACGACCTCCCTTGGTGGGGCAAAGTTCTGGATATTGCTTGGCACCTGATTTTACCGACTATCGCCCTCACCCTCAGCAGTTTTGCGGGTTTACAACGGTTGATGCGGGGTAATTTACTAGATGTGCTGCGGCAAAACTACATTCAAACGGCACGAGCCAAGGGACTCCCAGAATCGCGGGTGATCTACGTCCATGCCCTACGCAATGCGGTGAACCCCCTCATTACCCTGTTGGGTTTTGAATTTGCCAGCCTCCTCAGTGGTGCTTTTATTGCCGAGTTTTTCTTTAACTGGCCGGGTCTGGGGCGCTTAATTTTACAGGCGGTAACTGCCCAAGATATTTACGTGGTCATGGCCAGCCTGATGATGGGGGCAGTGATGCTGATTATTGGCAACCTCCTTGCAGATTTACTCCTGAAATGGGCTGATCCCCGCATTCGGTAACCCCGCAGAACCCAATTTTTACAAAAATCTATAGAGAGGCAACAGCTGAGCAAGGCGCTGGCTGGGCTTTGAGGCAGTAGCACCAATGGAACCATGTACAATGGGGCAAAGAGCAGTTTGAGGCTAGTCAGCCATGGGTCTAAACGTGGTTCATTTGGTGGGTCGTGTTGGTGGTGATCCTGAGGTGCGCTACTTTGAGTCGGGGAGTGTGAAGTGTCGGCTGACCTTGGCCGTGAATCGCCCCACCAAGGAGGATCAGCCCGATTGGTTTAACTTGGAAATTTGGGGAAAAACCGCTCAGGTGGCTGCTGATTATGTGCGCAAAGGAACGCTGTTGGGTATCAAGGGCAGTCTGAAGTTCGATCGCTGGCAAGACCGCAACACGGGGGCCGATCGCTCCTCGCCGGTCATTTTAGTTGACCGAATGGATATTCTCAGTTCCAAGCGGGATACGGATCCCAGTGCCGTGCCAGCGGGCTATGTGCCAGAAATGTAGGGATACCATCGAGTTACCTGTTCGTCAAATCACACTGTCCCTATAGCTGCTGCCATGCCCAATCCTGCCCGCGATCTTTGGCAGTCCATGACTCAAACCGTCACCCAAGCGGTACAGACGGTACACTCTCGCTTTGATTGGCAACAGGTCTCCCTGCGGGAAAATGCCCGCACGCCCGAACTATGGGTGGAGTTCAAAGGTCAACGCCAAGTCTTTCCCTTGGTGGGCGATCGCTATATTATTGGTCGTAGCCACAGCCGCGCCGATATTATTGTCGATGCCGAAATTGTCAGTGGCACCCATGCCCGCCTCAAACGCCTCACCCCCACAGGGGTCTTTCAAATTCAGGATTTGGACTCCACCAATGGCCTCTATCGCCAACGCAAGCGACTGCAAACGGATGAGCTACACCATGGCGATGTGATCACCCTTGGACCACCGGAGGTGAAAGGCGCCGTTACCCTCCGCTTCCATAATCCCCCCCCGCTATGGGTTGCGGTTCTCACCTACGGCATTTGGGGAATTATGGGCATTAGCGCCCTTGGGATTGGCTTGGTGAGTGTGGAAGCCAACAAAGTGGCGGTGCGTCCCCTGCCACCCCTTGAGCAAGGTCCGATTATTCTCCTTGATCGCCAAGGGGAACTGATCAATCCAGTCGAAGATCGCCCCCACCGCGAACTGCAACGGCTCAATGAGTTTTCCCCTTACTTAGTCCATGGGGTCTTGGCCTCTGAGGATGTGCGCTACTACTGGCACTTTGGTGTTGATCCTCTGGGCATGGCGCGAGCGGTAGTTACCAACCTATTAACCCGCCAAACACGCGAAGGAGCAAGTACCCTATCCCAGCAGTTGGCACGTACACTCTTTCGTTCCCATGTGGGGATGGATGAGAGCCTCGGCCGCAAGTGGCGCGAAATGGCGGTTGCCCTCAAGTTGGAATTTTTCTACAGCAAAGATGAGTTGCTCTTGGCCTACCTCAACCGTGTCTATCTGGGTATGGGCAATCGTGGCTTTGAGGATGCGGCGCAATTCTACTTTGATAAGCCTGCCAAAGACTTGACACTCAATGAGGCCGCCACCCTAGTGGGGATTCTGCCGGCACCGAACCGCTTTAACCCGGTGCGCGACTACGATGCGGCGGTGGATTATCGCAATCGGGTCATTTTGCGCATGGTGCAGCAGGGCTACATCAGCAAAGAAGAGGGCGATCGCGCCCGTCGCTCCCGTATTGAAATTAGCCCAAAGGCACGAGAATTGCTCACTGCCCAACGTTTTCCCTACTACACCGACCATGTCTATCAAGAACTGGCTCAACTCCTTGGCGATGAACTCGCCCAAGAGGGCAACCTGATTGTGGAGACAGGCCTAGACCCCCGCTGGCAAGAACTGGCCGAAACCAGTCTGCGCAATTTTATCACCAGCACTGGCAGCGCCTATGGGGTTCATCAGGGGGGACTGATTACCCTGCGGCCGAGGGATGGTCTGATTCTTGCCCTCGTGGGTGGCGTGGATTACCAAAAAAGCCAGTTTAACCGTGCCACCCTTGCCCTGCGTCAACCGGGCTCCACATTCAAGGTGTTTGTCTATACCGAAGCCCTCCTGCAAGGCCATAGGGCTGGTGAAACCTTTTCCTGCGCGCCCGTCTTCTGGCAGGGGCAACAGTTCGAGGGCTGCCGTGGGGGGGGTGGTGCCATGGATCTGGCCACCGCTTTAGCTCTTTCGGAAAATCCGATTGCTTTACGTCTTGCCCAAGCCGTTGGTTTGGAGGCCACCATTCGATTGGCCAGAGCAATGGGGATTACGACGCCTCTGCAAGCGGTGCCCGGCCTTGTTCTCGGTCAAAGTGAGACGACCCTCCTTGAAATGAGTGGTGCCTTTGCCGTACTCGCCAATGAAGGACAGCGCATTCCCCCCCATGCCATTCTCTCGGTGCGCGATGGCGGTGATTGTAAAAGTACAAACGACTGGCAGACCTGTCGCCTGATCTATGCCGCGAGTGATGAAAGACCTCAACGGGTGCTCGATCCAGCGATCGCCAATGAAATGACGCATTTGCTGACAGCTGTTGTCAGCCGGGGAACGGGTCGTGCCGCTGCCATTGGTCGTCCAGTCGCTGGCAAAACCGGCACTACCAATGATGGTCGCGATCTTTGGTTTATTGGCTATGTGCCCACTGCCGATGTTCTCACCGGAATTTGGCTGGGCAATGATGATAATAGTCCCAGCCAAGGCAGTAGTGGGTTGGCTGCTGCTCTTTGGGGCGAATATATGGGGCGTGCCCTAAATTAGAGTTCCTTGGGAAAGAAACGCACCGCTTGCGCGGCCACTTTCACAGGGGTACCAACGGGTAAATTCACAGCAAGGGGCTGGCGGGCATGGAAATCTTGACCGGAGGGCAGTTGAATGCAGTAGCGATACTCGCGACCAAGGAACTGGCGATCGCGAATCACAAAGCAGCTGGTTGCCGCAGTGTCTGGCTGCAATTGCACATCCTCTTCCCGAATCATCACCTCCCCTTCCCGCTTGGGGAGTGCTTCCGGCAGGGGAAACACGCCAACATCCGTGAGCACTTGAGAACCTTCAGCACAGGCGGGCAAAAAGTTGGCTTGGCTAATAAACCCAGCCACAAATCGCGAGGCCGGGCAGCAATAAATCTCCTCAGGCGTGCCCACCTGTTCAATTTTTCCTTCGCCCATGACGGCTAAGCGATCCGACAGACTCAGGGCTTCCTCCTGATCATGGGTCACAAAAATTGCCGTTGTCCCTGTGCCCTTGAGAATTCGGCGTAACTCTTCCCGCAGTTGCAGCCGCACTTGGGCATCCAGATTACTCAGGGGTTCATCCAGAAGAATCACCGCTGGTTGGGGGGCGATCGCCCGCGCCAAGGCAACTCGTTGCTGTTGGCCACCCGACAATTCATGGGGATAGCGCTTTTTCAGATCCGCCAGCTGCACTAGAGCCAAAACTGCTGCCACCCGCTCCTGAATTTGCTGCTTGCTCAGGCCTTGTTGTTGCAAACCAAAGGCAATATTCTCCGCCACCGTTAAATGGGGAAACAGGGCAAAGTCCTGAAAGACCATGCCCAAAGACCGTTGCTCAGGGGGCACAAAGACATTGGCCGCGGCCACACAGCGATCGCCTACCCTAATTTCCCCGGTATCGGGCGTGTCCAGACCCGCAATTAAGCGCAGTAAGGTTGTCTTGCCACAGCCTGAGGGTCCTAATAGACCCAGAATTTCCCCCTCCTGAACCCAGAGGCTGACATCGCGAATCGCAGCAAAGCGGCCAAAGGATTTATGTAAGTGCTCAACTTGGACGGCTGTTTGAAGCGTTGGCATCAGGGGAAGTGTGGTCATGATCACCCAGAAAGCGAACTGTCTGCATTCAGTAAAGCGAAGGAGCACCCACTGCATTAGGAATTATTTGCAGTACAGCCCTTTTCTGAAATATCGGGTACGTCAGGTAAGTGAAATGCTGACCCACACGTGCTTTCGCAGTGCTAAGCATATTCATCCCTGTGAAAAGGGCTGTAATTAGTGCTCCTCATATTCTGGCACAAAAGTCCTCGCTTGTTGCAGAGATTTTGCAATTGCTACACTCGCTGCCTAGGTTGCCATCCGCATCTAACTAGCATTGAGAATGCGTTGCACAATTTGCAGACCCGTCACCGCCTGCCAACCAAAGAGGATCACCAGAAACAGGTTGAGGGTCATGTGCAGGGCTCGAGCCGTCTCACTGCCCTTTTGCATAAAGGGAACTAAGCTAGCGGAAAGGGCAATCAGAGCCGTCATGGTCAGACCCACAATCAAGTGGGGCCCGACAAAGAGCTTGCCATTATTGATATAGGTCACAGCCATACCGCCAATCGTGCCCATCACCATTAGGGCGAGTAAGATGGCGCCAACTTGGTGGTGTTTGACGTTCACCTTGGCTTGGATCAGCGCTTTCTTTTCCTCGCCACTGAGGGAGCGCAGGCGACGGGTTTGAATCCCTAAATACATGGCATAAAGTGTGAGCGCAAAAAGAATCCACATCAGCACCGGGTGGGCAAAGGTGATCACCGGCTTAAGAGGCTCAGGAATTTCAATCATTGTTTTCGTAAACAGAACTCGGCAGGCAAAGAATCTATCGAGAGTTTGCTTCTCATATCCTACAGGTTTTGGTCGGAGTTCCCCATCTGCTCTAAAGATGACAAAACGTTAGACTGAGAGCAGGACCTCTCCTTCGGTGTGTCAATCCTTGGGAACACGATTTATGATGAAAACTTTTTGGCAACGTCTCAAATCTGTCACCGCCATTGTGGCAGTGGGGGTATTGATTGCCCATCTTATCCTTGATAGTGGTGCCGCATGGGCCGCCCGCAGTGGTGGACGTGTCGGGGGTGGCTCCTTTAGTCGTCCGGCGCCCACCCGTTCCTACGGTGCCCCCCGCAGTGATTACGGCGGCTATGCTCAGCCCGTTCCAGTCTATGGCGGTGGTTTTGGCTTTCCCTTCCTGATTCCCTTCTTTGGTTTTGGCGGTGGCTTTGGCGGCCTATTCACGATTATTATGATTGGTGTGCTGGCCAATATCTTGATCTCCACCTTCCGCAACTTCCGCAATAGCAGTGATGAGTCAGAGATATACCAAGAGAATCCTGTTGTCTCGCTACATACGCTGCAGGTGGGACTCCTCGCCCAAGCTCGCGAACTCCAAGAGGAACTCAATCAACTAGCCCTCACTGCCGATACCGCAACGCCCGAAGGTCTGACCAAAGTGCTTCAAGAGGCAACCCTTGCCCTGCTGCGCCATCCCCAATACTGGGTCTATGCCCATGCCAGTAGCCAAGAAACCAAGCTGTTGCAAGCAGAAACCGCCTTTAACCAACTGGCACTTGCGGAGCGCAGTAAGCTGAGCGCTGAAACCCTCTCCAATTACCGCCGTGAGATTAAGCAGATGGCGATCGCCCCCATTGTCAGCAATGATGTGGGTGAATATATTGTTGTAACTTTGGTGGTGGCTGCCACGGGTCGCTTGAAACTGCCCGCAGTCAATAATGACCTAGAGCTACGGCAAGCGCTGCAACAGTTGGGAGGCATTGGTAGCGATCGCCTACTGGCGGTCGAATTGCTCTGGCAACCCCAAGCGATTGGTGACACCCTCACTGCCGATGAGTTGCTAATGGCCTATCCACAACTGAAGCACCTCTAACCCCTAGGCCCCCTGAGCGGCTAAATGTACCGCGCCCCGCAATCCCACCTCTGGATTCGTAATCACTGCAACGTACAACTGCTCCATCAGGGGGCGAAATCGTCCCTTACTCACAAACCCTTGGCGAAACGTGCCATCGGTCATTTTCGGCAGAATTTTGGGGGCAATCCCTCCGGCAATCAGCACCCCCCCCAAGGGCAAACTTTTCAGGGCAAGGTTGCCAGCCTCTGCCCCATAGGCATCCACAAACATCCGTAAGGCTTCTGCACACAGAGGATCCCCCTCAAGGCCGTATTGACTGATCACGGCGGCGCGATCCTCCACCTCTGCCATGGCTGCTGCAACCACTGCTGATTCGGGAGCAAAGTGGACACTCTTGAGATACTCGTAAATTGCCACTAGCCCCGCGCCAGAAACCACCCGTTCCACAGAAACTCGCTCGTAGGTTTGCCACAAATAGCGCAATAGACCCATTTCCTGTTCATTGCGGGGTGGAAAGTCGGTGTGGCCACCCTCTAGGGGCATCACTTGGTAGCGATCGCCCTGCCAAATCATCAGTGCTTCCCCCAAGCCAGTACCCGCTCCCAATAGGGCAATAGGCGCTTGGGGACGCCGTGGCCGCTCCTGAAGGACAACAAAATCCGTCGGCGGTAATACTAATGCACCATAGGCTACGGCTGCAAAATCATTCAGCAGCGTCACGCAAGGGATCTGCAATGCCGTTTCTAATTCGGCACCACTGACCCGCCAGCCCAAATTGGTGACCTGAGCCACTTGGTCAATCACAGGCCCCGGAATCCCCAGACAAGCCCGCTGTGGATGGGCAGGACTCTCCTTGAGGAACGTTTGCAAAAGAGTTGTCAAGTCAGGGAAATCGCGGCTGGCGTATTTCGCCCTGTGAAGCAAATGCCAATCACTGCCCACCACATCCCATAATTCGATGAGAGTTTTTGTGCCACCCACATCGGCGCCAAGTACAACGGTCATTGCCCACCCCTTGCTAACTCACGCTATGGGCTAACACTCGCTGCATCACGAGGGCGTAGGCATCCTCAATGGCGCCCAAATCTTGGCGAAAACGATCTTTATCGAGAATGCGCTTTTTAGGATCACTTTCATCTTGATTCCAGAGGCGGCAACTGTCGGGGCTAATTTCATCCGCTAAAAGAATCTCCCCCGTCGGACTGCGGCCAAACTCCAGCTTAAAGTCCACCAAGGTAATGCCACACTCCGCAAAAAAGCGACTGAGATGGGTATTGACGGCCAAGGCCATTTCCTTGATCGTTGCAACTTCCTCATCTGTAGCAATCTGCAATAGGCGCAGGCGATCGCCTGTAAGGAGCGGGTCACCAAGATCATCATTCTTGAGGTAAAACTCCACCAAGGGGGGATTGAGTTCTAATCCCAAGGGCAATCCCGTCTGCCGACAAAGGCTTCCCGCTGCCCGATTGCGCACCACCACCTCAAGGGGAATAATCTCTACTCGCCGAATGTGCATCTTGTTTGGCGCCACTTGGGCAATAAAATGGTTGGGGATGCCCTGAGCCGCTAGATACTGAAACAAATGGCTGGCGATCGCGCAGTTCATCACTCCCTTGTTTTGGATCGAGCCACGCTTCTGGGCATTAAAGGCGGTGGCCTCATCCTTGAACTCCGCCAGCAAGATGTCTGGATCCGCTGTGGCATAAATAATCTTTGCCTTGCCTTCGTACAAGGGAGAGAACTGAGTCATAAAAAGAGGTGCGTCTAAAAGCCAGATCTAGCCTAGCAAAGGCAGTCCCCCAATCCACAGCAGCTTGCTATAGGATAATCCCAATGGCTAAACCCCTCTTCGGCAAATTGGCATAGACTGACGGCAGGAGATAGATAGCGATGCCTCACTTCAGTAATCAACAGGCAGAAAAACTGGCAGAAATTGGTGCCTTCCTCCGCGAAAAGCGAGGGGAAGTGGGTCTAAGTCTTGAGGAGGTGGCCGCCAAAACGTTGGTGCGCCAGTCAATCCTTGCAGCCATTGAAAATGCCAACCTTGAGGAGTTGCCCGAACCCGTCTATACCCAAGGATTTATTCGCCGTTTTGCCGATGCCCTTGGCCTTGATGGCAAAAGTATTGCCGCCAATTTTCCAACAGTGGCTGACCCTGTGGAGCGCCCCGATAAACCCAGTCTTCCCAGGGGCGATATAGGTTGGCAGTTGCGCCCAATTCACCTCTACCTAATGTACTTTGCCCTCGTGGCAGCAGCAGTGGCTGGGTTGGCCTATCTCTTTCGTCCTCAAGCCCAAAGCATCACCGATTTAGCCCCCGCACCGACCCCTACCGCGTCCCCCAGTCCCACACCCACCCCCACAGCAGCGGCAACACCGACGCCCAGCCCCACGACCCCTGAAACGGTTGAGGTCAAGTTGTCCCTCTCCGATGCCTCGTGGCTCGAGGTGGAAGCCGATGGTCGAGTTGTCTATGCTGGTATTTTGGAGTCGGGAACAGAGCGCAGTTGGCAAGCCAAGGAGCGTTTAATTGTCCGCACGGGGAATGCTGGCGCTGTCAAGGTGAGTGTCAATAATGGTCCGTCCCAACCGATGGGGCAACTGGGAGAAGTGACAGAAAAAGAATTTCTTGCTAGTCAGGCCACTTCAGAGAGGGCAACCACGTCAACAGCACCGGAGCGTACCGTTTCCAACTAGGTCACCCTCAATGGATGCAGCAACCACCTATCAAGTGGGGGGCAGTTTACCGACCACATCGGCAGTCTATGTCCGACGGCAAGCGGATGCGGATCTGTTGGCTGCCCTGACCGCTGGTGAGTTTTGCTATATTCTCAATTCGCGGCAAATGGGCAAATCCAGCTTGCGGGTGCAAGTAACACAGCAATTGATCACAATGGGGTACCGCTGTGCTGCCCTCGACATTACCAAAATTGGCAGCCAAAATATTCAACCCGAGCAGTGGTATGCCAGCTTTGTGGGTGCCCTCATTCAGGGATTTCAGTTAACTGATGTGGTCTCCTTGCGCTCTTGGTGGCGCGATCGCCAGCTGGTGTCACCCATTCAGCGCCTCAGTGATTTCGTAGAAACGGTGCTGCTTGCCCACACCTGTGAACCCCTTGTCATTTTTATTGATGAAATTGATAGTTTGTTGAGTCTGCCCTTTTCCACCGATGATTTTTTTGCTTGGATCCGCGCTTGTTACAACCAACGGGCAGATTATCCCGAATATCAGCGCTTAACCTTTGCTCTCTTTGGCGTGGCCACCCCCGATCAACTGATTCAAGATAAGCAACGCACCCCCTTTAACATTGGTTGTGCCATTGATTTACAGGGATTTACCCTTGCGGAAGCCACCCCCCTACTCAAGGGCATTGCCCATCTTAGCGACAACCCCGATCAACTCTTGGCGGAAATTCTCAATTGGACGGGTGGCCAACCCTTCTTGACCCAAAAACTCTGTCGCCTGCTGCAACACCACGGGTCATTTATGCCGGCGTCAACCCTCTCCCATGAGTTAGCCCAGTTTGTCCAAGAGCATATCCTTCAGGATTGGGAGCGGCAAGATGAACCCGAACACCTCAAGACCATTCGCAATCGCTTGCTGGCCGATGAACAGCGCATCGGTCGTCTCTTGGGTCTCTATCAGCGGGTTTTAGAAACGGGGGGTATTCCCCTTGATGGCAGTAGTGAGCAGCGAGCCCTCGCTCTAACGGGATTGGTGTGCCAGCGCCAAGGCAAATTGCAGGTGTTTAACCCCATCTATGCCCAAGTTTTTGATGCCCAGTGGGTTGAGCAACAGTTGGCACAACTGCGCCCCTACAGTGAGGAGTTCCAAGCATGGCTGCGCTCTGGGGGCAGTGATAGCTCCCGTCTCCTGCGGGGACAAGCCCTTGAGGAAGCGTTGATCTGGGCCAGTGGCAAAAGTCTCAGTGATCTGGATTATCAGTATCTTTCTGCCAGTCAGGAGGCCAACCAGAAAGCGATTCAAGACACGTTACTGCTCGAGCGCCAAGAAAAGGAGACGATCAGTGCTGCCAACCGCATTCTCGAGGCAGCTCGCCAAAAAGCCAGTCGTCTGACCCGCCGCGCCCTCATGGCTCTTGGTATTGTTTCTGTGATTTCTCTGGGGGTAGCGGCAATTTTGGCAAAAACCTATGCAGATCTACAAGCCTCCCAAGAAAGTCTAGCCCTTGAGCAAACCAGTAATGATCTTCTGGAACAGTTTCAAGCCCAAGAGTTACCCGCCCTTTTAGCAGGTATTGAGGCAGGACGCCACTTAAAACGACTGGTGGGCGATCGCCCCCTGAGTCAATACCCTACGACGCGCCCCCTCTTTGTGCTTAATTTTCTCCTCGATCACATTCAAGCCCGCAACCAATGGCAGAGTGACAATACCCCCCTGATGGCGGCCTTTTTGACGGCTGATGGTCAGCAGTTCAGCATTAGTGAAAGCGGCCTTGTCGAATTTTGGCGAGTGAACGGCGAGCGACTGAGTGCCCAGTCTTTGGAGATTGGCAATGTCAAACTGGCACGGATCAGCCCTAGGGGCGATCGCGTGGGTCTGCTCAATAATAAGGGCGAAATTTCCCTGTGGCGTGTCGAACTGCAAAAACTTATCTTTGAACGGCGTTTGCCTGCCTTACCGATCAATAACTTTCGCTTTAGTCCAGAGGGGCAGGAGTTGGCGGCCACCACAACTACAGGGGATATGCTGCGTTGGAGCCTTGAAGGGGAATTACTGGCCACTATTCCCACCCCTAGCCAGAGTATCAATAGCTTGAGTTATGCCATCAGGGGCGATCGCTTGGCCACTGCCGATGAAGAAGGCTGGATTCGGGTTTGGTCTCGTCAGGGGGAACTGCTCCAAGCATGGCAAGTCCAAGCCGATCTTCCCGTTCCCCAAACCAGTTTGACCTATCTCAGCAATGGCCAACTGGCGACGGTAGGCAAAGATGGCACCCTCCGCCTTTGGAACACCAAGGGGCAACAAATCAATCAATGGCGTGTCAGTGCAGCCCCAGTGTATTTTGTGGGTACGTCTCCTGTGGGCTATCGTCTATTGACCCTGAGCACAGATAACACGATGCGTCTGTGGCAGCCAACGGGTGAACTGATTGCTGAGTTGGGGAGTCATGAACGCCTGATCAATACCGTCAGCTTTAATCCAACGGGGTCAGTGCTCCTCAGTAGCGATCGCGGGGGGCAAATGACGCTGTGGTACCTCGATCATCACCGCACGGAACACTGGTTTGCCGATCAAGAGAGTATTTGGACAGTGGCCTTAGATCCCCAAGCAGCCACAGTGGTCACGGGGGGCAAAGATGGTCGCGTCAAGTACTGGCGACGGGATGGCACGCTCCTTGCCACAACCCCAGTTCTCGATCCTCAAGGCATCAACCAAGTGCTCTTTAGTCCCAGCGGCCAACGGGTGGCGATCGCCACCAAAGGGGGAAAATTAGTGATCTGGAACCTTGCGGATCGCTCCCAGCAAATCTGGCAACTGCCCATCGAGGCTACCCTCTACACCGTGTCCATGGATCCCCAACGACGGTACTTAGCCGCAGGCGATGAAAAAGGCACCATTTATCTTGTTGACCTCCAGCGGCCAGAGAACATTCAAAAGCGCAAAAGTGAAGGGGAAATTTGGAGCCTCAGCTTCCATCCGACACTCCCCCTGCTGGCAAGTACGGGGTCTGCGGGCACAATTGAGGTCTGGAATTTTGAGGGCGATCGCCTTGCCTACCGCCTGAACCCTGATGCAGGATGGCTGGCTAGCCTTGAATTTAGTGCCAACGGCCAATTCCTAGCGGCGGCTGGCGAAAGTGGCTCCGTCTATTTGTGGTCAATTCACGGCAAGAATGCCCCCAGCAACCCCCGTGTGTTTCGTGCTCACCAGCGCAGTATTGTCAGTCTCGGTCTTAGCCCCGATGGTGAAATGATTGCCACCGCCTCCCCCGATCGCAGTGTGCGGGTTTGGAACCAAAGAGGCCAGCTCATTACACTGATTGATCGTATTTCTGCCATTCCCTACAGCGTTGATGTGAGTGGCCAAGACGAACTTTATGTGGCGATTGGTACCGAGGATGACGAGGTCTTGATTAGCCCGCTGGCCACCCTAGGACAGTTATTAACCAGCGCCTGTGACTGGCTCAAGGACTACCGTCAACAAAATCCCGATGTTGCTCAAGCCTGTCCCTAAACGCTTGCAAGGGAAGCAAGGGGATTCGGAACCTCCTCGCTGGTGAATTGCCCCATCAGCACATACTCCAAGCGCAGTTTCAGCCACTGGATAAATTGGGGGTTGGTGGAAATAATGGCTGCGGCGGGCTGTGGACAACGCGCCTTCTGTTCAGCAAACTGGGGCTGCTCTAGAAACGCTGGTTCTGGTACTAGCCAAAAATCAATCTCTTTGCCTTGCTCCCGATAGTGACGCTGGCGCTCGCGAAACACTTCCTCAAGGGGTTCTTCCTCAGTCAAAAACCTTTTGCTTGCGAGAATGTAATAGTACGTCGCCATGGGAATCTATGCAAAACCACAACATATTCTATACAGTCCTCAGCTTAGCATAGGGGGAACCCCTGCCTCCATAACACTCTAGTTCTGAAGTTTTCTGAGGTTTCTGGTCGGAGCGATCGCTCTTCCTAGCCCATGCACCGCGACTCCCTCTTTTACCAACTCTTTGCCCAGCTGCCCCAAACCCTCTTTGACCTTTTGGGCATAGACACCCCTCAGGGGTATCGTTTTGACTCAGTCGAGTTGAAGCAAACCGCCTTTCGCATTGATGGCGTCTTCGTGCCCCCTGACCCCTCGGGAATAGTCTATTTTTGTGAAGTGCAGTTTCAGCGGGACACTACCTTCTACGAACGATTCTTTGCTGAAATCTTTCTCTACTTGCGTCTGTATCGCCAAACCTTCTCTGATTGGCAAGCGGTGGTTATTTATCCCAATCGCCAAGCAGAACAAGAGTGTTTTGAGCCGTATCAATTGTTAGTGAATAGCGATCGCCTGCGTCGGGTCTATTTGAATGAACTCGGTTCACTTGAGGCGTTGCCATTGAGCCTAGCCCTGATGCAGCTCACCGTGTTACCCGAAGCAGAAATGCCGACAGCAGCACGGTTGCTGGCAGAGCGCACTCGCACAGAGGCAGTGCCAAGGCCAGAAGTCATAATGGAGTTAATCACAACCATTGTGCTCTACAAGTTCACCAAGCTGAGTCGCGAGGAGGTGCTGCGCATGCTGGGGTTTACCACTGAGGAACTAAAGCGGACGCGATTTTATCAAGAAGTGTATGCTGAGGCACGAGAGGAGGGGCGACAAGAGGGGCGACAAGAAGGATTGCAGCAAGGAGAAGCAGCCGTTGTCCTACGGCAGTTAAGGCGGCGGTTTGGTAGTGTGCCCAATGACCTTGAAGAAGGGATTCGTCAGCTCTCTGCCGATCAAATCGAAGCGTTGGCAGAAGCACTTCTAGACTTCACTGACCTAGAGGAAGTGTTTGCGTGGCTAAATCGCTCTTCCTAGCCCATGCACCGCGACTCCCTCTTTTACCAACTCTTTGCCCAGCTGCCCCAAACCCTCTTTGACCTTTTGGGCATAGACACCCCTCAGGGGTATCGTTTTGACTCAGTCGAGTTGAAGCAAACCGCCTTTCGCATTGATGGCGTCTTCGTGCCCCCTGACCCCTCGGGAATAGTCTATTTTTGTGAAGTGCAGTTTCAGCGGGACAACACCTTCTACGAACGATTCTTTGCGGAAATCTTTCTCTACTTGCGTCTGTATCGCCAAACCTTCTCTGATTGGCAAGCGGTGGTTATTTATCCCAATCGCCAAGCTGAACAAGAGTGTTTTGAGCCGTATCAATTGTTAGTGAATAGCGATCGCCTGCGTCGGGTCTATTTGAATGAACTCGGTTCACTTGAGGCGTTGCCATTGAGCCTAGCCCTGATGCAGCTCACCGTGTTACCCGAAGCAGAAATGCCGACAGCAGCACGGTTGCTGGCAGAGCGCACTCGCACAGAGGCAGTGCCAAGGCCAGAAGTCATAATGGAGTTAATCACAACCATTGTGCTCTACAAGTTCACCAAGCTGAGTCGCGAGGAGGTGCTGCGCATGCTGGGGTTTACCACTGAGGAACTAAAGCGGACGCGATTTTATCAAGAAGTGTATGCTGAGGCACGAGAGGAGGGGCGACAAGAGGGGCGACAAGAGGGACGAGAAGAAGGACGGCAAGAAGGATTGCAGCAAGGAGAAGCAGCCGTTGTCCTACGGCAGTTAAGGCGGCGGTTTGGTAGTGTGCCCAATGACCTTGAAGAAGGGATTCGTCAGCTCTCTGCCGATCAAATCGAAGCGTTGGCAGAAGCACTTCTAGACTTCACTGACCTAGAGGAAGTGTTTGCGTGGCTAAATCGCTCTTCCTAGCCCATGCACCGCGACTCCCTCTTTTACCAACTCTTTGCCCAGCTGCCCCAAACCCTCTTTGACCTTTTGGGCATAGACACCCCTCAGGGGTATCGTTTTGACTCAGTCGAGTTGAAGCAAACCGCCTTTCGCATTGATGGCGTCTTCGTGCCCCCTGACCCCTCGGGAATAGTCTATTTTTGTGAAGTGCAGTTTCAGCGGGACAACACCTTCTACGAACGATTCTTTGCGGAAATCTTTCTCTACTTGCGTCTGTATCGCCAAACCTTCTCTGATTGGCAAGCGGTGGTTATTTATCCCAATCGCCAAGCTGAACAAGAGTGTTTTGAGCCGTATCAATTGTTAGTGAATAGCGATCGCCTGCGTCGGGTGTATTTGAATGAACTTGGTTCACTTGAGGCGTTGCCATTGAGCCTAGCCCTGATGCAGCTCACCGTGTCACCCGAAGCAGAAATGCCGACAGCAGCACGGTTGCTGGCAGAGCGCACTCGCACAGAGGCAGTGCCAAGGCCAGAAGTCATAATGGAGTTAATCACAACCATTGTGCTCTACAAGTTCACCAAGCTGAGTCGCGAGGAGGTGCTGCGCATGCTGGGGTTTACCACTGAAGAACTAAAGCGGACGCGATTTTATCAAGAGGTTTATGCTGAGGCACGAGAGGATGGATTACAGCAAGGACTACAGCAAGGACTACAACAAGGACTACAGCAGGGATTGCAACAAGGATTGCAACAAGGACTACAGCAGGGATTGCAACAAGGATTGCAACAAGGATTGCAACAAGGACTACAGCAAGGACTGCAACAAGGATTGCAACAAGGACTACAGCAAGGAGAAGCAGCCGTTGTCCTGCGGCAGTTAAGGCGGCGGTTTGGCAGTGTGCCCAATGACCTTGAAGAACGGATTCGTCAGCTCTCTCCCGATCAAATCGAAGCGTTGGCAGAAGCACTTCTAGACTTCACTGACCTAGAGGCAGTGTCTGATTGGCTCGATCACTCCGCCTAAAAATACTGCCTCGCCTGTTGATCTATTTGGGTTGACATGCCCTAGACCCAAGAGGGGTAACATCGGCTGTTAAAATTTGTGATGGACTATCCATACGTGCAGCATTTTTGCCCTTAGGAGAGAACTGATTTGAGCGAAGCAGCCGTTGCCATTGTCACTGGTGCCTCACGGGGAATTGGTCGGGCGATCGCCCTCGAACTGGCGAAAGGAGGAGCCACTGTAGTTGTCAACTACGCCCGTTCTGCTGAAGCTGCCCTTGAAGTGGTGCAAATGATTGAACAGCAAGGGGGAACAGCGATCGCGATTGCTGCCGATGTATCTATCCCTGAGCAGGTCGATACCCTTGTGGCCAAAACGGTGGACACCTATGGCCGCGTCGATGTGCTGGTCAACAATGCCGGCATCACCCGCGACACGCTGCTGCTGCGCATGAGCCTCGAGGATTGGCAGGCGGTGATTAACTTGAACCTGACGGGGGTCTTCCTGTGTACCCGTGCGGTGAGTAAACTGATGCTCAAGCAAAAGCGGGGACGAATTATCAACATTGCTTCGGTAGCCGGGCAAATGGGCAACCCTGGCCAAGCCAACTACAGTGCTGCCAAAGCAGGCGTGATTGGGTTTAGCAAAACTGTGGCCAAAGAACTCGCCAGTCGGGGCATTACCGTGAATGCCGTTGCCCCCGGTTTTATTGCCACTGAGATGACCGCTGGACTCAAGGCAGAGGACATTCTTAAATTCATTCCCCTAGGGCGGTATGGCGAACCCACAGAGGTGGCAGGGATGGTGCGCTTTTTGGCCTTGGATCCGGCAGCCGCCTACATTACGGGGCAAGTCTTCAATGTGGATGGTGGTATGGTGATGGCCTAGGCGCCTTGGAGTAGTGCAGCAACCCATGACCGACGCGATTACCCTCCCCAGTCAATACGATCCCAAGCAAACCGAGGCCAAATGGCAACAGCTTTGGGAAAGCAGTGGTGTCTTTCACGCCGATCCCAACCACCCTGGCAAGCCCTATTGCATTGTCATTCCGCCTCCGAATGTCACCGGCAGTTTGCACATGGGTCACGCCTTTGAGCACGCCCTGATTGATGTGCTGATTCGCTATCACCGCATGATTGGTCGCAACGTCCTCTGGCTGCCGGGGACAGACCATGCCAGTATTGCTGTTAGCACGATTTTGGATCAACAGTTGCACGCGGAGGGCACCAACCGCTTTGCCTTGGGACGAGAGGCCTATCTCCAGCGGGCTTGGGCGTGGAAGGAGTCATCGGGCAATACGATTGTCGGCCAAATTCGTCGCTTGGGACTGTCGGTGGATTGGTCGCGCGAACGCTTCACCATGGACGAGGGGTTGTCGCGGGCGGTGCTGACCGCCTTTAATCGCCTCTATGAAGCAGGGCTGATCTATCGCGGTAAGTATTTGGTGAACTGGTGCCCCGCCAGTCAATCGGCAGTCTCGGATTTAGAAGTGGAAAACCGTGAAGTACAGGGGCATCTCTGGCATTTTCGCTATCCGCTGACGGATGGCTCAGGATATTTGGAGGTGGCGACGACCCGGCCAGAAACGATGCTGGGAGATACAGCGGTGGCGGTTCACCCTGAGGACGATCGCTATCGCCATTTGATTGGCAAAACGCTGCGGCTTCCCCTGATGAATCGGGAAATTCCCATTATTGGCGATCCCTTAGTAGATCCGACCTTTGGCACCGGCTGTGTGAAAGTCACCCCAGCCCACGATCCCAATGATTTTGTCATGGGGCAACGCCATCACCTACCCATGATTAACCTGATGAATAAGGATGGCACCCTCAATGAGAATGCTGGCGAGTTTGCAGGTCTGGATCGCTTTGTGGCGCGTAAACAGGTGGTGGCTCGCCTAGAGGCAGAGGGCTTTTTGGTACGGGTGGAGGACTATAAACACACCGTTCCCTATAGCGATCGCGGCAAAGTCCCCATTGAACCGCTCCTCTCTACTCAATGGTTTGTGAAAATTCGTCCCCTCGCGGATGCCACCCTCAAGGCACTGGATAAAAAGCACTCCCCCCGCTTTATCCCCGATCGCTGGGCAAAGGTCTATCGCGATTGGCTGGTGAACTTACGGGATTGGTGTATTTCACGGCAACTGTGGTGGGGACATCAAATTCCCGCTTGGTATGTGGTCAGTGAAACCGAAGGCGAAGTGCGCGATGACACGCCCTTTGTGGTGGCCATGGATGAGGCCGCTGCCCGCGCCAAGGCGATCGCCCAATTTGGCAAGGAGATTCAGCTCCAGCAGGATCAGGACGTACTGGATACGTGGTTTTCCTCTGGTCTATGGCCCTTTTCTACCCTCGGCTGGCCCGATGATACGCCAGACTATCGCTGCTATTACCCCAACACCACCCTTGTGACCGGGTTTGACATCATCTTTTTCTGGGTGGCGCGGATGACTATGATGGGGCAGTACTTCACGGGTAAAATCCCCTTCCGCGATGTCTATATCCACGGCTTGGTGCGGGATGAAAACAACAAGAAAATGTCCAAGTCTGCCAACAATGGCATTGACCCGCTGATCTTAATTGAAAAATACGGTACTGATGCGCTGCGCTATAGCTTGGTCAAGGAAGTGGTGGGCGCCGGTCAGGATATTCGCTTGGCCTACAACCGCAAAACCGATGAATCGGCAACCGTCGAGGCGGCTCGCAACTTTGCCAACAAGCTCTGGAATGCCTCTCGCTTTGTGTTGCTGAATCTAGAGGGACAAACCCCCAGCCAGTTGGGGACACCACAGCGGCGGGACTTGGCGGCCAGCGATCGCTGGATTCTCAGTCGCTACCACACGGCCATTCAAACCACCCGCGAACGCATTGAAAGCTATGGCCTTGGGGAGGCGGCTAAGGGACTCTACGAATTCATCTGGGGGGATTTTTGCGACTGGTACATTGAACTGGTGAAACCCCGTTTGCAAGGGGAAAACGCCAAAGCTAAGCGCACGGCGCAACAGGTGCTAGCCACGGTTCTCGATGGTATCCTGAAGCTGCTCCATCCTTTCATGCCCCACATCACCGAGGAAATTTGGCACACGCTGCATCAGGTGGGAGACAGTGAAGTTTTAGCGGTACAACCCTACCCGAAAGTGAATCGCCGCGCCATTGACCCTGACCTTGAAGCCCAATTTAGCCTTTTGATTGAAACCATCCGCACCCTTCGCAATCTGCGGGCAGAGGCAGGGATTAAGCCGGGATTGTATATTACGGCCTTGATTGAGGCCAGTGCTGAGGAAGCACCGATCTTTGAGGCTGGGGCGGCAGATATTCAACACCTAGCGCGCCTTGAGTCGTTAACCATTGGCACCGACCTGCAAATTCCGCAGCAGGTGTTTAGTGGTGTGGTTGGCAAAAGCGAGGTGCTCATTCCCCTAGCGGGGGTCGTGGATGTGGCAGCCTTGGTGGCCAAACTCCAGCAGGAGGGCGATCGCCTGACCAAAGACATTCAATCTTTAACGGCTCGCCTCAACAACCCCAATTTTGTTAACAAAGCCCAACCAGAGGTGGTGGCTACGGCTCAGGCGCAACTGACCGCTGCCCAACAGCAACTCGCGATTATTCAGCGCCGACTCCAGTCGCTAAGTGCCGATGCCTAAACCCAATCCTGATCAGTAGAAAACAGCACCGCAAGCAGTTGAAGCCTACTTGTGTGATCGCTCGCCTCATTAACGTGCAATAAAAAATAGGGGGGTGTTTCCCCCCCCTAAAATGGACTGAGAAAATCTCAGCCTCAATAGCGATAGCCGCCGTAGCCGCTGTTGGCCTGATTGGGCTTGTAGACAATAAAGCCCATCACTTGGCACTGCTTGATATTGTCAAAGGCCACCACCCGGATAAAGCAGTTAGGATACTCCGAGCGGCACTGCTGCACCTCGTTGAGCACCTCTTGGGCATTGGTGCAGTTAAACAGGGGCAGCTTCCACATCGTCCAGTAGTGAATCTCAGCATCAGAGGTTTCGTTGAACTCTACGCAGGGGTGGTAACCCTGATCAATCGCGTACTGGATTTGCCGCATAATTTGGGCATCACTGAGGGGAGGCAGGTAGGAGAAAGTTTCGTAACGACGCTCTTTGGGCAGTGTTTTCATAGGTTCCTCAATTGGTTCACAGTCAACAAATTATTCAGGAGTTTCTGGATGGCTGCTCTCAACATTGGCTTCCGACACTTGGGTCATCCGCTCCAGTTGTTGACAGCGTTGTTGCAAGTTGGCCTGCTGGATGCCCGCACGTAACATTTCTGGTAGATAGTCCGCCACCATTTCCGCGAGATGTTCGCGTACCGTGAGGATGCGAAAACCGAGATCGGGCTGTTCGCGAAAGAGGGCTTCCAAGTAGCGTTCACCATCTTGGATACTTTCTTGACTCGTGAACTGGTGTAGCCAGAGCGATCGCGGTGGATCGGTTTCGGCCAGTTGCCCAATCACGGTTCGCACGGCCTGATAGGTGAGATAACTCATCAGGGTTTTGGTGGTTTGCTTCGCAATGTGCTTGACATCCATAGACCTACGGGGAAATCGTTGCCGTAGCTCCGATTGAACCCCAACTGCACCACCTAGATCGTGTCTTGCGCTTCAAACTCGAACTTGATTTCTTTCCAGAGTTCGCAGGCAGCAGCCAGTTCTGGACTCCAGCGAGCGGCTTCGCGGATGATGTCGCTGCCTTCGCGCATCAGGTCACGACCTTCGTTGCGGGCTTGGATGCAGGCTTCAAGGGCGACCCGGTTCGCAGTTGCCCCCGGTGCATTTCCCCACGGGTGACCAAGTGTGCCGCCCCCAAATTGCAGCACAGAATCATCACCAAAAATGTCCACCAGTGCGGGCATGTGCCAGACGTGAATGCCACCAGAAGCCACCGCCATCACTCCTGGCATCGAGGCCCAGTCTTGGGTGAAGTAAATGCCACGAGAGCGATCCTGCTCAATGTAGTTTTCCCGCAACAGATCGATAAAACCAAGGGTGATGGCTTTATCCCCTTCCAGCTTACCGACAACGGTACCGGTGTGGATGTGGTCACCACCAGACATCCGCAAGCACTTGGCCAAGACCCGGAAGTGGATGCCGTGGTTTTTCTGACGGTCAATCACAGCGTGCATAGCGCGGTGAATGTGCAGTAGCATGCCATTGTCACGGCACCATTTGGCCAAGGTAGTGTTGGCAGTGAACCCCGCGGTCAGGAAGTCATGCATGATGATGGGCATTTCCAGTTCTTTGGCAAACTCTGCCCGCTTCAGCATTTCCTCGCAAGTGGGAGCGGTTACGTTGAGATAGTGGCCTTTGATTTCGCCAGTTTCGGCCTGGGCTTTGTGAATGGCATCGGCAACGAAGAGGAAGCGATCGCGCCAGCGTTGGAAGGGCTGGGAGTTGATGTTTTCGTCATCTTTGGTGAAGTCCAGACCACCGCGCAGACATTCATAAACGGCACGGCCATAGTTTTTCGCCGACAGACCCAGTTTCGGCTTGATCGTGCAGCCCAAGAGGGGACGACCATATTTATTCAATTTGTCGCGCTCCACTTGAATCCCGTGGGGGGGGCCTTGGAAGGTTTTCAGGTAAGCCACCGGAATCCGCAGGTCTTCTAGACGCAGCGCTTTGAGGGCTTTGAAACCAAACACGTTCCCCACAATGGAGGTCAGCATGTTGGTGACGGATCCTTCTTCAAAGAGATCCAGCGGGTAGGCAATGTAGGCGATGAACTGATTATCTTCACCCGGCAGGGGTTCGATGTCGTAGCAGCGACCTTTGTAGCGATCCAAGTCGGTCAGCAGGTCGGTCCACACGGTGGTCCATGTCCCTGTCGAGGATTCTGCGGCAACGGCGGCGGCAGCTTCCTCAAAGGGCACGCCCGGCTGCGGGGTCACACGAAAGGCCGCTAGAATATCGGTATCTTTGGGGGTGTAATCAGGGGTGTAATAGGTCAGGCGGTAGTCTTTTACCCCTGCCTGATACCCAGCTTTCTGGGATTTGGATTGCGTATAGGCCATAGACGTTTTTCCTCTTTAACAGTGACTGTGCCGAATAGAGCAATCTCTACGGGCAACCTTTGCAATGGGTAGTGTGAACGCTACGATTCCCCCAAAATGGGGCAAAATTGAGCAATGCAAAACTCAGCGAGATGATGCAACCATCCGCAAGCCTGTGATATCGTCGTAGGTCTTATGCTTAAGCATCAGCTTAGTTGATACCCAATGCAATAACTTTTGCTTTGGAGATTCTTAATTATTCTATAGGTTTGGGTTATCAATCTTTAGAGTTGTTTATAGGTTTCTAATCAGAGGCGCACAACTATAGTGCTCTGTCTATTCAAAAACGATTGAGGATTATCTGAAATCAATTGAATGGCATTCATGGGGGGCGATCGCTCTATTGTTTTTGCAAAAAAGGGGGTGGAATTTCTATGAGTCCGATCATTCAATGGTATCCCGGCCACATTGCCAAGGCAGAACGCGCCCTCAAGGAACAACTGAAACAGGTGGATGTGATCTTGGAAGTGCGGGATGCACGGATTCCCCTGGCCAGTTGTCATCCCCAAATTCGTCAGTGGGCCAGTGGCAAGCACCGCCTCTTAGTGCTCAATGGCATGGACAGGATTAGCGATCGCGATCGCCAGCAGTGGCTGACATGGTTTGAGACCCAAGGAGAAACCGTCTTTTTTACCAATGCCCAGCGGGGGGAAGGCATTCGCCGCCTCCAACAGGCAGCGGTTCAGGCGGGTGCCGCCATGAATCAACGCCGTCAACAGCGGGGCATGCAAGTAAGAGCCGTACGGGCTGTGGTTCTGGGGTTTCCCAATGTGGGCAAGTCAGCACTGATTAATCGCCTTTTGCAGCAGCGGGTGGTCGAGAGTGCCGCTCGGCCGGGGGTAACCCGGCAACTGCGCTGGGTACGTTTGTCTCCCACCTTGGAACTTTTGGATGCCCCCGGGGTCTTGCCGATGAATTTTAAGAATCAAGAGGCGGCGGTAAAACTGGCCATTTGTGATGACATTGGCCAAGCTGCCTATGATCCTTGTCGGGTGGCGCCGATTCTTGTTGAGCTACTGCACCAGTTGGGACACGCCGATCGCCTCAGCGATCGCTACGGTTTAGCCGTCACCGACACGGGTGAAACCTATCTTTACGACCTTGCCACTCGCCGCTACCATGGGGACTTAGAACGGGCAGCCCGACAACTGTTGCAAGACTATCGCCGCGGTTACTTGGGGGCGATCGCCCTTGAGCATCCCCCTCAAAATGAAAGCAAGGGCGTAGCATAATGATGAAAACACTGATTATTACTGTCGGGAACCGGCAAGTCGGCTGGCGCTGCCGCGATGGCATTATTCGCAGTTTTGGAGCCGATGGCAGTCGCAAAGAGCCACCTCATCTTGATGAACTGTATCAGGAATTTGGCATTAAGCGAGATTTCCATGATCCTGAGAAAAAGTACCGCCACAGTCTGCGCTATTTGAGTGAGATTGTGTATCGCTACTGTAAGGCAAAGAGCGATTTCTCGCAGCTGGTGCTGCTTCTTGATGAGCAAATCTTGGTGGAACACTATGCCACGCCAACGGAACCTGCGGAGGTGATTCTCTGGGGAACAGATCAGCCAGAGTCGGTCGGCTGGCAATTTTACGCCATGGATACTTGCTGGTTGGCGCAGTTGATGGCAGGGGCGATTCGGCAGCGCTATCCCCACCTCAACGTCACGGTTTGGAACTGTCCGGTTGATGTGAATCAGAGGCAAGCCCTGTGGGACTTCACGGAAAAGCAGTTAGAGCAATATATTAAGCGTCTGCCAGAGAACGCGGCTGGCAATTGGCAGTTGCAAATTCAAACAAAGGGGTCTGTCCCTCAAATGGCAGATGCTTTGAACATGATTGCGGCAGTTCTCATGCGTCAGTATCCCGTTAGGAAAATTATCCCGACAGAGCCAAAACCGTTCTTTGATCCAAGCAATCAGTCTGCTCGCAGTGCTGAATCTCTTGAAGAGGTGTCTTTAGGTGAGGTCTTTTGGCCACTGGAACGCCAGCGGATTGCCACAGCATGGAAACGGGGCGACTTTGCTGCCGCAAAGGTACTCCTTGAAGCCCATCGCGATCGCCATGAAGCGCTCTATCAGTTGGCCGATCGCCTTGCCTTAGCAACAAACTGGAGTATTCAAGATTTTCTCAAGGGAATTCAGGGGGAACGCTGGCTGGATCAAGGGTCTACGAGAGCAGTGGCTCGCAAAGATCAACGGCAGGAGTGGCGCGAGGCGACGGTCACTCGCTGTCCCAATAGTGAAACGGCCACCAGCAAGTTCTTGAAAATTTGGGAATTTGAGCTATTGATTGATCTGAGCTTGCAGCAGGCGAACTATACCCTCGCCTTTATGCAATTTGCCCAGATGCTTGAACGGCTCCTGTTTTGGCGATGCGAACAGGAAGATTGGCGCACGCAGGGGCACTTAGGTGAGGAATTCTTGCAGGAGGGCAACTATCGTGATCCGACATTGGGGGTGCTGTGGCGAGCCTGGGCAAAAGCGGAGCAGCGATCGCTCACTGATCCCTTTGCCAAAAAACTGGAAAAAGTGAATGAATATCGCAATAGTGTGGTTCACCGCAATCGAGCGATCGGCCGTAAAGAGTTGACTCAGTTGGCCGGTGTTTCCCCAGAGACATCCCCAGCAGAAATTCATCAAGGGCTGTTAAATGTCCTTTGCCAAGTTCTCAATCAAGAACAAATGCCAGAAAAAGGGGTGGCGCGATCGCTCTACGAGTGGGGACTAGAGCAACTGAAGTAATCCCAATCCCAGCCTAAGCAGCAATCTCCACGCCAAAGACCTCTTGGAAGACTTTGCCCACCTTGTAGCCGGAGTCAATTGACTCTAGGGGATCTTTGCGCAAGCGGTGCCGCAGACACAGGACAATCACTCGTGAAATATCCTCGACGGTAACATCCGTGCGTCCCTCAAAGGCGGCCAAGGCCTTGGCAGCGCGGTTGGTGACAATGTCTCCCCGCAGGCCATCCACATCTAGCTCGGCGCACACTTGGGAAATTTTCACCCGCAGTTCGTAGTCAATTGTGACACTCGGCAAGAGGGCTTGGGCAGCAACTAGCTTGGCCTGCAGTGCCTCCTGTTGGGCTTGGTATTTGGCTAAAAAGGCTTCGGGGTTTTGATCAAATTGCGATCGCTGCTCAACAATTTCTACCCGCAGGGTTGCATCCTTAACGGTGCGAATCTCGGCGTGCATGCCAAAGCGATCCAGCAGTTGCGGCCGCAGTTCCCCCTCCTCTGGGTTACCAGAGCCCACTAGGACAAATCGGGCGGGGTGGCGGATGGAGATGCCTTCGCGCTCAACCGTGTTCCAGCCAGAGGCCGCCGCATCCAGCAGCACATCCACCAAATGGTCGTCGAGCAGGTTCACCTCATCCACATAGAGAATGCCGCGATTGGCCTTGGCCAAGAGTCCCGGCTCAAAGGCTTTGACCCCCTCCGCTAGGGCTTTTTCAATATCAATGGTGCCGCAGACCCGATCCTCGGTTGCCCCCAAGGGCAGATCCACCATCGGCACTTTTTTCTTGATGGTGTGAATGGGTTCCCCCGCCGCCACCGCCACCTTGACCGCGTCACTCATCAAATCCGGATCGCTAGGATGACTGTTGAAGGGGTCATCGGCCACCACTTCGATTTCCGGCAGCAGATCCGCGAGGGCGCGAATGGTGGTTGATTTGCCCGTGCCGCGATCGCCCATAATCATCACCCCACCAATTTTGGGGTCAATGACATTGAGCAACAATGACAGTTTCATTTCGTCCTGACCGACAATTGCCGCAAAGGGAAAAACAGGCCGACGAGGGACAGCAGTCGCAGTCACAGGCATCACATCGCAAAAACAGCATTGATTATTGTGCCACATTGCGCTTGCGCTGCCACAGCAAAATTTTTCCGCAAAATCCTAGCCCTAGGTGGAGGAACTGTGATACCCTAAGTAGGAACAATTAAGGAGCTAAGCGCTCTCATTGCTTTTGCTCCATTACATCCATGCAGGTTCTCAATTAGCAACAATCGCTGTGAACCCATCCAGTTATTTTACACCACTAATCAAGGCAGGGGCTTTGCGTACCCTTGGGGAACGTAGGCCTCAGTTGCGAGCGGTTTCTCACGCCCGACTGTCCATTTTTGAATCGTGTTGTTTTTAAGCTGCTTAAGGGAGGTTTCTTTATGTCCGTGCGTTTATATGTGGGCAATCTGCCGCGTGAACTGAGCCGCGAAGAGCTAGAAGCCCTATTTAACCAAGAAGTGGGCGAAGTAGGCACTACCAAACTGATTACCGATCGCAAGACTGGTAAGTGCCGCGGTTTCGGCTTTGTCACCGTTGAATCCGAGGAAGTGGCGGATCAGGTGATTGAGAAACTCAACGGCTACACCTTTAAGGACAATCCCCTCAAGATTGAGAAGGCCAACGACAAGCCCAAATCTGAAGCTAAGGAAAATAAGGAAAAAGAAGAAACAGTGGCCGAAAAACCCACTCCCAGCAACCGCAATAATCGCAAAAACAATAAAAACAATGGGCGGCGTACCCAAGCCAATTCGGCGCCGGCTGAATATAGCTCCATGGATACCGAGGCGGCTCAACCGGATCCCCGCTGGGCAGATGCCTTAGCACAGCTTAAGGAACGGCTCCTTGCCCAAAGCAGCAACGCTTAAAGGTTTTAGGTAGTTTCTATGACGGCGGATCCCTGGCCATTTGTGACCTCGGGTATCCCCGATGATCTCTTTGAGCGCTTACCAGGTATTCCCCTCACCCAACGGGAAACGCGATTATTGATGCTTTCCTATTTGCGGCTTGAGCCGGACTCTTGTCTTTGGGATGTGGGCGCGGGCACGGGTACGATCGCTGTTGAGGCAGCACGCTTGGCGAAGCGGGGACAGGTGATTGCCATTGAACGGGATGAGGAAGTGGTTGATCTGATCCAGCGCAATTGCGATCGCTTTGGCGTCAAGAATGTGCAGATTGTTGCCGGTTCGGCTCCAGACTGCTTTCCCCAGTTACGTCGCACACCGCAGCGGATTTGTCTCGAGGGGGGGCGCCCGATTAAGGAAGTTTTGCTGCAAGCGTGGGAGTATCTTGCGCCCGGTGGTCGCTTGGTGGCGATCGCCAGCAGTTTAGAAAATCTCTATGCTCTCTCTGAAGGCTTTGCGACAGTCCAAGCCCGCAGCCTAGAGGTGGTGCAATCGGTCATCAATCGCCTAGAAACGCGGGGCGGCCACCAAATTTTTGCAGCAGTGGAACCGATCTTTATTCTCAGTGGCGAGAAAATTTCCTAATGGGCAGCGGGCAACTGTGGGTGGTGGGTACCCCCATTGGCAATCTTGAGGATATAAGCGCTCGTGCCCTGCGCATTCTCAAGGCGGTGGATCTCATTGCTGCGGAGGATACACGCCACACCGGCCGCCTGTTACAGCATTTTGGCATTACCACACCCCAAATCAGTCTCCATGAGCACAATACCCAACAGCGCGTGCCCCAACTGCTTCAGCGCCTAGAGGCGGGTCAACAGATTGCCTTGGTTAGCGATGCAGGGTTACCGGGGGTGTCGGATCCCGGTTATGAACTGATCACGGCCTGTATTGCCGCAGCCATTCCGGTCACACCGATTCCCGGCGCGAATGCTGCCTTAACAGCCTTGATGGCTGCTGGCTTACCCATGGATCGCTTTTGTTTTGAAGGGTTTTTGCCTCCCAAGGGGCGCGATCGCCAGCAGCGATTAGCAGCACTGCAACAGGAAACGCGCACAATTCTTCTCTACGAAGCCCCCCATCGCTTGCTGCAAACGGTAACAGAGTTACGTCAAATCTTGGGGAGCGATCGCCCCCTCGTCCTCGCCCGTGAACTCACCAAGCGCCATGAAGACTTTTGGCGGGGTACCCTCGGTACTGCCTGCACTTATCTACAGGAGCATTCCCCCCGCGGCGAATACACACTGGTTTTAGGCGGTGCCCCTGAACACTCTGTGGCCGTGAATCCCCATCATCTCGCGGACGAGTTAGCGACACTTCTCAGCCAAGGCCTTTCCCTTACCCAAGCCAGCCGTCAACTGGCAGATCTCACAGGGCTTTCGCGGCGCGACATCTATCAACTGGGACTCCAGCTCAAACAGGCATCCCCTTGACTTTCCCCCTCAATGGCGGCGGCAACCCATCCACAAACTGGGGATAGACGGGGAGTCGTGGCACTAATTCCCATCCCCACGCCTGTAATTGTTCCCTTAGGGCTGTCACATCGGTATGGGGATAGTCTGGATTGACATGATCCAAGGGAACGATGCCCCCCAAATCGCGAGCGCCTGCGTTTAGGCACGCCCGAAAGACCTCTGGATCTGTGACGAGATTCGCAGGAATTTGAATCGTGATGTCTTCAGGCAAGAGCGATCGCGCCCAGTGTACCACGTTCGGTAATTGCCTCAGATCAAAGGGGGGCAACGCTGCTTCCTGTTGCTGGCCGGGACTGTGGGGCTGCAAAATCACCTCCTGAATATGTCCCCACCGCCGATGACACTCAGCAATGGCCGTGAGCGTTTCTGCCCAATCCTGCGGCTCTTCACCAATGCCCAAGAGCAAGCCCGTAGTGAAGGGAATACCCAGTTCCCCGGCCTGTTCCAGTTGGTGTAAACGCAGTTGCGGATCCTTGCTAGGGGCATGGCGATGGACGCTTTGCAACAACTTCGGTGTTAATTGCTCTAGCATCAGTCCCATCGAGACATTCACCGCCTTGAGAGCGGCCATTTCTGCTCGATTGAGGGGACCCGCATTGGTATGGGGCAGAAATCCCTGATCCAAGGCTAAGGCGGCTAGATCATAGAGACGCTCTAACCATTGGGAACGCTGGGGACTGTTGGGGGCAACTTCGCCACTGAGAATCAAAATTTCTCGCACCTGTTGGGGGTCAAGCCCTGCCAACTGTTGAGCCGCCGCCTCTAAACTCAACCAACCACTCGTGCCAATATCCTGACGGAAGTTGCAGTAGGTACAGCGATTAAAACACTCGTACGTCGGTACAAGAGTAAAAGCTGGACTATAGGTGATGGTGCGATCGCTCATGGAGACTCACGAAAAAGTGCTCTTATCTCAGCACCACTGCGTTCAAGGAGATAATTTCTCAATAACGGGCGATCGCGAACACGTAGAGGGCATGGCCTGCCAATAACGTTAACCACACCAGCGTTACCGTTGGCATAAAGGGTACTGCCGTGGGTTGCACCTGATGCCAAAACCAGCCACCAGAGTTAAAAGCAGCAAAAAGAGCAACATGAACCGCAAAATTCATGCGATCGTCCAAACGGCGATAGCTCGGATCACGGCGATCGGGCTTACGGGGCCAACGGGGAGGCATATAGAGCGTACCTAAATCACTTCCAGCTCGTCGGGGTGCAAATGAGCAATGAACTTGGGACTAAACCGCACCTGAATCGGGTAGTTGGGACTAATGGGACGGCCCTGCCAGTCGCTGAGAATGGCGAAAATCTCTCCTTCCATTCCTTGAATGTCAAAGGGCTGATTGCGGTGATCAGGGTGGTGATAGACGATGGTAGGGGTCTTAACGCGTACCCGCAGGCCTACACTTAGGGTTGGTTGCTCTACAACGCTCATTTGCTTGTTGTTCTCCTGAACCGGCAAGGGTTTTATTTTTATCGTCGCATACGGATCGGCAAGGGCGATCGCCCTAGGACAATTGAACATCAATTGTTACCATTGCCGCCCGACCTCTGTCAGTTGGCAGAGGAGATCATCGGATGACCGAGGGAGTTGCCATTGGCGCTTATTGTCATTGGTGGCATGAGGAGTAGAGAGCGCACTTGATGGCGTTTTTCGGGGCTGAGGTATTCCTGCTGGACGGAGCGCCAAGTTTGCCACTGGCGTGTTTGCTCAAGGGCAATCATTTCTGCGAGGCAAGGAGAGGCTTGGCGAAGATTGAGTCCAAGTTGGGTACGGAAAAAGTCATGGAGGACAACGCCATCGTGAAGTGTGCCTAGGAGTTCTTGCAACTGAGCAAAGGCATCTACCTGTTCAGTGAAGGTGTCTCCATAGACACTGCTAAAGAGTTCCATTTGGTAGCGTACCCGCTTGGTTTGCTTGCGTAGATCGTGGAGATCTTCACCCGCTGTTTGCAGCCACTGGGGCGGGTTACTCACCGCAAGGAAAAGGGGGCGATCGCCCTGCCATTCAATGGCCACTTGCCACCCCGGATGCAGCAACAGTTGACACACCAAGGGCAACAAAATATCTGGGGCAATCAGTTCTGTGGGTAAGTTAGCAATCTCACGATATTGAGGGGCAGCTAGCCATTCTTCTAGCCCCTGTTGCAATTTGCGATAGCGATCGCTGCGCAGCAATTGAAGGGCTTTTTGTAGCAGTTCTGTCCGTTGCTTTTCGAGTTTTTTGATCAGTTTTGCCAGTTGTTGTTGCTCAGGGCGAGGTAGGTGAGGGTAATACTGCTCCTTGAGCGCCAGCATCATCACATCCAAATCCCGTACGGGACTGAGACTGCCGGCGATCGCCCGTACTCGCTGAATGGAGACTCCCTTGGGCAAACGTACGGTATTACAAAAGACCTCCAGAGCCGTTCGCAGGCGGCGCAAGCCCACCCGCATCTGGTGAATTGCCTCAACATCGCGATCGCGAATCACCCCCGGCTCGTGTTTGCTAATTTTGCGGTAGTACTTTTCAAAAGCGGCGTACGCGATATGCCCTAGGGTTTCCATAAGACCCCCTCCCTGCTCAACGCCCAAAGGAATACCACTATTAAATTAACGTTTATTAACCAAGGTTACTTTTATCTTAATTTTAACTTAACCATAGTTGTGGCTGAATCATGGCTCAGCAAAAAAAGCCCCGCTCGATCAGAACGGGGATCAGTGAAATCAGTGAAGTCATTCAGTAAGAGCGGAACAAAAAATTGGGAAACTTAGGCAGCCGCTAGATTTTTAGCAACAAAGTCCCAGTTCACCAGTTGGTTGAGGAAGTTATCAATGAAGTCTGGACGGCGGTTTTGGTAGTCGAGATAGTAGGCGTGCTCCCAAACATCAATCGTCAGGAGGGGCACTTGACCGTGAACCAAGGGGTTTTCGGCATTGGGGGTTTTGGTCACTTTCAGCGTACCCGCTTCGAGCACCAGCCATGCCCAACCGCTACCAAATTGGGTCGCCGCTGCATTTTTGAACTGGGACTTGAACTCGTCGTAGCTACCAAAGGCACTGTTGATCCGGGCGGCCACATCACCCGTAGGAGCGCCACCGCCACCGGGCTTGAGGCTATTCCAGAAGAAGGTGTGATTCCACACTTGAGCCGCATTGTTGAAGATGCCCACCTTGGCAGCATCGCCATAGGTCATGCGAATGACATCTTCAAGGGATTTGTCAGCGAGTTCCGTATCTTGAGTCAGTTTATTGAGGTTGTCCACGTAGGCTTTATGGTGCTTGCCATAGTGAAATTCAAAGGTTTTCGCAGACATCCCATAGGGTTCAAGGGCACCCGGATCAAAGGGAAGGGGTTCTTGTACAAATGCCATAGTGCTCAATACCTCTCTAAAGGTGATGCAGGTTTAGGCTACTAGAGATCAGTCATCGCCAAAAGGCACCTAGCAGCAGTGCCCATCGCCTAATTAACAATTCGCAATAATTATATCATCCTCCTTTCCGCTTCAGAAAAGAGCTGTCTCGCAGCATGATATGTTCAGAGGGGTTCTTGGGTCTTGGGTTCTATGGTTGCTTCTGTCCTTCGCCTAGATCAGGTTTTGATTCCTGAGGATGCCCCGATTCGCTTTGGTACCGATGGCTGGCGCGGCATCATTGGCGCTGAGTTTACTTTTAACCGTTTGCTGCGGGCAGCCAAGGCAGCGGCGGCAGTGCTCCATCAAACCTATGGCAAGGGCACAACGCCTCGGATCATTGTGGGCTACGATCGCCGGTTTTTAGCGGAACAGTTTGCCGCAGCCGTTGCCCAATTACTGGCGAGCCAAGGCTATGAGGTGTGGCTTTCAAATTGTGCGGCACCGACCCCCGCCTTTAGTTGGGCCGTCAAAGCAGAGGGAGCCATTGGCGGCTTGGTAATGACGGCAAGTCACAATCCCGCCATCTATGCAGGACTCAAGGTGAAAGGCGCCTTTGGTGGCTCCGTACCCACGACCGTCACCCAAGCCATTGAAGCGCAGTTAGCTCAGGGAGAGCCGCCACCCGTGGGTGAGGCCAAAACAGACTATCAAGCCTTTGATCCGTGGCCCAGCTATTGTGCGGCCTTGCGCACTCATGTTGATCCAAGACCCATTCGTGAGGCGATCGCCAGCGGTAAGCTGCAAGTCTGTGCCGATGTTATGCATGGGGTGGCCGCAGGAGGGCTAGGGCGCTTGTTGGATTTAGCCATACCAGAGTTTCGGCGCGATCGCGATCCCCTCTTTGGGGGAGGTGCTCCTGAACCCATTGGCCGTTATTTAACTGCAACCCAAGAGCAACTGCGGCAACAACACAGTGCCACCCCAACAGTGTGTTTCGTCTTTGATGGTGATGCCGATCGCCTAGCAGTCATTGATGGCAAGGGGGTGCTGTACACTGCCCAAGAAATTATTCCCATCTTGATTGATCATCTGGCACAACACAGTAGCTACCGAGGGGCTGTGATCAAATCCATTAGCAGTTCTGATCTGGTGGCGCGAGTGGCCGCCCACCATGGTTTAGCGGTGATTGAAACGCCCATTGGCTTTAAGTACATTGGCGATCGCATGCTGGCAGGGGAAGCTGTCCTCTTAGGTGGTGAAGAATCGGGGGGAATCGGCTATGGCCATCATCTTCCTGAGCGAGATGCCTTACTCTCAGCACTGTACCTACTACAAGCCCTAGTGACATCTGGCTTGAGCGTAGGGGAATACTATCAACAGTTGCAGGTAACCACGAACTTTTACAGTGCCTACGATCGCGTTGATCTCACCCTCGCGTCCTTAGCGCAGCGACAACAACTAGAAGCAATCCTAGCAGCGCATCCCTTCACCCAGATTTTGGATAGCCCCGTGAGCCACTGGGAGAGCATTGACGGCTACAAGTTTCATCTAGCTGATGGCGGTTGGTTACTGATTCGCTTTAGCGGCACCGAACCCCTGCTGCGCCTCTACTGCCAAGGGAAAACGCCTGAAGAAGTGCAGCGCATTTTAGAATGGGCAAGTCAATGGGCAGTTGCAGTGGCTAGCTAATCGTTAAAAAAAACAATCGTAATGGACAACGCATCATGCCACTAGACCCATCCAGCCCAAATTCCGCTGCCACCAGTGCCCGTTCGCCCCTTTCCCTATGGACAAAACTTGCCTTTGGCGCCGGTGATCTCGGAACCGCCATCACTGCCAATTTACAGGTGTTTTTCCTGATGGTGTTCTTGACCAATGTGGCTGGCCTCAATGCGGGCTTGGCAGGCAGTGTGTTGATGATTGGCAAAATCTGGGATGCCATCAATGATCCGATCATCGGCTACCTCAGCGATCGCACCCCTGTGGGCAAGTGGGGACGCCGCCACATCTGGATGATCCTAGCAGCCCTTCCCTTTGGCATTTGCTTTTTCTTGAACTGGTGGGTACCAACGACGGATCAAGGGTTGCTCTTTGGCTACTACGTTCTCATGGGTCTCCTCTTTAACACGTTTTACACCGCAGTCAACCTACCCTACAGCGCCCTAACACCAGAACTAACAGAAGACTACAACGAACGTACTAGTCTGAATAGTTTTCGCTTTGCCTTTTCCATTGGCGGCAGTATTGGCTCACTCCTATTGGCGCAAATTCTCTTCCAAGTCATTCAGGAACCCAAAACTCAGTACATTGTCCTGGGGGGCATTGCCGCTGTATTATCTGTGCTGCCCATCTATTGGTGTGTCTGGGGCACACGGGGACGGGTGCGCGAGTTTGAACGGCATACCCCCAGCAGTGGCCAAAGCCCTTTACCCTTGAAGACGCAACTGCGGTTGGTCTTTAGCAATCGGCCCTTCCTATTCGTGATGGGCATTTACCTCTGTTCTTGGCTGGCGGTGCAAATTACTGCCTCACTGATTCCCTTTTTTATTGGCGATTGGTTGCAAATGTCCCCCGCTGAATATACGCAAGTGGCGCTGGCGGTGCAATCGACGGCGATGATCATGCTTTTTGTTTGGAGTGCGGTGAGTCGGCGTATTGGCAAGAAGGCGGTCTATTACATGGGCATGGCACTGTGGATTATTGCCCAAGCTGGCTTGTTTTTATTGCAGCCGGGACAAACAACGCTGGTCTATATCTGCGCGATTCTGGCGGGGTTTGGGGTTTCGACGGCCTACCTTGTCCCTTGGTCAATGATTCCCGATGTGATTGATCTCGATGAACTCAACAGTGGCCAGCGGCGGGAGGGGATCTTCTATGCCTTTATGGTGCTACTGCAAAAAATTGGTCTTGCCTTGGGGTTATTTCTCGTCGGTCAGGCCTTGCAGTGGGCAGGCTACCTCTCCAGCGTTGCCGGTGAACCGCGCCCCGTTCAGCCCCCCTCGGCACTGTTGGCAATCCGCATTGCCATTGGACCTTTGCCGACTTTTTTTCTCATTATTGGCATTGTTTTGGCCTACCTCTATCCGATTACGCAAGTGGTACACCAAGAGATTCTCTTAAAGCTGCACGCTAAACGGCAAGGAGAGGCTAGTGCATGAAGGGCTGGTACGTGGGCGATCGCGCTTTTGTTTGGGGGGAGCGCACCTACATCATGGGGATCTTAAATATCACCCCTGACAGTTTTAGCGATGGCGGTGACTTTTTTAATCCCGCCAGTGCCGTTGCCCATGCCTTTGAGATGGTGGCGGCAGGGGTTGATGTCATTGATATCGGCGGTGAGTCCACCCGTCCGGGCGCCAGTGAAGTGCCCATTAGTGCTGAGTTAGCGCGGGTGTTGCCCGTGATTGAGGGCATCCGTCAGCAGTCGCAGATTCCCATTTCCATTGATACCACCCATGCGGTGGTGGCGCGCGCAGCGGTTGAGGCAGGGGCGAATATTGTCAACGATGTCTCCGGCGGGCAGGCGGATCCGGAAATGTTTGCCACGGTAGCGGCATTGGGGGTGCCCTATATCCTCATGCATCGGCGGGGAACGCCAGCCACCATGCAGCACTTAACAGACTACGAGGATTTGATTGGTGATTTGCTTCGCTATTTTCAGGAACAAACGCAGCGGGCGATCGCCAGCGGCATTCCCCCCGAGCATCTGATGATTGATCCCGGTATTGGCTTTGCCAAAACCACGCCCCAGAATCTCACCCTTTTACGAGAACTGCGACAATTTCACAGCCTTGGCTATCCTCTCCTGCTGGGGCCATCGCGCAAACGCTTTATTGGTGACGTGCTGAACCTGCCCAATCCTAAAGACCGAGTTTGGGGTACTGCAACGGTCTGCTGTCATGCCATTGCCCAAGGGGTCGATATGGTGCGTGTCCATGATGTGGCGGCCATGGTGCAGGTGTGTCGGATGGCCGATGTGCTCTGGCGATCGCCCTAGGGAGACTCAAACCACTTGAGGACACCCACCGCTATAAGAAAAAGACTCGCCAAGCCCTCTAAATAAGGGCCAAAGCGCAAGGGCGTTTGTTCGCGGAGTTGCTGCCCCAACCAAAAGCCACTGCCGATGCACAGCCAACTGGTCACTGTACTCGCTATTACAGCACTAGCGATCGGTAACTGTGCCAAACCCGCAGCTACCCCTGTAGCAAAGTTCGTCAGGGTCAATGCTAAACCCAACAGCAGCGACTGGTAGAGCGTGAAGTCATAGGCATAGTCAAGAATTGGTAATAAGTTCGGCTTTGTGGTTTTAGAGGGATGATTCAAGTTGAGCCAGACTCCCCCCAGTGCCGATGCCCCCATGACTATCAGTAAGCCACTGCCAAGCCGCTGTGCCCAAATCAACGGCACATACTGCTGCACCCACCCACCCAACCCCATGGCCAAAAAGGTACTGCTACCCGAAAGAGCCGCAATCAGAGCATTCCCCAGCCAACTCATACGATAGCGGCGCAGACCATAGCTAACGGCCACGCTAAAGTTATCCATATTGGTGGCAAAACCAAAGAGTAGGGAGGCGATCGCGACTGGGAGCATTGGAACCTCTCAAGAATTCACCCTGAGCATAAGCGATTTCTAAGGACAAAGGCACCTGTTAATTAGGATGGTCTGGCGGGGCGATCGCAAATTTTCTGGGTGGATGCATATCCCTAACAACAGCAATGGATAACCAGATGTACACCCTTGCGAGGTGATCCCATGAATCTTCTCCAAGAACTCCTACAAACCGTTGAAATTAGCACCCCCCAAACCTTTGGTGGCATGACGCTGTTTCCTCTGCTGCGCCCGATCGCGGCAGAACCCGACTATTGGACGCTGACGGAAGCAATGAACCAAAACCTGCTGAAGATTACCGAGGTGTCTGAAGGGGGGCATGTGCCTGAACTCCTGTGCCATAACTGGAGCGATCGCTCGGTACTGCTTGTGGATGGGGAAGAACTCGTCGGTGCCAAGCAAAACCGTATTCTTAACCTCACAGTACTGGTGCCCGCCCACACTGATCTGAAAATTCCCGTTTCCTGTGTTGAACGGGGTCGCTGGCACTACCGCTGCCGTGAGTTTGCCGCTGCTGATCGCGCCTACCATGCCACAGGGCGCGCCAAGAAACTCCGCCATGTTACAGAGTCGTTGAAACGCAGGGGAAGCCGCCGTGCTGATCAGGGGGAAATCTGGGCGGATGTCGATGACCATCTGCTTTTCTTTGCTTGCAAGTCCACCACCGATGCCCTCGCTGATGTTTATGAAAAAGAAGCCCACTCCCTCGATGAGTACGTCCAAGCATTTCGGGCGATCGCCCAGCAGATTGGTGCGCTTTTCGTCGTGCACGGTCAAATTTTGGGCTTGGAACTCTTTGACTTCCCTGCTACCTTTGGCAAACTGCTCCCCAAATTCAGCCGCAGCTACGGCCTTGAAGCCCTGAAACCCTCTCTTTCTCACGGTTCAGAAGTCACAACTGCCGATGCTAAAGCCTTTTTGACGACTGTGGCGGCTGCAACGGCTGAAACCTTTGAGGCCTTGGCCGAAGGCACGGATGTGCGGCTCACCCATCCCGAAGTCATTGGTAGTGCCCTTGTGGCCAAGGAGCGGGTGGTGCACTTGAGCGCCTTTCCCACCGAGATCACCCAGTCCAAACGCCGGCGGTCAGGTTGGGAAATTTAAGTCCTAGGGACAATTGCTGCGCCCCGGTGCCGGCACACACAACTCCCATTCCGCATTGAAGGGTTCGTAGCCGAGAGCCACCCCCGCCCGTTCTGCTTGGTAGCGCACCTCCTCAAAGCAGTCAAAGCCATCGGGGCGCACGGCAATAATAATGTACTCGCGATCGCTCTGACGGCGGAGATTGGCCAACAAAATGGCCAGTGGTGAGGTCGGTTTGGCCAGATCTGCTGCCCGCACAAGCACCTTTCGCGGATGAATGATCACCCCCTCGCGACGGCACTCCAGATAGCGGGGGGTACGCCCGTCATTTTGGGCATTTTCCCGTGCCAAAATTTGCACATTGGTACGTTCTCGCCCAAGGCTACTAGCACTAATCACCACCACTAGCAGGATCAGCGTGCCAATGGTGCAGGCCAAGATCGAGAGGAAGGGAAATAAGTCCAATTGTAAATGGTGGGATTGACGCCGCCGCACAGCCTGATGCCTTACATAATTTTGGGCACACGGAAAAAGTCATCCTCGCGATCCGGGGCGATCGCCAGTAGATCCTCCCGATTTGGCCAAGGCTCCAACACATCGGGACGGGTTACATTACTGACTTCAATCGCACGGGTCGTCGGTGGAATATCCGTGACATCCAGTTCCCTGAGTTGATTCACATAGTCGAGAATGCGATCCAATTGCTGGGTGAGGGCTTCAATTTCGCTTTCCTCAAGGGCGAGGCGAGCCAAGTGAGCCACCTTGCGCACATCCTCTGCGGTAATAACTTTTGTTGCCATGGGTAATCCCTTAGAAATAAACATCCATGCTGGAGCGACCTGTGGTCTTCAGCCAGTTTTGCGCCTCGATATAGTTATTGGGCGCCAGTTGAATCGCCCGTTTCCAGTAGTCTGCGGCGCGATCGAAGAGTTGTTCAGCCTCCTCGGAGCGCTGTTGCTCCTCTGCCTGTGTGCCCAAGTAGTGGTAGATCACCGCAATATTATTAAGGGCTTGGGGCATGCGGGGATTGAGTTCAAGGGCTTGGTGATAATACTCTAGGGCTTTTTCATGATCGCCGTTACTGGCGTGGATCAGGCCAATGTTGTAGAGAATGTAGCTGCGATCGTTGGGGTCTTCCTCTAGTTCTAGGGCTGCTTGGTAGTTCTCCAGTGCCTCAGCATATTCCCCGTCCGCTTGGGCAGACATGCCATCGCGATAATAGGCAAAGGCGGTTTTTGACTGCGAACTGGTGGGCAAGACCTTGAGAATGAGGTCAGCCATGACCGTAAAGGTTTTGTCAATAAAGTTATCGTTCCGTTGCGATCGCGGCATAGGGCTTCCTTGAACGGTCTCTTGCCTAGTGTATCAAAAGCACTCCCAAGAGCGCCCCCTAGCCAATGCCTAAGATTTGTAGCGTTCCACCAAGAAGCCCCTAACCCAGACCTAAGATCGTCATACAGCCCTTTTCTTGAGATGTGGCGTGTACGAATAAGGAGAGCATCCTATCCTCCAGCAGTTTTGACTGTTTTCAGCGTGTGCCATCCTTGGGAAAAGGGCTGTAGTGGCCATCCGTGCCCTGATGCTCACCAGATGTTGGGAGTTTAAGATTTATGATTGAAAATATTCTATTGGCAGACTCAGGAACTGGACAATCCGAACAAATGCTCAAGTCGCTGATGGAGTTGCCAGCGATTCAACGCGCTGCCGTCACTGTTTTGCACGTGATTCCACCGAAAATTACTGCCGAGGAGATGGCCGAACAACGTCAAGCGGGTGCCAAACTCCTAGCGGAAGCCGTTGCCCGACTGCATCTTGACCCCGTCATTAGTGTCAATACCATGCTGCGGGAGGGGGATCCCAAAGATACCGTGTTGCACGTGGCCGATGAAATCAATGCCGACTTAATCATCATGGGATCGCGGGGACTCAAGCGCCTGCAATCCATTCTCGAAAACTCTGTCAGCCAGTATGTGTTTCAACTGTCTTCCCGACCGATGTTGCTGGTGCGCGATGACCTCTTTGTGAAGAAAATCAACCGCATCATGGTAGCGCTCAATAATTCTGCTGCAGCCAAGGCCTCCTTGGACTTAGCCGTGCGCCTAATAGAGGGGGTCAAGGGGGGCAAACTCATTCTTGCCCACGTCAATCCCGACCTCAAGGGTCATGCTGATACCCCTAGCACGGCTGCTGAAAAAGATCCGATTCTCTCGGAAGCCGCAACGGTGGCCAAGCAGCGGGGTGTGGAATACCAGTGTGTCCTGACCACCGGCAAGCCCGGTGAAGAAATCTGCCGCATTGCGGTTGACACCAATACCGATCTCCTCGTTCTGGGTTCCCCGGATCGGCGTCCGTCCATCGCTCGCAGTTTACCCGACTTGGATCGCCTTTTGGGCACCTCCCTGTCTGACTATGTGCGGGTCTATGCCGAGTGCCCCGTGCTCTTTGTGCGACAATCGGAGGCGTAGTCTGGTCTGGCGACGGTGACCTTTTTCGATGATCTGCACTGGCAGGGCGATCGCCAGTGGCGACAATTGGGTGAAGCCCTTGAGTACAGCTTTCTCCAACTCTTTCGCCAGCAAACGGAGCCATTTTGGCAGGACTCCCCCTCCTTAGAGGCATGGCTACGCTGGTTCTTGCAAGGGGTCTTGCTCGTTGGCCTTGGACTCGCCCTCTATTTCCTAGGGCGCAGCCTGTGGCGATGGTGGCAGCGGCGATCGCGATCCTCCTCAGCAACACTGGCTTCTACCCTTGAGGAGCGCCCCAGACCCGTACGGGAATGGTTAGAACTGGCCCAAAGCCTACAATTGGCGAGAGACTACCGAGGGGCCTGCCGTGCCCTCTACATGGCCTTGCTCTATCGGCTGCAGGAGGCGGGCTGGCTACGGCTACAGCCCCACTGCACCAATGGCGACTATCTACGGGAATTGGAGCGACTCTTTCAACTGGGGGAGCGATCGCCAGCCGTGCGGCGGAGTATTCAGCACCTCTTTCAAGTTCACAGTCGCAGTTACTATGGCGCCGAAGTGGTGGATGCCCAAACCCTAGCCACCTGTCAAGCCGCCTATTTTGAGGTGGAACCCTTCCTGCGGGAGACCCAACCATGATCTCGATCAACCGCCGCCAAGGGGTGTTCCTCGCTTTCGCTGTCCTTGTGCTGCTGGTAGTCGGTATCCTGATTCTGGCGATCGCGCCGAGTGGACGCGCTGGCTCCTCCTTTGATCCCTCCCCTTGGGGCACGCAGAAATTTTATGCGTATCTACAACAGCAGGGGTTCCAAGTGGCGCGTTGGCAGCGGGACTATGCCAACCTCAAGGGTGAGGGGCACGTTTTCATTCAAATAAGTAGTCGTCCCATTGGCTGGTCACCCCCTCTTTTGGAGTGGCTGGCTCAGGGCAATACGCTGGTGCGCTTTTACTGGCATGGGGAACCCACCGCAGCCCCCTTTGAGAAACGGCTCTCCACTCCCCAGGGCAAGGTGTTGATTGAAACGCGCCGCCGCGTCCCCCGTCAGCGGGGCGATCGCCCCCTGCTCAAGGATGATCATGGTTCAATTGTCTATCTCAGGGAAGCCACTAGTCCCCAGACCCATGGACAACGAATCCTTGGGGTCTATCCTTGGCTGGTGGCCAATGTCTATGGCGGTGACCCCCCCCTTGCGAACTTTGCCGTTGTGGCCGAGATTTTGCAGAACGTGGTTACGCCGGGGGCAACGATTTACTTTGATGAATGGCTCCACGGCTATCGCCAACGCTCCCCAGAGGATGTGGTCAGGGAGACAGTGCCTCAAACCCTCTTCGACTACTTCAGTCGTACCCCTTGGTTGGCGGTGGGGTTGCAACTTGCCCTCTTGGTCCTCTTTTTGCTATGGCAGCAAAGTCAACGTTTTGGCCCACCCTTATTGGAGAAAGAACCCGTCTCCAGTAATAGTGCCGCCTACATTGAAGCCCTCGCGGGCGTTTTGCAACGGGCACAGCAGCGGACGTTTGTTCTAAAACAGCTTCAGGATCGTCTCCGCTATGATCTGGCAAACCAATTAGGCCTTGCAACCACTGCTGCCGATCTGCCCAAGGATGCTGAACTCCTACAAGCTTGGCAACGCACCACCGGGCGATCGCCCGAACTCCTGCAAGATCTCTTCAGTGTGACCAACAGCCTCGACGATTCTCAGTTACTCAGGTGGCTAGAGCAGGCCACCAGTGTTGTGCAGGCTCTGCAAACGGTTGACTAGTCTAATTGACCCCATCAGCAAGCCTCACCTAGCTTTTGGGCTTCGTCTTCACACCCACCGGCCCATAGACAAGGGTTTGGCAAGCCAAGCGATAATTCTCTGGCTTACGGCGGAGCTTGCGTTCTTCCACTGGTGTGCGGGGGGAGAGGTTTTCCATACCCTCGACGATCTCAACAATACAGGTGCCACACTGGCCATAGCCCCCACAATTAAAGAGCTTGCCCTTGAGGGTATAGAGGTCAACCCCCGCTTCCATTGCTTTTAAGCGCAGATTCGCGCCGTCGGCAGCGATTACTTCTTTGTTTTCGTTAACAAACTTAATATTTGTGCCCACAAATTCAGCTTTGCTTGCCATAGGAACCGACGCTAGTTACCATTCTTAATACATTCTCATTTTGGCAGAAAAACTGCCCAACCGTAGCTGAAGTTACGGGTAAATTGGCCGTTAAACTCTTAGTAGGGAAGCGGTTGTTACCGTGATCCGGCTGCTTAATAAAATTTGTTCATGCAAACGCTAAATTTTTGTATAGGAGGAGCGTAGTCAATGGGACTACCCTGGTACCGAGTCCACACTGTCCTGATCAACGATCCAGGACGGTTGATTGCCGCCCACCTGATGCACACGGCATTGGTCGCCGGTTGGGCAGGGTCGATGGCTCTTTATGAGCTAGCTATTTTTGATCCCAGTGATCCCGTTCTCAACCCAATGTGGCGGCAGGGAATGTTTGTCTTGCCCTTCATGGCACGGTTGGGGGTCACGGGGTCTTGGAGCGGTTGGAGTATTACTGGCGAAACAGGGATTGACCCTGGTTTTTGGAGCTTTGAGGGGGTTGCCCTCGCTCACATCGTCCTGTCAGGTCTGTTGTTCTTGGCGGCCTGCTGGCACTGGGTCTATTGGGATTTGGAACTCTTCCGCGATCCTCGCACCGGTGAGCCTGCCCTCGACTTGCCGAAAATGTTTGGCATTCACCTGTTCCTTGCCGGTTTACTCTGCTTTAGCTTTGGTGCTTTTCACCTGACCGGTCTCTTTGGTCCTGGGATGTGGGTCTCTGACCCCTATGGCTTGACGGGCAGTGTCCAGCCTGTGGCACCCGAATGGGGACCCGATGGCTTTAATCCCTACAACCCCGGTGGTGTGGTTGCTCACCATATTGCCGCAGGCATTGTCGGTATTATTGCTGGTTTATTCCACCTGCTGGTACGTCCACCCCAACGACTTTACAAAGCTCTGCGCATGGGGAATATTGAAACGGTACTCTCCAGCAGTATTGCTGCCGTCTTCTTTGCTGCCTTTGTCGTTGCCGGCACGATGTGGTATGGCAGTGCCACCACGCCCATTGAACTCTTTGGGCCGACTCGCTATCAGTGGGACAGTGGCTACTTCCAACAGGAAATTAACCGCCGTGTGCAGGCCTCCCTCGCCAGTGGCGCCACCCTTGAAGAGGCTTGGTCAGCCATTCCAGAGAAACTGGCCTTCTACGATTACATTGGCAACAACCCCGCCAAAGGTGGTCTCTTCCGTACTGGCCCGATGAACAAAGGGGATGGCATTGCCCAAGCTTGGAAAGGCCATGCCGTCTTCCGCAACAAAGAGGGTGAAGAACTCTTTGTCCGTCGCATGCCTGCCTTCTTTGAAAGCTTCCCCGTCATCCTCACCGATAAGAATGGCGTTGTCAAAGCCGACATTCCCTTCCGTCGTGCCGAGTCGAAGTATAGCTTTGAGCAACAAGGTGTGACCGTCAGCTTCTACGGTGGTGAATTGAACGGCCAAACCTTCACCGATCCACCCACCGTCAAGAGCTATGCCCGTAAAGCTATCTTCGGTGAGATCTTTGAATTCGATAAGGAAACCCTCAACTCCGACGGGATTTTCCGCACCAGTCCCCGTGGCTGGTTTACCTTCGGCCATGCGGTGTTTGCCTTGCTCTTCTTCTTTGGTCACATTTGGCATGGTGCCCGCACGCTGTTCCGCGATGTCTTCTCTGGGATTGATCCCGAACTGTCGCCGGAGCAAGTGGAATGGGGCTTCTACCAAAAAGTGGGCGATGTCACCACTCGTCGCAAAGAAGCTGTCTAGTCATTCCTAGGGGACTACTATGGAAACCATCACCTACGTTTTCATCTTTGCCTGCATTATCGCGCTGTTCTTCTTTGCCATCTTCTTCCGTGAGCCTCCTCGGATCACCAAGAAGTAGCCTCTGATCCATCAGCGAATAGGTCTTTAATACTTGCCGATCGCCCCTGCGGTCGGTTTTTTGATTTTTATGTGATGCTCAAGAGATGATGCCCGCCAATTCTCGAATCTGTCGCTCCTGAAGCCACAGTTTCTGCTAAAGTCTGTATGGCAAGGTGGGATGGCCAAGTTTGTTGTCTGTGAATTGTTAAGGAGAAACCTCTGAGTACCCGAGTCATCATTGTCCGCCACGGTGAAAGCACGTTTAATGTCCAAGAGCGGGTGCAAGGTCACAGTGATGCCTCTTCACTGACGGAGCGCGGTCACTGGATGGCAGCCCAAGTGGGTCTGGCCCTGCGGGGCATTCCCATCCGCAAGATTTACACCAGTCCCCTGAAACGGGCAAAGGAAACCGCAGAGGGCATCCATGCTCAGCTCCAAGACCCGCAACTCAAGCCACCCCATTCCCTTGATTTACTCAAAGAGATTGCGCTGCCCGCTTGGGAAGATCTGCCCTTTGCCGAAGTGAAGGCACGGTTTCCCGAGGACTATCGCCGCTGGCAGGAAGCCCCAGAAACCTTGATGATGAAAATCACCACGGAGAGTGGCCAAACCCAAGAGTTTTTTCCGCTATTGGATCTCTACGATCGCGCGGGCATGGTTTTGGAAGCGCTGCTGACGGCTCACGAAAATGAAACGATTGTCATTGTCGGCCACAGCGGTATGAATCGTGCCCTGATTTGCACGGGTCTCGGCTTGGGGGTCAAGGGCTATTTACGGCTCCAGCAGGCCAATGGCGGCATTAGTGTCCTCAATTTCAGCAATGGCTTGCGGCAACCCGCACAACTAGAAGCCCTCAATCTCACGAGCCATCTCAATGATCCTTTTCCGCAACCCCGTTTCAAGGAGCAAACGCTGCGCATCTTTCTGGTACGCCATGGTGAAACGGACTGGAATCGCGAGGGACGCTTCCAAGGGCAAATTGATGTGCCCCTGAATGAAAATGGCCGTGCCCAAGCGGCGGCGGTGGCCGAGTTCCTCAAGGAGGTGCCCTTTCACCATGCCTTGAGTAGTCCCCTACGGCGGCCCAAGGATACGGCCTTGGCGATTTTGCAGTATCACCCTGATGTCGAGCTAGAGCTAGAACCAGCCCTTGCCGAGATTAGCCACGGGGATTGGGAGGGCAAGTTTGAACCGGAGGTGGCGGCGGCCTATCCGGGGGAACTGGAACGCTGGCGTACCACCCCGGCTCTGGTGCAAATGCCCAATGGGGAAAACCTCGAACAGGTGCGCGATCGCGTGGTTAAGGCATGGGAAGAGTGGCTGAAGCGCTGGAAAACCAATGCTCCCACCCCCCACAATGTTTTGGTTGTGGCTCATGATGCCACTAATAAGGTCTTGCTCTGCCACATTGTTGGCCTAGGCATTGAAAACTTCTGGCTCTTTAAGCAGGGCAATGGCAGCGTCACGGTAATTGACTATCCCCTCAAGGGCGGTCTGCCGCGATTGCAGGCAGTGAATATCACCACCCATTTGGGGGGCGTGCTGGATCGGACGGCGGCGGGAGCCTTGTAGGCGATGGTGTGGCGACTGTTGCAACAGGTGCGGCTGCTGGATCCGGTCAACCGCCAAGATTATCGCGCCGATGTGCTGCTGGCGGCGGATCAATTGGTGGCGATCGCCCCCCAAGAGGTACCTGCTGACGCCGAAATCATTGATGCCTCAGAATGGGTGTTGGCTCCCCCCTTGGTAGATCTCTATAGCCACAGTGGTCAGCCGGGTTATGAGGCGCGAGAAACCCTTGAGACACTCTTGGCCGCTGCCGCTGCCGGTGGGGTGCAGCATTTAACCCTCTTACCGACTACAAACCCCGTGATTGATGATCCTGCCCTTTGGCAAGGATTACAACGGCAGATACCAACCACCGCTTGGTCACAGGTTCGGGCTTGGGGGGCACTCACCCAAGGATGCCAAGGGACGGCTTTAACCGATTTAGCGGAACTGGCCGCCAGTGGGGTAGTTGGCTTTTGTGATGATCGGGGGTTGACCCATTGGCCTTTGGTGCAGCGGGCACTCACCTATGTCCAGCCCCTAGGCAAACCCGTTGCCCTTTGGCCCTTTGACCCGGCCTTGGCCGCCAATGGGGTGGCACGGCAAAGTGGGGTAGCCACTCGTCTCGGATTGGTGGAGCAACTGGTCTGCTGTGAAACCATTCCTCTATTGGCGATTTTGGAGCTGGCCCGCACCGTCTCAACCTCAATTCACCTCATGCGCCTGTCAACCGCTCGCAGTGTCGAGATTCTTGCTAAGGACAAACCTGAACAGGTCAGTGCCAGTGTGTCGTGGTTACATTTGCTCTTTACGGTTGAGGATCTAGCCAGTTACGATCCGCATCTGCGCCTTGACCCGCCCCTAGGAACGGCCAGCGATCGCCAAGCCCTGATCGAAGGACTCAAAACGGGGGTTATTGAGGCGATCGCCATTGACCACACCCCCTTGCTCTATGAAGAAAAAATGGTTTCCTTTGCCGAGGCACTCCCCGGTGCCATTGGCCTCGAATTAGCCCTACCCGCCCTCTGGCAGGAACTGGTTGCCAAGGAATACTTGAGTGCCCTTGACCTGTGGCATGCCCTCAGTACGGCACCGGCGCGGATTTTGAGCATTGAGCCACCCCGTCTCGAACTGCACAGTCGCAATTTTGTGCTCTTTGATCCGACGGTGACTTGGACAGTGACGCACCAAAGCCTGCGATCGCGCGCTCGCAATACGCCCTTTTGGCAGCACTCCCTGCGGGGTCAATTAGTGTCCTTTTCACCCAGCATCAACTCTGGCCGCACCCACTGATCAAATTCCTCAGCCGTGAGATACCCCAATTCCACCGCCGCTTCCTTCAGGGTTTTACCTTCGCTGTAGGCCTTTTTCGCGACGGCTGCTGCCTTGTCATAGCCGATGTGGGGGTTCAAAGCCGTCACCAACATGAGCGATCGCTGCAAATGGCGCTGAATTTGCTCCCGATTGGGTTCAAGGCCGATTAGACAAAACTCAGTAAAGGCTTGACCGGCATCACTCAGCAGTTTGATCGATCGCAGCACATTGTGAATGATCAGGGGCTTATAAACATTGAGTTCAAAATTTCCTTGACTGCCCGCGATGCCCACTGCGGCGTCGTTGCCCATCACTTGCACACAGACCATCGTTAGGGCTTCACATTGGGTGGGGTTGACCTTACCCGGCATAATCGACGACCCCGGCTCATTAGCAGGTAAGATCAGTTCTCCTAGACCACAACGGGGGCCTGAAGCCAGCCAGCGAATGTCGTTGGCCATTTTCATCATTGCTGCGGCCAAGGTTTTCAGGGCACCACTGAGCATCACCAAGGGATCATGGGCGGCCAAGGCAGCAAAGGGGTTCTCGGCTTTGCAGAAGGGATACCCCGTCATTTGGGCTAATTCTGCCGCCACGCGATCGCCAAAACCGGCGGGGGCATTCAAACCCGTCCCCACGGCCGTACCGCCAATGGCGAGGGGATACAGATGCTGGAGTGCGTACTCAATATGGGCTTGACAGGCTGCAATTTGACTGGCGTAACCCGAGAATTCTTGGCCAAGGGTGAGAGGCACGGCATCCATCAAGTGGGTGCGGCCAATTTTAATAATGTCGGCAAAAGTGGTGACCTTTTCCTGCAATACGGCCAGTAAGTGCCGCACCATCGGCAGCAGTCGCTCCTGCAGCTCAATCACTGTGGCAATATGCATCGCCGCCGGAAAGGTGTCATTAGAAGACTGGCTACAGTTCACATGGTCATTGGGATGAATTGGCGTTTTGCTCCCCTTCACCCCCCCCGCCAGTTCAATGGCACGGTTAGCAATCACCTCATTTACATTCATATTGGTTTGGGTACCACTACCCGTCTGCCAGATGGAGAGGGGAAACTGATCATCCCAGCGCCCTTCAATGACTTCATCGGCTGCTTGCATAATCCATGCCGCTTTATCGGCAGCTAAAACCCCGAAATCGCGGTTGGCGATCGCGGCTGCCTTTTTCAGCCGTGCCATGGCATGAATAACCTCGAGGGGCATGCGCTCGTGACTGATGGGAAAATACTTTAGGGAGCGCGCCGTCTGGGCACCCCAGTAGCAGTCCGCTGGTACCTCAATGGCACCGAGGGAGTCGTATTCTAGGCGAGTTGCAATTGTCATGATTCGTCATACCGAGGGGGAAAACCCATCTCTCATCATTGCATCATTGCAGCAGGAGCAACAGTTGCAGCCGTTAAACCCTACCTTGCCTCCAGCGCGCTCCCCTGTTAACTCTGCTCAAAGGATTGATTCTTAAATTTGAGTGTTTTGCAATTCTCCATGACGGTACGCACAACCTCTTCTGGAATCCCTCTAGGAATCTCAGCTTCGATTTCTAGGGTAACTTTAACGGTACCATCCAATGCAATCAGGTGTTGAACCACTTCGCTGGCGATCGTAGCCACATCTCGGTTCAGCCGCTTTGGATCAAGCTCCACATTGCCATAAAATCTGCGGAGGATAGGGGTAGAGGATGGCGGAGTGAGCGGTGCGGCGTGAGGCGTGAAGGAAACTGAGCTACCATCTGCAGTCTCTTTTCTCTCTTCTGGATTCTCTCTCCTCTCTCTATTGAGCTGTTCTTGAGCAACTTCTGGCTTTACTAGCAGGCTTTGGGGACTAATGCTAGGGTTAATGCCTGTTCCCACTTGCAGACCGAGATACTTGCCTGTCTGGTCATCAACGCCTTCAGCATAGGCAAAGTTATCTGCCCACACCGTTGAGGCCACACCGCTGCGCACTGCTTTTAACAAAACCTCTTGATTTTTCAAACGCGGCAGATAGAGATACCGTGTCAAACATTCCCATGTCTGTTTGAGATCAATGTGGTCGCTTTGCCGCCAGAGATATTTATCAAGTGCTTCAAGTCGCAGATTAGTGGCGGAGTAATTCGGTAATAGATCCCCTTCATGCACGGCTTTGTCGCTGGCTTGCACAATGGGGGAAGCCTGCCCTTGTAGTCGGGTTTCTCTCCACTCAATTTTGCCCTGGGGATCAGGTTGTTGAGGCACGAGAAGCCACTGATAGGTCTCGTTGAGGAGAGTCGTAACATCGTTATCAAACTGTTTCAGCTTCGTCTCTGCCTGTTTGGTCTGGAAGGTATCTAAGTTGAGAATTTCCTTTTCATCGACGATTCCCTTCCACGCTAGGTATTGGGCAGTGTTGCGTTCTAAGTTTTCCAGTTTGGTTTTATCGGCTGCCAAAAAAAGCAGGGTATTCTTGTAGTAACGGGGACTGTTCCCCCTGTGGTTGAGGGCATCTTCCACCCATTGGCGGGCAGGGCTGTCAGGATTGCCTTTGCTGTGGGCATGTTGGGGATGCAGAACCACCAGCCGAACCCCTTGAGTACAGTCGTCGGGAATATCCGCCGTGGAGTCGGGAGCAACATGGACGGCGCTGAATTCGCCGCGATTTTGATTGTTTTTGAGCCGTCGGATGACCTCTGCCCAAACGGGGTCGCGATCGCTGAGGATTTGTTCTGCCCGTTCTTGGGCAGTGCGGTTAACGTTAGGTTGTGTGGAAATCCAGTAGCGTTTGCTTTCGTCCACGTAGAGGTAGGTGGCACGATCCGTCAAATAGCGTAAGGCATCGCCAAAGGTAGCAGGGGTTTCACCGGGTTGCACACAGCCCAGCTTAATGCGGCGATCGTCAATGCCTCGGTTGGCAGCACGCAGGGTGGGGGCAGATCCCATGTAGATGGTGCGAGCAACACGGCGGCAGGCGGAGTAGCGCCCTAGGTTGGAGTTTTGGCGATCGAGGGTCAATGGTAGGGAATTGGCACCATCCACATCTTTGTCAATGACAGGTAGCCAATTGTCTTCAAGATAGCGAGTCAGTTCCGCCTGAACCTGCTGATCATCCATTGGCACATGGGCAGGCAGGATCATCAAACTGCGGTCTTCTCGTGCCCACAGGCAATGAATCACCTTGGCCATTAGGCGGAGTACGCCGCGGGTGCGTTGAAATTTATCGAGCGTGGACCAGTCGGCATACAAGCGGTCAAACAGTTCCGGATGAATCGGGTAGGCCGCTTTTAGGCGACGCTCGTAGTCAGGTTCTTTGCACTCGCTAGGAAACTCTTGGCTTTGGTGGCGGTACATGTCCATAAAGGCTTTGACAACCGCATCCCGCTGCACAAACAAATTGGGGTCAGTGATGGGCTGAAACAGACGGCGGCGGACAATTTCAAAGCTTTCTTCGGCACTTGCCGGCCGCCAAGGAGATTCCACCCGACCAATGGCATTTTTCAGTCTCTCTAGGGCTTCTTTCCCGCGATCGCCCCCAATCTCAATATCTGAAGAGGGGATACTGACCACCAAGAGGGTATCTTTGGCATTCTTAGCCGATTCACTCAGCGTTTGGGCAAAGGTAAACTGGGTATCAAAGCTCCCTCCGGCCAGATCACTGTGCTCATGCAGTTGCCGCGCATAGGACACCCATTCATCAATCAAAATTAGACAGGGGGAAAAGCGATTGAACAGCACCTTGAGAGCATCACCCGGATTGGTGGAGGTTTCATCGGCTGGCCGCACCAGTTCATAGCCTTCGGCTCCACCCAATTGCCAAGCCAGCTCGCCCCAAAGGGTTTTAATCAAAGGGCGATTTTGGCGCTGGTGTTCGGGTCTATAGGGGACAATGCCGCTGGGCTGAAGTTTATTGCCCACTAAAACTGCCACACTGACATTTTGAGGCGGTGTCGTCAGCCCTACTTCTTGGAAGATCGGCTCCATCCCCGGCAAGTCAGCACTTGATCTTGCATGACACAGATGGTACAGAGCCAGCATGGCGTGGGTTTTGCCACCGCCAAAGTTGGTTTGCAGCTCAATCACCGGATCGCCGCCCTGACCGCTGAGCCGTCGTAGAGCGTTGGCCAGCAGTTGTTTCAGTCCTTCGGTGATGTAGGTGCGGCGATAAAATTCGCTGGGATTGCGGTACTCGTCAGAGCCTTCATCCAGATAGACCTGCCAGAGGTCGGCAGCAAATTCGGCTTGTTGAAAGCGACCGGAGGCAACATCAGGATGGGGGGTAGCAATTTCCCGCCAAGGCTTGAGTCCGGCCATAGGTTGCCCTTCCGTCGGTGTGGTGGTGGTGCGGCGGGTGATATTGCGGGCTTGCTCCTCAAAGCGAATGCGCAATAATTCTTGCTTTTGTTTATCAACTTCGGCAGCTTGAGGAGCGGAAATAGCGCTGAGCAGGCGGTTGACGCTATCGAGGGCGCGGTAGGCATCATCGGTCGAAAAAGTGTTGGTATGTGCCCACTTGTTACGAGTTTCGCGTAACTCACTGACCAGTGTCCGCTCTGCCCTTCCTAAGATCGTTTTGAAGACTTCATTCCACCGTTCCCAAATGACGATCAGCAGGGCAGATACATCTTGCTGCAGGACCTCTGCAGGATTGTTGTATTGGTTATACTCAGGTAGGCATTGAGCAGCCTCTTGCAACCAGCGATCGCCATAGCTGGCTTTCATTTCCCGTTCCACAAAGGGGTAAAGCCCATCGAGAAGCAAATTTAGGGAGCGTCCCACTCGTTCGTAGTTACTAATGCTCATCGTGTGATTATGGCAAGAGGGCTGATCAAGCAAGAGCTGTAAGACTATGATAGCTAATCCCAAATCAGGGTTAAATCCATCACGAAGTGGCGTAACAGAGGTTCTCCTGAAAGGCAAGATGGATGTTCTAAAACTTCTACGGCTTGTTGGGGTTGATAGCAATAAACTTGTCGGGTTTCGGGAGCAATTAACCAACCCAGCTGAGCACCATGAGCACCATTATCTATATACTCCTGCATTTTGGCTTGGAGAAAAGCAAGGTTGTCGGTGAGTTGAAGAGTGGGGCGTAGGTTCAGGGCAATCATGGGGTTACTTTAATCATTAATCATTCAATCATTAAGGAGTTGGTGTGCAGTTTATTACGCCTACAATAGGCCTAAAATTGTAGGTTAATCTGCGTAGATGCTTGCATCGTGGCAGCTAGACGGGTCATTTCTGGCCAAGAACTCACAAGGCTGTTGTAAGCGAGAGCCTCTTGGCTCCACCTCTTGCGATCGCACAGGCTATACAACCGATAGGCCAAATCGCGGGCAAAAATGGCGCGATCGCCCAGTTGAGCGAGGAGTTCGGCAGCGCCAGTTTCCCCTTGTTTATCCAAAGCATGGATCAGCAGTTGGGTGATCAACCATAGGGGAGAAGTGAGGAGCGAGGTGGACGGTTCATTCCTCTCTTCTCTTTTCTCCTTTCTCTTTTGGCGTTTCCCGTTCCTCTTTGCGATTTCCTCTCTTGTCAACAAACGCACTTTGCCGCCCTTGGCTTCGAGGATGCCCCCATTGACCATGCCTTGGACGGTGGTATTTTTGGCTTTGCTGAGGGTTTCGGCATCGCCGTATGGCCCTTCATTGAATTCGTGTTGCTCGAACCAGATGAGAGCCCAGCGGGTGTCGCTGTCGAATTCGCCCTCTTGCTCGGTGAGGTATTCGTCGAGGGTTTGGTTGATCAGTTCCAGGGCAGTGCGCACGCGCATGGGAGTGCCATCGTTTTCCAGAACGGCGGCATATCGGGAGAAGACAGCCATGCCGGGGCCAATGCTGGCTTGGGCAAAGTCTACGGGGGCGATGTTGCCCTGCTGCAGGGTTTTGAGGGCGGGGGGAAGTTCGCGTTTGAGTTCGCTGAGGAATTGGCGACGGGTAATTTTGGCTGCGTCGGCGGGGCGGAGACGGCAAACAAGGACGATCGAGGAGGCGAGGGCGTTGGAGGCTTGTCCACGCATGCGGCTGGCGAGTTCGGTACGCATGGGCCAAGTACCATCGATACTAAAGCCAGCTTTGATTAAGCCTTCCAGCATGGTTTCCCAACCGGTTGAAGCTCTGCTGCCCTCACCCCTAGCCCCTCTCCTAGAGCGAGAGAGGGGAATTAGAGCGGTGTCGATGTCTTCTTCCCCCCCTCGCCCATTTTGGGAGAGGGAGTCGGGGGGTGAGGGGTCTTCTTCTTGCTTGAAGGCGTAGTAAACCGTTAATGGATAGTCTGAGTGAACAACTTTATTGAGACGCTCAAAGGTTTTGCCGAGTCCTTCTTCAAAAAATTCCTTTGCTTTTTGCTTGGTGCCATGACGGAAGTTATCCGCAACCAATTCTTGGGCTTTAGGAACTAAAACCGTGTTGAAAATGTTGGGATAAATTGTACCGATAGAACGACGCAGCCAGACATAGAAAAAGTCTGAGAGGTCTGCATAGGGCACGGCATCATAGTAGGGTGGATCGGTGGAGATGAGTTTGGGGGTGGTGTCGTGGGGGTGGGGGGCAGTGGCATCGTGTTGAGTAACGTATGATTGGAAATTGGGAAATGCATTCTCAATTACTTTGTAGACCCACTCAATTGCACCATTAAAGTTGCCAGTCGAGTCACTCATAGGATTAGCTTCGGCAAAGTCCCAAACCATTGGAATGGCTTGTCTTCCAAAGGTGTTTCTAATCGTGTCACGTCCTGAGTTCCAGCTACAGAGACTGGAGTGATAATCTGCCATTTTGTCACTAGCAAACGCCAAATAAGTGGCGATCGCCTCTCCATAGGCTCTAGCCCCCGTTCCGCCCTCATGCAACGGCACATCATCATCCGGTAGCCCAGCAGCAATGGCATCCTGAGTCGCCTTTGCCTGTGCTTCCCCCACCAAATCGCTGAAGGTGGTCAGCGCCACCAGTTGACGCGGGGTGAAGAGATCGGCGTGTTTGGTCATGCCGTAAAGCGGTGCATTGATCACCCCAGATTTACAAATAAGCTCTGTTTCTGGTTTCCAAGTGGGTTGCGCCGAATTAGCAATGGCTTCCTGTTCTGGGGTGGGTGCGAGATACACCCGTCCATTTTGTCCCTCAGCAACAATGGCCATCAATTGCTGTCCCATGCGTCCGGCTCTGCCCTCCGATCGCACATACTCCAACGGTACGGGCGTTCCGCAGGCGATGCAGCGTGCCCCTTTGCGGTCTACCGTTCCCTCTGGTGCTCTGCCTTTGCCCGACTTCACCACAAACCGGATTTGAGTCCCCTCACCCTTGATGGGAGAAGGGGCTAGGGGATGAGGGTGATCAATTACCGGCTCCACCCAAGCCTCTTTCCCCTTCTTGGTCGAAAGCTGAAAACTCCGTACCAACGGCATCTGGCAGCCACAGGCCGGGTTCGGGCATTTGACCGTTCTTGCCCATAGCCACGCAATCACCGTTGCTTTTCCCTCACCCTGCCCTTTCCCAGAGGGAGAGGGTTCTGATTCTCCCACTCGCTCTTTTGGGGAGAGGGGGCTGGGGGGTGAAGGGGTTGGGGGGTGAGGCAGAACAGAAATTTCCCACTTCTCTAGCTCCTCCTCGCCCTCTGGGAGAGGGGGTTGGGGGGTGAGGGCAACCTTCGGGTACAGATGCCCAATCCGCTTAAACGCCTCATCTCGCATCCATTCTCCGTAATAGCGCACATCCGCCGCGAGTCCCTGTGCTCCATACCAGCGATTTAAGCCTGCCCTTTCTCTTCCTCGCCCTCTGGGAGAGGCGGTTGGGGGGTGAGGGCAATCCACCGGATTCACCGGCGCTTGATCCTTGAACTTCGGCGGAATCTCAATCAATGCCTTATTGATCAACACCGCTACGGGATTCAAATCACTGGCATGGGCTTCCAGCCCCAACCGCTGCGCCTCCAAGGGAATCGACCCGCCACCGGCAAAGGGGTCATACACTGGTGGCGCATACTGGGCAATGTATTCCCGCACCGCTTTGGGATCGGTTGGCGGCTCTTCCCCTCTATCCCACGCCAAGCAGCGGGCAATCTCGCGCTGCGCTGCCTCTAGCACCCCAGAGTTCGGATCATTGACATCATCCCAAGACACCAAGCCCCGCACCACCTGTTTTGCATTGCCTTTCCGATCCCGCACCACCTCAATCCGAGCCAAAATATCAAACAACCGCTGCCGTTCCCGCTGTTGCTCCTCTTCGGTGGGGAACTTGTCTGGCCAACTCGAAGGATCATCCACCAACGATGCCCATAGGACAGCGCGACAGGTTGCTAAGGGTCGCCGCGCCCACCACAAATGCAGCGTGGAAGGATGGCCATGGTGGATGTATTTTTCACGGGCCGATTCGAGGTTGATGGCTTCTAGGGGCAGGGCAACTTCAATGAGTTTTTTGCGGTAGGTCATCACTTGCAAATTATCTTAATATTTGATGGTTTGAGTTCAAGACACTGTTACTTGTTCTCGTACCCACTGGCGCAATGCCTTGAGAACCTTGTTTCTTGCCAACATTTTAAGCTATTTCAGGTAATAATCATCATAACCATACCTCACCTTGGCTCACTGCCTTGATTCCATAGTTCCTTCCAACTGTAGTTGACGCTACTAGCGGCAAAATCTGGTTCTCGTTGAAAGGGCTGACGAACATAGCGCACCACACAGTTTTTTTCCGCAACTTGATACTCTCCACTCGCTTCACGTAGGGCAAAAGCATCTCCTTCAGGGAAATTGCGGCTCACTGGCACCTGCACCAATGCCAAAATGTAGCTATCGGGCTTGTTCAGCGCCGTCAGAATTTCGTTTTTAGTAACGGTAACTGTTTCAGCACCTTCAACCCGACCTTTGACTTCGATAAACCGTAACTGCCCCGTGCCCAGTACCACGGATTCAATGTCATAGCCGCACTTGTGATCACTCACATCTCGCGGTTCATACCCCAGCGATCGCTCCATCGCTATGACGGCTGCAATTGCCGCTCGCTCTACCCGCCTAGTTTCCTTAGCAAAGATAGCGGCTGTCGATTCTCGTTTTCCCTCTAACCGCTGCAACAGCCCAATGGGCACCACTAGCACCGCAGCCACAACCACGGGTGGCAGGGGGGATAATCGGCGTTCCTGATCCAACTCTGCTAGACGCTTTTGCAGACGTGCAGACAACTCGTCGGCTCGTTGTTGGGCTTTGACAGAGTTGAGCTTGGCATTGGTTTTGCCTGCTTGCTCCTGTAAATGCAACTCTGCCGCCCGATGATCCCAGTAGTTAATCTCTTTGGTGAGGCGATCTTTGACTGCTCTGATCGTCTTGTCAATCAGTTTTTCCTTTTGTTGGCGGATCTCTTGGAGATGCTCAGGCACAAGATGGCAAGCGGCATAGCTCGTCGCAGTCTTTTCAATCTCGTCGCCAGTGGGCAGTTGAGCCAGCAGCGGCGCTAATAGAGGTTTTTCCGTTTCAGCCAAGGGGCGATAGTCAAGGTAAGGTGCATAACCTGCGTTTCGAGGAGAGAGAGATAAATGGTAGCTTTGTTGCTCACTTCTTCCCTCTTCTATATCCTCACTTCTTCTGGCCCGCATCTCCACATACTGCATCCGCCGCGAGACGACTCGGCGTTGACCATCTTGCCCAATGCGGCCATCTTGGATGGCATGTTCTAAATAGACTAAAACTCTGATCTCTTCACTGGGATCATTTTCGTCCACCAGAATGGCCCCTTGGCGCAAAATATGCCGGTGCTGTTCCAGAATCAAGTCAATAGTGGCACTCAGTAAAGGGTGACTAGGGGAAATCAATTCTGCCAAGGGTTTACCGCAAACACTCATCAAGCTTTTTTCAAAGCAAACCCTCTCATACCGTTTTGGAATCGCTGCACCCATGCCAATGAGACGGTCGCGATCGCGAATGAGCGCTGGCACATGGGTAATCTCATAGCGATTTGGTTCGCGCTGGCGAATGCTACCCCCTAGGCGCCGAAATGCCTCTAGGAAAAAAGCAGCAATATAGTGAGGTTGCAGTTTGCGAGCTTCAGCCCGTTCCATTTCTTGGCGAATCTGTTGGACTTGACTGATGTCCATGCAATCACGAGCTAGTGCCCGTTCCTCTAGCAGTTTTCGTAGCTGGTTAATATCCAAGCGATTGTCAATAATCCTTTCTAATTTCGCCCTCACCTGTGGCTTCTCGCCGTAGCGAATGGCCTCGATCATTAACTCCTGCAACTCTTTACCGGCGATCGCCTTGCCCAAAACATCAAAAACCTTGCCCCCTAGTGCTTGGTGCTGAATTTCTAGCTTTTTCAGTAGGGCTAAATACACATCCCCTTCACGAGTCTCCTCAGCAACCAAATTCCACAAATGACACACTTCGGTTTGACCAATGCGGTGGATACGCCCGAACCGTTGCTCCAAGCGATTAGGGTTCCAAGGCAAGTCATAGTTGATCATCAAATGTGCCCGCTGTAGGTTAATCCCTTCTCCGGCCGCATCGGTCGCAACCAAAATCTGTACTGCTACATCCTGCTTAAAGGCTTCTTCAGCTTTTTTACGTTCTTCGCGACCCATGGCGCCGTGAATGGCAACGACAGCTTCCTTAGAACCCAACAAATTGCTGATTTTGTCAACCAGATAGTTCAATGTGTCCCGATGCTCGGTAAAAATGACTAACTTGCGCCGATGACCACCCGCATCAAACATTTCCTTCTGGTTTTGTAGGAGTTTGGATAATTCCTCCCACTTGCGGTCTTGACCACTGCGCCACACCTGTAATGCCAGTTCTTCTAGTTGACGCAGTTGCTGAATTTCTGCCTCCAGTTCAGTGATGGTTTGAGCAGCGGTTGCTTGATCAACGAGTTCTTCTTCCCATTGTTCCCGTTCTTCGGCAGGTAAATCCTGCAGTTCCTTATCTAAATCATTTGACCAACTCAGAGAATCAGGGAAAAGGGGCTGAGAAGAGTTCCTTGTTCTGTCTGCTCGTCGACGAAGTTTTTCTTCCCGCAGTCGTGTCTCTAGTCTTTCCCGCCGGCGACGCAGGGATTCGTAAATTGCTTGGGGCGAGGAGGCAAGGCGGCGTTGCAAAATCGTCAAGGCAAAACCCACAGTTCCTTTACGGCGATCGCTCCCTAAGGCGTCTGCGCGGTTGAATTCTGTCCTGACGTAATCCGTCACTTGCTGGTAAAGCTTTGCTTCCAGATCAGACAGAAGATACTTTACGGTGTGTGCTAAGCGTTCTGGAAATAAGAGCCTGCCATCAAATTTGACTAAATCTTCTTTGACGACTCGCCGCATTAAATCGGAAGCATCACAAGTGTGTACACCGTCGCGAAAGCGTCCTTCAAAGCGATCGCCATCTAGGAGTGCCAGAAATAACTGAAAATCTTCTTCTCTGCCATTGTGGGGTGTTGCCGTCATCAGCAAAAAATGACGCGCTAGGGTAGATAGTAGCTTACCTAATCGATAACGCTTGGTTTCTTTAACCTCGTCGCTAAAGAAGGAGGCAGAAAGTTTATGCGCTTCATCAACAACAATTAAGTCCCAATCGCTTTGTTTGAGCTTGAGTTGCAGATTTTCATCGCGGCTGAGCTTGTCCAAGCGAGCAATCAGCAGGGGGATTTCTGTAAAGACATTCCCGGTACGCGCCGCTTCGATGCGGTCATTGGTGAGTATCTCAAAGGGCAGGTGAAACTTTTGGGACAACTCCTCCTGCCATTGTATTGTCAAACTGCCGGGGCAAACAATCAGGCATCGCTGTAAATCCCCCCGCATCAGCAATTCTCGAATCAGCAACCCTGCCATAATGGTTTTGCCTGCCCCCGGATCATCCGCTAGGAGAAAGCGCAACGGTTGACGCGGCAGCATCTGGCCGTACACCGCTGTAATTTGATGGGGTAAAGGTTCTACCAATGAGGTATGCACCGCTAGCAACGGATCAAATAAGTGTGCTAGTCGAATGCGATGAGCTTCAGACACTAACCGCAATAATGCCCCGTCCCCGTCAAAACTCCAGCGGCGAGCTGCACTAACAATCTCCAAGGCTGGCTCGCGATCGCGAAACAGCAGTTCTGTGTGAGGCTGTCCATTGAAATCTTTATAAGTCAATTCAACGACGTCACTTCCATACCACGTTGCGTCAATCACTGTGACAATTTGATTCGGAAGAAGGCCTTTGACTGCTGTACCGTGGGTCAGGTCTTCAAGCTTTGCCATAAGTGATGCGGCAGGCTAAGAGGTTCTAATATTACTTATTATTATTAGCTAATTTACAGCATTCATTAACCAAACAATTGTGCTATTCGAGGTCTAGCAACCCTATAGCTACTTCAGCCATGATATTTAGATACGTTTGGGAATAGCCCATGTCCGATTGTGGTTGCCACATCGAAGCAAGAAATGCGGCGGAGCGCAAAACCCTGCGAATTGTGCTGCTGATCAACGTGCTCATGTTTTTTGTGGAGGTGATTACTGGCGTCCTTGCCCAGTCCACTGCCTTGATTGCTGATTCTCTTGATATGCTGGCCGATGCTCTCGTCTATGGCCTCTCCCTCTATGCCGTGGGGCGATCGCTCAAGCAGAAAACCCGTGCAGCAAGTCTAAGTGGCCTGTTTCAAATAACGCTAGCCGCCCTAATTTTGCTGGATGTGATCCGTCGCTTTGTCAGCGGTAGTGCCCCAGAGGCAGATTGGATGATGGCGATCGCCCTCCTTGGGCTAGTAGCCAATACTTGCTGTCTGTATCTGATTGCCCAACATCGGCGGGGGGAGGTGCATATGCGGGCGAGCTGGATTTTTACCCAAAACGATGTCATTGCCAATGTCAGCGTGATTGGAGCAGGGGCGCTAGTGACCATTTTTCAGTCTCCTTATCCTGATTTGATTGTGGGGTTTGGCATCGCCAGCCTTGTGCTTTGGGGCGGGATTCGCATTATTCGGGATGCAAGGCAAGCAGGGATGAGTACCCCTGTAGAATAGGTAGGGTTACCCTTTGGGAGAGGCTTTCTGTGAGCACACCCGCGATCGCCATTATTGACTACGATATGGGCAACCTGCATTCCGTGAGTAAAGCCCTTGATGTGGTGGGGGCAACACCCTTAGTGAGCGATCGCGCCAGTGACATTTGTGCTGCGGATGCCGTGGTTCTCCCCGGTGTCGGTGCCTTTGACCCCGCCATGACCCATCTCCACGAGCGGGAACTGGTGCCTGTCATTCAGCGGGTGATTCAGCAGGGGATGCCCTTTTTGGGGATTTGTCTGGGTCTGCAAGTCTTGTTTGAGTGCAGTGAAGAAGGCAGAGAACCCGGCCTTGGTATTTTTGCGGGGAAAGTCAAACGCTTTCAATCTGAACCCGGTCTCCCAATCCCCCACATGGGCTGGAACCAACTGACCTTGACGCAACCCGCCTGTCCCCTCTGGCAGAATTTACCGCCAACCCCTTGGGTGTATTTTGTTCACTCCTACTTTGTCGCCCCTGAGGATCCAGAGTTAGTGGCCGCCACCGTCCGTCATGGTCAGCAAACTGTCACAGCCGCGATCGCCCGCACCAATGTCTTTGCTTGTCAATTTCACCCCGAAAAGTCGGGCAAGATCGGCCTGCAACTACTGCGCAACTTTGTCACTCTCGTCAAACACCAGTATGGCCATTTTAATCAAGAATGAGATATTATCCAGTCCAATAATTCCGAATCACCTCATCACACCGTTCTTGCTAGCGCATCTGTTTTTTTCGGGTGATGCCCATCTGATTGAGGGTGTAACCAACGGTGGAAACTTGTACCCCAAATCGCTGGGCACGATCGATTAAACGGTCATCGGGATGCTTTGAGTCGCTTCACTGATTTTGCCGCCTTGCTTGATATTAGGAGACAACCCGCTCTCGTAAGTCCGAGCTATAGCTCATAAGGGAGTCAGGGGGCATGGGCTAAGCATAGAAATCAAGCCAATCAGACACTTCCCCAAGGTCAGTCCTGATAAAACCGCGTCCGCTTCAGCTCTTCAGTCGTAAACCCCAGCATCCGCAGCACCTCCTCGCGACTTAGTGTGGTGAACTTGTACAGGACAGTTGTTATGATTAACTCTATTATGGCTTGCTGCTTCAGGTCTGTTTCTGTCTGACTCCGCTGCGCAAGTAATCGATTGGGATAAATGACCACGGCTTGCCCATCAGAGAAGGTCTGGCGATACAGACGCAAATAGAGAAAGATTTTAGCAAAGAAGCGTTCGTAGAAGGTATTATCTCTTTGAAACTGGACTTCACAAAAATAGACCACTCCTGAGGGATCAGGGGGGACAAAGACACCGTTAATGCGGAAGGCGGTTTGCTTGAGTTCAACGGAGTCAAAGCGGTAGCCCCTAGGATAGTCAATTCCAAGCAGCTCAAAGAGCGTCTGAGGCAGTTGAGCAAAAGTTGGTAAAAGAGGGAGTCGCGGCGCATGGGCTAGGGAATATATCACGGGAGCATGGATTAAAGCAGGCCGCGATAGCGAATAAATGTCAGCACTGCCGCCCACGACCCCAAAGCCACTTTCAGGGCAATGAGGATATTCAGCCAAGGAATCCAGCCACCACTGAGGAGCGTGCCAAACTGACCCGCCGGCAAGGCCACCCCCATCAACAGGCTGGCACCGCAGAGAATGAAAACAATCACGGAGATTTTTTCCCATCTGGCGGCATGGAAGCGACGATAGATGCTCTCTAGCCATTCTGGAGCTGAGGTAATGGCCACAAGCCCGATCGCCGTCCCGCCAGCAACGCCAGCCGCAAATCCACCCCCTGGACTCAGGTGCCCCCGCAAGGCCAACTCAATACACACAAGGGAGCAAATGGTGGCGCCAAATCTTGCCAAAACAATCGAGGGCTGATCATTAAAGCGGCTAACGTGGCCAAGGGGTTTTTCATTGCTGAGCAAATACTGCGCCCCCATGATGGCAAGGGTAAAGACCACCACTTCAAAAATGGTGTCGTACAGGCGATTGCGCAAAATCACAGCCGTAACGGCATTGGGAATGCCACTCTGGTTAACAAGAGTTTCGACAATGGGAAGCGTTGGTACCGCAGATAAGGTGGGGATCATCAGCATTTTCACCAGCAGCAGCACTGCCGCAATGCCATAGAGCCAAATCATGTCGCTGACTCCTCTTCACTGGGCAAGGGGTAATACACGAGTTCTGTGAGATTAGTGAGGTGGGGCTTGAGGATGGTGTAAAGGCGTGCTACACGAGTCATCGTTAATAATTGAGTGGTTTCTTCAGCACATAGGGCATGAATCTCGCGATCGCGGAGCGCTATTTTAAGTTGCTCAAAGGTGGGATAAATGATTAATTCAACACGCAAATGATAGGGAGCAACGGCTTCACGAATGGCTGCCAGTAAGTGATCCAAGCTATCGCTGGAGAGTGCCGAAGCTAAGATGCCCAATCGCAGCACCAAGGAAGAGCGTACTGCAACGGCGTAGAGCATAATTGAGAGCATTGTTCCCACAAGGGCTTCGGTCAGCGCCACATCGGCAGCGCCGAGAATGGCATAGAGCAGGGCCGCCACCGCACCAATAATGCCACGAATGACAAGGGCGTGGTAGGGATTCTCCTGAAACACCAGCATCAGAGCCGTTAGAGGCAAGAGTGCAGTGACAGCAATGAGCCAGCTATCCATCAGTGTCCTCCCCTTGGGAGCAGTAGGCCAAAACGTAGCCCAGAATGGTGTTCCAGAGGGCGAGGGAGATCAACGCCAAGACCAGAAGCGGCCATTCGCGGGGAATGCGCAGCAAGACGCCGATCATGATTGCCATCGAACCTAAGGTATCGGAGACTGACAAAAAATGCAGTTTATAGAGGGGCGATCGCCGACCCACCAGCGGCCATGTTCCCCACAGCCAAAGAAAGAGACCAAAACTAATACAGGCATAACTGATCCACTGTAAAATCACTGACCCCCTCCTTAAAGATTGGCGACATCCCGTAGTCGCCGCAGAATCTGCGCCAAGAGCATCAGGGCACCATTGCCCACACTAAGGATGATCACCCCCACAATGCCAATCATCCAATCATCCCGCTGCACCGACACCAGCAAGATCATAATGGCTGCCTTTGTGGCAATACTGGCAAAGGCCAACATCTTCGACCAGATGTGCTCCCCCTTCCAAGCAGCATAGAGGGGAATGCCCAGAATCAACAGCATGATGACTAAAAAGGCGGTCATTTTTCGGGTCTGTGCTCCACTAGTTGATGCACTTCAAACCAGCCCTCCTCGTCGTAGTGCAGCACGATCGTCTTGGGGGTGAAGGTAATCGTAAAAATATCCAGAAAAATCAGACCGGGGGCACGGGTAGGATCAACGGGTTCACGGACGATCGCTTCATGACGATGGGGACGCACCATCATTTCAATTGTCTCAAAGTAGGCACGGGGAACAGCCATCGCCACTTTTCCTAGGGTACTCAGCCACTGCCGCAGTGTTGCCACACCCCCTCGCCCTTGGGGCAGCAGGAGCGAAACCAAAATCCCAATCGCCAGATTGACCAAGCCAAAGTCCGCCGTCAGCAGCAGCCAAATCGTCAGGCGCAGGGCAAAGTTCAAATAATTCATAGCGCTAACCCCACCAAGCCAAGTAAGAGTAACAGCATCACCCCTAGAAGATGCTCTAGGCGCTCCCAAGCCCCTCGCCAAGCGGATTCCCAGCGGGAGACCCCCAAAGCCACTAGGCCACACCCCACCAAGGGCGGCAAAAAGGCGCGTAACAAACTCATGCCACTACTGTAGGCTTCCATGTAGCCGGCATTGGCCAGAAATAGCCCACCCAAGAGCACCATTGTGGCGGCACTATAGCCCATAGGGGTCTTGCTAGGATAGCGGGGCAAAAAGAGGAATTTGCTGTAAATTGTGGCGGTCAAAAAGCCAGCACCATAGAGCAGTCCCTGCTGCCACGGATCAAGGTAACTCAGGGTCAAGGCCTTAGCGGGGAATCCAGCAAGGAAGGGCACACCGATAATGCCATAACCGGCAATAATCAGGGCGATCGCCACTGGGCGCGGCAGACCCTCTTGGCGCAATTCACTAAGACGATAGTGGCACAGTTCCCCCACACTCAAAAAAAGACTGGCCTTGGCTAAGCCGTGCATCAGAGCATACAAACCCGCTGCCGGTGGGGCAATGATCACCCATCCTAGGTGGCCAAGGGTACTAAAGCTGAGCATCCGTCGTACATCATCGGCCACCAAAGCAAATATTGAGCCAAAAAAGATCGAGGCGAGGGCAAACAGCTGCACAATATCGGCAATGTTGCTATGGAGCAGACTGACGCGAGCAAGGCTAAACACCCCAGCATTTTCGACAATGCCGGCCAGGAGAGCAGCAACAATGGGAGCAGCAACGACGTTAGTTTGGGGCAACCAAAGCCCACTGATGAAAATGGCGCCCTTGGCCAACAATGCCATCAAAATTAGCGCCACAGCCTCTGGCGGTGCCTGCATCAGGGCACTAAAGGCAAAGGTATGGTTTGTCTGATAGACGAGCGCCACCCCCATTAGATAAAAGAGCATGGCCACGTTGCTCACCATCAGGTAGCGTAGGCCAATCCAGAGGGGGCGATCGCTACGGGGATAGGCAATCAACAAAAAGACAACAATCCCCAGCACCTCAATATTGACGTAGAGACTGAGGAAATCCGCTGAAATAAAGACGGTGTTGGCACAGCCGTGGAGCAGACACAGCAGCACATAGAAGAACGCTTTATAACCCTCCTGCCACGTATGTAACAGTGCTGCCAAAATGACGAGGGCATTGGTGACAATAAAGTAGCCACTGAGGGGGTCAATGCTCAGGGAAATGCCAAAGCTATCGAGTAGGACAAACGCAGTGTTGACTTGGTTAATGGTGATGCCTAAGCCGACACAGAGGGAAACAAGGGCGATCGCCAGCGGCAGACCCCGCGCTAAGGGGGGCAATAAGTAAAGCGTTAAACCCGCCACAAAGGGCAACAAAATCCAAGCGATCGCCAGCGCCGTCATTGCCGCTCCCTACAGGTACTTTTGATCAATTTCTGGGGTTTCCAACGTCGGGTTATCCCGCGCTAGCTTCATTGCTGCCACCAGCATCAGCGTTTGAATCGAAAGGCCAATCACGATCGCGGTTAAAATCACGGCTTGGGGTACGGGGTCGGCATAGGCAGCATCAAAGGCTCCGCCACGGGCAATGGGCGTGACCAGACCACTGTGGGTGGCAATGACCACAAACAAAGCCACTACGCCGGTGCTCATGACATCCATCGTCACAATCTTCATTAGCAGGTTTTTCTTGACGATCGTTGCTAGAAACCCGACGAGGATAGTGACAAAAACACTGGCTTCCAAGAAAATCATGAGACCCCACCCCCAGACACTCTGGTATTTAGAACAAACTGTAACATTCTGCTTTGCCGTTACACCTTGCCTGTTGCTATAAAACTGCACTGCCGCAACCAACGGTGAGGAACCTTAAGCCCGTCAACCCCCATCTTAACTTTATTCAGATCAATATTAATTCTTTATAGAATAGATTTTTGTCAATAGAAGTGTCACAAACTTTATAATTTAGAAAAATGCTTAACAATTTGCAACATTTGGCAAATAGGTATATATTCTTATTCAGATGCGTGAACAGAGTACTGGACTCGTCCCTTGGGGGGTTGTCTGATGAATGTCCAATTTCCTTGGCTGACTGTACTAACACTGCTGCCTTTAGTGGCAGCCTTTTTCATTCCCGTATTGCCCGACCGTGAGGGGAAGACAGTCCGCTGGTATGCCCTAGCGATCGCCCTCCTCGAATTTGGCCTCTCGGCAATGGTTTTCTGGCAGCACTACGATGCCCAATCCGCCCAGATCCAAATGGTGGAAACCGTGCCTTGGCTGCCGCAAATCGGCCTGAACTGGTCCCTAGCGGTTGATGGCCTTGCCGTCCCCCTGATGTTGCTGACGGGTCTGGTCAACACAGTGGCAATCTTTGCGGCTTGGCAAGTAAAGCAGAAGCCGCGTTTATTTTATTTCCTGATGCTGGCGCTCTACAGTGCCCAAATTGGCGTCTTTGCCGCCCAAGACCTCATCCTCTTCTTCCTGATTTGGGAATTGGAACTGGTGCCCGTCTATCTACTCATTTCCATCTGGGGGGGAGCCAAACGCCAATACGCCGCTACAAAATTCATCCTCTACACTGCCGTTGGTTCCCTCTTTATCCTCATTGCTGGCCTCGGGATGGCCTTCTATGGGGGGGACTTTACGCTCAGCATGGCGGCCTTGGGTCTCAAGGACTATCCCTTGGCGCTGGAACTGCTGGCCTATGGTGGTTTCCTGATTGCCTTTGGTGTCAAGCTGCCGATTTTTCCGCTACACACTTGGTTACCCGATGCCCATGGTGAAGCCTCGGCGCCCGTGTCAATGGTGCTGGCAGGCGTGCTCTTGAAAATGGGGGGCTATGGCCTGATTCGCTTCAACCTGCAAATGTTGCCGGATGCCCACATCTACTTTGCCCCTGTTCTGATTGCCCTTGGGGTCGTGAATATTGTCTATGGTGCCCTGACTGCTTTTGGCCAAGAAAACCTGAAGCGGCGGCTGGCCTACTCCTCGATTTCCCACATGGGCTTTGTGCTGCTGGGCATTGGTGCCCTCAATGGCATTGGTCTCAATGGGGCGATGCTGCAAATGCTTTCCCACGGTTTGATTGCGGCTGTTCTCTTCTTCTTGGCCGGGGTGACCTACGATCGCACCCACACATTGGCCATGGAAAAAATGAGCGGGATTGCCCAATCCATGCCGAAAACCTTTGCCCTCTTTACTGCTGGCTCTATGGCCTCGCTGGCACTGCCCGGTATGAGTGGTTTTGTCAGTGAACTGACGGTCTTTTTGGGCTTGACCAACAGTGATGCCTACTCCACGACCTTCAAAGTGGGGGTGATTTTCCTTGCCGCTGTTGGGGTGATTATTACGCCCGTCTATCTGCTCTCGATGGTGCGCCGTGTCTTTACGGGCAAACAAGCGGGCGATATGTTTGACAAACTGCTGTTGGACATCAATCCCCGTGAAACCTTCATTGCCCTGTCCCTGTTGGTGCCGATTATTGCCGTGGGGATGTATCCCAAGCTAGCCACCCAAACCTACGATGTGACCACGACAGCGATCGCTAGCCATGTCCATGCGGCTCTGCCGGCGGTAGCGCAGCACCATCTGCCCCTCTATGCCCAACTGACCCAATCCGCCCCCAGCCTAGTTAGTGAAGCAACCGTTGCCGACAGTACCCTCTAGGGGTAAGGGGTGGGGATGCACCGTCTCCAACTGGCAGTTCAGGGCATTCATTGCTAGAGTGGAGTAACGGCATTCCTGCCCTTGGGCAGATTGCATAAACTGAATACGGTGATTCAATAAAGGCTCTATGAGTAATCTCGAGAAACAAATTGAACAAGCCCGCGAGGAAGCCCACAAAATCTGTGACACCGAAGGGGCAACCTCTGGACAGTGTGCCGCCGCTTGGGATGCCCTTGAGGAACTGCAAGCGGAAGCTGCCCACCAACGCGCTGAGCAGCAAGATCACAAAACCTCCTTCCAGCAGTACTGTGATGACAATCCTGATGCTGCTGAGTGCCGCATTTACGACGACTAAGGGTTGAGGGTGTGGGTCGCTGGCAACAGTTGTGGGATCAATTTGCCGCAGCGACGGGTCAGCGGCTCCATGAGGGTAAAGCCCTTGCGGTAGGGGGCGGCAGTATCAACACCACCTATGTGTGGCAACATCCTGAGCAACCCCTCTTTGTTAAATTCAATCGCCCTGAACGGCAGGCCATGTTTGCTGCCGAAGCCAATGCCCTGCGGGCGATCGCCAAGGTTCAAGCGATTCGCGTTCCCCTTCCCCTGCTATGGGGAGTGGTTGAGGACGCGAGTTTTTTAGTGTTGGAATACTTGCCCCTCACCAGTGCCGGAGATTGGTGGCAAATGGGGGTAGAGCTGGCACAGTTGCACCTCAAGAGCACTGGCGATCGCTATGGCTGGTCGGAGAATAACACCATTGGTGCCACTCCTCAAATCAACCCTTGGTCAGACAACTGGGGGGAGTTTTTCCGCGATGCTCGCCTGCGTTATCAGTTTGATCTGGCTCGCCGTCGGGGTGGACACTTTCCCAAGGCGGAGCAGCTCCTAGCAGCCATTCCAGAACTCCTGAACCATGAGCCAACCCCTACCCTAGTGCACGGCGATCTCTGGTCGGGAAATGCTGCCTTTTGTCGTACGGGGGAACCCGTCATTTTCGACCCCGCCAGTTACTATGGCGATCGCGAGGTGGACTTGGCCATGAGTGAACTCTTTGGTGGCTTTCCTGCGGCCTTTTATGAGGGCTACAACGCCACCTATCCCTTAGCAGTTGGCTATAGGCAACGGAAAACCATCTACAACCTGTACCACATCCTCAATCACTTCAATCTCTTTGGCGGCAGTTATGGGACTCAAGCCCAGTACATGATTGAGCAGATCCTTTAACTACAAGCTGCCCTGTGGAACAGAACGCTTGCCAAAGCACTCTAAAATCAAACAGTGCTCCCTCGCCTCACATCCCTGTAGTATCGTGGAGTGCATGGCTTCAATTTTTGAGTGTTTGCGAGATTCCTTCCTATGTCCGATGGCAAAGTGCCACCCACAAATGCTTCTACCCCTGAATCAGTGACAGCCAAGGCCGAAAAGACGACAGAACCTTGGTGGCTGGAGATGGCCAAAACCTTGGGGCTGGCTGCTCTGTTGGCCTTTGGTATTCGTACCTTTGTAGCAGAAGCGCGCTATATTCCCACCGGCTCGATGGAAGAAACCCTGCTGATTAACGATCGCCTGATTATTGAAAAGATCAGCTACTATTTCCATGCCCCCCATCGCGGCGACATTATTGTTTTCAATCCAACTCCGGCCTTGCAACAGGCAGGCTTTCGTGATGCCTTTATCAAGCGGGTGGTGGGCTTGCCTGGGGATCGCGTGGAACTCCGCCAAGGCCGCGTCTATATCAACAATCAACCCCTACCCGAACCCTATCTAGCTCCCTCGACATTGACCTCCGTCGATACCTGTGCCGGTATTCAGCCCTATCTGGCTCAACCGCAGGTGATTCCTGCCAACAGCTACTTGGTCTTGGGGGATAACCGCAATAACAGCTTTGATGGCCGCTGCTGGGGCGTGGTACCGCGCAATTACATTATTGGTCGTGCGGCGATTCGCTTTTGGCCCCCCGATCGTTGGGGGTTGATTACCGATCCCAAGGAACCGCAACAGTGAGGCAAACCCTGCGCACCGAGGTACTCGTTGTGGGTGGTGGCACAGGGGGGGTAGCTGCTGCTTTAACGGCGGCTCGCATGGGAGCGCAAACGGTGCTTGTCAGTGAAACGCCGTGGCTAGGGGGCATGCTCACCAGTGCTGGGGTGGCGGCGCCCGATGGCAATGAACTCATGGCGTGGCAAACCGGGCTGTGGGGTGAGTTTCTGCGGGCGATCGCCCAACGCCAAGTGGGGGGGCTAGATCATGCTTGGGTGAGTTTTTTTACCTTTGAGCCAAAGGTCGCCGCTGATCTTTTTGCCGAGTGGGTCAAGGCAACCCCCAACCTGACGTGGCTTGTCGGTGAACTTCCCCAAGCGGTTTTGCGCCAAGGCGATCGCGTCCTCGGGGTGGAATTGACCACCCTCACCCTCCATGCCCAAATCACGATTGACGCCACAGAACTCGGGGATCTCCTTGCCTTGGGGGAAATTCCCCATCGCTGGGGGTGGGAGTGGCAGGCAGACACCCAAGAACCCTCAGCCCCCCCAGCACCCACAGCCTTGACTCAAACCTATCCCGTTCAAGCCCCCACATGGATTGTCGTTTTACAGGACTACGGTGAGGGTGCCACTGCCCCAGAGATTCCCCCTTCTCCCCTTTGGGATGAGCACAAGTTTAACGGTGCTTGGGCAGGCTATGACCCGCTGCACTTTCTCAACTATGGCCGCCTGCCGGGAAACCGCTTTATCCTCAACTGGCCGCAGCAGGGGAATGACTATGGGGTGGGTCTGGAACGGCTGATTGGCTCTGCCCAAGAGCGACAGGCCTTTTGCCAAGAGGCACGCTGGCACGCCCAAGATTTTGCCCGTTATGTGCAGCAACAGTTGGGTCGCCGCTATGGTTTAGCGGAAGAGACGTTTCCCCAACTCCCTGACCAACTGGGGGGCGGTGCCTATGCCCTCCATCCCTATTACCGCGAAAGTCGGCGCCTGATGGGTGTCACCACAATTCACGAGCAGGATATTCTCCCCACTGCGCCACCGCCCGTTGATGCCCAAGGTCACTACACGGGCATTGCCATCGGCAACTATCCGAACGATCACCACTATCCGGGGATGGAACTCCCCCTTGTCCCTAAGTCCATTCGTTGGGGCGGTCGTTGGACGGGGACGCCCTTCGTGATTCCCTATACGTCGTTGATTCCCCAGACGGTAGAGGGCTTTCTAGTGGCAGAGAAAAATATCTCGGTGACCCATATTGCCAATGGTGCCACTCGCTTGCAACCGCTGGTAATGGGCATTGGACAGGGGGCAGGGTGGCTAGCCGCCACAGCCATTCGCCAAGGGAAATCGCTGCACCAACTGGTGGGCACCCTTGATCTGAAGCCCCTGATTCAGGAGTGCCGACAGGCAATCTTTCCCTTCTTTAACCTGCCGCCGCAACATCCCGAATGGGAAGCTTGGCAACTCCAGACACTCAATACATTTGATCCCACAGTTCCCCTACCGCCGACGGTGGCGATCGCCCAACCGACACCCATGATCGTGAGCGCCGGCATGCAAACGGTTAGCGGCGAATTTGTGAAACTAGGGGAACAGGCGTATCAACTCCGCACGGATCAGTGGTCTTGGCCTTTGGTAACACTCCACCCCACCGTCAACGAGCAACTGCAAACCTATCAAAGTGGGCAGCGAATCACAGTAACGGGGTTTATGAACCCCTACGCCCCTTGGATTCGGGTGGCGTGCGTGGCCTAAGTTTCGCAGCTTAGCTCCCCAAGGCGTTGATTAAAACGCAGATTCTCACTGTAGTCCACGGGGACATCAATAATGCTGGGCACAGACTGCGCAAGGGCAGTTTTCAACGTTGGGATAAAATCAGCGGTGGCTTCAATGCGATACCCCTTGAGTCCCATGCTCTCGGCCAACTTGACAAAGTCCGGGTTACCAAAGTGGACATAGGCAGATTCACCAAAGTAGCGCTGCTGCTTCCACTCGATGAGGCCATAGCCGCCGTCATTAAAGACGATGGTTGTAAAGTTGGTTCCTATGCGCAGCGCGGTTTCCAGTTCTTGGCAATTCATCATGAAGCCGCCATCGCCGGTGACTGCCACCACATGCCGCTGCGGATAGACTAATTTCGCCGCTATTGCCCCTGGTACGGCAATCCCCATTGCGGCAAAGCCATTGGAAATCAGGCAGGTATTGGGGCGATCGCAATGGTAGTGACGGGCAATCCACATCTTGTGGGCACCCACATCAGAAATGACGATATCCTCTGGCCCCATGACTTGACGCAGGTCGTAGATGAGCTTTTGCGGCTTGACGGGAAAACTCTCATCTTGGGCATATTGGCAGTAGTCCGCCACAATGTCTTGGCGCAGTTGCACGGCATAGGGGGTGGGCTTATCTTGGCGATCGGCCCGCTTGAGAATTTCATAGAGGGAGTCAGAAATATCTCCCACCACCTCAATCACAGGAATATAGCTGCTGTCAATTTCGGCATGGGTGGCCGCAATATGGATAATGGGCAAGCGGCCATCGGGGTTCCAGCTTTTCGGGGAATACTCAATCAAGTCATAGCCAACGGCAATCACTAAGTCAGCATGATCAAAGCCGCAGCTAATGTAATCCCGCTGCTGGAGTCCCACCGTCCACAGGGCAAGGGAGTGCTGATAGGGAATGACCCCTTTACCCATGAAGGTATTGGCCACGGGGATATTCAGCTTTTCGGCAAAATGGGTGAGGGCAGCGGCAGCGTGGGCACGAATAGCGCCATTCCCCACTAAGATCAGGGGGTTCTCAGCAGCATTGATCAGTTCAGCGGCCTTGAGAATGCTCTGGAACGAGGCATAGGTTTTTTCGGGCGGGCTAGGCTTGAGGGGATAGCCCTCAGCTTCCATGGCGGCAATGTTTTCGGGCACATCAATGTGAACCGCCCCTGGCTTTTCATTCTGGGCAATCTTAAAGGCCTTGCGGACAATTTCTGGCGTAATGCTGGGGCGGACAATCTGGGCATTCCATTTGGTTACCGGGCTAAACATGGCCACCAAGTCCAGATATTGGTGGGACTCGATGTGCATGCGATCGGTGCCTACCTGCCCTGTAATGGCCACAAGAGGAGCACCATCGAGGTTAGCATCGGCAACACCGGTCATTAAATTCGTAGCACCGGGACCGAGAGTAGAAAGACACACCCCCGCTTTGCCGGTGAGACGACCATAGACATCGGCCATAAAGGCCGCCCCTTGTTCATGGCGGGTGGTGATAAATTGAATGGGGGAGCGACGCAGCGCTTGCAGGACATCAAGATTTTCTTCCCCCGGCAGACCAAAAATGTATTCTACGCCTTCATTTTCAAGGCATTTCACGAGTAATTCGGCGGTATTCATAAGGATGGGCGATCGCGGGCACTACTCCTTATCGTAGTTCTGTCTTTTTCGCCCAATCCTTAAATATTGGCAAATGCTGACGAAAGTTATGCCGCGGCCAGATCGGAGATCACCTTGGCCAGATCAATGTCCTTTTGGGTAATGCCGCCGGCATCATGCGTCGTAAGGCAGACCGTCACCCGATTCCAAGAAATGGATAAATCAGGGTGATGTCCAGCTTGCTCAGCGGGATCCACCAGACGATTGACAAAGGCAATGGAGCCAAGAAAATCCTTGAAAACAAATGTTTGCTCAAGGCGATCGCCCGCCAATTTCCAGCCCGCTAGGTTTGCTAGTTGTGCCTCAATATCGGCTGGAGAGAGTCGCTCTGCCATGGTTGTGCCTCAACCCTATTAGCTCTAGAGTAGCAGAGGCAATTTACCAACTGGACTTGACCACCCCCGGCAGCAACCCTTGGTGAGCCATTTCCCGCAGGGCATTGCGGCAGAGGCCAAAATCACGATAATAACCACGAGGACGACCTGTCAACCAGCAGCGATTCCGTAGCCGCGAAGGGGCACTATTGCGGGGCAACCGTTGCAGTTGACGATGGATGCTCATGATCTCTTCTTGGGTTTCGGCGCTGGCCAGTTGAGCCTTGAGTTCTTGGCGTTTGCTGGCGTATTTAGCAACAAGCCGTTGCCGCTTTTTTTCCCGTTCGATCATGCTTTTTTTGGCCATGGGGGTGTGTTTGTCCTCGATAATGATGAATTTGGTATTCTATATCCTATCAAAGAGCGATTTGCTGCTGCAACTGTTGATCCTTGCGGGGTGTTTCTGTGCCCTTACATCTGTACAACACACTGTCTCGCCGCCTTGAACCCTTCTCGCCCCTGCACCCAGAGCGGGTGACGATCTATGCCTGTGGTGTCACGGTGTATGACTACTGCCATTTGGGGCACGCCCGTTCCTATGTGGCTTGGGATGTGCTGCGCCGCTATCTCACGTTCTTGGGCTACGTGGTGCACTATGTGCAAAATTTTACCGATATTGATGACAAGATTTTGCGCCGCGCCCATGAAAACGGCGAGACGATGGCCACAGTGAGCGATCGCTACATTGCCGCCTACCACGAGGACATGGCGGCCTTGAATATCCTACCTGCCACTGCTTATCCCCGCGCAACAGAGGTGATTCCAGAAATTATTCACCTCATTCAAGGGCTACTGGATCGCGGCTATGCCTATGTGGCCGGCGGGGATGTTTACTATGCCGTGGCACAATTTCCCAGCTATGGCAAGCTCTCCGGGCGCCAGCTTGAGCAACTCATGGCCGGTGCCAGTGGCCGCATTGAGGAAGAGGAGGAGCAGCGCAAACGCCATCCCCTTGATTTTGCCCTCTGGAAAGCCGCAAAGCCGGAGGAAATGGCTGTTTATGACCCGTGGGAAGCCCCTTGGGGTAAAGGGCGCCCCGGCTGGCACATTGAATGCTCGGCAATGGTGCGACAGGCCTTTGGGGCAACGGTGGATATTCATTGCGGTGGCATGGATTTAATTTTCCCCCACCACGAGAATGAAATTGCCCAATCGGAGGCGGTGACGCAACAGCCCCTAGCCCGATTTTGGCTCCACAACGGCTTTGTTACCGTCAACACAGAGAAAATGTCCAAGTCCTTGGGGAATTTCACAACCATTCGTGATCTGCTGGCTCAGGGGGTGGATGCCATGGCCTTGCGCCTGTTGGTTTTGCAGGCTCAGTACCGCAAACCCTTGGACTTTACGCCAGAGGCACTGACCGCCGCTGCCAAGGGCTGGCAAACCCTGAAGGAGGCGCTACAGCTCAATCGGCAGCTCTCCCTGCCCGTCATTGATCCAGAGGGGGTCAAAGCTCACCCCACTACCCAAGCCTTTTGTCAAGCTATGGATGAGGACTTGAACACCGCAGCAGCTCTAGCGGTCATCTTTGAACTGGCCAAAGTCCTGAATCGTGAGCAGCATCGCTATCTCCACGGGGGAGACTGGGGGCGATCGCCCGCTGAAATCAGCCGCGACTGGCACACCCTAGTCACTCTTGCTCAGGTTTTGGGTCTAGAGGCAAAAGCAGAGGCACAAGCTGCGTCAACGGTTGGCCTAACCGATGAGGAGATTCGAGAGTTAATTGCTGCTCGCACCGCTGCCCGCCAAGCCAAGAACTATGCGGAGAGCGATCGCCTGCGGGATCTCCTTTTGGCTCAAGGGGTCAAACTCGTGGATCAAAAGGACGGCACCACCCATTGGTTTCGCGTGCCCGCTGGCTCAACCCCCTAACTGTGGAGAACACTATGCACGATTCCCTTGCTGACCTGCGTCAGGAACTCTTGGCGCTTCTGTGCCGCGATGCCTACCGTGCCGGCGAGTTTATCCTTTCCTCTGGCCAAAAAAGCCACTACTACATCAACTGCAAACCCGTGACCCTATCAGCGCGGGGCGCTTACCTTGTGGGGCGGCTCTTCTTGGCGCAGTTAGCCCCTGAAGCGGTGGCGGTGGCGGGTCTCACCCTTGGGGCGGATCCCTTGGTGGTGGCAGTGAGCGTGCTCTCCAATGTGCACGGGCAGGATCGGGCAGCGCTGATTGTGCGCAAGGAAGCCAAAGGCCACGGCACGATGAGCTTTATTGAAGGTCCTCCCTTGCCCCAAGGGGCGGTGGTTACGGTGCTTGAGGATGTGATCACGACGGGGGGGTCTGCCCTCAAGGCGGTGCTGCGGCTCCAAGAGGCAGGCTATGTGGTCAATGAGGTTCTGGCCATTGTCGATCGCCAAGCGGGCGGGGAAGCTGCCTTTGCCGCTCAAGGAATACCCCTGCGATCGCTCTTTCGGATTAGCGACCTCGAAGCCTACCTCAATGCGGTCTAAATTCCCAACCGCTGGTAAATTTCCTCGAGGTACTTGAGGTGATGTTCAGGGTTAAAGCAGGCCTCGAGTTCCTCTGGTGTCAGGTAGCGCTGAATCTCTGGATCCCCTTTGAGGTTGGCAGCAAAGTCACCGTTGGGTTGATTCCACGCGGCATGGGCATGTTTTTGCACCAAGGCATAGGCAGCTTCGCGACTCAGCCCCTTCTCCACCAGCGCCAAGAGCACCCGCTGACTAAAGATGACACCGCCGTAGCAGTTCATATTGCGGCGCATATTTTCGGGATAGACCTGCAGCGTCTGCACCAAGTCAGTCATTTCCACCAGCATAAAGTGGCTGAGAATCGAGCTATCGGGCAAAATCACCCGTTCCACCGCACTGTGGGAAATATCCCGCTCATGCCAGAGGGCAACATTTTCAAGGGCAGCCAAAGCATTCCCCCGCAGCACCCGCGCTAGACCGGTCAGTCGTTCGGAACGAATGGGATTGCGTTTGTGGGGCATCGCAGAGGAGCCTTTTTGTCCCTTCGAGAAGAATTCCTCGACTTCAAGGACATCGGTGCGCTGAAGATTGCGAATCTCAACAGCAAAGCGCTCGAGGCTGGCTCCCAAGAGGGCAAGGGTTTGGGCATAGTCGGCATGGCGATCGCGGGAAATCACCTGTGTTGAAGCGGTATCGGGTTGGAGACCGAGTTTTTGGCAGGCGATCGCCTCCACCCGCGGATCCACATTGGCATAGGTGCCCACTGCCCCCGAAATTTTGCCTACGGCCACGGTGCGCTGCAATTGGCACAGGCGATCGCGATGGCGCAGCAATTCCGCCAGCCAACCCGCGAGTTTGAACCCAAAGGTAATGGGTTCGGCATGAATCCCATGACTGCGTCCCACCATCACCGTATAGCGATGTTCTTGGGCACGGTGGCGTACTGCCTGAATGAGCTGCTCCAACTGCTCTTGAATCAGCGTCAGACTGGCCACCAATTGCAGGGCTAAACCGGTGTCGAGGACATCGGAACTGGTCAAGCCAAGGTGAATATAGCGGCCGGCATCGCCAACATGTTCGTTGACATTGGTGAGGAAGGCAATGACATCGTGCTTTACCTCTGCCTCAATTTCCAGCACCCGTTGGGGGTCAAACTTGGCCTTGGCTTTGATTTCAGCGACGGCGTCAGCAGGAATATGTCCCAGTTCGGCTTGGGCTTCGCAGACCGCAATCTCAACATCGAGCCATGTTTTTAATTTGTAGGCATCCGTCCAGAGATTCCCCATTGGGGCAAGGGTATAGCGTTCGATCATGGGCGTATGTATCTCTAAGGGTGATCAAAAACGGTCATCTGGGGGCGATCGCCTATTTGCGTTCGGGATGGTACACAGTTTCCGCCGTGGCAAAGCCATTGAGGCGATAGATGAGTTGGTAAAGACGGCTGTAGTCCCGCTGGTTAAAGTGCAGGATCAATCGCGGCAGGTGGAGCGTGTGAGTCAAGGCAGGACGGTTAATGGGTTGCTCGTCTTCCACTTCCCGAGGCAACGGTTCAGCGCGTTCAATCTGCCCCGACACGAGGATGTCTTGAAAATCGCGATTGAGTTCTGCCAAGGCGGCATCACTAATGTCTTGGTTCAACCGCAGCACCAAGCGATCGCCCACATAGCGGCTAGAGTGATAGACACGATAAAAGCCACTGAGGTAAGCCAACCCCTCCTCAACACTGGTGCAAATGCGGTAGAGTTCCTGATCTTCACGGTTAATTAGTCCCTTGGCTGCCAGTTCTTCACGAATAAATCGATCCCAATGCTGCCAGTAGGTGCCGCCGGGAATGTCCATCAAGACCAAGGGTTTAGGGGGGGCTTTGCCCGTTTGACAGAGAGTCAAGCATTCAAAGGCTTCATCTTGGGTGCCAAAGCCACCGGGAAATACAGCAATGGCATCGGTTTCCTTGAGCAAAAAGAGCTTGCGCGTAAAGAAGTACTTGAAGTGAATCAGACGCGGATCCCCTTCAATATAGGGGTTAGCCCCCTGCTCAAAGGGGAGTTCAATGTTCAGGCCAAAGGACTTATTGGAGCCTGCCCCTTTGTTGCCAGCCTCCATGATGCCACCCCCGGCACCGGTGATAATCATAAACCCCGTGGCACTCGCCGCTTGGGCAAAGGCCACCGCCATTTCATAGACTGGCGCCGTGGAGGGAGTGCGTGCCGATCCAAAGATCGAAATTTTGCGGGTATGGCGATAGGGGGCAAAGACCCGCAGGGCTTGGTGCATATCCCGCAGGCAGGAACGCAGAATCTTCCAATCTAGTCGTTCCAGTTCCTCATCGGCAATATCCAGAAAAAGTTGCAGGGCTTGGTAAATCACGTCGCCGTGGGGCACCCTATCCAAGCGACGAATTAACTGTTCAAGGTCTTGCTGTAGGCTACTTAAAGCGACTCGCGAAAGGGTCATGGCACCCTAAGAACGTTAGCACCCTATTTTATCAGGCAGCGGGATCACCTGATGCAGTGGGTAGGCTGAGGGTAAAGGTGGTAATGCCCGCTTCACTGTCGGCGCTAATTTCACCCTGCAATTGCTCCACGAGTTTTTGGGTGAGGGCAAGGCCTAAACCCGTTCCCCCCTGTTGCCACGGATCGGCATTGGGAATGCGATAAAACTTTTCAAAGATGCGCGGTAGCTCCTCACTAGGAATCTCTGAGGGATTACTCACTTGAATTTGCAGGCGATCGCCCCCGATTGGATCAAAACGGACAACAATCTGTGCGCCAGCAGGGCTGTACTTACAGGCATTGTTGAGTAACTCTGCCAAGATGCGGGCTAAGGCATGGCGGTTGGAGAGGAGGGGCGGCAACGTGGCGGGGCGCAAAATCTCAAGGGATTGCTGCCGCTGTTGCATGCGGTTGCGGAAGGGTTCGAGCACCGAGGGCAGCCAACTGTCGAGATCAATCACCTCCTGTTGAATCTGGCTGCGCCCTGCCTCTAGGCGTTGCAGATCCAGCAAATCATTGATCAATTCCGTTTCGCGGTTGCACTCATTGGCGAGAATGTCGAGGTAGCGTTTCTGGCGATCGTCGGTGGCAAATTGCTTCAGCATATAGATGGCCATTTTCATATTGGCCATGGGGGTACGCAACTCGTGGGAAACGGTACTCAAGAAATCATCCTTAATGGCATTGAGCCGCTCTAGCTCCTGCATTTTCTGTTCCAGTTCGGCAGTACGGGCGCGCACTTGGCGCTCCAAATCCGCATTGAGTTCTTGTACCTGTTGGTAAAGCTGCGCTTGGTGAATGGCGAGGGCACACTGATCGGCAATGGTTTTGACGAGGCTTAAATCTTCTGGTGTCCAAGACTTGGGCAGGGTTTGTTGCCAAAGCTGGCGATCGCTTGCCAAAACGGACGTTGCCTCACTGGGTTCCCACTCCCAATCGAGGAGCGTAATTTGGCCGAGGAGTTGGCCAAGGTAAACTAGGGGAGTGATCACCAAGGCATTGACATTTAAGGTTCTGAGATCCGTTTGCAGCGGCTCTGGCAGATCTGGGCGACTGGCAGCTAAGACCACCTGTTCACCGCTGCGAAGGGTAGATTCAAAGAGGACGATCGCCTGCTGGTTGAGAGCAATCAAGTGGTTAGGTAAGCTGACAAATTGAGGACGGCTGGCATAGGTAGGGCTATTGGGCGCATGGGTTTGCGTAATCAGGCAGAGGGTCGATCCCAAGGCTTCTAGGAGTAAATCAGCGGTAATTTGCAGAACTTCCGCTGCCACCATGGTGGTACGCATAGCTTGAATGATGCGGTTAATGATGGCCTCACGGCGGGCTTGGTTGCGCAGTTGTTCCTCGGCTCGCTTGCGATCGGTGACATCCATGACATAGCTGCGGATCAGCTCACTTTCATAGATGTAGTGAATGGATTGCTCGTAGATGCGCCCTTGGTACTCCACCTCCCGCACATGCACTTTTTCTTGGGTTTGCTTCATGTAGCGTGCGAGTTCCGGCAATCCCAGCAATAGAGGATGAGTCAACTTCTGTTGCTGTAGATCCCGAAACTGCATCACTGCCGCTGGATTGAGATACGTCACCCTCCCCTCTAAATCCACTTCCAAAATTGGGTTGGGCGTCAGCTCCGGATAGGAGGCCAAGCGCACTAAGGCCGCTTCACTAAAATTCTCGATATTACCTTCACTGAGGGGGACAAGTGTTGCAAAGGGATTGGTGCTTTTGGAGAGAAATCCTAAGACATCGGTACTGCGGCAAAAATCCTGAAACTCCGTATCCGTCATGTTCGTCAAGGTCAAGTAGCGGGCACGCACATCGCCGCCAAACACAATCATGTCACCGCCACGCAAATCATGGGCAACAATCCGCTGGCCATTGACCAGAGTGCCATTCGTACTGCGCTTGCCCTGCAAATCACCATCAATGAGGCGAAAAAGATGGCTATTGGTTTCAGGACTGGTCACCCGTAACAAAATCGCGTGCTGCCGTGAGACCATCTTCGAGTGAAGCACAATTGAATTCGTTGGATCGCGACCGATGGAATAAGTGGCTGCCTCTAGCAAAATAGGTCGCCGCCCCTCACTGTCTTCGAGGACTAACAGGTGGCGGACTGCCTGCCGCTCGTGGCTCACCGTTGCCTCCTTGCCTAGGACGGCTGGGCACCCTGACGAAAGGATACTGGTGTCGCTGTCGCCTTCCAAGTGGGTTCTTTGACAGGTAGGGTAGTATATTGGCGCACCAAGGCACGGAACTCATCACCGTCAATGGTTTCCTTCTCAAGGAGCAGCTCCACCAGCTTATCAATGGCCACCCGATGCTCGCGGATCAGTTTGCGGGCAATCTCGTAGCAGTGCATAACAATCTCGCGCACTTGGTGGTCAATTTGCACGGCCACAGCTTCAGAATATTCAGCGCGCGGCATGAGATCTCGACCCAGAAAGACCTCGTTGCCCGGCGTTTCAAGGGCTAAGTGTCCCAAATCCGACATGCCGTAACGGGTTACCATTTCCCGCGCCAGATTGGCCACTGCTCGCAAGTCGCTACTGGCACCCACGGTGACTTCAGCATCGCCAAAGATTTCCACTTCGGCAGCGCGCCCCCCCAATAGAATGGTGATCTCATCGAGGAGCCATGCACGGGTATAGAGGCCACTATCCACCCGCTCTTCATCAAAGATCTGCTGGGCAAAGCCGCCAACGCCCCCAGACCGGGGAATAATGGTCACTTTATTGAGGGGATCCGCATGTTTCAAGAGCGTCATCAGTAGAGCATGACCCACTTCGTGGTAGGCAATCAGCCACTTTTTCTTGCTGTCGAGGAGGGGAGTGAGCGTCATGCCAATCGTCACGCGATCAATGGCATCGTCAATTTCCGCATTGGTAATGGCCGGTTTGCGACGCCGAGCAGTGAGAATTGCGGCTTCATTGAGGAGGTTGGCCAGTTCGGCACCCGAAAAGCCGGGGGTACGGCGGGCGATCGCCTCTAGGGACACCTCGGGAGCAATTTTCTTGTGCCGCGCATGGACTTGGAGAATTTGCAGGCGTCCCTTGTAGCTGGGCAAATCCACGGTAATTTGGCGGTCAAAGCGGCCCGGACGCAGGAGGGCAGCATCCAAAACATCGGGGCGGTTCGTTGCCGCAATGACAATAATGCCGGTATTGCCCTCAAAGCCATCCATTTCGGTGAGGAGTTGATTGAGGGTTTGCTCGCGCTCATCATTGCCACCGCCAATGCCGGCACCCCGTTGGCGACCGACGGCATCAATTTCATCAATAAACACCAGACAAGGGGCGTTTTCTTTGGCCTTTCTGAAGAGATCCCGCACACGGGAGGCACCGACGCCCACAAACATTTCCACAAATTCAGAACCAGAAATGGAAAAGAAGGGAACCCCGGCTTCACCGGCGATCGCCTTGGCAAGAAGCGTTTTCCCCGTCCCGGGTGGCCCAATTAGCAGCACCCCCTTGGGAATACGGGCACCAATGGAGGTAAATTTCTCTGAATTCTTGAGAAAGGTCACAACCTCCTGCAGCTCTTCTTTGGCCTCTTCAATCCCAGCCACATCGCCAAAGGTCACCCCCGTCTGTGCCTCCATTTGAAAGCGGGCGCGGGATTTACCAAAGTTAAGAATCTGCCCAGGGCCGCCGGGGGCATTACTCGCCCGCCGCAAAATCATCAGGAATAAAATCAGCAGAAAGAAGCCCAGCATCAAGTTAGAAATGACGCCAACCACCGCTCCATCACTGCTAGAGGGCACCACCCGCACCGTCGTGTCATAGCGGGTACTCACTTGGCGCAGCAGTTCTACAAGTTCAGGATTGCGATCAAAGAGCCGTACCTCTTGGGGGGGAGATTGTTCGGGTTGATCTTTACGGCGAAACTTGGCTAGCCCCTGTTCCTGATAGAGTTCGACGGAGCTGACTTCACCCGCCTTGAGGGCATTGAGGAATTGACTGTAGGAAACGGTGTTGTTATTGCTCGATTGCGCTAAACCAATGTGAGTGGGAGCTAACGAGAGACCCACGACCAAAGCCAGTTGACTCAGCCGTTGGGAAAGGCGTTGAGCGTATTTCATCGGCACCCGTTTCCGAAATTCAGTTCTAATTTCCAGTTTAACAGCGATTTTTTAGTTCCCTAGCGCCCTGGATCAGCCACAGCCAAGAATCACCGCCCTAAATATAAAATAGGACAGCATTCTCTTTAGAACGCCCATGGGACTGATTGTACAAAAGTATGGCGGCACGTCCGTCGGTAGTGTCGAGCGCATTCAAGCGGTAGCCCGCAGAGTCAAGGCAACTGTGGCAGCGGGACATCAGGTAGTGGTGGTGGTCTCGGCCATGGGCAAAACCACGGATAGCTTGGTGCAACTGGCCTATGCCATTAGCGATCGCCCCAGTCAGCGGGAAATGGATATGCTGCTTTCCACGGGGGAGCAGGTCTCGATCGCCCTGTTGACGATGGCGCTCCATGCCTTGGGGGAACCCGCCATCTCCCTCACCGGTGCCCAAGTGGGCATTGTCACCGAACCGGCCCACACCCGTGCCCGCATTCTCCACATTGAAACCCAGCGCCTCGAACGGCACCTCAAAGAAGGACAAGTGGTGGTTGTGGCCGGCTTTCAGGGGATTACTGCTGCTGCGGATTTTGAAGTCACCACCCTTGGGCGGGGTGGTTCCGATACCTCGGCTGTGGCCTTGGCGGCGGCGCTGCGGGCGGATTGCTGCGAAATTTACACCGATGTCCCCGGCATTTTGACCACGGATCCGCGACTGGTGCCCAATGCCCAACTCATGAGTGAGATTACCTGCGATGAAATGCTGGAGTTGGCGAGCCTAGGAGCCAAGGTCTTGCACCCCCGCGCCGTGGAGATTGCCCGCAACTATGGCGTGGATTTGGTGGTGCGCTCCAGTTGGACGGATGATCCCGGTACCCGTGTCATTGCACCGTCGCGGCCGCCGCGTCCCGTGGAAAATCTGGAACTGGGCAAACCTGTGGATGGGGTGGCGCTGGATACGGATCAGGCGAAGGTGGCACTACTGCGGGTGGCCGATCGCCCCGGCGTTGCGGCACAGCTTTTTGGCGAACTGGCACGGCAAAATCTTGATGTGGATTTAATTATCCAATCCATTCACGAAGGTCAGACGAACGACATTGCCTTCACCGTGCAAAAGCGCGTTCTTAAACAAGCCGAGGCTGTTGCTGTGGCCTTTTATCCCCGCTTGAATCCACGGGTTGAAGAGACGGATGTGCTCGTGGATGCCGACATTGCCAAGGTGAGTATCACCGGTGCCGGGATGATTGGCCGACCGGGGGTGGCCGCTCAGATGTTTTCGGCCTTGGCGGCAGCGGGCATTAACCTACAAATGATTTCCACCTCTGAAGTGAATGTCAGTTGTACAGTGGCCGCAGCGGATGCAGGTCGAGCGATCGCTGTTCTCTCCCAAACCTTTGATGTGGAAGCCGCCACCACTGTCCCCCAAGAGACCCCCGATGCCCCAGCGGTGCGGGGCGTTGCCCTTGATCCCAAGCAGGCGCGGATTGCGATTCGCGATGTGCCCGATCGCCCCGGTATGGCGGCGGCAATTTTCCAGACCCTTGCGGATGCCGCCATTAGCGTGGATATGATTATCCAATCCCAGCGATCGCGTTCCTTGGGGGGTGTGATGACCCGCGATATTGCCTTTACGGTGGCCTCTGCCGATGCCGAGCGAGCCACGGAACTACTCAAGGGGGTTCAGAGCCAATTGGGCTACGGCGACATCCTCATAGATACGGCGATCGCCAAAGTGAGCATTGTTGGTGTGGGGATGATCCACCGTCCGGGGATTGCTGCCCAAATGTTTGCGGCCCTTGCCCGTGAAAACATCAACATTCAAATGATTGCTACCTCGGAAATTCGCGTGAGTTGTGTGGTGGCAGAATCGGAGGGGGTGCGGGCGCTGCGGGCGGTGCATACAGCCTTTGGTTTAGATGGTGAGGCTCCCGTCGTCATTCCCGATGTCGGTAAATAGACCGCCCTATTGGCAAATTGCCCTTGTCCTCGGCGTGGGCGTGTTGGCGGTTTCTACAGCTGCTGTGCTGGTGCGTTGGGGTGTTGCTGATTTAGCCACCGATTCCCTAGGCATGACCGTGGGGTTGAGCATTTTCTTGGCCAGTGGTCGCCTGAGTTTGGCTGCTCTCTTTTTGATCCCGCAACTTTACACGTGGCCGTGGCTAGACCTGACTCGCCAAAATCTGCGTTGGGCACTGGCGGCTGGGGTTGCCCTTGCGGCGCACTTTAGTCTCTGGTTCACCTCACTGCACTACACCTCGGTGGCAGCCTCAACCACATTGGTGACCACAACGCCCATCTGGTCGGCGCTCGTCGGGTACCTTTGGCAGCGACAAACCCTTCAACCCCGTGCTTGGGTGGGCATGGCGATCGCCCTTGGCGGCAGCGCCCTAATTGGGACGGCAGAACCGACGAGTGCTGTGGCAAGGAACCCCCTACTCGGAAATGCGCTGGCGATCGCGGCGGCGTGGGCGGTCAGTGCCTACTTTATCTGTGGTCAAGCGGCTCAAAAGGCGGGTCTGGCGATTCACCACTACGCCCTTGTGGCCTATGCCACTGCTGCCTTGGTTCTCTTGCCCCTGCCGCCACTGCTGGGTCTGACTTACGGAGGTTGGCCGCTGAAGCTCTATGGTGCGATTCTCCTGCTGGCTTTGATCCCCCAGTTGGTGGGGCACACCAGTCTCAATTGGGGGGTGCGTTGGCTTTCCCCTACATGGGTAACTCTTCTGGTGTTGGCAGAACCGATTGCTGCGAGTCTCTTTGCCCTGCTGCTCTTTGGTGAGGTGCCGACAACGGCAGTGATGACGGGGGGCAGTCTGGTGCTGGTGGGTTTAAGTGTAGCACTGTGGCCTAGTCCCTAGGGGGGTTCGGCGATCGCCGCCGCTGTTTGAGGGTATCCAAAGCATCCCCCAAGGCGGTAATGAGTCCCTCACGGGTACGGGCATGATTTTGCCGTTCCTCCTCTAGGGCACGCCGTAGCCGTTCATTGTCCAAGAGGGCTTCAATCAGTTGTGCCTGAAGTTCGGCAACAGAGGTTTCACTGCGCACGCGAGCCTCAATCCGTGCCCGTTCGTCCGCCCATTCCGGGGCTTCGGGATCTACAGGCGGTTGGGGCGGTTCAGGAACCAGTGACGGCAGTTCATTTGCTCGCGCCTGCGCCCGTTGCAGTTGCTCTTGCAGACGTTGAAGCTGTTCCTGAAAATCTGCCACAGTGGATAAGGCACAGTTAGAAATTCTAGGGCTATTTTGATACGAGTATCCTCAGAAAACAAGGGTCAAGATATATTCGTGAGTAGCGAGGCACTCCAAGCATGGTGGCACTGGGCACAGGCGATCATTCCAGCCCCTGAGCGCGAGAGTGGCCTACGCGAGTTAAAACAATTTCTCAGTGCCTTCACACAGTTGAGTCCCCTTGACATCACCCTGCGCCGCTTTCCGCCCGAGATTCCTCTAAAACTGCCCCTTGCAGAACTCCAAGAGCGTTGGCAACGCCGCTGGCAGGAGCGGGTTCCCCTGCAATATCTCATTGGTACGGTTCACTGGCACGATCTGGAATTAGTTGTCACCCCCAGTGTGTTGATTCCTCGGCCAGAAACAGAGGAACTCCTAGAAGTGGTGGCAGTAACGGTACCCCCTTGGCACCAACAGGGGCATTGGCTGGATTTGGGTACGGGGAGTGGGGCGATCGCCATCCGCTTAGCGCGGTTATTTCCTCAAGTGGTTGTTCATGCTGTCGATTGCAGTCCTGAGGCCCTAGAGGTCGCGCAAGTCAATATTCAAAAGTACGCTTTGGGCGATCGCGTGCGTTGCTATGTTGGCAGTTGGTTTGCCCCCCTTACCCATCTGCAAGGGCAGGTGCAGGGCATTGTCAGTAATCCTCCCTATATTCCCACCCGCCTAGTAGCCACTCTCCAACCTGAGGTGCGCTGCCATGAACCCCCTATTGCCCTCGATGGTGGTGCGGATGGCTTGCAGGCGATTCGTCAGATTGTTGAGACGGCACCAGAGTATCTTCAGCCCCAAGGCTGGCTCTTTATCGAATTGATGGCAACCCAAGGGGAAGCTGTGGCGGCGCTAGCAATGGCCAGCCAAGCCTATGAACGAGTGGAAATTCTTCGGGATCTCAGTGGCCACGATCGCTTTTTGCTCGCTCAAGCAGTTTAGCCGCGATCCCAGCGCCAGAGGGCAACCATCAGGGCAACCACTCCGATTTGTAATGCCAGATTCCACACCAAATCGTTACCAGCGGTGCCCGCCAATCCCTTGAGGCCAAGGATAAAGGCACCCATGAGGCCGGAAGCGGCAAAAACGGCATAGAAAACGCGCCGTAGTCCCCGATAGGGAGCGGCTGCCTCGGCTCGCAGGCGATCGCGCAGGGTTGATTGAGTCACTTCAGCCGGTTGCTGGGGTTTGTGAGTAGCCATTTTGATTTTCCCATCACCTGAAAATATCCTACGTCCCTACAATGGGGAACGGTGTGCATCAATAACGGTCTAAGGCCGTAGGCCAAAAAAGATGTGAGGAGTTTGATATGCATTGGCAGCGAATCAGTGTAGCACTGGCGATCGCCTTGGGTAGCACGGTTGCAATTCCCCAACTCAGTCAACCCTCCCAAAATACTGGTGCAGGGACACTCCGCTGGAGCGATGCTTCCTTTCCTGTGGAAAATTTCCAAGGCTATACCTCTCCCTTTGGCTACCGGCGATCGCCCACGGGGGAACCCACGACCGAATTTCACAATGGCCTTGATTTTGCCGCTCCTCAAGGGAGCTATATCCGTAATTGGTGGGTCGGGCAGGTGATTGAAGTTTCCGATCACACCGCCTGTGGCACACTGGTACGAATTCAATCGGGGGCTTGGGAACACGTTTACTGCCACATGATGGGGCGGGTTGAGCAGACCCCGCAAGGACGAGCCATGGTCGATCGCGCCGGTGGCATTTTCATCCTAGAGGGGCAGCGGGTACCCACGGGGGCACGTATTGGTCGAGTGGGCATGACAGGCCGCACCACCGGACCTCACCTTCACTGGACGCTCCGCCACCGAGGGCAATTGGTCAACCCTGCCGTGGTTCTACAGGCCATGTATGGTAGCCAAGCCCAACGATAACTTTCTGATTAAAAACTAACGGGACTGACGGGGCTCGAACCCGCAACTTCCGCCGTGACAGGGCGGTGCTCTAACCGATTGAACTACAGTCCCAATTTTTGAGCGATTTTTAGACTATCAGGAAAATCATGGCCTTGTCAACTGGTTAAATTTGCCTTGCTGGGCGATCGCCTGCGGGGCATCAATCAACTGCGTAGCCTTGACCCCAACGATGCCTTTCGGCTCATTCAACCCCTCAGCCAAGATGAAAATTCCCGTGTCCGCTACACTGCGGTGAGTCAAATTGCCAGCCTTGGGCACGTCAATCTCAATCAAGCCCATGACCTGTTGCGCGATCGCCTGCTCCATGACAGCGAAACGGATGTCCGTGCTGCCGCAACGGATGCGATGGCTGCCCTAGAAGTTCCCTTTGCCCTTGAAGATTTAGAAACGGCCTACCACAGTACCGATGATTGGCTGTTGCAGTTTATAGCAATTCTAATCAAGAATGAGACATCATCCAGCATAATACTTGCGAATCACCTCATCAATCGAACTGTTTGACCCTGCATACATCCGCGCTCGCTTCAACGCACTAAAGTTGTGCTCAATCACATTCAAATCAGGAGAGTATTTCGGTAAAAATAACACCTCGTGACCCGCCGCTTTCACCACTGCCTGAATCGCCCCTTTTGGATGAATCGGTGCATTATCCATCATCAACAACGAACGTTTCTCTAACGCTAGCAAACAGTATTGACTCAGCCAGCTCACAAACCCTAACGCATTCAAATATCCTGAAAACAGCATTGGGGCGATGAAGTCTTTCTAGTATCTATACCGTCCTGCGACTCAACTCTCTCTTTTCTGACGCCTTCCCACTCGCTCTCCATCAATTCGTTGGCCTCGCGCTGACCACCCATACTCACACTCCACTCGAGAGTCAAACCCCCTCTCATCGATAGACACCACCGTTTCCTCCCCATGGCTCTCTACCCATGTGTCGAGCTGCTGTTGATACGCTTGTCGCTCTGCCTCACACCTTTCTTGGTAACGCATCTGTTTTTCTTTCGAGTGATGCCCATCTGGGCGAGGGCATAACTAATGGTGGAAACTTGGACGCCAAATCGCTGGGCACGGTCGATTAAACGGTCATCGGGATGGGCAGCAACATCGGCTGCTAAGGCCGCCCAATCCAGTTTCCAAGGACGACGGGGGACAACCGTGGGCGCTAAGTCCTCTCGCTTCAGCCAGCGATGGATGGTGGCGCGACTGACCTGAAAGATTTGAGTTGCTTCACTGATTTTGCCGCCTTGCTGGATGTAGGAGACAACCCGCTCTCGTCAGTCCAAGCTATAGCTCATATTCTTGAGTAACATTCATGACGCTTTGAGTATAGCCTATCCTTCTTGAAAATATCTCACTCCCTTTCGAAATAGATATATACGAGCGACTAGGCATCCCCGCTCAGGGAAGGGTTAGAGATGAGTATCCACTAGTAGACACACCTTTTCTAAGTCGTAATGTGGATGCATGGATTGCTTTATACGGCGGACGCAGTAAGCTTATAGACGCAAAAGTCCGAGACCTTAGCAATAGTCCTCGACTACGTGCTAGCTATGCAAGGCGAATTTTTGATGCCTGTCCGACAGTTGCAAAGGTCATCTTTGGTTACGCTCCGGCTGCATGGCCTTATCATGAGGGTATGCATAGCTCATGGATTGAAGCATTTGTTGTTCTGATGCCCGACGGTACTGTAAGAGAGGGCAAATGTTTTAATTTTAGTAGAGAGGATACAGGGCGGAATTTCAGATGAGGTGAGAGGATCTGTCCATGTTAAAAACTGCAATCCCTAGAAAGGTACCTCATCTAGGTTAATATCTTCGGGTTCGGGGGGTGGGGGTGCCACCTTCGGTGTGACAGGTGCAGTGGCTGCGGGTGTGGCCATGGGGGTGGTTGCCGGCTGTGCCGGATGATCCACAATATTGCCCTCAACGGTGTAGAAGCGGCTTACCACCAACTCGGCGCGTTTTTCTTTGAAACCTTCGGGGCGGTCAATGGTGTCCATTTTTAGCCGACCTTCTAAGATCAGGCGATCGCCCACTTTGCATTCTGCCTGCATTTTTTGCCCCAAATTGCCCCACGCCACTGTTCGCAAACTCATGGGTGGCTCTTCACTGCGCAGGCTAGCAAACTGCACCACCATTGTGGCCACCGCCATCTGATTTTCTTGGGTGTAGCGCAGTTCTGGCGCTTGAATCACTTCTGCAAAGAGGACGCAACTATTCATCCGATGAGCTTCCAACAGGTCGTGTTCTTTCCAGTATAGTCCCAACGGCTGCCGCGACAAGGCCACAGGATCAATACAGCGCGACGCTGGGGTTCTCCCTAGCACAGACGGCTGTAGCCAATTGTATCTTCTTATACTACCATATAGTTAATTAAATAAACTTACAGAGGACACGGTCATGGCACGGGTGGTTGTCCTTGGGGCGGGCATTGGCGGATTGCCCACAGCCTACGAATTGCGGCATCGTTTGGGCGATCGCCATCAAGTGGTGTTGGTCTCCGATGTGGATCGCTTTACATTTATTCCAGGACTAGTGGCAGTTGCCCTCGGACACCATTCCCTCGAACGCCTGCAAGTACCCCTAGGGATCGTGAGCCGTCGCCATGGGTTGCAATGGGTGCAAGGCAAAGTTCAGCAGATTGACCCTAAAGCTAAGAAAGTCTATTTGCCTGAGCAAACCCTTGACTACGACTATTTAGTGATTGCCACAGGGGCAGAACTCGCCCTCGATTTGATTCCCGGCCTTGGCGTTCACAGTCATTCCGTGTGTACCCCCGCCCACGCAGTTGCCGCCCATCGAGCATGGCAAGCATTCCTCAAAGACCCCAAGGACTTAGTTGTGGGTGCGGCGCCGGGAGCCAGTTGCTTTGGACCTGCCTATGAATTTCTGTTTTTGGCGGAGTATGCCCTGCGGCGTCATCGGTTGCGCGATCGCGTCAAGATGACATTCATTACCCCTGAACCCTACATTGGCCATCTGGGGATTGGTGGCTTGGCCAACAGTGATCAACTCACCCTAGACCTGATTGCACAGCGGGGCATTGAAACCATCACAAATGCCGAGATCACGGCCATTGAGCCGCATCGGATTTTGTTGCGGGATGGACGGGTAATCCCCTTTGGCTACAGCATGATTTTGCCACCTTTTCGCGGGCCAGCCTTTGTGCGTGCCTCGGGTCTTGGCAATGAAAAGGGATTTTTGCCCCTGCTGCCCACCCTTCAGCACCCCGACTATCCTGAAATCTATGGGGTCGGTATTAGTGTTCACCTGCCGCCGATAGAAGTCACCCCTGTGCCTATGGGCTTGCCCAAGACGGGTCAAATGACCGAGGAGATGGCGATGGCTGCGAGCCACAACATTGCCGTTGCCCTTGGGGAATTAGCGGCTGAGCCTGTGGTGCCGACACTGGATGCCCTCTGTTTTGCCGACTTTGGCGACACGGGTATTGCCTATATTGCCGCTCCTGTGATTCCTGAGACCCTCGGGCAGAAGCGCCGCTTGGCCTACGCCATTCAAGGATTGTGGGTGAGTTGGGTCAAGGCCGCCTTTGAACGCTACTTCCTGCTGAAAATGCGATGGGGGCTAAGTGTTCCTTGGTTTGAACAGTGGGGACTGCGGCTCTTCTTTGGCCTCTCCCTTGTGCGTCCCCTTCAACCCACCGTGTTCCCAGAGCAGCAACCAACTATGAAAGTTTGATAGAGAAACATTGACAAAATTTCATAAAGGAGCAATTTCTATGGTGCGCATCTTTCTCATGGGTCTGTTGATGGTGTCCCTATGGCTCCAGAATTCCCCGGCCACCTTGGCCAGTGTGAATCCCGATGAACTGGGGAAAGCCGTAACTGCGATTGAACAATTGGATCAAATGCGCATTGGTCTTGCCTCTACCCTAGAGGGCAGTACCACCGAACCCACCCTTGACACCTTTAAGGCTGTTTGTGCCCCCGTGGGCAAGAAAGCGAAGGAAATTGCTGCTGCCAATGGCTGGCAACTGCGTCAGGTAGCCCTCAAGTACCGCAACCCCAACCATGCCCCGCGCACAGCGCTGGAAGTGCAAGCCCTCAATCGCTTTGATAACAATCGTCAACTCCAAGCCTTTTGGCAAACCGATGCTGAAGGGGTGCACTACTTCCGTCGCATTGATGTCCAAGTCAGTTGCCTTGCCTGTCATGGGGCGAAAAATCGGCGGCCTGCCTTTATTCAAGAAAAATATCCCAGCGATCGCGCCTATGGCTTCCGTGTTGGTGATCTGCGGGGCATGTACGCTGTGACGATTCCGCAAATTCAACAGGCACGCCAAACCTCACCCTAGAGAGGAACTTCAATGAAACGTTGGCAGGGTTGGTTACTTGTGATCCTGCTCGTCATTCCCCTGTGGCTAGCGGTGTCCCCCAGTAGCCCTGCCATGATTCGCACCATTGAAGAGGCTCCCAATCAAGTGGTGGTGCAGTCGCGGCATCAGTTGCGCGATAATCGTGGCTTCACGTGGCAGGTGATTCTCTTTTCCCGTCGTGACCAGTTGCAATTACGCTTGGTGGGGTTTCCCGAGCAGTACCACTTTCGCCATCCCGATCCCTTGCTCTTGATCACGGCGAAGGGTCAAACCCTCACAGCCGTAGATGACTTTCCCAAGGCAGACTCCGTTGCCAATGTGGGACAGTTTGACCTGTTGCCCCTTGTACCGCGCTTGCCCCAGAGTGAACCCTTGGTACTGCGTCCGCCCCTAGAGGAGCAGGGGATTGAGATTGCTGTGCCTGCGGCTGTGGTAATTGAATGGCACGCTCTGATGGAGGGAGTCTAGGAACGGGGGCTGATGGGCGTAGGTGTCCCAAGGGCAAGGAGTAGGGCTTGGGCTTTGCTCAGGGATTCTTGCCATTCCCGCTCTGGATCACTGTCGGCCACAATACCGGCGCCCACTTGCCCCCAAGTCGTCTGGCGATCGCCCGCCACCAAAAGAGTACGGATGAGGATATTCAAGTCCAAATGCCCCCGCTGATCCCAGTAGCCACAGGAACCGTAGAACAAATTGCGGGGAAAGGGTTCCAAATCGGCCAAAATTGCCATGCAGCGTACCTTGGGACAGCCGGTAATCGTGCCACCGGGAAAGAGGGCACGGATCACATCCACAGGAGACAGCCCCGGCTGCAACGTGCCGCGAACATTGCTCACCAAGTGAATCACATGGCTGTAGTACTCCAGCGTTAGGAGTTCATCCACCACCACACTGCCCCACTGGCACACTCGCCCCAAGTCATTGCGCTCTAAATCCACGAGCATCATGTGTTCTGCCTGTTCCTTGGTATTGCTGAGGAGTTCCTCGGCCTGGGCGCGATCGCCCGCTGGGGTTTGGCCGCGCGGACGGGTACCAGCAATGGGTCGGGTTTGCACCCTATCTCCCTGCACTTGCACCAAGCGTTCCGGTGAGCAACTGACAATGTAGCCCCAAGGGGTCTGCCAAAAACTGGCAAAGGGAGACGGGTTAATCTGCTGCAGCCGCAGGTATTGTTGCCAAGGATCAACGCGCCCGTAATGGCAAAAGCGGGCCGACAGATTGGCCTGAAAAATATCCCCGGCACGAATATGGCGGAGAATCTGCCGCACCGCTGCTTGGTAGGTATCGGGTTGCCAGCCAGCGGCTAGTTCAATGCTGCCGGGGCGATCGGGTAGGGGCAGATGAAGGGCAGGGGACGTTTGCTCTAGGCTCTGTTGGAGAAGGGTTAACTCTGCCTCGGTGGAAGCTGCTAGATAGAGGAGATCTTCCTGATGATCTAAAACCGCGAAGGCTTGGGGTTCATACCAAAAGGCCACTGGAAAAGGGAGAGGATCAGGCTTCAGAGGCGGCAGGGCTTCAATTTCCCACGCCAACTCATACCCCAGCCATCCCAACCAGCCACCAGTAAAGGGCAGATGGCGCACCGCTTCAGGAACCGCTTCACATTGGGGAAAGCGTTGTAGCGTCGGCAGGACTTGACCCAAGGAGAGTGGCCACTGGCGATCGCGCCGTGGTGACCCCGCACAAATGGAATAGCGCGCTTGGGGAGTCGGGGCTTGGGCTGGGCTTTCCAGTAAAACGGCAATCGGCTCAGTCAAAAACAATTGCTGAAAAATAGCGCGACCCGTGCGACGCCGCAGCGGCAAACAGCACCATAGCCACGGCTGACAGGGGAACATCAATGGTGTGTCACCCCCAACCAACCCAAACGAACCAACCAAAATAACCCCATGCCCCCCAGAGCCAACCAATCTCGCCGCTGCAGTCGCAGATGGTGCCAGGGATTATCGTAGGTTCCCGGTTCTTGAAAGCCCCGCACCTGCATGGCACAGGCCACCTGTTCTGCCCGCAGGAGTAAATTGTCCAACAGCCGTACTGCTAAGGTGAGCCACAACTTGATGCTGCCCTTAATGCCCACCAGTCGCCAATTGATGGCACGCGTCCGCACTGAGCGGCTCAGGTTTTGCACCTCTTCTAAAACCAAGGGAATAAACCGCAGCGACAGCGTCAAGGTCAGGGCAATTTCGGCCACTGGCAGCTTAAAGCGTTTCAGGGGCTGCATCAGATTTTCCAAGCCAGCGGTGACTTCTTCTGGGGCAGTGGTCAGCAAAAACAGATGCGTACTGTAAAGGAGCGTAAACAGGAGGGTACTCAGGCGTAACCCCAAATCCAGCGATCGCTGGGAAACTTGCAGATGAATCGGAAACTGACCCACTTGGGCACGAAACTGCCACAGGATATAACTGTAACTCGTGGGCGGAGCGGTGGCTTCCAAAGGGCGGCGGGGTTGATAGGTGACCGCCATCCCATCGGGCATCAAAGCCGTGATGACTAGAATTAAACTCCCCACCAAGAGGAGCCACAGCAGTTGCCGCCGCCACACCCGTGCGGGAATCCCCCCTAGGAGGGTCAGGAGAATTAAACTGGCCACTAGCCCCAACCGCCAACTGACATCCGCCAAAATAGGTGCCAACAGAAACGTCATCAACCATGCCAACTTAACCCGCGGATCAAGGCGGTGCAGCCAAGTCACCGGTTGTTCAAGGTATAGCCCCAAAGGGAGCGATCGCAGGAGATCCATGGAAAATAACTAGTTCTTCTCCAGTTCCCGCCGCAGGGCTTCCAACTCTGGATCGTAGGCAGGGGTGCTGCTGGGTGACAGTTGCGGGTTGGCCAATTCTGCCTTCAGCCGTGCCAAATCGTCATCCACACTGCCGGCTTCGAGGGCGGCAAACTTGGCTTCGAGGGTATCGCTATTGAGTTCAGCCACGGCTTGGGAGCGAGCCTCCATTTCCTGAACCCGTTCCTCCATGCGCTCAAAGGCGGCCATGGGGGCATTGGTGTTGAGGCTGCTAAAGGTTTGTTGCAGTTGCTCTGAGGCCTTGGCTGCCCGTGCCCGTGCCACCAGCATTTCTTTGCGGGTTTTCGCTTCCGCGATTTTGCTTTCAAGCTGCTGCATTTGTTTTTTGAGGGCTTCCACTTGGGTCACGGACTGCTCCAATTGCCCTTTGAGAGCCATGGCTGCATTCAGTGCTGTTTTTTTGCGACTCAAGGCCTCAAGCGCTAGTTGCTCATCCCCATGTTGCAGGGCAATTTTGGCACGGCGCTCCCACTCAGCCGCCTGCTGTTGATGTTGGTTGAACTGTTGCTCTAACCGCTTTTGGGAGGCGATCGCTTGGGCGACGGCTTGCCGCAGGGTCACCAGATTGTCCTGCATTTCAATCATGGTCTGCTCAAGGATTTTTTCGGGATCTTCAGCAGCACCCACCAGCGCATTGAGCCAACTGCGAACCACACGGCTGACGCGATCAAACAGTCCCACAGCGTTATCTCCCTATTGGTTCCTTATCTATAGCAGTATGCCACTTTCCTTAGACCCTTTGGCCACGAGTTCCAAAAACGGTCGCTGCCCTAGGCTTAAACTATAGTAAAATCATCAGAACCCTGATCCTACTTTTAGTGATGTCTGCTTCTTCGGGGCAACCTTCAGACGCCTTTGATAAACACGGTTTTCTCAGTCGCTACGCCCCAGCCATCATTAATCAAAATAGAGCTGATCAAATGCTGGCAGACTATGCCAAAGGGCGGCGTGACTTTCGGCGATTGGATTTGCGCGGTGTCAACCTAGAAGATGTGAATTTGGCAGGGGCCGATCTCAGTGGCTCGGATTTAAGCAATGCCACACTGACCAACGTGGATTTGACCAATGCCAAGCTGATTGAAGTTCAGCTGATCAATGCTGAACTGACGGCTGTGCAATTGCGCCAAGCCAACCTGAGTCGCGCCAACCTGCGGGGTGCCACACTGACCTACACGTCTTTAGCCACGGCAACCCTGCGGGGAACAGTCCTGCCCAATGGCCGCTTGTCCGATTAGCTAAAGCTGGTGCAAAAAAGCTTGCAGCCGTTGCCAAAAGCGCTCCATCTCCGCTGGTGTGCCAATGGTGACCCGAATGCCGCTAGCGATCGCCCGTACAAGAGTCCCCTGACGCCGCAAGGCATCACACAGGGGCTGGGTGTATTGCGGTTCCTGCAAGCGGAAAAAGAGGAAATTGGCCACACTCGGCCATACCCGCAGTTGGGGGCAACCCTGAAGCCGTTCATAGAGGCGCTCCCGCTCCGCTAGCACCGTGGGAATCTCTGCCAGCAACGCCGGCCGATGGTCAAGGGCAACCTGCGCCGCCACTTGAGAAAACGTAGGCAGGTTATAGGGCAGACGAACCTTTTCTAAAACCGCAATCACCTCGGCATTGCCAATGGCGTAGCCCACCCGATGGGCGGCGAGTCGAAAGGCCTTGGAAAACGTACGCAGAATCAACCAGTTGGGATGCGCTGCCAAGTCCCCCACCAGTGTCTTGCCCGAAAATTCAAAATAGGCCTCATCAATCACCACTAAAATGTCCTCAGGAAGCTGCCGTAGCCAGTCCACCTCCGCTGCGGTTAGGGGGTTCCCTGTTGGGGAGTTGGGTTGCAGCATAAAGAGAACGCGCACGGGGGGAGCCGCTTGGGCAATGAGGGTATTGGCTTCAGCAATTTGCACGGCAAAGGTGTCAGGATCGCGGGGCGATCGCTGGACGGGAATCCCTAGGGTTTGGGCGAGGATCCCGTATATGGAAAATGTCGGTTCTGCCACTAGGATAGAACCGTAGCCCCCGATCGCAGTGGCCAGTAAAATCGAGCGAATTAGCTCATCGGAGCCGTTGCCAACCGCAATTTGGTGTGGGGAGATCTCCGTTGGGCTGTGTTCACTGACATAGCGAGCGATCGCCTGCCGCAAAGGCCAATGATGACTGTCAGGATAGCGATGACTGGCGAGGGTGCTGACATACTGTTGAGCTAACGCCTCCTTAAGGGCAGTGGGCAAATCCCACGGAAACTCATTGGTATCGAGGTAATCCAGTTCTAGGGGTAGGGAGTCACTGCTGGGGGTGGAGTAGGCGCGGAGGTTGCTCAGTTCTGGACGAAGAAACGTCGCCATGCCAAGACGGTATAAAGGGATTCAACTATAATAGCACTGAGCTTTTTGCCTTAATTTGCTGCCAGCCCTGACACTAAATCTTCATCTTTTGATTACGTAGAGGCGAATGTTCCTATGGCGCGTACCGACTTCAAAGATTACTACCAAATCCTCGGGGTCAGCAAAAATGCCACGGATGCCGAAATTCGGCAAGCCTTTCGCCGCCTCGCGCGCAAGTATCACCCCGACTTAAATCCGGGGGACAAAGAGGCAGAAGCTCGTTTCAAGGAAATTAACGAAGCCCACGAAGTGCTCTCAGATCCGGAAAAACGACGCAAATACGATCAATTTGGTCAGTATTGGCAACAGGCCAGTGCGGCGGGTGCTGGTGGCTTTAATGTCAATATTGGTGACTTTGGCGCTGACTTTAGTCAGTTTAGCAGCTTTGAAGACTTTATCAACGAGTTGCTGGGGCGATTTGCCACCGGCACGACCACAGGGCGTACTCGCACTTGGAGCAGCGCTGGCTTTGATTCATCGCCATTTGGGAGTACCGATATTGATTTAGAGGTACAAATTAGTTTCCAAGAGGCCTTTGAGGGGTGCCAAAAAACCTTCAAGATTGGCAATGAACAGGTGACTGTGACGATTCCCGCTGGTATTAAGCCGGGGACGAAGTTACGACTGCGGGGGAAAGGTCAATATAACCCCTACACCCAACAGCGAGGGGATTTATATCTCGCGGTACAGGTGGCGCCCCATCCCCTCTTCCGCTTTGAAGAGGATCAATTGGTGATTGATTTGCCGATTACCCCGGATGAAGCTGCCTTGGGTGCTCAAGTCACGGTACCGACGCCCTCTGGGACTGTGGTTTTGAATGTGCCCCCTGGTACGCGATCTGGGCAATCGCTGCGGTTACGGGGCAAAGGGTGGCGCAGTAGTAGCGGCATTGCTGGCGATCTCCTTGCCAAGGTGCAAATTGTGCCCCCCAAATCCCTGAGTGCCCAAGAAAAAGAACTCTACGAAAAGTTGCGATCGCTGCGCACCTTTAACCCCCGTGCCCATTGGCCGCTCTAAGTTAGGGAAATTGCCGCGATTTTACAGCTTGGCAGTAGCTCTTAAGGGCAGCGATCGCCTGAGTGCCCAAGTCGGCATACACCTTAGCAAAGGGGGGCACCTGCGGGCTTAAGCCCAAAACATCTGCCGTTACCAACACCTGACCATCACAGTAGGGGCCGGCGCCAATTCCAATCGTGGGAATTTCCAGCTTGGCGGTAATTTGCTGTGCCAAATCCGCAGGAATATGCTCCAAAATGATGCCAAAGGCACCTGCTTCGGCCAGAGCAAGGGCATCTGCGAGAATTGCTTCCGCCCCCTGTGGCGTCTTCCCCTGTTGTCGCCATCCCCCCAACTGATGCACCCGCTGCGGCAACAGACCCACATGACCCAGCACCGGGATGCCGGCCTCCACTAAGCGCCGCGTTGCTGCCTGCACCACCGGAGAGGCACCTTCCATTTTTACTGCCTGGACGTCTGCTTCTTTGACTAAACGCCCCGCTGAGCGCAGGGCCTGCTCTGGGCTTTCGTGGTAGCTCAAAAAGGGCAGGTCACACACGAGGAAACTGTGGCTGACGCCCCGCCGCACCGCCTGCGCATGGTGAATCATCTGATCAAGGGTCACCGGCAAGGTGGTTTGATAGCCAAGGGCAACCATGCCAAGGGAATCCCCGACAAGGATCACATCCACCCCCGCCGCATCCAATAGGCGTGCCCACAAATAATCCCAAGCCGTGAGCATGGTAATTGGCTCTCCCTGCTGTTTTTTTTGTTGGAGTTGGGGTAATGTGACGGGGCGACGCACCATAGTTCCATGCACCATCAGAGGGTTGTATCCCCATCCTCTAAAGGAACGTTCAAAACGTCAATTTAGCCACAGGCATAGAGTCTAGTGATATGATTGGGGCGCGATGTTAGCCACAATACGCATGTCTTTGCCTGCCTTTGTCGAAGCCCTATTAACGCCTGCTGCCTACTCCCATGCGGTAACCTCCCCAATTCAACTGCTGCAAACGCATATTTCCTACGTATTTCTGACGGGGGACTATGCCTATAAGGTGAAAAAGCCGGCGGATTTTGGCTTTTTGAACTTTACAACCCTAGAAAAGCGGCTATTTTACTGTCAGGAAGAGTTACGGCTGAATCGCCGTTTGGCGTCAGATCTCTACTTGGCGGTGGTGCCCATTGTGGCGGTGGGCGATCGCTATTTTGTGGCGGATCCCCAAGACTTACCTGCGGGAGCTGAGGTGATTGACTATGCCGTGCAAATGCGGCAATTTGATCAGTCGCAACTGTTTTCGCACCTCTTTGCAGCCAACCAAGTCACCCCCAGCCTGATTGAATCCCTCGGTAAAGAACTGGCTCACTTTCACCGCGCCGCTGCCACAGATCCCCACATTAGTGAATTTGGCTCCCCGCGGGCGATCGCCCAAGTGATTAACAATTGCCATGCCTTGGCGGCTCAGTTTGTCGGTCGCTGTCAATCCCCAGAGCAGTACGCGGCGATTCAGGCTTTTACTGATGACTTTCTGACCCGTCATCAGGAGTGGTTGGTGCAGCGGCAAGCCGCAGGCAAAATTCGCGAGTGCCATGGCGACCTGCACCTGAACAATATCTGCCTCTACAACGGCAGGGTGCAAATTTTCGACTGTATTGAGTTCAACGAAGAATTTCGCAACATTGATGTCATTTATGACGCCGCTTTTTTGCTGATGGATCTGGAGTTTCGGGGTCGCGGGGACTTGGCCAATCTCTTCCTCAATACCTACTTGGAGTGGAGTGGGGACTACGCTGGGGCGGTGCTGTTGCCCCTTTACCTTTGCATCAGAGCCTATATTCGCGGCAATGTGAACGCCTTGGCCCTCAACGATCCCGCTATTAGCGAGGCCGAAAAGGCACAGATTCAAGCCACGGCTGCGGCCTACTATGAGGCGGCCTATCGCTACACCCAACCACGTCAAGCCAAGCTCTATGTCATGTGCGGTCTCTCTGGGGCAGGCAAAAGTACACGGGGACGGGGTCTCGCCCAAGCCGAGCAAGCCATTCAAATCCGCTCCGATGCCGTGCGTAAGCACTTGGCGGGTTTACCCCTTGACCGCCGCAGCAGTGATTTCCCGCAGGTCGATCTCTATTCTGAGGCCATGACCCAAAAAACCTATAATCAGCTCTTGGCCTATGCAGAATTGTTGCTGCGTCAGGGACAAACGGTGATTTTGGATGCGAAATACGATCGCGTGGCGCTGCGCCAACCCGTGATTGCTTTAGCTGAGAAATTGCAGGTGCCCTTGGAGATTCACTTCTGTAATGCACCGCCTGAGGAACTGCGCCGTCGTCTGAGCGATCGCCAAGGGGATATTGCCGAGGCCACGCCCGATCTCATTGCTGCTCAAGTGGCGAGTTTTGAATCCTTTTTGCCTGAGGAGGAACCCTATGTTCGCCATGTGTGTGACTAGGACGAGCGCGACTGATAATAGGAACAGTGCAATAGGACGGGTCTGATGTATCACATTGGTTTACTGGGGTTGGGCACTGTTGGTGGCGGTGTGGCGCAAATTTTGGCGGATCCAGCGGGGCGCCATCCGCTGATCAAGGAACTGGCGATCGCCCAAGTGGGGGTACGGGATATCCATAAGCCCCGTGCCGTTGCCCTTGATCCCAAGCTCCTGACCACTGACTTAGAACGCATTGTGACTCATCCTGAGATTGACATTGTGGTGGAAGTCCTCGGCGGCATTGAACCGGCGCGATCGCTCATCCTCAAAGCCATTGCCCACGGCAAGCACATTGTCACCGCCAACAAGGCCGTCATTGCCCGTCATGGTGCTGAAATTTTTGATGCGGCCAATGCCCAAGGGGTCTATGTGATGCTCGAAGCGGCCGTGGCCGGTGGCATTCCTGTCATTCAAGCCCTGAAACAGAGCCTAGGTGCCAATCGTATCCACAGTGTCAGCGGCATTCTCAATGGCACCACCAACTACATCCTGACCCGCATGCAGCAGGAACAGGGGGATTTTGCCCCCATCCTTGCCGATGCCCAACGCCTAGGGTATGCCGAAGCCGATCCCAGTGCTGACATTGAGGGATGGGATGCCGCGGATAAAATTGCCATTCTGGCCAGCCTTGCCTTTGGGGGGCGGATTCGCCGCGAGGAAGTGTATTGCGAGGGCATTCGTGGGATCACGGCGGTAGATATTGCCTATGCGGAAAAACTCGGATTTCGCATTAAACTGCTGGCGATCGCCCGCCAGCTCAGTGGCCAGCCCCTAGAGGTGCGCGTTCATCCGACGCTCGTGCCCCTTGAGCACCCCCTTGCCGGCGTCAATGGCGTCTTTAATGCCATTCTCCTAGAGGCAGAGCCTTTGGGTCAGGTAATGTTCTATGGTCCCGGTGCCGGTGCAGGGGCAACCGCCAGTGCCGTCGTGGCGGATTTAATCAACATTGCCGCCCTTCTCCCCCAAGGACGTGCCAGCCATCCCTTGCTCACCTGCCAGCACGATCAGTTTATGCCGCTGCTACCGATGGCGGAGGTGGATAGTCGTTTCTATGCCCGTGTCCATGCCCAAGATCATCCGGGAGTCCTAGGGAAACTGGGTACCTGTTTTGGCAACCACAATGTTAGCTTGGAATCCCTTGTGCAAATTGGCAGCCACAATGAACTGGCAGAAATTGTGATTGTCACCCACCATGTGCGCGAAGGGGAGTTTCGTCAAGCTATGGCCGAGATTGCCCAAATGACCGATATTGAAGCCGTGCCCTCGATTTTGCGCGTCCTCGGCACCTCCTAGGGATTGGGCTTGATCCCTGTTTTCCGCTCCAAAATTTCCTTAACCACGAGCGTCACAAGCGCTAGCAAGCCAAGGATCACCGCTGCCGCATAGGCGGACTCCGTATTGTAGTTTTTATAGGCATCCTCCACAAAGAGGGGCAGGGTTTGCGTCAGACCCGCCACATTGCCAGAGACTACTGCCACAGCGCCAAACTCCCCCATCGCTCGCGCATTGGTCAACAGGACCCCATAGAGCAGCCCCCAGCGGATATTGGGTAGGGTGACTCGCCAAAAGGTTTGCCACTCATTGGCGCCTAGGGTTTTTGCGGCTTCCTCCTGCTCGGTACCGATTTCTTCTAGGACAGGGATGACTTCTCGCGCCACAAAGGGCAAACTCACAAAGGCTGTTGCCAGCACCATCCCCGGAAAAGAGAAAATAACGCGAATATCTAAAGCTTGCAGCCAGCCCCCGAACCAGCCATTGCGGCCATAGACCAGTACCAGCATCAGTCCGGCAACAACGGGGGAGATGGAAAAAGGTAGGTCAATAATGCTCAGTAAAAGGGTGCGTCCCGCAAAGCGATGGCGGGCGATCGCCCAAGCGGCACAGAGACCAAAGATCGTGTTTAAGGGCACCACCACCAAGGCAAGGGCAAAGGTCAGCCACACCGCATGCAGAAAATCCGGCTCCAGCAAATTTTCCAGAAAGGGCATGACTCCCTTGTGAAAGGCTTGGAAAAGGACATTGGCCGCCGGCAGCAAAAGCACAAGGGCTAAGTAGGCGATGGCAATAACAATCAAAAGGGCATGTAGCCATGGCTTTTCTTGGGTGGGCGAGGGTTTAACGCTCCGCATAGCGCCGCCCCCACGCTTGCAGCAGATTAATCAGAAATAAAATCGCTAGGGATACCAAGAGCATCACCGTACCAATAATGGTTGCTGCCTCATAGTCATACTGCTCTAAGCTCTGAAACACCAGCACTGAGGCAATCAAGTCCCGAAAAGGAGTGTTGGAGGAAATAATCACAATTGAGCCAAATTCCCCCACTGCCCGTGAGAAGCCTAGGGCAACGCCTGTGAGAATAGCGGGCATCAAAGGTGGCAAAATCACTCGCCAAAAGGTCTGCCCATGAGTAGCACCCAGCGACCATGCTGCCTCCTCCACATCCTTTTCCATTTCAGTGAGGACGGGCTGCACCGTGCGAATCACGAAGGGTAAGGAAATAAAGAGCATCGCCACCGCCACTCCCCAGCGGCTGAAGGCAATTCTGATTCCGAAGGGCGCTAGTAAGCTACCAATCCAGCCATTTTCGCTATAGACCGTTGCGAGGGTGAGACCCGCCACCGCCGTTGGCAATGCAAAAGGTAGATCCACGACAGCATCAAAGAAGCGCTTCCCCGGAAAGGAATAGCGCACCAGCACCCAAGCAATCAGGGTACCAAAGACGCCATTGATCAGCGCTGCGATGAGGGCAGTCACAAACGTGACTTCATAGGCCGACAAGGCGATCGCCCGCGTTGCCACCTGCCAAAAATGCAGTGGCCCAGCACTACTGGCACGGCTCAAGAGGGCAGCAATGGGTACAGCCAGCATCACGAGTAAGTAAAAGACCGTGATTCTCCAAACCCAAGGAAACTGCCAGCGCTGTTTCTGAGGAGAGAGTGACGGCGAAATGGGGTGGGTAGCGGTCATCAGGCTTGATTCTCCTGCTGAATTTGATCAAACAGGGCGCCATTAGCGAAAAATTGGGCTTGCACCTTCTCCCAGCCCCCTAAATCTGCCACGGTAAAGAGGGTGGGCACGGGTGGAAACGTCTGCTGATGGGCGGCAAGGACGGTGGCATCCACGGGTCGAAAACCATATTGGGCAAAGATCTCCTGAGCTTGGGGAGTATAGAGAAAGTCAATATAGGCCTGTGCTACCTCCCGTGTGCCATGTTTATCCACGTATTGATCCACAAGGGCGATCGGGTTTTCAATCAGGATATTCACAGGAGGAAGGATATAGGAAAGGGTCTTGCCCTTTTGGCGAGCCAAGATCACTTCATTTTCATAGTTGATCAGGGCATCCCCCTGTCCCTGTTTCAAAAAGGCATCAGTGGCTTCACGACTATCGCGGGGGAGAGCGGCCACATGGCGAAAGGCTTCAGTCACAAACTGCCGCGCCTGATCAAACGTTCCCCCTGTTTCCGTGACCGATCCCCACAGCGCAAGGAAGTTCCAGCGAGCCGCGCCAGAGGTTTTGGGATCGGCAGTCACAAATGTCACCCCCTCACGGGTGAGATCCTGCCATGTTTGCAGATTTTTCGGGTTGCCGTCACGGGTAATCAGGGCACCGACAGAAGTGGTGACAATGCTGTTGTGGGGGGCTTGGCTAGCCCAATCGGGGCGAATTAACCCTGCTTTGGCAATGCGATCGACATCTAAACCAAGGGACAAGTGGACAATATCGGCTTCTAGGCCATCAATCACCGCCCGTGACTGACTGCCCGAGGGACCATAACTCGTTCGGAAGCGCACTTTTTGTTGATGTTCCTGTTCCCATTGAGCAGCAAACAGGGGCATAATAGCCTCGTGCGCTTTTTTAGTGACCGAGAACGAAGAAAGGGTTAGATTCACCTGAGCAGGGCGACCATCGGGCAGAGTGGCCTGAAATTGACAAGCAGCGGTGAGACCACTGAGACCTACCGCTAGTAAGAACAAGCTCAACCAAACCCTAAAACGCCGCCAATTGACCATTCTGCCATCAATCTACGATAAATCGGTCGGAATACTGATGTGTAATCCATCTTAGCAGAAGGGGCGGCGATTCTGACTGGAATTCTTAAAACGTGATCAGCACCCCACTCGGATTCGCGGGAATCACATACTGCGGTTGATTGCGATGGGGCTTTTTGCGGTGATGGCGCGATCGCGGGGAGGCCGGCGGAACACTAACCACTCTTGGCTGTACCACATACACGGGTTGTGTTTGAGGGGTAGGCACCACATAGACGGGTTGGCTAGAGGGACTGGGCACCACATACACCGGCTGACGGGAACCACCAAGATTCACGTTGACATTCAGTTGAGCCGCGGCGGTATCCACAAAGGAAAGAACCGCCAAACCAGTCAAGGACGATAGGCCAACGACTTGAAGTGTCTTCAACATCGTCAACTCCTCCACAGAAAAAACGTACTGCGGGGTCTGACGCTTAAGGAGCAGGGTGGGTTCCGATCACATCGGCGTCCAAATAAAAAGGGGGAAGAGCTTCCCCCATGCTATTAACGTTGTTTACTCAACGCCCTCAATCTTGTCCTCGACCTCTTGATAGAGTTGCCGCAGCAGTTCCAGATTGGCTTCACTGGTCTGCCAATAGCCGCGTCCGTGAAGTTCGAGGAAGGTGCTCACCATTTTGCGGAAGGAGTGGGGGTTGGTATTCAGAAGCCGCTGCCGCATCTGCTCATCGAGAATAAACGTGGCATTCGCCTCCTCATAAACCCAGTTATCCACAGCTCCTGCGGTGGCCGACCAGCCCATTGTGTTGACTAGTCGCTTCGAGATCTCGCGCACCCCTTCGTAGCCGTGGGAGAGCATCCCTTCATACCACTTGGGATTCAGGAGCTTGGTTCGGCTGTCGAGGCGAACGGTTTCCGAGAGCGTCCGCACTTGGGCATTGGCTGTGGTGGTATCGGCAATATAGGCCTTGGGTTGCTTGCCATCGCTGCGCAGTGCCGCCACCAGCTTGGTCGGATCTGAGTCAAAGTAGTGGCTGACATCGGTGAGGCTAATTTCTGAGGAGTCGAGATTCTGGAAGGTTACATCCACGGTTTTGAGGGCGGTTTCAAACAAATCCCGCGCCTGCTGCATCGTCCCCGGAGAATCTGCCGAGAAGGCAAAGGACTTACGGGAGAGATACATATCCTGAAGTTCCGACTCCTGCTCCCAAGAGCTATTTTCCACCGCTAGGTTGACATTCGCCGCGTAGGAACCGGAGGCATTGGTGAAGACCCGTGTGGCCGCTTGGCGCAGGTCAATCCCCAATTCTGAAGCCTGTTGCAGGGCGTGCTTGCGGATAAAGTTTAGCTCAAGGGGTTCATCGGCTTCGGCAGCCATCTTGATGGCACGGTCAATGAGCGCCATCTGGTTGATAAAGAGATCGCGGAAGACCCCAGAACAGTTGACGACAACATCAATGCGTGGCCGCCCCAGCTCTTCTAGGGGGATGAGTTCCACTTTGTTGACCCGTCCCAAGGAATCGGGTAAAGGACGTGCCCCCACTAGCCAGAGCACTTGAGCAAGGGACTCGCCATAGGTTTTGATATTATCTGTGCCCCAGAGTACCATGGCGATGGTTTCTGGCCATTGGTTGTTGTTTTCCGCTTTTTGCCGCGCTAGAAGGCGATCGACCACAACTTTGGCAGACTGCACAGCAGCGGCAGTGGGAATGGCTTGGGGATCCAAGGCGTGGATATTTTTGCCCGTCGGCAAGACCTCAGGATTGCGAATTGGATCGCCACCGGGGCCGGGGAGAATGTACTCGCCTTCAAGGGCTTGCAGCAGTGCCCCCAGTTCATTGTCGGCCACAATCTGCTGTAAACAGAATTCGAGGTATTCCATCAGGGGCTTAAGGGCAGCGGCATCCACTTGGGTATAGCCTGCACCATGGAGGGATTCAATCCACGGCTCTTTGCGCCCCATGTTAAAGAAGTTCAGCTTCGAGACCCGCGACACACGACCCTCGGCATCGGCTTGGGCTTGGACGAGGGCACTGACGGCAGCACGGGTCGCCTCGTTAATCTGGCGCAGCAGTTCAACATCCGCCAGTACCCCGCGATCGCTATTTTGATAAATCTCATCAATGTCCCGCCCTAGACTCTCGGCAATGAGCCTGGGCAAGCTCTTAATGCCGTCCTCAGAGCGATCCAAGCTGGCAATATTGACCAAGGTAGCCACTGCTTCTTCCGTTGTCGGCGGTTTGCCAATTACGTGCAGGCCACAGGGCAGGAGGCGGCTTTCAATTTCCATCAGCTTGATATAGACCTTGCCCACGAGGGTATCGCGCTCCTCGGCAGTGAGATCTGCCGCGTCCTTAGCGGGGAGAGCCACATCCTGATCGAGATTGACTAGGCGGCACTTGTCCATGATCGTGTTGACAATCTGAACCCCCCGACCGCTATCTTTCAGGGTTTGGTAGGAACCAATGAGATCGCTGAGTTCCCGCAGCCCTTTGTAGAGGCCGGCATTTTCCGCGGGGGGCGTGAGGTAACTAATCGTGTTGGCATAGCTGCGGCGTTTGGCAATGGTGGCTTCAGAGGGGTTATTGGCAGCGTAGTAGTAGAGGTTGGGAATACAGCCAATGAGATTATCGGGGTAGCAATCCCCAGACATGCCCATCTGTTTGCCCGGCATGAACTCCAAAGAACCGTGGGTGCCAAAGTGGAGCACTGCATCCGCCTGCCAAATGTGGTTGAGGAAGGTGTAATAGGCAGCAAAGCCGTGGTGGGGACTGGCAGAGCGAGAAAAGAGCAGCCGCATTGGATCCCCTTCGTAGCCAAAGGTGGGCTGCACGCCAATAAAGACGTTGCCGTAGGCTTTGCCGTAGATGAGCAGGTTTTGGCCGTCACTGTTCAGGTGCCCTGGCGGTTTGCCCCAGTTTTCTTCAAGGCGCTTGGCGTAGGGGGTGAGGCGCTCGTATTCCGGCACGCTCATGCGGTAGGCAATGTTGAGTTCAGGACTCCCCACTTGGGCACGGGCATCGTGGAGAATTTCCTGCATCAGGGCTTCGGCACTCTCGGGCATGTCCTGCACGTCATAGCCGTTGTTTTTCAGGGCTTCCATGACTTTGTAGATGGAGCCAAAGACATCCAAGTAGGCGGCGGTGCCAACATTGCCTTTATCCGGCGGGAAGCTAAAGATGGTGATGGCGACTTTCTTTTGCACCTTGGGTTTGCGGCGCAGATTGGCCCACTTCAGTGCCCGCTGTACGATCATTTCGACGCGGTCTTGGAGGGCGATCGCCTTACCGGTCATGCCATCGCGACCGGAAAGAATAATTGGCTCAATGGCACCATCCAGTTCCGGCAGAGCAATTTGCAGCGCCACTTGAATCGGGTGCAGCCCCAGATCGCTGTCTTCCCATTCCTCAGTGGTTTGAAACACCAAGGGCAGTGCCACCATGTAGGGACGGTTGAGTTTTTTCAGTGCCGCTACAGCTTTGGGATGATCCTGCTTGGCAGGCCCCCCCACAAGGGCGAATCCCGTGAGAGAGACAACGGTATCAACAATGGGTTTCTCAGGGTTGACGGGATCGTAGAAAAATTTTTCTAGGGGCGTCGAAAAGTCCAGCCCACCAGAGAAGACGGGAATCACCCGCGCCCCTTGGGATTCAAACTCTTGCACAATGGCGACATAGTGAGCGTCATCACCGGTGACAAGGTGGGTACGCTGCAACAGCAGGCCAATGGTGGGCACGAGAGGGTCTTTGAGATCAGCGCCAATATCGCGGCGACTGTTGAACCAGTTGAGGTACTCCTTAAGATCCTCAAACATTTGCGGTGCAAGGGGGTGCCAAATACCGGTGTCGGGGTAGGTGACCGGTTCTTGGTAGCTGAGGTTGCTGTTTGGCTGACCTTTGAAGACGTAGCGATCGGCCAGCATGAGGAGGAAGTTTTCTAGGTTCTCTGGCGACCCGCCCAGCCAATACTGGAAGCTGAGCATGAAGTTGCGGGCATCCTGAGCCTTGTCAATGGGGAGGTACTTCAGCACTTGGGGCAGGGTTCGCAGGAGTTTGAGCATGGCATCTTGGAAGCCGGCACCTGACTTCTCCTTGCGCTTTTTCATGAAGTTGGCAATGACGCTCTTGGATTGGCCAATCTGAGCCAAGGAAAAGCTGCCCATTTTGTTAAGGCGCATCACTTGGGGCAGCGAGGGGAAGACAACCGCTACATCCAAGCGATCGCGATAGGGCTGAACCGCCTCGACCACCTTATCCGCTAAGTCCTCAATGAAAATCAGGGAGGCGATAAACACATTTGCCCGCGCCACGTCCTCACAGAAGGCGGCATAGTTTTCGGGATTGCGCAGTTCCTCAAGGAGATAGCCACTGATTTCAATGGCCACCTGTGGATGGGTATCGTTAATGCTGCGAACCGCTGCCGACAGCGCGCTCTGGTATTGGGCTTCAAGTACCACATACACCACTCGCAACAGCGATCGCCCATTTAACGCCGCTGGCGCGATATGCCGAATCGTGGACTTGACGTGGGTGAACATGCGTTCAAACTCCTTGTAACGATCGAGACCAAACCCCAAGGGGGATATACCTTTTGTGGTTGTAGCAGAAAATCAAGCTGGCAAGCGACTTTGCGGTTCTGTGGTAACAAATTGCAAAGTATTGCTACCTAAGTATTAAAACTTATTACAGGACTGGATCGCTGGGAAATCAAGGGCACTAGACAACCGTTTTCCAATCGCCACGTGCGATCGCTAATCTCCCGCAATTCAGTGGCCTCATGGGTGACCACAAGCAGGCTCCAGTGTTCCTTGAGGCGGCGCAGCACCTGTACCAATTGGCGGCGCATTGACCAATCCAGACCCGCTGTGGGTTCATCGAGCAAGAGCAGGTAGGGTTGGCGCACCAGTTGCACAGCAAGCGCGAGGCGACGCTGCTGACCACCGCTCAAGGATTCGGGGCGGGTGTGCAAAGGCAAATGATCGAGACCCACATCGGCAAGGGCGCGGTAAAAGTTTTCGTAGGGAATTTCTGGGTGGCCAAAGCGCAGCTCTTCGAGAATGGTACTGCCACAGAAGTAGCGATCTGGGAACTGAAAGACCAATCCGGCCAACTGTTGTAAATGATCGGGTGTGAGAACCTGATCCTGCCATCGAATGATTCCCCGACTGGGGGTGGCCAAGCCCGCTAAAATCTCTAGTAGGGTGGTTTTGCCGGATCCACTGGGTCCGATAATTAATCCCAGTTCAGCCATACCCAAGTCTAAATTAATGTCCCGCAAAATGGGCTGGGGGGTGGCGGCGGGGTGGTAGCTGAGATGGTGAACCGAAAACAAGATGCAGACTCCGGAGGTAACGACCGTGCAAACACGTCAACTGCGCCTGTGGCAACGCTTTGCTCTCTATCTTAGTGGAGCGATCGCCCCCTGGGTACTGAGTACCGCTGCCCTTGCTGGGGATCCTTTCCGTACGGGCGCTCAAGCACGACCCATTTCCGATCAAACGGAAGCTGTCTTTGTTGCCCTCTTTCGCGATGGCAACTATGTCAAAGGTAAAGAGTTACTGCCGGCGGCCTTGGAGCGCGATCGCCAAGAACCCCTAACCCTGACCTTGGCTGCTGCCATTGCCTATCTTAATGAAGACTGGGCAGGGTACAAACGCTACGCTGAGGAGACCCTGCGCGCTGCCCAAGCGCTGACCAGTCGCGATCCTTTGCGGGGGAACCTTTACCAAGCCGTGGGGCATTTCTTGATGGCTGGCTATGAAATTTCCGATGCCGGATCGGGGCCTGTGGCTGGTGCCCCCGCCGCTCTGTTGCGGGTACAGCGGGTTCTCGATCATGTGGGGCGAGCCGAAGCTGTCAATCCTCGCGATCCGGAATTGAATCTTGTTCGTGGCTTTATGGAGTGGGGTATTGCCAGTAATGTGGGCTTTGTCAGCATGGATCGGGCCATTCAAACCCTGCAAACCTACGCCGCTCCCAATTACCTGAGTTATCGAGGCTTGGCCTTGGCCTATCGCGATCGCAAGCAATGGCCGCAAGCCTTAAACGCAGTTGATCAAGCCTTGGCACTTGCCCCCCACAATCCAGAACTCCTTTATCTGAAAGCACAAATTTTGGCCGCCAGTGGCAACCGATCGCAGGCACAGCAATATTTCCAGCAAGCCCTAGCCAAACAGAGCCAATTGCCGCGAGGGATTCGCGAGGAAATTCAGCAGTTTAGCCGTCGCCTTTTGCCCCAAGGCTAGGTTGTTGGCTCAGACAGCAGCTTTAAAATTGGCAGCTTGGCAATATCTGTGCCGAGCAGGGGCTGAACCTGTTCCAAAATAGCGCAAATTTCTTTGCGGCAGTTCCACTGAGGGATTTTGCCATAGCGAAGCGTCAGTTGCGTTAAAACTTCCAGCGCATAATCAGGAAAGTCCAGTGCATCAGCAATTGCCGCCAGTTTTAGCAAGTGGCTAGGGCTCTGTAGGTGCTGGTTTTGCTGCTGTTGATTCTCATTGAGCAAATCCCGCAGGTAAATTGCATCGGCCCATAGCAGTTGACCCCCTCGCCGTTGGGAGTGAAATGGGGAAACGTAGCGCGGTAATCGGCACCAACCATCATTGGTGAGTAGGTCAAAGAGCACAAAGCCTTGAGCGCGCAAATATGCATCAATATCCCCAAAGAGGGGCTGCCCTCTGTAAACCTCCGAAAACTCAACTTCAACCATGATTGCTAAAGTACTGGCTACCAGAAGCCGCTCACCGCCTTGCAACACATCTAGATCTGCACCTTGGACATCCACTTGCAGGACATCTACGCTCTCAAGGCCTTCAGCTTGAGCAAATGCGTCAAGGGTGGTTGTTTCCACCTGAACAGTTGCCGCCACATTCAGGCTAGGATTAAATCCTTGAAATCGCGATGTGTAGCTCAAATTTGGTGGATATAAAGAACTGCAATGAATGGCGTTGGTAATGTAAAGGGTTGATTCTCCCACCTCTTTGCCCAGCGTCAGCGGATAGTGACGCTCAAACCAAGTGATTCCTTGGGCGGCTAAGGCGGTATTGGCCTCATCACAGGCGTCGGCATCCGCATCAAAACCATAAATTCTGAGATTGGGGGCAAAGATATGCCATGGAGATTGGGCATAATCATCCTCATGATAGATTTTGCGAGAGCCAACGATGCACAGCGTTAAAGAAATCGGATCGAGCTTGCCTGCCGCTTTTAGCGTATTGTTAACGAGTCCCATAGCAAAGTAAAATTTCTACGACGTCAACGACAATTCTGAATTATGCCCCAGCGAACACTGCCTTTTGCTCAATCATCGCCACCTTGGTAAAGCAAGCGATCCAAGAATTTTCACCCCCTTGGCTCCCCAAGATTTCAGTCCTCGTGATAGGTTAACGGTGAAAATGCGACAGGATGCAGGACTATGCACGCCAGAACCAAAGGGGAATCGCTTGTCCGCTGACTGGATGTGGGTAAGGCCTACCGTCAGCCCAACGGTCAGGTCACTAGCATTTTTGGTTGCGCCTACGTCTGGGTTTGAGGGTGTTCCATCTTTGGGAAAAGGGCTGTACCGCTCCTGTGCGACGATAAATATAAGCAGCCAAAAATCTGGAGAACTTCCCTCACCCGATGATTGATGAACTATTGGAACTCTCGCCCAACTGGGGACTGGATACCCTGTTGTTACTTGTGGTGTTGTTGGCACTGGAAGCGGTTCTCTCAGCGGACAATGCGATCGCCCTAGCCGCCCTAGTACGGGGTATTGAAGATTTAGATGCACAACGGCGGGCACTCAATCTGGGACTGGCCATTTCTTACGTTTTTCGCATTGGCCTGATTTTCACAGCGACTTGGGTCTTGCGGTTCTGGCAGTTTGAGTTGGCGGGGGCACTCTATCTGCTGTGGTTATCGGCAAAGTACTTTTTCTTTACGACCGAGCCAGAGCATGAGCACGAGCGGGTGATTCGTTCTTTTTGGCAGGCGGTACCTCTACTGGCCTTAGCGGATTTGGCCTTTTCCCTCGATAGCGTGACAACGGCGATCGCCCTGTCGGATGAGCGTTGGCTGGTATTACTCGGCGGCACGATTGGCGTGATTATGCTGCGCTTTATGGCGGAGCTATTTATCCGCTGGCTAAAAGAATTTCCTCGACTTGAGGATGCGGGCTATTTTACAGTGATGCTGGTGGGTCTGCGGCTGCTCATTCGCGTGATTAATCCCCAGCTGGTACCCTCGGACTGGGTGATGATTAGCCTGATTGCCCTTTGCTTTACGTGGGGCTTTTCCAAGCGGGAGGTGGAGGAGCCAGACACCCCCCCAACCCTTCCCAAGTCAACCCATGAACCTACATCTCATACACCCAAGAGGTGAAGGCCGGCTCCCAAGGCACCAGTTCCTGCGTCTGGAACCAGAGATTGATTTCCCGCTCGGCATTTTCGGGACTGTCGGAGCCGTGAATTACATTCCGTCCCACATCTACAGCAAAATCGCCCCGGAGCGTTCCTGGCTCCGCATTGAGGGGATTAGTGGCACCAATCAGTTTGCGGGCATTGGCAATCACCCCCCGGCCTTCCCAGACCATGGCCACCACCGGTCCAGAGGTAATGAAATTCACTAGCCCCGTAAAGAAGGGCTTATCTTTGTGTTCGCCGTAGTGCTGCTCTGCCAATTCGCGGCTGACCCGCATCAGTTTGAGGCCGACCAGTGTGTAGCCTTTTTGTTCAAATCGTTGGATAATCGTCCCCACTAGCCCACGCTGAACGCCATCGGGCTTAATGGCTAGAAATGTCCGTTCCACGCAGTATGTCCTCTGCTCGATCTACAGGATTGATTTTACGGTTTTCGGGGGTCGGATGCCGCTACCACTGTACCAAGTTGATGCCTTTACCCCAGAACCCTTTCGGGGTAACCCGGCGGCCGTATGTGTCCTAGGGACGTTTTTTGAGGATGCAACCTTGGCGGCGATCGCCCGCGAAATGAATCTTTCAGAAACGGCTTTTGTCGTACCGCTGGCCAGTGGCTTTCACCTGCGCTGGTTTACCCCTGTGGCAGAAGTGGATCTCTGTGGTCATGCCACCCTCGCAACGGCCCATGTCCTCTGGCAGCATCAGGGGGTGGTAGGGGATCTAGAATTTCACACCCGCAGCGGTCTTCTGCGTGCCCAGCGCCTTGGGGATTGGATCGCCCTTGATTTTCCGCAGCAGCCCGTAATGCCCCTTGCGGATCAGCAGGTGCAAGCCTCAATCATTGCAGCGCTCGGGACACCACCCATATTTATGGGGCAAGCGGGCAGCGATCTGCTGGTGGATCTGGTCGATGCCAGTGCTGTAGCCCAGTTGAAACCCGATTTTGACCAAATTGCCCGCCTGCCTTGCCGAGGATTGATTGTGACCGCCCAGGCCAATGGCGCGGAATATGACATCGTCTCCCGTTTTTTTGCCCCCCAACTGGGCATCCCTGAGGATCCGGTCACTGGCTCGGCGCACTGTAGCTTGTATCCCTACTGGCGAGCAAAACTGGGGAAGGACAAGTTATTGGCCTATCAAGCCTCAGCGCGGGGGGGCGTGATTAAAATTCACCCCCACAGGGGCGATCGCCTGCGGCTATTGGGTCAGGCGGTTACGATTTTCGCTGGCGAACTCCTGCTTTAGAATTCAATCCCCGGCTGGGCTTTAACGCCCTGTTCGCGAAAGGGATGCTTGACAAGGGTCATTTCCGTCACCAGATCTGCGGCGTCAATCAGGGCTGGGGGAGCACCGCGTCCGGTGAGAATCACATGGGTCATTTCTGGCTTGCGGGCAAGTCCCTCGAGCACCTGTGCCACAGTTAAGTAGTCCAGCTGGAGGGCGACATTAATTTCATCGAGCAGTACCAAACGGTACTCGGGGTTGGTGATGTAGCTCAGACCCAGCTCCCAAGCCGCTTGGGCACAGGCGATATCCCGCTGGCGGTCTTGGGTTTCCCATGTAAAGCCCTCCCCCATCGCATGGAAGGCCAGTTGGTCTGACCAATGGCTAAGAACCGCTTTTTCCGCTGGCTCCCACGCCCCCTTGATAAATTGAATAATTGCCACGCGATAGCCATGCCCCAAGGAACGCAGCACCATGCCAAGTGCCGCTGTGGTTTTGCCCTTGCCGTTGCCCGTATGGACAATAATGAGACCTTTTTCACGGGTGCGCTCCGCGAGGCGTTGCGCCTGCACGGCTTTGCGCTGCTGCATTTTTTGGCGGTGCTGTTCGTCAGTGAGCATGGGCTAGCTGGCAAGGTACTCGTGAATATCGCCGCGGCGTTTGCGGAGTTTGCTGAGGGCCTCCCGCTCAATTTGCCGCACCCGCTCGCGACTAATGTTGAGCAGTTCGCCCACTTTGGCAAGGGTGAGGGGCTGGCCGTTTTCTAGGCCAAAGCGTAGGGAGAGCACATGGCGTTGCTGCGGGGTCAGATCCGCCATCAGCCGTTCAAGGTCACTGCGCAACGAGGATTGAGCGGCAAACTCCTCCGGTGAAATGGACGGATCCTCGAGCAATTCCCCCAACTCCGTATCCTGATTATCGCCGACACGGACATCAAGGGAGAGGGGCTGTCGCGCCCGTTCAAGATATTCCCGCACTTGGGCAGGGGTTAATTCCAGTTCTGCCGCCAGTTCATTAATCGTGGCAGCGCGACCGAGGCGTTGGGACAGTTGTCGCTGGGCTTTTTTGATTTTGTTCAGCTTTTCGGTAATGTGGATGGGCAGACGGATCGTGCGCCCCTTTTCAGCGATCGCCCGTGTAATGGCTTGGCGAATCCACCAGTAGGCATAGGTGGAGAAACGATACCCCTTGGTGGGGTCAAATTTTTCTACCCCCCGCTGCATCCCGATTGTGCCCTCTTGGATTAGATCAAGCAGATCCACATTGCGCTTGATGTACTTTTTGGCAACCGAAACCACCAGCCGCAGGTTGGCCTCCACCATTTTGCGTTTGGCGCGCTCGCCATTTTCGATAATTGTCTCTAATTCTGCTTCACTCATGTTGGCGGCGGCGGCCCATTCAGCACGGGTGGGTTCACGGTTGAGTTCTGCCGCGAGCTTTTCGCGAATCTCGTTCATGGCGGTAAGCTGCTGCACCTGTTTACCGTAGATCACTTCCTGTTCGTGGGTGAGCAATGGCACACGGCCAATCTCCCGTAGGTAAGTGCGCACTAAATCTTTTGAAGTATCCATAGTCCCTATCGCTCGTTCTCAAGGTTGACAGCAGTGATTCGTCCAAGGCCTAGGAATATCGTTTTCTCTATAGGATGGGCGATCGCCCCTGCTAAAGATCGCGGCCAAGCCAACGGTGCTTTAACAGCGTTTTCGTAGATACGTTACATATATTAAGAATCTTAACATTTCTAAATCTGTTCATCGGAATACTAACACCGACCTTTGGCGGTTCTTAATCTTTTTTTTATATTTACCCCATTGAAAAATCTCTATGAATTTTGAAAATACAGATGGAGTTAATAAATCTTTGGTTCACGCCTCAGACCTACTGAAGAGTTATCCATTCTTGCGGCTAGGGGTATGCAGTCGCGTCTTAGGAATGAGACGTATTTTCTTGGAGTAGGGATTTAATTTGTGCTAACAACTGCCCCAGTTTCCCCTCCTCAAAAAGGGCATTGATCAGGGCTAGCCCGCTGGTGGATAGGAGCAGTTTATTGAGATCAGCAGGGGTGCCCCCGTTGGCAAAGGTATAAATTTTGGCATCGCCAATCACCCCCGGTTGCGGGGCAAGGGCTTGGAGAACTTGTGGCAGTTGCGGTGCCAGTTCTGGCCAGAGGGCTGTAATCACTTGAGCTGTCAAGTTAGCGTTGCTAATCACATTTTTGGCCGCGAGCATGGCCTCCATCCCTTCAGCTTCAGCAAGGGCTTTATCACGGTTGGCCGCCGCAAGGGTGCGAATCGCTTCCGCCTCCAGTTCCGCTGCCTGTTGGGCAATTTCCGCTTGCCGCCGCCGCCGAAAGGCATCAATTTCCACAACGTTTTGCTCTAGCACCCGTTTTTCCGCCGCTTCCCGCTCTGCGGCAATAATCGCTAGGTTTTTCTGGCGATTGGCTTTTTCCACTTCGATGGCGGTGGTGACCGCAGATTCTGCCCGTGCCCGCTCGGCTTCGGCAATCAGACTTTCTTTTTTCTTGGTGGCAACGGCGATCGCCACATCCTCTTGGGCAAGACGCGCTTGACGCTCGGACTCCGCAATGGCCACCTGTGCTTGCAAACGGTTGGCCTCCACCTGCTGCTGGCGACTGATCTCGGCGATTTCTGCCTCCTGCTGTTGCTGGGCTTGCGTTACCTTCAGGAGTTTATTTTTTTTCCTCCAGTTCAATGCTGGCCTCGATTTCCTTCTGTTGGATGGCAAGTCTTTTGCGGATTTCTTCTTCCTCAACCGCTTGGGCTTGGAGCAACTTTGCCCGCTGAATCGCGGCTGCCTCTGCTGCTTTGGCCTCCTCAATTTCCCTTTCCCGCTGCGCTTTTAGGGCTTCCACCTTCAGGCGTTGGCTTAACAGTGCCGCTTCTTTTTCCTCTTCAATTTGCAGGGAGCGTTTTTGGGCATCCAGTTCCTTTTGTTCGATCGCGACCCGGGTTGAGAGTTCGACTTCCCGCTTTTGTTGAATCGAGCGTTGAATCGTTTCTGTGCGCAGCCGCACCCCCTGAGCATCAAAAAAGTTGTTTTCGTCGTAGGTGTCACTCTCTTGGACTTCTGAGATGGCAATGTTGTTGAGGGTGAGTCCAACTTTTTGCAGATCCTGCTGCATCAGGTTGAGTACCTCTTGGGCAAACCCCAGTTTGTCGGAGTCAATTTCAGCCAAGGACTTGTGTTTTGCAGCTGCGCGAATGGCATCGTCCGCCCGTTTTTCAAGGGCATTCTTGATGTCTTCGGGGGTAATGCGGTTATTTTGGGAAAGGCGAGCGGCGGCAGTGAGGACATCCTCTTCGGTGGCATTGATGCAGACATAAAAGGTGACCCGCATATCAGCCCGCAGATAATCTTGGGTACGCACCGCCAATTTGCCCGTTCGCTCTACGTCAATGGAGATTTCCCGCAGCGGTACCCGTGTCAACTCATGGAACCCCGGCAGGGCAATGCAGCCACCATTGAGAATGACTGTTTTTTTCTTAACAAAAATCCCCCCCGTGCGCACAAAGGCTTCGTTGTTGGGGGTAATGACATAGACGCGCGTGTAAGCCCAAATGCTCAGGAGCAGTAAAATCACAATGCCGGCAATCACACCGGGAAAAAAGAGCAGCCCACCCAGATTACCCATGACAATGGGGGGAGACTCCGCCAGTACTGTGGCTTTGGTTTGGGTGCGGGGAGGTGCTGGCAATTCTGGTGTCGGTAATGCCTGCAAAAATGTCAGCCAGTAAAGCATAGAACTGCCCCCTCAGCGTTAATTTCAGTGTGGCATTTTGGGGGCGATCGCCCGCTATTTTTAAGGGTTCTTTAATTCGCTGGAGCCACTTCAGTGGTTGAGGCCACGGCGGCATCTTTGCGCTTTTTCTTCTCTGTGACTGTCACAGGTCGCATTTCAATATGATTGAGTAGTGTCGTGACAAAGGCAAAGAGCAAAAAGGGCAAGGTTAAGACCAAAATTAGCCCCCCGACCAGAAACGCCTGCACGGGATTGTTGTAGAGGGTGAGGGATGCGGCCAAACCAATAAAGATCACAATCAGCCAAACAATGACTTGGCCATAAATATCCCCGAAGGTGAGGGTGCAGACGAAACGGTATTTTTGTAAGCTGTTTTGTAGTTCATTGGCCATAGGGGCTATCCTCGCGGCGTATGCTGAACAGTTCCAGTTAAAAAATAAGCTTTTGGCTCAGGGGGAGTAAAACGGAGGTTGCGTGACAGGGTTGGCAAGTACAGAGAAACGAAGGTACCTGAATTTTAGAAAACCTGCCCCCAAGATTAAAGCCCTTGCAACAAATGTACAAACTTTGGTTAGAAAAAGCGGGCACGGGCATTGGACAGCCCTTTTCTAACATTGGGATCCACCAAACCCGCCTCTCTGATCGTGGCTTTCAGAAGCTGGCGTGTCTTCTCTCGGTGTGAAAAGGGCTGTAATATGACAGATTGTATCAAAACTGCACCGATCGCCCCCGAAGCACTCTATGGGTAAGTTTTACCGTTTGACCACCACGGCGGGTTTACAGGCTGCCCTTGGCACATTACCTCCCGCAACCACCCTTGGTTTTGTGCCGACAATGGGGGCACTGCATGGGGGGCATGCCGCCTTGATCCAGCGGGCACGGCAAGAGTGTGATGTGGTCGTTGTCAGTATTTTTGTCAACCCGCTTCAGTTTGGCCCCCAAGAGGATTTGGAGCGCTATCCCCGTGCCCTTGAGGCGGATACGGCACTTTGTCAGCAGTTAGGGGTGGATCTGCTCTTTGTGCCCAGTGTGGCTGAACTGTATCCAGCGGGGATGGAGAGTCTGACGGTAGTTGAGCCACCAAGGGAGTTAACGGAACGCCTCTGTGGGCGATCGCGCCCCGGCCATTTTCGCGGGGTAGCAACAATTGTGCTGAAGCTCTTGCACTTGGTGCAGCCCGATCGCGCCTATTTTGGCCAAAAGGATGCCCAGCAGTTAGCAATTATTCGCCGCTGTGTGGCGGATTTGAATCTGGACGTGGAGATCATTGGCTGCCCCATTGTCCGCGATGCCGATGGCCTTGCCCTCAGTTCCCGTAATCAATACCTCAGTGCAGGCGATCGCGCCACCGCCTTAGCCCTAAGTCAGAGCCTAGAGGTAGCCACCACCGCCTTCCGTCAGGGCTGCTTTGAAGCTAAGCAGCTATTAGAGCAGGTGCACCACCATCTGCGCCAGTTTCCCCAGTTGCGCCTCGACTATGCCGAATTGGTGCATCCCCAGACCCTAGTGCCCTTGGAACGCATTGAGACCGTGGGGCTATTGGCGATCGCGGGTTGGGTGGGGCAAACGCGCCTCATTGACAATTGCCTATTGGATCGCCGCCTGCCGATTCTGGCTGTGGATGGCCCTGCCGGCGCGGGGAAGTCAACCGTGACGCGACTGGCGGCTCAAGCCCTAGGGTTGCAGTACCTTGACACCGGTGCCATGTATCGAGCGGTAACTTGGTGGTGCTTGGACAATAACATTGATCTCAGGGATGAGCCAGCCGTCGTAGAGGCGATCGCCCATTGTCAGTTGCGTCTTGAGAGCAGCGATCCCCCTCAACCCACACGGGTGTGGATCAACGATTGCGAGGTCAGCCAAGCGATTCGTTCCCTAGAGGTGACGCAGCGAGTGTCCCAAATTGCCGCCCTGCGGGGTGTGCGACGACTCATGGTACAACAACAGCGGGCGATCGGAGCCAATGGGGGCATTGCTGCCGAAGGTCGTGATATTGGTACCCATGTCTTTCCCGAGGCAGGCTTGAAAATTTTCCTAACGGCCTCGCCCGAAGAGCGTGCCCAGCGCCGCTGGCAGGAGTTACAACAACAAGGACAATGCGACCTCTCCTACGAGGAATTGCTCGCTCAGATTACCGCTCGCGACACAGCGGATCAGCAACGCACCTACGCCCCTTTTCGCAAAGCTGCCGATGCCATAGAAGTCTGTACGGACAACTTGGGGATCGATGAGGTGGTGAGTAAAATTGTCCATCTCTACCGCAGTCGCTTTCCTCAACCTTGATGAGCAAGGGAGATTTCCCGTACAGTAGCAGAGGAGAGTTCACGCCGAGCACATTTCTATGGATCGCAATCCCCTCGATCTTGTACAACAACTCTACTACACCGGTATTGGAGCGGCGGCTGCTGCCATTGAATCCCTACAGGATGAGGCCAAGCGCCAAGAATACCTGACGCAACTGCGGGTGGATGCCCGCCAATTGGCCACCGTCTGTGCTGAGAAAGGCCGCCTCACCGAAGCGCAAGCACGGGAACTGATTCAAGCCTTCATTGCCCAACAGCAGCAATCCTCTTCGACCCCTGAGCCTGCTCCTCGCGAGAGTGCTGACTTAGCCGCAGATATTCAAACGCTTCTCGAAACGCTGCGCGCCATTCGCCAAGACCTACAGCAGGATTCGCAGGCACCCACGTCCTAGGATTTGCGCATTATTGGGAAGTCGGTGCCCTGAATGATGGCTCTTTAGTCGTTGTCCCAGCACTCACGGCCAATGAGGTCGCCAATGCGATCGCGCAGCATAAAATCACAGCGCTCTAGCTCTGCCTCAATGAGGGGCCACTCCCGAACGGGCACAAACTGGCAGAGAGTGTAAATGGGCTGCTGCCGACTCACCACACCTTTGGCCACCAGTCGTCGTGCTTCATCTTTGACGAGTTCGATGGAGTATTGAAGGGATTGAACCATAACATCCTCGTTTGGCTGAAGAGACCCTAGGATTCAGAATTGGCAAAGTGTAATATCCAATACTGAACTATTTTAACTTTTGCCCTAGGGAGCTACCTGTCATAATAACAAATGTTTCCTAAGTCAGGGGGTTCTGACCAAAAAATCCTACTACTGGTGGAAGCGAGTGGCGCGTCACCTGTTCTTGAGGTTACATTGACTGTCACTGCCCCAGAGCATCGTTTATCCTAGAGAAAGGCAATGCTAAACAAAATCTAAAGACTGCCCCATGGCTTTCCATCTTCCCCAATTGAGCTGCCAACTGCGTCCAGAGGTGGCTGCCCTCCAAACCGAACTTGTGCAGTGGCGACGCTATTTGCACCAGCGACCAGAATTGGGCTTTCAAGAACACCTGACGGCGGCCTTTGTCAGTGAGAAACTACGGCAATGGGGCATTCAGCATCGCACGGGTATTGCGGAAACGGGAATTGTGGCCGTGATTCCGGGAGCGCGACCGGGGCCAGTGCTGGCGATTCGCGCCGATATGGATGCGCTGCCAGTGCAGGAGGAAAACGATAAGCCCTACCGCTCTCTCCATGAGGGGAAAATGCACGCCTGCGGGCACGATGGTCACACAGCGATCGCCCTTGGGACTGCGAAATACCTTGCTGAGCACCGCGATTTTGCTGGTACGGTCAAAATCATCTTTCAACCAGCGGAAGAAGGTCCCGGTGGGGCTAAACCCATGATTGAAGCGGGAGTTCTCGATGCCCCGAAAGTGGATGGCATTATTGGCCTGCACCTCTGGAATTTTCTGCCCGTTGGTACGGTGGGGGTGCGTAGTGGGCCGTTGATGGCGGCAGCGGAATTCTTTGAGTGTGAAGTACACGGCAAGGGGGGACACGCCGCTTTACCCCAATTTACGGTGGATACGGTTCTCGTTGTTGCCCAGATCATTACGGCCTTGCACACTATCGTCTCGCGCAACGTGGATCCCCTAGAGACAGCGGTGATTTCCGTGGGGGCAGTACATGCGGGCACCGCCAAGAACGTGATTGCCGATACCGCGACCTTTCGGGGAACAGTGCGATACTTTAAGCCAGAGTTGGGGGACTGGCTACCCCAGCGCATTGAACAGGTGATTGCGGGTATCTGTCAGAGTCATGGCGCCACCTATGACTTTCGCTATGAGCGGATGTATCCCCCCACCGTCAACGATGCCAAGATGGCGAAATTAGTGCGCTCTGTTGCTGAATCGGTGGTTGAGGTGCCGGCTGGGGTCACGTCCCACTGTCAAACCATGGCGGCGGAAGATATGTCATTTTTCCTGCAAGCGGTTCCGGGTTGCTACTTCTTTTTGGGGTCAGCCAATGGCACACTGGGGTTAGATTTTCCCCACCATCATCCCCGCTTTGACTTTGACGAAACTGTTTTAAGTATTGGGGTTGAGCTGTTTGTCCGCTGTGTGGAGAAATACTGTGGTCTAGTGGAGACCTAAATTTCCTATGTCCCTCACGGTACTCATTGCCGATGATGATCCCGGCATCCGCCTGTCGGTGAGTCACTTTTTGGAATCCGAAGGGTACTGTTGTCTGACGGCGGGAGATGGTGCCCAGGCCCTCGAAATGATCCACCGCTATCAGCCCCATCTGCTGATTACGGACATTGCCATGCCCAACATGAATGGCTATGAGTTGGTGCGGCAGGTGCGCCAGCATCCCTCATTGCGCTTACTACCAGTAATTTACCTCACCGCACGCACAGAACTAGAAGAGCGGATTCGCGCCTATCGCACCGGGGGCGATGTCTATCTCTCCAAGCCCTTTGACCTCAATGAGTTGGCAGCGGTGGTGCGTAACCTGTTGGATCGGGCACAACTGGTACAAATGGAGTGGCAGCAACGACAGCAACCCTTTGCGGCGCCGAAAACACGAACCCTCAGCGTTGATCTCACTCAACGGGAAAAGGAAGTGCTAGGGTTACTCGTGGCAGGACTCTCCAATGCCCAGATTGGCGATCGCCTGCACTTGAGCGCCCGAACGATTGAAAAGCACGTCAGTAGCCTCTTTCAAAAAACAGCGGTTCACAATCGAGCTGAGCTGGTGCGACTGGCCATTGAACAGGGCTTGGTGGAGCGACAAACCAGTTCCCAAGCTTGAGCCATAGCTGTTACCGTCAAGGAAGAGTGTTGAGGAACTGAAACCCGATGCAACGGATTCCCCCTGCCTCCGGCCAAGAATCGGTTTGGGACTATCCCCGTCCGCCCCGTGTTGAACCCACCTCAAAACACCTGCGGGTGGTCTTTAATGGTGTGGTGATTGCCGACACCCAGCGGGGACAGCGGGTACTAGAAACCAGTCATCCCCCAGTGTATTACTTTCCGCCAGAGGATGTACAGGCGCAGTATCTGGTGCCCTCAGTACGGCAAACCTTTTGCGAGTGGAAAGGACAAGGCGCCTACTACCATGTCAAGGTGGGCGATCGCCAAGCGGATAATGCAGCCTGGTACTATCCCAAACCTACCCCTGCTTTTGCGCCAATCTGCAACTACATTGCCTTCTATGCTGCTTTGATGGATGAATGCACCGTGGATGGTGTGGTGGTGATTCCGCAACCGGGGGGCTTCTATGGCGGCTGGATTACTCCGGACATTGTCGGCCCGTTTAAGGGGGCACCGGGGACTTGGGGCTGGTAAGGGCTGCTAAGTGTTTCTCAAATCACTCCATCTGCGCCACTTTCGCAACTACAGCGAGCAATCGGTGACGTTTGCTGCGCCAAAAACCATCGTCGTTGGGGACAATGCCCAAGGCAAGTCCAATTTGCTAGAGGCTGTGGAGTGGCTGGCCACACTGCAATCCCATCGCACCCATCGCGATCGCGACCTTATTCAGCAGGGACAAGAGAGTGCCCAAATTGAAGCCACCCTAGAGCGCCAAGGCGTCCCCCTTGATCTGGCGGTGAGTTTGCGCCCCCTCGCAGGCCGTGTCCTACGGGTGAATGGCTGTACCGTTAAGCGCACGGCGGAATTTCTGGGGCAACTCAATGCGGTGGAATTTTCCTGCTTGGATTTGGAACTGGTGCGGGGCACACCGGCCATTCGCCGCAACTGGTTGGATCGGATTTTGGTGCAATTGGAACCCCTCTATAGCCAACTGCTGCAAACCTACCAAAAAGCCCTGCGCCAACGAAATGCTCTCCTCAAACAGGCCGGCAGCCAAGGATGGGATGAAACCCTCTGGCAGGCATGGAATCAGCAATTGGTGATCAATGGCACTCGCATTATCCGCCGCCGACAGCGCCTCATTGAACGCTTGGCTCCCTTGGCACAGGATTGGCATCGCGTGTTGAGTGGCGATCGCGAGACACTCACCTTGACTTATGAGAGCCATGTGCCCCTTGGGGATGGCACTTCTGAAGTGATTGTGGCTGCCTTTAATGAGGCCTTGGCCGCTCGCCGCACTATTGAACTGCTGCAAAAAACCAGTCTGGTGGGACCGCACCGTGATGATGTGGGCTTGTGCCTCAATGAGCAAAGTGCCCGTCAATTTGCTTCCCAAGGGCAGCAGCGCACGCTGGTATTGGCGCTGAAACTGGCGGAACTGGCTCTTGTGGAAAGTGTGGTGGGCGACACTCCCCTTTTGTTGTTGGATGATGTCCTCGCCGAATTGGATTTGCAGCGGCAGGGAATTTTATTAGAGGTGATGGGCGATCGCTACCAAACGCTGATTACCACCACCCACCTTGCCCCCTTTGCCACCCCTTGGCGGCAACAAGCACAAATTCTTAAGGTGACGGCGGGGACGATCGCAAGCGTGCCTGACACTGCTGCTGAAACCAGTGACTAATCTGGGGAATGGTTAGCTCGGCAATGGGCACCCCCTCCCTTGCAGCAATTTGCCGCAGTTGCTTGAGGGCACTGATTAAAATTTGGCCATACCATGTCATAAACCCCCCTTGGCGCTGCTCCTCTACTTGCAACTGGGGATCGGCAGCAACAAGTTCATAGACTTGGGCTTCCGTCAGGTCTTCGAGGGGGTTTCCCTCAGTCTTAGCTCGCAAATAGCGCTGGGCATACACCGCTACTCGAATGGCAAAGCGATCTGCGGCCGGTAAGAGCAGTTGATCAATCTCTTGACACTCACTGACGGTGAGCAGATCTGCAGGATTCATGAACGGCTTAGGCCAGTCCAGCGGGTGTCGGTGCCGCTGTGGATTCTTGGATATTAATCACGTTGGGCGTAAAGAGAAAGACCCCATCCCCAAGGCGCGATTGATGGCCATTGATGGCATAGGTACTACCAGCGGCAAAATCAGAAATGCGCTGTGCCTCGGTGACATCGAGGTGCTCTAGGTTGAGAATCACTGCCTTGTCAGCCCGCAGCGCTTGAACGATCAGGGTCGTATCACTGAGGGACTGCGGCTTGATCACCACTACTTCATAGCCACTACTCAAGGAATGACCAAAGGCAGTCAGTTCACTCATGACAACTCCCCCCTGGGAACATAGCAACAGTACCTACGATTCAATAATGACATTAGACTTCATCCTGTTATACCGACTACATCAAAATTTATGCAAATTCCAGCCTTACAGTCTTGGCACTGCGTGAATTTTTGAGCAGGCATAGCTCTTTCTAATATCGGTTGCAGCCCCCACTGGGCATAGGCAAGTTACTGGTTGCGCACTAGAATAGGCGCACTTAGGTTTAGGACTATCTCAATGATCAAACGTAGCCAAGCGAAGCGATATGGCTCCCTTGGGGCGATCGCCCTTCTGAGCGCGTATCTCGTGGTCGCGAGTCCTCACCCCGCTTTGGCGATGCACATTAGCGAGGGGTTTTTGCCCCTTGGCTGGGCAGTGGGCTGGTGGCTGGTTTTTTTACCCTTTTTGGCATGGGGACTATGGGCACTGCGACAACAGATTCAACAGCAACCAGAGTCAACCCTGCTGATTGCCTTAGCCGGTGCCTATGCCTTTGTCCTCTCTTCGTTGAAGATTCCTTCCGTTACGGGTAGCTCTTCCCATCCGATGGGGATTGCCTTGGGAGCCGTTCTCTTTCGGCCACCGCTGATGGCCGTGCTGGGGACATTGGTGCTGCTCTTTCAAGCCCTGCTCCTTGCCCATGGCGGCCTGACCACCCTAGGCGCTAATGGCTTTTCGATGGCGGTGGTGGGACCTTGGTTGGCTGGGTTGACCTATTGGGGGATGTCCCGTGCCACGGCTAAGCCAGCGATCGCGATTTTTAGTGCTGCTCTGATCAGTAACTTGGCCACCTACTCGGTGACTTCTTTACAATTGGCATTGGCCTTTCCCGATAGTATGGGTGGGGTGGCGACGGCTTTTGCCAAGTTTGCGGCGCTCTTTGCTGTGACGCAGATTCCCTTGGCGATCAGTGAAGGGTTACTCACGGTGTTGGTGTGGAACTGGTTGACCACGTACTGCACAGCCGAATTGCAAACCTTAAAACTCTTGCCTGGAGGGGAATCCAATGAATAAAAAAACAGTGGCATTCCTATTGGGCGGCGCAATTCTCTTAAGTACACTTCCCCTACTGCTGGTTAAGGGTGACTTTGAAGGTGCCGATGCCCAAGCCGAAGCGTTAATCAGCGAGGTGGCGCCAGACTTTGAACCTTGGGCAGAGCCATTGTTTGAACCGCCCAGTGGTGAGATTGAATCCCTGCTGTTTGCTGTGCAAGCAGCTCTAGGGGCGGGGGTCATGGGGTTTATCTTGGGTCAGTACCGCGAACGCCATCGCCAAAGGGCAACCGCCGCCTCAAAATCGCAACAGTCCTGAGCAGTCAATGCACCATCACCTCGATACCTATGCCTACACCAATGGTCTGCGGCATCTGCACCCTGAACAAAAGTTGATTTTTGCGATCGCCAGCCTGTTATTGACGTTTTTTGCTCGCCCCCTTGTCCAGAGTTTGCTTTGGCTGTGGCTGAGCCTTTGGATTCTCGGCTATGCCCGCATTCCGTGGCGGGTTTATTTCACCCTCTTAGCCACAGTTGCTGCGTTTTGGCTGGTGAGTTTGCCAGGGTTAGTGGTACAAATCATCCCGACGGAGACTTTACGGGCTTCGGGGCAAGTGGTTCTCAGTGACATCTCCCTAATGGGCTGGTCGTTCTTTATCAGTGCCGAGAAATTGCACCAAGGCTTAACCCTAGGACTGCGGACAATGGTTGCCAGCACCTGTTTACTATTGATTTTATTGACGACCCCCTTTCCAGCCCTGTTGAGTGTGGCCGAGCGCTGGCGGGTTCCCCATTTCATCCTCGATATTCTGATGTTGATGTACCGCTATATCTTCACCCTCTTAGAAACCGCTTTCACGCTGCAATTGGCGCAGCGGGCACGGGGCGGCTATCAACGGCGATCGCGCTGGCTCGTTAGTGTGAGCCTGTTGGCGGCTCAACTCCTGCGGCAGTCTCTGTACCGCTATGAACAGGTGAACCTTGCCCTGCTCAGTCGGGGCTTTCAGGGGCAGTTTCGGGTATTGCGTCCCCAGTCCTATGCCTATTCGCAACGGTATGGCCTTGAAATCGTCATTGGTGGCGGTGCCCTCATTCTGCTGAATGCAATCACCTGAGATGTCTGTGCCGCTACTGGAATTTCATCAGGTTGGCTTTCGCTATCCCAATACCACTACCCCCGTGCTGCAAGACTGCTCCTTTACGCTAGAGGCGGGACAGAAAGTTGCCCTTTTGGGGCTGAATGGCTCAGGCAAATCAACGCTCTTTTATCTGGCAGCGGCCCTCTATCGGCGCGATCGCGGTGAAATTTACTGGCAAGGGCAACGGCTCGTCCATCAACCAGAGCGACTGCGGCAGTGGCGGCAACGCATTGGCTTGGCCTTTCAAGACCCCGAACAGCAACTGGTGGCAGGCACCGTGGCGGAGGACATCTCCTATGGGCTGTGTAACTTAGACCTACCCACCGCCGAAATCGAAGCGCGTTTGTACCAAACCCTAGAGAACTTTGATTTAGTGGAGCTTGCCGATCGCCCCCTGCATCATTTGAGTTTGGGGCAAAAACGGCGGGTGGCACTGGCTGGGGTAATGGCCTTAGCACCGACGCTATTACTGCTTGATGAACCCACCACCTATCTCGACTATCAGCAGCGGCAGCAACTGGAGCAGGCCCTAGAGAACATTCACCAGCAGGGAACCACGATTATGATTGCCACCCATGATCTTGATTTTGCCTATGGCTGGGCAGACTGGATTATGGTGCTGGTCAATGGTCAGGTCACCGTGAGCGATCGCGCTTCCCATGTCTTTGGGCAGTGGCCGACCCTTGCCCCTGAATTGGGAACGCCTACCCTACTGCACCTGTGGCAACAATTTCCGCCCTTTTGGCGTCGCCAGCGACCCTTGCCCCGCACCCCCCTAGCCTTGAGTCAAGAATTGGCTGCTCTCTTTCAGGAATTCCAAAGGAGCGATCGCCCCTAAAGACCAAGGTGCCGATGTTCAGGACTCCGGTGAAAATGATAAGCTAGGCGATGGGTAGAATATCCAACTGTTCACTAATTACCAGCGTATTATTTGCGGCATCAGGCAGAACCTTTATGGCCACAATTATGGTTGTTGATGACAGCCCCACCCTGCGGGCAATGATTGTTCAGCTGATGAAAGAGCAGAACTATGACGTTGTTGAGGCTGAGGATGGTATCGAAGCCCAAGAAAAGATCAAGGCTCAATGTCCTGATTTGGTGATTCTGGATGTGGTGATGCCGCGCATGAATGGTTACGAACTGTGCCGCTGGATTAAGGGTGAAGCGGCTTGCCAAAGTGTGCCCGTGATCATGTGCACCACCAAAAGCGAAGAGTTTGATATTCACTGGGGTAAAAAGCAGGGGGTGGATGCCTACATCACCAAACCCTTTGATCCTGCAGAACTCATTGCCACTGTTAAACAACTCCTAGGATAGTCCTAAATCCAAGACGGCAACCACATCCGCCTCAAAAAGTCTTGGGGCGTCAGGGGTAGTCCTAAATACAGGGGGAGCCAGTAGAGGAAGCCCCCAACAACCACCCCTAGGACGGCAATGCCTGCCCAGCGTGCCCAAGCTCCCCAATCGTGGCTGGCTTCCCAGAGCAAGGCCAAGGCCATAAAGCTATAGAGGGCAGCGGGGAGGTAGTGATAGATAAAGACACAGCGGCTCACCAGTGCCCAGGGCAAGAGATTGGCAGCATAGTTTAAGAGCACAAAACGGCCTGCGGTTGTCGTCAATCTAAGGGGGATAAGAGCCAACGTGGCCAAGGTCCCCAGCCACAGGAGGGGGGGATTGAAGAGGGCATAGACGGCATAAACCCATTGGGTATCTGCCGGTGGTAGGGGCGGGCCAATGACGGGCACGGGTTCACTGAGGGTTTGCACCCGCTGAAAAAAGTAGCTCATGGGGCGCAGCAGGAGCGGCCAAGACCACCACGGCGAACAGTAGGGATGGGCAGTACTGGCCACACTGCGGTGAAAGTTAAACATTTGGCGATGGAGGTCAAGTAGGCTCTGGTGGGGATGAAACTGGAGATGGGGTAGCCAGAGCAGGGTATAAACCACAAAGGCGACAACGGGGAGTAGCAGGCACATCTGCCACCACTGGTAAGTGGTCTTCCATTCAGCAGGCAGCGGTAACCTCTGCTGGAGAAGCCAGAAAAGTCCTACCCCCAACAGGAATCCCAAGCCACTCCACTTCACTGCCCCACAGGCGCCAAAGGCAATGCCTGCGGCCATCAGCCAGAGCGATCGCGCACTTCCTTGGTAGCGCAACCCCCACAGCCAGAGAATCTGTGCCACCACACCCAAAAGCACAAGGGAGATATTGATGAGAGCATAGCGAGACTCCACCAAAAAGAGGCCATCGAGGGCAACAAAGAGTCCCGATAGCAGTGCCACTCGCGATCGCCGCGTCAGGAGATAGGCCAACACCGCCACTGCTATGGGAATCAGTGATCCCATCAGGGCATTCAACCAGCGATAGCCCCAAGGGTGAAAGCCGCCCCCCAGCCAGATGCTCAGGGCAATCAGGTATTTTCCCAAAGGCGGATGGGCATCAAAGAAAGGAACAGCGGCGAGATAGTTGCGGCCAAAGCGGGCAAAATAGACCTCATCAAATACCAGTGTGGGAAAGCGAGTCAGCCCCCAAAAGCGGGTGGCAAGGGCAAAGAGCCACAGCAGCAGTAGCCCCAAGGGCATCCTAAGCCGCTCCCTGCAACTCCGCTGTCCGCACCGCAATCCGTTGGCTGCGATCGCCCCGTTGAACGGTCAGGTTGAGAACTTGCCCCACAGCGGCACTATCAACAATCCCCTGCAACTGATCGGCACTGGTAATCGGTTCCCCATCCACGGCTGTAATCACATCCCCCCAGCGCAGACCAGCTTTTGCGGCCGGTGTATTGGGCAACACTTGCAAGACAAGAACGCCATTGACCTCTGGCAGAATCACTGGTGAGTTGGGATTAGCATTGTTTTCCTTGGCCATTGCTGGCGTGAAGGTGGTCATTTGAATGCCAATGTAGGCGTGTTGAATTTTTTCACCGCGAATCAGGCGCTCTTGCAGGGCTTTGGCCTTATTAATTGGAATCGCGAAGCCAATCCCCATGGCATCGGCACGAATGGCAGTGTTAATGCCAATCACTTCCCCCTCTTCATTGAGCAAAGGCCCCCCAGAATTGCCGGGGTTGATGGCCGCGTCCGTTTGAATAAAATCAAGGCGCTTATCGGGGATACCCACTTGGGCGCTGGAACGGTGGAGTGTACTGACAATGCCCAATGTGACGGTGTTATCAAGGCCAAGGGGATTCCCGACGGCGATCGCCCAATCCCCCACTTTCACGTCACTGGAATCGCCGAGGGGCGCAGTGGGTAGGGGTTCGGTGACCCCTTTGAGTTTGACAATCGCTAGATCAGATACCTCATCCACGCCGCGCACTTCTCCCTCAAAGACCCGGCCATCCTTGAGGCGCACCGTCACCGTATCTGCTTGACTCACCACATGGGCGTTGGTCATGACAATGCCACTGGGATCAATGATGAACCCCGACCCCTGACCCCGCAGCCGATCCTCTTGGGGGGGCAAGGCTAAACCGGGGAAAAATTGGCGAAAGAAGGGATCACTCAAGAGGGGATCCGCTGGGCGCACAATCGTGCGTTCGGTATCAATGCGAACAACCGCATCGCCAACCCGCTCCACTGCGGCTGCCACAAAACTATGGTGAGCTGCTGCTGCCCACACCGGTGTACCGCTACTGAGGCACCAAACAAGAGCAAGGCCAAGGCAGCATTTGAGGGTCTGCTGAAGCAAATGGGCAAGGCGTTTCATCATTGGTGGCCTAAAGCGCAACAGAGTCATTTCTGATTGTATCGAAGCCCCCCCTCTGGCTGTGAATCCAAAGCACAAATCTGCATAGGAGGGGAATGTCCCTCAGAACAAGAATCAATGTCACAATCGTAAAGGTATTCAAGTTTAGGGGCACTATGCTGCGGATTGGCATCGTCGGGCTGGGACTCATTGGTGGTTCACTGGGCATTGATCTGCGGGCAAAGGGGCACTATGTGGTTGGGCTGAGTCGGCGTCCTGAAACCTGTGAGCGGGCGATCGCCAAGGGTGCCATTGACTGGGGCAGTACGGAGCCAGAAATTTTGCGTGCCCTTGATCTGGTGTTTCTCTGTCCCCCCATTGGCAGCATTCTCAGTGTCGCCTTGGATATTACCCCCTACCTCAGTCCAGAAACAGTGCTGACAGACGTGGGATCCGTCAAGGGAGAAATTGTCCCCGCCCTCGAAAAACTCTGGCCTCGCTATGTCGGTGGGCACCCGATGGCCGGTACCGCAGAATCCGGCATTGAAGCGGCGCAAGCCCATCTCTTTGACAATGCCCCCTATGTTCTCACCCCAACCCTCTACACTGACAGTGCGGCCATTGACTGTGTGACTGGTGTGGTCAATGATCTCGGCGCCAAGCTACTCTATGCCACCCCCTCGGATCACGATCGCGCTGTTGCTTGGATTTCCCACCTTCCCGTCCTCGTGAGTGCAGCACTGATTCTTGCGAATGCCCAAGAAGCCAATGAGCCGATTCGGAAGCTTGCCCAGCAGTTGGCTAGCTCCGGCTTTCGCGATACCAGCCGTGTTGGCGGCGGCAATCCAGAGTTGGGACGGATGATGGCGGAATATAACCGCGCGGCGTTGCGCCACTGCCTGATCCACTACCGTGCCACCCTTGATGATCTGATTCGCCAAGTGGAGCAGGAGGACTGGGAGCGGCTGCAAACAACCCTAGAACAGGCGCAAGCCTACCGCGAGCAGGTCTATCCCTCAGGGACGCCGCCGGTAGTTTAAACGACGCACAATCCAGTAACTGGCAGACAAGGCCAAGATGGCGATCGCCAGCCCCAAGAGCTTTGCCACCGTTTCCGGTTGGCCAATATCCAGAATGATAATTTTGCGGGCAATGGCAATTAGAGACGTGACAATTACTAGCTCAACGATTTGCGACGAGACGTGGGTTTTCAGGTAGGCGGTGATATTTTCAAGAATCTCCAGAGCCACAAGCACATTGAGAAAGAGGCCAAAGATTTTCACCAGTTCAAGGCTAAACTGTCCCAAGGGGGGTGAGAATAGCTCCACGGTCAAAATCCGCCCCAAATCAATAATGGCGACGATGACCACCAGCAGCATCCCGATCGCCAGCACCCGGGTCGCGATCCCCTCAATCTGACTGAGCAACTGCAAAAACCGCTGATTGTCCTGAAGTAGAAGAATTACCTCTTGCCAAAAGAGAATCAAAGGCCGTAGCCAGCATCGCATCCCTAGACCTCAGCCAGAAGAACAAGGGGAGTGTAGGCTACTGGTTCCACCAAACGAGTGTTGAGGCCTAGCCGCTGAAACGACACTTGCAGTTCCTCAAGGGTGCCTTTGACCGAGAGCAGTCGCGGTAGCCATCCCTGAAGACGGAGGGTACCATTGCCAGCGGTGGTGATCATCACCTTGGGCTGAAGCCATTGCCCCAATTCCAATGCCGTTTTGCCCCCCTTGAGAATCGCACCCACCACGGGTAAACAGACATCCAACAGCGGCGTAATCACCACATCCACCTTGCCGTAGGTGCGCAGCCACAAATCATGACAGCCGTGGGGTTCATAGTAGAGACTTTGAGTGCCCCAGCGCACAATGTAACCATTTTCCTGTTGACGAGGGCCGATACTGGCGCCCTTGGTGGCTTGGATTGTGAGATCGCGGTACGTGTAGGTTTGGTGGGGGCTAAGGGCAATCACTGTTTCAAAGCCAAGACCTTGAGCAACTTTGGCGGCACTGGGGGAGGCAATGACCGGTAGGGCGCGATCGCAGGTGCGCAGGGTAGGTTCATGGCAGTGATCTGGTAGCCCTTGGGAAAGCAAAATGACATCCCCATCGCTTGGCATGGGGCAGGGGCGCGATCGCTCCGCCTGAAACAGCCAAGGCGTGTTGCCAAAAGTCAGTGCCCCCACAAACCACGGATCAACCAAAATCCGCGTATGACCTAACTTCCACAACCAAGTATTGCTCTCCAACCACGTTAACTGCATTGCCCCGCTCCTACAGTAACCGCGCCAAGATATTGTAAATTAGCAAAAAAATGTTGCCCATAACCATGCAACCCAACCCCACTAAACCACAAATGAGCAGCGCTGTCACACCCCCTAGGCCTGCTTGCAAGAGGGGGACAAAAAAAAGAACTGCCCCTGAAATGACTGCAATGATCAACTGCTCCCAGTGTTCAATCCAGCGTTTGTACTGCAAAAACACCAAAAAGGCAAATAGAGCACCAATCAACCCCGCACTCACACCAACAGGCAACTGCCAAGCGGTCATCAAACTAAAAATCATCAACCCCAAGGCCGTCATTTCAAAGCCCGTAAAGCCAGCACCAATGAGAATTTTCAATGCCGGTAAGGGAGGCGCAGGCTGGCGGGGCGGTTTTGCTTTCGGACGTGGTGTGCTGGTCGGTGGCATCACCGGTCCAGGTGAAGGAGGGGGTGCCGGTTGTGACACTACGGGTGGCGGGGAAGGGGGTGCTACTGTTACTGGTTGTGGCAGTGGAGGCGGTGGTGGGGCGGGGGTAGAGTAAGCATTTAAGTCCGCTAAGACCTCTGCCGCTGATTGGTAGCGATCGCTAGGCGCCGGTTGTAGCATGCGATCGAGAATGGCTTGCAGTTGTGGACTGACTTGGGCATAGGAATGCCAATGCCAGCGGTTGTTATAAGCGTCGAATAGCTCACTGGGATCTTTGCCGGTCAGCAATATGATACAAGTCACTGCTAAGGCATAGAGATCTGAACTGGGATAGACCCGTTCCCCCCGTGCTTGTTCCGGTGGCGCATAGTATTGGGTATAAATACCCGTAAAGTGTCCTTGTTGTCCCCCCGCTTGGGAAATCTGCTTCACCGCACCAAAATCCAGCAGATAGAGCCGCCCTTGGCCGGGAAACTTTGTCTTGCTGGGGTGCTGGCGCATAATATTTGAGAGCTTAATATCACGGTGGATCGAGCCGTGGTCATGGACGTACTGCAACACGGGTAGGAGTTCCCGCAGCACCTGCCGCACCTCTTCCTCACTAAAGCATCCCTTTTGAGCCAGTTCATCCTCGAGGGTTTCGCCGTCAATATATTCCTGTACCAAGTAGAAATACTGCTCTACCCCTTGTCCATCCACACTGGGGACTTCTTCAGCAAAAAATGCTAGTAAATCAGGAATCTGCGCATGCTGCCCCAGTTGGTCGAGAACTTCACCCTCTCGCTCAAAGAGTTCCTGAGCTTTTTGCCGACTCTGGGGATCGGACACGTTGGGACGAAATTGCTTAATCACACACTCACGCCGACCAGGGGTATCCAAATCCCGTGCTAGATAGGCCGCCCCAAACCCCCCCTGACCCAGAACCCGCTCTGCAACGTATCGTCCCCGTAGAATCAAGGGCATCCCACAGGCCGTACAAAATCGCTCCGCCACGCGACTGTAGCGTTTGTTGGGGTTGTCTAAGTCTGGAACATCGTTTTGGGGACAACGACAGTGGGGACGGGTGCAATAGACAAGCATGGCAAGGGTAGCAAGATCGTTTCCTTGATCATCATAGTGCCGTCATGGCAGGCAAGGCTAAGCCAAAGACCCAATACTTTTTGGGCGAACACTGAGTAAAGCTGATGGTCGGACTCGAACCGACGACCTACTGATTACAAGTCAGTTGCTCTACCAACTGAGCTACACCAGCACTATTCCTTAGTGTACTACGCTTTGGCAGCAGCAGGAACCCTGAGCATCTGCAAGTGAAACTGGAAATCATTATCTTTTACTTATTCACCCTTCATCATTGCGAACTACAACGAGCATCCGCAAAGCCGAGGAAAATAAGCTAAATTCTGATTACAGCCCTGTTCTACAAGATGGGATACATCACTGGCTTTCACTGTTGTGAACGTGTTCCATCCACGGGAAAGGGGTTGTAGTTTGCTGTGGCAGTTCCACACCCGTGATTATTCTGCACCTGTTAGACCCTTGGAAACGTACCCCGATCAAAACATGGCGTTTCCCGATTAAAACGACCATCCGTATTGGTCGTGCCGCAGATAATGATGTGATTCTCAATGATATTCTCATTAGTCGCTATCACGCTGAACTGTGTTGCTATCGGGATCCAGAAAATCTCGGGCGTTGGTATCTCAAAAGTTTGGGGGCGATCGGGACGTTTGTTGATGGTCGCCTTGTTGATGAGAGCAAACTTGCCAGTGGCAGTCTCGTTCAGCTAGGCCCCACAGGCCCAATTCTTGAATTCCATGAGCAAACCTTTCGCCGCAGTGCGCCCACCCTCAGTGAGTGTACCCATGCCGGTAATATGCCGGGGAATCTGTTTTGCATTCACTGTGGTCAACCCCTCAATGTGCAGCGCACCGTACGCAACTATCACATCCTGCGCCTTTTAGGGCATGGCGGCATTGGCACAACCTACTTGGCCTGTGAAGCGCAACCCTCCGGGGGATGGACTGGCAAGGTACCGGAGGTGTGGGTTCTCAAAGAACTGCGGTCTGATATGGAGGACAATGAAAAGGCACAGGAACTCTTTGAACGGGAAGCTCGCATCTTACAGCTCCTTGACCATGCAGGGATTCCCCGCTTTTATGACTTTTTTGTGGAAGATGGTAAAAGCTATTTGGTGATGGAACTCATTCATGGCATTGACCTAGAGCGCTGGGTACTGCGCAATGGCACGGTGCCGATTCCTCAGGCGGTGCAGTGGATGATTCAAACCTGCGGTGTCTTGGACTATCTGCACAATCAGGATCCACCCGTGATTCACCGGGATCTCAAACCCAGTAACCTACTGGTGCGATCGCGCGATAACCAAATTGTTTTGATTGACTTTGGGGCGGTCAAAGAACTGGGGCATTCCCCCGGTGGCACCCGCATTGCCGTGGAGGGCTACAGTGCTCCGGAACAGATGATGGGTCAACCCACCATCCAGTCGGATCTATTTGCAGTGGGCGCAACCCTAGCTTTTTTGCTGTTGGGGGATAGTCCGATTCGTTTCTATCACCACCGTGATGGCTTTCATCGCCTTGATGTTTCGGATCGCCCCGAGATTCCCGACCCCTTGAAACAGGTGTTGCACCGCGCTACGGCTCCTCTGTTGCCCGATCGCTATCCTTCCGCGATTGCTTTGGCCAAAGCGCTGAGGGAGGCTCTGGCGGCAGTGTCCCAGGCGTCCTCCCACGTTTGAGTCCCAAGTTTTTAAGGTCATTTTGCGTTTCTATGATTTATCTGCCTGTTACTGCTCTACTTTTTGTGCTGCTGTTACTGTCGCTGCCTTTCCTTTGGCTAGCGATCGCCCTCGATGCTGTACAAGTGGCCGTTGCCAAGTTGGGCTTTTCACCTACTGCTGCTTCGGTCTTACTGCTGCTTGTGATTCTCGGCAGCACGATTAATATCCCCCTCTATGAGCGGGTTTCTACGGTGGCCATTGTTCCCGACTTTGAAGAACTCTGGCTCAGTCGGTTTTGGGGCATTCCCCTGCGCAAAATTGAGCAAAAGACGATTGTGGCACTGAATGTGGGGGGCGGCTTGATCCCGACGGTGCTAGCCCTCTATCAATTTACCCGCGTCAGTCCCTTGGCGATTCTCTTGGTGACGGCAATTGTGGCCGCTGTCAGTTACTACTCTGCTCAGGTGGTACCGGGGATTGGTATTCAAATGAATGCCTTGGTCGCGCCCCTGACAGCAGCAATGACAGCTATTTTGATTTCTGGCGGCGTAGCGGCGGCACCCATTGCCTTTGCCGGAGGTGTGCTGGGAACCCTGATTGGTGCAGATTTACTCCACCTACGGGAAATTGAGCGGATGTCGGCGGGAGTGCTGAGTATTGGTGGTGCGGGTGTTTTTGATGGTATTGCCTTATGTGGGCTATTTGCACTGCTATTAACTTAGGCATACCCGCAGTAGGAATGACCGTGATAAAGTGCTGGATGGAATGCTAAAACCTGTGAGAAAGGATCTATGGGTCTGCTGGCTGGCTATCAATTTGTCAAGGATTTAGAATCCGCTGGGGCATTGGCACTCTTTGTTCCCCCGGAGGGTGGTTTTGAGGGTCGTTATCAACGGCGACTGCGTTCCAAGGGCTATACCACCTTGCACATGAGCGCACCGGGTTTGGGGGATTTAGCAGCCTACCTGACCCAAGCGCACGGGATTCGTCCGGCTCACACGGGCAAGGAAGACATTCGCGTTTATTTCCAGCCCCCCCTAGTGACCTACCACTTGGAAAACCTGCCCCCCAATGCCAAGGGACTGGTGCTTTGGCTGATTGATGGCAAGCGGCTCTCAAGGCAAGAATTTGCCTACTTGGCACAGTTAACCCAGACCCTACCGAAGTTCAAAGTGGTGGTGGAAGTGGGGGGCGATCGCACTGTGCGCTGGGAACCCCTTGCTGATTGGGTCGCTGCCGCTTAAGACCAGACACGTCTTGCGTCAATCAATAAACTGCCTACTTGCCCCTTGACGGTTCCCCTGAAACCCTGAAGGATATAGGTCAAGAGAGCGCGATCGCGCTGTATCAAAAATAACCATTGGGGAAGGGACAATGACCTCGAATTCCGATATTTCAGGGAAAAAAACTGCAGCCGGCATTTGCGGTATTCTCTTGGGTGCCTTGGGCATTCACAAGTTTGTTCTCGGCTACAACACGGAGGGCTTGATCATGCTACTGGTGAGTCTTTTGACCTGTGGCCTGCTTGCCCCTGTCATAGCCATTATTGGCCTCATTGAGGGCATTATTTACCTGACAAAAAGTGATCAAGAATTTCACAGAACATACATTGCTAACAAAAAAGGCTGGTTTTAGATCCTAGGGCTGGTTCCATCGCAGGCGCATCAGGGGGTCAGCCTATGGCCATCGTTGGCCTGTTAGAATAACATGCGTGGCATTTACCCATCAGCGTCTTCTGGCATATCCATTGCAGCCCAGCAGTGACCTACGAACCCCTGCATCACAAATATCGTCCCCAACGCTTTGCAGATCTAGTGGGTCAAGGGGCGATCGCCACCACGCTTACCCAAGCCCTACTCAAGGAGCGCATTGCCCCTGCCTATCTTTTTTGTGGTCCTCGCGGCACGGGTAAAACCTCTAGTGCCCGTATTTTGGCTAAGTCCCTCAACTGCCTGAGGAGTGCCAAGCCTACCCCCGATCCCTGTGGCCAGTGTGAAGTCTGCCGTCAGGTGGCCAACGGCAACAGCTTAGATGTGATTGAAATTGATGCTGCCAGCCACACGGGGGTGGACAATATCCGCGAACTGATTGAGAAGGCACAATTTGCCCCAGTACAGTGTCGCTACAAAGTTTATGTGATTGACGAATGCCACATGCTCAGTGTGTCGGCCTTCAATGCCCTCCTCAAAACCCTAGAGGAGCCGCCGCCCCATGTGGTCTTTGTCCTTGCCACCACAGATCCGCAGCGAGTCTTGCCAACAATTATTTCCCGCTGTCAGCGGTTTGATTTTCGGCGGATTCCCCTGGGGGAGATGGTTGCCCACCTTCAGCACATTGCCGATAAGGAGCAAATTGACATTGAGCCGCAGGCCTTGACCCTGGTGGCGCAATTGTCCCAAGGGGGACTGCGGGATGCTGAAAGCTTGCTGGATCAGTTGAGCTTATATCCTGAACGGATCACCGTAGAACATGTATGGCAACTGGCCGGGGCAGTACCAGAACAGGATCTGCGGCAATTGCTGGGGGCGATCGCCCGTCGGGATGCGGTGGCGGTTCTTGAGCACACCCGCCAATTACTAGAACGGGGTCGCGATCCGCTGACAATTCTGCAAAATCTGGCCAGTCTCTACCGTGATTTGCTCTTGGCGAAAACCGTCCCTGAACGGCAGGACTTGGTAGCCCTGACAGCAGAAACTTGGCAGGCTTTGATTGCTTTTGCTGAGGGATGGTCCGTTGAGGAGATTCTGCATGCCCAACAACATCTGCGCACCTGTGAAAGCCAAATCAAACAGAGCAATCAACCCCGTCTCTGGCTGGAAATTAGCATTCTGGGGTTGATGACGGAAACGGCACCCCAATCCAGTGTGTCCAATGTAGCGCCTACTGCCACTCCGAAGCTCACGATTGTCTCGCCCCCTCAGCCTGACCCCCCAGCGATCGCGGCACCCCCCAAGGAGTCAGAGTCACCAGTCAAACATATTCAAATTAAAGACACGAAAGACACGGTTGCTCCAGCTCCTGAACCCAAGCCAACCCCTGAACCGCGGGCAGATCATACCGAACCTGTGTGGGAACAGGCACTACAGGTCTTGCAGCAGATGCAAATGAGCACCTATGCTCTGCTCTCGCAGCATGGTCATCTACGACAAATGAGCGATCGCGAGGTGCACATCGGCATTGTTAATCAAACTTTGTTAAATCTGACAAAGAATAACCAAGCCAAAATTGAAGCCGCCTTTGCCCAAGTTCTAGGCCGCCGCATCAAAGTCGCCTTTGAGATTGCCCCCCTACCCCACAAAACCACGCCTGTGCCAAAAGCCAAGGAGCCGCCGCACTCCGCTGTCGTCGTTCCCTTTCAGCCACGGGAAGAGCCACCGCCACCCCCCATAGAACCAACCTCTACTCCACCCCCGCCCCCTCTCACCACTGCCCCGGATCCTGTGCGTGAATCTGCCGAAAAACTGGCACGATTCTTTAACGGGGTGGTTATTCGCTTACCCGATGAGGGAGAAAGTCCAGACACCCCAATTGCTGAAGCCTCTGAGGAGGATGAGCTTGAGTTTTAAGGGCTGTCGGGGTCTAGGCTTGATCGAGGGATTGCGCAACAGCAAGATGCAACTGAATTTTTGGCTCCGAGTCAAGGGGGGTCTGAAGCTGCGCCTGTAACGCCGCCACTGCCGTCAAAAAGGCTGTCAAATCTAGGCCGCAAAAGTTCGGATCACACTGCTCTAGACGACGCCGCCCTTCCCCCAACAGCAAAATCGCCCCCCGCTGGTTGCCCCGACTCAGGTGATAGCAGGCCACGGCAATTTGTAGCAGACCTTGGTAAAACGTGCGCTCAGGTTCACTGGCCTCTAACCAGAGGGCTTCGAGGGTGTCATGGCAGGCATAGAATTCGCCGCTGTTGAATTGAGTGATGGCTAGGGCAAGCTCAGGACGCATCATTGATTGGGAAAGCGCAATGGGCGATAATAGTAAAGAATCATGACATTTTTTAACGAATATCGGCAGAGCTTGTGCAAAATCCTCGAACTGTCTCTGATACCAAACGCGCCTTTTATGCAGCTCACACGCGACCGATTCACTCGATCTACCGTCGCTTTATTGAAGAACTGCTGGTCGAAATCCACCTGCTGCGCGTCAATGTAGATTTTCGCTACTCTCCCCTATTTGCCCTTGGGGTCGTGACCGCCTTTGACCAGTTTATGGAGGGGTATCAGCCTGAGGGCGATCGCGCCAGTATTTTTCATGCCCTCTGCGGGGCTGAGGAAATGAACCCGCAACAGCTGCAGGCGGATGCCGCCAGTTGGCAACAGTACCAAGGCCGCCCCTTGAGTCAAATCCTCGATGAACTCAACAGGGGTCAACCCAGTGCCCCCCTCAACAGCCTCAACCACGAGGGCAAATATAGCCGCCTCCATGCGGTAGGACTGTATGCCTTCCTTGAGGAGCTGGCGGGGGATCTGACAACGAATCTCAACGAGACACTGGATCAACTGGCTCCCGTCATTAAGCTGCCGATCGAGAAAGTCAAGCGGGATCTCGAACTCTACCGCAGCAACCTCGACAAAATCAATCAGGCTCGCAGTCTGATGAAAGAACTTGTGGAGCAAGAACGCAAGCGCCGTGCTCAGGAGACCTCTCCCCCACCCGCTGTAGATGCTAGTTCCGATGCACCGGCCTGATCCGCCCCAACTCATTACCCTCGATGCGGTCGGCACCCTCTTTGGCCTACGGGAATCCGTGGGTACCGTTTATGGTCGCTTTGCTGCTGAAGTCGGGGTTCAGGTTGATTCAGCCGCATTAGATGTGGCCTTCTTTAAGGCCTTTAGGGCTACCCCGCCCTGCGCTTTCCCTGATCTTGAGGCTTCACAACGGGCAGAGGCAGAATTGCGGTGGTGGCAAGGGGTTGCGGCAGACACATTTCGCCGCGCGGGCGTCTTGGATCAATTTGCTGATTTTGAGACGTTTTTTGCTCCAGTCTTTGCCTACTATGCCACGGCTGAACCTTGGTCTCTGTATGAGGATGTCTTGCCTGCTTTGAAGAATTGGCAAACGCAGGATATTCCCCTGAGGGTGGTGTCCAATTTTGATAGCCGTTTGTATGGTGTCCTCGAGGCCTTGGGGTTAGCGCCGTTTTTCAAGGAGGTGTGGATTTCCAGTGAGGTGGGGGCGGCGAAACCGAATCGGCTGATCTTTGAGCGGGCGGTGACCCCCTATGCGACCTCTCAGGTTTGGCACATTGGTGACAGTTGGGAGGATGATGTCCTCGGTGCCCAAGGTGCTGGTCTGCAAGCGATTTGGCTGCGGCGCGATCGCCCGCTCTTGCCAGATCCAAGTATCAAGGAGACCCGAGCAGTGCCACAAATTGCTGACCTCTCAGAGGCGCAAGTTATACTGAGTGGGAAAGCGTCATAACGGAATCAGCGGTGACAAGCCAAATTTGTATTCTAGGTGGTGGGTTTGGCGGCCTTTATACCGCCCTCCGCCTTGCCCAATTTCCTTGGTCTGCGCCTCCAGAGATCACCCTTGTGGATCAGAGCGATCGCTTTGTCTTTACTCCCCTCCTTTACGAATTAATTACAGGGGAGCTACAGGCGTGGGAAATTGCCCCGCCCTTTGTTGAGTTGCTCAAGGAGACCCCGGTCGTCTTTCATCAGGGAACCGTGAGCGCTGTGGATCTCAAGGAAAAAACGGTGCACTTGACTGAGGGCACCCCGCTCACCTACGACAAACTGGTTCTCGCCTTGGGAGGGGAAACCCCTAAAAACAGCATTCCCGGTGTCGCAGAGTATGCCTTGACCTTCCGAATTCTCAGTGATGCCTACCGTCTCGAAGAAGCGTTGCAACGGCGGGAGCGCTCCGATCGCGATCGCATCCGCGTGGTGGTGGTCGGTGCTGGTCCTAGTGGCGTGGAATTGGCCTGTAAACTAGCGGAGCGCTTGGGCAGCCGCGGGCGCATTCGTTTGGTGGATCGCAACACCGAGATTCTCAAGTCTTCTCCAGAATTTAATCGCAAGGCAGCTCTGCGTGCCCTTGAAGAGCGGGGGGTTTGGATTGATTTGGAAACAACCCCGGTTGCTGTCACTGCGGATCAGATTTCCCTGCAATACAAAGACCGCGTGGATGAGTTGCCCGTTGATATTGTCCTATGGACGGTCGGTACAGCCGTTTCACCCGTGATTGCTGCCCTTGATTTGCCCAAAACCTCCACGGGGCGCCTGCAGGTGATGCCCACATTGCAAGTCGTTGATCATCCAGAGATTTTTGGCCTTGGGGATGCCGCGGATGCGGTAGATGAACAGGGACAACCGATTCCCCATACGGCACAGGCGGCTTTTCAACAGGCGGATTATGCGGCTTGGAATCTTTGGGCCAGTCTGAGCGATCGCCCGCTACTGCCCTGTCGTTATTCCCATCTCGGTGAGATGCTCACCCTCGGAACTGATCGCGCCGCCTTGGCAGGGCTAGGACTGACCCTCGATGGCCCTCTGGCCTACTTGGCACGGCGACTGGCCTACCTCTACCGCATGCCCACCTTTGAACATCAACTGAAGGTGGGGCTGAACTGGATGGCGAAACCAATTTTGGATCTGTTGACCGGCACCGTGAACTAGAACGTGTGCGCATTCTTGGCCTAGACCCCGGCCTTGCTACCCTTGGCTATGGCTGTATTGAGGTGCAGAACAACACCTGCCAAGTGTGTGATTTTGGTGTGATTACCACTCCTGCGGATATGCCCACGGGCGATCGCCTCCAGAGTCTCTACAGCGATCTGCACACGTTAATTCCTGCCCTCCAACCAGATTTAGTGGCTTTGGAGCGCCTCTTTTTCTACAAAATGAGCCATACGATTGTGGTTGCTCAAGCGCGGGGCGTGATTCTTTTAGTCCTGAGTCAACTGCACTGTCCCCTAATGGAATTCACCCCTCCCCAAGTGAAGCAAGCCCTCACCGGCTATGGCAAGGCCGCGAAAATAGACGTTCAACAGGCGGTGCAACGGGAACTCAATCTCAGCACGCTGCCCAAGCCCGATGACGCTGCCGATGCCCTAGCGATCGCCCTCACGGCCAGTCGTCACTGCCCCTGCCTCGACACTTGACCAAGCCATTGCCACCGCTTCACTGAGCCATTGGCGGGTTTTGCGATCTAGCAGATCATCCTCGGCGAGTACCCATTCCTGCACCTGTGCCAAACTGTGGCCTTCGGCACGGCAAATCGTAATCACGCCGGCGATCGCTGCCGCCACCACCTCTTCACTGACAGGCTGCTGGCTGAGGGCTGCTATTTCTTCGAGACTCCTTGGAATGGGATAATGCATAGGGCAACAGGGTAATTCTGAGAAACCGTAAACTCTCTTAAACTGTTTAGTACAGTGAAGTTTACGCCAAATCGTGCCGTTGTCAAGCTCCTTAGCGGACTTTTGAAACAAAATGCAAGAACTGTTATACCTTGAGGTGCCCACTCCCGATACCGCAGCGGTGATTCACTGGCTGCACCACACCTTTGAGCCGCGCATTGGCACCATTGCGCCAAAACCGACCGGGGGTTGCTGGCAGGTTCCTGAGGCGCCCACGGAACTGGCCATTTTCCTGTGGAGCTTGCAGCGAACCACATACCTCAAGGTGATGCGCTGGGGAGAGCGGCCTTTCCCTCAGGAGCGTGCCTGTCTCCAACACCTTCAACAGCATTTGCGTTTGGCCTTTCCACTGCAACCTGAGGCGCTTCCCCCTTGGCCGGCTGGCAAGACAATTTTTGAAGCTTTGGCCGATCGCTATCCGCTGACCGTGAAATACTTCCAACACATGCCCCAAGGTGAGGCGGATTTAGAGCGGGTTTATTGGTGGGAGCAACGCTGGCGCCAAGGGGTACAACAGCCCACGCCCCCGGTTCCTGTTTTGCACACTGCAACGACACCCTGTGATCCCCCTCGCTATGACCTAGTTTATGTGGGGGGTGCCTTGGGGGTGATCCACGCAGCGGTGATGGCGCGGTTGGGCTATCGGGTTCTGGTGATCGAGCGGTTGCCCTTTGGCCGCATGAATCGGGAGTGGAATATCTCCCGCATGGAATTTCAGAGTCTGATTGATTTGGGCTTGTTTACGACTGCGGAGTTTGAGAGCCTGATTGCCCGCGAGTACCGCGATGGCTTTAACAAGTTCTTTGATGCCACTAGTCCTCCCCATTGTCGGGCACCCGTACTGCACACCCCGACGGTTCTCAATATTGCCCTTGACTCGGCCAAATTCCTGCATCTGTGCGGTGAGAAACTGCGCCAAGCGGGGGGTGAGATTTGGGATTGGACAGAATTTGAGACAGCCACGATTCATCCCAATGGTGTGGTTCTGCAAACCCAGCACCGCCAAACCCAAGAACAGCGACAGGCGATCGCCCGTGTCCTCATTGATGCGATGGGCACCGCCTCCCCCATTGCCCGTCAACTGAACGGCGGTCGTGCCTATGATAGCGTCTGTCCGACGGTGGGGGCGATCGTCAAGGGCATTGTCCCAGAGGTTTGGGATGGCAACTATGGCGATGTGCTCTTTAGCCACGGCGATATTTCGCGGGGACGGCAACTCATTTGGGAACTGTTTCCGGGAGCGGGGGAAGAGCGCACCATTTATCTCTTTCACTACCACCACATCCAGCCAGAGTTTCCCGGCTCTTTGCTGGAACTGTACGAGGACTTTTTTACCATCCTGCCGGAGTACCGCCGCTGCGATCTCGATCAACTCACTTGGGTCAAACCCACCTTTGGTTACATCCCCGGCTACTTTAGCCACCACCGGGGCGATCGCGCCGTGGCCTTTGATCGCGTCTTGGCCATTGGCGATGCCGCCTCACTCCAGTCTCCCTTGGTGTTTACTGGTTTTGGCTCCCTGGTGCGCAACCTGCCCCGCTTGACGGATCTACTGGACACCGCCCTGCGTCATGACCTTGTGCAAAAGCAATTCCTCAACCAAATTCGCGCTTATCAGAGCAATACAGCGGTGACATGGCTCTTTTCACGGGGAATGATGGTGCCCAGCGATCGCCCCCTGCCCCCAGAGCGCGTCAATGCCACGTTGAACACCTTTTTTGGCATCCTCGCCCAGGAATCCCCCGAATTGGCCGATCGCTTTATCAAAGACCGTGCGGGTTGGCTCCCCTTTAACCGTATGGCACTGCGAGCTGCTTGGCAAAACCCCGGCCTCCTTTGGTGGATCTACGAAATGGTGGGGCCTTGGGATCTGCTGCGCTGGCTGCAAAGCTACCTCAGTTTTAGCTTGGATGCCCTGTACCATGCCCTCTTTGGCTTTTGGCTGCCCCCCTTGGTGCGTCGTTGTCAACCGTGGCTAGAACCCATGGCACCGCAACTTTGGTTTTGGCTCTTGGTGCAAAGCTATGCCCTGAGCTACTCCGTGGGGCAACCCCGCCTTGAGCGTCCTTTGGCACCGCTGCCAACCCCTAGAGTTGATCAAGCGGTTTCCCCTCGCTAACCTTGGGAACAAAGGTGTTGCGGAGAGAATGACGGTGAATGCAGCAGAGCAGGCAGTGACCGTGCAGATGGCCAGCAAATTGGGGGCGATCGTCCACCTCTTTAAGCAGTGCAATGCGGATCTGCGGGCAGACCTGCACCCTTGGGCCGATGACCCCCATACCCGCAACCTAGTGGATCCCGATTCAATTGACATTGGTTTTCACCTACCGGGCTGGAGTCGCCGCTGGCAAGCCCGCAGTTTGCTTCTGCAAATTCGCCTCTATTGCGATCCAGACTCTCCCCAGCGCCGTGCCATTGGTCTAGACATCGTGGGGTTTAGCTATATGAGTGAGCAGTGGCGGTTCAGTAGTATTGGTGCTGGCGTATTCAGTGGTAACAATCTGCCCAGCGAAGACCTCCAACAGCAACTGCGCTCGATTAGTCAAAAAATCCTTGCGGTCTTAAATACTTAACTTGTAGGGCAGCAACTCTTCGGCAATGCTACATCCAACCGTCTCCTTTCTGGTGGGAACCTTGGCTGCATTGTTTCCAATTGCAGACCCCATTGGTGCAGTGCCTGTCTTTTGTGCCCTAACAGCTAGACATCCCCTCAAATACCGTCGGCAGAAAGCCAAAGAAACGGCCGTGAACGTTTTTGCGGTTTTAGTCACCTTCTTTCTCGTGGGTAAGTTTATCCTTGGCTTTTTTGGGATTTCCTTAGCAGTGGTGCGCATTGCTGGGGGCTTAATTGTCGCTCACACCGCTTGGCAAATGGTCACTTCGCATCAGCGCTTAACGCTTCAGGAGCACGCCGAAGCCATTGATAAAGACGATATTGCATTGACACCCATGGCGGTTCCGTTGATTAGTGGCCCAGGGGCGATCGGGGTGACGATGACGTTATCAACACGCTGCCAAATTTGGGAAGAGTACCTCGGTTGTCTATTGGGAATTGGATTGTTTAGTGGCGTAGTTTATCTTTGTCTTTTGTTAGGTGAATCTGTGATGCAAAAGTGGGGCAAAACGGGTGTCGGTGCATTAACCCGTATTCTCGGATTCCTGATTCTGGCGATCGCTGTGCAGTTTATCGCCGATGGCAGTCTGGAATTGATGAGGACAAAGCTATGTGAAAGTCGCTAAACTAAGCCCTTGATGGCATGAACCTAATTGATTTTCAACATGACCCTATTGCGCCTTTTTGTCTATGGCACCCTTAAACCCGGCTATCAACCCCATGAAATCCTCTGTCGGCCTTGGCTGAGTGCCCATCAATCAGCGCTGGTGAGAGGTCGCCTTTATCACCTACCGATGGGGTATCCCGGTCTGACGGCTGAGGAAGGTTGGGTGCAGGGGGAGTTACTGATCTTTCATGATCCACCTCCCAGCGTATTGGCGCGGCTGGATGCCTTTGAAGGCTACCATCCCAACTTGGCTCCCGAAGTAAATGCCTACCATCGCCAAGAGGTGCCAGTGTATGACTTGAATCATCAACCTTTGGGCACAGCATGGGCTTATATGATGAGCACTGAGCGGGTGCGGGATGTCAACGGCGAATGGCTGCTAGAGGGGGTGTGGAATCGGCCAACAGACCTACGTGCCTAGACTTGGGTTTTAGCAGTGGTTTTTGCGGGCTTGGCGGAAGCCACATGGAGTTCCTTGAGTTGCTGTGGCTCAACACTGCTGGGGGCACCGGTAAGAAGGCAACGCGCCTGTTGGGTTTTCGGGAAAGCAATGGTGTCGCGAATGGAGTCTTCGCCGGCAAGGAGCATGACTAAGCGATCTAGGCCATAGGCAATACCCCCGTGGGGAGGGGTACCAAATTCAAAGGCCTCGAGAAGGAAGCCAAATTTTTCTTGGGCAGCCGTCTCATCAAGGCCGATGGTTTCAAAAACTTGCCGCTGCAATTCCGGTTGATAAATACGCAGACTGCCGCCGCCCACTTCGTAGCCATTGAAGATCAGATCGTAGGCTTGGGCACGGGCAGTTTTGAGATCCTCAAGGTCGGCGGGATGGGGTGCCGTAAAGGGATGGTGCAAGGCCTCAAGGCGCTTTTCTTCGGCATTCCACTCAAACATGGGGAAATCCACCACCCACAGCAGATGGGTTGCCGTCGGATCAATGAGGTCAAATTCACGGGCAATGGTCTGGCGCAGGCGATCAAGGGTTTTATTCACCGTTGCCGTATCCCCTGCCCCAAACAGGAGGAGATGCCCCGGCTCGGCACCCGTGCGCTCTAAGAGCGTGGCTTTCTGCTCTGGGGAGAGGTTATCCTTGATGGCACCAATGGTGTCAATCTCGCCGTTGTCGCGAACGCGGATATAAGCCAGCCCCTTGGCGCCGGCAGTGGTGGCCTCTTGGAAGAGATCGCCGCCGGGTTTAATGCGCACGTTCGAGATGCGGTCGTTACCATTGGGAATCGGCAAAATTTTCACCACGCCCCCTTGGGCGATCGCGCCACTAAAAACTTTGAAACCAGAGTCTTTCAGAATATCGGAGACATCCACCAGTTCAAGGCCATAGCGGGTATCGGGCTTATCGGTGCCATAGCGATCCATGGCCTCTTGGTAACTCAGGCGGGGAAAGGGGCGCGGCAGATCAATGCCCTTCACGGTTTTGAAAATGTGGCAGATGAGTGCTTCGTTGAGATCAATAATTTCATCCTGATCCATGAAGCTCATTTCCATGTCCAGTTGCGTAAATTCTGGCTGGCGATCGGCCCTTAAGTCCTCATCGCGAAAGCAGCGAGCAATCTGGTAATAGCGATCGCACCCCGCCACCATCAACAACTGCTTGAACAATTGCGGCGATTGAGGGAGGGCAAACCATTCTCCCGGATTCACGCGACTGGGCACTAGATAATCGCGAGCCCCCTCTGGGGTCGAGCGGGTGAGAATAGGAGTTTCCACCTCAATAAAGCCCGCCTCATCCTCGAGGAAGCGCCGCATGGCTTGGACAACGCGATGGCGTAACTGCAAATTCCGTGCCATCCGTTCCCGCCGTAGATCAAGATAGCGGTAGCGCAGCCGCACCTCTTCCCGCACTGGCTCATTCTCGGTGCTGGAGATGGCAAAGGGCAGTTGCTGGCGCACCGTATTGAGGACATCAATGTGATCGGCGTAGATCTCAATGTCCCCCGTGGCCAATTTTGGGTTCACCGAATCCGCAGGGCGCTTGCTGACACGGCCAACAATTTTCACCACATACTCACTGCGCAGGCGATCGGCTTGAGCATAGGAGTCGGGAGTGCGCTGGGGATCACTGACAATTTGGACAATGCCGGAGCGATCGCGCAAATCAATAAAGATCACGCCGCCATGATCACGCCGCCGATCCACCCAACCGTAGAGGGTGACGGTTGTTCCGACATCCGTTAGCCGAACATCGCCACAGTAGTGTGTGCGCATAGACCCCAATGATTTGTGAGTATGTTGGTAAAGCCTTACTATTTTAGCGGTTCACCGCCCTACCGTTAGCGGAGCATCCCCAAAGAATCACAGGTTTGCAGGAGGGCTGCACTTTAGAAATCGCAACAGAAGTTTGCAGGACTTCATGTGGATTCCCTAACTTTAGTTGCAGCTTCAGCAGATTGCGCCCCAATTTCCGAGGGGCAACGTATGGTAGTAGATAGGTAAAATCTAAAGAAAACCTTAAAAGGAGGGCAAGTATGACCCCCTCTCTCCTCCGGCAGTTCTGGCACTTTGTTGAGCAAGTACAGGTGGGACGATTGTTGAGTATGGATGATCACGCCCTACAGGGGTGGCTGGTGACGCAGTTTAGTGACGTTTATCCTTTAGAGCATAACCAGCGCTATCATCTGGAACGCTACATTTCCTCGCGTCTCTCGTTAATCCGCGATGTGGCAAGGGAGCAGGTGCTGCAAGCTAGGGTCGACTGCCCCTAGGGAACCGTGAACTGAGTTCAGCCTTCAAAAGGTGAGAGGATAGTCCTAGTTCGTGTTGCCGTGCAGAATATCAGTACGTGCGAATGATCAACGGGTATCAGCGATTATGGCGGTGGGGAGCGATCGCCCTTGTGACCTTCTTGCTAGCCATTCTCTCTCCTTGGCCAAGTGTGGCTCAGCTCGCCGTACCCGGCATCAGTCAAACCGCAGTCACCCCCCCACCTCCCGGTGTTACCCGCATTGGCGAACTGGAAATTGCCGATGTCCGCTTTGATGGCAATACACTCTTTACAATTGCTGCGCCGACGGTGCGCGATCGCACTCATCCCAGTGAGGCCATTCCCGTTGAAGTGCGCGCTGAACTCATTGAGTCAAATCTACGGCGCGTCCTCCATAGTGCTATCCGCCAGCGACGGCGATCGCCCGAACTTGTAAACATTGGTGTGGCTCGCCTCAATAATGTGTTGGTGATCAGTGCCCGCATTGGCCAAGCGGAACGCACCACTCGCCTCCTGACGGTGACAGAGGCCGACAGCGACTACCATCAACTGCCCCCTGAAACCCTTGCCCAGCAGTGGCGAGACATTTTGCAACAGCAGATGAACCGAGCGATTCAGGAACGCACCGACACAGCCCTGATGTCGCAAATTCAGGAGGCTGTCTTGATCTTTATCAAGGTGGGGGCAGGTAGTTTCGTCATTTTAATTGTGCAACGCTTCTTGATCCGCCAACGCAAGCATCTACAAGGGCAACTGGACACAGTGACCACTCAAACGACGGAACCAGAGTGGGTTTTGCCGCTTCTGCCCCATCTGCGGCACCACTTTTTTCTCAAGCAGCGCATCAAGCTCATTAGTCTCGTTCGGTATCTACTGTTGTGGGGACAAGTGGCTTTGTGGCTACTCGGCCTAGCGGCAATTCTACGCCTCTTCCCCATGACCCGCTGGCTGAGTTCCCAAGTCTATGGCTTGCCGATTCTGTGGATGGTGGTCTGGTTTGGCACGGGGCTGCTGAATCAATTTGCTGACTTGGCCTTTGATCGCATTCGTGTTTTCTGGGAGCAAAATAATCTGCTCAAGTTTGCTGATACCCAGCGTAAAACCCTGCGGATTAGTACCACTGTGGAAGTGATGCGCGGCTTTAAGACCGTTGTCATTTATTTGATTCGACTAGTGGTTATCTTGGGTTCCTTAGGGGTACCTGTTTCCTCCATTCTCGCTGTGGGGGGCTTTTTAGCCTTGGCCATTTCCCTAGGGTCACAGAACTTGGTGAAGGACATTATCAATGGTCTGCTCATTGTCTGGGAGGATCAGTACGGCATTGGCGATGTGGTGGAAATTGAACCCTACTCCGGCTTAGTGGAAAATCTCAATTTGCGCATTACGCAGTTGCGCAATGCCGAGGGTCAGCTGATTACAATTCCCAATAGTACGATTACCAAGGTAGCCAACCTGACCCGCACTTGGTCACGGGTTAATCTCGAACTGTGGGTGGATATTGAAACCAATCCCGATCGCCTGTTGTCGTTGCTGAATGACTTGAGTATCCACTTTTACGAAGAACCGGAGTGGCACCTGAAGATGCTGGAGCGGCCAGAAGTTCTAGGAATTGATCAGATTACCGCCAGTGGCTTACTCGTGCGCATTTGGATTAGGACCCAACCGGGACAACAATGGGTCGTGGGGCGGGAGTTTCGGCGGCGGGTGCTCAACCTGATGGCCACAGAGGGGATTGCCGTGGGTCGGCTGCATCAACAGCTGCATTTGGCGCGCGATCGCAACGGCAAAGGCGAAAGTACTCATCCTTTGGAATCTTGATGGCAGGTCAGCGCATTTTGGTCATCGGCGGTGGTGCCGCTGGATTTTTTGGAGCGATCGCCTGTGCGACGGCTAATTCTCGCAATCTCGTCACGATTTTAGAAGCTGGGGCAACGCTGCTGAGCAAAGTCCGCATCTCTGGTGGTGGTCGCTGCAATGTCACCCACCACTGTTTTGATCCAGCGCTATTGGTGCAGCACTATCCCCGTGGTGGCAAGGCCTTGCGGGGTGCCTTTAGTCGCTTCCAACCCCAAGACACGATCGCTTGGTTTGAGGCGCGGGGGGTGAAGTTGAAAACCGAAGCCGATGGGCGAGTCTTTCCCGTCAGTGATGACTCAGGAACCATTATTGACTGTCTGGTGCAAGAAGCAACGGCTCTGGGCATTCGCCTCCGTACCCGCGCAGCGGTGAAGGAGATGGTGAAAGTCGGCAATGAGTTTCAAGTCACGGTTGCTCAGCAGCCTCAACCCCTTGTGGGCGATCGCGTCCTTCTGGCCACCGGCAGTAGTTCCCAAGGCTATCGCTTGGCGGCACAATTGGGACACACCATTATTCCCCCCGTCCCTTCGCTGTTTACGTTTCACATTGATGACCCGCTCTTGCAAGAGCGCTCAGGCCTCAGTGTCGAACCCGTGGAAGCAACCCTCAAACTGTTGCAGCAGCCGCCCTTAACCCAAACCGGTGCTATTCTCGTTACCCATTGGGGCTTGAGTGGCCCTGTGGTCTTGAAACTCTCGGCATGGGGGGCACGTGCCTTAGCGGCGCAGAACTATCGCGGCACCTTGGTGGTGAATTGGCTCCCCCATCTGTCACTGCCGCAGATTCAAGGGGAGTTGGCAGCCTGTCGTAGCCATACCCCGAAGCGAGCGATCGCTAGCCATTGTCCCTTTCCGCTGCCGCGCCGCCTCTGGAGCTACTGGACAACCAGCGTGGGGATTCCGGCTGAGCAAACTTGGGCACACCTCAGTAAAAAACAACTGCTGGCACTGGCGGAGGCCTTGCACCGAGGTACCTTCGCGATCGCTGGCAAGGGCGCCTTCAAAGAGGAGTTTGTCACCTGTGGTGGGGTGGCTCTCAAGGAAGTGGACTTTAGAACCATGGCCAGCCGCTGCTGTGAGGGGCTATTCTTTGCGGGCGAAGTTCTCGATATTGATGGCGTGACGGGGGGCTTTAACCTGCAAAGTGCGTGGACAACGGGCTGGATTGCCGGTCAGGGATTGGCAGAGGGTTCGACGGGCACCGTTTCGGCAGGCGCTTCCACGGCCACACTCTCTTGAGCCGCACCTTGAAGGGCAAGGGGTTCGGTTTCTTTTTGCTTGAGGGTGAGGGGTAGGCGCAGGGGTTGCAGTTCCCGTTGTAGGGCGGGTGCCAAGGGCAACGATTGATCCAAATCCTCAAGGGGACGAGGTACCAACATCACTGCATGGAGTTCACCAATGCGATCGGCTTCTGCCATCCCGGCCTCAAGGGCGATCGCGGTATTGGAGGCCGTGCCGCGAATAATGGCCGTACATAGACCGGCGCCAATGGTTTCGTAGGCCGTTAGGATCACATCTGCCGCCTTGAGCATGGCATCCGCTGCCCCCACCATGGCTGGAAATCCTCGCGTTTCCAATAGGCCAACCGCGTGGCTACTGAGGCGATGGCCGCGACTTTTAGAGGCAATCTGGGCGAGGAGACTGCCAATCGGAAGAATTTTCTCTAGGTTGGGGTCAGGCCGGGGAATGACTAACGTACTGAGTTCTTGACCAAACTGCTGTGCCCGCTCAGCGCCCTCTTCCACAGCTAGACGCACATCGGCAATTCGCCCGCGCACGATTGCGGTACAGTGGCCACTGCCAATTTTTTCATAGCCCACTAGGAGGACATCGGCGGATTTGAGCATGTGATCGGCAATGCCCACTATCGCCGGAAAGCTCTGGGCTGAAACCAGTCCCAAGGCTAAATCCGTAAAGTCATCCCGTCGCTCCATTAGCGGAAGTCGTCAATCCTGTTCATTGGGTGCATTTCTATCTTAACGGTTGGGTTGCGGAGGGCGCGGATCCCCCAAAAAACCAGATGATCATCTTCATGCCAGCGATCGGCATCTAAAAATGTCTTTAACAGTTCACTGAGAAAGGGGCGATCGCCCCCGGTCACAATCACCGTACCTTGGGGAAACGCCTGAAAAAAGGCGCCCAGATAGGCGTGCAACATGGCGGCAGTACCGTAGTAAAGACCGCTTTCAATTGCTGTGGTAGTAGTGGTTCCCCAACGGGGGGGTGGTTCGGGGGGAAGCGTCACATAGGGTAACGCCGCCGTATAGTCCGCCAGTGCTCGTGCCATTAACCCAACACCCGGGAGAATCACACCGCCCGCAAATTCAGCGCGATCGTTGGCTAGGGTCAGCGTTAATGCAGTTCCCGCATCCACCACACACACTGGTGCCCCATAAACCTGAAGCGCTCCCCAGAGGGCAAGGGCACGGTCAATCCCTAGGGTGGGGTACATCCGAGGAATGGGAATATCCTCGAGGGTGAGGGCGATCGCCGTCGGATAGACTTGGTGCAAGGACACAGCACCAACACTCGCACCCCAGCAGGGGAGGTTGGGATAGTTTTGGGCAGGATTAAAGGCAAATTCCTCAGGGGTGAGGTGCCAAGTGCGGCTGAGGTGTTCACCCGTAAAGAGAGCCCAGTGCTGCCGACTATTGCCAATCATTAGGGCAAACCATTGATTACTCTGTGGGGGCACCATCCACTTCTTCTGGATCGATGAGATAGAGATGAATATGTTTATACCCCCGCTTAATTTTGAAGGTATCCCCCGGCTTTAGGTTCATGGCTTTGGTATAGGCAGCACCAATGACAATCTGGCCATTTTGGTGCACCTTCACTCGATAGGAGGGCGATCGCCCCCGTCCTGATTGACCATTGACGTCTTTTTCTGATGACTGGACTTCTAGTCCGCCGGCAGCGAGTACCGCTTCGTAAAATTTCCCTAAGTTAACACGCACCTCACCAGATTTTGTGACGCGATAGTAGCCACAGAGCTTTGCGGCTTCTTTACGGGATGCAGAACCCAGTTCACTTAATCGCTGCAAGAGCGCTTTACCAGTTAGGGGCTTTGGTTTTTCCATTCGCTCTATATTTCCTCTGTCAGAACACTATTCAAATGAATAAAGCAACTCAATTGTTCTTTAATCAACAGGTACCCGCACTAGAGAGAAAAAGGGAGCCTGCGAGAATGATCTGACTAGAAATCATTAGATTTAATCAAGTTACCACTTTATTTGAAACACAAAGTATTTTTTTAACAATATGTTAGTTTGAAGCAATCAGTATAATCATATAGTGATACCGAATCTATTTAACAAGAAAAGGAATTTGATGTTAGTTTGTTAAGTTTTATTTATCACTTATTGATTTTTGAGTCAAATTTATCTATAGCATCATGCCTCTCTAAAAAGAGGGAAGACATGTCGGCATTGAGTCTGTCAGAGCAGCCCTAGGATAGCAAAAAGGCTGTATAGTGGCTGTACCCTAGCGGATGAGTGACGAATGACCCCTTGGCAAGCGTTGCGGCGCAACCCCTTAGTGATGGTCAGTTTGGGGGTGTTGCTGACGTTGTACCTGCTGGCGATCGCCGCGGATTTTATTGCTCCCTACAGTCCCTATACCTTTCAAGTGGAGGGTGCGCTGCTGCCCCCTACCCGCATTTACTGGCGCACCCCCAACGGTCAGTGGCTTGGCCCCCATGTCTATCCCACCCGCTTGGGGCCTGTGAACTTGGAAACAGGGGAACGTCCTCTGATTGTAGACTGGCAGGAACCGTCGCCGATTCGCCTCTTTGTCAAGGGCAGCCCCTATCGCTTCTTGGAAATTACCCTGCCCCTACCGACTCGCTGGAGTCTCACCAATCCACAAATTGAACCACGTACGATCTTTGCCGGGTTCCCCAGCGATCGCCATCTCTTTGGCACGGTGGGTAAGGGCTATCTGAATCTGTTGGGCACGGATGACCAAGGACGCGATCAGTTCAGTCGGCTGCTCTTTGGTGCCCGCATTAGCCTCAGTATTGGCCTAGTGGGGGTGGCGATCGCCTTCCCGATTGGCATTCTGGTGGGGGCAATTTCTGGCTACTTTGGCGGCTGGCTCGATGCCGTTTTGATGCGGGGCGTTGAGGTGCTGATGACGCTGCCGACCATCTATCTGCTGGTGGCTTTGGCGGCAGTACTCCCCACGGGACTCAGTAGTGGTGAGCGATTTTTGCTAATTACCGTAATCACATCCTTTGTGAGTTGGGCGGGGCTAGCACGGGTGATTCGCGGTCAGGTGCTGGGGATCAAAGAAATGGCCTTTGTCCAAGCGGCGCAGGTAATGGGGGGGCGATCGCTCTATATTATTGTGCGGCACATTATTCCCCAGACAGCAACCTACGTGATGATTGCCGCAACGCTCTCGATTCCCAGCTTTATTGTGGCGGAATCGGTACTCAGTCTCATTGGTCTAGGAATTCAGCAGCCGGATCCCTCTTGGGGCAATATGCTCTCGTTGGCAACGAATGCCTCAATCTTAGTGTTGCAGCCATGGTTAGTCTGGGCACCCGCCACACTGATTGTACTGACGGTGCTGTGTTTCAACATTGTTGGCGATGGCCTGCGGGATGCCCTTGATCCGAGGCAAACCCCAAAATAGCCAAGAGCCTTGGGATACACTAGGGGGAGATTTTGCAGGCTGAAGCTATGAGCGGCGATCGCCAGCCCTATCGAATTCTCGTCATTGATGATGACCCTACTAGCCGACTGCTGCTGCGCAAAACCCTAAAGGATCTGGGCTACCAGGTCTCGGTTGCTAGCCATGGCCGCGAGGGAATCGCGATCGCCACCGCTGAGAAACCCGCCCTGATCATCTGCGACTGGATGATGCCCGAACTGGACGGCCTAGAGGTGTGCCGTCAAATCAAGCAGGATCAGGAACTCTCCCGCAGTTTTTTTGTGCTGCTGACCGCCAAGGGGGAACTGGAGGATCGCATTCAGGGCTTAGATGCTGGTGCGGATGAATTCTTATCCAAGCCCATTGACCCCAATGAACTGCGGGCACGGATTCAGGCGGGTCTGCGCCTTTATCAACTTAACCAAGATCTGCTCAAGCAGAAACAACTCCTAGAGGCGGAACTGCACGAGGCTGCGGATTATGTGCGATCGCTCCTACCGGCTCCCCAAGAAGCCCCCTGCAAAATTAACTACTACTTTTTGCCGTCGAGTCAGTTGGGCGGCGATTGCTTTGACTTTTTTGGGGTGGGCGATCGCTATTTAGTGCTTTACATTCTCGATGTTTCAGGCCATGGCTTGGGGGCGGCTCTGCCTTCGGTCTCCGTCTTGAACCTCCTGCGCAGCACCACGCGAGAGCAAACGAGCGGCACATTTGACTATCGGCACCCTGCCCAAGTCCTCGAAGCCCTCAACAATGGCTTTCAAATGACGGATCAGCACGAGAAGTATTTCACGATTTGGTACGGCGTGTACGATCGCCAAACACGGCAGTTGACCTATGCCAGTGGTGGACACCCGCCGGCACTGCTCCTCACCCCTGAGGCTGATGGCTGGCGAGCGACTCTCCTCAAGACACCGGGCATTCCCATTGGCATGTTTGCTGACATGGCCTTTAGCCAAGCCACGATTGAAGTCCCCCCTTCGGCAGTTCTCTACCTCTTTAGTGACGGCATCTATGAGTTTGAAACAACCGACAATCGGGTTTGGGGTCTCGAAGCCTTTAGGGAGTTGCTCATTGCTGCCCACACCCAAGACCCTGTGCCGGCGCTGCCCCAGTTGATTGCCCAAGTGCAGAGCCATGCAGCGCCCGATGCCTTTGGCAGTGATGATGTTTCATTGGTGCAAGTGGCCTTTCCATCGGCTTAACTTTGCATCTGAGATTGCATAATGTGGCCTTTTCTGTGCAATATCCTAAGCAGTGGGAGAGTGAAAATGAGCTATGGGCGGATGGGAGTTTTTACTGCAAAAGGAGGGCGATCGTGCTTGGTTGCCCCTAGAACCACCCTCGGCGGAAGTTTTGGAGGGCAGTTACCGCTTGATGGCGCGCTGTCCGGTTGCCGAAACCTCGGTGGAAGTGCAAATTACCCATCTTTACGATGATCAGGGGGTGCCCAAGCAGCGCTACCAACGCCGCACCCACCGCAGCAGCTCCACAGGACTCATGGGTATTCTGCCCTTTACGTATTTGCAGGCGGGGCGTTGGGAATTTCAATGCCGTGTGGCCCAAGAGGGGGTGCTGGATGCAGAGGTGTTTGCGATCGCCCTTGATGTCCTTGCCCAAAGCGAAGAGTGGGATTTGCTGGCACCAGAAACCTTGCCTGCGGTTCCAGAGCAGCCGGTGAAAGCTGCCGACCCCCCTAAGCCGCAAGCACCCTCCCCTGCTGAGCTGCCCACGACGCTCATTGAGCTGCCCCAAAGTGCCTATACGATCTTTGCCGATGAAACGCTGGTTTTAGAGGGCACAGTTGCCGTTCCCGGTACGGTGGTGATTCGTTTGCGCAATCCCGTCACCCGCGATGTGGTGCAGGAGCACTCAGTGCCCGCGATCGCCCGCGAGGGGAAATGGGGGTTTCACTGTACACTCACCCCCTTGGCCGATTATCCAGTCATGGTGGGGGAAGCCCGCCTCCTGCCCAACCAACCCCTAGAGCACAGCGATCTTCGCCAAGTGCAAGCCTTTATGGTCACGGTGTTACCGGCACCGGAGATGCCTGCCGTTTCTGCGCCCCGCCAACCCGCCCCACCTAAGAGCGAAACACCCACTGGCCCGCAGTTGCCCATCTTAGGGGATAAGACTCTCGAACCTGTGCCAGTGAGCGGCTTTTCCCTACCGCCCCAACTGAAGCCTGTAAAAGCCCCTGTTGTCGTGGATTTGCCTAGCTTTTGCCAGCCCCTATCTGCCGTTACCGTGCCGCCACCTCGGGATTTGCCCATTGATCGCCAAGAGCGATTTTGGTCGCGATTGCAACAGTTAGCGGAATTAGCGCCCCCCGTTGAACCCACACCGCCAGTATCCACGAATCCTAAGAGTCCCTATCTATTGACCCCCCCCCAGCTCCTGCTGTCACCGGAGCCACTGGTATCGCCGCTGCACCTCAAGGTGAATTTGCCGGCAACACAACGGGGTTGCTCTGTGAAGGTGTGGATCACCAATGGCGAAACAGGAGAGTTAATTGCTGGCCCCCGCTGGCTCGTGGAGTTTGATTTTTATCGCTATGGGGACTACTGGCAAACCGTGCTTCACATTGACGTGCCCGCGAGTGTGCGTTCCATTGCCCTGATGGCGATCGCCATTGACCCCAAAACAGGCGCGGAAAGTCCGACGGTCACCCTGCGGCGACAGCTCCAAGGGGCCTAGCTTTCGGGTTCCGGCTGTGTTTCTGCCCGCTCAAAGGCTGGACAATAGCCCTCTGGTGCCACTTTGAAGTTGTAGAGCGCAGAAGCCTCGTTCCAGCAGCGCTGACCGCGATAAAACTGGCAATTAAAACAGCTCTCCTGATCGGGGGCGATCGGGGTCGATGTTCCACCCAGCACTTCCTTGGGGGTCATGCCGCGAATCAGCAACTGCTCCCCCTGCCATGAGGCAAGGACAAAGCCCGTATCCGCCAACCGTCGCCAGCGTGGATCTGTGGTAATAGAAGCGGGTAGGCGAATCATCGCTTCATCGTTCCACTCACTCACCTCCCCCTCATAGGCCAGTTGCACCAACGAACTCGGCGTCGAAAGCGTCAGTTGGCCAATGGGAAATTGAATCGTTGAGCCACTGGTGGGGGTGTGCAGATGGTAGCGGTTGCTCAATTCATTCAGGCTGGCTAAATCGGCAAGGTAGTTGGGGTCGCCGTGGATAAGCACCACATGCTGCGGGCGAATATTGTGAATCAGTTGCGTCGTTGCAGGGCCATCGGCATGGAGGGAAAGTAAAAACGTATCCACCTCTACATTGGGCAAGCTGGCTAAGGTAGGATCACCGCCCCGAAAAGGCTGACCATAGCGCAGACGTGGATAGAGTACCAGCCAAGGCCGTTTCCCCTGAGCTAGGTAGGGACGCAGGTCTTGATCCTCCTCCACAAGGACAATGGTGGGGGCTGCGCCTCGAATTTGCGCCAAATCGCTTAAGGGCTGCACTTGGGGTTTGACCCGCTGATCCCAAAAGAGGGACTGGTGTTGGGCAAAATTTTGAATGGCCGTGGGTAAATGGGGCAACACCGTGAGGTAGGCATCACAGCCGCGAGCGATCGCTGGCGTGACCCAAATTTGAATCGGCTGTCCCGTAAAAAGATGATGACTGCGCAGTAGGATGAGAATTTCTTGAGCAGTACCGAGGGGCGGCAGCGGCAGTAGGACATTGTAGCCTTGATCAACCGCCGTGCGGATGCGTTCTGCCAGTTGGTTTTCCTGTTGACGGCGGTGGGGATGACGCGCGGTGCCCAAGCTGGCCTCAATGATCAGCACATCCGGCTGCAATCCTCGCAGATCCGCAAGGGGTAGTCCTTCCGTAAAGCGAGTATGGGACAGGAAAAAATCCCCAGTATAGACCACGCTCAGGGGCGGTTGCTCTGGGTTGGGGTCTTGGTAGGTGAGGGCAAAAACAGCAGCCCCCGGTAAATGCCCTGCAGGAAAGAGTTCGGCGGTCAGGCCATCCCCAAACTCAACGGGCGATCGCCAAGGCAAAGCACGACAGAAAGGGGGAACCGTTTCATCCGGCCAATTGAGGGGCAAAAGCTGGGTCGTGACCTCACTGGCATAGATGGGAATATGGGGAAAACGGCGATGGAGTGCCAATAGACTCTGGGCATGATCCGCGTGGGCATGGCTACAGAGCACCAAGTCAAAGGGATGCTGTTCAATTTCATCAAGGGGCAAAACATCAAGGGACGGCACACCACAGTCCAGCAAAATCCGATAGGTGCCAATTCCTAAGCCAATGCACACCCCCTCATCTGCGTGACCCACCCCATAGTTGAGGCACTCGATCATGAATGACGAACAGTCACCCTCCTTGGTTAGCTTTAGTGAGCAGAACCGTTGCCGTGGTAGTTATCGGTGTCGTAGAAGCCATTGCGGGTGCCAAAGACCAAACACAGCACAATAAACACCGGCGTAATGGCCAGTAGAATGGGTTTCACGTTAATAGCAACGTCCATGGCTGCACTCCTCGCTCTTGTCAACTCAGTCAATGGTGTCTTCTGCTACTCAGTGTATCGTGGATCATTGGGGGGCATGTGCTGATTTTCTCTCCTCAAAGTAACGCAACTGCCGCCAACCCACAAAATTGGCATAGGGCTGGCGATCGCCCATGCATTCTGCCACGTGTTCTAGGGGCGACAGGTGCTTCGGTTCTGCCCCCGCCAAGCGTTGATAAAGCGCCAGATCAGAGGCGGGGTCACTGCGTTGGCCATCCCGCAGATAGTAGGACACCCGTGCACAGCGAGCCACGGACATGTACTTACACTCCTCAAGGCTATATTGCTCGCGCTCACTGGGATCGATATAGGGAAGGTGCCAATCCCCCACCGCCACGGGTGTCGGTTCATGGGTTTCCAGCAAATGCTGAATCAGCTTAGCCAAGGCTTGCATTTCGGGCTGGGCATCGGGGTGGTTGCGCAGGCGCAAAAAATTATCCCACTCCGTGCTACTCACCACCGTTTGCATCCACAGCCACGGCTCCAGCATGCGGTTCACCACCTGCTTGTGAATGCCTAGTTCATGGAGTTGGCGTGCCCCCTCAAGAACCGCGAGGCGAGTTTTCAGCCAAATTTCCTTGGCAGCCTCCTTATGTTCACTTTCTTGGCGCGCCTGCATCCCCCGCTGGTTTTTTCCCCAATGGTAAGGAATGACCGGGTTGTGTTCGACTTGCTCCATCATTTTGGCCACAGGCACCGCTCGCGAACTAGCGGAATTACGGGAAAACACGCGATGGGTGAGCAGTTCACTATGGATAAAACGCGGGTACGTCAGTTGCAGCGTCACCAAGCGCACCCCTGCTGGCGAAATTGAATCGGCAATCACACGCCCGTCTTGCATCTTTGTCTCGTCTGAATCTCTGCCTTTTCTAGGCTAGTGCAAGGGGAACACTGTCCGCGCGATTCGCAACCGCAAAGCGCGTCAACCTTGATGCTGTGGCACAGTGGAACTAGACCTGTTGTGGATATACCTTGCCATGTATGCGGTTGTTTCTCCAGCCAAAATTATTCTTCCCCCCGGCAGTGTCCTACGCATGCCCGGTACGTGGCAAGATTACTGTTGCCTCCGCAACAGCCGTGGCGATGGTTCGATTCCCCGCATCAAGTTTCGTCGGGGGGAAATTTTGCTCATGAGTCCCTTACCCCGTCATGGCCGCGAAGCGAATATCGTTGCCGATGTTGTCAAAATTTTGCTGGATAGTGAGGAGCGCAATTACGAAGCCTTTACGCCGATCACCATGGAGATTCCTGAGATGGGTGGCATTGAGCCTGACTATTGCTTCTATATTGACAACTGGACGGCAGCCGTCGGCAAAGACCGTATTGATTGGCAAACCGATCCGCCACCCGACTTGGTGATTGAAATTGATGTCACCACCTATACGGCGGCTGAGGACTACCTTCTTTATCGTGTTCCTGAAGTGTGGCTTTTTACGTCAACGGACTTGAGCATTTATGCTCTCGATGGCCAGACCTATGTCCCTCGATCCAAAAGCCGCTATTTTCCAGACATTAACTTAGTAGCGTTGATGAGTGCTGTCCTCGAAGAGGCGGCAACCCAAGGCACAGGGGCTGCGCTGCGACGGTTGCGGCAACGGTTCGCCGGTCAATAGCAAATTGTTAAAGATTTCTTTCTCAGGTGAATGGAGTTTTGTAAGATCATCTAGGTGCTATGTTTTTTCTAGTATTGCCCTTCAAGTTTCGAACTCAATTTATCCACTGAAAATTAAAAAAACTTAATTAATTGGCTGAGTAGTGCGAAACGTTTATGCAAATCACGCATCAAGTTGCTGGTCTTCCCGAGTCTCTCAAGCCATACGTCCAGATTGACCAGTGGGGGACAGTTCCCGTTGTTCTAGGACACGGTTTTGGTACCGATAAAAGCGCTTGGGATTACCTAATGCCTTTCTTCCCTGAGGGCTTCACCTATATTCGCTATGATCTTGCAGGCTGTGGCTCCGACGAAGACACGTTGCGCCGCTACGACCTGCAAAGACACAGTCATTTGTATGGTTATGCTGACGATCTCATTGAATTACTAGATAGCCTTGGTGTCCAATCCTGCATATATGTTGGTCATTCCGTCAGTTGCATGATTGGCGCAATTGCCGCGATCGCCAGACCTGACTTGTTTCGACGACATATCTGGCTCAACCCCTCCCCTTGCTATCTCAAAGATGAGAATTATCCCGGTACCCTCACCCCCGAAGACCTACAGGCCATTTATGACGCCATGGTCACCAACTACCAAACATGGGCTGCGGGTTTTGCTCCCCTGATGTTTGGCCTGACCGAGGATCACCGGCTAGCTGATTTTTCAAAAACCCTCTTTCGATTGCAGCCAAGTGTTGCATTGCGCACACTTCAGGTCATTTTTGATTCTGATACAAGGGCGTTTGTGGGCAAAGTCTTTCAACCCGTGCACCTCATTTTCAATCGTGACGACTTTGTGGTTCCCCAACCTGTGGCACTGTGGCTGCAGGGGAAACTGCCAAATAGTACACTTGATTGGATCGACGCGCGAGGCCATCTTCCCCACATGACTCATCCTGAGGCCGTTGGCTCTTTACTCAAAAAATATATAATCCATTCTGATTAGGGCATGCTCAAAAGTTTGCACGAACACCTCGCCCGCCAACTTCTCCCTACTCCCGATGCCATTACAGCATTTTGTCATCTAGTTGCTAATTGGTCGCAGTCTGAGCTTGTCTTAGCCTTAACAGTCGATGAACATGGCAATCGGGCAGAGATTATCACCACAACCAGCACCAGCCGATTTCCCAACGTCGAAATTATTGCTCCGTGGCCAGATTTGGTTGAGGAGGCTGTCATTGATATCACGCCTTTTCTAAAACTGCCTTCTATCTTTTTCTGCCTTTTGGATAAGGTTGAGCGAATCGTTTATATTCCCTGCGGTGAGCCAGAGCAGTGGCGGCAAGGGTTGCTATTGGTGAATCCCGTAGAGGGGCTGCTGTGCCAACTCGCAGAACAAAAAGGCTACATTGCAGCTCTTTACCGGCAACTGTTGGCTCATCATCGCCAACGGCAAAACAGCTTCATCTTTGAAGTGCAATTCCAAGATATTTTCGACACCGTGCCGCTGGGCTTGGTTTTGATCAAGGGGGATGGCTCTACAGCGATGGTTAATGCCTATGCCAGTCAATGGTTGCAACTGCCAGCCGGAAGCCATCCGGTTCAGATTGTTGCCGAGCACATGAAACAAGCACGCCAGAGATGCGATAACCGCGATGAGTTAACCAGAATTTTTCAAGGGCTGAGTGCCGATGCCAACTTTAGTGCAAAGGGGGAGTGTCTGATGGGCGAGAAAACCTTCCTCATTGATACCCACCCCGTGCGAGGCGACAGTCGGCTAGGGCGTGTGTGGATCGTTTCTGACATCAGTGATATGCGCCAGCGAGAGCAAGCACTTTTGGCCTTGGCTTGGTTGGATCCCTTGACTGGGGCGTTTAATCGCCGCTTTCTCTTGAGTCGGGTTGAGGCTTATCAGTCCCAAGCAGCGACAGGGGACGCGCTGCTAATCGTCATGATTTTCGACATTGATCACTTTAAGCGCATCAACGATACCTATGGGCATGATCAGGGCGATGTGGTTCTGCGCACATTGGCGGCAAGGACAAAGCAGGTGATAGAGGCCTGTAAAGATAGTATTTTGGTTCGCTGGGGAGGCGAAGAATTTGTGCTGTTGTTTTTTGCCACCAATGAAGACCATGCTAAATCCGTTGCCGAGGAACTTTGCGCTGTGGTGAGAAGCCAACCAATTGAACTAGGGGATCAGCAGTTTTTGACTGCAACCATTAGTTTGGGTGGCACGCTTTTTCGACCCGGTGAACAGGTGCTCAGTGACTCGATTCCTCGTGCGGATCAGGCCTTGTATAAGGCGAAACATGGGGGGCGCGATCGCTGGGTTTGGGCATGACACTTTACCCCACTGACTGGGATGAAAGCTCAGAAACGATTTGTTAGAGTAGCGGTGTCTAAAGGATGACTTGTACACCAGTTAAACTGATATGACCTCCCCACGGTTTAGTTTTAGCGGCTTGGCGGTGACCCGCCACATCGGCACCCTGATGCTGACCCTGACTGTCATTGTGTTGGCGGTCTTTATTCTCATGCGGCTGCAAGTGGATTTGTTGCCGGCGATTACGTACCCGCGCATTGGGGTACGGCTGGATATTCCGGGGGTGGTGCCTAGTGTTGCTGTTGAGGAGGTGACCAAGCCCCTTGAGGAAGCCCTGAGTCGCACGGAGGGAGTGGTGCAGGTCTATTCCCAAACCCGTGAAGGTCAAGTCAGTATTGATTTATTTTTTGAACCCGGTGGCGATGTCGATCAAGCCTTAAATGAAGCCACTGCTGCTTTTAATCGTGCCCGCAGTAGGTTGCCCGATATTATTGAGTCGCCGCGCCTCTTTAAGTTTGATCCGTCGCAATTGCCGGTCTATGAGTTTGCCCTAACCTCAGCAACCCTCAGTGGCCGTGAGTTACGGGTCTTTGCTGACGAAGATTTGGATCGAGAGCTGAGTGTTGTCCCCGGCGTGGCGGGAGTCGATGTCTCTGGGGGGACAACCGAAGAAGTGCGAATTCTGGTGGATCTGGATCGATTGCAGGCCACGGGGGTGGGGCTAAATCAAGTTTTAACTGCTTTGAGCGATCGCAACCAAGATGTCTCAGGGGGACGCATTCGCGGCCAAACGGCAGAACCCTTAACCCGCACAGTGGGACGGTTTCGCAATGCCGGTGAAATTGAGGAGGTGATGCTGACGGGTGCCAATGGTCAGCGAGTCTATCTGCGAGATGTAGCGCAAGTCATAGATGGCAGTGCCGAGCAACGGGTATTTGTGACCCTCAATGGCCAACCTGCCGTCAAAGTCAGTATTCTTAAGCAGCCGGAAGCCAATACGGTGGAAGTGGCTGATGGTATCAAGCGCCGTTTAGCCGAGTTACAGGCAGCCAATCTCGTGCCCCGCGATGCGCAGATCATTCCTGTCCTTGATGAGTCGGTTTATATCCGCAACTCCCTGAACAATGTGATCACGGCAGGCCTGACGGGAACCCTGTTGGCGGCGATCGCGGTACTGCTGTTCCTTGGCTCGGTGCGGCAAACCCTGATTATTTTGCTGGCCATTCCCCTGTCAACGATGGCCGCGATGTTGCTGATGGGGCTATTTAACTTCTCCCTCAATGTGTTTAGCTTGGGTGGACTCGCCCTTGGGGTTGGCATCGTTGTGGATAACGCCATTGTGATGTTGGAAACCTTGGCGGATATTGACCCCCACCACATGAGCCAAGAACAGTACCTTGAGGAGGTAAAACGGCGTAGCCAAGGCATCGAATCAGCGCTTTTGGCCTCTACCCTCACTAACTTGGTCGCTATTTTGCCCTTTTTGTTGCTGGGGGGCTTGATTGCGCTGCTCTTTAATGAGTTGATTCTAACGATTAGTTTTGCGGTTGCCGCATCGCTGCTGGTGGCACTCACGGTCGTGCCGGCCTTGGCCTCCCGCCTTTTGGGGGTGCCGGTGCAAAATCGCCTACGGCAGGTCGCGTTTATTCGCCTTTTTAATGAAAAGTTCCTCTGGCTGACGGGGCGCTATGAATGGGCCTTGGGGCAGGTGCTACGGGCACGCTGGCTGGTGGTGGGGCTGGCGATCGCCCTTCTAGGGGGAGGCAGTTGGCTTTTGGCTCAGCAAATTCCCCAAGAACTGCTGCCGCGCATTAATACGGGTCAAGTCAACCTCATGGCCATTTTTCCACCGGGAACCCCCCTGCCCACCAGTCGGCGGGTCATGGCGGCAGTGGATCAGGTGCTGATGGCACAACCGGGCACAGAGGCCGTCTTTACCACAACGGGGGGTGCCCTCTTTGGCACGAATACAATTGCCAATCCGCTGCGAGCTAATAGCAACATCATTCTACGGCGTGGGGTGAATGTGGATCGCTACATTACAGAAGCAACAAAAGCCCTTGATCAACTTAACCTCGTGGGGGTGCGGCTGCGCTTGAGTCCCGGCCAAGTGCGCGGCATTATTCTCACCAACTCACCTGTACGCGGTGCCGATGTGGATGTGATGCTGCGGGGCAGTGATGAGCAGACCCTCAACCGCTTTGGTCGCCAAGTCCTCCAAGTCCTTGATGAAAAGGCCACATTGGTGCGCTTTCGTCCCGATGTAGATCCTCGCCAGCCAGAAATTGAAATTCTGCCGGATTGGGAGCGCGTCAGTGAACTGGGGCTGAATACCCTCAACCTTGGCCAGACGATTCAAACCGCCTTGGAGGGGTTTGTGCCCACCCGCCTGCAACGGGGCGATCGCCTAGTGGATATTCGTGTCCAACTGGACAGTGAAAGCATTCAAACGCCCGCTGACCTGACAACGATTCCCCTTTTTACCGCCAATAACCGTCCCCTCCGCCTTGGGGATGTCGCTCGCATCGAACCCAGTCAAGCCCCCGGTGAAATCCGCCGCATTAACCAGCAGCAGGTCTTTATGCTAGCGGGCAATCTTGTTGAAGGTGCCAGTCTCAGTGCTGCCCTTGCCCAAGTGAATGACATTCTCAACGATCTGGAGTTTCCGCCGGGGGTGTCCCTAATGCCAAGTACGGCGGCTCAAGCCAATCAGCAATTGCAACAGGCCTTAGTGGTCTTGGGTAGTTTGGCGGCCTTTCTCGTGTTTGTGGTCATGGCGGTACAGTACAATTCGCTGCTTGACCCCCTAGTGATTATGTTTACCATTCCCTTGGCCTTGGCCGGTGGCATTTGGGGCTTGTACCTGACACGGACGGCCATTGGCGCCACGGTCATTGTCGGTGCCATTTTGCTTGTGGGGATTGTCGTCAACAATGCCATCATCATGGTGGAGTTGGCGAATGAGATTTACCGACAGGAGGGCTGTAGCCGTAGCCAAGCCATTCGCAAAGCTGCCCCTGCCCGTCTGCGCCCGATTATGATGACCACGATTACAACGGTGGTGGGGATGTTCCCCTTGGCATTAGGGCTAGGTGAAGGCTCAGAATTTTTGCAGCCCCTTGGCATTGTTGTGTTTTCTGGCTTGGCTGTGGCAACACTGCTCACCCTCTTTCTTATTCCCTGTTTTTATGTGATTCTGCACGGCTTTGAGCGTATCGCCCAGCGCAGTCTTCCTGAGCCATTACCAGCACCAGTCGTTCCCCCCACGAGTCCCTCCCCTGAGGAGCTTCAGGAACGCTAAGCTGTAGGCCAACATTACTGTTTAGAGTGGTAGTGACGCCTCTGCCCAAGTCCTGCCGATGACTGCTGTTGACCCGCTTGCCGTTGGCCAACATACTCTCCTTGAGGTACGCCAACTGAGCGTGTTTTACCGCAATCAACCGCTGCTCAGCAATGTCAGCCTCACGATTCAGCCGCGCCAACTGGTGACCTTGATCGGTGCCTCTGGGTCTGGCAAGAGCCTACTGTTAAGCTGTTTGAACCGCTTGATTGAACTTTTTCCAAATCTCCATGTGACTGGCGAAATTCACTATCGGCAGCACGCCCTCAAGGAGTGGAATGCGTTGCAACTGCGCTGTCGTATGCCGATGATTTTCAGCAGACCGAGTCTCTTTCCAACATCAATCTATGAAAATGTTGCCTTTGGTGCTCGGGTGCATGGCTATCAAGGGGATCTCGATGCCCTTGTGCAATCTTCCTTGGAACAGGTGAATCTGTGGCAAACTCTGAAGAATCATTTGGGCGAGCCGGCACTAGAGCTATCCCTAGAGCAGCAACAACGCCTTTGTCTGGCACGGGCGATCGCCTTGCAACCGGAGATTCTGTTACTGGATGACCCCTGCAGGGGGCTTGATACTACTGCGACCCGCCGCATGGAGGAGTGTCTGTGCCACCTCAAACAAACCTACACCCTGATCATGGCAACCCATCACCTACGACAAGCAGCGCGGATTTCCGACTGGACAGCCTTTTTAGCCCTGCAAACCAATCCTCAGGGACAGACAGTGGGTCAACTGATTGAGTACGCTCCCACGCGCTTACTTTTTCAAAGGCCACAGCATCCCTTAACCTGCGATTATGTCAGTGGTCGTTTCTAATCATTCTCACTGAGCAGCAGTTTGGCAATGAACCCGTATAGAATTGGGGTGTAAAAGCTAACCTAAATATAGAGGCAGCTAGCTTTTTTAGCTTTACTCTGGGAAGTAGAGAGAAACGATGGGTACCTTAATCTTAGGTTGGTTGGATCGGCAGTGGCATAGGACATCATTTCTATGATGATCTGTTCCGAGTGTTTCCATCCCAATCCCGTTGGTGCTGTTCAATGTGAAGCGTGCTTTTCGCCCATGCCCAGTATGACTCCTTGTCCAAATTGCGGTGCCCCAGTTCAACCAGACGCTAGTTTTTGTGGCCAGTGTGGCTTCAATCTGCGTCGCCTTGCCGTCAGTGCACCCCCAATGCCAGAGGTAATGCAACACACAGCCAGTGCTGCACCAACCGTGGAAGCCGTTGCCCATCAAGGCCGCCTGACAACGCTACCCCCGCCGCCCCCACCACCGGCCCATGTCTTCTCGGTTGAGATTGCCACCATTGAAGCCAAGCTGATTCATGTGCAAACTCGCACAGAACTGCAAATTCCCACAGGGCGTCCCGTCATTCATATTGGCAAGCCCAATGATCGGATTCCCCCCGATATTGATGTGGCTGGCTTTCCCAACTCAGAAATTGTCTCCCGTATCCACGCAGATCTGCGGATTGAGGGGAATGCCCACTATATTGAAGATGTGGGAAGTGCTAATGGAACTTACATTAACAATACTCCCCTTTATCCGGGCAATCGTCACCGCCTGCAATCGGGCGATCGCATTGCCTTAGGCAAGGGAGATTTAGTCACTTTTATCTATGAACGCATCTCCTAGTTCTTTAGAGTGTATTCAGGTACGAAGAGGCGGTTAGACAACGTGATTACATTGACATTACTCCATCCCGTTCAAGCCACCCCAGTCCAAAGCTGGACCTTTGAGAATGAAAATGTCATCCGTATTGGCCGAGCAGTCGATAATCACGTCGTGCTCTATAGCGCGGTGGTGTCGCGTCACCATGTAGAACTCCGTCGTAATGGCTTGCAATGGGAAGTGGTCAATCTTGGCACCAACGGCACCTATTTGGATGGCAAACGTATTCAACAGGCAACCTTGATGGATGGTGGCATCCTGCGTTTGGCTCGCTCTGGACCCAATATTCAAATTCGCCTCGGTTCTGATCAGCGTCCCGCCACTCCCAATGCCCGCATGGAAACGGTGCCCGAAGGTCGCTTGGTGGATGTTGAGAAGGGCACCTATTCAGGGGAAGAAGAAGCCATCGGTACAGCCGCCGAACCCACCTCCCGTGCTGAAGAAAGCACCCCCACCACCAGTAGTAGCAGTGCCACCGCCCAAGCGGAGGAAGAGGCTGAGTTTGCGGTGACAGGCCAACTACCGGTTCATTTACTCAGCGAGTGGCGTGCTCCCCCCGATTGCCAGCACAACCATGCCCAAGAGAACGATGTTTTTTGCATTGACTGCGGTGTGCCTCTGCGCGTCTGGAAAACCCTCGGCAACTACCAGATTATTCGTGCCCTTGGTCAAAGCAACATTTATTTGGGCTGGCGCAGTGGCTTAACGGCAGTGATTAAGGGACATAGTCTTGCGGCGTCACGCAACGAAATCCGTGCCTTTCAGCGCCAAGCGCGGCAATTGTGCAAAATCGAGCATCCGGTCTTACCCCAGTTTTGGGAGGCCTTTCAGTGCGGCAGCGATTCCTACTTGGTCTCAGAAATGATCTATGGCCAATCCCTAAAACAGCGGATTCAGGATCAAGGGCCAATGAACGTGATTGAGGTCAGTCGTTGGCTGATTCCTGTGTGTGAATTGCTTGAGGTGCTGCACCAGCAAGCCCCCCCTGTGTTGCATTTACACATTCGTCCCTCCAATCTCATTCATCCCTACGTTAAACGGGAAACAACAGAACTCGTGCTTGTGGGCTGGGGCAAAGCATCCGTCTTAACCTCTGACTCAGGGACATTTATTGGGACAGTGGGCTATTCGGCGCCAGAACAGCAGGAGGGAAAACCCGAACCCGCTTCCGATCTATTTGCCTTGGGGGCAACGATGGTGTACTTGCTCACGGGCTATGAACCAGAAACCTATTTCCGCTGGGGCACCCGTGAATATCGTCTCTATGCCGAGGACATTCCCCATTTGGATCCGCTGATGGTGGATTTAATTAACTGCTTGACCCATCCTGATCCTCGGGAACGCTATCCCAACGCCGCCGAAGTCAAGAAACGCTTGCAGGAAATTGCGACGATTACCCCCGCCGTCTCTTCAAGTGCCTCATAGAACATCAATTTTCACCAAACACTTGCACGCTTCCAGAGGGCATCAACACTAACCGCAGTAAAATCGGGCGATCGCCCCCCAAGGGACTGGCAAGGGGGCTTTGCTGTAAAGGAATTGGGGTGCGATCAATAAAGCGAACGGCTGCACCATTGAGGGGCAGCGCTTGAGCAAGGGTGCCATCGGGGTTGAGCACAATGCGGTATTCCAAACTCGTGTCTAAACTGGCCGGTGGGCGCCAACGGTCTTGAAAATAGGTTTTCACCTCCCGCAGGGTGGTTGCAGGGACGGGGGTGGTTTCGGCTGGAGGGGTGATCATTGGGGCAGGTTCAATACTGGCGGGCGCGCGGCCAGCGGGAGCTTGCACCACCACGTTATTTTGATCAGGGGGTTGCGGGGGAGGTGCCTCTTGGGGAACAGGGGGCGGGGGTGGCACGATCGCGGGGGGCGGCATTTCTGGCGGTGAGGGCAGCGGCACAAGGGTAGATGTTTCAGGGGCAGCTGGCGGCGGGCTAGGTAGGGGAGCCAGTTGTGGGGTTTCCGCAGGTTCTGGCAATTCTGGCAAAGGGGATGGCATCGCTAGGGGAGGCAAGTTAGGTTCCTCACGGGTGGCCTCAGAGGAAGTGACGACCATTGAAGCGGGGGGGATGAGCCAACGTTGGGTAACAAGGGTGAAGGCAGCAACCACACCCACGGCCACCGCTGCACTTTTGGCCCAGATTGGGATTTGAGCAACAATTGATTGGGCGCGCTCCACCAGTTCCGGCAACGGCTCCATCACGGCAGACCAGTCATCAAGAACCGTCACCAAATCGTATAGTTCTGTCAGTTGCAGAAGAATTACCCGCCCATCGGGTAGATGGAGTTCATGTTCGAGGGGCGATCGCGATCGCAGGACAAAGCCCTCTGCGGTTACTTCTGTCGGTGTTTGGTGATGACTCAGGAAAGCCTCAATATACTCGTTGACCAGCGTTTTGAGTTGATAGAGCTGGCGATCGTTGCCCTCAAAGCAGAGTTTTTCTCCGACAGCCAGTGTAAAGTGGAGCGATCGCACCGGCGCACGGCGCCGCTTCTGACTGAAGGGCAAAAATTCAGCAGCAACATCCAATTGGCAGGTGGGTTGAGAGTAGCTGAGGGTGGTACTCATTAGACATCGGAATGGGGAAACAGGGTGGGCAATTCAGGAGCTGGTGCAGGTATTGGTTCAGGTTCCACCAACGATAGTGAGGGGGGCGCGGGAGTAGTGCGTTCTAGCAGGGTGATCCAAAGGCGACGTGCCCCTTGGGGCGTACTGTAAAAGAGCAAATCCACGAGTAAATCTAAGGCCAGTTGTGCCAATTCACGACCATCGCTGCTGTTGTCGGCCATTCGCTCTTGATACAAATTGGTGAAGCGGTCAATGTAATCCCCGAGAATGGGTTCTAAGTGGGGCGGGCGACCTTGACTCGTCTGCTGTTGCCAGCGTTCAATGGCGGTGCGGATGGTTTGCTGGTGTTGCTGCGCTAAGCGGGTGCAGATCAAGGCCAAGGCACGGGCTTCATCCACATCCAATTTGCGTCGCCCATTACGACCTCGCCGCAGGGGACTTGATTGCCGCAGTCGCCATAACCCCACGCGATCGGGCAAATAGGCCTCAAACCCCATGACTTCTGCCAATGCTAGTACCTCTGCCGAACCCACATGAGCCAAGGCTTCGAGACTCAGCAAAATCAGGTCAATTTGTGCCTTGATGGGCAGGGAAGAGGTCATCGTGCCACCTTATGCAGCGGTTAAACCCAACATTGCGCGTAACGTCAATGCCACAAATGTGAGGAGTCCCACCATGAGGCCAATAAGGGCGATCGCGCTCAGCGGACGCTTCAAAAGAGGCACCAATGGCTCAACGACATTCCACACTACGCCCAAGAGAACCGTAACAAAGTACCGTTGGTAGCGCAGGACATTTTCCCAAAAGCCATCCATTGATTGATGCTCCTAACTTGGTGACGCCAGTGGGCTTGAAATTGCTTTCATGATACTACTCCTGCGGAGACTCTAGGGAAGCAACACCCTTGGCCTATACCATAGGCACATAACTAGACGGCAGTACAAAGCTCTCCCGACTCACAACGGCACGGGTCAGTTCTTGGTAGGTGTGTTGCAACTGCTCTAACAGGCCTAGAGGAATAAGATGAGCACCCTCAAAGGCAGCAATCAACTCGCGGTAGTACCAAAGAACCCCCTCTCGACCCGCCCGAAAACGTGCCCAAACATCACCACCAATGTTGCCATAGTCTCTAAGAATGCACAGTAGGTTGTGCAATTTATCACTGGCGGAGACCAGTTGAGTGTCGCGATCGGCAGTGGTGCCCTGTTGGATGTGTTTGATATAGGCTAGTTTGCGAGTTGCCCAAGGCAATTTTGCATCTCCTTCTAGGGTATTGGCCACTGAATCAGAACAGGCGCGGACAATTGCAGCAACGCGATCGCCATAACGCTCACGAATAGCCTCTAGGGTCAGCAGTCCCCCTTGATCTTCAACAGCATCATGGAGCAAGCTGGCGATCGCCCTCAACCCTGTTACCGTGCTCGATATGGTCAGCAGTGCCGTCATTGACTTGACCACGATTCAACTACTCTCGCGCCTCTACGGCATTGAACTCACAGAAGCAGGCGCCAGGGAGCTATTACAAACAATCGCCCTCGCCATGGGCAGCATCAGTTTAGGGGAATTTGCTGTCAACTTAGGACTCAGTTCCCTCAAGGGACTGTTGGGATTAGCTACACCCATGAGTGGCGGCATTGCCTTTGGCCCTTACCTCTCAGTCGCCATGACCCAAGCGGGGATTGCTGGCTTTGCCTCCTATACGATGGGACAAGTAGCCAAAACCTACTTTGCCAACGGCGCAGGCTGGGGAACTGCTGGGCCGAAAACCGTAGTGCAACAAATCCTCAGCCAGTTGGATCAGCGCCATATCCTCAATCGGCTGAAGTCAGAAATTCAGGCTCATTTGAATTTAGCTTAGTCTAGTGTTTAGTGCATTCTTGCAAGCGTTTGGTGGCTGCTCGCTTTACTTCTGCGTGAATATCCTGACTGAGAGCCTGCAAAAGATGGCTAGGGCATTGGGGGTTATTCACTATGGCTAATCGCACTTGCCAGTCTTGGTCATTAGCCAAAGTCTCTAGCAGGTGGGATAAGAATCCTACTCGTTCTGCGATTGCTCGCCTTACCTGACTTTCCTTATCTTGGGTAAGAGTAGCTAAAATTTGAGGAGGACACTTCGGGTTTTTCACTACAAGTTCGCGCACAACCACATCTGGATGTTTAGCAAAAGAGCATAAAATCTGCTCAGAACACTCCGGATTGCTAATGACTGCTCGCCAAACTTCACGACAGCTATCTTGGGCTAGGGCTAACAAAATGTTGGCAGGACAATCGAGTCGCTTAGCTACTGCTGCTCGAACATGGGCATCCTGATCTACCGCTAGCTTCTCTATGAGTGATAAGGGACAATTCAAACTGCTAGCAACTGCTTGGCGCACGTGCCAATTAGTATTCTGAGATAAACCCTCAAGAAGAGAGGGGGGACAATTGGTATGATGAGCAACTGCCAAATACAAGCTCAGCTTCTCATCGTCAGTCAGAATCTGAAATGGATGGGGGGTAGATACATTTCCACTCGCTATCACTGTATCTAAAGGCTGATGCGCACCTTTAACTAATACCTCTAAAAGATTGGGAGGGCAATTCGGATTTTGAATAGCGGCTAAGCGTACTCTAGCAGAGGTATCAGCGGCTAATATCTCTAGGACAGAAGGTGAACAATTCAGGTGCCGAGCAATAGTCTTGCGGACAAACCAAGAGTCACTCGTCTGAGCACCTATAGCCAATGTCTGCGGTGGACAGTCTGGGCGCTGGACAACAGCTAGTTGAACGTTAATGTCTTTATCTTGAATAAGAGTGTGTAGCACTTCAGACCAAAAGGGCAGGGTTCTGACTACCTGTAACCGCATCCTTTGATCTGGATCTTTCGCTAATGTTCTCACCAAAGCCTCAGACCATCCCTTGGAACTTTTAATCACCCAATTGGCTACTTTTTCTTTGAGAAAAAATGGTAACCACCTTAAAAAAGAATAGATGTATTTCTGTAGAAACCGATCCAAAAGAATAGTTTTTTCCTGATTGAGCATCGCTTCCCAAAGCTGATGAGGACACTGTGGATTCCTTGACACCTCTAACCATAAAAACCGTTCTCTTGCTAGAATTTCTATAGCAGTAGAAGGGCAGTTTACATTTTCAGCAACTGCTTGTCGTACTTGCCAACAAATATCTTGGGAAAGTCTTTCTAACAAATGTGCTGGACAGTCAGATCGCTGTGCAATAGACTGACGCACTTCACTGCTCTTATCTTGGGCAAGCGTCTCTAGAAGATAAGAAAGACATTGAGGATGACTAGCAGTAGCCTGACGCACTTGCCATGAGCTGTCCTTGGCTAGATTCTCTAAAACAGATAGGGGACATTTGGGATGTTTGGCAATAGCTTGACGCACTCTCCAATGTTGATCCTTTCCTAGCTCCTCAATAATCCAAAGAGGACAATATCTGCACCCAGCAAGCAACCGTTTTACAAAGAGAGAAAAACCCAGTAAACTTAAGTTTCTGTTTAGTATTTGGTGAAGAATAAAAACTCGTCTGTCATGTTCAAAAGTCTGCTTCAGGCTAAGGGGGCATTGAGCATTTCGAGCGACAGCTATACGTACCTGCCAGTACTGATCCTTAACAAGCTGAGCTAGGATAGTTTCGGGACAGTTGGGATGGGCGGCAACAGTGGCTCGTACTTGCCAGTAGTCATCCTGTGCTAGCTGCTCAAGGGAAGAAGAGGTAAGTTTTTGCAGATTGCTAGCAGCAGCCTGCCGCACTTGATAGTATTGATCTTGAGCAAAGCGGTTGAGAATGGCGGGGGGACATTGAGGATGAGCTGCGACCTGCTGACGCACCTGAAAATAGCTATCCATTGCCAGTGTTTCAAGACAGATTTGAGGGCAATTAGGATTGGCAGCAACTGCTCGTCGGACTCGCCATTCAGTATCTTTAGCCAAGGTTTCCAAGAGTAAAGGTGAACATTCCGGATTTGTTGCTGCTGCTTGACGCACTTGCCAGTGAGTATCTCTAGCTAGGGTCTCTTGAAGGAATATAGGGCAATCATGCTGGTGAACAATCCAGCGTTTGAGGAAGCTAGGTATAAAAACAGATTCGAGGTGGGTAGCAGTAAACTCAAACAGAATTTTTCTGCGCATAGCTTCTAGGAAAGACATGATCTTCAGAACATAGAAGTTCTACTTTTTTTGAGGATAGACGATCCTTTGTCACTATCGCAAAGTCTGATACAGCTCTTTTGACAAGGATAGAAGACACACAAAACCGCACAAGTCACCCTAGAAGAGGATGACATTCATTTTATGTGCTCAACTTTTATAGTAATTCCAATCAAGAATGAGACATCATCCAGCACAATACTTGCGAATCACTTCATCAATCGAACTGTTTGACCCTGCATACATCCGCGCTCGCTTCAGCGCACTGAAGTCGTGCTCAATCACATTCAAATCAGGAGAGTATTTCGGTAAAAATAACACCTCGTGACCCGCCGCTTTCACCACTGCCTGAATCGCCCCTTTTGGATGAATCGGTGCATTATCCATCATCAACAACGACGGTCTCTTTAACGTCGGCAAACAGTACTGACTCAGCCAACTCACAAACCCTAACGCATTCAAATATCCTGAAAACAGCATTGGGGCGATGAAGTCTTTCTGGTATCTATACCGTCCTGCGACTCAACTCTCTCTTTTCTGACGCCTCCCCACTCACTCTCCATCAATTCGTTGGCCTCGCGCTGACCACCCATACTCAGACTCCACTTGAGAGTCAAACCCCCTCTCATCGATAGACACCACCGTTTCCTCCCCATGGCTCTCTACTCATATGTCGAGCTGCTGTTGATACGCTTGTCGCTCTTCTTCACACCGTTCTTGGTAACGTATCTGTTTTTTTTCGGGTGATGCCCATTTGGTCGAGGGCGTAACTAATGGTGGAAACTTAGACGCCAAATCGCTGGGCACGGTCGATTAAACGGTCATCGGGATGCTTTGAGTCGCTTCACTGATTTTGCCACCTTGCTTGATATAGGAGACAACCCGCTCTCGTCAGTCCAAGCTATAGCTCATATTCTTGAGTAACATTCATGACGCTTTGAGTATAACCTATCCTTCTTGAAAATATCTCATCTCCTTTCGAAATGGCTATATGTATCCAATCTTTGTCAAATAATTAAGAAAAGGGTTGTAATTTATCAAAAAACAAACATAACTTTATGATTGAGCGAGACGAGCTGTTCCATAGGCGGCCTCTGTTTGAGGTGAAACGGCCACGGGAACCCCTAGGTATTGCTGGCGGAGGGCTAACCATGCGGGATTACGGGCACCGCCCCCCGCCGTCCAGACCCGTTTCAAGGGCGAGGCACCCAGACGTTGTAATTGTTGATAGCCTTGGGCTTCAATGCGGCTGAGACTTTCGAGGAGTCCCTGCAACAAGAGGCGAGGGTCGTCGGGTCGGGGTTCTAGGCGCGGTTCAAGATGCGGATCGTTGATGGGAAAGCGTTCGCCGCGCTTCAAGAGGGGATAGTAGTCTAAGCCCGTGGGTTGATTGACATCTATTTGGACACTGAGGCGCTCTAGTTCCGCTGGGGTGAAAAACTGGGCTAAAATTGCGGCGCCACAGTTGGAGGCACCCCCGACTAGCCAGCGATCGCCTACGGCGCGCGAGCTGCGATCGCCCAAGCGATGACTGTAGATACCTGCTGCCAAATCCTCTACCCTAGAGGCACTCAAGAGCTTGAGCACAAGGGTTGACCCCAAAGATGTCACCGCCTCACCCACCTCCGAGGCACCACTCGCTAAAAAGGCGGCAATGCTATCGGTGGTACCGGCACACACCTCACACTTTGGAGACAAGCCTAAATCGGTGGCTGTGACCTTTCCCAGAACTGTACCGGGGGGAATGACCTTAGGGAGCAGGGGCTGCAAGGACGCAAGCGTGGGGTGGCTGAACCAGTCGGGGTAAGCTTCCTTTGCCGGGTCATAGCCCAACTTCAGGGCATTGTGCCAGTCGGAAATGCCCAGTTGACCATGGAGCAAAAAGGCCAGCCAATCCGCTTGGTGTACCAAAACAGCGTTGACCGTGGGGTAGTGGGTCTGGAGCCACAACAGCTTAACGAGACTACTGGTGGCACTCAGGACTAGGTGATCCGTGGTTAAAATCTGCCGCAGCGTTTGAACCTGATCTTGGGCGCGATCGTCGTTGTAGAGGAGAACGGGTGAGCAGGGCTGCCCCTGAGCATCACAGAGGAAAACGGTGCTAGAGGTGGCATCAATAGCAATCCGCTGAATTTGCTGACGGATAGCGCTTGGAATATCTAAAATCAACGCCCGCAGAGTTGCCGCCCATTCTTGGGGGCGATCGGGCTGGTGCAACGGACGACGGGCAGTGGCGAGAATCTTGCCTTCAGGATCGATGGCGATCGCCCGCGCTCCCGAGGTACCAAAATCAATCCCCAGTGCGATGACCGCCATAGCGCTAGGGAGCCTTCAAAACTCAAGGAGGTCAAAAAGAGCCGTATCTAGCTCATAGCCAAACATCGCTGCCATGCCTTTAATTTTTTCAGCAGCAGGATAGCCCTGTCCCTGAAGCCATTGCCAAAGGGTAAAGACCTTGGCCATCACAAAAATATCAAGGGCTTGGGGGTTGAAGATAATACCCTGCTGCGGATGAAATTCGTGGGGCACCAGCATTGCCCCATAGCGCACCAACTCACCTGCTGACCAATCCAGTAAATAGGGCAACCATGGGTAGCAGACATCAGCACGAATGAACCAAAGGCGCACAGCTGGCAATTCCGAAAGCTCTAGATCAGGTTCATCCGCTGGCCGAGGATAATCAATAAGAAAACGCAGCGCTTGGTGATGCTCTAAAAGCCGCCGCTCTGCAATCAGAGGAGCAAGGACTTGTTGCAGGGGAGATAAATCGAGACGATCAATCTGATCTGGCGTTAACTGGATCGCGATCGCCACGTTCTATCTCTCCCCAGCAGCCAGCGAGATTAAAGAACCTGTTGGACTTCAGCAATCTCTGGAATCGCTTCTTTTAACTTGCGCTCAATACCCATGCGCAGTGTCATCGTCGAACTGGGACAAGCACCACAGGCACCCTGTAAGCGCAGCCGTACCACCGGCCCTTCGATTTCCACCAATTCCACATTACCGCCATCGGCCATCAGGTAAGGACGGAGCTCATCAAGGACTTTTTCGACGTTTTCTTGACTGAGTTCAAGGGTTGCAGCCATTGTTAGTGTCCTTGGATCATGAATGAGATTAACAGCTTCAGTTTATCATCCCCATGGGCGATCGCCCTTTGGGAATTGCAAGGGATGGCAATGGATCTGACTCTAGGGAAATCTGCTGAACAATGTTTAGGAAGGGCAACGCTCAAGGATACAATAATAGCTTGGTGAACTGCACGGTAGGACATGATTTCCAGTAATGATTTTCGCCCCGGTGTAAGTATTGAGCTGGATGGTGCCGTCTGGCGAGTCGTCGAATTTTTGCACGTCAAACCCGGTAAAGGCTCAGCCTTTGTGCGCACAAAATTGAAGAATGTGCAAACGGGCAACGTGATTGAGCGCACCTTCCGCGCCGGCGAGACCGTTCCCCAAGCCACCCTTGAAAAACGCACCATGCAGCATACCTACAAAGATGGCGAAGACTATGTCTTTATGGACATGGAAAGCTATGAAGAGGCTCGCCTCACGCCCGCACAAATGGGCGATCGCGCCAAGTATCTCAAAGAAGGCATGGAAGTCAATATTGTCAAATGGGGTGAGCAAGTCCTTGAGGTGGAGCTACCCAACTCCGTTGTTTTAGAAGTGGTGCAAACCGATCCGGGGGTTAAAGGGGATACTGCCACTGGTGGATCGAAACCCGCCATTGTCGAAACCGGTGCCCAAGTCATGGTACCGTTATTTATCTCTGTCGGCGAGCGGATTCGCATTGATACTCGCTCAGATACGTATCTTGGCCGCGAATAGGAGTAATGGGTGTGGAGCTTGACCTCAACCAAGTACGCGAACTGCTACTAATGTTTGACCAAACCAGCGTCACCGAACTCAACCTTAAGAGTGGCGAACTGGAACTTCAACTCCGCAAGCGTGAGCAGATCAGTGGCAGCACCCCCGTGGTTGTGGCTCCAGCTCCTGCATCAACCGTCACGCCCACCCCTGTGCCCCCTCCAGCCGTTACCCCCGATCCGGAACCAACGCCACCTCCCGCCAACCGTAAAACCGTGGATATTGTGGCGCCAATGGTAGGTACCTTTTATCGTGCCCCTGCTCCCGATGAACCCCCTTTTGTCGAAGTGGGCGATACAGTCAAAAAAGGCCAAGTGGTTTGCATCATTGAAGCCATGAAGCTGATGAATGAAATTGAAGCCGAAGTTAATGGCCAAGTGGTGGAAATTTTGGTGCAAAATGCTGAACCAATTGAGTATGGCCAAACCTTAATGCGCATTTTACCTAACTAAATCAACAGCGTTCTTTCAGCAAGGAGAGGCAGCTACTAATTGTAAAGATATGTTAAGCATCGAGGAGTTTAAGGCCAAGAATTCAATGCTTTCAAGCCTTTGCGCTCTTGCCGAGACCCTAATTGAAAAATTAGAATTTAGAAACATCTACCACCACTGCCTGACGAGGTTGGCCTGTGCAAGCAACTGGAGCATACATTCTTATTGATACCCTATGCCGTCACGGCGTTAAGCATATTTTTGGCTATCCTGGTGGCGCAATCTTACCGATTTATGATGAACTGTACCGTGCTGAGTCAAAGGGAATCATTCAGCACATTCTGGTACGCCACGAACAGGGGGCAGCCCATGCCGCTGACGGCTACGCTCGTGCCACAGGTCAAGTGGGGGTGTGTTTTGGTACTTCAGGGCCGGGGGCGACGAACTTAGTGACAGGCATTGCCACAGCCCACATGGATTCCATTCCGCTGCTGGTGATTACCGGTCAGGTGCCTCGCTCCGCCATTGGTACCGATGCCTTTCAGGAAACGGATATCTTTGGCATTACGCTGCCGATTGTCAAGCACTCCTACGTCGTGCGCGAAGCCAAGGACATGGCACGGATTGTTGCTGAAGCCATTTACATTGCCACCACCGGTCGGCCAGGGCCTGTGCTTGTGGATATTCCCAAGGATGTCGGCCTAGAAGTCTGTGAGTATGAACCGATCGAGCCGGGGCAAGTCAAGCTAAGGGGCTATCGTCCCACGATTCGCGGCAATGTCCGCCAAATTGCCCAAGCGGTTCAACTGATTCGTGAGGCCAAGCGACCCTTGCTCTATGTGGGCGGCGGTGCAATTACAGCGGGTGCTCACGAGGAGGTGCTCAGGTTAGCCGAGCTATTCCAGATTCCGGTGACAACAACCCTGATGGGCAAGGGGGCGTTTCCTGAGTCCCATCCCCTCTCCGTGGGTATGTTGGGGATGCATGGCACCGCCTATGCCAACTTTGCCGTCAGTGAGTGTGATCTATTAATTGCCGTGGGGGCGCGGTTTGACGATCGCGTCACCGGTAAGCTGGATGAATTTGCCTCCCGCGCTAAGGTGATTCACATTGACATTGATCCTGCCGAGGTGGGCAAAAACCGCGTGCCGGATGTGCCGATTGTTGGCAGCGTTAAACCGGTGCTGCAGCAACTCCTCAAGCACATTGAAGACAGTGGTGAAGCCATTGAACCCGTCACCCAAGCGTGGCTCGAGCGCATCAAGGTCTGGAAAGAGGACTATCCCCTTGTCGTGCCGCAGCCCAGTGGTGAACTCTCACCCCAAGAGGTGATTGTTGCCTTTGGCCGCCATGCGCCTGATGCCTACTACACGACTGATGTGGGTCAGCACCAGATGTGGGCAGCGCAATTCCTGAAAAATGGCCCTCGGCGTTGGATCTCCAGTGCTGGCTTGGGCACGATGGGCTTTGGCATGCCCGCAGCAATGGGGGTGAAGGTGGCACTACCCGATCAACAGGTGATCTGTATTAGTGGCGATGCCAGTTTTCAAATGAATTCCCAAGAGTTGGCCACATTGGCTCAGTACGGTATTGCTGTCAAGACGGTGATTATTAACAATTTTTGGCAGGGAATGGTGCGCCAGTGGCAGCAAGCCTTTTACGAGGAGCGTTATTCCCATTCCAATATGGCCAAGGGGATGCCCGATTTTGTGAAATTGGCGGAGGCCTACGGGGTTAAGGGGTTGCGGGTGAGCGATCGCCACGATTTGGATGCAATTGTCCAAGAGGTTTTGGCCTACGATGGCCCCGTGCTACTGGATGCCCATGTCACCCGCGATGAAAATTGCTACCCGATGGTGGCCCCCGGCAAGGCCAACTCCCAAATGCTGGGGCTGCCGGAACGGAAGGTGCTGGAAAAGGCTGCCGAATTGATCTACTGCGCCAACTGTGGGGCAAAGACAATTTCGACCCATCGCTTTTGTCCAGAGTGCGGCAGTAAGCTCTAGGGAGTTGGACAGGCTTGAGCAAACAATCGCCTTGGCAGGGGCTGGCGAAAATGGAAGCGAAGTGTATTTTGGCGGCGATCGCGCGGTTCAGGACCACGCCCCCATAACGTCTCAAAGGAGAAAAAGGACACCCCTAACCCTGATCGCAGCGCGGCTTCTACCTTAGCATCCACCAGTTCGATGGGCACAGGGTTGGTACGTAGCCCTGTAAGGACACCAACGGCGGTGGGAATTTTGGCTTGGGCGTGGAGCATCTCCGGCTGAGTCAACTGCTGTACAAAGCTGGCAAGATTGTAGCGATAGACTTGTACAATCACTTCATCGAGGAGTCCGAGGGCGACCCACTGCGGCCAATCTTGGAGAAATGTCTGGTAGGCGGTGGGCAATGTGGTCGGTGAGACGGAAAAAATGGCATTGGGAAATTCTTGTTTGACCTGCTGCCGCAACGTTTGCACAAAGGCGGTGAGTTTGTCGGCACGCCAGCGCATCCAGTCGGGATCACGGGGATTATCGGGAACGGGGTTTTGGGTTTCCTGCTGATAGAGGGCACGGGTGTAGTCATCATAGCCAAACTCCACGGGCAGGCTGAGGTGGTCATCAAACTGTACACCATCCACGGGATACTGCCGCAGCACCTCAAGGACAATACTAGTGAGAAAGGCTTGTACCTGCGGATGAAAGGGATTGAGCCACGCCACTTCCCCGGCCGCCGTTAAGCGAGTGGTTTGACCATTGACCCCTTGGGTAAGCCAGTCTGGATGGCCAAGGGCGAGTTCTGAGGTTTCTGGCACCATGAAGCCAAATTCAAACCAAGGAATGACCAAGAGATTACGGCAGTGCGCCTGCTGGGTGAGTTCTCCGAGAATGTCGTAGTCTTGGATTCCCCGCAGGACAAAGGGTTGGATGCCCAGATTCTTGGCCGTGGCACTGGGGAAACTGACATAGCCAGAGTTCCAAACAACGGGATAGAGAGTGTTGAAGTTCAACCGCTGTAAATCATTGAGGGTTGCCTCCAACCGCGGGCGATCGCGCAGGATCGGTAAATCATTGGTTGTCAGCCAGACGCCGCGAATCAGCGTTGAGTTTTTTGCCTGTACTGGCCAAATCGTCCAACACAAACTCCAACAGAAGAGAAAAAATAACAGCCAAACGCGACGATGCAGCATAGCTTACAACGCCAGTGGACGGAGATGTCCTGACTCTAGGAGAAAAATCTGAGTACAGACTCTGCGTAAAAATGCAGGGTCATGACTGACGATGAGACCGGGGGTGGTATCCGCCTGCAAAAACTCGATCAACGTGCCACAACTTCGCTGATCCAAAAAGGCCGTGGGTTCATCATAGAGAATCAACTGGGGCTGCATGGCTAAAATGCCCGCGATCGCCACCATGCGTTGTTCGCCGCCCGACAGTTGATGGGGCATGCGATTGGCCAAGTGACTGGTTCCTGTCTTGACCAAGGCTTGGTCAACTCGCTGCTGCACTTCTGCGGTCGGACAGCCCAAGTTTTCAGGGCCAAAGGCGACATCCTCGGCCACGGTAGCCCCAATTAACTGATCCGCTGGATGTTGCAGCACGACCCCCACCGCCGGTTGAAACTGTCCAGCCACCACTGACTGTCCCAAGCAGGTGATCGTTCCCCGCTGTGGCGCAAGAACAGCCGCACAGAGCAGCAGAAGTGTGGTTTTGCCAGAACCATTGTCCCCCATGATGCCTAGGCGATCGCTCCCCTGCACCGTGAGATCAATCCCTTGGAGTAGTGAGGGGGTTGCCCCATAGCCAAAATGGAGATCCCTGATTTCCAGCAGGGCAGTCACAGTTTAGAGCGTCAGGGCTTGGGGATTGGTTTCAATCAGTTTCGCCAAATCCTGAAGGAAAGCGGCAGCATCGGCACCATAGATCACACGGTGATCACAGGTGATATTCACCTTCATCTGCCGTTTCACCCCCAGCAGGCCATCCTCGGTGGCAACCACCGTTGGACGCGACGCCCCCACCGCCATAATGGCTCCTTGACCGGGGGTGAGAATGGCGTCGAAGAAGTCAACCCCGAACATGCCTAAATTGGAGAGACTAAAGGTACCTGTGCTGTACTCCTCAGGTTGCAGTTGCTTGGCGCGCGCCCGCTCCACCAAGTCTTTCCAAGTGCGCGAGAGGCTGTAGATGTCAATTTGATCAGCGTTCTTCAACACCGGTGTAATCAGCCCCCCTCCCGGCATCGCCACAGCCACAGCAATGTTAATGTCGCGGCGGTATTGAATCCCTTGCTCTGTGTAATAGGCATTCATGATCGGGTGTTTTTGCAGCGTCAGGGCGATCGCCTTGGCAAGGAGCGCCGTCATTGTCACCCCTTTTGACTTGATTTGCTGGTACAGCCGATCCAACGCATCCGTTGTAATCGTGTAGGCCACATGGAAGTCGGGAATGCCAAGGCTGGCCACCATATTCCGCACAACGGCATTTTGTAGCGTTGTCAGGGGCACCAGATCCTCTTTGGCGACGACCGGGGCAGTCGCAGGGGGGGCTGTGGGGACAGGGGGTGTCGCTACTGGTGTAACGGGAGTTGCAGGCGCACCAATCAAGGCTTCCACATCAGCGGCGGTAATCCGACCATTGGGGCCCGTTCCCTTGAGCGTCTGCAAATCAATTTTGTGTTCCTTGGCCAATTTGCGGGCACGGGGGGAAGCAATCACTCGCCCAGTAGTTGCAGCGACAGCACTGGTGGGAGAAGCCACTGCCACAGGAGCCGTTGCGGAGCCATTCGTGGTGGCCGCCGCGGTTGTCGTCGTCGGAGTCGCAGCACTCGTGCCGCTACCAAGGGACTTCGCCTTTGCCTCTGCTTCCGCAATTTCTGCTTCTGTTTCTGCCACAAGGCCAATGGTGGAACCGACGGGTGCCACTTCGCCAGCAGGCACGGTAATCACCGCCAAATAACCGTCGTAGAAGGACTCCACATCCATATCGGCCTTGTCGGATTCTACAATCAGCACAGTTTCCCCTTTGGCCACCTTATCGCCGGGAGATTTCACCCAAGAGACAATTTTGCCTTCGGTCATGGTGGAGCTGAGGGCGGGCATGAACAGTTCACGAATCATAGAGGCTGCTATCCTTGGTTGGCAATCGAGAGGGAGTCAAATTCACTAAAAATGAAAGGTAAAAGTTAGAGCGTGCCGCGAATTTCTTCGATGACGCCATTGCGCAGGAGAATCTCCACCTGCATTTTTTGGATCAAGTTGTCTCCTTTAGTGACATAGAAGAAGTTATCCACCTGCCCTTGATCGACTTCCTGACCCATTTGGAGGCGCTGTACCTGATCGAGTTGCTGCAGAATCAGATTTTTTTGCTGCAACAGTTGCGCCTTTTGATTGTTGGCTTGCCCTTGAACCTCTTGAATGCGGGCATTGATTACGTCTGGCGCTTCAGTGCTTTTGCGCAGTTCCTCAATCACCTGCTGCAATTGAAAATCTAACTGCTGAATTTGGCTATCCACTTGATTTAGTTGTGTCTGAAGCTGCCTTTGGGCATCGTCTTTCCACTCGGGAGTGACGATTGCTTTCACCATAATCTGGCGCCGCAGGAGCAGTTTAGTATCCATAGGGTCTGTCATGGAGATTACTCAAACATGGCGTTAATCATATCGCGGTAGCGATCGCTCACGACATGACGACGAAATTTTTAGGGTTTGGGTCAAAAGACCATTCTCTATCGTAAAGGGTTCGAGGACAAAGCGAAATGTGGCAATGCGATCATCTGGGCGATAGCCGGGGCGATTTTGCACTTCCCGCAGCAGTTCTTGGCGGTAGAGATCAATAATCACTTTGCTCTCCAGCGTCACCAGTTCACCCGTGCCCGCTGGGGCTGGGCGGTTTGGCAACTCCAAGCGGTACCCCTTGGCAACCACCCACTGTTCCAGCGCTTCCAAATTAGGCACAATCAAGGCACCCAAGGCTTTTTGATCTTGACCCACCAGCATAATCTGGTCAATGTAGGGGCTGCGGACACAGGCATCCTCAATGGGCTGGGGTTCAATATTTTCGCCGTTGCTGAGAACAATCGTGTCCTTCTGCCGCCCCGTTAGTACCAGATCGCCATTGGGGGTGAGGTAGCCCAAGTCGCCCGTGTCAAACCAGCCTTCGGCATCGAGGACTTTAGCGGTGGCTTCGGGTTTGTTGTAGTACCCCCGCATGACTTGGGGACCTTTGGCCATCACCAGCCCTTTTTGGCCAAACTCAACGGGGGCTTTAGTTTCGGGATCCACAATCTTAATCGCGGTATCGGGAATGGGACGGCCGGCGGAGCCGCGTAGATTTGCCCAAGAGCGGCGAGCGGTCAGTACCACAGCCGTTTCTGTGAGGCCATAGCCCACTAGCACTTCTAGGTTGATGACTTCATAGAATGTGTCCAAATGGGGGGCAAGGGCACCGCCACCACTAATCACCTGTTTAATTTCACCGCCCGTGGCTTCACGAATTTTGCGATAGACACGCTTCTCCCCCAGTTCGTAGAGAGGCTTGAGGAAAAAGGTTTGCAGACGGGCAACCAATTTTTGCCAACCACTGGGATGGGAGTTGGTCAGGCTGAGGCCGGTGAGCAGTCGCCGTTGCAGGACATATTGCTGGCCAACACTGAGGAAAAACTGGGCAAGACGCCGCTTTGTGGCCGGGGCATCGCGCAGTTGCTTTTGCACCCCTTCATAAAAGCCTTCCCAGATACGAGGTACGGCAATCATGTAGTGGGGCTTACACCGTTTTAAGTCATTCTTGAAGTGACGGAGGTTAGTATAGGTTTGGCTACAACCACAGGCAAAGAGAAAGTATTCGGCCACCCGTTCGTAGGCATGCCAAATAGGCAAGATACTGAGAATGCGATCGCCCACCTGCGGTTGCACAATTGCCCAGAGATTGACAATTTGACTCAGTAGCCCCCCATGGGTGACCATCACGCCCTTGGGTTGACCTGTGGTACCGGAGGTGTACATCAGCGTTGCCAAGTCATCGGGGGTAATGGCGACTGCCCGCACTGTGCCATATTGTCCTTCCGTAAAGACTTGACCAAAATTCAAGAGCCGCAGGGGAAAATGCTCAAGTTCTGGGGATTCTGCACTTAAGAGCACAACAGTTTCCACCCCTGTCTCTGCTAAACCCTCTTGAAGTTTGCGCAAGGTGGCCAAGTTTTCAATCAGCAGCAGGGTTGCCCCACTATCACGGAGAATGTAGAGCAGTTCTTGGGCCTCTGCGGTACCACTGCGCACCACATTAATGGCACCGGCCATCATACTGCCTTGATCGGCAATCAGCCAGCGGGGACTATTGTCAGCAAATAAGGCCACGCGATCGCCGGCAGCGACACCCAGCGCTTGTAGGCCAGCAGCAAAGCGTTGAATGCGTTGATAGAGTTCACTGTAGGTAATGCGAGTGGCCGGCTCTTCGTAGGGCGCATCAACAGCAACCACCTCCCCATGGCGTTGCGCTAGGAGAGGCCAAATTTCCGGCAGCGACTGGAGGGTTTTGTAGGCCAAAAAGTGATTGGGCAACGAGGCATCTTGGGGGAGGCCGCCGGGGGGAGTGTAGGTGTAGGCCGCACTGGTCATTGGTTTGGCTCCAGACGCAACACCTAGATAATAAACCCTCAATGGGACACCTCATGCAGGTTTAACAATTTCAATGTGAGATCATAAGAATCGGTTACTTAGCAAGCAGTCCTATGGTGCCCTTTGTTCTTGCCTCTGCCTCGCCGGCGCGCCGCCAACTGCTGCGACAGGTTGGCATTGATCCCATTATTCAACCCAGTCACTTTGATGAATCCGTGATTCAGGCAACTACTCCCACGGAACTGGTGCGATTACTGGCACGGTGTAAGGCAGAAACAGTGGCTCAAACCTACCCACCCCCCGCCCTCATTTTGGGCTGTGATTCTGTGCTGGTTCTAGGGGGAGAAATTTATGGTAAACCAGCCTCGCCAGAGGTGGCGATCGCCCGCTGGCAACAAATGCGCAGTCAAACGGGAGAATTGCTGACAGGCCATGCCTTGATTGACTTGGCACAGGGGCGCACCTGTGTTGAGGTCGAGTCCACCCAAGTGGTTTTTGCCGATATTAGCGATGCCGAAATCGCTGCCTACGTCGCTTCTGGTGAACCCCTTGCCTGTGCTGGTTGTTTTGCCCTCGATGGCCAAGGTGGTGCCTTTGTCGAGAAAATTGTCGGGACTCCTAGTAATGTCATTGGCTTGAGCTTGCCCCTACTGCGGCAGATGCTGCTGAGCTTGGGATACACCCTTGGCGATGTGCAAAGCAAGAAATGAAAAACTGGCCTAGACAAGTCTAAATGCTTAGGGTATACTAAGAGATTGCGAGTTAAGGAACTGTCATGAACGCCCAAGACATTATTCGCTCGATTGAAGCGGAGCAAATGAAGACTGACTTGCCCGTGATTCATGTGGGCGATCGCGTTCGGGTTGGTGTCAAAATTCAAGAAGGCGGTAAAGAGCGCGTCCAACCCTACGAAGGGGATGTGATTGCCATGCGCAACACGGGCATTAACCGCACCATTACCGTGCGCCGTGTCTTTCAAGGAGTGGGCGTTGAGCGCGTCTTTTTGCTACATTCGCCACGAATTGATAGTATAAAAGTAATCCAGCGGGGTAAAGTCCGCCGTGCCAAACTCTATTACCTGCGCAACCTCGTGGGTAAAGCCTCGCGCATCAAAGCACGGTTTGATCGCCCTCTGTAAACAGCCTTGCGTCCTTAGTTCAGTTGGTAGAACGTCGGTCTCCAAAACCGGATGTCGGGGGTTCGAGTCCTCCAGGGCGCGTTAGTTAATCTGATCTGAAGGTTTTGGTGTCTTAAAGTCCTTTGCAACAGGGATGTACTGGACTAAATGCTTGAGTATCTGGGCGACGCGGATGAGATTGCGATCGCTATCGGAAAGCAAAGTAAAGTTATGAGATAGCGCAAATTCATTGCCAATGAGTTTCACAAAAAGATAGTCATAGCCATTCGTCACCAAGCCAAAAATAGGGAGATTGCGGTCGGGACAGGCAGACATATAGGCAAGGGCTTGGGGCACAGCCCGTAAGACACTAAAGCCACTCCGTTTACCTTCAATCACGACTAGCCAGAAGTTGTCCCGAATCGTCAGCGCATCTATCCGTCCCTCTAGGCTGACTTTGCCCTCCTCACTATCAACTTCCGTTTGGATTTCTACCCATGTTTCACCGCGAATGCGATAGGGGGGGTCACACAGGCCTAATGCGTCTAGTAAGGGGGATAGCAAGATAATGTTTAGCGTTCCCTCGCTCACTTCACTTTCTTCTAAGTAGAGTAAATACCGTTGGGATAAGCGGTTTAATGCCTCTATTTCCCTATCGCTGAGCTGTGCTGTTTCCGATTGCCACTCAGGAAAAAAGTTAGGGTTGGTGGATTTAACGAGACCTAATTTGGTCTCTAAATCCCGAAAGTTGATGATTGCTCGAGCGATCGCCGTTGCAGTAGCCATTGTTAAAATTCTTAGCGAACTTGAGAAACGAGTGGTGTGCCGCGATCGCTCCCCTGAAATTGCAGCGCTGTTTTTGCCAGTTCCAATAATTGCAGTTCAGGGGGATAGTGCCTTTCTTGCTTGAGGCGTTGAATGTCCTGTTTCCCCAGTTGCCAGTGCAACCGTTTGGCTAGAGCCAGTAGGACATCGCCGCGATCAATGACGCCCGCCACGGCATCGGCAGGGGTTAAAACCGTAACAAAGCGCTGTTGCTGCTCCTCTAGGGTGCAAACCGTCTTGGCGAGAGAGTCTGATTCTTTGACGGTGGCGATCGCCCGCAGGGGGACGGCTAACTCTTCGACTGGCGTCACTTCCCAGCGGCTGCGCTCCACATGGTTCAAGGCTTGGGGATCCAAATAACCGCGGTAGCGACCATCGGTGGCGACAAAGTAGGCTGTGGGCTGGCGATCAGCTAGGAGGAGATAGCAATCGGCAAACTCCCGCAGAGAGAGCGTGCCCTCAATGACGCGAAAATCCCGTGTCATGGCCTCGGCAGCCGTTAGAGTGAGCAGCGTTTCTTGGAGCTGGCTGAGACGGTGGTAGAGTATCGCATTTTGCAGGGCAAACCAACCCAACAGTCCCAACCACAGGCCATTACCACTGCCAAGGAGGGTCACAAACAGCCCAAAACTAATGGCCAACCAGCCCAACAGTTGTCCCGATCTCGCCGCCCAACGCATCCCCTGAAAGCGATTGCCTGTCAATTTCCAAACGGTTGCCTTGAGCACTTGACCCCCATCGAGGGGAAGTCCCGGCAGAAGGTTAAAAACCCCCAAGACAAAGTTGATATTGGCCAGATAGAGCAACAGTTCATGGAGGGGATGATCCCCCGGCAGTACCACGGCTGCCCCTTGCAACAGGGCAAAAAGGGCAAAACTCACCAAAGGCCCCGCGATCGCCACCTGAAAAGCTTGACCGGGGGTATTGGATTCCCGTTCAATGGCCGCCATGCCGCCAAAGAGAAAGAGGGTAATCGAGCGCACCGTAATCCCTTGGGAACGTGCCACCAAGCTGTGTCCCAATTCATGGAGCAAGACTGAGGCAAACAACAGCAGGGAAACGACAAATCCCATTCCCCATGCCAGTGCTCCCCACTGCGGGTAGGTGGCTTGCCAGTCACTGCCATTGAGAAAGGTAAACAGCAGAATCACCAGAAACCACGACCGATCAATGTAGAGGGGAATGCCAAAGACACGCCCCACTTGCCAACCTTGTCCCATGCCCACCTCAGTGCATCGCGCTCTATCTCCATTATCGCCCCAGATTCTGAATACACATGATTTACAAAAATTTGCGTCTCAAAACGTGACCTTCCCATCTCTGGCCTAAAATAAAGGCAACGCTGCTAGAGGATGGTGCGATGTCTCAAGCCCCTGTACTGGTGTCTGCCAATGGCCATGTCCTAGACGTGCCCTTTGATCCCTTTTGGCAAGGGTTGCAGGAGTTTGGCTCCCATTTGCTGTGGTCATTGTGTCTCTCACTGCTCCTGAGCCTTCTCCTCAGTTTGATCAGCTACTGGCTTAGCGTGACTTTTGGGATACCCGTACTGCCCTTCTTTTTGATTGTTGTTTAACTGGTGAGGAGCTGCGTATGTGGGGTTTACTCATTACTTGGATTGTGACCAGTATTAGTTTGTTTATTGTGTCGCGCCTCTCATTTTTGGGCGTGGAAATTGATAAATTCACAACCGCGCTGTGGTCGGCGATTGTCTTCGGCTTTTTGAATGCCACGTTGGGGGCTATCCTGAAATTCTTTGCATTCCCCTTTATTTTTCTGACGTTTGGTTTGGTTGCGCTGATTATCAATGCCGCCATTTTTGCCCTTGCAGCAGCCCTTGTCGATGGCTTTAGACTACGCAATGGCTTTTGGAGCGCCTTTTTTGGCTCGATCGCCCTCAGTATTGTCAACTGGGCTTGCTTTAGTCTGCTGGGTCAGGCCGGCTTGCTCTAGGATGCCTTTCCTAGATAGCCACGAGGGGTAATCAGCCAATCATGGAAGCGGCGGGTACTGGCATTGCCAATCAGCACCAAGCTGAACATATCCACCGTTTCCGGTTTCAAGGCGCCAAGGGTGGTGAGGGTGATCTGCTCCTCAGGGCGATAGGCGGCACGGACGATCGCCACGGGTGTTTGCGGTGAACGATATTTTAAGAAAATGGCTTTGGCGTCCACCAATTGCTGCTGGCGATCGCGCGAACGCGGATTATAAAGGGCGGTCACAAAATCGGCTTCAGCCGCCGCCCGTAAGCGCTTCTCAATCACTGGCCAAGGGGTCAGGCGATCGCTGAGGCTAATGGTACAAAAGTCATGCATCAGGGGTGCCCCTAGGCGGGCAGCGGCAGCATTCACGGCACTCACCCCCGGCAACACCTCTACGGGTAAATCGCTGATACCCGCTTCTGCCAATAGCTCTAGCACCAGACCCGCCATGCCATAGATGCCACAGTCCCCAGAAGAGACCACGGCGACATTGAGTCCCCACTGGGCTAGATCGATGGCATCTTTGGCGCGTTGTCGCTCTTGGGTAATGGCATAGGCAGCAACCATCTGTCCCGGTCGCCGCAGGGGGGCCAGCAATTCTAGGTAAAGCCCATAGCCCACGAGAATATCGGCGGCCAAAAGGGCAGAACGGGCTGCGAGGGTGAGTTGATCCAAGGCTCCCGGACCAGTGCCAATCAGGCTCAAGGCACCTTGGCGGGGAATGAATTCCCGTTCAGACTGGGCAATGGCGATCGTCACCGCACCGGGTTCACCCCCTTGACGGTAAATCTGCTTAGGAACAATTAAACCCCCCCCCTCACTGGCTAACACTGCTGCGGCTTCAGCCACACTGGGCGTTCCCATTTCTGCGGCGACAATGGTTGAGGGGGTGGGTACGCTAACAGGCGCCAATTCTTGAGCGGAAAACCAGCGGCTTGGCCAATGGTGCGCCGCAGCCACCTGACATAACCCCACTTCATCGGCTTTGCGATCAATACTGGCAAGGCCGGCGATCGCCAGCGGGCTTAACCCGGCTTGGGCAAGGGTATGATCAATGGCCTGCTGGATCAGGGCTGCCGATGTTCCCCGTTCACAGCCAATGCCGAGCCACAGTACCCGTGGATGCCAAGCCACACCTGAAGTCAAAGAGGCGGGCAACGCTTTTTCGGTAATCCAAACCGCATTTTCTAGGGGTGGGGTGCTGACAAACTCAAGGGGGTGATCTGAACTAAGAGCCGTGCGCCACAAAGAGCTACCGCAGGTTTGATACACTTGCAGCGGTTTTCCTTGAGCTTGTTGGCGGGCGATCGCGTTCCAGTCGCCGCTGCCTCGTTGCCACCCCAAGGCCATCCCCCACGTATCCACAGCAAAGTAGCCTTGGGCATGACTTGCTCCCGTGAGAATGGGTGTTGCACCAATGGCGGCGCTGAGCATTTGACACAGGCGATCGCCCCCAGCCCCATGACTACCTAGCAAACTCACGATCCATTGACCATCCTCAGACAGAACGCAGACCGCAGGATCCTGTCTTTTGTGGGTCAACAGGGGCGCGATTAACCGCACCACCGCGCCGCAGGCTAGGGCAAAGATCCAAGCGCGATAGTGGCACCAGTGTTCCTGCAAATGGGCTGCAAGGGGGCGATCGTAGGTTTGTACCCTAGGGTGAGTGGATGCTAAATGGCTGGGTACCCAGATGTTCAGGGGAATCCCCGTGTCAACAAGGCGTTGCAGTTGAGCCAGCCCTTGGGCAGTGGTGGCGATCGCCCCAATGGGTTGAAACTGGTCTAACCGTGGCATGAACTAGACATCAAAGCGATAGCGCACTGCGCCCGTTTCTGGATCGTTAAATACTGTGGCGTAGCCGAGGCGTTGGGCTTCAAAGAGCAGTTCCTCAACGGTTTGGGCATCAAAATGGGTATAAAGTGCGGCTTGGGCGGCAGAAAGGACGCCACCGTGTTCCTTAGCCACTTGCAGTAAGCGGTGCATGGGCGTCGTGGGGCTGAGGTCGGCTTGTTCCCATGCGGTCAGATAGCGCCCCCGCAGGTAGGTATTGCGGTGATCTACCATCCCCGGAATTAAAAAGAGATCAATGAATTGGCCAATGCCACAAAAGCCAAAGGTGATCAGGTACAAAAAGCCAATCATCGGCTGGCCGACATAGAAGCGTTGCAGGCCACAGAAACCCCCAAAGCTCAAGCACCACAGCAGATAGGCAACCCCCACCTTGAGGAATTTTGGCTGCGTTTGCCAGCGTTGGCGATGACTGGAAAAGGAGAGTGTTTGCCCCATGATCTCAGGAGGATTCTACTATTTCTCATCCTAACCTAAGTTTCTGAAAACCACTGCGGGGGCTAGCGATCGCCCCCCAAGGATACGTCCTAGAAATTCGGCTGATGACGAATCAGATTCAGAAACTCCTCACGGGTCTTTTGATCTTCACGGAAAACCCCCAGCATCGAACTGGTCACCGTCCAAGAGCCGGGTTTTTGGACACCGCGCATCACCATGCACATATGGCTGGCTTCCATGACCACAGCCACCCCCTTCGGATCGAGAACGGTTTCAATGGCTTCGGCCACTTGACGGGTCAGGCGCTCCTGCACTTGCAGCCGCCGCGCATACATTTCGACAATTCGTGCCAATTTGCTCAGGCCGATCACCCGCTGATTGGGGATATAGGCCACATGGGCTTTGCCAATGAAAGGCAACATGTGATGCTCACAGAGGCTAAAGAAGTTAATGTCGCGCACTAAGACCATTTCATCGTGGCCTTCATCAAAAATCGCGCCGTTGACAAGGGTTTCAAGGGATTGACTATAGCCACTGGTGAGAAATTGCATCGCTTCAGCAACCCGCTTGGGGGTTTTCAGTAACCCCTCGCGATCGGGATCCTCACCCACATTGAGTAGAATTGTGCGCACTGCGGCCATCATTTCTTCTTTGGCAACCTCAGGGGGGGGTGGGTGGGGAATCGCTTCTTTGCCTTGGTGGGTGTTGCGATCGGGCAGAATTGCCGGAGTGGTCGCTTTACCGTTGATGATCGAATCGGGCATATTGAACGTTGTCATAGAAAGAGTGACAAGTGAAGGACAAAGGGAGCCTAGAGGGTTCCGCCAAGGGGCATCACCACTAGCTCTTCCACAAAAGCCGTTTGCGGCAATTGAGTCGTGTACAAAATCGTGTTAGCAACGTGTTCAGGGGTTAACATCCCCGTGCGGTCAAAGTTTCCTGCTACGTCTTCCCAAATGGGGGTATCAACGGCGCCGGGACAGATGGCAATCACGCGGATACCGTGGGCGCGTTCTTCAGCCGCCATCGTTTTGGTCAAGGCCATGAGGGCAAACTTCGAGACACAGTAGGCGCCCCAGTCGGGAAAAACTTGGCGTCCAGCAATTGAAACAACATTTACTATCGTACCGCACTGGCGGGATCGCAGTTGCGGCAGTACCGCTTGCGAGCAAATGAGGGCACTGGTGAGGTTGACGTTAAGAATTTGCTGCCAGTCCGCCAAGGGTTGATCAATCAGGGGCGCAGTCCTAGCCATCCCCGCATTATTCACCAGTACATGGACATCGCCAACACGAGCGAGAATCTCATCAAGGCGCGATCGCAGGGGTTCAGGATCGCTAAAGTCCACGCTAAAGGTATGGGCTTCAACCCCACAGGCCACCACTTGGGCATGAACGGCAGCAAGTTTGGCGGGCGATCGCCCCAACAGCACGACATTAAACCCCGCTTGGGCAAAGGCAATGGCCGTGGCGGCCCCAATGCCACTACTGGCGCCCGTGATTAAGACTTGTTGGGTCATATCGCTTCACTAAAGACGCCCATGCGCCGAAACTTCTGATAGCGCAACTCCCGCCGTTCACTACTGCTGAGGGCTTGCACTGCCGCCAAATTTCGCAGGAGAGCCGCCTTGAGATTTTCCGCCGCTTCTACGGGGTTGCTATGGGCAGCGCCGACAGGCTCGGGCACAATTTCATCAATAATCCCCAGCTTCAGCAGGTCGCGAGCCGTAATTTTCAGGGCTTCCGCCGCTTGGGGCGCTTTTTGGGCATCGCGCCAGAGAATTGCGGCACAGGCTTCTGGGGGCGCCACACTATAGACGGCGTGCTCAAACATCAGCAGGCGATCGCCGACACCAATGGCCAAGGCTCCCCCTGAGCCACCTTCACCAATCACGGTACAGATGATCGGCACCTCAAAGCGAAACATCTCCCGCAGATTGTAGGCAATCGCTTCCCCTTGGCCAAACTTCTCCGCCTCTACCCCAGCCCAAGCCGCTGGTGTATCAATAAAGGTGAGGATGGGCATCTGAAAACGGTTCGCGTGCTCCATCAGACGCAGGGCTTTGCGATAGCCCCCCGGTGAGGCCATACCAAAATTGCGAGCCACATTATCCTTGGTGTCGCGACCCTTTTGCTGCCCCAGCATCACGACGGGTTGACCATTGAGGCGACCAATACCACCGACAATGGCCGGATCATCGCTGCCTCGGCGATCGCCATGGAGTTCAATCCACTCTTCGCTAATGGCTTGGATGTAATCCAGCGTGCTGGGACGGCGCGGATGACGAGCCACCTGCAGGGTTTGCCCCGGCGTCAGCTTACTGAAAATTTCATAGCGCAGTTGCTTGGCACGCTCTTCCAATTCACGGATTTGCTCCGAGACATCAACGCCAAACTCCGAGGACTTATCCCGCACCTGCTGAATTTGGGCTTCTAGCTCCACAAGGGGCTTTTCAAACTCCAACAGAAGCGTGCGACGTTCGTTTGCCATAGGCGATTGGGTTCCTTTTGGTTTTACTGAGGGTTCAACAGTAGGGGCTGAAATCCGTGTTTACGGGAGACCTCACCAATTTGCTGCATCTTTTCCACCGTGATTTGATTGCGCCCCCAAGAGAAATTGGTGTGCCAGCCCTCAAACTCCAAAAGCATGGCTTCCGCAAAACAGGCAAACATCTGCCGTGAGGGCACATCCATATTCACAATTTCCATAATTTTCCAGTCAATATCGAGGGCGTGCTCGACAATGCCACCATTGAGAACATGGATCTGCGGGTGCTGAATTTTAGTGCCCATATTTTTCGGGTAGCCGCCATCAATCATCAGCGAGGGGCGTTTTAACTGCTCAACGCTCAGCTCGACGCCCTTGGGCATACTGGCCACCCAAACCACAATATCGGCAAGGGGCAGGGCATCCATTAAGTCTAGAATTTTCCCCCGTCCCAATTCCGCCTGTAGATCTAGCAGGCGATCGCGATTTCGTGCCACCAGTAAGAGATCCTGCACATCCAAGCAGGTATTCAACCAACGGCAGACAGCACTGCCAATATCCCCAGTAGCCCCACAGACAGCCACAGTTGCCTGACGCAAATCAATCCCCACTTGGGGCGCCGCCTGCTCAATTTGTTGGCAGATGATATAGGCGGTGTGGGTATTCCCCGTGGTAAAGCGGCGAAAGTCTAGCTCGATATTGCGAACGTGGGACATTTTCTCCAGATCAAAGTTCTCAAAGATGATCGAGGAGAAGCCCCCCAGCGCCGTAATGTCAATATCATGCTTTTGGGCATGGGCCATGGCGTTAATGATTTTGCGAGTCGCCGCCTTCACCCGCTGGTTGGCCAGCATTTCCGGTAAGAAGCAGGACTCGACGTATTTGCCATAGATAGTTTTGCCCGTGACGCTTGTCACCGTAATCTCATCGACGATCTGCGGCGGTGCCATACACCAAAATTCCAAGCCTTGATCGGCGTATTCGGGATAGCCTAACTGGTGGGCAACGGCTTGGGCGTGCTCCAGATTCGTCAGATGACCAATTAATCCAAACATACAAGCGTGCGGTGACTAAAATGTAACGATATGTTAAGCCACCCTTATGCCGCAGTTAGGCCATAAACCGACATCTTCATAATTTCGCGGGTGGTAAAGCCGATATTTTCTAGGGCACCACTATACTGAATCATGAAGTCTTCCACAAGGGCGTCTTTTTCCATGCCAAGCACTTTGGCATCTGCTTCCACTTGGTTGAGCATTTTCCAGACCAAGGGCAGGTTGGCGCGATTGGCTTCTTCAACTTCGGCTTTGACGCTCTCAAAGTTTTCCTTTAACCAGATTTCGCCAAAGTTGAGGTGGCTGTACTCATCTTTGACCACACCTTCAGTAATTTTGCGGGCAAAGGGATCTGCCATCGGGATGTAGATGTTGTAGGCGGCGATCGCGAAGCACTCGATGATTAAAGCTTGAATCAGTAAGCAAGTCGCAATTTTCCCCTCTGCGAGTGCCGCTTGAAAGTTACCGTGCAGTTTTTCAAAGAAGGCCTTGGCAAATTCCATATCTGGGGTCACGCTCAGGTTGCGACCACAGGCCTCAAACCCCTTTCTGTGGCGGGCTTCCATCTTGGCAAGGCGGGTGAGTTCTTCTTGGTGCTCGGGCAGCAGCTTGGCTAGGTCAATGTAATTGTCGTGAGCTTCCTGTTCACCTTCAATGACAATGGCGTTGATGCGGCTGTAGGCATCCTTGTAGCGATCGCTATGGTAGTCCAACTCAGGGGTAGCGGTAGCCGTTGTCATTGCAAACTCTCCTAAACACAAATTTATTAGAAGTTATGAGGTAGCAGGGCTTCCGTTATCATAGCGCAGCAGCGATCCCCTGACGAGGGGCAGCGTGCCAGAGATTTTCGAGTTCCTGAATAGGCGAATCTCTATGCACCGATAGCACTAGAAACTGCCCATATTGCTTGGGGGTGGCACTTCTGGCAACAGCTGAGGGGGAGGAGCGACCGACTGAATAGGGCCATTGTAGTCAATGCGAATCATCGGATTGCTGGGGTCGGGGTTGACCGTGACAATACTTTCAATAGTTGGTGGTTCCGCAGGTGCCCCCCCTAGAAAGCGAAAGGTAAACGTACCATCACCATTGTCCACGTAGGGGGATTGACTCGCAGGCCCAAACATGGATGCTTCAGCGCGGTAGCGACTCAACCCGCCATTCGCCCGCTCTGCTGCCTGTCGTGCCCAATTCCGTGCCCGCTGGAGGACTGGATTATCTACCCCAAAGGGATTAAAGTTTTCCCGTGGTGGTGGCTCTGTCTGTGCCAGCACTGGACTGATACCTGTCAACGCGCACGCTAGAATCAGGCTGAATGTCATGGGGTGAAAGGACATCAACGCAAACTCCCACTCCTAAACTTTGCTTTGGCAGTCATGCCCTTAAGTGACGAGCAACTGAATCTTTCAGTTCCAAACCCAATATGAACCTTGTCCTAAAATAGGGGATCCATAAAGGGGAGGCAATCCTCTTCCATAGTGCCCCTCAGGTTTTTGGCTGCGTGCCAGCCTTGGGAAAAGAGCCGTAGTAGAGAAGTCCGTAATAGACGGATGCCTCGCCCCTATTGATACAATGGGTAAAGTGATAGGCTAAAACGATTGCACGAGTTAAACGCACTGCGGTGCGCAATCCACAGTCTAGAGGGCATAACCTGAGTCAACCTATGAGTGATGAAACCCTAACCAACCCCGCTGCTGAAGCCCAAGAAGGCGAAATTACCCCCGATGTCGTTGAGAATCATGCAGAGGCCACCACGAGCGAAGAGGGTCAAGCATCTGAGGCGACCTCTACGGATACTCCTGCGGATGCAGCGGACTTGCTAGAGAAAATTGCTGCCCTTGAAGCTGCCAAGGCTAGTCTTTCGCAGGTGGTGGAGGAGCGCAATAGCCAATATATGCGCCTTGCCGCTGACTTTGAAAACTTCCGCAAACGCACCCAGCGAGAAAAAGAGGAACTAGAGCTACAGATTAAGTGCAGCGTCATTGCTGATTTACTGCCGGTGGTGGATAGCTTTGAGCTAGCCCGCACCCACATTCAAACCGAAACAGAGGCGGAAGAAAAAATTCACCGCAGCTATCAGGGGGTTTACAAGCAACTGGTGGAGTGCCTCAAGCGCATTGGTGTTTCGGCGATGCAGGCCAGAGGCAAGCCCTTTGATCCCAATCTCCATGAGGCTGTGCTGCGGGAAGCAACGAATGAGCACCCTGAAGGCACGGTGATTGAAGAACTCAAGCGGGGGTATATGCTGGGCGATCGCGTGTTGCGCCATGCCATGGTCAAAGTGGCCGCTCCTCCTGAAGAGGGTAGTGCCAGTGACACGAATCCCACCAATGATGTGACGGACGTATAGGGGCACTTCAAGGGAATGCCACGCCGCTACTACATCACCACCTTTGGCTGCCAAATGAACAAGGCCGACTCCGAGCGCATGGCCGGGGTCTTAGAAGCAATGGGGTTAGAACCGGTGGCCGAGCCGGATGAGGCCGATGTCTTGCTCTACAACACCTGCACGATTCGCGACAACGCCGAGCAGAAACTCTATTCTTACCTAGGGCGGCAAGCCAAGCGCAAGCATCAAGACCCCAACCTAACGCTGATTGTGGCCGGTTGTGTGGCTCAACAGGAGGGGGAACAATTGCTGCGGCGAGTGCCTGAAGTGGATCTGGTGATGGGGCCGCAGTATGCCAATCGCCTTGGCGAGCTGCTGGAGCAGGTGTGGAATGGCAGCCAAGTGGTGGCAACGGAGCCACTGCACATTGTTGAGGACATTACCAAACCCCGCCGCGATAGTACGGTCACTGCTTGGGTCAATGTGATCTATGGCTGTAATGAACGCTGTACCTACTGTGTGGTGCCGGGGGTACGGGGGCAAGAGCAATCCCGCCGCCCCGAGGCAATCCGCGCCGAAATTGAGGAACTGGCGGCTCAAGGCTACAAGGAAGTGACGCTCCTTGGGCAAAACATTGATGCCTACGGTCGCGATTTGCCGGGAATTACCCCAGAGGGGCGACGACAGCACACGTTTACGGATCTGCTCTATTACATCCACGATGTGGCCGGCATTGAGCGGATTCGCTTTGCCACCAGCCATCCCCGTTATTTTACAGAACGCTTGATTCGAGCCTGTGCCGAACTGCCCAAGGTGTGTAAGCATTTCCACATTCCCTTTCAGTCGGGAGATAATGAGATTCTTAGGGCAATGGCACGGGGCTATACTCGCGAGCGTTACCTACAAATCATTGAAACGATTCGCCGCTATATGCCAGATGCCGCCATTAGTGCCGATGCCATTGTCGGCTTTCCCGGCGAAACAGAAGCCCAATTCCAACGCACCCTAGATCTGGTGGCGGAGGTGGGCTTTGACCAACTGAATACGGCAGCCTATTCACCGCGCCCGAATACGCCAGCGGCCACCTGGGACAATCAAGTACCGGAAGAGATTAAAGAAGATCGTCTGCAACGGCTGAATCATTTAGTGGCTACGATCGCCAGCGATCGCTCCCAACGCTATCTTGGACGGGAAGAGGTGGTGCTGGTGGAGGGGGTCAATCCCAAGGATCCGCAACAAGTCTATGGCCGCACGGATGGCAACCGCCTGACCTACTTACCCGGTGAGATTGAGACCCTACGGGGACAACTGGTGCGGGTCCGCATTACCGAGGCGCGAGCCTTTAGCCTCAGTGGCGTGCCTCTTACAGCTCATTCCTTGGTTGGCTGATTCCGTGGGGTCTAGATCGCACAAATCACTTCATCGCGGCAAAGAGTGGGATCAACATAGGGCAGCATCGGCTGATCCCCGACATAAATGCCCAGCCCTTGAGCTGTGCGAATTAAAAAGCTATTGGGATCTACATGGCGTGGGCATTGAGCCACCACATCGGCAATGGGAACAGTGACCACCTGTCCTGCCTGCCAAGCTACCATGCGATCAAATGTCCCTTGAGCGGCTAAATCCACAGCGGTATGGCCCATGCCCGCTGCCAACAGCCGATCTATGGCCATGGGGGCACCGCCCCGTTGAATGTGACCTAGGACTGAAACCCGCAGCTCAATGGGGATGGGACTGTGCTGGGCGATTTTATCGGCAATGTACTGACCAATACTGCAATGGCGGCGCTGGTGGGCGTCCTGCTCCAGTTCTTTGACACCCTCGGCAACGACGATGAGGGCAAACTTACGTCCCCAGCGATCGCGCAACTTTTGCAGATGCTGGCAAATGCCTTCAATGGAGTAAGGAATTTCTGGGATGAGGATCATATCGGCACCCCCAGCAATCCCCGAATACAGAGCCAAGTGACCGGCAGTGCGCCCCATCACTTCCACCACAAAGACGCGATCATGGCTAGCGGCGGTGGAGGTAATCCGACTCAGGGCTTCCACCACAATGTTGACGGCGGTATCAAAGCCAATGGCGCGATCCGTAAGAGCAACGTCATTATCAATGGTTTTCGGAATGGCAAGGAAGTTCCAATTTCCTTTTTGCGCCAGTTGATGCAAAATCTTCAAGCTGCCATCGCCACAAATGGCAATAAGAGCATCCAAGCCCAATTCATAGTACCCAGCAATGACTTCATCGGCATGGCCAAGGGTATCGCCCTTATTAATTGCTCCGAGAATGGTTCCCCCCATGTTGAGCAGTACATCCATTCCCCCGAGACCCTCGGCATTGAGGGGGATCGCCTTCCGCTCAATTAACCCCTGAGTGGCGTGGAGAATGCCAAGCACCTCCCAACCGTAACTTAAGGTAGCATGGGCAACAATAGCACGGATGGCCGTATTTAGACCCGGGCAATCTCCGCCACTCGTAAACACACCAAGTCGTTTGCGGCTGGTACTCATGAATCCTTGCTCCCTATGTGAACGGTTATGGCCTCAAAGCCTGCCTCTGCGCCTAACAACGACACCGTCAACATCCTAGCGAAGGTCAATCGCCCTTGACTGCTTGAGTTAAGAGCTTGCAACATCCTTAGGAATCGTTGAATTTTGCAGCGGGGAATCTCTGATTAGGGGGATCGCTTAGACTAGTGATCTATGGAAATTCCTCGCCTACACCCCGATACGATTGAGGCGGTGCGCCAAGCGGTCAACATTGTCGATGTGGTGGCCGAGCACGTTGTCCTACGCAAGCGTGGGCAAGAATACGTGGGTTGTTGTCCTTTTCATGAGGAAAAAACCCCCAGTTTTACGGTGAGTCCCCTGAAGGGCTTTTATTACTGTTTTGGCTGTGGGGCGGGCGGCAATGCCATTAAGTTCCTGATGGAACTGCAAAAACGCTCCTTTGCCGAGGTGGTACTCGACCTTGCCCAACGCCATCAGATTCCAGTGCGCACCCTCGATAGTGAGCAAAAACAGGCCCTACAAGCGCGGCTCTCCCTTCAAGAGCAACTCTACGAGATTCTGGCGATCGCCACCAGTTTCTATGAACATGCCCTGCGGCAACCCATTGGCCAAGCCGCCCAAGACTATTTGCAGCGGCAACGCCATCTCAAAGAGGAGACGATTCAGCAATTTCGCTTGGGCTATGCCCCTGCGGGTTGGCAAGTGCTCTACACCTACCTTGTGGAGCAAAAAGGGTATCCCCCTCAGCTGGTAGAACAGGCCGGTTTGATTATGCCTCGGCGGACAGGGGACGGCTACTATGACCGCTTTCGCGATCGCCTGATGATCCCGATTATGGATGCCCAAGGACGGGTGGTGGGGTTTGGCGGTCGCACCCTCAGCAACGAAGAGCCAAAGTATCTCAACTCTCCAGAAACCCCGATTTTTAACAAGGGGCAGTTGCTCTTTGGGCTGGATAAGGCGCGGCAGGCGATCGCCCGCAAAGATCAAGCAATTGTTGTCGAGGGTTACTTTGACGTGATGGCGCTGCACCAAGCGGGGTTTTCCCAAGCGGTGGCCAGTCTAGGAACGGCCCTCAGCCAAGCTCAAATTAAATTACTGCTGCGCTACACCGAGTCGAAGCAAATTATTCTCAACTTTGATGCCGACCCAGCGGGAGAACGGGCGGCCGATCGCGCCATTGGTGAGGCTGCCGATTTGGCCTATCGGGGTGATCTGCAACTGCGAATTCTCACATTACCAGCGGGCAAAGATGCGGCTGACTTTTTCAGCGCGGGTGAAGCACAGCGGGAGCACTACCAAGCTCTCTTGGATCAAGCGCCCCTGTGGCTGGATTGGCAAATGCAAACCATTGTGCAGCAGTACGATCTCAAGCAAAGTGATCAATTTCAGCAGGCGAGCCAAGCCCTGAGCCAACTGTTGGGAAAACTGCCCAATGCCACACTGCGCAGCCACTACATTCACCACTGTGCTGAGCTATTGGGAGGCCATGATAGTCGCTTCGTTCTCCGTTTAGAAGAATCCCTGCGGCAACAGGTGCGGGGTCAACGTTGGCAGGGGCGATCGCAAAAATGGCAACGTCCGGCGGACTATAACCTCCGTCAAGCGGCGGAAGAACAACTGCTGCGCCTCTACCTCCACTGCGGCGACTATCGTCCCCTGATTCGCCAAGCCCTGCAAGCGCGGGACATTGAATTTAGCCTCTCCCACCATCGTTGGCTGTGGCGGCAGATCTTGGCCATTGAAGAAGCGTACTGTGCCGGTCTGCCAGCGCCCGATGATCCCTATACCACTGAGTGGCCCCTTCATTCGCCCACGGAAACAGGAACCCAACTCACGGATTTAGATTTGGTCACGCACCTTTTTGATCGCCTCGATGAGGCAGAGGAGGCCGCCCTCATTACTCCACTACTCCATTTGGATGAAACGACTGCCGTGAGTCTGGATCGTCCTGAACTCGTGATCCAAGCAGCGGCAGCAGCCCTTGAGCGCATTGCTGTTGAAAAGCGATGTCGCTATATTCTCCGGACTTGGCAGGAAACTGTCGCGCTGATTTTAAGTGAATCCCTTGCCAGCGAAGCCCTGCGCCAGTATTTGGATCGCCTACTCACCGACAACGAACCTGCGATTGACGACATCCCCGGTGTGGCGCCAGAGCGACTGCAAGTGCTTGCCCAACTGCGCCGTGACTACTACCAGCATCGCCAATACCTGCAGCAATTGGATCAGCAGCGCTGTCCGCCGTTGGCCGCAATTCGCAGCTATACCTAGGTCTAGTTCTGGCGCTGTTCAATACTGAGCCCCTTCATCGCTGCCCAAAATTGTTTCTGAAAGTTTTGAGCCGGTTGAGCCTTGGGGAAAAAGCTCGACTATTCTTCACTCAATCTTTGTAGCCGCTGGCGATCGCAGATGGTAATCTCATTGCCCTCTACCTTCAGAATGCCTTGGGTATTCAGGTCGTAAAACGCCCGCGACAGCGTTGCAGGAATAGTGCCTAGCAAAGCGGCCAGCTCTGTTTTTTTCAAATCTAGGGTAATACTATCTGGGCGATCGCTAGTGGCCAATCGTTGCAACAAATAGGCTGCTAGGCGTTGGGGCACCTGTCTAAAGGAAAGGTCTTCTATAAGACTCACCAAATGACGCAGATGCCTAGCAAAGCTAGCTAGCAAACGAACACTTAGATCCGCATCTTGGTGGAGCAAATTCAAAAAAGCGAACCGCGGCAAAAAGATCAGTTCAACGTATTCAATTGCTTCTGCCGAGGCAGGATAGGGCTGGTTATCGAAGGCCACCACCTCCGCAAAGCTGTCGCCCGGTTCAAAGATATTCAGGATTTGCTCCTTCCCTGCCGCTGAGAGATTAAAGACCTTGACCCGCCCGGTTTTCACAACAAAAAACCCCGCAGCGGCATCGCCTTTTCTAAAAATGATTTGCTGCCGTTGCCAAGTCTGTAACTGCGAAATTGCAACCAACCGCCCTAGCTGGGGTGGCGAAAGTTCACTAAACATTGGTGACTGGCGCAGACATTCCTCAATACCCGCTTTCATGACCCACCGTAAAAGTTAAATATTTCTCAAGGTTCCTTTTGACCTAAGTCAAGGCGCTACCCCCCAAGCCGCAGCTACCTTAAGTCTCAATAGCTGCCGAGAGGAAGTGTCTATGGCAAACGTCCCCTTCAATATTACTCAAGCAGCTCACCTAGAGCGAGGGTGGCACTTGCGGCTACCCGCTTGGTTAGTGCTAGTCTGTGTCATTACCTTTAGTGTGCTGCTGACAGCAGGCGCCGTTATTTACCGGCATGCCCCGCCAATACCGACAACGATTGTCTCGCCCCAACAGGAGGTGCTTTTTAGCCGTGAGAACATACAGCGAGGTCAAGAACTGTATCTGGCACGGGGCGGCCAGCACATTGGCAGCATCTGGGGTCATGGCAGTTATCTGGCTCCAGACTGGACAGCGGATGTGCTGCACCGCTGGGGTCTAGCCACCGCTGGAATTCTCTACCGCGGCGATGCGAGCTTTAGCCAAGCAGATTGGGAGGCACTCTCTGCCTCTGAGCGGGCTCAACTACAGGTGCAAGTCCAAGAGCAATTTAAGCCCAACCGTTACAATCCTGAAACAGGAGTGCTGACGCTCACCCGTGCTCAAGCCCAAGGACTGCGCCACGTCTTTGAGCAGTACAAAACACTGCTATCCCAAGGTGCAGCGGCGCACTCTATTCCGCGCAACTGGTTTACTGATCCCGCGCAAATCCGCGATGTGACTGCTTTTTTTGCTTGGACCGCTTGGGCAGCAGTCGCCACTCGTCCTTTGGCGCCCTTTTCCTACACGGCGAATTTTCCCCATGATCCACTGGTGGGCAACCAACCCCCAGGGCAGTTTGTCATTTGGTCGATTGTCTCAGTCGTTGTGTTAATTGCTGCGATCGCCGGCTTTCTCGTTGTCTATCTGCTCCAAGGGGAGGATGCGGTTCAAGCGGTAACAGAGCGCCCCGCCATCCGCCTTGCCACCCCCAGCCAAAAAGTGACTACCCTTTTCTTTGGGGTGGCCATGGGTCTGTTTCTCCTGCAGATCCTCATGGGCATGGTCACTGCCCACTATGCCGTGGAAGGAGATGGATTTTATGGTGTGCCAATTCAGCAGTATCTCCCCTACGCTGCCTCACGGACATGGCACGTGCAACTGGCGGTCTTTTGGATTGCCACCTGCTGGCTGGCGGCCGGTCTATACTTTGGTCCTCGCTTTGCGCGCCATGAACCGAAGTTTCAGGCTTGGGGAAACATGGGGCTTCTGATTGCCCTCACCGTAGTGGTTCTTGGTTCCCTTGGGGGAGCTTGGGCAGCCGTTCAGGGCTATCTGGGTGCCCAGAGTTTTTGGTTGGGCCATCAGGGCTATGAGTATGTGGAGCTAGGGCGACTTTGGCAACTCTTGCTGATTGGTGGCATGGTATTTTGGTTATGGTTGATGTTTCGGGCGCTGCGACCTGCCCTTCAGGCAGAAGGGAGCAAGACAGGCCTCAACCACTTTTTCCTTTACAGCGCCATTACCATTCCCCTCTTTTATGGGGCAGGGCTGATGTACACCAACCATACCCCTCTCAGTGTGGCTGAGTATTGGCGCTGGTGGGTGGTTCATCTGTGGGTAGAGGGCTTCTTTGAGGTCTTTGCCACGGTGGCGATCGCCTACTTGTGCAGTGAACTGGGATTCCTAAGGCGCTCCGCAGCTCTGCGGGCCACCTACTTGACCACCATTCTCTACCTCGGCAGTGGTGTCATTGGCACACTCCATCACCTCTATTTTGCGGGTACACCGGTTCTGATCACTGCTTTGGGCGCTGTGGCCTCAGCGTTGGAAGTGGTTCCCTTGACCCTGATTGGGTTTGAGGTTCTGAAGTCGCTGCAGCTTTCCCAAGAAGCCCAAGGGTTCTATCGGCTACCCCTGCGATTTTTCATTGCTACCTGCTTTTGGAATTTGCTGGGGGCAGGGGTTTTTGGTTTTCTAATCAATCCACCGATAGTTCTCTACTATTCCCAAGGACTGAATACGACGCCAATTCATGCGCATGCCGCCCTCTACGGCGTATACGGCTCGCTGGCGATCGCCTTAATGCTCTTTGTTCTGCGGGAAATCACCCCGGAAACTGCTTGGGATGAAAAGACCTTCAACTGGGCATTTTGGTGGCTCAACGGTGGCTTGGTGGGCATGCTGGTGCTCGGTCTGATTCCCAATGGCTTCTATCAGCTGGTGCAATCCATTAACCACGGTACTTGGTATGCCCGCAGTGGAGCCGTCATTCACTCCCCCTGGATGGAATGGACCGTCTGGCTGCGGATTCCTGGGGATGTCATCTTTGCCGTTGGTGCCGGACTGCTCATCTATGGCGTAGGACGCGCCCTCTGGGGGATTTGGCGGCAGCCCAGTGTTGCGGTCTCCCTCGACCTTAGCTCCTAGATTCTCTCTCCACCTTGTATTTGGAGGCCTGACCATGACATCTTTACAACTGACGGATACGGTGGGTGCCCTTGTGCGGGATTACCCTTCCTTAGCGGCCTTGTTTGAGACGGCAGAGATTGATTACTGCTGTGGCGGTCGGCAAACCCTTGCTGAAGCCTGTGCCCAGCGGGGCATCGATGCCCAAACCTTCCTTAAGGAGCTAGAAGCTGCCATAGAAACTGCTCCTGAGCCGGCGATCGCTGACCTTTCACTGACCGCCCTCGTTGACCACATTGAAACAGTGCACCATGCCTACTTGCAGCGGGAACTCCCCCGCCTCGAGGCGCAGGCGGAGAAGGTGGCAGCCGTTCACGGCTCGCGGGATGCCCGTCTCCAGCAACTGCACGCAACCGTCGTGGCCTTGGCCGCAGAGCTAAAACCCCACCTCCAAAAAGAGGAGCAAGTTCTGTTCCCCAGGCTGCGGCAGCTGGAGAAAAGCTATGATCGGGCAGTCGATGTCTTGATCTCAGCTGCGATTGATTGTATGCAACGGGAGCATGAAGAGACGGGCGTAGCCCTCAGCCAGTTGCAGCGCCTTAGCGATGGTTTTACGCCTCCTGAGTGGGCCTGCAATACGTACCGCGTGCTTTTGGCAGGGTTGTTGAGCCTTGAGAAAGACTTGCACCAGCATATCCACAAGGAAAACAATCTCCTGTTTCCCAAGGCGATCGCCCTCCTTGAAGCCAAACGTCTAGCCTGTGCCTCGTGATGTTATTCAAACTCCTGGTGATTCTCCATACCCTCGGCGCAACTGTATGGGTGGGCGGGCACCTTATTCTTGCCCTAACCGTTCTACCCAAGGCCCTCAGGCAGCAGGATGCAACGCCCATCCAGCAGTTTGAGCAGCCTTTTGAAAGGTTGGGTCTGGGGGCATTATTGCTGCAGGTGCTGACGGGTATTGCCCTAACCCTCATTTATTTTCCCGGCGGGGTGGGATTTTGGCCACCGCAGTCTGTGGTCTCCCAATATGTTCTCGTAAAGTTGGGACTGCTGCTGGCAACCCTTGCCCTCGCTGTACAGGCTCGGTGGTTCATTTTGCCCAAGCTGACAGCAGAAACACTGCCCCGGCTGGGGTTTCACATTATGGGGGTCACAGTTCTGGCTGTTCTGTTGACTATTTTTGGTGTTGGTATTCGTCTAGGGGGATTGGTTTAGTGGAGGATGCAATTATGACCATTTCAGAGTCATCAGCGGTTACGGAAACTGCATCAGCAGCAAGGAGGGGAACACCTTGGTACGTGCCCACCTTCTCCCCAGAACATGGGGTTTATGTGATGTTGATTGTGGCGTTTCTCACGGGGGCAGCAGCAGCGCAGCACTGGAGTTGGAGAACCACGCTGGCTCTGGTGACTGCCTTTAGTGCCTTTCAGGCGGAGCATCCCTTAACACTACAAATCAAGCAGCGGCGAAGTTGGAAACCCCGTTGCCTGATGTGGGGAGGCGTCTACAGTGCCCTTGCCCTTAGCCTTGCTTTTTATCTTTACCTTGAGGTGCCACGGTTACTTTGGATTTACCTAGGGGCGATCGCCATTTTTGTGATTGATAGTATTGCCGTAGTTTATCGTCAACGCAAAGCCATCTGGAACGAGTTACTCACCTTTGCAGGGGTCTGCTTGGTGGCTCCCCTAACGGAGATGGCCACTACTGAAGAGGCCTCTTTCCTGTCTGTTGGATTATGGCTGTTGAATACCCTTTTCTTTGGCAGTGCGATTTTTGCTGTGAAGCTGCGTAAGCACAAAACCGCCTTTTGGCTCCCTGGTTTGATTTATCACAGTGTTGCCGCTCTCCTCATTGGTCTTCTGTGGTGGCTAGGGTGGTTGCCCCCCTTGGCAGCGGCGGCCTTTGCCATTGCACTGCTCAAGTTTGGCCTCATTGTTTGGCAAGCCAACTGGTACAAAAACACAGCCATAAAAAACGTTGCTTTGCTGGAAACAGGCTCAGCATTTTTATTTCTCAGCCTGATCCTTGCGGCGCTGTTGCCTGCCCATTTGCCTCGACCTTAGCTTTTTTAGCGGTTTTGGCCCAATGCGCCGCCCTTCAGGAGGGGGAGGATTCAAAGCTGTGGAGAGCCTCAGGGGTGCCAACGATCCCCAAGGCTTTAGCCCTTAATGGGAGTAGGAACTACTGTCCGAGGTAAGCGGTCAGAACCTCAGGGTTGGTTTGAATCTCAGTGGGGGAACCATCAGCCAGATTTTTCCCCTCTGCTAAGACCCAGATGTGCTGACACAGGGACATGACCACGTCCATATTGTGTTCAATAATCAAAAATGTCACGCCCTGTTGGTTCCACCGCACAATGTGCTCACAAATTTGATGGATCAAGGTGGGGTTAACACCTGCTGCTGGCTCATCGAGGAGCACCATGCGGGGATGGTGCATCATCACCCGTGCCATTTCTAAAAGTTTGCGTTGCCCTCCCGACAAGGCGCCAGCGTAGTCATGGGCCTTAGCGGTTAACCCCACAGACTCCAAAATCTCCCACGCCCGTTGCCGCAGCTTTTGTTCCTCTTGACGAATGCGCAGCGGTTGTAGCCAACTATTCCAGAATTTCTCCCCTGTTTGCAGCGGCGCGGCCAAGAGCATATTTTCGAGAACCGAGAGGCGCGAGAGCACACGGGGCACTTGGAATGTGCGCAGGAGTCCTTGGAGAGCAACTTGGTGGGCGGGCAAATGGCTAATCGGGACGCCGTCAAAGATCACGCGGCCTTGATCGGGGATGAGGAAGTTGCACAACAGGTTGAATAGGGTGGTTTTGCCCGCACCATTGGGGCCAATGAGACCAGTGATGCTGCCGCGGGCAACCCGAATTTCCACATGATCGACAGCGCGAATACCACCAAAACTTTTGCACAGCCCCGTGGCCACTAGGAGATCCGAAGGCAAGACTTGACTGACACCGCTAGAGACGGGCGCAAGAGAAGATTCATCGACCAAGGCTGAGTTCCTCCTTTTTGCCCAAAATACCTTGGGGTCGCCACATCATCAAGATAATGAGGACAAGGCCAATGAGCATCATCCGCAAGGCCTCTAGGCGACCGCCATCAAGGGGAATAAAGCGGGTCAGGGCAGTGTAGGCCCAAAAGAGGGCAGCGCCGAGGAGGGTACCCATGTTATTGCCTGCGCCCCCCAAAACCACAATGGTCCACGCCTGAAATGTAATCAGGGATACAAAGCCGTCGGGGTTAATAAAGGTCAGCTGCCACGCATAAAACGACCCGGCCACCGCCGCGATCGCCCCCCCCAGAAGGAAGGATTGCATTTTGTAGGCAAAGACATTTTTACCCAAGGCCTTGGCCACTTCTTCATCCTCACGGATGGCTTTGAGCACCCGTCCCCAAGGAGAACGGATCAAACGCTCCAACTGCCACACTACCAAGGCCAAAACCAAGACCAACAGCCACAACAAGCCAGCGCGGTAACTAAAATCCCACAGACCAAGGGTCAGGGCTTTGACCACCAGACCCACCAAAACAGCGGCCAAGGTATTCAGGGTAATGGGAACCACAGCTCGTTTTTCTGGATGGCAATAATAGCTCACAAGGGCGATCGCCCCACCCAGCGTCACCAGTGTCAACCCAAGAGGAAAAATGGCCATTCCCCGGCCTAAGCTTAAGGGGAGCAACGTGGCCCAAAGGCTGAGGGTACCGGCAATGAATAAAGCTGCATAGCTAGGCAGTAACCAGCGGGGGTGCGATCGCCCATACTGCCGCTGTAGCCATTGCCACCACTGCCCTGCAGCCGCCCCCACCACAACCCAAAAAAGAGCAATCATCCCCAGTTTGGTCGGCAGATTGGGATTGAACTGAGCAAGGGGCAGCGGAAACCCATACACCCCCCGACCGCCTCGGGTTAGCCAATCCTCATTGAGGGCAATCAAGCGGACAATTTCCGCCATGCCGATCGTCACAATCGCGAGGTAATCTTCCCGCAGCCGCAGCGTCGCAATCCCCATTAAAAAGCCCAGTCCCATCGCCAGCACCACGCCAGCAAGGACAGCAAAGAACAGGGGGACGCCAGCAATCCCCAACAAAATCGTGGTGTAGGAACCAATAGCCAAAAAACCAACATGGCCAAAGTTAATTAGCCCCGTATAGCCCCAGTGCAAATTCAGCCCCAAGCTAAAAAGGGCAAAGGTGGCAGTAAAGATACCAAGGGAAATGAGATAGCCAACCATTTAGATCATCGAAGTTAAGGGCGAGACAGTTGCGCTGCGCTGTTGCGATCGCGCCAGTGGATGAAGGAATCAAAATGAATATATTTTATACACCTGCCTAGCGATAACCATAGAACCGGGTGGCAAAGTTTTGCGATCGCGTCGGGGACAGTTGACGCGCTTTCAAAATCGCGGCGGTGAGAAATACATAGGCCAAAATCCCCACCACTGCCAAACCCATCGGACCAAAACGGGCGGCAGCCGTATTCCAAAGGGCATGCAGAAAGGCCGCTAGACCTAGGCCAACCATTAAAATCAAGGGCGCTCGATGGGGGCGCAATACACTCAATCCCACACAATAGCCCAAGTAGCCCGTGTAGGCCATGTGCCCCGTTAGGGATCCCAAGACCCGAGGAATCAGTACTTGCAGACCAGCTAAATTACCAAATTGACCGGCAATACTAGGGACATACTGCCCAAGGGTTTCTATCCAAGTAAAACCGAGGCCGGCAGCCGCTCCCAAGAGAATGCCATCGAGGGGTTCCCATACGCCCACCTTTTGTTTCCACGGACTCGGCAGCCATCGCCCTAAGCCATAGGCCACAACAATGGGTAACGCCTTGAGGAGTTCTTCCATTAAGCCGGCACCAATGAAGTTGCGGCTGAATAACACCCAAAATGAAGGATGGGGCGGATGCAGTTGGCCGGGTAAAATGGTGCGAAAGAGATAGATCATGGCTGGCAAAATTGGGCTTTGCAGAATCAACATTTCCAGCGTCAATGTGCCCAGTAGAACCCATGCGGGTTTGCGTTTGCCACAGAGTTGATAGATAAAGTAATAGGCAGCACTGCCCAAATAGAGCGCCAAGATGACCTTGAAGGCATCGGGGGAGCCAGCCGTGGCGAAAAGGAGGATAACCGCAACAACCGTAACAATCCCCGGTACCAGATAGGCTTTGCGTACCCAGTCGGGATGAATGGCAAAAATAGGCAGGAGTTGGGTAAGGGTGAGGGGTTGATCGGGCTGGGTACTCACGACTTCGGTGAGGGGAAGATATTCTAGGACAAATTCAGGCCCTTGGCGCCCCAATTGAATGCGATCGCCGGCATTGAGCACAGTTAAGCTCTCTACTCGCTGTTGATTGACATAGGTGCCATTGACACTGCCGAGGTCAGCGATCGCCCACACGGGAATACTGCCACGCTTTTGACAGGTGAGTTGGGCATGGTGGCGGGAAACAGAAGTATAGATGTGAGCGTCAAGGACAATGTGGCAGGTAGCGGGGTCACGACCAATAATGGTCACCTCCTCCTGAGACAGCCAAAACTGCCCCACTTCAGGGGAAACTTGCCGCAGCACACCCGCATACTTCAGCGTTGGATGGAGGGGGGAGCGATCGCGATTCATTGGTACCCGTATCAACTGCAAGGGGGACGATGAGACTCCCAAAGTCCGACCTGCTCAGCACTCACACCCACTATACACTGGGTACTTGATACTTCCTTTGAGCGAGAGGGCGATCGCGAGGGGAAACCATGGTTGTCCATCCTCAGCAGAGGGTGACTTTGGGGGCAGGAGTTGACAAGGGGCAGCATTTTGCGCAATGATAAAGTTCTGCTGGTTCGGGGCTATAGCTCAGTTGGTAGAGCACTTCAATGGCATTGAAGGGGTCAGCGGTTCGAATCCGCTTAGCTCCAGTGGAAACGCAAATCATGCTTTTTGTTAGACCGATGGGTGCAGTCAGTATAGGCTGTCACTTCAAATTAGCACTGCAATGAACCATGGCACCCGCGATCGCATCCTTCCGAAACAAGGAGCGCTTAATCCTCCCTTCCAGACCGACCCACAGGCCGAACCGTTGCCCACAGGTCGAGATTCAGGTTTGACTTCCATGTTGGTGAGCGATGAGAACCATGACAAAATCCAGACAGCGGGTTGTGGATTACGGCGAGGTTCTGACGCCGCCGCATATCGTCAACGCCATGCTCGATCTGGTTAAACAGGAAACAGAGCGGATTGATTCGCGCTTCCTAGAGCCAGCCTGCGGCACGGGGAACTTTCTCGTCGAAATCCTGAACCGGAAACTACGCGTGGTGGAAGCGCGCTATGCTAGGGTCCAACTGGAATACGAGCGCTACGCCATCTTGGCCGTGTCGTCGCTCTACGGGATTGACATTCTGGAAGACAACGCTGCGGAATGCCGGCAGCGGCTGTTTGCCGTTTTTGATGAAGCCTACACGCGGCTTTTCAAAGACAAGGCCAAAGCGCCATGCCAAGAAACAGTGCGCTATATCCTCAGCAAAAACATCGTCCACGGTGACGCGCTGACCTTGAAAACCGTGGGGGCCAACCCCCAACCGATTATTTTCCCCGAATGGTCGCTGGTCAATGGCAGCCTGCTCAAGCGGCGGGACTTTGCCTTCCATGAACTGGTGAACCAGGGGGCGATGCGGGAGTTGCCGCTCTTTTCGGATGCCGGCGAGGAGGTATTCATCCCCGAACCGGTCAAAGACTACCCGCCGGTGCATTTCCTAGAGGTCGCCCATGCCTACGATGACTAACCACAACCCCGACGTGCTCTTGTGCCTGGCCAACCTTTCCAGCGACGAGGTCTTCACCCCGCCGGCGCTGGCTAACCAGATGCTGGATCTGCTGCCGCCCGATCTCTGGAGTAACCCCGACGCCCGTTTTCTCGATCCGGCCTGCAAGTCGGGGGTGTTTTTGCGCGAGATCGCCAAGCGGTTGGACAAAGGTCTGGAAACCCAAATCCCCGATCGCCAAGAGCGCATCAACCACATCATGACCCGCCAGCTTTATGGGATTGCCATCACCGAACTGACGGCGCTCATCGCGCGGCGCTCGCTCTACTGCTCCAAGACTGCCAATGGCAAGTATTCGGTGTGCACGGCCTTCGATACGCCGGAGGGCAACATTCGCTACCGGCGCACCGAACACACCTGGCGAAACGGCCGCTGCCTCTTCTGCGGCGCCAACGAAGCCAACTACGCCCGTGGCGAGGAACTGGAAACCCACGCCTATGAGTTCATCCATACGGAAAACCCACTCCGTCTTTTCGACGAGCACAGCGAGCCATGTCATTTCGACGAGCACAGCGAGCCATGTCATTTCGACGAGCACAGCGAGGAGAAATCGATGAAATTCGATGTCATCATCGGCAATCCGCCGTATCAGTTGAGCGACGGGGGGTTTGGTAGAAGCGCAACGCCCATTTACAACAAGTTTGTCCATCAAGCAAAAAAACTGAATCCACGCTATCTGGTGATGATCATCCCTTCCCGCTGGTTTGCTGGCGGTAAGGGCTTGGATTCCTTCCGAGCCGAGATGCTTGGCGATGATCGCATCCGAAAACTGGTGGACTTCGAGGATGCATCAGAGGTCTTCCCCGGCGTAGATATTGCTGGCGGTGTGTGTTATTTCCTTTGGGAACGGGACGCGCGTGGGACTTGCGAAGTGACCAATGTGCATAAAGGAGAAAAGGTCGTTTCGACACGAAAACTCGATGAATTCCCAACCTTCATCCGCCATAGTCAGGCCGTTTCCATTGTGAGAAAAGTCCTCGCCAAGAAAGAAACGAGGATGAGCGAACAGGTGTCAAGCAGGAAACCTTTCGGATTACCTACCAATGCTCGACCTCAGGAATCTGGCGACCTCATCCTGCGTTGGCAAAACGGCGAAGGACCGTACAAAAGGGAGGATATAACCGTTGGCGTGGAAATGATCGACAAATGGAAAGTTATTACATCCTACGTGGGCCATGACCATGCCGGAAATCCCGGAACAGACGGAAGGAGAAGGGTTTTTTCCAAAATAGACATACTACCTCCGAAAACCATCTGCACAGAAACGTATCTGGTCATTGGAGCTTATGATTCCCAAAAGCAGGCTGAACATTTGGTGGCCTATATGAAGACGCGGCTATTTCGTTTCCTGGTATCGCAGTTCATGTATTCGCATCACATTACAAAGGATGCCTACGCCTTCGTGCCCATCCTCGACATGAACACCGAATGGACTGACGAAAAACTCTACGAGCGGTATGGGCTTACAGAAGAAGAAATTGCCTTTATCGAGTCAAAAATTCGCCCGATGCCTGCCGATGACGAAAACGGCGCAGAGAACGAAGCAATGGAGCCTGGCGATGCCTGACACCTTCCTCCCCCGCGCCCGAAGGAGAATACCATGTCATTTCGAAGGAGCGAAGCGACTGAGAAATCCTACCCATTATGGCATGACGATTTCTCGCTTCACTCGAAATGACGCACGCACGGCTCGAATGGCGCAACACACCCTTGTCATTGCGCAGGAGCACAGTAACCATGTCATTTCGAAAGAGCACAGCAACCATGTCATTTGGAAGGAGCGCAGCGACTGAGAAATCCTACCCATCATGGCATGACGATTTCTCGCTTCGCTCGAAATGACGCACGCACGGCTCGAATGGCGCACACTGCGATCGAACCCACAAGGATGAACCTCTCTTGAAATCACAAAGCAAGGAGCGCTCATGAAAAGAGACTATCACTTCTACGTCTACATCCTTACTAACTGGAATAACAAAGTCATGTATGTTGGTATGACAAACAACCTTGAACGCCGAATATACGAACACAAAAACAAACTGGTGGATGGTTTTACCAAAAAATACAACGTGAACAAACTTGTGTATTACGAGCACACAACTGACGTCTACGCCGCAATTGCCAGAGAAAAACAAATCAAAAAATGGCGGCGAGAAAAAAAGAACCAATTGGTTATGACCACGAACCCCGAGTGGAAGGACTTGAGTTTGGAATGGAAAGCAACACCGAAGGAGCAAGGCAACACCGCTATTTCGAAAGAGCAATAGCAACCATGTCATTTCGAAGGAGCGCAGCGACCTTGTCATTGCGCAGGAGCGCAGCGACTGAGAAATCCTACCCATCGTGGCATGACGATTTCTCGCTTCGCTCGAAATGACGCACGCACGGCCCGAATGGCGCAACACACCCTTGTCATTGCGCAGGAGCGCAGCGACTGAGAAATCTTGCCTAGAGTGTGAGGATTTCTCGCTTTGGTCGAAATGACGTACGCTGTGCTTGGAATGAGAATTGCTAAGATGAAACCATGACAAAAGATTTTTTCCCGCCCCGTCCCAAAATCGAGCCGAAAATCTACGCCTACGAGGACACCAACCCGCAGTATGCGGGTCTGCTCAAGATCGGCTACACCACGAAGAGCGTGCAGGAGCGGGTGGCGCAGCAGTATCCCACGCTCCGTCCTGGCGAGAAGCCCTATCGCATCGTGCTGGAGGAGCCGGCCATTCGCAACGACGGCACGGGGTTCACCGACCACGATGTGCACCGCATGCTGCGCATCAACGACATCCCGCAGGCCGGCGGCGAGTGGTTTCGTTGCACCGTGGAGCAGGTCAAGGCCGCCATTCAAGCTGTGCGGACAGGTCAATTGATGGAAGAACAGCGATCGCTTCGTTTCGGCTTGCGTCCCGAGCAGGAAGCCGCGATTCAAAAAACCGTCGAATATTTCCAGACCTACCGCCGGGAAAACGACAAGCCGCCCCATTTCCTGTGGAACTGCAAGATGCGCTTCGGCAAGACCTTTGCCGCTTATCAGCTTGCCAAGCGAATGGGCTGGCGGAAAATCTTGGTGCTTACCTTCAAGCCGGCGGTGCAAAGTGCTTGGGAAGAAGATTTGCGCAGCCATGTGGATTTTCAGGGCTGGCAGTTCATCAAGCCGGGCGGGCTGACTTACGAACAGGCAGATAAAAATAAGCCTGTTGTTTGCTTTGGCTCATTTCAGGATTACTTAGGGCGCAATCCGAGCACGAACGGGATTAAGACGAAAAATGAATGGGTCCACGCTACCCATTGGGACTGCGTGATGTTCGATGAATATCACTTCGGTGCTTGGCGTGAGAAGGCCAAAGACCTTTTTGAATCCGAAGACGAACAAGAAAGAAAAGCGGCCGAAGGCGAAGCCATTGACTACTTCAATGAAGACATTCTGCCCATCACAGCAGATCACTATCTATACCTGTCGGGCACACCGTTTCGGGCTATTGCCACCGGCGAGTTCATCGAGGAGCAGATCTACAACTGGACCTATTCTGACGAACAGAAAGCTAAAGAAGAGTGGCAGGGAGACAATAACCCCTACGCCGCCTTGCCACGTATGGTACTGATGACCTATCAATTGCCAGACGCCATCCGCGAAGTGGCGATGAAAGGCGAATTCAACGAATTTGATCTGAACGTATTCTTTTCAGCAGAGGGCGTCGGCGAGCAGGCGCGGTTCACGTACGAGGATGAGGTTCAAAAGTGGTTGGATCTGATCCGCGGCGCCTATCTCCCCACGAGTTTAGACAACTTAAAACTGGGTGCGCAGAAACCGCCACTGCCGTTTTCGGACGTGAGGCTGCTGAATGTGCTCTCGCACACCCTGTGGTTCTTGCCCAGCGTTGCCTCTTGCTACGCTATGCAAAATCTGCTGGCAAAGAGCCAAAATAAATTCTACCACGATTACAAAGTCATCGTTGCTGCCGGTGCAGCCGCGGGTATTGGGGTCAATGCTCTGCCGCCTGTTCTTGAAGCAATGGGTGATCCCCTCAAGACCAAAACCAGTGATCCCCTCAAGACCAAAACCATCACCCTCACCTGCGGCAAGCTCACCACCGGCGTGACGGTGCGGCCCTGGACAGGGATTTTTATGCTGCGCAACACCTCCAGCCCAGAGACCTACTTTCAGGCCGCCTTTCGCGTGCAAAGCCCTTGGACCATCAAAAATCCCGACGGCGTTTCGCCTAATGAGGAGCTGATCCTTAAAGAGGAGTGCTACGTCTTCGATTTTGCGCCCGATCGCGCCTTGCGCCAGATTGCCGACTACAGTTGCCGCCTGAACGTCAGTGAGGAAGACCCAGAAAAAAAGGTCGCGGAATTTATCCAATTTTTGCCGGTCTTGGCCTACGACGGCAGTTCCATGAAGCAGATTGACGCCGCCGGGGTGCTCGATATGGCGATGGCCGGGACCACGGCAACCCTGTTGGCCCGCCGCTGGGAAAGCGCCCTGCTAGTGAACGTGGACGACGACACCCTGCGGCGGCTGATGAACAATGAAGAGGCGATGCAGGCATTGATGCGCATCGAGGGGTTTCGCAATCTCAATCAGGAGATCGAAACCATCATCAACAAATCCGAAGCGGTCAAGAAGGCGAAGAAAGAGGCAAATGACCAGAAACTTTCCTCTCAAAAGAAAAAGCAGCTCACAGAAGAAGAAAAGGAATTCAAGAGCAAGCGCAAGCAAATTCAAGAAAAACTGATCAAACTTGCCACCCGCATCCCTATTTTCATGTACCTGACCGATTACCGGGAACGAACGCTGCGGGATGTGATCACGCAATTGGAGCCTAGGTTGTTCAAGAAGGTCACAGGGTTGACGGTCAAAGACTTTGAACTGCTCGTCAGCTTGGGGGTATTCAACAGCGCGTTGATGAACGATGCGGTGTATAAGTTCAAAAGATATGAAGACCCGAGCTTGGCTTACACAGGGATTAATAAGCATGAAGGGAAAGAGATCGGCTTGTATGATACCGTCCTCTGTCGAGGAAATTGCCCCTCATCCCTGCCTGAAGTTAGCAATTTATAGGAATTGATCTCGGAAGTGAGCGCTTGCTGGCGCAGTTCGAATACCACATCAAGCTCTATGAGGCGCTCTTTATCCAGCACATGATGAATGCCCTGCGCCCCGCTGGGCGCGCCGCTGTGGTGCTCAAGGAAGGCTTGCTGTTTGACTCCAAGAAGATGCTGCGCCACATCTGCCGCAAGCTTGTGGAGCAGTTCGAGGTCTTGGCGGTCATCAGCCTGCCCAACGGCGTCTTCAACCCTTACAGCGGAGCCAAGACCAGCATCGTGGTCTTCCGCAAACCCCTCGGCAGGGACAATGTGCGCACTTCCGAGGTGTGGTTCTATCGAGTGGAAAGTGACGGGCGTGACCTCGGCGCCACCCGCCGCCCGCTACCCGATTTTGCAACCGACGGGGATCTCGCACACATGGTTTCGCTCTGGCCCTACACCTAGCGGCAGGAAAAGGACAGCGGTGTAAGGGCGATCCTCAAAGCCGATGACCTCAAGCAGTTTGAAAGCGAAAAATCCTAGTGGGCAACGATAGACCAGATTCGCGCGATCGACGACAACCCGACCGCACGCCGCTACTGCCGGCACCAAGCCGAGGCCGTCGAGCACGAAAAGCCGGAGGTGCTCATCAATCGCCTGCTGGAGCTAGAGGAGGAAATATACTGAAGACCTGCGCCAGCTTCTGGCGATGGTATCGGGAAATAATTTTGTCAGCAGTTCACAACGCTCGATAAATGCTTAATGATAAATGCTTAATAAATTAGCTTAGTCATGAGGAGGTGCGCACCATGAACGGGAAAACTTCACTGTTGACCCTGATTTTAGAAGGCAGGTTTGTCCGCTCAGGTCGAATAGCTGTTTCACAGCTTTCAGAGCTTTTGTCGAGCCTTCAAAAAGTCTTTTACCGAACCGGCCAAGTGCTCTTAGGCGAAACCGATAGTATTCGCAAAGGACCCAAGTCGAAACAGCTCAAGCAGCTTCTGGAATTAGACCTTATTGAGATTAACCACGGAAGCCCATCAACCCTACTCCGCTTCGACAGGCGAGCTGAACCAAGCTTGTTCCCCGAAGAGGATTTTTTACTTCACATCTTAGAGACTGCTCTTACAGGCATACACGAAGTCCAGGAGCCGAGTGATGTCCTTCCTCGTGGATTTGATCGGGGAGTCTTACTTGCATGGCGTGATGTCGGCAGGCTTTTCCAGAAAGAAGTATATTCAATAACTTTTGAACTCAATCATCGTCCGAGTCCGCTACAGGTTCAGTACACCCCCCAAGCGTTCCAAGTAATCCAGCAGCGGATTCAGGGACCCAAAACTCACCTCACCACCATTGAAGGCCGCTTGCTTATGGCGGACTTCAAAGAAGAAGGTATGCGGTTACGGGTTCATCCTCCTGTTGGTGATCCAGTCGTATGCGTGTTCGACGAGGAGCAAAAGGAAGAGGTACTTGAGAATCTTCTGCGTCGCGTCCGCATAATCGGTGAAGCACTCAGCGATCCTGAGACCGGCAAGATTAACCGAGTGCGTATCCACGACATCGAACCTTTAGAGGAACTCACGGAGGCGATAGAGGAAATTCCGCTCGCTCCAGCAGAAGTTTATGATTTCTGGACTTCAAGAACACTGAAAGAACTTGCCCAAATGCAGGGCGTCCAGCCTGTAGCTAATCTTGCTACTTTATATGGCACTTGGCCCGGCGAACGCAACGATAGCTTTGAGGAGTTTATTCAAGAATTGCGACAAGGCAATGTCATCGGGAGGCATGGCTCGTGACATCCGCCTATCTGCTCTTGGATACTAACATTCTCTCATACATCATGAAAGGTGCGCCAGAGGCAAGGCTTTATGAGAATCATCTCTTCGGCAAAACCTTGGCGATTTCCTTCATCACCGTTGGCGAACTTTGGGCAGGGGCAGAATACGCTGGGTGGGGAGAGCAGAAGCGAAAGAAGCTTGAGAGCGTGCTCCGTAACTTTGTGGTGATTCCTTATGACTACGAAATCGCAAAAAAGTACGGCGAGATTGTTGCAGGACGAAAGCGTATCGGTAAGCCGATTTCCTTTGCCGATGCTTGGATCGCTGCTTGTGCACTGTGCTATCAGGTGCCGCTCGTTACTCATAACGAGAAAGACTTCCAGAATATACCCAACCTTTCCGTAATCACACAGCAAGGTGGTCAGACACCATGACCACGTTTGCCATCACAGTATTCGGCTGAGTCAATACTGTTTGCCGGCGTTAGGGATCGTTGTTGATGATGGATAATGCACCAATTCATCCGAAAAGGGCGATTCAGGCAGTGGCGAAAGCGGCGGGTCACGAGGTGTTATTCTGGCGCAATATCCGCAGTAGTTTTTCTAAATGCTCTGGCAGAGGGGCGATCGCCACAATCTCCTCACCTGTACGGGGATGCTGCAACGCTAAGCGATGGGCATGGAGCGCTTGGCCGGGCAGTTTTACTTTTAGCGGTGCACCGCGGCCATAGACAGGATCCCCCAACAGCGGCCAACCCAAGTGGGCGGCATGAACGCGGATTTGATGGGTGCGACCGGTTTCAAGGCGAAACTCCACAAGGGCACAGTGGCGGAAGCGCTCCTGCACGTACCAGTGGGTAATTGCTGTGCGGCCTTTTTCTGGAGGCACCACCGCCATCTTTTTGCGATCCACCGGGTGACGACCAATGGGCGTAATTACCGTTCCACTGTCCTGCGGGGGCTGGCCATAGACGACACCAAGGTAATGGCGCCGCATTTGCCGTGCTTTCAATTGCTGTTGCAGATGGTGTAGGGCAAACTCCGTTTTGGCAACAACCATCACCCCAGAGGTGTCTTTGTCTAGGCGATGCACAATCCCCGGTCGCTGGACACCGCCAATGCCTGTCAACTCAGGGCAATGGGCTAACAGACCATGAACCAGGGTGCCGTGGCGATGACCGGGGGCAGGATGCACCACTAGATCCACGGGTTTATTGAGAATCAGTAACTCATCATCCTCATAGAGAATACTCAGGGGTAGGGGTTCAGGGATTAAATCCAACGGCTCTGGTTCAGGGAGCACCACCTGCAGTACCTCACCACCACTGAGGGGCTGATTTTTGCGATCGCACACTTGGCCATTAATCCGCACATAGCCCTGTTGGATCAGCTGCTGCCAGCGCGATCGCGAGAGTTCAGGATGCTGCTGTGCAAGAAACGTATCGAGGCGATCGCCCCCCTGTTCTACCTTGAAGGTTAGCGATGTCGTCATGCCCCCCAATTACACCAGCGTATGTCCAAGGGCTAAACCCACCACTAGCATCCCTAAGACAAGAAAGGGCTGAGCACTGGCTTGGTACTTCACATCGTTTTTCAAGGGATCCCGCAGGAAGTACATATCCTGAAAGACGATTTGGGGAATAATCAGCAAAATCAGCAGCACTGCATAAAGATTGGCATGAATCGCCATCAGGTAGCCCGCAATCCCCAACTGGAAAATGTCAATCATCAGAACACAAATCCATGCGGCGGTAGTAACGCCAAACATCACCGGCAAGGAAGCCAAGCCGAGTTGGCGATCGCCCTCAACGCTTTTGAAGTCATTGACAATGGCAATACCCAAGCCCGCCAAACTGTAAATCAACGTCAAGATCACAATCGTCGGTGTCAATTTGCCAAAAAGGGCGTGACCTGCCCACCACGGTAAAGCAATGTAGCTGGCTCCGAGGGCATAATTTCCCAGCCAACCATTCTTTTTCAGCTTCAGGGGCGGTGCGGAATAAATATACGCCAAAAAGCCTCCCAGCAAAGCAATTTTGGTCACAGGGAACGTGGGATGGTCAGCCCATAGATCGAGTAGAACAGCTAGACCCAAACCTGCGACAACGAGGAAGATAATCTGCGCCCGCACTTGGTTAAGGGAAATCGCCCCTGAAGGAATGGGACGGTAGGGTTCGTTAATCGCATCAATCTCGCGATCGTAGTAATCGTTGAGCGTTTGCGTATAGCCCGCCATCAAAGGCCCCGACAGCAGCATACAGGTTGCTGCCTTGAGCACATCCTCCAGACTCCAGGTAAATCCCCCCGACGAGGCTGCACCACAGACCACGCCCCAAATGAGGGGGATCCATGTAATCGGCTTCATTAGTTGCAGGCGAATTTTCCAGATATTGGTCTCGCCGCTTTTGGCACCCTTCATGCCCAGCAGTTGCCGTGCGGCTGCAGTAGTGGTTTCCGTGGATGTTGAAGTCGTCGTTGAATCGGGGGTTTCCGTCATAGCGCTTGTTGTGCTCAGCAATCACCTCAATGATTATAGTCGTTTCACCTTCCGCCACCTAGGGGGATCATGTTGCCCTCTAGCGTGGGCAGGATGTTAAAAGTTGTCCTCGTAAATTTGCCGATCGCCCGTGGTGTAGGTCAGGATAGAAGCGAAACTCCTTTTAGAATCCTTCAGCGTCAGTGGAACAACCGCAGATTGTGCCATGACCCCTGTCTCCATCCCTGATTATCTTAAACGCGCTCTACCGGCGGCCATTGCCACGGCGATCGCCACGGTGGGTGTCCTTGCACTGCGAGTGGGGGGTCTGCTCGAACCGTTGGAATTAAGAGCCTATGACCAATGGCTGCGCTGGCGATCGACACCGGCCACGTCCCAGCGACTGCTGATTGTTGAAATTACCGAGGCTGATATTCAAACCCTCAAGCAGTACCCCATTCCCGACGAGGTGCTCATTCAAGCTGTCAATGAATTGCAGGAGCACCAACCCAAGGTCATTGGCATTGACATTTTTCGCGATTTTCCGGTGCCCGATCGCTTCAAGCTGCCAACCGATGTGCTGCCCTCCCTCGGACGGGTGATGATGACCCAGCCCAACACCGTTATTGTCTGTAAAGTGGGGGGCGAAACAGATCCCGGAATTGCCCCACCCGCTGGACTGCTAAATGATCAGGTGGGATTTGCAGACATTCCCATTGATGAGGATGGTGTGGTGCGGCGGGCGATTTTGGCAACTCAACCCGAAGCCAGCGATCGCTGCTCTACCCCTCAATCCTTCGCTTTAGCTTTGGCGCGTCTTTTTTTAGGGGTGAATCCCCAAGCAGTGACTCAGAACCGCCTTGACTTGGGAACGGCTCGCTTTCAAGCCTTAACCAGTAACTGGGGAGGCTACAGCCACTTAGATGCAGCCGGGTTTCAAATCCTGATCAACTACGCCCGCCCAACCCAGCCCTATGAAACCGTGACCCTGAGCGAGGTGCTCAAGGGGCAAGTCTTGCCCTCTAAGGTGCGCGATCGCGCCGTCCTCATTGGCCTCACTGGCAGTAGTAGTAACGATAAGTTTTTGATTCCAATGACACTGCCGGGGCAAACCAACCGCCTGACCCCCGGTGTTGTGGTTCAAGCAGCGATCCTTGAAGATTTGCTAGCAGCGGCTCTCGATAACCGTTCTCCTATGGGTACATGGCCGCAGGGGGCGATCGCCCTTTGGATTCTGGCTTGGTCTGGCCTTGGTGCCCTGATCATCGCCAAGGGACAGCGCTGGGTGATTGTGCCGCTGCTGGTTGCTGGGGGACTGGGTCTCAGTGGCCTGACATTCCTCCTCTTTTTACAGGGGAGTTGGATTCCGCTGGTGGCACCTCTGGTTGGCTTTGGCAGTGCGGCGGTTTTGATGCTGGGCTATCGTGCCTTCAGTCCTGCAGAATCCACCCCTACCCCCTCTACACCGACGGCTGTTCCCAGTGGCCGCTCAGCAACTCCCTTGGAGTTCATGACTGAAGGCATCAGTCAATCAACCACACCTGAATCAGCCCCCATTCTGGAAATCCCCGAAACCTCGCCAACAGAAGTCTCTCGCCTAGAGACGGATGCCAATGCAACGGTGCTGCAACCGGAAACAGCAATTTCCTTTACCCCCATCGAACCTACCCCACCCCCTAGAGATCAACCCCACACCGCACCTACCCTCCTCACCTCCGTCGTTGATCAAATTCCCCCCACAGAGATCCGCAAGACACCACCACAATCCATCACTGAGAGGGAAACCTTCTTAGTGGTTCACCCTGAGGATGCTGCCACTGCCGCCACCGAATTGCCAGAAACTCCCACAACTGCTCCTGAACCTACCCATATTGATCTTCCTGAAACCCAGAGGGTGGTTCCTACCCCGCAGCCAACAGTTCCCTCAGAGATCCCCTCGACACTGCGCCCTGATTTACCAGAAACCCAACTGACGGTTCCCGAAGCCTTAACAACGATGCCAGAGACCCCTAGCATCCCTACTGTTGATTTACCCGAAACGCAACTCACCCTACCTGAGCCACTAACGACCCCAGAACTGACCTCGACGCCCTCAACCCAATTTGCAACCAGTGTGGACTTGCCTGAAACCCAACTATCAGTACCTGAGGCCGTGAGTCTAGCAGAAGTCACCTCAACTCCCGATGGGGACACCCCTGAAACACCACTGGACATCACCTCAACTCCACCCACCCAATTTACAACCAGCGCAGATTTGCCCGAAACCCAATTGTCAACCCCATCCACCCCCAAGGGAGACCTACCAGCAACCCAGCCATCCAACCCTGACCCCTTAACCGCGGCGCCTGTGGATCCCACCCAGCGGCCAGAGGTGATTTCCAGCACGACACTCCCCTCGCCGCCCCCCCCAACGACAGAGACGCAAACACCGAGCGGCACCCAACCCAAAACCACCGTCATTTCTGACATCAGCGAAAAAGCCAGTGAACCCTTACCACAAACTGTGGGGGGACGCTACCGTGTCCTCAGTCAACTCGGCGAAGGGGGATTTGGGCGCACGTTCTTGGCTGCGGATTTACATCTGCCAGATCATCCGATCTGCGTGGTCAAGCAGTTGGTGCCCTCCCGTAAGGATGAACGTTTTTTGGCCATTGCCCGTCGCCTCTTTCAGCGGGAAGCAAAAACCTTAGCCCAATTGGGTCAACATGAGCGTATCCCTCGATTACTGGCTTACTTTGAAGAGGGGGGATATTTCTATCTCACCCAAGAGTATGTGGATGGGGAATCCCTCAAGGAGGAGTTTGAAAAGAAAATTACCCTCTCCCAAGTCGAAGCCCTCACCATTCTCAAGAGCATTCTGGAGATTTTGCAGTATGTGCACCAGTTTGGGGTGGTGCATCGCGACATTAAGCCTGCCAATATCATGCGCCGCCGCAGTGATCAACAACTGTTTTTGATTGACTTTGGGGCGGTACGCCATGTCCAGCCCGAGGAGTTGCTCCAGCACGGCAAATATACGATCTCAATTGGTACCCGTGGGTATGCCCCTAGCGAGCAAATGGCAGGACGACCGGTGATTGCCAGTGATATTTACTCTTTGGGTATGGTTATTGTTGAAGGTCTGACGGGGCTCGCCCCGATGGATTTGCCCTCTGATCGCAACACGGGTGATATGATTTGGCAGCCGGGACGGCATCTTTCGCCGCAGTTTGTTGCCATTATCAATAAAATGATCAAGTATAACTTTCGCGATCGCTACCAGAGTGCTGCAGAGGTGCTCACCGATTTGACCAAGGCTGGACTTTAGGCCTATAGACCCAAGTTTTAGCGCTGTAGAGGGGGTTCGCAGTTCTTATTTATGCGGCTCAATCGTTGTGAAAAAAGGCTGTATGATAGATAGTACCGTTTCCTTTTTTTAACATTAGACACTTTGGAGGCATCGCAACGTGGCTGGAACGACAGGAGAACGACCATTTTCCGACATTATTACCAGTGTCCGTTATTGGGTGATTCATAGCATCACCATTCCGGCGTTGTTCATTGCTGGCTGGCTCTTTGTCAGCACCGGTTTGGCCTATGATGTGTTTGGCACACCACGCCCCGATAGCTACTATGCTCAGGAACAGCGGTCGATTCCTCTGGTGACCGATCGCTTTCAAGCTAAACAACAAGTTGAAACCTTCTTAGAACAGGTGAAGTAGGATTGCCATGACCAGTAATACCCCCAATCAAGAACCCGTTTCTTACCCGATTTTTACGGTCCGCTGGTTGGCCGTTCACACGCTTGCTGTGCCCACGATTTTCTTCCTCGGGGCGATCGCGGCTATGCAGTTTATCCAACGTTAGGAAGGTGCAGCCATGGAACCGAATCCCAATCGTCAGCCGGTCGAACTGAATCGCACATCCCTGTACCTAGGGTTGTTGCTGATCTTCGTCCTTGCGTTGCTCTTTTCAAGCTACTTCTTTAACTAAATTTCTTCTCTATAACTGAATCTGCTTAGGAGGAATTGATCATGTTGTCTGAAGGCGGACGCATTCCCCTGTGGGTTGTGGCCACGGTGGCTGGCATGGGGATAATTGTCATTGTCGGGCTGTTCTTCTACGGTGCTTACGCTGGTCTTGGCTCCTCTCTCTAACGATTGGGGTCTTGGCGCGTACGCAATTGTAGCCAGATCAGTCCTAGGGTGACTCCCAAAAGAACCGTTGCTGCGGCAGCGGCATAGCCAAAGTCAAATAACGCAAACGCCTGTTGGTAAATATAAAATACCAGCAGGTTTGTTGTATCTAAGGGGCCGCCACCGGTCACCACATAGACCTGTTCAAAACTGCGCAATGTGAAAATCGTTGTTGTGACAAACACCAAAATTAAGGTGGGTCGCAACCCCGGCAGCGTAATGTAGCGAAACTGTTGCCAAGCATTGGCACCATCGAGCAGTGCCGCTTCATAGCGATCGCGAGGAATCGTTTGCAACCCCGCCAAAAAGACCACTAAATTAAACCCCAACTGCTTCCAGCTACTGAGCAAAATTAGCACTGGCATTGCCCAAGTGGGATCACTCAGCCAAGCAATCGGCTGCCCCCCTAAGGTTTGCACCAGTTGATTCACGGGGCCATCGGTTTGAAACAGCCAACGAAACCCTAAACCCACCGCCACAATCGAGGTCATTGTTGGCAAAAAGTAGGCCGTGCGCAGCAGATCGCGTCCCCTGATCCCTTGGTTGAGACCCACCGCCAAGAGTAAGGGCAGCACAATCGTGGGGAGCACCGTTGCCCCTGTGAAATAAACGGTATTGCCAATCACCTGCCAAAAGTCTGGACTCAGAAGCAATTGCTGATAATTTTGCAGGCCAACCCAACGCACCCCTTCTTGACTAAAACTCCCCGTCGTAAAACTAAGATAGACAAGGTACAAAATCGGCAAAAAAACAAAAATTGTCAGAAACAAAAGTGCAGGTAAAAGGAATAACCAAGCGACTCCTATCGGTGACAAAAAAACATCCCCCAATCGTGGGAGTTGCGATCGCGCCATTGGCAAAGATGATGACCTCAAAATTCGCCTTTCTATAAATTCAATCCTAGGGTAGTGGCTCCCGAAATTGGAAATGATAAGATCAAAATCAAAATGCACGCCATCTTGGGGAGATGCTGTGATTCACACTGCGCCATTGCCCACGACTACCCCCTCTCACATTTCTGATCATAGTCGTCTAAAGCTGTTTTCGGGTTCTGCCAACACTGCCCTTGCTCAGGAAATTGCCCGCTACCTCGGTATTGATCTCGGCCCAATGGTGCGCAAGCGATTTGCTGATGGCGAGCTGTATGTGCAGATTCAAGAATCCATTCGCGGTTGTGATGTCTATCTGATCCAGCCCTGTTGCCGACCCGTCAATGACCACCTGATGGAACTGCTGATCATGGTGGATGCCTGCCGCCGCGCTTCAGCCCGCCAAGTGACTGCGGTGATTCCCTACTATGGCTATGCCCGTGCCGATCGCAAGACCGCTGGCCGCGAGTCCATTACCGCTAAACTAGTAGCCAACCTGATTACTCAAGCGGGAGCGAGTCGCGTTCTGGCCATGGATCTGCACTCAGCGCAAATTCAAGGCTATTTTGACATTCCCGTGGATCATGTCTATGGTTCACCCGTGCTCCTTGACTACCTGCGCAGCAAAAATCTTGAGGATATTGTGGTGGTGTCCCCCGACGTGGGTGGGGTGGCTCGTGCCCGTGCCTTTGCCAATAAGCTTGATGATGCGCCCCTAGCCATTATTGATAAACGACGCCAAGCCCACAATGTGGCTGAAGTGATGAACGTGGTGGGGGATGTTAAGGGCAAGACAGCGGTGCTCGTGGATGACATGATTGATACGGCCGGCACGATTTTAGAAGGAGCACGGTTACTGCGGCGGGAAGGTGCCAAGGAAGTCTATGCCTGTGCCACCCATGCGGTTTTTTCACCGCCAGCGATCGAGCGACTCCAAGGAGGCGATTTTGAAGAGGTGATTGTTACCAACACGATTCCTGTACCGGAGACGCAACGCTTTCCCCAACTCACGGTGCTGTCGGTGGCGAGTATTCTCGGCGAAACCATTTGGCGCATCCATGAAGATAGCTCTGTGAGCAGTATGTTCCGCTAAAACCGCTAAAATAGGTGTTCTTAGTCGCCTAGGAGGATTGCAGGCATGGGGCGAATGGCCTTACTCAGCACCAGCAATAAGCAGGGACTGGTGGCGTTGGCTACGGCCTTGGTGCAGGAGTTTGGCTTTACGCTCCTGAGTAGTGGTGGCACCGCAAAGACCTTACAGGCAGCGGGGATTCCCGTGACAACGGTCTCGGAGTACACAGGAGCACCGGAAATCCTTGGTGGGCGGGTCAAGACCCTGCATCCCAAAATTCACGGCGGTATTTTGGCACGGCGCGATCGCCCCGAAGACGCGGCTGATCTGCAAGCCCAAGGGATTCATCCGATTGATCTGGTGGTTGTCAATCTCTATCCCTTTGCCGAAACAATTGCCCAGCCCAACGTGACCCTTGCCGAGGCGATCGAGCAAATTGATATTGGTGGGCCAACGCTGATTCGCGCTGCTGCCAAAAACCATGCCCATGTGACAGTATTGGTGGATCCCAGCCAGTATGAAACTTACCTTCAGGAATTACGATTACACGGGGAAGCTCAACCTGCTTTTCGCCTTGCCTGTGCCCAGCGGGCGTTTGCGCTGACGGCCAGTTACGATCAGGCGATCGCCGAGTATCTCCAAGAAATCACGTCCCCTGGTACTGAACCAGAAATTCTGCCGCCGGTCTTCCACCTGACGGGGCAGCAAAAACAAGTCTTGCGCTATGGCGAAAATCCCCATCAACGGGCTGCTTGGTACATCAGTGGGGCACACCCCAGTGGTTGGGCAGCCGCCGACCTGCTTCAGGGCAAAGAACTCAGTTACAACAATCTGCTAGATCTAGAAGCGGCACGGGCAGTGATCAGTGAATTTTTAGGGGAGGGTGCCCCCGCTGCCGTCATTATTAAACACACCAATCCCTGTGGCGTGGCTGAGGGCAAAACCCTTGTGGAAGCCTACGAACGTGCCTTGGCTGCCGACAGTGTTTCTGCCTTTGGCGGCATTGTTGCCCTGAATCGCCCCTTGGATGTGGCCACCGCTGAAGCCTTCACCCGTACCTTTTTAGAGTGTGTGGTGGCTCCCGCCTGTGAGGAAGCAGCGCTACCGATCCTGAAAACCAAACCCAAGATGCGGGTTCTCACCTTACCTGAGTTGCAGACGGCTCCCACGACGGCGATTCAAACCATTGCTGGCGGCTTTCTTGTCCAAGATATTCACCCCGTCCCCATTGATCCAGAGGCGTGGCAAGTGGTCACCGCCACCGCACCCAGTCCAGAGTTGATGGCCGAACTGATCTTTGCTTGGAAAGTGGTGAAACACGTTAAGTCCAATGCCATTGTGGTCAGTCGCGATCGCCAAACCCGCGGCATTGGCGCCGGTCAAATGAATCGGGTGGGTGCTGTACACATTGCCCTCAGGGAGGCCGGTGAGGCTGCCCGCGGCGCTGTACTGGCCAGTGATGGCTTTTTCCCCTTTGCCGATTCTGTGCAAGCCGCTGCCCTTGCTGGTATTGCGGCGATTATTCAACCGGGGGGCAGTTTGCGGGATAATGAGTCTATCCAAGCAGCCAATGAAGCGGGAATTGCCATGGTCTTTACCAACCGGCGACACTTCCGCCACTAGGAAATAGCGATGGCGGTGCGGCTCGGTATTATCAGTGATCCCCACATTGCTCTGCCGGAGACGATTCCGACGGATCATCCCCCCATTTTTCTCTATGAAGTGAGTATTCCTGCTTTTGAAGCAGCCGTCACTCATCTTCTTGATCTGGGTATTGATGCTTTGTTGATGCCCGGTGACCTGACGCGGGATGGCGAAGTCGTTAACCACCGCTGGCTCAGTCACTATCTGCAAACCCTGCCCATTCCCTGTTATGTGATTCCGGGGAATCACGATGTGCCTCTGCCGCTAGGAGATCACAAGCGTATTGGTTGGGCTGACTTTCCCCAGTGGTATCCCCATGCGGGCTATGGCAAGGGCGCCAAGCATTACTATCAAACCCTGCTTGCAGACAACCTACAACTGATTGCCCTGAATTCCAACCAATTTAGCCCGACAGGTCAGCAGATGGGGGCAGTCGATCAAGGACAACTGGCATGGTTGGCGGCTCTATTGGCAAAACCTTTTGCCGGACTGCGCCTTGTAATGATTCACCACAATGTCCTTGAGCATTGGCCACAACAGAGCCAAAGTCCAATGGGGCAGCGCTACCTCTTGGAGAATCGGGTGGAACTCCTCAACCTCCTGCGATCGGCGGGGGTGGCCTTGGTCTTAACCGGACATCTTCATGTCCAAGACATTGCCTATGAGCAGGGGCTGTTTGATCTAACGACGGGTTCCCTCGTCAGCTATCCCCATCCCTATCGCCGGCTCATTTTGCAGCAACATCCCCAAGGGGGCTGGCAAGTGGATGTGGAATCCTACCGCATTGAATCTCTGAAGACCTATCCCACCTTGAGTGATCTCTCCCGCCAATGGATGCTGCAGCGGGGTGCGGGGTTTATGGTGCGCTTTCTCACCTTACCGCCCTTTAATTTATCGGAAACTGAGGCCCAGCCCCTCGCCCAAGCCCTATCGTCCCTCTGGCCAGAAATTGCCCAAGGAGATACCCAAGTCACACTACCGACCCTACCCGAACCCTTGGCCGCCTACTTTGCCCAGTTTAACCACAGAGCACCAGCGGAGTATCCCCAGCTGCGGGACAACAATACGGTCTTTGTCATTTAGCACCTCGCAATTCCTTTGGTTGGGATGGTAGAGTCCCAAAACCTGCTCTAATAGGGGGTTGAGGCACGAATTGGACGCAAAGTAGTGACGTTTGGTCAGTGGATTGGCTTGCTGGTACTGGGGGTGTGTCTCTACATCCTCTGGGAAATTCGCCAAGTGTTACTCTTGGTCTTTTTGGCGGTGGTCTTGGCAACGGCACTCAACTGGCTGCAATTGCGACTCCAGAGCTGGGGACTACAACGAGGCCGGGCGATCGCCATCAGTATTAGCTTGACTTTCCTGATCATCTTTGGTTTCTTTTGGATGATCATTCCCCCCTTTTTGCAGGAAGCGCAGCAACTGGGTGTATTGATTCCCAAGGGGTTAGGACGGGTGGAAGCATGGCTGGATGAGATGGCTTACCTTTTGCCAAGTAGCGGCTTTGATGATACCCCTGTCATTAATCGGCTGATTACCCAGTTAGAGCCATTCCTTGAGCAAATCTTTAATAACTTCCTTGCCCTCTTTTCCAATACACTGGCGGTCTTACTAAATACGCTGTTGGTCTTGGTGCTGACGGTGATGCTAGTGATTGATCCTCAGTCCTACCGTCGGGGATTCATTCGCCTCTTTCCAGCGTTTTATCGGTCTCGCATTGACACGATTCTCACCGAAAGTGAACAGGCGCTCTTGGCATGGCTGGCGGGCACAGGCTTGAATATGCTGGTCATTGGTGTGGTCAGTGGCATTGCTCTTGCGCTACTGGGGGTGCGGTTGGTCTTGGCCAATGCTTTCCTGGCCGGTCTGCTGGAGGCGATTCCCAATATTGGCCCTGCCCTGAGTGTGATTCCGCCGATGATCATTGCTTTTATTGACAATCCGTGGCGGGCGGTGGCCGTTCTCATTGCCTACATTGTGATTCAACAGTTGGAGCAATACCTGCTGGTGCCCGTCGTCATGGCCAAACAGGTGGCTCTACTGCCCGCTGTGACGCTGGTTTCACAAATTATTTTTGCCATTTTCTTTGGCTTTCTGGGCTTACTGCTGGCACTGCCTCTGGTGATTGTGGGTCAAATTTGGTTTACAGAAATTGTGCTCAAGGACATTCTCGATCGCTGGCAGCCCAGCCCGCCACCTGCAGGGTCAACTCCACCAATTTTGCCGCTGCCCCCGCCGCCCCCACCTGCTGCCGCAAATCCTGCCGCATCTGATGCAATTTCTGAGGATGGCTCAATAGAGACTTAATCTGATCAGCAACCACCGCCGGCTCAATCGGACCCACCAGTTCTGGTACAATTTCTCTGCTTGCCCAGATATTCGGCCACGCCTTGTAGCCGAGACCCTGTTTCACTAAGTCCCAATCCATCTCTGGCGATCGCCACAACTGCCAAAACCGCCGCCAGCCCAATCCCTTGGCCACCAGTGCCCAAAACACCAATGCCGTCCACTGTCGCCCGATCGCTGGCAAGCCCACCAGCAACCCGGCTAACCCATCCCAAGGGTGGGCCCGCTGTACCCGCAGTTGTTGAGCCGGCAAAAGAACAATCATCGGCACATTCAAGGCGGCCAGTTCAGCGGTATTGGCGCCAACGGTTGTCACACAGAGGGCAACCTGCCGCAGCAGGGGATAGTTGGGTAACTGCTGCCAGAGATAGACCTTCGTACCCCTCGGCGTCTCCAGATAGGGTAGCCCCTCACTGGGTTGGATGAGTGTCGCCGTCGTGCCCTCAACGTGCTTGAGTTCGGGGTTAAAGCGGGGATCGGCGTAGCAACTGAGGGTCTTGAGCGTCAGGGTGGGTGCCACGGGAATCACACACTGAATCGGGGGATGAGCAGCAGCTAAATGGTCGGCGATCGCCAGCGAAAGGGGCACTCCTAGCTTGAGCTTATTGGGCTTGGAACCCACCATCAGACCCACAAGGGGAGCATCTGAAGCAACGCCTAACTGTTGGCGCACATCGGGTAGCGAATCGAGGGCAAGGGCTTGCACATCGGTCATCAGATCCCCCACCACCGCCACCTTAGCTCTTGTTTTGCCCACGGGGAGCGAACGCCGCAACCCAATGCCCTCCACCCACCCTTGCCAGCGTGCCTGCCACTCACAGTAGAGCACACAGCGATAGCCCAGACGCTTGGCCAACAGCACCGCAAAGAGTTGATCGCCCCCCAAGAAGACCACAACCCCTTGGGCAAACCAATCCCAATTACTACGGGTGGTCTTTGTACGCAGGAGGTGCCAGAACTCTGCCGCGGCCAGCACCCGATCCACCCCCGCATAGCGACGCGCAATCTCCGCTTCTTGACCACTGGCATGGGGACAGGGAACAATGACCACTGAAACGCGCAGCCCCTCTTTGACCTGTTGCCGCAGCGTTGTTACAAAGGGATACACCCAAGTGGCCAGTTCACCGGGGCCATTGCTGACAACCACAATTTCAAGGGGAGATGTCATGGGTTATGTTCCCCTTGAATGCAAAATTGGCTGCCGGCAGTTTTCCTAGGACATTTCTTGAATAATGTAGTCAAAGTAGGGTGCCGCCACTTCAGCATCTTCAGTGCTTAGCAGTGCCAAGGAGGCGTCCTTGAGGCAACGAATGGCTTCTGCCATCCCTGTCATCGGCACACCAAGGGAGTTGTACATTTCCCGCACCCCAATAATACCCGTGCGCTCAATGGGGTCTTTGTCACCCGCGAGGATGCCATAGGTAATCAGGCGCATGTACCAGCCATAGTCGCGCAGACAGAGGGCACGCTGTTTCTGGCCGTAGGCATTGCCCCCGGGTGAGATGAAGTCAGGCCGCTTCTGCCACAGTTGTTTGCTGGCTTGCTCAACAATGCGTTTCTCATTTTCGGCCAGTGTCGTGGCAATGCGGAGGCGTTGCTCACCCGTTTGGAAAAAGTCACTAATCGTCTGGAGTTCGCCCGTGGTGGGGTAGCGCAATTCATCGTCCGCTTTAAGAAGAACCTGACTAATGACACTCATATTGCTAACACCGCTTAATACATCCCTCATTTTAGAGGACGGCGACCCCTTGTTGACGCCACTCCTGATCAAAATCTCGACGGTTGATAGAGGAATTTAGCGGTGTCGATGGCAAACCACAGCAAGACAGCCCCCTAGAGCCAATCTGCTCCCTTGGTGATAGGATCAATGCGGTTTGCACTGGTTTTCGTTCACCTGTGATTGATCTCAAACAACTGCGAGAAAATCCCCAAGCCTTTGGCGATCGCCTGCGGCGGCGCGGCGGTGACTTTGACCTCGACCGCATTTTAGAGTTGGATGCGCAACAGCGTCAGCTGGAACAACAGCGATCGCGCCTCCAAGCCCGCAGTAACGAAATTGGTGCCCTCGTCGGCAAAAAGATCAAGTCCGGCGTTGCCGCCACTGACCCCGAAATTCAAGCCCTCAAGGCCGAGGCCAACGATCTCAAGCAGCAACTCAGTGATCTTGAACCCCAAGAACGGCAACTCAAGGAGGAATTGGAACGCCTGCTGCTAACGATTCCCAACCCCCCCAGTGAGACCACCCCCATTGGCCGCGATGAAACTGAAAACGTTGAAGTACGCCGCTGGGGTGAGGAGTATAAACCGAGCCAGCCTTGTCAGCCCCACTGGGACATTGCCACTCAATTGGGACTCTGGGATGTGGAGCGATCGGTGAAAGTAGCGCAGAGTCGCTTTGTTACCCTCTTGGGCATGGGGGCTGCCCTTGAGCGAGCCTTGATCCAATTTATGCTTGATACGCACCGCGATCGCGGCTATGTGGAGGTCTTGCCGCCCTTGTTGGTCAATAGTGCCTCACTGACAGGAACAGGGCAGTTACCCAAGTTTGCCGAGGAAAGTTTTCGCTGTGCCGATGATGATCTCTGGCTGATTCCGACAGCGGAAGTGCCGGTGACGAATCTCTACCGCGATGAAATTTTAGCTGCCGATCAATTGCCCATTTACCACTGTGCCTACACCCCCTGTTTTCGCCGTGAAGCGGGGAGTTATGGCAAAGATACACGCGGCCTGATTCGCCTACACCAATTCAACAAAGTGGAGTTGGTCAAGTTTGTTCACCCAGAAACCTCTGCCGCTGAACATGAAGCCCTTGTGGCCGATGCCGAGTTTATTCTCCAAGCCCTGAAGTTGCCCTATCGAGTGATTGAACTGTGTACTGGCGATTTGGGCTTTGGCGCCATGAAGTGCTACGACTTAGAGGTGTGGCTGCCCGCTGCCGGCTGTTACCGCGAAATTTCCAGTTGCTCGAACTTTGGCGATTTCCAAGCGCGGCGTGCCAAGATTCGCTTCAAAGCTGCCAAGCAAAAAGGGACACAGTTTGTCCACACCCTCAATGGCTCTGGCCTAGCCGTTGGACGAACCATGGCAGCCATTCTCGAAAACTACCAACAACCCGATGGGACGGTGCGGGTACCAGCGGTGCTGCAACCTTACTTGAAGTGTAGCCACATTGGCGGGGCAAAATCGTGAACACCACCCTCGGGGCGATCGCCCAAGCTTTGGGGTTAGATACAACTCATCCAGATCTGCCAATCACAGGCATTTCCACTGACTCCCGCCAAATCGCAACTGGCAATCTCTTTGTTGCTCTGCGGGGGGAAACCTTTGATGGCCATCAATTTGTCGATCTGGCCGCCGCCGCCGGCGCGATCGCCCTAATTGTCGAGGTGCCGGTGTCTTCTGCTCTGCCGCAACTTCAGGTAGCCAATACCCTGAGTGCCTATCAACGCTTGGGACAGTGGTGGCGGCAGCAATGTCCAGCCAAAGTCATTGCCGTCACTGGCTCCGTGGGCAAAACCACCACCAAGGAAATGATTGCCGCTGTTCTGAGTCACTATGGCGCCGTCCTCAAAACCGAAGCCAACTTCAATAACGAGATTGGCGTGCCCAAAACCCTTTTACAACTGGAACCCCACCACCAATTTGCCGTGATTGAAATGGGGATGCGGGCGCGCGGTGAAATTGCCCTTTTGAGCCAGATTGCCCAACCGGATGTTGCCGTGATTACCAATGTGGGTACTGCCCATATTGGCCGCCTCGGTTCCCGCGAAGCCATTGCCCAAGCCAAATGCGAACTGCTGGCCGAAATGCCCCAAGGGGGAACAGCCGTGCTCAATGCCGATAGTCCCCTACTTTTGCCGACAGCGGCGCAGGTCTGGTCAGGGCTCACGATTACCTATGGCCTTGAGGGGGGCACCCTACGGGGAATCTATCAACCGCCCCAAACCCTCCACGTGGCTGGACGCACCTACACCGTTCCCCTTGCGGGGGCACACCATGCCCTGAACTTTCTGGCTGCCCTTGGGGTGCTGCAAGCCTTGGACTTAAAGAGCGATCGCCTGCCCCGACAGTTGACGTTAGAATTGCCCAGTGGTCGGGGCGGTCGCTATCACCTCGAACCCGATATTTGGCTACTCGATGAAACCTACAATGCAGGCTTGGAATCGATGGTCGCCGCCTTGCACCTGTTGCGATCGCTCCCCGGTCAGCGGCATCTGGCAGTTCTTGGCCCCATGCGGGAACTGGGGGACTTTGCGGTTGCCTTCCATGAGCAGGTGGGAGCCACGGTTGCCCAATTAGACCTCGATGGCCTTTTAATTCTCGATAAGGGCGATGAGGGAGCAGCTCTTGCGCGGGGGGCAGGGCGCGTTCCCAGTCAGCAATTTGCTTCCCATGAAGAATTGGTGGCCTATTTGCTGCAGCATTTACAGCCGGGCGATCGCCTCCTCTTTAAGGCCTCCCATGCCGTTGCCTTGGATCGCGTAGTGAATGAACTGCAGCAGCGCTGGCCAAAACTTCAGTCCGGTTGAGACTTGCCAAGAGCGGTGAACTACGCTACATTAAAAAATCGTCAATATTCCTCAGTAGCTCAGCGGTAGAGCGGTCGGCTGTTAACCGATTGGTCGCTGGTTCGAATCCAGCCTGGGGAGTTTAATAACTTGAGCCACGATAGCGACGGCGGCGCTGCCCATCATGCCCATATCTAACAGCAGCAATTGGGGCAACGCTAGGCCAGCCGTCTCCATGCCCTCTAGCACAGCAAGGATGTCAGCATCAAGGTTTTCCCAGATGACCGTAAGGTTTTGACTGCTGAGGATGTTGTGCCAAATTTCTCCCTGCCGTTGGAGGGCTTGTGTCATGAGTATCGTTGTCATCAATGCCTAAATCCTTCGACGGTTGCGAGGGCGATCGCGATGTTAAAAAGACTTAACACTACAATGACAGGTTGGCGATCGCAGAAATGTTCATAGAGAACAGTCGCGCCAACTCTCCCTAGGGAACGGCTACCGTTTCCAATAATTCTGCCACACAGGCCCGCCCTGAGCGCCCTGCTGCTGTAATCAGACGATGAGCTAGAACATGGGGCGCCAATTGCTTGACATCATCGGGGAGGACATAGTCACGGCCATTGAGAAAGGCCAAGGCCTGAGCTGTGCGCTGGAGCATCACGGTACCGCGAGGACTCACCCCCAAGGTAATGCGATCGCTCTCGCGGCTCGCCCGCACAAGGGCAAGAATGTACTTTTGCAACACTGAATCTACCCGCACCTGTAGCACCTGCTGCCGCAACTGTTGGATCTCCGCCAAGCTGAGGCACGGTTCCAGTTGATTGACATCTAAGCCCCCCTGCACCCGTTGCAGCATTTGTAGTTCCTCTTCCTCGGTGGGGTAGCCCAAGCTAAAACACAGGGCAAAGCGATCCAACTGGGCTTCGGGCAGCGGAAAGGTGCCTTGGTATTCCACGGGGTTTTGGGTGGCAATGACAAAAAAGGGCTGGGGCAGGGGGTAGGTGACGCCATCAATGGTGACTTGGTACTCCTCCATGACCTCTAGGAGTGCCGATTGGGTGCGGGGTGTGGCGCGGTTAATTTCATCCGCCAGCAGGATATTGCAGAAGACAGGACCTGGGCGAAACTCAAACTCCGCTGTTTTGGGATTCCAGATATTGGTGCCCGATAAGTCCGTGGGTAGGAGATCGGGTGTGGCTTGGATGCGCTGAAAGGTACCCGCCAGCGATCGCGCCAAGGCTTTGGCCAAGAGGGTTTTTCCCACCCCCGGTACATCCTCCAGCAAAACGTGTCCCCCCGCCAGCAACCCCACTAGCATGAGTTCAATGGCGGCTTCTTTGCCCACCATGACCTGTCCAAGGTTATTGACCAGTCGCTGTAGGGGTTCACGCATAGGAGACCACTCGTTCAAGAAGATCAGCCGCTACTTGGCAATCGGCAGCAATTTGCGCCTGTAGGGCAGCCAAACTGGGAAACCGTACCTCTGGGCGAATAAAGGCCTCTAAATGAAGTGTGATCTCTTGATTGTAAAGATTCCCCTGCCAGTTAAATAGATGCACCTCTGTGGTCACTTGCCGACCCGTCACCGTCGGTCGCATCCCAATATTCACCACCCCCAATTGCTCAGTCGCAAACGCTGCCCCCGTAACGCGGCAAGCATAAACGCCGTGGCGAGGCAATAATTTGTCTGGGGGGAGGGCTAGATTGGCGGTGGGAAATCCCAACTGCCGTCCCAACTGTTCCCCTTGAATCACGGTGCCGCTCAATTGGTAGGGGCGTCCCAAAAGCTCCCGTGCCAAGCCCACATCTCCGTCGGCGAGGGCGGCTCGTACTGCTGAGCTACTGACGCGATCGCTCCCCCGACAATAGGGGGGCACAATATGCACTGGAATACCAAAGGCAGCACAAAGGGTGCGCAAATCCGCCGCTGTCCCCGATCGCCCACGGCCAAAGCCAAAATTAAAACCCACACTCAATACCTTGGCCTGCAACTGCTGTACCAAAATCTGCTCAACAAACTCCAAGGGCGACAGTTGGGCAAGAGCATGGGTAAAGGGCAGGACAATCACCTGCTCAATGCCATAGTGGTTCAAAAGGGCACGTTTTTCCGCCTCTGGGGTCAGCAGCAGGCGCTCTTCTCCCGTAAAAAATGCCTGCGGGTGGGGCGAAAACGTAATCACTGACCGGTAACAGTCGGGAGGCGCTGCTTCAACAAGCGTACGGATAACCTCTTGGTGCCCTCGATGGACACCGTCAAAATTGCCAAGGGCGATCGCCGTAGGAGTTTGCAAGGGTAGGCCGCTATTCAATTGACACAGGAAACATTTTGACACATTTAACCGCGGCGCAACAGTCTGGGAAAGCTTTCATTAAGATTTTCTATTCACGTCATAGAAGAACTTCTCTTGAATCCCCCAAGAGGCCTATGCTACGTTGAGTAGCAATTTATCTTTGATTATGCCTAATCTGAGCCTTGGCAGCTTGGAGCGGAGGAACCAACGAATCAGGGGCGCATTCTCCACCGAGAAAGGATACCACTGAATCCTAGCCCGTCAGCTAACTTCGTCGGCATTCAGTTGGAGACTGGCTGTTTTTCACAACTGCTCAGTGTTCCAGTGATTCGGTTTCGTGGTGTTGACCGAATTTGTTACCTTAGAAACATTTAGGAAGCCCAATGCTGATTGAACACTGGCATACATTCGCTGCTGGCACGATCTTCCTAGGCGTGATCGTCCTGATCATCACCGAGTGGATCAACATCACGGTTGCTGCCTTTTTGGGTGCGATTCTCCTTGTCTTTCTCAACATTATGACCCTTGGGGAGGCCATTAGCTACATTGGCCGCAGTCATGGCACCCTTGCCCTCTTTTTCGGCGTCATGGTTCTGGTGCGAGCCTTTGAACCCACTAAGGTGTTCGAGTATCTGGCCACCCAAATGGTTCTGCTTGCCCGCGGTCAAGGAAAACGCTTGCTGCTGGGAATTGTTGCGCTCACAACCTCCATCTGTGCCTTTCTGCCCAATGCCACCACCGTTATGCTGCTTGCGCCGCTGTTGCCCCCCATGGCGGCTGAAGTGGGGGTGGACTTTGTCCCCCTGATTATCTTGATGGTGATTGTCTCCAATAGCGCTGGCTTGCTGACCCTTGTCGGGGATCCAGCGACTTATATTGTCGGGGATGCCATTAATCTCAGCTTTGCCGATTATCTCCTGCGTCTCAGCTTGGGGGGTGTACTGGCGATCGCTGTCATTGTTTTTTGTCTGCCGGTTCTCTTTCGCCGCATTTGGCGCAAAGAACTCAACTCCCTTGATCACTTGCCCCACCCCAAAATTAATCATCCCCGCACCCTAGCGGTGGGTTGTGTGATCATCGTCTTTGTCTTGACCTTCTTTGTTATTGGCGATGGCATGGTCGTCAAAGTGTCTCCCCCTGCGGTCGCTTTAATGGGGGCTGCCCTTGCACTCCTTTTGTCCCATCAAAGCAAAATCGATACGGTGACCCACATTCTGCGGGATGTGGACTGGGCCACCCTGATCTTTTTTATGAGCATTTTTGTCTTGATCGGTGGCCTAGAAAAAACCGGCATCATTGGTCAACTCTCCCACCTCCTCGCCATTCTCATTGGCCAAAATATCTTTTTTGGCTCCCTGCTGCTCTTATTTGCGATTGGCATTCTCTCTAGCGTCATTTCCAATATCCCCCTTGTGGTGGCGATGGTGCCACTGCTGAAAAAATACCTTGTCGATGTGGGTCTAGCAGGTTCAGAAATTCTCCACCCTGGTTATGGGGGTGATTTGCCCCCCCAGGTGCTGCCCCTGTTCTATGCCATGATGCTAGGGGCAACGTTGGGCGGCAATGCCACGCTGGTGGGCGCCTCTGCCAACATTGTTGGTGCCGGGATTGCGGAACTCCATGGCCGCCGGATTAGCTTCAAAACCTTCCTGCGTTATGGGGTACCGATTACGGCCTTGCAGTTGGGGGTCTCAGCACTCTTTCTAACTGTGCGCTTTCTCATTTGGCGCTAAGGGTTTGATTCCTGTGATCACCACGTGGGATCTCGAAAGACATAGGCAGTAATCTGGGTACCATCCTCGCCATCGCCCGCAATCGTAGAAATACAGGCGCGAATTTCCTCGCCATCCTCCAATTCCAACGTACAGGCACCACAACTGCCCATGCAACAACCCGTGGGAATGTCGACCCCAGCGCGCGCTGCAACGCTCAGCCAACTTTCACCCACTTCGGCCTCAACGGAAACCTGATCCGGCACAAAGGTGACCTTAATCATGGCCTGCCTTCATGATACGTTCCCATCAAATACAGTAACGCCATCCGTACCGCCACCCCACTGGTCACCTGCTGATTCACTAAACTAAACTGCGGATCATCCAGCAATGCCGAACTCAATTCCACGCCGCGATTCACCGGTCCCGGATGCAAAACCCGCACCTGGGGTCGGCATAGGCGCAGCCGTTCATGAGTGATACCAAACTGCTGATGGTACTCCCGCAAACTGGGAATCAGGTGCTGATCCATACGTTCCCGTTGCAGGCGCAGCGTCATCACAATATCGGCATCAGCAAGGGCGGGTTCCAGTGTCCAGTGGAGTGTTGCTCCATAGTCTGCAAATTCTGGCGACAAGAGGGTGGGTGGCCCTGCCAAGTGAACATCGGCACCAGCGGTCTTGAGGCTGTAGAGGTTCGATCGCGCCACACGGGAATGGCGAATATCCCCGACAATGGCAATTTTCTTCCCCTGCAACAGGGCACAGCGGGGCTGACGCGGATCGTAGAGTTGACAAAGGGTAAACAAATCTAGCAGGGCTTGGGAGGGATGCTCGTGCAAGCCATCACCGGCATTGAGAACCGCCACCTGAGCGCCAAGGCGATCCATTTCCGCCGCAATCGTATGGGGCACCCCCGACTGCTGATGGCGAATCACCATGAACTCTGCCCCCATCGCCCACAGGGTCTTAGCGGTATCGAGGATCGTTTCCCCTTTACTCAGGGCCGAGGTACCGGGCGAAAAGTTGAGAATATCCGCAGAAAGACGTTTGGCCGCCAGTTCAAAGCTATTGCGGGTGCGCGTCGAGCTTTCAAAGAAAAGATTAGCAACCACCCGCGCTTGCAGGGTGGGGACTTTTTTGGTGCGACGATTCAGGACTTCCTGAAAACTGAGCGCTGTTTGCAGCACAATATCTAGCTCCGCCACCGTAAAGTCTTGCAGGGAGAGGACGTGGCGACGCTGCCATTGGAGGGGGGGAGTGAGGGTAGGCGTCATGGACAGGGGGTTAGGGTTTGAGCAAGATCAGCCGCTGTCAGTTGTTCGTAGCGTTCAAAGGGTTGATGGATCCACGGATTTTCCGGCAGGTAATGAACATAGTAGTCCGGACGAATACAAGAGGCCGCTTTGTACCAGAGAACGGCAGTGCGCACTTCCTCCACCGCAAAGCCATATTTGACCTCTAGCCAGCGCAGGGTTTTCTGCAAGGAAAGGCCAGAATCTACCAAATCATCCACTAAGAGGACATGACTGCCAAGGGTAGCGGTGGTCATGGTTAAATCTCGCGCAAAGGTGATGCGACCCCGCTCTTGGTTATTGACACCGCCATAGGAGGACACCGCCAGAATCGCGAGGGGTTGATTAAACAAGCGGCTGAGAATGTCCCCTACCCGCAGCCCCCCCTTGGCCAAGCAGAGGATTTGATTGAACTGCCATCCCGATTCATAGATAGCGATCGCCAACTGTTCAATGGTGCGATGGTACTCGTCCCAATCCACGTAGAGATCTGCCATGGTGCCTAAAAGCTGGCCTTGAACCAAGAAATAGGGATAAACAGCAGCTTGCGCCAGTCAGAGACAAAGGCGCGCCGATTAAAGACATCGTAATCGTTGGCTTCGATGACATCAAGAATCTGGCGATAGAGCATCAATGCCGACCACACGGGCCAACGGGCATCCCGCTCTAGGTAGGCCACCCCCACTTCGGCTTCCCGATAAAATTGCCGTGCCCGCTGAATTTGAAAGCGCATCAATGCCCGCCAGCGATCGTCAATCACTCCCCGCTGCAAATCTTCTGCGGTGTAGTTAAAGGCAGCCAAGTCCTCTAAGGGCAGATAAATCCGCCCCCGCCGCATATCTTCGCCCACATCCCGCAGGATATTGGTGAGTTGATTGGCAATGCCAAGGGCGATCGCTTGATCCTTGAGGGTGCCTTTGGCCTGATAGGGATCCACCCAGGGGGAACACAGGCGATCGCTGTAGGGGTTTCCCCCCATCACCTCAAGGGACATGAGGCCGACGGTACCGGCCACGCGATAGCAATAGAGTTCTAGTTCAGCAAAAGTTTCATAGCGACTGCGGTGCAAGTCCATGCGCTGGCCAGCAATCATGTCCCGAAAGGGCTGGATGTCGAGGGGGTACTGTTCCAGCGTTGCCGTTAGAGCTAAATCCATGCCATCGTGGGGACGTCCAGCAAAAATGTCCTCAAGGCGCGCTTCCCACTCATCAAGGGTGGCCATGGTTGTCGTTGCGGCTTGGGGGCCATCCACCAGTTCATCGGTGCGCCGACACCAGACGTAAATTGCCCAAATGGCGCGGCGCTTGGCGGGGGGCATCAACAGCGTGCCGAGGTAAAACGTCTTGGCATAGGCGGCAGTGACCTGACGACACAACTCGTAGGCCTCGTCGAGGGAAATCAGGGGAGGGACGTACTCGGCTCTAGGCAGTTGCAGCATTGGCGGCAGTTTGAATAGAGGTTTTAGGGGGCTGCGGGGCGTTGCTCTCTGCGAGCCGCTTCGCGATCGCCTGCGCTGTCAGCTTACCAGAAAGTACCGCACCTTCCATACTCCCTAGGTAGGGCTGCATCGTGTAGCTCCCCGCAAGGAAGAAGTTGGGAATGGGTGTGGCCTGATCCGGACGAAAGGCTTGGCGACCGGGGGTGGCTTTATAGACTGAGCGGGGGGTTTTCACCACCGCCGTTTTCAGCACTTTAGCAGGTTCCGGTAGGTGATTGGGGAAGAGTTTGGCCAGTTCCGCAAGGGTCGCCTCAACAATCTCCTCATCACTGCGGCCAATCCACTCCGCAGCAGGCGCCAATACCAGCTCTAGCATTGACTTGTCGGGATCAGCATAACCCTTGCAGGTTTCGCTCATATCGGCATAGACACTCAACAGGGGCGATCGCGAGAAAAGGAGATGATCCACTGTCGGCAATTTGCGATCAAACCAGATTTGGACGTTAATCACCGGGACGCCTTCGAGGCCATTGAGTTTCTGGAAAAAGGGTAGGTCTTGCCACGGCTTCGGCAGCAGCAGTTTAATGGCATCCACCGACATCGCTGAGACATAGGCATCCGCTGTGACTTCAAAGCGCTGTTGTCCCTCGCGATCGGCCATGACAAAGGACTGCACCGAGAGATCCTCATTGAGGACAATCTCCCGCAGAGCCACATTGGCGTGCACTTCACCGCCCCGCGCGGTCACATAGTCCACAATGGGCTGACACAACCGTTCGGGGGGTGCCCCATCCAAGAAGGCAATTTTTGAGCCATAACGTTCCCGCAGAAAGCGGTTCATCGCCGTCAGGGGAATCGTGGCCGAGACCTCATCGGGGTTCAGGAAGGTCAGTGCCTTTGAGGCCGCAATAAAAATGTCGGAGTTTACCCGCTCATCAATCCCTTGGCGTTGCAGCCATTCGAGGAGGGTGTACTTGTCCATTGCCTCGACGTATTTTTGGCCGCGCACGATCGCTGGCCACAGCCCCAAGGCAAAGCGGAATTTCTGCTCCCACGTGAGCATATCGTTGTTGCGCAAAATGGAGAGCAGTACATTAAAAGGCGCAGGAATATCGGGAACATCAAACCACGAGAGCACCCCCGGCTTTTCCGGTTGATTAAAAATCAGGGCATGGCGTTTCCATTGCAGGCGATCGCTAATCCCCAATTCCGCTAGGAGTTGCAGCATATTGGGGTAGGCACCAAAAAAGGCGTGCAAGCCCGTTTCCACCCAATCCCCATCGGCATCCTGCCATGCCGCCACCAAGCCACCAAGGACATTGGCACGCTCAAACACCATGGGGGTATGTCCTGCATCCACTAGATACTTGGCGCAAGCTAAGCCCGCTAAGCCACCACCGGCAATTGCAACTCGCATGAATGACGCTACCCTAACTGACGAAGATGAACGCAACCCCCTAGGGGGACAAAAAGCTGTTCATATTATATTTACAAAACGTTACGGAGACACCCGCTTTAGCCTAATGTTGGGCCTGAATTTGCCAAATAGGCCGTACTTCCCATCGGACCAAGGTAGCGGCAGAGGTAGGGCGAAAAGACTTCATAAATCAGCGTAATGGGACGGCGATCGTGCCAAAAGAGATAATGCCGCCCCCAAAAAGGCCCCGCCTCGCCAAAGGCTGCCGCCAAGGTTTCAGAGTGCCCGAGATACACCGCCTGAATGTCGCGATAAAGCTCCACCTTGCGTTGGGCGAGGTTCGTCCAAATGGGCATGGCACGGTTTTGTAAATACTCATCCACATGGGCAGCTTCCCACCAAGAGGTGGCGTAGGCCAAACGTTGACCTGAAGCGGTGCGTAGCCACACTTGACGCCGCAGCCGCGGGCCGGGAATCAGTTGCAGTTGTGCCGGGGCGCGATCGCTGGCATGGCCAATGGCCGACATATCTATCACGTCCACTTCCGTGGTTTCACCCGTCAGCAGTTGCAAGTGGCGGGTGGGGGAGCCATCCCCAAGAATCAGGATTTGCCACGCCGGCGCTAAAAGATCATGAGGTAATCCTTGGGCGATCGCCACCGCGTCCCCCTGCCAAATGGGATCAAGGGCATACCAAGGGGTGGAGCAGGTGGAGGGCAACAGCGAAACAGTCAAGGACGGGACACAGTGCTTAACAAAACTTCGTCAATTGTAGCAAGGATTTTATCCGTCCTTCAGGATGGCACGAAAGACCCAGACCTAGAGTACAGTCGTAGTGAGCAGCAATCTTGGGGCAATCTCTATGGCAACCACCGCAGCATCTACCCTAGAACTGACACCGGAACAAACGGCCATTTGGATTAAGGGTCTCTTGAGCATTGCCGGCGCCGATGGTCACTTTGATCCCGAAGAGAAGCAACTGATTGCGAGCCTGATTCGCGAGGAAATTGCCCCAGAAATAGATCTTGAACATTTTGCCCCGGTCACCGATGAAGAGCTGGTGGCCACCTTTGGCGGCGATCGCGCCCTTGCGGAAAATTTCGTGCGTACAGCCGTGATGGTGGCGCTTGCCAATGGCATTTACTCCCAACCAGAGGATGCCGAACTGCAACGCTTTTGCAACGCCTTGGGACTGGAAATTGCTGCCCTTGAGTCCCTGAAGCACACCCTTGATGGTCAGCACGAGAGCAATGAACAAACCCTGCGCCTATTGGATCCCGTGCGCCACTGGCTGGATGGTTTAGAGGTCAAAGATGCCAAGGTGGCTCGCTTTCTCTGCCGCCTGATTCCCCCCCAATGCCCCTTTGAGCGCGACATTACCCTTTTTGGTCGCAAGATTGTCCATATTCCCCCCCTCTGTAAACTCAATCCCCTTTATGATCAATTAGTGGGGTTGCGCTTCCGCTCGCTCAGCTATTTGGCCAACGAGTGTGGTGAAGATATTACCCCCTACTGTTAGATGGTGCTGACCCGTTTAGATGCCAAACCCAACCAAACCGAAAATTGCCTTTGCCCACCTTGGCTGTGATAAGAACCGCGTGGATACGGAGCACATGATTGGCCTGCTGGCGGCAGCGGGCTATGGGGTGGGTACCGATGAAACCGAAGCCGACTACGTTATTGTCAATACCTGTAGCTTTATCCAAGCCGCCCGCGAAGAGTCGGTGCGCACACTGGTAGAACTGGCAGAAGCCAATAAAAAGATTGTGATCACAGGCTGCTTAGCGCAGCATTTTCAAGGGGAGCTCCTAGCAGAGATTCCTGAGGCGGTGGCCGTCGTTGGCAGTGGCGATTACCAGCACATTGTTGAGGTGATTGAGCGGGTAGAAACGGGTGAGCGGGTGCAACAAATTAGTGCTGTGCCCACCTACATTGCCGATGAAACCGTTCCTCGCTACCGCACCACGCCGGAACCGGTGGCCTATCTGCGGATTGCTGAGGGCTGTGACTATCGCTGTGCCTTTTGTATCATTCCCCATCTGCGGGGCAACCAGCGATCGCGCTCCATTGAATCCATTGTCAGTGAAGCCCATCAACTCGCCAGCGAGGGCGTCCAAGAAATCATTATTGTTTCGCAAATTACCACCAACTATGGCATTGATCTCTATGGTCAACCCCAACTCGCGGCGCTGATCCGTGCCCTTGGGGAGGTGGATGTGCCTTGGATTCGCTTGCATTACGCCTATCCCACGGGGCTAACGCCTGAGGTGATTGCAGCGATGCGGGAAACTCCTAACATCTTGCCCTATCTGGATTTGCCGTTGCAACATTCCCACCCAGAGGTGCTGCGGGCGATGAATCGGCCTTGGCAAGCGGGGGTGAACGATCGCCTGATTGAACGGTTACGGCAGGACTTACCCGAAGCAGTGATGCGCACGACCTTTATTGTCGGCTTCCCCGGTGAGACTGAGCACCACTTTGAGCATCTCTGCCAGTTTGTGCAGCGCCATGAATTTGACCATGTGGGGGTCTTTACCTACTCCGCTGAGGAAGGGACTGCCGCCTATGATCTGCCGGATCAGGTTCCAGAGGCGATCAAAATGGCGCGGCGCGATCGCCTGATGCAACTGCAACAACCCATTGCCCAGCGCAAAAATGCTGCTGAAGTGGGCAAAACCGTACCTGTGCTCATTGAGCAGGAAAACCCACAAACTGGGGAATTGATTGGGCGATCGCCCCGATTTGCCCCCGATGTTGATGGTGTGGTCTATGTGAAGGGAAGAGCCACCTTGGGCACAATTGTCCCCGTGAAGATTACTGCTGCTGATATTTACGATCTGTACGGCATCATCCCTGCCTAAGTACGGTTTTACTCCTAGGCAGATTGGAATCATTGGGGCTATGGTCAAGGCAGTTGGGGACGTTGCATCGGCTGCTATGGGACGCTCGCATTCCACCATTGATCGGTATGATACCCGTGCTGGCGATCGCTTTTGGCAGTGGCAAGCGGGGGTTGCTGCTTTAGAAAGATTATTGGCAGTCACGCATCCCATTGAGGGCTTTTTAGTTTCCTTCCCCAGCCTCATTCTTCAAGATTGTCCCCTAAAAACCTATGTCCTCATGCCCCAAGGGCGATCGCTGCCCTACCTGCCCCCTACAGACGCCAATCCTGCTTTGCCAGCAATGACCCTTTTGCCCGCAGCGCGAGAAGGCATGAATCCCTTTTGCCTGCTTCTGAGTCCAGAGGTCAATCTTTTACTGATCTATCAAGGGGAACGCGGACTGCACTTTTCCTTTGCCCCTGAGGAAATTCATGCTTTTTGGCAGCAATTGCGGCAGCAACTTCCCTTAGCCAATCTCGACCCCATTGATCAGTGGCTGGCCAGTGTCGAGATGGTGCCCCCCAGCTATCGTTTGGTGAGTCAGTTTGCTCAATGGCTGCTGGACTATAGTCAACCGGCGGCCACGCCCCTGACTGTGACTTCTACCCCCATGGCTGCGGATATTAGCCTGCTGCAAGCCCTTTCCCACGAGGTGCGCACTCCCCTCACCACCATCAATACCTTTATCCAATTGCTACAACGGCAAGAGAATCTACCGCAGCGCACGTACCAGTATCTGCAAAAGATTGGTCAAGAGATTCAGGATCAAATCACCCGCTTTAATCTCCTGAGTGATGCCGCCGAAATCTTCACTAGTCCTAGCCCCAAACCCCCCCTTGCGTTTGGGCAAACCCACTTGACGGAACTCTTCACGACCAACTTGGCTCGCTGGCAAAAACAGGCGGCGCGTCGTCAAGTCAAATTGGTTCTCGACTATCCGCCCAATTTACCCCTTGTTCTCAGTGATCCAGCGTCTTTGGATCAGGTCTTGACTGGGTTAGTGGAATACTATAGCCAAACCCTTGCCCCAGAGAGTGAACTGCAATTGGTGGTGCAGCGGGCAGGGCAGCACGTGAAGCTAGAATTGCGATCGCCCCAGTACAAACACCGCAGCGATCTGGCCGCCTTGGGGCACCTGCTCCTGTGGCATCCCGCAACCGGGCAACTGAGTCTCAACTTTCAGGCGGCAAAACTCTTAATAGAAGCAGTCGGCGCTAAGGTCATTCAACGGCGCGATCGCCAAGCGGGCGAAATTCTCACCCTTTATTTGCCCATTGCGGAAGAGAGTGGCTGACAGCGAGGACAATAGTGACTGGAGCGTCCCGCTAAGCGCAGCCGTTCAATCGTTGTGCCACAGACGCGGCAGGCTTCCCCCTTGCGACCATAAACCCATGCCTGCCCCCCATAGCGACCATTCACCCCCGCCGGAGTGACAAAGCTACGAATTGTCGTACCGCCCGCTGCAATCGCTTCCCTCAGCACTTGGCGAATCACCTGATGGAGGTGAACGATCTGCTCAATCGTTAGGGTGTAGGTGGGTAGGGCGGGGTGCAGACCACTCAAGAAAAGACTTTCATCGGCATAGATATTCCCCATGCCGGCAACAACGGTTTGATCCAAAAGTGCCGTTTTTAGCGCGCGACGATAATGCACCAACCGCTCCGCCAAGAACCAAACTGTAAAGGCCTCACTCAGGGGTTCTGGTGCCAAGCTGGCCAGTGTGGGAATCGCCTTTTCGGGGCGGCAGTGTGCAGGAATCCACCAACAGCGACCAAAGGTGCGTTGATCCACAAAGCGGAGTTCTGCCCCCGTTGCGAAAAACCAGCGCAAACGGGTATGGGGGCAGGGAGGCTGGGGAGTCGTCAGCCACAACAACTGGCCGCTCATGCGCAGATGAATCACGAGGCGACTGCCGTCATTGAGGGCGGCCAAAAGGTACTTGCCCCGCCGATGCCACTGTTGAATAGAGCGATCGCGCAGGTGATCAATAAACGCTTGCGGCTCTTCAGGAAGCGCAATAGAACGGGCTAGAAGCACCTCCACCCCCACAATGGGTTGCCCAAGGGTGACCACCTCTAGCCCACGACGTACGGTTTCAACTTCCGGTAATTCCGGCACGGTCTCAGAAACTATTTACCTTTTTTGGGCGGAGCCACTTCTTGCACTTCGTGCAGCGCAAAGTTATTGGTGTTCACACCGCTGGCACTGCCGCTGTAGCCCGTGTAATTGACTTTGTCGAAGCGCACAATCACAGGATATTTGACGCCGGGGGTTTGATCCACAGAGGCGACGGTGCCCACTTCGTTGTACCAGTAGGATTCAGGGCGGAGAATCTTGACTTTAGAACCACGTTGCACCATGAGTTATCGTCCTAAAAATTTCTCAACGGCTAGAGTTAAGCCTACTATGACTACTACGGCTTGTTACGCTCACTCCACAAAATTTCACAGAGCACCCCATCTCTGGAACCCAGCAAAGGGCGGTTATGGGTTGGTCGCGTGACGAATCTCGGTGAAAAAAAGGCTGTATACTAGCGGGGAACTCCTTTCCATCATCCTGTTATGGCTAATACTGTCGAAGTGATTAAGCTGTCTGGGGTCTTTGGTGGCCCCCAAGCTCAGGAATTTCGTCAAACCATTGGTGAGCTGGTTCAAGGGGGGACTCAAGCCCTATTGCTGGATTGTGGTGAGGTCACCTTCATTGACAGTTCTGGCTTAGGCGCTCTTGTTGTTGCCCTAAAAACCGTCCGGGCAGGTGGGGGACAGCTTTACCTATGCAATATTCCCAAGCAGATGATGATGCTCTTTGAACTCACGAGCATGGATAAGGTCTTTCACATCCTCAAAAATGAGGAAGAGTTCTTTTCATTGAATCTACCTTCCCAAGGGGCAAGTAACTAGCTTCCCCTGCTACAATAGGCGATTCAGTTATCTGGCAACCAGTTGTGACCCCACCGCACTAGCCAATTGTTCGAGCATCGTTACTGTTGTCGCAAAGTCCACGCAGGGATCGGTAATACTTTGACCATAGACCAACTGCGAGAGATCCTTGGGAATCGGTTGATTACCCGCCTTGAGATGGCTCTCGATCATCACACCCGCCAAATAACGGGAACCTTGCTGTACCTGCTGGGCAAGATTTTCACACACCAGCACTTGGCGTTGGGCATCTTTGGCAGCGTTGGCATGGCTACAATCCACCATCAGGCGGGGGGTGAGTCCCTTACGCTCTAGGAGGGCAGCCGCCATTTCGATGTGAGCGGCAGAATAGTTAGGGCCCTCTTTGCCGCCGCGCAGTACAAGGTGAGTATCGGGATTCCCAGTGGTGGCAACAATACTGGCACGGCCTTCAGCATTAATTCCCAGAAAATGGTGTGACTGCTGTGCCGCGATCATGGCATTAATTGCCGAATCTAAGTGACCATCGGTGCCATTTTTGAAGCCTACGGGCATCGAGAGACCCGACGCCATTTGACGGTGGGTTTGGCTTTCCGTCGTACGAGCACCAATGGCGGTCCAACTCACAACGTCAGCAATGTACTGGGGAATGATTGGATCGAGCAATTCTGTAGCGGCGGGCATCCCCAAGTTGGCCAAATCCAGCAGCAGCTTCCGTGCGAGGCGTAACCCGGTGTTGATATCATAGCTGCCATCGAGGTGCGGATCGTTGATCAGCCCTTTCCAGCCTACAGAGGTGCGGGGTTTTTCAAAATAAACCCGCATGACAATTTCAAGACTATCCCGCAGGCGATCGCGCACCTGTGCCAACTTTTCCCCGTATTCCAAGGCTGCCTTGACATCGTGAATTGAACAAGGCCCCACAATCACCAGCAGTCGGCGATCGCGCCCCTTGAAAATGTCACGAATGCGATCGCGGGTTGTGGCCACAAGGGTGGCTTGGGATTCGGTCAGCGGCAAATCCGCCAGCAGGGTAGCAGGCGTCAACAAGGGTCGCGTCTCAACAACGTGAAGATCAAACGTTTGCGGCATGGATCAGCAATCAGCACTTTTTTCATCATACCTCTCTAGCTACGATCCGCACGCCACAGTAGGGCGATCGCCACCACCAAGCCAATACCGTGGGGCAACCACGCTGCTGCAAGGGGGGAGAGGGTGCCAATCGTCCCCAGTGCACCGAGAAAAAACGTGAGCACGTACTGACCAAACACCACTGCCACACTAATGCCAAATCCTTGGCGCCCCCGCCGTTGGGAGGGACTGAGGCCAAACCCCACCCCCAAAAGGGCAAACACCACCGCCAAGAAGGGCTGAGCATAGGCCTGAGCCAGATGAACCTTGAGGGCACGCACCAGTTCTGGCTCTTGATTGGGATCGAGACGTTGCAGCGCACGGCGTGCTTGGGTGATCGAGAGTTCATCCACATCTGTTGGCCGCAGTTGTTGAGATTGGGCAGGCCGCGGCAAGCGGATCTCCTGTTGATCAAATTGCAAGAGATTGCGGCTGACTCCCGTGTGGGTAATCAAATAGGCTACCCCCTGAGAGAGTAACCAGCGACTCTCACGCACATTCCACTCAGCGGATTCAGCGCTAATGACCTGAGTCACCTGTGGTTGTGAAAAGTCCAAAACCGTGATTCCCTGAATGCGGCTGCCATCAAAGCGATGCCCATAATACAGTCGCCGCACATCTCCTTGGCGATCGTACTCAGGGTAGAAAATATCGGTGCCTGAGCCGAGGGTACGCTCCTGTTGCAGTAACTCCCGCATGAGTTTTTGCGATTCATACTTGGCGATGGGTACGGCGATTTCATTGAGCGCAAGGGTCAACCCACTCACAAACAACGCAAAAACCACCACAGGGACGAGGACACGGCGCAGACAAATCCCCACACTGCGCAGCGCAATCCACTCCCCCTCCTCTGAGAGCCGACTCATCGCCCCCACAACCGCGAGCAACACGGCCATCGGAAACACCAAGACCAAGACGCTGGGCAGTTGATAGCCAATCAATTGCAGCAAAATCGTTAGGGGCAGTTGAGCATCGGCAATTTGTCGCACCAAATCAAAAATCGTGCCGACGGTCAGCGCCAAAGTGGTAAAGATTGTAACGCCAAAAACAAACCCCGGCAGCAGTAGCGAGAGAAGATACTGATCTAACTTGGGAAGGGTCGGCAACCAGATCCGCCGCAGTGCTCTGATCATGTCTAGAAGCGAAAATCCTCACCGAGGTAGTATTGCCGCACTTTGGCATCCTGGGCCAATTCCCAGCTATTCCCTGCGGCTAAAATCTGCCCTTCCCGTAAAATGTAGGCGCGGTCAATAATTTCCAGCGTTTCCCGCACATTGTGATCGGTAATGAGAATGCCCATTTGGCGATCGCGCAGCTTGGCAATCATGTCCTGGAGGTCATGCACGGCAATGGGATCCACGCCCGCAAAGGGTTCATCGAGCAGTAAAAAACTGGGGCCTTGCTTACCTGCTGCCAAGGCACGGGCTAATTCGGTGCGCCGCCGTTCTCCCCCTGAGACTCGCCGACCGAGGGTGTGGGCAATGTGGGTGAGGCGGAATTCCGTGAGCAGTTGATCCAAGCGATCGCGCCACTGCCGCCTCGGCACTCCCGTCTCCTCTAAAACCAAGAGAATATTTTCAGCAACCGTCAACTGGCGAAAGATACTCGGTTCTTGGGGCAGATAGCCAATGCCCCGCCGTGCTCGCTGATGTAAGGGAGCTTGGGTAATATCCTCATCATCCAGCCATACTCGGCCATCATCCGGTCGTTCAATCCCCGTTGCCATGTAAAAGGTTGTCGTTTTCCCTGCACCATTGGGCCCCAGCAGACCCACCACCTCTCCGCGAGCCACCGAGAGACTGACGTGATCCACCACCCAACGACTGCCATACCGTTTACATACCCCCTCTAGGCGAAGCGTGGTCGGTAGCGCAAACCGCCCATTAGGGCTGCACAGGTGTAAGAATTTGTTGGTTAGGGTCATCGGGGATCATTAAAATAGATTCGACTTGGCGGCTGGGGGCGGGCAGAGCGACAAATTTTGCTTCCTCAATAAGATATGTGATGGTGTCAGCGCGGAGACTGTTCCCCTGTTGCAAAACATACACATTCCCACTGAGGACAATGCGCCCCTCCCGGCTAAAGTATTGTGCTTGTGCCGCCGTGGCCTGAATTTGGCGGGCGGGATAACGCAGTTGCACATTGCCCCGTGCCGTGATCACGCCTGTGACGGCATTCGCCTGCTGCACATCGGCCAAAATGGTAAGTGCTTGGGAAGGCGTTTCTTGGGAGTCTGCGGGCTGCCAGAAGAGGGGAGCGATTGCTAACCCTACCCCCAGTGTACCCAGCGCCAAAAGGCGGGATGGCCATCGGGAACAAGAGTGCAACATTTCCTTAAAGTCTCCGCCACAATGTCTTTATCCTAGTGGATAAGGGAAAATTTCCGCATCATGCCCGTTTACTTCTATTGGGGGGAGGATCAATTCCGAATCGAGCAGGCCGTGAAAGACCTACGGCAACAAGTGGTCGATCCCCTGTGGGAGAGTTTTAACTTCGAAAAATTTGCTGGGGAGGATGCTGAGGCCGTTCAAGCCGCGTTGGCGCAGGTGATGACGCCGCCCTTTGGAGAAGGCGATCGCTTGGTGTGGCTAGTGAATACGACCTTGGGTCAACGCTGTAGTGCGGAACTACTCGCAGATTTAGAACTCACCTTGCCGCAAGTTCCCCCGAACTGTCATTTACTGCTCACCAGTAGCCAAAAACCCGACAGCCGCAGTAAAGCCGTCAAGCTGCTGCAACAGCATGGCAAGATTCAGGAATTTAGTCCGATTGCCGCTTGGAAAACCGCTGAGATTGAACAGCAGATCCGTGAGGCGACTCAACGCTATCCAGTTCGCCTGCCCCCAGAAGGAATACAACTGCTTGCCGAAGCCGTCGGTAATGACAGTCGCCAACTCCACAATGAATTAGAAAAATTGGCCTTGTTTGCGGGCGATCGCCCCCTTACCGCTGAAGACATCACCACCCTTGTTCATGCCACCCAACAAAGTAGCCTCACCCTTGCCAGTACCCTGCTGCGGGGAGACACAGCCACTGCCCTGAGCCAACTGGAGGACTTGCTACTCCAAAATGAACCCCCCTTGCGCCTTTTGGCCACCCTGACGAAACAATTTCGCACGTGGTTGTGGGTCAAGTTGCTCAGCCATGAGCGCGACAATCAACGCATTGCCAAGCTCGCCGAAGTGGCAAATCCGAAACGGGTCTATTTCCTGCAAAAAGAAGTGAACGCTGTTGCTTTGCCGGCCCTTCAAGCCTGTTTGCAGATTCTCTTAACCACAGAGTATCAACTCAAGCTAGGGGCTGAGCCAGTGGCGACTCTACGCCAAGGGATGATTCAGCTTTCCTTGGCCTGCTCACGGCGTTCTTGGGGCGATCGCTCTGGCGGCGGTGACAATTGACTCGGCGGCAACCGCGAAGGTTTGCGACTGGGACGATTCCACGTTTGCCATGCGGCTTTTACCCCGGCAAAAACACTACGGGTGGTCACTTTCGCCTCTTGAACTTGGCGTTTTGCCGCTGCAATTCCTTGATCCACCTGCTTGACGACATTGCCTGCACTTTCTACCCCTTGGCTAATGTCGTCGGTGAGATCGCTAATCTCTAGACCCGTCAAGCGAATTGCTTCTAGGGTAGGGGGCAGTTCACGCCCCAAGGTATCAAAGAGCTTTTCGGCACTGCGCGCCGCCCGTGCCAATTCCATAAACGCCGGAATCGCAGCAACCAGAACGGCTGCCAAGCATACGGCCACTAATACCAGTGACACCGCCAACCAAAAAATTGGTTCTGTCACGTTGGTTCGTCCACTGAATCCTGCGGGGGATGTGTCCCGATACTATCACGACTTCCCTAGGGACAACAGTTACGGGAGTGACGCCCAAGGCAAACGCCCATTCGAAAATTTAGGAAAGAGCCGTAACATTCATGGCCAAAACCAAGCGCAGCTAGCAAGTTTGCTACCAAAATTCGCCGCAGTGCTCCGTCTATAGCGCAAAGCGGTTAGGTGGTAGTGAGGTGATAGGCGACCAGAGGGAGCGGTCACTCAATCTCAGCTTGTTGCTGGATATATTGAGCTAGCACCAAAAATCGGGTGCGACTAATAGCTATAATCCACTCATGCTCACCCTGACGTACGAGTACAAACTAAAACTAACCCAGCAGCAGGCCAAGCAGATCGACCACGATCTAGAGGTGTGCCGCAGGGTTTGGAATCCCGCGCTGAGGGAGCGCAAAGACTGGATTGCTTCGCGCAAATGTCCAGTCAATGCCTGCTCTGTGCATAGCGAGTACATTATCCCAGCGGATGCCCCCTATCCCAGCTTCAACGTGCAGTGTCAACGGTTGACCCAAGCAAGGCAGACCAACCCTGATTTAGCGGCGGTTAACGCCCAAGCATTGCAGCAAGTTTTGAAGCGGGTGGTTGGCGTCGATGTTGGCCTAGAATACTTTCTCTCCACCTCGGACGGACTTCAACTAGCACGACCCAAGTTTTTCCTAGAGATGCAACGCAAGCTTCAATTGCTGCAACGCAGACTGAAGTGGAAACAGATTGGATCAGCCAACTGGAAGAAGATTCAACGCAAGGTGGCGAAGCTGCATGAACAGATTGCCCGCACCCGCAGGGACTTTCACTTCAAGGTCGCTCACCAGCTTTGCGACGGGGCTGACGTGATTGTGGTGGAGGACTTGAATCTGATTGGCCTCAGTCGTGGGACGCTGGGCAAGCACATGCTGGATGCGGGTCATGGGTCATTCCTGAACGTGGTGTTGCCTTGGGTGGCCTGCAAGCGTGGCAAGGCGGTTATCAAAGGGAGCAACACAACCCTAGTTCCTAATCTGTTGAATATTCTGTTGAATAGGTTGATTGTTGTACTGATTGTTTAGGACTATTTGCCGTGGGCACTGAATCCCATTCCCATTCTTCCCCTTCCCTGCATTCCCATCCCCATCATCACAGTGAGGAATCGCTGCGGGCGATCGTCAATCGGCTCTCGCGCATTGAAGGGCACGTGCGTGGTATCAAAACGATGGTCCAGGATAGTCGCCCTTGCCCAGAGGTACTGATTCAAATTGCCGCAGTGCGGGGAGCGCTGGATCGGGTGGCACGGCTGATTCTCGATGAGCATTTGAATGAATGTGTGACTCGTGCCGCTCAAGAGGGACGCATTGATCAGGAACTCGCAGAACTCAAAGCTGCCCTTGATCATTTTTTGGGATAATGATTTGGGATAGTGTAAGCAATGCCAATGCCTGTTGTAGTTGTCATCAATTGGGTACTGGGAATCATCCTCGCCATTTTTACCCTGATCTTTCTGGTGCGGATTGTCCTCACTTGGTACCCCCAGATCAACCTCACCCAAGGGCCATTAAAGGCGATTTACTGGCTTTCAGAGCCTGTACTGGCACCAACTCGCCGCGTCGTGCCGCCCCTTGGGGGAGTGGATATTAGTCCCATTATCTGGGTGGGTATTGTCACGCTCCTACGGGAATTGCTCGTGGGGCAGCAGGGACTGTTGTTCATTCTGTTTCCACCGGCCTAGTGGGGACAGCAACAATCCTCAGCCCGAAACCATTTCTCAAGTGGGCGGGGGGCAAGTCGCAATTGTTGAGCCAAATGGCTCCCTATTTACCCCATCAATGTCGCTGTTATGCTGAGCCGTTTTGTGGGAGCGCGGCGCTCTACTGGTATCTGTTTGGTCAAGCCCAGCGGGGCGAGTTTCAGTTTCAGCAGGCGCGGTTGAGCGATCGCAACCCTGAACTAATGAACTGCTACCAAATTGTGCGCGATCGCGTGGAGGACTTAATTCAAGAACTCACGGCATATCGCCAACAGCACAGCGAAGCTTTTTACTACCACATTCGTAGCTTAGATCAGCAGCAACTTGATCCTCTTACGCGAGCGGCTCGCTTCATCTATCTGAACAAAACCTGTTTTAACGGCCTCTATCGTGTTAATCGTGCCGGGCAGTTCAACGTTCCCATGGGTCGTTATCGTAATCCCCAAATTTTTGATCCAGAGGCTCTGCGCCAAGCGAGCCTTGCTCTGCAAAAGGTGACATTGAGTGTGGCGGATTTTCAAGAGGTCTTAACTTGGGCAACGGCGGGGGATTTTATCTACTTTGATCCACCTTACTATCCTCTTTCTAAAACAGCCAGCTTCACCAGTTACACTGATCAGCCTTTTGGCGAAGCAGAACAGATTGCCCTAGCCAACGTTGTCGCTGAGTTGGCTCAACGGGGATGCTACGTCATGCTTAGCAATGCTTGGGTTGAACCCATGCTGCACCTGTATCGATCTTGGCACTGTATTGAACTCAAGGCCAGCCGTGTGATCAACTCCAATCGCCACAAACGCGGTAAGATTAGCGAGCTGCTGGTTGTCACCTATGGCTATTTCGAAAGGGAGTGAGATATTTTCAAGAGGGATAAGCTATACTCAAAAATTCATGAATATCACTCAAGAAGCCACGGAATGTTGTGCCTGTGTTTGCCCCCGAGGTCAATCCCATGGAGCGGTTGTGGCAACATCTGCGAGCAGCATGAGCATGGCAGTCGTTCGAGGCGCTGGAAGCCCTGCGTCAAAACCTGCAAGCTGTATTGTTACAACTGACGACGGCAGTGATTCGTTCTTTGACGGGCTGGTCATTTATTACACAGCCTTTATTAACCCTATCTTCAAATTGAATTGGTATTATAAAGCAAATATAAAAACAAAGATTAAAAACCATAATATTGAATTCCTTTATTTGATAAGATTAAAAAAATTATTAAAGTTTTTAAGCGTTAACCAATTTCTTGAATTCCAATTACTTAATAGCCTTCTTAATAACCCTGCGATTTGAAAAATGATCAAATAAAACATCAATGATCAAGAATAAAAATTTTACTGGTAATTCCCTAGGCGATTAAACTACGTTATAGTGGCAGTGCTATTTCGATATTTTCGATAGCAGTACCGCAGATAGGTTTTCAGGAGGTGTCCAATGCTCACGGAAACTCGTCCCCGTGATGTTCAAGTCGCAGAAATTGCGCCCGGGGTTTTGGTCTTGCGATCGCGCACTTGGGATCGGCTGAAGTTTGAAGTGGAGTACGGCCGTCAGCAGGGAACCACCTCCAATTCCTACCTGATCCGAGCACCCCAACCCGCCCTGCTGGATCCGCCAGGGGAATCCTTTACCCAAATTTATTTGCAGGAACTCCAGCAGCACATTGATCTGAGTCAACTGCGGTACCTGATTCTCAGTCATGTCAACTCCAACCGTCTGGCGACCGTCAAGGTTTTGCTGGAAAAAGCGCCCCAGATCATTATCGTCTGCTCTAAGGCAGGGGCAGTAACCTTGCGCTCCACCCTTGGCGAGCAATTGAATCTCTGGATTCCCCGTGCGGAAACACCCCTAGAGTTAGGGGGCGATCGCCAACTGGAGTTTATTGCTGCTGCTACGCCCCGCTGGCCCGATGGCTTGATCACCGTTGATCCTCAGAATCAAATTGTGTTTACCGATAAGCTCTTTGGTGCCCATGTCTGTGGCGATAGCCTCTACGATGAGCAGTGGAAAAAACTCGATGCGGATCGTGCCTACTACTTTGAATGTTTGCATGCGGCGCAAACCCGCCAAGTGGAAAGCATTTTGGATCGCTTGGTAGAACTGACACCGCCACCGCGCCTCTATGCCCCCGCCCACGGCCCGATCGTCAAGTTTAGCCGTAGCCGCCTTTTTCAGGACTATCGCGACTGGTGCCAAGCCCAAACGGAACAGGACACCAAGGTGGCACTTTTCTATGCCTCTGCCTATGGCAATACAGCAATTCTAGCCAACGCGATCGCCCAAGGCTTAACCGCCGCCGGGGTGCAAGTGGAGGCCATTAACTGTGAAACCACACCCCCAGCAGAAATGCAAGCCCTGATCCACAGTAGCGACGGCTTTATCATTGGCTCGCCCACCCTAGGGGGACACATGCCGACACAGGTGCAGACCGCCTTGGGGTTCATCTTGGCGGAGGGCAGCCAAACCAAGCTGGCGGGGGTCTTTGGCTCCTATGGTTGGAGTGGCGAGGCCATTGATGACATTGAACAAAAGTTGCTTGATGCTGGTTATACCCTTGGCTTTGAAACGCTGCGGGTGAAGTTTACCCCCACGGCGAGCGATCTTGAAAAATGCCAAATTGCGGCCAACGAGTTTGCCCAAGCCCTGAAGAAACTGCGCAAGAGTCGCACCGTCCGCCCCCCCAGTCTCGTGGAGGCACAGGTGGATCGCACCGAGCAGGCAGTGAATCGGGTCGTGGGTTCCCTGTGTGTTCTGACCACCCTACCGGAAGGGTGTTTTCACCTCACCCAAGCGGCAGCGATTTTGGTGTCGTCGGTCTCCCAAGCCTCGTTTAATCCCCCCGGTATCACAGTGTCCTTGCCGCAGGAATGGGCAGAAAGCCTCTGCTTGGTGGGCGATCGCTTTGTCTTGAATATTCTCAAGGAAGGCAGTCCCCTCGTGCGCCAATTTCAGCAGGCACAACGCCTTGGTGAGCAACAATTAGCCACCCTTGGCCTCAAAAGCGCTGAGAGCGGTGCCCCCATTTTGCTCGATGCCCTTGCCTATTTGGAATGTACTGTAGAGTCCCGCATGAACTGTGGCAACCACTCGCTGATCTATGCCGTGGTCGAGAGTGGTGAATTGCTGCAAAGCAGTGGCTTAACGGCAATCCAACATCGCAAAACCAGCAGTTAGCACAGGGAGCTAAAACGCATTTTCAGCCGTTAATTCAGCCGCTTGTTGCTGTGCTAGCTCCTCGGGATGGGTGAGCAGGTAGAGCATTGGCAGATCTTCTTCGCGAATATGGCGCACGACTAGGGCACCAATCGCCTCAATCGTCTCTGGCGTCAGCTTTTCGGGATGACCCTGCACCTGCTCAAGCACCCCACTCAAATCCCGTAGCAGATTTTGGTGAGCCGCACGGTGGGAGAGATAGAGGGGATGGTTGGCAGCAGCCATCAGAGTTTCTTCGTGCTGGAAGTGGCGTCCCGTTTCGCTGGCGCACTCTAGTAATTGCGGCTTCACTTGCGAAAAGGTTGCTCCCTCAGCGATCGCCGAGCGTAATTGCTGTAACATCGCCAGCAGTGCCTGATGTTCCTGATCGATTTCCGCCAAGCCAGAGACAAACTCCGCTTGCCATGCCAGCCCATCCATCAATTAACCCTCCAGACTGCCACAGGGAAAAGACATTTTGACGTACTGTGTTCAGCCTAGCAGCCCTGCATCGCAGGAGCTGGGCACCGTTACAAAGTGTAGCGGACTGGCGCTGTTGGCTAAGAAGCCTTAACGGCCACCCAATACTTACTCATAAAGTGGTGCTGCACCTCTTTAACCACCAGACCCGCCTTTTCTAAGCGGATGTTGAGATCATCTTCAATGTAGTTGCGGTAAAAGGGTTCGTGGAAAAGGTTGGCAAAGTTTTCCATCATCGGGCGCTGCTCCGGGGAATCCAGGGCTTGAATCGAGTCACAGATGACAAAGACGCCCCCCGGCTGAAGAACGCGGGCGCATTCATTGATCACGTTTTGGCGCACTGGGGCGGGCAGTTCATGGAAGAGAAAGACACAGGTGACGGCGCTAAAGTAGTTGTCCACGTAGGGTAGGGTCTCGGCATTCCCTTGAATGAGTTGTGGCAGATCACCCGTCTGGGTGGCCAGTAGGGAGTTGGCTTTGCGCAAGTAGGTGGGCGACAGATCAATGCCAAAGAGGGCTGCGGCCGGGAAGCCATAGCGCAGTTGTTTTAGGGTGCGACCGGTGCCACAGGCAACATCGAGAATGCGTACAGGTGGCGTAGGAGGATGAGTGGCGAAATGTTGGGCAATGGGAGCAATCACGCGCCGCCGCATCGCATCTGCCGTACCGCCAAAGAGCAGTTCCACTTGAACATCGTAGAGGTTGGCGGAGGTTTCACTGAGGTAGCCATCGGTTTGGTAGTGGAAGTTTTGGCGATAATACTGCGGATAGTCCTCAAGGCGCACGTCCTTGGCAAATTCCTGAAATTGGCGCGATCGCGCCCGCTGCCACATTCGCGGCAAATCTAGCCACAGCACTGGATAAAAGCGCAAAAACTCTTCCCAAGGGGCATCAAAGAGAAGTGTGGGGGGATACAAGCCAGCCGCCGCATCCTGCCAATCCTGCTGGAGTAGGGCTTCATAACGTTCCTTGAGCCATGCTTGCAACTCAGGGCTAAGGGGTTGCGTCCGCTCTTCGGTGGGAAAGAGGGTATTCAAAAGACGCGCACTCAGGGTTTTGTGGGCGATCGCAAAAATGTTTTTGCCCCATTGCAAGGCTTGATAACCACTGTGCAGCGTCTCTTCCACAAAGGGCAACTGAGAGGCAAAGGGCGCAACCAACATAGCTCTTAACTAAACTTCATAATTTCCATTCCTCACTATATCGCAAACCCTAAGGGCAGTACCCCCGTTCGCGGTACCAAGTCACGGCGTCTCGGAGCGCCTCCTCAATCGGCGTCTGGGGCAAGCCCAATTCGGCCACGGCTTTGCGGGCATCGTAAAACATTTTTTGCTGTGCCATGCGCACTCCGTCAACGGGGATGGTTGGTTGTTTTCCCAAAGCCCCCAGCACCACTTCATCGAACCAGGCTACTACGAGGGGAATCACCACAGGAATTTCGCCAAGGGGACGCGGCAATCCAGTAATCGTGGCTAGGCGCCCTAGAATTTCTGCCAGTGTGAGGTTTTGGTGGCCAAGGATGTAGCGTTCACCGGTTTTGCCCTTTTCCAAGGCCAAGAGATGACCGATCGCCACATCCCGCACGTGGATCAGGTTCAACCCCGTGTTGACATAAAAGGGCATCTGTCGCCGCAAAAAACGCAGGATCATCTCGCCAGTGGGGGTGGGCTTCGCATCCCAAGCGCCAATGGGGGTACTGGGATTGACAATGACAATATCTTGCCCTTGGCGGATCGCCTCGTGAGCCACCTGCTCTGCCCAGTACTTGGAGCGCTTGTACTCGCTAATCAGCTTTTCGGGGGGGCTTTGGTAGGCTTCGGTGGTGGGTTGGCCACTGGGATCCACACCAATGGCGGCCACGGAACTGGTGTAAACGGTGCGCTCAATGCCAGCCTCACGGGCAGCAGCTAAGATGCGACGGGTGCCCTCTACATTGACGGCATAGAGGAGGGGGCGATCGCGCCGCCACAGACTGTAATGGGCGGCAACATGGAAGAGCACTTGGCACCCTTGCATCAAGGGCACTAAGTCACTGGTGCGGAGATCCCCCTGCACCAACGCCACATCCCACGCTTTGAGATGGGCAGCCTGCTGCGGTTGGCGCACAAGGGCACGGACACGATACCCCCTCTCGGCAAGGACTTGTGCCACATGGGTACCGACAAAGCCACTGGCACCCGTGAGAAAGGCGGTGGTGCTCAATCTTCCGCGGCCTCCATGCTACCGGGGGGCAAGACGGCTGCCGTGACAATCACATCATCCTCATCTAGGCGTTGCAGACGGACGCCCGTGGCCGATCGCGACTGCGAGGAAATATCCATCACCTTTTGGCGAATAATGATGCCGCGACTGGTGACAATCATCAATTCATCCTCGGCATTGACAATCCGCAGAGCCGCCAGTTGATCCTCGTTACTTTTGGCTTTGAATTTGGTGGCGGTAATGCCCATGCCGGCGCGGTTTTGCAGCCGAAACTGTTGCACGGGTACCCGCTTGCCGTAGCCATTGGTGGTAATCACCAGTACCCAAGGGCCTTCACTGTGCGCCACCGTCTCCTCAACGTCTTCCATCTCGGCACTGTCATCCTCCGGGGGGGTAGCAAAACGGTTGGCGATCGCCGCCGGCAGAATATCCATCCCCACTAGTTCATCCCCCGGCCGCAGACTCATGGATTTGACCCCCCGCGTGGCACGGCCAAGGGGGCGCAGTTGATCGTGACTGGCGCGAAAGTGAATCGCCATGCCCTGCCGCGAGCCGATGATAATGGTGTCCTCTTCGCGGGTACGCCGCACCCACCGCAGTTGATCCCCCTCCTCAAGGGAAATGGCAATCAGGCCATTGGTGCGGATATTGCTAAAGGCCGCTAGCGCCGTTTTCTTAATGAAGCCCTTGCGGGTGAGCATCACCAGATACTCATCTTCCCTAAACTCTTGGACGGCAATGACGGAGGTAATTTTTTCCTCGCGGGGAATGGGCAGCAGTTGGACAATGGGGGTGCCGCGGGCTTGGCGCGAGCCACTGGGAATTTGGTAGGCGGGCAAGGCATAGACTAAACCGCGATCGCTAAAGAAAAGAATGCGATCGTGATCATTACAGCTAAAGAAGTGCTCAACGGCATCATCCTCTTTAATCTCTGCCCCTTTGCGTCCCCGCCCATCGCGACTTTGGGCTTCAAAGGTATCCACGGGCATCCGCTTGATGTAGCCCTGCTGGGTAACGAGAATGACGGATTTATCGTTGGCAATTAAATCGGTGTCGCTAATCTCGCCATCCGCTTGCACAATCAGCGATCGGCGGGGCGTGGCAAACTTGGCCTTGAGGTCGGTGACTTCTTTTTCAATAATCTCCAGTACCCGCTGGCGATTGGCCAAAATATCGCGATAATCGGCTATTTGCCGCTGAAGGTCTGCGTGCTCCCGCTCAATTTTTTCCGCCTCTAAGGCCGTGAGGCGTCGCAGTTGCATCTGCAAAATGGCATCGGCTTGGGCTTCACTGAGGGCATAGGTTTGCATCAATTGCTGACGAGCAAGGGTCGTGTCACTCGCACTGCGAATGAGTTGAATCACGGCATCGAGATTGGCCAGCGCCACCAGCAACCCTTGGAGCAGGTGATCCCGTTCTTCAGCCTTGCGCAGGGCATAGCGGGTACGGCGGGCGATCGCCGCTTCACGGAAACTAAGGAACACCTCTAAACTGCGTTTGAGGGTCAGCAATTGCGGCTCGCCGTTGACGATCGCCAGCATATTGGCACCAAAATTCACCTGTAGGGGGGTTTGCTTGTAGAGATTGTTGAGCACCACCCGTGGGTAAGCATCCCGCTTTAGCTCAATGACCACCCGAATGCCGTCGCGATCGCTTTCGTCCCGCAGATCGGCAATGCCCTCAATTTTTTTCTCGTTGACCAACTCGGCAATTTTTTCCATCAGCGCTGCCTTGTTGGTTTGGTAAGGCAACTCCGTCACGATAATCGCCTCACGGGGTTGGCGACCCGGTGCTTCAAGGGTTTCAATCGTGGCCACTGCCCGCAGTGTAATCGAGCCGCGACCGGTGGTGTAGGCCTCTTCAATGCCCCCTTGGCCGAGGATATGCCCCCCAGTGGGAAAATCTGGCCCCGGAATGTAGCGCATTAGCTCGCGATCGCTGATCTGGGGGTTATGGATAAGAGCCACCAGCCCATCCACCAGTTCTCCCAAATTATGGGGCGGGATATTCGTCGCCATCCCCACGGCAATGCCGGAGGTGCCATTGAGCAGCAACTGGGGAATCCGCGCCGGTAAAACTAGGGGTTCCTGCTGCGAGCCGTCAAAGTTATCAACAAAGTCAACGGTTTCCTGCTCGATGTCCTGCAAGAGGGCTTCTGTGGCCAAGGCTTGCAGCCGACACTCGGTGTAGCGCATCGCTGCCGGCGGATCATTGTCAATCGAGCCAAAGTTGCCATGGCCATCAATGAGGGGGTGACGCATAGAAAAGTCCTGCGCCATCCGCACGAGGGCATCATAGACCGCTGAATCACCGTGGGGGTGATATTTCCCTAGCACTTCCCCCACCACACGGGCACATTTGCGGAAGGGGCGATCGCTGGTCAGCCCCAACTCATGCATGGCATAGAGAATGCGGCGGTGTACGGGTTTGAGACCATCGCGGGCATCGGGAAGGGCACGCCCAACAATAACGCTCATGGCATATTCAAGGTACGAGCGCGAAATTTCGTCCCGCAACTCAGTGGGAATGATCCGAGAAGAATCAGCAGCAAAGCTCATGGGCGTGTTTTACCAAGCAATTAATCGGGAAGCCTTGTTGTTCAGTTGGAAAATTTAATGATATCACGCCAGCCTAAACGCCAACCTTAACCCCTCTCTGCTGCGGCGTTCTAGCCCTCAAGTCAGCCTCAGCGATCGCTGGTTTGCCGGCTCCTATGGCCCAACCTTAACAATCTCTTGCTTTGGCGTTTCTGGATCCAAGCGAAGCCCCTATAATAGCGAAAGACCCTATACGTTGCTCCATCACCAGCACTCTCTAATCTCTCTATACTGTCGCCTAGGCTCCCCTTTTCGAGTCGTGGCGTTTTTCAGTCCCTAGAGCCGGTTGCTGTTGTCAAGACAACGTTGGCCTCCTCAGTCGATTGAACGCTTTCAGACCCATGCAACAATCCGCCTTTTCTTCCCCCGTGCATCAAGTTGGTTACCATGGACAGCCTTGGCTTGTGGCCGAGCGAGATGCCTGTGGTGTGGGTTTTGTTGCCCATCGCAAAGGCCTAGCCAGTCACCGCGTCTTGACCCAAGCCCTTGAGGGAGTGACCTGCCTTGAACACCGCGGGGGCTGTAGTGCCGATCGCGACTCTGGGGATGGGGCTGGCATCATGACGGCGATTCCGTGGGAGTTGTTGCCGGAGTTTGGCGTGCCGCGGCAGCGGATTGGGGTGGCGATGATCTTTTTGCCCCAAGGGGCGGCAACGGCAGCGGCAAAGGGGATTGTGGAACGGGTGCTCAGTGAAAATGAACTGCGCCTGTTGGGCTGGCGAGCAGTGCCCGTGAATCCCAGTGTTTTAGGGCGCCAAGCAAGGCAAAATCAGCCCCAAATTGAACAGCTCTTTGTGGCTTCCAGTAAAGCCAGTGGTGATGAACTGGAGCGGCAGCTCTACTTAGCGCGCAAGCGCATTGAGCGGGCGATCGCCCAAACCAAGGCGGACTGGCGACAGGACTTTTATATCTGTTCTTTTTCCACCCGCACCATTGTCTATAAGGGCATGGTGCGCTCGGCAGTGCTGGCCCAGTTTTATGAGGATTTGCGCAATCCCAACTACCTCACCCCCTTTGCCCTTTATCACCGCCGCTTTAGTACCAACACCATGCCCAAGTGGCCCTTGGCACAACCGATGCGGATGCTGGGACACAACGGCGAAATCAATACCCTCTTGGGGAATATCAACTGGATGCGGGCACGAGCCGCCCAACTGAGCCATCCCTATTGGGGCGAAGCCTTTGCGGATCTCATGCCCATTGTCAATGCCGAAAATAGCGACTCCGCCAACCTCGACAATGTGCTGGAATTGCTGGTGCAATCGGGACGGCAGTCCCTGCAGGCAATGATGATACTGATTCCCGAGGCCTATCAAAATCAGCCCGATTTGGCGGATCACCCCGAGGTGGTGGACTTTTACGAATACTACAGTGGCCTTCAAGAGGCGTGGGATGGTCCAGCACTAGTGGCCTTTGCTGATGGCAAAATTGTCGGCGCTACCCTTGATCGCAATGGCCTGCGACCTGCACGCTACACCCTCACCAATGACGATCTGGTGATTGTCTCTTCCGAGGCGGGCAGCATTCAAATTGATGAAGCAACGGTGATTGAAAAAGGCCGCCTTGGCCCTGGGCAGATGATTGCCGTTGACTTAGAACACCAAGAGCTGCTCACCAACTGGGAAATCAAACAGCGGGTGGCACAGCAGCAACCCTACGGCGAATGGCTGAAAACCTATCGCCAAGAACTTGCCCCTCAACCCTATGGCGAAACCCCCACCCTCGAAAGCCAAACCTGCCTACAACAGCAAATGGCCTTTGGCTTTAGTGCCGAAGATGTGGAAATGATCATTGAGGCCATGGCCAAGGATGGCAAGGAACCCACCTTCTGTATGGGGGATGACATTCCCTTGGCGGTGCTGTCGCAACAACCCCACCTACTCTACGACTACTTCAAGCAGCGCTTTGCCCAAGTCACCAATCCGGCCATTGATCCGCTGCGGGAAAAACTGGTGATGTCGCTGGTGACTCGCTTGGGTAAGCGTGGGAATCTGCTCATTGAAAGCCCAGCAGATGCCCGCCTGCTGCAACTCAACTCACCCCTCATCAACGAAGCGGAGCTAGAGGAGATTCTCAGAGCACCCTTTGGCACGACCCGCCTTTCAACGCAGTTTGCGATCGCCCAAGGGCCTGCGGGGCTTGAGGCCGCTGTGAATCGGCTCTGTGAGCAGGCCGCTGCCGCTGTCAAAGGAGGCGCCGAAATCCTTGTGCTCAGCGATCGCCACAATCTTGCGGGGGAGCTTCATCTTTTGGATGCCGACACGTCCTATATCCCACCCCTATTGGCGGTGGGGGCAGTGCACCACCATTTGATTGCCCAAGGCATTCGCCGTCGCGTCTCCCTTGTCGTGGAAACAGCCCAATGCTGGAGTACCCATCACTTTGCCTGCCTGATTGGCTATGGCGCCGGAGCAGTGTGTCCCTACTTGACATGGGAAACAATTCGCCAGTGGTGGCATAGCGATCGCACCCAAAACCTGATGGCCAAGGGCAAACTGCCGCAACTGACACTGCAACAGGTGCAGGCCAACTATCGCAAAGCCGTGGAGGAGGGACTCCTAAAAATCCTCTCCAAAATGGGGATTTCTCTGATTGCTAGCTATCGCGGTGCCCAAATTTTTGAGGCCATTGGTATTGGTGATGACCTGCTCAACAAGGCCTTCATTGGCACTACGTCGCGGGTGGGGGGTCTGACGCTTCAAGACTTGGCTCAAGAAACAATTGCTTTTCACCACAAGGCCTTCCCCGAACTCACCGCCAAGAAACTGGAGAACTTTGGCTTTGTCCAATTCCGTCCCGGTGGCGAGTACCACATGAATAATCCGGAGATGGCCAAGGCACTCCACAAAGCTGTGAGCAGCAAGAGCTATGACCATTACGAGGTCTATCGCCGTCAACTCACCGGTCGGGTACCCACGGCACTGCGGGATCTGCTGGACTTCCAGAGCGATCGCCCCAGTATTCCCCTCGAAGAGGTTGAACCCGCCAGTGAAATTGTCAAACGCTTCTGCACAGGGGGGATGTCCTTGGGTGCCCTCTCGCGGGAAGCCCATGAGGTGCTGGCGATCGCTATGAACCGCCTTGGTGCCAAATCCAACTCTGGCGAGGGGGGCGAAGATCCGATTCGCTTCCAAGTGCTGACGGATGTGGATGGTGAGGGGCACTCTCCCCAATTTCCCCATCTGCGGGGCTTGCGCAACGGTGATACCGCCAGTTCCGCCATTAAACAGGTGGCCTCTGGGCGCTTTGGCGTTACTCCGGAGTACCTGATCAATGCCCAGCAAATTGAAATCAAGATTGCCCAGGGCGCGAAACCGGGGGAAGGCGGTCAACTGCCGGGCACGAAAGTCAGCCCCTACATTGCTATGCTGCGGCGATCAAAGCCGGGCGTGTCCTTAATTTCGCCGCCGCCCCACCATGACATTTACTCCATTGAGGATTTGGCGCAACTGATCTTTGATCTGCACCAGATCAATCCCCAAGCGCAAGTCTCCGTGAAACTGGTGGCCGAAATTGGTATTGGTACGATTGCTGCTGGGGTGGCAAAAGCCAACGCCGACGTGATTCAAATTTCCGGTCACGATGGTGGCACCGGTGCTTCGCCCCTGAGTTCGATTAAGCATGCTGGCAGTCCGTGGGAATTGGGGCTGACGGAGGTGCACCGCGTTCTTTTGGAAAATCAACTGCGCGATCGCGTGATTCTGCGGGTGGATGGTGGCCTCAAGTGTGGCTGGGATGTGGTCATGGGGGCTCTGATGGGTGCCGAGGAATTTGGCTTTGGCTCGGTGGCAATGATTGCCGAGGGCTGCATCATGGCGCGGATTTGCCACACCAATAACTGTCCCGTGGGCGTGGCCACCCAAAAAGAAGAACTGCGCCAGCGCTTCCCCGGTATGCCTGAGCATGTGGTGAACTTCTTCCTCTTTATTGCCGAAGAGGTGCGCTCAATTCTGGCTCAACTGGGCTACCGCAGCCTGAACGAGATCATTGGCCGGGCGGATTTGCTGGTACCGCGCCAGGATGTTACCCTTGCAAAAACTGCACCCCTAAATCTGGATTGCTTGACGAAGTTGCCCGACACGCGGCACGATCGCCAGTGGTTGCAGCACGAAACAGTGCACAGTAACGGTGCCGTTCTCGATGATGAAATTTTGGCACGCCCAGAGGTGCAAGCCGCCATTGAGAAGCAGCAAACCGTTGAATTAGAGCTGCCCATTGTCAACACCGATCGCACTGTCGGGGCACGTATTGCCGGTGCCATTGCCAAAAAGTATGGCAACACAGGTTTTGAAGGTCAGATTACCCTCCACTTCCGCGGCAGCGCTGGCCAGAGCTTTGGCGCCTTCAACCTGCCGGGGATGATCCTCAACCTCACAGGCGAAGCCAATGACTATGTCGGCAAAGGGATGCATGGGGGTGAAATCATTATCAAGCCGCCGGCCAATGCTCCCTATGCGGCTGCGGACAACGTCATTATTGGCAATACCTGCCTCTATGGCGCCACAGGTGGGTTCCTCTTTGCCAATGGCCGTGCCGGTGAGCGATTTGCTGTTCGCAACTCCAAAGCCTCTGCCGTTGTCGAGGGCACAGGGGATCACTGCTGCGAATACATGACCGGTGGGGTGGTCGTGGTCTTGGGCACTACGGGTCGCAATGTGGGTGCCGGTATGACCGGTGGCTTAGCCTACATCTTGGATGAAGCCGGCAACTTCCCCGCCAAGGTCAACCCCGAGATTGTCAAACTCCAGCGGGTCACCTCTGCCATTGGTGCCGCCCAACTCAAACAACTGATTACTGCCCACCACGAGCGCACGGGGAGTGCCAAGGCCGCAATGATTCTGGAGCAGTGGGAGCACTATTTACCCCTCTTCTGGCAGGTGGTGCCGCCTTCGGAAGCCAATACCCCGGAAGTGGTGGGTGAAGTGGCCACTGACAGCGACAGCAAAGTGCTCAGTCCCCTTTCCTAGAGGATTGGTCTTTTTAGGCAGCCTAAAATTAAGGGGAAAGCCTAGGGAGGGCGAGGCCGTCATGCTCAGCAAGTTATCCTTTCGCCATAAGCTCTTGCTGGGGACGCTCCTGCCGATTGTTGTCATCTACACCGGCCTTTTCCTCTACATTCGGGCGCGCCTGATTGGCCGCAGTACTGCCGATTATGAAAAGTGGCAGGGAACGCTGGTGTCCCTCTACGCCGATCAATTTAACGACTCACTGGCGCAGGTGGCGCAACTGGCAACCACCACTGCCTATGCCCTAGAAACCTTCCCCAAGGTCGATGAACAGCAGCTGTATGCATTTTTGCGCCGCAATGTCACTGTCAATCCCTTGGTCTATGGATCGGCGATTGCCTTTACTCCCTATAGCTTTTCTCCCCGCAAGCGTCTCTTTTGCCCCTATATTTATCGGCAGGGGGGCACATGGCGGCAAAAGGATACGGGAACAATTTACGACTACACCCAACCCCAATGGAACTGGTACACAGAGCCAATTCAAAGCGGTCAGCCCCGCTGGAGTGATCCCTATTTTGATCGGGGGGCGGGGGATAGTTGGATGGTAACCTATTCGGTGCCCTTTCGCCGCCAAGGTCAAATTCGGGGAGTCGCCACGGTGGATGTGGCTCTAGAAAGCCTGCAGCAGACCATGAACATTCAAGCCCTCCAAGAAGGCCAGTTCTTTGTCTTGGATCGCAAGGGACGGATTATCTTTCATAACGATGTCCAGTTCATTGGTCAATCTATTTTTTACATTGCCAAGGAAAACAACCACGGCGATCTTGCCGCCCTAGGCAGAGCAATGGTGGCGGGTCAAAGGGGACAGCAATGGGTCACTGATTGGCTTTCCCAAGAGCGCCAATGGGTCTTTTATGCGCCGATTCCCGAGGCACGCTGGAGTCTGGCCATTCGTATCAATGAAGACACACTGCTTGACTTTATTCATGAAGAAACGTGGGCGGGTCTGTGGATTTTGGGGATGTCCTTTGGCTTGATTAGTTTGCTGACTTGGGGAGTGACAGGCTACATCGTCCGCCCCCTGAAGCGGCTGAATGCTGCAGCCCACAAAATTGCAGTGGGTGATCTAGACATTGCCGCTGAGGTGGACACCGCAACTCAGGATGAGTTGGGCAACCTCGGTCGCACCTTTGTGGATATGGCAGGGCAATTAGAGGAAAGTTTTAGTGAACTCCACCGCTTTAATCAACGCCTCGAAGAGGAAGTGGCGCACCGGACGGCTGCCCTTGAAGCGGCCAATCGACAACTGACCGAAAAAGAACGGGTACTTCATGACCACAATGTTGCTTTGGTGCAGCTGAGCCAATCTCCCCATGTGCAACAGGGACACTTTCGTATGGCGTTGCAGGAGATTATCCAAGTGACGGCAACAACACTGCGCGTCCAGCGGGCTTCGGCATGGGAACTCCAGGGCGATCGCCTCAAATGTGTTGTCCAGTACGACCCTGCCGCCAACAACCCTACTCAATCCACCTACCTCACCCAGCCCCCCTATCCAGAGTACTTGAAACTGCTGCGCACCGGGGAACCCCTCGTGGTCAATGATTTACTCACGGATCCGCGCACCCACGAACTGCGGGACTATGCCAAACTTCAGCGGGTGTATTCTCGGATTGATGCGCCGATCATCTTCAATGGTCAATTATTGGGGGTGATCTGTGTTGAGAGTATTGGCGAGCATCGGGTTTGGCTGGTGGAGGAACGCAGTTTTGTCTCCAATGTGGCGGATATTGTCACAATCGCCCTTGCAGCCCATCAACGTCATCAAGCGGAGCGGGAGTTACTCAAGGCCAAAGAGGCAGCAGAGGCAGCCAACAAAGCCAAAAGTATTTTCCTTGCCAACATGAGCCATGAACTGCGCACCCCCCTCAATGCCATTCTCGGCTTTAGTCAAATTTTGCTCAGCGATCGCACCCTTGCACTGCAGCATCGGCAAACCCTTGAAAAGATCAACCGCAGCGGTGAACACCTTTTGGGTTTGATTAACGATGTCCTTGACATGGCCAAAATTGAAGCTGGGCGTATCACGCTTCAGGAAACCACCTTTGATCTGCGGCGGATGCTGCAAACCCTCGAAGAAATGCTCAAGGTGCGAGCTGAAGCTAAAGGGTTGCGTCTGGTCTTTGATTTGCCCGCCAATCTGCCGGTGGCGGTAACCACTGATGAAATGAAGCTGCGCCAAGTATTGGTGAACCTCTTGGGCAATGGCATTAAATTCACCAAAGAGGGGGGCGTCTCCCTCAAGGTCAGCTATAAAGCCCAAGAACCCCCGCGACTCGCCTTTGAAGTCAGTGATACGGGTATTGGCATGACCGCGGCAGAGTTGAAAATGCTCTTCCAGCCCTTTGTTCAAACCGATAGCAGTAAAAAAGTCAGTGAAGGCACTGGGCTGGGGTTGGCCATTAGTCGCCAGTTTGTGCAATTGATGGGGGGTGATATTCAGGTGCGCAGCACCAAGGGGCAGGGAAGTCACTTTTACTTTGAGATCAAGATTGGCCTTGGCGATCCCCAAGCGCTAGAGGAGGAAAGGGCACAAACCGTTGTTGGCCTGCGATCGCCCACCTCAGCAGTGCGCATTCTGGTGGTGGATGATCTGCCCGAAAATCGGCAATTATTGACCCAGCTCCTAGAACCTGTCGGCTTTCGCTGTCGAGAAGCCGGCAATGGTCAAGAGGCGGTGCAGATCTGGCGAGAATGGCAGCCCCATGCAATTCTCATGGATATTCGCATGCCCGTGATGGATGGTAAAACGGCAACGCGACAGATCAAGAAAGAAGTGAGCGATCGCCTCCGACGCGGCGAAGCCGTCTGCGCCCCGAAAATTCTTGCGGTGACCGCCAGTGGCTTTGAGCAGGACAAACAGGAACTGCTGAATCTCGGTTGTGATGACTACATTGCCAAGCCCTTCCGTCCGCAAACGATTTTTGAACGACTCGCCGCCCAGTTAAATCTAGAGTATGCCTACGAGGATGCTCTGCCCCCCGCAAGTGCTCCCCGTCCTCAGGTGCTGGATCCAGCCGCCCTAATGGTGATGCCCCGCCCTTGGATTGCTGAACTCCAAGAAGCGGCCAAAAAGCTCAATGCCAAGCGCATTCGCGAACTGATTGCTGAAATCCCACCCGAAGAAGCCGCCTTGATTGCAGGTCTTCAGCAACTGGTGAAAACATTCCGCTTTGATAAAATTGTCGAGTTGACGCTGGTTTGATGTTCAGGCTGACGCAACTTTGCCCTACAACATTGGAAAATGCCCGTCAGTTGCACCTCTCATTGACCGCAGAGGAACGCTGTCGCAGTCGTCTCCATTGCTACAGTGATGAAGGGGAATCTCTCTATCTGAAGTTGCCGCGCGGGATGACGTTACAGCCGGGCGATCGCCTTCAGGACGAGGACGGCACAGTAGTCGTCACGGTTCACGCCAAACCCGAACCCACGCTAAAGGTGATGGCTACCACTCCCCTTGACCTTCTACAGGCCGCCTACCACCTTGGGAATCGCCACGTCCCCTTGGAAATTCACACCGATTATCTCCGCTTGGGGGCAGATTCCGTGTTGCAAACCATGCTGGAACAGCGGGGCTTAATAGTAACGTTTGAAGTCGCGCCCTTTTGTCCCGAGCGCGATGCCTACCATGTTCACTGAGTCAGCGCTGTTAACCTTGTTGCAGTGGGTGAGTCCCGCTTTGCCCATTGGCGGCTTTAACTACTCCGAGGGCTTGGAGACCCTGATTGCCCAAGGCAAGATCACCTCAGCAGCCGCCGTACAGGATTGGCTCACCTTTGAACTGGCTTTTGGCAGTGCTCACTTGGAAACAGCAGTGATGGGGCGGGTCTATGGGGCGATCGCCAAGGGCGATTTTGACGCTGTTCACCAGTGGAATGCGTGGCTCTCGGCTGCCCGCGAAAGCGCCGAACTGCGTGCCCAAAATTGGCAAATGGGAACAGCATTGATCAACCTCGTCGCTGCCCTCGATCGCCTACCGCCAGAACTTCAGACTGGTCAGCCCTACCCTTGGAATGTCAGTGTTGCCTTTTGCATTGCCGCTGCCCTTGCCGACATTCCCCTAGAAACCGCACTTCTAGGCTATCTCCATAGTTGGGTCACTACTCTGATCAATGCAGCGGTGAAACTGATTCCCCTTGGTCAGACGGCGGGTCAAGTGCTTCTGCGCCAACTTCAGCCCCAGATTCAGCAAACCGTGCAGCAGAGCTTAAATGTGACTGACAATGATTTAGAAAGCTGTACCTTGGGCTTAGCCCTCGCCAGTATGCAGCACGAAACGCTCTACTGCCGCCTATTTCGCAGTTAATCCTGTCTAGAAAATGATTTCCGTCGAAACAGCCGTTGACCTGATTCAGCAGCATTTGCCCGATTGGGGCACAGAGACCATCTCTTTGACTGAGCCTCAGTACAGCCGACTAGCAGGAGCCATTACCAGCGATCGCCCCTACCCACCCATTGACCGCATCATGATGGATGGTATTGCCCTGCGGTGGGCCGCCTATGAATCTGGTCAGCGTGCCTTCCCGATTCTGGGGGTTGTCCCTGCTGGTGAGGTACCCCCCACGTTGACGGATCCACAGGCCTGCTTGGAAGTGATGACTGGTGCCGCGTTGCCCCAGAACTGCGATCTGGTCATTCCCTACGAGGCTCTGGAAATTCGTGACGGCATTGCCCATATCCGCCACGCCGAACTGTGGTCGCCCTATCAATTTGTTCACCGCTGTGGCAGTGATGCGCCGGCGGGTCAACAGGTGCTGGCGGCAGGTACCCCTCTACACAGTCCGGCTTGGGGCATTCTTGCCTCTGTGGGGCAGAGCGAAGTTTGTGTCCAGCGCACCCCCCGCACTCAAATTGTTGCCACCGGCAATGAACTGATTCCGCCAGACCACGTACCTCAACCCCATCAACTGCGCCTCTCCAATGCCTACGCCCTAATGGCTGCCCTCAAGCGCCAAGGGTACAGCCACGTCAGCATCACCCATTTACCCGATGATCCGCTGCAACTGGCAACCCACTACTGCCAAGCGAGCCAAGCGTACGATCTCCTGATTTATTGCGGCGGCGTTTCCAAGGGCAAGTTTGACTATTTACCGCAACTGTGGCGCGATCATGGCGTGCAGCAATATATCCACGGTGTCGCTCAGCGCCCCGGAAAACCCCTCTGGTTTGGGGTGGATCACACGCAGCAAACGGCAGTCTTTGGCTTGCCGGGGAACCCCGTCTCCAGTTTGGTGTGTTTACACCGCTATATTTTGGACATGCCACGCCTCTATGCCCGCTTGGCCACTCCCTTCTCTTTTGAGAAGCCCTTAACCTACTTTTTACCCGTTAAACTAGAAACCACGAAAACTGCTGAACTGATTGCCCACCCCCGTCCGATGCAAAACTCTGGTGATTTTTTGGCCTTGGCTGACAGTGATGGCTTCTTGGAACTACCTGCCTCGCAAGGGATATTTGCCGCTGGGGAGTGCTATCGCTATTTTCCGTGGAGTTAGGGCGGATGGTTGTCACCACAGCTATCCCTAGCCAACGTTTGCTGGATAACCAAGGGCGACACATTCGCAAGTTGCGCCTGTCGGTTACCGATCGCTGTAATTTGCGCTGTACTTACTGTATGCCCGTGGATGCCGCCTTTATGCCCCCCCAGACCTATTTAAGCCCCACAGAGTATGCCACGATTGTGGCTGAACTGGTGGCACTGGGGATTGAGTCGGTGCGCCTAACGGGGGGTGAACCGCTCCTGCGAGCCGAGTTTGCTGAGATTGTCGCAGCCTTGGTGGCAGTGGGGGTGCCAGAGCTAAGCTTAACCACGAATGGGATTCGCTTGGTGCCCTTTTTGCCCCTCTTGGAACAATATAGGGTACGGCGTTTGAATATCAGTCTGGATAGCCTAGACCCCGAAACCTTTGCCGCCATTAGTCATGGCCACCACTTGGAAACGGTGAAGGCGGCGGTGGCCACTGCGGTTCACCAAGGGTTTCAGGTGAAGCTGAACATGGTGGTTATGGCGGGTGTCAATGATCACGAACTGGTGCCGATGGTGGAGTACGCCAAGGGGTTGGGGATTGAGGTGCGCTTTTTGGAGCTGATGCGCATTGGCTATGCTTGCCACTTGGGGGGCGATCGCTTTGTTAGTGCTGCCACGATGATTGAGCGCTTGCGTCAGCATTATGATCTGCGACCTGTGCCACGTCCTTTGGATTCCACTTCGTTTAACTTTGAGACGGCCTGTGGCGGGCAGATTGGTTTTATCGCTTCAGAATCCCAACCCTTTTGTGGCCACTGCTCCCGTTGGCGCTTGTCTGCGGATGGTGTCCTGCGAGCGTGCCTGTTTAAGGAGGCGGGGGTGTCCCTACGGGGCTTAAGTCAAAGGGAGCGGTATGTCGCCTATGAGCAAGTGTTGGGCATGAAACCCAGCTTGCGCGGAACAGAAGTTCACCATGCGATGCACCAGATTGGAGGCTAGGAGGATGCTCTCCCACATCAATGAGAACCAGCAACCCCAGATGGTGGATATTAGCGAGAAGGCCGTGAGCGATCGCCGAGCGGTGGCAGAAGCCCTGATTGAATTGCCACCAGTCTTTCAGGCCTATGTGCAAGGGGGAGATCTCTTTCTCACGAAAGGGCCTGTGGTGCAAACGGCGATTATTGCTGGCACAATGGCGGTAAAACGCACCGCTGAAGTCATTCCCTTTTGCCATTCGCTGCCGATTACCAGTTGTCGCTTTGAGACGGATATCGAGTCACTTGAGAGTGGCCTTAGAATTCGCCTGCGCTGTGAGGTCAAAACCCGCGATCGCACCGGGGTGGAAATGGAAAGCCTGCATGGGGTGGCGATCGCAGCCCTCACAATCTACGACATGGCCAAAGCCCTCAGCCCCCATATTGTGATTCGCGAGGTGCGCCTGCTGGCGAAAAGTGGTGGCAAGAAAACCCTCGGCCAATATCCCCTCTACGGCCTTGTGCTCACTGGCGGCCAGAGTCAGCGCATGGGTCAGGCCAAAGCCCTGCTAGACTACTACGGCGAACCCCATGCCCAGTACCTCTACAATTTGTTGGCTCAATCCTGCGAACAAGTCTTTCTCTCAGCGCAACCCAATCAATGGCAGGGGACTCCCCTTGCCGATTTGCCAACCCTCCCCGATACCCTGCCTCAGATTGGCCCCATTGCCGGCATCCTAACAGCTTTACGTGCCTATCCCCACGTGAACTGGTTAGTGGTGGCCTGTGACTTGCCCTATTTGACCACAGAAACCCTTGCGCCCCTGTTGCACCATTACCGCGAAGATGTGGTGGCCACCTGCTATCACCATCCCCAAGAGGGTTTCCCAGAGCCATTGTGTGCCATTTATACCCCCCAAGCTCTGCCGGTATTTGAGGCCGCCTATGCAGAAGGGATCTACTGCCCTGTGAAAATTCTCCAGCGATCGCCCTGCCAGCGGATTGCCCCACCCCAGCCGACCATTACTGCCAACATCAACACCCCTGAAGATTATCTGGAAGCCCTACACCATGTCCGACGGCCCTAAAACTATTCATCTACGCTACTTTGCCCAGTTACGCGAGCAAAGCCAACGGGAACAGGAGGAGCGAGTGACCACCGCCCAAACCTATGGCGAGCTATACCAAGAACTAAAGACCCAGTACGGGTTTACCCTTGATCTGACCCATGTTAAGGTTGCGGCTAATGATACGTTTGTGACACTGGATCAACCCCTACGAGCTGGAGATAAGGTCGTCTTTATTCCCCCTGTTGCCGGGGGTTAACTAAGCGATGGTGATCAAGCAATTTTCCCTAACCAATACTCCCCTAGAGCCAGCTCAGTTGTGGCAGCCCCTAGCCAACTTGCGAGCCGGTGCCTTTGTTAGCTTTGAGGGTTGGGTGCGCAATCACAACCACGGCAAGATCGTCACTGCCCTAGAATACGAGGTCTATCCTGCCTTGGCTCTTAAAGAAGGAGAACAGATCCTAGCAGAAGCCATTGGGAAATTTGACTTGCTGGGGGCGATCGCCAGCCATCGCTATGGAACGCTAACTCTTGGCGAGATTGCTGTGTGGGTAGGGGTGACGGCGCCTCATCGCCAACAAGCCTTTGCTGGTGCGGCCTACATCATTGATGAAATTAAACACCGCCTACCCATTTGGAAAAAGGAATACTATCTAAATGAGCCAGCTACTTGGGTGTATTGCCGTGAGCATCACCATTACGGTCTGTTTGATGACGACGGGGGACAACCGTGGGGGCTAAGTCGTCTCGCTTCAGCCAGCGATGGATAGTGGCGCAACTGACTTGGAAGATTTGAGTTGCTTCACTAATTTTGCCACCTTGCTGGATGTAGGAGACAACCCGCTCTCGTCAGTCCAAGCTATAGCTCATATTCTTGAGTAACATTCATGACGCTTTGAGTATAGCCTAACCTCTCAAATGCGCACAGAAGAAACAGAACTGGCATGGGAGGGCAAGTATGACCAATCAGTTTACCTCATTCAGCGCTGGAACCAAGAGGGTATGCTGTAGGACATTCTCAAGAAACTGTATCAATTAACACCCTTTACTATCCGAAAGTTGCATAAGATGAAGAGCCACAAGAGCCACAATTGCATCAATAGACATAGACGCAGAGGGAGAACACAGCAAGTATTATGCGACTTGATCAGTTTCAATCTTTTTTAGCTGTTGCTGAAACGGGGAGTTTTCAAGCGGCAGCGCGGCGGTGTGGGGTGACGCAACCCACAATTAGTCGGCAAATTCAAGCTCTAGAAGAAAGTTTGGGGATGCAACTTGTTCACCGCTCGAATCGCGCCAAGTTAACTGTGGCGGGGGACTTGTTTTTGCGCCGTGCCCATCGCATCTGGCAAGAGTGGCAGGCCGCCAATGCTGAACTCAAAGCCATGCAAAATGGCCAGCAGCAGGAACTCTGCATTGCCGCTATTCACTCCATTTGCCGCTACTTTTTGCCCACGCTGTTACCGACGTTTTGCCAAGCATTTCCCCAAATGCAGTTGCGGGTGACTGCCCTAGGGAGCGATCGCGCCCTCAAAGTCTTGCAGGATAGCCTAGTAGATCTAGCAATTGTCATGGGCGATCGCCACCTCTTAAAACAGGCGGAATGGGTGATTGAACCGCTGTACAGTGAGCCTGTGCAAGTGCTAATGGCGGCTGAACATCCCCTCGCTGTTAATGAGACCTTGACATGGCAAGAACTAGCTCGCTTTCCCCATGTGGTATTTAAGGATGGCTATGGCATGCGCCGCTTGGTGGCTGAAGAATTTAGCCGTCGGGGTTTACCTTGGCAACCCGCTCTTGAACTCAACACGCCTGATGCGTTTATTGCTGTGATCCGCGAAAGTGAGATGGTTGCCTTGCTGCCGCGCTCTGCCCTCAAGGAAGCGCTCCACGATCCTGCCCTAGGGATTCGTGATTTATCCACGCCACTGCCCCTGCGTCAGGTGTTGGCCATTACCACCCGCGATCGCCTGACCTTACCGCCCGTTGCCCAGTTGCTTACGTTGATCCGCCAGCAGGCTGCCCATGAGTCCTCTTTTTCGTGATCTCCTTAAAAAAGTCGGCAGTGGTGCCCACACCCACAAAGACCTGAGCCGCGCCGAGGCAGCCTTGGCGTTGCAACTCATGCTGGAGCAGGTGGCAACCCCTGCCCAAATTGGGGCGTTTTTGATTGCTCATCGGATTAAGCGACCCACCTCGGAAGAGATGGCGGGTATGCTCGATGCCTACAACGAGCTAGGGCCGAAGATTCCAGCAGTTGAGACCAGTTGCCCCGTGATGATCCTCAGTCAGCCCTATGATGGTCGCGATCGCACGTTTCCCCTGAGTCCTTTAACAGCATTGGTTTTGGCGGCTGCTGGGATTCCAGTACTTCAACACGGGGGCGATCGCATACCCACCAAAGAAGGCATTCCCCTCATTGAGCTATGGCGATGTTTAGGGGTGGACTGGTCAACCCTAACCCTAGAACAAATCACCCACTGCCTAGAGCAAACGGGTTTAGGTTTTGTCTATCTCCCGCGTCATTTTCCAGCAGCCCAAGGGCTAGTCCCCTACCGGGAGCAAATTGGTAAACGTCCCCCCATTGCCACATTGGAATTAATCTGGAATCCTTACCAAGGGCGCAGTCACCTCGTAGCAGGGTTTGTTCATCCGCCGACGGAAGGGATCATGCGCGATGCCCTCTATCTCCACGGTGTTCATGAATTTACTACCGTCAAAGGTCTTGAAGGCGGTTGTGATTTGCCCCGCGAACGCACCGCCATTATCGGCCTTGCCCGTGATCAAGACCCTCCTTGGCAACGCCTGCGTCTCCATCCCCAAGAGTATGGTATGGCCAGCAGTAATGTGCCTTGGCCAGCGGACACAACAACTGCTGCAAAAATGATGGCTGCCGTCTTAGCTGCCGAGGAGCAGCCCCTCACCACCTCCGTTATCTGGAACAGTGGGTTTTACTTGTGGCAGGGGGGCAAAGCCGATAGTCTCAATTCCGGACTCGCACTCAGCAGCGAACTCCTCCGTAGTGGTCGGGTGGCTCAACACCTACAGAAATTGCAAACCATGTTGGAGAAGATATAGATGTTGCGGGAGCGACTGCGCTTTAATTGGCAAGAACTCAGTGGCAGTTTTGGTGATTTGGGTACGGATTTGCCCCTATTGGTGGGGATGATCATGGCTGCCCAGTTGGATAGTGCTAACGTCTTCACTTTGTTTGGCGTGGCACAAATTCTCACGGGGGTATTCTATGGCCTTCCCATGCCGATGCAACCCCTAAAGGCAATGGCTGTAATTGTGATGACGGAAAAACTCACTGGATCTATCCTTTGGGCAGGGGGACTGATGGTAGGAGCAATGATGTTGGTGTTAACGTCCACCGGAATCCTGACCCGACTGGCTCGCTGGATTCCCCAACCCGTGGTGCGGGGGTGTCAATTGGGACTGGGACTGTCCCTAGCCACCGTTGCCCTCAAGACCTACTTGCCCGCGGGTGACCTCTTTGGTTATCTGTTGGGTGCCATGGGCTTTTTGATCTTGCTCCTTTTACCCAAGGAACGGGGAGTTCCCGCAGGGTTACTGGTGGTGTTGCTGGGGGTGGGTGTAGCGATTAGCCGTGTTCTGGCTGAGACAGAATTGCAGTTAACCATTGCTTGGCAGCTTCCCTACCTGCAGCCTTTAGATCCTCAGGCCTTGATTCCCGGACTCGTGCTATTGGCACTGCCGCAGTTACCCCTATCGATCGCCAATGCAGTGATTGCAACCCAGCAAACTGCCCACGATCTCTTTCCCGATCGCCCCCTCTCGATTCGCCAAATTGGCCTCACGTATAGCCTCACCAACTTGATCCTGCCCTTCTTTGGTGGTGTCCCCCTCTGCCATGGCTGTAGCGGTTTGGCAGGACACTATGCCCTTGGTGCCCGCACAGGTGGGGCGGTGGTGATCTATGGCAGTCTCTACCTTCTCTTGGGTCTCTTTTTTGGTTCCAGTGTGGATAAGCTGCTGGAAATTTTTCCCCTCTCGATTTTGGGGGTCATTCTTTTGTTTGAAGCGTGGGTACTCATGGGCTTTATTAAAGATCAAGCCGCCATGCCCGCAAATTGGATGATTACCCTCTTAGTGGGGGCGATCGCCCTCAGTGTGCCCCAAGGCTTCTTAGTGGGCACCCTTGTTGGTACAACTCTGTACTACCTCAGCAGAAAAATGCCACTACAACTCTCCTAGCCCTCTAGGCCAGACCAAATTCCTGCAATGCTGGCCAAAAATTGCGATTCTCGTGGCCGGGCTGGCTGAGCTTCACAAGGGCAAAGCGTTGCAGGGGGGTCAGGGCTGACCATTTTTCCACCGTCAGGCTGTGGTGAGGTACCTTGGTCAGTTGTTGCTGCACTGTCTCTGGCAGTTCAGTGGTGATGTCCCAAGGGTAGGGTTGGCGAATCTCTATATCACTCGGTGGGGTTCCATGGGTGTGGGTCACCCAATCCCGCAGTTGCTGACGATAGTCTGCCTGAGCTTCGGGGGTGTCGCAGGGAGTCACCACAAGCCATTGTCGCTGTTCTTGGGAAAGTTGATGCCAGTGGAGCAGCTTCAGCTTGACCCCACATAAATCTAGCTTATAGCGAACAATCATTGGAATACAGCGTAACGAAGCCGTGAACTCAGCCTCAAACGCAAAGAAGTGGGACATCAATAGCCATAACCCTCCCTAGGGAATCAGATTCTATTATTGCTTGAGGGCAGTGCCGCTTTCCTGCATGGTGGGGGTATGGGGCGTCTGCCGCAACTTCAGGGGCAGCACCTGCACCGCACAGGCTTTGAGTTCTGGCTGCTTTGAGACCGGACAGGCAATGGGATGGGTCAGTTGGTTTGCCTCACCGCTATCAGCAAAGAGAAAGCCCCAGTGCATGGGTACAAAGAGAGTGCCCGGACGAATGGCCTTGGTGAGGATGACCGGCAGGCACACTTGACCGCGACGCGATCGCACCTCCACCCAATCCCCGTCTTTGAGATGTAAGTTTGCGGCATCGTCGGGGTGCATTTCCACAAAGGGATCGGGGTGCATTTTTTGAATTTTGGCAATGCGACCGGTACGGGTTTGAGTGTGCCAGTGGCCGTAGAGACGACCCGTTGTCAGGGTAAAGCTATAGATGTGATCGGTGGGTTCCGCCACGCCCTGACTGTGGGCAAGGCAAAAATATGCCCGTTGATTGGGTGTGTGAAATCGCCAGTCAGTATAGAGGCGTTTGGGTTTGCGGGCTTCTTCATCATCCATACCGGCAGGACAGGGCCACTGCAAGGCGCCTAAACGGGCAAGGCGTTCGTGGCTCAGACCCGATTGATCGCAGGGGCGACCGGCAGTGAGTTGGACAAATTCGGCATAGACGGCAGCGGCATCGGCAAATGGGAAGAGATGCCCATATCCCAAGCGGCGCCCCACCTCAGCAAAAATTTCCCAATCAGGGCGAGCCAGACCGGGGGGCGATCGAAAGGCGGGGGCAAGGGTGACGCGGCGTTCAGAGTTAGTCATCACACCTGTTTTCTCACTCCATTGCGCCGCCGGCAAAATCAGATGGGCATAGGCTGCTGTTTCAGTGGGAAAGTAGGCATCCTGATAGACGGTAAAAGGAGATTTGAGAAAGGCCGCCTTGGCACGCTCTAAATGGGGAAAACTAACCGCAGGATTGGTGGCCGCAATCCACAGCAGACCCACTTCTCCCTGTTCTAGACCTTCGACAATTTGCCATGCCGTGCGACCGGGGCGATCGCTTATTTGTCCTCGCGGCAGTCCCCAAAAGTCCTCTACCTCTTGGCGATGCTGTGGATTGGTCACTTGGCGATAGCCGGGCAACAGATGGCTCAAGCCGCCGGCTTCGCGCCCCCCCATGGCGTTGGGTTGCCCCGTCAGCGAAAAAGGACCACTCCCTGGGCGGCCAATTTGCCCCGTCAACAGGTGGAGATTGATGAGACAACGAGCTTTGGCCGTCCCTTCAGCAGACTGGTTAATGCCCATTGACCAAAGGGAGAGTACCGCTTGGGCATGCCCCCAATAGCGAGCCGCCTGTTCTAGATCACTTTGAGCAATGCCACAGCGTTCCGCTACCCAGTCTGGGGTGTAGGCCGCCAGCAGCCTTACATACTCGGCAAAGCCTTGGGTACACTCCTCTATAAACTCAGCATCGATCTGTCCCCATTGCAGTAGCAAATGGCCAATGCCGTGGAGCAGATCAATATCCGTGCCAGGTCGGATGGCAAGGTGCAGATCCGCCACTTCCGCTGTCGGGGTGCGCCGCGGATCCACAACAATCAACTTGACGCGGCGATCGCGCTTGTGGTGGTTGCGCAGACGATTAAAGACAATGGGATGGCATTCGGCAGTATTAGTACCCATAAGGAACGCACAATCGGTAGCCTCCAAATCGTCGTAGCAGCAGGGGGGGCCATCAGCGCCGAAGCTAGCCATGTAGGCCGACACTGCCGAGGACATACATAGCCGCGAGTTGGCATCAAAGTTGTTCGTACCCAAACAGCCCTTGATTAGCTTTTGCGCCACATAGTAGTCCTCGGTTTGAAATTGACCGGAACCGTACATACAAATGGCATCGGCGCCCCGCTCACAGCGTACCCATTGGATGCGTTCCACAAGGCGGGTCATGGCCTCGTCCCACGAAATGACCGTAAAGGGCTGATCCAAACGCTCCCGCCACAGGGGGTAAACCAAGCGATCGCGATCAAGGGCTTCTAGAATAGTTGCCCCCTTGACACAGACCATGCCTTGGGAGGAGGGATGCTGGCGATCGCCCCGAATTTTATAGGCTCCCTTGCCTTGAGGGACTGCTTCTAAGCCACAGCCCACCCCACAGTAGGGACACAGCGAGGACACTGGCTCACTTGGTTCAGGCACAGCACGCCCTTTTTCCTCAAACCGCAGGAATTCACAGGAACAGCACCTGACCCCTTGCTCTGAGCAAATGATCAGATCCGCTGTAGCATCGCCATGGAAAAAAAGCTCTTGCCTCGGAAACACCACCCGTTGCCAAGTGGGCTGATTTGACAAATAAATCTGCTGAACGCTCTCGCTGGTATTGCGGTAGTAGCAGAGGTAACGACTGGACTGAACGGCTAACGAGCCAACCCGTGGGGTACTCATACGCTACTTAGTGCCCAAACCGCGTGTACAGAAAGTCAACCACTTGGTTGCGGAGATCGTAGTACTGCGGATTCTCAAGGAGTTGCGATCGCCGCCGTGGCCGCGGAAAAGGCATCTTCACAATATCGCCAATGCGGGCGGCAGGGCCATTGGTCATCATCACCACCCGATCCGCGAGGTACAGCGCCTCATCAATGTCGTGGGTAATCATTAGTACCGTCAGTCGGTGGCTGCACCAAATCTTTAAGAGTTCATCCTGTAACTCCTCCTTCGTGATGGCATCGAGGGCACCAAAGGGTTCATCTAAAATCAACACTTCAGGGCGAATGGCGAGGGCGCGGGCGATCGCCACCCGTTGTTTCATGCCCCCCGACAGTTGAGCAGGGCGTTTGTGGGCAGCCGCTGTTAGCCCCACTCGTTCCAAGTGCTCCTCGACAATTTGGCGCCGGCGTTGGCGAGTTTTCTGGGGATAGACAGACTTCACTGCTAGCTCAATATTTTGATAGGCCGTCAGCCAAGGCAGCAGCGCGTAGTTTTGAAACACCATCATGCGATCCGGCCCCGGACGGCGCACGGGCACGCCATTGAGAGTAATTTCCCCTCGTGTTGGCGCTGTAAAACCCGCAACCATATTCAAGAGTGTGGTTTTGCCGCAGCCGGAATGGCCAATGAAACAGACAAATTCGCCGCTGCTCACCTCAAGGTGAATATCCTCAAGTACCACCTGGTCGCCATTAGCCGTAGGGTAGGCTTTGCTCACCCCATCAATGCGTAGATGCTGGGTGGCCGTTAAATGGGGGTCAAGACGATAGAGGGTTTCCATAGACTTCTCTCAAAAATACCTAGACAGCAACAACCTCTTGGGGATCAACAGTGCGAATATCAAGGCCACGGCGAATCGCAGCCGCCTCAATGTAGCCAAGGGGATTATCGGGGTCAAAGGGCAGTCCATCGAAAAGAGCAAAGGCAGAACGATCTGGCTCATTATCTACAACCTTCAGTTCCCGCGCTGCCGCCCCAAAGAGATCTACCCGCCGCACCTGCTCAACAATTTCTAGCCAGTTTTTTGGGAAGGGCGTAAGTTGCCAGCGAGCCAATTGGGTCATGATCCACAGCCCTTCCAACCGCCCAGGACAGGGAGAGCGATCCACGTAGAACTGGTGAAACCGGGGTTGAAAAGCAGCAACAATGCCATCCCCCCAATCAAGGGGATCCACAAAGCCGGCATAGGCATCCTCAGGAGTACACCCCACATACTCTGGCCGACAAAGCAGTTGGGCAATTTCGGGGCGATGTTTGATCGTATCGCAGTACTCACAGGCTTCGATCAATGCCTTGACCAACGCTTGGTGTAGCTGCGGGTTGGCCTGCACCCAATCGGAACGCATACCCACAACTTTTTCCGGGTGCCCCGACCAAATATCCAAATCCGTAGCGACAATCACCCCAATACCCTCGCGCACTGCATGGGAATTCCACGGTTGACCGACACAAAAGCCACTGATATGGCCGGCCTTGAGGTGATAGATCATTTGGCAGGGGGGAATCACCAACAACTCGACATCGTAATCGGGGTCAATGCCAGCGGCGGCCAGCCAGTACCGCAACAGGAGGTTGTGCATTGATGCGGCATGAACCACTCCCAGCCGGGGGCGATCGCCCGTGCGCTGAATATAGGCGCGCAGATCTTCAGCAGTCTTCACCCCCTGCTGCCACAACTGGCGACTAAAGGTGATGGCATTGCCATTGCGACTCAGCACCAACGAGGTCATCAGCGGTTGTGAAGGCTGACCGTTTAACCCCAAGGTCATGGCTAAGGGCATGGCCGCCAACAGTTGAGCGCCCGTCAAGCGACCCGCGATCACCCCCATCACCAAGTCCTGCCAGCTTTCTTCGCGATGCAGCGTGACTGGCTCCAAACCATACTTAGCAAAGAAGCCCATTTCCTTGGCGACAATGAGGGGGGCACTGTCTATCAGGGGCATAAAGCCAAGGGTCAGACCTGCCGGCACTGTTGGTGCAACCATGGGCACCTCCAAAGGCGGGCGGCGGCGTTTCTGCTGATTGAGAAAGGCAATCATCTCATTGCGCAGGCCATAGTAGCTGGGATGGTTGAGCACGTCATGGCGATTGCGGGGACGGGCAAAGGGAATTTTGAGAATTTGGCCAATGTGGGCTTCAGGGCCATTGGTGAGCAGCACCACGCGATCAGAGAGCAGTAGTGCCTCATCCACATCATGGGTGACCATAATGCAGGTGGTTTGACTGCCTTGACACACTTGCATCAACTCATCCTGCAAAGAGCCTCGCGTCAAAGCATCAAGGGCACCAAAGGGTTCATCCAGCAGGAGCACCTCCGGTTGAATCGCCAAGGCACGGGCGATCGCCACCCGTTGCTTCATCCCCCCCGACAGTTGGGCAGGGAACTTCTCGCGGGCTTTACTGAGGTGCACCTGTTCCAGCGCCGCCTCTACCCGCTGTCGTTGCTCTGCCTTGCTCAAATGCCCCAGCACCGCCGCTACCGCCAAGGCCACATTCTGGTACACCGTTTTCCAAGGCAACAGCGAATAGTTTTGGAACACCACCATGCGATCGGGACCCGGTTCCGTCACTTGCCGTCCTGCCATCACCACGCCACCACTGCTAGGCCGCTGAAAGCCAGCAATGATATTCAAGAGCGTGGACTTGCCGCAGCCAGAGTGACCGACAAGGGAAATAAACTCCCCTTTTTGGATTTCGAGGTGGATATTCTTGAGAGCAATGTAGCGATCGCCCCCGGGCAGATCAAAAACCTGATCCACATGGTCAATTTCAATAAACGGTAAAGACTTGGCCATAGGGTTAAACAACCTAATGTTCGACAGTAAGGGGAAAAGAGGGGAGGATGGGTTACGTGAGGGAGCTAGGAATGCGCCTCTTCACCGTGGCTGAGCAGGCGACCCACAAAGGCCACCGAGCGATCCAGAACCAGGCCGACAATGCCGACATAGATCACGGCAACAATAATTTCACTAATCAGAGAACTGTTCCAGGCATCCCAAATAAAGAAGCCAATGCCGACACCGCCAATGAGCATCTCCGCTGCCACAATCGCCAACCAAGACAGCCCAATGCCAATGCGCAGCCCCGTAAACACATAGGGCACCGTTGCTGGTACGAGAATATTCAGGAAATAATCCTTGCGGGAGAGCTGCAACACCCGTGCCACATTCTTGTAGTCCTTGGGAATTTGCTGCACACCAACGATCGTGTTGATGATAATCGGCCAAATTGCGGTAATGAAGATCACAAAAATCGCTGCCGGTTCATTGTCCCGCAGAGCCGCCAAGGAAATGGGCAACCACGCAAGGGGGGGCACCGGACGCAACACCTGCAAAATGGGATCCACTGCATCGTAGAGCACTCGACTAGAGCCAATCAGCATCCCCAGCCCCACCCCAATGACTGCTGCCAAGGAAAAGCCAACGGCCACCCGCCGCAGACTGGAGAGAATTTGCCACCCCAACCCCACATCCGTGCCACTCCCTTGATAAAAGGGATCAACTATCAACCCCCAAGTTTCAGTAATAACAGTGAGGGGCGTTGGCAGGCGAAGTAGCCCCGCCATGCAGACAAACTGCCAAATGACCAAGAAACACAGCGCCCCCAAACTACCCAGTACCACTTTGCGGAACATCGCTGACTTCTTGAGATGCTTTAACCAGCGCCGCCGTCGAGATTGAGTGAAACCCATAGAAGAACTTGCCATTGCTCTTTACCTCTAAACTTTTTTCAAATCCAAACCACTCAAGTAGGCCTGAGGATTTTGGGGATCAAAGGCCACACCATCAAAAAAGGTCTCCACGCCCCGAGAGGTGGTGGTGGGAATTTCCGCTGCCGGCACCCCCATCGCTTGAGCGGCTTCGCGCCACAGATCCTCACGGTTCACTTTTTGGATGAGAGCTTTAGTGTCCATATCCGGCGGCAAATACCCCCAGCGAATGTCCTCCGTCAGGAACCACAGATCATGACTTTGGTAGGGATAAGAGGCATTGTCTCGCCAGAACTTCATCGCTAGATCGGGGTTGTCAAAGGTACGGCCATTGCCAAAGTCAAACTTACCGAGGGAGCGATCCAAAATATTCTTCTCGGGTACCTTCAACCATTGCCGCTGGGCAATTATCTTGACCATTTCTGGTTTATTTTCAGGTTGATCACACCACTGTTGTGCTTCCATCACAGCCATCAATAGAGCTTTAGTGGCCTTCGGATGCTGATCAACCCAATCCGCCCGCAAAGTCAGCGATTTCTCAGGATGATCCTGCCAAAATTCACCCGTGGTAATAGCATCAACCCCCACCTTTTGATTCACCGCTTGTTGTGGCCATGGCTCAGCCACACAGAAAGCTTCCATGGTTCCAGTTTTCACATTGGCCACCATTTGCGGAGGAGGCACAACGATCACAGAAACGTCCTTCTCAGGATCAATGCCGCCGGCAGCCAGCCAGTAGCGCATCCACAGATCATGGGTGCCCCCTGGAAATGTCACTGCCACTTTGATCTGCTCTTGCTGATTCTGGGCACGCCGTTCAGCACGGGTTTTAGCAAAGGCCTCCTTCAGGGGGCTACTGTCAGTCCTGATATTGAGATCCTTGTAAGCATTGGCCAAGACAATTCCCTGACCATTTGTGTTTAACCGCGCCAAGATATACATGGGTACAGGTTTGCCACCGGTAATGGTTCCCACGGTCATCAGGTAGGGCATTGGTGTGAGAATGTGGGCACCATCAATGCCACCCCCGGCAGAACCCAAGACCAAGTTGTCGCGGGTCACGCCCCAAGAAGCCTGCTTAATCACCTCCACATCGGGCATCCCATACTTGGCAAACAAGCCCTTTTCCTTGGCAATAATCAGGGGAGCCGCGTCCGTCAGAGCAATAAAGCCCAGTTTCGCTCCCATTACTTCTGGAGTTTCCGCTAGGGTGGTGGGTTGGGCAACATCACTAGTTTGCTGGCTATTACCACAACCGTGGGAGATCAATGTCACGGCCGTTGTAGCCGCAGCGGTCACGAGAAAGTGACGCCGGGAGAAAGTCACCATTGGTTTACAAATCCTTTAATTCCTAAACAATCGACAAGGCTAATTCAGCGTGTATCGGAACCTGCAGCGTATGTGAACTGATGGGCTGAGCACCAAAGTGATCAATCAACAGTTGGCGCAGTACCTCCGGCAGTTCATCACAGGGAATCGCTTTTTTCACACAGGTGCCCAGCTTGGCATCCTTACCGACCTTGCCACCCATGTACAAATCCACGGCATCCACGGTTTCGCCATTACGACGGGTTTTTGTACCCATCAGGCCAATATCAGCCACTTGGGGTTGACCACAGGAGTTGGGACACCCGGTCCAGTGAATGCGCACCGGTTGGGGGAGCACCAGTTGTTGATCCAGCCAGCGAGCAAGGGCAAGGGCACGATTTTTGGTTTCAATAAGGGCAAAGTTGCAAAACTGAGCACCCGTGCAGGAAACGAGGGCGCGCTCTAAAGGCGGTGGTTCCGGCCGAAACTTAGTGAGGAGGGGTTCACGCAGCAGGCTTGGTAAAACAGCGCTAGGCACATGGGGAATGATCAGATTTTGCTCCACTGTCAGCCGCACTTCCGATTGGCCATAGACTTGAGCTAGCCGTGCCAACTCATAAAAATCAGTGGCATAGAGGCGCCCTACGGGCACATGCAGTCCCACATAGTTCAACCCCCGCTGTTTTTGGCAATGCACCCCCAGATGATCTCGCTTGTCCCAGTCAATTTCATCCTTGGGAGCGGCACTGAGGAGTTCAAAGGGGAGTTTAGTGGCCACTCCTGCCCGGAATTTCTCGATACCCCATTCATCAATCAGCCACATGAGCCGCGCTTTTTGGCGATTGCCCCGTAGACCATGGTCACGGAAAATTTCAAGGATGGCACGTGAGAGGTGCACCACAGCATCATCGGGAGGCACCCAAGCATTGAGGGGGATAGCGGCAGCGCAACGCCGAGCAGAGAAGAAACCACCGACTAAAACATTGAAGCCCAAACGCCCTTGCCGATAGGCAGGCACAAAGGCCACATCGTTAATTTCGGCATGGACAGAGTTATCCCGCCCCCCCTCGATCGCAATGTTGAATTTGCGGGGTAGATTGCTAAATTCCGGATTCCCCTGACCATTGTTGGTAATCATCGCCTGCAATTTCATAATCAGGGGGCGAGTATCAATGAGTTCCGCCGCATCAATGCCCGCCACTGGCGATCCAGTGAGGTTGCGCACATTGTCCATGCCGGATTGCATGGAGGTCAGGCCACAGGCTTGCAGCCGCTCTATGATTTCGGGAATATCCTCAATGGGCAGACCCCGAATCTGAATGTTTTGACGGGTGGTAATGTCACCATTGCCGTTCTCACCATAGCGATCCACAATTTCGCCAAGGGTTCGCAGTTGTTGACTGGTGAGAATCCCATTGGGTACCCGCAGCCGCATCATGAACCTGCCGGGGGTAACGGGGCGAAAGAAAATCCCAAGCCACTTGAGGCGGACATCGCGGTCAGCTTCAGGCATGTTTTCCCAGCCCATGGCTGCGAATTTCTCTAGCTCTCGTTTAACCGCTAAGCCATCTTTCTCTTTTTTAATGGCTTCAATTTTGTTGCTCACGGTTGTTGCCCTTGTCTTCAACGGGTTACTTGAACATCCAATTTAGGCACCTGAACCATAAACATTTGTAAATCTTGCTACATTTTTCTTGTCGCTATACAGTTTTCGTATTAAAAATATGCCAAAGCTGTATCTAACCTTAACTTCAGGGCGGGGGATTAAATCTGCCCAAACAACTAAAACAGCCCAAATTGCTCTATAACAAGATGACAGCCGGTAGCGGTAGCCACTATTTTAGAAAAAGGCTGTTGATGACAATAAATTAAGCGATAAATAAAAAGCTGCACCCTGAGGTTAGCCCTAGCTAGGATGCAGCACGCAACGTTCTAATGATTTTGCAGGTGGATGGGGGGTCTAAGTGCCAGAGGTCCAAGAGTTCATGTACTCCACCTGTTCGGGAGTGAGGGTGTCAATGGCAATGCCCATGGCTTGGAGTTTCAAACGGGCAATTTCTTGATCCACGGCGGTGGGAATGGGGTGGATGCCGGCTGCCAACTGACCTTTATTTTTGACGAGATATTCACAGCCAAGGGCTTGGTTGGCAAAGCTCATATCCATCACACTGGCGGGGTGGCCTTCAGCAGCCGCAAGGTTAATCAGGCGGCCTTCACCCAAAACAATGATGGATTTACCGCTGGGGAGAATGTATTCCTCGGTGAAGTTGCGCACGACGCGGACTTCCTTGGCGAGGGTTTTCAGGGTGGCAAGGTCAATTTCAATGTCAAAGTGACCGGAGTTGGCTACCATTGCCCCATCTTTCATGACGGCAAAGTGCTCGGCGCGAATCACATGCTTATTCCCCGTCACGGTAATGAAAATATCCCCAAGGGGCGCCGCCTCAAGCATGGGCATGACCCGGAAGCCATCCATGACTGCTTCAATGGCTCGCACAGGATCAATTTCCGTCACAATCACATTGGCACCCATGCCCCGTGCCCGCAGCGCTGTCCCTTTACCGCACCAGCCATAGCCAGCCACGACAACGGTTTTACCGGCAAGCAGAATGTTCGTTGCCCGAATGATGCCATCGAGGGTGGATTGACCGGTACCGTAGCGGTTGTCAAAGAAGTGTTTGGTGTCGGCATCGTTGACATTAATGGCGGGGAAGGTGAGGACGCCATCGCGGAACATGGCCTTGAGGCGGACAATGCCAGTGGTGGTTTCCTCGGTGGTGCCAATAATGTCACTGAGTTGGTGCTGGCGTTCTTTGACGAGGGTGGCGACGACATCACAGCCGTCATCAATGATGATGTTGGGACGGTGATCAAGGGCAATATTGACGTGGCGCATATAGGTGGCGGTGTCTTCCCCTTTTTGGGCAAAGACCGGGATGCCGTAGTTCACCACTAGGCTAGCGGCGACATCGTCTTGGGTGGAGAGGGGATTACTGGCAATCAGCACCGCGTCAGCACCGCCGGCTTTGAGGGCGATCGCTAGATTGGCGGTTTCTGTGGTCACATGGCAACAGGCGGCCAAGCGAATACCGGCAAGGGGCTTTTCTTTCTCAAAGCGATCGCGAATCTGCCGCAGTACCGGCATCTCCCGACTGGCCCACTCAATGCGCTGCTGCCCTAAGGGTGCAAGGCTCAAGTCTTTGACATCGTGACGAACAGGGGCTTCAGATTTAATCGGAGAAGACACCATACTGCGGTTCCTTAAAAAAGGTTACGGCTCCCCATTATACGCAAGAATCGCCTAGGGGGAATTCTTCCGCAGTACCCAACTGGTCACCGTGCCGCCGGGGAAAATGAGCAAATTCACGGTGCCAATTTCCAAAAGATGCCCCTTGCGATTGCGAAACTGAAAGGTGCAGAGATCTACCCCCCCTATTAGTTGACAACCCATCAGTTCACTATAGCCTTGACTGAGGAGATAGGCCACAATCGGGGTCGTTGTTGTCGGATTCACCATTGCCGGATTAACCACGGGTTGCCAACCGCGATCAAGGAGGCGTTGGCGGGCATCGGCGTAGCTCATGCCTTGGCGTAAACGGGGTAGCCGCTGCGCAAGGGCACTCGGCGCAAAGCCAACCCCTGCTGCCAGTAAACCAAGGGCAATGAAACGTTTCAGCAATACCATAGCAATTGCTTGTTAAATGCCAATCGCTATACGCTGCAAGGGTCAGGTTCATGCAGGTTCCAGAGGTGAAACTTAAGCCCCCACGGCTTCTTTGGCAGCATAGAGCACTTCTACGGTGATCTCGCTAATCCCCTGTTCGCGGGCAAATTTTTCGGTGTTGCGCTTCACCTTGCCGCGCACAAAGCCGGGAATCTTGTTTAATTCCGCTAGCCCATCCGCGGTCCATGTCAAATCCGAGTCGGCGGAAAGCCCCTTGTGAATCACGTCCTTAGTGTCGTGGCCACCAAAAATCTCTAGCAGGTGGTCTTCCATGCCCAAGGTGAAGGAGTTGTAGATTAAATCCACCAGTTGATTCGTGCCCTCATAGCCCAAGAAGGGGCGATAGCCCACGGGAAAGTCTTGGATGTGGATGGGAGCGGCAATAACACCACAGGGAATGTTGAGGCGTTTGCCCACATGGCGTTCCATTTGGGTGCCAAAGATGGCTGCAGGTTCTGCGCGGGCGATCGCGTCCCCCACCACGGTGTGGTCATCGGTAATGAGTACTTCGTCACAAAAGCCCGCCACCTCTGCGCGGAACCAATCGGCATCGTATTTGCAGTACGTCCCCGCCCAAACAACGTGGATGCCCATTTCCCGACTAAGAATTTTGGTCATTGCCGCTGCGTGGGTATTGTCCCCAAAGACCACTGCTTTTTTACCGGTGAGGTTTTGGCAGTCAATGGAGCGGGAAAACCAAGCGGCTTGGGACACCTCGCGAGTTTGGTGCTCAATAAAGGCCTCATAGTCCACGGGGGCACCTTGAGCATTAAGCACCGCTTGAATGGCACGGATACAGCGGGCGGTTTCCACCACACCCATGGGCGTAATGCTGACGCTTGGCTGGCCAAATTCGGCTTCTAGGTACTGGGCGGTGAGACCGCCAATTTCTCGATAGGGAACTAGGTTAAACCAAGCTTGGGGCAGGCGCGCAAGGTCGTGGACGCTGGCACCGGCAGGAATCACCAGATTCACCTCAATCCCAAGGTTGGCCATGAGTTGTTTCAGCTCGCGGCAGTCATGCTGATTGTGGAAGCCGAGGGTGGTGATGCCAATAATGTTGACGCTAGGGGTGGGGGTTTTGTTGGTCACTAAGGTGCCTTGGCGGCGGGCTTTGTCAATATAAAACTGCACGATTTGCTCAAGGGTGCGATCGGCGGCTTGCAATTCATTGACGCGATAGTGATTGACATCCGCCAAGAGGACATCGGCAGTGGTGCTGAGGCTGGCGCGTTGGACAAAGTTTTGTAAGTCTTCCTGAAGAATGCTGGAGGTGCAGGTGGGGGTGAGCACAATTAAATCAGGGTGCTCTTCAGTGTCTTTGCGGGTGATATTGTCCACCACTTTTTCTTGGGAGCCGCGTGCCAAGACATGGCGATCGACAATACTGGCGGTGACAGGCGTAAAGTCGCGCTCTCGCTCGAGCATCGATCGCATGACGTTGAAGTAGTCATCTCCAAGGGGCGCGTGCATAATGCCATGAACATTTTTGAAGGAACTGGCAATGCGCAGAGTGCCAATGTGAGCCGGCCCTGCATACATCCAGTAGGCAAGTTTCATCGCGTCAACTCCTTGGGCAAAGGCATTTTGATGTCCGATCGCGATCGTAGCGAGGCTCTTTCCCTCGCCCGACAAAACGTTGGAAAACTTCAAGGAAGCGGGAATGCAGCTTAACATCTCAACATCTTTCCCCTCTCCCCTAAAATTGATAGATGTTGCAATTGCGATTCAGTTTGCCCCCTTTTAAGGACACCCACGCATGGTTGCTTGCGAATTTAGCCCTGGTCTTGAAGGTATTCCCGTTGCTCAGTCGGCCATTAGCTATGTGGATGGCCAAGCAGGCGTTCTTGAGTATCGCGGTGTCCCGATTGAGGAACTAGCGGAGAAAAGCACATTTTTGGAAACTGCCTTCCTCTTGATTTGGGGTTACTGGCCGAGCAAGGAGGAGTTGGCGGCCTTTGAGCACGATATTACCTACCATCGCCGCGTGAAATATCGCATTCGCGACATGATGAAATGCTTTCCCGACAGTGGCCACCCCATGGATGCCCTACAGGCCTCGGCGGGCGCCTTGGGATTGTTCTATTCGCGGCGGGCTCTCGACGATCCGGAGTACATTCGGGCAGCAGTCATCCGCCTCTTGGCCAAAATTCCAACAATGGTGGCGGCGTTTCAACTGATTCGCAAGGGGAATGATCCGGTCATGCCCTGTGATGAGCTGGACTATGCGGCCAACTTTCTCTACATGCTCAATGAGCGGCGTCCCGATCCCTTTGCGGCACGGGTATTTGATATTTGCCTGATTCTCCATGCCGAGCACACGATGAATGCCTCTACCTTCTCGGCGCGGGTGACGGCCTCGACATTGACAGATCCTTACGCCGTGGTTGCTTCAGCGGTGGGTACACTGGCAGGGCCACTCCACGGGGGCGCCAATGAAGAGGTGATCAATATGCTCGAAGAAATCGGCAGCGTTGAGAATGTCCGTCCCTATGTGGAAAAGTGCGTTCAGAATAAGATCAAAATTGCCGGCTTTGGCCACCGCGTGTATAAGGTCAAGGATCCCCGCGCCACGATTTTACAGAAGTTGGCGGAACAGTTGTTTGATAAGTTTGGCGGCGATCGCTACTACGACATTGCCCTGAAACTGGAAGAAGTGGTGGGTGAATACCTCAGTTACAAGGGGATTTATCCCAATGTGGACTTTTACTCGGGGCTTGTCTATCGGCGGTTGGGCATTCCCAGTGATCTGTTTACGCCAGTGTTTGCGATCGCCCGCGTGGCCGGTTGGCTAGCCCACTGGAAAGAACAACTGGAGGCCAATCGCATCTATCGCCCCACCCAAGTCTATACGGGTGCCCACAATCAGCCCTATGTGCCCATGGAGGAGCGCAATCATCGCCCCTAGCTCTTGATCCTCAATTCCCCCCCTGAAGACAGTCCTTTTCTGAAAATGCATATAGACCTAGGGCAATCAAATACTCTCCTGTACTTGCTTTCACAGCCTTGAGCGTGTTCCATCCTTGGGAAAAGGGCTGTAAGCTGCTTTATAGTGGCGGTACCCTTGTGGAGTTTCTGATGGCAAAGGCAAAATCAAGCAAACGGCAAGCATCGAAAACCTCAAAAACAGCAAAAACGGCGAAATCCACCCCACCAACCTCGACGCAGCAGGCAGCAACCATTGCGCCTGAACCCACCCCTGTGGATCCCGCCAGTCTCACCTACGAGGCGGTGATTGGCCTTGAAATTCACTGCCAACTGAGTACCCAAACCAAAATTTTCTCGTCTAGCTCGACCCAGTTTGGGGCACCCCCGAATACCAACATTGACCCAGTGTGTTTGGGTTTGCCGGGGACACTCCCCGTCTTGAATGAAAAGGTGCTCGAGTATGCCGTGAAGGCGGGCTTAGCCCTCAATTGTCAGATTGCCCCCTACAGCAAATTCGATCGCAAGCAGTATTTTTATCCCGACTTGCCGAAAAACTATCAAATCTCGCAGTACGACCTGCCCATTGCCCAGCATGGCTACCTTGAGATTGAACTGGTGGATGACAACGGCACCGCCCACCGTAAAAAAATTGGCATTACTCGCCTGCACATGGAGGAAGATGCCGGCAAACTGGTTCACGCGGGGAGCGATCGCCTGTCTGGCTCCACCTACTCCCTAGTGGACTTGAATCGGGCAGGGGTGCCCCTTGTGGAAATTGTCTCTGAGCCAGATCTGCGCACGGGTCAAGAAGCTGCCGAGTATGCCCAAGAACTGCGGCGTATTCTCCGTTACTTGGGGGTTTGCGATGGCAATATGCAGGAGGGGTCGCTGCGCTGCGACGTGAATATCTCCGTGCGCCCCGTGGGCAGCAACACCTTTGGCACCAAGGTCGAGATTAAGAACATGAACTCCTTTAGTGCCATCCAACGCGCCATTGACTATGAAATTGAGCGGCAAGTCGCTGCTGTGAAAGCGGGCGAAGCCATCGTTCAAGAAACCCGCCTCTGGGATGAGGCCACGCAGCAAACACGCACCATGCGGGTCAAGGAAGGCTCCAGTGACTACCGCTACTTTCCTGAACCCGATCTCGGACCCATTGAAGTCAGTGCGGAGCAACTAGCGGCATGGCGTACCGAGCTTCCCGAACTGCCAGCGCAAAAGCGGCACCGCTACGAAACCGAGTGGGGCTTGCCCCCCCAAGACGCCCGTGTGCTCACCGATGAGCGAGCCGTTGCCGAATACTTTGAAGCCACCGTTGCCGCCGGGGCACCCCCGAAATTAGCGGCCAACTGGATCATGGGGGATATTACCGCCTATCTCAAGGAACAAAAACTGGCGATCGAGGCACTACCTCTGAAACCTGCTGAATTGGCGGAATTGATCCAACTCATTGAGGCGGGCACTATCAGTAGCAAAATGGCCAAGGATCTGCTGCCGGAATTACTGGCTCAAGGTGGCTCCCCGAAAGCCCTCGTGGAGCAAAAAGGCCTCAGTCAAATCTCCGATGTGGCTACCCTAGAGGCAATGATTGATGAGGTGCTGGCGGCACACCCCAATGAACTGGAGCAATACCGCGCGGGTAAAACGAAACTTCAGGGCTTCTTTGTTGGCCAAATGATGAAAAAAACGGGTGGACGTGCCGATCCCAAGCTGACGAATCAACTCTTGGCCAAAAAGCTAAACGCCAGCAGTTAGAGCAGCGTGCAGCGTCGGTAACAGGTGGGCAATCAGTTGTTCAGGATAGACCCCTAGGGCAGTGGCCTCTCGTTCTGCCTGAAGGCCGGCTTGGGCATGCCACCAAACCGCACCATAGGTGGCGCTGAGGGCTTCCTGCTGCGCCAAAAGGCCACCAATGAGGCCAGTGAGAACATCCCCACTACCCCCTCGGGCAAGGGCAGGGGTACTGTGGGGGTTGATCCAAAGCTCACCCTTCGGAGAGGCAATGGCTGTGCGTGCGCCCTTGAGAAGAACAATGGCATTACTGCGGCTCGCGGCGGCGGTCACTTGATCAAGGCGATCGCCGGTGACAAGGTCTGGAAAGAGCCGCCGAAATTCGCCATAGTGGGGGGTCAAAATGGTCGGACTTGGCAGCGGCCATGGCGAGAGCGTCGCTAGGATATTCAGAGCATCGGCATCCAAGACAAGGGGTTGCCCGGCACCGAGAACGGTTTCCACAACGGGCACCGCCTCAGGGGTTAGCCCCGGCCCACAGGCAATGGCTGAGAACTTGCTCAAGTCTAGTGGTTCCGGCAAGCCAGCGATCGCCCCCCTCGCTGTTTCTGGACAGCCAACAACAATGGCATCGGGGACTCGTGAGAGCACAAGGGACTTCAGGGACTGGGGCACCGCCACCACCAGCATTCCCACACCCGTACAGCGTGCGGCGAGGGCACTGAGGAGAATACTGCCGCCAAACTGGGCAGAGCCGCCAATGAGTAACAGTTGTCCCTGCTGATACTTGTGGGTAATGGGCGATCGCGACAGGGGCAATTCTTGCCAACAGGAAGCATCTAAGCAATATCGCCGAGGCGCAGTCGCCAACACCGCTTCAATCAGCGTCGAGGGAATATCAAAGGGAATTAACACCCCCTGCCCCACCCAAGGCTGTGCTTCCTCTACCAGTAGCCCCCGCTTCCAGAGTCCTAAACAGAGGGTGCGATCGGCCTGAATTGCCGTACCCAAAACTGCCCCGGTATTACTGTGTAGCCCCGAGGGGACATCAATACTCACCCGTGGTTGCCGCCACGTGTTGATTTGGTCAATGGCAGCGGCAAGGTCACCCGTCAGTTCCCGCTCTAGGCCAAAGCCAAAAAGACCATCCACGATCAGGTCAACCTCTTGCAAGCTGTCCACTGTCTCGACAAAGGGCAGACCGAGAAAGCGGGCATAGCGGGCATGATCTGCCGTCAGGGGTTTCAAACGTTCAAAGGGCTGCCAGACCTTCACCCCATAGCCGCGGTGCCATAGTTCCCGCGCCACCACCAGAGCATCGCCGCCATTGTGCCCCGGACCGGCCAAAACCCCAACACGGGAATACGGTGGAAACTGACGCTGGAGAAAGTCGCTGAGGCGTTGTCCCACCTTTTCCATCAGGGCAGCCACTGGAAAGCCGGCATTGAACATCGCCCCTTCGATTGCCTGCATTTCAGCCGTGGTGACAATGGCTGGAAAGGGTGTTTTCATGACTGTCCCAGCCAACACTGACCCAAGGGAACCGCTTGGCGCGCACCTGTGACTTGGGGCAAATTCCCCGGCAAGCCCAACTCATGCCAGTAGGCGAGAATAGCGAAGGCGATCGCCTCTTTGGCATCCACCGGTACGCCCGCCGTCGCAGTGGTTTCCACGGGAATGTCTCCTAAATGCACCTGAAGGCGCTCCCTGAGAAAACGATTGTGGGCACCGCCGCCACAGAGGAAGAGCCGCTGCAGTTTTTGGGGCAAAAATTGGCGATAGCTCTCAACCATACTGCGAGCCGTAAATTCCGTCAGTGTGGCCAGCAGATCTGCAGGCGCCAGACCAGCAGCCTCAGTGCGGCATCGCTGCCAAAAGGGCAGACCAAAGTATTCTCGCCCTGTGGACTTTGGCGGCGGCTGCTGAAAGAAGGGGTCTTGCAACCAGTGCTCTACCAGTGGATCGATAATTTTGCCCTGCCGCGCCCATGCCCCATCGGCATCGTAGGTGAATTCACCCCCCGATAACTCCGTTACGGCCAGATCAAGCAGCACATTGCCAGGACCTGTATCCCAACCCATGACCCCTTTGCCCTCAGGATCCTCTCGTTGAGGCGGCAAGTAGGTGACATTGCCGATGCCACCGATGTTTTGCACACAGCGGACTTCCGTGGGATGACTGAGAAGACACCAATCGATCCGAGGCACAAGGGGCGCTCCTTGGCCGCCTAGGGCAATATCTTGAGCACGAAAGTTAGCAATGGTGGTAATCCCCGTGCGCCAAGCAATCCAATCTCCCCGTCCCAGTTGTAGGCTGTAGCCGAGGCGATCGCCCGTGGGGGGGCGATGAAAGACCGTTTGGCCATGGGAGCCAATGAGATCTGCGCGGGGATATCCCTGTTGAACCGTTTGTGCTGCCAAAGCAAAGGCCTCGGCGATCGCCTCATCCAACTCCGCCAACGCTGCAAGGGTCAAAGGTTTTGCGCCACAAATGTCGAGAATCTGCTGCCGTAGGGCTGTGGGATAGGGCACCGTACAAAAATTCAGCACCTGTACCTCAAGGTCGCGATCGCCCCCCTGTAGCTCCACTAAAACCGCATCAATGCCATCCACCGAGGTACCGCTCATGAGGCCAATAACGCGCATCTTCACCGCCTACAGCAGTTGATACTTGGTTTCCGCCAAGCGGTAGAGGGGGCGCCAAACCAAGCGGTTGGTCAAAACCACCAATAGTGACATGACTGCCGTGGCAGCCATCAGTAGGGGAAAATCCCCCCGAACGCTAGCCTCAGAAATCGTGGCCCCCAAGCCAAGGGTTTGCTCCGTTTGATTCTGAAATTCCACATATTCACTGACGATGCTGGAGTTCCAAGCGCCGCCCACCGCCGTAATGATGCCCGTAATCAAATAGGGAAAAATGCCGGGCAGGATCAGGGTGCGCCACCGCTGCCACCAAGAGAGTTGATAGACCACCGCTGCTTCAAATAATTCCGTGGGAATCGCTTGGGCACCGGCAATGACATTAAAGAGGATGTACCACATCGTGCCCAGCATCATCAGTGCCACAGAGCCAATCTCCAAACCCCCACCCACATTGGCCAGCGCCAACAGCAGCACTGGAAACAGCGCCGTAGCCGGTACCGATGCCGCAATTTGGACAATGGGTTGCAACACTTGAGCAGCACGGGGATTGCGACCGATCGCCACTCCCACTGGAACTGTCCACAGTAGGGAGAGAACCAGTGCCACCGCTACCCGCACCGTGGTCAGAACCGCCCCTAGACCAATTTGCTGCCAATCTTGCCAACTGACACCAAACATTTGCCGCAAAAAGGCGATCGCTCCCCAACCCACGAAGGCGGCAAAAATCAGCAAAATGATGGGGGTTATCGGCCAGTTGCCTTGGTCATTCTGGGGGGCAACGGATTGACGTGGGTGTTTGGGGCGCAACTGCTCATCCAGTCGTTCCCAGACGGGGGCAAAGATATTTTGGTGGAAGGCTCGCAACGTGGGCGATCGCCGCAGGAAATCAAGAACGAAGGATTTAGGCACATTCTCCGCCTCGACCATTTCCATCTTGAATTTTTCGCCCCAAGCAATGAGAGGGCGCCACACCAGAATATCAATTACAATAATGATGCCAATTAATACCGCCAGACCGTAGGCCAATGCTGCATAGTCCTGTTGGTTGGCTGCTTCCGCCAGATAGGAACCTAACCCCGGCAACGTAAAGGTTTTCTCGCCAATGGTAAAGGACTCGATCGCCATCAGGAAAAACCAGCCCCCCGCCACTGACATCACACTATTCCAGATCAGGCCAATGGCACCTGCCGGCAAATCCAGCGTCCACACCTGCTGCCACCACCCCAGCCGATAAATTTTTGCCACCTCCCGCAGCTCCCGAGGCACGCTAATCAAAGACTGATAAAAGCTAAACGTCATATTCCAAGCCATTCCCGTGTAGATGAGGATAATGGCCGCCAATTCCACGCCAATACGGCTCCCCGGAAAGAGGGCAATCAGTGCCAGCACCACCCCCGGCAAAAACGACAGCACGGGAATTGATTGCAGAATATCCAGCAGCGGCAGCAGGATTTTTTCAGCAGTGCGATTGTAGTAGGCAATATAGGAATAGAGGATGCTAAACACCAAGGAGATGATGTAGGCAATCAGCATCCGCAGCAGCGTTTGAGCGGTGTAACTGGGCAAGACCGCTGGACTCAGCTCAATGGTGATCGTGGGGTCATACTGTCCTGTAAACTGCGCCGCCGTGTTGACAATCCAAAAGATCAGGGCAATCAAGGCCAAAATAATCAGGCCATCTTGCCAAGTCCAAGCACGATTCAGCGTTTGATTATCGGGGGTAAGGGGGCGTGCCATCGCGGCCTCCAGCGGTAGTCTCCACGAGGCAAATTATAGCCACATCCCTGTAGCCACAAAAGTTAATGTCCAATGCAAGCCAGAACACCACCGGATTCCCTGACCTATGCCTAAGATTTAGGAGAGCATGAAGTTATCCCCCTCTCCTATGCTGTTTCGTCGCACCAAAATTGTGGCCACCATTGGCCCTGCCAGTCGATCGCGGGAAGTGATTCAGCAGATGCTAACCGCCGGCATGAATGTGGCACGGTTAAATTTCTCCCATGGTGACTATAAAGATCATGCCGAAACCATTACTCTGCTACGACAAGTGGCCAATGAAGCAGCAACCCCCTTAACCCTGCTGCAAGACTTGCAAGGGCCGAAGATTCGCGTTGGCCAGCTTCCTGAAGGGAGCATCGAATTAGTGGAAGGGGAGCAAGTCCACCTCGTGCCGCTCACTGAGGAAGAGACACAAGGCATTGGCATTGATTATCCCTATCTTGCCGAAGAGGCGCAGCCGGGGATGCAGGTGCTCTTGGATGATGGCCTCTTGGAATTGGTGGTCGAGGCCATTGCGGGAGATCGGGTCACCTGCCGGGTGGTGCAGGGGGGCACGCTCAAAAGTCGTAAGGGGGTAAACTTGCCGGATCTCAATCTGCGGCTGCCTTCCCTCACAGACAAAGACAAGCAGGATATTCAATTTGGCATTGAGCAGGGGGTTGATATTATCTCCCTGAGTTTTGTGCGCCGAGCTGAGGATCTCTGGGAGTTGCGGGAGTACTTGGCGGCCCACGGTGCCAGTGATATGCCCGTGCTGGCAAAAATTGAGAAACCCCAAGCAGTGGAAAATCTCTCAGCGATTTTGGGGGTGGCCGATGCAATCATGGTTGCGCGGGGCGATCTCGGTGTGGAGATGCGGGTAGAGAAGGTGCCGCTGCTGCAAAAGCAAATTATTCGCGAGTGCAACTACCGCAGTATTCCTGTGATTACGGCAACCCAAATGCTAGAGAGCATGATTCACAATCCCCGTCCGACGCGGGCAGAGGCCAGTGATGTCGCCAACGCCATTCTTGATGGTACAGATGCGGTGATGTTGTCGGGCGAATCTGCTGTGGGGGCTTTTCCTGGGCAGGCGGTGAAGATGTTGGCGCGGATTGCAGCGGATGTGGAGCCGCACCTTGAGTTTGACAATATGCCCGCCTACCGCAATGATGAGACCCATGCCCTAGGTGAAGCCTTAACCACCATTACTCAAATCCTCGATCTGCGGGCGATCGCCTGCTTTACGGAAACGGGCTATACCGCAACCATTGCCTCTGGGGAACGGGTGAAACCCATGATTGTCGCCTTTACCGATCGCCCCCGCGTTTATCACTGGATGAATTTGCTCTGGGGTGTGAAGCCGATTCTTTTGGAAACGCTGCCTATGACGTTTGAAGGGATGATTGCCGTGGCTGAAAACCAACTCAAGGAGCGCCAGATGGTCACTGAGGGCGATAAAATTTTGATTCTGGGCGGCATTCCTGCCCAAACTCTCCAAGGAACGAATTTTATTAAAATTCATACGATTAGCGCCTAAAGGGGAACAGAATCCGAGTGGGAGGCGGTCTGGAGAGAAACAAGGTTCATGAGTTTTTTGCTGAGCTGTGGTGAATACCGCTGTGAAACATCCGTTAACGCCTTTTTATACCCTCAGTCTTGCCGCGCTTCTTGTTGGGGGATCTGTGGTGGTTGCTGAGCGACCCGCCGTGAGCCAAGAAGCCCAACGTACCCTGACGGTTACAGGTCGAGGGACAGAAGCCATTTCAGCAACCCTTGCCCAAGTCAGCCTAGGGGTCGAGGTGCAAGGTCGCACGGCTCAAGAGGTACAGCAAGAGGTGGCGCGGCGAGCCAATGCCGTTTTGGCGGTTCTGCGGGCACGGGAAGTCAGTCAACTGCAAACCACGGGGCTGAGCCTCAGTCCCAATTATCAGTACACCAACAATCAGCGGATACTGGTGGGCTATATCGGGCGCAATACGGTGAGTTTTCGCATTGCTAGCGATCGCGTAGGGTCCCTTCTTGATGCTGCTGTCCAAGCTGGCGCAACCACGATTGACAATATTAGCTTCACCGCACCAGAGGCGACGATTGCCGCTGCCCAACGCACTGCCCTGCAGCGCGCGACCCAAGATGCCCAAAGTCAAGCCCAAGCGGTACTCAGTGCCCTCAATCTCCAACCGCGCCAAGTGGTGAGCATTCAAATTAATCAGGCGGCACCCCCGCCAAGACCCCTTGCCGTTCGCGCAGCAAACATGGCCGATAGCACCCCTGTGGTGTCCGGGGAATTACAGGTAGAGGCGAGTGTAACGCTGCAAATGAGCTACTAGGTCTCGGTAATGTCTGTTGATTTCCGTTGGTGGTTGGCGAGCGGTGCGGCCTTGGTTGTCATTTCCCCAGTGCTAGCTCAGGCGCCGGCAACAATTGAAAAACCGCAAAAAGTGCTCCCTTTGCCGGGTGCCCTTGATCGGGTGCCTGTGTTGAATAGCAATAGCCCAGAGGTGGTGCAGCGATCAGGGATTCTCCTGTCCACATTTCCGCCAGAGGGCAAAGCAACTCCTAGTGCCCACTTGAACTTTGCTTTTCGCGATCGCTTTGATATTTTTGCCCACCATATTGCGAAGCCCCTCGACCCGCAGGATCTCACGACCCTCTACCTAGGGATTCTCGCCTACAACCCCAGTTCTGAACCGGTAACGGTGAATTTGATCCATGCCGCCAGTTACTTGAGTCAGCCGGATGCGCCCTTTCGTCCTCTGCCCAACCAGCAGGCCAATGATCTCGGCCAAGTTTTTGCTGGTCCGGGCGATCGCGTCATGCTGGATATTTTGCGACAACGGCGGCAATCGGGATGGCCCGCACAAATCATGATTCCCCCGCGCAGTTATGCCCTGATCGCCAATTTACCGATTCCGGTCAAGGGACTCGACCCCCCCCTCAATGGCCGTTCGCTGCTGATTCGTGCCCGCAGTAGTGGCAACCTCTACCTCGCCAGTTTAGCCCGCTTTGGCAATGAACCGCCGACCCTAGAGCAATGGCAGCAGACACTGACGGCAGGGGAATTGGTCACCCCCCGCGATCGCGCCCCCACCCCCCCCGATCAAGGGGGCAGCATTATCTATGGCCGAGTGGCGGGTGTCGCCCTTGGCTCCCGCTGGCACAATCCCCAACAACAACCAATTCCGATTCCCGCCGCGGGGACCGCCTTCTCCTATCCCATTAGTTCGTTAGTGGCAGGGCGCTTGGGCACAGGACAAGTGCAAACGGCTCCCCTCGTGGTGCGCTATCCCGATACGGCCTATGCTGCCCATGGCAACTATGGCATTGAATATGATCTGGTGCTACCGCTACAAAACACCAGCGATCGCCCCCAGACCCTGCGCCTTGCCCTCCAAACCCCCATCAAATTCGACGCCCCCGCCAGGGGCTTACGGTTCTTTGCTGAACCACCCAACCGCATCTTTTTCCGAGGCAGTGTCCGATTGCGCTTCCGCGATGATCAAGGCACCCCCCAAAGTCGGATCATTCACCTTGTCCAACGCCAAGGCCAGCAGGGGGACGATCTGGTGCGGCTCACGCTACAACCCCAAGAAATCCGCTGGGTACAGTTCACCCTGCTCTATCCGCCGGATGCCACCCCCCCGCAAGTGTTGACAATTGAAACCTTGGCAGATCCTCTGTCGCGCCCCTAAGTAAAATAAGAAAATCCCCTCACCCTTGCTGATCGGGTTAGATCAGCCACATTTTTTATGAAGGGCTACCATGCTAAATCCAGACCTTTCTACGATTGAACTCACGAAAGACGACTATGAACGCTATTCCCGCCATCTGATTTTGCCAGAGGTGGGTGTTGAGGGTCAAAAACGCCTCAAAGCTGCCAGCGTGCTTTGCATTGGCACGGGTGGATTGGGATCGCCTTTGCTGCTCTATCTCGCCGCTGCCGGTATTGGCCGCCTTGGCATTGTAGATTTTGATGTGGTGGATAGCTCCAATTTGCAACGGCAGGTGATCCACGGCACCTCTTGGGTGGGCAAGCCGAAAATTCAATCGGCGAAGCACCGCATCCTTGAGATCAATCCCTACTGCCAAGTGGATCTCTACGAAACTCGCTTGAGCGCCGCCAATGCCCTTGAGATTATGGCGGACTACGACATTGTGGTGGATGGCACCGATAACTTCCCCACCCGCTACTTGGTGAACGATGCCTGTGTGCTCCTGAATAAGCCCAATGTCTATGGCTCCATCTTTCGCTTTGAGGGCCAAGCCACGGTCTTTAACTATGAAGGCGGCCCCAACTATCGTGATCTCTATCCGGAACCGCCGCCACCGGGCCTAGTGCCCTCCTGTGCGGAAGGGGGCGTTCTTGGGATTCTGCCGGGTATTATTGGCGTCATCCAAGCCACGGAGACGATTAAAATTATTCTTGGCAAAGGCACAACCCTCAGTGGCCGCCTCTTGCTCTTCAACGCCCTAGAGATGAAATTCCGTGAACTCAAGCTGCGCCCAAACCCCGAACGGCCAGTCATTGACAAGCTCATTGACTACGAAGAATTCTGTGGTATTCGCCAAGCCAAAGCACAGGAGGCCGCCCAAATGGCAGAAATTCCCGAAATGACCGTCCAGGAACTCAAAGCCCTCATGGACAGCGGTGCCCAAGATTACGTTCTTGTGGATGTGCGCAACCCCAACGAGTACGAAATTGCTCGGATTCCCGGCGCTGTACTCGTTCCCCTCTCGGAGATTGAAAATGGCCCCGGTGTGGAGAAAATCCGCAATCTGGTGAATAGCCATCGCCTCTTGGTGCACTGCAAGATGGGGGGTCGCTCTGCCAAAGCCTTGGGCATACTGAAACAGGCTGGCATTGAGGGGATCAATATCAAAGGGGGCATCAACGCTTGGAGTCAGGAAGTCGATCCCAGCGTACCCACCTACTAACCCCAACTTGAGGGCGGGGCTGCGTAAGGGGATGTTGCGATACATGAACTTTCTTAAAGAGATGAACGCTCTCTCTCGCGCGATCGCCCGCCCTTGCCTAGAATAACCACTTAGGTTCGTGCCTGTGCGCGGACATGACGGAATGCTAGGGAAATAAAAATCATGGCAGAAGAACTGGTTAAGCCATACAATGGTGATCCCTTTATCGGTCACCTATCTACACCCATTTCTGACTCTGGCCTAGTCAAGACCTTTATTGGCAATCTCCCCGCCTATCGTCAAGGCCTCTCGCCCATCCTGCGGGGGCTAGAAGTAGGGATGGCTCACGGCTACTTTGTCATTGGTCCTTGGGTCAAGCTCGGTCCCTTGCGGGATTCCGATGTGGCCAACTTGGGCGGTTTGATTTCTGGTATCGCCCTGATTTTGATTGCCACAGCTTGCCTAGCCGCCTATGGCCTTGTGAGTTTTCAAAAGGGTGGCAGCAGCAGCGATCCCCTGAAAACCGGTGAGGGTTGGAGTCAGTTTACGGCTGGCTTCTTTGTGGGGGCTATGGGTGGTGCCTTTGTTGCCTTCTTCCTCCTCGAAAACTTTGCTGTTGTGGATGGCATCATGACCGGCCTCTTTAACTAGGGCCTTGGTCACACTTTACTTTTGATCACCCAGAAGGAGAACCGCTGATTATGATGGGATCTTACGCTGCATCCTTTTTGCCTTGGATTTTTATTCCCGTAGTGTGCTGGCTGATGCCCACGGTGGTGATGGGGTTGCTGTTCCTCTACATCGAAGGAGACGCCTAAACCGAGGGGTAGCTTATCCAGCTAAATACACAGAGTGAATTGCGAACTGGTTGGGGAATGTCCTAGCCAGTTTTTTATTGTTAACCAGTTTTTGTTTGGCGAGGGATCCTCAAGCCGCCGCGCCACTCAGCCGTTTTTTCAGGGAATTCACCCGCCGTTGGGCGATCGCATTGTTGGGGTCGTATTTCAGGGTGTGCTGATAGGCCTCAAGGGCTGGCTGGGCTAGATTCTTTTTCTCATAGGCATGGCCTAGGTTGTTGGCAGCCGTGATGTACTCAGGCTGATTTTTCAGAGCCTCCTTGTACTGGCGAATTGCGAGATCATACTGCTCCTGCATGAAATAGGCATAGCCAAGGGCATTGTAGATGGGAGCCACATAGGTTTCACCTTCACTTTCAGCCGCCTTCAGGGCTTTTTGAAACAGGGGAATCGCTTGACTGGCCAGTTTCTTTGTCAGGTAGATGCTGCCGAGTTCAAAGTATTCTTGAGTGGTCCCTGGTTCCTGCTTGAGTTTTCGTTGCAGGCGTGCCAAAGTAGATTCAATGCGGCGGGTTTTGAGGATTTGTTTGACCACAAACCAAGCTGAGACGCCGAGTAGAATAATCAACACACTTAAATAAACCGCAGGTAAGGCATTCTCCATGGTAAGTCGTATCCCCAGTAACAACCGATCATTCTAAAATTGAGGCTCTACGCATTTATTCCTTAGGTCTATGATAAACAGAGGCGACCCCTTTAACCCTAGAAATCTCGCAATTTAAGCCACTGACTATGAATCCACCTGTGGTTCCCGGCAATCGTCCCCTCACCCCCCAGCAAAAGGACGGGTTGGCGTGGGTTGGGCGTTGGGGCGGTCGGGATGTGGTGCTGGCGATCGACCTCACGGAAAGTGTCGGCCTCAATGATCCAGGGCGGCTCCACCTACGGCAGATCATTGAAAAAACCTTAACCAAGGGGGACACCGTTCATATTCTGCCCTTTGCCATGACGGTGCGATCGCCCGTGGTCTTTGAATACCAAGGGTCTGTGGATATTCCCAAAATTTTAGAAGCGGTGCCCATGAATGCCGGCACTGAGCAGGGTACCGATATTATGTGTGCCGAACTCTTTGTCTATCGCTATTTGGCGCAACTCAACCAAGACCGCCTCCACAATCAGCAACCGATCAAAAACCAGTCGGTGATTTGGATTACGGATGCTCCCCTCAACCTTCCCCAAGGGCAAGCGGATCAATGGATAGAAGTCCCCAATAGTGTCTGTGGTCTAGCCGATACCCCAGAAGCCCAAGAGCGCAGCCAATGGTTTGCGGCTCTACCAATGCAGCAGCGCAGTATTCAGCCCGGCAACTTTCAGCTAACCGTTGTCGATGTGCCAGCCACAGTGCAGGAATTTTGTACCCCTAAACCCGGCGGCGGCGACATCTGTCTAGTGGACGCCTATCTTCGGGGACAACTGGGGTGGCAGATTCTGCTGGCGAGTGTCTTGGGGGTGTTGGTTCTTGGGGCTGGCTTGTGGTTCGCTGTGCATTGGCTGCGGCAGCAAATTCCTTGGTCTGTCACTGTTCAGGTGGGGGATCAAGAGTATCGCTTTGCCCTCAAGCATGGCCAAAAAATTGGTGTCGGCGGTAGTGTCGCTGGTACGTTCTTGGTGGTGCCTTTGCCCAGTATGATGGCGATCGCCATCCTTGAACGGCGAGATCAAAACCTGATCATTCATGCCCTAGAATCAGGAGAACTCACCTGTGATGGTCAGCCAATCTTTGGCTCGATCACCATTCCTAAACAGCGTAGCTTTGCTCTCCTTGCATACAAGGATAAAATCATCAGGATAACCCTATAAAGTGATTCCTTAAGGTTGATCTCTTTCGTTTAGCAGCAGACTCATAGGGGGCTGGATGTTTACCACAGATACCGCAGAAAACAATAATTTGACCGTTATGCCCGTTATCTGCGTAGGGCTAGGGGGCACCGGGCGAGATGTTCTGGTACGCATTCGCCAAAATATCATTGAAGAATTTGGTTCCTTGGCCGATCTACCCATCGTCAGTTTTGTGCAAATTGATACCGATCGCGGGGGGCCCATTCCCAGTTACCGAGGCCAAAGCATTGAATTTACCCCGGCTGAGGAAGTCCATATCCGCGTTTCCCTCAACGAAGTCAATGAATTTAAGCAGAACTACGAACGGCGGAAAAAAAATACCTATGTGCAAAATTCCGACGACCATATCCTTGAATGGTTTCCCGATCAACTGATTCGCAACCTCAGCGCCATTGAGCAGGGAGCAGGTGCCGTGAGGGCAGTGGGTCGTTTTGCCCTCTTCAAAAATTATGATCGGGTGGTGAGAACCTTGAACTTAGCCCATGGCCGTGTGGTTGGTGCTGATGCGGGTGCCCTGATTGCCCGTGGCATCGAAGTCAGGCCGGGGTTACGGGTTTTTGTGGCGGGTTCCCTGTGCGGCGGTACCGGTAGCGGCCTGTTTCTCGATATCGGCTACATTCTGCGGCGGCTCTTTGCCGAAAGTGTGCCCAACTTTGAAACCTACGGCTACTTTGTCGTCAGTCCCGATCTCTACGGTGGCAACGATGTCGTCAAGGCCAACTGCTACGCTGCCCTCAAGGAATTGGACTATTACACCCGCAAGGGCACCATTTTTAATGCCCAATACCCCGGCGAACGCCGTCTAGGGGAGTCTCGCCCGCCCTACGACTACATCTACTTGATGTCCAACGCCACCCCCGGCGGCACATTCATCATTCCCCCAACGGATCCCAACGCCAAGGGCAAAATCGCCAACACCATTGCTCAGAAAATTTGCCTCTTTTTGAGTAGTAGTGCGACGGCTGCCGCTGCAATCTCTGCCCGTGACAATTTGCGTTCCATTGATGCCACCGAAGAATACGATAAACACCCCCGCCCAAATCGCCAGCGCTACATGGCCACTGGACTGGCGAGCATTTACTTCCCCCAAGACAAGATCAATTTGCTGGCCGCCAACCAAATCAAAATTCAAGTGTTAGAGTTCTGGAAAAATGGTCTTGGTCAAGCCCCCACTAACAGCCAAATGCAGCAGTTCTATACAAGTCAATTTGACTGGGGGACGGATGATCTAGGGCAACTGCTGAAACAACGGTTAGAAAAAGTCCCCGTGCAGGGAGGAACGCTAAGTGCCAATTTAGAACGCTGGCGCAACGATCAATATAGTCAAATTAGTGCAGCCCAATCCCGTGGGCAACAAGATCTGTTAAAAACGCAATTTCCCCAGAATGCCATGGCACTGCTGAACTATGTGCGCCCTGCAGAGAACAGCAAAGAACGGGGGGTTTGGCTCACGCCAATTGTTGAGCACACGTCAGACGTGACCAATGACATCAAAGCCAGTATTGAAAAATTTCTAGAGCAAATCCTGCAACCAGATCACCAATTCTTTGGCCTCGACAATGCCATTAACTGGCTACAGGGACTCAAGACTAACTTCGAGCGTGTCCGTGCTCAATACGAGGCGAATCGTCCCCAAAATGCTGATGCGGAACTGCGCAATATCACTACCCAACTGCAAAATGAGGTGCAGGCAATTCAGGGGCAGCTTCTTCCCTTTGGCAAAACGGCAAAAATTCAAACTGCCTTTCGGGTGGCTGTGGATCAAGTGCTGACCCTCGCTCGCCAAAATTACCAATCGCAGGTGAGTCGTCAAGCCCGGGTGGCTACAGAAGACCTGATTGTATTTACGAATCAAAAAATTGCCCAGTTGGTGCAGTTACGCAACTTCATCCAAGAAAATATCCTCGTACTGCAACGGCGGGGTGAAAAGCTCTCGGAAGTCAATGTTCAAGAGCGAATTGGCTTGCCCATTGTCAATCCCCAAGACACCGAAAATGCGATTAATGCGGTGTTGCCCCCCAAGGAAGGGGAGCGGCGCTTGGCTCTGGAACAGCTTTCTACTGAGGTGATTCAAAAAGCAGTGGTTGTCAGCACAGAGGCGCCACCGAGCTTAGAACGCTTCCTCAAACCCCAGTTTACAGCGGAAGTTCCCATTGCCCTTGATCAAGTGGTGGACAGACGGATTTCGACCTTGATGCTGGCACTGCGGGGATCGGCAATTCAGCGTTTTATGGAAATGGGCAGCCGCGAGCAGTTGATTGCGTATTTAACATCGCTGAAGAATCAGTCGGACATTCTGCTGCCTCTGAATCTTAATGACGGCTATTTTAACAACGCCCCCCATAAGCGAACGGTCTTCATTGCCTATCACCAACCCCCCACAGAGGATGCCTATGTGCAGGCCTTTACCCAACTGCTGACGGAAACAGGGATACTGGGGAATGCACAGCGGGTGCAATTGCCGGCGTCAGAACAGCATCAAGTGATTTTCATGACGGAGTATGCCGGCTTTCCCCTGCGGTTGATCAATGATTTGACGGCCAAGAATTTCCAGTATGCCTACGAAAACCGAGGCGACGCGGGCAATTTTGACGCCCTGCATACCAATAAAACGATTACGCTCACGGATATTTTGCCGCCCCCGCCAGAAGTGGTGCGGGAAGTGCAGGAGCTGTTCTTTAAGTGCCTCGGCTTGAGAATGTTTGCCCTAGAGGGCGATAATCTTGTCTTTGATCCTAAAAACAAGGGCAGGAAAATTACCTTTGGGAATGATTGGTCAGTCGTTATTGATCAATTAACTTGGGTGCAGATTCGCAACCAAGATCAACGTACCATGACATTAACAGATGTCCTTCACCAACAACTGAATGGGGTAATTGAGCTTCTAGTGAGTAATCCCCCGCAATGGCAAAAGGACTATCGGCCACATGTGATGACACTCATTGAGGAAATTCGCGCCTATCCACCCGATCACATTAACTTTGCCATGGTGCCAATTGTGGCAGGGACAGAGATTCAAGGTCTCACGGAGATTGCCCAAAAGGGCATTCTTGAGGAGTTGATTGAGGAACTGGACAAACGCATTGAGGATCGCTGGAGCCGAACATTGACCTCGGGTACAACTCGGAGCGATCGCCTACTCAATCAGTCACCACCCCCTGAGCAACAAGATGTTGACGCGGCAGATGAGGATGATCAAGACAAACTAGAGCAATAACGCATTGTTTTCCCTGAGGTAAAAAGAATGGAGCTGTTTAGCCTGTTTCTAGAAGAGGTGCAGGGTTCGCCCATCCTCCAACTCTTTATTGGCACGCCGATCCTCATTGCCTTTATGAGTGCTGTGCTGCGGTGGCGCCTTTTTTTACGGTTAATGGAGTTTATCCGCTGGCAGTGGGCTGTGGCCAGTGAGACGACACAAGCGCCCGTTCTCATTCAGAACCTGCGGCAGCGGATGACGCGCTGCTTAGAAAAGTACGACGAGATCAATACAGTTACCTTGGTGGACTACATGCTTGGCCAAGAACGGCTGTGGGGCATGTCCCTAGAACAAATTGAGTACCTGACACGGGTAACCCCCAACTTACTGATTGCGATTGGGTTGCTGGGCACGTTTTTGGGAATCACGATCAATGTCTTTAGCATCATCGACAACTTGGGAACACTGGATATTTCTGCCCTTCAAGGGGAAAATCCTGCCCAACAGAATGTTGTGATTCAGGAATTGTTCACTCGGTTCCGTCAGCCGCTGCGGGGAATGGCGCTGGCCTTTGTGTCGAGTTTGGTCAGCCTTTCGCTGGGAATTTTGCTAACCTTTATCAATTCTATTTGGAATACCACTTTGGCACGGCGGCACTTTTTCACAGCTGTAGAACTGTATCTGGATCATGAACTAGCTAGTGAACAACGAAACCCCACTGGACGGTTGATTAAATCCATTGATGACAACTTTTCTATCTTTTTAGAGAACTTCCATGAAACTGTCACTAGCGCAATTAGAGAACCCCTCGAGCGGGAATTGGCCAATCTTAGGCAAATGTACAGCAGGAATATTGAGCTAGCGGAGAGGGTCTTTGCCAGAATCGATAACGCAGCGGGCAATCTTGTGTCTGGGGCAAATATCTTTCAGACCGCAGTGCAGACATTGGAAAATAGCGAGTTTGCGGAGAAATTTAGTACGGCAACACAGCAACTTGCGCAGTTTATTGATCAGTTGACGACAGCGGCGGCGCGATCGCAAGAACTGAATAGTCAAGTGATTGCCCTGACCACCAAGGTTTCAGAAACCCTAGAGCGGGTCAATCGCACCCACGTGAATTTTGAGGAAATTGCCAGCGATCTCAGCACCACCACGACCACCTTTAGACATATTCACGACATGGTTTTGGGCTTGGTCAACCAGATTGAGCAGGTGAATCGGCAAGTGGCGCAGAAGTCCACGGAACTGGCACAAGTCGCAGATCAACTGACGGAACTGCTGGCGATCGCCCAAAGATCACAAAATACCCTGAGCCAAAATCAACAGGAACTCCTAACGATGCTGCGCTCTATGGAGCGACTTAGTAATGATGTTGGCCAACACCTCCTCCAAGGGAATGAGGAACTGCGGCAAGTGCGTTTTGGTGTTAGCAAGTTTTGCACGGAAGTGTCCAATATTATTGAGCAGAACAAAACCAGTCAAGAGCAGTTGCTCACTCTTTTGAGGAAGAATACCTCCCATGTCGAACAACTGAGTACAGCCGCAAACCAAATTTCCCGTGTCACAGAGCAGTTGGATCGGCAATATAAATCCCTCACCGACCAGTTAACAACTCTCAGAAATAGCTTTGAAAACTATCGCAAGCAACGCTCCGCAAGCGATGGCGATCGCCAGAGCCAGATCAAAGCCCTTGAGAAGTGCCTAGAGCAAGTGACGGATCAAATTACCCAAGTGGTCAACGAGCAGTTAAGCCAATTGAAGAAACACAGCCAAGACTCTAGCCAATCAATGACCAAAGCCGTTCAATCCCTTGAGCAAATCAATGGCAACTTGGTGACTCTCTCCCAAAAAATTACACCCGCTCCCACGCAAACTTAGGTAATTGTCTATGCGCCCACTCCGTCGCTCTTGGCAACAGGAATCAGAGGACTTCAACCCTTGGATGTCCTACACGGATCTGATGTCTGGCAGCTTGCTGATTTTGAGCTTAATCACGTTTTTCATGATGATTTTTATGATTGTTAATCAAAAACAAGTGAATGAACTGAGAAAACAGCTTCAAACCCAACAGACTGTCCAAGGACCGCCGCCGATTCTCTTTATTCCAGATAATGAAAAATTTCGTTTCCCTGCGGGCAGTGCGCAACTCTCTGAACCGTTTCGCCAATACATTTGGGTAAATTTAGCCTCAATGGTTATGGATACCCGTGAAAAGTATGGTATTGACACCGTGGAAATCATTGGCCATACCGACGGCCAGCCCAATCAAGGCAGTGGCAGTAATCTCGATACATTGCTAGAGCAGGCGGCAGCCAGTAATACATTGAACCGCTTGACCCCCGGCTCGAATGCTGATCTCGGTCTAATGCGGGCACTGGCGATCGCCAACGAACTCCGCAAGGCCCAAGCAAAACAACCCAAACTGGCTGGCCTGAAATTTCGCGCCTACTCTGCGGGGCAGCTCTACTTGCTCAATGGTCAACTCGCACCAGCGAACCGCAATCCAGATGCTTCCCGGCGTCGTATCGAAGTGCGCTTTACCCGCACAGGAGAAACCCGAACAGCTCGTTAAAATCAACGTTACGGATTTTTACGTCGGGATTGGGCACGGGATATTTTGGAAAAGGGCTGTACTAAACGCCAATCCTTGCCTTGCTAGAGCAGGCGGTAGCCACCCATACATTGAACCGCTTGACCCCCGGATCGAATGCTGATCTCGGCCTGATGCGGGCACTGGCGATCGCCAACGAACTGCGCAAGGTGCAAGCAAAACAACCCCAACTGGCTGGCCTGAAATTTCGCGCTTACTCTGCGGGGCAGCTCTACTTGCTCAATGGTCAACTCGCACCAGCAAACCGCAATCCAGATGCTTCCCGGCGTCGTATCGAAGTGCGCTTTACCTGTATGGGTAGCACAGAAACCGCCCGCTCAACCAATTGCCAACCTAAGGATCAGTGGTCGTGGCAGCTTCTTCCTCTTTGGGGGGCGTTGCCGCCCCACTTGGACTCGGGGCAGGGTTGGGGGGTGGTGGCTGAGTTTCTCCTAGGGAAGTGGCATGGAGTGCCAAGAATTGCTGCTCAAGCTCCTCACTCGAAGCCAGTAGGCGGCTGAGGATTTTAATGAGGCGTCGCAAATCAGACTGGAACGATTCATCGCCCGTGAGTTTGAGCAAGTCATTCGTGAGTTTTTGGGCATTGATAAATGTTGCCCGTGCTGCATCTAGGGTTTGGGCGATCGACAGCATAATGATAGGACTGCTCAGTGTCCCAGAGACTTTATTGAGATTGGCTGCTGCTTCAGCACCATTTTTAATGAGGGCATCCAAATTGGCCAATAATTCCCCCTGCTCCAGCTGCTTGGTCAGGGGACGAAGGGCATGAAGCGTGGTTCTCAGATCGCGGGCCGCGCCATCAATGTTGCGCAAGGCGGAGTTAATCGTGTTGCGGTTGACCTCAACCATTTCACTGATCTGGTTGGCCGCACGGGTCACCGCTTGCGAGGCTGTGCCAAAATTCCGTAGTTCAGCACGGGCTTCATTACTGAGGGCGTTGAAACTATCGAGGGCAGTGGTCACCTTCGTTAGGGATTGATCGGCACGATTGACGGTGCGGGTTGCGCCCAGAATGAGGGTATTGGCGTTATTGATAATCCCTGATTCTTCCAGCGCTAGGGTAAAGCGGGTAGCTGCCCGTATGAGGTCTTCGAGGCTGGCTGTTCGGACGCCCGTCACGCGATCGCCATTGCAGTAAATTAAGTCTGGTTGGCACTTGGGGGCAAAGGCAGTGACGCCCTCGGGAATCTCCGGTACTCGCTCCTTGGGGGTAAAGTCCAAGAAAGCCTGACCAATAAAGCCCGACTGGCGAATCTCCGGTACAGCACTACGGGGAATCAACACATTATTGACGCGCACACTCACTTGGACACCATTGGCGTCAAACCCAATGGCCGTGACGCGACCCACTTGGACACCGCGATAGCGCACCTGTGTCCCCACCGCTAAGCCGGGTGCTGTATCCAATTCCACCTCAAGGGTGTAGCTATTGGTACCAGCAAGGTTGCCCCGCAACCAGAGTAGGCCGACCCCTAATGTGGCTAAGCCCGCAAGGATCACCAGACCCACCAAACTTTCCTGCACACGCCGTGACTGCATCATAGGGATAGATCACCGCAAAAAATTTTTGGAATCTATAGCAACTATAGTTTACTCTGGACGCCTTGAATCGCCGCTTTTTGCCAGTGCTCTCCCCAAATTAGGGTGTGCATTTGCCAATTGGGATCGGGTTGGGGGTAGTCTTGACGGTAGTGGCCTCCGCGGCTTTCCTCCCGAAAGAGGGCACTTTTGAGAATTAAGTAGGCAATGTCCAAGAGATTGCGTAGCTCGCCCCATTCCCAAAGAGTTGTCTGGGCGGCTGTATTGCTGAGGGTATAGCAGTGATTGGGGTTGAGTTCACGAAGGGCGATCGCAATCGGATGAGCCAGCAATTCTTGGCGCCATTCCTTCACTTGGGAAAGAGCGGCCATCAGCGTGGGAGCATCGCGACAAATGCCAGCACTTTGCCACAGGAGTTCCCGCAAATCTTGGCGCCACTGCCGAAAACTCACTGGCTCAATTTCAAGGGCTTGCTGGCTAACAGGGGACACCGCCAAGGGAAGGGGCTGAGGGTGCAGATGTGCCAGTTGAGCTGAAAAGACAAAGCATTCCAAAAGGGAGTTACTCGCAAGGCGATTGGCACCGTGGACACCAGTACTGGCAACTTCACCAACGGCATAGAGGCCGGGAAGGCTGGTCTTGGCCTGTAAATCGGTGACGACTCCTCCCATCCAGTAATGGGCTGCTGGAGACACGGGAATGGGTTGCTGTTCAACATCAATGCCCCACTGCCGACAGACAGCAATGATTTTCGGAAAACGGTAGTGCAGGCGATCGCGAGAAATCGGTCGTAAGTCCAGCCAGACATGGGGGGCATGGCTCTGCTGAAGGTGACGGTAAATGGCGCGACTGACAATATCCCGTGGTGCCAGCTCGCCAGCAGGATGGTAGTCCGCCACAAAGCGATGCCCTGTGTGGTCTATGAGATGTGCCCCTTCACCGCGCACTGCTTCACTGATCAGAAATCGCGGTGCTCCCTCAACGGCAAGAGCGGTGGGATGAAATTGGAAAAACTCGACATCCCGAATGTGTGCTCCTGCCCGCCATGCCATTGCCACACCATCGCCAGTGCTTAAGGGGGGATTCGTGGTTTGGGCAAAAACTTGACCGCCGCCCCCCGTGGCGAGAACAACTGCCCCCGAGCGCAGCCACTGAAGTTGTCCCTGACGCAACAGACACACCCCACAGCATCGCCCCGACTCTAGCCACAGATCAAAGACAAAGCTATTGGGCAGAAGCGTGATATGGGGTGCAGCAGTGACCTGTTCGAGCAGTGTTGTAATCAGGGCTTGACCTGTGGTGTCAGCGGCATGAAGTACCCGAGGACGAGAATGAGCCGCTTCGAGGGTCAGAGCCGGGCGATCGCCCACGCGATCAAAAGCTACCCCCATCGCCAAGAGCCGCTCCACCTGTGCCGGTGCCTGCTCAACCAAAAACTGGACACTCACTGGATCACAGAGGCCAGCCCCCGCAGCAAGGGTATCTTGGGCATGGAGTAGGGGAGAATCCGCCGGGTCAATGGCCGCAGCCATACCGCCTTGTGCCCAGCCACTGGCAGATTGTCGAAGGTCAGTTTTGGTAATCAGGCCAATGCGATAGCTAGGGGGAAGGGCAAGGGCAGCACTGAGACCCGCAGCACCACTGCCAATGATTAAGACATCAAATCCAGAAGTTGCGGGAGTCAACGCTAACCCAAAGTTGATCTAATGAGGGTAGTTATTTGTATAGCCCATTATTATAGCGATCGCCACCCTCAACGAGAGCCGTTTCCACCTCGGTCACCGTAAAGTGATCCAAGTTTTCCCGCAGAATTTCCTTTTGCCGCTCCGTCAAGCCGGGAATATTCAGGACATCTTCAACGGATTGGTAGGGGGCATTTTTAACGATTAACTTAGCTAGGGTTGGGTATAACCCCCGGTATTGAATAAAGGCGGCAATGTTGGTATTGTTAAGGTCAATTTTTTCACCATAGGCAGTGCCAAGTTTCTCATCTATCACATTGACCAGTTCTTCCTCGGTGGATGCAGTTGCCGCCAAGGTTGGGGCACTCCAGTTGATCCAGCCCAACAGGCTAACGCCCACGAAGTAAGCCAGTGCTAGCCAGCGGCCCAAACGTTGCATAATTCCTTTACCTCCCAAATCTCACAGGTCATTACAAAAAACAGCGGTTCATTAAGAGTCAAAGCAAAGAACTGACCACATCGCACAGCGAGCGCAGGCGGCGGTAGCCGATCGCCAGCAGGGTGACAGAGGAAACTGAGGCATCACGCCCACAATAGACTGATGTCTAGACTGCCCCCTACAGGTGATTCAATAATATCAGAGGGAGGCCGTCCCTTAATCCCTTTTTTCAGGTGTTTAGTGCAGGGTGTCCCTCCCTTTGATGGCTTGGGCAAGGAACCGATGGAGGTCATCAAAGCTGCCCACATAGGCGGGTACAGGAGCATCATAGCCCTTGAGGTTCAGCACTTGGGGTCGAAAGGGGACAACGGTTGGACAAGACTGCACAAGGTAGTGGTAGGTGGTTGCCCCCATAGCCAGATCAGCGGCAATGGTTTTGGTGGCACTCTCAAGGCGAAAGGCGGCGTTAACGGTATCTCCCAGAGCAGTATAGTCGGGGCGATCGCCACTCCCCGTATTACCCACCATGGCATAGCCCGTATTCAAACCAGAACCAATGCGCAGTGGCCACGGCAAGGGATAGTGCTGGTGCAGTTCTCCTGTCATCAGCCGTAAATCCTCTAAGGCAGAGAGGGTGTGGCAAATTTCTTGATAGCCAATCTCCTCGCTTTCGTGGATCCAAACCGCCATGACCGCATCGCCAATGTACTTATCAACCCAACTGCCGTACTGACGAATAATCTCGCCCGCCCGATGAAACCACGTGCCAATTAGCTCCGACAGTAGCTCCTCTTCGAGTTGCCGCGTCAGCTTGGTAAAGTCACGAATATCCACCACCAGAACCGTCAACAGGCGGCGGACATGGAGCAGTGCTGTGGAGGAGCCTTCGGATTGAGGCAAAGACAGAGTGGCATTTTCGGCAAATAGGGAGGCAAAGGGTTCGTTAAAAAAGTCCAGTTCCGTTTGGCCAAAGGTAATGCGATCGCCATTGTGCAGGGCAACGGGAATACTGACGCGGCGACCATTGACGAACGTGCCATTGCGACTGCCGAGATCAATGAGATAAAACTCCCCCTGTCCCATGCGCTGAATCATGGCATGGTTCCGTGACATCCAGCGATCGCTGAGCACAATGGAATTGTCTTCACTGCGGCCAATGGTCCAGCAGTTCCCCCCTGTCAAGGGAAAATAACAAACCGTGTCCTCACTCACCAGTGCCAGATGGGGTTCTGAGGGGGGTGGGGTCTCAGGGTGAACGACCTCAGGGGCGCCGGGAATCTGCGAGAGGGTATGGCGGAGTTGATTAATAATTTGCTGCTGACGCAAAATAATCGCCACTAACTGTTGGGCAGGTAAGGTCTCGAGGATCTTTTGGTCGGGCAAGTTAAACGTCAGGTCAGCATCCATGGGGGGTAAAATAGGAGAAACACTTTTCATCATTGAGAAATTACAGTGGGTCAGCTCTCCCCCCAGCGCCACCGATGTGTAGATGTTTCAAAGTCAAATCCAGCAATAGATCCAGTCTAGCAAAGGAGCTTTGTCTGCCTCAATAGACACCGTCTGTGCAGCAGCGATTAACCATAGAGCGATCGCCAGAGGAAGCATTAGGTCAGCCTTTATGCTTGTAAAAATTATTAACCTTTCCCCTAGGGTTGGGTTGAAGCCCATCCGCTAAAATGATGGCAGCTTTGGGAGGGATTGCTCTCTCCGTGAATGCACTTTGACCTGTCTGCATTTGAGGACAACACTCCATGCGTCGATTGTTAGCCCTACTCCTTGTCTTGACCCTGTGGCTAGGTTTTACCCCTCTAGCCGCCGCTGATGTGGCAGGACTCGTCCCCTGCAAAGATTCTCCTGCCTTTCAAAAACGTGCTGCCGCTGCTGTGAATACCACCGCTGATCCCGCCTCCGGTCAAAAACGGTTTGAGCGCTACAGCCAAGCCCTATGCGGCCAAGATGGTTTGCCCCACCTCGTTGTGGATGGTCGCCTCAGCCGTGCCGGTGATTTTCTCATTCCCAGTGTGCTCTTCCTGTACATTGCCGGCTGGATTGGTTGGGTGGGTCGCGCCTACTTGATTGCTGTGCGCAACAGCGGTGAGGCCAATGAAAAAGAAATCATTATTGATGTGCCCCTTGCCATCAAATGCATGCTCACGGGGTTTGCTTGGCCATTGGCTGCCCTCAAGGAGCTGGCATCGGGTGAACTCACCGCCAAAGACAACGAAATCACCGTTTCCCCTCGCTAGCTTCACTGTTTGTTGACTGTCATAAGGACGACGTACCATGAAACACTTTTTGACCTATCTTTCCACCGCGCCCGTGCTGGCCGCCATTTGGATGACGATTACCGCTGGGATTTTGATTGAGTTTAATCGTTTCTATCCCGACTTGCTCTTCCATCCCCTCTAAGTGAACCCTTAACTTTGGAACAAACTCGGTACAAGGGTGGAACAGCGTTCTGCCCTTTTTTTGTCGCAATTGCTGCCGAGAGGCTATAGAATAGTTATTTGTCCTAAAATAGCAGCCGTAGCCACCAGCGCTGACGCTTGCTGTTAACCCATCCAGTTCAATGAAAGAGGATCCCCATGGCAAAGCGGGTGCAAGTTGTCTTGAATGAAACCGTCAATAAACTCGGGCGAATGGGTCAAGTTGTCGAAGTCGCCCCCGGCTATGCCCGTAATTACCTATTTCCAAGAGGGATTGCCGAGCCAGCAACCCCCAGTGCCCTGCGGCGCGTAGAGCGGCTCCAAGAAAAAGAACGGCAGCGGCTTGCCGAACTCAAAGGCGTTGCTGAAAAACAAAAAGCCACCCTCGAAAAACTGGCCACCATTACCATCTCAATGCCCGTGGGCGAAAAAGATATGCTCTTTGGCAGCGTTACACCGCAAGATGTGGCCGATGCCATCCAAGCCATTACCGGCGAAACCATTGATCGCCGTGAAATGATTCTGCCTGAGATTCGCAAATTGGGCACCTACACGGCTGAAATCAAGCTTCACCCCGAAGTGAGTGTCAAACTCAATATCCAAGTCGTTGCTGATTAGGGCTAGCCTCCTTGATGGTTCAGGAGCCAAGTTTTCAGCTCGATAGCCAACTGATTCCCCCCCAGAACCTCGAAGCGGAAGAGTGGATCTTGGGGGGTATTCTCTTAGACCCGGAAGCCATCAACCGCGTGGTGGATATTTTGCCGGTTGAGGCCTTTTACCTCAGTGCCCACCGCGAGATCTATCGGGCAGCGGTTTCGCTCCACAGTCGCGGCAGCCCCACGGATCTGCTGTGCGTTACCGCTTGGCTACAGGATCAGGGGCTATTGGAACGAGTTGGGGGGCACACCAAGCTGGCGGAACTGGTAGAGCGCACAGTGAGCGCGATCAATATCGATCGCTACGCCCTCTTGGTCAAGGAAAAATACCTGCGCCGTAAGCTTATTGAAGCCGGTACCCATGTGGTGAAGCTGGGTTACGATAACAGCCTCTCATTGAATGTGATCTTGGATCAGGCCGAGCAGCAGATCTTTAGTGTGACGCAGGATCGGATTCAGCAGGGATTGACCCGCACCGATGAAATTCTTACCCGCACGTTTACGGAATTGGAGCAGCGGGCGATCGGTCATATTCAGCCGGGCCTATCCTGCAATTTCTATGATCTGGACAACATGACCCAAGGCTTCCAGCGATCGGACTTGATTATCATTGCCGGTCGTCCTTCAATGGGCAAGACGGCGATCGCCCTACAGATTGCCCGTCGCATTGCCGAAATTCATAATCTGGGGGTGGCGATCTACAGCCTTGAGATGTCCAAGGAGCAACTGGTGCAACGTCTCCTTGCCAGCGAAGCCCGCATTGACAGCAACTATTTACGGGCGGGGCGCATTAGCCAACACCAGTGGGAACCCCTGAGTCGGGCGATCGGTATTCTCTCGCAACTGCCCATCTACATTGACGACACTCCCAATCCCACCCTTGGGGAGATTCGCTCCACTGCCCGTCGTCTCCATGCCGAGCATCCCAATGGCCTCGGCCTCATTTTGATTGACTATCTGCAACTAATGGGTGGCGAAGAAACTACCGAAGGTCGGGTGCAGGAACTCTCCAAAATTACCCGCTCCCTCAAGGGACTGGCGCGGGAACTCAATGTCCCTGTCATTGCCCTCTCCCAACTCAGCCGCAGTGTTGAATCACGGCAAAATAAACGCCCCCTGATGTCTGATTTGCGCGAATCCGGCTCTATTGAACAGGATGCCGACTTAGTGATTCTGCTGTACCGCGATGAATATTACAACCCTGACACCCCCGATCGCGGCATTTGTGAACTCCTGATTGCCAAGCACCGCAATGGCCCAGTGGGCACCGTCAAGCTCCTCTTTGACCCCCAATACACTCGCTTTGAAAACCTTGCCCGCGATTAGTCGAGTGGGGAGAGCGTTCTGTTTCCTCACCTTGGAGGTTCGGTGTCAACGATAATTGCTCGTATCTATACTGGGGTCATGTCCTGATGAGGAAACCCATCAATGCGTACGACTTTTGCTCAACCAGCAACAAAATGTGTCTCGGCCACCTTCAAGGAAGAGGCCAAAGTCAAAGAGGCGATCGAACGACTCTTGAATCGCGGTGTGCTCAAGGAAAATATCTCAATCATTGGCCGCAATTTTCAGTCTGAAGCCCGCATTAGTGGATTTATTACTAAGAAAGATATTATTTTGGATGGCGTCACCACGGGTGCCCTCTATGGCTCGGTGTTTGGTTCACTGCTGAGTTTGCTGACCGGAGTCGGCGTTCTGTTTATTCCTTTTATTGGCGTTGTGGCTGCTGCTGGCCCTCTGGCGGCTGCCCTTTTGGGGGCGACCAGTGGTGCGCTCTATGGTGCTTTGGGCGCCGGCCTAGGATCCGCACTGATTTCCTTGGGGATGCCGCAGGACAAAGCTGCCATTTATCAAACGCGGGTACAGGCAGGTGAATTTTTGCTGGTCGTTGAAGTCCCTGAGGACAAAGCCGGCGAGATTTTTCTCCTATTGCAATCCGCTGGCGGTCAAGAGGCAGCCATTACGGAGATGCAAATTCCGCGTCAGCCTGAGGGGCAGTTGTCTGGGCCAGAGGATATTTCCCCAGAGGTACGCGCAGATCTCTCGGAGGCCGCTCAGTCTAAATTTGTCGAAGCCTACAACGAGGCGCTGAAGGAGTCCAACGATGAAAAAAATGCCCTCATTAAGGCGTGGGAGCACATCAAACGCCTCTTCCAACGGGATGATAAAGGCATCTACGGCAGTTAGGTGTTAGCCCCTGCTTCCCCTTCATTGCGCTTGAGGGGGGACTAACAACTATTGAGTTTGCATGACTTTAATTCTCCTGTGGCCGCGATCCGCCAAACAGCCAATGGAGGTTGACCCCCACCCCCGGCGACCCCTGACCGACAAGACCTGCATTGGGAATACTGCTGCCGACTGCCGTTGATCCATAGAGATCAATGCCTAGTCCCCACTGGGGCACGACGTAACGCAAGCCGGCACTATAGACCCCCATTTGCCCAAAGACCGGCGTGGCTTCGGCAATAAAAGAGATCAATGCCTAGTCCCCACTGGGGCACGACGTAACGCAAGCCGGCACTATAGACCCCCATTTGCCCAAAGACCGGCGTGGCTTCGGCAATAAATTGGAGGTTGCGGACTACCTCAACATTGAGGCCGACCCCCACACCACCGACGATTTTTTGGCTGGGACTAAAGATGCCCAACTTGGGATTCAACAGGAGTGCCACATTCTTGGTTGGCTCATACATAAAGGCCAGTTCCAAGCCGCCTAGGGAACGACTGCCACCTCCCCCCTGCTTAATGCCACGATTAAATGAGCCTTGAAAGGCCAAAGAAAAGGGATCCCCTTGAGCCTGATCGAGGAAACGCAACTTCGCTGCTAGCCCCAACTGCAAGTTACCGCTGTAGTTGATGTTTTCGATGAGGGTTTCGCCGCGTTCCCACTGTTCAACGGCAATGGCAAATTGGGCATCGTAGGCAAGACCAAAGCCCACCTGAAAACCGGTTCCTGTGGTGCCGCTATTGCCCCGCAGGTGCAGCATCCCCGGATCAAGGGTGCTGGGGGAGGTAAGGGTGAGGCCATTAAGTAAAAGCTGGCGATCGCGATCCGTGAGGGGTTGCCGAGGCCCACTGCGAAAACTGGGCAAAAAGGGTGGCGCAAAATCAGGCCCCATATTGGGGGTATAGCTTAATCCCGCCATGACACCCACTTGATCCGCACCGGGCAAAAAAGCCAAGGTACGACTTGCAGGTGTAATGCCAAAGGCGTTGGTGGCTGCCAAATCAATACTCACTGAAGGGTTCACTAGAAAGCGCACACCGGCACTCCACACGGGCAGGTTGACGATCGCGCCATCGCTACTGCGCACGGCATTGCCCCCCGGACCGACGGGCATATTGACATCGGCAAAAAGATTAAAGCGAGGATGGGGCTGCCAACTGATGCCTGTGCCAAAGTTGAAGTTCGTGCCGTAAAATTCTCCTCCCTTGTTCACTGTGTCGGGAAAATAGGTGAGGTTGGGCGTAAAGTGCCACTGCAACTGGGGATTAAAGGAATAGGTCATTGGCGCTTGCAATGAGGCGGCAACCGTCCAAGTACCTGCTTGGGCAGCACCCGGCACAAAGAGGAAATTGTCCGATCGCACCCGTACTGCCTCTAGGGAGCCAGCCACAGCCACCGATAGATTCTCGCCGCGATGCACTTGATATTTGAGACCAGCAGCGATCGCCCCAAACTGAAGGTCGGGCTGTAGCCCCTTCACCAAGCGTCCCAAGGGATCGTCGTAGTAATTGCCACTAAAGCTCACTTGTAAGCGATGATTGATCGCATAGTCAATGGAGCCATAGAAAATTTGCAGACCGCCGCCGCCCCCAGCCACTTGGGGATCATAGTTGCGAATTCCCCCCCGTAGTTCAAGGGTTTGCTCCGGCAGGATATTGGCGGTCTCCAAGTTAAAGAGACGGGTGGGCGGACGCATTAAGGGAGGAATGCGATACTGGGGTTCCTCGGCAATGACGGGTGTCGGTGCCTGCTCAGCTACAGGGGGCAAAATGGGTTGCGCCAGTTCTTCTGGCGTTGCTGGCTGCCACGGGCGATCGCCCCTAGGTTCGGGAACGGCTTGCCATTGGGGCAGTGCTTCCACCGTTGGTGCCACTTCAAAGGTGGGGTGAGTTATTGGCCGAGCCTCAATTTGCCATTGGGGCGGGCTAGATTGCGCCGTTGCCGCGAGGGGCAGCCATACACCTGCACTAAAGCCAAGGGCTAGCGTCCATTTGCCATTCATGCCACATCACTCACACCAGCATCTCTCCCAGTTAAACCGATCGCTCCCCTTTCTGGCAAATTTATTCCCACTCAATGGTTCCCGGTGGCTTGGAGGTAATGTCATAGACCACCCGATTCACCCCCGGCACCTCGTTGACAATGCGGTTGGAAATGCGCTCGAGGAGATCGTAGGGCACCCGTGCCCAATCAGCGGTCATTCCATCTTCACTGGTGACAAACCGCAGCACCACTGGATAGGCATAGGTTCGCTGATCGCCCATTACCCCCACAGTGCGAATCGGCAGCAACACCGCAAAGGCTTGCCAAAAGTCGTGGTACATCTCGGCGCGGTTAATTTCCTGCCGCACAATCAGATCCGCATCCCGCAGAATCTCTAGGCGTTCCGGGGTCACTTCCCCCAGAATCCGAATCGCTAAACCGGGACCGGGAAAAGGATGCCGCCGCACAATTTCTTCGGGCAGACCCAGCGATCGCCCCACTTGGCGCACTTCATCCTTGAAGAGCTTGCGCAGGGGTTCCACCAGCTTAAAGCGCAGGTTCTCCGGCAGACCGCCCACATTGTGGTGGCTCTTGATTTTCACCGCTACGCGCTCGCCGGTTTGCGGGTCAATGTTGGTATTTGCCGATTCAATGACATCGGGATACAGCGTGCCCTGAGCAAGGTAGTCAAAAGGCCCTAGCCGCTGCGACTCTTCTTCAAAAACGCGGATAAATTCATGGCCAATGCGTTTGCGCTTTTCTTCGGGGTCTGTGACGCCCACCAGTTGGGCAAGGAAGCGATCGCGGGCATTGACGTACTCCACCTTGATGTGAAACTGCTCTTGAAAGAGCTTGAGGAGTCGCTCCGGTTCGCCTTTGCGCATGAACCCTTGGTCAATGAACATACAGGTGAGTTGATCGCCAATGGCGCGGTGGAGCAAAAAGGCCAGTGTCGAGGAATCCACCCCCCCCGATAGGGCAAGGAGTACCCGTTTGTCCCCCACTTTGGCGCGCACTTCACGGATCGCTTCTTCGACAAAGGCAGCCGTTGTCCAAGTGGGTTCACAATCGCAAATGTGATAGACAAAGTTGCGGATCAGGGCAATACCGCCCACGGAGTGCACCACCTCTGGGTGGAACTGAACGCCATAGAGTTTCCGCTCTGGATGGGCGATCGCTGCCATTGGCGTGTTGTGGGTATGCGCCAAGACGCGAAAACCGGGGGGTAACTCGGTGACGCTATCACCATGACTCATCCACATAATTGTTTCTTGCTCAACATTCGTGAGCAGATCCGTGGGGTCGTCAATAAAGAGCGCTGCCTTGCCATACTCGCCAGCGGTGGCTCGCTCCACAGTTCCCCCCAACTGTTGCACCATCAGTTGCATGCCATAGCACACACCAAGGATGGGAATGCCGAGGTTCCAAATTTCTGGATCACATTGGGGAGCATTCTCGTCATAGACGGAGTTGGGGCCACCGGAGAGAATGATGCCCTTGGGGGCTAATTGGGCAAGTTGCTCAGCAGTGGTGCGGTAGGAAATGACCTCGGAATAGACTTGGGTCTCACGAATGCGGCGGGCAATAAGTTCGGAGTATTGCGACCCAAAATCAAGAATGACAATAAGTTGGCGTTGCAGGCCTTGGCCGGCGGCTGTGGCGGGTTGGTGGAGGGTGGAGTGAGTCAACGTTGCAATCCTTCTGATCCCAAATGGCTCATACTTTCCAGAATACCGCCCTTTTCTGAAATATGGTGTAGGCAAATGGGGGTGTAATCCCGTCTGAGAGCGGTCTTGGCTTGCATCGTTGGCTGTATCGCTGCTGTGGCTGGCGGAGGAATCTGCCCAACGGTGGTACGATCGCTATCTAAGTAGCGAATGTAACGAATCACCTGCATGAGTGCCCCCCTTACTGTTGAGTCTGTGTTGGCCGTTCTCCGTCCTGTGGAAGATCCCGAGTTACGGCGATCGCTAGTGGAACTCAACATGATCCGCGATGTTGCCATTGAGGATGGCACGGTTCGCTTTACACTGGTACTGACAACCCCGGCTTGCCCCCTACGGGAATTTATTGTTGAGGATTGCAAGAAGGCCGTCTTTACTCTGCCGGGGGTGATGGATGTGCAAGTGGCGGTTACCGCTGAAACGCCGCAGCAAAAGAGCCTGCCCGATCGCACCGATGTAGCAGGAGTCAAGAACATTATTGCCGTCTCCAGTGGTAAAGGGGGGGTCGGCAAAAGTACCGTTGCGGTGAATTTAGCCCTTGCCCTTGCCCAAGCGGGGGCTGCCGTTGGCATTATTGATGCGGATATCTATGGGCCGAATGTTCCCACGATGCTGGGGCTAGAGGATGCCATTGTCGAAGTGCGCAAGGAAGCCAGAGGCGATGTCCTGTTACCTCCGGTAGCTCATGGTTTGAAAGTGGTGTCGATGGCCTTCCTGATTGATCGTGATCAGCCGGTCATTTGGCGCGGTCCCATGCTCAATGGCATTATTCGCCAATTTCTCTACCAAAGCGATTGGGGCGCATTGGACTATCTGATTGTGGATTTGCCCCCCGGCACTGGGGATGCCCAACTCACACTGGCGCAAGCGGTACCAATGGCAGGTGTAGTGATCGTAACAACGCCCCAACCCGTTGCCCTTGGGGATGCGCGGCGGGGATTGCGGATGTTTCAGCAGTTGGGAGTCACAGTCCTTGGGCTAGTGGAAAATATGAGCTACTTTATTCCCCCCGATTTGCCCAATCGTCGCTATGACATTTTTGGCAGTGGCGGTGGCGAAGCCTTGGCAGCGGAAATGGGTGTACCCCTTTTAGGACAGGTGCCTTTGGAATTGCCCGTGCGGGAAGGGGGAGATTTGGGTCAACCGATTCTCATTGCGGATCCGCAGTCTGCTTCGGCGCAAGCCCTACGGGCGATCGCCCAACAGGTGGCGGCACGGGTCTCAGTGGCCGCCCTTAGTCCTGTGGGATGAGCAGTAAGCGGCTCAAGATCAAGAATCCCCTTTTTTGGTGGGCGACTGGCCTCGCCTTAGTTAGCGATCGCCTGACGAAAGCATGGATTGTGGCCACCTATGCCCTAACAGTACCGCCGCAAACAACGCCCATTATCCCCGGTGTCTTTCACATTACCTACGTTACAAATACTGGGGCGGCCTTTAGCCTCTTTGCCAATGGCAGTGTCTGGTTGCGCTGGCTGTCTCTCATCGTGAGCTTGGGTCTGATCACTTGGGCGGTGCTCGGTCCGAGATTAGATCGCTGGCAGCAAGTGGGCTATGGCTGTTTACTGGGTGGCGCCTTAGGCAATGGCATTGATCGCTTTCTCACGGGCGAAGTCGTTGACTTCTTGGATTTTCGCTGGATTCAATTTCCCGTCTTTAACGTGGCGGATATTGCCATTAATATCGGCATTGCGTGTCTTTTGTGGTCGGCATGGCGCCAGCGCTAGCTCGTGCTCCAAGAGAAATCTGCCAAATCCACAAGGAATGTTTCCAGTTCCCCTTGGCGGGTACCGCCGTAGAGGACATTCACTTGATAGACCCATTGATTCGTCCAATCCAGCGCCGTCAACCAGCCACTGCGGCGATGATAAGCACCGGTTTCAATGTCTATCCAGCCAGCACCCCGCACAATTTGTCCTGCTTGGACATCGGGAAACGTAAAGGTAATTGTGTGGCCAATCACAATCGTTTTATCCGCAAAGTAGGGGGTGGGGTGGCCTAAAAACGGCTCACGGATCCAGCAGCACTCTTTACTAGTTTGCTGTGCTAAGGGCAGTGTTGGATCAAGCCCCGCATGGACGATAAACACCGTTCCCAAATCCTGATAAAAAGGCACTCTGTGCAGCCAGTCGAGGTGCTGCCAAAGCAACTCTGTGGAGGTGTAGCTGGCAAGGGTCTCATCCCCACCACTATTCGACCAGACAAAGAGCCGCGCTGGATTGATTTGTTTATTCTCAAAGGTGAGGAGCATCATGTCTTCGTGGTTGCCGCGCACAGCACCATAGCCACACTGACGCACGAATTCCACGACAGCGGCACTACTCGGCCCTCGATCCACAAGGTCGCCAAGAAAGTACAGGCGATCGCCCACGCGAGGTGAAACGAGATCTAGTAAACGGCACAGGCCTTCATAGTGACCGTGGACATCCCCAATCAGAATTAGGCGACTGTCCTCTGGAGATGCTCCGCGATCGCCCACTCTCGTCACTCCTAGGGTGTCGTCACGGGTGTGAGGGACAAAGAATTGGGAGCGGCCGGCACTTGAGTCGTGTTCTCATAGCTAGGACCAAGTAATGTCGCTACTGTCAGCACTTGGGGTGGAGTGGCATCGGGTGGGTAGAGTAGATCCACAGTAACATCCCGTTTTTCACCTGGACGCATATTTAATGTCACTAATGGTTCTCCCCGCTGACCCCGCCGCTGTACCAAATGGACATAGCGCTCTTGCACCTGTCCTAAATCATCGGTAAAGCGAACACGCACCGTTCCCCGGAAAAACACTTGGGGAGCCGGGGGTTCCAAAAATTGGAGGACGACACTGCGGTGATCTTGTTTGAGAGGGGTTTGCAGCGTTAGCACCACCGACTGGAACTGACGGGTATTGTTGACCAAGGGCAAGGTCAAACTATAGTGAACACCATAATTGCCATGGGCGTAGTAGGCGGTGTCTGGATAGCGTACCAACATGGGGGCACTTTGAATTTGACCCGTGCCAAGGGTGCCGCGGTGCAGCGTACTAATGCCATAGGAGATGGCTCGCCCCGGTGCCGGAATCGTTAAAGCCTGTCCATGGGTTTGGCCATCGGTGAGGGTGGCTTGCCAGCGAGAGCCTTGACTGACACCGGCCACACGGCCATAAAAGAAGCGCCCAAACTGACCACTATTGGGGGGCGTGGGTGGAATGTCGCGGGGGGTAACCAGTTGACCGCGATGGAGCATTGCCCACCATTCCTCTAGGGTGGGTGCCCGTTCGGTGCCCTGCTCGTTCATGCGGGCAAACATTGACATTTGCGCTAAGTAAATCGGGCCACTACTTTCTAAATACATCAGGGTGGAACGGCCATTGGAGGAGGAGACCTCACCAAAGGGATTTGTATCCGGGATTAGGGGTAACTTGGGGCCGACGCTGCCATCGGCATTGAGCATAAACTCTGCCCGAACCCGATTGAGTACCGCATTGGGAAATTGAGTGGGCAACGGCAGCGGCAAATTCGCCAGCATCCGCGCTTCGCGAGGGGGAATGGTTATCTGTGAGGGAAAGAATGTCTGCCGTACCCCCCGCAGCACTTGGTTGGTGACGCGACTCCCAGGCCCTGAAAAAACAAAGCCCGTGGGGTTATCGAGCATGGCGGGCAAATTGCGGAAGGGAGCATCTGGCGTACTTAAAAAACTAGCGGCTTGATGAAATCTCACCGTGACATAGCGATCCGTTGGGTTATAGGCCAGCAGCCCTAGATAGAGCGTAGGCGTACTCACCGCCCGATTGGATTGGGTAATGTGGTGGGCAAAGACATCAAAGCGTCCCTCCAAGGGATAGTTGAGGTGAGCCGCCGGTTGCCATTTCCCGTGGGGTGGAAAGGTGGAGAGGAGAATCCCCTCAGAGCGCACCATCTCTGGACTATTGCTGTTAAACACGGGGACATCGTCCAACTTGCCGGGTAAAGGACGAATGTCTTGGGGGAAGTAGGCAAAATTGGTGGGTGTGACGTAGGCCGTTGCCGCAGGTGGCGAGGGGACTTCAGGGGGTCTTAGATTGGCGGGTACAGTATTGGCTTGGACAACAACATTCGAGCGAAGCGAATATCCCTGTACCAGAGTGGATGCATGTTGGGGTGGAGTTGCTAGAGCGGCTTGTGCCACAAGAATGGGAGCAAGCATATTCGATCCAAACCACAGCATTACATGAGTGAGCAGTTCGCAAAAGTCAGGACAGGATCATCGTTTCTGCCCAAAAGTTGCATTCCCAAAGTATAGCCTAGGTTTGTAGAAAATCCGCTCAAGACCGCATAGAGCTCGCGGCATGAACGTAATTCCGGTTTAGCTTGCTGCGCGTAATGCCAGCCTAGAACTGGGTTTCAGACTGCGCCAAGTGCTGATTAGAAAGTGGTCTAGGCCAATTCTCGATCGTTCAGTGTCCTATAGATTGGCCACGCTCAGCACTGGACAAGTTGATGCAGGATAGCCTCTGATCTGCTGGAGGTATTCCTTATTTTAGAGTAAGCTCTGTATCCCTAGATTGGCGTCAAATATTGAGAAAATCTAAAGAAACTCAACAAAGTCTTAAGGTTTTTGCCGCCATGTTTATAATTCTCTCAGAAGCGGTAGTTGGCCGCCCGTGAGGATTGAGTACTGTCAATTTTATGAAGCCCCGCATCTTAATCATTGATGATGACCCTGCGATCGCTGACGTTTTGGCAATTAACCTGCAAATGGCGGGTTACGAGGTCACAAAGTCCTTAGATGGGATGCAAGGGCAAGCCCTCGCCGTGCAACTCTCTCCCGATCTGATTCTCCTTGACCTGATGTTGCCCCAAGTGGATGGCTTTACAATTTGCCAACGCCTGCGCCGCGATCCCCGTACTCAAGATATTCCGATTTTGATGTTGACGGCCCTCAGCCAAACCCATAATAAAGTGGAAGGATTTAATGCCGGTGCCGATGACTATCTCACCAAGCCCTTTGAATTGGAGGAAATGCTGGCTCGGGTACGCGCCCTCTTGCGCCGCACCGATCGCATTCCCGCCACGGCAGGCCATCGCGAAATCCTCAGCTATGGGCCATTGACACTAGTGCCTGAACGATTTGAGGTCTCTTGGTTTGGCAAAATTATTAAGCTGACGCGCCTTGAATTTGAGCTGCTCCACTGCCTGCTGCAACGCCATGGCCAAACGGTCTCCCCCAGTGAAATTCTCAAGGAAGTCTGGGGCTATGACCCCGATGATGATATTGAAACTATTCGCGTCCACGTCCGCCACCTGCGGACAAAACTAGAACCGGATCCGCGGAATCCGCGCTATATCAAAACCGTCTATGGGGCTGGCTACTGTCTAGAACTGCCCAGTCAGATTGAGCCACCATCTGCATCCTAGGTTGGGTTGTTCGCAGTCGGTAGTTGTAGAGGCTTGAGGGGAACCGCTTGGGCAAAGACCTGCTCATTGATGGTTTCACCAATCTTGCTGAGGCGTTCTGCCACGGCTTGGCGAAAGCGAGTTTGTAGCTCGATCGCCAAACTAGAAAAGTCCGTGATGGCAGGGTTGAGGGTGAGGGTGTTCCCTGTTCGTGTTAGAATGCCCGCCTTGACATAGTTGGCGATCGCCCGCTTAATCCCCTGCTGACCAATGCGCTGCTGCCGCCGACGAGCTTGCTCAAGAATAATATTTATCATTCTCTCAAAGGGGGCATTGCGGGGACGATGGGCAATTAACCACTGTCCCACCTGAGTCAGTAAAAAATCTGCCGCCACTTCATCGGCAAAGATACCACGATAGATCGAGACGGTGTGAATGGTTTGGGGACTGGAGGTGCGCAGGGTGTAGCGCTCAGGTAGGTTATTGCGCCAGCAGAGAATCGTCCTACCCAATTGACCATTCACCGCAACACCAATTTGTAACTGATGGTGTGTGGTTAAGTAGGCCACTAATTCAGAGGGCTTGCAAAAGCCAAATCGCAGCGGATCCAATTGGGGGGCAACGGATCTCATTTCTAAAAATACGGTATTAAAGACCATACCCTTGGCCAATTCTCGCCGTCTTGTTGCATCAGTGGTGTAGTAGGAGAATAGCTCCAAAAGTTTTTCAGTTTCCCGTTGTTGAATCGCCGATGGCGGAATTTGTTCATAGTTCAACGGCTCAATGGGAAGACGCCGAGGTGAGGATGGCGCGGTGCGATTTTCTCGATTGGGTTGACGCGGGGGAGGCGTGCCGTTTCTGCCATTGGTGGCGGGAGCAGAATGAATGAAAGGATTCTCAAGGAAAATAAATTGGTGGCACACCCGCTGAAAGCTGTCACTGGCGGCGTTACGGTAGGCACAGCCAATCACGGTTTTACCGTAATCCCGCAGGCGCAGGGCAATGGAGCCAAAGCCACCATCCCCGGAGATGAGCACAAAAGTATTGATGTCGGGATGTTGGTAGGCTAGATCAATGGCATCAAGGGCAAGTTGAATGTCCGCTGCATTACGCTGATTGTGATTGCGACCATAGACGCCAACCCGCTCGATTTGCGATCGCTCCAGTTGAGCGTTGAGGGCTTGGAGAATTTGATTTTGCCAGTTCCCATAGGCACGCTTGATGACAATTTCCCCCAGATCAATGGTGCCTTTAATTGCCTCTAGAATGTTGTCTAGGGAAACAAGCTCATTCACTTTGGCCGGGTCTAGTCGCTGCCCTTGGTTAAAGACTAAGTTTTCAATATCGTAGAGGACAGCGGTTTTTAGGGTGGTTGCTGGGGGTTGGGGTCTTTGCAGAAGGGTTTGAATGGTTTGCAGAGCGGCACTCTGGGCATGAATGGCTTCAATGAGCGGTTCAAGTTGCTGCGCCGTCGCCGTGTTAACAGCAGCGTCCCTTTGATTGTCCTTGAGGGTTTCCAGCCTCTGCATGATCTCGTTACGCATCGGGTGCAGGGCTTCAGGAAGTGCTTGGTGCAGGTGCTGTTCAAGGTGAGTGAGTTGTTGGCGTTGTTGTGCCAGTTCTTGCAGCAGAAGTGCTTTGAGTTCGGTGGTCTCTGGGGAGGAGGAGAGGACGGTGTGAATGTCTCGAATGAGGCGATCGCTACGGCGTTGGTTCTTTTCAATGAGGGGTGCACCTGCAAGGGCACCGATGCCACTCCCTAAAAGGGTTGCTAAGGGTTGTTGGGGTTGAATCAGTGTGGCAATACCACCGAGGGCGATCGCGCTAACAGGAGCAATCAACCAAAGCTCTGGCTTCATTCAAAAGGGAAATGTGATAGGAATAACATGAATTAGAGAATCATGATAGCAAAAAATCTTTAGGCACTGAGTTGGGCTTGGCGCAGTTGGCCACAGGCGGCTTGCCGATCCAGACCCCGCGATCGCCGAATGCTGGCGGTTACCCCTAAGGCGTGCAGTTGAGCCAAAAATTGTCGCAATTGCTGATCACTGGGACGCTGATAGGCTGCTTCTGCAATGGGATTGTAGGGAATCAGGTTTACATGGCTCTGAAAGCCCCGCAATAGCTGCGCTAGCTCCTCAGCATGCTGGGGGCGATCGTTGACCCCCGCCAGAACGGTATATTCAAAGGTGACGCGGCGCCCCGTTTGCTGCACATAGGCACGACAATCGGCAATCAGTTGGCTGAGGGGATAGTGCTTGGCGCTGGGAATGAGCTGCTGCCGTAGGGCTTGGTTGGGGGCATGGAGGCTGACGGCAAGGGTGATTTGCAACTGATATTGTGCCAGTCGCTGAATTTGTTGGGGAATACCAACCGTTGAGAGGGTAATGTGCCGCTGACCAATGCCAATATCGCGATTCAAGCAGGTGACCGCTGGGATAACAGCCGCTAAGTTTAAGAGTGGCTCTCCCATACCCATAAACACCACATGGCTGACGCGCCGCCTCATTTCACTCTGGATCGTTAGCACCTGATCGACGATTTCATGGCAAGCCAGATTGCGGCGATACCCGCCTTTACCGGTGGCACAAAAATCACAGGCCATGGGGCAGCCCACTTGGGAAGACACACACACCGTCAGGCGATCGCCACTGGGAATGCCCACCGTTTCAATGGTTTCGCCATCGGCTAAGGTCAACAAAAGCTTTACAGTGCCATCTTGGGCATCATGGCGATAGCGAATCTCTGAGCGGCCAATCTCTACTCCTGCGAGGGTATCACGCCACCGTTTGGGAAAAACTGTAATCTCTTGGAGCGATCGCGCCCCCTTTTGATAGAGCCACTGATGGAGTTGTTGTGCCCGATAGCTAGGCTGCCCTTGGGCTTCCACCCATGCCTTGAGTTCTGCTGCAGACTGTCCCAGCAGCGCCATAGTGTTCAACCGCTTCACTTCCCCTTGATCCTAACAAACTGCCAACCTGCTCTTTTCTGGAATAGGGGCACAAGAAAGAACGCTGAGGCGCTGGGACAATTGCTTTGCAGTTTTGCTAAGAGCAGTTAATCTTTCTCTTGCTGACGGGTCAGCAGCACTAAAATTTGCGAGACCCCAGAGAATGCCAGCTGAGTTTTGTCCAAGATTGTGGCGCATGCAAGCACCTCTGGATTCAAATATTCTCTGATACGGCTGATATTCAAAGATAGCCCCTTGACTTGGTTTGAGAGTTTTTGTTAGATTTAGAGGTGCTTGAAAATCTCTGAACCTATTCCCCAGAGCGGGATTGACAACTGAATACTGGCCGAGGCTAAAAATTTTACAGTCACAAAAAAACCAAGTGCCAGAGGTGCTTGAAAAGTGACTGTGCTAAGCTAGTCCTAGAGGCATTTCTAGGGCGCCGCTGTGCCTCTACCTCTGATGCCGTAAGGCGTTGAGCACCCGTTGGCGTTCCTTTGCCGTGGGCTTGCCTTTGCGTGCCTCTACCTCTGATGCCGTAAGGCGTTGAGCACGAAACTACTTGTTTGACTTTAGTGAGGACGATACATTGTGCCTCTACCTCTGATGCCGTAAGGCGTTGAGCACTCGGTGAAAAAGCTAGTGTATCTGAAGATACTTTTGTGCCTCTACCTCTGATGCCGTAAGGCGTTGAGCACCGACCTATTCCAGAAGGAAAATGGAAAGTACACAAGGTGCCTCTACCTCTGATGCCGTAAGGCGTTGAGCACTTGGCCGCTGAAAACCTTTCAACGGTCGAAAAGATGTGCCTCTACCTCTGATGCCGTAAGGCGTTGAGCACATAAAGCCTATAAAGCGCCATTTTTGTCGTTTAATAGTGCCTCTACCTCTGATGCCGTAAGGCGTTGAGCACCTCAAACATCAGATTGTTCAAGACGAGCTAATGGCTGTGCCTCTACCTCTGATGCCGTAAGGCGTTGAGCACTTCATTCTTCTTCTCTTCTTGCGGTAAACGAGTGCGGGTGCCTCTACCTCTGATGCCGTAAGGCGTTGAGCACAGCCCGCCGCCCTTGCCGCTCAGCCCGCCTCAGCCCGTGCCTCTACCTCTGATGCCGTAAGGCGTTGAGCACAACCAGTATCCACTTGATTAATTCCTCTTCGGGCGTGCCTCTACCTCTGATGCCGTAAGGCGTTGAGCACAGAAGCAGTAGAAGGAAGAATATAATTAACTTTGATGTGCCTCTACCTCTGATGCCGTAAGGCGTTGAGCACTAAATATTGAACTCAGTCATATGTCTATCCACTACTGTGCCTCTACCTCTGATGCCGTAAGGCGTTGAGCACTCTCAAGCGGCAATGCGTAATGACACTAATCAAGTGCCTCTACCTCTGATGCCGTAAGGCGTTGAGCACACTTCAATTATACCAAAGAGGGGGCGCCACGGGCAGAGGTGCCTCTACCTCTGATGCCGTAAGGCGTTGAGCACATCGGAATAGCGCAACTCGATCGAGGATTGCAGTAGGTGCCTCTACCTCTGATGCCGTAAGGCGTTGAGCACAGGCTTTGCAGCCAGTTAAAACCTCAAACTTGGCCGTGCCTCTACCTCTGATGCCGTAAGGCGTTGAGCACTCACAAGGCTCCCCCATAAAAGTAAACCCCAAATTGTGCCTCTACCTCTGATGCCGTAAGGCGTTGAGCACTAGGACGCCCTGAAAGCGCAACAGAAGGTCAGCTGTGCCTCTACCTCTGATGCCGTAAGGCGTTGAGCACTAGTAAGGTCTGAAGGATCTCCCATTTCTTCAATGTGCCTCTACCTCTGATGCCGTAAGGCGTTGAGCACGCTATATTGCCTGCTTTTGCCTGTGCTGTAATAGGTGCCTCTACCTCTGATGCCGTAAGGCGTTGAGCACAAACAAAGTAGGGTTGTTACTTTTGCGGAAAAGTGCCTCTACCTCTGATGCCGTAAGGCGTTGAGCACACTCTTGCGACGCCTCAGACTTAGAGGCATTGCAAGTGCCTCTACCTCTGATGCCGTAAGGCGTTGAGCACTATGAGAATTGGATTAATGACGAGGCAGATCATTGTGCCTCTACCTCTGATGCCGTAAGGCGTTGAGCACAAAGAAATTCTAGAAACAGTAATTGACTCACAAGAGGTGCCTCTACCTCTGATGCCGTAAGGCGTTGAGCACTAGTTCTAGAGTAATTTTACGAGCATTATATTGGTTGTGCCTCTACCTCTGATGCCGTAAGGCGTTGAGCACTGGTGGCGAGCCCCATAAAATAGAAGGCTGCCCGTGCCTCTACCTCTGATGCCGTAAGGCGTTGAGCACCATTTTGAGAATTAATTGTATAAACTGAGCTAGGCTTGTGCCTCTACCTCTGATGCCGTAAGGCGTTGAGCACGCCGCCCTCTGCCCTCTGCCCGTGACCGCCCTGTGGTGCCTCTACCTCTGATGCCGTAAGGCGTTGAGCACTAAACACTCGTCCAGCTCAAAATCTAGTAGATGAAAACGTGCCTCTACCTCTGATGCCGTAAGGCGTTGAGCACGCAAAGATACAAAATTAGCGTAGTCAGGATGATTTGGAGGTGCCTCTACCTCTGATGCCGTAAGGCGTTGAGCACAGGGCTGAGAGCGGCAACACGTATTAATAGGGCTGAGGAGTGCCTCTACCTCTGATGCCGTAAGGCGTTGAGCACCCGCCCTATTAATATGTGTCGCCCTTGCCGCCCTTGTGCCTCTACCTCTGATGCCGTAAGGCGTTGAGCACAAGGGCTGAGGAGCTGAGGAGCTGAAGGGCTGAGGGGTGCCTCTACCTCTGATGCCGTAAGGCGTTGAGCACCAAAGCTTGACCTTAATATTACAGGGCAACAGAGGGCGTGCCTCTACCTCTGATGCCGTAAGGCGTTGAGCACCCCTCAGCGTGCCGCCGCCTCTGCCCTATTGCCCGTGCCTCTACCTCTGATGCCGTAAGGCGTTGAGCACAGTTTGCGGCCAATGTATGTCAGTACTGCAGAATTCGTGCCTCTACCTCTGATGCCGTAAGGCGTTGAGCACTACAGCCACGGGCGCTCAAAGACAAGAGGGCAGAGGGTGCCTCTACCTCTGATGCCGTAAGGCGTTGAGCACTATAAATGCGCCGAACATTTACATCCTCCTATCTATTGTGCCTCTACCTCTGATGCCGTAAGGCGTTGAGCACGCGCCCTCTTTGGCTGTATAATTAGGGTCATTCTCGTGTGCCTCTACCTCTGATGCCGTAAGGCGTTGAGCACACTAATGGCGCTATTTCTAATGATCCCTATATTCGAGTGCCTCTACCTCTGATGCCGTAAGGCGTTGAGCACCCGCCGCCCTTCCTCAGCCCTTCCTCAGCCCTTCGTGCCTCTACCTCTGATGCCGTAAGGCGTTGAGCACTGCTGCAGACCAATGTGCAAGAGCGGCAACAAATGGGTGCCTCTACCTCTGATGCCGTAAGGCGTTGAGCACGCCGCCTCTGTCCGTGGCCTCTCCTGTGGCCGCCTGTGCCTCTACCTCTGATGCCGTAAGGCGTTGAGCACAATGTGAAGGCTTTTCCAGTTGAAGTCTATGACTATGTGCCTCTACCTCTGATGCCGTAAGGCGTTGAGCACTGCGCCATTGCAGGACGGGGAATGGGAATGATGGTGCCTCTACCTCTGATGCCGTAAGGCGTTGAGCACCGTATGATACTCAAATTGCGGCGGTTCAAGAGTTGTGTGCCTCTACCTCTGATGCCGTAAGGCGTTGAGCACTCCTTGTGCCGCCGCCTCTGCCCTCAGCCCTTGTGCCTCTACCTCTGATGCCGTAAGGCGTTGAGCACAGACCTAAAAGAGCCTTTAGTATTTTGAGTGTTAGTGCCTCTACCTCTGATGCCGTAAGGCGTTGAGCACTTCGCCTTTTTTAGTTTTCGTTTTTTCTATAAGAGTGCCTCTACCTCTGATGCCGTAAGGCGTTGAGCACAAAAGCGACATGATGTGGCGCTAAATAATGTTTACGAGTGCCTCTACCTCTGATGCCGTAAGGCGTTGAGCACAATATTGAAATGGCCTGTATTCCTGCTGTAGCAGGTGCCTCTACCTCTGATGCCGTAAGGCGTTGAGCACTTTTAGAGCAAATGGTAGCTTTGAAAGAAAGCGGTGCCTCTACCTCTGATGCCGTAAGGCGTTGAGCACTGGATTCGCTCGGCAGCAGGGGCGGGAACTCGCATCACCCTTGATTTGCCGATGCCGTCAACAGTTGTTGCAGGTACATCTGCGCAGGGGAATAGTCAGGGTTAAATTCAAGGGTCTTTTGAAAATAGGCGATGGCGCGATCGCGCTCCTGAAGGGTCATGTAGGTAAAACCTAGACTATAGGCAGGTTGGGTGGTCATCCACTGGCGATCGAAGGGTTCAGCGCGATCGTAGGTTCCCTGCTCAAAGAGATCTAAACAGCGGTGAAAGTAGGGCAAGGCTCCGCGATGCAAGCCCAATTCAAAGATGAGTAACCCCGCCACATAGAGTAGGGGCGGATAGCGATCAAAGAAGCGTAGGCCATAGCTGAGGTAATACTGAGCCGTTTCGTAGTCCTTGGCCTCAAAGGCGCGGTAGCTCACCCAAAAAAGAAGATGGCGCAGCCAAGTCGTCTCCTGAGGCAGAATTCCCTGTGCCACGGCAGGGGCAATTTGCTCAAGGGCTTGTTCATACCAAGCTTGGGCGCGATCGCCATCGCCACAGGCGGCATAGTGATCCCCAAGACACACCAAGTTTTGCAGTCGGCGATCGCCCTGCTGCACCATTTTTTCGAGGATGGGAATATTGCGATCGCGAAGCTTTGCCAGAAACTGATCTGGCGTCTGTTGGTTGTGGTGAATGAGATAGACCCCCTGCAACTGACCCACCACCGCTGGGCGCTCCCGATAGTACAGTTGCTCATGGAGTGCCCCGGCAAAGTGAAGATCAGGGAAGCGGCGGCCAAAGCGGACATTCCAAAACTCACTCCAGTTGCGATCGCTCGCCTGTTCACGGCGCAGCAGACTCCACTGATTGATGGCATCCCCACTTGCAGCGCTCAACTGGTCTCGCCATTGGGGATCTGTAACCACCAATTCCTCATCGGCATCAATGTAAAAGACCCACTCCCCGCTTGCATGGGCTAGGGAGGCATTGCGGGCGGCAGCAAAATCTGCTTGCCAGACAACGGCATGGACATGGGGGGTAAACTCGCGGGCAATGGCGATCGTCCCATCGGTGGAACCCGTGTCCACAACAATGATTTCATCCACCCAAGGCTGCACCGACTGCAAGCAGCGCCGTAATTGATGGGCTTCGTTTTTGACAATCATGCACAGAGACAGCAGCGGAGCCATAGCAGCGAAGGCACTACAGCCGTTTGAGATACTTGGCTTCCAGCAAAAAGGCACCCCGCGCTAGGCGCACGACCCAATAGTTCCCCGGTTGCTGGCCGAGGATCACCCCCTCTTCACCGAGGGTGAGGATACTGGCGGGACGCAACATTGGCATTGGCTCCGCTGTTTTCACATAGGGGGGCAGTTCCACAAGGCGAACGCGATCGCCCACCGCAAAGGCTTCTTCCATTCCCACCAAAAAATGCTCGAAATGCGTAATTCTGGTAGCACAATTTTCAATTTAATATACTGGTTTCGCCTGTGAGATTTTTGTCAAAAGTTTTAGAGTGTCTTCAAGTAGCTTAATAGGTCGGCCATGTCTTGGGGTTGGGCTTGAAACTTGGGCATGGGAGGGGTATTGCCGCTAATAATTTGCTGGATGAGCTTTGCTTGCGATCGGCGGTGGCTAATCTGCACAAGGCTAGGACCCACTTCGCCCTTGCCATCAATGCCATGACAAGCCGCACAGTTGAGAATAAAAATTTGCTCGCCGCGACTCGGATCGCCCACCGCTGCTCGTACCGATTGAATGTAGGGATCCCGCAGGGGCAATAGCAGAGAAACCCCCCAACCGCCACCCACCACCAGCACGACCAAGACAGGCAGCAGCCAGCGCCATACCGTTGATCGAACCCCAACTGTGTTGACTAAACTCATTCACTTATCGGGAAAGATTAAAAATTGTTTATTATTGTTACAACTGCATTCTAAACCCTGAGCTCAGCGAGATTCAAGCCACTAAGTAAAAATTCCTAGACAAAAGCAAGGGCTTGAGCTATCCACTAAGGACTGTGAAAGCGACGATACACCATGCGCAATGCCTCGCGATCGCCGACATTGCCGGGGAACAGCACCACTGGTAATGCGGGAAAACGGGGATGATCAGCACCCGTGCGCACCACGGAGCAGCCCGGAATCACTTGCCCCAAGAGGCGAACCGTGGCTAAGTTTAAGCCCTTACTCAGCACATCGTTGGAGGTGATGCCCCCCTTGCTGATCAGGTAGCGCAAATCGGCGGGCAACTGCTGGACGATCGCCATCAGCACTTCCGAGACTCGCTGCCCAAAGGCTAACCGTGTCGCTGCATCCGCGAAGGTGAGTTCCTCACGACTGGTAAAGATGACGGGGGTTTTCTCACTGGCGATCGCCTGATCCACTGCCGCCAAGACTTCGTTGATAATGTCAGGTTCAGCCGCCCCACTGTCGCGCAATCGAGCCACGGGCACTTCAATGGGAAACACATCGGGTTCCTCCAGCAAAGCGGTCAGTTGTTCAGTGGTTTTGCGCACGTGGGAACCCACCAAAATCGCACCATAGCGGCCAGGGCGGCAATAGGTGGCCATTGCCTCTGGGGGGGTGGGCTGGGGCGGCAGCTGCGCTAAGGCCGTGAGCAAACTGGCAGCACTGCGGAACAAAAAGCGTTTTCCTTGACTGGCAAGCTCAAGCACTGCTGCTGCAAACTGGTCTAAATCCTCTTGGCTCTCGGCATCCACCACCCCACAGACATTGCCTTGTAACTGACTCAAGCGGCTGCGCAGGGTCTCTGGATTGCGCACATCGGCAAGGACAAAACGCTCTACGGCTGCGGCGGGGATGCGCCCTTGGGTCTTTTCGGCCACATAGTCGGGTAAGTAGCTGTGGTGATAGCCAAAGACGGAATCGCGGGCAAACTCCGTTTCATGAACGGGCACCGGCTGACCTGCAACAAGCAGATAGTGCTGGCTATCACGGGTAATGCGCCCCCCCTCTAAAAAGGCAGGCACCAGAAAATGGGCATCAAAGGGTCCCAGTTCAGCGGCAATCACATCGGTTTCAAGGGGGTAGTGGCCGCGGAGGGTGGAGTCGGAACGGCTGACAACCATGAAATCGGTGGTGCCGGTTTGGGCGATCGCCGCCTTCAAATGACAGCAAACGGTGCGCGTGACCTCCGCTGCGATTTCTGGAGGCAAAGCACGGGTATTGGTGAGGATAAAGAAAATGGGCACCCTATCGGTGAGGCCACGACAGAGGGTATCCACATCCCAGCGGGTCAACAGCAGGCAACTGTGCACTGTTTGCGAACCGGTGGGGTCATCATCTAGAACAATAATTTTTGGGCGCGTCACCGAGGGCATCTCCGACACTCTTTCGTTTGCAGTTTATCATTGGGGCGATCGCGACAGTTCTTTTCTAAAACATGGGGTACCTAGGGTGATAAGAATTCTTGAGAACTCTTGAAAAATCCGATCTGGTTGCTCCCTATGAATGCTGAACACGTTGTCAATGGATTATTGGGTGCCTGTTTAGGGGATGCCCTTGGTGTACCCATGGCAGCGTCTTTTGAATGATTAGTTTTAGCACGCAGAAAGCTGAGGCTTAGACGCTGAAATACTTGGCGGTGGGATGGTAGCAGATGATCGCCGTGGTGGATTGCTCAGGGTAGAGTTGTTCACTCTCGTCCATATACATCCCCATGCGATCGCTCTCGAGGAGTCGCAGCAGCGTATATTGATCCTGCATATTGGGACAGGCAGGATAGCCAAAGCTATAGCGGGAGCCTTGGTAGCGCTGGGCAAGAATATCGCGAATCGACTCTGGATCGGGAGTGCAGCCCAATTCACGGCGAATGCGGGCATGGCACCACTCTGCGAGGGCTTCCGCCGTTTGCACCGCCATGCCGTGGAAGTAGAGGTAGTCACTGTATTGATTGGCCGCAAATAGCTCCTGCGCCACTTGGGTAGCAATTTCACCAACGGTCACCGCTTGCATGGGAAAGACATCAATGATGCCCGATGCCACAGGGGCAAAAAAGTCGGCAATACAGAGGCGGCGGCCACTCTTTTGGCGGGGGAAGGTAAACTGGGCGATCGCCCGCTCAGGGATGCAGGCACTTTTGTCACCAACCCGCTGCGGATCGTAGAGATAGACCGTGTTACCCTCACTTTGGCAGGGGAAGTAGCCATAAATCAGTTCAGGATGGAGTAGGTTTTCCGCAAGGATGCGCTGTTTCCACTCCTCAAGGATGGGATAGACCTTCTCGGCAAGGAAGGCGTCGTAGGTGGCACGGTCTTGATCCTTGGGTTTGCGAAACTGCCACTGACCGGCAATCAGGGCTTGGAGATCCAGATAGGCAAAGACCTCAGAAAGGGGAATCTGATCCGCCTTAAGGTGACGAATGCCCCAGAAGGGGGGTGTGGGGCGGGGAATCTCCACCGCAACAGCGTCAGAACGACGTGTATCTACTACTTCTGGCGTTTCGGGTTCAGTCACCGAGGGGGGTTCGGGGGCGATCGCCGGTGTGGCCTCTGCCTCTGGGGGAGAGACCGTTGTGCCATCCAAAAATCCTTGGCGATCGTCCCACTGCCCTGCGGCCTTTGCCCGCATCAGCCGATCCATAAAGTGCAAATCGGCAAAGGCATCCTTGCCGTAGATCACTTGACCGTGGTAGGTGGCGCGGCAATCCTCGTAGACAAACTTGGGTGTGAGGGCCGCCCCCCCCAGAATCACGGGAACGGTAATGCTCCGCTCATTAAAGACCTCCAGATTCTCCTTCATAAAGGCGGTGGATTTCACCAAGAGGCCACTCATGGCAATGCAGTCTGCCTGATGTTCTTTGTAGGCTTGGATGATATTTTCAACGGGTTGCTTAATCCCCAAGTTAATCACCCGATAGCCATTGTTGGTGAGGATAATATCCACCAAGTTTTTGCCAATATCATGGACATCCCCCTTCACCGTGGCAATCACAACCGTGCCCTTGGCGGTGTCCCCCGTGGCAGATTTCTCCATAAAGGGTTCGAGGTAGGCGACGGCGGCCTTCATCGTTTCTGCGGACTGCAAAACAAAGGGCAGTTGCATCTGCCCAGCGCCAAAGCGTTCACCCACCACCTTCATGCCATCGAGCAAGAAGGTATTGATAATTTCAAGGGGAGCATAGGTTTCAAGGGCTTTGGCGAGGGTGTCCTCCAGCCCCAAGCGATCGCCATCAATAATGTGGCGCTTTAGCCGCTCCTCAATGGGCAGGTTCTCCACCTGCGAGCGATCCGGTTGGGTGGTTTTGCCCTCAAAGAGGCGGGTCAGTTCCGCAAGGGGGTCATAGACACACACGTCCCCCTCAAATCGCCGCCGATCATAGATCAGATCACGGCACACTTCTTGGTGCTCTGGCTCAATTTTCGCCAAGGGCAGAATCTTGGCAGCACTGACAATGGCAGCATCCATGCCCGCCTGCATCGCCTCATGGAGAAACATCGAGTTCAGGACTTGCCGCGCCGCTGGGTTCAAACCAAAGGAGATATTCGAGACCCCCAGCAAAATATGACAGCCGGGGAGTTCAGCGCGGATACGGCGAATGGCGGCAATGGTTTCCCGACCGTTGACCCGATCCTCCTCAATCCCTGTGGAAATCGGCAGTGCCAAAGGGTCAAAGAAAATCTCGTAGGGGGGAATGCCGTAGTCAAGGGCGGCTTTATAAGCCCGTTCAGCAATGGCAAACTTTTTCTCAGCCGTTCGTGCCATCCCCTCTTCATCAATGGTGCCGACCACAACACCGGCGCCATAGGTTTTTGCCAGTTCCAAAACTTTGTAAAAACGGGGTTCACCATCCTCGAAGTTAGTGGAGTTGAGCAGGCATTTGCCCCCCGCCACCTTTAGCCCCGCTTCCATCTTTTGCCACTCCGTAGAGTCAAGCATGAGGGGCAGGGTGACATTGGTAACCAACCGCGACACCAACTCGTGCATATCCCGCACGCCATCGCGCCCCACATAGTCCACGTTGACATCGAGGATGTGGGCACCTTCACGCACTTGGGCACGGGCAAGGGCAACGAGGCCATCCCAGTCTTCGGCATTGAGGAGATCGCGGCATTTTTTCGAGCCACTGGCATTGAGCCGCTCACCAATAATCAGGAAGGAATTCTCTTGGTCGTAGGGCTGCGGGCTGTAGATCGAGGCAGCCGCGGGAATCCGTTGGGGCGATCGCGCCTTGGGGGTCAGGGTGGCAGCAATTTCGGCAAGGGCAGCAATGTGATCCGGTCGAGTGCCGCAACAGCCGCCAATCACTTGCACCCCAAAGTCCTCGACAAAGCGGGTGAGGGCTAGCCGCAGTTCCATCGGTGTTAATTTGTAGTAGGCACAACCACCAATGTTCTCAGGCAAGCCGGCGTTGGGAATGCAGGAAATCACAAAGGGGGAGTGCTGCGAGAGGTAGCGGATATGCTCCGTCATCAGGTCAGGCCCTGTGGCGCAGTTGAGTCCCAAAATATCAATGGGATAGGGTTCCAGAATCGTCAGGGCAGCACCAATTTCCGAGCCAACCAGCATCGTGCCCTGCTGCTCCATCGTCACGGAGACCATGAGAGGGCGGCGTTCTCCCCGCTCCCGAAAGACGGCCATTACCCCATTGAGTGCCGCCTTGATTTGCAGCACGTCTTGGCAGGTTTCAATAATAAATAGGTCAACCCCGCCATCAAAGAGACCCGCCGCTTGTTCGCGAAAGGCAGTGTAGAGGGTGTCGTAGTCGATGTGGCCAAGGGTGGGGAGTTTGGTACCAGGCCCCATTGAGCCAGCAACAAAGCGGGGTTTTTCGGGGGTGCTAAATTCAGCGGCCACGGACTTGGCCAGTTCGGCGGCTTTCTTGCTAATTTCGTAGGCGCGATCGCCCAAATTGTATTCACTAAGAACAATCGAGGATGAGCCAAAGGTATTGGTTTCAATGACATCGGCGCCTGCTGCCAAAAAATCCCGGTGCACCTTGGCCACCGCCTCTGGCTTGCTGATGACCAAGTATTCATTGCAGCCTTCGTACGCCTTGCCCCCAAAGTCCTCTGCCGTCAGGTTTTGCGCCTGAAGATTCGTGCCCATTGCGCCATCAAAGACAATGACGCGCCGCGGTTCTGCATGGAGATACTCAAGAAACGACATAGACATCCACCAAGGCCAGCCGATTTGCACCAGAGGGTTTTTCTGATTTTAATCTCTCCGGGAGCGGTACAGCCCTTTGCTCACGGATGGAACTGACAGCTCGGCCTTGACACTTCTTGCGACAAAAAAATTAGGGGTGCAGAAAAAATAGAATTCAACACCCCCCTTCAAAAAACTGAGTACTCAGCCTGTTTTTGATGACAGTATTTCCCTGTTCTTGCTATGTTAGGCAAAAACCTTTGCTGCCATCATAAAATACTTGAAGCCCTTCATCGCGTATGTAACAGCCTCGAAGATCTTCTCAATGAACCTAAAGAATCCCAACATTGGTTACCTCCTTAAAGAAGTTTTTCTAATTAATTGTTTCCATTTAGTCTGCTTCCCCGAAGGGAAGCAAGAAATTAAATTCTGTTTACGACTTATTTACTTTTTTAGTTACGTTTCCACTTAATCTGCTTCCCCGAAGGGAAGCAAGAGAATCTTCAATATAGCCTCTCCCTGAGCGGATTGCAACCCCCTGTTCCGAGGGATCCCCTGCGAGGGGTGTCAAATCATTTTCTACGAAGCCACTGAAAATACTCAAACCCTCTTCTAGAGCGACTCCGAGGGATTCTACGCAAGAATCAGAAATTGGGGCACTTGAATAGATCTGTCGGCAGAGAAAATTGACTAGCGTAACGCATTCCTCCCCGGAGATTGTGCGGTCTGGGAGGCGGCTAATTCTTGAGCCAACAGTTGCTGGTAAATCTCTTCGAGGTGGGGTGTGATCAGGTTGCTTTCAAGGCCGTAGCCCAGACTAGTCCATGTATCCGACAGTAGGGCAAAAACTTCCTGCACTCGACCTTCCCGCAACAGTTGGGGAATATCGGCATTCCAAGCAGCAGGATCTGTCAGCCAGCGATAGACCACCTGATCTTGATACTCTGGGGCAAAGCTATAGCCCTGCCAAAACCAGCTCGGCGGTTGGGGATGATAGCGGGCGGCTTTTTCTTCCCAAGTGGTGGTGAGAAATTGATAGCGGCCTGCGGCAGTGGTACATAGGTGCTGATTGGGACCGCGGCGAATGGGAATACAGCGATCGGGATGCTGGCTGAGGTCTTGGATGTGCTCGCCACCATAGAGCAGGGTGTAGGGATTGGCGTCATTGGCCTCACTGGCAGAAATGGTGCGCATCAGTGCCCGTACATAGGGATCACCCCCCTGCATGACTAAGGGGGCAATTTGACCCGGCTGCCAGCGGTACCAGTACCACCACAGAGCACTCGAACGAGGCGCCAAAAAGGCATAACCTATGCCCCCAAGGAGAGCGATCGCCAGCAACCAACGGGAAAACCGCACCAACTGATCCTCACACTGCCGCAATTGAGCGGAATAACTCTGGATAGGCGGCTGGGGTTTGATCAGGACGGCTGACCACCTCAAAAATTTTGTTGTAGGCACTCGGCTCGCCCAAGGCTGCCACACAGATTTCCGCCACCCGCGATCGCGCGATACTCCCCTCAAAGAGGGTATCTGCTGGGGCAATGATCGGAAAGCCACCGTCATCGGTTTCCTTCAGACCCCCCGGCCGCACAATCGTGTAAGTTAGACCGCTTTCTTGGAGATAACGTTCTGCCTGCTGCTTCCAATACAAAATCAGCCAAAAAAGATTCAGAGGATGGAAAAATTGCGAGACACACAGCGACGAGACGAGAATAAACTGCTGCACATGGGCAGCTTTGGCGGCATCCACCAGATTCTTGGTGCCCAGATAATCCACACTTAGGGGTTCCAAGGGGTTGAGGCTGGGGCTGGCTCCCGTGGCACAGATGACTGCTTCACACTCTTTGAGCGCTGGGGGCAGCGTCTGCGGCTGGGTCACATCAGCGGTGCGAATCTCTACCGTTGGCCAGCGCCCTTGGGCTTTGGCGGGATTGCGCACAACAGCGATCGCCTGATGCTCAGACGCTTGTAGGGCATTCACAATGCGATGACCCGTGCGACCTGTGGCACCAACCACGGCAACTTTCACAAGCTGTTCCTCCGATGGCAACGCCTTTGATCATAGGGGAATATCCCAGTCTTCTTCATCCTCAGGGGTAGAGTCCTTGGGGGGTGGCGGCGTCAGAATGCGGTATTCGGCATCCACAACCTCTTCTGGGGGTGGCGGGGCTTTGGCGGTGGCTTTGCGGGAAGGGCGATATTGGTACGAGTAGGTCGTGCGGGGGCGATCTTGAATCTCTGGTTCGCGGGGGGCTGGCTCAGGCTCGCTAAACCAATCCTCCACATCGCTGGTATCGATCTCTGGTTCATCCTTCGGCGGACGCATCGAGGCATCCAGTTCTGGTTCAGGGGGTTGCGATCGCGGGGTTGGCCGCGCTACTGGCGCTTCTGCGGTTAGCCAGAGTAAACACTGCCCCGCCACGATTCCTGAGAGGGCTGCCACCACAAGCCAAGCGGCAAGGGGGAGCGCCGGAGTTTGCTGTCCCAAAAAGCGCAGCGAGACCAGCGGCTGCCAATTTTGGACGACCAGTGTCGTGAGCAGGGCGATCGCCCCCAGATAAATCCAAGCGCGCATTAGGAAAGGGGTCCTTGCCAACGTTGCAGCGGCACACAATCTAACCCTAACTGATCAAGGGCACGGGCGATGACAAAATCCACTAGATCCTCAATGGTCTGCGGCCGGTGATACCATGCAGGGATGGCGGGTACAATTCGCGCCCCGGCCATTGCCAATTGGGTGAGGTTTTGCAGATGAATGAGACTAAAAGGCGTTTCGCGGGGCACCAGCACTAATGGACGGTGTTCCTTGAGGTGGACATCGGCCACCCGCTCTAGGAGATCCGAACTCAGTCCTGCCGCCAACTTAGCGACCGTACTCATACTACAGGGGAGAATCACCATGCCCAAGGTGCGAAAGGAACCGCTGGCGATCGCCGCTGCCACATCCGTGGGTCGGTGACAGGTGAGCGAACCTTCCCAGACTTGCGCCTGTTCACGCCAAAACAGTTCCTGCTTATCGGGCTGAATCGGCAGGGTGAGGCCATATTCTGCTTGCCACACCTGATGCACGGCCTTTGATGCCACTAATTGAATAGGATAGTCCGCCTGTAATAGAAATTTAATGGCACGCACTGCGTAAATGAGACCCGATGCACCCGTTACACCCAAAACAATTGGCAAAGAAGAGGAGGTCACAACCGCGATCACCAAACAAAACCGTTATAAGGTTAACAAAGTTAGGGCAACCGTCCCCTTTTGATGCACTGCAATCCCGCCCAACGCGACTTGGTAAATGCCCATGACAGCGCCTGACCCTGCATTTTCTTCCCCCAGTGAGTGGGCAGCCGTCTCTCCCGAAGTGCTCAGGGAGCTATTTGATGCGGCCTTGTTGGAGGGACTCGTGAGTAGTGAAACCCCAGATATAGAAGCACTGTTTCAGGATTTGACTCCCCTCGATCTCAAACCAGCAGCGGGTGCGATCGCCCCCGAACAGTGGCAACAACTGCAAGCCCAACACCAGCAAATTACCCAGCACCTTGAGGAAACCCTGACCTACCTTGCCAAGGTGAAAGCATTGGCCTACCAGCTTCAGGCCGTGGCCAGTGAGTTTGTGCCCACTCCCAAATACCGCCGCCGTCAACCACCTCCGCCTCACCCCTTGGAATACCTCACGGCTGAACTACTGCAGGCGATCGCCCACACCCAAGCCAGTTTAGAACCGGTCTATGAACCCCTCCATCAACTGGGGGAAACCCTCAATGGTACCTCGACGCCACAGATTAGTGAATTTCCCCTAGAGCCTTAGTTAGGGGGCATGCGTGGCGGCTCCAATTGCGGTTCACTGGGGACGGGAGGGGTAGGTATTGGCTCAGGACTGGGCAGGCTTTCTGGGGTGGGAAGTGGGCTTGGACTGGGTTCCGGGGTGGGTGTTGGTGTGGGTGTCGGAGTGATTGTAGGTTGAGGCTTCGGCGTGGGGGCTTTAACTGCCAGTTGCAGCAGTTCCGGCACAGTGACAAAGCGATAACCTTTTTGCCGCAGGCGACGAATCAGCGTGGGGAGAGCTTTGCGGGTAGTGGCGCGATCGCCGCCGCCATCGTGAAGCAAAATAATACTACCCGGTTTCACTTCCTTGAGGGTGCGCTCAACAATGTCCGCTGCTGTGGTGTTGGGGCGGGTGTCGTGGGTATCCACCGACCACAGGATGATGGCGTAGTTTTTCGACTTGGCATAATCCACTAGCCCCGTGGTCAGATTGCCCCCCGGTGGCCGAAACAGGCGCGTTTGCGCTTGGCTTTGCTTGGCAATGAGCGCAGAGGTGTTTTCAATTTCTTGCTTGGCGACTTCAGGACCAACGGGCTGATAGGGATGACTCCAACTATGGTTGCCAACGGCATGACCGGCTTTGACAATGTCAGCAATGATATCGGGGTACATGAGGGCGTGCTTACCAATCACAAAAAATGTGGCTTTGACCTCCTCCTCCTTGAGAATTTGCAGCACTTGGCGGGTTGAGGTTCCCCAAGGGCCATCATCAAAGGTCAGCGCCACCACTTTTTCGGGCTTCAAGGGTTTGACTTGAGAGACCAACTGCCCCCAAAACTTGCTAGGACTGAGAAAGCGTGGCACATCCGCTGCTAGCGTTGCCGATGCTGCAAACAAGGCCAAGACCACCGACAGGTACCACTGCCGTCCCATGGATACTCCTTGAGTGATGGTGACTTAGGGGGCGATCGGCGTTGGCTCCTTCAGCAGTGGAAATCCTAGGGCTTCCCGTTGTTGGACATAGGCTTGGGCGACGCGCCGTGCCAGTCCACGAATGCGACCGATATAGCGAGTGCGCTCTGCCACCGAAATCACACCACGGGCATCCAGCAGGTTAAAGGTGTGGGAACACTTGAGCACATAATCCAAGCTGGGTAGTACCAACTGCTTTTCCAGAAGCTGCTCCGCCTCCTGCTGGTAGAGACTAAAAAGGGTGAACAATCGTTCCGGATCTGAGGCCTCGAAGTTGTAGGTGGACTGTTCAATTTCCCCTTGCAAATGGACATCGCCATAGGTGAGCGTGGGATTCCAACGGATACTGGCGATCGCATCCACCTCCTGGAGGTACATGGTCAACCGTTCCAAGCCATAGGTAATCTCAATGGAGACTGGCCGACAATCTAAGCCACCACACTGCTGGAAATAGGTAAACTGCGTCACCTCCATACCATCGAGCCAGACCTCCCAGCCCACACCCCACGCGCCAACGGCCGCATCCTCCCAGTTGTCTTCGACAAAGCGAATGTCATGCTCTTGGGGGCGAATGCCAAGGGCGCGTAGCGACTCCAAATAGATCTCTTGGATATTCTCAGGGGACGGCTTAATCAGCACTTGGTACTGGTAGTAGTACTGATAGCGGTTGGGATTCTCGCCATAGCGGCCATCTCCGGGTCGGCGACAGGGTTCGACATAGGCCACTGCCCAAGGCTCAGGGCCGAGGGCACGCAAAAAGGTATGGGGGCTTTTGGTACCGGCGCCCTTTTCCACGTCGTAGGGCTGGGCAATCAGGCATCCCTGAGCCGCCCAAAACTGGTGCAGTGTGGCAATAACGTCCTGAAAGTACATGGGCTTAGATGTGGATGCCGCACTCGGTTTTGCCCATGCCACGCCAGCGACCTGCCCGTTCGTCTTCCCCTTCGGCTACAGGGGTAGTGAGGGGTTCATCGCCAATGCTGGCATAGCCGCGATCGTGGAGGGGATTGTAAATTACTCCGTGCTCCATCACGTAGGCCCATGTTTGTTTGCGTGTCCAAGCAGCGAGGGGATTAATTTTCAGACGACCCTGCTTGTCCAGTTCCACGTAGGGCATATTGGCGCGGGTAACCGCCTGATCGCGACGCCGTCCCGTAATCCAAGCCACCGTATTGAGTTCTGCTAAGCCCCGTTGCAGTGGTTCAATTTTAGTGAGATGGTGAAACTGCTCAACATTGGTTTCCCAAAGCTTGTCGCCATAGCGAGCAGCAAAGGCCTCACGACTGTCCACATCGGGGGTTTTGTAGGTGCGCAAATCCAGACCATATTTTTCCTTGGCCTGCTGCACAAATTCAAGGGTTTCTGGAAAGTGATGCAGCGTATCCAAAAAGAGAACAGGCACCGGCGGATTGGGGCGTAGATCACGGTAGAGCAAATCCGTAATCATCATGTCATCGACATTAAAGGCACTGGTCTGCACCAGCCCTTGGGGAATTTCAGCCACTGCCCACGCTAGAATTTCACGGGGATGTGCCCCCTCAAAGCGTTGGTTCAGGGCGTCGAGGTCAAAGCTTACGGATGCAGCCATAGGAGGTTTTAGCACGGTTTTAGAAAGCATTCTTTAGCTTACCAAAGAATTGGGTCTAAAGCCTCGCCCTGCGACTCGCGATCGCCCCCCTGCCAACACTTTCTCCAACTTTGACACTAGCGAGGCATTGGGTACCCTTCAATCCAAGTCATGCCAGCATTTTTGGAAGTCGCATTATAAGACCACGTTTGCGGGCTGGAGGTCAACACTGCATACCGCCCCGGCGCTACCACAATTTCGGGTTGCACGACCCAATAGTAGCGATTTTCCAGCCGTGCAGGCCATGTGCCCACCACTTGCCGCGTTTCCACATTTCAGAGCATCACTTGTCCAGCAGGGGCACCCCGACCACCGTTCCAGTGATTGGAATAGCCATATAACTCTATTATGACTTTTGGCCTTGGCACTGCCTCTGTGCGAGTTCGCTCTGCCAACAACCGTGCTGCTGTCGGCATTTTTGCTTCGGGTAACACAGTGAGTTGCATCAGCGCTAGGCTCAATGGCAATGTCTCAAGTGACCCCAATTCATTCAGATAGACCCGATGCAGGTGATGACTATTCACCAACACCTCATAGGGTTCAAAGGACACCTGTTCCACTTGACGATGGGGATAGAAGCAAAAATTTTTTCAGGTTGCCAGTGTAACCGTTTGCCAAGACACGCCCGCCTTCATCGCACTCAACACGCCAATGGCCTCGGCATAGGACTGGCAAGGGATTGTCTCTATCCCCAAATCGACAGCTGTAACATTAAGGGTTGTGGTATTGTTAGTCACCGTTAGGATGGGGACGCCCTGCTGAGCCAAGGCCAGAATTCCCCGTCCACCAAGGGCAGTGGCGGGTACAATCACCGCATTCACCTCCTGTCGCCACAGCGCCTGCGGGGCAGTTGGGCTATAGCGGGGAGCACGACTCAACCCCACCAACACGGACGGCAAAAAGGTATAACCAATTTCTTCGGCAAGGGCACGGGGGTGCACAGTCTCCTCTAGGGGCAATGGTTGCAGGGCGGGGGCATGGGCTGCCGGAAGCTGAAAGTGCTGGACAACCAAATGACTAATGACCGCTTCTGCCCCGGCGAGGGGATCGACACCTTGGCCACTGCGATAGTGGTGCAATGCGTCTGTGCCCGGATCATCCGGAAAGCGGGTGACAATCGCGATCGCCTCTGCCTGAGCCACTTGAATCAGCTTTTCTGCCGCCCGCAATAAACTAGCGGGGTTCGCCAGAGTCCCCCAGGTTGCCCCCGAGGCAGCGGTTTGCAACTGCACGCCCAAGGGTTCATCTGTAATCACAGGTTCAGTCATCATTAGACCCAAGGTGGCAGAACAGGCCGCCGCTGCTTGACGCTGACGAAGTTGCAGATCCCCTTCAATCGCCGCATCCAGTAACAGGCCAATACGATTTGGACGCGGTGGCAGCAATCCCCAACGGCCAACCGCAAATTCATCAAGGGCATAGCCTTCCACATACCAAACATTGGGCAGCGGCCAATAGAGCATCGCCCCATTGAGAACGTTAGGATGGGTAATCAGGCGATCGCACACCTGCGCCAAAGCACGAACAACGGGAATCGCATCACCCGCATAGCCACCAATGGCAGCCCCAATACCCGTTGGAATGATCAGAACGGCCGTCAGCACGTTAGCGACTAGCTTGGGCAGGGAGGGGAGCCGGCTGCACGGCCACGGTCACCGTTTGACCCCTACGGCGCACTTCCAGTTCCATGGTGCGACCAATGCCTGTGCTTTCCACCATTTGCTGCACTTGATCCGCTTTGGTGATGTTTTGGCCATTGATACGACGGATCACATCGCCGGGTTGCAGACCTGCGCGGGCGGCTGGCGAGTTAGGCAGGACTTGAAAAATCAAAACCCCCGAACTTTCTTGGACGCGGACGGGACTATTGGGATTGGCGTTGAGACGTTGCTGCACCTCAGGGGTGAGATTGGCCATGCGAATACCCAAGAAGGGGTGATCGACGCGACCGTTGGCAATCAGTTGGTTGGCAATTCGTTGAGCCGTGTTGATGGGAATGGCAAATCCCAAGCCCTGGGCACCACCAATAATCGCGGTATTCATGCCAATGACTTCTCCCCGTTGATTCAACAGGGGGCCACCAGAGTTGCCAGGGTTAATGGCCGCATCGGTTTGAATGAAGCCCACCCGCTTATCGGGCACGCCAATATCACCGCTGGAACGTCCCGTCGCACTAATGATGCCCGCAGTCACCGTATTATCGAGACCCAAGGGATTGCCGATGGCGATCGCCCACTCACCGGGACGTAAATGATCAGAATTGCCAAGGCGCACCACCGGTAAATTGTTGGCATTCACCTTGACTACGGCCACATCCGTCAGACGGTCTTGACCCAAAACCTGCCCCTCAAACGTGCGGCCATCCTTGAGGGTTACTCGCACCCGGTTAGCACCATCCACCACATGGGCATTGGTGAGGATCAAGCCATCACTGCTAATGATAAAGCCAGACCCAAGACCCCGTTCTTCACGGCTGCGGGGGGGCATCATTGGCCCAAAAAATTCCTGAAAGAAAGGATCGTTAAAGATGGCGGGCACACGGGTCTGCACCGTACGGGAAGCATCAATCCGCACCACCGCCGGGCCGACTTGGTCAACAGCACGGGCAATAAAGTTAATGTCATTTCCCGCTGGTAGCGGTGCCGGTAACTGCGCCAAGCTGGGGGTCACCAAGGGCGATGACGCTGGCATCAGGTGGGTGGCAAACATTGCAGCGGCTGCCCCCAATGCCATTAACGACAGATAAGTGACCGATTTACCAAGACGCACTGTCATAGGTGATTGCCCTTTTGCTGACACTGGTTCTTGAAAGTAGACGGCAATTGAGGGAAGCAAGTTCCAATTTCTAGTCTACCACTTCAGGAGGTTGAATTTCTCCATGTCAACAGTGTCACGGTTGCGATAGATGGCCAAAATAATGGCTAAACCCACGGCTGCTTCGGCGGCTGCTACCGTAATCACAAACACGGCAAAGACTTGCCCTTTGATTTGCTGGCCATCCAGATAGTTGGCAAACCCAATCAAGTTGAGGTTGACAGCATTCAAAAGCAACTCAATGGACATGAGCACACGCACAGCATTGCGACTGGTGACGAGGCCATAGATGCCAATACAAAACAGCAGTGCTGCCAAGATCAAAACATAGGTTAACTGCATCGTCTTCCCCTATTTTTCAGACAAGGCTACAGGTTCACGGGGACGTTCCGGCAACTCCAAGGGGGGTACCACCTCTTCCCCTAAGATGGGTTCAGGTTCCAAGACCAGTTCGCGGCGGGCGAGAACCACTGCGCCAATCAAGGCCATCAACAGCAAGACTGAGGCCAACTCAAAGGGCAGAAGAAAGTCACTAAAAAAGTGCTGGCCAATCGTTGTGATGCTGTCAATCGTGGGCGGCAGGGAACTGAGTTGCCAAGGGGTTTGCAAAATCATTTTTGTCAGCAGGGCAAAGACGCCAAGGGAGACTACTGCGGCACCCCCCTGACGCAGCCAACGCCCCGGCACTGGGGTATAGGCCTCGCGCTTGTTGACCAGCATGATGGCAAAGAGGATGAGAACGTTCACCGCGCCGACATAGATGAGAATTTGTGCCGCTGAGACAAAGTCAGCATTCATGAGGATATACAGCCCAGAGATGCTCAGAAACACGCCCCCCAGCAAGAAGGCAGAATAGACAACATTGTTCAGGAGCACAACGCCAAGGGCAGCAACAATCACTGCAGCGGCAAGGGCAAAGAAGGTCATCGTTTGGGTCAGGGTGGCTAAGTCCACAGCAACAACTCCTAGTTCTCAGATGATTCAGCAGTGTTGGCGATCGCCTCTGGACGCTCTCCCGCCCGTTGGGCACCCGCAGGCAAATCATGACCAGACATTACCCCCGCCGGCAGGTAGGCAAACTCGCGGATCGGGGTCACCATCGGATCTTGGGTCACTTTATAGGGAATGCGTCCCATTGCCACACTGTCGTAGTTCAGCTCATGGCGATCATAGGTGGCCAGTTCGTACTCCTCTGTTACCGAGAGGCAATTGGTGGGGCAGTATTCCACACAGTTGGCACAGAAGATGCACACACCAAAGTCAATGCTGTAGTGCTTCAGTTCTTTCTTCTTGATCTCTTTGTTGAAGACCCAATCCACCACCGGCAGGTTAATCGGGCAGACGCGCACACACACTTCACAGGCAATGCACTTGTCAAACTCAAAGTGAATCCGTCCCCGAAACCGTTCCGAAGGAATGAGTTTTTCGTAGGGATATTGCACCGTCACCGGCCGCCGCCGCATGTGATCAAAGGTCACGGAGAGGCCTTGACCAATGTACTTAGCGGACTGCACTGCCTCTTTGGCATAGTTGGTAATCTGATGGAGGAATTTCATGGTGTCACCTCATGGAAATGGGGAGTTTCTTAACCGCCAAAGGCTACGGGAAAGGCGAGCTTTAAGCCAGCGGTCAGCAGCAAGTTCACTAGACCCACGGGTAATAGGAATTTCCAACCAAGGTCTAGGAGTTGGTCAATGCGCACACGGGGCACAGTCCAGCGCAGCAGAATCGCCAAAAAGACAAAGAAGTAGGCCTTAATTAGGGTCATCGTGATGCCCAGCACCGCAAAGGCAATCTGCAAAAAGGGATTGCTCTCACTCACCCCAAGAAGATTAGCAATGGTTTCTAGGGGAATGGGAAAGCTCCAACCCCCAAAGTAAAGAACACTGACCAAGAGTGCCGAAAGCACAAGATTAACGTAGGCACCGAGGTAAAAGAGGGCAAACTTCATGCCAGCGTACTCTGTTTGGTAACCAGCCACGAGTTCTTCCTCGGCTTCCGGCAAATCAAAGGGGAGGCGCTCACACTCTGCCAGAGCTGCAATCCAAAAGATCAAAAAGCCGATGGGCTGCCGCCAGACATTCCAACTCAGGATGCCATACTCCGACTGCTGCTCGACAATTTCCACCGTACCCAAGCCATTGGACATCATGGCCACTGCCAACACCGCCAAGGCAAGGGGAATTTCATAGCTAATGGATTGTGCCGCTGCCCGCAGTCCCCCCAGTAGGGAGTATTTGTTGTTGGAGGCATAGCCCGACATCAGCAGGCCAATGGGCGCAATACTGGAGAGGGCAATCCAGAGAAAGACCCCCATCGCCAAGTTGGAGATCAGTAGGTTTTGGCCAAAGGGGACAATAATATAGGACAAAAAGACGGGAATCACGACCACCGCCGGCCCAAGGGTAAACAGCCAGCGATCGGTATTCGCGGGGAGAACATCTTCCTTAAAAATGAGTTTTAGGCCGTCGGCTAAGGGTGCCAAAATCCCCAATGGACCAATGTATTCAGGGCCAATACGCTGTTGCACAGCGGCAGAAATTTTCCGTTCTAGCCAAACGGCCACCAGTACGCCCACGGTGGCCACAATGAGCATCATTAACATTGGCAGGGGTAACCATAGCAACTTGGCCAGATCATGGGAGAGGCCAAGGGATTCCAACGCACGAATAAACTGCCCCTGTAAGTCAATACCAGATTCCATAGCGATTCGATCGCGCCCCACCTACAGACACGCTCTACAGTATAAGGGTTTTATTTCCGTTACGAAGATAGATCTGGGGCAAATTTTTATCACCACAGGTATTACAGATGTTTATAGTTTATACCGCCTGTCTTTGGGTCTCAGATGTCAGTAGGATCAAGGGAGAGAGCCAATTTTGAAGGAGAACAGGGTGGCGATCGCAATCCAAAATGCGGTGATTTGTACCCCAGAGGGAGAGCTGCGACAACAACAGGTACGCCTTGAGGGCGATCGCATCACCGAAGTCGCAGAAACTGTCACCGTCCACCCAGAGGATACGGTTATTGATGCGACTGGTCTCACTCTCTTGCCCGGTGTGATCGACCCCCAAGTCCATTTTCGTGAACCGGGCTTAGAGCACAAAGAGGATCTATTTACTGCCAGTTGTGCCTGTGCCAAGGGGGGGGTCACCAGTTTTTTAGAAATGCCCAATACTCGGCCACTGACCATTGATCAGGCCAGCCTCGACGATAAACTCGCCCGTGCTGCCGCCAAATGTGTTGTTAATTATGGCTTTTTCATTGGCGCCACTAAGGATAACCTTGCCGTCCTCAACAGCGTCCAGCCCGTCTGTGGCATCAAGATTTTCATGGGGTCAATGCACGGCCCCCTTTTGGTGGATGAGGAGCCAATTTTAGACCGTATCTTTAGTGAGGGCAGACGCCTCATTGCTGTCCATGCCGAAGATCAAGGGCGAGTCCGTGCCCGTCGCGAACAATTTGCTGGCATTAGCGATGTGGCCGTACACTCGCAAATTCAAGACGAGATTGCTGCCCTCAACGCCACCCAGTTAGCAGTGAAGCTCTCCCGTAAATACGAACGCCGCCTGCACATTCTCCATCTGTCTACAGGAATTGAAGTGGACTTTCTGCGCGAGCACAAGCTTCCTTGGATAACGGTGGAAGTTACCCCCCAGCACCTATTGCTGACCACAGAGGCCTATGCCAACATTGGCTCCCTTGCCCAAATGAACCCGCCCCTACGCACCGCAGGAGATAATGAAAAACTCTGGCAGGGACTATTGGATGGGGTGATTGACTTTATTGCCACCGATCATGCTCCCCACACCCTAGAGGAAAAGGCGCAGCCCTATCCCCAAAGCCCTTCGGGTATGCCGGGGGTGGAAACCTCTTTGCCCCTGATGTTGACCCAAGCAATGGCCGGTCGCTGTACGGTGCCCCAAGTGGTGCGTTGGATGTCCACTGCCGTTGCTGCGGCCTACGACATTCCCAATAAAGGCAAAATTGCCCCCGGTGACGATGCGGATCTGGTGCTCGTGGATTTGCAGACCTATCGCCCAGTGCGCCGCGAGGAACTGCTCACCAAGTGTGGCTGGAGTCCCTTTGAGGGCTGGTCATTGACGGGGTGGCCAGTTTACACCTTTGTCAATGGTGAGATTGTTTTTAGCCAAGGGCGGGTGAATACCGCTGTGCGCGGCCGCCCCCTTCAATTTGGCGGCTAAGGGGGAGCGATCGCGAACTGGAATGAGACATTACTGGCTTCCTATGAACTCGTGCTAATCTGAGGCAAAGGAATAGCGTAACTCTATTTAGGCAACACAATGCGTATTCTGGTTACTGGCGGTGCTGGGTTTATTGGTTCCCATCTAGTTGATCGGCTGATGGAAGCGGGTCATGAGGTCATTTGCTTAGACAACTACTTCACTGGTACAAAGCGCAACATTCTGCGCTGGATGGGTCACCCCAATTTTGAACTGATCCGCCATGATGTCACCGATCCGATTCGCCTTGAGGTGGATCAAATCTATCACTTGGCCTGCCCCGCCTCGCCAGTTCACTACCAATACAACCCCGTCAAAACGATTAAAACCAATGTCATGGGTACCCTCCACATGCTGGGGTTGGCCAAACGTGTAAAGGCACGGTTTCTCCTTGCTTCCACCTCAGAAGTCTATGGTGACCCGCTGGTGCATCCCCAATCTGAGTCCTACTGGGGGAATGTCAACCCCATTGGTATCCGCTCCTGTTACGACGAAGGCAAGCGGGTGGCAGAGACCCTCACCTTTGACTACCACCGCCAAAACAATGTCGATGTGCGAGTGGCACGGATTTTTAATACCTATGGCCCCAAAATGCAAGTCAACGATGGCCGCGTAGTCAGCAATTTTATTGTTCAAGCCTTGCAGGGCATTCCCCTCACCGTTTATGGCGACGGCTCCCAAACCCGCAGTTTTTGCTATGTCAGCGACTTGGTGGAAGGGTTAATTCGGCTGATGAATAGCGATCACATTGGCCCTGTGAATCTGGGCAACCCTGATGAATACACCGTGCTGGAGCTAGCCCAAAAAATCCAAGCCCTGATTAATCCGGGGGTGGAAATTCAGTTTAAGCCCCTGCCCAGTGATGACCCCCAGCGCCGTCGTCCTGACATTACCCTTGCTCGCACGGTGTTGGGCTGGCAACCGACCGTCCCCCTCCTCGAGGGATTACAGCGCACAATTCCTGACTTTGCCGAGCGGTTGGGCGTGCCCTATACGCCTATGATGGTGGAAGTTTAGGGAGGCCACAGGGAATGCGGGTATGTGTGATTGGCACCGGTTATGTGGGCTTGGTGACGGGAGTGTGCTTGGCACATATCGGCCATGAGGTGATTTGCATTGACAACAACATTGATAAAGTTAAGCTGCTGCAACAGGGGGAATCCCCCATTTATGAACCCGGTCTGACGGAGTTACTCCGTGGGTGCATTGCCAGTGGCCACATTCGCTTCAGTAGTGATCTTGGCGCTGGGGTGGAGTTTGGTGACGTGCTCTTTATCGCCGTCGGTACACCCGCCTTACCCAATGGTGAAACCGATACCCGCTATGTGGAAGCGGTTGCCCGCGGTATTGGTGCCCATTTGCATTTGGGGTACAAAGTCATTGTCAACAAATCCACAGTGCCGATTGGCTCAGGAGACTGGGTGCGAATGATTATTCTCGATGGTGTGGTGGAGCGCGAACCGGATCTAGCGGATGCCATTAAAGGGGGGGCGACCCATCCGCCGTTGGATTTTGATGTGGTCAGCAACCCTGAATTTCTGCGGGAAGGTTCAGCGGTCTATGACACGTTTAATCCCGATCGCATTGTCTTGGGTAGTAGTAGCCGCAAAGCGATTCAAATCATGCAGGAACTCTATGCGCCGATCATTGAACGTAAGTATGCGGCTGATCCCACCTTGCCCCCCGTGCCGGTGTTGGTGACGGATCTCAGTTCGGCGGAAATGATTAAGTACGCTGCCAATGCTTTTTTGGCCACTAAAATCAGCTTTATCAACGAAATTGCCAATATTTGCGATCGCGTGGGGGCGGATGTGGTTCAAGTGGCCAAGGGGATTGGCCTAGATTCCCGCATTGGCGAGAAATTTCTGCAAGCGGGCTTGGGCTGGGGTGGTTCCTGTTTTCCCAAGGATGTTTCGGCGCTCATCCACACGGCGGAAGACTACGGCTACGATGCCCAGTTGCTCAAAGCAGCCGTTCAAGTCAACCAGCGGCAACGCTTTATTGTCATTGAAAAACTACAACAGGTGCTAAAAATCCTCAAGGGTAAAACCATTGGCCTTTTGGGGTTAACGTTTAAGCCCAACACCGATGATCTGCGGGATGCCCCTGCGCTCAATTTGATCGAGGAACTGTATCGCTTGGGTGCCAAGGTCAAGGCCTATGACCCCCTCGTGTCCCAGTCGGGTCTGCGATCGGGTCTCTCCCATGTGATTGTGGAAACGGATCTGCTGCACCTCGCCGATGGCTGTGATGCTTTGGTGCTGGTGACCGACTGGCCACAGTTCCAAGAGGTGGATTATGGGGAACTGGCCAAGGTGATGCACCAACCCGTGATCATTGATGGCCGCAACTTCTTGGATCGCAAGGGGCTAGAGTCACTCGGCTTCCGCTATGTGGGGATTGGCCATTAAGCATGGAACCGCCCAGCCTGATCTATGAGCAAGCCTACTGGCAACAGGGCTATTGTCGCGTGGTCGGTGTGGATGAGGTGGGTCGGGGTTGTTTGGCGGGGCCAGTGGTGGCAGCAGCCGTAATTTTACCAGTAGACTGTGTGCCTCTTCCAGAGGTGCGCGACTCCAAACAGTTGAGTGCCCGCCAGCGATCGCGCCTCTTTGGGCAGATTTATAACCAAGCGATCGCCATTGGCATTGGTAGTGCCAGTGTGGCGGAAATTGATCAGGTGAATATCCTGCAAGCTACCTATCGAGCCATGGCGCGTGCCCTAGCGCGGGTTGCCCCTTGGGATCATGCCCTGATTGACGGCAAACTAACAAAAACAGCGCCCTTTGAAAAGGTAACGGCCATTATTGGGGGCGATCGCCACAGCTATAGTATTGCCTGTGCCTCGATTATTGCCAAGGTACGGCGCGATCGCTTCATGGCACGCTTAGCTCGGCGTTATCCCCAGTATGGCTGGGAACGCAATGTGGGCTACGGCACCCCCCAACACCGTCAAGCCCTTGATCAGTACGGCCTGACCCCTTGGCATCGGCGATCGTTCTTGAAATCCTTGCTTCATACCGACTTACACTTGTGTAATGCCATCACAGGACATTGACGCTCATCCCGCTAACGCTAGGCGTATAGCAGGAGATTCCCCGTTCACAGAGTCTTGACTAGATGACCCGAAAGTCATCCCCGCCAGAACCTCTCCAGGGGCATTTTCAAGACGGTGCGCCCCACCGCCTATCAATCGATTCCGCAACACGAATGCAGCGGCAATATCCCTAGGCATTGAACAGCCACAGGGGCACTCATGCTAACGGATTGATAGCGTTTTGCAGACTGCTTCGCCACAGTTGGGACACGCTTGAGAGGTGCCCGCTGCTTTCTCCTTGACAACCACCTTGCCACGCTTGCAGGCCACCCAAGGCAACACCGAGTTCAGGAATGGCCCATGACCCGCATCCAGCATGCGCTTGCCCAGCGTCCCACGACTGAGGCCAATCAGATTCAAATCCTCCACCACAATCACATCAGCCCCGTCGCAAAGCTGGTGAGCGACCTTGAAGTGAAAGTCCCTGCGGGTGCGGGCAATCTGTTCATGCAGCTTCGCCACCTTGCGTTGAATCTTCTTCCAGTTGGCTGACCCAATCTGTTTCCGCTTCAGCCTGCGTTGCAGCAATTGAAGCTTGTGTTGCATCTCTACGAAAAACCTAGGTCGTGCTAGTTGAAGTCCGTTCGAGGTGGAGAGAAAGTATTCTAGGCCAACATCGAGGCCAACCACCCGCTTCAAGACTTGCTGCAATGCTTGGGCGTTAACCGACGCTAAATTAGGGTTGGTCTGCCTTGCTTGAGTCAATCGTTGGCACTGCACGTTGAAGCTGGGGTAAGGGGCATCCGCACTTGGCGACACACTTCTAGATCGTGGTCGATCCGCTTGGCCTGCTGCTGGGTTAGTTTTAGTTTGTACTCGTACGTCAGGGTGAGCATGAGTGGATTATAGCTATTAGTCGCGCTCGATGTTCGGTGCTAGCTCAATATATCCAGCAACAAGCTGAGATTGAGTGACTGCTCCCTATGGTCGCCTATCACCTCACTACCACCTAACCGCTTTGCGGTATAGGCGGAGCACTGCGGCGAATTTTGGTAGGCTGAAGAAGAATGGCAAAGTATGACGTTTTGTTGAGGATTCCATGCGGGTTTCCCTTCGCTGGCTACGGGAATTAGTGGCTGTTGATCTCGATGTGATGACTTTGGCCGATCGCCTGACGATGGCGGGGTTTGAAGTCGAAGAAATTGAAGATCGGCGCACATGGGCGGAAGGGGTTGTGGTGGGTCATATTTTGGCCTGTGAACCCCATCCCAATGCCCAAAAATTACGGGTCTGCCAAGTGGATGTGGGTCAAGGGGAACCCCGCACGATTGTCTGTGGGGCACCCAATGCCGCCGCAGGCTTGTATGTACCTGTGGCACTACCGGGGGCATATCTGGCCAAAATTGATCTGAAAATTCGACCGGCAAAACTGCGGGGCGTGAAATCTGAGGGGATGATTTGCTCCCTTGCTGAGTTGGGGCTAACCAAAGCGTCTGAGGGCATTCACACATTCGCTGATGCAGTAACCGTCGGGGAAGATGTACGTCCTCTCCTCGGCTTGGATGATGTGATTTTGCACCTGACCTCAACTGCCAACCGTGCGGATGCCCTGAGTATGGTAGGCATTGCCCGTGAAGTGGCCGCACTTACTGGTGCTCCCCTGACGCTACCCGCCCCAAAGGCGATCGCCCCCAAAAAGTCTCGTGCTAAGGTGCCTGTACAGCTGGCGATCGCTGATCCCCAAGCCTGCCCTGCCTACTGTGGCACACTGATCACCAATGTCCAGATTGCCCCTTCGCCCCCTTGGCTCCAGCAACGCTTAGAGGCTGCCGGTTTGCGTGCCATCAATAATGTGGTGGATATCACCAACTACATCCTGCTGAAGTGGGGTCAGCCCCTCCATGCCTTTGATTGGGATCGGTTGCAAGGGGTTGCTACCCAAACCCCAGTGAGTGTCGGCGTGCGTTTTGCCAAGGCCGGGGAAACCCTGAAAACCCTCGATGGTGAGCAGCGGGTGCTGAGTGCCGACAATCTCCTGATTACCGCCGGGGATGTGCCCGTTGCCCTTGCCGGAGTAATGGGGGGCGAAGAGACTGAAGTTTACGAGGGTACGCAGAATGTCTTCCTTGAGGCGGCACTCTTTGCCAGTCCAGTGATTCGGCGATCGGCTCGCGCCCAAGGATTACGCACGGAAGCTTCGGCTCGCTATGAACGGGGGGTGAACCCCGCAGAACTAGAGGCGGCCACCGCTGAAGCGATCGCCCTATTGACCGAGATTGCCCAAGGGACAGTGACCTACACTACACTAGCGGATCAGCGTCCGCCCCTCGAACGTACCCTCACCCTGCGGCTGGAACAAGTGCACCGGCTCTTGGGGGCCGTGGTTGCTGATGAAGCGGAGAGCGAGGAACTCACCTATTTGGACGCAGAGACCGTTGAAGAGCTACTCAGCCACCTAGGCTTTCACCTCAGCCGTCAAGAAACCTTTGAGGACGAGTTAGTGGTGTGGTCGGTGACGGTGCCCCCTTACCGCTTCCGGGATATTGAGCGAGAGGTGGATCTGATTGAGGAGATTGCGCGGCTCTACGGTTACGACCGCTTTGAGGAAACCTTGCCCGCTCAATCGGAGTTGGGAGCACTACCGCTGGAACTCACCCTACTGCGGGAGCTACGGGCGGCCTTTCGCGGGGCGGGTCTGACGGAATTGATGCACTATTCTTGGGTAAAAGGTGGTCAGCCCAACCAAGTCACCGTTGTGAATCCGCTAGTGGCGGAGTTTTCGTCGCTGCGTACGGATCTAATTACGGGTCTAGTACAGGCCTTCCGCTACAACCAAGAACAGGGGAATCCGCCCCTCAATGGTTTTGAAATTGGCCGTGTTTTTGGTCAAGATGAAGAGGGTCTCTGGGAAAGCGATCGCCTTGGAGGCATCATCGGTGGCGATCCGTGGCAGGGGAAATGGGTACGCCGCTCACAGCAAGCCCAACCCCTCACATGGTATGAAGCCAAGGGGATTCTCGAGAGTGTCTTTCAGCGGTTTGGTTTGCATGTGGAATATCAGAGCGATCGCCAAGACGAACGCTTGCATCCGGGGCGGACGGCGGCCCTTTGTTTGAATGGAGAGCGGCTCGGTATTTTTGGCCAGTTACACCCGCAGTATGCGGCGACCCTCGACCTGCCGGCGGCGGTGTATGTCTTTGAACTGGATCTGGAGGTATTCCTGAGCCGCCTTGAGGAACGCTATCGCCAGATTATCTTTCAGCCCTTTTCAACTTATCCCGCCAGCGATCGCGACCTCGCCTTTTTTGCGCCGGCGGATCTCACTGTGGCAGAACTCAGCCGCACCATTTGGAAAGCTGCAGGCGGGCGCGACTCCCTCCTTGAGAGTGTCGAGGTTTTTGATGAGTACAGTGGCACTGGTGTTCCCGAAGGTCAGCGCAGTTTGGCCTTTCGCCTCACCTACCGCGCCAGCGATCGCACCCTCACCGAGGCCGAGGTGAATGAATTACATCAGCGCATTCGCGACAGCCTTGTGGAAAAATACGCCGTGACCCTCCGTAGCTAAGAAAAAACCATGAACACAGTATTGACGACCGATTGGCAGCACCTTGCCGATTTAGCCCTTGCCGATGAATGCCTCAGCCGCGATCAAGCGCAGGCGGTGTTACAAGCCGCGGATACTGAACTCCTGAATCAACTGGCGGCGGCCTATCGGGTGCGCTACCACTACTGGGGGAATCGGGTACGGCTGCACTATCTGCTCAATGCCCAAAGTGGTCTCTGTCCAGAGGATTGCCACTACTGCTCACAATCAAAAATCTCCACGGCTGAGATTGAAAAGTATCCCCTGCTCTCGCAGGAAAAAATTCTTGCTGCGGCCGATCGCGCTGCCCAACTCAAGGCTGGTACCTTTTGCATGGTCATTTCCGGGCGATCGCCCAATGAGAAGGTCTTTGAGCAGGTACTTGCTGCTATTCGGGCAGTTAAGGAGCGCTATCCCCTGAAAATCTGTGCCTGCTTGGGCTTACTCACCGCTGAGCAAACGGCACGGCTAGCGGCAGCAGGCGTCGATCGCGTCAATCACAACCTAAATACCTCGGAAAACTTCCACGGCGAAATTTGCACCACTCACACCTTTAGCGATCGCGACCAGACCTTGGCCAATATCCAAGCCGCTGGAATTACAACTTGCTCTGGCGGCATTTTGGGTATGGGGGAATCCGATGACGATGTCATTGATCTTGCCCTTTCCCTGCGGCAGCGTCAGGTGACCAGTGTACCAGTGAATTTTCTGATTCCCATTCCGGGGACACCCCTTGGGACACAGCACAACCTCAATCCGCGCCACTGTTTACGCATTCTCGTGCTCTTTCGTCTGCTTTTGCCGCGCCAAGAGATCCGCATTGCTGGTGGCCGCGAAGTGCATCTGCGATCGCTGCAACCCCTTGGCCTCTATGCTGCCAACTCCATTTTTGTCGGCGATTATCTAACGACCCCCGGCCAAGCCCCCCACCAAGACTGGCAAATGATTGCCGATGCTGGCTTTGTCCTTGAAGACCCCGAAGGGCGGGCGATCGCCCCATAACATAATGGGCTACCCATCGCTAAACTAGGGATTGGCGGCGCTACTGTTGCGGAGTCTCCGATGGGCATTTTTGGTGGCCTTTTGCTAATTGCGGCGATTGCCCTCTTTTTTGTACAGCGCCACTATCGCCTGAAGCTGCGTAGTCTTAAGCTAGCCACGCCATCCACCACGGCGGATCTCCATCAGCTCCAACAGCAGGTGGCGCAGGAAATTGGCGGTGGCAACCTACGGGAATATGTGAAGGTCTCTGGTCAGATTGTTGTCGATCAGCCCCTGATCTCGGAGTTAAAGCAGGTGCCCTGCGTCCATTACCGCATGTGTGTCAGCCGCGAGTATGAAGAACAGGTGCGCGAAACCGATAGTGAAGGCCGCACCCGCTGGCGCACTGAACGCCGCTCCGACACGATTAGCAGCAATAGCCAAACCATTCCCTTCCGCGTGCGCGATCGCTACGGCGAGATTGAAGTGGATCCGCGGGGGGCTGATATGGAAACAGTCCAAGTCCTCGATGAATTTCGACCCGCCAATAACACTGCCCGCTTTGGCTTTGGCAGCTTCCAAGTAAACGTGGGCAGCCTCACCTTTGGCAGTGGCAATACCATTGGTTATCGCTATCAGGAATGGATCACGCCAGTGGATCGGCAGGTGTTGGTGGTGGGCACCGCCAGTGATCAAACGGGCACGCTACGCATTGAACGTCCCACCGTCAAGGGACAAAAGTTCTTTGTCTCCCTGAAATCAGAAGACAGCCTGAGTCAAGACACCAGTAATGCCGTGCTCTATTCAACCATTGGCGCTGCCGCCTGTGGTGGGTTGGGGATTTTGTTGATCTTGGTGGGGCTGCTGTAGCAGTTCACTGAGGGCTAGCCAATCCTCGAGGCTGAGGGCTTCGGCGCGGCTATTGACATCTCGCCCCAACTGAAGCAGCGCTTGGCGCACTTGATCGGGTTCGACAAGGGACTTGAGGGCATTGGCCAGCATCTTACGGCGAGTGGCAAACCCCTGTTTCAGCAGCGTTTCTAACCATTGGGGCGATCGCACCCTTGGCAGTGTCGCGTGGGGTCGCAGACAGATCACCACAGAATCCACCTTAGGCGGCGGCTGAAAGGCGCGGGGGGGCACTGCACATACCTTCTCACAGGTGGCCAGAAATTGCACCCGTACGGAGAGGGCACCGTAGGCCTTGCTACCGGGGGTGGCCATCAGGCGATCGCCAATTTCTTTTTGCACCAGTAGAATCAACCGCTCAAAGGCCGGGCGATGCGGTCGGGCAATACTGCCAAGCAGATGCCCCAGTAACGGCCCTGTGATGTTGTAGGGGATATTGGCCACCACTTTGTTGCACCCCAAGGGCGCTAAGTCCAGCCGCAGAATATCCCCCGCAATCAACTGGAACCGCTCACTGCCAAACTGCCGTTGCAATTGGCCACAGAGATCCCGATCCAGTTCAACGGCCACCACCTCAGCACCACTGGCTAGAAGAGGGCGAGTGAGGGCACCCCGACCGGGACCAATTTCTAGGATGCGATCGCCCGCGTGCAGTTCAGCCGCTGCAATGATCTGAGCTAAAACCGATTCACTACGCAGCCAATGCTGGCCAAACCGTTTGCGGGCACGAATCACCTAGCGCGGCCCCAAGCCCACCGTGGGCGCATAGACTGCCTGATCCCCTAGTTCCGCTTCAATGCGTAACAGGCGATTGTACTTGGCAACCCGTTCACTGCGGCAGAGGGAACCGGTTTTAATTTGACCCGCACGGGTAGCTACAGCCAAATCCGCAATCGTGGTATCTTCGGTTTCGCCAGAGCGGTGGCTAATCACCGAGCGGTAGCCCTTGCGAGTCGCCAGATCAATAGTTTGCAGCGTTTCTGTCAAGGAACCAATCTGATTGAGTTTAATCAAGATGGCATTGGCCACGCCATTGTCAATCCCCCGTTGTAAGCGTTTGGGATTGGTGACAAACAAATCATCCCCCACGAGTTGAATACGACTGCCAAGGGTTTCGGTCAAGAGTGCCCAGTGATCCCAGTCCTCCTCCTGCAAGCCGTCCTCAATCGAGACAATGGGATAGTTGCTCACCAATTCTTCATAGTAGCGAATTAACTCAGAGCCGGTGCGGCTGGCATTATCAAACACATATTTGCCATCTTCATAAAATTCATTGGCGGCGACATCGAGGGCAAGGGCAACGTCAGTGCCGGGGGTGTAACCTGCGGTTTCAATCGCCTGAAGTAAAATATCCAAGGCCGCTTGGTTGGAGTCGAGGTTAGGCGCAAAGCCCCCTTCATCCCCCACCCCGGTCAGCAAACCCTTATCAGCTAGCACCTTACTCAGAGCGGCAAAAACCTCTGCCCCCCAGCGCAGTCCCTCCCGAAAACTAGGGGCACCAATGGGCATGATCATGAATTCCTGAAAGTCAATGTTGTTGGCCGCGTGGGCACCCCCGTTGATCACATTCATCATCGGCACGGGGAGGACATTGGCCAGCGGCCCCCCCAAATAGCGGTAGAGGGGTTGACCGAGATATTCTGCAGCTGCTTTGGCCGTGGCAAGGGAAACCGCAAGAATGGCATTGGCGCCAAGGTTGGATTTGTTCTCACTGCCATCCAGTTCCAAGAGGCACTGGTCAATCACTGTCTGATCAAGGGCGTTGAGATCCACAAGGGCACTGAGAATAGTGGTTTCAATGTTTTCCACCGCTGTGAGGACACCTTTGCCACCATAGCGCTTGGGATCGCCGTCCCGCAGTTCATGGGCTTCAAAACTCCCCGTTGAGGCACCACTGGGGACTTGGGCGAGTCCGACAATGCCACAATCCAGTTCAACTTCTGCTTCTACCGTGGGGCGCCCCCGCGAGTCCAAAATTTCGCGGGCACGAATCGTTGCGATCGCCGTATCCATCATCTGCTTGTTCCTCAATATGCAGCTAGATTGTACGATAGATGCCCGATAAAACTGAAATGGCTTAAGGATGACCTAAGCTATAAAGTGTCCTGTATTGCATTGCCTTTCTTGTCTGAGACTGGTTTAATTTGACTCAATTTTGGTGTCTATCATCCACAATTGGGGGAAAACGATTACCAAGACTTTTAGCCAGCTTCACTTGCCCGACCATTCGTAGGAATCCATTATGACCACTATTGCCCGAAGTCGTTCCCCGCAGTCTGAAGTACTCACCCACCCTATCACCACAGAGACCGTTCACTATCAAGTTGTGCATTGGATTAGGGGTCGCTTTCGGATTCGCATTCCGCGACTGGGCTTTGATGCTGAATATGGGGCACGGCTGCTCTACATTGTGGGCAGTTTACCCGCGGTGACAACGGCACGCATTAACCCCCCTGCCCGCTCCCTTGTGGTGGAATATAATCCCAAGCTCTTTGGGGAAGCCCTAGCAACGATTCAAGGGCAAATTTTTGAGTCGATTCAAGTGGCGGCCAATCCAGATCTTCCCGCCCTAAGTACTGAGAAGGCCACCCCTGCGGCGGAAGCTCACGAAATTAACTATTGGGAACGCTTGGGCTTACCGGCTCTGGGCTTGGGGTTGAGTGTGGCCTCCCTGATGGGGGTACCGATTCCCGGCTATGTGATTGCCAGTGTGGTGATTGCCGGGGCAATGCCGGTGTTTCGGCGAGCATGGGAAGCGATTCAAGAGGAGAAACAGTTAACGATTGACTTCCTCGATGGCTTGGCAATTTCCCTCCACACCATGCAAGGGCACTATTTTGCCCCCTCCTTTATGCTGGGTCTGATTGAGGGGGGGGAAGTGATCCGCGACCTCACGGCACGGGGATCGGAGCGCGCCAACCTTGATTTGCTGGATTGCCTCGGCAAAACCGCCTTTGTGGAACGGGACGGGGTTGAGGTTGAAGTTGAAGTGAAAGACCTTGTGGAGGGCGATCGCGTGGTTGTCTATCCAGGGGATCAAATTCCCGTTGACGGCATCATCCTGCGGGGTACAGGTCTCATTGATCAGTGCAAACTGACGGGTGAATCGGTGCCGGTAACGCGCAGCGAGGGAATGGAGGTTTTTGCGTCAACGCTGCTGGTCGAGGGGCAACTGGTGATCTTAGCGGAGCGAGTAGGCAACAATACCCGTGCAGGTGTGATTGTGAACTTAATGCAGTCGGCACCGGTGCATGACACGCGCATTGAAAACTATGCTGCCATGGTGGCCAACCAAGCCGTCATTCCAACCTTGGCCATTGGCACAGGTGTTGGCTTACTCTCAGGGGATCTCAATCGGGCGATCGCCCTGCTGACCCTTGACCTCGGTACAGGGATTCGGGTCTCGGTGCCTACCACGATTTTGTCGGCGCTCACCTATGCGGCTCAACATGGTGTTCTCATTCGCAGTGGCCGGGCGATTGAAAAACTGGCGCAAATTGACACGATTGTCTTTGATAAAACGGGCACCCTGACCCAAGGTCATGCTGGCGTGACGGATATTAAAGTCATGGATCCGCGCTTCAGTGCCGATGACATTCTCAGTATGGCCGCTAGTGCCGAGCAGGGACTCACCCACCCTGTGGCTGAAGCCATTGTCCGCCATGCTCGCGAAACCCATCAGCCCCTCTTTGACTGTGAAGACTGGGAATACCGCGTTGGCCTCGGTGTGGCCACAAAAGTGCGGGGTGTGGATCTGCGGGTGGGCAGCCGCCGCATGATGGAGCAGGAAAACATTTGCCTGATTGATCTCAATGAACGTTTCCCCGATCTCGATTCTGGGCGGGCGTCAATTGTCTATGTGGCCGGGGATGGGCGTTTGATTGGGGTGATTCTCTACAGTGACCCAATCCGCAATGAAAGTCCTGAAGTCATCCGTGAACTCAAGGGGGCAGGCATTACTCCCCATATGCTGACGGGTGACATTGGCCGCGTTGCCCGGGCGGTGGCCAAAGACTTAGGCATTGCCCCTGAGCATATCTACGCCGAAGCCTTCCCGGAAAAGAAAGTGGAGGTGGTGCGTGCCCTCCATGACAGCGGTAAAGTCGTGGCTTTCTGTGGCGATGGTATCAATGACTCTGCCGCTCTTGCCTATGCCGATGTCTCTATTTCCTTTGCCGGGGCAACCGATATTGCCCGTGAAACCGCCGATGTGGTGCTCATGGAGGATGACTTGCGGGGATTGACCCTTGCGATTCGGATTGCCAAGCAGGCGATGGAAATTGTCTGGCAAAATACAGCGATCGTGGCCATTCCTAATATTGGTGCGCTGCTGTCGGGGGTCTTCTTTGCCCTTGACCCGATTTTGGCGGTGGTTATTAACAACGGCACAGCCATCTTAGCGGAGTTGAATGGATTGCGCCCCTTGGCAGGTCCCGGTGGCTCGTTGCCCTTACCGCCCGTCAAAGACACACAGGAATTTCTTGCCGAATGGGAAGCCACCCATCCCGATCATCCGGTGCAGCATATTCCACCCAAAATGACTGGCTCTCAGGCTGAGCCTTCGCGGTTGGCTGGATAAGCAAGGGCGGCCAATTCACGGCGGCTGAGGGGACGAACGGCTCTGGGGCGAAGATTGCCGAGGTGAACTGGGCCGATCGCGATCCGTTGCAAGGCAACAACAGGATAACCTAGCTGATCGGCCACACGGCGAATCTGGCGGTTGCGACCTTCGTGCAGGATGATTTCCAAGAGGGAGCGATCGCCCTCGGTGCGCAGGAGCTTAACGGCTGCGGGTAGTGTCATCACCCCGTCCAAGGGAACGCCCTCTCGCCAGTGTTGCAAGACCCCTTCCGTAGGCTGTCCCTGCACCCAAACGCGGTAGGTTTTGGGGATGTGATGGCGGGGATGACTGAGATAGTAGGTGAAAGCCCCATCATTGGTGAGCAGCAGGGCACCGCTAGAGTCGGCATCTAAGCGACCCACAGGATGAAGACCGGCCACCTGCTGATACCTAGGCGGCAAAAGATCCAAAACGGTGGTGCGCCCTTGGGGATCGTGACAGGTACAGAGAACCCCCTTGGGCTTATGGAGCAGCAGGTAGAGCCGTTGGGGTGGGCGGGGCGGGTTCAGGGGTTGTCCTTTGTATTCAATGCGATCGCGCGTGGGATCCACTTTGTCCCCCAATTTTGCCCGCTGACCATTCACGAAGACCTGACCACTGCGGATGAGTATTTCTGCATGGCGTCGCGAGGCCACTCCCCAATGGGCAAGGACTTTTTGTAATCGCTCAGTTGTCATAGGGGGTATAGTTGCTTTCTAGGATGTGGTGGCACTTTTGAGGGAAATCTCTATAGACCAATCGTTGCCACAGAGTTGCCAATCCCCGAGCAGAATTGGTAGAAAAGAACTGTCCAATCCTTGCCTAATTATCTGCCGTGAGGAGTTCTATGAAATTTCTTTACAAACTCGCCGCCTTAGGGTTAATTTTAGTGGGCTTTTCGACAACGCTGGTTGCCTGTGGTGGTGGCGGCGGTGGTACCGATAACCAAACGCCAACCGAGTCCCCCAGTCCGCAAACACCAGGGCAGTAGTTCCTTTTAGCTTTTAGCGATATTGTCTATTCTTAATGATACTGAAGCTAGGGGTAGCCGTCAGGGTTGCCCCCTTCTAATGGGAAATTGGCATTCTCCAGCAGGCGATCCAGTTATCCAAGGGAGCTTTCTAACTGATACTGCTGCCAAAGGGATTGATATAGCCCCCCTGCTGCCACCAGTTCATCATGGGTACCCTGTTGAACAATGCGCCCTTGATCCATGACCAGAATGCGATCGCAGGTTGCCGCTGCCGACAATTGATGGGAAATAAAGAGCACCGTGCGTGTGCGCTGTTGCTGCCGCAGCGTTTGCAAAATTTGGCTGGCGGTTTGGTTATCAACGCTGGCGAGGGCATCATCAAGGACTAAAATCGGCGCATCCACCAGTAGGGCACGGGCTAAGGCGGTTCGTTGACGCTGTCCCCCAGAGAGGGTAATGCCCCGCTCGCCCACAAGGGTGTCGTACTGCTTAGGAAAGTTGAGGATCTCATTGTGAATTTGGGCTTGGCTGGCGGCGGCAATCACCTTTAGCTCCGTGGCATCGGGTTCGCCGTAGCGAATGTTGTTTTTGATTGTGGTGCTAAAGAGAAAGCTTTCTTGGGGCACGTAGGCGATCGCCCCCCGCAGATCAGCAAGGCGCAGCTGCGTAATGTCGATGCCATCCAGAAAAATCTGATTCGGGGCAATCTCCAAGAGTCGAGGCAGGGCACTGGCCAGTGTGGATTTGCCGCAGCCAATGGGGCCAACGATCGCCACCATTTCCCCCGCTTGAATTTCAAAACTAAGTTGATTGAGGGCAGGGGTGCGGCGATTGGGATATGTAAAAGTTAGATTCTGACAACGCAGGTGTCCCTGAACGCGATCGCGGGGTAAAGCAATGGCATCTGGGGCATCGGTAATGCGGGGTTCCACGCTCAAGATGGCTTCAATCCGGTCAATGCTCACTTCCCCCCGTTGGTAGGTGGTAATCGTAAAGCCCAAGAGTGCCGTCGGGAAAATCAACCGCTCAATGTACAGCAGCAGGGCAATAAAATCCCCCACCTGAATTGTGTTGGCTGCAATCATGCGGCTGCCAAACCACAGCAAAATCAGCAAACTAAAGCTGACCATCCCCCCCAAGAGGGGAAAGAGAATGTTGCGAGTTTTAGCCAAGACCAAGTTATTGCGGAGTAAGTCTTGATTTAACTGGTCAAATTGGCGTTGTTCATTGGCTTCTTGGCCATAGATTTTAATCAGGGCAATGCCACTCATGTCCTCTTGAATGAGATCGCTGAGTTCCGCGAGGCTTTGTTGCACATCGAGCTGCTCTGCCCGCAGGCGATCGCTAAAGGTTTGGACAATAAAAAGAACCGCTGGATAAACGGCGATCGCCCCCAAACTCAAGCCCGGATGAATGGCTAACATCACGGGCAGGGTCATACCGTAGGCAAACACGGTGTTCGCCGCACTCAAAAGGGCAAAACCCACCAGACGGCGAATATTATCCACATCACTGGTGGCACGGCTAATGAGATCCCCGGGGGTATTCTCCGCAAAGTAACTGGGTTCTAAACGCAGCAGATGTTCAAAGAGCCGTTGCTTGAGGTCAAATTCCACCAATCGCCCAGCACCAAAGATCCAGAGGCGCGAGGCCATGCGAATGAGCCACATCAGGGAGGCTAGGCCAATCAGCAGCAGGGCATAGAACACCACCCGCTGCAAGTCAAACTTGGCCTGCAATTCATCAACCGCAGTACCAATGAGCAGGGGCAAATAGGTGCCCAAAAGGTTGACGATAAAAAGCGCAACAATCCCCCCCCAAATTTTTGTTTGGTGAGGACGCAAATAAGCCAAGAGGCGACGAAAACGGCCAGAGCGGCCAGCCTTAGGAAGAGTAACCATATCCTCAACCTAACAGATGTTGTCCCCCTAGGGGGGAGCGCTTTCGAGAAACTGGTTGAGGTCTTCCACGAGACGATTTAGCTCTGCCTCTGTCGTCAGGCGCATGCGATCATCTCGCACGGTCAATAGAACCTTGGCGGCATAGGGATTGGGCCAGATATTGGGATTACAAAACACTTCGAGGAAGACCTCGCCCACGTGCTGATATTCCATGGCCGCTTGGGGAGACAGGGGAGTACCGCTGGCTTTGGCATGGGCGATCGCCCGCATGCGTTCCATTAAAGCCTGAATCTCTTGCCGTAGGGCCTCTGCGGCTGTCCGAGAGAAGCGAAAACTCACCGAGCCTTCGACCAAGTTCACCCGCATCCGATAGTCATCCATAGGCTCTGGCTGCACACAACTGTTGTCATTTGCTGTCATTATAGGTGTCCGTTCACAAAGGACAGCCCTAGGGAGCCTCCTCCCCCTGTGGGGGATCTACGCCCTGACCCACCAGATATTCATAGCGCAGCAGTTCAAAACTCCGCTCACCGTAGCGATCGCGAATGTGTTCGCAGCAGCACTGAATGGCAAATTCGTCGAGTTCCTCGGACGTAACCCCATACAAATCCTCAAAGACTTCTGGCGTGACGCGGCAAAAGCGGGGGCGATTCTCGTAGATGCGGCAGCGGCGGCTGAAGGGGTCAAAGTGAATACACCAGCCATCGGCACCAATGAGGGATTGGTAGAGGGCAAATTCCTCTGCATTGAGAATGGTGGGCACTTCTGAGCGATCGCGCAACTCAAGGTAACAACAGGCGCCACACCCCTGCATGCATTGCCATTTTCTCATCGGGATCATGTTGAAGATAAAGCGACCGTTTCTGTTGAGGTCAGTGCATCTGGGGGCACTTCCTCCAGCCAAATTTGATCGCCTCGCGGATCAACCCGACTCACCCGCACCAGTACCGATTCTCCCAACTTTGCCTGCCGTTGAAAGCGCATGGCCAGTTCTAGCCCCAAATCCTCCAGCAGTACTAGCCCCAGTCCCTCCTCCGGACGCAACCAACGCAGCACAATGCCCCGCCACACCTCTTCGCGATGCCGCCGCAAGTACTCTAGGCACCAATAACGATTGGTCTGCCGCTCCACCAAAGCGGACTCCTGAACCGAAGACATCAGTCCCAATAAAATTTCATTGAGTTGTTCTGGTGTCAGGGGCGGCCTTTCTCCCCGCAGGTGGGCTTTAATCTGACGGTGTGCCAGCAGATCCGTGTAGCGACGAATCGGGGAGGTCACTTGGCAGTAGGCATCAAGACCCAGACTGGCGTGGGGATTGGGTTGGGTACTCATTTCACTGCGGGGCATACAGCGACGAATGGCACAGTCCCGCACCATTCCAGCGGGCAGTTGCAACAATTCCTCCTCTGGGGGCAGTTCTGGCGGTGATTGACTGCGAAAGGGCAGAGGGATGCCCTCACGGGCGCCAAAATGGGCGGCTACTTCACCGGCAAGAATCATCATTTCTGCCACCAGTTGGCGGGCGGGGGAGTCATGGAGGGGCGAGATTTCCACCTCTTCACCAGCCACTTTAATGTTGGGTTCAGGGATATTAATGCGAATCGCTCCCCGTTGTTGTCGCCACTCACTACGCCGCTGTCCCCATTGGGCGATCGCCAGCAGATCCGCTTCCCCGGTCACCCCCTGCTCCAAAATCATGTCCACATCGTCATAGCTCAGGCGATAGGTGGGGCGAATCCAACTGGGGCAAATTTCGTACTCCAGCACTTCGCCGTTGTCGGCTAAAAGAATGCCAAAACTCAGCGCACAACAGGTTTGTCCCGCGACCAAACTCATCGGTCCTGTAGCCAACTCCGTGGGAAACATGGGAATCATCCCCGTCGGTAGATAGACCGTTGTGGCGCGGCGGCGAGCCTCCTGATCCAAGACATCATCCACCATCACCCAGCGGGTGGGATCAGCAATGTGAATCCACAGCTTTTGGCGATCGCCCACGACTTCGAGGCTGAGGCCATCGTCAATTTCTTGGGTGCTTTCGTCGTCGATGGTATAGACCTTGAGATGGGTGAGATCGCGGCGCAGGGGAGCGTCAATATCTGTAGGGGGTGAGGTGAGGCGTTCATGGGCCACAGCAAGTACCTTGGCAGAGAATTCAACGTCAATTTGACTCCGGCGCAGGAACAGATTTTCGTGCTCTGACCAGAGGCCGAGATCCACCAACAGTTGGAAAGCGCCCAAGGGTTGGGTGGGACGCTGCAATTCACTGAGGAGGTCAATGGCTGCTTGGTGTTGGCCACTGGGTTCAATGGCTATAGCATAACGTTCTAACTGCTCAAGGCGTTTGCGATCGCTGGCAGACCACGCCACAGTTTCCCCCTTCAGGGCTTGGGTCAAATGTTCACGGAAGCTAACTTCCTCCGCTAAGCGTTGGGCTTCCCGCTCGCTTTGATGTTTGAGTTCTGCCACTTGGGCAGCCGGTCGAGGCTCGTAGGTTTCCCCCTTGAGCTTGAAGTAGAAACGATCCTCACTCAGGAGATAGTAGGCCGCATAGCAGGCCACCGCCGATCGCTCCGAAAAAAGCAGCTCCGCTAGATCCGCTGGCGTAATGGGGCGGTTTTCCTCGCGGATAATTTCCCAAGCCACTTCTAGACTGTCGGCATCCAAGAGCGGCTGCACCTGCCGCCAAAATGTGGGAATCTCTTGGGGACGAAACCGCTGCTCGGGCACCGTAAAGGTCAGTTGGCGCGGATGAATGGTGTGGGCTTGCAAATGCTGATCAATGGCAATCCAATGCTTTTTACCTTCGGGGCGATCGATCACCGCCAAGCGACGCTGGTTATTGACCCGAAATTCAATGAGGGTGCCTTTCTCCACGGCTGCCGTGCTGTACCATAACTTGACAATTATAAAGTTTATTGCCTCTGACTGAGCAGCAGGGGATAACCACAGTAGCGTTCCAACAGCACAATGGCGACAATATCATCAATGGGTCGGGGGGGCAGGCGCAACCCCTTGGGAATCAGCTGCTGCCAACCGTGGGGCGGAAAGAGTTGCCAATAGCGATCGCGGGCATCTAGGGTACTATTGCGCTCATCCACTGGAATAATTTCTACAGCCAAAGCCGCTTGCAATTGCTGCTGCCACTGGCGGGAGGTGGTTTGATTGCCCATAATCACCTGTTCAAATGGGTAGGCTTGATGCCACTCTTGGACACGGGCGATCGCGCGATCGCTGGCCACCACTTCATAGCGCACCACTTCTTGACCAAGGGCAAGGGCTAACCCACACTTGTCCCGCCCTGGATCAAACCCCAATAAATACTTAGTGCGACCCATTTGCGTCATTTGCTAGAGTGGAAAGGTTATCGAATTGGGAGCGATCGCCCTGTGAGCCTACCCGCTGCGACCATCCGTCGTCTGTTGAATGTACCGCAAGTTGCCGCCATTTGGGTCGGTGGCGGCCGCAGGCTGGACAGCGAGAACGACGAGGTCTTTTGTGCGGCTTGGCTCGATCCCAAGGATCAGGGGGTACGCAGCATGGAGGTGGGTCAGTTTCCACCCACCCCAGAGCAACTGATGCGGCTGTTGGTGCAGGCGATCGAATATCCCCGCCATCACCAAGCTCAGCCCTGCCGTCCCCACACCATCATCGTTGATGACCGCGAGTTGCAATTTTTTCTGCGCGGTGTGGTGGCTCCCCTCGATATTCAGGTGGAGTATCAAGCCCACATTCCCCTGCTGGCTGAATTTTTTGAATTCATTGCGGCGGAACTCACCAGTGATGATGAAGATATCGAGGTGCTCCCCCCTGAATATGTTTCTCTGTACAAACAGAAAATTAGGGAATTTGCTCAACTGGACATCTGGCGGCGCCTAGACAGTCTTACCCCCCTTAAACTCCACTGCGACGCTTGGGACTCTCCCACCCTCTTTGCGGTACTGGTGAACCCCCAAGGGGCCAACCGTGACTTTGGTCTAATGCTCTACCGCGGGGAGGAGGCACTACGCAACTTTTGGCAGCAGATTGATCAAGAATATCCCTACATTGACGAAGACGATGATGAGCGCTTAGAGGAAACGGTTCTGCGCAACGATTGTCTCTTCTTGAATTTTTCCGAGGTTGACGAAGGGGATTTAGGCAATGATCTCTCTTTTGTCCTCAAGGGGCATCTTTACACCATTGAACCGGGTGTCATCCATCCTTTGGAGGGAATGCGACCCTTTTACGCCCCTGAAGAAGCGGAAATGGTCTATGTGGCAATCGAGGCTCTGATCAAATTCTGGAAAAAGACCAAGAAACAGTTTGAGAAGGAGGAGTGCCCTGAACTAGACCTGAGGTTCAAGATTCCTTCACCCCGCCATTCTGCCCTTAGTTATCAGGTGCACGTGGCAACAGTGCCAGCGATGATGGCAGAAATCAATGGTGACCCTGAGGAGAGCGAATCACAGCACCAGATTCCCATTGATACGGAAGCAATTCCGGGGGAAGCCTATATCCTCTTTAAGTTGTTTCCGCCGAAAGAGCTACAGGAATTACAAGCAGCCGTCTCTTACCATCAACGGGGGGAGATTCCCGAGGCGTTTGAGGGCTATCCCGTGTTGACGATTCAAACCAAAAAAGCCGCAGCGGAGGCGCTCGCCGCCAAAATTGCTGAGGAGGGCGGCATTCACCATCTAACGGTCTTTCCCCTCTCAGGTCCCGAGCAAATAGTCATGCTCCTTGCCCAAACCAATGCCAACCATCTTTGGCTTTTGGATACCTTTGACCCCGAAAGTGGTTCGCTGCTCCTCGATTGGATCAAGGAGGTCAATGACCTTGAGGGCGCCTGTGGCCTTGCTGTGGCCTATGGCATGACGGGCAAAACGCGGATGCAGCCAACCCTCAAGCAAATCGTGGGACTTTTTGAAACGTCTCTGGTTTTTAGTTTCGTGGACACCCAACGTCCACCGACCCCTCAGCCCATTGAGATTTCTAAACGCTAGAGAACGGTGAAGTCCCTACGGATTCTACTGCTTCAGGCACGGGGCGATCGCACTACGCAGCAGGAGGAATTGGCAGAATTTATCCGCTTGAGCGGTTTGGCCGCCGAGCAATTTACAGTGCTCAATGGCTTTGAGTGTGCTGACTTTACCCCCGACTGTATTCAAGGCTTTGATGCCCTTTTTATCGGTGGCTCCAGTGATGCCACAGTGCTCAAGCCAGAGATCTATCGCTTTGTACCGTCGGCAATGGACTTAATTTTGGCCTGTATTGAGCAGGAGATCCCCGTGTTGGCCTCCTGCTTTGGCTTTCAATTGGCAGTGCAGGCCTTGGGAGGGCAAGTGATTGTAGATCGCGAGGCCATGGAAATGGGCACCTACCCTTTGTATCTTACCCCAGCAGGGGTTGCGGATCCATTGTTTGCTGGCTTTCCCAATCCCTTTTTGGCCATTTCCGGACATCAGGAACGCGCCTTGACCCTGCCAGCGGGAGCGACCTTACTGGCCTACAGTGAGTTGTGTCCCTACCATGCCTTTCGCTTGGAGGGCAAGCCCTTTTATGGCTTTCAGTTTCATCCCGAGGTGGACGATCGCGACCTGATTGCCCGCATTAGCCGTTATTGCGATCGCTATCAATTGGGCACTGCCGAACTGGAAAAACTCAAGCAAACAGCCCGTCCTACCCCCTACGCCAATCAGTTGATCCGCCGCTTTGTTGAGGTGGTGCTGGGCTATATTCCCAGTTGTGCTTGAATCTCTGCTAGTTGCTCCTCTAGGGTGGTGGCTTGCAGCCAATGGATGCCGGGTTCTGCCCGAAACCACGTCCGCTGCCGTTTGGCAAATTGTTGGGTGTGCTGTACCGTGAGCGCAATCGCCGCCTCAAGGGTGAGTTCTCCCCGCAGATATTGGCGCATCTCGCGATAGCCCAGTGTATCTAATAGGGGCAGTTCATCACCGTACTGCGCTTGCAGTTGCCGAATTTCATCGAGCCATCCCATGGCCAGCATTTGCTGGGTGCGTTCTTCAATCCGTGCCCGCTGCTGTTGGCGATCGCCCCCTGGCAGGGCAAAGTACCAAATCGGGTAGGGAGGCGGTTCGCGCCGCTGCTGCTGGCTGAGGGGTACCCCCGTGACGTAATAGACTTCCAAAGCCCGCAGGGTACGCACGTGATCGTGGGCATGGATGCGTTGCGCCGCCACAGGATCCACCTGCTGAAGCCATTGATAGCATTCCTGCTGACCCAGCGCCATCAACTGTGCCCGTAGATGTGGTTGCGGTGGGACTTGGGGCATTGTTAGCCCTTGGGTAATACTGCGGATGTACAATCCTGTCCCCCCCACCAAGAGGGGTGTGATCCCTTGGGCGTGGTAGTGGGCAATGAGGGCTTGGGCTTTGGCTTGGTAAATCGCTAGGGTCAAAGTATCGCGGGGGTCACATATATCAATGAGGTGGTGAGGCACCTGCTGTTGCTGGGCGGGAGTGGGCTTGGCGGTGCCAATATCAAAGCCGCGATAGACTTGGCGGGAGTCGGCACTCAAAATCACACTGTTCAATTGCTGCGCGAGGGCGATCGCCAGTGCCGTTTTGCCGGTGGCCGTTGCCCCCCCAATAACAATTAGCCCTGCATCCCCCACTCAAATACAGCCTGAAAATTTCCTAGAATCGCCTATAACCCTTATGTGCTAAAATTTAGGTCAGATTTGACATTTAGGCAAGTGAAGACGCATTTGCCTCGATTCTATAGCAGTTAGGGAGTTGCCATGACCGCCGAGTATTCCTCTGCCCAGTTGCGGGTACTCAAAGGCCTTGAACCCGTGCGGACACGACCGGGGATGTACATCGGCAGCACTGGCCCCAAGGGACTCCACCACTTGGTTTATGAAGTCGTGGACAACTCCGTTGATGAAGCCTTAGCGGGATACTGTTCCACCATTCTAGTTCAGATCAATGCTGATGGCTCCGTCACGGTCACCGACAATGGGCGCGGGATTCCAACGGATATTCACCCCGATACCGGCGTCTCTGGGGTTGAGACGGTGATGACGGTGCTCCACGCCGGGGGCAAGTTTGGCGATGGTGGCTACAAAGTCTCAGGGGGGTTGCACGGTGTGGGTGTCTCTGTGGTCAACGCCCTCTCGGAATGGTTAGAAGTGACGGTGTGGCGCAATGGTTTTGTCCATCATCAGCGCTATGAACGGGGGGTTCCCATTACTCCCCTCGAAAAGACCCCCGATAGTGAGGAACGGCGGGGTACCTCAGTGACCTTCTTTCCTGATCGCCAGATTTTCACAGAAACGATTGAATTTGACGCCAAGGTGCTGATGACACGGCTGCGGGAACTGGCCTATCTCAATGCCGGCATTCGTATTGATTTCAAGGATTTGCGCGTTACGCCCCCCTTGAGTGAAACCTACTGCTATGAAGGCGGTATCCGTGAATATGTTCGCTACATGGTGCAGGAAAAGGAACCCCTTCACCCAGAGATCATCTACATTCAGGGGGAAAAAAACGATGTGCAGGTGGAAGCAGCCCTACAGTGGTGTGCCGATGCCTACAGTGAAAACCTGCTAGGCTTTGCCAATAATATCCGCACCATTGATGGCGGTACCCACATGGAGGGGCTAAAGGCAGTCCTAACGCGGACGCTCAATGCCCTTGGCCGCAAGCGCAATAAACTCAAGGAGGGGGACGCCAATTTGGCGGGGGAAAACATTCGCGAAGGCCTCACCGCCATTATTTCAGTAAAGGTGCCCAACCCTGAATTTGAAGGGCAGACAAAAACCAAACTCGGCAATACCGAAGTACGCGGCATTGTGGATGCCATTGTGGGCGAAGCCCTAACGGAATACCTTGACTTTCATCCGACCGTCACCGACACGATCTTGGAAAAAGCCATCCAAGCCTTTAATGCGGCTGAAGCGGCGCGGCGGGCACGGGAAATGGTACGGCGCAAGTCGGTGCTGGAGTCTTCGACGCTGCCGGGGAAATTGGCGGATTGCAGTTCACGGGATCCCGCTGTCTCGGAAATTTTCATTGTCGAAGGTGATTCTGCCGGTGGCTGCTTTGCTGGTGATACAAAGGTGGCTCTCGCCGATGGCCGTTGCCTCAGTTTTGTGGAGTTAATGGCAGAACAAGCGGCAGGCAAGGAGCATTTTGGCTACACAGTTCGCCACGATGGCACGATTGGTATTGAGCGACTGGTCAACGTCCGCAAAACCAAAACAAATGCTGAAGTCATTAAGCTCACCCTTGACAACGGCGAGGTGATTATCTGCACCCCCGATCACCGTTTCATGCTCCGCAATGGTGAGTATAAAGAGGCACAGGCGTTAACTCCCGATGATTCCCTAATGCCACTTTATCGAAAAGCATCTAGCAGCGCTGATTCAGGAATTACGATCGATGGCTACGAAAGGGTTTGGGATCCTCGATCAAATTCTTGGCTGTTTACCCACATGCTTGCAGATTGGTATAACCGCTGGCAAGGAAAATACGCCTTAGAAAGTGGTGAGCATTGTCATCATGTTGACTTCAACAAGCGAAACAATAATCCCACGAATCTGATTCGTCTGTCTGCTGATGCACATCTTGAACTTCATCGCCAGCACATTGATAAAACCTTACATCGTCCTGAAGTTAAGGAGAAGTGCCGTCAGAAGTGGAAAGAAGCACTATCAAAGACCTACTTTGACAAGACAATTAAAGCCCTAAAGAAAATTGAGTTAGAACAAGGTAATATTGATTTAGAGTCTTATCGCGAATATCGTTGCCAAATACGTGATAAGTCGCTCCTACACTTTGAAACTTTCTGTAATCGGTACTTTGATGGCGATTCAAATCGTGCCTTAGAAGCAATCAAAAACTATAACCATCGCATTGTCTCAATTGAGGTTATGGATGAAAAGATTGATGTTTACGATTTAGAAGTGCCGGGAACCCATAACTTTGCGCTGGCCAGTGGCGTTTTTGTTCACAACAGTGCCAAACAAGGGCGCGATCGCCGCTTCCAAGCAATTTTGCCACTGCGGGGCAAGATTCTCAACATTGAAAAAACCGATGATGCCAAAATCTACAAGAATAATGAGGTGCAGTCCTTAATTACTGCCCTTGGTCTGGGCGTGAAGGGAGAGGAGTTTGATCCTGCCAAGTTGCGCTATCACCGCATCATTATTATGAGTGTGGCCGGGGATGAACCCACCCTTGTCATGAATGCCTACGGCCAAGTGGAATTGGTCAAAATTGGCGAGTTTATTGATCATTGCATTGAGGGGCAACGGATTGCTGAGCACTATCAGGTGATGTCCTTTGATCCCAAGACGGGTCAGACTCGCTTTCAACCCCTGAAGGCAGTGATTCGCCATTCCCATGAAGAGCCAATGTATGCGATTCAAACCCGCTACCATCGCTCCATTAAGGTGACGGCCTCCCACAGTGTCTATGTTTATGAAGACGGTCAGATCAAGTTGAAAAAAGGAAATGAGATTCGAGTGGGCGATCGCCTCGTTGCCAGTCGTCGTTTACCGCGTCCCCCAATTGTTGAGCGCATTGATCTGCTGCACTTGTTTTACCAAGCGGGTCTCACGGAGGGGCTGTATCTCAAGGGGGAAGGTGTCAAAGCCCTGTGTGGCCAACAACTGCTAGCACGGGTCGAGTGCTCCTCGGAGGGGCAAGAACCGCGTGTTGCCTATGATCCCCAGCTGTGGGAACCCCTACGGCAAGCGCGTCAAGTCCAAGGGCTCAGTCAACAGGCCGTTGCTGCCCAAGTCGGGGTAAACCAAGCCATCACTATTTCCCAATGGGAACGGGGTCAAACCACGCCCACACTGAAACACTTCCTCAATTATCTAGAGGCCATTCAGTGGCATCAGCCACTCCAATACCAAACGTTACCGTCGCGGCTTGAGAGGATGCAGCATCAAAGTGACGACAGCAAAAATGCCTCCTACCGCCAAATCAGCGGTTATCAGCCCCTCGATAGCTTTACCCTTGCGGAACTAGAGTGCCTCACTGGGGAGGTGCAACTCGTGCCCCATGCCCACCATGACAAAGCTTTTGGCCGATATTTAGAGGTCAATCGGGAGTTACTGTGGTTTTTAGGCTGGTATGTAGCCGAGGGAAGCCTGAGTCAACATCAAGTTAGCCTCAGCTTGGGGCGAAAAGACCAGCCCTTTATCCCTGAACTCTGCTGTACCATTGAGACCCTCTTTGGCGAGTCTCCTCACTGCGATGCTGACTCTGAAAGTCAAGGACAAAAACTCTACTTCCACAGTGTCTTGGCAGCCTGTTTACTCAAAGCCTTGGGGGTGGGGGGCAAAGCCCACGAGAAGTGCCTGCCCTCCTTGGTGTGGCGGGTGCCACTAGAGCTACAGTTGGCCTTTTTGGAGGGGTATTTCCTCGGTGATGGGGCGATCGCCCGCAGCCACATCTCTATGACCACCACTTCTCCTACCCTCAAAGATGGCCTCCTCTACCTGTTTGGTCAGTTGGGCTGGGTAGCAAGCTGGACAACGCTAAAACCAGAAGCAGTGGCGAATTCACAGCTACAAACCCGCCACGAAGTGCATTGCCTCACCCTGAGCGGTAAACCCCAACTGGAAGCTGCTCGGCTCATTTGGCAGCGTCATCCCCACAGTGAATCCCTGACGGCCTATCTGGCTTCGCCCCACCACAAGCCACTGGCTTTTACCCCTATTAGTGAAGACTTAATGGCGCTAGAGGTGACGCAAGTTGCGGAAATTCCACCCGTGGGTGAGTATGTCTATGACTTCTCAGTGGAGGGGGATGAAAACTTTATTTGCGGTGTCGGTGGCTTGTGTGCCCACAATACAGACGCTGATGTGGATGGTTCCCACATTCGCACCTTGTTGCTGACCTTTTTCTATCGCTATCAGCAGGAATTGATTAACCAAGGCTTTGTCTATATTGCCTGCCCACCCCTGTATAAGGTTGAACGCGGGCGACAGCACTTCTATTGCTATAGCGATCGCGAGCTGCAACAGCAGATTGCCGCCTTCCCGGAAAATGCCAACTACACGATCCAGCGCTTTAAGGGTCTCGGGGAAATGATGCCTGAGCAGTTGTGGGAAACGACGATGAACCCAGAGACGCGCATTCTCAAACGGGTGGAAATTGAAGATGCTGCTGAGGCCGATCGCATTTTCACGATCCTGATGGGCGATCGCGTGGCACCTCGTCGCGAATTTATCGAGACCTATGGCCCCCAGTTGGCTCTAGAAAACCTCGATATCTAAAGCCAGCCCCCAGAGTAGATGTGCTATAGTAGCTCTAGTTTGGCTGCGACGTTGGTGACTGCCAATATTGTTTTGTGATCTACAATTGCAAAACATTTGGGAATCAACACTGTGGGCGGCAGTAGACTGGCCATTGAGCCAGAAACTTCTAAGTCTACGGTTAGCATTCCCCCCTAGTCTTTACTAGGTCATAAACTGAGGTAAAACGGCGTCGCGGTTAGACTTTTCCTAACCATGAACCATCGCTACATTCTCCTGTACAAACCCTATCGGGTGCTTTGTCAGTTTCAAGATCAAGAGGGGCGATCGACCCTCAAGGATTATGTTCCCATTCCCGATGTTTATCCCGCTGGCCGCCTCGACTACGACAGCGAGGGGCTGGTTCTCCTCACCAATGATGGCTGGTTGCAACACCGCTTGACGGATCCCCGCTATGGCCATCCGCGCACCTACTGGGTACAGGTAGAAGGGGAACCGGATACAGCAGCCCTGACGCAGTTGACCGAAGGCGTTGTCATCCAAGGCTATCGCACGCGACCTGCGGTTGTCCAAGTACTGGCACAGGAACCCTCCTTACCCCCTAGGGAGCCACCCATTCGTTATCGTCGTTCTATTCCCACCCATTGGCTGAGTCTGACGTTGCGGGAAGGTCGCAATCGCCAAGTCCGCCGCATGACGGCTGCGGTAGGGTTACCTACGCTGCGCTTGGTACGCGTGGCGATCGCCAACTTGCAATTGAGTGGCCTTGCCCCCGGAGAATGGCGCGAGGTTCTGCCCCAAGAACGGCAAACCCTTTGGCGAGCCTGTGGTCGGCGACCGCCTCGACTTGCTTAGCACTTAGCATTCCTTAATAACCGAGGGCGTCTATATTAAGATGAGGTAACACTTGTTATTTTTGACTGCACTGCATTCACGAGGTCGTCCCATGGGACAGCCGTTTCTCAGCAAAGTTGGTCGTCCATGGCTGATCGGGGGGGCGATCGCCATCGGATTAGGCAGCTTGGCATTCAGTTTGAACTATTGGCAGCAACGTCAACGGGTCAATGAAGAACAGGCAATTCAGGCAGCCCTTGCTAATCCCATGAGCGATCGCATTACCGCCTTGGGCCGATTGGAACCCGAAGGGGAAGTTGTGGCCGTCAGTGCTCCCTCAATGACCGAACGGCTAGGGCAGTTGTTAGTGCGCGAGGGCGATCGCGTGGTGGCCGGTCAACCCCTTGCCTATTTAGATACCTATCCGGAGCGCAAAGCCGAACGCGATTTGGCGGTCAGTCAGTTGCAGGAAGCCCGCTTGCGCTATGAGGCCGAAACCCGCCTCGCCCTTGCTCAAATTGCCGAAGCCGAGCGGCGGCGCGATCGCGCCAATGAACCGGCCATTGCTGCCATTCAAGCCCAGCAGGCTACGATTCAACGCATTCAAGCGGAACTCGAGACCGCCAACCGCGAATATCAGCGTTTTGCCCAACTTTTTGCCAATGGGGCAGTGTCGCAACAGGATCTCGACGATCGCACGGTTCGCGTCCGGAGCTTACAGGAAGAACTGCGCAACGCCCAAGCCAACCTTGTTCGCCTACAGGAGGAACGGCGTACGGAACTTGCCACCGCCACTGCTCAGATCGAAGCCGCCCAAGCCAATCTCGAACGAGCGCAAACCCAAGTGCAGCTCCTCTCAGCAGAGCGCAATCTGCAACTGGCAGAAGCCCGCCTTGAGCGCACCATTATTCGCGCCCCCCGCAATGGTCGGGTGCTGCGGATTCACACCAGAGCCGGCGAAACCATCAACGAACGCGGGATTCTCGAACTGGGCAACACCGATCAAATGTATGCCGTTGCTGAAGTCTATGAAACCGATGTTCCTCGTGTGCGGGTGGGTCAGCCCGCGGAAATTCGCAGTCGTGCCTTGAAGGCCCCCATTACCGGCCGCGTGGCGCAAGTGGGTTTGGTGGTGGCCAAGAATGACGTGACTGATACGGATCCAGCCGCAAAAACCGATGCGCGGGTTGTGGAAGTGAAAATTCGCCTTGACAACAGTGAGCCGGTGGCGGGTTTAACAAATATGCAAGTGGAAATTGCCATTGATCCGCGCTGAGGTTCAAGGATGATTTTTGCAATTCCCTTAGCTTGGCTACAACTGATTCGAGAGCGCATTCGGCTCTTGGTGGCGATCGCGGGCATTGCCTTTGCAGTGGTGCTGATGCTGATGCAGTTTGGCTTTCGCGATGCCCTCTTTAAGGCGGCAGTGCGCTTCCACGAGAGCTTAAACACCGATATTGTCCTCATTAGTCCCCAATCCACGGCGCTGATTGCCATGCGCAGCTTCCCGCGGCGGCGACTCTACCAAGCAGCGGGCTTTGAAGGGGTCGAGTCGGTTTCTCCCCTCTACCTGAGTTTTGGTCTCTGGCGCAATCCCATTAACAAAAGTACTCGCCAACTGATGGTGATTGGCGTCGATCCGCTGGCGGTGTCCATTTCCGTATCCGATACCCCCCACTGGCAAGATGCGATTAAGCTAGCGGACCATGTTCTTTTTGATGCCCAATCCCGCGCTGAGTTTGGCCCGATTCCTGAGCTATACCGCCAGGGGGAAGAGGTCACGACCGAAGTCTCTGGCCGCAAAATCACCGTGGCAGGCTTGTTTCGCATGGGAGCCAACTTTGGTGCCGATGGTAATTTGCTCACGAGTGATTTGAACTTTTTGCGCCTTTTCCCCGAACGTCATCCGGGGCTAATCGATGTGGGTTTAGTACGGGTGCAGCCGGGGGTGAATACGAAAGCATTGGCACGGCGGATGAATGCTTCCCTCGGCAATGATGTACTGGTGATGACCCGTGAGGAGTTTGCTGAGTTTGAGCGCAGTTATTGGGAAAAGAGTACCTCCATTGGCTTTATTTTCTCCCTTGGTGCCCTGATGGGATTTATCGTTGGTTCCGTGATTGTCTATCAAATTCTCTACACCGATGTCACGGATCACTTGGCGGAGTATGCCACCCTCAAGGCCATGGGCTACCGCGATATCTTCTTCTATGGCGTGGTCATGCAGGAGTCCTTGATTCTCTCCTGTATGGGCTATGTTCCAGGCTTTATCGTGTCATTTTTACTCTACATCCTGATTGCCAGAGCCACGTCACTGCCAGTGTGGATGACCGTAGAGCGCGCCAGTTTGGTCTTTACCCTCACGGTCTTAATGTGTACCCTTTCGGGGGCGATCGCCATGCGGCGGATCCAAGCGGCTGATCCTGCCGATATTTTCTAGGATGGTGTTATGGAGCCAGTGATCCACATTCAAGGCCTCAATCACTACTTTGGTCAGGGGCAACTGCGCAAGCAAATTCTCTTTGATCTCTGCGCTCGCATTGAGGCGGGTGAAATTGTGATCATGACGGGGCCTTCGGGGTCAGGGAAAACCACACTGTTAACCCTGATCGGTGCCTTGCGATCGGCACAAGAGGGCAGTCTGCGGGTTCTGGGTCAGGAGCTACGCAACGCCACAAAAGAGCAGCAGATTCAAATTCGGCGGCAAACGGGCTACATCTTCCAAGGGCACAATCTGCTCCATGCTTTGACGGCTCGCCAAAATGTGCAAATGGCGCTGGATTTGCAACCCCACCTCAGTCCACAGGAAGTCCGAGAGCGGGTGGAAGCCATGCTCTGTGCCGTTGGTCTTGGAGAGCGCCTTGACTACTATCCCCATGAACTTTCGGGGGGGCAAAAGCAACGGGTGGCGATCGCCCGCGCGCTGGTGGGACATCCCAAAATTGTTCTAGCAGATGAGCCCACGGCTGCCCTCGATAAAAAATCCGGTCGCGATGTGGTGGAAATTATGCGTGCCCTTGCTCGCGAACAGGGCTGCACCATTTTAATTGTGACCCACGATAACCGTATTCTTGATGTCGCCGATCGCATTATTCACATGGAAGATGGCCGCCTCTCAGAAACCACAATTGGCCTTTCCGCCTAGCCTAGAATAGAGGCAAGCAGTGCAGGGCAAATCCACTGATCATGTTTGCAGCTCCGCAGGGGACAGTGCCAATGTTGGAGAGTGGCGATCGCCTCAGTCGCGAGGCCTTTGAGCGCCTGTATGCCCAATGTCCCCATATTAAAAAAGCTGAACTCATTAACGGAGTCGTGTACGTGGCCTCCCCTGTGCGGGTGAATTCCCACAGCCGTCCCCACAGTCTCGTCATGGGCTGGTTGATGGCCTTTGAAGTGGCAACAGCCAACGTCATGGTGCTCGATAATGCCACCGTCCGCTTAGATGCCCAAACAGTGGTGCAACCCGATGCCCTGCTGCGCCTTGTCAATGGCACCTCCTGTATCAGCGAGGATGATTATCTTGAAGGGGCGCCTGAACTCATTGTCGAAATTGCCAGTAGCAGTGCCGCCTACGATCTCCACGACAAACTAGAGGTTTATTGTCGCTGTGGGGTTCGGGAATACTTGGTCTGGGTGGTACCGGAGCAGGATTTTCACTGGTATCTCAGGGAAGGAACAAGCTACCGCCGTCAAGCGCCCGATGACCACGGCATTTTTCGCAGTGGGCACTTCTCTGGATTGTGGCTACACTGGCCAGCCCTAAGAGACGGTCATTTAACGCTTGTTTTGGAAACCCTGCACACAGGATTGAAGTTGCAGCAAACCCCATAACTATTAGTGAACTGTCGCTTAACTGTAAGAACTCTGTGCTATGGTCATAGGTAGCGGCTTGCAAGCGCGGCAGTGGCACTTGTCAACTCTTCTCGTTTCCAACAGCTTTATCTTGCCAGAGGTCTCCGGCGGCAGTGTTTGCCGTAAGCGGAGCTTTTGGTGTGCTTGACAGGGCAACGCCTCTTCATTTAAGATGCAAGATCCGCGTTTTAGCGATACCCTCTAGAGGATATACATGGCTAGTAATCAGATTTACACGCCACCCGCTTTTACCTTGCCAGACCTTGTCGAGATTCAGCGGGCCAGCTTCCGATGGTTTCTGGAAGAAGGACTCATTGAAGAGCTAGAGAGTTTCTCCCCCATTACTGATTATACCGGCAAAATTGAGTTGCACTTTTTGGCCAAGGACTACCGACTCAAGGAGCCGAAGTATAGCGTCGATGAGGCCAAGCGGCGGGATGCCACCTACTCAATGCAAATGTATGTCCCGACTCGCCTCATTAACAAAGAAAATGGCAATATCATTGACCAAGATGTGTTCATCGGCGATCTGCCCCTGATGACCGATCGCGGCACGTTTATTATCAATGGTGCAGAGCGCGTCATTGTCAACCAGATTGTCCGCAGTCCTGGTGTTTACTACAAATCAGAAACCGACAAAAATGGTCGCCGTACCTACAATGCCAGCCTGATTCCTAACCGAGGGGCTTGGCTGAAGTTTGAAACCGACAAGAATGATTTGCTGTGGGTGCGCATTGACAAAACCCGCAAGCTTTCAGCCCATGTTCTCCTCAAGGCCTTGGGGTTAACCGATAGCGAAATTCTAGAGCGGCTGCGTCACCCCGAGTACTACCAAAAAACTGTTGAAAAAGAAGGCAAATTCTCCGAAGAAGACGCCCTCATTGAATTGTACAAAAAACTACGCCCAGGGGAGCCGCCCACGGTTTCAGGGGGACAACAGCTTCTGGAGTCGCGCTTCTTTGATCCCAAACGCTATGACCTTGGCCGGGTGGGTCGCTATAAGCTCAACCGCAAGTTGCAGCTGAATATTCCCGACTCGGTACGCATCCTCACCCCAGAAGATATTCTTGCGGCCATTGATTATCTAATTAACCTCGAGTTTGATCTGGGCACGATTGATGACATTGATCACCTAGGCAACCGCCGCGTCCGTTCTGTGGGTGAATTGCTGCAAAACCAAGTGCGCGTTGGCCTTAATCGCCTAGAGCGGATTATCCGCGAGCGGATGACGGTGTCTGACACGGATTCTTTGACGCCCACTTCGCTGGTGAATCCGAAGCCATTGGTGGCGGCCATTAAGGAATTCTTTGGCTCTAGCCAGCTTTCCCAATTCATGGATCAAACCAACCCCCTCGCGGAACTCACCCATAAACGGCGCTTGAGTGCCCTAGGCCCTGGGGGACTCACCCGTGAGCGGGCGGGCTTTGCGGTGCGGGATATTCACCCGAGTCACTATGGTCGCATTTGCCCCATTGAAACCCCTGAAGGTCCCAACGCTGGGTTGATTGGTTCCTTGGCCACCCATGCCCGCGTCAATGAATATGGCTTTATTGAGACGCCTTTCTATCCGGTGAAAGATGGTCGCGTCCTGAGGGATCAGCCGCCTATCTACATGACCGCTGACGAAGAAGATGATAAGCGGGTAGCACCGGGGGATGTGCCCACCGATGAAAACGGCTACATCCTTGGGGATGTGGTGCCGGTACGCTATCGTCAAGATTTCACCACCACCACCCCCGATCAGGTGGACTACGTGGCAGTTTCGCCAGTACAGATTATCTCTGTGGCCACCTCGCTAATTCCCTTCCTAGAGCACGATGACGCCAACCGTGCCCTCATGGGATCCAACATGCAGCGGCAGGCAGTCCCCCTGTTGCGACCGCACCGTCCCTTAGTGGGTACAGGTCTAGAGGCTCAGGCAGCACGGGACTCTGGGATGGTGATTCTCAGCCAGACCAATGGTGTGGTCACCTATGTGGATGCCAATCAAATTCGCGTCAAAACCGATAACGGCCCTGAGATGACCTACACGCTGCAAAAGTACCAGCGCTCCAACCAAGATACTTGCTTGAATCAACGACCGATTGTCTTTGTCGGCGATCGCGTGCAGGCAGGACAAGTGATTGCTGATGGCTCCGCCACTGAGGGGGGCGAACTAGCCCTTGGCCAAAACATCCTTGTGGCCTATATGCCTTGGGAAGGCTACAACTACGAAGACGCCATCCTGATCAGCGAGCGGCTAGTTCAAGAGGATGTCTATACCTCCATCCACATTGAGAAGTACGAGATCGAGGCGCGGCAAACCAAACTTGGACCAGAGGAAATTACCCGCGAAGTGCCCAACGTGTCCGAGGATGCCTTGCGGCAGTTGGATGAAAACGGCATTATCCGCATCGGTGCCTTTGTCGAGGCGGGCGATATTCTCGTTGGTAAAGTCACCCCCAAAGGGGAATCGGATCAGCCCCCCGAAGAAAAACTCCTGCGTGCCATCTTTGGTGAAAAGGCGCGGGATGTGCGGGATAACTCCCTGCGGGTACCCAATGGTGAAAAAGGGCGCGTTGTCGATGTGCGCGTCTTTACCCGTGAGCAGGGAGATGAACTACCCCCCGGTGCCAATATGGTGGTGCGGGTCTATGTGGCTCAGAAGCGCAAAATTCAGGTGGGGGACAAAATGGCCGGCCGCCACGGCAATAAGGGGATTATTTCCCGCATTCTCCCGGTGGAGGATATGCCCTTCCTGCCCGATGGTCGCCCCGTGGATATTGTCCTCAATCCCTTGGGGGTGCCTTCACGGATGAATGTGGGGCAAGTCTATGAGTGTTTGCTGGGCTGGGCTGGGGAGTGCCTTGGTCGTCGGTTCAAAATTACTCCCTTTGATGAAATGCACGGCAAGGAAAAATCCCGTGAAACCGTCCATGCCAAGCTACAAGAGGCCAAAGAAGTCACGGGTCAAGATTGGGTCTTTAATCCTGAGGATCCGGGCAAAATGGTCGTCTATGATGGCCGCACCGGTGAACCCTTTGACCGGCCAGTGACGGTGGGGATGGCCTATATGCTGAAGCTCGTGCACTTGGTGGACGATAAGATCCACGCCCGCTCCACAGGGCCTTACTCTTTGGTTACTCAACAGCCCCTCGGTGGTAAAGCCCAGCAAGGGGGTCAGCGCTTTGGCGAAATGGAGGTGTGGGCATTGGAGGCCTATGGTGCCGCCTATATTCTCCAAGAGTTGCTGACGGTCAAGTCCGATGATATGCAAGGACGCAATGAAGCCCTCAATGCCATTGTTAAAGGGCAATCCATTCCACGACCGGGCACGCCAGAGTCCTTCAAGGTACTGATGCGGGAGCTGCAATCCCTGTGCTTGGATATTTCCGTGCGCAAGGCCAGTATTCCCAGCTTTGATGACGATGGCGAAATGAAACCTGACCCCGAGGTGGATTTGATGGTGGATGTCAGCCCTCGCCGTACCCCGGCACGACCCACAATTGACTACAGTGCCCTCGACGACACGGACGACAAAGAAGGGGCAACGACATTCTAAACACTTAGAACTGAGTCAGCTTGTTTGGGGGGCGATCGCCCCCTTGATCCATTCACCGCCAAAGGATTTGTGAGTTTATGCCCAGAATCGAGCAACGCTTTGATTATGTAAAAGTGTCTCTCGCGTCACCGGAGCGCATCATCCAATGGGGGCAGCGCACGCTCCCCAACGGTCAAGTGGTGGGCGAGGTGACTAAACCAGAAACCATTAACTATCGCACCCTCAAGCCGGAGATGGACGGCCTCTTCTGCGAGCGGATTTTTGGTCCTGCTAAGGATTGGGAGTGCCACTGCGGTAAATACAAGCGGGTGCGCCATCGTGGCATTGTCTGCGAACGTTGTGGCGTTGAAGTCACCGAATCGCGGGTGCGCCGCCATCGCATGGGCTACATTAAGTTGGCTGCCCCAGTGACCCATGTCTGGTATCTGAAGGGGATTCCCAGCTACATGGCGATCCTGCTGGATATGCCCCTGCGGGATGTAGAGCAAATTGTCTATTTCAACTCCTATGTAGTGCTAGATCCGGGCAATCACCCCGGTCTCAGCTACAAGCAGCTCCTAAGCGAAGATCAGTGGCAGGAAATTGAAGAAGAGATCTACAGCGAAGACTCGGAGCTAGAGGGTATTGAGGTGGGTATTGGGGCTGAAGCCATTCAACGCCTGCTTCAGGATTTAGATCTGCAAGCGGAGGCCGACCAACTGCGGCAGGAAATCCTCAACTCCAAGGGGCAAAAACGCGCCAAGCTGATCAAACGGCTGCGGGTCATTGACAACTTCATTGCCACTGGAGCAAAGCCAGAGTGGATGGTTTTGACGGTCATTCCCGTGATTCCACCGGATCTGCGGCCAATGGTGCAGTTAGATGGCGGGCGTTTTGCCACCTCTGACCTCAATGACCTGTACCGCCGCGTCATTAACCGCAACAACCGCCTTGCCCGCCTGCAAGAGATTCTCGCCCCCGAGATTATTGTGCGGAATGAGAAGCGCATGCTTCAAGAGGCGGTGGATGCCCTGATTGATAATGGCCGTCGCGGTCGTACGGTAGTGGGCGCCAATAACCGTCCTCTGAAGTCTCTGTCTGACATTATTGAGGGGAAACAGGGTCGCTTCCGCCAAAACCTGCTGGGGAAACGGGTGGACTACTCCGGTCGTTCGGTGATTGTGGTGGGGCCAAAACTGCAAATGCACCAGTGTGGCCTGCCTCGGGAAATGGCCATTGAACTCTTCCAGCCCTTTGTGATTCACCGCTTGATTCGCCAACAAATTGTCAACAACATTAAGGCAGCGAAGCGGATGATCCAGCGCAATGACCCCCAAATTTGGGATGTGCTGGAGGAGGTGATTGAGGGTCACCCCGTGCTGCTCAACCGTGCCCCAACCCTCCACCGTTTGGGGATTCAGGCCTTTGAGCCAATTCTGGTGGAAGGGCGTGCCATTCAACTGCATCCCTTGGTGTGTCCTGCCTTCAACGCGGACTTTGACGGTGACCAAATGGCGGTGCACGTGCCCCTCTCGATTGAGGCCCAAGCGGAGGCGCGGATGCTGATGCTAGCCTCAAATAATATTCTGTCGCCGGCCACGGGCAAGCCGATTATTACCCCCAGCCAAGACATGGTTTTGGGTTGCTATTACTTGACGGCAGAAAATCCGAAGCTGCCAGATTATAGCGATCGCTACTATGCCAACTTCCAAGACGTGGTCATGGCCTACGAACAGGGACACTTGCCGCTCCATGCCTTTGTCTGGGTGCGCTACGACGGTGAGGTGGACGATGGTGATACCAGTGAACCTCAGATTACGACCTATGAAGATGGTTCCCGTTTACTGGAGTATTCCCTGCGGCGGGTCAAGGAGGATGCTAACGGTCAACTGATTTCCCAATACATCCGCACCACCCCCGGTCGCATCATCTACAACCAAACGATTCAAGAAGCCCTAGCCAGTTAATTTGGGAGACCCCAACACCATGACTGAGAAAAAGCTTGTTTTCTTTAACCGCATCATTGACAAAAAAGGCTTGCGGAACCTAATTGCTTGGTCGTTTAGCAACTTTGGCACCGCCCGCACAGCGGAAATGGCCGACAAAGTCAAAGACCTTGGCTTTCGCTATGCCACCCGCGCCGGTGTCTCCATCAGTGTTGATGACCTGCTCGTGCCCCCGAAAAAACAGGAACTCCTCGAAGCTGCTGAAAAGGAAATTAAAACCGCTCAAGAGCGCTACTCGCGGGGTGAAATTACGGAGGTAGAACGCTTCCAGAAGGTGATTGACACTTGGAACACCACCAACGAAGAACTGAAAAACGAGGTGGTGCGGCACTTCCGTAATACTGATGTCCTCAACTCCGTGTATATGATGGCCTTCTCGGGGGCACGGGGGAACCTCTCGCAGGTGCGCCAGTTGGTGGGAATGCGGGGGTTAATGGCCAATCCCCAAGGGGAAATCATTGACCTGCCGATTAAAACCAACTTCCGCGAAGGGCTGACGGTGACGGAGTACATTATCTCCTCCTACGGTGCGCGTAAAGGACTGGTGGATACAGCACTGCGGACGGCGGACTCCGGTTACCTGACCCGGCGCTTGGTGGATGTCTCTCAAGATGTGATTATCCGCGAAGAGGATTGTGAAACGGAGCGGGGCATTACGCTGCGCAGTATGACGGTGGGGGATAAGGTACTGGCGCTAGAGGATCGGCTTTTGGGTCGAGTGGTGCTCAATGATGTCTGCCATCCGGAAACGGGCGAAGTGCTGGTGGCCAAAAATCAAGCCATCTCCGCTGATCTGGCGAAGAAAATTGTTGATGCGGGTATCGAAGAGGTGGTGGTGCGATCGCCTCTTACCTGCGAGGCCACTGGCTCTGTGTGTCGTCTCTGCTACGGCTGGAGCCTTGCCCATGCCCAACTGGTGGATATGGGGGAAGCCGTAGGGATTATTGCGGCTCAATCCATTGGTGAACCCGGTACGCAGTTGACCATGCGCACATTCCACACCGGTGGGGTGTTTACGGGGGAAGTGGCTCGCCAAGAACGCGCTCCCTTTGCTGGCACGGTGGAGTACGGCAAGAAATTACGGGTACGTCCCTACCGCACTCGTCACGGGGATGATGCCTTTATTGTCGAAACCGCTGGCAAGCTTGTGATCAAAGGTGGTCAGCAAAGCCAAGAATTTGACCTCTCCCAAGGGTCAATTGTGCTAGTGGCAGAGAGTGAAACCGTTGAAGCGGGTCAATTGTTGGCGGAAGTGGCGCAGGCCGCCCGCAGTGTCCGCAAGTCCACGGAGAAAGTGACCAAGGATGTGGCCTCGGATTTGGCGGGTCAAGTGAAGTTCGTCAACCTCGAAGCAGAGGAGAAGCGCGATCGCCAAGGCACCACAACGCGCATTGCCCCCAAAGGTGGCTTGATTTGGGTACTGTCTGGGGAAGTCTATAACCTGCCCCCCGGTGCGGAGCCGGTGGTGAAAAATGGCGATCGCATTGAAGCCGGGGCCGTGCTGGCAGAAACCACGGTGAAAACCGAGCATGGCGGTGTCGTGCGTCTCCCTGAGCAACAGGACAGCAAAGGCGGTCGCGAGGTGGAAATTATTACTGCCTCGGTGATGCTCGATAAAGCCAAGGTGCTCAAAGAAACCCAGCAGGGACGCGAGCATTACATTATTGAAACCGCCACTGGTCAGCGCTTCTCCTTGAAAGCTGCCCCCGGTACGAAAGTTGCCAATGGTCAAGTGGTGGCCGAACTCATTGACGATCGCTACCACACCACGACTGGCGGTATCCTCAAATATGCCGACATTGAAGTGGCCAAAAAAGGCAAAGCCAAGCAGGGCTACGAAGTCCTCAAGGGAGGGACGCTCCTGTGGATTCCCGAAGAAACCCATGAGGTCAATAAAGACATCTCGCTGCTCATGGTCGAGGACAACCAATACGTCGAAGCAGGGACGGAGGTTGTCAAGGACATCTTCTGTCAAAACAGCGGTGTCGTCGAAGTCATCCAGAAAAACGACATCCTGCGGGAAATTATTATCAAGCCCGGCGAACTGCACCTTGTGGATGATCCGGAAGCCGCGCGGCTGAAGCATGGTGTGTTGGCGCGTCCGGGTGAAGAGGTACTCCCCGGCCTTGTGGTCGAAACCCTCTCGCAAGTGGATTATCTGGAGGACACTCCCGAAGGACCAGCGATTCTGCTGCGCCCCGTCCAAGAATTTAGCGTGCCTGATGAGCCATCGGTACCCAGCCAAGACTCCAGTGATAGCTCAGGGCAGTCCATTCGCCTGCGGGCTGTGCAGCGGTTGCCCTACAAACACGATGAGCGAGTTAAGTCCGTTGATGGCGTTGATCTGCTGCGGACACAGTTAGTCCTTGAAATTGGCAGCGAAGCCCCCCAACTGGCTGCTGACATTGAAATTGTGACGGATGAGGTGGATCCAGAAGCCCAGCGCCTCCAACTGGTGATTCTGGAATCCTTGGTGATTCGCCGTGACATTGCTGCCGATCAAACCCAAGGCAGTACGTTTACTTCCCTCTTGGTCAAGGATGGCGATCACATTGGCCCCGGTGCCGTGATTGCCCGCACGGACATCAAAGCCAAGCAGGCAGGTGAAGTGCAGGGGATCTTGCGCAGTGGGGAATCGGTTCGCCGTATTTTGGTCGTTACTGAGAGCGATCGCCTGCGGATCGAGACCAACGGGGCTAAACCCACGGTCAAAGTTGGCGATCTCGTGCGTCCCGGCGATGAACTGGCCAAGGGGGTGACTGCCCCAGAAACAGCAGCGGTCATGGCGGTGGCCGATGACCACGTGATCCTGCGCTTAGCTCGTCCCTACCTTGTCTCGCCGGGGGCAGTGCTGCAAATTGAGGACGGTGACCTTGTGCAGCGCGGGGATAACCTCGCCCTGTTGGTGTTTGAGCGGGCGAAAACGGGGGACATTATTCAGGGGTTACCTCGGATTGAAGAACTCCTTGAAGCGCGCCATCCCAAGGAAAAATGCGTGCTGGCTGTGCGCCCCGGCACCTGTCAAGTCACCTACAACAGTGATGACAGCGTAGATATCAAAGTCATTGAAGAGGATGGCACGATTCAGGAATACCCTGTCCTGCCGGGTCAAAACCCCTTGGTGGTGGATGGTCAAAAGGTCAATCTCGCTGACCCCCTCACCGATGGCCCTGTGGATCCCCACGACATCCTCTCCATTTACTTTGAGTACTACAAACCCCAAGGGTTGCTCAAAGCCGCCCAAATTAGCCTTGAGAAGGTGCAATCCTTCTTGGTCAATGAGGTGCAGTCGGTGTATCTCACCCAAGGGATTGAGATTGCCGATAAACACATTGAGGTGGTCGTCCGCCAGATGACCTCGAAAGTACGGATTGATGATGCCGGCGATACAATTGTTCTCTCTGGGGAACTCATGAGTCTGCGCCAAGCGGAGCAAGCCAACGAACCCATGGCACTCACCGGTGGTGCACCTGCCCAATATACCCCTGTCCTCTTGGGGATTACCAAGGCTTCGCTGAATACCGATAGCTTTATTTCAGCCGCCAGTTTCCAAGAGACAACACGGGTACTCACGGAAGCAGCCATTGAAGGCAAGTCCGATTGGCTGCGGGGACTCAAGGAAAACGTCATCATTGGCCGTCTCATCCCAGCGGGCACCGGCTTCAACAGCTACGAGGAAAGTAGCAACGGCGACGAAGAGTGGGAAGAGGGTGAAGATCGCTTGGGTCAAACCCACGTTATCAGCCCTGAACCCGAACCCCCCTCAATGACGGTCAATGTGACCGCTGACCTCGGTGAGGATGTCCTCATTGACGATGAAACAGCGCCCCACGTGATTGAAAAAATCACTGGACGGACTCGCGATTTTGAATTCGCCAGTAGTGATGCTGACGATGAGGAGGACGAACTCCTAGACGAGGACGATGACTATGGGGAGGAAGAGGAGGATGACGCCTTTTAACTAAAACTCCCTTGACTAAAGAAGGCTACGGTAGAGGTGAGCACCTAATCTAGGAGCAAGCGATGGGTGCACTTGCCGTAGCTTTTTTTGGTCTCAGGTCGCAGATCATGCCGAACACTGCCGAACGTTTTGGCAGGGATGCGAGAAACCTGTGCCATACCTTAAAATTGGCAGTAGAGGGGTCAAAGTAAAAATCACGATTTCATGCCTGTTCCAGCGTATTCCAGCCTGAGGGCTGATCAGTTTCGTCATCCCTGCGATCGCGAGGCCACCCAAGCCCTCCAACAACTGCCGGGGTTAGATCTTCTCGTGCGATCGCTCCTAGGTTCGGTGGCGGAGCAGGCCTTTTATCTTGAAAATATTGGCAGCAGTCTGCGCCTAAGTGAACAGCAACTTCCAGACATTTACGGGCTTCATATCGAGGCTTGCCGTATCTTAGGCCTAGAGCCACCCCAACTGTATCTGAAACAGCATCCTGTCCCCAATGCCTATACCTTTGCCATGCGGGGAAAGCAGCCCTTTGTGGTACTGCACTCCTCCCTTGTGGAATTGCTGACACCCAAGGAATTGCAGGCAGTACTGGCGCACGAGTTGGGACATCTCAAGTGCGAGCATGGCGTGTATCTGACGATCGCCAACCTGCTGCTGTTTGCCACCAGTCAACTCTCCCCTTGGGGCTTGCTCTTGGCGCAAGGACTGCAAACCCAATTGATGCATTGGTTGCGCTGTGCTGAACTCACCTGCGATCGCGCGGCCTTGTTGGTGACCCAAGACCCGCGGGTTGTGGCCTCGGTGCTGATGAAACTCTGTGGTGGCTCGCCCCAGTGGAGCGATCGCCTGAATCTCGATGCCTTCATTGCCCAAGCACGTGACTATGAGGCCGCTGATCGGGGTTGGTACAACCTTTTCAAGGAATTGCAGGCCAGTCAACTGACTCACCCACTACCGGTGCTGCGGGCACGGGAAATTCTAGATTGGGCGGAAACGCAGCAGTACGATCGCCTCGTCAAGCAATTACATCCCGCTCGTCAATAACGATGGCCAAACCGATTCCCTATCAACCCCTTCTGCTGCGCCTTGCCCATGGGGCGATCGCGATTTTGGCACTCCTTGCTTTTCATTCCAGAGGAGCGGCGGATCGGGAACTGGTGGCGTGGCGGTAGGCTCAAGCCTTCCAATCAAGTGTTGTTGAGCCTAGAAATTGTTATTTTGCTGGGGATTGTGATTGCTTTTGTTTTGCCCGCTATCATAACTGCTCGATAATGCCCCGCAGGCGATCGTAGTCATCCTTGAGGAGTCGGTTCAGGTATTGGGCTGCCTGCACCAGCCACTGGCGATCGCGCTGGCGGAGTTGATACAAGGAACGCAGCGTTGCCGCCACCAAGGCATCCCCAGGACCATACCGCAGGGTTAATAGGGTGCGCAAAAAGGTCAATGTGCCACTGAAGGCAATCACTTCCTCAACAGGACAGCCATAGACCTGCTGGTGCATTTGGGGTGGGCGGGGGGGCAAATGGTGATAAAAGCGTTCCTGTTCCTGAAAGCCAGTGATGGCGATCGTGATCTCAGTTTTCAACATGGCAAAAATATGGGGCTGCTCCTGCCGTAGTTGCTCTAGGGATAGCCCCAAGGCGGTGGCACGGTGAATGGTGTCGAGGGGAGCCGTCACCACATAGGCAACAACGCCGTAGATCACGCGATCGCCTTCAGGAATCCGCACCCAACTACCCAAGGCGGGCACCACGGGAAAATCGAGGCTAGCGGGTTCGTGGCACTGCGCAATGCAGTGATCCGTTGCTGTCTGGATAATTTCCGCAAAGGGTTGGGAGAGAGGCGATCGCCGCGCCATCGTTTACTTTTTCGCTTTCGTTTTTCCCTTGGGCGTGGTCACCACTGGCTCTAGCTCACTGAGCTGAAACGTAACCAATTTATCCCAGTTCCCGCCTTCAAAGAGCACTGCCACTTTGCCATCTGTAACCCGCTGTACAATCCCCTGAAATTGGTAGTAGGTATCGTTGGGATTGGTGACCTTCACGGTCATACCGGGGAGAATTGTCATTGCTAAGTCGCTGGCCATTGTCTCATCCCAAAGATGTTTATGTGAATTTATTATCTCCTGCCCTTGCCCCGTTCGCGCTTTGCTGAGGGGTAGCAAAGGATAAGTGTCAGCTATTGGTTTGATGATCTTTTCTTCAACGGAGAGGGAGGGATTCGAACCCTCGGATAGGAGTTACCTGCCTATCAACAGATTAGCAATCTGCCGCTTTCGACCACTCAGCCACCTCTCCTTTTTGAGGGTTCCTTATTGTAGATCAGTTTTCTCCCCCTTTTCAATCCTCGTGGTCTGCGGCTGTTGCTCTAGGGGGCGATCGCAATCGAGAATCCATGCTAGAGTTTTGCAGAATGGGTGTGTTGTGGGAGTGAAGCACATGGCTGGATGCTGGCAAGCTTTAGCGGTGCTTAGGCGAATTCCTCTAGGGGCTGAGTTGAGTAGGTTGTGCGTCTAAGTCCTCATGATGAATGCTCTTGCCTTGAATCCCAAGACAATGCTGATGGCCGGACTCCTCGCGATCGCCCCCGTGACGCTGTCTAGCTCGGTTCAAGCCACACCCACCACGACTCCAGTGGCACAGGCATCTTCCCAAACGCCAGCCTTGGATGTCCTCACGCCCCTCAACCCCAATCCCGATAGACTGGCGCTTCCTGAGACGGTCAAGATTGATCTCAATCAACCCCTCACCCTCGAGCAAGCGATTGAGGTGGCGATTCGCAATAACATTGGCCTCCAGATTAGTGAGCTACAACTACAACAGGCACGGGCACAACTGCGACAGGTGCAAGCACAGCTTTATCCCACCCTTGCGTTTCAAGCCAGCATTGGCCAAAATACCTCCCCCGGTGGCCAGCCTGCCTACCTGCCCCTCAACTTTCAGCAGCAACTCTCCTTGCAACAGCAGCAACAGCAACAGGCGCAGCAACAGCTTCTCACGCAGCAACTGGCTGCCAGCCGTATTTTGAATACTCAGGTGCAACGACTACAACAGCGATTTCAAGGCCCCCAACTCACGGCGTTTTCGGATCAGCAAAACCTTGAGCTGCAACAGCAACTGCAACAACTGCAAAATAGTGCCAGTCAGGCGGCTACCCCCTCCAACTTCACTCCCATTACCCTTGCACCAGTAAATCAACTCAATTTTACGAACTTTTTCACCAATCTTTTTGGGGCGACGAGTGGGGCAACATCGAATGCAGTCCTAGTGATGAACTATACGTTGTTTGCGGGGGGCGGGCGATCGGCGGCCATTGCAGCAGCTCGCAACCAAGTGCGCTTCAGTGAACTAGAGGTACAGCGTCAACGCCAGCAACTGATCCTTGAGGTAACCAATGACTATTACTTGGCACAACAGGCCAAGGTACAGGTGCAAATTGCTGAAGCGGCGGTAACCAACGCCCAAGTGACTCTGCGGGATGCTAAAGCCTTTGAGCAAGCCGGGATTGGCACTCTATTGGATGTGTTAACTGCCGAGGTGAACCTTGCCAATGCCCAACAAAACTTGAGCCAAGCGCGCCATTTGGAAATCACCACTCGGCGACAGTTGGCACAGCGATTGAATGTGAATCAGACGGTGGATGTGGCGATCGCTGACCGCGTTGAACCCGCTGAAGAATGGTCACTTTCCCTTGAGGATAGTATTCTCCTTGCTTATCAGAACCGTGTTGAGCTAGAGCAGCGGCTGCTACAGCGCACGATTGCCCTGAACAATCGTCAGGTAGTATTGGCGGCTACCCGTCCCCAACTGAGTCTCTTTGCCAGTGGCAATCTGCTGGACAAGATCACCGATGATCTGGCACCTCGCTTTGGCTATGGGGTAGGACTGCAAATGCAATTAGCCCTCTTTGATGGCGGCAATGCCCGCGCCAGTGCGGCTCGCCAAGAAGCCCTTGCAGCAACCGCTGAGGAACAGTATGCCAATCAGAAAAACATCATCCGCCTAGAGGTGGAAACAGCCTACACCAATCTCAGAGCCAATGAGAAAAACATTGCTACAGCACGGACAGCGGTTACCCAAGCCACTGAAGGGCTGCGCCTCGCTCGGCTGCGTTTTCAAGCGGGGGTAGGAACGCAACAAGAAGTCACCAATGCCGAAACGAATTTGACCCAAGCCCAAGGGAACCTTCTTGCTGCCATTTTGAACTATAATCGCTCCCTAGCCGCATTAAAGCGGGCTGTGGGCTATCCAGAACAAACACGTTTAGGCGCAAGGCAATAAAGGATGGGCGATCGCAAGCGGGCATTAATTACGGGTATCACAGGTCAAGATGGTTCCTATTTGAGTGAACTCCTGCTTGAAAAGGGCTATGAAGTTCACGGCATTATTCGCCGCACCTCCACCTTTAACACCGATCGCATTGACCACATTTACGTTGACCCCCACCAAGAGGGCGCTGCCCTGCGCCTGCACTATGGCGATCTCACCGATGGCGGTACCCTACGGCGCATTTTAGAACTGAGCCAGCCCGATGAAATTTACAATTTGGGAGCGCAATCCCATGTGCGGGTGAGCTTTGATGCGCCGCAATACACCGTCGAAACGGTGGCCATGGGGACGCTGCGACTCCTAGAGGCGATTCGCGAATACCAAGAGCGCACGGGCAAACAGGTGAAGTTTTACCAAGCGGGTTCCTCGGAGATGTTTGGCCTTGTGCAGGAAGTGCCGCAGCGGGAAACGACCCCCTTTTATCCCCGCAGTCCCTATGCCTGTGCCAAGGTCTATGCCCACTGGCAAACGGTGAATTATCGCGAGGCCTATAATCTTTTTGCCTGTAATGGGATTCTCTTTAACCATGAGTGTGTGACTGGCACCACACCAGTGATTCTGCGGCGGCGGGGACTGATGGATATTCTGCCCATTGCCGATGTTGTTCCCCATCGCAGTGATCCCAAGCAGGGTAAACGCTACACAACCGACTTGGCACCCGAGGATCGCTTTGAGGTCTGGGATGCCGAAGGCTGGACCAGTGTGACCTGCATGACGGCCACTTGGAATGGCGGCGATAAAACCGTTCATCGGATCATGGCAGGGGCGGCTCTCTACGAAACAACTGCTGATCATCAAGTTTTTGTCCTCGATAGGGAAACCCCCTGTGCGAAGGAGACACAGCAGGTTCAGGTGGGCGATCGCCTTGCCCTCATTGATCTGCCCCCCCCTACGGAGCAAGTGGATGTCAGCCCCAGCGAAGCTTGGCTCCTTGGGATTCTAGTTGCAGAGGGGCATCTTACCCCTGACGGTAAAGTGAAAGTCGCTAGCCAAGACCCAGAATTATTGGCGCGGGTCAGTGCCACATGGCGAAAAGTTGCCGCAGGCTATACCAGTGAGTACACTGCTGCGAGCAGCTTCCCAAACGCTCAGCCTGTGACCCAACTGCATCTCAATGGCAATTGCGACTATGGCCGCTACCTCTACCCCCAAATCTATACCCGTGAGGGTCACAAGCGGATTCCCCAACGCATTCTCAACGCTGATCATGCGGCTCGCTTGGCGTTTCTTGAGGGCTTTAACGCTGGGGATGGTTTGCGCACTACCCCTTGTACCTATGAATTTCAGGGCTTTTGCACGGCTTCACCCGTATTGGCGGCAGGCCTCTATTGGCTAGTGAGCACCACCTTGGAGCAGCGTATTACCCTTGGCCTCGAAGAACGGGGCGATCGCACCTACTACAAGCTGAATTTGAACAGTCCCCAGACCACCCAATCGGGACAGCATCTCTGTAAACCCAAGGACGAAGTCATTAAAGCCCACGCGATCGCCCATGAAGGATGGGTATTCGATTTGGCAACCACCTCTGGCACCTTTCATGCCGGTATTGGCCAAGGTTGGATCCATAACTCCCCGCGGCGCGGTGAAACATTCGTGACCCGCAAAATTACCCGTGCCGTTGCCCGCATTGTGGCTGGCCAGCAAAACAAGCTGTATTTGGGGAACCTAGAAGCGAAGCGAGATTGGGGCTACGCCAAGGACTATGTGCGTGCCATGTGGCTGATGCTGCAACAGGAGCAACCCGATGACTATGTGGTGGCCACAGGCGAAACCCACTCCGTGCGGGAATTTTTAGAACTCGCCTTTGGTCATGTCGGTCTCAACTGGCAGGACTATGTGGAATTTGACCCCCGTTATTTGCGTCCCACAGAGGTGGATTTACTCTTGGGGGATCCAACCAAAGCCAAAACCGTTTTGGGCTGGCAGCCCTCGGTTACCTTTCCGGAACTGGTGGCGTTGATGGTGGAAGCGGATCTCCATGCCGTGGGGATTCAAGGAACAACCCCCAAAACCACCTCCGACACCGTGCTGGATCTCATTGCCCAGCGGCAGTTTATCAGTAAGGCAGACTAGTGATGGATCTCAGTAAAAAAAGGATTCTTGTCACCGGTGGGGCGGGATTTTTGGGACGCCAAGTGGTGGCGCAGTTGCAAAACGCCGGGGCAGTGCCTGAGCAAATCACAGTGGTGCGATCGCGCGACTACGACCTACGCCAACTCTCTGCTTGCCAAGCCGTCGTTCAAAACCAAGATATTATCATTCACCTTGCTGCCCATGTGGGGGGAATTGGCCTCAATCAAGTCAAGCCCGCTGAACTTTTTTATGACAACCTGATGATGGGGGCACAACTCATTGATTGTGCCTATCGCGCGGGAGTCGAGAAATTTGTCTGTGTGGGGACGATTTGCGCCTATCCCAAATTTACCCCTGTTCCCTTCAAAGAAAGCGATCTTTGGAACGGCTACCCCGAAGAAACCAACGCCCCCTACGGCATTGCTAAAAAAGCCCTTCTCGTGCAATTGCAAGCCTATCGGCAGCAGTATGGCTTTAATGGTATCTATCTCTTGCCCGTGAATCTTTATGGGCCGGGGGATAACTTTGACCCCCTGAGTTCCCATGTGATTCCTGCTTTAATTCGCAAAGTTTACATTGCTCAGCAACAGGGGGAGAGGGTGATTCCCGTGTGGGGGGATGGCAGCCCTAGCCGCGAATTTCTCTATGTTGAAGATGCTGCCCGTGGGATTGTCATGGCCACCCAAGCCTACGATCATCCTGATCCGGTTAACCTCGGTACGGGTGAAGAAATCACCATTAAGAATTTAGTTGAACTCATCTGCGACCTGATGGACTTTCAAGGCCAGATTGAATGGCAAACCGATAAGCCCAATGGTCAACCCCGCCGCTGCCTAGATACCACTAAGGCAAAAGAGGCCTTTGGGTTTCGTGCCCAAATTCCCCTCAAAGAAGGCTTAGAACGTACAATTGCTTGGTACCGTCAGCACGCTACGTCCCTATGAGACACTGGATCCAGCTTATTCAGGAGATTGCCCAAGACATCTTCCAAGAATTAGGCAGTGGTTTCAGCGAAGCCATCTATCAAAAAGCTTTTGAGGTTGCCCTGCGGGAACGGCAAATTGAGTACGAAGAACAACGCAAGGTACCGATTTTCTTTCACGGTTATTTTGTGGGGGAGGCCATTCCCGATCTCATTGTGCGTGACAATGGCCAAGCGGTTGTAGTCGTTGAACTCAAGGCTGTTCAGAACATTGGCGATAAGGAAGTCAAGCAAGTCAAGAAGTATATGGAAACCCTCAAAATTCCTGTAGGGGTTGTCGTCAACTTTTCCACTTCTACAGCAGGGGATCGGCCGCAAATTATTGAAGTGAACCTATAGCTATTCCAATCAAGAATGAGACATCATCCAGCACAATACTTGCGAATCACTTCATCAATCGAACTGTTTGACCCTGCATACATCCGCGCTCGCTTCAGCGCACTAAAGTCGTGCTCAATCACATTCAAATATAGTGTTGAACTTTGGTCGCCGGGCAGTCCCCTCTTTCCGCCACCGGTGATGATTCCCGAGCCAACCCCTTCCAAGGGCATTACTCGTGGTGAATTTCTAGCGTTGCTTGGCGATCGCCAAAAATCGCCGTGCCAATGCGCACCATGGTTGCCCCGGCCTGTACCGCAAGGGGATAGTCCTGCGTCATACCCATGGAATACTCCTGCCACTGCAGCTGCTGCCACGGTTTTGTACGCAGTTCCTCGCCCCAAGCCCGCAATTCCTGAAAGACTTGCAATTGTTCTGCGGGAGGCAACCCCAAGGGCAGAATCGTCATTAGGCCACAGCAGCGCAGATGGGAGAGGGCATCGAGTTGGGGCAGGGCTGCTTCCAGTTCGGATCTTTCCCAGCCGTGTTTTTGGGGATCGGGGCGCAGCTTCACCTGCAATAGACAGTGGGGACTGGGAGTGTCGGTTTCCCTAAGAATGGCATTGATGCGCTCGGCCAATTTCCAGCGGTCAACGGTGTGGATCCAGTCAAAGAGTTGCAGCGCCTGCCGCACTTTATTGGTTTGCAGGTGGCCAATGAGATGCCAAGTAATATCCGTGAGGTCAGCCAATTCAGCGCGTTTGCTGGCTGCTTCCTGGACGCGACTTTCGCCAAAATCCCGAATGCCAGCTTCGTAGGCAGCCCGAATCGCGGCCGCTGGCATAAACTTACTCACGGCAATCAGGCGGACATGGGGGGGAAGTGTTGATTTGAGGTGGGTGGCGCGATCGCGAATTTCAGCAGCGGATAACACAGGCAATTTGCGGGCAAGGATGCTTTTTGATCCTAAAACCCTGTTGCAAAAAGTGAAACCATGGCAGGATTTTCAGTCTCCTTGACTAGGCTAGAGGGTAGGATTCAGAACGCTACTATGGCTGTGCCCCTCAAACTCTCCCTTGGCCTCATTGGTTTACTCGCTCTCGGTACCCTTTTAGCGGGGAAGTTGCTCTCCCCAGGAGAAAACTTTATGTCCTCTGCCCAAGGTCAACCCAATTGGGGAATTGAATCAAACCCCTCGCCACTCTCTAAACCTGAACCGCCACCGCGCGTTTCTGTGGCTGATTATGATCGCTATCGCCAAGTCATTGAGCGCACCCGCAGCATGATCCACAACTCAGAAGCGCGGCGGCTTGCCGAGCAATATGGCTTGAACATTCTTGACATCACATGGGAGGACACCGCTCGCTACCACAACTCTGCCGTCGGCCCTAATATCAGTGACATGACGATTCAAATTCAGCAGTACAACCCACGCACCAAGGGTTATGAACTGAGTCTGATGCCCGTGATTCGCTTTCCCAATTTTAGCGATCGCACAGCGGATATTCCCCTTGAGCGCTTCTTTATCCTTGTGGGCAATGAAAAGGGCAAGCCACTCCAACGGGTCAACCTCAAGGAATTTCTTGGTAACTTCCGCAAGTATCTCCACAACCCGCGATCGTGGGCAGGAAATCGTCGCTCCCTTTTGGCCGATCGCGATAGCCATGTCCTCGTCAGTGCCCAAGCCTGTTTCCTACCCATTCCCTCCCAAGGGGAAGCCACCTTTAACCCTGTGCTGTTTAACTACCAAAGCTATGAAAAGAACCCAGCCGTCTTAGCCATTTTGGTCACGCGCCAAGGTACCAGTGCCACCGTTATTGACAACAAGCGGGATGCCTTTGAAGCCGGCAGGACGTGGGGACAGCGATTATTTTTCAATAAGAATGGCGAACGGGCGAGCCTAGTGGGACAACGCGCCAGTGATTTTGGAGTGAGAAGCGGCGGTGGCGAGATCACCTCTGCCCAAGCGGAGGCAGCAGGAATGAATATGGTGATGCTGATCCAAGTGCCCCTGAAGCAAGCCCCTCGGCCCCGATCGCTTATGCCCTCCTTCTCGATGCCCGCCCCCGCCCTCATGGAGGCAGCACCTAGCGCTGGTCGCTCCAATGTCGAGGCGGCAGTCATTAGTTATGGCAAGGTGGAAGGCCCCTTCACTGAAATTGATAACCTGCCGATCGAGCGGGATCCCCGCTTCCCCATCCGCGTCACGGTGCAATTTTATAAAGCCACCGATAATGGCGTTGTTGCTGCCGAGGATATGCGCCACATCCATGATCAAATTGCCAAGGTCTATAGCAATGCCGATGATGTCGGCAGCCTCGTGACTGATGGCGACACTGGGCGCCCCACGGAATACACAGGCAGCAAGCAGGAACCCCCCGGCTGGTGGGACGACTTCTGGCAACGGCACCAACAAAATACCGGTCAAACCCGTGAGGAAGCCCTAGAAATGTTGCGGCGATTGCGGGGCAAAGACTGGATGCCGAGGTCGCAAGGGGAATTGGAACAGGCACTGAAGGCGCTGCAAAATTCGTCCCAATAGAGCTAACGCCGCTGCTGCTTACTCACCCATTTGCGACTAAAGCGCAGTTCCATGCCGACGCTCTCTGCCCAGACTTGCAATTGCTTGAGGAAGGCTTGGCGATCGCTCCCTTGGAGAACGGCCAATTGATCGGCAGCTCCAAGGGCATAGGGATAGCCTTGACCGGTAATCAGCTCCCCGCAGAGCCAGCGAATCACCTGATCCAGTAAGCCCGCTTCGTAGAGCCAGAGAGGGAGTTCGAGGCGCACGGGATAGCCTTGATGGGCCTTGAGGTAGCAAAAGCCAATGCCCTTGGCCCAAGCACCGTAATTTTCAAGGATGCCGCCGCGATCGCAGATAAACACAGGGGAGCGATCGCCCCATTGGGTCAACACCGTGCTCAACAGTTGGGCATCCGAGAGGTGGGGACTCGGCGCCAGCTGCTCCAGATGTCCTAAAAGGGTCACCAAATCCCGTGCCTGAGAGCTATCAATATAGGCCACCAAGGGAATCTGGTGTTGCCGGCTCGCGGCAAGGGTTTGGCACAGTGCCGCCACATATCGCCTCTGCCACTCGGGGGCATAGGACTCGGCAAACGTGGCCACAAAGGAGCCATCAAACAATAGCAATGCGGGTGCGGTTACCTCGGCCATGCGCTCCCGAAGGGTTTTTAGTTCCAGTTCAAAGCGGCGCAGGTGGATATAGCGTTCGTGGAAGCGATAAATTTGCGGCTGTCGCAACTGTTCTTCCGCTTGGCGCAGTTCCGCTGGTGTAATTAGTTCAAGGACAATTTCCTTGGCGTAGGGGCGATCGCGCCGATGGGGATTGAGAAACCACCCCGCCTGTACCACACCCACGGGCAAAAATAGCTCTTCACTGGGCACAATCTGGGAACCATCCACCGCCACAGTGGTGACATCCATGAGTTGAGTCATTGCCCACTCCCGCGCCGCCTGACGATGGGGCCACTGTACCCCCAAGGGAATGCGCCACCCCTGATGCCATGGTTCAATAGGACGTGCCCCCCAATCTGGGATCTGCGGATCAATGGCAGCGGTGATGTCGGGAATGGTTTGCTGCTGCCATGTCTTGAGAGCCTGTTGATAGGCCTGTCGCACCTGAGCCAAGGCGGTGTCATAGCTGAGAAATTCGGCCTTTTTATGATTTAGTTGCTGCACCAATTGGGAAAGGGGTAACACCATGACTGGGAAAGATTAGAGAAACGCCTCTTGCTATTCTCAACGGAATAGGTATGGGTTTGCCTTGTGTCCCCTCCTGCGGTAGATATTAAGGTGTCCACTGACCCTCCCCAAAAACTGTGAAGGCACTCACTCTCCTTGGCTCCACTGGCTCCATTGGTACCCAAACCCTTGACATTGTTGCCCAATATCCCGATCGCTTTCGTGTCGTTGGCCTTGCGGCGGGTCGTAACTTGGAGCGACTGATTCCGCAAATTCGCCAATTTCAGCCGGAGATTGTCAGTATTGCCGATGCCAAGCAACTACCAGAGTTAGAGGCGGCACTGGCCGATCTGCCCCAAAAACCGCAACTGGTGGCGGGGGAATCCGGTATTGCGACGGTAGCGGCCTATGGGGATGCCGATGTTGTGGTCACCGGCATTGTTGGTTGTGCCGGTCTGGTGCCGACGATCGCCGCCATTAAAGCGGGTAAAGATATTGCCTTGGCCAATAAGGAAACGCTGATTGCCGGTGCGCCCGTGGTTTTGCCGCTGCTTCAGGAGTACGGTGTCAAGCTCTTGCCCGCTGATTCTGAGCACTCGGCGATTTTTCAGTGTTTGCAGGGGGTGCCCGAGGGAGGACTGCGGAAAATTATTCTCACTGCTTCCGGAGGCGCTTTTCGTGATTGGCCGGTGGAAAAACTCTCGCAAGTGACGGTGGCCGATGCCCTCAAACACCCCAACTGGTCAATGGGACCCAAAATTACTGTGGACTCGGCAACCCTGATGAATAAAGGCCTAGAGGTGATTGAAGCCCACTACCTCTTTGGCATGGACTACGACAATATCGAGATTGTGATCCATCCCCAAAGCATTATCCACTCGCTGATTGAGTTGCAGGATACCTCCGTGCTGGCGCAGTTGGGCTGGCCAGATATGCGGTTGCCGCTGTTGTATGCCCTCTCGTGGCCAGAGCGAATTCCCACGAATTGGTCGGCACTGGATCTGGTGAAGGCGGGGGATTTAACCTTTCGATCGCCGGATCACCAAAAGTATCCCTGTATGGGGCTGGCCTATGCGGCGGGTCGCGCTGGGGGAGCCATGCCGGCAGTCCTGAATGCTGCCAATGAACAGGCGGTGGCGCTCTTTATTGCCGAGGCGATTTCGTTCCTTGAGATTCCCCGCCTGATTGAGATGACCTGCGATCGCTACTCTGCCCAAAACATTAACAAGCCTACCCTAGAGGACATTTTGGCCGCCGATCGCTGGGCGCGAGAAACGGTACAGGAGTTGGCACAACGGGGAGTTCGCCCCATGATTGCGCTATAGAGTGTGTCAAAATACCATACAGATTGCTTCAGAGGAAAACCAATGGATACCCGCGCATTCAAGCGATCGCTACACAGTTCCGAAAACTACCACCGCAAAGGCTTTGGTCACGGTGAGGAAGTAAACCAGCAGCTGCAAGGGGAGTATCAAAGTTCGCTGATTCAACAAATCCGCGCCAATGGCTATCGCTGGCAACAGGGGGATGTAACGATTCGCTTGGCGGAGGCCTTTGGCTTTTGTTGGGGGGTAGAACGTGCCGTTGCCTTGGCCTATGAAACCCGCACCCACTTTCCCACCGAGCGCATCTGGATCACGAATGAAATTATCCACAATCCCTCGGTGAATGAGCGCCTGCGGCAAATGGCCGTGGAATTTATTCCGGTGGTCAATGGGGCAAAGGACTTTAGTGAGGTGCGCCAAGGGGATGTGGTGATTTTGCCCGCTTTTGGTGCCAGTGTCCAAGAAATGCAACTGCTGAATGAGCGGGGCTGCACGATTGTCGATACCACTTGCCCGTGGGTGTCGAAGGTGTGGCACAGTGTTGAAAAGCACAAAAAGGTCAATTTCACCTCGATCATTCACGGTAAGTACAACCACGAAGAAACGATCGCCACCAGTTCCTTTGCGGGCACCTATTTGATTGTGCTCAACCTCGAAGAAGCCCGCTATGTCTGCGATTACATCCTCAAAGGGGGCGATCGCGAGGCCTTCATGGCCAAGTTTGCCAAGGCCTGTTCTGCGGGCTTTGACCCCGATCGCGATCTGGTGCGGGTCGGCATTGCCAATCAAACAACGATGCTCAAGGGGGAAACAGAGCAAATCGGTAAATTGTTTGAACGCACGATGATCCAAAAGTACGGTCCCGATCGCCTCAATGAGCACTTTATGAGCTTCAACACCATCTGCGATGCCACCCAAGAACGCCAAGATGCGATGCTGAACTTGGTCAAGGAACCCTTAGATCTGATGGTGGTGATCGGTGGCTACAACTCCTCGAATACCACCCACCTTCAAGAAATTGCCATTGAACATGGGATTCCTTCCTACCACATTGATTCTGCCGATCGCATTGGGCCGGGGAATCGCATTGAACACAAACCGCTGCATCACGCTCTCACTGTTATCGAGAACTGGCTGCCCGATCGCCCAATCACCATTGGCATTACGTCCGGTGCCTCCACTCCCGATAAGGTGGTCGAGGCGGTTCTCAATAAAATTTTTGCCCTGCGGTCTGTGGTAGCGGTTTCCTAGGCCTCTGATGCTTGGGTCAAATCCCAAGCGGGCGATCGCTGACAACTGATCTCGTAGAGGGCAATGCCCACCGCCACTGAGGCATTGAGGCTATTGGTGCGCCCCGCCAAGGGGATGGCGACAATTTCATCGCAGTGCTTTTGCGTTTGCAGGCTAATCCCTTCCCCTTCACTGCCAACGACAAAGACGGTGGGGCGATCGAAGGTAATTTTCGGTAGGGGCACCGCGCCACGTTCCGAGAGGCCATAGATCCAATAGCCCGCCGCCTTCAGGGTTTCAAGGGCTTGATTGAGGTTAATCACCCGTGCCACCGGTAAATACTCCAGCGCCCCTGCAGCGGCTTTGGCCACTGTTGCAGTAATGCCCACGGCTCGCCGTTGAGGAATAATCACCCCTTGCATGCCTAGGGCTTCTGCGGTGCGGATCATGGCACCGAGATTTTGCGGATCCATAATGCCATCTGCCGCTAGAAGAACGGGTTGATTCACGGTTGCGGCCTTGGCCAAGAGATCCTCAAGAGACCAGTAGTGATAGGCAGCCACCTGAAGGGCGATCCCCTGATGGCGCCCCCCTTGGCACAGTTGATCGAGGCGTTCGGGGGTCACGGTATCAATGATCGCTCCTTGCTGTTTAGCTTCATTCAAGCGTTGGTGAAAGCGTGGATCATAGCGCAGCGAGGGAATCACCCAAATACGGTTGCAGGGACGGCCACTTTCAAGGGCTGAGAGCACGGCATGGCGACCATAGAGGAGTTCGGGGACATCCTCGGCAGTTGGGGGTGCTTTCCGAATTGGTTGAGCTGGGGTGCGTCGCTGGGGGCGAGGAGGGCGGGTCGCGGTCGGTCGGTTTTTTTTGCGGGGACGAGGTTTCTCGGTCATGAAAAGTCACTAAGATTGCAGATCTTCCCTAGGGTGTTCGCTGAAACATCGCAAGGGGGCGATCGCCATCATAGAACGTCAATGTATTTCCCTCAATGCGGTAGCGGTTCGTTTGCTCAAGGGTCTGTAAAAACGACATCTCCATCCTTTGTGCCCGTTGACCAATACAGGCGCGCCGCGTTGTCGCCACTGCCGAAAACCGCAATTGCTGGCCATTGACGCTGTAACCACCGTTAAAGTTATTGCAGCCACTAAAGCCCGTTGCTCGCTGGGCATTGCTATCAAACTCAATAAACGCCGTATTCATGGGATTGCGCGGTGGCATCGGCATATTGGCTAGGCGCTGCAGTTGCCAGCGGCCACTGAGGGGACTTTCCGTCGCACCCGCTTCAAAGGTTAATAGCAGGCGATTGCCCTCAAAGAGTTGCAGCGTATTTCCTTGAACGCGGTAGCGATTGGTGCGACTTAGCCCCTGTAGCATCTGGGTTTCCACACTCTGAAGGGGTTCTTGGCCGCAGAGGCGTTGGGTGGTGGCTAAGGGGGCAAAAAGCAGCCGCGGGCCGTTGGCGGTGTAGCCACCATTAAAGCTATTACAGCCCGTAAAACCATTGGCACGGCGGTTAGCACTATCAAACTCAATAAAGGCGGTATCCACTGGCACGGCTTGATTGCCAATGCGTCTGAGACGCCAGCGTTGACCGCTGAGGCTCAGTTCTGGGGGTTGGGAGGGAGGGTTATTTGCTGTTGCTTGTGTGGAAATCGCCACAGGCACCAAGCGCGGCAGGGGTAGGAGTCCCCCTTCGAGGCGATAGGTGACAGTACTGATGCGACTGGGGCAACAGAGGGGATCATTGGGCGTGTAGCGGGCAAAGGCTGCGGTGAAGGTGCCATCGTTTTGGAACTTGACCTCGCCTAGGAATGAGCCATCAGCGCGGGAATCCATGAGATTCGGCGATAGCGTTCCCAAGTAACGTCCTCCGGAAAAAACAAAGGCCTGATACCCCATCGGGCGACACATGCCATCAAAGCGACTATTGCCAAGAATAATTTCCACATTCTGATGGCGAATGGGGGTGCCCACGAGATACCAGCCTCGCTGTTGGATCAGGCGATCGGCCATGGATTGGGGAGAACGTAGGGTGCTGCGACAGCGGTTCAACTCACTGGGATCAGGATTGCCCCGTGGGGGAATCTCTAGGATAGGAAGGTTGGGATTCCAGTTGCGCGGCGGTTGATCGAGCCAAGACTGGGGGGCGGCGAAACTCATGGGGGCGATCGCCAGCGTTGTGGTGACTGTGTAGAGCGTTGCCAAGCCAACCGCAGTGGGAAACTGAATCATGGTGATGAAAGACCAAGCTCTATGGGGGTATCTCTAGGGACGTACAGAGAGTATAGGGGTTCCCTATCGATTCCCTCGCAAAAGATCAAGAAACCTTTAGCAAGGACGCTAGGGTCAGACCTTGGGCGATGCTGTAGTGCCCATAGCTAAAAACGCGGGGCACATCGGAGTGCAGATGCTGGGCAATTTCGCGGTAGGCGTAGGGACTGCCATAGACCACCAGACCCGCCAGTTGATTTTGGGCTTGCAGTCGTTCGAGGGTGGCGATCGCTGGCGCACTTAAACCCGCTTTGCCGCGGAAGGGATTGCCACGACTAAACACCTGCACTAAGGTCGGTGCCTTGGGGAAGCCCTCAATCAGGGTGAGGGGCGTTTGCTGATCAATCACCACCCGTTGGTCAAAGCCCCAAGTGGGGGGCAGTGTCAATGCGGGACAGGTACGGTTCAAAAAGCTAGCGTGCAGAGTATCATCCACGATCAGACAATTCACCCCTAAGGGCACAGGTTGCAAGGCTGAGCCGCCACGTTCCAGACTTTCTTGGGCAATGGTGGTGGCCACCTCAACGGCTGGTGTCGTTTGGAAATAGTCCAACTGTAATGCTAGAGGCTGAAGGCGAGCCTTCGCAGCTTGAATGCGGGCTACAGCGGCCTGAATGCGCTCAGGAGGAATCCGCCCTGACTCAACGGCGGCAACCACCGCTTCAATGGCTGCCGGCGGATCCAAGGGCATGAGCAGAATATCGGCACCTGCTTCTACGGCTTTGACGGCAGCTTCGGCGGTACCGTAGGTGTTGGCGATCGCCCCCATGACTAGGGCATCGGTCACAATTAGACCCTTAAACCCCATCTCTTGGCGCAGGATTCCCGTGAGAATCGGAGGAGACAGGGTGGCGGGTCGCTCGGCATCCAAGGTGGGTAGGTGGACATGGGCACTCATGACGGTATCCACCCCGGCGGCAATGGCAGCAACAAAGGGCGGCCATTCAATGGCTTGCAGGCGATCGCGATCGTGGGGAATCACGGGCAGTTCCAAATGCGAATCCGTGGCTGTATCCCCATGGCCGGGAAAGTGCTTTGCCGTTGTGAGCACTGGATAGGCCCGTGCCCCTTGAATAAACGCGGTTGCAAGGGCACTCACAATGTCTGGCTCCTCGCCAAAGGCGCGCACATTAATCACTGGGTTTGCGGGATTATTATTCACGTCCACCACCGGGGCGAGAACCCAATTCAAGCCAATGGCTAAAGCTTCGGCTGCGGTGTAAGCTCCCATTTCCTTTGCAAGGTCAACCGCCCGTTTTCGGTTCTTTTGGGCAATGGCGCCTAAAGCTGCTGGCGGGGGAAATTGTGTGGCACCACTGAAGCGTTGACCAACCCCCTCCTCAATATCCGCTGCTAGTAATAGTGGAATCGTGGCCCAAGATTGGAGTTGCCGACAGCGTTCTGCCACTTCGACGGCACTGCCCCCCAAGAGAATCACCCCACCAACTCCCCAGTCTTTAATCCAGTGTTTTAAGGTGTTTTGGGGCGGCTCCCAAGCGGGATACTGAATCTGGCTGTCGTAGAGGTAGCCACTGGCTCGTACAACCACCATCTGCGCCACCTGTGCCCGCAGTGAAAGATCAGAAAGAGGGGGAATAAATGTCATGGGTGTGATCTCATTCAGAGCAAAATTTCACAAATGAATAACTTTCTTATTCAGCATATAAAAAATTGTCTCAAACTCCCTCAGGTCACTGGTCTGATTTTTTATACTAAAAGTACAGCCTTTACAGCCCTTTTCTAAGTACGGGCTGCAGAAGGGGAAATGAACCTCCTCTATAGGAGCCTTACTTGTTTTGAGTGTGTTCCATTCATGTGAAAAGGGCTGTACCTAATGATCTTGAGGCAAAGTCCGATTCCGTTGCTCTGGTAGAGCAAGTTTCAAGTTTTTCCTGCGGTGTTCAATCATTAAGCCAAAGGCTGAAGCCTAAATCGCTTTCTTTAGGAGTTGACCTATGTTAAAAGCACTACGTGAGAAACTGCAAAGTATGATGGTCTTTTTGATGGAGGCATTTGGGCGCATCTTCACCCCTCGCAATGATCACTATCCTTCCACAGGAGCACAGCCCTTCACGGGAACACCCTCCCGTAAGAGTTAGTTACTGTCTTCCGCAAGCAGAATCCCTGTAGAGACTTTACAGGTAAAAATAACTGGTATTCCTTCCGCATCAGCTCCGCTATAGCGGCAATCATGGGGCTGGTGCAGTTTTTTATGAGCTTGGGGCGATCGCCCAAACTGTTAAAACCTAGAAATAACGCTCAGCGCTAAGGGTACCACCAAAAGGTTGCAACCACTGAATCTAACGGCATATTTCAGAATCAGTTAAGGAATATTTCAGATATTGAATTTCCCGTTAACATTTGAGCATTCCCAAAGGCCTATGCTAACTTAAAAGTAGGCACAGAAAGAAAGGTTAACGATAAGAGTGAACTTAAGGCTTGTGCCTCCCAGTCCTTGAGTTCGGGATAAAGCAAAGTTACTCCAAGATAAATCTCACTCCTGTCTTGCGAGTAATATCAAAACCAATCCTTTGAGCTTCACCGTTGTATAGTTGTCCTCTCGCTTTATCCAGCCTTATCGTTTGTGTGGTTACTGCCGAAGTCCCCATCCTGTCGTCCATGGGAGTTAAGGCAAAGCTAGGTAACCTCCTAGTATCCAAGGTCGTCAACGTTGACAGCAATCCATTACCTAGTGTCCATGCTCCAAGCTTGATCGGTTGAGATCGCCTAGTGGGGGTTTTGATCGCCAGCTAAAACCACGTTTTGTCCACGTTAGTTGTTGAGTTACTTCGTCATTGCTAACTTCGTTAGGGGTCTTGCTGCCATCAGCTTGACCCCCTCGTTTTATGTTTAGGCTATGGCGTGAGTTGCGGTTGTCGCATGGCGCGTGCCAGTTCTGCTGCTACTTCTGGACGCGAAAACTCTGGAGGTGGCAATTCGCCCCGGCGCAGCATTTCCCGTACCTTTGTCCCTGAGAGGTGAATGCGCTCTTCGGGTTTGCTGGGACTGGTTTTACTGGTGGCCATAGACTGGGTGCGGGTGCAGTAGAAGGCATGCTCAAATTTCAAGGGAATAATGCCTAAGGCTGCTGGATCAAATTCATCAAAGATATGTTGGGCATCGTAGGTGCCGTAGTAGTCCCCCACACCCGCGTGATCGCGACCAACAATGAAATGGGTACAGCCGTAGTTCTTACGGACGAGGGCATGGAAAATGGCTTCCCGTGGCCCTGCATAGCGCATCGCTGCCGGATTAATGGCCAGAATCACCCGATCTTTGGGGAAGTAGTGCTCGAGCATGATTTCATAGCAGCGCATCCGCACATCGGCGGGAATGTCATCCTCCTTGGTGGCACCTACGAGGGGATGCAAAAAGAGACCATCGACGATTTCAAGGGCACATTTTTGGATATATTCATGGGCGCGGTGGATCGGATTGCGGGTCTGGAACCCCACAATGGTGCGCCAACCTTTTTCACGGAAGAGGGCACGGGAATCCACCGGATCAATGCAGTAGTTGGGAAATTGGGGATGGGGATGCCGCTCTAGGAGCCAAATCGGGCCTGCAAGGTTGACTTCTCCCTGTTCATAGACCACCTTGACACCGGGGTGTTTGTCATCTTCAGTGCGATAGACACAGCGCGCCTCACGGCGTTTGTCATAGGTATATTTTTCGGTGAGTTCGAGAATACCCAAAAACTGACCCGCTGCGTTATCGAGGCGAATGGTTTGGCCAATTTCTAGGCGAGCAGCCACCTCCGCACTGACGGAGAGGGTAATGGGAATTGACCAAGGCAAACCATTGGCAAGATACATTTCTTCAACGACCCGCTCGTAGTCGGCCTGTCCCATAAACCCCGTCAGAGGACTAAAGCCACCAATGGCGATGAGTTCTAAATCGGAGACAGCGCGCTCATCAAGGGTAATGCGGGGCAATTGATCGGCACGGGCGAGCCACGCCTGTTTTTGTTCGGGGGAGAGAATCCGATTGACGAGGATACCGCCGTGGGGGGCGATCGCATCCTTTGTCTGTACTGTCGGTGATGGACTCAATGTGGAACTCCTTTTTGGGGTTGGATGAACCTGTTGCAAAACTTCATAACTAAGATAGAAGTCATTATTGGACGAATAGGTGCATGAGACAACTGGTAGACCCCTATCGTTATGGCGTCGAGCGGGAGTGGTGCTGGCGAGGATGGCAGAGTCGCTATAGCTTTTGGTGGCCTGCTGCTGTAGATGAGAAGAAGGGGAGATCTCCAGTGATTTTGCTCCACGGCTTTGGGGCGTCTCTACGGCATTGGCGATACAATCTTCGGGTTTTGGGAGACTATCAGCCGACCTATGCTCTCGATTTAATAGGATTGGGGGCAGCAGAAAAGCCCATTGCGGCCTATGGGGCTGAGTTTTGGGCGGCTCAGGTTCATGCCTTTTGGCAAAAGATTGTCGGGCAGCCAGCGGTGATTGTTGGCAACTCCATTGGGGCGTTGATTGCCCTGACCTGTGCTTATCGCTATCCGCAGATGGCGGCGGGGGTGGTGATGCTAAGTCTGCCGGATCCAGCGGTGCGCGAGGAGTTGATTCCGAGGGCGATCGCTCCCCTTGTGAGCGGAATTGAACAGATTTTTACGGCTCCTTGGCTGCTGCGCACCCTTTTTTACACGATTCGCCGTCCCTTCATTGTCAAGCGTTGGGCACAATTGGCCTACGCCAACCCCAACTGTGTGGATGATGAATTGCTGGACATCCTGCTCACGCCTGCCTATGACGATGGTAGCGATCGCGCCTTTGGGCAAATCATTCGCGCCATGAGCCGCACGGACTTTGGGCCGAGTGCCAAGACAATGCTCAAGAGCGTGCCCCAACCCCTATTGCTGATTTGGGGACGACAGGATCGCTTCATCCCGCCAATGCTGAGCCAGCAGTTTCAACAGGTACAACCAAGGATGCAGGTGGTGGAGTTGGATCACACGGGGCACTGTCCCCACGATGAGCAGCCCGATCGCGTCAATGCGTTGCTTTTGGATTGGTTGCGCAGCCACGAACTTGGGAGGGGTTGAGTCCTACGGTTGCAGGCTCTATGATCACGACAATCTTCAGAGTTGGCATGGCAGATGTTTAGGCTGATTACGGTTTTCTGGGCGTTTATTTTTATTGGTGTTTTGCTGCTGTTGGGGCGAATTGTGCGGCAGCGTTGGGCACTGATGCGATCGCTCTATATGCCCAGTTCAGTCATTGCGGGCGTTTTGGGACTCATTCTTGGCCCTAGTGTCCTTGGGGCGATCGCCAGTCAAATTGCTCCCAACTCCGGTTTAGGGAACGGTCTTTTTGCCGAAGACATCCGCGAAGTTTGGAAACAGTCTCCCAGTATTTTCATCAACATAGTTTTTGCCTGTCTATTTCTAGGGGAGATCATCCCTAGCCCTCGGGAAATTTGGCAGAAAGCTTCACCGCAGGTCGCCTTTGGTCAGATTTTGGCTTGGGGGCAATACATGGTGGGGCTGCTGCTGACGTTGCTCGTTCTCACTCCTGTATTTGGCATCGATCCAATTGCTGGTGCCCTGATTGAGATCACCTTTGAGGGGGGGCATGGTACTGCTGCTGGCATGGCCGATACCTTTAGGGAGTTAAACTTTACCGCTGGGGCTGATATGGCCTTGGGCTTGGCCACTGTGGGCTTAGTCTCTGGGGTGGTTTTTGGAGTGGCACTGATCAACTGGGCACGGCGCACAGGGCGCTTGCAGATCAAACCCTTGGTGGACTCTGAAACCGCGGAGAATCTCGACCCTCATCCCCACGATGACCTAGAAACACAGCAACGGCGGCGACAACTGCTGCGGGAGTTACTCATTGATCCTTTGTCATTAAATTTCTGTTTTGTGGGCTTGGCGATTATTGTGGGCTGGGTGATTCTTGAAGCGCTGCGACTCCTAGAGCGTCTCACGTGGGGACAAACGGGTTTGAAGCTCATGGCCTATGTGCCCCTATTTCCCTTGGCGCTGATCGGTGGCATTATTGTGCAGCTCATCCTGACCCGTTGGCGCAAACAGTACCTGATTAGCCGGCCACTGATTAACCGTATTGGCGGTGTCGCCTTGGATGTGACGATTATTACCGCCTTGGCCACCCTCTCTTTAGCCGCCATTGGTGAAAATCTCATTCCCTTTCTCCTCTTGAGTGTGGGGGGAATTGCTTGGAATCTCTTTGTCATGCTCTATTTAGCGCCGCGAATTTTGCCCATGTTCTGGTTTGAGCGGGGAATTGGCGACATGGGGCAATCGATGGGGGTGACATCTACTGGGCTATTGCTGATTCGTATGGTGGATCCCCACAACCAATCGGGCGCCTTGGAAAGTTTTGCCTACAAACAGATTCTCTTTGAGCCGATTGTCGGCGGTGGGTTATTTACGGCGGCGGCACCAATTCTGATCCGTAATTTTGGGGTGGTGCCTGTACTGGCGCTCACGGGCGGGCTGTTAGGCCTGTGGTTAGTGTTTGGATTGTGGAACTATGGCCAAATCCGGCGATCCTTGGCGCAAAATTGACCCCATTCAGGGAGAACCCTAGAATAGAAACGACTTGAGCCGCTGTGCTGTCTCAGGTAAAAGCCGTGTTGTGAGTTTGCCGATGACCTCTGTGCTCCTCAAATCCGTTGTTGAAAGTGATGAACGTGCCGATCTGCGCCAATTTTCACGCATCCTGCAACTAGGGGAAAAACGCTATCTCCTGCGCAATGATATTTTGGGCGCCTTTGCAGATTACTGTCGCGACCTCGATCGCCCTGTCCCCACACCCTTCGAATCCCGCCTCAGCAAGCTGGTGTTCTATACCCAAGAGATCATTGTTGACAACGAAAGTCTGTGTTGGATTATTCGGCCACGGATTGCGCAGCAGGAGGTGTGTCGGCTGCTGGTGGAGGATTTGACGATCGTGCCGATGACAATTCCAGAGCTACTGGATCTGCGCGATCGCCTAGTCAATCGGTACCATCCCAATGAGGGGGATGTTTTTGAAATTGATGTCCAGCCCTTCTATGACTACTCGCCAATTATCCGTGATGCCAAGAATATCGGTAAGGGGGTGGAATTTCTCAATCGCTATTTATCCAGCAAGCTTTTCCAAGACCCGCGCCAGTGGCAGCAGAACCTCTTTAACTTTTTGCAAATTCACCGCTACAATGGCTATCAACTTCTGATCAATGAGCGGATTCGCTCTCCTCAACACCTCTCAGAACAGGTGAAGCAAGCTCTTGTGGCCTTGAGCGATCGCGCCTCTGACGAGGCCTACAGTGAGTTTCGCTTTGAACTGCAAAATCTGGGCTTTGAACCGGGTTGGGGCAATACGGCAGCACGGGTACGCGACACCCTAGAAATTTTAGATCAACTCTTGGATTCGCCCGATCACCAAGTGCTAGAGGCCTTTGTCTCGCGGATTCCGATGCTCTTTCGCATTGCCCTCATTTCTCCCCACGGCTGGTTTGGCCAAGAAGGGGTGCTGGGGCGACCCGACACCGGTGGGCAGGTGGTCTATATCCTCGACCAAGTGAAAAGCCTTGAAAAACAAATGCGCGAGGATTTAGAACTGGCCGGGCTGGGGGTACTGGAGGTACGGCCTAAAATTATTGTCCTGACTCGCCTGATTCCCAATGCCGAAGGGACGCTGTGCAACCAACGCCTAGAGAAAATCTACGGCACCAATGATGCTTGGATCCTGCGGGTGCCCTTTCGGGAATTCAATCCCAAGGTGACGCAATACTGGATTTCTCGCTTTGAAATCTGGCCCTATTTGGAAACCTTTGCCATTGATGCGGAGCGGGAGTTGCGAGCCGAGTTTGGCCATGTCCCCGATTTAATTATTGGTAACTATTCCGATGGCAACTTGGTGGCTTTTTTGCTGGCGCGGCGAATGAAGGTGACCCAATGCAACATTGCCCATGCCCTCGAGAAATCCAAGTACCTCTTTAGTAACCTCTACTGGCAGGACTTAGAGGATAAATATCACTTCTCAATGCAATTTACGGCGGATCTGATTGCCATGAATGCTGCCAACTTTATCATCAGCAGCACCTACCAAGAGATTGTGGGCACACCCGACAGTATTGGCCAGTACGAGTCCTATCAATCCTTTACGATGCCTGACCTGTACCATGTGGTGAATGGCATTGAACTCTTTAGCCCGAAATTTAATGTGGTGCCACCGGGGGTGAATGAACAGGTTTACTTTCCCTACTACCACTATACGGAGCGGCTAGAGGGCGATCGCCAGCGGTTAGAAGAACTGCTCTTTACCCTTGAGGATCCGCAGCAGATCTATGGTTACTTAGAAAATCCGAACAAACGCCCTCTCTTTTCGATGGCACGGCTGGATCGGATTAAAAACCTCACAGGACTGGCAGAAGCCTTTGGCCGCAGCAAAGAACTGCAAGAGCGGTGTAATTTAATTTTGGTGGCAGGGAAATTGCGTACCGAAGACTCCAGCGATCGCGAGGAAATCGCCGAAATTGAGAAGCTCTATCAAATCATCCACGAGTACAATCTCCACGGTAAGATTCGCTGGCTAGGGATTCGTTTACCGAAAGCAGATTCGGGGGAAGTTTACCGCATCATTGCCGATCGCCAAGGGATTTTTGTCCAGCCGGCGTTGTTTGAAGCTTTTGGCCTGACGATTTTGGAAGCCATGATCAGTGGTCTGCCCACCTTTGGTACCCGCTTTGGTGGCCCTCTGGAAATTATCCAAGATGGGGTGAATGGTTTTTATATCAACCCAACCCACCTAGAAGAAATGGCGGAGACTATCCGCCGCTTTATAGAGGCTTGCGATCGCGATTCGCAGCAGTGGCAACGAATTTCCAAAGCGGGTATCCAGCGGGTCTATAGCACCTACACTTGGAAAATTCACTGTACACGCCTGCTTTCCCTTGCCAAGATCTACGGCTTCTGGAACTTCTCTTCCCAAGAAAACCGCGAAGACATGATGCGCTACATGGAGGCACTCTTCTATCTGCTCTATAAACCCCGCGCCCAAGCCCTATTGGCAGAGCACATGCAGCGGTGATATGGGTTTAGCGACTAGGTGGGAAGCCCCGCGATCGTCGAGAGTATGTTACACGTAATGGTAATCGATCGCCCAGCGAGCCAATTCAGTGCGATTATGGCAGCCGGTTTTACCCAAAATATTGCTGACATGGCTTTCTACGGTACGCTGACTGACATGTAGTTCTGCCGCAATTTCACGATTCAACATTCCGCGGGCAACGTATTGGAGAATTCGGGTTTCTGTGGGAGTGAGTTCGACACCGGGGGGTGGTGTAGGCGCAGGAGGGGATTGCAGTCGTTGCGCTTCCCGTAGGCGAGCCGTTTGTTTGAGGAGGGCTTGGATTTGGGCGAGGAGTTCATCCGGTTCGAAGGGCTTGACTAGGTAAACATCACCGCCGGTTTGCAACCCCTTGATGCGATCGTGGGTTTGCCCCTTGGCCGAGAGAAAGAGCACCGGTAACCAACTGAGGTGTGTTTGTTGTCGCACCGCACTGACAAAGCTATAGCCATCCATCTGGGGCATCATCACATCACAAATAATTAAGTCGGGCGTTTGCTGCTGCAGAATTGCCAGACCTTCGTTGCCATGGGCTGCCGTCAGTACACGATACCCCTGCATCTCAAGGTAATCCTTGACCAAGAGGACAAGATTAGGGTCGTCATCTACCAGTAAAATCGTGGCATTTTGCGCAGGGGACGCCTCAAGGTTCATACAGTTAGGAGAGTCAACGGTGCTGGTGCAAGGTTTTACTGAGAATCAGTGTGCTCCTTTAGGATAGCTTATTCCTCTGGGGAGGAAGCGTTGGCAAATTCTGGGGCAGCCTCTTTTGGTGCGATGACAATCTGAGAACGTCCTGCTGCCTTAGCGGCATAGAGGGCGTCATCGGCTATCTTCACTAGTTGCAGTAAGGTCTCCCCGTGGGTGGGAAACTGACTGATGCCGGCACTAAAACTCACCTTGAAGCTGTCATGGTTGGGGGCGTGGAAGGTGTGATTCCGCAATCGCTGTAAACAGATGGCAAGGCGGTGTTTGGCCACATCAAGGGAAATATCATAGAGGGCAATTAAAAATTCTTCGCCACCCCAGCGAGCAACCACATCTTCCATCCGTAGGGACTGTCGCAGCATGCGGGCAGTGGTGACCAATACCTGATCGCCAACGTCGTGACCATAGGTGTCATTGATGCGTTTGAAATGGTCTAAATCCAAAACGGCAATACAGAGGGTTTGTTGTTGGCGGCTGGCAAGGGTCAAAAAGCGTTCAATCTCTTCTGTGGCTTTACGACGATTGCTCAATCCCGTGAGGGGATCTACCTCTGCCAAGCGTTTCAGGAGGCGGGTACGCTCTAGGCGATTGATGATCCGCGTCATTAGCTCAGGGCCGACAATTGGCTTGCTAACAAAATCATCGGCGCCAGCGGCAAAGAGTTGGGTGACAAGGGCTGGATCGGTGGTTGCGGTAAGAAAAAGAATTGGCAGCTGATTCCAGTGGGGATCATTGCGCACCACTTGGCAGAGTTCTAGGCCGTTAATGCCGGGCATTTGGACATCGAGAATCACCAATTCGGGGTTGGTGGCCTCTAGGACATCCCAAAATTGATCGGGATCCTGAAGGGAGGTGACACTCATTCCCCAGGGTTCCAAGAGCCGTTTCAAGATGGCTAGGGTGACGGCGTCATCATCCACGGTCAGGATACTAGCGGAGGTCATTTCTTGAGGTTGCAGTAACTGTTCGAGAGTCTGCAAGAGCCGCTCAACATCAACAGGCTTGCTCAAGGTCATCCGCGATCCAAGGCGAATGGCGGCGAGGCGATCGCGCCAGGTGTCACGGGCAGTAAATACTAGGGCGGGGATGGGGGGACGATGTTGCCGCAACTGCTGCAAGAACTCGCGGGTGGTTACCTCATCAGGCATCACTTCAGGATTGAGAATGACAGCATTGGGCCAGCATTCCTCAAGTAAGGTGTTGACCAGCGGCCAGCTATCCATTGCGACGTAGCGGAACCCACCATCAACGGAGTGCGCCTCAAGGGAGCGAATTAACTCGGCGTCGTTATCAATGTGCAGGACAAGGGGCAGGCCTGAGTCGTTATGATTGTCAGGCTTGGAGGTGGCGATCGCGCTGAGGAGCTGCTGGACGATTTCAAGGAGCGCTGCTGGGGAGCAGGGATAGTGGTAATAAATCACTTGGGTTTCTGGCTGGGTTGGCCAATCCTTGCGGGTAAGAATCAAAATTGGCTCTTGAAACCCGCGATCGCGCACCTGCTGGCAAAAGGCCTCAACTGCCGTGCCTAAATGGGACTCATCCACAATCAATAGGTGATAGCGACTACTGGCCAATAGTCCCCAGAGGTCTTCAGAGCGAGCAACGACATCCACCCGATGATCCGCAGTGGTCAAGATGGAGACCAACGTTGCTGCCGTTGCCACGTCGTCGTGATAAAGCAAAATGGCCATACTTGCCCGCCAACAGCCTATTGCTATTACCCTACTGCCTTGGCTTGATCTTGCTCAAGTTCTCGGAGATACAGATTGCCGCTGGAGGGGAGTTACATATCTTTACATTTTATCCTTACCAGATGCTAATAATTCTCAATAGTGGTGCTATAGTAGGCCTAGGCTTTATTGAGATTTATCCTCAATAAGTTCAGCGTCGATATTATGCGTTTATCGAAGGAGGAATGTATGGCGATCGCCAGTGAATCCCCAACCTCTGTGACTACACCACCACCAACAGGTGCAGGTTTACAAACCTATGGCCAAGCCAATGTCAAGTACGACTGGTGGGCAGGCAATGCCCGATTCGTGAACCTGTCGGGTCTATTTATTGCTGCCCATGTGGCGCAAGCAGCGCTAACTGTCTTTTGGGCGGGTGCCTTTACGCTCTACGAAATTTCCCAATACAAACCCGATCTACCCATGGGGGAACAGGGCTTGATTTTGCTGCCCCATTTAGCGACCTTAGGGTTTGGCATTGGCGAGGGCGGTAAAGTTGTGGATCTGTACCCCTACTTTGTCATTGGCGCTGTGCATCTCATTTCCTCAGCCGTGCTGGGTGCGGGTGCCCTCTTTCATACCTTTCGTGCCCCTCACGATCTCAGTACCGCCACAGGGCGGGCGCGGCGCTTCCATTTCCGCTGGGACGATCCGAAACAACTGGGGATTATTTTGGGGCATCATTTGCTCTTTTTAGGGTTTGGTGCCTTGCTATTAGTGCTCAAAGCAACTATCTGGGGCGGGTTGTACGATGCCAATTTGCAAACGGTACGCCTTGTCACCCAGCCCACCTTGGATCCCTTTGTCATCTATGGCTATCAAACCCACTTCGCCAGTATTGACAATTTGGAAGATCTCGTGGGCGGGCATATCTATGTTGCCCTCTTGCTCATTGCGGGTGGCATTTGGCATATTTTGGTGCCGCCGCTGAATTGGGCACGGAAAGTGCTGATGTTTAATGCTGAAGCTATCCTTTCCTACTCCCTTGGCGGCATTGCCCTCGCGGGATTTGTGGCGGCCTATTTTTGTGCGGTGAATACCCTCGCCTATCCCGTAGAGTTTTACGGACCACCCCTAGAAGTGAAACTGGGAATTGCTCCCTACTTTGCGGACACCATTGATTTACCCCTTGGGCAGCATACCCCGCGGGCTTGGTTGGCCAATGCTCACTTCTTCCTTGCTTTTTTCTTCCTACAGGGTCACCTTTGGCATGCTCTGCGCGCCATGGGATTCAATTTCAAACAATTGGAGACTTTTCTCAATCCGGCTCTTGAAAATTAATTGCAATAATTCCCCTCTTGAGCCATAGGTGCTGCCCTCGGTCAGAGCGATCGAGGGTTTTTTATGAATTCAAGGCAGGCTTTCATTTTTTTGGGAACGTTTGGTACCCCTGAGCTGTCGGGCGATCGCTGGCGCAAAGAAAATCAAAAAGGCAACTTGCGCCGTGAAGACCCAGCCATAGTACCGCAGAACAGGATGTAAATCCCACTGCGCCATAAACCCTAGACTGGCCACTGTCCATAGGAGAATGAGGGTTGGCAGCAGCAGTTGGCGTTTTGGCCGAGCCATGATTAAGATTCTGCTGGAGTGTCGTTTTGCATGGCCTGCATGCGGGCTTTGGCTTTGGCCGCACTTTTTTTCAGGGCTTGCAGACGCATCTCATAGCGTTTGCGTTGGCGGCGATTGGGGGCTTGCTCAATTAGGAGCTTGAGGGCACTGCCAAGGCTTTTGTAGGCGTTAGGGAGTTCATAGCCAAAACGAGTCGCAAGGGCGATCGCCCGCTCATCAGCAGCAATGGCTTCCTTGAGAACCTTTTCACCATTATTGCGCTGGTAGAGCCGCCAGCCCGAAAAGCCACACAGCCCAAGGGCAAGCAGTAGCAACAGGCCATCCTGCACCCAAAGTTCTCCCACAGCACCCCCTAAACCAATCGCCAGTGCTGCCATCTCCCAGCCATCGCGGGGAATCGTGTCATTTTGAATGCGGGCGACCTCATGCCAAAAGAGGAGATTGCGCTGATCCTTGGCCAATTGATCCCAACGGGCTAAATCAATTTGAATCTCCACCTCATCCTTGCCAATTTCTTCACAGGTAATGAGGGGAGGATTCACCCCACTGGCTGGTTCAATCATCACCCAGCTTTGTAGCTCTGGTGGCAAGAGAGACTTGAGACGACGCAATTCTGCTAAGTCAGAACGGGCAACTGAGGATGCAGCCGAGGTCATAGCACAAGAAAATCCAAGGGTATTTCTTACCTATCTTAACAGTTTAAGGCTAACCAATCGGGATGACAGGATTTGAACCTGCGACCCCTTCGTCCCGAACGAAGTGCGCTACCAAGCTGCGCTACATCCCGACAACTTATCTAAGATAACACTTGCTGGGGTTTTCCTCAATGGCGATGGAGCGGTTGGCACAACCTAGGAAATTTAGTCCAGTTTTAGTCCATAGTTCAAACTAAGGCAGTGAAAACCCTCTTCAGAAGGGAGTTTGAAAAATCTGCTCTATTGCGGCACCCACAATCGGTCAAACAGAACCAGTCAGGTAGAGCCGTTTTCCAAGGGTTTAATAGCAACGCTTGTCTCTGGGGATGGCAACTGTAAACCTTAAGGAGAAGAACATCCCCCCTCTCAAGTACGGTCAGACTTCGAGATCACCTTAAGTCGCGTGTTTGCCCTGATTCGTCTTGTTCATCTGCTCACAGCAGAACATTGCCCGCCGAGACAGCTCTACCGCACCAGAAAAACGATCCTGGTCGCTCTTCTTTACCTGATTGACAACGCTCGGCTTTTTCCCGACATGGACGATCCGCAGGTGTGGTACACCGATTACTACGATTTAATCGTTGCTGCCAAAGCGCTGGGAACGGGGGATGACACCTTACCCCACTGACCTGAAAAACCCAATGAGTTCAAACGCTACTTGGACATCACAAGCTCTGACCTCGCTGGCCTGTTTATTTGTTTTATCGAGGCGGAGATGACCCAATCGCAGAAAAACAGCATCAAAACTTGGCTAACGACAAAACTTAGGCAAATTTTCAAGCTGCCTTTATGAGCAAGGGTGATTTCTAAACCCATAGGGACTTTCGTCGTTAACCCATAGGGACTTTCGTCGTTTTGAGCGGGTTTGATCGCCGTGACTTGCAGGAGCTTTGCGCATCCATAAAAAACGCTCTTTGTAAAATCTCTTATGAGATTAAATATCTTAATAAAAGACTTTTTACAAGTCTCAATATCTCACTTAAGACAAAATTCACACCAAAACTTTCAAATAGACCCAGCTCTTAGGATGATTGGAGATAGGTTAAGACTTGCTAAAGTCACGGTGCCACTGCAAAGCTGTGCTATAAATTGAGAATTATATGCAATAACTAGCTTTCAAAAAATCATTAAATGCAATATGTCATCACCTTTGTGGCCACCCTTTACCTATATCGCCGACCCCCATTCTCGAAGACAGCGATGGAGACGAGGCATGTCTAATCTGATTTCCCTTGCTGAAGCTAAGGTGGGCGATCGCTACTGCATTGTGAAGTTAATGTGCAGCAATACCCAGCAACTGTTGGGGATGGGTCTGGCACCGGGGGCGATAATTAGCATCTTACATCGGGGCGATCGCGGGGCAGTCATGGTGGCTCTTGACTCAAAGCGGTTTTGTGTGAACCACGAGCTAGCCCAAAACATCTTGCTCAAAGAGCTGGAATTGGCAGCTGTAAACCTACGCAGTGCCCCCATTGGTGCTCGCCTGCGCATTATCGGCTATGCCCCTACCACCCCCAGTTACAAACGCAAATTATTAGCCATGGGTTTAACCCCCGGCACCGAAGTTGAGGTTGTCCGCCATGCCCCCTTGGGTGATCCCACAGATATTAAGGTGCGAGGCTTTCATTTGAGCTTGCGTAAGGATGAAGCTGATGCCCTCAAAGTCCATCTGCTCTAGCAAAGGAGTGTGACATGGCAGCAACAATTGCGTTAATTGGTAACCCAAATTGTGGCAAAACAACAATTTTCAATGGTCTTACGGGGGCAAATCAGCGGGTAGGGAACTGGCCAGGAGTTACTGTTGAGCGCAAGGAAGGCCGCTATCGGGATCGCGACATCACTGTCCAAGTTGTGGATCTACCGGGGGTCTATGCCCTCGATGCTGAGGATAGCACTGGCTTAGACGAGCAGATTGCCCGCAAGTTTCTATTGGCGGGGGAATATGACTTGGTAGTGAATATTCTGGATGCCGCTAACTTAGAGCGCAATTTTTACCTCACATCACAATTGCTTGATCTAGGAGTCCCCCTCATCCTTGTCCTCAACATGATGGATGTGGCTCGTGCCACCAAAATCAAGATGGATATCCCAGCCTTGAGCCAGCGCTTAGGTCTACCGGTGCTGCCTTTTTGTGCCAAACAACAACAGCATTTTGCTCAACTGCGGCAAACTATTCGCACTGCCTTGGCAGCACCACCTGTTTCTAGCGTTAGTGTGCCCCAACCCCCTGTGATTGAAGAGGCTATTGCTGATTTGCTGACTCAAGGCCTCAAAAATCGGGCACAGGCCTTGGCTTGGCTGCAATATATTGAATCAGTTCCCAATGATGTTGTAGCACCACTGCGCCAATGGCGAGAGCGGATTCACCAGACCCTAGGAGAAGACATAGACCTTGTAATTGCCGATAGTCGCTATTGCTGGATTCAGCACCTAATGGCTGAGGTTCTGGAACAGGGCGATCGCCTGACAACAACAGTCTCTGATCGCATTGACCGCATTGCACTCAACCGCTGGTTGGGAATTCCCATTTTCTTGGCCGTCATGTACTTGATATTTCTCATCTCAATTAACGTGGGGGGTGCCTTTATTGACTTTTTTGATATTGGTGTCGGAACGCTGGTCGTGGGTTGGCCGACCCAAGTGCTGGAAACATTTAATGCCCCCGGTTGGCTCATTGGTCTTCTGGCAGAGGGAGTGGGGGGCGGTATCCAAACAACGGCAACATTTATTCCTCAAATTGGCTTGCTCTTTATTTTTCTCACACTTCTTGAAGACTCTGGTTATTTAGCACGGGCAGCCTTTGTCATGGATCGGTTGATGCGCTGGCTGGGCTTACCCGGTAAGTCCTTTGTACCGATGATGGTTTCCTTTGGCTGCAATATCCCCGGCATTATGGCCACCCGCACACTCGAGAATCGGCGCGATCGCCTGATGACGATTTTGATGAATCCCTTTATGTCCTGTGGTGCCCGCCTACCGGTCTATGCCCTGTTTGTTGCTGCTTTCTTCCCCCGCAGCGGCCAAAATATCGTGTTTTTGCTTTATATGGTGGGAATTGCCGCAGCCATCTTCACGGGATTCTTGCTGAAGCGCACCCTCTTTCAAGGAGAGATTGCTCCGTTTGTAATGGAATTGCCCCCCTACCGTTTACCCACCTTCAGAGGGGTACTCCTGCGGGCTTGGGAGCGGCTAAAAACCTTTATTAGTCGAGCGGGCAAGATGATTGTCGTCCTTGTGGTCATTCTCGGACTGCTCAACTCTGTCGGCACCGATGGTCGCTTTGGCCAAAAGGATAGTACTCAATCAATTTTGAGCGCCTTTAGTCGCCAAATTACGCCGATTTTCTCGCCAATGGGGATTCAGTCCGACAACTGGCCAGCAACCGTAGGACTCTTTACGGGGATCTTTGCCAAGGAAGTGATGGTGGGAACGATGGATGCCCTCTATACAGAGTTAGCTCGCCAAGAAGCCCAAAGCACTGAAGCTGGGGATACACCAGAAGAACCCTTTTCAGTTTGGGGGGGATTGAAGGAAGCGGTGCTCAGCATTCCCAAAAATCTCAGTGAGCTGGGGCAACGGGTGCTTGATCCTTTAGGGTTCCATGTGTTGCAAGAGGCAGATAACCCCGAAGCCGCAGCTGAACTTCAGAGCGTGCACTACACAACATTTGGCCAGATGGCACAACGGTTTGGCACGACAACGGCAGCGATCGCCTTCCTGCTCTTTGTTTTGCTCTACTTTCCCTGTGTATCGGCCACTGCCGCCGTCTATCGAGAAACCAATTTGGGCTGGACCATCTTTGTAGCGGCTTGGACAACGGGATTGGCCTACTGGGTCGCCACTGCTTACTACCAACTCATGACCTTTGCGGCGCATCCGATGTTCTCGCTAATTTGGTTACTGGCTCTAGGGGCAGTGATGGGGATGGTAATCATGGCCTTGAAATATTGGGGCGATCGCCAGCGGTTTTCCTCGCCACAGGGGACATAATTATGCTCTTGCAACTGCAGGACTATATTCAGAAGCACCACGTGGTTTCCTTGGAAGAATTGGTTGCCCATTTTCAGGTACCGCCAGCGATGATTGAACTGATCCTTAGCCAACTCATCCGCAAAGGACGGGTGAAAAAAATCATCCCTAGCCACTGTGGCGGCTGTCATCAGTGCGGCTTTTACCCTCTTGAACTTTACGAATGGAGAATCAACAATGCTATCCCAAGCAATGACCAACCGGCTCAATGAGCAAATCAACCTTGAGATTTATTCAGCACATCTGTACTTGCAGATGAGTTCCTGGTGTGCCCACAAAGCCCTTGAGGGTTGTGCGGCGTTCCTCAGTCAACATGCTGATGAAGAAATGGCACACATGCGGCGGCTTTTGAACTACATGCATGAAACCGGTGCCTTGGCAATCCTAGGCGGTATGGAAGCTCCCCCACACACATTTCAGTCCCTGCGGGAGATGTTCAGTAAAGTTTATGAACATGAACAGTTTGTAACTCACAAAATTAATGAGTTAGTGCAGTTAGCGGATACGGAGCCTGACTATGCGACGTTGCAATTTTTGCAGTGGTATGTGGCCGAGCAGCACCAAGAAGAGTTTTTGTTCAAGAGTATCCTTGACAAGATTGAACTGATTGGCACGGAGGGGCAAGGACTCTTCTTTATTGATCAGGAAATTGGCAGGCTTGCCCAAACCAAAGGAACCACGACAATGCAGTCAACGCCCGCAGCCTAAAGCCAAAAGGGTGCCGCTTGAGAAAGTGTCATGTGTCGCTACAGGAGTTCCCAAGGACTCAGAGTATCTTGTAGGTAGTGAGGAGTGATTCGCAAACAAAAGTCCTGGGGTCGAAACACGGCAAGACTCCCGGGGCTTTTTATTTTGGGCGAAAGCCGTTACCTTAAGCGTATGCCTCTGCGAATTTCTGGCCAGCGATCGCTCAAAACCCTTTCCGGTCACAGTACCCGTCCCACCCGTGCCAAAGTTCGCCAAGCCATTTTCAATATTTGGCAGGGTCGCCTCCAAGGATGTTGCTGGCTGGATTTGTGTGCTGGTACCGGTGCCATGGGAGCAGAAGCCCTGCTGCGGGGTGCCCAATGGGTGGTGGCGATCGAACAGTCTCCCCAAGCCTGTCAAGTCATCCGCCAAAACTGGTCAACCCTTGCCCAGCCCCATCAGCACACTTTAGTTTTGCGGGGAGATGTGCGCCAGAAATTGACCCAAGTCCCTGTGCCTCAGTTTGACTTCATCTACTTTGATCCTCCCTATAATAGTGACTTATATCTACCCGTTCTCCAGTTGCTTTGGCAGGAGGAGCGTCTCAGCCCTAAGGGGGAAATTGCTGTTGAGTGTCGCACCAAAAATCCACCAGATTTAGAGGCGATCTTGGCGATCGGCTGGCAGCAGCAACGCATTAAAACCTATGGCAGCACGACAGTACTCTTCTTGGTTTGTTGCAAAAATTGACATTTACAGACATTGGTGGTGCGGAGTTGGTGGCACGGCAGTTGCAGGAGGCTATTCAAGCGAGATACATTGTCCATGAATATTCTTCAGCGGGTTGTTGTGTGAGCCTGAGCTTTGGGGTAGCTTCACTCATTCCTAGGGGGAATAATTCACCCTTGCAGTTGTTCAATGCAGCGGATCAGGTGCTTTATGAAGCCAAGCACCAAGGGCGCAATCGCCTCATCGGCAAACCCATTGTGCAGTCTCCCACCCTCCCCCACTAGCTGTTCCTTTAAGAGAAGGATGTTATGCAAACTCGTCCCCTTGGTCGTACAGATATCCAAATTACGCCGCTGATTCTTGGCACGTGGCAAGCGGGCAAGCGTTGGTGGGTCGGTATTGAAGATGAGGAGTCCATTCGCACGATTCGTACCGCTGTCGAAGCAGGGATGACCACCATTGATACGGCTGAGGTCTATGGGGATGGGCATTCAGAGCAGATTGTGGCCGCAGCGGTCGGTGATTTGCGCGATCGCTGTGTCTATGCAACGAAAGTGTTTGCTAACCACTTGCGCTACAAGGAGGTGATTGCCGCCTGCGAGCGATCGCTGCGCAACCTGAACACTGATTACATTGACCTCTACCAAATTCACTGGCCTGCCGGCTCCTTTGGCTCAGAAATCGTGCCCATCGAGGAAACCATGCAAGCCATGGTGGAGTTGCAAGTGGCGGGCAAAATCCGTGCCATTGGGGTCTCCAACTTTTCCCGTGCTCAACTGGCGGAGGCGATGCAGTACGGACGCATTGAGAGTGTCCAGCCCCCCTATTCCCTCTTTTGGCGCTGGGCAGAAACAGAACTCATCCCCTTCTGTATTGAGCATGAGATTACCGTTTTGGCCTACTCCTCTCTCGCCCAAGGGTTGCTCACGGGTCGCTTTGGTCCCGGCCACCAGTTTGACCCTGAGGATAACCGGGCCAAAAATCAACTCTTTCAGGGAGAAACCTACGACCGTGCCCTTGAAGCGATTGAGTTGATGAAACCGATTGCCCAGAGCTTGGGCAGCAGTGTCGGGAATTTGGCGTTGGCTTGGCTACTGCATCAACCGCAAACCTGTGCCATTGTTGGTGCCCGCCATCCGGAACAAGTGCTAGAAAATATCAAAGCGGCTGACCTTCAGTTAGATAAGTCCATTTTGGCCATGCTCGATGAAATTAGCCGGCCGGTCATTGCTACCCTTGATCCGGAGAATCCAGTAATGTGGAAGTGGTAGTTCAGATCCACTAACGTCTTTATGGAACTCCTCGGTCTGGGTGCAATTGTTCTCTACTTCTTGATTGCGCTGCGCTTTTGGCAAGGGTTTCACCGCACCTACTACACACAATCGCGCTTTGTTCTCAGCGTGCTGTGGCTACCGCTACTGATGAATAAGTCCTATCGAGAAAACTTTCGCCGAGCGTTGCTGGGCTAGGTGACTGGAGCGATTTGGCTGATTGGCGGCACCCAAGAGAGTCGCTGGATTGCCCAATTAATTGTCTGCCAAGGGTTTCCCTGCTGGGTGAGCGTGACCACAGCGGCGGCCTGCCATCTTTATGACGCGCATCCGTTGTTGAGTTGCCATATCGAGCGCTTGACCCCTGAGCGTGCCCGTGAGTTTATCGAGCAACATTCGATTCAAGCCGTGGTGGATGCGTCCCATCCCTTTGCGGTGGCAATCTCTGCCCTTGCCATTGCCATCAGCCAAGAATTTGGCTTGCCCTACCTGCGCTTTGAACGCCCAGCATTTCCGCCAGCTCTTGGCATCTATACTGATTTGCCAACACTGCTGCAAGGGGATCTCCTCATGGGTGAGCGGGTGTTGCTGACCCTAGGAGTCAAACATTTGGCAACTTTTGCGCCCCTCCAGCGTCAGGCTACCCTCTTTGCACGGATTTTGCCCACAACAAGCGCACTGGAGACTGCCTTGGCGGCGGGGTTCGATCGCCAACGGTTAATTGCCATTTTCCCCCCCGTGTCCATCGAGCTAGAGCGTGCCCTCTGGCAACAGTGGCAGATTACAACGGTGGTGACCAAGGCCTCGGGTACCGAGAGTGAGCAGATCAAGCAGACCCTTGCCCGTGAGCTGGGGGTGAAGCTGATTACCCTGCAACGCCCGCCTATGGTTTATCCGCGCCAAACGAGCGATCGCGCCGGTATCGAGGCCTTTTTGCAGGAATTAGCCACCTCTAAACAAAGCGATCAGTCACTGCCCCCAGACTACTAGAAGACACGAGTTTGGCATACTTGGCCAATACCCCACGGGTATAGCGAGGTGCCGGGGGCTGCCATTTAGCCCGCCGCGCTGCCAGTTCTTCCTCACTGACATTCAGTTGCAGCAGCCGCCGATGGGCATCAATGGTGATCGAGTCTCCTTCTTCCACAAAGGCGATCGTGCCACCCACTGCCGCCTCCGGAGCCACGTGACCCACGACCATGCCATAGGTTCCACCAGAGAAGCGACCATCGGTAATGAGGCCAACACTATCCCCTAAACCGGCACCAATAATGGCAGAGGTGGGAGCCAGCATTTCCCGCATTCCGGGACCGCCAACGGGGCCTTCATAGCGAATGACAATAACATCGCCGCGGTTGATCTTGCCGGCCAAAATGGCCTCTAAACAGGCCTCCTCAGAGTCAAAGACCCGCGCCGGACCGGTAATCTGCGGATTTTTTACCCCAGAGATTTTGGCGACAGCGCCCTCAGTGGCTAAATTCCCTTTGAGAATGGTCAGGTGGCCGGTGGCGTAGAGAGGCTTGTCAAACGGACGAATCACCTCTTGGTTGGGGTCGGGGGTATCGGGCACATCCCGCAGCCGCTCGGCAATGGTTTCCCCCGTAATCGTGAGGCAATCCCCGTGGAGTAGGCCAGCATTGAGGAGCATTTTCATTACTTGGGGAATGCCCCCTGCCCGATGTAGATCCGCAGTCACGTATTTACCCGAGGGCTTGAGATCGCAGAGGACGGGCACCCGCTGGCGAATGGTTTCAAAGTCATCAATGGTGAGGGGAACCTCGGCACTGTGGGCGATCGCCAGAAAGTGCAGCACGGCATTTGTCGAGCCACCGATCGCCATAATCACACTGAGGGCATTTTCAATGGATTTGCGGGTGATAATATCACGGGGTCGAATATTCTTACGAATCGCCTCCACCAGCACCTTGCCCGCCAACTCTGTATTGTCGGCTTTTTCAGCATCCTCCGCTGTCATTGTTGACGAGTACATTAGGCTCATGCCCATGGCTTCAAAGGCTGAGGACATTGTGTTGGCCGTGAACATACCGCCGCAGGAACCCGCCCCCGGACAGGCATGGTGTTCAATCGCATGGAGCGTCGCCTCATCCATTTTGCCGGCACTAAACTGACCCACCGCTTCAAAGGCGCTAACCACCGTCAGGTCTTGACCCTGCCAATGACCGGGCTTAATCGTGCCCCCATAGACAAAAATGGCGGGAATGTTCATCCGTGCCATGGCAATCATCGCGCCGGGCATATTTTTGTCGCAGCCACCGATCGCCAGCACCCCATCCATACTTTGGGCATTACAGGCGGTCTCAATCGAATCAGCAATCACATCCCGCGAGACCAAGGAGTATTTCATCCCCTCCGTGCCCATGGAAATACCATCGCTGACCGTAATTGTGCCAAACAACTGCGGCATTCCCCCCGCTGCCCGAATGCCTGCTTCGGCACGACTGGCAAGGGCAGCAATCCCCATATTGCAGGGGGTAATCGTACTGTGGGCACTGGCCACCCCAACAATCGGCTTGTTGAAATCCTCATCGCCAAAGCCCACGGCTCGCAGCATGGCTCGGTTGGGGGTGCGTTGAACGCCTTCTGTAATGATGCGACTGCGCCAGTTTTCTGCCATAGTGTTCTCGCGATCGGCCTAAACGTCAATAAAGCATCCTTCTATTTTCCCTCACCCGTGGGCGATCGCTCTAGCGGCCAAGCCAAATAGAGCACTAAAGCCGCAAATAACCCTAAGCCAGACAGATATTTAACGCTGTTGGGAATTAGCGGATTGGGCGACCAAAAGCCCTCGATAATACCGGCAATCACCAAGAGGGGAACAATGCCAAACATCAGTTGTGCTGCCAAGGCGCCATTGCCTTTGAGTGCGCTCAGGCGACGGTAACGCCCCGGCAAGAGAATCGCTTGCCCCAACAACAGACCCGCAGCACCGGCCAGAAAAATTGCAGGCAGCTCCAAAGCACCGTGGGGACTGACAAAAGCCCAAAAGGGATACCCTAGATTGTTTTGAGCCACCAAGGCAGCGATCGCTCCCATGTGCAGACCGTTGTTCCAGAGGATATAAAGCGTCCCTAGCCCCCCTAGGATACCTCCCGCTAGCATTGCAAAAGCCACACTCAGGTTATTGGTCATAATGGCACTGGAGGCTAGGGGTTCAACCCCGACGATCGATCCCATCCAGAGCTTGCCCTCCTCTTCCACAAGGGAAAGGATGTCTGCGGGTACCACTAGTTCCAAAAATTGGCGATCGCTCCACGCATACCACCAAGCGATCGCCGCCGCCACCAGAAATACCCCCAAGGCAAAGGCCGTATAGACCCATGTTTGCTGGACAACCGCTGGGAAGCCCCGCTGGAAAAACCACCAAACTTTGTGCCAATCTTGGGAGCGCTGACCCTGATAGACTTGGCTGTAGCTCCGCAAGGTGAGACCCTGCAAATAGTTGACGATGCTACTGCCCAAGCGGCGAGTTTTTGCCCGCGCTAAATCCGCACTAACCAAGCGGTACAACTGACTGAGGCGGCAAATCTCCGTTGCCGATAGCGCTTGAATCCCCTCTGTCTCAGCACGGTTGAGGAGGTGTTCTAGCTCTAGCCACTGCGGCTCTTGGCGGATCAGCCAGCGTTCAACATTCATGACTATCCGATTCCTCTTGAATTGCCCCCAAAAAAGACTCTAGGCGTTTGCGGGGAATGTAGGGCCAGCCGCCATTGGTTTCAATATCCCGCAGTAGTTGATAGAGCGCTTGGCGGTTGGTGGGCAAGGCCGCTTGAAACTGATTGTCACAAATTTCGCGATGCAATTGCTCTAAAAGCCGCAGCAATGCCAACAGGTCATGGACATTTCCATTGGCTCGCTCAGCCGCGATACGGATCCGTTCAGCAAGGGCGTTGAGGTCGGTTGTACTTAAAGAGGATGGCGAGGAAATCATCTTTTCTATAAAGCTTTTTGAATTGGGAATAACGATTTTCTACCACAGTTGCTACGATCGTGTTAGCAAAAAAAGAGGTTTTGTGACCATGTTTCGGACACCTGTTGCCCTTGTGGGGGCAGCAACGTTGAGCCTCAGCCTGGCGATCGCCCCGCCTAGTTTCGCAGAAATGGAAGTGGAAGTGGCTCGCGACAGTAGAGGCCGTGTTTACACTGTGGATATGGATTCCCGTCGCTTTTATAGAAATAGGAATGGCATTATCCAAGTGGATTTTAGCCTCTCGACCCTTGGCGACGATTACTGGCATCGGGCAACGGCGTCCTGTAATCCCTACGATGTTAAGAGTGATTATTACGGTTGGGATTGGACGGGAACCAAAAGCTATCCTCCCGGTACGATAGCGGGTGATATTGCCCGTGCAGTCTGCCGCCGTTAACCTGCTGCTGCACCAATACCCTGTGCAAGGTCAGCAGGAGCAAAAAACCCTAGCTCTGTAATAATGCCACTAATTAAATGGGCAGGGGTGACATCAAAAGCCGGATTGTAAAAATCTACCCCAGCGGGTGTAATGCGGCTAAACCCCACCTGATAAATTTCTTGGGGGTGGCGCTCCTCAATGGGAATTTCCGCCCCAGTGGCAATTTTAGTATCAATTGTAGAAAGGGGGGCGGCGACAAAGAAGGGAATGTTGTGGGCTTTGGCGGCGAGGGCAACACTATAGGTACCAATTTTGTTGGCGGTGTCCCCATTCAAGGCAATGCGATCGGCGCCCACCACCACGGCATCAATCATCCCCTGCTGCATACAGTGCGCCGCCATCGTATCCGCCAGCAGGGTGACAGGAATGCCCTCTTGCACACATTCCCAAGCGGTTAATTTCGCTCCCTGAAGGCGAGGACGAGTTTCATCGGCATAGACTCGCTCCAAGCGACCCGCCGCCCAAGCCGCACGAACCACCCCTAACGCTGTTCCATAGCCTGCTGTCGCTAGGGCACCGGCATTGCAGTGGGTAAGCAGGCGCAATTTCTCGGGCGTTTTCGGCAGGACACTAAGGCCGTTTTCACCAATGGCTTGACAGGTTTGCACATCTTCACGGGCAATGGTTTGGGCGGTTTCAAGAAGGTGCTGCTGCAGTTCCTCAAGGCTGGCTGTGGCTTGCTGGGCTGCCCCAAGCATGCGATCGATGGCCCAAAATAAATTCACTGCCGTTGGGCGGGTTTGCCGCAATTCGGAAGCGACATTCTCTAGGTGAGCCAAGAAGCCCTCGCGATCGCTCCCTGTGTATTCCCGTGCCCCCAAGACCATGCCAAAGGCAGCGGCAACCCCAATCGCTGGCGCACCCCGTACAATCATTGTCCGAATGGCGGTGGCCATCTCCGCTGCGGTGGTGATGTCCTTGAGTTCATACTGTTCTGGCAAGCGGGTTTGGTCAATTAACTGCACGCGATCGCCCGCCCACACCACAGGAAAGATGGTTCCGACATTTGCTGTGACAGCCACAACAGCCTCCGTGCTCACTAAAATTGAATACAAATCATAACCCAAGGGAGAACCTATTCAGGCTAGAATTTAGCCCCCTAGGCAAAGGTCAGTTCACCATTCACCTCGAGACGGGTAAATTGGTTGGGAATCAGAAACTGCTCCCCCAAGGCTTCCGCCACACTGGGAGTAATCCAGCCCAGTTGCTTCAACAATTGAATGGCAACGGCATACTTAGCACGCTTCGCACCATCACTCACCTTAATCGCCAATCCCATCCCTTCGCCCACACGACCCACACACTGAATCCCCTCAGCTCCGGACTTACTGAGGATTTCCCCCTCCGTGAGGCGCATCAGCTCGCTATCAAAGGCACCGGGACCGGCAACAAAATCAGGGTGGTGGGTCATGGCACGAACGACGCGCTCCATTGCCCAGTCATTGCCCGAGGCCAGTTGGCCGTAAAGGGTGGCCATCTGCACCAGTTGCATCAAGTACGTGGGCGCCCCACAGTCGTCGTGGGCACAGATAAATTCTGCGGCGGGCATCTTCAGTAGTTCTGCCACCTTGGAGAGGATCAGAGCCTGGACGGGGTGATTTTTGTGCAGATAACTTGCCAATGGCCAATTGCGCTGTTGACAAACCGCCAACATCCCCGCATGTTTACCCGAACAGTTGTGCTGCAGTGCCCCTTGGCGGCCGGGGGGAACGGGACATTGCAAGGCAGTGGGATCCACATCGGCACGCCAGAGGATGTTAAAGACTTGGCGGACTTGCTCAATACGCCCTTGGTGGGAACTACAGATAATCGCGAGGTCGCGATCGCTCAAATCAAACCGCTCCATCGTTCCCGTTGTTGTCACTGCCAAGGCTTGAAAGGGCTTGAGGGCAGAGCGGATAAAAGCAGCGGTTTCCGCATTACCTGCAAGGGCAAGAATTCGGCCACGGGCATCACAGACAACGGCATGGGCATGGTGGCGCGACTCAACAATCCCTTCCCGCAGTAAGCAAACATCGAGGACAGGGGCTTGGGTGCGTTTGGACATAGGTTCGGTCATGCAGGTTAATGAGCAACAATATCAGCAGCAGCTACAGGAGTGCCCAAGCAAGGGTCAGTCCCAAAGAAAAGATCACGAGCGCCAAAAGGGTTACCTGTAACCGTTGTAAAATCGGGCGCAACTCGTAGGTATAGATCAGGCGATCTTGAGCCAATTCAGTTTCGGGTTTTTGCCACTCCTGACCGTCGTACCAGCCCGTTTCCTCATAAATGACGGTGGGACGGTACAGGCGATCGCCTACGTAGGCCCAACCCAACACAAGGCGCAGGAGAATGAGCAACAGCAGGAAATTGGCGCCTAGGGCACCGGCCAAGAAGGTGTGAATGGGTGCCTCTTTCAGAGAAAAGCTGGCGATCGCCACCGGACCACTAATGAGCCAAGCCATCCCCCACAGCAGTAGCAAACGCTTTTGAAAACGCGGCCGCGGCCAACTCGACCATTCAAAAAACCAAGAGGCTTTGAGGTCACGATATTCGTTGATCGGTCGTTGATCTGCCGGGACAGGACAGAAAATCTGAGACACAGTGGCACAAGTTCAAGGACGCTGTTTTCAGCATACCAGTCTCGCTGAAATCGTGGATCGCCACACCATGCATGAAATCGGGCGATCGCCTCGTACACTAGAGGATGTCACGGCTCCACCTCGCCTAGTGGGGCAGAAATTTTGTTGGTATATTGATTATTCCCTAGCTCCCTTGCGGCACCTTTGATGGAATGGCACCAGTCTGACGTTGCACAACTACGGGTTATTGACCAGTTGCTGGCCGGGCACAACCTGAGTCCAGCACAATACGATATTACGCGCCGTGTGATTTATGCGACGGGGGATTTAGAGTATCTGAATTTGATTATTTACTCAGAGCAGGCCCTGCAATCCGGTGTGGCTGCCCTTGCCGCTCATACCCCGATTGTGGTGGATGTGACGATGGTGCAGGTGGGGGTGCTCTCCTACACCCAAAACACCTTTGGCAATCCCATTTACTGTGGGGCAGAAACCTTCACCCGTCCGCAGCAGGAAAAGTCCCGCATTGCTTTTGGCATAGAAACCTTGGCACGACGCCATCCCACGGCTATTTTTGTCCTCAGTAGTGATCATTCAGCCCTAGAACCCCTCCTGACTTTAGTGGAGGCTCAGGAAATTCGCCCTGCCTTAATTATTGACGCTGCCCCCAATTTTCTCCCCCCCATTTTGGATCGCCTGCAAAAGTCTTGGGTGCCCCACATCTCCATTAAGGGTTGCAAGGGGGGCGTGAGCGTTGCCACAGCAATTATGAACGGTTTACTCAAGTTGGCTTGGACGGCCTATGGTGACCCCCTTCCCTGAGACAAGTGAATGGCTCTGTATCGGCCAAATTGTCGGTGCCCACGGCCTGCGGGGGGAGGTCAAGGTCAAGCCCTTTAGCGATTTTCCCGAACGCTTTACCGTGGCGGGTTCTCGTTGGTTGCGATCGCCCCGGCAGCCCCAACCCTATGCGGTGACCCTCGTGCGCGGGCGACTTTTACCCCGTGCCGAACAGTTTGTGGTTACCTTTGCCGAAGTCAGCGATCGCACCGCAGCGGAGGCACTCAAGGGGGCAGAAATTTTAGTCCCCGCCAGCGATCGCCCACCCCTTGCCGCAAATGAATACCACCTCATGGACTTGATTGGACTCGCCGTGTATCACCACGGTGAGCGAGTTGGCGAAGTGGTGGGCTTGGTCAATGCCGGCAATGACTTACTAGAAGTGCAGTTACTCGACCCAGCGCAAGAAGCCCGCCGATCAGTGTATATTCCCTTTGTGCCAGCCATCGTGCCGGTGGTTGATCTAGCAGCCCGCAGAATTGAAATTGATCCCCCCTTGGGGCTGTTGCCCTGATCAATCCCTACCAAAATCGTTAATAATAGGGATACTTCTATTTTTTTAGCCCCGACTCTTGAGATTGTTGTTGAGTGAGTTGCCCCAACCCATCCCTTAAAACCCATTAATTCCACCTTGACGGTAGCCTTTACCTGAGCGATCGCGATCGCCCTACCGTTTGCCCCTTCGTAGAGATTTCAGAGCCTTTGAGAGACAGCATGAGCATTGGTAAAGTTCGCATTTATGACCTATCAAAAGAACTCAACCTGGATAATCGAGATTTATTGGCCATCTGTGAACAGTTGGGAATTGCCTATAAAAGTCACAGCAGCACAATTTCCGATGCCGATGCCGATCGCATTCGCGAAGCTGCCAAAACCTATCAACCCCATAGTGCCTCACCCCGTAAAGTTTCAAAAACACCTCCTCCTGTGAAGAAAGCCCCAGCCCCTCCAAAAACGCAGCAAATTGTTGCTGTCCACACTCAACCCCGCTCTGGGACGCCGGAAGCGCCCAAGCCTCAATTACAACAACCTCCCGCTCGTCCCCAAGCACCGCAGCCCCCTGCGCGACCCACACCCCCTGCACCAGTTGCCACCAAGGCAGTGGAACCTGTGGCGCCCAAACCCCCTACACCTCCCGCAAAACCCGAACCGACACCACCGCGTCCAGCGCCTACTTTAGTCCCCCCGCCCGCCCGCCCCACCAAGAAAGTGGAAAAAGTCGCTGCGGCTCCCCCGCCCCGCAAAGAGCTAAAGGAACCCCCCAAAAAAGAAAAGGTGGCGATCGCTCCTGCGAAACCCAGCAGTCAAGATCGCATTGAAATTGTCCAGCGGGCAGTTCCCCCGGCACCCGTCAACCCCCCGGAAATGGCGCCCAAGCCAGCTTTACCAGAGCTACAACCGCCACCCAAACCCGTTGCGCCAGTCCTGCGGGCACCCAATCCACCCAAGCCCGTCACCGAAACCGTTGAGGTACTCGATGACAAGTCCGTTAGCAAAGTCATCAAAGACCGCCACCGTCACAAAGACTTTGATGATGAGGAGAACAAACGGAAATCCTCCCGCGTCGTCAAGTTGCGTGAAGAAGTCATTGACGAAGAGGAAGAACTAGAACTCACCAGCCGTTTGGTCGGGGTACACCAAGTAACCGTTGATGTCAGCCAATCGCTGCAACGGCCACCCAAGCCCAAGGCGCCTCGTCCCGCCCGTCCCGTTACACCAGCGGCGAAAACCGAAAAAAGCAGCGAGAAAAAACAACCCCGCCATCGCGATCGCCGTCACGAAGAGCCAGCCGAAGCACCACCGCCCGATCACATTACGATTGAAGGCCCGATGTCAGTGCAGGAGTTGGCCAGTTTAGTGCGTCGCCCCGAAGCGGAAATCATTAAAATTCTCTTCTTTAAGGGAATTGCCGCCACCATCAACCAAACCCTTGAGGTGGAAACAATTGAACTCGTGGCCAAGGAATTGGGGATTACGGTGGAAACGGCACAGCAGAAAGCCGAGGCCACAAAAGTCACCGAAATGCTGGAGTCAAGCGACCTCGATCACCTGCAACGGCGTCCACCCGTGGTCACGATTATGGGTCACGTGGATCATGGCAAAACCAGCCTTCTCGATGCCATTCGCAATGCCAAAGTGGCTCAAGGGGAAGCAGGCGGCATCACCCAACACATTGGCGCCTACCACGTGGATGTCGAACACAACGGCGAAAAACATCAGGTAGTCTTTCTCGATACCCCCGGTCACGAAGCCTTTACCGCCATGCGGGCACGGGGGGCACGGGTCACCGATATTGCTGTTCTCGTGGTTGCTGCCGATGATGGGGTGCAACCTCAAACCATTGAAGCCATTAGCCACGCCAAAGCAGCTAAAGTGCCGATCATTGTCGCCATTAACAAAATTGACAAAGAGTCTGCCCAACCGGAGCGGGTCAAGCAGGAACTCACTGAATACGGCTTGGTGCCCGAAGAGTGGGGCGGCGACACGATTATGGTACCTGTCAGTGCCCTGCAACAGCAAAATCTCGATACGCTCCTAGAAATGATCCTGCTGGTGGCTGAGGTGGAGGATCTCTACGCCAATCCCGATCGCCCCGCCAAAGGCACTGTCATTGAAGCCCACTTGGATCGGGCACGAGGACCTGTGGCCACATTGCTGGTACAAAACGGCACCCTGCGGGTCGGCGATATTCTGGTGGCAGGTGCCTGTTTTGGTCGGGTTCGCGCCATGATTGACGATCGCGGGCAGCGTGTCGAGGCAGCAACCCCCTCCTTTGCTGTCGAAGTCTTGGGTCTGGCGGATGTCCCTGCTGCCGGGGATGAATTTGAAGTCCTCAGCGATGAAAAAGCCGCCCGTGCCCTTGCGGAGGAGCGAGCCGCCGCTCAACGCCAATCCCGCCTTGCCCAGGCCGCAGCCGCCCGGCGGGTCTCCCTTACCTCGTTGTCCAGTCAAGCCCGCGAAGGGGAACTCAAGGAACTCAATCTCATTCTCAAAGCCGACGTTCAAGGTTCCGTCGAGGCGATTTTGGCGGCCCTCAACCAACTGCCCCAAGATCAAGTACAGTTGCGAGTCTTGTTGGCTGCCCCCGGCGAAATTACTGAAACCGATGTTGACCTTGCCGCCGCCAGTAGTGCCGTCATCATTGGCTTTAATACCACCCTTGCCTCAGGGGCACGCCAAGCGGCTGAGCAGCACAACGTTGATGTCCGCGAATACAACATCATCTATAAGCTCCTCGATGATATTCAAGGGGCAATGGAGGGGATGCTGGAACCCGAACTGGTCGAGGAAGAACTGGGTCAAGCCGAAGTGCGGGCTATCTTCCCCCTCAGCAAAGGAGCTGTGGCCGGTTGTTATGTCCTCAATGGCAAGCTCGTGCGCAACTGCAAAGTACGGGTGCTGCGCCAGCAAAGCGTCATTCACACAGGCATCTTGAGTTCGCTAAAACGCATGAAGGACGATGTCCGCGAAGTTGCGGCGGGCTACGAATGTGGTGTGCGCTTGGATGATTTTCAACAATGGCAGGAAGGAGATATTATTTACGCCTTCCAAACAGTAACAAAACGTCGTAGTCTTGGCGGCAGTAGCGATAAAAAGTAGCACCCCTTAGCCTCCATGGATTCTCTGGCGGGGGGTGCTGCCTGCCGATGTGCTAAACTGAGTTGGGGTTGAGCAATGGGTAGCCTCAAGCTCGATCAACTGCAGAGATGAAAGTCGGTATGGGATGGCAGCGTCGTACCTTTTTGCGCCATGTCTCTCAAGGAATCGCGATATCTATAATTGCCACAGCCAGCAAGAGCCTGCTGACGGCCTGTGGCGGGAAGGGGGATTCCTTGTCTGGATCTACGGCGACAGGGATCATCTCAAGCAATGGCCTGCTCAGTCCCGGTACATTGACTTGGGGGGCGGATCCGATTGAGGGTGCCCCCTACGTTTTTTACGATCCAGCGGATCGCCGCAGGTTGATTGGCTTTGAGGTGGAAATTGCTGAAGCAATCGCACGCCTGATGGGAGTCAGGGCATTTTTTTTTAAGGTGTCCTATGATCAACTGTTCGCTGCCCTTGCCGCCAATCGCTTTGACATGATTCTTAACGGTTGGGAAATCACCACTGATCGCAAGCGCATCCAATGGTTTTCCCAGCCCTACTACCGCTACGGCCAACAGATTGTAGTGCGAGCAGATGACCCCCGCTTCGAAAAATACACTGCCACCAGTGAAGTTACCCTAGCCAATCTGGCTGGCATGACCGTTGGCACTGGTATGAGCTACAAGGCGCAGGAAATTCTAGAGAAAGACCCCCGCATCAAAACCCGTCTCTATGATGATGCAACGGGGTTTATGAATGCTCTAGCCATCGGGCATGTTGATGCTCTGCTCGTCGACTTCCCGATAGTGGCCTACTACGTTCTTGGTGCCGGTCCGGGGGGCACAGTGAACAATAGCCTGCGCCCAATTGGTGTCCCGATCTTTTTGGATAACTATGTGATTGCCTTTAATAAGAACAACCCCAAAGGAGAAACCCTCAAAACAGAAGTTGATCAAGCCATCGACATCCTCAAGAAGGACGGCACATTACGCCGCATCTACGAAAAATGGAAAATATGGAATGATCAACAGACCCAAATTGGGATTGTGTGACATCCTCCCGACGCTGACCCTACGGTTTTCAACCTCACTTCTCGCTTGTGGGGCAAGGGATGACTAAATAAAATTGTGAGGATGGTATTAGGGAGCAGGGCAAGCAGGTTAATCCAGCGGCTCATACTTGGATCCTACTCCCTTGTATCCAGTATTAACCCAGTTGATTGAGGGGAGGCTGGCCACGCATTTGCCGTAGGGCATTTAGACACAGGGGACAATCACAGCCAAATAGCGCGATCGCGGTATTACTTTCTTCCTCAGTAAACTCTAGTACAGGAGGGGGCAGCGAACCATTATCACGGCTAGCTTGCAGTTTCGTTTCCTGAGCGCCTAGGCGAGTACAGACCAGTTGAAACTTCTGGTGGGGATTAGTGACACACTCACTGCTTTCTGGAGGTGGCACGGGAATGGGGGTACTGAGTTGGGCATGGGCAGGTGCAATCAATGGGACCAAGCTCAGGACGGATGCCAAAAAGGTAGGGCTGACTAAAAGAGCGAGACGCAAAGCTGACATAGGGTTTCCTCACAACTTGTTACTTGATTTTGGAAAAGGTCTGTATCGCTAGTCTAACGATGATTGCTTGATTTGGCGCAGCCGCGCAATATTCTGAATGCGAAAGCTCATCTTGCTCTTAGGATTGAGATTGTCGTTGCTGGCAATTTGTCGTAGGGCAGGGGATGCGATCGCCCACAATCAGGGTACGCCACTGTTCTGGTTTTAGGCGGGTTTGTGCCACCCGTTGCAGATCCGCTGCCGTTGCGGCTTTAACCGCTTGCTGATAGCGGAAGATAAAATCCTTGGGCAAATCATAGTATTCATAGCGCAGGAGACGATTGAGAATTTGCAGGCGATCGCGAAAATTAAAGACAAAGGAGTTGAGAATACTGTCCTTGGCGTAGTTCAGTTCTGCGGCACTAACGGGTTCCTGTTGCAGTCGCTGGATTTCCTGCCGTAGGGCGCTGAGAAACTTGGCTGTAGTCTGGGTTTGGGTTTGTCCCACCCCATAGAAGACCCCTGGATAGTCAAATTCGGGACTCCAAGCGGCATAAACACTATAGGCCAAGCCTTGGCGCGATCGCAGTTCATTGAAGAGACGCCCGCCAAAGCCATTGAGAACCCCATTGAGAACATAGAGGTTAAACACGTCCGGATCTTTGAGCGTCCCCCCCAATTGCCCCGTGTAGATGTAGCTTTGGGAGAGATGGGGGCGATTAATCACCACCGTTGTTGGCGACGTATCAACTGTTACCCTAGGTAAGGGGGGCAAAGGAGGTAAATTCGGTGGATCTTGCCATGAGCCAAAAATTGCTTCAAGGCGATCGCCCATTTGCGAGGCATCAAAGTCGCCCACCAAGCCCAAAATACAGCGGGAGGGAGCGAGGTACCTGCGGTAAAACTGCTGCACATCCGCCGGTGTGATCTTGGCAAGGGTCTCTAACTCTTGGGTGCGGGCATAGGGACTCTCCGCACCGTAGATCAGCTTGTAAAATTCCCGTTCTGCTTGGGCATTGGGTTGATCATCGCGGCGTTGAATGATCCCCTGTCGGCGCCGAATCGCCAGTTCAAATCGCTCTGGTTCTACTGCTGGCGCTTGGAGCATCTCCGCTAGTTGGCTTAGAACCGCTTCACTGTGTTCCTTGAGGCTGTTGAAATTAATCCGCCCTAAACTTTTGCCGACACCCGATTCAATGGCTGCTGCTTGATCCTCAAGCCATTGGTCAATTTCAGCGGCACGATGAACTTGGGTGCCACCCGTGCGAATCAGGTCGCCACTGACTTCTGCCAAACCCACCTGAGCCGGCGGATCCCAACGACTACCTGCCCGAAAGATTAAGGTGCCTCGCACCAAGGGCCACTCGTGATCCTCTAGGAGATAGACCACCATCCCATTGGCCAACTGACGGCGTTCATAGGCCGGCACTTGAATTTCCGGTAAGGGGGGAAATGTCAGCTCAGTGTAGTGCTTGGGGGTCATGGCTGCTGCCAAAGGGGGTGGGATCAACCATAGCAGGAGAGCCGCTACGAGTCCAAGGCAAAGCGATCGCCCCACTGGACGGCGTCTTTGGAGCCAGACAGCCATCGAGAGAAAAAGAATAAAAATAATCCGATAGGATGAAGCCAACATATAACGGTTTTCCAAATTATGGGATATGTGAGGGGGATATCATCCTCTCCCAGAGCAGCTTTCACAGTTTTAAGTGTGTTCCATCGATCTGAAAAAGACTGCCACCCATGAAAATCACATTACACTGTTAAGAAATGCTTAACTTATTCTAAGTATTGTCAGGATAAAGACTGCACTGCAACCCAGTAAATTTTCTGTAAACAGGATAAAATCTCACGTCCTAGAATAGGAAGTGAGTCTCTTCATCAATACCGGTTTAATTGGGGAGTTTCTAGTGAAAACCGTTTCCTCATAACAATTTGCCGAGGCCATTGATGTGAAGTCTGATCCGCCGAAGAAGTGGCGCCATCTCCTCGTTATTGAGGATCAAGAGGGTCGGCGTACCATTCCCTTGGAAGCCAGTACCTATACAATTGGGCGACATCCTAGCAATACGATTGTTCTTAAGTCGCCAATGGTTTCCCGTCAGCACGCTGTTTTGCTACGGGTTTTGGATCCCAGCAGTGGTAATTTTTTCTTTCGCCTCATTGATGGCGATTTACAAGGGAAGCGCAGTGTCAATGGTCTGACGGTCAATGGCAAGCCCTGTCAATCCCACATTCTCCAGCATAAGGATTTGATCGTCTTTGGCGGTGATGTGCGTGCCCGCTACCACGCGATCGCCAATATTTCTGACTCCGGGTTCAATCGCTACACCCGCGCCCTCGAAGCATCAAGTATCTCAGATCAAGACGTGGCCTCTTGGGGGGGTGCCTTCGTCAGCAGTGAAATGTCTGAGGTGACCGAAATCCAACTGCTGCGGTTGTCCTCCTTTCCAGAGTTAAGTCCCTATCCGATCATTGAACTGGCCCCCAATGGCCAAATTACCTATCTCAACCCAGCGGCCATTCAGGAATTTCCCGATCTTGGGGAACCAGATGTGCAGCATCCGCTGCTATCGCGCCTCAAAAGCTGGTCGTTGCAGGAAAAGCGATTTTCTGTTGAAGAAATCAACGTTGGCGATCGCACCTACGAAGTGACAATCCATCTGCTGCGGGAGAGCCAATTAATTCGCTGCTACATTACCGATATTACTGAACGCAAACGTTCTGAACTCGCCCTGCGCATTAGTGAAGAACGCTATGCTCTGGCGGCTGAGGGCGCCAATGATGGCCTTTGGGATTGGCAGATTAGCGATCGCTCGATGTATTATTCTCCCCGCTGGGAACTGCTGGTTGGCGAAACCCCCGGTACCCTACAACCCACCATCGAGGAATGGTGGCGGCGTGTCCACCCCGATGACCTAGAGCGGCTACGCCAGAGCATGAAGGAGCATCTTCTCGGTACCCGTCCCCATTTTGAGTGTGAGTTTCGGATTAAACACGCCGATGGCAGTTACCGTTGGATGCGATCGCGGGGCAAAGCCCTGCGCAATGAAGAGGGGCAGCCCTATCGCATGGCCGGTTCGATGACCGATGTCACAGAGTACCACTTGATTCAGGAGCAAATTCTCCACGATGCCCTCCACGATGCCATGACGGGGCTACCCAACCGGGTGCTCTTTATGGATCGGCTGACGCAAGCCATTACCCGCCGCGTGCGGCGCCCCAACTCCCTCTTTGCGGTGCTGTTTTTAGATGTGGATCGCTTTAAGGTGATCAACGATAGCTTGGGGCACTTAGCTGGGGATCAACTCCTGATTGGCATTGGCCAGCGACTGACGGCCTGTACCCGCGCTGAGGACACGATCGCCCGCCTTGGGGGTGATGAATTTGCCATTCTCTTGGAGGAGTTAACGACTCCCGCCCAAGCGATCGAAGTGTCAGAACGAGTGCTAGTGGCTCTGAGCCGTCCTTTTCTCCTTGAGGGGCATGAAGTCTTTACCAGTGCCAGTATTGGCATTGCCTTCCCCAGCGAGGAAAGCAAAACGGCTGAGGACTTATTGCGAGATGCGGATACCGCCATGTACCGCGCGAAATCCTTGGGCAAAGCTCGCTATGAAGTCTTTAGCATGACGATGCGTGCCCAGAGCATTGCCCTGATGCAAATGGAAACTGATCTGCGACGGGCGGCAGAGCGCGATGAATTTTTGGTGTACTATCAACCGATTGTTGATCTATCAACGCTCAATATTGTCGGCTTTGAAACGCTGCTGCGCTGGCAACATCCCGAACGGGGAATCGTCTCCCCCGGTGAATTCATGACTGTCGCCGAAGAAACGGGTCTGATCCTACCCATTAGTTGGTGGGTGATGGCAGAAGCCTGTCGGCAAATGCAACGCTGGTCAAAGGTGTTTCCCCGCAGTCGCAGTTTAAGCATTAGTGTCAACCTCAGCGGTCGTCATTTCCAGCAAGCGGATCTGCTGCTCAACTTAAGATCAATTTTGTCAGAAACAGAATTTCCCGCTGAGCGACTGCGCCTTGAGGTGACCGAGGGCATCTTGATTGACAACAAGGAGGTGGCGATCGCCACCCTTGAGGAAATTCGCGCCATGGGCATTGGCCTGTATATGGATGATTTTGGCACGGGCTATTCTTCCCTGAGTTATTTGCACCGTTTTCCCATTGATACACTAAAAATTGATCGCACGTTTATTTCCGCCCTCAATAGTGAGGAATCTTCGGCGACAATTGTGCACACGATTCTCATGCTGGCGCATTCTTTGCGACTAAAGGTGGTGGCGGAGGGCATCGAAACCCGTCAACAATATCGTGTGCTCCAAGCCCTCGGCTGTAACTATGGCCAAGGTTATTTCTTTGCCCGCCCCCTCTCAGCTCAACAGGTGGAACAGTTATTTGCCAGCCAATTGTTGCCGCACCTAATACGCCCCACTACCAAAGAGCACAATGCGCACGGTCTCCACTAGAATTTCCAAATCCAGATTCAAAGACCAGTTATCGATGTAGTAAAGGTCAAGGCGGGCGGCTTCATCAAAATTGCCAATTTGAGAGCGGCCAGAAATTTGCCACAGCCCGGTAATCCCCGGCATCACCTGATGGCGAATATGGTGCCAAGAATGAAAACGGGCAACATCCCGCAGGGGTAGCGGCCGCGGCCCCACTAAGCTCATGTCTCCCCAAAGGACATTAAACAGTTGCGGCAGTTCATCAATGCTGGTCTTGCGCAGGAAACTGCCGAGGCGCGTGCGGCGGGGGTCGTTTTTGACCTTGAAGAGAATGCCATCGGCGGATTCATTTTGTGCTTCCAACTGCGCTTGGAGTTGCGGGGCATCGGCTCGCATGGTGCGAAATTTCCACATCTGAAAGACTTGGCCGTGGAGTCCTACCCGCTCTTGGCGGAAAAAGACAGGCCCTGGGGAGGTGAGTTTGATGGCGATCGCCACCACAATAAAGAGGGGTGCCAGCACCACAATGCCAACGAGTGCCAAAATCACGTCCAAATAGCGCTTCAGCCGATATTCCCAACCATTGAGATACGTCATATCTACCCGCAGGGTGGGCAAAGCCGCCACAATTTCCGGGGTGCCGCGGCGGTAAAGCATTTCCAAGCTGGAGGGGATCAACCGTAGGGCAATGCCATGTTGGCGTAGTTGCCAATAGAGGGCTGAAGCGAGATGGGCTGGGGGGAGGCCTTCTACAATCACCTCTTGGGCTTGACAGTTGAGAATCTCGGTCACGGTTTCGGGTTCATTGGCCATAGTGGCGATCGCCCTGCCGACAATCTTATAGTTCGAGCGTTGCTCTAGTAGGCGGCTGAGATGCTCCTGTCGCTCCGGGGGCGCCACCAGAAAAGCGCGAATCGGTTGCCGTAGGGTGCAAATTTTGAACGCCAGACTCACGGCTAAGCGCAAGATCACCGCGAAAACCACACTGAGACCCCAAGCACTAAAAAACAGCGAGCGGGGTAAATCTACGGTGGGGTCATAGAAGTAGGCGATCGCCAGCGCCAACAAATAGCCCAGGCTCAACACCTTAGCAAGGCGCAGATAATTTTTCCAATGGCCGCGCGGGTGATATAGCCCACTCACAGCAATCAAAAACAATAGACCAGTGGCAAAGAACCAAAAGACACTGGGCAATCCCAGCCAGAACCACGCTGCTAAATCAGGGGGCAAGGGTGCATAGAAGCGATTGAGTTGTAAGCCCAACTTCCAAGCCAACACCAACCCCACGAGGTCACTGGTCAACAGCAGCAGGGCAAAGGCCGTTTCTGAGCGCAACCAGACCCGACGGCAGCGAGGTGCCCGAATATCACGGGGGGAAGCTTGAGACCGCATCATGGAGCAACACAACAACAATGGCTAGGGTTTAGTATTCCGCAGAACCCCAAGGGGCGATCGCGGTGCAATATCTCTTTGCAGACCCCAATAAATGCTTGAGAATGAAGGATAGACAGCCCATGAACTAAAATCCCTCAAGACCCCATGTCCAGTGATTTAATCTACCCTTCCACCCTCTTGCTCACCAGCCTCTTGGCCGTCGGATTTGTGTTTTTTATTCGTGCCTCCACCAAAGAACGCATTGAAACCAAAGAATGGCTCATTGCCCAGCCCATTGCTGAACTTGCTCCCCGCCTCAAGCAGTATTTCCAGCAGCGGGGCTACCGCCTGCATACCGTCAGTGCTGATGGCAGTGAAGTGACGTTTCAGGGAAATGTTGCCGCTAGTCCCTTTTTGGCCGCATTGCTTTTTGGCCTTGCCGTCTCCGGTGCCACAGCGATCGCCCTTGTGTTGACCGTCCTCTTTCCCGATCGCGGTATTTTGGCCTTTGGTCTCATTGGTCTAACCCCCATTGCCCCTTGGTTCTATTGGCGAGGTGCCCAGCGGCTCGAAACCGTCAAACTCTCTTTGCAACCCCATGCGATCGGTACCCAAGTCACCCTAGAGGGACACCGCGATGAACTAATGACTTTCGAGGACACGGTGTTGGGAGCTTTGTAGGCTGCCTTCTTGGCTGAGGTGCATAACCAAAAAAAGATCACAGGATAATCTTTTGACGACCTGTGAGGGACTTCGCGATGACCTACTCGCAAACCACCACCACCACTGATGAGCGTACCTTTGGTCAACTCCTGCTTGAACTCGACATCCACCTCAGTCCTAAAGAAGTGGATTGTTTAGAGAAAAACTTTCGGGTGTATCTCGCCTGTGAAGGCTACCCCCTCACTAAAGTTCCCCACTGCGCTGTCGAGCGTCAGGTAGATAGTCATGGTCGCTTGATGGCTGAAACGGTCAAGCCCAGTTCCCTAGAGACCAACGCCGCCTTTGAGCGGGCTTGTCAATGTGCTCAGATGTCCCTGAGTCACCTCAGTGCGATGACCGAACGCTTCCTAGGGGATCTCCAAGACTTGGCCACAAGCCACGGTTACCCCAAACGGTTGGGAACTGACCTTGCGCGGGGAATTCTCGCCAACTATTGGCAACAGTGGGGTCGGGAGCGATTTTACCAATGGGTGATTTGGTTGGTGGAAAATTACACCAATGAATCCACGGAAGAAATTCGTGAATTGAGCGAACTCTATGAAACAGCGTTAGAAATTTATGATCAACTGTTTCGGGATTATTGCGGCTTTTCACCGCGTCTAGGGGCGAAATAATGCCCAACTTCGGTCGGGGACTTTGCTAGAATCAGTCAACAGATAGTTTTTCTGTGGTCAGCGGTAGGCTATCGCTCCTAGGTATCTTGCGAGGTCGGGTTTCTATGCACTTAAGTGAACTCACCCATCCCAACCAGTTGCATGGGTTGTCCATTGCCCAATTGAGTCAAATTGCCGCCCAAATCCGCGACAAACATTTGGAAACGGTGGCGGCCACGGGAGGACACCTTGGGCCAGGCTTGGGGGTTGTCGAACTCACCCTCGCACTCTACCAAACCCTTGACTTAGATAAAGATCGCGTGATTTGGGATGTGGGGCACCAAGCCTACCCCCACAAAATGTTGACGGGTCGCTACAACAACTTCCATACCCTGCGGCAAAAGGGAGGAATTGCTGGCTATCTCAACCTCCGCGAAAGTCCCTTTGATCACTTTGGCGCTGGTCATGCCTCCACGAGTATTTCGGCAGCTTTGGGGATGGCGATCGCCCGCGATCTCAAGGGAGAGAAGTTCAAAGTCGTGGCCATTATTGGTGATGGTGCCCTAACTGGGGGGATGGCGCTAGAAGCGATTAACCACGCCGGCCACTTGCCCCACACCAACCTGATGGTGGTGCTGAACGACAATGAGATGTCCATTTCCCCCAATGTGGGCGCGATTCCCCGCTATCTGAATAAAATCCGCCTCTCGCCGCAGGTGCAATTTATTACTGATAACCTCGAAGAGCAGTTCAAACATATCCCCTTCTTTGGTGAAAACCTAACCCCGGAGATGCAGCGCATCAAGGAGGGCATGAAACGCCTTGCGGTTCCTAAGGTGGGCGCCGTCTTTGAGGAACTGGGCTTTACTTACGTTGGTCCGGTGGATGGCCACAATTTGGAAGAACTCATTACCACATTCCAACATGCCCATACGATTCCCGGTCCTGTCTTGGTTCATGTGGCAACGGTTAAGGGCAAAGGCTACGCGATCGCCGAGAAAGACAAGGTGGGCTACCATGCACAAAACCCCTTTGATCTCGTCACTGGTAAGGCCAAACCCTCCAGCAAACCCAAGCCCCCCAGCTACTCCAAAGTCTTTGGCGAAACCCTGACTAAACTCGCAGAAAACGATCCGCGCATTGTTGGCATTACAGCGGCGATGGCCACGGGTACAGGGCTAGATATCCTCCAAAAACGGGTGCCCAACCAATATATTGATGTCGGGATTGCCGAGCAGCACGCCGTAACAATGGCCGCCGGCATGGCCACCCAAGGCATGCGCCCCGTAGCGGCGATTTACTCCACCTTCTTGCAGCGCGCCTACGACCAAATTGTTCACGATGTCTGCATCCAAAAGCTACCCGTCTTCTTCTGCATGGATCGGGCGGGGATTGTCGGTGCCGATGGCCCCACTCACCAAGGGATGTACGACATTGCCTATTTGCGCTGCCTACCCAATATGGTGCTGATGGCACCCAAGGATGAAGCGGAATTGCAACGCATGATTGTAACGGGCATCAACTACACCGATGGCCCGATCGCCCTACGCTATCCCCGGGGCAATGGCTATGGTGTCGCCCTCATGGAGGAAGGCTGGGAACCCCTCGAAATCGGCAAAGGGGAACTCCTGCGCCCCGGTGAAGATATTCTCTTGGTGGCCTACGGCTCAATGGTCTATCCGGCGATGCAAGTGGCAGAAATCCTCAAGGAACACGGCATGAGTGCCGCAGTGATCAATGCCCGCTTTGCCAAACCGCTAGATACTGAGTTGATTCTGCCTTTGGCGAAACAAATTGGCCGCGTGGTCACCTTAGAAGAAGGCTGCCTGATGGGGGGCTTTGGCTCGGCGGTACTCGAGGCACTCCAAGAGGCGGATATTCTGCTGCCTGTGTTGCGTTTGGGGGTACCGGATATCTTGGTTGAGCACGCTAGTCCTGAGGAATCAAAAGCTGACTTAGGACTCACACCCCCACAAATGGCTAAAACGATCATGCAAAAGTTTGGGGTTGCTCAACGAAGGGTGGTCACTGCCTCCTAGGGATGCGCTAGAACAATCACGGCATTCTGACCACCAAAGCCGTAGCTACAGCAGAGAATGTGGCCTAAAGGGGCAGTGCGGCTGTGTTGGACAATGTCGAGGTCAAAGTCGGGAGTCTCACAGCCAACACAGGGGGGAATCTCCTGTGCCCGTAATGACAGACAGGAGAGGGCGATCGCGATCGCGCCAGCAGCACCTAGGGTATGCCCAAGGGCACCTTTGTGACTGGTGACCGCAACCCCTTGACCAAAAAGGGTTTGAATCCAAGTGGCTTCAGCGGCATCGTTACGCCGTGTGCCCGTACCGTGACTATGGATACAGTCGATCTGGTGCGGTGTTAACCCCGCCTGAGCCAAGGCCTTTTGAATGGCTAGGAGAGCACCGGTTTGATGGACACTGGGGGCAGCCATATGCTCGGCATCGGCACTGAGACCTACCCCAGCAATTCGCGCATAGGGTGTAACAGCCCGCGATCGCGCCCGTGCCTCGGATTCTAGGACGACAATGGCACCACCGGCCGCTAAGCCAAATCCCTGCCGCTGGCGATCAAAGGGAGCCGCCCGCGCCTGAGCCAACACCCCTAACTGGCGGAACCCGGCCAAGCTTAAGGGCGAGACGGCGGACTCGACCCCTCCCGCCAACACCAGATCACAATAACCCTGCTCAATCAACAGTGCCCCTTGGGCGATCGCCCACAGTCCCGTCGCGCAGGCCGCTGTGGGGTTGAGAACTATCCCCTGAATGCCCACAATTTGTGCTACCTGCTGCGAGACAGTTGCTGGCAAGGTTTGTAACCATGTTTCTCGCGATAGAGAAGGCTGCCGTAACCATGTTTCCCACTGCGCTTGGAAGCCACGGCTTGACCCGACCACTACCCCAGCACTGTCTAGAGGAGGGGTTAATTTTGCATCGTTGAGCGCTTGAGTCGTTGTCGTTGCAATAATTTTCTCAATCGGTAAGGTCGTTGCTCCCACCAGTCCGTCAGGCGTGGCGATGAGTGCCGTTTTCCCCTGACAGTAGCGCTGCCACGTGGCGATCGCGGTGTCCCCCAGCGCTGTCCACAGCCCAATCCCAGTAATAACAACATTCACTGCCCAATTGGTTCAAGATATGATCATCGACATCGTGACGCGAGGATCCTAGGCTTGGAAACGGCAACAGAGTACTGTGTGGTGATGGTTACCACTGCTACGGAAACTGAAGCACTCTCTTTAGCCAATCAACTCGTGGCTGAGCACCTCGCTGCCTGTGTGCAAATTCTGCCTATTCAATCAATATACCGCTGGCAAGGAACCGTACATCGCGATCCCGAATGGCAACTGCTCATTAAAACCCGCACTGCCCTGTTTGAGCAAGTGCGCGATCGCCTGCTGGCATTACACAGTTATGAAGTTCCAGAGATCATTGCCCTGCCAATCATTGCCGGTTCTCCTGCTTACTTGAGTTGGGTCAAAGAACAAACTCAAAAAATCTCTAGAGGTTAAGAATGCCTGAACCCAAGATCAAAAGCTTATATTACATTACCCATATCGACAACCTCTCCTCTATATTCCAACACGGCATTCTTGCACATGAGCAAGTCGTAGAACGCGGTCTTTCCCCGACACCTATCTATAACGCAGACATCGTTGCGCGTCGGCAAGACCGCCTCACACCAAATGGTCAGAGTCTATGGCAATATGCCAACCTCTATTTTCAACCCCGAAATCCCATGCTTTATAAAGTATTAAGTGAAATCAATAAAAACAATGTTGTCATTTTAGGAATTAAACCCCGTGTCCTAGATATCAAAGGAACCTTCATTGCTTTAGGGAATGCAGCCCACTCCGTTACTGAAATCCGCGATGCTAAAACTGGACTACAAATCATCCATCGCGATTATTGGAGCATTCTCAATAATGACTGGTGGAAAACTGAAGATGGTACAAAGCGAAAAATTATGGCGGAATGCTTGGTTCCAAAAGTGGTTCCCCCCACTGAGATTCATTCTGTTTATGTTGCAAGTCAGGAGATGGCAGAGCGCCTTCGACAACAGTTCAGTTCTGTTGAAGTCGTAGTTGAACCCCACATGTTTTTCCAACCCCGACGACGTGCTGCAATTACGAGTCATCTATCTTGGGTGGATGGAGATATGTTCTTCTCCCAAATGCAAACCTTAACAATCAGTGTCAATACCGTCGGTGTAATGGGTAAGGGATTAGCCTCACGGGCAAAATATCAATTTCCGGATATGTACGTCGTCTATCAAGATGTCTGCAAGAAAAAGCAACTTACAATGGGGAAACCCTATTTGTATAAGCGTGAAGCTTCTCTAGACAGCGATCTAGCGGATGAACCTTTGAGTTTACCCAACTTAAATGCCAATAAATGGTTCTTACTCTTTCCGACTAAAACTCACTGGAAACAATCGTCTGACATTACAGGAATTGAGCGAGGTTTGCAATGGTTAGTGGATAGCTATCAAGCAGAAGGCATTCAATCTCTTGCTGTTCCCGCCCTTGGCTGTGGCTTGGGGGGTCTAGACTGGCGGGAAACAGGACCCCTGATGTGTCGTTATCTTTCACAAATGCAGATTCAAGTGGCTATTTACTTGCCCCAAGAACAAGAGGTACCAGCAGAGTTTTTAACTAGGGATTTTTTACTAGCCGCCTAAGGTGGCCGTTTTTTCCCCAACTGCCTAGCACGGTCTAGACATGCCCCCATCGCAAACTTAAGATAGAAAAATGGTTTCCCTTGCCCGCAAAAATCTCTTAGAAGACTTTAGCCGCTTTCTCGTGGCTCAACTAGGCATCACGTTTGCCGTCAGTCTGGTCACAGTTCAAACTGGACTCCTTGAGGGCTTTGGGCGATCGGCCACACTCTTGGTGAACAAAAGTCAAGCGGATTTCTGGATTGCCTCCAGTGAGTTGCGCTATTTTGGCTTAACGTTGCCTATTGAGTATCAAGTTGTCCTCGATGCCCAAGCAGTTGCAGGGGTTGCAGCCGCAGAACCTCTGTTGATCCAGTCAGCGATGTGGCGCCGTTCAGAGACAGAGGCGATCGATCCAGTGCAGGTGGTGGGTATTGAACCGACAGGCACCTTGCTGCCCTTGACGACAGTTGCTGGTGCAACCCTGACGGAGCTAGAAGAACCCTACAGTGTCATCGTGGATCGCATTGACCTTAATGCCCTTTCCCTTACGGCTCTAGGGGAGCAAGGTCGCGTGAATAACTACCCAGCGACAGTCATTGGCTGGACGCGCGGTGTCAAATCCATTGTCTCTAGCCCCTATGTCTTTACTTCGCTGGAAACTGCGAACCTTTACTTAAACTTCCCTCGGTTTGATACCAGTGAGCCGGTACCCGAATTTCTGCCGTTGGTGTCCCCCAGTACTCGCATCACCTATGTCATGGTGAAAGCCAAGTCGGGGGAGGATTTAGCAAAGGTGCAGGAACGCTTACGGGCAGCCTTTCCCAACTATCAAGTGCTGAGTCGTGCTGCCCTGACTGAAATGACGCGGCGCTATTGGCTAGCCAGTACCAGTGTGGGGTTTATCTTAGGACTGGGGGCAGGGGTTGGCGTGGTTGTAGGGGTGGTCATTGTCAGTCAAATTCTCTATTCTTCGGTGAGCGATCGCCTACAGGAGTATGGCACCCTCAAAGCAATGGGGGCTTCTGACGGGTACTTGTATCGCATTATTATTGAGCAAGCCCTGTGGATGGCCGTACTGGGTTATCTGCCCGGTTTAGGCCTGTGCTGGGGACTGGGGATGTGGACCATGCAAGCCCGTGCCATCCAAATTATCATGACTCCCCAACTTGCCCTCGCCGTTTTTAGTGCCACCGTCGCCATGTGTGTCAGTGCTTCCCTATTGGCGATTCAAAAAGTGATGCGCCTTGATCCCGCCCAAGTTTTTCGAGCTTGAATCATGCCCCGCCCTACCCTCCCTTGGTCAACCTGTCCGCCTCAAGGAGAACCTGTCCTCAGTGGTTGGGAACAGGCGTTGAGTGAAGTGCCCCGTTGCCCCCCCTTGCCCCCCCAAATGCTCCCCTCTATTCGCGCCGCCTTTGCCTGTGCCCTCCATATGCACCAGCCGACCATTCCAGCGGGGGAGGGCGGCAGCCTCATCAGTCACTTGCAGTATATGCTGATGCATCCCCACGAGGGGGACAATCACAACGCGACCCAATTTCTCTGGTGTTATCGGCGCATGGGGGACTGGATTCCCCAGTTGGTGGCTGAGGGCTGTCAACCGCGGATTATGCTCGATTACTCCGGCAACCTCCTCTGGGGGCTGGAGCAGATGGGACAGGAGGAGGTACTGGACGCCCTGCGGCGGATTACTGTGGATGCCTATGCTCCCTACGTGGAATGGCTGGGCACCTGCTGGGGACATGCGGTGATTCCCTCCACTCCAATCGCTGACATTGAGTTGCATATTCGCGCTTGGCAGCATCAATTTGTAGCCCTCTTTGGCGTTGAAGCGCTGCAAAGGGTACAGGGCTTTTCACTGCCAGAAATGCATTTGCCCAACCATCCGGATACGCTCTTTACCTTGGTGACCTGCCTCAAACGCTGTGGATATAGTTGGTTGCTGGTACAGGAGCACAGTGTTGAACAGTTGGATGGGTCGCCGCTACCCTACGCTGCCAAGTATGTACCGAATGTCCTTGTGGCGCGCAACTCCCAAGGAGAGGTGGCGGAAATAACGGTGCTGATTAAAACCCAAGGCTCGGATACGAAACTTGTGGCGCAAATGCAGCCTTATCACGAAGCTAAGCATCTGGCCACTCACTGGCAGGCTCCCCTCGGTCCCCCCTGTGTGAGTCAAATTGCCGATGGTGAAAACAGTGGTGTGATGATGAATGAATATCCCCGCGATTTTATGCCGGTGTGGCATGAGATAAAAGCGAATCCGCAGGCAGGGGTGGTGGGTCTCAATGGCAGTGAGTACCTTGCCCTCTTGGCGGCTCAGGGGGTGACTAGCGATCGCTTTCCTCGCTGTCAGGCGGTACACCAACATCTACTCTGGCAGACCTTAGGGGATAGCCCGATAACGCCAGAAAGGGTTGCGGCAGCGATCGCCCACCTTGAACAAACCAATCCCCACTTCTCCATGGAGGGTGCCTCTTGGACGAATCACCTCAGTTGGGTCAAGGGCTATGAGACCGTTCTGCAACCGATGGAACGCCTGAGTGCCGAGTTTCACCGCATCTATGATCCTTTGGTGGCGGCTGACCCGCAAGTGACCCAAAGCCCTGCCTACCGCGAAGCGCTCCTCTATGTGCTGACATCGCAAACCAGTTGTTTTCGCTACTGGGGCAGTGGCCGCTGGACAGACTATGCAAAAACGATTTGCGATCGCGGGATGGCACTGTTGCAAGAAACCAGCGTTTGAGAGGGAGTTTTCCAAGAATTCGTAAAATAAGTTATGGCATGGCAGAACTGGTGCATACCTCCTTTAGGAGCGATTGTGGCGGGTTCCCTCGCCGTCGCCCTTACCCGTGAACCGCTTCCTGTGGTGGCGGTCAGTTCTGCGGGGGCATTGGTGGGCACTTGGGTACAAGATCGTCAACGTCATTCCCTAACCCCCCAGATCGAAGACCTCCTCCAACGTTTAGAGGAAAGACTGCAACACCTTGAAACCCGCACTTCTGGGAATGGCTCGCGTCGTACCGCTATTTTCTACGACATTGAAAACCTGATCAAAGGCTACAACATCAAAGCCGCAGATGTGGCCAAAATTTCCCTCGCTGCCATCCAAGCCCATATTCGCCAAGCCTACCCCATCGAGCGGGTGCTGCTGCAACGTGCCTATGCCAACTGGAGTGATGCTCGCCTTGGGTCACTGCGCCGGGAAATGCACCAATTGGGCATTGAGCCTGTACAGGTCTTTGGTTTTTCCTACGAAAATCGCAAAAATGCTGCTGATATTCAATTGGCGATTGATGTGGTGGATTTGATTTTTCAAGATGACCGCTTTGATACGTTTGTGATTGTCTCCGGCGATGGTGGCTTTGGCTCCCTTGCCAAGAAGTTACGGCAGTACGGCAAAACAGTCATTGGCTGCGCCTACGAAGATGCGGCTGGCAAGAGTTTTCAGGCCATTTGTGATACCTTTGTCCACATCCCTGATCCAACCGTAAAACCCCGCCCACCTGTCGCCAGTCCCGCTCCCCCCATTGAAGCGCCGCCGCCCAGCATCCCACCCTCCGCCATTCCCTTAGATCCTGATAATCGTCGTTTGTGTGCGGACTTGAGTGTCAGTTTGGCTCGCCATGCCGAGGGGGCGATCGCCAAAACGCGGCAGATTCTCGATTGGTACCGCCGTGATTCGGAGTGTGGCAAGCTCCTGCGGGAGGAAGGGCTACCCATTAGTAAAGTCCAAGGGGCGGTACAAGCCCTGCTGCCCAACTTTGACATTTTGCAGTTGGGGATGGTCAAGTTCTCGGAATACTTGCGCTACGTCTGTAAAAACACGATCTTCTGCGTCTTTCATCGGCAGGGCAGTGCCAATCAACTGCGTCTTGGCCTACGGGAGCATCTTCCCCCCAGTGCTGTGGTGATGGCCAATTTTGAAAAGCGTCCCCTCCATAGTCTGGCAACCTATCGCGCTTTGCTCAGTCACGAACGGGTGGCGATCGCCCAACCCCCAGCCTTAGCCTATGTTTTAGCGTGGCTCCTTGACCATCGCGATTGCGCTGCCACCCTAGAAGAACTGGCCGCCATGATTGAGCAAACCGCCCCAGCGGAGATTGGTCGCAGTCAAATTGAAAGTGCCTTGAATAACTGCCAAGCGGCCAATATTCTTGTGCCAGCTCCCCACAGTGGCGATCGCTATTTCGTTGCTGCGAAAATCACAACCCTTCCCGCAAGCTATGCAGCACTGGCGCAGTGGCTAGATCAGACCCTTCGGGTGTTTTTTGAACGGGTAGGGGCGCATCCGAAACCAGAACTGTTGCGGGCACTCATTGAGCCATCTGTTTCTGTACCCAAGTAAGCGATCGCCATGGAGTTTCCTTGGTTAGTGTGGCTAGAGACCTGTGAGAGCACGAATACTTGGGCATTGCACCATGCCGATCAACTCTATGGCGGTCAAGTCATCTACACTCAGGCACAAACACGGGGGCGAGGTCAGTACAACCGTACTTGGCAGTCCCCAAAGGGGGTGTTGACGGCCTCCTTTATCCTGCCGCAGTCGGCGGCGATCGTTGCGCCCAGTGTCCAAGCCGGGATAGCCGTGATGCGGGCGTTGAGTGGGCTGCGACCAACGGTGGAACGCCATCTGCAATTGAAGTGGCCGAATGATGTGATGGCTCAGGGCAAGAAACTGGCGGGAATTCTCTGTGAACGCCGTTCCCCTTGGCTGGTGGTGGGGGTGGGACTGAACCGCTGTGTTGACGTTGAAGCAATGGGTCTTCCCCAGGCCATTAGCCTCCACACGCTGCTTCATTCTCCCCAAGCGGTGCCTACGGATCTGGAACTGCTAGCGGCGATTCGCGCTGAGCTTCTGTGGTGTTGGCAACAGTCCCAGGGGGTTCAGATCACGGCGCAGCGGGATTTTTTGCGGGGGCGATCGCTCACTCTTGTCCAAGGAGAACAAAGGTGGCAGGGCATCGGTGTGGGCATTAGCGATCGCGGGACATTGCAGGTGCGTCTCAGCAATGGCGAAGTGCGGGAATTTAGCAGTGGCCATGTGATCTACAACGCTTAGATATTGATTGCGGAAGTGGGCAGTCCGTCTGCGAAAATTGTCCTTGGTACTACAACCATCTGAGGTGTGCATGAAGGGTTGGCAGGTCTGTTGGCAACGGGCGATCGCTTTGGTTCTCAGTATCGTTCTCCTGTGGTCAGTGGGGGACATCGCCACGGCAAAAGCCAGTGGCTCGCTGGCAGAGGTGGCGGCTCCTGTGGCCATTGAGGATATGAAGGATTGGTTCGATCGCTATGAACCGCGGCTGAAAATTCTCACCCCCGAAGCCAACCAAACCCTCCAAAGCCGCAACGTCACCGTCAAGCTAAGTGTCCAAGGGCTACGCCTGTTTCAAGATCAGCGCACAGGGTTAGGCCCCCATGTGGAGGTGGTGCTCGATGATCTGCCCAGCCGCAGTGTCTATGATCTGAACACCCCCATTGAATTTACGAACCTTGAGCCGGGAACGCACCTTCTGCGTGCTTTTGTTGTGTACCCTTGGGGTGAAAGTCTGAAACATCCCCTTGCCTATGCTCAAACGGCCTTTCATCTTTACACTGCAGATGAGGACACTCGATCTGCTAGTCTTCCCCTGCTCACCTACAATCAGCCCAGCGGCACCTATGGCGCTGAACCAGTGCTCCTTGATTTTTATCTCAGCAACCTGCCGTTGGATCAACAATTAAACAATGAGAAAGTCTGGCAGGTGCGCTGCACGATCAATGGTCAATCCTTCACGGTCGATCGCTGGCAGGCCTACTATCTCACTGGACTCCAGCCGGGAGATAACTGGGTACGGCTCGAACTTCTGGATGGCAATGGTCAGCGTATCCCCTCTCCCTATAATCCCATTACCCGCCTTGTGACCTATCAACCCAATGGCAAGGATGTCCTCTCGCGCCTGCTGCGGGGAGAACTGGCCGCCAAAAATCTTCAAAGTAGCCTCAGTCCGGATCTACCCAGCAACCTCCCTCCTGAACCGACCCCAGAGCCAACACCTGTCGTTGAGGAATCCGCCGCTCCCTCCGAGCCGACCCCAGAGCCAACAGCTGTTGTTGAAGAATCTGCCGCTCAGACCCCCGTTGCTGAGGAACCTACACCAACGTCGGCAGTAGAGGCACCAACACGCACCGTTGAACCTGTAGAGGAAACGCCCGTTGTACCAGAGCCAACCCCAAAACCCACCGTCAAAGCAGCCGAAAAGACACCGCCCCCCACGCCGCAAAAGCCCTTCTGGCAGCGCCTGAATCCCTTTAAGAAAGCAGAAAGCCCGACTCGTTCTGTTCTCGTTAGCCCGCGAGTTCCATCCAAGCCATCCCCACCTTTGGAGCAACCGACTCTAGAGACCACTGCACCTGAGGTCACTGAACAGGAAACTCCTCCCACTCTAGAGGATTTGCCACAATTAGAAGAACCGACGACCCCTCACGAGTAGAGTAAAACCATGCAAGGAACCTCACTGGCCACAGTACGTCTTCAACCCTCATTTGCTGTTCCGCTGGGGGTTCTGCTGTTAAGTCTGCCCCTGTGGTGGCTGCGCTGGTGGCTGGGCTTGCCCATCTCCCTGTTTGCGCTATTCTTGGCTGTGCAGGCGGCTACCCTGCGACTAGAATTTACGGCAACAGCACTAGATGTCTATCGCGGCAGCCGACAAATTCGCCACTTTCCCTATCAGCAATGGCAGCATTGGGAGGTCTTTTGGCCAGCCTTTCCCGTGCTCTTTTATTTTCGGGAGGTCAAGAATATCCACTTTCTGCCGATTCTGTTTGACGCCAAAACTTTAGTACAATGCCTCCAAGAACGCTGCCCACGCACAGCCTTTATTTCCACGGTTCGCAATGACGGATGACCCTACGGTGACTGATGCCTCTGAACCTACCCCAGAGGAACTAACTGCCCTCAAAGCTCAACGGGATGCCCTCAAAGCTGAAATTCAAGCCCTTGATGCTGAGTTTCATCGTCTTGTGCACGATCGCCTCAAGTCCCTTGAAGAGCGGCAACAAAGTCTGCAACTCACCATTGAGCAACTAGAACGGCGCAAGGAACGCATCGAACAGGAGCTCCGCCGCAACTTTGTGGGTGCCTCCCAAGAACTCGCGATTCGAGTGCAGGGGTTCAAGGAATTTCTCGTCAAGAGCATGCAGGAGTTGGCGGCCACCGTTGAGGAAATGGAATTGCTGCCCCCGACGCCCGCTGTCGTGGAAACTGCCTCTGCTCCAGCAGCAACAGCGACAACGCCGCCCAAGTTAGTTCTTGATGAGGGATTTCAGGAGGAAGCGGATCGGATTCGCCGTTTGCTAGAGCAATATCGGAGTAGCCCCAATTACTATGGCCCTCCTTGGCAGTTGCGACGCACCTTTGAGCAAGTTCATGCTGAGCGGGTAGAAAGTTGGTTCTTTGATCTCGGGGGACGGGGTGCCCTGCGATCGCTCCCCAGTCGGTTGCAAAATATCCTTGTTGCCTCGGCAATCATTTCAATCCTGCGGGACTTCTATGGCGATATGTTGCGGGTGTTGGTCTTGGCCGATTCCCCTGAGCGGCTGGGAGACTGGCGACGCGGCTTGCAGGATTGCTTGGGCATTAGTCGCCAAGATTTTGGTCCCGATCAGGGGGTGGCGCTCTTTGAATCTGCGGATGCCTTGGCCTTTCGTGCCGATCGCCTCGAGCAGGAGGACTACATCCCTCTAATTCTTATTGATGATTCCCAACCCCAAGTCAGCCTTTCACTACTGCAATATCCCTTGCTCTTGGGCTTTGCCCCTGAACCCCAGTTGCGTCCTAGCCGTAGTTCTGATTTCTTTGAGTAGGGAGGCTCCTGTGACCACTGCACTCATCCTTGGACTGCTGGCGCTCATTAGCTACCTGCTCGGCTCAATTCCCACGGGCTACCTCTTGACCAAAGCGCTGCGGGGGATTGATATTCGTGAGCATGGCTCTGGCTCAACAGGGGCGACCAATGTGCTGCGGGTAGTGGGCAAAGGCCCCGGACTGGTGACGTTTTTAGTCGATGTGGCCAAGGGACTAGGGGCAGTTCTTTTGGCGCGATGGGTTCTGGGGCAATCTTGGAGTACGGTACCGACCACTTGGTTGGAATTTGTCCTGCTGGCGATCGCCTTCATTGCGGTTTTGGCTCACAGTAAGCCGATTTGGTTGGGCTGGCGCGGCGGCAAATCCGTTGCCACTGGTTTAGGGGTGCTCCTTGCCCTCAATGCCCCTACAGCTTTGGCCACCTTTGGGGTGTTTCTCGTGGTCTTGGCAGTCAGCCGCATTGTCTCCCTGAGTTCAATCACTGCTGCTATCTCCTTGCCCTTCTGGTTTTGGTTCTTTACGCAGTCGTGGCCGTTTGTCGGTTTTAGTGTGATTGCAGGTGCTTTTGTGATTTGGCGACACCAGAGTAATATCCAACGCCTGCTTGCAGGGACAGAGCCACGGTTGGGCGCCTCGGAAGGATAGACCTCTTAGAAGGTGACTTAGAAGGTGACTTTTGGACGGGTTCGGCGTTCCTTAATGCCCCCCAGATTTGAGAAAAGGGTTGTATTTGTACATTTGGAAGACCTCTGAGGTTGCTACCATGAGTGGATACCAGTTTTGGTGGGGAGATTTGTGATGGAAACACTGCGGGGGCGTGATTTGCTGAGCATCGCCGACCTCTCACGGGCAGAGGCAGAATATCTGCTGGATTTAGCAGCACAGATGAAAATCGGCAAGGTGGCTCCCCAGTGTCCTAAGGTCTTGGGGCTGCTGTTTCAGAAGGCTTCGACCCGTACCCGTGTCAGCTTTACGGTGGCGATGTACCAACTGGGCGGCCAAGTTATTGACCTGAACCCCCAATCCATGCAGGTGGGGCGTGGTGAACCGTTGCCCGATACAGCACGGGTATTGGATCGCTATTTGGATGCGGTGGCGATTCGCACCTATGGTCAGGCAGAACTGCAACTGTTTGCTGACTATGCACGGATGCCTGTGATTAATGCCCTCACTGATCGCGAGCATCCCTGTCAGATTTTGGCGGATCTGCTGACGCTACGGGAATCCTTTGGCACATTGGCGGGACTGACCCTCTGCTACATTGGCGATGGCAATAATGTGGCGCATTCCTTACTACTGGGCTGTGCCCTCTTGGGGGTGAATATTCGGGTGGCTTCGCCACCGCCGTTTGCCCCTTTGCCCGATATTGTGACGCAAGCCAAGGCATTGAGTGGCGGTAAGAGTGAAGTGACTGTTCTCACGGATCCGCAGGCCGCGGCTAAGGGTGCCCATGCGCTTTACACGGATGTCTGGGCGAGTATGGGACAGGAAGCAGAAGCGGGCGATCGCCAGCCCATTTTTCAGCCCTACCAAATTAATGATCAACTGCTAGCCCTTGCGGATCCACGGGCGATCGTTCTCCACTGCCTGCCGGCTCACCGTGGGGAGGAAATTACCGCCAGTGTCCTTGAAGGGCCGCAGTCTCGCGTTTGGGAGCAGGCGGAAAATCGTCTCCATGCGCAGAAAGCTTTGCTAGCCAGTTTGTTGGGATAGGGCATGCATGATTAGCCTCTCGGATCGGCTGTTGCTGGTGGGGGCAATTATTTGTGGGGGGTTTCTGCTGCTGGCGGTTCTTGCTCCCCTTGGCCAAGCCCTCGGTTGGATTGCCAATCCCCAAGAATTTCTTGACTTTCCGATTCACGCGCCGCCTTCGCCGCAGCACTGGTTTGGCACGAATCGCTTGGGCTATGATGTCTTTTCCCGCACGATTTTTGGTGCCCAAGCAGCCTTGCAGGTGGTCTTGGTGGCAACGCTGTTGAGCTTGGTGGTGGGGGTGCCCTTGGGATTATTGAGTGGCTACCGCGGGGGCTGGCTCGATCGCGGGTTGCTCTTTTTGATGGATACGATTTACACGTTGCCGGGGCTACTCCTAGCGGTGACGGTGGCCTTTGTGGTCGGCAAGGGGGTGCTCAATGCCGCGATCGCCCTTAGTGTCGCCTATATTCCCCAGTACTATCGCGTTGTGCGCAACCACACGGTGAGCCTAAAAAATGAGGTCTTTATCGAAGCTGCCCGCGCCCTTGGCGCCTCGACCCCCCGCATTCTACAGCGGTATCTTTTGGTGAATGTGCTTCCCAGTATCCCCGTGCTCTTTACCCTCAATGCCGCCGATGCCATCCTGACCTTGGCAGGGCTGGGGTTCTTGGGCTTAGGGTTGCCGCCGCAGGTACCCGAATGGGGGCAGGATCTACGACAGGCCTTGGATGGGTTGTCGGTGGGCATCTGGTGGACGACGCTCTTTCCGGGGCTAGCCATGACATTGCTGGTCGTGGGTCTGTCGCTCCTTGGTGAGGGCTTGGGAGAACGTCTTGATCCCCGACAGTTGAGTTAACCAACAGTGCCTAATCATGCCTGATCATGTCTTGGTGACCGGTCCGAGTCGCAGTGGCAAGAGTGAATGGGCAGAAGCCGTTGCTACCCACAGCGGACAACCAGTGATTTATGTTGCGACGGCGATCGCGCCCCCAGAGGATACAGAATGGTTGCAGCGGATTGCACAGCACCGTGCTCGCCGCCCCGCTGAGTGGCAATTGCGGGAGTGCCCCCTCGAACTGGCTGCCCTGCTGCGTAACCTGCCGCCTGAACATTGCGCCCTTGTGGATTCATTGGGAACTTGGGTGGCCAATTGCCTAGAGCAATCCCAAGATCAATGGCAAGCAACCGTTACTGAATTCCTAGCCAGTGTGCAAGCCTGTGGCGCTCAGCTCATTTTTGTTGCCGAAGAGGTGGGCTGGGGAGTCGTTCCTGCCTATGCCAGTGGTCGCTGTTTTCGCGATCGCCTTGGCGAACTGTGTCAGCAATTGAGTCCGTTGATGGCGGAAGTGTATCTGGTCACTGCTGGGTTTGCGCTGCCGCTACACAAATGGGCCATTCCCCTCAAACCCCTTGGGAGCCATCTCGACTGACAGGGCTAAATCCAGTGCGACCGTCCTTGCCACGAGTTTTTACAAAGATTCATCAGAGGTGAGTGGGGCAAGGGCAGTAACGATAGCATCAGTTACGCGGCGCACTGAATAAATTTCTAAGCCAGTGATGGTGCAGGCTTGGCTTTCGGGAATAATGGCACGGCGAAATCCCAACTTCAGCGCCTCCCGCAGCCGTAATTCTAACTGGGAAACCGCTCGCACTTGCCCCCCTAAGCCCACTTCGCCAATGATCACGGTTTGGGGGTGCACCCAGCGATCGCGAAAACTAGCCACAACAGCCACTGCCACCCCCAGATCAGCAGCGGGTTCCGCCACATTCAGCCCGCCAGCGGACGCCACATAGGCATCTAGCTTCGAGAGGGGCACGCCTAGGCGTTTTTCTAGGACGGCCAGAATTTGCAAAAAGCGATTGTACTCAATGCCCGTGGCCGTGCGGCGTGGAGAGGGATAACTGGTGGGGCTAACTAAACTTTGCAACTCAACCACAAGCGGACGGGTGCCTTCACAGGCCACAATGGTGGCGGTACCGGGGGTTGGCTCGCGATCGCCCAAAAACAGCGCCGAAGGATTTGTGACCTCGGCTAAGCCCTGCGCGCCCATTTCAAAAACGCCAATTTCTTGACTAGCCCCAAAGCGGTTTTTGACAGCGCGTACGAGGCGGTGACTGGCAAAGCGATCGCCCTCAAAGTAGAGCACGGTATCCACCAAATGTTCCAGCACCTTCGGGCCAGCGATCGCCCCCTCCTTTGTAACATGACCCACAATAAAGAGACTCATCTGCTCCCGCTTGGCTAAGCGCATCAAGGCGGCTGTGCCCTCGCGTACCTGAGACACAGATCCCGGGGCAGCCGTCAATTGGGGCAGATACACCGCTTGGATGCTATCAATAATCGCCAGATGGGGTTGCAGATGGGTCAGCTCCTGCAGGATCACCTCCAAATTCGTCTCCGCCAAAAGATAGAGCGAGGGGGAGGCGGCAATGCCCAAGCGTTGCGATCGCAATTTCACCTGCTGCGCCGATTCCTCAGCACAGACATAGAGCACCCGCTGCTGTTGCCCTAAGGTGGCTGCCATCTGCAACAAAAGCGTGGACTTGCCAATTCCCGGTTCGCCGGCCACCAACACGAGGGAGCCAACCACAATCCCCCCTCCCAAAACCCGATCCAACTCGGCAAATCCGGAGGCAGAACGGCTCTGTGTCTGTTCGCTAATCTCTCCTAGGGCCTTGGCACTGCGGGGGTGGGGAGTGGTTGATTTTCGGGGTGTGGTACCTCGAGTAGAACTCTCTACAGGGGTAACCACCTGCTCATCGAGGGTATTCCACTGACCACAGTTGGGACAGCGACCAAAGTATTGCAGAGACTCGGCACCACACTCGCGGCAGATGTACAGTACCTTGGCCTTGGGCATCCCTTGCCGAGTTCAATCCTATTGCACACCCAAAAGTTCAACGTCAAAAATCAGCGTCGCATTGGGGGGAATGACCCCACCCGCACCGCGTGCACCATAGCCTAAGTCTGGGGGAATAATCAGCCGCCGCTGCCCCCCGACGTGCATTGAGCCAACCCCTTCATCCCAGCCTTTGATGACTTGACCGACACCAATTTGAAATTGGAAGGGCTGACCGCGATCGCGGGAGCTATCAAAAATGCGGCCATCGGTGAGCATGCCCGTATAGTGTACCGTCACCCGATCGCCCACTTGAGGCTGCGCCCCTGAGCCAACAACCATATCTTCGTATTGCAAACCTGAAGGAGTGGTTACCACCTTTGGATTCCCCATAAGTCCCGCAGCCTCCGTTGACGCCTCTAGCGGCACACTGGCGATCGCGATCGGAGCGGCCACCAACCATACCACTACTAGGACAATACCACAGAGGAGCCAGCCGTAGGCTCGATGCACCCGTTGTCTTACCATGAGCGATTTTTTAACTCCCTAACATCCCGTTCTAGGCGATCAATGCGTCCCCGCAGTTCATCAATTTCTGACTGTTGTGGCACACCCAAGCTCTCTAGAAACTGGCGCGTTTGTCGTTGCACCGCTTCATCGAGGGAGGCGGCATCTTCTTTGAGGTGAGCAAGGACTTCATCCACCATTGCCTTGGCCTGATCGGCATTGAGGCGTCCCTCTTTCACCCATTGGTCGCTCACTTGACGCAACTTCTCGGCCACAAGGGAGGTGGTGCCAACACCAATTAAAAGCAATTGCTGAAGCAGATTTTGCTGGTTCATGGGGCACGTTCAAAACGCCTATCTTGTATTGTGCCATTGGCTCCTAGGCTTGCGGTAAGATGAGGGAGAGGTCAAGTTGTATAGATTCGCATCGCCAGCGAGGTTGAGGATGATTGAAAAAATTGCCATTGGTCTGTGGGCATTTTCAGCAGTTGGCCTGATTGTATTGGTCTTGCTCCACAGTCCCAAGGGGGATGGCCTCGGTGGTATTGGCGGTCAAGCCCAGCTCTTTACCAGCACCAAAAGTGCAGAAGCGACCTTAAACCGTGCCACGTGGACTTTGACAGTGTTGTTTATGGCGCTTACCGTTGCTCTGAGTGCCGGTTGGCTGCGCTCAATTTAGTTTGGGTTAGCGTGTCTTTCTCCTTTGCGATTCGTGCAGCGACCCCGGCGGATGTTCCAATCATCTTCCAACTGATCCAAGCGCTTGCGGCCTATGAAAAGCTCAGCCACGCAGTAACGGGCACAGAGGAGGCGCTACGGCAGCATTTGTTTGGCGATCGCCCCTACGCCGAGGTACTTCTTGCCCATACCCCCACAGACGTTATTGGCTACGCCCTGTTTTTCACCACCTACTCCACATTCCTCACCCGCCCCGGCCTTTGGCTAGAGGATTTGTTTGTCCTCCCTGCCTATCGGCGTCAAGGGGTGGGCACTGCTCTGCTGAAGGCATTAGCCCGGCTAGCCAGCGATCGCGACTATGGCCGTATCGAGTGGAGCGTCTTGGACTGGAATACTCCTGCGATTCAATTCTATGAGCGCATGGGTGCGACTGTGCTACCTGACTGGCGTATCTGCCGCCTCAGTGGTGATGTTCTCAAGCACTTCGGACATCCTGACAAGCCTGTGTGACCCGTCGCCCCAGATAGCGGCCAAGGGTGTAGGCCAACCATTCCAGATCCCTTGAGGTCACGCTAAGGGCATTTTCAGTCAGTTCGATCGCTTGGCTACCGGCACGAATCACCAGTTTGCTCGATAGCTCTTGGCGATCGCCCTCGCGATCGCGGTACGTGCTGTGGGGCTGAAATTCAATCTGTTCAATCACTTCAAGCGGCAGGACTTTAGGACGACGCCAGCGGAAACCAAGGATATGTTCATAGAAGCGCAGATCCTTACGGGTGACCATCAACACCTGCCATCCCAATAGCATGTAAAGAATGCCGCCAATGAGGCCTAAACCGACAGCAAGATGACCAGTAGCAAAAACAGCCATCAGCCAAAAGCCAGAACTAATCGCTAGACTGTACCAGACGACCAAAAACCCATTCCAAGCCACTGCAAAGGGAATCAGGAAGAAGAGACTGACATTAAATCCAACGGGGGGAATTTGCACCAGTAGCCCTTGGGGTGTTTCTCTCACCTGTAGGCGGGAACCGTAGGGCGGCGTTTTTGTTATGAGTGAGGCCTCGTGGGGTGAGGTGTCCAGTTGCTTTAGGGCTTGGCGAGCCGCAGTCGCGGAGTCAAATCGCTCCTCAAGGGCGGGCGCGACCATTTTTTCGAGCCAGCGGATAAAAGGGGGACTCAAGGAGACCAAGGGTTGAAATTGAACCCGCAGTTCCTTTTGCGGCAGCTCATCGGGGGGAGTGCCGGTTGCTAAGTAGATGAGGGTCATGCCCAAGGCGTAGAGATCACTGGCGGGTAGGGTTTTACCGCCGAATTGTTCCGGGGGCATATAGCCATAGGTACCCACCACGGTTCGGGTGCTGCCTGCGATCGCCGTTTGTACCGCCCCAAAGTCCACAAGATAGACCTTGCCAAGATCATGACCGGAGCGATCGCCCAAAAGAATATTTGTCGGCTTAATATCGCGGTGAATCACCGGCGGTTGACGGCCATGGAGATAGATCAAAATATCCAGCAGGCGATCGGCCAGTAACCGCAAATCCTCTTCACTAAACACTCTCCCTTCTGCTTGCCATGTGGCGAGGGATTTTGCCTCAATGTAGGTTTGCACCAAAGCAAAGCCCTTGAGATCAGGGGTATTGATTTCAAAGTAGTCGAGATAGCGGGGAATGGCCGGATAATCCAAGGGTTGCAGCACAGCCGCTTCCCGTTCAAAGAGCTTAAAGTCGTCCCATGTCATGCCGCCACCAAAAAGCAGCAGCTTCAGCACCACCTGTTCATAGCGCCGCCGATCCAACGCCAGATAGGTGCGCCGCCCCGGATGAGACCCCAGTTCGCGCAGGAGTTCATAGCGATCGCCCAAAATTTGACCAATAAGCTGCGCCACAGCGTTCTCCAAGCTGGCTACCCCTATCTTAGCCATTGAGTTGCTGCACAATCTCTGGGGCAATTCTTGTGAGCACCTTGAGGGCTTTGAGGCTACCTTGAATCAAGTGTGCCGTCGCACGGGGGTTGCGCAGCATTGCGATAGCCAGTGGCCCCGGCCGCAAATTGCCTTGAGCATCAAAGGCTTGACTCAAATCGGGGAGGTCGCGATCGCCACCATCACTGATCACCCGCACCATCACCACCGGCATTCCCGCTAAAGCCTTGAGGAGTGGCACCCCTTCCATATCCACCACCTCCACCCCCCCGCGAGCCGCAAGGGTTTGTTTTTCCTGGGCCTTAGAAACGGTTTTCGCCGTTGTGATGCCTTTCACCCGTCGCCACGCAGGCGCCAATTTTGCCGATAACGTCTGGTCTAAAGAATACATTTGCCCTGCTTCATCCTGACAAGTAGTATAGACAACCACTTCACCCACCCGATCATCGGGATGCAAGCCCCCACAAACCCCCAAAATGAGAACCATGGCAGGCGATTCCTCAAGGGCACTGATCAATGCCGGTGTGGTCACTGTGGCTGCCCCTGCTCGGATCGGAATAATCACCACATTGGACGCCTGTAGCCCTCGTTGTACCGCTTGATATTCTGCCCCTTGGGGCACAAGGACGAGGCATGGAGTCATTGTTAATGAACTTTGCTGTGCTGGCCTGTTGACACAACCGCTACGCTGGGAGTACACATTTTCGAGCTGATTACCGTCTTAACTTTTGGATAGACCGATCGCGGGCAATTTAGAAACTGACCAATGGAAAGAGTGTCACACTCAAGCGTCCGCTATGGTGGACGAGAGGCATTTTCCGCCAAATCTGATACCGTTGTTAATTGTTGTTAATTGTTGAAGCTATGTTATTGTTCTGGCAAATTGTGAGCTATCCACCATTCTACCTCAGGCAATCTCGGCAACTGTCACAGGCCACCTAGACAAACAAAAATGAGCATGATAGCTATAGATTTTGCTCAATCCTTGTTTGTGGAAGTCGTCCCCTGCTGGGTTGCGATCGCGAGACCCTTTTGGAGAATCGTGAATTGACTGCCCTAGAGTGTTGGCCTGAGGAACGGTCGAGGATTGACTCAACTATCGATCAATGCGTGTAGGAGTGAACCCCCATATGATTCAAATGGTGCTGGAGAACCCAGTTTCCGTCAAGGATGCTGAGCGCTTTTGCCAAGAGATACTCCCCCAAGTCTCGCGCACATTTGCCCTCAGTATTCGCTTCCTCCCCGGAAATTTGGGTCGGGCGGTTCTGGTGGCCTATCTCATCTGTCGCATTGCCGATACCGTTGAGGATGATCCGGTTGCCAGTATCCCCGCAAAAACCGCTCTCTTGGATCACCTGCTGGAGTGTTTTGACAGTGCCGATCTAGCCAATAGCTATGGTGAAACCGCACGGGGGGTTCAGGGGGAGCCAGCCCATGTGCAACTGGTGAAAAATACGGGACTCGTCTTTGCCCTCTACCGTTCTTTGCCCCTCACGTCCCAACAGCACGTCCAACGCTGGGTGAGCGAAATGGTGCATGGGATGAAAAAGTTTATTAACCTCTATCCCAATGGCATTCGCATTCAAACCCTCGATGAATATAAAGAGTACTGTTATTACGTCGCGGGTACCGTTGGCTATCTCCTGACGGATTTGTGGTACGAGCATTCCCCCAGCATTGGTGCCGATGAATACCAAGTACTCCTCAAGCGCTGCGCTGCCTTTGGTGAAGCGCTGCAAACGGTGAACATTCTCAAGGATATTGCTTGGGATGCGGAGCACGAAAACTCGATCTATATCCCCAATGAATCTCTGCTGCTCCAAGGCAGTAGCCACCAGTCCATCCTCAGTGCTGAGCATCTTCAGCAAAACCACGCTGCCATTAAGGAATTGATTGCCCTTGCTTGGCATGATCTTGATGAAGCCCAAGCCTACTTGCTATCCGTGCCCAAGGCGGCAATTCCGATTCGTCTCTTTTGCGTGCTGCCCTTGCTCTTTGCCTATGCCACCCTGCGGGAACTCACTCACTCGACGGCGATGCTGCAACCGGGAGGGGTAGTTAAAATTAGCCGTGCAGAGGTGAAATCCCTGATGGTCATGGGGCCTTTATCGATTCTCAGTAACCACAGTCTGCGCTGGCTGATTGGCCAAGTACGGCAAAAGCCTTTCATCCTTGGCGGACTTTAGGGAAATGTGCCAAAAAAGCCAATGGTTGGGGGAACCAGAATCCGTTAGGATAGGGGGAGATTGCTGAATTGTTGCAAATCTTCATAACTTGACATGAATTGTATTATTCACCGCCGTGCTGAGTTTGCCGCCAGTCATCGCTACTGGTTGCCAGAATGGTCTGAAGCAGAGAATTTGGCTCGGTTTGGTGCCAATAGTCGCTTTCCCGGCCACGGTCATAACTATGAGTTGTTTGTTTCAATGGGCGGCGTTGTTGATGACTTTGGCATGGTGTTGAACCTATCGGATGTCAAGCACATCATTCGCCGTGAAGTCATTGAACCCCTGAATTTTTCCTATCTCAATGAGGTGTGGCCAGAGTTTCAAGCCACGTTACCCACGACTGAACATATTGCACGGGTGATTTGGGATCGACTCTCTCCCCATTTACCCCTTGTGCGCATTCAACTGTTTGAACACCCCCGCCTTTGGGCGGACTACACGGGAGACCCTATGGAAGCCTATCTTTCTGTTGGTGCTCACTTTAGTGCGGCGCATCGTCTAGCCCTTGAGGATCTCAGCTACGAAGAAAACTGCCGCATCTATGGCAAGTGTGCTCGCCCCCACGGCCATGGCCACAACTACCACGTGGAGATTACGGTCAAGGGGGCAATCCATCCGCGGACGGGCATGATTGTTGATTTGGTCAAGCTCGAGGAGGTGCTCAAGGAACAGGTGATTGAACCTTTGGATCACACGTTTTTGAATAAAGATATTCCCTATTTTGCGACGGTGGTGCCCACAGCAGAGAACATCGCCATTTACATTGCCCAGTTGTTACAGGAACCGATTCGCCAGTTGGGGGCGACGCTGCATAAGGTGAAGTTGATTGAAAGTCCCAATAACTCTTGCGAAATTCTCTGTGAGGAATTGCCCCCTCGGGATGGGGTGCTCAGTGGTGCGCTGCCAGTGTTGGAGCGAGTCTAGGTGATGTTGAGCAATATCCCTTGGCTACTAGCCGCCAGTTTACTGACAGCAACGCTGCTGATCTATTTCCCCTACATTTTTGTTGTGGTGGGGCGCTGGCAAGCGGGCTTTGATATGGCGGCTCCCCGTGCCCTCTTTGAGAAACTGCCCCCCTTTGCGCAGCGGGCAGTGTGGGCACACGAAAATAGCTTTGAAACCTTTATGCCCTTTGCAGCAGCAGTGTTGCTGACCCTTTTTGCCGGGGTGGATAATGCAACGGTGGCGATCGCCAGCCTGAGTTTTGTCGCGGCTCGCTTTTTGTACAGCATCTGCTATATTGCCAACTTTCCCCTTGGTCGCTCCCTCATGTTTGGTGTCGGCACAGCAGCCACCTTGACGCTTTTTTGGCAAAGTCTCACCGCCCTTAGCCGTTAATATAGTTTATAAAATCCTTGAGGAAATGCACTGAGCATAGAGTATTCTAAATGTCTCTTGATCATCTCCGCACGCTCTACCAGCAAGTCATCCTAGAGCACTACAAGAAACCTCGCCACCGTGGCCGCACGCAGCCTGTGGATCGTCAGCAGCGGGGACATAACCCTTCCTGTGGCGACACCATTGATTTAACCGTTGCCCTAGGCACCAATGAGCAGGGGGAGACAATCATTCAGGATATTCAGTTTGAGGGGGAAGGCTGCGCGATCGCCATGGCCTCAGCGGATTTGATGGCCGATGCCCTGCGGGGGCAACCCGTGAGTCGTGCCCTCCAAATGGTGGAGCAGTTCCAAGCGATGATGAAGGGGCAGTTTGAGTTCCCTCGGGAGTTTCGCAAGCTCAATGTCATGCAGGGGGTGGCTCAGTTCCCGGTGCGGATTAAGTGTGCGACATTGACATGGCATACCCTCCGGGCAGCGTTGCAGCAGGATCAAACCCCTGTGAATGGTTTTGTCAGTAATGAGGAGGAAGAGTAATGCTGACCCCCGCCGATTTTGCCACCTATAGCCGCTGGGCTGGCATTGCCACCCTTGTCATGGCTGGCTTAACCGCACTCACATTTGTTTTTCGCTGGGGTGTGCGCTTTCGCTTTGTTGGTATTACGGGGTTTCTCGGTGTTGTGACAGTGGGACTCTTTGCCCTGAGTATTGTACCGATTGTGCACTCCCCAGTGCCCGGTGCCGGCAAATACACCCTCGTCTATGACAACGGGGCAACGCAAGTTGTGATCACAGTGCCCCCGGACATTGAGAGCAGTACCCTTGAGGCAACGCTGGTACAGGCAGCGAATGATTTATTTTCCTTGGGACGGCTCGGCCGAGGGAGCGATCGCCTGACCGTGATTGCACGAACCATCGAACATCCTGAACCGGGGGTGACTGAGCCAGTGGTTTTAGGGGTGGCCACTCGTTCGTTGAGCGATCGCACCGATACAAATGTGACGGTCAAACTACTTAAAGGTTAGCCTTGTGTATGCTATATTAGGAATTCCGAGGACGCATAGCTCAGTTGGTTAGAGCACCACGTTGACATCGTGGGGGTCACTGGTTCGAGTCCAGTTGTGTCCATCCTCCTAAAATCTTCACTTCAAAGAAAAACATCCCAGTCAAGTCCCCAAAAAGATTTAGGGAAAGGTTTTTGCCAATGCTTTCTTGGCTGCGAACTGCAAACTGTGCCCTCAATTGCTAAGCTTTTGAATGCGGACGGAGGGACTTGAACCCACACACCTTGCGGTACTAGAACCTAAATCTAGCGCGTCTGCCAATTCCGCCACGTCCGCAGCAAACTTAGTTTAGCGCACTTTGGGTAGGGAGTGCCCAAGTTTAGTAGTGATTCCCCACTTTGCGATGGTGCACAGCAGTCATGCCATCGGGCTTTGAGACGCGACCACTATCCACAGTACTATAGACAATCCAGTGATCGTGGGCATCCAGACGGCTGACAACGGTACATTCCATATAGGCAAGGGCATCGGCCAAAATGGGACTGCCATTACTGGCTGGATAGGTTTTCACATGGGCAAAGCGATCGGCGCCCGGTGGGAATCGCTTTAGGAAATGGCGCATCAGGGGCTGGTAGTTCCCTTCTTCAAGAACATTGAGGACAAAGGTATCCCCCACGTGTAGAAAGGACTCAATGGCCCGATCCTTGGCCACCGCAATGGAAACCCCAAGAGGTTCGGTACTGGCCTGGGCCACCCAAGAGGCCAACATGGCACTGTTAATGGCACCTTTTTGGGCGGTGATAATGTATAGCCCACCGCTCAGGCGACCCAAGGCTTTATCGAGGTCAGTATCCAAGGCTTTCATCTGCTTGACGGTGCGATCGCGCAACAGCCATTGACCCATGTCAGTACCCGCTTCTTCCGCCTCTTGGAACAGTGCCTCAGTGGGTGCTGCTGTGACCCGAATCACAGGAAACGAGGGCGTCAGTCCCGCATCCCGAAACTGATTCAGCAGCGGATAGGCGGGTTCAGCGTCGGCCACACCACTTTCAAAGACCCCAATGGCCTGTTTGGCATGGGCAGCCGCACGAATCGTACTCAGGGCAGTTTTAGCAACGGCAGTGGTGGGCGGTGTACCGATAATGATCCCAGCGGCAATCTCAGTGAGTTCGCGAATATCTTGGGGTTCAGCGGTGAGCAGATCCATTTTTTCGACAACAACCCCAGTTTTGGCGGCTCCCCGTTCGATCGCCTCTGCCAGAGCATTGGCATAACCATAGTTAGCAGCATAGAAAATGGCCACCGTTGTTGCTGCTTTGGCCTGCTCTTGACTCCAGTTGCGGTAGGAATCTAGCCACTGCGGGAGATGATGGCGCAGCAGTGGGCCATGACCTGTGGCAACTAGTTGCACGGGAGGCAGGGGTTCCAAGCGCTTGAAGGCGGAGAGGACGGAGCGGGCATTGGGTCCCATGAGGCAGTCGTAGTAAAACTTGAAATCTGGCGCTAGCAGTTCAGGTTCTGTGTCAAAGGGATCATCATTGCAGAAGTGGGCACCAAAAACATCACAGGTAAAGAGGGTCTGGGTGCCGTGATCATAGGTGAGGATGGTGTCGGGCCAGTGGAGATTGGGGGCCATCACAAACTCAAGGACATGCCCTTTCCCCAAGTCAAGGCGATCGCCATTTTTCACTTGGCGCTGACTAAAGGGCTGATGGATCAGATCCGCCAGAAACTGTAGCGCCACCTTTGAGGCCACCACGGTTACATGGGGAGCTTTTGCCAATACGTCCTTGACGAGGCCACTGTGGTCGGGTTCGGTATGGCTGACGATGAGATAGTTCAAGTCACTGGGGTTCACCCGTTGCCAGAGTTGCTCGAGGTAGCGATCGCCAAACTTGGCATGGGACGTATCTACGAGGGCAATCTGTTCCCCTTTGATCAGAAAGGAATTGTAGGTGGTGCCATTTTCAAGGGCAAACTCAATATCAAAGCGATCGCGATCCCAATCTAGACAGCGAATTGCCGTCGTATCAGCGGCGATCTCCAACACCTGCAGGGTTAAGCGCGGTGGACGCTTGGCAGTCATGACGGCCATAGGCAGTTCCTCAATCTTTGAAACTACCTTTTATCCTGACATATGAAGAAAGGTAACAGGATTCAAAGTTTTTAATAGCGGTGATAACAGGCTTTACAAAGGGCAATGCCTATGCGGGTTCGAGGGGTGCCATTGTCAGCCCCGCCCGCAAAAGTTGCTCATGGTACAGTTCCGCCTGTTCTTGGGGCCCCACCCAAACAATGGCTTGGCCTTCGTAATGAACTTGATTCGTTAATTCCCACGCGCGATCGCTGGTCATGTTGGGAATATATTTCATTAAACAGTTAGCAACGTGCTGAAACGTATTGAAGTCATCGTTGAGGACAATGACTTTGTAGTTGGGGTAGTGCTTGCGAATAACCTGTTGCCGCTCTTGGGGAACAACACTAGGCATAGGCCAAACAAAACAACAACAATACTAGTTCTGAGTTTTAGTTTAGCGCATTGGCCAAGGACTGGCTGCAATAGGCCTCTTGGGCATAGGCTTATGCTATAGCTAGACTTAGGGTGAAAAACTTGGGGGCATCAATAATGACGGCAATGAATGTGTTGGGCACACCCTTGGTGTGCTGTTGTCAAAATCCCCTCACAGGATTCTATCGCGATGGTTTTTGTCGCACAGGGGCAGGGGATGTGGGGGCGCATGTGGTCTGTGCGGAGATGACCGCTGAATTTCTCACCTTTACCCGTTCGCGGGGCAATGATCTTTCGACGCCAGTGCCCGCCTATCAATTTCCGGGGCTGAAACCGGGCGATCGCTGGTGTCTGTGTGCCTCCCGCTGGCGGGAAGCCCTAGAGGCTGACGTAGCTCCCCCAGTAATTCTGGAAGCAACCCATGTCAGTGCCCTTGAGTATGTCTCCCTAGAGGATTTGAAAGCCCACGCCCTTGGTGGTAACCAGCAACCGTGATCTGGGGAATACTCAAGTATGCCCGATCCAGAATCCGATTTTCGCTTAGATCCTCGCTATATTGCGGGTTTAGCGGCCTTTAATCGCGGAGATTATCAACTGGCGATCGCCGCCTTCAAAGCCGTCATTGCCAGCCACGGTCAACGCCGCGAAGGTCTCAAGGCTCATCTGCACCTGATTAAAGCCTATGCCCACACCCGCCAGTGGCAAGAGGCCATTGATCTGTGTCAACTCCTAGCGCGATCGCCCCTCCCCTCCATTCGGGCTTGGGCGCAAAAACATCTGCCAGAGTTAGAACGCTATTTGGATGAGGAACCCACTTCCTCCTACCTTGAGTGTGTTTCAGCGCCGAGTTCAAGGCCGCCTATGCAACTGCGACCGGTGCCTCGCATTTATCTCTGGCTAAGTCAGGGGGCAACACTGCTGCTGATCGCGTGGCTACTCCAAAAACCGCTACAGGTTTTGATTGCAGGCCTCCTCAACTACGCCAATGATCCACTGGCACTCCTGCGGGGCTGGGAAGGGGTAATAGCTTGGTTTTTAGTGGGTTGCTTGGGATTGGGGTTACTCAGCGCTGGCAGTTGGCTGTGGTCATGGCGATTGCGAGCTGGCTATGGTTTGCGTCCTGTGAGTCTTGGCGAACTTGAGGAGTATAGTCCCGAAACGGTGATGCTCTTGGGGCGTTTGTCGTGGTCGTGGTGGCAACCCCGTCCCCAAATAGGCTGCTTGATGACGGCAGCACCGATCATTTTTAGCTATGGACGCTGGCAGCGCCGCATTATTGTCAGCGAAGGTCTATTGCGATCGCTCTCTGGCGAGGAACTGCTGGCTTTAATGGCCAGTGAAATTGCCCAATTGCGGCTGGGCTTGAATACCTTGGTGACGCCACTGGTGCTCCTATTGCAAGTGCCCTATGACCTGTACTGTTGGTGTAGCCGTTGGGGCGATCGCTTTGCCCCTCCCTATGGCAAGCACTGGAGACGGCGGATCATCAGGGGTACCCTCTATCTCCTCTGCGCCATGGTCGGTCAAGGGAGTTATCTTCTCTTTCGTGGGCTGGAGATGCTCTGCTTCTGGAGCAATCAGTTGCGGCAGTATTATAGCGATCGCCAAGGGGCAGCCTTGATCGGTAATCCCAATACCCTTGTGATGGCTTGGTTTCGCCTCATGGCAGCCACAGCAACGACGGTGTGTGCCCAAGGGGAAATTGGTATCCCCCTAGAATCCTTGCGCCTGCTTCTACCCCTAAATCCAACCCAAGCTGCCCTGTGGGGCAATCAACCCCTCGATTGGCCAATGCTGCTCCGCTGGGATACCGCCCATCCCCTGCGGTATTGGTTTCGCTTGACCTCCTCCCATCGTCCCCTTGGACTGCGCCTGCAAACCCTGATGACCTATGCGCGGCAATGGCGATTGGAACCCCTGCTTTCCCTGCCCTCGACTTCCTCCCTTCGCTGTCAACGGGCTTGGCAACAACTGGCTCCCTTCTGGGGAGCGATCGCAGGAGTCATCACGACGATTATCCTCACGGGCGTTGGTCAATTTGCACTGCGGGCGGGGACGATCGCCTTTCCTCTGTGGTGGTTGGCGGATTGGTCTACCTTGGCACGGGGTTTCATTCCCATTGGCCTTGGGTTAGGTCTCTTTTTACGCCTGAATGCCTACTACCCGCCTCGGCCTCCCCAAACCTACACCTTGGGTCAGCTTCTTCATCGTCTTTTGCCCCTCGATAGTCCCGTTGTCGAACTAAAGGGGCATTTACGGGCAGTGACAGGCTTGCGCAATGGTCTAGGACAGCACCTGTGGCTGGAGACGGATCAGGGCTTGTTTCCCCTGCGCTGCCATCGAGCTTGGGGGCCGATTTGGCCAATCCTTGAGCCAGCCTATCTGAAAACCTTGGCGGGGCGATCGCTAGTGGTACGTGGCTGGTTTCGACGTGGGACAGTTCCCTTTGTTGAGGTGAGTGAGTGGCACTCCCCAGATTTACAGCAAAAGCAATCTTGGGCTGCCCCCTATTGGGCAACGGCAGTGGCCACGCTCTGGATCCTCTACGGCCTCATGACACTATTGGGTTGGATCTAGACGATGCAACTTTCCCAAGCCCATCTGCGTACCCTGCAAACCTGTGCACGGCAATATCAGTACCGCTATCTTGACAGCTTGATACTGCCAGAGGCCACACAATTAACGGAAACCACTGCCCAAAAGCAGGGTCGCGACTTCCACCGCCTGATGCAACAGCACTTTCAAGGACTCGATATCTGCCCAATTCTTGAGGCGCAGCCCGAATTACAACCGTGGTTTGCAGCCTTTCAAACCATGCCACCGCCCATGATTGAGGGTCAAAGGGAAGCAGAGCATGTCCGCAGTCTGGGCTGGCAGGAATTCACCCTTGTGGGCGTGTATGACTACGTGATTTTTGGCCAAGGGCAAGCGCAGATTCTCGATTGGAAAACCCATGCCCACCCACCCGCCCCAGACACCTTAGCCCGTCATTGGCAGACTCGCCTTTACTGTTATCTCCTAGCAGCCACCAGTCCCTACCCCCCCAGCCAGATTTCCATGACCTATTGGTTTGCCCAAGGAGAGAAGGGAGCAAATTTCTACACCTTTCCCTACAGTGAGGCCATCCACGAGCAAATCCACCACACCCTAGAGCAGTGCCTTAACCAACTGCGCCAATGGTTACAAACCTATGAGCAAGGACAGGAGCTGCCCCAAGTGCCCCCAACCCAGATTCGGAAATACTGCTATGAGTGCCCCTTTTGCGAACGGTGCCAGCGCTGCCAGCCAAGCACTGTCTCGACCATGGAGCCGTTTCTAGCCGTGCTCAAAGACTTGGGTGTAGCCCGCTAAATCCAGATCGACGATCGCGGGTAAGCAACTCAGGGCGGTTTGGAATAACTCAAAGCGTTCTTCCCGTTTCAGCATGGCTGTGAGCTGCTGCCGCAGGGGAATCAAATAGCGCACATCATTAGCGGCATAACGGATTTGATCCTCCCGCAGGGCCATGGCATTCCCCCAGTCGGAACTTTGGGCGGATTTATCAATTTCTATGCCCAACAAATCCAAGACCAAGTCCTTGAGGCCGTGGCGGGGGGAATAGGTACGGGCAATCTTGCTGGCAATTTTGGTGCAGAAGACAGGGTGAACCCGAATCCCCAAGTGGTAGCGCAAGGTGGCCAAATCAAAGCGGGCATAGTGGAAAATTTTGGTAATGCGGGGGTGCTCCAAGAGTTGCTGCAGGTGGGGAGCCTCTTTCTGGCCACGGGCAATTTTGATCACTGCTACTTGTCCCTCTGGGTCGCACACCTGCACCAAGCACAGGCGATCGCGGGGAATATTCAAGCCCATGGTTTCGGTATCTACGGCCAACTGATCCGCATTGAGAAAGTGGGCCAAGGCCGTCGCACTTAAATCGTAGTCAAAACACTCCAAAGGAAAATCGAGATCCATGACTGGCTCACAATCTAGGTCGAGGGCAATTCTGAGGGCTGCTCTTTGGCGATATCAATGCGTTCTAACTGCCAGAGAATTTGGTTGCTTTCGCGGCGCACGCGGGAAATTTGCCAGTTACGCCATATCCATTCTTCACCGCGGCTAGTAACTGCACTGGTATGGACATCCATTAACTCTGCTAATTCGCCACTGGTAATCAAATACTTCCCAGCCGCCAGTTCATCGGCAATTCGCAGGGTCGCAATTAGTTCTTCAAGGCGGGCGCGGCGCTCAGACCACTGGGGTGATTTTCCCCCCAACCACTCGCCGTTACCATCAAGCCCCAAGGATGGTTGCACCATGGCTTTCTTCTCGCGATCAACATTGCTCCAAAAATCTTAGCGAGAAATGATGTGATTTTTAACCTACCTAGGCGATCGCCCACCACGCCGAGGATAGGGTTAGAATGGTTTTAAGATTTGTTAATTACATTGAACCGAACACCATGACGGTAACCTTGACCCCTGCATCCACTCTCCACGAGCGGGTCGCGATGATCGCCCGCCGCCTTGGCATTGAGAAATTTGACCTTGGTGGCTCCCATGTGGATGAGGTGAGTGTCCAAGTGCAGCAGGGGGAACCCAAACAGGTGAAGGCCTCGCAGCGATCGGGGATTACCGTGCGGGTGTGGAACTCAACGGGTCGCCTAGGGGTCGCCAGCACCACCCAATTGGACGATCGCGGTTTAGAGACGGCTCTAGAAATGGCCAAAGAAGCCAGTGCTTTTGGTGTTACAGAGGACATCCCCGACTTTAGTCCCTTGGCCACCGCCCCCCTTGGTGACACAACACTTACAACGGCGGATCTGCCCCTTGCCTCGGCAAAAACCCTCCTAGATCAACTGATTGCTGCGGAACGAGAGCTGTTGGGGCGACATCCAGCGATCGCTAGCGTTCCCTACAATGGTCTCAGCCAGCGGCGCATAGAACGGTTTTATCTCAACAGCGAGGGTGCCAATCGCCAGCAAACCAGCACCACAACCACGCTCTATCTCTACAGCAAAACCGATGAGGCGGGTCGCAAACCCCGCAGTGCCGGTGCCATTCGCATCAGTCCCGATCTTGAGCACTTAGACATTGCGGGCTGTATTGATGAAGTGGCCGACAAAACCATTCGCCACTTGGCCTATGAACCGATTGCCTCTGGCCAGTACCCAGTGCTTTTTTCACCCTCGGCATTCCTCAGCCTGCTCAATGCCTTTAGCAATCTCTTTAATGCCCAAAACATTTTGGATCGCCAGAGCCTTTCGACGCCAGAATCCCTCCATCAGGCGATCGCCAGCCCCCTTTTGAGCGTGTACGACGACGCCCGCCATCCCCAGAATGTGGGTCAGCCCCTCTTTGATGGCGAAGGCACCCCCACCCGCCGCACCCCTCTGATTGAGCAGGGCATTCTCACGGGTCTCTACCACAGTGCCGGTACGGCGCGTCGCTTTCAAACCCAGCCCACGGGGCATGCCAACTTAGGGGCAAAGGTGACAGTGAGTGGTTACTTCTACGATGTCCCAGCGGGTGAAGGGGGCGATCGCGCCGATGGCCTTGTTTGGATTGATGAACTCCATGCCCTCCACGCGGGCGTGAAAGCCCTTCAAGGCTCATTTTCCCTCCCCTTTGACGGTTGGCTGTTGCGCAACGGCGAAGCCATTAGCATTGAAGCGGCCACCGTGGCCGGCGATATTCGCAGCCTGCTGAAAAGTATTCTCCATCTGGGCACTGAAGTTGAAGTCACCCCCTATGGTTGTTGTCCGCCAGTGTGGGTGAGTCCCCTTGCGATTACAGGGGAATAGCTAAACCTGCATCAAGTCGAGGCTGCGGGATGTACCTAAGCGAGTGGCACCCGCATTAATCAGTTCAAGGGCTTGCTCCCGCGTACGAATGCCGCCAGAGGCCTTAATGCCCACGCGATCGCGACTCAGGCGCTTGAGCAGACGCACATCTGCAACCGTGGCACCCCCGCGCCAGCCCGTACTGGTTTTCAGGAAAGCCACCCCCGCATCCAAGCAAATATCCACTGCCAGTTGTTTTTCTTCCTCTGTCAGCACCGTGGTTTCCAAAATTGCCTTGACGGTCACCCCTGTTTCCGCGCAGATTTGGGCAATATCGCGATAGACGGCCTCGGTGTTGCCCTCCTTGAGCCAACCCAAGTTGAGCACCACATCCAACTCTGTCGCACCACTGTCAACCGCCTCCTGCGCCTCATAGAGTTTCGTGGCACTGGTGTGGGCACCACTGGGAAAGCCAATGACGGTACACACTTTCACGGGTGTGCGATGGAGCAACTGAACTGCCGTCTTCACCCAGACGGGCATGACACAGACGGCGGTAAATTTCCATTGTTCTGCTTCAGCACAGCATCGTTCAATGTCCGCTGTGGTTGCCAAGGGGTCAAGCTGGGTATGATCAATGTAGGGCGCAAGGTCAAACAAATCACGTTCCGTCATAGGAATTTACCCAGAACAACCCTATTTTTATTAACTAAATAATAATAAAAACGGGGACGGAAAATGAGACCTTGGGAGATCGGTTCTCCCACCCCCCACCTAAAATTCACCCTTGCTAGATTAAAGCTAGGCTATCACAGGCACGCTGACCTGTTGGCCAGACTACCTTTTTGGGAGGACACTCTATGGAGCCAACCATGAACCCTCGCAATCTTCAAGAAAGTGCTGATTCCCTCTGGAACTATCTGCAAAGTTTGGATGCAGAAGTGGTGGCTCGCCTGTCCCGTCCCGCGTCGCCAGAAATGGCCATTGTGATGGAACGCCACATTGGTAACCTGCTGGGCTACTTGCCACCGGAGGGGTTTGAGGTTTCCATTACCACGAATCGGGAGCACCTTGGGCGTCTCTTGGCTTCGGCAATGATGAGCGGTTACTTCTTGCGCGGTGCCGAGCAACGTCTTGAATTCGAGCGATCGCTCCAAGCGGCTGCCCAAGCGGAAGACAGCAAATAACCCATGCCAACGGTACAGGACAGTGGGGGCGGGTATACACTACCTGCCCTTCGTTTTGCACTTTTACAGTGGTATCAGCAGCAGGGGCGGGATTTACCTTGGCGGCACACGCGCGATCCCTATGCCATCTGGGTCTCAGAAATCATGCTCCAGCAAACCCAAGTGGCCACGGTGATTCCCTACTATCAGCGTTGGCTAGCCACCTTTCCCGCGATCGCCGACTTAGCGATTGCCGATTTGGAAACCGTCTTGAAACTGTGGCAGGGATTGGGCTACTATGCACGGGCACGCCATTTGCACCGCGCGGCTCAACAGATCATGGCCGATCATGGGGGGCAATTTCCCTGCACCTACGAGGCCGTGGTGGCATTACCGGGAATTGGTCGCAGTACCGCAGGTGCGATCCTCAGTGCTGCCTTTAATCAGCCCCAGCCGATTCTCGATGGCAATGTCAAACGGGTGCTTGCCCGTCTCTATGGACTCACGATCCCCCCCAAGCAAGCGGAAGCCCAACTCTGGCAGTGGTCGGCGCAACTGCTGTGTCCCCAAGCCCCCCGCGATTTTAATCAAGCCCTGATGGATCTGGGGGCAACGATCTGTACACCCCACCAACCCCTGTGTCATGCTTGTCCTTGGCAACACCATTGCGTCGCTTACCAACAGCAGTTAACCCATGAGATTCCTCGCAAAATGAACCGTTCCCCCTTACCCCATAAAAAGATTGGTGTCGCGGTGATTTGGAATGCGGCAGGTCAGATTCTCATTGATCGGCGGCCACCAACAGGTCTATTGGGGGGACTATGGGAGTTTCCGGGGGGCAAAATTGAACCCAATGAGACGGTTCAGGAGTGTATTCAGCGGGAAATTCGTGAGGAATTGGGCATTGAGATTAGTGTTGGTGAGCATTTGATTGACATTGATCATGCCTACACCCATTTTCGGGTGACGCTCCATGTCTATTACTGCCAGCATCTTTCAGGAAGTCCTCAGCCCTTGGGGTGCGATGCCATCCGTTGGGTGACCCCTGAGGAATTGGAGCAGTTTCCCTTTCCGAAAGCCAATACTGCAATTATTCAGGCCATTCACGAACGGGGCAGACCCACAGCCTAGGTGTTTGCAACGACACCCTCAGCCGCCGCCGCATCCAAAAACCAAAGGGCATTGCCAGTAATCAGCCGTGCCGGATAGAGATGGGGATCAGTCGTCCCAGAGAAAATATGACGTAGAGCAGTTTGTTTATTGGCACCCGTCACAAGAAAGAGAATTTGACGGGCATGGTTAATCAGGGGCACCGTGAAGGTGAGGCGGGGCTGGCCATCCTTGTTGCCCACGGTAATCAGGCGATCGCCCACCGTCAGGGCTGCTGTGTGGGGAAACAGGGAGGCCGTATGGCCATCGGATCCCATACCGAGCAAAATCAGATCAAAGCTGGGAACTTCTCCTTCACGGATGCCAAAGGTTTGGCGCAGGATTTGCTCATAGCGATCGGCAGCGGTCTGCGGATCCGCATCCGTCGTTGGCATTGGGTGAATCTGATTTTTGGGAATCGGTACATGATTGAGCCACGCCTGAAAGGCCATCCCCGCATTGCTGTCGGGATGATCGAGGGGAACATAGCGTTCATCACCCCAGAAAATGTGCCACCGTGACCAAGGAGTATCCGCACAGACAAGGCTTTCATACAACGGTTTAGGCGTGTTGCCGCCGGCAAGGGCAAGCATAAATTGCCCCCGTTGGGCGATCGCCCCAGTGGCCTGCTCAAGAACAAACTGCTTTGCCGCCGCCGTCAGGGCAGCCAAATCTGGAAAAACACGTACATTGGGTGTTGACATAGAAGCATCATCCTAATTGGAGCGAATCACACCATCGGTCGCCGTACCCAGTCCGGGACTGGAAAAGGGATCAGCATTGCCGCGCCAGTTAAACCCATTAATGCGCAAAAGAATCGTCGCCAACTGGCGATCGAGGTTATAGCGAAACACCACCCCATAGGTGCGACGGCTATATTCCACAATAATGTTTGTATCAAAAACTCTCCCTGTGTCCACATTAATTTGCATTTGGGTACCAGCACGCAAAGGACCGTAAATCTGCTGCAACAATCCCACGTTGAGCACACTAAAGTCAGTAATCCGATCAAAGAGAAAGGGGGAGGATGGCTCACTCAATGTCTGTGTAAATCCCACATCAAAACTGGTGTAGTCAAACCAATGACGAGAAAAATGACCCACTTGACCCCGAAACCCTGCCCCTGCAACTAACGCGGGTTGGGTACTGCCATTGGTATAGTAGTTCGCTACACCGCCTACCTGACTATAGAACTGCAAGAAGGGTTGTACAGGACGGGGGCTATAGCGCAGGCCTTGGGTTCGCGTCGGCGGTAAGGGAGTGCCCCGCCAAATGGGCATCACCCAGTTAAGACTTGCGGCAGCTTGAAGACGACCTAGGCTTGGCTTAGGGGGTAAGGAGGGATCATCACTGGCTGCCGTGACGTATTGACCTCCCAGAAGATAACTGAGTGTTAGGCCCTGAGTTAAGGGAATACCTGTACCACTGAACGTGCCGCCAAAGCTACTGGTAATTTCCTGCTCCCCAAGGGAACGATTAAAGACCCGCTGGCGATAAAGGGCAGAAACCGTTAGGAGATTGCGGGCATCAAAATTGTGGAACAAGTCTACCCCTGCGCGTGACGTACTCGGCCAGTCGTTAGGGTTGAGCGTATTCAAGAAGCCGTAACCGCGCACACGAGTCTGCGGCGTGAACCGATGGCCTAGCTCGATCGCCGCCCCGTAGCTTTTAGCATCAAAAACATCAAAGTCATTGTTGATGATCCGTTCTAAATAGATGGATGGCAGGAAGGTGATTTGGGTATTGGGGGTATTGATTGCTCTGTACCGATAGGCCAGAAATACGCCGCCGCGATCTTGTTCATCATAGCCAAACTCAAAGGGGAGAATTTCGTAGGGACGACCTACAACAAACCGCCGCAGCACAATGGGTAAGGCCACCCGCTGATCAAAGACCACACGACCCCGTCGTACCTTGAGCAGGGTTTCATCGGCACTGAGGGGTTCGGCGGTGGCTTCCTGAGCCCGTGCCTCCAGCTCTGGCGGACTAAAGGGATCATTCGTGATTCGCAGGTTTGTCGCCAACCAGCGGCGGCCATCAAACTCTAGGCGATCGGCCTCAAAGCGCAACCGATCAAAGGTTTCTGTCACTTCTGCTTGGAGATCTGTGCCCTGTTCGTCAAGACCGGGGAGAGGGCTAAGGGGTGGGGGGCTAGGAGAGCGGGTCAGGCTCAGGTCTTGATCCACCCTAGCGGTATTGACGACGCCGCGAGCATTGGTGAGAGAGCCTTGATCGAGTCTGAGGTTATATTCCAAGCGATCGCCCTGCAAGACTTGATCGCCGCGCGTAATCGTCACATTACCTTCCGCCACCAGAATTTGGGCGTCAATATCGGTTTGAATGCGATCAGCGGTGAGTTCAGCTTCCTTGAAGCGGAGGAAAACATTGCCAATGGCATTAAACAAGCGCCGCATCAGATCGAACTCTTGGCGATCGGCTGTCACCTCTAAGGGTTGATCACGGACAACGGGCGTTTCAGCATTGGCCTCCCCAAGACGGAGGGGGGCTGTAAAATCCAGTGTGGGCCTAGGGCTGATCGGCGTTGTACTGCTGAGATCAGGAGCTACCGTTGTTCCAAGTAGCTCCGCTGGTGATGCGCCACTGACCTCAGCAATTTCTGCGGGTTGTGTCGGGGGGGGCAGACTAGCAAAAAGGGGTAAAAACAACAACGGCCAAACTTCCTCACGACCACTGCCTAGTTACGTTACCCGATGCCCACCCCCTTTGGCGAGGATTACTCGAGATCCTTACGCTTGGGGTTACGAGCTGGGTCACCCGAGAGGAACCCGAAAACAAAGAGCAGGACAAAGAAGGTCACAACGATATAAACGGTAATTTTGAGTGTTTCCATGATGTTGTCGTTTTTCGTAGCGTCACCTTCTGATCATACGGGATGAGGGACTCCCTCGCATCCCCTAAAACACTTGGCTTTTTGTGGCATCCGACAGCGTGGGAATTTCGGCATAGATGCCGCGTACAGACTGCACCACCGCATAGACGACGCCAATCACCGTGGCAATAAAGACAAAGTTGAAGAGCACTTTAATCAGCAGGTCAAAACTAGCAACGCGGATCAGCAGTTGTACCAGTAGTTGGACAATAAACAGCACAATCCCCATCAACAGTGCCTGCATCGTGTTATAGCGAATAAAAAGGCTGATACGACTGTTGCGCACCACCAGCAGGTACAACAGCATAAAAACAATTAGGCCAGCAAAGGGAATGGAGTAGATCAAGGCTACCGGTAAAACCACTAACACCAGTGCTTGCAGTGGTGGAAACAAATCAAACAAAAAGCCACCAAAGGGCATGACGTAGAAGAGCGGCAGCAGATACGCTAAGCTGGCAAAGATACGATCTAACGCAGTGGTCGTGGCACGCCAAGTCATGGGTTGCTCCTTTTAGGGGTTGGAGGGGGATTGACTCATGGCCTTCAGCAGTAGATCCGCCGAAATCATGTTGCATTCCACAACTTTACTGACCAGCGGTGGCCCCACTCGCGAGACAATGATCCCTTGCAGCTCCGGATTATTTCTGACTGACAGGATAGCAGCACCGATGATGGAACCGGAATCGGGAGCTGGGTTAGTACCATTGGTGGGTAGCATTTTGAGCAACTGGGCGATATCTGTACAACTTGCCCGTGACACATATTTTGCCAAGGAATCACTCAGCTGCTCAACCATGGTCTTCATCATTTCCGGAGGCAGCGGGCTGGCGCCTTGGGCACGCGCTGGTTGACCTACTCCTAGGACAAGGATGCCACCTATCACAAGGGGAATGCCGATAGCCGACTTGAGCAATTGCAACATGTTCAACCTCATGTTCATTTGAACTCTCAGCCAATGTGCCAGCAAACTAGCTGTGACGCTCCTCAATCACCCGATCAATCAAGCCGTAGTTTTTTGCCTCTTCGGCGGACATGAAGAAGTCACGATCCATATCCCGCTCAATTTTTTCGAGGGGCTGGCCGGTATGGTGGGCGTATAGCTCATTGAGTTGTCGCCGTACCCGTAAAATTTCGCGAGCTTCGATCTCAATATCCGTTGCTTGGCCACGGGTACCACCAGAGGGCTGGTGAATCATGATGCGGGAGTGGGGTAATGCCAACCGTTTGCCTTTGGTACCGGCTGCAAGGAGGAAAGACCCCATCGAGGCAGCCAGACCCACACAAATGGTGACGACATCGGATTTAATATGTTGCATCGTGTCATAGATTGCCATGCCAGCGGTGACGGAGCCACCGGGGGAGTTGATGTAGAGCATGATGTCTTTGCCCGGATCTTCGGAGTCAAGGTAGAGCATCACCGCCACAATTTGGTTGGCAATCTCATCATCGACTTCTTTACCAAGGAAAATAATCCGCTCGCGATAGAGACGGTTGTAGATGTCAATCCACTGGGTGTAGGGTTCACCGGGCATCCGGTAGGGGACTTTGGGTACTCCGATGGGCATAGAATCCTTCCACGCTGAGCTATCAATGCCGCAACCTGAGCCATGAAGGCGGCTTTTCTCCCTGATTCTAACCTATTCCAAAGGCCTTCGCTCTAAACCTGGCAGAGGCAGAGGGCAAACCACTGCTGAGGGTCGGTAAAGGCCTTGATCCATCGAAATCCAGCAGCCGTTAATGCCGCCTTGAGGGCAGCAAGATCAAACTTGCGGGAAATTTCGGTGAGAATCGGTTCATCCACAGTAAAAGTGCACTGAAAATCAAGGGCAGCCAAGGTAACGGTTTGCTGCTGCTGTGAATCGAGATACATTTCAATTTGCTGGGCAATCGGGTTATAGATGGCGCGATGGGCAAAGGCTGCGGGCTGAAAATTTCCTTGAAAGCGCCAGTTGAGGTGATGGAGGAGATTGCGGTTAAAGGCAGCCGTCACCCCTTGGGCATCGTTGTAAGCAGGGAGCAAAATACTCGTGTCTTTGATCAGATCCACGCCCAGCAGGAAATAGTCCCCGTCCCTAAGAACCCGATGAATCTGTTGAAAAAGGGTCTGGCATTCGCTGGGGGAGAGGTTGCCAATGGTGCTACCGAGAAAGCAGAGCAAGCGCCGAGGTGCCAAGGGGGGCGGTAGGTGCTCTAATCCCACTTGATAGGTACCGACAAGACCATAAATACTGAGCTGCGGATAGTCGGCAAGAAGAGCCATGGCACTGGTTTTGAGGATCGAGCCACTGACATCAATGGGACGATAGTACAGCCGAGGTTGTATGTGGGCATAGGCCGATAGGAGAAGGCGAATCTTGCGATCGCTGCCACTGCCCAGTTCCACGAGTTCACAGGCGCCCGTGAGTTGGGCGATCGCCCCGGCGGCGGTCTCTAAAATGCCCAATTCTGTACGGGTGGGGTAGTATTCCGGCAGCTCACAGATTTGCTCAAAGAGGCGTGATCCCGCAGCATCGTAGAAGTAGTAGGAGGGAAGAGACTTGGGTTGCTGAGTCAGACCTCGGATAACATCTTGGCCGTCCCGTTCTGTGGCGAGACTGGGTAAGTGGGTCAGGTGCAGGCGATCGCTCACAGGGAAAGCGGCTCCAGAATGTGCAGACCTTAAGATATTTTAGCCTTTAGCCGCTGCTCCAAACGCCGTCCCCACCACGCGATCGGCAAACTCATTAGCAGGTAGAGAATTAAGGCCAGCGCATACAGAGGAAATGGCTGGCTACTGTTGCGAATCACCCACACCCGCATCACTGAGGTTAAGTCCACGCCGGCAATCACACTGACAATAGTAAATGAGTGTATTTAGTGCTCCCCGCAAAAAGGCCGGCAGGGCAGCTTGGATCAGTTCCATCGAAGAGATTGGGTTACACCTGTTGCTCTAACTTAATGAGGGGTTCAGGGAGCTATCAGTCCCGCGCTCTACCTAAAAGGTGAGTTACATGGACTCCCCGCACTTATCGATTCGCCACCGCGACGCGGAAGCCAGCTACGATGGGGACGAGATTAACTCTTTATCGTACACTACAGTCCAGTCATGTAGTCCTCAATCGCCACCCACACCTCTGCACCACAGAGGACGGCACAGATGGTCAAACCAATGATGTCAAGGAGTTGATGCTCTAGCAAGTGTTCTGCGCGGGGGTCTTCTAGGGTTTTGACGTGGTCGAGCAGACGGGCAGAGGGTTGGCATGGTGGCATTCCCACAAACGATTGGCTTACTTTTCTACTATGCGTTTGCCCTAGAAATCCTCGTCCTAGGGTTGCGATCGCGCCCATCCCCTTGATATACTAGGCAAGCTGATTAAGTTGCCCTCGGCAAATCAGTGTACTTTTTGCACATTTTTTGGTTGGACACCATCATCACTGTAGGTTGGGTATAGTTGCATGGCTCGATATCGTGGCCCTCGTTTGAGAATTGTCCGTCGTCTGGGTGAACTGGCTGGTCTCACCCGTAAAGCCCCTAAACGGAGCTATCCCCCCGGTCAACACGGCCAAGCCCGCAAAAAGCGTTCGGAATATGCCCTGCGCCTTGATGAAAAGCAAAAACTGCGCTTCAACTACGGGGTCTCGGAGCGGCAACTTGTACGCTATGTGCGCAAAGCCCGTCGGGTCAGTGGTTCCACGGGGCAAACCCTTCTACAGTTGTTGGAAATGCGGCTGGATAACACTGTTTTCCGCCTTGGGATGGCACCAACGATTCCAGCAGCCCGCCAACTGGTGAATCATGGCCATATTCTGGTCAATGGCCGCAGTGTGTCTATTCCCAGCTATCAGTGCCGTCCGGGGGACGTGATTACCGTCCGCGACAATGAGCGATCGCGCCGCTTGGTGGAAACCAACCTTCAAAATCCCGGTCTTGCCAATCTTCCCAGCCACTTGGAACTGGATAAAAGCACCCTCACCGGCAGAGTCACCGGTATTGTCGAACGGCAATGGGTTGCTCTCCAAGTCAATGAACTCCTCGTGGTTGAGTACTACTCCCGCAAAGTCTAGAGTATCGCCGCCCTTCCTATGGCAGAAGCCTATCTTCTGGAAAAACTCCGCACTGTCGAGCAAACCTTTACGGAACTTACCCGTCGCTTGGCGGATCCCGATGTGGCGGTCAACCCAACCGAATTTCAGAAGGTGGCTCGCTCCCGTGCTGCCCTAGAGGAAACGGTGAATGCCTATCACGAATGGCAGTCCCTCAATCAGCAACTGGTGGATGCCCGCCAACTGCTTAAAGAAGCAGTCAATGAACCCGAGCTACGCCAGATGGCTGAAGAAGAAGTCGCGGATCTCAGCCGCCGCATTGCCGAACTGGAGGAACGCCTAAAAATTCTGCTGCTGCCCCGTGACCCCAATGATGATAAAAACATCATGCTCGAAATTCGAGCGGGTGCTGGGGGCGATGAAGCGGGAATTTGGGCAGGGGATTTAGTGCGAATGTACTCCCGCTACGCCAAAAGCCAAGGCTGGCAGGTGAGCTTAGTCAGTGAATCCCTCGCGGAAATGGGGGGCTTCAAGGAAGCCATCCTCGAAATCAAGGGCGATCGCGTCTATAGCAAGCTGAAGTTTGAATCCGGTGTCCATCGCGTGCAGCGGGTGCCTGTCACCGAAGCGGGGGGGCGAGTTCACACCTCTACGGCCACCGTGGCGGTAATGCCCGAAGTGGATGAAGTGGAAGTAGAAATTGATCCCAAGGATATTGAACTCACCACAGCGCGATCCGGGGGTGCCGGTGGCCAAAACGTCAACAAAGTAGAAACAGCCGTTGACCTCTTCCACAAGCCGACGGGTATTCGCATCTTCTGCACCGAAGAGCGTAGCCAACTGAAAAACAAGGAGCGCGCGTTCCAAATCCTACGGGCAAAACTCTACGAAATGAAGCTGCGGGAACAGCAGGAAGCCATTACCTCAATGCGTCGCTCCCAAGTGGGTACGGGCGATCGCTCCGAAAAAATTCGCACCTACAACTACAAAGACGATCGCGTCACCGACCACCGTTTGGGACAGAACTTTAGCCTCAGCAGTGTCCTAGAAGGAGATCTAGAACCCATTATTCAAGCCTGCATCAGCCGTGATCAGCAGGAACAACTGGCACAACTGGCTGCCGAACAAGCCTAGGAGGATCAAATGACCAAATTTGTGGCTTGGGGACGCTACTGTGAGGATGTCCTCGAACGGCGTGCCCCCCATCGCCAAGCACACCTCGACGGCCTTGCGGCTCAAAAAGCCCAAGGGGTGCTCATCACCATTGGTCCTACGAAAGACCTGCGCTACTTTTTTGCCATTTACGCGGCGGATAGCGAAGAGACCGTGCGCCAATTGATTGAAAACGACCCCTACTGGCAGCATCAGGTGTGGATAGAGTACAGCATTCATGAGTGGATCCAAGCCCTCTAGGGGCGAGGGCGGATCCGCAACTCACTTAGGGCGCAAGGGCATTGCCCCGCATCAGGCTACCAATCGTTTTTGCCGTAATTTTCAACTGCACTAAGGGATTAGCCGGCACCACCGTCTTGTAGAGGTAGCTATCGAAGGTGAGCTTCTGTACATCAATATCGCTACACATCTCCACAAAAGCCTCACGGGTGGCATCGGAGCGATAAAAGACCCGTTGCAGCAGATCTAACACTAGGTACGTCATGCCGTAGGCTTTGTCCCAGCGCTTCAGGTAGAGCTTGAGATCTGCTTCGGTGGGGATACGGCGACCGCTGTTGGAGGTCTCGACAATGGTTTCAGCGCACATGCGGGCTGACTTGGCGGCAAAGTAAATGCCTTCCCCAGAAGACTTGGTGACCGTACCGGCTGCATCTCCCACCAAAGCCACGCGACCGACCACCCGCCGCGGCCGCGGATGCTCAGGAATGGGGTGAGCCTCCACTTTAATAATTTGCCCCCCTTCCAGTTTGGCAGCAGCACGGGCGCGGATTCCCGCTTGCAACTCCCGAATGCGATCTTTGTTAATCTTCATGGTGCCAGTGCCCACGGCCACATGGTCATATTTCGGGAAAACCCATGCATAGAAGTCTGGGGACACGTCATCCCCCACGTACATTTCTGCCAACTCGTTGTAGTAGGTCATTTTGTCCTCAGGCAGGCGGATGCGCTCCTGATAGGCAATGGCGTAGTTGTAATCGCCGGCATCAATTTCCTTGGCAATGCGGGAATTTGCCCCATCGGCACCAATCACCACATCCACTTCAAGGGTCTGAGCTGTGCCATCCTCTTGGACATAGTGGAGGGTGTAGGGCTGATCGCTGGTGGCGGGCTGCTCCAGCTTAAAGACGGTGCCATTGATCAAGTTGGCGCCCAAATCCGCCGCCCGATTGCGCATAAAGCTATCGAGGACTTCGCGGCGACACATACCGATATACTCGTGGTCTTTGAGGGTATGGCCAATGTTCACCTCGATATTGGAGGGGGAAATCATCTTCATTTTGCGCACGCGGCGGTCAATGATTTCCGGCGGCAAGTCAAATTCACTGACCATGCACAGGGGGATCGCACCGCCACAGGGCTTGGCATTGTCTAATTTACGTTCAAAGAGATAGGTCTGGATTCCGGCTTTGGCTAAGGTTTCGGCGGCTGAGGAACCCGCTGGACCACCACCGACCACTGCTACCCGAAGTGACAACGGACGACTCCCAATTTTGGCTAACAAACAACAGTTTGGATACTATCACGGCAATTTTTTGTCTTCAAGGATTTAATCCCGAAAAGCCGCATCTGTAACAGTTTTCAACATTTGGCCATCGTTGATCCGTTAGGATAGATCTATCTATGGATTCAGAATTGATCCAGCGTGCGGACTGTAGCAGAAGCTACCCAATTTGTCTCTCGCGGTGGAGAATGGTATCATTTGCGAGGTTGTACAATTTACACCATTTCCCAGAGAAGTTTAAGGTAGGGCATTCACATGGCATCGTCTCCTGTTGCGCCCGTTGTTTTGATGATTTTGGATGGCTGGGGCTATCGCGAAGAGACCTACGGTAATGCGATCGCTAGCGCCAATACGCCTGTCATGGACAGTTTGTGGCAAGCCTACCCCCATACATTGATTTACACCTCTGGGAAGGCGGTGGGACTCCCCAAAGGTCAAATGGGTAACTCCGAGGTGGGGCATTTAAATATCGGTGCTGGGCGCATTGTTCCCCAAGAGTTGGTGCGCATTTCCGATGCCGTTGAAGATGGTAGCCTCTTTAGCAATCCCGTCCTTGTGAAGCTCTGCCAAACTGTGAAGGAGCGCAAGGGCAAGCTGCATTTTATCGGCCTGTGTTCTGCAGGCGGGGTGCATTCCCACATTGATCACCTCTACGGCTTGGTGGAACTGGCCAAGCGCCATGAGTTACCGGCCTGTATTCATGCCATTACCGATGGTCGCGATACACCCCCCCGCGATGCAGCAGGTGTCCTTCAGGAATTGGAGCAACGCCTGAAAACCATTGGCTGCGGACGAATTGTGACGGTGAGTGGTCGCTATTATGCCATGGATCGCGATCGCCGTTGGGATCGTACCGAGGCGGCCTACCGCGTCATGATCAGCAATGAGAATATTCAACCCCTGCGGGCGGTGGATGTGGCCAGTAAGTCCTATGCCCAAGATATTGGCGATGAATTTATTGTCCCCACGCGCATTGCTGAAGGAGCCGTTGAACCCGGCGATGGCGTGGTGTTCTTTAATTTCCGTCCCGATCGCGCCCGCCAACTCACCCAAGCCTTTATTGACCCTGACTTTAGCGGCTTTGAACGGACGCTAATTACGCCCTTGGAATACGTGACCTTCACCCAATACGATGCCAACTTTAACTGTGGTGTTGCCTTCCCACCCCAAAACCTCAACCATATCCTAGGGCAAGTGATTGCCGAGCATGGCCTGAAACAATTGCGGGCAGCGGAAACAGAAAAATATGCCCACGTCACCTATTTCTTCAATGGCGGCCTTGAGGAACCCTTCCCCGGCGAAGATCGCATTCTCATCCCCAGTCCAATGGTGGCCACCTACGATCAAGCGCCAGCCATGTCTGCCCTTGCCGTCACAGAAGCGGTTAAGGAGGCCATTGAGAAACAGGAATATGCCCTAATTGTGGTGAACTTTGCTAACCCCGATATGGTGGGGCACACGGGGCAATTAGCGGCAACAATTCAAGCCATTGAAACCGTGGATCGCTGTGTAGGCGTATTGGTGGAAGCAACAACAAAGGTGGGGGGCACGCTGCTGATTACCGCTGATCATGGCAACGCTGAGTACATGATTGACGAGGACGGTAACCCTTGGACGGCTCACACCACTAACCCCGTTCCCTTCATCTTGGTGGAAGGGGAGAAACGCAAAATCCCCGGCCATGCTACAGATGTGAGCCTGCGAGAGGATGGGTGTCTGGCGGATATTGCGCCAACAATTCTGGAAATTTTGGGGCTGCCTCAACCCCCTGAGATGACCGGGCGATCGCTGATTGCCAGTGCCCCCTATGAAACGCGCCTCAATCGCACCCCAGTCTCTGTGAAGGTCTAAGGGCATTCTCAACCCAAGAGCGACGGCAGAAAATTTTAAGAAATCTTAAAATAGGAACAGTGCTTGTCCTGTTTTTATGGCCACGTTTCGCTCCATTCTGGGTTACTATCGCGCCTATCGGGGGATGGCGATCGCCAGTATGACCGCAGCTAGTCTCTGCGAACTGGTGGATTTGCTCGTGCCCTATGCCATTGGTCAAATTCTCAACCTGCTCTCGCAACAACCCCTCGATCCGCCAGTGGTGGCGATCGCCCATACGCTGCAAACATGGACGGGCTGGAACAATGCCTTTGGCGTCAATCTCACCGTTCTCGGCAGTATTGTCTTTTTGGCCACTGTGGTGCGTGCCCCAATTCAACCGTGGCTGGGGGTATGGTTCCACTGGTGGATTGCCTTGGCTGCCCGCCGCGACCACACTCGCAAAGCCGTCGAGAAAATTCTGACGCTGCCCCTAGAATTCTTTGAGGAAAACAACCCGGGTCGCATTGCCAACCGTGTTAGCAAAGGGATTTCCAACCATACGTGGAGCTATCCCGAAATTGCCGGTCAACTGATTCCCAAACTGGTACGGGTGCTGGGGATTGGCGTGATTGTCTGGTGGCTTGATTGGCCGATCGCCCTTGGGTTGTTGACCTCCTTTACTGTGATTCTGGTGCTGACCCTGCGCACCCTGCGACGGATCATTCAAAAGGAAGAAATTCTCGACAGCCACATCGAAAGCACAGAAAGCCGCACCTCAGAAATCATTACCAATATCAAAACCGTCAAGGCCTTTGCCACGGAAGCCCGTGAACTCGCTCGTCAACAGCAGCGTCTCGATCGCGAGTTCAAGATGGTCATTGACCGCATCCATCGCGGCTACATGCACCTGATTACTTGGCAGGGAACCGTAGTCCAGTTCTGTCTTTTCAGTTTGTTGGGGTTTTCCCTAGCGGCCACGATCGCCGGCCGGGTCTCCATTGGTCACTTTATGACGATTTACACCCTTGCCAGTATGGCCTATGCCGAAATTACCCCCCTCTCGCAGGTATCTGAGGTGTTTGCGCGCCGCTATGCCTCCATTTTGCGCTTCCATGAATTTATGGAATTGCCCCCCGGTCGCGATGCCATTGATTTGGAGCAACAGGAGATTCCTAGCCTGAAGTTTTCCGGCAAAGTGGATTTTCAGCACGTTTGGTTTAGCTACACGCCGGGGCGTCCCATTCTGCGGGATATTAACTTACTCATTGAACCCTGCCAAACGGTGGCCTTAGTGGGGCGATCGGGTTCAGGGAAATCCACTCTGATCAAGCTGCTCTTTCGCTACTTCCAGCCGGATCAGGGGCAGATTCTCATTGATGGCCAAGATATTCAAACCCTCGATGTCCGCGCCTATCGCCGTCGTTTGGCCATTGTCCACCAAGAGGTGGATGTCTTTAATGGCACCCTCTGGGATAACCTCACCTATGCCAACCCCGAGGTCAGTGCCGACGCCGTCTATGAGGCCTGTGCCATTGCGCGGGTGGATGAATTTGTGCAGCAGTTGCCTTTGGGCTATCGCACAATTGTCGGTGAACGGGGGTTGCGGCTTTCGGGGGGACAGCGGCAGCGCCTAGGGATTGCCCGTGCCCTCTTAGCAGATCCCGATGTCCTGATTTTTGATGAGGCCACCTCAAGTCTGGATTATGAATCAGAGCGGGAAATTCAACTGGCCCTGCGCTCCATTACCGGCACTCGCACAATGATTGTGATTGCCCACCGCCTCAGTACGGTACGGGACGCCAATCAAATTGTGGTTTTGGATCAAGGGACGATTCGCGAGCAGGGAGACCATGAGACACTCCTCGCCCAAGGGGGGGTGTATGCCCATCTCTACTCGATTCAGCGCGATCGCGCCCCCCATGCCTAACTGAGATCGACACCAAGGAAGCGATCCAAAAGCCGATAGCGCCAAAAAGCCCGCAAGACCACCACCCATAGCAAGACAATCAGTACAATCAATGCCCATAGCGACCACGACAGGGGTTCCAACTCGGCCACTGCCCGTAGGGTCGGGGAGAAGCTGATGATCAGGAAGGCAGCCAGCAGGGCTAAAACCACAGCAACATAACGCCAGTTGCCCACTAAAGGCGCACCGCCAACCCATGTGGGATGGGGAGGTTTGAGAAACAGGACTAAACAAAGGGAGGCCAGCATCAGGGTCGTCACCAAGGCCGTGCGGGCGATCGCCACACTCTGCCCCAGTTCTAAGAGCACCTCGCGGCCATTCAACAGCGTTGGATCAAAGCGTCCTTGGAGCAATTCCACAAGGGGCGTCAGTTCCCGTGCTAACACCCCCAAGTACATGAAAATGGCCAACAGTGCGAGGCTTAGGGTGGCGGGGATGACAAAGTGCAACAATGAACGAATCAGCGATCGATGGGGACGCGGCCCCGGCACTGCCCAAAAAGCCACCGCCAAGGTCGGCAGACCCACTCCCCACAGGGTGAGCAGGCTATTGTGCTTAATCAGCAGCGGAAAGGCGCGCCCTGCCATGACAGTGACTAGACAAAGCAAACTAAAGCTAAACACCCGCACCAGAAAGAGCTTCGTGACATCTTGAATGCCGTTGTAGATGCGCTGTCCTTCCCGAAAGGCGGCTGGTAAGGCGGCAAAGGAATCCGCAAGCAATACAATATCAGCCACATTCCGGGTAATGGCACTGCCACTTTCCATAGCAATTCCCACGTTGGCCTGCTTCAGGGACAGCACATCATTGACACCATCGCCAATCATGGCCACCTGATGCCCAAGGGCGCGTAGTCGAGTCACGAGTTTCGCCTTTTGCTCGGGGGTAATGCGACCAAAGACCGTGGCTTTCTCGGCCATTTGATCAAAGCTGGGATCATCCATGGCGGCCAATTCTGCACCGGAGATGGCGATCGCCCCATCATCGAGACCCACTTGTTTCGCAAGGGCAACAACGGTTTCCGCGTGGTCGCCGGAGATAATTTTGATTTGAATTCCGGCTTGCTGAAAGCGTTCTAGAACCTCACGGGATTGGGGTCGCAGGCGATCGCCCACCCAAATCACTGCTAAGGGTTCTAGGTCTGGGGGCAAGAGGGCAGTCTCCTGCCGCTCATCCCATTGCGGATCACTGCGACTACGGGCAAAAAGAAGCACCCGCAGTCCCTGCTGCCGTCCGCGCCGCAGCAACTCAGTCGTACCAGAAGGAAGATCATCGGTTGTAAAGAGAACATCCGGTGCCCCCAAGATAAACGTTTCCGAGTCCTGCCACGCTGCGGCACTCCACTTATAGGCCGAGGAAAAGGGAATCTCAAGGCGTAGGGGTTGGGGAGTTCCCTCAAAGGCCTCTGTGAGGGCAACAAGGGTGCGGTTCGGAGCACTAACACTGGCGGTAAACGTGGCAAGAGCTGCTTTTGTCTTTTCCTCTGTCTCGGTGAGGGCGTACCAGCTATGGAGTTCAAGGGCATTGGCTGTAAGGGTTCCTGTTTTATCAAGGCAGAGAATATCGACGCCACTGAGGGACTCAATGGCATTCACCTGCTGCACCAAGACATTGGCACGGGAGATGCGCAATGCCCCCAAGGCATAGGTCAGGGTAATGGTGAGATACAAGCCCACGGGGACAAGACCCGCCACCACTGCCGCCGTTTGTACACTCATTTGTAGGGTGGTCAGGCGTACCAACAGCGAAAGCAACACCAATAGCCACAGGAAAATGGCAAGGGCAAGGATGACGCGAATAATCAGGTTAATTTCCCGTTGCAGGGGGGTCAGTTTGTGGTGGTAAGTTTTGGCGGCAGCAGTTAGTTGATGGGCGGTACTGGCTTCCCCCACCTGTTCGGCGACATAGGCAGCGGCACCGCGCACACAAAAGCTCCCAGAGTACAGGCGATCGCCCGCTTGCTTGGAGATGAGATCCGACTCCCCTGTGAGCAAGGACTCATCCACTTGGATCTGTCCATCACCAACGACAGTGCCATCGGCAACGATTTGATCCCCCGGCTCCAAAAGGAGAATATCCCCTTCTACGACTTCTGCGGGATCAATAATGGCCTCTTGGCGATCGCGCAGCACCTTGACACGGGGACGGGTGAGGAGGCTAATTTCATCCAACTGCCGTTTGGCGCGAATTTCTTGCAGGATGCTAATGATGGCATTGAGAAACACCACCACGATGATGGCGGCCACATCTCCCGGACGACCTAAAAAGAGCAAAATGACGCTAATAAAAGCAAAAACCCCATTGATAAACGTGAAGAGGTTTTCCCGCAAAATGTCGCCATAGGTGCGATTGCTTTCACTCGCTTGACGGTTAATGCGACCTCTGGCTTGCCGCTCCGCCACTTCCGCCGCTGTCAGACCCGTCAATGGTGCTGTCATACCCTAAGTTTCCGCTGATTTAACCACAAACACCGAACAGGGGGCATCCGCCACAACGGCGCCACTTACTGAGCCTTGCACAACCCGCTCAACCCCCGTGAGGCCGCGACTCCCCAGCACAATCAGGTCTGCCCCATAGATATTGGCCAAGCGTAAAATTTCCTCGACGGGGTCACCGGTAACAATTTCAATTTCCGAGTCACAGGGGAGGTGGCTTTGGAACTGTTGTAAATGCTGCTCAATACTGCGGTAGGTGCCCATTTGCGGATGCAACGAGGGGCGATCGGCACTGACCCCAAACCCCGACTCCACCGGTGAAATCACATGACTGAGAATCACTTGGGCATCTGGGTCAAGATTTAACTGGGTCACCGCTGCCATCACCCGTGCCGATAGCTCACTGGTATCGAGGGCCACTAAAATTGTTTTGAACATGCCTGTGACTCTGTACTTGCAATCTCCTAGTCTGCCACAAGAGCGCAAGTAGCGGTCAAACTGCCCTTCTGGATAGCTATTCGCAATGATTATTAACCACACCTATCGGTTTATTTTCCTAAAAACTCGTAAAACTGCTGGCACCAGTATTGAAATTGCCCTCTCCCAGTTTTGTGGTAGTCAGGATGTCATCACACCGATTCGCTGGCAGGATGAGCGCATCCGTCGTCAATTGGGTTATCCAGAGCCTCGCAATTTTCGTGCTCCCTTGGTTGACTATCGGTTGTCAGACTGGCTCGCTCTCTTTTATCAGGGGCCTAAGCGCAAGTGTAACAATCACTTCACGGCTGCCGAAGTTAACAACGCGATTAATCCCGACATTTGGCATAACTACTTTAAGTTTTGCTTTGAACTTTAAGTTTTGCTTTGAACGTAATCCCTTTGATAAGGCAATTAGTCGCTATTACTAGGAAATTCCATCGGCAACCCCAAATGAGGTATAGCTCCTTTGAGCATACAAAAGGATGATGAGGGGAAATTAAGTAAAAGTACTCAATGATAATGTCAACATTTGTTACAAACGTTACTGGGGATCATAAGACTTGTGGAGAATCCCCATGAAATGCTGACATTTCCTCGCATTCCTAAGGGGATCGCAGTAGCGTGAGGATCAGTACAGGACAGCAGGTGAATGTGTTGTGACGGTGTCGGGCGGTTATAAAAATGCCCGGATGAGTACACCAAGGAATTGTTCTGTCAAGACTGCAAACCCTATCCAAGAGTGCCTATGAAAGTTGGGGTCGTTAAGGAACGCGAAGTGGGTGAACAACGGGTTGCCCTGATTCCCGAAGTCGTTGCCAAGCTGGTGCAGCAGGGGTATCACCTCTGTGTGGAGTCTGGTGCAGGGGATATGGCTCACTTCAGCGATGATGACTACCGTGCAGCAGGTGCGGAAATTGGTTACTCCATTGAAGAGGTCTGGGGCGGTGTGGATGTGCTGCTCAAAGTGGCGCCGCTGCGCGATCGCGAGGTGGAGTGGATTCGACCCGGCACCACCTTAATTAGTTTTCTCAATCCCTTGGGCAATCCATGGCAGATGCAACACTTGGCAGAGCGGCAGATTACTGCCTTTGCCCTCGAGTGCATTCCCCGCACGAGTCGCGCCCAGAGTATGGATGCTTTGTCTTCCCAAGCAGCGGTGGCAGGCTATGCGGCGGTGTTATTGGCCGCTTCCCATTTGCCGCGCTTTTTCCCGATGTTGACGACGGCAGCGGGTACGATTCCCCCCGCCAAGGTGTTTGTGATTGGGGCAGGGGTGGCTGGCTTGCAGGCGATCGCCACCGCGCGGCGTTTGGGAGCTGTGGTTGAAGCCTTTGATATTCGCCCAGCGGTCAAGGAGGAAGTACAAAGCCTCGGTGCCAAATTTGTCGAAGTCAACCTTGAGGAGGATACGGTTGCTGCCGGCGGCTATGCCAAAGAGGTTTCTGAGGCGGCGAAGCACAAAACCCAAGAGGCGATCGCTGCCCATGTCCACAGTGCCGATGTGGTCATTACCACTGCTCAAATTCCCGGCAAGCCTGCCCCTCTTTTGGTGACAGAACGGATGGTGGCCAGCATGAAACCGGGTTCGGTGATTGTGGATTTAGCCGCTGAGCAGGGGGGCAACTGTGCCTGCACAGAACCGGGGCGCTCTATTTGTCATCAGCGGGTCACCATTATTGGCCCAATTAATCTGCCCTCGACAATGGCGGTGCATGCCAGTCAAATGTATGCCAAAAACATTTCGACCCTTCTGAAGTACCTCACCCCCCAAGGGGAATTGGTCTTGAACTTTGGCGATGACATTGTGGATGCCGCCTGTGTCACCCATGAAGGGCAGGTTCGCAACCCACGGGTACTGCAACTGCTGCATCCTGCCCAAACCTTGGCAACAACGGTTTAGAGATGTCCCTAGAGGATTCGTTCTATGACAGATCCCATTCTTGTCGGTCTGATGATTTTTGTCTTGGCCAGTTTCATTGGCTTTGAGGTGATTAACAAAGTTCCCCCCACCCTGCATACCCCCTTGATGTCTGGTTCCAATGCCATTTCGGGGATTGCCGTAATTGGTGCCCTACTGATGGCGGGGAGTGGGCACACCACTTTAACGGTGGTCTTGGGATTTATTGCGACAGTGCTCGCCACGATTAATGTGGTGGGCGGTTTTTTGGTCACGGATCGCATGTTGCAGATGTTTAAGCGGTAGGAACCATGGATTGGCTAACACGCATTGAAGAATTGAGCTATCTGGGTGCTGCGGCGCTCTTTATCCTCGGTTTGAAAAAACTGGGGTCTCCGGCCACGGCCCGTCAAGGAAATCGCCTTGCCGCCTTGGGGATGTTGATTGCGATTGTGGTCACGCTCCTCGATCGCCAGATTATTAGCTATACGGGCATCCTAGCGGCCATTGGCCTCGGCAGTGTCATTGGCGCGATCGCTGCCTACAAAGTGGAAATGACGGCCATGCCCCAGATGGTGGGGTTACTCAATGGCTTAGGAGGGGCGGCCTCTGCCTTGGTGGGCATTGGGGAATTTTGCCGCATCGTTGCGTTGGGTGAACCGCTGACCCCCAGTACGCTGATCACCATTCTTTTGGGGGTGCTGATTGGGGGTGTCACCCTTACTGGTAGCCTTGTGGCTTTTGGTAAACTTCAGGGATTGATTTCGGGAACCCCGATCATTTTCCCGATGCAGCAGGCGATTCACCTCGGCTTGCTGGTGGCTTTCTGGGTGGCCAGTGGCTGGGTGTGGTTGCATCCAAGTCAGATGCCGATTTTCTGGGGCCTGGTGGCGATCGCCAGCATTTTGGGGGTGCTCTTTGTCCTGCCCATTGGCGGTGCTGATATGCCGGTTGTGATTTCCCTTTTGAACTCCCTTTCGGGCTTGGCTGCCAGTGCTGCGGGCTTCATCGTTGGCAACAGTATGCTGATTATCGCGGGTGCCTTGGTGGGGGCTGCGGGGCTGATTCTGACCCAAATTATGTGCAAGGCCATGAATCGCTCCTTGGCCAATGTGCTCTTTAGTGGCTTTGGTAGCTCGACCACAGGCAGTGCTGAGGGTAGTGTTCATGCCACCGCGAAGTCAGTGCGCACCATTGACCCCGAAGAAAGTGCGATGATGCTGGGTTATGCCAAATCTGTGGTCATTGTTCCCGGCTATGGGATGGCGGTTGCCCAAGCGCAGCACAGTGTCAAAGAACTGGCAGATCAACTGGAGCGGCTGGGTGTGGATGTCAAATACGCGATCCACCCGGTGGCAGGTCGCATGCCCGGTCACATGAATGTGCTGCTTGCCGAAGCCAATGTCCCCTACCCCCAACTCAAGGACATGGAGGACATTAATCCAGAGTTTGAGCATGTGGATGTGGCACTGGTCATTGGTGCCAATGATGTCGTGAATCCAGCCGCGCGCACGAACCCCGGTAGCCCTGTCTATGGGATGCCCATTCTCGATGTGGATCGGGCACGACACACGATTGTGATCAAGCGCAGTCTCAATCCGGGCTTTGCCGGTATTGACAATGAGTTGTTCTACAAGGACAGAACTCTAATGCTGTTTGGCAATGCCAAGGAAGTGCTCAATCAACTCATTGCTGAGGTCAAACACCTTTAGGCAGTTGCCTTGGCCACGCGACGGTCAAAAACAGGGGCAATTTCTGCTAGGTCAAACTGATCAAGGCGATCGAGCACCCAGTGACAACGACGCTGGAGCATGTGAAAGGGATAGGTGTGCGCGACCCCCAAGACTTTGACACCAGCTTCACGGGCGGATTGCACCCCCACCAAGGTGTCCTCGATCGCCAGACAATCAGCGGCTGTGAGATCGCCCCCTAGGGCTTGCAAGGCTGCAATGGCACGGAGATAGGGGTCGGGATAGGGTTTGCCGCGTTCTACGCTTTCGGCACTGATAATGCAGTCCACAATGCCAGTCAAGTTTCCCCGCTCAAGAGCCAAGTCCACATCGGATCGCAGGGCACCGGTGACAATGGCAATTTTCAATTGCGCAGCATGGAGTTTCGCCAGCAGGGCGATCGCCCCCGCAAAGAAGGGAAAAGGCTCCATATTGGCTAGGCGTGCGCGGTAGGCAGCTGCCTTTTGTGCCACCAGTTTGTCGAGATAGGCCGGCGTCACTACCCGGCCGCGGCGACTGAGGAGATTATCCAAACAGGCGCGATCGCTGCGTCCCAAGCAAAAGAGATCGTATTCCCCCCGCTGGGGTCGCAAGTTCTCTTGCAGCAGAATCTCATCAATGAGGGCGGCATGGATCGCCTCATCATCAAGGATCACCCCATTGAAATCCAATAAGACTGCCTTCAGGGGCATAGTTAACTGCGCTACTTGTGTGCCAACTCTGGGAATAACTGCTGAATCCGTGCTTGGAGTTGCTCCGCAGCGCTGAGGTGCGCCATCTCTGCTGGGGGTCGCATGAGGGATTCTCCCACCAAAATTGCCTTGGCTCCCGCTTGGGTCACCCGCTCAACATCGGCGCGCTGATGAATGCCCGATTCACTGACCACGAGGATGTCGCGATCGCGCAGTTGCGCCCCATAGGTGGCCAAAAGCTGTTCAGTGGTGGCTAGATCAACACTAAAATCCGTCAAATTGCGATTGTTGATGCCCACCAACTGTACGTCCTCCAGCTCAAGTACCCGTTCCATCTCCTCGGCGCTGTGCACCTCCACTAATGCGGTTAGCCCCAAGCCATGGGCAATGCGCAGGAAATAACGCAGATCGCGATCCGAGAGAATGGCAGCGATTAAGAGAACCGCATCAGCGCCCCGCAACCGCGCTAAGAACATTTGGTAGGGGTAAATGATAAAGTCCTTGCACAGCAGTGGCACGTCCACCACTTGGCGAATTTGAGCTAGGTACTCAAAACTGCCTTGGAAAAACTCACTGTCCGTTAGGACGGAAAGGCAAGTCGCGCCAGCGGCAACATAGGCTTGGGCGATCGCCACCGGGTCAAAGTTGGGGCGAATCACCCCTTTACTGGGAGAGGCCTTCTTGACCTCGGCAATCAGTGCTGGCTGGGTGACAGGGTTTTGCAGCGCGGCGAAAAAGGAGCGTACGGGTGGTGCATCGAGTACCTGACGTTGCAAGTCCGGCAGGGGGAGCACTTCCCGCAGTTGCTCTACCTCCTGTTCCTTGTGCCAAACGATTTTCTCAAGGATATTGCGGGGAGCCTCATCGGCCACCGGTACTTGGTAGTGGAGGTTGCGAACGGTTACAGCGGGATTAGGGGGACGCCGGCGAATTTGCATGATGAGTGTCGTATGGAGTTGCAACAGTTGAACACTAAGATAAATCACATTGGCTGTACTAAACCATTCTCCCTTAGTCCTTATTTACAATCTGAGTTCGGATGGCCATTGGCGTTTGGGTTTTAGGCGATCAACTGTGGCAAGGGCAATCAGCCCTGCAAAGCTGTCCAACCCCTGTGCCCGTCATCCTCATTGAGTCCCGCCAATGGGTGCAACAACGCCGCTACCATGCCCAAAAACTCGTGCTGGTCTGGTCGGCCATGCGCCACTTTGCCCAAGAACTCGAGGCAGCCGGTTGGCCGGTGACTTACGCGATCGCCTCCGACTTTGCTACCCCCTTGCGACAGTGGATTGAAGCTCACCATATCCACGAACTGCGGATCATGCAGCCCAGCGATCGCCCCTTTCGGGATCTGATCGCTACCCTCGATCTCCCCTGTACCATTAAGTTCTTGCCCAACAATCACTTTCTCTGGTCAGAAGCAGAATTTCAGGACTGGGCGACAGGTCGCAAAACGTTGGTCTTGGAGTATTTCTACCGCGCCGGTCGCCAACGGTTTCAAATTCTCATGGACGGCAAATCGCCCGTGGGTGGCAAGTGGAACTACGATGCCGAAAATCGCCAACCGCCGCCTACTCGCCTCAAACCGCCACCACCGCTGCGCTTTTCTCCCGATCAGATCAGCCAAGAAGTCATTGAGACAGTGCGCCAAGGGAACTTTGACACCTACGGCCACATCGAACCCTTTGACTGGGGAGTCACCCGCGCCCAAGCGCTGCAGGTCTTGGAAAACTTTATTGAATACCGCTTGCCCCAGTTTGGCCCCTACCAAGATGCCATGGTGGCAGGAGAAGAGAGCCTATGGCACAGTTTGCTGTCCCCCTATTTGAACCTAGGGCTATTGCACCCCCAAGAAGTGATCGATGCTGTCTTAGCCGCCTATAGGGAACGGCCGCTGCCCCTCAACAGTGTGGAGGGCTTTATTCGCCAAATTCTCGGCTGGCGCGAGTATATGTATGGTCTCTATCACTACCTTGGCGCCGACTACTGCCAGCATAATTTCTTTCAGCACACTCACCCCTTACCGACGTTCTTTTGGCAGGGCGATCGCACCACCATGAACTGTCTGCGCAACGTTCTGCAGCAAATTGAGCGCACAGGCTATGCCCACCACATTCAACGGCTGATGATCCTCGCCAACTTTGCCCTGATTACTGGCTTGTCTCCGCAAGAAGTGGAAAACTGGTTCCACAGTGTCTTTATTGATGCCTACGACTGGGTGATGCAAACCAATGTTTTGGGAATGGGCTTATTTGCCGATGGCGGGCTGTTGGCCTCCAAGCCCTATGCGGCGTCTGCTAACTACATTCAGCGCATGAGTAATTATTGCCAAGGGTGCGCCTATGATCCCAAGCAACGAGTGGGCGATCGCGCCTGTCCCTTTAACTTTTTTTATTGGCACTTTCTAGCCCGGCACCGCAAAATCTTGAGTCGCCAAGGACGCATGAGCATTATCCTCAAAAATTTGGATAAACTGAGTGCCACAGAAACGGCAGCCATTCAACAGCAGGTGCAGCAGTGGTATGCTGAAAATTCATAGCCTCGAAAATAAAAAGTGTATTCTACATAACATTCATTTGCCATACGTCTTAAATTTAATCCGAAGTCAGTGAATCTGGAATAAACGAAAAATTCGGGTATTTTGAAATCTAGTGGGAATCGAACTTAACCAAAAGATAACCAAAAAATAATTTCCTCCTACTCTTAAGTCGAGATAATTTAAGTGAGGTAAAGCAGAGTACAGTCTTCACGCTAAAACAATTGAATACTCATTCTGGGGGACAATCAAATGAATGAGACAGTCAATATCCAACTGTCTGCAGCCGCTACGTTGGCTGACTTACCCTATTTTTCCTATCAGGTTTCCCCTGAAACCATCTCTGAAAAAGTGGCTGACGAATTTCAACGTTATCCTGAGCTACCGGGGGTACTGGTGGTGGCAGGCGATCGCGTCATCGGCATGATCTCCAAGGTCAAGTTTTTTGAGCGCATGAGCAAGCAGTTTGGTCGCGATCTCTACTTGCCGCGCCCGATCAAATTGATTCCAGAAATTGCTGCACCCCAAGTACCTCCCCTTGTTTTGATGGCACGCACTCCTGTGGAAGAAGCCGTGGAACAGGCCTTGAGTCGCCCCCCCGCCTTTGTCTACGAACCCGTGGTCGTGCGTAAGGGCAAGCAACTGGTGTTGGTGGATATGCGGGTGATCCTGATTGCCCAAGCGCAAGTGCTGAGCAAGAAAAATCTCTTCATTCAGCAGCAGCACTTCCACACCCAGCAACTCCTTGAGAAGTTAAAGGTCGAAAAAGAGCGGAACCAAGACTATGCCAAGCGCCTTGAAAGCGAGCTGACCCGCACCCAACAGATGAACGAAGCCCTAGAGCAGCAGGAGCGCTCTGTGCGTGAGCAAGCGGAGCGGATTGCCCAACTCAATCAACGGTTCGTCTCCATTAGCCAAGTTCTTTCCCAGCGGGGGCGCAAAGCCTTTCAGCAAACCTTCACCGGGGTTAACCAAATTAGCCGTCACACAGCGGAGGTTTATCGCCTCAGCGAACGGCTAAAACAGGACGTGGAAATTATCGACCAAGCCACCCATCAAATTGCTGAGATTACCCGTCAGGTGAAACACCTTGCGGTGCAGGCGGGGCTGATTGCCAGTCGCAGTGGCCAGCAGATGGCTGGTTTCGATTTTATCAGTGAGGCAATTAACAAACTGGCCAACCAAGTGGTCTTTGCCAACCAACAAGTAGAGGAAATGGCCAATCATTTTCGCCATCACATTCGCGAGGTTGTAGAGTCCACCGCCTCTGGGGAAAAAATCGCGCGATCGCTCCTCAGTCAAGTGGAGGATACCCAACAAGCCATCCAAGAACTACAAGCGCTACTGGATACTGAGGAAGCCACGACTCAGACAGAGACCATGCCAGCGGCAGCAGTTGCTTAGGGCAGCCCGTGGATTTAGACCCTCGCCGCGGGGTATCGTGAATTTAGTCCATTGATTTCTATCTCGCCTATTCAGGATGCCCCAACCCACTTTGATTCTCCATGGCGGCGCCGGCAGCTCGCTCCAAGACAAAGGCGGTCTCATTCCCGTCCGCCAATCCCTGCATGCCATTGTTACCCAAGTGGTTCAGGCCCTAAAAGAAGGGGCAACGGCGATTGAGGCAGTGGTTTTGGGGTGTCGGCTCCTAGAGGATGAACCGCGCTTTAATGCAGGCACGGGGTCTGTGCTGCAATCCGACGGTCAAATTCGCATGAGCGCCTCGCTCATGGATGGGCAGCGGCAGCGCCTCAGCGGTGTCATTAATGTCTCACGGGTGAAAAATCCCATTGACCTTGCGCATTGGTTGCAACAGTGCCCCGATCGCATTTTGTCCGATGTGGGAGCAGCAGAGCTCGCTCGTGAATTGCAGCTTCCTGTGTATCAACCCCTCACGGATCAGCGACTCTACGAGTGGCTCGAGGAACGCAAAGGCAATTTCCAAACATCGATGGCCGGAGTCGTGGCCGAGGAGGCAAGGCGGGGCACGATTGGTGTTGTGGTTTTAGATCAGCAGGGACACTTGGCCGTGGGGACTTCCACTGGCGGCAAGGGCTTTGAGCGTATTGGGCGGGTGAGTGACTCCGCAACGCCAGCCGGCACCTATGCCAACAGCTTAGCAGCAGTCAGTTGTACTGGCATTGGTGAGGATATTCTGGATGAGGCGCTGGCCACGCGGATTGTGGTGCGCGTCACCGATGGGCTTTCCCTTGAGGCGGCCTTTGAAAAATCCTTTCGGGAAGCCGCGAGTCGGCAACGGGATTTTGGCGCCATTGGCCTCGACCATCAAGGGGCGATCGCCTGGGGCAAAACCTGTGATGTCCTGCTGGCGGCCTACTGGAATGGCATCACCATTGGTGACACCTTAGACCTACCCCCCGGCCTGCAGGTGGGCGGCCAAAAATAATTTATCCTTGCTGTCAAGTTTTTTTATTGCCAGCTCAATGCAATTGGCTGCATCTGTTAGGGTAAAGGCCTATAATTTTAAGTGTTTTTACATTTGGCCGATGTCCCTTGAGGGAACCCTATGACCAATACGACCTCGCCTGCCATCCTCAATCCAATTGCTCGTCCTGAAGTTCCCCAAGAACTTGCGGAAAATATCATCCTTACTTCCCTCAACGATGTTTATGACTGGGCACGGCTATCGAGCCTCTGGCCGCTCATGTATGGCACTGCCTGCTGCTTCATTGAGTTTGCGGCCATGATTGGCTCGCGCTTCGATTTCGATCGCTTTGGCTTGGTGCCCCGCAACAGCCCCCGTCAGGCGGATTTGATCATCACCTCTGGCACCATCACGATGAAAATGGCACCCGCCTTGGTGCGCCTCTACGATCAAATGCCCAATCCCAAGTACGTGATTGCGATGGGTGCCTGCACGATCACAGGGGGGATGTTTAGCTCTGATTCTTATTCCGCCGTGCGTGGTGTGGACAAGCTGATTCCCGTGGATGTCTATTTGCCCGGCTGTCCGCCCCGTCCAGAAGCGATCATGGATGCGATTGTCAAGCTGCGCAAGAAAATTGCCAATGAGCATATCAGTGAGCGCGGCAACCTTGCCCAAACCCATCGCCTCTTTACCGCCAAGCACAAGATGAAGCCGGTGCCCCCTATTCTCACCGGTCAATATCTCAATGCCCCCAGCCGCCAAGCGCCGCCTCCAGCCCTTGCGCAAGCCATGGGAATGGCCGTTCCTGCCCTTGGGGAAGCCGTGAGCGAAACCCGCACCGTTGCAGAGTAGTTTGGTCATCGTTGGTGAAGAGGTAGCAATTATGGCAGTTTCAACAGAGCTTTTGGTACTCGGTGTCTATGGCGCCTTGGCAGGGCTGTATCTGCTGGTGGTGCCGGCGATCGTCTATGCCTATTTGAATGCTCGCTGGTATGTGGCTGGCTCCTTTGAGCGGGCATTTATGTACTTTCTGGTGACGTTCTTCTTTCCGGGATTACTCCTGCTGGCACCCTTTATTAACTTTCGTCCCCAACCGCGCTCTCTCGATTCCTAGGTGCTATGCGCCGCATTGATGTTCTAGGGATTGGTATTGGTGTTTTCCTTGCGGGCGGCTTGGTTTATCTGCTGTTGCGCATTGCGGGGGTTGAGCCGCTTCAAGCCGGGATTTGGAGTCAAGCCATTTTTGTCTTGGTGGTTCTGGGTTGGCTCTCCACCTATCTCCTGCGGGTCTTTACAGGACGGATGACCTACCACCAGCAACTCAAAGACTATGAGGAGGCCGTGATGAGCGATCGCCTTGCGCGGATGTCGCCAGAGGAGCTAGCCGCCCTTGAAGCAGAAATTCTAGCGGAATCCAGCGAGATTGCCGATCCAGAATTGGGCGATAATTAGCTCAGTTTTCCCCTAGTTTGGCAATGCACTTTCCCCGCTCCTGTGGTTTACTGCTTCATCCCACGTCCCTGCCCGATGGCCACGGCATTGGTGACTTGGGGTCAGCCGCCTATGACTTCTTGGAATTTTTGGTTGCCAGTGATCAGCAGTACTGGCAGGTCTTGCCCCTAGGGCCAACGGGCTTTGGCAATTCCCCCTATATGTGCTACTCCGCGATGGCCGGCAACCCACTGCTGATCAGCTTGGATGAACTGGTCAAGGAGGGCTGGTTAACGGAAGCAGATTTGGCAGGACTTAGGTTTGAGAATAGCGATCGCGTCGATTTCGAGGCTGTCATTAGCCAAAAACTCCCCCTGCTCCGCCTTGCTGCTCAACGCTTTCAGAATCAAGCCACCCCAGAAGACTGGCAGGCCTTTCGCGACTTTCAAGCCCTTGCCCACTACTGGCTGCCCACCTATGCCCTCTTTATGGCGCTGAAGGATCACCACGAGGGACAGCCGTGGTATGAATGGCCCGCCCCTTTGCGCGATCGCGAACCCACCGCCCTTGCCGCGATCCAAGCCGTTCTCAAAGAGCGCATTTTTGAGTACGAGTTTCAGCAATTTCTCTTTTACCAGCAGTGGCACGCCCTCAAGGAAGCCGCCAATCAACAGGGGATTCAGATTATTGGTGATATTCCCATTTATGTTGCCCACGACAGTGCCGATGTCTGGGCCTTTCCCCAATTTTTTGAACTCAATCCAGAAACGGGTGCGGTTGCCCTCATGGCCGGTGTGCCTCCAGATTACTTCAGTGCCACAGGACAACTCTGGGGCAACCCCATTTACAACTGGAAAGCCCTTGCTGCCGATGGCTACTCTTGGTGGATTGAGCGCTTCCGTGCCCTGCTCTCCTACATGGACATTATCCGTGTGGATCACTTTCGCGGCTTTCAGGGCTACTGGCAAGTGCCCGAAGGAGAGGAAACAGCCGTCAACGGTGAGTGGCAACTGGGTCCTGGTGCTGCCTTCTTTGAAACCTTGCAAGCTGCTTTGGGACGACTGCCTATTCTCGCCGAGGATTTAGGGGATATTACCCCCGATGTCATTGCCCTACGGGATCAGTTTCAGTTTCCGGGGATGAAAATTCTCCAGTTTGCCTTCGGCGGTGGTTCGGATAATCCCTTTTTACCCTTTAATCAAGAGCGCAACTGTGTGGTGTACACCGGCACCCATGACAATGACACAACTGTCGGCTGGTACCGCACCCTCAGTGACTGGGAACAGCAGCGCCTCATTGACTATTTGGGCTATACCCCCAGCGAACCCCACTGGGCTTTGATTCGCATGGCCCTAGGAACCGTTGCCAACCAAGCCATTCTTCCCGTTCAAGATTTGCTCGGTCTCGATAGTCATGCCCGCATGAATTTCCCCGGTACGAGCGAAGGCAACTGGGCGTGGCGCCTAACTGCGGGTCAACTTACCCCTGAACTTGCCGCTCATTTGAAGCACTTGGTGCACCTCTTTGGCCGTCAAGCGCCACCGAGACCCCAGCCGGTTGAAGCTGCCGAAGAAGCCGTCCCCGAAAAAGACCCCGCCTAAGCTCGCCGTCGGCCATCGGGCATAATCGTACCCCGCAAATCCACTTCACTGAGGTTGGCACCACTCATATCCGCAGCAGTCAGGTTCACCCGCGTCAAATCCGCCCGCGACAGGTTAGAGCCTGAGAGGTTGGCGTCCCCTAAGTCTGCCCCACTCAAGTTAACACCGCTGAGATCTACAGTTCCCAGTAAGCTGCCACTAAACGTTGCCCGGCTCAGGGTAGCTCCACTGAGGGTGGCGCGGCTGAGATTCGCTTCTGAGAGAGTAGCACGACTCAGGTTGGCTCCCACCAAGCGGGCACGGCTGAGATTCGCTTCTACCAAGTCGGCACGGCTAAAGTTGGCTTCCGTTAACTCCACTTCGCGAAGATTGGCACCACTGAGATTGGCACCCCGCAGCTTCACGCCATTAAAGACGAGGCCACTGAGATTGGCACTGCGTAGATCCGTTTGACTCAAATCCGCATTGTCCAGCAATGCCCCCTGCAAGTTTGCCCCTTGGAGATTCGCCCCCTGCAGATTGGTGCCCACCAGTTTGGCATGGCTGAGGTTGGCGCCCCGTAAATTTGCCCCACTGAGATCCGCGCGGCTAAGGTTGGTATGGCTCAGGTTCGCGCCACTGAGATTGGCACCACTGAGGTTGACATCTGAAAGTTCTAGGGAGGACAGATCCGCCTTGGCCAGTTCCGCGCCGACAAGGTTGGCCTTGGCAAGGTTGGCTTCACTGAGCTTGACTTCCGTGAGATCAACGCGGCTGAGATTGGCTCCCGTGAGATTCGCCGCCGTTAAGTTCGCGCCACTCAGGTTGGCACCGCTGAGGTTCGCACCACTGAGATTGGCATTGCTGACATCCGCCTGAATTAAATCCACACGGGTTAGGTTCGCCTGCTTTAGATCCGTGCCATGCAAATTCGCGCCCTGTAAATTTGCCCCCGAAAGGTTAACGCCGTCGAGTGTCAATCCCCGTAGATCCGCATTCGCCAAGTCCACACGAGAGAGATTGGCACCCTGAAGCACCGTTCCCCGCAGGGTGGTTTCACTAAGTTCAGCGCGGCTGAGATTGGCTCGCGTCAGGTTTGCCCAACTGAGATCACTGCGGCTAAGGTTTGCGCCAGCGAGGTTGGCATCCACCAATTCTGCCTTGATGAGCATGGCATTAACAATTTCTGCGCCACACAGCACCGCACCACTGAGATTGGCTCCGCTCAGGTTGACCCACTCCATGTCGGCACGGGAGAGAATAATCCCCCGTAAATCAGCGTTGATAAACTCGCCATTTGTCAAACTGGCACGATTAAAGTCCCGTTCACCGCTGGCATAGCGTTTTAACAACTCTTGGGGATTCATCAAAAAAAACGGGTCTGGAACCCCGCCCTTGAGAACGGCTCTACACTCTAAGCCTAGCTTAATTCGCTAAAACCACACTACGCTCGTGAGAGGATGATAATAAAGACTTGCGCTCTCTCATGGATACCATCCCTATTCTTGATCTCAAGGCCCAATATCAATTCCTGCAAGCAGACATCGATCGCGCAGTTGCCCGCGTACTGGCATCCGGTCAGTTCATTCTAGGGCCAGAGGTACAGGCCTTTGAGGAAGAGGTAGCCGCCTATTTAGGGGTGCGCCATGCGGTAGCAGTTAATTCAGGGACAGATGCACTGGTGATTTCCCTGCGCAGTTTGGGAATAGGTGCTGGGGATGAGGTGATTACCACCCCCTTTTCGTTTTTTGCGACGGCAGAGGCGATTAGTTTGGTGGGTGCCCGCCCGGTCTTTGTGGATGTGGAACTGGACTCTTTTAACCTTGATCCCAGTAAAGTTGCCGCAGCCATTACCCCCCGCACCAAGGCGATTTTGCCGGTTCATTTATTTGGGCGGCCAGCTGCTATGGGAGCAATTGTTGAAATTGCCCAAGCCCATGGGTTAGCCATTCTTGAGGATTGTGCCCAGTCCTTTGGTGCCCGCTATTGTCCGCCCTGTGAGAACTGTCAATGTGAAACGGCAACTCAAGAGGCTTTAGCTCATCGGTTCACGGGGGCGATCGGTACCATGGGAGCCTTTTCATTTTTTCCCACCAAGAATCTCGGTGCCTATGGCGACGGGGGGCTGATTACCACCAATGATGATGATTTAGCCGAACGATCGCGCATGCTGCGGGTTCACGGCTCCCGTCAACGCTACCACCACGAAATGATTGGCTACAATTCTCGCTTGGACAGCCTACAGGCGGCAATTCTGCGGGTGAAGCTACCCCATATCGATCGCTGGAATCAAGAGCGACGGCGAGTCGCCCAAACCTATAACCAAGCCTTGGCGGGTCTTGAGGCGGTGGTGACCCCAGCAGTCTCACCAGGGCATGTGTTTCATCAATATACCATTCGGGTGCTCAATGGCCAGCGGGATGCGCTCGCGGCTTACCTCAAGGAGGCTGGTATTAGTTCGATGATTTACTACCCGATTCCCCAAGATCACTCTCCGATGTATAAGGGGCAATCTCCACCCAATCCTGTGAGCGATCGCCTTGCCAGCGAGGTTCTCAGCTTACCCATTTGGCCTGAATTGAGCGATGCCACCATTGAGCATATTGCCGCAACCATTCGCCAGTTTTTTCGTAAGCGCTAAGGGCATCCCCTAAGCAGTTGTCTGGGTATTTGTCCTCCCTTAACACAACCTTAAGCTGACACTCGCTAAGCTAACTACAGCTCTTTTGTGAAATATGGGGTTAACAGACAGGACACATCGGCATGCTGTCCGCCATTAACGTTCTCAGGATTCAGAGTGTTCAACCCTAGTGAAAAGGGCTGTAATGTCACTTGGGCTAGGAGAGCCATGCTATGAAAGTTGCCGTTTTCAGTGCCAAATCCTACGATCGCCAGTTTCTGAATGCCGCCAATGAAGCTCAAGGTCATCCCCATCTCCTCACCTACTACGATGTGCTGCTGCGTCCTCAAACAGTTTCCCTTGCCGAGGGACATGAGGCCGTCTGTGTATTTGTCAATGATGATCTGGGGGCAGAGACCCTCAAACGGCTGGCAGCGTTGGGGGTGCGTCTGGTGACGCTGCGCTGTACGGGCTTCAACAATGTGGATTTGGCAACAGCGGCCAGCTTGGGCATCACAGTTACCCGCGTCAGTGCTTATTCCCCCTATTCGGTAGCGGAGCATACAGTGGGGCTGATCTTGATGCTAAACCGCAAACTCCACCGTGCCTACAACCGCGTGCGCGATGATAATTTTTCCCTAGAGGGGCTGATGGGCTTTGACCTGCACGGCTGCACCGTTGGCATCATTGGCACAGGCAAAATTGGGCGTGTTGTTGCCCGGATTATGCATGGTTTTGGCTGTCACCTCTACGGCTATGATCCCTACCCCAACAAAGACTTTGAGCAGATAGGCACCTACACAACCCTAGAAACCCTCTTGGCTGAATCGGACATTGTCACTCTTCATTGCCCCCTTGTCCCCGAAAATGAACACCTGATCAATGCGACCACGATCGCCCAAATGAAGCGCGGTGTCATGTTGATCAATACTAGTCGTGGCAAGCTGGTGGACACCAAAGCAGTCATTGAGGGTATTAAAAGCGGCCAAATTGGTTATCTGGGCATTGATGTCTATGAAGAGGAAGACTCCCTCTTTTTCCAAGATCTTTCGGACACGATTATTCAAGACGACACCTTCCAACTCCTGCAATCCTTCCCCAATGTGGTGATTACTGCTCACCAAGCCTTCTTTACCCGCAATGCCCTCACGGATATTGCCCGTACGACAATTGAAAATCTGACCTGTTTTGAGCAAGGCCTGCCCCTAGCAAACGAAGTGAAACAGATGTAAGGCTCGGCGAAACGGTTATTGCTATAACGTTTCTGGCAAACAGATCCGCTATAGTAGCGATCGCATTTATTTCAGGAAAGAATCATGGGGCGTGCAGAAAAAGTCATTTTGGCCTATTCGGGGGGAGTGGATACCTCCGTGTGTATTCCCTATCTCAAGCACGAGTGGGGCGTGAAGGAAGTCATTACCCTCGCCGCTGATTTAGGACAGGGGGATGAACTGGAACCCATTCGCCAAAAAGCCCTTGATGCGGGTGCCAGTGCCTCGCTGGTGGTCGATGCCAAAGCTGAGTTCATCCGCAACTATGCCTTTCCCGCTCTTCAGGCCAACGCCCTCTACGAAAATCGCTATCCCCTCTCGACGGCCCTTGCTCGCCCTCTGATTGCCAAGCTCTTGGTGGATGCGGCTGCTGAGTATGGTGCCGATGCCGTTGCCCACGGCTGCACGGGTAAAGGCAATGATCAAGTGCGCTTTGATGTGGCGATCGCCGCCCTGAATCCCAACCTCAAGGTCCTAGCACCCGCTCGCGAATGGGGCATGAGCCGCGAAGAAACCATTGCCTATGGCGAACGCTTTGGCATTCCTGCGCCTGTGAAAAAATCTTCCCCCTACAGCATTGACCGCAATCTTTTGGGACGCAGTATTGAAGCCGGCCCCCTTGAGGATCCGTGGATTGAACCCCTTGAGGAAATCTATTTGATGACCCAAGCCATTGAAAATACCCCCAACTCCCCGGAGTATGTGGATATTGGCTTTGAGGCCGGAATTCCCGTTAGCCTCGATGGCCGCTCCCTCGATCCCGTAACGCTGGTGAGTGAACTCAATGAGCGAGTGGGTCGCCACGGCTTTGGTCGCATTGACATGATTGAAAATCGCCTAGTCGGCATTAAATCCCGCGAAATTTACGAAGCCCCTGCCCTCTTGGTGCTCATTGACGCCCACCGCGATTTGGAAAGTTTAACTCTGACCGCCGATGTGACGCAGTACAAACGGGGGATTGAAGAGACCTACAGCCGCTTGGTCTATAACGGCCTCTGGTACAGCCCCCTCAAGGAAGCCTTGGATGCTTTTATTCAACAGACCCAGAAGCGGGTGACGGGTACCGTGCGCGTCAAGCTCTTTAAGGGAACCGCACGGGTGGTGGGGCGGCAATCTCCCTACTCCCTCTACACGCCCGATTTGGCCACCTATGGTGCCGAGGATCAATTTAATCACAAGGCCGCCGAGGGCTTTATCTACGTGTGGGGGCTACCCACCCGTGTCTGGGCAGAAAAACTGCGCCAAGGCTAATCGGGGGCTTCGACGATACACCACTCATGGAGTTCGTAGTGCACACACTGGTGTTGGACGAGGGGATCGCGGGCAACAATTTCTTCAGCGGCTTGCCGGGAATCCGCCTGAAACAACAACATGCCACCCCCGCGCTCAGCCCAGTATCCCGTGCGGGCTTGATGCCCTGCGGCAATGAGGGCGCGCACATAGGCACGGTGGGCAGGAACGTGGCGATCAAAGGTGGCTTTGTCCACAATACCGCGTTCAATTTTGACAAACCATGGCATCGCTGACTGGCTCCTCTGGATGGGAATCAAGACCTAGAATAGCTATAGCAGTGGGCTTGAAAAACTCTGTGGTGCCCTGCTAGTGAGCGGCTATGAGCAAAGCAATTACCCTTGAAACCTTGTTAAGCGAATTTGCCCGTGGGGTGCGGAATTTCCGGGGTGTGAATTTGGCGGGCAGTGTGTTCCCTCTGGTGCAACTGAGCCATGTGGATCTAGCGGGGGCGGATCTTCAGGGCATCAACTGGAGTGGAGCGGATTTGATCAAGGCCAACTTGGCCAATGCCAATCTGCGGGGGGCAAATCTGATTGGCGCAGATCTGAGTGGTGCTAATCTGACCGATGCCAACTTGCAGGAAGCCATGCTCAGTGGCGCCATCCTAGTGGGTGCCTACCTCTCACGCGCCAATTTGCAGCAGGCGGTGCTCAGTGGGGCCATCCTCAAGGGGGCGGTGCTCCACGACAGTAATCTGAAGGATACAAATGTGGTGGGGGCAGATCTCTCAGAGGCGGATCTGACCGGGGCGATCGCCCGCCGCCAAGACTTAGAGGAAGCCAAGCTCTCAGGAACTATCCTGCCCAATGGCGAAGTGGTCTTTGAGGCTGGGGAAATGGAAGAGGTTCCGTTGCCCGCCCCAACGCCAATGGCTAAGCCAATGGCCACTGCGAACGAAACCACCGTGATTGAGTGGACGAATGAGCAGGTGATTCAAATGCTGATCCTGCAACAACACCCCCTGCCCAGTACCTACCAAAGTGCTGATTTGAAGGTGGTTAGCCTCGGCAATCACTGCTATCAATTGCGCACGGTCACGGAAACGGTGGTGGCGGTGGTAGAAGGTGAGAGTGTGGCCAATGAAAAAGTAACCCTTTTTGCCGAGGCGCCCTTTGCCGATGTGGTCGCCAGTGTCCTCCAAGCCCATTCCTTCTTGCCCACACAATACGTCGGTGAACCCGTACCGGCGTGGCACTACGAACAGGTCGCCATTCCGTCGGGGCAGGTGGTGCGTTGGGGAACGGCACGGCAACTTTGGAAAACTTGGTGGTTACTGCTCAAGTCCACTGCCACACCTCAGGAGCCACAGCAATTGCAACTGTTGGTGGGCAAGGAGTGGCAGCCCATTTGCGATATTGCCTTTTCACCGTCGGCGGGCGGTGGTCTGATAATCAAAACGGCGATGGGCGATCGCCACTTTTCTGGGGATGCCTCGCTGATTTGGCTAGAAAGTGTCCCGTCTGGATTGCCCACCACCTCTGCCCCAGCAGTCCCGCCTTGGAACGGCTTACTCAAATTTGAAAATAACTGCCTCACCATTGAAACCGCCGCAGGGCTTGTCTGTGTGCAGGGGGAAAACTTGAGGGTCACCCTTGGGGGGCAAGCGATCGCTCTCAACCAGCTCTAATGGTCGCCCTTCAACCCTTTGATTTTAGTCGCTGGCCGATCGCGGTCAGTGATTTACCGGCCGATACCTACCTCGTGGGGGGAGCGGTGCGGGATGCGCTCCTAGGCCGGATCAATTCGTGCCCCGACTTGGATTTTATTGTGCCGAGGGATGCGATTGCCCTGACCCAAAAACTAGCGGATAAGTACAAGGCTGGTTTAGTGGTTTTGGATCGGCAGCGGCAGATTGCCCGCTTAGTCTTTGCTAATACAACGGTGGATATTGCCCAGAGGCACGGAGAAACCCTCTTGACCGATTTGAGCGATCGCGATTTTCGCCTCAATGCCATTGCCTACGACATTCACCACCACCACATCATCGATCCCCTCGGTGGCCTTTTGGATTTGCAACGCCGCCAAATTCACTATGTCGCACCAGAAAATCTCGCTGCTGATCCCCTGCGACTCCTACGCGCCTATCGCCAAGCTGCCCAACTGCAATTCACCATCACCCCAGAAACGCGGCAGGTGATCCAAACCCTTGCCCCCCAACTGCGACGAGTCGCCCCAGAACGGGTGCGGGTGGAACTCAGTTATTTTCTCAGTGCCCTTGAGAGTGCCCCCTATCTCACCCTTGCTTTTCGGGATGGGGTGTTGGCGGTGTGGCTGCCGTCGGTCACCGAGGAGCGGATTACCCACTACCATGCCCTTGAATCCACCCTAGGGAATTTTCCCTTCCCAGCCCTTTGGCCGGCGCTAACGACATCTATTGCCGCAACAACTGCCCCCGGCGAACCCCAACGGCGAACCCTAGCGGCTTTGGCCAAGCTCACCTGCCTCGTGAATGCCAGCGATCGCCGCGCTGCCGAGGAATTAACGGCTCTTACGTACACCACTGATGAAATTCGCATTGTCCAAGTCCTGTGCCGATTGCTCAACCACTGGCTAGTCCCCCTCGAACACCCCCTGAACCGCGAGCAAGCCTTCTATCTATTCCGCGCGGCGGGTAGCTATTTTCCAGCCTTTGTTGCCCTTGCCCTGAGCCGGGGCATCCCCAAAGCGCATCTAGTGCCCTTGGTCAAAGGGTGGTTAGACCCCAAGGATGCCATTGCCCATCCCCCCCAATTGGTGCGGGGTGCCGATCTGGTAGAAGTGTTTCAGGTCTCGCCGGGGCCGCGTGTGGGTGAATTGTTGCGAGCTGTGGAAGCGGCGCAAGCGCGGGGAGAAATTCGCGATCGCCCCCAAGCCCTCGCCTATGTGGCAGAAATCCTAGGTGGTTCAAGGCAACCGCGGCACACTTAGGAGAGGGGCAAAAACATTTCCTGCCAAAGGGTGTCATAGCGTTTTTGGGCAGCCACATCGAGGGGGAGCAGGAGTTCACTCTTGGCAAAGGCGGTGGGAGTCGCTAGGGGAATATAGCGATGCAAGAGAGTGCGTCTTAAATCGCTCACCAGCGGCGAGGGAGCATCACTAAACTGGCTGAGTTGCTCAGCAACTTCCGGTTGCCACCAGTAGTTCAACCAAGCCAAGGCTGCCGCATCGGGGTTTTGGCCACAGACCCACAAATCCACCCACAGCGCTGTCCCACTGGCGGGAAACACGGCGGCATAGGTCTGCGGATCTCGCTTCAGCAGCGACAGTACATCCGTTGACCAACCCACTGCTAATTGTGTACTGCCCAGCATCAGTGGCTGCAGGTAGGCGTCAGAACTAAAAAAACGACACCCTTGGCGGAGACGCTGCAAGCGTTGCCGTAATTCAGGGTGGGTGGGTGGGGCATTGTAGGATAGCCCTAGGGATTTCAGCGTCAACCCAATCACTTCCCGCGGCTGATTTAACAGGCTATAGTGGCCTTGAACGCTTGGATGCCATAGGACATCCCAATCTGTGGGTTCCCAGCCCAAATCGGCAAAGAACTGGCGGCGATAAATGAGGACTGTTGCCCCCCAGCGATAGGGCAGACCCCAGAGAGCATCGTCTTTGCCAATGAGTTGCAGTAATGGCTGCCACGGTTCAGCCCAGTCCCACCGGTTTTGAATCAGTGGTTTGGGAATAGGGGCAATCTGTCGCTGCGCCACGGCCTGAGCTATCCAAGCATCCCCGAGACTGAGGACGGCTGACCCGAGGATTCCCGCTGCAAAGGTGTTGGCTAACTCTTGGGGGGTTTCCCGCAGCCGCAGCTGAAGTCCCACGCCGGCCTGTTGACGAAAGCGCTGAATCAATTGGGGGGGTAAGGATTTTCGCAGTAAATAGACGGTGAGTCCTGTATTGGCAGTGGCTTGACACCCACTGAGGGCGATCGCCCCCAAGGCAAACAACCCCTGACAAAATTGCCGCCGCTGCATTAGCGTTGCCACCGAAACTGCAATTGACTTGGCTGCCCTGGATCCCCCAGTTGCTCGATGCCGCGATCATTGGCCACAAGGTGCCGCAGGATCAGGTAAATCCGCTCCAGTTGATCCGGCGCATTGACAGCGTCGGCGATCGCCTGCAAGTCTAGGGGTTCGTCGCTCTGTTCTAAGACTTTAACAATCTGCCGTTGTAGCGCCAAGTTGGCCGCCGCTGCTTTTTTCCCCGCTTCCACCCCCGGCTGATGGTAGGCATTGATATTCACCAAGAAGCCATAAAGACCCACCGCTCGCTCATAGAGGGCAATCAAGGCACCCACGGTTTTCGGGGTCACGTCCGGAATCGTCACCGTCAGGGAGGGGCGATTCTTTTCATAGAGAGCTTGGCGAGTGCCGAGGAGTAGGCCACTGAGGTAATCCCCCGCAGTAATCCCCGGCTCCACGTCAATGGCGGGTTCTTGGCCATCCCGCAGCACCTCAATAAACGTGACAAAGAAGTTAGGTAGGCCATCCCGCAACTGCTGCACATAGGCATGCTGATCCGTGGTTCCCTTGTTGCCATAGACCGCAATCCCTTGGTGGACAATGTTGCCGTCGAGGTCTTTTTCCTTGCCGAGGGACTCCATTACCAACTGCTGCAAGTAGCGGCTAAACAGGAGCAGACTATCTTTGTAGGGCAGGACAACCATATCTTTTTCACCCCGACCATTGCCCGCATGGTGCCAGGCCAAGGCGAGTAGGGCAGCGGGATTTTGGCGAATCTTCGGCACGCGGGTTGCCTGATCCATCAATTTTGCTCCCGCGAGGAGGGCATCAATGTCAATCCCTTGCAGGGCAGCGGGCAATAGACCCACCGTTGACAGTTCCGAGGTGCGCCCCCCCACCCAGTCAAACATCGGGAAAATGGCCAGCCAACCGTTGGACTCCGCCACTTGGGCAAGGCCACTGCCCGGCAGGGTGACGGCGACGGCGTAATCGGCAAAGGCAAGGCCGGCACGTTGGAAGCGGGCTTGGGCTTCTAGCATGCCATTGCGGGTTTCCGGTGTCCCCCCCGATTTGGAAATGACAATCACCAATGTCGTCCGCAGGCGATCGCCTAGTTCCGCAAAAACCCGCTCAAACCCGGCAGGGTCGGTGTTGTCCAAAAAGTGAATGTTCAGGGGCGGATTCACAGGGGCAAGGGCAGCCGCCGCAAACTGCGGACCCAGGGCAGACCCCCCAATGCCAATGGAGAGAATCTCGGTAAAGCGACCCCCTTGGGGTGGAGCAATGGCGCCACTGTGGACTTGCTGGCTAAACTGCTTCACTTGGGCAATGGCATCGCGAATTTCGGCACGCAGTTCTGGAGTTGGTGCCAAATCGGCATCCCGCAGCCAGTAGTGCCCCACCATGCGGCCCTCATCGGGGTTGGCGATCGCCCCTGCTTCCAATTCCTTCATTTGCTGAAAGGCGCGCTCAAAAGCTGGCTCTAGGCGACGTACCACTTCTGGGGTCAGCCCCATACGACTGACATCCACATAGAACTCTAACTCAGGGTGGTAGTACAACCAGTCTTGGTAATGCTGCCAAAGAGCCAAAGCATCCATAAGAAAATCTTTTCGCGCTACGATCTCAGCGTACCTCAACAACTGTCCCTTACTGGGAACATCAGCTTTCCCTTAATAAACACCCTAGGCAGATTGTGCCTTTAGAAAAGCAGCAAATTCCTCTAACGCTATCCGCAGGCGATCGCCCGCCACCTCAACAAAATCATTGTGATCGGCACCCTCGACCCAGAGGGAAAATTTTGGCTCACGGGCAATGGCAAAAAGGTATTGGCCATGACGAAAGGGCACGATGCTATCGGCAGTACCGTGGAGAATCAACAGCGGCACCTTGACTTGCGGCAGTTTATCTCGATTGATAAAGCGATCAAAGGGAAACAACGGGAAAGGTACCACCACCCGAAAGATGGAAGTAAAGGTACTTTCTAAGACCAACCCCGCAATTGCAACCTGTGTTGCCAGTTCCGTCGCCACCCCACCGCCAAGGGAACGGCCATAGAGAATCACCCGCTCTGGGGGGACTCGCAGTTCCTCTGTGAGATAGGTATAGGCTGCCAAAGCATCTGCGTAGGCATGACGCTCACTAGGGCGACCCGAACTCAAGCCGTAGCCACGATAGTCGTAGGCGAGGACGGAAAACCCCCACTGCCGCAGCGTCTGTAGAAAGGGTTCCACCATGCCGAGGTCTTCCCCATTGCCGTGACTAAACAGCAGCGTAAAGTGAGCATCTGGGTTGGCAACATACCGCACCGCAAGGCGATCGCCCTGCCCCACTGGAATCAGCCGGATCTCCTCAGAAAGGGAGTAGGTAGGACGGGGTGGATGGAAGATGAGGGCATCGGCGCCAAAGTAGAGATAGACCGCAATGATCAGATAAATCAGGAGTGCCGATCGCCCCAAGCGCAGCCAGCTCCACTCCCCCAGTACCCAGTCTCGCAGCCAACTCATTTAGAGGGAGAGTTCAGGCTCGGTGCCACCAGTGTCCCTAAGGGTTGATCCACCTGCTGAGCCAGTGTCGGTACCACTTCCCGCGCTCGCGCAATCACCTGCCCCGTGGTGGCATCGTAAATTTGCGTCAATAGCTTGGGATAGAGGCCAATGCCAATAATCGGCACCAACAGGCAGGCAATGATAAACACCTCGCGGGGTTCAGCATCCACAAGGGCTTCATGCTCCACCAGTTCCTTGTTTTCAGGGCCGTAGAAAATTTCCCGCAGCATCGACAGCAAGTAAATCGGTGTCAAGATCACCCCCACTGCCGCCAAAAAGACCACAATCACGCGGAAGGGCAAAGAATAGGCATCACTAGTGGCAAAGCCAATAAAGACCATGAGTTCAGCCACAAAGCCACTCATCCCCGGCAGGGCAAGGGAGGCCAAGGAGCAGGCCGTAAACATGGCAAAGATCTTCTTCATTTTCTGGCCAACACCGCCCATTTCCTCAAGGATCAGCGTGTGGGTACGGTCATAGGTGGCACCCACCAAAAAGAAGAGACTCGCCCCAATCAAGCCGTGGGAGACCATTTGTAGCATTGCCCCACTCATGCCCAAATTGGTAAACGAGGCAATCCCAATCAGCACAAAGCCCATGTGGGAAATCGAGGAGTAGGCAATTTTGCGCTTGAGATTGCGCTGCGCGTAGGAAGTCAGCGCCGCATAGATGATGTTGACCACCCCCAAAATCACCAAAACGGGGGCAAACTTGGCATGGGCTGCCGGCAGCATATCGACATTCATGCGAATCAGGGCATAGCCGCCCATCTTCAGGAGAATCCCCGCCAGCAGCATGTGCACCGGCGCTGTTGCTTCACCGTGGGCATCCGGCAACCACGTGTGCAGGGGGACAATCGGCAGCTTGACGCCGTAGGCCACCAAAAAGCCGGCATAAACCAGCAGTTGAAAACCAATGGCATAGTCCTTGGCCGCCAAGGTCTGCATATCAAAGCTAATCGTGTCGCCATAGAAGGCCATGGCCAAGCCCGCCACCAAAATAAAGAGGGAGCTACCAGCCGTGTAGAGAATGAACTTTGTTGCCGCGTATTGACGCTTGTGCCCCCCCCAAATGGCCAGTAGCAGGTACACCGGAATCAGCTCCAGTTCCCACGCAAGGAAAAAGACCAGCATATCCTGCACGGCAAAAACGGCAATCTGGCCACCATACATCGCCAGCATTAAGAAATAAAACAGTCGCGGCTTCAGGGTCACTGGCCAAGCCGCCAAAATCGCCAGCGTGGTAATAAAGCCCGTGAGTAAAATCAGCGGCATCGAGAGGCCATCTGCCCCCACTGACCAGCGCAGGCCAATTTCGGGAATCCAGTCATAGCTTTCCCACAGTTGCATGCCGGGGGTGTTCAGGTCATAGAAATTCGTGAAGGCATAGACAATCAAGGCAAAGTCAATCAACCCCACCGTCAGGGCATACCAGCGGATTGGGCGTCCTTTGCCTGTGGCATCTGGAATGAAGGGAATCGCCAAGGAAGCCACAATTGGGAACAGGATAATCGTTGTCAGCCAAGGAAACGTACTCATGGCAGTCGTGTTTACTCCTCCAGCAGTTGGGAAAGAACCATGACCGGGGTTAGGCTTGCACCGAGAAGATGACAAATCCCAACACCGCCAGCAGCACAATGAGGGCGTAGAATTGGGCACGGCCATTTTGGAAGTATTTCAGTCCTTCACCGGTGACCATCGTGACAAAGCCCGTGAGGTTGACCACGCCATCCACCACGTTGTAATCCACTTCCAAGACCTGACGCGCCAAGCGACGACAGCCTTTAATGAAGACCGCTTCATAGAGTTCATCGAAATACCACTTATGCAGTGAGAACTGGTACAGCGGTTGAATGGCTTTGGCGATCGCCTGCGGACTGGGAGTGCCTTTGAGATACATCAGGGAGGCCAAGGTAATGCCAAGCAGGCCAATGCCCACAGAGCTACCGCCAAGGATGAGAAACTCCGTCAAATCCACCGCGTGCTCCGCCACCATCTCCTCACCGGGAGCATGGATAAAGGCCTCAAAGAGATTGTTGAAGGGGGTACCCACAAAACCAATCAACGTCGAGGGAATCGCTAGCACCACCAAGGGTAGGGTCATTGTCCAAGGAGATTCATGGGGTTCAGCAGCGTGCTGATCGTGGTGGGCATTGTGATCATAGTGCTCCTGTAACTCTGGGGGCACATTACGGAACTTGCCCTCAAAGGTCATGAAGTACATGCGGAACATGTAAAAGGCGGTTAAGCCCGCCGTGAGCCACGTCAGCAGCCACATTGCCGGGTTGGCATGAAAAACGGCACCTAAAATTTCATCCTTTGACCAAAAGCCAGCAAAGGGAGGCACGCCAGAAATGGCCAAGCACCCCACTAGAAATGTTGCCCCCGTAATCGGCATGTACTTGCGCAGCCCCCCCATGTAGCGCATATCTTGAGCCAAGTCTGGGTTATGGCCAACCACCCCTTCCATGCCATGGATGACTGACCCCGATCCAAGAAAGAGCATCGCTTTGAAGTAGGCATGGGTCATCAGGTGAAAAAGGCCAGCACTGTAGGCACCCACGCCCATCCCCATGACCATATAGCCCAGTTGGGAAATGGTTGAATAGGCCAAGCTCTTTTTGATGTCGTTTTGGGTGATGGCAATGGTTGCCCCCATAAAGGCCGTAAAGGCCCCCGTCCAAGCAATGATCGTCATCACTTGGGGCAATTGCTCAAACACAGGGAACATCCGCGCAATCAGGAAGACCCCGGCTGCCACCATGGTTGCCGCGTGAATCAGAGCAGAAATGGGGGTCGGACCTTCCATCGCATCTGGTAGCCACACATGCAGGGGAAACTGGGCAGATTTGGCCACAGGACCGAGAAAGACCAAGATGGCAAGAATGGCGGCAAGACTAGGGGAAAGTAGGCTGGTATTGACCAGTTCCGTCAGGCGATCGCCCATGCCACCAAAGTCAAAGGTACCCGTCGCCCAAAATAGCCCCACCATGCCCAACAAAAGGCCAAAATCACCGACACGGTTGGTAACAAATGCCTTCTGTGCTGCTTCCGCCGCGCTTTTGCGGTCATACCAGAAGCCAATCAGCAGGTAGGAGCACATCCCCACCAATTCCCAAAAGATATAGACCTGCACCAAGTTGGGACTGACGACCAACCCCAGCATCGAGGAGCCAAACAGGCTGAGATAGGCAAAAAAGCGAACATAGCCCGCATCATGAGCCATGTAGCCATCGCTGTAGAGCATGACTAAAAAGGCCACCGTTGTGACGATGACCAACATCAATGCCGCTAAGGGGTCAATCACGTAGCCCATGGCAATGTGGAGATTGCCCGCCGCTGCCCATTCAATCATTTGCGTATAGGGGGCGTGGCCTTGGACTTGACTCCAGAAAAGGCTCAGAGAATGCACCATGGCGATCGCCATCAACGCCATGATGAAAATGGCACTGGGTCGCCGCAGTTTCGAGGTGGTCTCTGAAAAGGCAATCAAGCCAAAGCCAACAATCAGCGCTCCCAACAGGGGTAAAACGGGAATCAGCCAAGCGTATTGATACAGGGGTTCCATGCGTGCCACCTAACTTTCCATGAGAGCTGCCTGCTTGGAAAGACGAACTAGGTATGAATCACTAGTGCAGGCAAAACCCTTTACATTCTGCCACATCCGTTTTAACAACAGATGCCGGAAATCGGTTGCAGAAAATCAAAAAACAGGTTTTCTTCAGGTTTGTTACTGCCAACTAGGGCATGACAGGTCAGGGAACAGGCAGATAAGGTTGGCTCGTCTAACGATGCATTGACGCACAAATAAGAGGAACTGCGATGGAATTGAGTTTTCCTATGGCACGATTTCACCGAGCCGGCGCTGCAATTGTAGGGGCGATCGCCCTGATTTTCATCCCCCATACCACCCTTGCCCAAAATGCCCCTGATTCTCGCATGGTGCAACGGGTCGAGAATGCCACATTTGTCCTTGGCGAGTTTACATTTAACAACAACAACCGCATTCCACCGAGGATTGTCCAGCGCGCTCAAGGAATTGCCATTATTCCCAATGTCGTTCAAGCGGGCTTTCTCTTTGGGGGCCGCCGTGGGGCCGGTATTCTGCTTGTGCGCAATGAAAATAATGAATGGAGTAAGCCTGCCTTTATTACCCTGACGGGGGGCAGCTTTGGCCTGCAAATTGGTGCCCAATCCACGGATGTGGTGCTGGCCTTCATGGATAAATCCGTCGTCATGCGCAGCTTGGCGCAGTCCTTTCGTCTAGGCGGCAATGTCTCCGTTGCGGCAGGCCCTGTGGGTGGCGAAGTCGTCAGTCCTACGGATCCGAGTCCCCAAGTCTTTTCCTACACACGCAGTGCGGGTCTGTTTGCCGGTGTTGCCCTAGAAGGCGCCAATATTAGTTTTGACCGCCGAAGCAGCAGCCGCTTCTATGGTCGACCCAATCTTACTCCGATGCAAATTTTTGAGAATTCACCACCCCTGCCCTCACCCCCAGTTCTCAACGGTCTGTACAACGCCCTTGCCCGTGCTGCCCGCTAATCCCTCATCAAGACAGTGATAAGATAGCAGTCAATAGTCCGCACTGTATAGAAGGAACACTATGGCACAGGGACAGGGTTTTGGCTTCGGTCTTGGCAAAATGAAGGAGCTGGCCGCAGCCATCCAGAAAGCACAACAAGTTCAAGAAGGCGCCAAGAAGCTGCAAGAAGACCTCGAAAAAATGGACATTGAGGGTCAAGCAGCGGGGGGTGCCGTCAAAGTGATTATGAGTGGTACCCAAGAACCCCGCCGCGTCGAAATCAGCCCAGATCTCCTGAGTGAAGGGGCTGAAGTGCTCTCTGATTTGGTGACCGCTGCCATGCGCGATGCCTACCAAAAATCCACCGCTACCATGCGGGAACGGATGGAAGAGTTAACAGGTGGCTTGAACGTTCCGGGTCTCGGTTAATGCACTTCCCCGCCCACCATGGCACCCAAGCTGCGGCTCCTGATTGTGGAAGATGATCCAATGATGCAACTGGGGCTAGGGCAAGCCCTAGGAGAGCAGTTTGCTGTGGTGGGTTATGCCGAAGATGGCTATGGCGCCATTGATATGACACGGCAGTTGCAGCCGCAAGTGGTCATTATGGACATTGGCCTACCAAGGCTAGACGGGATTGCCGCCACCCAACGGCTGAAGCGAGAATTTCCTGACATTCATGTGGTGATGCTTACCTCCCACCAATCGGCTCTTGAAGCTGTTGCTGCCCTTTCTAGTGGTGCCGATGCCTACTGTATCAAGGGAGAAACCGTTGAGCGATTACTGATGGCGATCGCTGCTGCCCAAGAAGGAGCCACTTACCTTGATCCCCAGATTGCCCGCCATGTGATCCAGCACCTGCATCCGCCCCAACCGACAATGGACTATCACCTGTCGCAGCGAGAACTGGATGTCCTGAAGCTGATGGTGGAAGGCTATAGTAACCCTGAAATTGCCAGTAAGCTGTTTCTCAGTCCAAATACTATCAAGACCCATGTGCGGGGTATTTTGAACAAGTTGGCGGTGGATGACCGTGTGCAGGCGGCGGTTGTTGCACTTCGTAACGGTTTAGTCTAGGCCTTCCCCAAGACTCAAGGACACTTGTTATCGTGAAGGGGAACCGTCGGTGTGTTGATCCTGTGTCCCATGGCATCCCATAGCAATGAGGCAACGGTTTTAGCCTCGGATCAAGAATCATCCCCCTTTCTGCAAATGAGTACGCCCGCTTCCGTCGAGGAATTTCCACTCTTGCAACCCACGGTACGGGTAGGGCGATCGCCCCACAACGAAATTGTGATTTCCTATCCGACCATTTCGCGGCATCACTTTGAAATTGTTAAGACGGACACTGGCTATCGCATCCGTGACTTGGACAGTAAGCTCGGTCTGGTCTATGGCGATCGCCCCCCTGTTGTTAATTCTCTTTATTATTCCCCAAGTCACATTTGGGGGCGGGATTATTGCCCCCTCTCAGATGAATCCGATTGGCCAAGTCATGAATGTCTTTACCCTAACCAAGTGGCCCTTTGAAGCCTTTGTCACAATTACAAAAGTGGGCAAGGATGTCGCTTTGGATCCCTGCTGGACGAAACCCAATGAAACCCATCCCCCCGAAAGCTGTCGTTGCACGGGTGCCCAACTCTTTAAGACCTGCTACTTCCCGGGGGTTCGTGGCTACTACACCCCAGCCCTTGATGAGGCCGAACCGCAAAAGCCCACGGAACCAGGAACGCCAACCCCCCCAGCCGCCTTTGCCACCTTCCAAGAGGAGATGACCAACTACAAGGATGATCTGCAGATTTGGCAGGAACGGTATTCTAACTGGATGCTGAAGCGAGAAAAAGCCATTGGCCAAGCAGAAGGCATTATTGACCGGCTCTACGGCATTTATGGTGAGATCTTTGACGTGAATGTAGCGGGGCACTGGCTGATCATCAGCTTGTTTATTGTCCTCATGTTTGCCATGATTGTCGGCATTCAGATCTATTTCGACACCCTCCACTAGGGGCGTGACTGGTGAATTCTCTGATCCCACTAGGGCAAACCCAACTTCAAGAGTACGTCACCGCCTTGGCGTGGGGCGATCGCCATCTGTTGGCCGCTTCCGCCGCAGGAGAGGTCTATCACATTGATCCAGAGGTGGGTGAGCAACTCATCTTGCAAACGGCAACCGATCAAAGCTTAACGATCCTCGCGGTGGCCAGCGATCGCCAGTGGTGGGCAGCGGCGGGAGAGCAGGGACGGGTACTCATTGGTTCCTTAGCTCACCCTGAGAATCTTCAGGTGCTCCACTACGGTTCCCACTGGATTGATCAACTGGCTTGGCATCCCACATTGCCTTGGGTTGCTTTTAGTCTTGGTCATTACGTCCAGATTTGGGATGCGGCTCAAGCCGATGTCATTGCCACCCTTGATTTTGCGGCCTCGTCAGTGCTGGCTTTGGCTTGGCAACCTACGGGTGATGCTTTGGCCGTTGCCGGTTATGGCGGTGTGCGGGTGTGGTCGGCTAAAGATTGGGATGCCGATCCCCAAGAATTGGGGTTTATGTCTGCAACAGTGGGCGTAGCCTGGTCCGCCACAGGGGAATATTTCGCGGCCAGCAACATGGATCACACCCTTTTTGTCTGGCGTTGGGGCGATCAGTATCCGTGGCACATGCAGGGCTTTCCCGGTAAAGTGCGGCATCTTCACTGGTTGGAAACCGCCAACCAAGCCCCCCAGCTCCTGAGCAGTTCCCAAGAGGGGATTATCCTTTGGCGCCTCAGCGAGGATGCAAGCGGCTGGCAACCCCAAGTGCTGGATCTGCACCGTGGCACTGTGCGCGCCCTCTCTATTCATCCCCAAGGTCAAGGCTTCGTGTCCAGTGGCGATGAGGGATGGCTGTGTTATTGGCAGAAAACTCAACCGCAGGAGTTACTGCAAGGTGCCCAAGAATACTTCACAACTCTTGCTTGGCACCCCAAGGGATCGTATTTAGCCGCCGGGGGCACCCAAGGGGAACTCTGGGTTTGGCAAGCCAGTTAGGGAGAACCCGTGTGGTAGGATGTTGCTGCGGGTTTAAGCTAGAGTGCCGATGAAACTCATTGATCGCTATGGCCGTCTTTTTGGCAAGCTGAGTCTTCTAGACCTTGGGGCAGGGCTTGTTCTCCTGTGCGTTTTGGCGGGCTTGTTCCTTCTGCCGGGGCGATCGGGCACCTCGTTGGCACAAATGACCGCTGCCCAACCCATTGAAGTAGATGTTCTCGTTCTGGGTCTGAGTACTCCCACTCCCCAAGCCCTGATTCCCAAGGGCAGTACCGCCAACTTTATTATTCGCAACCAGCCCTACGGCCAAATCACTGTGAAAAATGTCCAGGTTCTGCCCCGCACAGTTACTGTTTCTCAGCCCGATGGGTCGGTTAAAGCGCTGCCAGATCCCCGCCCAGAGATGGCCTATAGTAGCAACTTACTCCTGACCCTAGAAGGCCGAGGCCAAATCACTAACAATGGGCCTGTGCTGGGGAATACTGGCATCAAAGTAGGGACGCCCGTAGAATTAGAGGGCAAAGAGTATAATTTCCGTGCCTCGGTGATTGCCGTTAGGCCGTTGTAGGACAGTAGGCAATGCAGTCAATTTCAACTTTGACTCCCTTCGGCAGGCGCGATACTTCCACACAGGCACGGGCAGGCGCTGTCTCGGCATCCATGTACTGAGCATAGATTTCATTCATGGCGGCGAAGTCATTGAGGTCTGCAAGATACACGGTTGTTTTCACCACCTGTGACCAATCGCTACCGGCGGCCTTGAGGACAGCACTGAGATTATCCATCACTTGGCGGGTTTGCTCCTTGACATCTTCACCACCAACGATCTGGCCAGTTTTTGGATCAAGGGCAATTTGTCCAGCGAGAAAGACCCATTCCCCTTGCCGCACGGCTTGGCTATAGGGACCGACCGGCTTAGGTGCATCAGTGGTACAAATAATCACTTTTGTCATAAAACTTAAAACAATTTACATATCGGGGGCGATCGCCCCAAAAGCCGATTCTACAGGGAATTGAGCCACGGCCACCTGTATTAAATCAATGGATATGATAGCGCATATATTATGCATTTATACCCTCACAATCATGTCAAGAATTCAAGCATCTTAAATAATGTTAATTATCGGCAAAGTCTGTACTCCCCTTCTATAATGCTGAATTGAGCATTCGCCTCCTGAACGGGCTTTATCGTTCCATTCTGGGTCTTTAGATTCACGATTCTTCACAATCATTGATCTAAAGATCTTTCTATATTACCGAGGTGAATGCCCTCGTTCCTTCCTTGCCTAAGAGAGAGGAGAGACTCGATGACCATCAGTCCACCGGAGCGAGAGCCAAAGGTCAGAGTCGTGGTTGACAATGACCCGGTGCCCACATCGTTTGAAAAATGGGCAAAACCCGGGCATTTTGACCGCACCTTGGCCAGAGGACCCCAAACCACCACATGGATTTGGAACCTCCACGCTCTTGCCCACGATTTTGATACACACACGAGCGACCTTGAAGATATTTCCCGCAAGATCTTCAGTGCACACTTCGGCCATCTGGCTGTGGTGTTCATCTGGCTGAGTGGGATGTACTTCCACGGTGCAAAATTCTCAAACTATGAGGCTTGGCTGGCCGATCCCACCGGTATCAAGCCCAGTGCTCAAGTGGTCTGGCCCATTGTGGGTCAAGGCATTCTCAATGGTGATGTCGGCGGTGGTTTCCACGGCATCCAAATCACCTCGGGGCTATTCCAACTGTGGCGTGCCTCTGGGATCACCAATGAGTTCCAGCTTTACTGCACCGCAATCGGTGGCTTGGTCATGGCTGGCTTAATGCTCTTTGCAGGCTGGTTCCACTATCACAAGCGCGCTCCTAAGCTGGAATGGTTCCAAAACGTGGAATCCATGCTCAACCACCACCTCGCCGGCTTGCTTGGCTTGGGGTCTTTGGCTTGGGCAGGTCACCAGATCCACGTCTCGCTACCCATCAACAAACTCTTGGATGCAGGGGTTGCTGCTAAGGATATTCCCTTGCCCCACGAGTTTATCCTTAACCCCAGCTTGATGGCCGACCTATATCCCAAAGTGGATTGGGGTTTTTTGAGTGGCGTCATTCCCTTCTTCACCCTTAATTGGGCTGCCTACTCGGATTTCCTGACCTTTAACGGCGGCTTGAACCCTGTTACCGGTGGCCTGTGGCTGTCGGATACGGCTCACCATCACGTGGCGATCGCTGTCCTTTTCATCATTGCCGGTCACATGTACCGCACCAATTGGGGGATTGGCCACAGCCTCAAAGAGATTCTTGAAGCCCACAAAGGCCCCTTCACCGGTGCCGGCCACAAAGGTCTGTACGAAGTGCTGACCACCTCTTGGCATGCCCAACTGGCGATCAACCTAGCCATGATGGGTTCGCTGAGCATTATTGTGGCGCAGCACATGTATGCAATGCCCCCCTATCCTTACTTGGCCACCGACTATCCAACCCAACTGTCGCTGTTTACCCACCACATGTGGATTGGCGGCTTCCTGATTGTGGGTGGTGCTGCCCACGGTGCCATCTTCATGGTGCGTGATTACGATCCGGCCATGAATCAAAACAACGTTCTGGATCGGGTACTGCGCCATCGCGATGCCATCATTTCCCACCTGAACTGGGTGTGCATCTTCTTGGGCTTCCACAGCTTTGGTCTGTACGTCCACAACGACACGATGCGTGCCTTTGGTCGTCCCCAAGATATGTTCTCCGACACTGGCATTCAGCTTCAGCCTGTCTTTGCCCAATGGGTACAACACCTGCACACCCTAGCCCCCGGTGGTACGGCTCCCAATGCTGCTGCCACCGCTAGTGTTGCCTTTGGTGGTGATGTGGTTGCAGTCGGTGGCAAGGTCGCCATGATGCCCATTGTTCTGGGAACGGCCGACTTCATGGTGCACCATATTCACGCTTTCACGATCCACGTGACAGTGCTGATTCTGCTGAAGGGCGTCCTCTTTGCCCGCAGCTCTCGCCTCATTCCCGATAAAGCCAACTTGGGCTTCCGCTTCCCCTGCGATGGTCCCGGTCGTGGCGGTACCTGCCAAGTCTCCGGTTGGGATCACGTCTTCTTGGGTCTGTTCTGGATGTACAACTGCATCTCTGTTGTGATTTTCCACTTCAGTTGGAAGATGCAGTCGGATGTCTGGGGTACTGTTGCTCCCGATGGCACGGTATCTCACATCACGGGCGGTAACTTTGCCCAAAGTGCCATCACCATCAATGGCTGGCTACGGGACTTCCTGTGGGCACAAGCTTCTCAGGTGATTGGCTCCTATGGTTCAGCCCTATCCGCCTATGGTTTGTTGTTCTTGGGTGCTCACTTCATTTGGGCCTTCAGCCTCATGTTCCTCTTCAGTGGTCGTGGCTACTGGCAAGAGCTGATTGAGTCCATTGTTTGGGCCCACAACAAGCTGAAAGTTGCACCGGCCATTCAGCCCCGTGCCCTGAGCATTATTCAAGGCCGTGCCGTCGGTGTAGCCCATTACCTCCTAGGGGGGATTGCCACTACTTGGGCATTCTTCCTAGCTCGGATTATTTCTGTAGGATAGGGGCGAGGAGGAGATAACCAACTATGGCAACTAAATTTCCGAAGTTTAGCCAAGACCTCGCACAGGATCCGACCACACGCCGGATTTGGTACGCCATCGCCATGGCTCACGACTTCGAAAGCCACGATGGCATGACCGAGGAAAATCTTTACCAGAAGATTTTTGCCTCCCACTTTGGGCATCTGGCCATCATCTTCCTGTGGGTGTCTGGTAGCCTATTCCACGTTGCGTGGCAGGGGAACTTTGAACAATGGATTCAAGACCCTGTCAACACCCGTCCCATCGCCCATGCGATCTGGGATCCTCAATTTGGCAAAGCCGCAGTGGATGCCTTCACCCAAGCGGGGGCTTCTAACCCTGTGGACATTGCCTACTCTGGTGTCTATCACTGGTGGTACACCATCGGTATGCGCACCAACGGTGACCTTTACCAAGGTGCCATCTTCCTACTGATTCTGGCTTCGCTGGCCCTCTTTGCTGGCTGGCTGCACCTACAACCCAAATTCCGTCCTAGCCTCTCTTGGTTCAAAAATGCCGAATCGCGGTTGAACCACCACTTGGCGGGTCTGTTTGGGGTTAGCTCCTTGGCTTGGGCCGGTCACCTGATTCACGTGGCCATTCCCGAGTCCCGTGGTCAGCACGTGGGCTGGGATAACTTCCTGAGCACCATGCCCCACCCCGCTGGTTTGGCGCCCTTCTTTACGGGCAACTGGGGTGTCTATGCCCAAAACCCTGACACGGCTAGCCACATCTTTGGCACAGCACAGGGTGCTGGAACGGCGATTCTCACCTTCTTGGGTGGCTTCCATCCCCAAACGGAGTCCCTGTGGCTCACGGATATGGCGCACCACCACCTTGCGATCGCGGTGCTCTTTATTGTGGCGGGTCACATGTACCGCACCCAGTTTGGGATTGGCCACAGCATTAAAGAGATGATGGATGCCAAGGACTTCTTTGGCACGAAGGTGGAAGGTCCCTTCAACATGCCTCACCAAGGCATCTATGAAACCTATAACAACTCGCTACACTTCCAGTTGGGTTGGCACTTGGCCTGCTTGGGCGTGATCACCTCCTTGGTAGCACAGCACATGTACTCGCTGCCACCCTATGCCTTCATTGCCCAAGACCACACCACGATGGCTGCCCTCTATACCCATCACCAGTACATTGCTGGCTTCTTGATGGTGGGTGCCTTTGCCCATGGGGCTATCTTCTTGGTGCGGGACTATGATCCAGCCCAAAACAAAGGCAATGTGTTGGATCGGGTACTACAACACAAAGAGGCGATCATTTCCCACCTAAGCTGGGTGTCCCTCTTCTTGGGCTTCCACACCTTGGGTCTCTATGTCCACAACGATGTCGTGGTGGCCTTTGGTACCCCCGAAAAGCAAATCCTCATTGAGCCGGTGTTTGCTCAGTTCATTCAAGCGGCCCATGGCAAACTGCTCTATGGCTTTGATACGCTGCTGTCGAACCCCGATAGCATTGCTAGCACCGCTTGGCCGAACTACGGCAATGTCTGGCTACCCGGCTGGCTCGATGCCATCAACAGTGGCACCAACTCTCTGTTCTTGACGATTGGCCCTGGGGACTTCTTGGTGCACCACGCCATTGCCTTGGGTCTGCACACCACCACCTTGATTTTGGTCAAAGGTGCGTTGGATGCCCGTGGCTCCAAACTGATGCCAGATAAGAAAGACTTCGGCTATGCCTTCCCCTGCGATGGCCCCGGCCGTGGCGGTACCTGCGATATTTCTGCATGGGATGCCTTCTATCTGGCCATGTTCTGGATGCTGAACACCATTGGCTGGGTTACCTTCTACTGGCACTGGAAACACCTTGGTGTCTGGGAAGGCAATGTGGCTCAGTTCAACGAAAACTCTACCTACCTCATGGGTTGGCTGCGGGATTACCTCTGGTTGAACTCCTCCCAGCTCATCAATGGCTACAACCCCTTCGGCACCAATAACCTGTCGGTATGGGCATGGATGTTCCTCTTTGGTCACCTTGTGTGGGCAACAGGCTTCATGTTCCTGATTAGCTGGCGTGGTTACTGGCAAGAGCTGATTGAAACCTTGGTGTGGGCGCATGAGCGCACTCCCTTGGCCAACTTGGTGCGTTGGAAAGACAAGCCGGTGGCGCTGTCGATTGTGCAAGCCCGTTTGGTGGGTCTGGCACACTTCAGCGTTGGCTACATCTTGACCTATGCGGCCTTCCTGATTGCCTCAACCGCAGCCAAGTTCGGTTGATCTACTTAAGTTAAGTTAAATTTTGTCAGCTCCCCTGCCTCTAGGTGGGGGATTTTTGTGTTTGATAACAAGTTGTAGCTGCTTGTTTCAGAGCGAGCCAACTGATTCCTTGCTAGTGACCACAGTTAGGATTTTTTAACATATCTCAATATCTCAGTACCTAAAAACGTTTTTCAATGACATCACGCTACTTTTTAGATATCCTAGGACTGAATTTTGCATTGATAAGGGTGTGTCTGAATTGAGGACGGTTGTAATGCGTGATACATTTAACCTAGCTATTTTAAGGTTTTCATCTAAGAACCCTATTGAAGGCTTGTTGGCTCAAGTTAATACTGAAGAAACTTCCCAAATTGTCGGTGAAAATTCAGTGAATCCAGCTTTTGATCTCAACAATTTGGGGAGCCTTTTAGCGCAAGTCATTATTGCAGTTGCTTTGCTGCTCATTGGCTGGATTGTTGCCACTATTCTGGCAAAGATAACACGCTCGGTTTTGAAACGAATGCGGGTTGATGAACGATTGACCCAATTCTTTGGTGGAAATGAGTCGCTCCAAGGCATATCAGTGACTGCGATTCTGGCAGCAGTAGTTTTCTGGGTCATTCTTTTGCTGGCGGTGGTGGCCTTTTTAGATGCCCTGCGCTTGACGACAGTGTCACAGCCCCTCAATGCGTTTCTCAATCAAGTTTTTAGTTTCCTGCCAAAGCTGGGGGCAGCGATCCTGCTGGCGGATGTAGCTTGGGTAGTAGCAACTATATCGAAAATGGTGGTCACTCAGTCTGCCCGTTCTTTGAATTTGGATCGTCAACTCCCCCTCGAATCTGAGGGGAATGGTTCCTCAGAGGGGCCGGCCACCATGTCTGTGGCTGAGATGTTGGGAAATACCCTCTATTGGTTTGTTTTTCTTTTCTTCCTGCCCCTAATTTTGGGGGTGCTTGATCTGCAAGGCTCATTGCAGCCTGTACAAAATCTCTTGAATGATATTCTAGGAGCACTGCCTTTTGTCTTTAAGGCGGTGATTATCGCGGTTGTCGGTTGGTTTATTGCCCGTATTGTCCGCAGTTTAGTCATTAACTTAATGACGGCCATGGGAATTCAGCGCATTGGTCAGCGCCTCGGTCTAGGGCAAACCAGTTTAGGGGAATCCCTAGCAACGGTCATCGGTACGATTGTCTATGTCTTAATCTTGATTCCGACGGCGATCGCTAGCCTTGATGCGCTACAAATCGTGGCCATTACGGAACCGGCAACGGCAATGCTAAACCAAGTGCTGACGGCATTGCCGAAAATTTTTACTGCAGCCATTATTCTGCTGCTGGCCTATGTAATTGGCCGCTTTGTGGCGGAGACGGTTACCAATTTCCTGCAAACCATCGGCTTTGATCAAGTGTTGGTCTGGCTAGGTCTAGAGCGTCCGATGGTGGATTCTCAGGAGTCTCAGCCTGCGGAGGCACCCGAGCAGCGCTGGCGACAGCCCTCAGAAGTGATGGGCATCGTTGCCCTTGTTGGCGTTTTGTTATTTGGAGCGATCGCTGCCGTTGATGTACTGGATATTCCTGCTCTCAGTGCTTTTGTCACTGCCCTAGTAGTGGTGATTGGTCGGGTGTTGGTCGGAACGCTGATCTTAGCGGTAGGGTTGTACTTTGCCAATTTAGTATTTCGGCTTGTTGCTAGTTCTGGCACCTCCCAAGGGCGTTTTCTCGCTCAGGCGGCACGGCTAGCAACGATGACGTTTGTGGGGGCAATGGCTCTGCAGCAGATGGGCATTGCAACGAGCATTGTCAATTTAGCCTTTGGCTTGCTCTTTGGTTCTATTGCGGTGGCGATCGCCCTTGCCTTTGGCTTGGGATGCCGGCAAATTGCAGCGGCTCAAGTTGAGGAATGGCTGAATTTGCTCAAAGGCAGAAATTCTGAAAATAATTGAGGCAAGTAGCAAGAGCTGGCCTAGGGATTCAGTTTTTCCCACAAAAGGGGGAGAAAGGTGTCCTCTCCCCCTCGTCTGGTAATCAGACTAGCGGAAGGAGGGTTGGTGGCGGATCAGATCTAGGAACTCTTGGCGGGTACGGGCATCTTCAGCAAACACCCCTTGCATTGAACTGGTGACCGTCCAAGAGCCCGGTTTTTGTACGCCTCGCATCACCATACACATATGGGTGGCCTCAACAACCACAGCCACCCCTTGCGGTTTCAGGAGTCCTTGCAAAGCATTTGCAATTTGTTGGGTCAGGCGCTCCTGCACCTGTAGCTGCCGCGCATACATCTCGCAAATGCGGGCAATTTTTGACAGGCCAATGACCCTGCCATTGGGAATGTAGGCGACATGGGCTCGCCCAATGATTGGCAGAATATGGTGCTCACAACAACTAAAGAGATCGATGTCGCGCACCAAGACCATCTCATTGGTGTCTTCGTAAAAAACGGCACCATTCAGCAACTCATCCAAGGATTGGCGGTAGCCACTGGTTAAAAACTTCAAGGCTTGAACAACCCGTTTGGGGGTATCCCGCAGGCCTTCGCGATCAGGATTTTCCCCTAGCCCGATGAGGAGTGTGCGAACCGCCTGCTCCATCTCAGCATCTGACACCTGGGTCGAGACGCAGGTGGGTATACTTTCAAGGCTGCTTTGCACGGTTAACAACTGGTTACGGGATTGCTGGGACATAGGGTACCTAAAAATAATAACGATTATCATTCTATTTACTGGTGGAAATGGTGTCAAGGAAACTGATATGAAAGTCGGTTTAGTTGAGCATAGAATTTACAGAGGAAAAGCAGTCAAAATAAAATCCCCCTCATCCGCATTGGGAGAGGGGTTAGGGCGATTGAATCTACTAATTTAGCTTATCTAAAGCTGCGGTACAAAGCGCTCTTTATCGGGAACAACGGTGTATTCAGCAACAATTTGCCGGAACTCTTCACCATCAATGGTTTCTTTCTCTACTAGGAGATCGACGAGGCGGTCAATGACCACGCGATTGTCCCGGATAATCTTGATGGCCAGTTCGTAGCTGTGCTGCACCAACTCCCGCACTTGGGCATCAATGCGAGCCGCAATTTCTTCGGAGTATTCTGTTCGAGACACCAAGTCCCGCCCCAAGAACACTTCACCGTTTTGGGTTTCCAAGGAGAGAGGCCCTAGATCTGACATACCAAAGCGGGTCACCATTTGCCGTGCCATCGCTGTCACTTGCTGCAGGTCATTGCCAGCACCAGTCGTGACTTCAGCATCGCCAAAGACGACGTATTCAGCAGCCCGACCGCCCAAGGCACCAGCCATCCGCGCCATCAGTTGCGATCGCGAGATCAATCCGGAATCCTCTGAAGGCATGAACCAAGTCAGGCCACGGGCTTGACCACGAGGCACTAATGTCACTTTTTGCACAGGATCGTGATCCTTGAGCAGCGTACCGACAATGGCATGACCCACTTCGTGGTAGGCGATGAGGCGCTTGCTCTTGCCGTCAATCAGCGGTGTGCCCTCCATACCAGCAACAACCCGGTCCACGGCATCGTCAATTTCCAGCATTGTGATCGCGGGTTTCCGCCGCCGGGCCGTGAGAATCGCCGCTTCATTGAGGAGGTTGGCCAAATCGGCACCCGTAAAGCCGGGGGTACGGCGAGCGATCGCCTCAAGGGAAACTTCGGGCGCCAATTTCTTGTTGCGGGCATGCACCTTGAGAATCGCCAAGCGACCCTTAATATCCGGCGCATCCACCACCACCTGTCGGTCAAAGCGACCCGGACGCAGGAGAGCCGCATCCAAGACATCCGGACGGTTGGTTGCCGCAATCACGATGATGCCGGTATTCCCCTCAAAGCCATCCATTTCGGTCAGCAGTTGGTTGAGGGTTTGCTCCCGCTCATCGTTACCGCCGCCAATGCCAGCCCCGCGTTGGCGACCCACAGCATCAATTTCATCAATAAAGATGAGACAGGGAGCATTTTCCTTGGCCTTGCGGAACAAGTCCCGGACGCGGGAGGCACCAACACCAACAAACATCTCGACAAATTCTGAACCCGAGATGGAGAAGAAGGGTACCCCTGCCTCACCCGCGATCGCCTTGGCGAGCATCGTTTTCCCCGTGCCGGGGGGACCTACTAGGAGAACCCCTTTGGGAATGCGAGCACCCACCGCTGTAAATTTCTCGGGCTTCTTCAGGAAGGTGACCACCTCTTGTAGTTCTTCCTTGGCTTCATCGACACCAGCAACATCGTCAAACATGACACCCGTTTTGGCCTCCATTTGGAAGCGGGCGCGAGACTTACCGAAGTTCATCGCCTGACCTGGGCCTCCGGGCACGTTGCTGGAGCGGCGGAAGAGGAAAAAGAGTCCTCCCAAGAGCAAGACGGGGAAGAGTAAATTACCCAAGAGTCCCCACAGGGCACCATCATTGCGAGCGGGATGGACATCAATTTCTACGTGCTGCTCCCGCAGTTTACTAATGACTTCTGGAGCCGTCCCCGGCATATCTACCCGTACCCGCAGGGGGCGACCGTTAATCAGTTCCGGATCAGAGACATCCACAATGGCGGTGCGACCATTATCGAAAATGTCCACTTTACTAATGCGACCCGCATCTAAATAGTTGAGGAATCGCCCATAGCTCATGCGCGTACTGGCGGTATTCAGAGGAGGCTGACTTTGATTGAGCATAAAGTTGCTCGCCCCCTGCCAGAGGAGAACCCCCATGAGCAGTAGGGGGATTGACCAAAGGAGAACAGTTTTCCAAGAGACTTTCATTGGCGGCGCTTTTTATCAGGTTCTTAACTAAATTTAACATATCCCTCCCAAAGGGGGAGTATTAGTTCATCATGCCCTCAAGCAGGCGATCGCGCCGTTGCTGGAGAACTGCTTGCAGCAGAGGATAGCCCCGTAACTCAGGATCCTGGGCGATCAGTTCACTGGCCGCCGATCGCGCCGCCTCTAGGCAATCTTGATCCTCAACGAGGCTAGCGAGGGCAAAGTCCGGTAATCCCGATTGCCGCGTCCCCAAAACCTCCCCCGGACCGCGCAGCCGCAGATCCATCTCTGCAATAAAGAAGCCATCCTGAGACTGCGCCAGCACATTCAGCCGTTGCTTGGCAGCATCATTGCGAGAACTATTGAGCAGCAGACAATAGGATTGTTGGGCACCCCGCCCCACCCGCCCCCGCAGTTGATGGAGTTGGGATAGGCCAAAGCGTTCAGCATGTTCAATGAGCATCACCGTGGCATTGGGGACATCTACCCCCACCTCAACCACCGTGGTAGCCACCAGAATATCCAATTCCCCCTTGGCAAAGGCTTGAATCGTGGCATCCTTGTCACTCGATGCCATGCGACCGTGGAGCAGCCCGACGCGAAAATTGGGAAAAACCTCCGTTTGTAATCGCTCGTGCTCGGCAATGGCGGATTTCAGATCCAGTTTTTCCGATTCCTCAACCAAAGGTAAGACAATGTACGCTTGCCGCCCTTGGGCCACTTCACGGCGGATTAAATTGTAGGCGCAGGAGCGATCGCCCCGTCCCAACACCGTGGTTTGAATCGGCTGCCGACCGGGGGGCAATTCATCAATTTGACTCACATCCAAATCTCCATGGAGGGTCAAGGCAAGCGTGCGGGGAATCGGTGTCGCCGTCATGGTCAACACATGGGGCAGGAGTCCCTTGGCTTGCAGCTTTGCCCGTTGTGCCACCCCAAAGCGGTGCTGTTCATCAATCACCACCAGACCCAACTGCTGAAACGTCACCCCCTCTTGGATCAGGGCATGGGTGCCCACCAGCACCGGCAATTCCCCCGTTGCCAATTGATCCAGAATCTGGCGGCGCTTGCCTGTACGTATCGATCCTGTGAGCAATTCCACCGGCACATGCAAAGGGGTGAGCCATTCCAAGAGCTTGCGATAGTGCTGCTCTGCCAGAACCTCTGTGGGTGCCATTAGTGCCCCTTGATAGCCGGACTGCACTGCCGCCAATAGGGCAATCACGGCAACAACGGTTTTGCCGGACCCCACATCTCCTTGGACAAGGCGATTCATGGGAATCGATCGCTCTAAGTCTGCCAAAATTTCGGCCACCACCCGCTGCTGCGCCCCTGTGAGTTGAAAGGGCAGCCCTTGGTAAAACTGCTCAATCAGTTCCCCTTGGGGATTGAGGGGGGCACTGGCCTGCTGTTGCTGCTGGCGCCGCCGTTGCAGTAACCCCAGTTGCAGGTAAAAGAATTCATCAAAAATCAGCCGCCGCCGTGCCAGACTCAGTTGCGTTTGATCTGGCGGAAAGTGAATGTGACGCAGCGCCGTATCTAGGGGCATGAGTTGATGACGTTGGCGCAGCGCCTGCGGTAGGGGATCAGGATAGCCCTGCACCAAGGGCAGAACGCGATCGACCGCACGGCGAATCACATCGGGAGATACTCCCTCCGTTAAGGGATAGACCGGCACAATACGGCCAATGGTGAGGGAGTCTATTTCTGCCCCAGCATGATCCAGCACTTCCAACTGCGGATCTTCAAGGGTAAGGCCATACTTCGTCAGTTTCACGAGGCCAGAGGCAGCAACGATGGTCTGGGGGGCATAGAGGCGTTTTTGCTGCTCTTGCCACCCCCGTTGGGCATAGCGGGCACCCGCATAGAAGCGACTCAGGCGAATTTGCCCGGTGCGATCTTGAAGAACAATTTCTAAGATCGTCAGCTTGGCATTGCGGGGACTGGTAAAACAGTTGCAACGGCGGACTTTACCCACAAGGGTGACGGTCTCCCCAGCTTGGAGTTGCCGAATCGGCACTTGGCGGGCATAGTCAATGTGATCGCGGGGGAAGTAGTAAATGAGATCCGCAACCGTATAAAGCCCGAGTTTTTCCAGTTTCGCCGCAGTGCGCTCACCAATCCCATTCACTGTTTTGAGCGCTTGATCGAGGGGACGGGGGCGCGGGGGCGGACTTGTGAGTTGTTTGTGGACATCGTGGAGCAGTTGGCGCGTTTTCACCACGAGGTGTTGTCGTTGGCTGGGGGAGAGATCGTTGTAGTGGGCATAGGCTGCCGCCGTTTCCTGCCAGCGATCGCGCACCTGAAGGGGGAGTTGTTGCAGAGGGGCTTGCGTTAACGCTGCGTGTAAATACTCATTAAACCGATAGGTATTGCCCTGAAGGTTGCAAAAACCCCGCTCTGTTTCAATGGCAAGGGCGCGTTGTAGGCGTGGCCAGTCAAGGGACACAGCAGGCCTCCTTCCCTATTGCTCACCATCCATTGCTTCGGGGACACTGGCGGTCGCGTCTGCGGCTTCATTGGCTTTCCACGTTTGCCACCATGCCCGACTGGCCTTGAGAACCAGATATTGCCGCTGTTTTTTATGCAGTTGCTTCTGGAGGGTGGCCAGACGTGCTTCCAGTTGGCGAATTTGACTGCGCTGATTGCCGAGGGGAGGATGCTGAAACTCCAGTTCCTCAAGTTGCAGGTAAATGGCTGCCATGGGGTGATGACTGGAAGATTCCCTTGGGGACTCACTGGTGTCTCGCTCCTCTTCGCCCTCCTCTTGTAGTTTCTGCTCATCTAGCATCATCGTCAACAAATGGGGAATCCGCCCAAGGGGACGATTTTCCGCCTTACTGGCAATCTCTAAAATGACCGCGATTGGGGCAGGCGGTAAGATAGCCGCCCGTTGCAGTAGATGGTTCATCTTGAGCGAACTTTGATAAAGAACTTGGCTCAATTGCTCCGATAGGGAGGGGGGTTCCTGTTCCTTGGTTGCGTCTTCTTCCCCATTCGTCGCCTCTTGCCTTGCAGTTGAGTCTTCTTGGCGACGGGGCTGTAGGCCTAAAATTGTGGTTTCCAAGGCGATCGCCAGTTCAACAATCTGACGCTGAAGGTCCTGTCGCTCTGGGTCTTCAAGGGTCAAAAATTTCTCTGGAAAGACTTGAGTGCACACCTGATAACTGACGGTGATCAACTGCTGGCGGGCAATGGGGGCGAGCATTTCTAGATAAACATCATAAAGCTGACGCATTTCCGCCAAGGCGGCCAATAGCATCCCCTGTAACCCTAAAATTTCCCGCTCAACGGCTTCTAAGTTACCCGACATACACGCCTAACTGGCAAAACAGTGCTGCTGCGTTTAAGAAGACTGTTTCTACAATCTATTACAACATCTTGGCGAGGATAGCCTGTTCACCGACTCATGGCAAGATGGTGAGGTTGCAAAGGTGAGACAGAAACGTGGATATTATTCTCTGGCTGCAAGCAGTCATCCTCGGCTTCGTGCAAGGTATTACAGAGTTCTTGCCCATTAGCAGTACCGCTCACTTGATTCTCTTTAGTGACCTCTTGGGGTGGAAAAGTGTCTGGCATAAAACTGCCCTAGATGCGATGCAATTTGGTAGCGTGATCGCGGTTTTTGGCTATTTCTGGCAGGATATTCGCCAAATTGTCCAAGGGGCTTGGCAGGCATGGCAACAGCGGGATTGGCAGCGGGAAGAATGGAAACTGTTGGTTGGGATCACGGTGGGCACGATTCCCGCACTAGCGGCAGGACTTCTTCTGAAATGGGCCAAAGTTGAGTTGGATCGGCCTCAGATCATTGCCACGATGGCGATCGCCATGGCAATTCTTTTGGGACTCGCAGAAAAATGGGGTTCCCGCAAACGCACCTATCAAGACATTGGCATTTTAGATGGCTTTCTAGTGGGTTGTGGCCAGATGATTGCCCTGCTGCCGGGGGCTTCGCGTTCAGGCTCCACGCTAACAACAGCTTTATTTTTAGGGCTGGAGCGGCAAACAGCGGCGCGCTTTTCTTTTCTGTTGGGCATTCCCACACTGACGATCGCCACCCTTGTCCAAGCCAAAGATGTTTTTGATGAGGGGACGCTGTTTATTCCTCTTGTGATTGCCACACTCTCGAGCATGTTTTTTTCCTATTTGGCGATCGCTTGGCTGCTGCGATTCCTGCAACGCCATTCCACTTGGGTCTTTATCTGGTATCGCATTGGCTTGGGAACTGCATTGTGGGGCGCGATCGCCCTCGGTAGTCTGCGAACCTAAGGAACAACATTTAGCAAAATTTAACCTAACCTGTGGTCGAGATCACAGGGAAACTACGGATGCCTTGCCATACTAGATGTGGAATCGTAAGAATAGGCGATTTCATAGTCGCAGTTGATATCTAGTTCAGGTATCTATTTAAGTTGTTGTTCAATAACCCAAGAAGACCGTAGGATGTGCTCATTGATCTGCTCATTTTGAAGCTGTGGGGGATTTAAGGTACGGTGTGTTCTATGTTCAGCACGACAGCCAATACTGACCTCAAGCATTCCACCCTCTCGCTGTTGCAGGCATACCAAGACAACCCTGCACGCGAATTGCGGAATCGCCTTGTCGAGTTGAACATGGGACTGGTACGCAAGGAAGCCCATCGCTGGGTACAGTGCACCCAAGAAAGCTTTGACGACCTGATGCAAGTGGGCACCCTTGGCCTCATTCACGCCATTGAACGCTTTGATCCAAGTAAGGGAGTGGCCTTCAGTTCCTTTGCCATTCCCTACATTCGCGGTGAGATTCAACACTACCTGCGGGATAAAAGTCCGCAAATTCGCGTCCCCCGCCGTTGGCAAACCCTCCAAAGCCAAGGAAAGCGGGTGATTCAAGAACTCCGCCAACAACTGCATCGCCCCCCCACCGATAACGAAATTGCCCAAGCGCTCGATGTCCCCCTTGAAGAATGGCAAGCGGCAAAATTTGCCAACTACCACACCACCCCGGTCAGCCTAGATGCCCCCGCCTTTGAGGGTGAGGAAGATGCCGTTTCCCTCGGTGACATCGTGCCCGATCAACGGTACCAAAGTTTTCAACTCGCCCAAGAAGATCGCATTCGTTTGCAGCAGTGTCTGCAAAAACTAGAAGCCCGCACCTGTCAGATTCTGGAATTTGTCTTTTTGCACGATTTGAGTCAAAAAGAAACTGCTGAACTCTTGGGTCTAAGTGCGGTCACAGTTTCTCGCCAGATTAAAAAAGGCCTGCAAGCCCTACAACGGATGATGAGTCACGACGACGCTGAATCCTGAAAACGCATAAAATATATTTATGGTTAATTTTGCTGCCCCCCTAGCGGCTTTAGCGGCACATCGTTGGTTCAAACTCATTAACGGTGCCAGTTTCCAAGATGTTGCCCAAATTTATAACTTGACGTTGGCCTATGCACTGGCAGGGGCTGATTGTATTGATGTGGCCGCCGACCCTGCCGTGATTTACGCGGCTAATCACGCTTTGACAGTTGCGGCAAGCCTTGGGGCCACTCGCCCCCTGCTGATGGTGAGTATTAATGATGGGGCTGACCCGCATTTTCGTAAGGCCACGTTTGATCCGAGTCGCTGTCCCCCAAGGTGCGATCGCCCCTGTGAACGCATTTGTCCTGCTGCCGCCATTCGCTTTGATGAACAGGTGCAGGGGGTGGTGCGCGATCGCTGTTATGGTTGTGGCCGCTGTTTACCCCTGTGCCCCTTGGGTTTGATTTCCACCTATGAGCAGCCAGCGGTGTTTGAGCAGATCACTCCCCTCATTGCCCAAGGCACCATTCAAGCCCTAGAAATCCACACCCAACCCCAGCGCTACAGTGCCTTTACCCAGCTTTGGCAGCGAGTGCGGCCTTGGGTGCGCTATTTACAGGTGCTAGCCATCAGTTGTCCCCAAGGCGAGGGAGTAATTGACTATTTGCGCTGGATCAATGGGCAGATTCAACCGTTGCAGTGTGCCCTCATTTGGCAGGCGGATGGTCGTCCCATGAGTGGCGATATTGGCGATGGTGCAACACGAGCCACCATTCAATTGGGTCAAGCCATTTTAGGGGCAAATTTACCCGGATTTGTGCAGTTGGCGGGCGGCACAAATGGCCATACGGTTGCTAAACTCAGGGCAATGGGATTGCTAGATCCACAGGGAATTGCTGGTGTTGCCTATGGTAGTTATGCTCGCAAACGCCTTGCCCCTTTCCACGCGATCGCCGACCAACCCTGGCAAACTGTTCCTGCCGTCCTTGCAGCGGCTGTTGCTGAAGCAGCTACCCTTGTGTCTCCTTTGAAATCTGTCCCGTCACCCTCTGTACCCTATGGTTGAATTGACTGCTGGACAACGCCAAGTCACTGACGATCTCGATCAATTATTGGCGATCCTACCGCCGCCCCTTGGACAGTCCCTCACCGATCATCCACAGCGGGAAGAACTCTTAGAAATCGTTCTCGATTTGGGGCGATTGCCGGAAGCACGGTTTATCCACAGCACCCAATACCTTGCCGAGACGCCCGTCAGCCGTGAGATGTTGCAATATGCCGTGGATCGGGTGGGTGAGTTTAGTGGTGACAATCGCGCTGGGATTGAGCGTACGCTGCACCGCATTAGTGCCCTGCGCAATCGCCAAGGAACGATTATTGGCTTGACCTGCCGGGTGGGGCGAGCCGTCTTTGGCACGATTGGTATGATTCGCGACTTGGTCGAAAGTGGCCAGTCTATTTTGCTTTTAGGTCGCCCCGGTGTTGGTAAAACAACGGCACTACGGGAAATTGCCCGCGTCTTGGCCGATGAGTTGCACAAACGGGTAGTGATTATTGACACCTCTAATGAAATTGCGGGCGACGGTGATATTCCCCATCCAGCGATTGGCAAGGCACGACGAATGCAGGTGGCGCGTCCGGAACTTCAGCATCAGGTGATGATTGAGGCGGTGGAAAACCACATGCCGCAGGTGATTGTCATTGATGAAATTGGCACAGAGCTAGAGGCGCTTGCTGCACGGACGATCGCCGAGCGGGGGGTACAACTGATTGGTACTGCCCACGGCAACCAAATTGAGAACCTGATGAAAAACCCGACCCTCGCGGATTTGGTGGGGGGCATTCAATCGGTCACCCTTGGGGATGAAGAAGCACGGCGGCGCGGCACCCAAAAGAGTGTTCTTGAACGCAAAGCTCCACCCACGTTTCAAATGGCAGTGGAAATGCTGGAGCGCGATCGCTGGGTTGTGCATCTCGATGTGGCCGCCAGTGTGGATCTCCTACTGCGGGGTCGCCAACCCTCACCTGAAATTCGCAGTGTTGCTGCCGATGGCTCAGTGGTGATTAGTCGTCCTGAGCCTCCTTCCCAGCGATCGGAGGTCAAATCTGTGCCTCAGCGTCCCTCTTGGCGTGAGAGTGGCCAGATGCTACCCGTCGTCGATGCCAACAAAGAACCTCTGCGAGCCAACTTTGCCCAACTGCTCGAAGCCACATTGGATGCCCCCACGGTTGGGCCGAATGGCGAAGAACTCCCCCTCCACGTCTTTCCCTATGCCGTCAGCCGCCATCATTTAGAGCAAGCCATTCGCACTCTCAACCTACCCATTATTGTCACTAAGGATATTGATCAAGCGGATGTGATTTTGACGCTGCGCTCCCATCTCAAGGGGGAAAGCAAGCTGCGGCACCTTGCCCATATTCACCATCTCCCCGTCCATGCCATTAAGACAAATAGTATGGCGCAAATTGTGCGGGGGTTACGGCATTTGCTTGGCATGGAAGACCCCAGTCCAGCCGAGTCAGCAGATCTCTCCCTCTTTAGTCCAACGGGCAGCGATGATGAATTGGAAGCCCTTGAGGAGGCGCGTTTAGCTGTGGAAGAAATTGTGATTCCCAAGGGTCAAGTGGTGGAGCTACTCCCGCGATCGGCCAACATTCGGCGAATGCAACATGAGTTGATTGAGCACTACCAGTTGACCTCCTGTAGCTTTGGTGAAGAGCCGAATCGGCGGCTGCGGATTTACCCGAATCTATCACGCTAATCAGGGATTGACCAGTGCCTGCAAAAAGGCACCTCTGCGCTCAATGGGCAAAATATGCTGCAACCGCCAAGGGCAATGGCCTGCTTGAGGACGCCAAAAATGACACGGGTGGCCGCATCTTGGGCGCAGTAAGTATAGTTTGGGCATGAATGCAGGTTCCTGTTTGTCAGCGGCTGAGGTTTAGAAATTGTGCGAGTAGTGGATCATTCATGGGTTCTATTCCCTAGGCTATGATCGTATAGAAAATACCTGAGCTTGGCGGCAATCCTCAATCAAGTCAATAATCAAGTCAATAATCAAGTCAATGACACAAGCATACACCCCTGAAGATGTTTGGCGGTTATTGGGGGAGTTGCTGGAAGCCCAAAAGGAAACAGAACGTCGATTTCAGGAGACTGAGCGGCGTTTTCAAGAAACTGACCGCCGTTTCCAAGAGACTGAACGGTTACTGCGAGAAGAAGCTCGCCAACTTAACCAACAGATTGGCAAACTGGGTAACCGTCTTGGGGAATTTGTGGAATGGCAAGTACGTCCAGCCGTGCTGCGCTTATTTCAGAGTCGGGGCATTGCTGTCTCCCAACTCTACAGCGATGTGATCCTCCAAGATGGGAATGAGAGCCTAGAGATTGATCTGTTGGTCGTTAACACCGATGAAGCCGTTCTCGTTGAGGTGAAAACCAAGCTCAGCCAAAGTGATGTGGATGAACACCTAGAGCGGATTGCTAAATTTCGCCGTTTGGCCCATCAGTATCGGGGCACAAAACTCTTGGGAGCCGTGGCGGGGATGATTGTGCCGCCTGAGGTGGCTCGCTATGCCTATCGGCAGGGTCTATTTGTGTTGGCGCAGTCGGGAGATGGCGTGGCAATTCTCAACGACCTGCAGTTTCAGCCCCGCGCGTGGTAAAGCACAGTGGCAGTGCCCTTGCGCAGTTTATGATGGAAATTCTCTGAGCGCCTCCTAGGCTATGATGAGAGGGTTAGCTGTAGCCTAGAAAACCCGACCAAGATCATGACACAAGCCCATACCCCTGAGGATGTTTGGCGGTTATTGGGAGAGCTGCTGGAAGCTCAAAAGGAAACAGAACGCCGATTTCAAGAAACTGAGCGGCGTTTTCAAGAGACTGAACGGTTACTGCGAGAAGAAGCTCGCCAACTTAACCAACAAATTGGCAAACTGGGCAACCGTCTTGGGGAATTTGTGGAATGGCAAGTACGTCCAGCCGTGCTGCGCTTATTTCAGAGTCGGGGCATTGCTGTCTCTCAACTCTACAGCGATGTGATTCTCCAAGATGGGAACGAGAGCCTAGAGATTGATCTGTTGGTCGTTAACACCGATGAAGCCGTTCTCGTTGAGGTGAAAACCAAGCTCAGCCAAAGTGATGTGGATGAACACCTAGAGCGGATTGCCAAATTTCGCCGTTTGGCCCATCAGTATCGGGGTACAAAACTCTTGGGAGCCGTGGCGGGGATGATTGTGCCGCCTGAGGTGGCTCGCTATGCCTATCGGCAGGGTCTATTTGTGTTGGCACAGTCGGGGGATGGGGTGATCATTCTCAATGATGCCCAGTTTCAGCCCCGCGCGTGGTAAAGCAAGGGAATTTTCCTCTGAGGTGTGGGAGCGATCGCCCCCTAGGGTATGATTGTAGGGTTAAACTCTGTGAATCGCAGGCAACACCTGACTCAATAGGGCTTGCTGAGCGAGTCTTCCAGAGCCATTGAAAACGATTGGAATTACACATTTTAGGATGACCACCCCTTTACTCCTACGTGCTGCCCGTGGTGAAAGTGTTGAGCGTCCCCCCATTTGGTTGATGCGGCAAGCTGGACGCTACATGAAGGTCTACCGTGACCTGCGCGATCGCTATCCCTCGTTTCGTGAGCGATCGGAAATCCCCGAACTGGCCATTGAAATTTCACTCCAACCCTTTCGTGCCTTTGCCCCCGACGGTGTGATTCTCTTTTCGGATATTCTCACGCCCTTGCCGGGGATTGGTATTCCCTTTGACATTGTCGAGAGTAAAGGGCCGATCATTGATCCACCCATCCGTACCCTTGAGCAGGTGCAACAACTCCATCCCTTGGAACCGGAAGTAGCCTGTCCTTTTATTCGTCCAATTCTCTCGACCCTGCGCCAAGAGGTGGGCGATCGCGCCACGGTGCTGGGGTTTGCCGGTGCCCCTTGGACCCTTGCCGCCTATGCCATTGAGGGCAAAAGCTCCAAGGACTACATTGAAATCAAAACTATGGCCTACCGTGAGCCAGAGTTGCTCCACAAGTTTTTAAACCATTTGGCCACTGCCATTGCCGACTACCTGTGCTATCAAATTGACTGTGGTGCCCAAGTGGTGCAACTGTTTGATTCGTGGGCGGGTCAACTCAGCCGTCAGGACTACGATACCTTTGCCTTCCCCTACCAAAAGCAGGTGGTTCAGCAGGTCAAAGCCGTCTATCCCGATGTGCCAATCATCCTCTATATCAATGGCAGTGCCGCAGTGGTCGATCGCATGGCAGCAACTGGGGCAGATATTGTCAGCCTTGACTGGACTGTGGACATTGGCACGATTCGCCAGCAGTTTCCTGCCAGTGTCGGTCTGCAGGGGAATTTAGACCCCGTTACGCTCTTTGCCCCCCAGCCAGTGCTCAAGGAACGAGCGCTAGCCATTATCGAAGCGGGTCGCAAGGGCAAATATATCTTTAACCTTGGCCATGGCGTTCTCCAAGGAACCCCTGAGGAGAATGTGGGTTTTCTCTTTGATCTGGTGAAGTCCCTCGGCTAATGCGCATCTTAATCACGGGTGCCAGTGGTTGCATTGGCCAGTACATCGCTGAGGCGCTGATCCAAGAGACGGATCATGAACTCTTTTTGCTGGTGCGGGATCCAGCACGGTTGCAGATTGATCCTCACCAAAGGGCCGGGGTGAACGTGATTCAGGCGGATCTCATGGATTTGACCCCCTTGGAACCGCTACTGCCCACCCTCGATCTTGCGATCCTAACGGCAACCGCTTGGGGAGGGAATAATGTCTTTGCCATCAACTACGAGCAAACCTGCCATCTCCTCAAGCAACTGGATCCGCAACGCTGCCAGCGGGTCTTTTATTTTTCAACGGCAAGTATCCTCAATCATCAAATGGAACCGCTGCCGGAAGCAGGCACCTTGGGAACGGATTATATTCGCTCTAAGTATGAGTGTCTCCATGCCATTGAGCAGTTGCCGGTGGGCGATCGCGTGATTGAACTGTTTCCCACGATGGTCTTTGGTGGTGGCGCCGATGGCAAGCGACCCTCGTTCATCACTGAGGGCATGCGCGAAGTGCTCAAGTGGCTGTGGTTGGCTCGCTTTTTCCGTGCTGATGCCAGTTTTCACTTTGTCCATGCCCGCGATATTGCCCAAGTGGTTCTCTACCTGTTGCAGCATCCTGAGTATCCCGTACCGCGTCGGGTGGCTCTGGGTAACCCGCCAATTACTGTCAATGAGATGTTGGCGCAGTTGTGCGCTGCGGCAAAGCTGCCCATCTATTTGCAAGTCCCCTTGACGCTGCCAGTGATCAACTTCTTTGTGCGGGTATTTCGAGTGCAAATGTCGCCGTGGGATTATTTTTGCTTGAACTATCGTAACTTCACCTATGACACCGTGCTTAATCCTCAAACCTTGGGGCTAACTCCCTACTGTGCAACCGTTGAGGATTTGCTACGCTGTAGCTTGGGCACGGCAGACCTCTAAACTTAACCATTGCGGAATCTTTGATGGCAGGGATTTGGTTACTGAAGTCAGAGCCAAGCGTTTTTTCTTGGCAGGATTTGCAGGCAGCCCCACAACAAACCACCTGTTGGGAAGGGGTACGCAACTACCAAGCTCGCAATTTTATCCGCGATCACATGCAGGTGGGCGATCGCGTGCTCTTTTACCACAGTAATGCCAACCCACCAGCCATCATGGGCATTGCCGAAGTCGTCAAGGCCGCCTATCCCGACCACTTTGCTTGGGATCCGGACAGTCGCTACTTTGACCCCAAAAGCACGCCTGACAATCCCCGCTGGTTCATGGTGGATATTCAGTATCGCCGCGATTTTTCACCGCCAATTACACTTCCAGAACTGCGGCAAACGCCCGGCCTAGAGGGGATGCTGCTGTTGCAAAAGGGCTGCCGTCTCTCAGTACAACCGGTCACCGAACAGGAGTGGCAGATTATTCTCGGTTTGCGATCGCCCTAGGGTTGGCGAGGCAGACGGCGCAAATAGGGTAAATTTTTCAGGTGGCGATCGCTAGAGTATTGAAAGCCAAAATCCGCATATTCGGCGGTATTCACCAGTCGCCGAAAGGCCGATAAGCCAATCCGCCGCTTGCCATCGAGGGTACTCACCTTGGAGTTGGGGTTATCTGGGTTGCCGCCCAAGAGTTGAAAGGCCTCTTCAGGAGTCAGCCACTCCTTACTGGGATCACCGGTGGGAATTTTTTCCTCGAGGTGTTTGAGCTTGGTGACGAGGCTTTCCCAGAGATTGCGGCGCGGTTGTTGCTGCTGCGAACGAGCGGTCAGCGATCGCCACAAGCGTTGCAGTTGTCCTCCTAGATACTGGAAAAAACGCTTGACCAACCGCCCGATTTGACTCAAAAGCAGGGGTAATCCCGTGGGGGGCGGTGGCGGCGATCGCTCAATAACCACTGTACTCCAACCGCAGGCACTACACACTTGGCGGCCAGAGGACAAGGGCTTTCCTAAACGAGCACCACAGCGAGGGCAAATTTCCAGCATTCGTTGCACTTTACGACTGATGAATCAAATTTTAGCGGAATTGCAGCGGCTACCGAGGACGGCGATAGAAGGGGCGAGGAACCACCACGGCTGGGACTTGGCGATCGCGCACCTGTACCGCCAGTTCCCGACCGATGTGGGCAAACTCTGGAAAGACATAGCCAAGGGCGATCGCCTTCCCCAAGGTGGGAGATAGGGTGCCACTGGTAACCTCCCCCACAGCCTGTGCCCCCGCATAGATAGGATAGCTGTGGCGAGCGATGCCTTTGCCCACCAGTTCTAACCCCACCAATTGCCGCTCAATCCCCTGCTGCTTTTGGGCTAAGAGAGCCGCACGACCCACAAAATCGGGCTTTTGCCAATCAATCAGCCAATCGAGACCCGCCTCTAGGGGGGTGGTTTGCTCATCCATGTCTTGGCCGTAAAGGAGCATGGCCGCCTCCAAGCGCAGGGTATCCCGCGCCCCCAAGCCACAGGGAGTCACACCCGCCGCCAGCAGGGTTTGCCACAACTGTTGCCCCAATTCTGGTGCCACAAGAATTTCCCAACCGTCTTCGCCGGTGTAGCCCGTACGCGCAATCCAAGCGGGCTGTTCCAGCAGGTTCACTTGAGCATGGCGATAGGCCTTGAGGTCATTTAGGGGGCGATCGCACAGGGGAGCTAAGGTCGCTGTCGCGGCAGGGCCTTGAAGGGCAATCAGTACCTGTGTCGCTGACTCATCAATGAACTCAATACTGGCGGGTAAATACGTCTGCAACCATGCCCAGTCCTTGGCAGTGGTGGCTGCATTGACAATACAACGCACTTGACCCTCGCCTATGTAGAGAATGACATCATCGACAATGCCCCCGGCCTCATTCAGGAGAACGGTGTATTTCGCTTGGCCGGGCTGGAGACGACTGAGATTGGTGGGTACCCGTTCTTGGAGTGCCGCGATCGCCTCAGAACCGCGCAGCAGAAACTTGCCCATGTGGGAAATATCAAACATCCCCACCCGCTGCCGCACCGCTTGGTGTTCCTGCAAAATGCTGCTGTACTGCAAGGGCATCTCCCACTCGCCAAAGGGGGTAAACCGTGCCCCTTGATGCAGGGAATAGAGGGGCGTACGACGCAACGCTTCAGCCATAGAGATTATCCAGTTGTTGTTGTAGTTGGGTGGGGGTCAGTGCCGGTTCGCGGCAGCGCAAGCCTTCACAGACAAGGGCGACTGGCTCGAGGTCATCGCGAACTTTGAGGACAGCCGTTGGCAAGTAGCGCTCCCAGAGGGTTGTAACCTGATCAGGCCGCGCTTGCACACAGACAGGACGTAGATACCACTGCAACGCCGCCAAAAGGCTCGGACAACTCTGGGGAGACTCCTTCATCAACGGGCTAAAGAAACGCAATCCCTTTTCTGCCTGTTCGAGGTAGGCAGGATTCTCTGTAAGCAAAAAGAGTTGCACCAAGTTGGCGATCGCCACCCCATTCGCAGAAGGTGTAGCATTATCGAGACCTTCCCGCTGGCGCACAATCAAATCGGCGCGCTCCGGTGCATTGTAGTAGCCCCCCTCTGTTGCCGCCAATTCCTGATCAAAGAGGGTTTGATACTGCGTGGCCAATTCCAACCACGGCTGAGCCGCCTCCCCCACCGCTAAACTGGCTTGATGCAGGGCAAGCAGGGCTTGGATCCAGTAGGCATAATCCTCGGCCTGCGCCACTTCGGCCACGGTGCCGCCATAGTTGAGGCGGTAGAGTTTGCCTTCTTGATATTGATGCTCGTGGAGCCATTGTGCCGCTTTAGCCGCTCGCTGCCAGTAGGTGCGCTCTCTCCAGACTTGGGCTGCCGTTGCTAAGCCAGTGATCATCAGGCTATTCCAAGCCAAAATCATTTTTGTATCAGTGACCGGCGGAATCCGTCCCGGCCAAGCCTGTCCCTTTGCGGTTGCATTATCCGTGGCCACGGGAAAGGGTTGATCCATGGGCGTATCGGCACCATAGCGGCGAGCAAAGAATTTACGCAGAATCGGTGCTAGCACCTCAGGATTCGCCGGCGGGCGCACTTGCTTGAGCACAATCTTGCCCTCGAAGTTGCCCCTGGGAGAGATGTCAAAGTGGGCTTGCAGTTGTGCCAATTCCGTTGGGGTTAGGGTCTGCTCTAGCTCTGCATATTGCCAGCAATAAAAGGCGCCCTCCTCGGGTTCAGGATCATTGGCACTGATAAAGCTATCGGCATCCTGTGCTGCATAGAAGTACCCCTCAGGGGCCGTCATTTCGCGATCAAGCCATTGAATTGTTTGGGCAATTGCAGCGGGAATCTGGGGGGCGCGATCGCCCTGCTGCCACAGCCGCGCTAGATAGGTCACAATTTGGCCATTGTCGTAGAGCATTTTTTCAAAGTGGGGCACTGTCCACTGCGGATCCACGGTGTAGCGATGCCAACCACCGCCCACATGGTCATAGATCCCCCCCCGCAAGAGGTTGTGTCCCCGCAACTGACACAGCTGCAACAGTTCTGGGGGATCGGGACTAAACGCCAGCCCCTGTAGGAGCATTTGGGCATAGGGCATCATCGGAAAGCAAGTACCTTGGGGGCGATCGCGCAAAATCGGCGTCACTTGGCGAATCCCTGCCCTTAGGAGTTCTTCAGTCAAGGGGACGGCTTCTCCCATCTCAGGGGGGGGAGCGAGATATTGCCAGAGCGTGGCCTGTTGGGCAGCGAGCTTGTCCTTTTCTTGGTCATAGAAGCGGCGCACCGCCTGCAACACCTGTAAAAAGCCCGGACGGCCATAGCGCGGCTGCACAGGAAAGTAGGTACCACCATAAAAGGGACGGCGATCCTGCGGCGTCAGGAACACATTGAGCGGCCAGCCTCCTTGACCCGTCATCAGTTGCAGTGCCTGCATGTAAATACTGTCCAGATCGGGTCGCTCCTCGCGATCCACCTTAATCGGCAGGAAATGGGCATTGAGATAGGCGGCAATCTCCAGATCCGAAAAGGCTTCCCCCTCCATGACAGTGCACCAGTGGCAACTGGAGTAACCAATCGAGAGAAAAATCACCCGATCCTCTGCCGCTGCTTTGGCAAGGGCTTCATCACACCACGGCCACCAGTCAATGGGGTTTTCGGCATGCTTGCGCAAATAGAGACTTTGGCACTGGCTAAGGCGATTCGGCATGGCAGCGCACCATTTCAACACTAATTTGACCCGTAAAATTGGGCACGGGGGGGGCAAGTTTGGTTACACGCACAGCAGCTCGCTGCACTTGGGGGGGCGCTAGGCACAGTTTCATAATTGCTGCTGCTAGGGTCTCAATTAAGTGAAAGCGTTGCTGCTGCATTAACTGCTCGATGGCTTGCAAGAGGGGGCGATAGTCAAGGGTGTCCTCGAGGCGATCGCTGGCCGCCGCTTGTGCCATATCCAACCAGAGCTTAATATCAATCTCAAACCACTGGCCGAGAATTTGTTCCTCTGGTAGGGCGCCCGTATAGCCGTAGTAGCGAATTCCCGAGAGGTGGAGACAGTCAGTTGATGATTCGCTCAAGGGGATCGATCCATGACAACACAGGAAAAAATTCTGCTGGGCCTACTGATTTTTGTGCCCCTTGCCCTCCTTAACTTTATCGTCAAAATGCCGCCAATGGTGAGCTTTATCCTCAGTGGTCTCGCCATTGTGCCCCTTGCGGCTGGGATTGCCAATTCCACAGAGGCGATCGCCGAAGTCATTGGCCCTGCCCTTGGCGGACTCTTGAATGCCACCTTTGGCAATGTCACTGAGATGATTATCGCCATTGTCGCCCTGCGTCAGGGTCTGGCAGAGGTGGTAAAAGCCAGTCTCAGCGGTGCCATTATTGCCAATTTGCTTTTGGGATTGGGTCTGGCCATTGTTGTTGGGGGCATCCGATTTCCAGAGCAGCAGTTCTCAGCACCTGTGGCACGCATTAATGCCTCTGCCCTCACCCTATCGGTGATTGTGCTGATGACCCCGACCGCGATTCAGGCGGCGGCGCCCAGTGTGCCGCTTCACTTGATTGATCACTTCTCCTATGCGTCGGCGATTTTGCTGCTGATTTTTTACGGTCTGATGTTGCTCTTTTCTATGAAAACCCATCGTCACCTCTACCTGATGGATGAGACGATCGCTGGTCAGGAACCCTCCCCCACTGTCAATCTCAAGGTGCCCGTTGCCATTCTGCTGGTGGGTACGATTTTGCTGGTCTTTGTTTCCGACATCCTCGTGGATAGTTTGCAGGACAGCATTAGTGAAATCGGGTTGACCCAATTGTTTACAGGTGTGTTTCTCATTCCCATTTTCAGCAGTGTGGTTGAGTTCATCACCTGTATCAAGTTTGCCCTCAATAATCGTATGGAAGGGGCAGTGGCGGTGGCGATTGGGTCTAGCTTGCAGATTATCCTTTTTGTGGCGCCGGTGCTTGTGCTGGTGGGCTGGCTCTTGGGACAACGGGAGATGAACCTGAGCTTTAACCTCTTTGAGCTGCTGGCAGTTGTGGCTGCTGTCGCGATCACTAACTCCATTAGTAGTGATGGGCGCAGCAATTGGCTAGAGGGCGTCCTGCTAATAATGACTTACCTCGTGCTAGCGATCGCCTTCTTTATTCACCCATAAAAAAATGCGGATGGCGAGACTCGAACTCGCAAGGCAAAGCCACACGCCCCTCAAACGTGCGCGTATACCAATTCCGCCACATCCGCGTAGCTTTATGATTATAGCGCAGATGGCTGAATTTCTGAAAGTGGTGATCTGGCCTCTCGATGGCAGAAAATTAAAGTGCCCTTCTCTAAAATCGCTGTCTTGCTGATCTTGGGAGAACTGCCATGAATGCAGCCGCTTACTTGATTGGTACCGTTGCCCACAGTAGTGGCCTGCCCGTCAAGACTATTCGCTATTACGAGGAATTGGGGCTGTTGCGAACTGTTGGCAGAACCAGTGGGGGCTATCGCCTCTTTGCTGAGGATGTCTTTGCTCGCCTAAGTTTTATCAAACGTGCCCAGTCCCTTGGCCTCACCCTGAGCGACATCAAAGCCTTGCTTGAGGTATACGATCGCGGTGAGATTCCCTGTGATCACATCAAGGAAAAGTTAGAGGAAAAATTGGCGGCCATTGAGGCACAAATTCAGCAGTTGCAGATTCTTAAACAGGAATTGCAAGGCCTCCTCTCCGGCTGGCGATCGCCCGCGCAACTCCAACAGGGCAGGATCTGTCCCATTCTCCAGCCAGTGGTGCGCTCCTAACTACTCGTTCATATTCTTGTAGGTGGCCACTGCCGAAGGGGAAATCTGGTTGAGATAACGGAAAATCCAATACTTAAATACCGTATCGAGCATCACGGGAAAGGTGGCGATAAACATATTGATAAAGTCCTCATTGCGCGGAAAGCCAAAGTGCTCGAGGGCATTGTTCACCAACACTTCCCAGCCGTGGGGGGAGTGGTATCCGACAAATACATCTGTAAACAAGATAATGATAAAGGCTTTGGCACTGTCACTGAGGCCATAAACCACTTCATCCAAAAAGGCTTTGACAATCGCCAGTTGCCGTTGACCCGTAAACACCAGGCCCAAAAAGACCGTAAAGCCCAAGGCATCGGAAAGGATGTTTTTCAGGGGTTCAATCAGTTCCTTTTGGTATTCCGTGGATAGCTCGATCGCCTTCTCGCGGATGCGGGCTTGAATTTCCTCTGCAGAAACAGGAACATTGCTCACCAGACTTTCAAAGCGAATTTTATTTTCAAAGCGAGCCAGTTCATCGAGAATGTTGTCTTCCAATTGTGAGTTAATGATGCGTTCAATCTGCCCTACCGCCTTAAAGTGGTTGACCAAGGGACTCACAATCAGTGCCTTGGAAATTTGCTGGGTCAACAGGGGCAAAATCACCAGCAAGAGCATAAAACGAACCGCCAGACGGGTGCGCAGCTTTGAGGTGCGAAAATCACGAACGACTTCAGCTTCGGTGGTTTCATCGGAATTGAGTTCACGGCGAAAGCGATCGGCGGTGCGCAAAATCGAGCGCGGAATAAAGCTGCTGCTGTCCAGCTTGGAATCATCGGTGAGATCATCACTGATATATTCCGAGAGATAAAGGGAATCATCCTCAATTTTGTCGAGGGCAGCCGCCTGCTGGCGTTGTTGGGGATCTTGGCGACTGAGGCTGGGACGGGCAAGGGCATTGAGTTCCTTTTCACGCTGCCGTTTATAGCGGTTGAGGGTGGCATCAATCACCCGCAGCTTTTCATAAACGCTGGGTTCCTCGGTCGTGCTACTGACGGTAGCCGTCACCGTATAGGTTGCTGTTGCGTCATCCATACTGCCATTGACCGGAGTGGGGGGGCTTTGGGGGGGAGCAAGGGGCAAAATTTGACGGCTGGCGCGAAACTCCATCATCCGCATACGAATGGTTTTTAGCAGTTGTTTTAGCTCTGTCTCGAAATAGCTAGAGACTTCTCCCACGGGTAGATTGAGGGGACTAATGGGTTGACCGTCAAAGTGTTCCAGTTCGATGGCGCGAATTTTCAGAGCGGCTTCATAGGCTTCCTGTAGGGCGCGGTTCGGAGTTGTGCGATACCACTGCTCTGCACGCTTGATCCAGTCTCTGAGGCGAATAAAGGGGTTGCTGGACATTGCTATTGTTCTCTTACCGCAGCAGCAATAAATCGATAGGATAGATAGAATCGTAGCAAATTGACTTTGCAGGCTTTTGTGGCGGTGTTGCAGTGGATCAGTGGCGGTAGTCGCAGTGGCAAGACCTGTGCACTGGTAAGGGAATTTGCCCAGTGGGTCGGGCAGGACAAGTCCGTGATTCCCCGTGAGCGATCGCTCCTCTTTTTGACGGATAGCGTAGAAGGCCGCCAAGCCATCCAACGGGAAATTGAGTCACAGTTGGGCAGTGGCTACAGACCTTATATCACCACGCCAGTGGGCTTCATGCAGGATGAGGTGGAACTTTTTTGGCCACTACTGGTGCAGGCGAAGGCCGTTGATCCGCATCCCCCTTTGCGTCTGAAACCAGAAACGGAGTTGGTATGGGCACAGCGGTTGTGGCAGCCTTGGCTTGCCAACCAGACGTTTGCTGTCCTCAGTGAAAATCGCGATCGCGCCACTCGCCATCTGCTTGATATTTTTCAATTGGCTGCCTTTGCCCGCCTCAGCCTCGATGATCTACCCCAACTCATTTGGGATCATCCGCTTGAGATGCCTTCAGAAACCGTGGGGGCGATCGTCACTGCCCTGAAACAGTGGCAAAGTTGGTGTACTGCCCACAGCCTTCTCACCTACGGCATCACCACGGATTTATTTGGCCGAGTTCTCCTTGACCATCCTCGATACCAAGCCTCCTTGGGGCAACGGTTTCAGTGTCTTTTGGCTGACAACACCCACAACTATCCAGCGGTGATGGCGGATTTGATCGCCCGCTTCAACCAACAGGGGATCAAGATTGTCCTGACTCACCAACCCATTGGCGCTGTCCGTCTCGGTCTGGGAGCTGATCCCGATGCGTTTCTCAGCCTGAAAAACCAAGCCACCGTCATTGAGCAACCCTGCCCTGCCGAAACGATTTTTGGCAACACCCCTCTCCAAACTGAGATTCAAGAACGCCTCACTACGCCCCAAGCCACGCTGCCCGAAAACATCGCGGCTATTCAAACCACTTCGCGGATGCAACTGTTGCAGGAAGTGGTTGCAACGATCGCCACCGCCATTCATCAAGGGATGGTGCAACCAAACGAGATCGCCATCCTTGCCCCTGGTTTAGATAGCGTTGCCCGCCATGTCTTTAGCACTGAGCTAAAAAAACGCGGCATTCCCTTGGTGATCTGGAATGAGCAGCGCCCTCTGATTCAATCCCCCTTTGTGCGTGCCCTTTTGACGCTGTTGCTGTTTGTTTATCCGCGAACGGGAATGATCCCAGAGGCAACGGCGGTTGCGGAGATGTTAACGGTTTTGCTGCCGCGAGCGATTGACCCTGTGCGGGCAGGCCTGCTCTCTTGCTATTGTTTTCAGCCGGGGCTGGAGAAAGCTGAACTGCTGAGCACAACCCAGTACAGCCATTGGGATCGCTTTGGCCATCGTGCCACGGACGCCTATGAGAACTTGCGTCATTGGCTGAGCACGCTAGATCCTAGCCAAATGCCTGTGTATCTCCTAGAGGCGGCGATTCAACGCTATCTCTGGCCACACAACCTGACAGCCAGTGAATTGGCACCCCTGCGATCGCTCCTTGAGGGCACAGCCGCCTACTGGCAAATTTATGATCACCTCCCAGAACACCGAGCTACGCCAACGGCTGAGCGACTACGGGAATGGATCGCCCTACTGCGGCGGGGAATTGTAACCGCTGATCCCGCTCCACCCCTGCGGCAATCCCAAGGGGTGCTCCTTGCCACCACATTTCAATACCGCAGTGCCCAGCTGGCTCATCGCTGGCATTTTTGGTTAGATGTCGGCAGTCCGCGTTGGCAGGATGGCGGCTTGCAATGCCTTTGGCAGGCGCCGATCTTTTTGCGGCAGGGGGCGGCGAGTCCCAGTGCACGGGTGTGGCAATTGGAGTCAGAACGTCTGGAGCATTTACTGGTGGATCTATGTTCACGGGTGAGCGATCGCCTGTACCTCTGCCACAGTGATTTGGCAGCCAATGGCCGGGAACAGGAGGGCACCCTCAGCGTATGGGTAGATCTGGCGGTGGGCGATCGCCTCCAAGCTGTTACCGATGGCACTATGATAAATAACGCGATTTGCTCGTCCTCCTAGGGAGAAACACTGCTTGTCACCGCACTTTTCACTCACTACTCCCCTGTACTACGTCAATGCCCTTCCCCACATTGGCAGTGCCTACACAACCATTGCTGCCGATGTGCTCGCTCGCTTCTATCGTTTGCAGGGCTATCAGGTGCGGTTCATTACCGGTACCGATGAGCATGGCCAAAAAATTGAGCGCACCGCCCAACAGCGGGGTCTCAGTCCCCAAGCCCACTGCGATGAGATTGCCGCTGGTTTTCAAGCCCTGTGGCAACAATTGAATATCCACTACGATCGCTTTAGCCGCACCACCAGTCCTCGCCACCACGCCATTGTCAACGAGTTTTTTCAGCGGGTATGGGACAACGGCGACATTTACCTCGGTCAGCAGCAGGGTTGGTACTGTGTCGAGTGCGAAGAATTCAAGGAGGAACGCGAACTGCTTGAGGGTCGGCGCTGCCCGATCCATGTGAATCGGACGGTGGAATGGCGAGATGAGCGCAACTATTTTTTCCGCCTCTCGAAGTATCAGCCGGCGCTCTTGGACTACTACGCTGAACATCCTGACTTTGTCCAGCCCCCTAGCCGTCGCAATGAGGTGCTGAGTTTTATTGAGCGGGGGCTGCAGGACTTTTCCATTTCGCGGGTGAATCTGGCATGGGGGTTTCCCGTGCCCACGGATCCAGATCAGACCCTCTATGTCTGGTTTGATGCCCTCTTGGGCTATGTCACTGCCCTCTTGGAACCAGAAGATGAGCCAACCTTAGCCAATGCCCTCAAAACTTGGTGGCCGATTAACCTGCACATGATCGGTAAGGATATTCTTCGCTTCCATGCCATCTCTTGGCCAGCAATGTTGATGTCGGCGGGCTTGCCGTTGCCAGAGCAGATCTTTGTTCATGGCTTTCTCACCAAGGATGGTCAAAAAATGGGCAAAAGTCTGGGGAATACCCTTGATCCCTTTGCCTTGGTGGCGCAATACGGTGCCGATGCCGTGCGCTACTACTTCATGAAAGAGGTGGAGTTTGGCCGCGATGGTGACTTTAGCGAGACCCGCTTTGTCAATATCCTCAATGCGGATCTGGCCAATGATCTGGGCAATTTGCTCAATCGCACGCTGAAAATGGCTTGGAAATATACCGATGGGAAAGTACCCAATGTCCAAGGGTCAGCGATTCCGCGCGAGCATCCCCTGCGGCAACTGGCGGAGCACCTCTGCCAAACCTATGGCCAAGGGTATCGGCAACTGGCCTTCCATGAGGTGTGTCAACAGGCACTGACGCTGGCACGGGCGGGGAATAAGTTCCTTGATGAAGAGGCACCGTGGAAACGCTATAAGGCTGGGGAAACGCAAGCGGTGGCGGAGATTCTCTACTGTGTATTGGAGTCAGTGCGCCTTGTGGCCTATGTCCTTGCCCCGATTATCCCCCAACTGAGTGAGGCTATCTATAGGCAGTTGGGCTATAGTATTAAATTTAACGGATCAGTTGCCCCCGACCTTTTGGGCGATCGCCAAGCCCAGTGGGGTGTTTTACCTGCGTCACAACCTCTGGCCAATCCAGAGCCGATTTTCCAAAAACTGTCGCTGCCTGCAACTGTCGCTGATTCCCCTTGACGCGCGATACGCTAGAGGTATGACTTCATATTTCGATAACACACTTTTTTTGAGATGATTTCTACATGGTTACATCTTCGTCTTCAGCTATTTACACGCCAGAACAGGTGTTACAAAATCGCGGGCGCGTTGCCATTTTTATTGATGGCTCCAACCTCTTCTATGCAGCACTGCAACTGGGCATTGAAATTGACTATTCAAAACTCCTCTGCTACTTGACCCAAGGTTCCCGTCTCTTTCGCTCCTTCTTCTATACAGGGGTTGACCCCACCAATGAAAAACAGCAGGGGTTTTTGCTGTGGATGCGCCGCAATGGCTACCGTGTCGTCTCCAAGGAACTGGTGCAGCTGCCGGATGGCTCGAAAAAGGCCAACCTTGATGTGGAAATTGCCGTCGATATGATGGCACTGGTGGGCTGCTATGATACGGCCATCTTGGTTAGCGGCGATGGGGATTTGGCCTATGCGGTGGATGCTGTGAGTTATCGGGGGGCACGGGTCGAGGTGGTGAGCTTGCGATCGATGACGAGCGATAGCCTGATTAACGTTGCCGATCGCTACATTGATCTCGAAAGCATCCGCGAAGAAATCCAAAAAGCACCCCGCCCAACCTATACCTATCGCCCCGTCACGGGTAGCCTGACGCCGCCCCCCATTGTGACTCCCCATTGGGAGCAAGATACCGCCGAAGGGAAAGATGAAGCTGCGCCCAATAAGTCACCCGAGACCCTAGAGAACCTAGACAACAATGCCTCTGCCTAGACCCCTCCTCCCCCTTTGCCTTGTACTGGCCTTGACAGGCTGCGGCTGGGTGGATCAATGGGTGGGCGAGGAACCCTCACCAGAACCAGAAATCACGGGGGATGTCAAGCTGCAAAATCTGACCCTACGGCAAACCAATGCCAAAGGTGAACTTCTCTGGTTATTACAAGCGGCGGGAGCGCGCTATCGCGATGACGATCGCCAGCAATTGGAGATTCAAAACCTGACGGGGGAATTAAAGGCAGAGGGCAAAACTGCTTACAAGGTGCAAGCTAAGGCAGTCAATGTGCGGCAGCGGGATGGGCAACTCTGGATTGAAGGCCGCACCACCGTCACTGATCTCCAGCAAAAGGGGACGATTGTGGCCGATCAATTGGTCTGGCAGGGCGATCGCGGCGTTCTCATTGCCCAGAAAAACTTGCAAGCCCGCTATCCCCAAGTCACTGTTACTGCTAAGCGCCTCGAAGCCGATAGCCAACGCCAAGAACTGCGTGCCCTCAATGCCGTTCAGGTGACCTCGTCAGCCAAGGAGGCCAAGGATTTGCAACTCAGTACGGAGAGTCTAGTGTGGCAGCAGCAACCCAATCGACTGTTGGCAGGGGTGATTGGTCAAGGGGGGGTCACCGTCCGCGGTGTGGCGGGCGATCGCCAAGGGCAGCGGCTGCAAGCCCAAAGAGCCATCTGGTCGATTAGCGATCAGGTAGTTACCCTTGAGGGGGGTGTTCAAGTGCAGCTTCCCAACCCTGCCCTACGGGTTGAAGGAGAAACGGTACGCTGGTTGATTCCGCAGCAGCAATTGGTGAGCGATCGCCCGGTGCGGGTGCAGTACTCCACTCAAGGCATTCAAGGGCAGGCCAATCGTGGTGTCTTCCTGATGGCTGAAAACCGCGCCATCTTTGACAATGCCCAGATCAATAGCCAACCTCAACAGGCACAACTGCGTGCCCAACGCCTCAATTGGTGGATTCCCCAAGAGCGGGTGGAAGCCAGCGGTCAAGTGGAAATTCAGCGCCCCAATGCCCACCTGCGCACGGCTCAACTGATTTGGCGGATTCCTCAACAGGAAGTGGAAGCCCAAGGGGGCGTCTTTTACCGCCAGCGCAATCCCCGCATTCAAATTCAGGGACAGCGGGCAAAGGGGTGGCTCGATCGCCAAGAGGTGATTGTCAGTGGCAATGCCCGAAGTGAAGTACCGCTGCAACTACGCCTCCCCTAAACCGATGGTAGAGATAGCAACAATCTTTGCCCTATGAGTGCTGCACCATTGCAAATTCTTGACTTGGGGGGTGAGATTCTCCTTTTTCAGCGTTTGATTCCGGCTCACCAGTGTCAGCAGGTGATTGCTACGGCTGAGAAGGTGGGGTTTGAGGATGCACAAATTCTCATGGGGACGGTCGATCGCTCAGTGCGCGGCGGCAGTTTGCTCCGCTTTGATCCCCAAGATCCCCAACAGGCGACAATGCGGCAGATTCTGCTTCAAGCCACACAAACGATTCAGATTGTTCTCTACCAGCACTATGGCATTCGCTTTCCTGAAATTGAGAACTTCTCGATCCTGCGCTATCGCGTGGGCGAGGGCTATCGCCGCCATGTGGACAACCTGCTGCTGGCCAGTCGGCAAATGGAACTGGCGCAAGGTATCCCAACACGGGATGTGAGTTTAGTGGGCTATCTCAACGAGGACTTTCAGGGGGGAGAAACCTATTTCGATCGCCAAGGGGTGAAGGTCACACCCCGCACCGGTGATGTCGTTGTCTTTCCCGCCTACTACACCCATCCCCATACGGCTTTGCCCGTGGTGCAGGGGACTAAATATGCCTTTGCCACTTGGCTATTCTATTGATGGATGATCATGAACCCTTGAGGCAATAACTCAGCAACAACCATGACTGAACCTCTGCGCTTCAAAACCTCGCCCCTGATTTCTGGAACGCTCATTGCCCTCTATGGCGCACTCACACTTCCTCTCCCCTTTTTGGCGGCACAGACGGCGGCGCCTGTTTCACCCCTGCTGCTTTGGGGGGCGATCGCCTGTGGGGGCATTTTGCTCTGGGGGGCACTGAGTCAGCGGGTAGAACTGGACGCGCAAGGGATTTGCCTCACCTATCCCGGTTGGGTGCCCCCCTTCCTGCGGCGGCAGTGGCAACTGGCTTGGTCAGAGATTCAAGGGCTTCAGCCCCGCAGTACCAGCCAAGGGGGCTTGGTCTATTATCTAGTCACTGCCACAGGTCAGGGGTATCTTCTGCCGATGCGAGTGGCGGGGTTTGCCCAAATGATGCGTGCCATTGAAGCTCATACGGGATTGCCCACAGAGGTGATTAAGCCCCTTGCTCAGCCTTGGATGTACGGTATTTTGGCCGTCTTTACGCTGCTATTGGGAGCGGTTGATCTGTGGATTTTGACCACTGTGGGATAATAGGGGCGTGTTGAAGTGCTGAGCGATGACCATGAGTGCGAATCGGTTTGTGGCATATCTGCGTCGAGGAGTGGTGTGTTTGCTCCTGAGTGTCCTGTGCTGGTCAAGTATCGCCCCGCTGCCGGCGATCGCCGCTATTCAAGTGCGGCTCTTTGACCTCAGTTACCACGAATGCCCGCCAGAAATTGGTGAAGGTTCAGTCACACCCGGGGGCACGACCCTCAAGGCCAACTGCTACCTGATTACTGGCAAAGCAGAGAATAAATCCGGCAAAACAGTGGTGGATGCCGATGTCTTTGGCCGCATCTACGATGCCAATGGCAATCCAGTGTTGCAAAACCGCACACGGGTTGGGGCAATTGATGTGATTCCACCCGGCATTAGCGATTTTGAAATTCGCATTAGCGTGCCCTACGACCAACCAACACCTTTGCAGTTGGAGCAATTTAAGGCCTCTGGTTTTACGGCAAAAGTGCGCGGCTAAGCCACCAAGTCTCTCTGCGCAAACTCGCACTGAGGAGCAAAAATTGTGATACCCTAGAACGCTTGATGCTCCCTTTTTTCTGGGAATCCTCTGTAGCGTTATTCCCAAAGGGTTCTGGTGTCATTTCTAAACCCTTAGCCATTTTTGGAGGGGTTCCCTGTTCTTCCTAAATCAAGGCACGTGTTGCGGTTGATGGACTGGTTTATCTCTAGAGGTTTGGGTTCAGGTGCGCATTCCCCTCGACTATTACCAAGTGCTGGGTGTGCCAATTCAGGCAACGCCGGAGCAAATCGAGCAAGCGTTTCAGGATCGGCTGTTGCAACTGCCCACCCATCAACACTCCCCCACCACCGTTGCCACCCGTCGTGAACTCATTGAGCAAGCCTATGCGGTTTTGCGAGAACCTGAGCAGCGCCATGCCTACGATCGCCACCGCCGTGCCGTTGACCCCGATGATTTAATTGCCCAGTTGGATCCCGATACCACCGCTCCCCACCTTGAAATTAGTGATCAGCAATTTTCGGGGGCGCTCCTCCTGCTCTATGAACTGGGGAACTACTCCCAAGTGGTCAAACTGGGAGAACAATTCCTAAAGGGGGATGCTTTTGATCTCAACCGCCCCTATACTTCCTCTGCCGTCGTTGCTGACATTACCCTCACCGTCGCTTTGGCCTATTTGGAATTGGGACGCGAGGAATGGCAGCGGCAGTCCTACCAAGCAGCCGCCTCTCGCCTCGAAGCCGGTCTAGGGGTACTTCAGCGGGCGAACCTGTTTCCTGAACTCCAAGAGCAGTTTCAGACGGAACTGAATCGCCTACGTCCCTACCACATTCTGGAGTTACTGGCACTGCCGCTATCCGATAGTGTGAATCGGCAGCGGGGTATTTTATTGCTGCGGGAGATGCTCAGCGATCGCGGGGGCATTGAAGGTCGCCATGACGATCACTCTGGCCTAGGGGTTGAGGATTTTCTCAAATTTATTTTGCAACTGCGCAGTCATCTCACCGTAGCAGAGCAACAGGAACTCTTTGAACGAGAATCCCGCCGTCCCTCAGCAGTAGCGACCTATCTGGCAGTGCATGCGCTGGTGGCACGGGGTGTACAGGAACTTCAGCCGAGCTATATTCGCCGCGCCAAGGATTTACTAGAGCGACTCTCCCCCAATCAAGACATCTACCTCGAACTGGCCAGTTGTTTACTGCTGTTGGGACAACCTGCTGAGGCCTTGGCCGCTCTCGATAAATCTCAAGATCAGCAGAGTCTCGCCTTTATCCGCCGTCATTCCCATGACTCCAGCGATCTGCTGCCGGGCCTGTACTACTACACAGAGCAATGGCTACGGGAAGAAATTTATCCTGCTTTTCGGGATTTAGGGGAAACGCCGGTGGCCTTGGATGCCTACTTTGCGGATCCCGATATCCAAACCTACTTAGAGGCTCTCAGTGACGACTCCTTTGCCCCTGAACCGCCCAGCACCACTGCCTCTGCCCTCCCCGAAGTCATTAGACCAACGGTGGCCGTGCCGCCGCCCGTCTCCTTCACAGCGGAAACGTTGCCCTTGGAGTATCATACTGGGCTGGGTCAAGGCTTTTCGGCAGCGGCTGCTACCCGCTCTTCAACCGCAACGGAGACCGACACGCCCCCAGCATCCACTCGCAAACGGCGCCGCCCTCCAACCAGTCACCACAAAAAACGTCAGACTTGGTTTTGGATGGGTGCAGGGGTTGTTCTTGTTGGGTTAGGCGCCTTGGCAAAAGTCTATTGGCCAGCCAAAACGGCTGAAGCCCCCCCACCACCACCGCCAGTGACCCCGACGCCAACTCCTGTGGCAACGCCAACCCCAACGCCACAACCAACGACCTTAGCCACCACCTTAACGCCGGAGATGGCACGCGATCGCCTCCGCAGGTGGCAGCAAATTAAAGCCCAAGCCCTTGGCACGGCATTTGAGATGGACAAACTAGCAACGATTTTGGCGGAGCCAGAACTCAGCCGCTGGCGATCGCGGGCACAGAGCTTAAAATCTGAGGGCAGCCATTGGGTCTATACCCTGCGGAACCTAGAGGTGAAGGAAGTCCGTCCCCGAGGCAGCGATCGCGTGGATGTATTGGCGGAAGTCAATGAGGATGCCCGTTTTTATGAACAGGGAACCCTACGCAATGATATTTCCTATAGCGATCCCTACCGCGTCATTTACACCTTTACCCGTCGCGGCAATCAATGGTTGATTCAACGCATGCAAGTGGTTAGCTAAGGGGCATTTCCACCTGTCGGCCAAACTTGAGATTCAAGAGAGACAACGACAGGATAAATAGGAATAAGACCAATCCCATCGTACAGGCGTAGTTGATCTCTAAGCGCTGAAAGGCATTCTCATAGATGTAATAAACAATGGTCTTGGAGCTATTGAGCGGCCCCCCTTGGGTCATGACATAGACCTCTTCAAAGACCTTCGTGGCAGAAATTGCTGAGATAATGCTCACCAAAAGAATATAGGGACGCATCAGCGGTAGGGTAATATCCCAATGCTGTCGCCAGCCGTCACTGCCATCGAGTGCTGCCGCTTCGTAGAGTTCACCACTAATCCCCTGAAGTCCCGCCAGATAGATCACCATGTAGTAGCCCAAGCCTTTCCAAATCGTGACGGCCATGACACTCAAGAGGGCGAGTTGGGGACTTGTCAGCCAAGGAATCGGGGTGTCCCGCAGATGCAGACCCTGTACCAGTTGATTGAAGAGGCCATTGGGGGCATAGAGCCAGCGCCAAGCAATCCCCGCCACCACCATTGAGATAATCACGGGGCTGTAGTAGGCAGCACGAAACCAGTGGATGCCCCGCAGGGGTTGATTGACCAGAATCGCCAACAGCAGGGGGGCGATCGCCAGAATCGGCACCACGACCACTAAATAGAGGAAAGTATTGGCCAAGGTTTTCCAGAAAACACCATCGCGCCACAATTGCGCAAAGTTGGCCCATCCCACCCACACAGGCGGACTCAGGAGATCCATCTCATAGCGGGTGAAACTCAGGAAAAAGGCCTGTAGGGCTGGCCAAAAGACCGTCAGTGTGAGTAGCCCCAAGGCAGGGGCAAGAAAGAGATAGGGGGTGAGCGATCGCCCTTTCATTGGCTGCGGGGGTGTTGTTGACGATAGGCACGCATTTGCGCCACAAAGTCGCCAAAGAGATAATCAGCATCGTGGGGGCCGGGGCTGGCCTCAGGGTGGTACTGCACTGAGAAAATCGGCAATGTTTGGTGCTTCAGACCGGCAACGGTTTTGTCATTGAGGTTAAAGTGGGTAATCTCAACGGGGGTTTGGGCAAGGGATTCTTCAGTAATGGCAAAGCCGTGGTTTTGGCTGGTAATTTCCACTTGCCGGGTCAGGCCAGCGGGCTGGTTCAACCCGCGGTGACCAAATTTCAGCTTGAAGGTTTCCGCCCCCAAAGAAAGTCCCAACAACTGATGCCCCAGACAAATGCCAAACATGGGACGCTGAGCCGCCAGTAATTTGCGTGCGGTTTCAATGCCTTCCTGAACCGCCGCAGGGTCGCCGGGGCCATTGGAGAGGAAAATGCCATCGGGGTCATAGCTGAGAATCGTTTCCGCTGGGGTATCCGCCGGCACAACAATCACACGGCAACCATAACTAGCCAAGCGACGGAGAATGTTGCGCTTCACGCCAAAGTCAATGGCCACAACCGTCAAGGGTGGCTCTTCGGTGGCTGTTTGGGGACGAAATTCCCAAGCCGGGGGCGTCGGTTCTGTCCATTCATAGGGGGTGCGGGTGGTCACCACCTTGGCTAGATTTTGTCCCTGCATACTGGGAGCGGCAAGGACTTTTTGCAGCAGTTCAACGGGATCAAGGATTTCCGTGGAGATGCCGCCATTCATGGCACCGACAGTACGAATTTTGCGGGTGAGGGCGCGGGTGTCAATCCCGTAAATGGCCGGAATGCGATGGGCTTTGAGGTAATCAGGTAAGGATTGTTGCGATCGCCAGTTACTGGGAATGTCACAGATATGGCGAGCAACCGCACCGCGCACTTGGGGGCGATCGGATTCATCGTCTTCGGGCGTGGTTCCAGTATTGCCCAACTCAGGGTAGGTGAATGTCACGATTTGACCACAATAGCTTGGGTCAGTGAGTACCTCTTGATAACCCGTCATGCCGGTATTAAAGACCACTTCGCCAATGGCTGTTCCCGGTGCCCCAAAGGAAAAACCGCGAAAGACTGAACCATCGGCAAGAACCAGCAAGGCGGGTGTCGGCATTTCAATATCTCCAACTGGGAAAGCCCAATAGTTTATTGTGCATGATAAAGCCGGCCGTTGACTGCACAAGAATTCTCGGATGTTTTGATTTTCTTACTTGCGGCGACTCACCTGTTCGGTTAGATAATCTGCCGCTGTGGCCACTAGGGGAATAATCCGTGCATAGGGCATCCGCGTCGGCCCTAGAATGCCAATACTGCCCACGGGGGAGTCCCCATAGCAATAGCAGGAATAAACCAGTGTACAGGACTGCATCGGCGCTAAGGTATTTTCACTGCCAATGCGGATTTGCACCTGCGAGGGGGCTTGGCTATCGCTACTGATCAAGGGAGCCAGTTGATCCTGTTGGTCTTCGAGAAGATGCAGTAGCATTTGTACCTGCTCCACTTGGGAAAACTCCGGCTGCTGCAGAACATCGGCAAGACCACTGATGACAAAGGAAGTGCCTTGGTGGCTGTAGCGATCGCTCAACTGCCGCAGTAGGGTCTGAAGCTGCTGACTGTAGGTCTGAAACTCCAAATCCAGTTTTTGCCAGTCAATGGCACTGAGTTCCACCAGCGATCGCCCCTGCAACTGATGATTGAGGAAGTTAGTCAGTACCTGGAGGGTGCGCTCCCGTAGCTCAGGATCCTCTTCCCCTTGCCCCAATTGGATCAGTGCCGACTGGGTTTCGTAGGTATCGAGCACAAGAATCACCATCACCTGCTGGGAATCCAAGGCGACCAGTTGAATCACCCGAATCTGCCGCTCCAAACGATTGGGGAGCGTAATCAGGGTAATGTAACCACTGAGATCCGAGAGCAACTGCGCCGCTTGCCGCAAGATCACCTCAAGGCGTTGTTGTCCCCAGATAAACCGCTCACTCAAGAGACTCTCGGCTTTGCGAGCCACATCGGGAATGGGCTGGATCAGTTCATCCACATAGACGCGATAGCCAGAATCAGAGGGCACCCGCCCTGCGGAGGTGTGGGGTTGGTAAAGCAGGCCACTTTTTTCGAGGAGCAGCATCGTATTGCGCACCGTGGCCGGGCTGACGTTGAGGTTGTATTCCGTGGCGATCGCTTTTGAGCCGACGGGTTCTGCCGTGGCAATGTAATGGTTAATCGTGGCGCCAAGAATTTGTTTTTGGCGATCGCTGAGTTCAATCGTCATAACCCCTTACACCTGTGACTTGTTATCTGTGTTTTTTATCTATCTATAAACTAGCCTTTGTATTTCAGCAATTCTGAGTTGCAACTTGCGGCTATGGCGATTGGTCTTTTGTGACTAAAAACTCAGCTAGAAATGGCTAAGCAGTACTGCCAATGGGGGATTCCCAAATAAATTGCAGATGAATCGACCAAGGCTGTGGCGGGCGGCTGGTGACCGCTATGGCATGTAAAAACTCCCGTAGATAGAACCGTTGCTCTGCTGCCGAGAGTTGGTACCAAAATTGTGGCTGACCAAGGGTCACCGCCAGTTGCAAAAGATTACTAGGGGGCAATTGGGCCTGCTGTGCCTCAATTTGTGCCCGTTCCCCAGCCAGTTTATAGCGGCGCAGTTGAGCGGTTTCGGGATCCAAGAGGCCTTGGGCTTCTAGTTCGGCAAGGCGGTGCAGTTGGGTTTCAATTGCTTGCAGTTGAGCCGTCAACGGTGGCGGCGGCAGCGACAGTTGGGCGATCGCGGGCGGCAGGCGCTCAGCAATTTGATCAATCACAGCAGCCAAGGCCGCGTCGTAGGGAATGCTGCGACACTTGGGGGAGAGGGGACAGTGCAGGGGACGCAAGTAGGCATATTGGCTCGGTTGGCGGTAAGGCTGCACCTGAGTCCGGCCAAAGCGTTGCTGACATTGGCGGCAAATCACCAATCCTGCCAGAGGATGGGGGGCACTGGCACTGCGACGAGGCAGAGAGCGTTGGCGTCGCAACAGCCGATCCACCTGAGCCGCTTCATCGGGGGCAATCAGGGGGGCATGGGTCTGAGGAATCACCGTTTTCCCTTGGTAGTACAGATGGCCGCGATAGACGGGGTGGGTCAACCAGCGCCGACCGGTCGCTACGCTAATCTGCTTGTGGTGGGTGGTGGCAATAAAGCGCACCGCTGCACTGAGGGAGCCATAAAGGAGAAAATGCTCGACAAAATCCTTGACGACAACGGCTGCCGCTCGATCAATGACATAGTGCTCTTTGCCCCGGCGATAGCCATAGGGAGCACGACCCGGCGGCGGACGGTGCTTGAGGCGATTGCGGGCATGGCCATGGCAGAGAGTGTGGTGATGGAGTTGCTGCTTTACTTGATCCCAAAGGGATAGCAGCTGATCTCCGCTGGGGGGGCGATCGCTCACGTAGCCTTCGGCTAGGGCAATCACCATAATACCCGCTGCCTCCAGTTGCCGCAGGCGATCGCTCACTTCCATCACCGTTTGGCCAAGGGCACTTAATTGGTGCAACAGCCAATAGCCCGGTGCTAACCGCTGCAACCAGTACCGCAACTGCGGCCGAGCAGCCTCCACATCCAGTACCCAGTGGTCAATCTCCTGCCCCCACCCTTGGGGATCGGGGAGGGGCTGCCAGAGGGGATCAATGTACTCGTAGGCAATAATGACCACACATTACATCGTCCTGAGGATCAGGTCGTTGCCGGTACTAGGGTTGGACTAGGATTGGGCATGGTCTGCGGCGGCAAGCCATAAATGGAGTTATAGAGGGCATTGTAGGCTAGTGCTGATTTTGTCCAGCTAAAGTCCTCGCGCATACCCCGCTGCTGGAGGGTGTGCCACTCCCGTTTGTAGCGATACCCTTCCCAAGCCCGCACTAGACAGGTGTAGAAGTCAAGGGGTTCATAGCGGTCAAAGCAGTAGCCCGTTCCCGTTTGCCGCTCTGGATCATGGTGAGAGACGGTATCCACAAGGCCACCCGTGCGACGGACAATCGGCACACAGCCATAGCGCAGGGCAATCATCTGAGCAATGCCACAGGGTTCAAAGCGACTCGGCATGATGAAGGCATCGGCACCGCCATAGATCCGCCGTGAGAGGACATCACTGTAGAGCAACTGGACACTACAGCGCCCCGGAAACCGTGAGGCAATTTGCCACATTTGGGTTTCGTAGTAGCGATCGCCCGTTCCCAAGAGGACAAACTGGCTATCGGTGTAGGCCAAAAAGCGATCCAGCACCTGAATCAACAGATCCAACCCCTTTTGCTCCACCAAGCGGGTGACCATCCCCACCAAGAAAGCACCGGAATTCACCTCCAACCCCAGTTCCTCTTGGAGCGCAATTTTGTTGGCCTTACGCCGCTCAAGGGTATCTACGGTGTAGTTTTGCACAAGGGCGCGATCGGTACTGGGATCAAAGACCTCTGTATCAATGCCATTGAGAATGCCGGAGAGCTTGCCACTAATAAACGACAGCAGCCCTTCCAATTTCTCACCATATTCGGGGGTTTTAATCTGTTCGGCGTAGGTGGGCGAAACCGTATTGACGCGATCGGCATACTGCAGTGCTGCTGCCATCGTATTGTGCCCCTGCATGTACCACGGACACCAAGTAATTTGCTCGAGGCGCCACCGCCAGGGCCCTTGATAGGCCAAGTTGTGAATGGTGAACACAGTGGTGATGTCGGGATCCTGATGCATCCACACTGGGATCATTCCCGTGTGCCAATCGTGGCAATGGATAATCTGGGGTTTCCAGTAGTTCCAAGCAAATTCTGCTGCCCCATTGGCAAAGAAGGTGAACCGCCAGTCCTCATCCTCCCCGTAGTAGATGCGGCGGGGATTAAAGCAGGGATGGCCAAACAGGTAAAGGGGCACGTCCGACCCCGGCAACACCGTTTCATAGACATGGAACGTCTGAAACATGGCATGGCCAATCCAGATCGGATCCTTGGGAATCTCCACCTTGTCGGGCAAGAAGCCATAGTAGGGCATAAAGATGCGCACATCATGTCCCATGCGGCGTAACACCTTGGGCAGGGAACCCACCACATCTCCCATGCCCCCCACTTTCGCCAGCGGTGCCGCCTCAGCAGCAACAAATAGAATTCGCATGATCCTCCTGAACCTGTTTTTTGGCCAATTCTAGGGCAACGCAATTGCCGTTAACCTACCACAAGTGCGGGACAATTTGGCGTACGATCGCTCTTATACGTCTTTGGAATTGGCAACCCCTATGGCAGATTCTCCCCTCGTGCAACGGGTCAAAGAAGTTCATGAGCAGGCGCGTCTGTTGGCTCAGCTGGATGCCACTGCCCGCAATGATGCCCTAGAGCAGGTGGCCTGTGCCCTTGAAGCGGCGCGGGAGGAGATTCTGGCGGCCAATGCTGCCGACTGTGAGCAGGCCAAGGCCAATCAGCTCAATCCTTCTCTCTATGCGCGGTTGGAACTGAGTCCCAGTAAGCTAGCGGCGGCGATCGCCGGGGTGCGTCAAGTGGCGACCCTTGCGGATCCTCTAGGTCAGCGCCAACTCCATCGCGAATTGGATACAGGCTTAATTCTCAGTCGCGTCACCTGCCCTTTGGGGGTGCTGGGGGTAATTTTTGAAGCGCGTCCCGATGCCGTCGTGCAGATCGCTTCCTTGGCAATTAAATCGGGGAATGGCGCCATTCTCAAGGGAGGACAGGAGGCGAGTCGCTCGTGCCAAGCGATTATGCAGGCCATTCACAGAGGGCTAGAAAAGTCGGCAGTGCCCGCTGGGGCGATCGCCCTCCTGATGCGGCGGGCAGAAATTACGGAATTGCTGCAACTGGATCAATGGGTTGATCTGATCATTCCGCGGGGTTCCAATGAATTTGTACGTTATATCCAGAACAACACGCGGATTCCTGTGCTGGGGCACGCCGATGGTCTGTGTCATCTCTATGTGGATGTCGCTGCGGATCTGGAGAAGGCGATCGCCATTACCCTCGACGCCAAAACCCAGTACCCGGCTGCCTGTAACGCCATTGAGACGCTTCTTGTCCATCGGGGCATTGCCGAGGCCTTTTTACCCAAAGTGGCTGCTGCCCTTGAGAAAGCAGGGGTGGAATTGCGGGGGGACGCGATCGCCTGCCACCTTGTGCCCATGACCCCTGCCAGTGAAGCCGACTGGGCGACAGAATACTGCGATTTGATCCTCTCCATCAAAGTTGTTCCCGATCTCGATGCCGCGCTGGATCACATTGCCACCTATGGATCGGGGCACACTGAAGCCATTGTTACCGAGGATGCTGCCGCCGCCGCCCGTTTTCTGCAAGAGGTGGATGCCGCTGGCGTTTTTCACAATTGCTCCACCCGCTTTGCTGATGGCTTCCGCTATGGTTTTGGCGCTGAAGTCGGTATCAGTACCCACAAACTACCGCCGCGAGGCCCGGTGGGGCTAGAGGGATTAGTTACCTACAAATACCAACTGGTGGGGAATGGTCACATTGTGGCAACCTATAGCGGCGCCAATGCCAAACCCTTTACCCATCGTGATTTGGAATCCTAACGAATTTAAGGGATTGTTAAGCAACAAACACAGCCAATTTTTCTGTTTCAGAATGGAGATATAGGGCAATAGTGATTTAACCACCGTGCAGATGATGACCGCTGCAAACTTTGCCTATCCAGTCTCCGTTGGAAATGTATTGCGTGCTTTACCCAGTGTCTGAGCAAAGGAGCAGCCTGCGTTTGTCAACGGACAAGTCTGACTTGGGAATTGCGTGCAGTTAGGTGATTCACAGATTCACGATAGCAAAGGGAGCCAAAGACACTCAAAACTTTAACGGCTCAAGCACTGCTGTTGCATCCCCAGAGGGACAGCAAACGGCAATTTAATCAATGAAACTTAATGTTTGGGAGTATAACAATGACTCAATCCATCCCTAGACCAACCAGTGAAGTGACCCATCGGGAAACAGCGTTTGTTTTAGAACTGAATTCCTTGAGCTGCAAAGACCTGCCCCTAGTGGGGGGCAAAAACGCTTCCTTGGGGGAAATGCTCCAACAACTGACGCCCAAAGGCATTAATGTCCCCGATGGTTTTGCGACCACAGCCTATGCCTACCGTTACTTTATCCAAGCGGGAAATATTGATACCCAACTGCGGCGGCTCCTTGAAGGTCTCGATGTCGAGGATGTCACAGAACTCCACCGCGTGGGGCAAGCGATTCGCTCGCTAATTTTGCACACGCCGTTTCCCCAAGAATTGACGGATGCGATTGCTGCCGCCTACCAAAAAATGTGCGATCGCTATGGCCCGAATACGGACGTGGCGGTTCGCTCCAGTGCCACCGCTGAAGATTTGCCCGATGCTAGCTTTGCCGGTCAGCAGGAAACCTACCTCAATGTCCATGGTCTCAAGGGCGTTCTCGACGCCTGTCATCGCTGCTTTGCCTCACTCTTTACGGATCGGGCGATCTCCTACCGCCAGATCAAAGGCTTTGACCACTTCAATGTGGCCCTGTCGGTGGGGGTGCAAAAAATGGTGCGCTCCGACTTGGCCTGCTCTGGGGTGATGTTCTCCATTGACACAGAAACGGGCTTTAAGGACACTGCCCTGATCACGGCCGCCTATGGCTTGGGTGAAAACGTTGTTCAAGGCGCCGTCAACCCCGATGAATACTTGGTCTTTAAGCCAACCTTGAAGGCGGGCTATAAACCCATCTTGAAAAAAGCCCTCGGCACCAAAGAAATTCGCATGGTCTACGCCCTTGGCGGAACGAAGCTCACCCGCAATGAACCCGTGCCTGAGCCACTGCGGAAACAATTTGCCCTCAGCGACGAAGAAATCCTCACCCTAGCCCGCTGGGCCTGCCTCATTGAGGAGCACTACTCTGCTCTGCGGGGAACCTACACCCCGATGGATATTGAGTGGGCAAAGGATGGCCTCACAGGTGAACTCTTTATCGTGCAGGCACGCCCCGAAACCGTCCAATCCCAAAAAGCCACGAACGTGCTGCGCAGCTACCATCTCAAAGAAAAAGGAACGCTCCTTGCCACAGGTCGGGCAGTTGGCGAAATGATTGGCCAAGGCCGTGCCCGCGTCATTCTCAATGTCCGCAATATCGATCAGTTCCAAGCGGGGGAAGTGCTGGTGACCCACCGCACGGATCCTGATTGGGAGCCCATCATGAAAAAAGCCAGTGCCATTGTCACCGATCAGGGGGGACGCACCTGCCATGCGGCGATTATTGCCCGTGAGTTGGGCATTCCTGCCATTGTCGGTTGTGGCGATGCCACCGAAACCATCCCCAATGGTGTTGAGGTCACAGTTTCCTGTGCAGAAGGGGAAGAGGGGCATGTCTATCAGGGATTGCTGCCCTTCCATGTGGAGGAAGTGGCTCTGGAAAATCTGCCGCGTACCCGCACCCAAATCCTGATGAATGTCGGTAACCCCGAGGAAGCCTTCAGCTTGGCGGCAATCCCCAATGATGGGGTGGGGTTGGCACGCATGGAGTTTATTATTGCTAACCACATTCAGACCCATCCCTTGGCGCTGTTGCACTACGATGAGTTGACTGATGAAGGGGCAAAACGGAAAATTGCCGAGCTGACTCAAAACTACACCGACAAGGCGGAATACTTTGTCGATAAGTTGGCTCAGGGGATTGGGGCGATCGCGGCTGCCTTTTATCCCAAGCCTGTGGTCGTGCGCATGTCCGACTTCAAGAGCAATGAGTACGCCAACCTCTTGGGCGGTCGCCAGTTTGAACCCCATGAAGAAAACCCAATGATTGGCTGGCGGGGCGCCTCCCGTTACTACGACCCCAACTATGCCGAAGGCTTTGCCCTTGAATGCCGCGCCATGAAGAAAGTCCGCGATGAGATGGGGCTGACGAACGTGATTCTGATGATTCCCTTCTGTCGTACCCCAGAGGAAGGACGGCGAGTACTGGCAGAGATGGCCAAACATGGGCTGAAGCAAGGGGAAAATGGTCTGCAAGTCTATGTGATGTGCGAACTCCCCAGCAACGTGGTGTTGGCGGATGCCTTTGCCGAGGTCTTTGATGGCTTCTCCATTGGCTCCAATGACCTGACGCAACTCACACTGGGGTTGGATCGCGATTCGGCCTTGGTGGCGCACCTGTTTGATGAACGCAATGAAGCGGTCAAACGCATGGTGGCGCAAGCGATTCAAACGGCGAAGGCCAAGGGGCGCAAAATTGGCATCTGTGGTCAAGCCCCCAGTGACTATCCTGAGTTTGCTCAATTCTTGGTGGCGCAAGGGATTGACTCCATTAGCCTCAACCCCGACTCCGTCCTGAAGACCCTGCTGCAAATTGCTGAGGCTGAAAAACAGACCTAGAGTGCACAACCCAGTGACAACGTCTAAGCTGAGGGCAGGGAATCGAAGCCGCGATCGCTCTGCCCTTTTCTGTGGGTGACGCAACCCAGTAGGATCAAAGGAATCAGGTGGAGAATATTGGCGTGGACACAGCAGCAATTCAGGAACTCATTACCTCAGCGGATGTGGGCGATCGCCTGCGGGGCATCAATCAACTGCGTAGCCTTGACCCCAACGATGCCTTTCGGCTCATTCAACCCCTCAGCCAAGATGAAAATTCCCGTGTCCGCTACGCTGCGGTGAGTCAAATTGCCAGCCTTGGGCACGTCAATCTCAATCAAGCCCATGACCTGTTGCGCGATCGCCTGCTCCATGACAGCGAAACGGATGTCCGTGCTGCTGCAGCGGATGCGATGGCTGCCCTACAAGTTCCCTTTGCCCTTGAAGATTTAGAAACGGCCTACCACAGTACCGATGATTGGCTGTTGCAGTTTAGTATCATTGCCGCCTTGGGTGCCCTAGGCAATCCTGCTGCTGTTGGGCTGCTCACGGAAGCCCTCAATAATCCCCAAGAATTGGTGAAATTAGCCGCCATTGGTTCCTTGGGTGAACTGAAACAACCAGAAAGCATTGTCCAGCTGCGGCAGTTTGTCGAGTATCCCGATTGGCAAGTCCGCCATCGGCTAGCGATCGCCCTTGGCCAAATTGGCACTCCAGAGACTCGCCCCCTGCTGGAACAGTTGACCACTGATTCTGCGGAAGCGGTTGCCGAAGCGGCTCGCACTAGTTTGGCTCAGTTAACTACTTAACACCCGTGGGTTATACGCTACCAGTTTTTGCGGCGGCGGCGGCGGTGGCGGCATTGCGTTGCCTTACGGAAGGAACCTGTCCTAAGGAAATCACCCTTGCGCTGCTGCGCCCCAATCGCTGTGAAACCTTTAGGATTGCCCAAGGGGCATGCTTAGATGACCAACAGGCTTTGGCCATTACCTACAGTGAACCCAGTGATCCCCTTGATCTCACCCGCCATACCCCGATCTGGGCTTGGGTGCGCTGGCAAGACCCTGCAACTGCTCCCAAAATTCACATTGAGGGAGGCTTTGGGGTTGGGCGCGATCGCGCCACGGGCGAGGCAGCTATCTACCGCTATGCCCGCTTGTTGTTAACCACTAACCTGTTGCTCTATTGTCCTAAGGAGCGGGCGATCGCCGTCACGATTCTCCTGCCCCAAGGGCGAGATTTGGCAGAGCGCACCTCGAATGCGGCTTTTGGCATTGTTGAGGGACTCTCCCTACTGGGAACCACTGCCTTAGCCCAACCCCTCACAGCCTCGGAGCAACTGGATCGCTATCGCGAGGACTTAGCCCAGAAGGCAGCAAAATCTCCCATCCTCGTCTTTTGTATTGGCGAGAACGGCCTTCAGGTGGCGCAGCAACTCCAGATTCCCCCTTCCCTGTGTGTAAAAACTGCCAATTGGCTAGGGCCAATGCTGGTGGCCGCTGCTCAACACAAGGTTCAACAGTTGCTCCTCTTGGGTTACCACGGCAAATTAATTAAACTCGCTGGCGGCATTTTCCATACCCATCACCACCTTGCGGATGCTCGCCACGAAATTCTCACCGCCTTTTGTGCCCTTGCAGGCTTAGACCCAGAGACTCTGCATCAGGTGTGGCAAGCACCAACGGTTGAGGCTGCCCTCAAATTTTTAGCAACAATGGCTCCCCAAGCCTTACCTGAGATTCTCAGCCACATTGCCAACCGCATTGATGAGCGCGCCATTACCTATATCCATGCCCATTGTGCTGCTCCCATGGGGCGGTCATTACAGGTGGGATGTGCCTTGTTTGGGCGCGATCGCCAAATTGTTGCCATCAGCGAGGCAGGAAACCTAATTTTGACAAGGATTAGGCTATACTAAGTGAAAGACTCAATAAAATGTGTACCAGTACTTATGAATACAAACTGCCATGTTCTTGATCGCGAAGAGGTCATTCGTTTTATCCCGAATGAAGATGATAACTCAAGAATTATTTACAAACACCGTAATACTGCAGAAGTGTTGAATCCTGCAACAAAACTTAACATTTTAAGTGACCAGTAGCTCTGGCTGCCAATCAAAGCTCCAATGCACTATCGAGCAGCGACGACTGAGTTCCAGTTGCAAATATCGCAATTTGTCTAATAGCTTCTTCCCAAAGTATTCAGGTATCTCCACCAGCTCTAAAATTAAATAGGCAATTAAAACCATATAAATCTGATTTATCACCCCGTTCAAACTCTTCGTAATCAACTTGTCTAATGATAAATGCATCTTCAGAAATTTCCATAGGTTCTCAATCGCCCACCGATGCCGATATAACTCACTCACTTCCTCATCACTCAGCTCCTTTAGATTTGTCGCTATACGAAACTCCGTTTGATTCTCGTCAAAAAATTGAACCACGCGATATCTCTCATGATTGAGCTTCATTCTCATGTTATTCTTGATACGTACAACAAATGAGCACTTCCTCTCACTCAGTCGCTCTAAAAATTGCCAGCTCGCAAACCCTCTATCCATGATTACAACAGCATTCTCAGGGATCATTTCTAGAATCTCCTCTTGAAAGCTCAAGTCATGTCTCTCCCCAAAAGAAATCACCGCTTTACCTATGATGTTCTCTGTTAAATCAAATCCCGTAAGTAACTTCACTTGATGATATTTATAGAACCAAAAGAGTTTACTGGTCAGGGTAATGATGGTTGAATCGATAGGAAACAGCGTCATGCTTGAAGTACGATGTCTCTTTTGAGCTTGAGACATCAGTTGAGTGTAAATCCCCTCCAATAAGCGGGTTGTCCGAGTTTTGTTGGCTTTGGAAAAAGTGGACATATCCACTGTAATCCCTGCATGATTCAAGCGATAAAATAAGGCTCTCATACTGGTTAACCCTTGGTCGAGAACATAGGTCAACCAGATTTTGAAGAACAATTGAGAGTTCAGCACGGGGTAGTCACAGGGGCTGAGCCGGTTGAGAATGGACTTGACAAGAGTTGCAAAAGATGCCATAGTAAGTTGATTGTTTTCTTCTTCTTTTAAGGGAAGAATATGACATTTCTTCCCTTTTTTCTAGCCTCTCAAACTATCTTTCAACACTTCTGCGTAATACTGATATTACTTATCTAGAAGAATTTCTAAATCTTATTTTTAATGATGCTAGATTGATTCCACCATTAGTTAGAGGTTGCTCAGCAAGAGTTATGATGCTCGATAAGACGGGTTGGCATAAGGGTAGAGTGCGATTAGAAATTGTATTCTATCCCGATGAGGAAAATCCCAATATCAATGTTAGTGATGAACTGAACATTAACGAATATCTATCTCAGAGTTAGGGTTGATCTCATAGAAGCTAAGAAAAGTAGTCTACTAAGGATTGGAGTTTCTAAAGACGGTAAAAGATTGATAGCCAGTATCAATTAAGATATGCTCAAATAGTTCCTCTGCAATCAATTCATCGATAACTTGCTTCACGGGTGAGTTATTATTACCTTCAGCATCATACCAGCCATAGTAATCATGCAAAATAAAGTAGCCACCCGGTCGTAAATACGACGGTACATAATTGAAGACATCCGCTTTGCACCCTTCATAACTGTGATCACCATCAATGAAAATGAGATCAACTAAACCGTCAATCGTGACTTCATCTGAACGGGCATTAATAAAATCAACATAACTTTCAAGGTTTGCTTCAATGATTAACTGCTCAGCTTCCCGAGTTGGAAAAGGATCAATTGAGAGGAGTTGTCGCTTTTTGGGTGATTCGAACTCCCTGTAGTCTATGTCAGGTCGCTGCTTGTGCTGTTGCGGTTCCTGCCAGCAATATCAATAAATCTTAGTGCACTTGCTAAACACAGTGTTGAAAAGCCCTTAAAACGTCCAATTTCAATGATCCGAGTAGCGCGAATACTTACGGCTAGAGAAAATAGGGTCATTCCTAACCCCAGCTCTGAGCCACCAGCAACGAGTGCCTTCCGCATCAGGCCAAAAAAATCCCCAAAATAGCCGTCCATTCTTTTCTGGTTATGGGCTAAGGCTTCTGTTGTCATGAAATATTCTGGGCTAAAACTCATGGGAGTATTTCCGGCAGCGACTTCTTGTGGCTCTACCTTATCCTAGCTGAGGTTACAATATAGGATACTGGGAGAGATGGCAGAGTGGTCGAATGCGCTCGACTTGAAATCGAGTGTGGCAGTGATGTCACCGAGGGTTCGAATCCCTCTCTCTCCGTTCAATCAACAAAAAGGCAGCCAGAACCTCTCCAGCCGCCTGACCCAATGATGACTTTTTAGAGTCACCTATAAGCCGAGATCCGCCAAAATGTCGGTGGCGTGGGTATCGGTTTTGACGCTGGTATAGACATGGGAAATGATGCCATTGCCGTCAATGACATAGGTGACTCGCTTGGCGTAGCCGCCACCATCCACGTCGTAGGCCTTGATAATGGATTTATCCACATCTGCCAAGAGGGGAAAGGGGAGGTTGTATTTTTCAGTGAACTTTTGGTGCGAGGTTTCGTCGTCGGTACTCACCCCCAAAACGACAATCTCTTTGCCCTGATAGGCAGCATAGTTGTCACGGAAGCTACAGGCCTCTTTGGTGCAGCCGGGGGTGTCATCCTTAGGGTAGAAGTAGAGCACCACAGTTTTGCCCGCAAAGTCGCTGAGGGACACCGTATTGCCATGGGTGTCTTTGGCAGTAAAGGCAGGGGCGGGTGTACCAACGGCTAAAGCCATGGGGGATAACCTCCTAATGTTAAGTTTTATTACGTGCTTGTTCTTTATTTTATCGGCAGATGCCAAAAAGTTAGTAGTGGATGCGGGGGTCAATCCAAGCATTGAGCAAGTCAATGAGAATACTGGCGGCAACCACAATCACGGCAAAGAAAACCACAATGCCCTGTACGGTTGGATAGTCCCGCAGAGCAATGGCCTCGTAGAGTCGCTGACCCAGCCCCGGCCAAGAAAACGTCACCTCTGTCAACACGGCTCCCCCCAAGAGGCTGGCAAGGGTCAGCCCCAAAACCGTGATCACTGGAATCAAGGCATTCTTGAGGGCATGGTGAATGAGAATCCGATGCTCAGGGATACCACGGGCACGGGCGGCTTCCACATAATCGGCCACTAGGGTTTGCTTGAGATTCACCCGCACAATGCGCTCAAAGATACCACTGAGGACGATCGCCAGCGTCAACGCAGGCAGGAGCAAGTAACTAAAAGCAGTTCCCAGTTGGTGGAGATTACCATTCAGGAGCGCATCCAGCAGGTACAGCCCTGTGGGACCTTGGGGGGGTGTTTCCGTGATTGGGTAGCGGGTACCCAAGGGAAGCCAACGCAGATTCACCGCAAAGAGCAGTTGCAAAAGCATCCCCAGCCAAAAGAGGGGCAAGGCATAGGTGATGATGCCAAAGAGACGCCCTCCGATATCCCAAGCAGTGCCAGATTTGACCGCAGCCAGACTGCCAATGAGCACCCCTAAACCAAAGGCGATCGCCAGACTCGCAAGGCCTAATTCTGCCGTTGCAGGGAAATGCTGAGCAATGATACTCGTGACGGCTTCCCCTTGACTGGTGAGGGAGGTTCCCAGATCAAATCGCAGGAGTTGCCCTAAGTAAGTCAAGTATTGCTGCCACAGGGGTTGAGCCAAGCCCAATTGTTCTCGCAAGGCTTCCTTGACAGCCACCGGGGCACGGGGACCTAAAATCGCATCCACGGGATCCCCCGGCGTGGCTCGCAGCAGCAAAAAGACGACGGTGACAATCGTCCACAGCATCAGCGGCGCAAGTAAAAGCCGCAGGAGCAGGTACCCCTGCAATGCCCGCAGACGAGACATGATCACAGCATCTGGAAATAGCTATTCTTGGGGTGGGTTCGCCGCTCGCTGGCGATCGCGCTCAATCGCGGCCAAAAGACGTTTGGGATAGCTATCCGCTGCAATTTGCAGAATTTGATCGAGGGGCGTATCATTCATAAACTTGCTGGCGGCAGCAATGTACTCACGGTTGGGACAGCGATCGCCCAAGACACAGCCATTGACACAGGCCTCTGCACAATTGATGGTTTCTGGCGTTAGTTCACCCATGGCAGCTCTCCGAGGAATTGCTCAAATTTTAACAGGGGGAAGGTGGCCGACCTGAAAATTGGCCGTGATTCCCCTCGGCTCCTAGGCTAGAATCATACTGGCACTGGAAATGCTGGGCACCCTCAAGGAGGCACAATGCGCAAGAAGTGGCTCACCCTTTTGGTTTTGCTGTTGGGCGTGGTTCCTTTCATTGCCATTTCGGTGATGCCCCTGCTCAGCAGTGCCTTTAGCCCAGCGCAACCCACGCCAAGCCCCGTGACCAGTCCTGCCGCCACTGACAAAGTTGCCGAACTGCAAGCCCAAGAAAAAGGCTACCAACTGGTGCTGGAACGTGAACCCAACAATGCCACAGCCTTAGAAGGGTTGGTGCTGGCTCGGCTGCAACTGATTCAACTGGGCAAAGGAGAAATTGCTAGCGTCATTGACCCCCTGCGCCGCTTAGCTGCTCAGCGCCCCGAACAAACCGATTATGCGATTCTGCTGGGACAGGCACAGCAGCAAACGGGCGATCGCGAGGGGGCTGCCCAAACCTTTCAAGGGGTTCTGGCCAAATCCCCCGGCAATCTCAATGCCCTGCGGGCTTTAGTGGATCTCTACTTGAAGGAAAATCGCCCCCAAGCGGCCATTGGCCTCATTGAAGAGACCCTGCAAGGGGCAGAGCAAGCCAACAAAGTCCAACCAGGGAGCGTCGATGTCACGGCGGTACAACTTCTCCTTGGCGATGTCTATATGGCGCAAAAACGCTACGATGAGGCGCTGACCCTCTTCCAAAATCTGGGCAAAGAAAACCCCAACGATTTTCGCCCGGTGCTTGCCCAAGCGATGGCACTGACGGAACAGGGGAAAAAGACAGAAGCTGCGCCTCTGTATGCCAAAGCCGTGGAACTTGCACCCGCCAAGTATAAAGATGCCATTCAGCAGGCGGCGCAGCAGGTGCAAAAGGAATCTCCAGCAACCCCTGAACCCCCGCCACAGCAATAGAGGCCTAAACTTGCTGTTGCAGTTCCTCTAGGCGAGCCAGTACCTCCTGACTGTGGATCGCGGGATTCACTTTGACAAACCGCTCGCGCAATATCCCCTCAGGATCGATGATGAAACTGTGGCGCAGCGAGACAAACCCCAACCAAGAGCCATAGGCCTTGCTGACGCGGCCATCGGGGTCAGAGAGGAGGGGAAAGGTCAAGCCTTCACTGTCACAGAAATCTTCGTGGGAGTCCACGGAGTCGGCACTGACGCCAATGACTTCAGCATTGTGGGCATGAAATTGCTCAATATCCCGCTGAAAGCGTTGGGCTTCGAGGGTACAGCCAGAGGTAAAGTCCTTGGGGTAAAAGTACAGCACCACCCACTTGCCGCGATAATCCTTCAGGGAAATCGGCTGGCCATCGACACTGCTGGGAAGAGAAAAGTCGGGTGCTGGGGCATTGAGGGGCGGCAATTCACCCCCGAGAGCCCAACTGGGAACTGATGGGCTCAGAAACAGAATCAAACTCAAAAGGGCAACAAGTAGTGAGCGCAAGAACATGGTTAAATCGCTAAACTGGCCTTAGGAAAGCATCTAGCTGCACTGTACCGTAGTTTTAACGATTTTTCGAGGTTGATGCCGTCACTCCCTCTTGTACAGTTGATGCCCCGCTGGCTGCGCTGGCTGGGTGGTCTGGTTCTAGCGATCGCCCTTGGGGTTGGCTTGTGTCGCTTCATTGCCGAAAGCCTCTGGTTTGATCAACTGGGCTATTTGGCGGTGGTCTGGCAGCGCTGGAGTGTCCAAGCTTTACTGTTTCTGGCGGTTGCGGGGGCATCGGCACTGTTCTATGGCTGGCAGCAACACTGGCTCCTGCGGCAACGCACCGTGACCCTCGATCCCACCCTGACCGCCCAGAGTACCTATCGGGGGCTGGGGCTGTGGCGGCTTTTGTTGTGTGCCAGTGGTCTCATTTGGCTGCTAATTGTTGCTACTTACCACATTGGGGCGATCGCGCTGCAACTGTGGCAACAGCGTTCAGAAATCACCTTTAACAGCCCTCTGCTGCCGCAATTGAGTGTCTGGCGGGTGGCAGAGCTATCACTGCTAGTGGTGCAGAATCCTTGGCTACTCGTGCCGAGTTTGGCGGCATTGGTACTGGGGTTGTGGTTGCCCCTGCGCCTCTTTCAGGGGGTTGCAATTCTCTTGAGCGTTGCCATGGGGGCGATCGCCTGCCTGAGCTGGCCGGTGGTGCTCAAGGGACTGTTTGCCGCCAGTGATCCCCATACGGAACCGCTATTTCGCCATTCCATTAGCTTTTACCTGTTTGAAATCCCCCTGTGGGAACTGTTGCGCCTATGGCTGGTGAACCTCAGTGTTGTCGGCTTAGGGGGAACGGCCTTGGGTTATCTCCTTGCCAATGAAAGTCTCAGTCATGGCAAATTCCTCGGCTTCGTGCGATCGCAACGGCGGCATTTACAGGGCTTAAGTGCCTTTGTCTTTGCCACAGTGGCCTTTAGCTTCTGGCTAGAACGCTACAAACTTCTTTATTCGACCAATGGGGCTGCCTTTGGCGCCGGCTATACCGACGTCACTGTACGCTTACCCCTCTATGGTTGGCTTTCAGCCTCGGCCTTTGGCGTCGCCTGTTTACTGGCTTGGTCAGCAATTCGACGGGGCGGTGAAGGGCAGCGGCGGCTAGGACCGATCGCCCCCGGCCTCTTTGGCTTTACATTGGGCTATTTGGTGGTCATCCTGATTGCCGATTGGCTCCTGCCCACAGCCATTGAAGCGGCCATTGTTCAACCCAATCAACTGCAACGGGAACTCCCCTACATTCAACGCACCATTACCCACACCCGCGAAGGCTTTAACCTTGAAAAAATGCGGGTCGAACCCTTTCAGCCGGAAAATAACCTCAACGCCGAGATCATTGCTGCCAACGCCGCCACCACCCGCAATATCCGCCTTTGGGATACCCGCCCCCTTTTAGAAACGAACCGGCAACTGCAACAACTGCGCTCCTACTATCGGTTTCCAGCGGCCTTTTTGGATCGCTACTATCTCAAACTATCCCCTGAGCAAGACCAATCAGAAATTCGCCAAGTCCTCATTGCCGCTCGCGAAGTGGACTACAGTGCGGTTCAGCGCTTTGCCCGTACTTGGATTAACGAGCACTTGGTCTTTACCCACGGCTATGGCTTCACCATGAGTCCCGTGAATACCGCCGAAGCCAATGGTCTGCCCAAATACTTTGTCCGCGATATTGGCGATACGGGTGAGCTACTGGTCGATCCGCCGCAAATCCGTGAAAGCATTCCCTTTTTCTACCCCCGGATCTACTACGGTGAACTCACCCATACCTATGTCTTTGCCCCTTCGGCGGTTCCAGAGCTGGATTTTCCCCGTGGCGCCGAAAATGTCTATAACCACTACGACGGTACGGGGGGGGTTCCCATTGCCAGTTGGTGGCGGCGCTTGGTCTACGGTGTCTATTTTGGTGACTGGCAACTGCTGTTGACCCCCAATTTACGACCGGACTCACGGGTACTTTTTCGTCGCTTAATTCAAGAGCGGGTGCGGGCGATCGCCCCCTTTTTACGTTTTGACAGTGAACCCTACCTTGTGGTCGCCGATCCACGCTCTGAACAGGACATTGCCGCCAGTCCTAGCGCCACAGGGGTGAGCTATCTCTACTGGATTATTGATGCCTATACCGTCAGTCGCTACTATCCCTATGGCGATCCCGGCGAGCACTCCTTTAACTACATTCGCAACTCTGTCAAAGTGGTGGTGGATGCCTATAACGGCGATGTCACGTTTTATGTGGTGGAACCCGACGATGTCATAATTCGCACGTGGCAGCGGGTTTTTCCAACCCTCTTTCATCCCCTGAGTGCCATGCCCCACCGCCTCTACCGCCACATTCGCTATCCCATTGATTTGATGCAGGTGCAGTCGGAACAACTCCTGAAATACCACATGACGGATCCCGTGGTCTTTTACAACCGCGAAGACCTCTGGCAAATTCCCAAGGAGATTTACCGCGAAAAGCCCCAAGCCGTTGCCCCTTACTATCTCATTACCAAGCTGCCCATTGGCTACACTGAGGAGTTTATTCTGCTTGTTCCTTTTACGCCCGTGAATCGTCCCAACCTCATTGGTTGGCTAGCGGCTCGCTCCGATGGTCAAAACTATGGCAAGCTCCTGCTGTACGTCTTTCCCAAGCAAGAACTGGTCTTTGGCCCTGAACAAATGGAGGCGCGGATCAATCAAGACCCAATGATTTCACAGCAAATTTCCCTCTGGAATCGCCAAGGGTCAAGATCGGTGCAGGGCAATCTCCTCATTATTCCCATCGAGCGATCGCTCCTCTACGTCGAACCCATTTACCTCGAAGCCGATCAAAATCAACTGCCCACCTTGGCACGGGTCATTGTTATGGATAACCAGCGGATTGTGATGGCACCTACCCTAGAGGAGGCTTTGCAAAAACTGTTTCCTGATTAACTTTCATCGCAGAAACGTTGAAAGATAGTTTAATTGGTATTACTTCCGTAATGGGAGCACCTGATTTCTCATCAGCAGTGACAGATTCCATGGTTTCGGAGTGGGCTTTTCCCCTTGGTTGACTAAATGGCGAGAGGAGGGGTCTGTAATAACCAATCGACTGCTGGGCTTCAGCCTGTTATTTCACCGTCTGTCTCTTGGAAGCTAGTGCAGGCTGCCAGAATCCGACTCATATAGCTATTCCAATAAAGAATGAGACATTATCCAGCACAATACTTGCGAATCACCTCATCAATCGAACTGTTTGACCCTGCATACATCCGCGCTCGCTTCAACGCACTAAAGTTGTGCTCAATCACATTCAAATCAGGAGAGTATTTCGGTAAAAATAACACCTCGTGACCCGCCGCTTTGACCGCTTCCTGAATCGCCCCTTTCGGATGAATCGGTGCATTATCCATAATCAACAACGAAGGTCTCTTTAATGCCGGCAAACAGTACTGACTCAGCCAGCTCACAAACCCTACCGCATTCAAGTATCCGCAAAACAGCATTGGGGCGATGAAGTCTTTCTGGTGTCTATACCGTCCTGCAACTAAACTCTCTCTTTTCTGACGCTTCCCCGCTCGCTCTCCATCAATTCGTTCGCCTCGCGCTGACCACCCATACTCAGACTCCACTCGATCGCTGGGCACGGTCGATTAAACGGTCATCGGGATGGGTAGCAACATCCGCTGCTAAGGCCGCCCAATCCAGTTTCCAAGGACGACGGGGGACAACCGTGGGCGCTAAGTCCTCTCGCTTCAGCCAGCGATGGATGGTGGCGCGACTGACCTGAAAAATTTGAGTCGCTTCACTGATTTTGCCACCTTGCTTGATATAGGAGACAACCCGCTCTCGTCAGTCCAAGCTATAGCTCATATTCTTGAGTAACATTCATGACGCTTTGAGTATAGCCTATCCCTCTTGAAAATATCTCACTCCCTTTCGAAATAGCTATATCTACCTGAACAGCCGTTTCCTATTCGGGTCAATATCTTGATAGGACGTAACTTTACGCCATAGCCAGACTACTGTTTCTCGTCATCCTTGTGAAAACGGCTGTTATTCCTGACTGATTGAGCCGATAAAACAAGGCTCTCATACTGTTTAAGCTGGCGTCCAAAATGTACGTCAGCCAGATTTTGAAGAGCAGTTGTGAGTTCAGGACGGGATAGTCGCAAGGGCTGAGGCGCCTGAGAATAGACTTGACAATAGCTCCAAAAGATGCCATAGTAAATTGACTGTTTTTTAATCTTTTAAGGGAAGAATACAATATTTCTTCTCTTTTTCCTACCTCTTCAAACTGTTGTTCAATACTTCTGCAAAGGAATAAGCCAATCATTTTACCTTTGGAGAGAACGTTGCCTATTGACTGATAAACTTGATAGTCTCCTGAAGATTGATTTCAAAATATGGCTTATCTTTTTGGAGTGCATCTGTGAAGGTCGTTGTCGTTGGCAGTGGTGGTCGAGAGCACGCGATCGCTTGGAAATTACTCGATTCTCCTCGCGTGACACAGGTCTATTGTCTCCCCGGTAATGGGGGCACAGCCTGCCTGGAGCGGTGTGAGAATGTGGCCATTGCAGCCACCGACCTCACGGGTATTGGTGAATTTGCCAAAGAGAATAACGTTGATTTAGTGGTTGTCGGGCCAGAGGTTCCCCTTGCCGCCGGCTTAAGCGATCGCCTACAGGCACTAAAGATTCCTGTCTTTGGTCCTAGCCAAGCAGGGGCACAAATTGAAGCCAGTAAAGCTTGGGCAAAGGCGCTCATGCAGGCGGCTCAGATTCCTACGGCCAAAGCAGCAGTGTTTGACAATTATGAGGCGGCCTCTCGTTATGTTCAAGCCCAAGGGGCACCCATTGTCATTAAGGCCGATGGTTTAGCGGCAGGTAAAGGAGTGACGGTAGCGGCCACAGAAGGGGAGGCGATCGCTGCCCTCGAGCGGATTTTTGGGGGTGAATTTGGCGCCGCTGGTCAACAGGTGGTCATTGAATCAGTACTAGAGGGGCAAGAGGTCTCCGTACTCGCCGTTACGGATGGCAAAACCATTCTGCCGCTGCTGCCCGCCCAAGACCACAAGCGCATTGGCGAAGGGGACACAGGTCCAAATACTGGAGGAATGGGGGTCTATGCCCCTGTCCCTTGGGTGACACCAGAGTTAATGCAACGAATTCAACAGACGATTCTTGAACCTGCCCTTGGGGCGTTGCAGGATCGGGGAATCCACTACTGTGGGGTGCTCTATGCCGGTCTGATGGTGACGTCCGCAGGGGATCCCTACGTGGTGGAATTTAACTGTCGCTTTGGTGATCCTGAAACCCAAGTCGTCCTCCCCCTCTTGGAAACCCCTCTGATTGAGGTGCTCTTGGCCTGTGTCGAGAGACGCTTAGCCAGTTTGGGAGCGTTGCAATGGCGCAATGAGGTAGCTCTATCCGTCGTGATGGCGGCGGGGGGCTATCCGGGGAGTTACCGCAAGGGGGATGTGATTCAGGGTATTCCCGCAGCGATCGCCCAAGGGGTTCTCGTTTTCCATGCTGGAACGCGCTGGCAAGAGGGGCAATGGTACACCAATGGCGGTCGGGTATTGAACATTACCGCTTTGGCTCCTGATTTTGCCACGGCTCAAGCCAAGGCCTATGCGGGCGTCAGCGCCATTGAATTTGCCGACTGCTACTATCGTCGTGACATTGGCTACCGTATTCTGGAATCATCGGCTCACAAAGGTGAATACCATCCATGACCCTCCTCCCCCCAAAAACTAACCCATTACGCTGTTTAACTGGTGCGCTGATTGCTGGCACGCTTGGGATTCTCCTTTATCGGCTAACAGGGGCGATCGCCTACGTCTTTGCCACTCACGCAGTGAGCTACCACAATCAACTGGTTTATAGCTTGGCGGTGGCCGTGCGCACCCTTGTGGTGGGCTTGTGTACCCTCGCAACGGGGGTCTTTAGCATTATTGCCGTGGGTCTGGTGGCGCTGACGCTGCAACTGCTTTGGGAACGCTGGGTACAACGGGAGCAGGCTTAACCGTCGCTAATTTTGCCATCTTCGATTTTGGTGATGCGATCGGCAATGGCTGTAATCCGTGGATCATGGGTAACAATCAACACTGTGGAGCCTTTTTGCTTTGCTAGCTTGTAGAGAATTTTGATCACCTGTTGGCCATTTTGGGAATCCAAGGAAGCCGTCGGTTCATCGGCAAAAATGATCTGCGGCTCACCCGCTAGGGCACGCGCAATGGCCACCCGCTGTTTCTGACCCCCAGAGAGATTTGCGGGCACAAAGTCGAGGCGATGACCCAACTCCACTTCCTCTAGACGGGCTGCCGCCTGTTCCTTGGCCTGTTTGCCTTTGATTCCCTTGAGATTGAGCGCCAGTTCCACATTTTCCAGTGCGGTCAAGGCGGGGAAAAGATTAAAACTCTGAAAGACAAAGCCAATATTTTGCAGCCGGAATTTTGCCAGTGCAGCCTTGGACAGTTGCGTAATCTCTTGGCCTAAGACAACCACTTGGCCACTGGTGGGGGCAAGAATGCCGGCCAAAATCGAGAGCAGGGTGGTTTTCCCTGAACCCGAAGGTCCCATCAGCAGATGGATATGACCGCGCTGGACTTGCAGGTTAATGCCCTGAAGAACAGGGGTCTCGTGATGGCCAGAACGATAAACTTTAGTCAGATTGGTGGTGGCGATCGCCAGCCCAGTTGTTGTCACAGTGGCAAGTCTCATCAGTCATTGATTAGCCGAATTAGCTACTGGTGGCACTAGCAAAGCGGATTTTCAGGTAGTCCGCCTCCATTTTCGCGCCCACCGGTTGCAGTGCTGCTAATCCTTGGGGGAGCACCATATTACGACGATGGTTACCAATGCGGATATTCAACTCATCTGCCGTCTTGTTCAGTTCAATTTTTTCCTTGGGTACCCCCGGTAGATAGAGTTCAAGGCTGTACTGGCCATCACTGGGCACCACCCGAATCGTTTGCTCTTGGTAATAAACCTGAGCTGGATCTTCATCAGCGTAGAGGGTCTCCTTCAGGCGGTGCAGTGCCGCCAAACCACAGAGTTCCTCAGCAAACAGGGGCACTTCCTTCACCGGTAGCGGGCGGAAATTGTCGTGAATTTCTTGACGGTATTGCTGCTGCATTTCTTTCCAGCGGGCAAAGAAGGGATCCTGTACCGTGTTCGGCAGAATACGGTTTGCAATGACTAAGTCGGTGGCCACGTTATAGAGGCTAAGATAGGCATGGGCGCGCAGCGACTCCTTAATCACCATCTTTTCTGGATTGGTGACCAAGCGCACTGAGGTTTGCGTGTTGTCGGTGAGGACTTTTTCGAGGGCTTCAATCTGCTCATAGAATTCATAGGGCGCATCCATCACCTCTTGATCGGGCAAAGAGAACCCCACCAAGGGCTTGAAAATTGGCTCCACAATCGGTCGCAAGGCCACGGACATCCGCTGTAGGGGTTTATAGAAGCGGCGCATGTACCAGCCGCTGACCTCGGGTAGGCTCAACAGCCGCAGTGCCGTACCTGTGGGGGCAGAGTCAATAATTAAGACATCGTATTGGCCTTCGTCATAGTGGCGTTTCATGCGCACAAGGGCAAAAATTTCATCCATCCCCGGCAAAATCGCCAATTCTTCAGCTTGAACGCCCTCTAGCCCGCGCGCCTGCAAGACTTGGGTAATGTAGCGCTTCACCGCACCCCAGTTGTCCTCCAGTTCCATGAGGGCATCGAGTTCCGCTCCCCAGAGATTTTCGGCGACGGGCACAGGGACATGCCTCAATTCAAGGTCAAAACTATCGGCAAGGGAGTGGGCGGGATCGGTGCTCAGCACCAGCGTTTTGTACCCCAACTCAGCACAGCGTAACCCCGTTGCTGCCGCCACTGAGGTTTTACCAACGCCACCTTTGCCAGTCATTAAAATTACGCGCATGGGAAGGCCCTGCCCTAAACACGGTTGCTTAAAATATCTTAACCGTTGAGCTTGTCCTCAGGGGGGGCGATCGCTCGCAATCAATGGAAATAAAATCATTAAGAAAAATAAATAAATACAACTGCTTATTTAGCTTTATTAACAATAATTTAGGCCTCTCCCCGATCCCTTGGGGCAAATATTAAGTTAATGCTTAAGCCCTTGCAGTTTATAACTGTTTTCAAGGGTTTGTAACGGGAAATATATTTGGACTTATCACGACTATGACCACAACTCTCCAACGTCGCGAAAGCGCGAATTTGTGGGAGCGGTTTTGTAACTGGGTGACCAGCACCGATAACCGCCTCTATGTGGGCTGGTTCGGTGTGATCATGATCCCCACCCTGCTGGCCGCAACCATTTGCTTTGTGATTGCTTTCATCGCTGCTCCCCCTGTGGACATCGATGGCATTCGTGAGCCTGTTTCTGGCTCCTTGCTCTATGGCAACAACATCATCACTGGTGCAGTGGTGCCCACCAGCAACGCCATTGGCTTGCACTTCTACCCCATTTGGGAAGCTGCTTCCCTCGATGAGTGGCTCTACAACGGTGGCCCCTACCAGTTGATTGTCTTCCACTTCCTGTTGGGTGCCTCCTGCTACATGGGGCGCCAGTGGGAACTCAGCTACCGCCTCGGTATGCGGCCTTGGATTTGCGTGGCCTACTCCGCTCCCTTGGCCTCTGCCTTTGCGGTCTTCTTGATCTACCCCATTGGTCAAGGTAGCTTCTCTGACGGGATGCCCCTCGGTATCTCCGGTACCTTCAACTTCATGATTGTGTTCCAAGCTGAGCACAACATCCTGATGCACCCCTTCCACCAATTGGGTGTGGCCGGTGTCTTTGGTGGCGCACTGTTCTCCGCCATGCACGGTTCTCTGGTGACCTCCAGCCTGATCCGTGAAACCACCGAAACGGAATCCACCAACTACGGCTACAAATTCGGTCAAGAGGAAGAAACCTACAACATCGTGGCTGCCCACGGTTACTTTGGTCGCTTGATCTTCCAATACGCCAGCTTCAACAACAGCCGTGCGCTGCACTTCTTCCTCGCCGCTTGGCCGGTGGTCGGGGTTTGGTTCACCGCTCTGGGTATCAGCACGATGGCCTTCAACCTCAACGGGTTTAACTTCAACCACTCGGTCATTGATGCCAAGGGCAACGTGATCAACACTTGGGCAGACATCATCAACCGTGCCAACTTGGGTATGGAAGTGATGCACGAGCGTAATGCTCACAACTTCCCCCTCGACTTGGCCAGCGCTGAGTCTGCTCCTGTGGCCATGATTGCTCCCAGCATCAACGGCTAAGTAACGCTCATCTGCTGAACTTTGACACAGCCGCTCCTGCACTAGGGGCGGTTTTTTATTGCGTTATAGCCCACAGGCATTAACACGCTCAACACGGTAAAAAACCAAGTCTCAGAGACGCTGCTACCCGCTCAACGTCAATCTAAAAGATTGATAAAAGTCAATGGATAGATAAAGGTTTTTTGATTCTATAAAAGCTGACCTCAAACCCCTTGCCGCTCAGAAATATAACCATATAATCAATAAATAGGAGCTTGCAGCGTTCATTGCTGCTGCTTAAGTTCTGTTGTTATTCATGGATTCATAACGACTATGACTACAGTTCTGCAACGTCGTCAGACAGCGAATCTGTGGGAGCGTTTTTGTGATTGGATTACCAGCACAGAAAACCGCCTTTATATTGGCTGGTTTGGGGTGATCATGATCCCGACGCTCCTTGCCGCAACGATTTGCTTTGTCATTGCCTTTATTGCGGCACCCCCCGTGGATATTGATGGTATCCGTGAGCCTGTCTCTGGCTCCTTGCTCTATGGCAACAACATCATTACAGCGGCAGTGGTGCCCTCCTCTAATGCCATTGGGCTACACCTCTACCCGATCTGGGATGCTGCTTCCCTCGATGAGTGGCTCTACAACGGTGGTCCTTATCAACTGATTGTTTTCCACTTCCTGATCGGCATTTTCTGCTACATGGGTCGGGAATGGGAACTCAGCTACCGTCTGGGGATGCGGCCTTGGATTCCCGTGGCCTTCTCGGCTCCCGTGGCAGCGGCAACGGCTGTGCTGTTGATCTACCCCATTGGTCAAGGCAGCTTTTCCGATGGCCTGATGCTGGGCATTTCCGGTACGTTCAACTTCATGATTGTGTTCCAAGCTGAGCACAACATCCTCATGCACCCCTTCCACATGCTGGGTGTGGCGGGTGTCTTTGGTGGTGCCCTGTTTGCCGCTATGCACGGTTCTCTGGTAACCTCCAGCCTGATCCGTGAAACCACCGAAACCGAATCCACCAACTACGGCTACAAGTTTGGTCAAGAGGAAGAAACCTACAACATCGTGGCGGCTCACGGTTACTTTGGGCGCCTGATCTTCCAATACGCCAGTTTCAACAACAGCCGCTCGCTGCACTTCTTCCTCGCGGCTTGGCCAGTGGTGGGTATCTGGTTTGCTGCCCTTGGCATTAGCACGATGGCCTTTAACCTCAATGGCTTCAACTTCAACCACTCCGTTGTGGATGCGCAAGGGAATGTCATCAATACTTGGGCTGACATCATCAACCGCGCCAACATTGGTATTGAGGTGATGCACGAACGCAATGCCCACAACTTCCCCCTCGACTTGGCAAGCGGTGAATCGGCTCCTGTGGCGATGATTGCCCCAAGCATTGAAGCCTAAACAGGTCGCTCCTAAACCGCTCTAGTGATAAGTCCAAATATCGCTCCCCACAGGGGGGGCTTTTTTTGTTGCGATTATTGAGCAGGGAGTTGATACTGATCAACAATTTTTTTGGCAAAGGCGGGCACGTGAGCGGCCAGTTTTTGGGGATAGTTGCGCCGCACATAGAGATAGTTGCGGGTGAAGTGGGAGTCAATGGAAAAGCGGGCATATTCAAGCCCTTTGGGACCAATGCGCTCAATTACTAGGCCGACTAGTTTCGCCGCCCACATGGGGAGCGTGACGCCTTTATCGTAGGCAGGAATGCTTTGTTGCACGGCAGCGTGGCGATCGCCGGCACTCGTAACAGGCTGAATGTCTAACTGATCGCGCACGAGGTCAAGCATTTCTTGGCCAAGCTCGTTGCGCACCACCAGCCACTGCCAACCAAAGGGGGCGCCCATGTAGCCCACGACCAGATCGGCAAGGCCATTCACGTAGTCAAAGCAACTCATGCAGGAGGGGGCAAAGACATCCTTGAGTTGATTGGTCTTGAGGCCAAAGAAGGGCACGGTTTCCGTGGAGCCGTCGCTGTGCTTGAAATGCACCCGAAAGTCTTGCATGAACTCGTAGTAAATGACGGTTTCCGGCGATCGGCTGGTGGTTTCTAGGAATTTTTGCAGACCGGCACGGGTGACATTGTCCACGCAGGGAGTGCCTAGGACGTAGAGCTTTTCAAGACCCAGTTTGTCCTGTACGGCTCGCAGCGCCTGAATTTGACAGCCAACCCCAATCACCAACAGCCGCCTGAGTCCAGATTGTTCCACCTGCTCGAGAACCGATAGATTGGGAGACAGGGTCGGTTTATTGACGCGAGCAGCGAGAATCTCTTCACGGCTGCGGGCAATCACGGGCTTGGGGGTAAAGCGATCGCTCTCGCTATTTTGAACGCAGACCACCCCTTCAACCCGCCCCGACTCCAGCATGGCAATGGCAATACTGCTGACGATGCCCGTCCACTGCGCCCCCGCAATGGGTTCGGTTTTGCGAGCCGCCATCATCTGCTGGTGAACGCCAAAGTAGCACTCATCCCAATTGTCAAGATCACGGGCACGGCCATGACTTTGCTGCTCGAGAGTCTCAAACTGCTGATTGAGGAAGGCACAGGCCTCTTTGACGTAGTGGATATAGTAGGTGTCGCAAAGACCACACTCGCTACAGAGGGCTTTGGCGGGGCGAGGGCTGCCGGGCTTGAGGGCACGGGCTTTTTGATGGGCAGCAGTCATGGGCACTTACTTCAGCAGTGAACGGGCGCGATCGCAAATCGCTTCGGGAGTGAGGCCATTGTAGGCCATGAGTTCGGCGGGGCTAGCCGTCGTTTCTCCCCGTTGCCAAGCCAAGACATCGCGGGGACAGGTGGCACGCAAAAGAATTGGCTCCAACAGTGCCGCAGGCCCGCCCGTGACTCCCAAAAGGGCATCACCACCAAAAAGTCGTTGGAAGGTGGCCTCATCGGCAAAGCCACCATCGGGTTCGGCACAGGTTTGCCAAGCCACATCCGTAGGCCGATATAGGCGGCGGGGGTTAATGACCGAGACAATGCGCACCCGATAGCCGAGCTGTTCCAACTGGGGTAGGGCACTATACACGGGCTGCAAAATCATATCCCCTAGCACCGCTAGCACCAATGTGGCACGACCACTAGCAGACTCGTAGAGGGTTACCGCGCCCTCATCAAGGGCCTGTTCGGTTTGGGCAAACGTGGTGCGCACCGGCAGCGGTGTTTTACTGGCAAAGATGGCAATCCCCTTGTTTTGTGCTGTGAGTGCCCAGCGGTAGCACACTTGAATGCTGTTGGCATCCGGCGGAAAGAGGACAAAGACATTGCCATTGCGCAATAGGGCAGCGTAGTAGGCTTCGATTTCTGGGCGTTGGTGCGTCCAGCCATTGCGCCCCTGCTCAAGGGCACCGGCGGTAAAGAGGGTTACTGTGGCTGGTGTCGGACGGCGCAGCTCTGCCATGGCTTGGGTGACGGTTTGCCAAATGGGGAGACCATTAATGGCAAAGGACTCATAGGAGCACCAAAGACTGCGGCTGCCCATCAAGCAAAGCCCTGCCGCTAGACCGGCACAGGCATCTTCGCTGAGGGGTTCATAGACTTGGCCATTGGGCACTTGATTGTAGAGGGGATCCGTGGTCGGGTGAATGATCTTCAGGGCTTGGTTGATGTTGCCAATGCCAGAGGCCTCATTGCCATCGGCATTCGTGACCAGATAGCGGCGATCGCGCTGTCCCACTTCTGCCACCATGCGCCCCATCGCCGTTGTGGCTACTTTGTTTTCCCCCAAGGCATAGGCCTCAAGGGAAATCTCCCCAAGGGGCGGTAAATCTAAGACCTGCTCAGTGACCACCACCTCTGCCGCAGGCCCACCGGCCGCAGCAACACAGTTTTGGCGCACCAGTTCCCAAGCAGCGGGAGACAGGGCACGGGCTTTCAGGGCATTGACAATATCGGGGTTGTCGAGGGTGTGCTGGGCATAGAGGTTATGGGATTTTGCCCCCTTGGCATGCACGCCGGCGCCTTTCAGTTGCTTGAGGATAAAGACCGTTAACTTGCCGGAGAGAGCCGATCGCGCCGCCTCCTGTACCCCCTTGAGCACCGCCTGCATGAAGGCCAATCGCTGACCAAAGGAAAAGAGCGTGCTATCAACGTAATCCCCCTCTTGGTCGCTATCATCAAAGTCCTTGGCATCCACCAGCACCACCTCTTGGAAGCCATTGCCGTGCCAGTAGGCCATCATTTCGGGATTGGTTTTGCGGGAGACCATGCTGTGGTGCTCTTGGCTAAAGCCATTCCACACGAGGACAGGCAGGAAGTTGGTCACCTCTGGGAAAGCCGTGTGGAAGTGGGCCATACTGCTCATGACGTAGGGTTCCCCCAGACCGCCATCGCCTAAGGTGAAGGGAAAGAGGGTCTGGCGGTGCAACCAAGCAGCGGCCATGGCAAAATGCTGCCCCTGTCCGAGGGGGCCGGCGGGGGCAAGAATCCCCGGAATATAGCCAGAGAGATGACCCAGAAGGCCATGTTTTTCGCGGAAGCGATCGCGCAGGTCTTGAACCGTATAAATGCCCATCTTTTCGAGGGAGCGATCCAAGAACATGGCGGCATAGAAGCCGGGGGCATGGTGCCCCACTTCCGTGATGATATTCTTGTGCCCCAACATCACTAGGGCGGCATAGGCTTCCGCTTGGCTGGCAAACCCGCCGGGGTGACCTGAGGCTTTACTGCCGGTCATCTGTAAGATCAGATAGCGGAGGGCATCGGCATAGAGCAGCGTTTGATAAGCGGCCTCGGTGGCGTCTAAGTCGGTAAGGGCAGGCTGTTGGGCATTCAGAAGCGGTGTTTGACCATAGCGATCCCAGTCTGGCCAATCGTCGCCAAAATACTGGATTCCTTCACAGAAACTGGGCACCGAAGTTACCGCTGTCATAGACCCTGACCCAACTGTTGACTGCACGCTTAGTCTCCTATCTTACAGGGGTGGGGGGCGCTCTCACGGCGGCTGGGGCAGGGAATCTCCCTGAAATGCAGGCATTGCGATGGATTGTGGCCATAGATTGATTTTTCTTGGGGAACGGGATTAACGATGGCATTGGTGATAGCGGGCGATCGCAGTGGTGTCGGCAAAACAACGGTTGCTTTGGCCTTGAATGCAGCCTTAACGGCACGGGGGCAGCGCGTCCAAACATTTAAGGTGGGGCCTGACTACATTGATCCCCTGTTTCACAGTGCTATCAGTGGCCGGCCTTGCCGTAACCTTGACGTGGTCTTGACCAGTGCTGACTATGTCCGCGCCTGTGTGGGCTATTACAGTCAGGGGATGGATGCAGTGCTCATTGAGGGAGTGATGGGGCTATTTGATGGCCGAGGGGGCAGCCATGAGGGCAGTACGGCACACATTGCCCAACTCTTGCAGGCTCCCATCCTACTGGTTTTGGATGTGCAAAAACAGGCAGCTTCCGTGGCGGCCTTGGTCTATGGCTTTTGCCACTATGATCCCTCCCTCCAGATTGCTGGCGTGGTCTTGAATCGGGTGGCCAGCGATCGCCATCGGCAAATGTTAGAAGCTGCCCTTGCCCCCCTTGGGGTGCCCATTCTCGGCATCATCTATCGCGATCAGGCCTTGGCACTCCCCAGTCGCCACCTCGGCTTAGTGCCGCCCCACGAATCAGGGGAATTTCATCACCTCGGCGATCGCCTTGCCCATTTAGGAAACACCTGTTTTGACTGGGAGCGCCTCACGCCACTCCTTGCCCCAGCCCCCACCCCCGCAGCCCCCCCTTTTAGCGTTTCCCCCCTGACCCCAGTCACCCTTGGCGTTGCCCAAGATGCCGCCTTTCAGTTTTACTACACTGACACTCTTGATCTGCTCCACGCTTTAGGGGCAACGTTAATTCCGGTCTCACCCCTGCGGGATGCCCCCTTGCCCACCGGTCTACAGGGGTTGATCTTGGGGGGTGGCTTTCCAGAGGTGTTTGCCCCAGAGCTAGCGGCGAATCACTCGTTTCTTGAATCACTGCGGCAGGCCATTGAAGGGGGCTTAGCTCTCTATGCCGAGTGTGGTGGCCTCATGTACCTCAGCCAAGGCATCCAAACCTGCGAGGGACACTACTATCCTTTGGTGGGATACTTGCCGACGGTTGCCCGCATGGGTAAAAAACTCACCCTCGGCTATCGCCAAGCCACGGCTTTACAAACAACGGTGTGTCTGCGGGCAGGAGAGACGGTTCAAGGCCATGAATTTCACTATTCCTGTTTGAGTGTGCCGCCGCCAACGCCGCTGTGGCAATTGGACGGTCAAGCCGAGGGCTGGGGCAGTTCTCAACTCCACGCCAGTTATCTCCATCTCCATTGGGGCGGCCATCCACAGTGGGCGATTCGCTTTCTGCAGCAGGCAGCAAAGGTTGGATAATGCCACTCACGGCAACGTAATGTTTGCAGTATTTGAGGGCGCTCAATGCCGATGCGATACCGCTATAGCCTCTACGTTTGCCTTGGGGTACTTGTGACCCTCAGCGCCACTTTAGTGGCTTGGGCAACGGCGCCCTCCCAAAACTTGGCGTATTGGCAGCGGGTGATCCAACAACATCAGCAGCACCAGCAGGCGGTGGGTCAGCAGCGTCAACAACTCGAACGCCTTGAGGCAGCGGCGAGCGATCGCCTTGAGAGTTTGGAAACCAATGTGGACACAACAACGCAGCAATTAATGGCGGCCAGCGATCGCCTGCAAGCAGCGGAAAAACTGCTCAAAGACCTCAAGGAACAGCAACAAACCCTCAGCCAGCGCTACGAAGCCAGCGTGGCCGTGATTAGCGATCGCCTGCGGCGGCTCCAACGCTACCGCGAGATTCCGCAGTGGGCAATGGTCTTTGAGGCGGAAACCCTTAACGATTGGTTTGAGCAGCAGGGGCGTCTGCGTCAGGTCTATGAGCGCGATCGCCAGCACTTGGCCGCCTTGGTTCGCGATCGCCAGCGACTTCAGCAGCAGGAGCGACAAATTCAAGTGCAACAGCGCTTCATTCAAGCCCTACGCCAACAACTGCAACAGCAACAGGCCATCTATGAGCGCGAAGCTGCAAACCAACGGCAACTCATTGCTCGCCTACGGAGCGATCGCCAAGCCCTTGCCTCCATTGAAGCCCAACTCGCCCGTGATAGTGCCGCCATTCAGCAGCTCATTAACCAACGCCTCGGTTATGTCCCTAGGGGCGCCCCACCCCTTCCCCGCAGTGGTCGTCTTGCCTACCCCATTCAAGCACCGCTGACCAGTCCCTTTGGTTGGCGGATTCACCCAATTTTAGGCACACGGCGATTTCATGCTGGGGTGGATTTTGGGGCAGATTTTGGCACCCTCATCTTTGCTGCTGAAGCAGGCACCGTGATCTTTGCCGGTTGGTCAGGGGGCTACGGCCAAACCGTGATTTTGGATCATGGCGGCGGCATGACGACCCTCTATGCCCATGCCCAGCGATTGCTCGTACGAGAAGGTGAATTCGTGCAACAGGGGCAGCCCATTGCTGAAGTTGGCTCGACGGGACTCTCAACAGGCCCCCACCTCCACTTTGAAGTGCGCGTCAATGGCGAACCCAGCGATCCCTTGGCCTATCTTTAGGGGGTTGGCTGCCAAAAGACCCCAATGGCATTATTGACCCGCGTTGTTGTCACCGAATGGCGATCCACCAAGACCCCACCAATGTAGAGAGCCGTGGAACTGCCACCATCCAGATTGACGGCATTGATCAAGCCCAACTGCCGCACAATTTGTGCCCATTCGGCGAGGGTTGGCCCCATACCCCCAATACGGTTGTGGGTGGTGACCCAGACAATGCTGCCATCACTGCGGTTGCCCATGGCACTGCGGGGGGCTGCCTGCGCATCTAAACCTGCTCCAAATTGCTCCAGTGCCGCATTCAAGACCACTCGCCCCTGATCCACCAGTAGGGGACCTGCACCAACAATATTGGGAAGGCTATTAAACACAGCGGGCACAGCCGTGGTTTCCAGTTGCACGGAAGCTCCCGGTGGGAAGTTGGCCAAGGCGGAATTAAAGTTACGCGCCACCAGTAGAAAGCCATCTGCGGGAATAGGAATCGCTTGATTGTTATGGATCGGTTGCTGCCCCACCACCTGCTGATTGCGCACCGTAATCACCACTTCACTGCCCGTTTTCCCTTGGTAGCTCGCGCCCCAACTGGGGGTATAAAGGGCAAGACCGGCTTGGACATAGCCAGAATTGAACGTGACAATGGGCACCGTACCGGCCGGCGTCCTCACCCGCTGCTGCAAACTCAGGCGACCGACAACCATCTGGCCGCGATCGTCCCAGCCAATGGCACCGCGATTGAGAATCGGGCCTGAGAGCCAGTTGCCCTCACTGCGAATGGCCCCCAAGGGAGCTTGGCGATCGCGATTAAAGAATCCAGCATTAATGGCGGCGGCGGCTTGCCAGCGTTGAGCCAGTTCGGGCACCGTTGCTAAGCCCACCAAGGTTGTGGGGGTCATGCCGAGGGGACGCAGACGCAGCCCCGGCTGCTGAGGGTTAATGATCAGCAGATCCACAGGAAACTGACGACTGCCGAGGGTCACGGTTTGCTGTTGCCAACGTAGCCCCGGTGCCCATTGAATCGTACGCGGGGGGGGCGCATCCCTGCGAAAATCAATCACCAGACGCGGTGGATTGAGCAGCATTGAGGCCACTGGGCGAGCCGTGCTAGGAATTTGTGTTTCCAGTACTGTGCGATTGGGGGTAGCGGTAATTTTGACATTGGGAATCGTGGCCAACTGTCCCGTCGCCTCAATCGTCAGGCTAAGATCGCGAGGGGTAAGACCTGTGCGGCTAAAGGTGAGCCGATTCACTTGCCAAGGGGTGGGGCGGTCTAATTCAAAGACCCAGCGATCGCCCCAAGGTTGTCGTCCCTGCCGCCAACTGAGAATCCGTGCCGGGGGGGTACTGATCTGGAGCGTATTCCCTTGGGGTTGCACCTGCCACTGATATTGCTCAATCCACGGTGTAATGTCCAAGTAGCGATACATGCCGTTGGGGCTAAAGCGCACCGCCAAGGGGCTAAATTGCGGCTGAAACCAAGCCACTGGTTGCTGAAACGGGTCTGTAGTATCCCCAAGGAGCACCCCCAAGCGATTGGCAAGGCCACCATCGCTAATCCCTATGCGCAGTTGATTTTGGTTATCACGCCACTGCTGCCAAGCCACGGGGTAGTCGCGGCCATTTAAGTTCAGGCGATCGCCTTGAATTTCCTGAGGTAATGCGATATTGGCGCTGGAGCTAGCGATCGCAAGTGCAATCCCACTGCCAACAACCCGAGAAGCCGATCTTGCCAACACGCTTAACGCCACACCCTGCCCACTGAAACTCTGCCAGTATAGTTGACCCCGTAGCGCTACAGATTGCTCCAGAGCAACAAGGATCAATTTTGGGCAACTCGGCTAGGCCTGATCTGAGGACGAGGACACCTCCTCTGGGGGCGGTGCCACTTGGGGCTGGAACTGGAAGAGAGAATACACGACATTGCGGCGAATCATCACCATCATGTCCAAGAACAATTCATAGCCCTCCCGTTTGTACTCCACCAAGGGATCCTCTTGACCATAGCCCCGTAGGCCGACCGACTCCCGCAGGGCATCCATCTGTTGTAGGTGCTCCCGCCAAAGGAGATCAATCTGCTGCAGGATAAAGAACCGCTCCGCTTGTCGCATCAGACCCGTTTGAATGCGCTCAATTTCTGCTTCTTTTTGCTCGTAGGCGGTGCGCACTTGCTCATGCAAAAAGGCCTGCATCTCCGGTACACTCAGTTGGGCAAGATGCTCAGGGCGCAGATCCGACAGCAAATAGACAAATTCCTGCACCTTGGCCACCAAGCCCTCTAAATCCCATTCCTCTGACGGCAGATCGGGATTGACATAGGCGGCAATGATGTCGTCCATGGTTTTTTCGGCGTACTCCAGCACCCGATCCTTGAGGTCTTCCCCTTCCAGCACCCGCCGCCGCTCAGCATAGATGGCACGCCGCTGGTTATTCATCACCTCGTCGTATTCAAAGACCTGCTTACGGATGTCATAGTAGTAGGTTTCCACCTTGCGCTGGGCATTTTCCAAGCTGCGGGTAAGGAGTCCCGACTCAATGGGCATATCCTCGTCAACGCGCAGGGCATTCATGATACTGGCGACGCGATCGCCCCCAAAGATGCGCAGTAGGTTATCCTCCAAGCTCAGGAAAAAGCGTGTGGATCCGGGGTCACCTTGGCGTCCTGCCCGTCCCCGCAACTGGTTGTCAATCCGCCGCGATTCATGGCGTTCTGTCCCAATCACGTGCAAACCACCGAGGGCGACCACTTCTTCATGTTCTTTCTTGGTGACCAACTCATATTCTTCGCGGATACGGTTAAAGGCATCCCGCAGGGCTTGAATCACAGGGTCTTGGGTCGGTGCTTTCTCCGAGGCGATCGCCAGCATATCCTCCGCCTGCAACTCGGGCAGACTGCGCTCACCATAGGTCTTGACCGCCACATCCACCGCATGGCGCAGCAGCTTTTCCGCATCCTTACTAATTTCGCAGGGGAAGAGTCCCGGTGAGGCTTTCCAGTTTTTCTGCGCCGCCTGACTAAAGCCTTGGCCACCGCCACGATCCATTTTCAGCCCCAACAGCATCATCGGGTCGTCACTGGGGGGCATGACAATGCGAGGCATAAAGTATTCCCGCACCTTGAGGCGTGCCATGTAGTCGGCATTCCCCCCCAAGATAATGTCGGTGCCGCGGCCTGCCATATTGGTTGAGATCGTCACTGCGCCCTTGCGGCCGGCTTGGGCAATGATCTCCGACTCTCGCTCCACATTTTCAGGTTTGGCATTCAGCAGGTTATGGGGAATGTCCAACTCCCGCAGCAGTTGGGACAATAGCTCCGACTTTTCAACACTGGTGGTACCCACGAGCACTGGGCGACCCGTAGCGTGAATCTCGGCACATTCAGAGGCCACGGCCAGCCATTTACCCCGCTCCGTTTTATAGACCACATCGGGAAAGTCCCGCCGCTGACTGGGGCGATTGGTGGGCACCACCGTCACTTCCAGCTTGTAAATTTTCTCAAATTCTGCCTCTTCGGTCTTGGCTGTCCCCGTCATCCCCGCCAACTTGGGATAGAGCAAAAAGAGATTTTGGTAGGTAATTGTGGCGAGGGTTTGGGACTCATTTTGAATCTCTAGGCCTTCCTTGGCTTCAATCGCCTGATGCAGGCCATCACTCCAGCGGCGACCCACCATGACTCGTCCCGTGAATTCATCGACAATCACCACTTCACCATTGCGGACGATGTAGTTCACATCCCGCTGGAAGAGTTCCTTGGCCTTGATGGCATTAAAGATATAGTGTGCCCAAGGGTCTTGGGGGTCATAGAGATCGCTCACCCCCAATAGTTTTTCAGCTTCGATAAACCCCTCATCGGTCATGAGGACATTACGAGCCTTTTCATCCACCTCGTAGTGCTCGTCCTTTTTCAGGAGGCGGGCAACTTCAGCCGCCTTGAGGTACTTCTCGGTGGGACGCTCCACTTGACCTGAAATAATCAGGGGCGTGCGGGCTTCGTCAATCAGTACCGAATCCACCTCGTCAATGATGCAGTAGTTGAAGGGACGCTGCACCACCTCAGCCATGGACGTAGCCATATTGTCCCGCAGGTAGTCAAAGCCAATCTCGCTGTTGGTGGCATAGGTGATATCGCAGGCATAGCTTTTCTGCCGCTCTTGGGGAGCCATGTGCTGCTGAATCAGCCCGACCGTCAGACCCAGAAAGCGATGCACCTGCCCCATCCATTCCGCATCCCGCCGTGCCAGATAGTCGTTGACTGTAACAATGTGCACCCCTTTCCCCGTCAGGGCATTCAGGTAGGCTGGCAGCGTGGCCACGAGGGTTTTCCCTTCCCCCGTTTTCATTTCGGCAATCTGGCCATCGTGGAGAATCATGCCACCGATGAGCTGGACATCAAAGTGGCGCATCCCCAGTACCCGTCGTGAGGCTTCGCGCACCACGGCAAAGGCCTCGGGCAGTAAATCATCGAGGGTCTCGCCATTGTCGAGTCGCTGCCGAAACTCAGCCGTTTTTGCCTGTAGCTCACTATCGCTTAGGGGCTGAATTTGCTCCTCCAGCAGGTTGATCTCGACCACAAGGGGTTGATACTTTTTAACCTTGCGCTGATTGGGATCGCCAAATAGGGCTTTCAGCATGCGACGGGCACCATGGATACAAAGCTATACATTTTAATCGTATAGCAATTGCAAGTTCCTCGCTGCCTAGACGTATTGGCTGATGTCCTCTTGGCAGACATTGCTGAGGTCGGTGAGGGCACGAAACCGCAGCATCACGACTTCTTCATAAAAGGGATTGAGTTTACACAGAGAGGGAATGGTGATGACTGGCCGACCAAAGAGGGAGAGGGTGCGGGCATAGGGAGATTGGGCTGGAATAAGGCGGCAAATGCGGTGGGCGATCGCTGGCGTTGTGATCGGATAAGTCATTAGCCACTGACGGATTTTGGTCGTTAAATGAAGTAGACGTGCGTTGGGCAAGGCGTTGATTCATGGGGCTATCCTCACAATTGCGCATACCCTCACGGTAAAAAATAATCTAGGCAAATAGAAACACGCTTTTAATATAAAAAATCTTTATCAATAATAAGCATTGCTAAACTTGCAGCCGCTTCAGGGATAGATCTCCATTCCTCAGCTCAGCAGAGTGCTAAACTGTTCAGCAACTCAAACTCTGATGAAGTTTTGTCTAGAAATTTTTCAATTGCTTGCATAAACTCATTGACTGCTTTATTCATTTTGGCCTTGCTTGAATTCGTTAAGGAAGAGACTCAATGCGTCCACTGGTTGCTAACTACTACCTGACCTACCGCTGTAACGCCCGCTGCCACTTTTGCGACATTTGGGCACTGGAACCGGGCAAAGAAGCTGATTTTAGTGCCATCCAAACCAATCTCCGCGATTTGAAACGTTTGGGGGTCAAATATGTGGACTTTACGGGGGGTGAACCGCTGCTGCGTGCTGATGCCCCAGCCATCTACCGTGAAGCCAAGCGTCTGGGTTTCATCACCAGTATGACGACCAACACGATTCTCTACCCCCGCCGTGCTAGGGAAATTCAGGGCTTGGTGGATTTCTTGAACTTCTCCCTCGATGGGCCTGATGCGGCCACCCATGATCAGTCGCGGGGCGTGAAAATTTTTGACACGTTGGTGGAGTCCGTCAAAATTGCCCTTGAGCTTGGTGAATATCCAGTGCTGAATCACACCGTCACTGCCCAAAATTATGAACGGATTGGTGAGGTGGCCGAATTTGCCCAAAGTCTAGGGGTACGGGTTTGGTTGAATCCCGCTTTTACCGCCCATGAACACTACAACGACAAGAAGAACCCCACCCCTGAAATTGCCGACCACATTGAACAAAATGCGAAGAAGTATAACAATGTTGGTTACAATAAGGCAGCATTAGCCCTCATCCGTGCGGGGGGAAACCATACCCAAAATCCCCGTTGCAAGGCGGTGGATGCAGTCATTGCCATTTCCCCCAACGATGAGTTGCTGCTACCGTGCTACCACTTTGCGCAGAAGGGAGTCCCCATCAATGGTCGCCTGTACGAGCTGTACAAGTCCTCCGAGGTGGTAGAGGAGTATCGCCGCTCCCAAGGCCGACTCTCCGTCTGCGAAGGCTGCACAGTGTGGTGTTATCTCATTCCCAGCTTCTTTAAGGGAGTGGATAAGTACTGGTTTCTCAATCAGGTGACCTATGCCGGAGAATTCCTGGCCCGAAAACAGTTTCTACAACGAAGCCGATCCCCTCGACGAACTCCTGTCGGAGTGGGTTGATGCCCCAGAGAGTCCTCCATTACAACCGCGTTCTGAGGGTCGCCGTCGCAAGGCTTTCCTAGCGCTTTCTCTGATTTGGGGGAGCACGATCGCCCTGCATCTGATTGTGGGTGGCATTTGGCTGATCTATGCCCTAACGCTGCTAATGAGCTTGCAAACACTGCGCTACTGGCGAGCCAAGCCACAAACGCTACCTGCATTAGAGGCCACAGAAAGTGTGCAGCCAATGGTGTCTTTGGTGGTAGCGGCGAAAAATGAAGAGGCGGTGATTGGTCGCCTCGTCAAAAACCTTTGCCGCTTGGATTATCCCCACTACGAGGTGTGGATTATTGATGACAACAGTAGCGATCGCACCCCCGATATTTTGAGTGAACTACAAAAGCAATATCCTCACCTCAAAGTGCTGCGGCGGCTGCCGGGGGCGGGCGGGGGTAAGTCCGGTGCCCTCAATCAAGTCCTGCCCCTGACGCGGGGGGAGATTATTGGTGTCTTTGATGCCGATGCCACCGTCCCTCAAGATTTATTGCAAGAGGTGGTCAACCGCTTTCAGGTGGCCAGCGTTGGCGCGGTGCAAGTGCGCAAAGCAATTAGTAATGCCGACATCAATTTGCTGACCCAAGGCCAAGCGGCAGAAATGATCCTCGATGCCTACTATCAACAGCAGCGGGTCGCCTGCGGGGGTATGGGGGAATTGCGGGGCAATGGCCAATTTGTGCGGCGGCAAGCTCTAGAGCGCTGTGGCGGCTGGAATGAAGAAACCATTACTGACGATCTGGATCTCAGTCTGAAGCTGCATCTCCATGGCTGGCAGATTGACGTGCTGATGAATCCAGCGGTACAGGAGGAGGGGGTGACCACACTCGTGGCGCTGTGGCACCAACGCAACCGCTGGGCTGAAGGGGGCTATCAAAGCTACTTGGACTACTGGCAACCGCTGCTGCGCAATCGCCTTGGCTGGCAAAAAAGTTGGGATGTGCTCTGCTGGTTTTTGCTCAAATACGCCATTCCCACGGCCACAATTCCCGACCTGCTGATGGCTCTACTGCGTCACCGCAGCCCGATGCTAGTACCCCTGACGACACTGAGCTTTACGATTTCGATGGTGGGGATGTTGCGGGGCATTCCGCAGGCACAATCGGTGAGCATCTGGCAACTCTTTTGGCAAAGTTTGCGGGGAACCCTCTATATGCTCCATTGGTTACCAGTGGTGAGTACGACGACGCTGCGTATGGCCGTACGGGCGAAGCGTCTCAAGTGGGTAAAAACCGTGCACCACGGCGTCTAAACCTAAACATTGGCTAAAAAAAGATCCGTGCGGGGACAACCTTGAGCTAGGCTAGGGTCAGAGTTTTGACTGATTCTGCCATGTCTCGCAATAGCAACCTGCTGCCTTTGCTGGTGTCTCTTGTCCTCACCTGTGGTCTATTGGGGGTGGGGGCGGTGCTCGTGGTTCGGTTACTGGGCAATCAAAATCCCCTTGAACAGGTGACTGAAAACTTGGGGGTACCCCAGAGTACGCCAGAGATGGCGGCTGCGAATTTCAGCGATGTCAGCAATGTTCCCAGTGGTACGTTTCAATACGGGGGCAGTACGACGTGGGCACCGATTCGCCGCGATGTCGATCCCCTGATTCAGTTAGCTTGGCCGAATTTTCGCCTGCGCTACACCAATCCCCCCACCGGCACGCCAGGCTCAGGCAGTGGCATTCGCATGGTTCTCAATAATCAACTTGCCTTTGCCCAGTCCTCGCGCTCCCTCAATCCACAGGAGCGGCAGCAGGCGCAGAGCCAAGGGATAAAATTGCTGGAACTACCGGTGGCGATCGATGGCATCGCGATCGCTGTCAATCCCAACCTCCAGATTCCTGGCCTCACGGTACAGCAAGTGGTTGATATTTATACCGGAAAACTCACGAACTGGAGCCAAGTGGGCGGTCCGAATCTAGCCATTACTCCCTTTTCACGGCGGCTGGAAGATGGCGGAACGGTAGAGTTTTTCGTCCAAGATGTCTTGGGGAACCAGCCATTCAGTCCCAAGGTGGTGATGGTGCGGGATACCACAGATGCCCTACGGCGGGTGGGGGCGACCCCCGGCGGCATTTACTATGCCTCGGCACCGGAAATTGTTGGTCAGTGTAGTGTGCGACCCTTGCCCTTGGGACGGCAGCCCAATCAGTATGTTCCCCCCTATCAGGAGCCCTATGTGGATCCGTCTCAATGTCCACAGCGACGGAATACGCTGAACTATCGCGCCTTTCAGGAGGGCAGTTACCCCCTCACCCGTCGTCTGTTTGTCATTACTAAGGATGACAATAGCCCGGATGCCCAAGCCGGTCGTGCCTATGCAGACCTGTTATTAACGGATCAGGGTCAAGCCGCAATTGAAAAAGCCGGCTATGTCCGCTTGCGCTAGAGGAGCCAGATGTTTGATAAACCATTGAATCGAACCTATGAGCGGATCATGGTGGCCATTGCCAGCACCAATTTTCTGTTGGTGCTCTTTGATCTCACCTATATTCCCCTACGGGACTTCTGGCTTTTGGGAAAGGTCCGCATTCCCCTGATTCAGCGGGTGATTTATCTGCCCCAGCCCTTGCCGATGACTGCCCTTTATGACCCCATTAAGGGAATCGAACCCCACCGGACAACGGAGCGGTACATCAACACGGTCAACCAACTCCGGCAAACGATTACCACTGAAGGGGTGGATGCCGCGGCGACGCAAGCACTCCTAGCTCAGTTGCGCGAGCAGAGTAAAACCATGGTAGACACCGACCCCTTTGCCCTTGCCAATAAAACCGGCACCCTTGAGCGAATCAAGAACCTGATGCGGTTGCGGGTCTTTGGCGATCGCAATGCCTCCTCTAAACAGTCCTTTGAGCGCTTTTGGAGTCCGGAGTACATCAATGAACGGGACTGGCAGACCAGCCTTGCTTGGTTTGAGGCGCAGATCATTCCCCTGATGGCTACCAACTATTGGCGCCGCTACGGTGAGGATGGAAATTTTATTGACCGCTTTGATGCCATTGATCTTCCCTTCACTCTCCTGTTCTTTGTTGAATTTTTGGGGCGGACGTTTTGGCTGAGTCGCCAGTATCGCGCTTATCACTGGCGAGATGCCATGTTTTGGCGCTGGTATGATGTGCTTCTCTTTTTTCCCTTTTGGTGGTTGGCACCGACGTGGGCATGGCTGCGGATTATCCCAGTGACCATTCGCTTGGATCAAGCGGAGATTATCTGCCTTGATACCCTTGAGCGGCAGGCGTCGCAGGGGGTTGTGGCAGCGATCGCCACCGATATTTCGGAAGTGGTTGTCCTGCAAGTCCTCACCCAACTGCAAAAAGCAATCCGTCGCGGCCAATTGAGTCGCTGGCTACCGCGTGTCTCTGGCGGCCAAGGGAGCAAGACGCTCAATGACATTGATGAACTGGGGGAACTGGCAGCCTTAGTTGTGCAGGTAGTCATTTACCGCGTGATCCCCCAACTGCGACCAGAAGTGGAAGGCTTAGTGGCCTACAGTGTCGATCAAGTCCTACGGCAAGCGCCCCCCTATCGGCGGTTATTGGAAATTCCATCCCTTGAGGCCTTACCGCGCCACTGGCACCAATCCCTTGCCAAGGAGATTAGCGATCGCCTCTTTCTGCTATTGGAGCAAGCGAGCAAACACCAAGGCAATCCACCCCGCGAAGGCGCATTACTGGCGAGTCAACTGGCGCAAAAATTTGGCCAAACCCTGACTGCCGAACTCCAAGAGGAACAGGTGGGCAAGGTGATTCAAGATCTGTTGGTGATGTGGCTAGAGGAAATCAAAATTAATTTTGTGCGCCAGACCCACATTGAAGGCATTGAAACGGTTTTGGATGAAACCCGTGCCCTGCAGGAAAGCTTAGAACAGGGACGGCTCAAACCTTAGGCTATTCAAGAGGTTGGAGCAGCCAGAGAGCCGTGTAGGTGGTGTCATTGGGAGTCGGTTGAATGAGGAGAAAGTGCAGACCCTGAGTGGAGCGCAGGCGATCGCGAAACACTTCCCCTGCCCGAGCAATGTCAGTATCTTCAAACGTCAAAAAGACCCAGCGATCGCGCAAGCCACTGTGCAACACCACCCCACAGGGTCGCCCCGGCACAAACTCTAAGCGATAGGGCACCTGCTCTTGGAACCACCGCGCCAGCTTCAGGGACTTGCGACCGCCATAGAGAATAATGCCTGGAATCAGCGTATCGGGAGCCAAGCCCAAAGCCTCTGGCAACATTGCCATTTCAAAGGCCAGAATCCGCAGTGGATATTGCATCAGTTGTGCCAAGTCGGGGGGGGTAATTGCTGCAAACTGCCAAGAATCTCCCCAAATATCATCGGGCAGGGGCAATGGCGGCGGCTGCTCAATGGCCAATGGATCATAGGCTTCACCGGTGTAGGTTTTCAGGCTTTGGTATTCCTGAGTGCGTTGGCACAGGTAGTGCTTCAGAGCCGGAGTGCGGCGGGTGGCTTCGAGGGGAAGGTTGAGTTCTTGGCAAGCCACTTCCACGAGGCCTAAACTCTGGGGACGAAAAACCTGCACTCGCTGCGGCAGGGGCTGCCCGCAACTTTTAAACTCTGTGGCCAGCCATGAACTGCTCACGAGGGGTTCTGGGCAAAAAGCCGTGTAGTAAAAATTTTCCTCAGGGTCACAAATCACAAGTTCCCACAGATCAAGACCACTGGGGGTACGCAACGGCCGACGGTAAAGGTCAACTTGCCAACAGGACATGGACGGAAATGAGCAGCAAAGGAAGTTAACAGCCTTTTCACAACCATTGAAAGCCGCTAAGCTTGCCGCTAATTCTGCTGATGCGTCCTCAAGCGAGAGAAAAAGGCTATCTGTTGCTATTGTGCCTTGTTTTGCCTCCTCTGCTAGGGTGTTTTAGGCCTGAATTTTTTCAATACCTAGGCCACAACTTTGCCACGAAACACTAAGTAATTGTAGAGATTGTAGGCCAGCATAATTGGAATTAAGAAAGCGACGAAAATCAGCATAAAGACTTGAGCGCTAGGAGAGGCAGCGGCTTCGTAAATGGTGACGCTGGGGGGAATGATGTTTGGAAAAATGACAAAGCCCAAGCCAATAAATGACAGGAGAAACAGTAAAAACGTCCACACTAAGGGCATGACTTCTTCCCGTTTTTGTAAACTACGCAGCAATAGAAAAATCAGCAAGATACCCAAAATGGGAATGGCGGCAAAAATGTAGAACAGCGGTGGCTGAAACAGTTGGGCACGCAGGTGCTCATGGAAAATGGGGGCGCTAATGGTAATCAACACAGCACCGATAAACGTTGTCCAAGCTGCAATCGTGGCCGTGCGGTAGTGGGTTTGCTGCAACTCACCCGTGGTTTTGTAAATCAGATAGGTTGACCCAATCAGCACATAGCCCTGAATCAGCGTCAGTGCCACTAACACCGAGTGCCACGTCAACCAATCCCACATGCCTCCAGCAAAGTGACCCGCAGCATCTACTTTGATGCCCTCAAAAACAGTGCCCACCGCAAAGCCCTGCCCCAAGGCAGCCAAAAAACTGCCAATGCCAAAGGCAAGGTTCCACACCCGTTTATTATTGGCATTCTCGCGAAACTCAAAGGACACTGCCCGCAAAATTAGCCCCACCACCATAATCACTGCGGGTAGGTAAAGGGCATTGAGGATGGTGGCATAGGCCAAGGGAAAAGCACCAAACAGCGACCCCCCCATCAGCACCAGCCATGTTTCATTGGCATCCCAAACATTGCCAAGGCTGGTCATGAGGATATTGCGGCGCCGTTCGTTACTGCTGGTGAGAGAAAGAATGCCAATGCCCAGGTCAAACCCATCTAGGAGAATGTAGAGAAAGAGAAACAACCCTAGGATAAAAAACCATACCTGCGGCAAAAAGTGCTCCAAGGGTGCAAGGGGATTCGGTTCCATGGTGTACTCCCTTATTGTTGAGTTTCTAGGGGACGGCGATCCGGTTGGTGCTCTGCTAGTTTGATGCGGATTTCCAGTTGTTCAGCATTGTGCAGCCCCGGCACCGGCAAGGCAACATTGGGGCCTTTTTGGATGATGCGACTGCCAAAGAAGAGGGCAGCAAAGAAGAAAATGGTGTACAGGGCAACCAAGCCACTAAGGGAAAAGAGCACCACTTGGGGCGGTAAATTGGAGGCCGCTTCTGCCGTCCGCAACTGGCCATAGACAATCCACGGTTGACGCCCGACACAGCGGACAATCCAACCGGCTTCGACGGCAAGGTATCCCAAGGGTCCTGCAAAGATCCAGCCCCACCAGAGCCACTGGTAATTGCGTAGGCGATCGCCCTCGAGGCCTGTGCGCCACCAGACAAAAACGGTGACGATCGCGAGAGCCGCGAGGTACAGACCAATGGCCACCATCAGGCGAAAAGAATAGTAAATCAGGCCAATCAAATGGGGGCGATCGCTAGCGTTCCACTCCTTCAAGCCCAAGATCGGTGTGTCTAACTGCGGTTTCAACTCCAGTAGGTAGCTCAGCAGGCCAGGAATTTTCACTTCCAAGGTATTTGCTTGGGCGGCCTCATTGGGTAAGGCAATCACACTCCAATCGGCAGGGGTGCCTGCGGGTATCGTTTCCCACAGGGCTTCCATGGCGGCTAATTTGGCGGGTTGGTAATGATAGACCTGCTCAGCACTGAGGTGGCCAACAAACACCTGTAGGGGAGCAATCACCAAGGCCATCACCAACACCACCTTCAGGGATTTGGTGAAGAAATTGGGCAGGCGATTTTGCAGTAGATACCAAGCACTAATGCCGCCAATAACAAACAGCGAGGTTTCTAGGGTGGCAAAGAACATGTGGAAAAAACTCTTGACCATAAAGGGGTTGGCAATGGCTTGGAAGTAGTCTTGAACGCGGAACTTACCCTCGACAAAGACGCCCCCCGCTGGTGTCTGGAGCCATGAGTTGGCCGAGAGAATCCAGAAGGTGGAGAGATTGGCACCAAAGGCGACACAGATGGTCGAAATCCAGTGCATCACTGGCGGTACCCGTTGCCAGCCAAAAATCATAATGCCCAAGAAGCTGGCTTCCAGCATGAAGGCCATGGTGCCCTCAAACCCCAAGACAGTGCCGAAGAAATCCCCCACTGCTTCCGAGAAGGGTGCCCAGTTGAGGCCAAATTGAAAGGCCATGGGCAACCCCGAAGCCACGCCAATACCAAAGTTGAGGATGTACAGCTTTGACCAAAAGCGAGCATGGTGATAGTAGGTCAGGTTCTTGGTTTTCAGCCATAGCCCCTCAATGACCACGAGGTAAATACTCATGCCCGTCGTCAAGACCGGCCAGAGCATATGGAAAATGGCCGTGAGGGCAAATTGCCAACGGGAGAGAACAATGGTATCGAGGCTATCCAGTGTCATAACACCACCCTAGGGGTTGATCTGCCTTACTTTTAGCAACCCCTTTTTGGCTTCGACAAGGCAAATCGGCAACTGCCGCAAAAATTTCAGCTTTGCTTAAGACTCTGGTGAAGTGATGGGCACTGAGCAACTACACACGAGGTGGCGATCGCCATAGGCATTGTCAATGCGGGCAACCGCTGGCCAAAATTTGTACTCCCGCAGCCAAGGGGCGGGGTAGGCAGCCACTTGCCGTGAATAGGGGTAAGGCCATGGCTCTGTGGCCAGCATCAGGGCGGGATGGGGGGCATTTTTCAGGGGGTTTTGCTGGCGATCGCTGACGCCCGCCTCAATTTCAGCAATTTCGGCGCGAATGGCAATCATCGCCTCACAAAAGCGATCCAATTCCGCCTTGGTTTCACTTTCTGTCGGTTCAATCATCAGCGTGCCTGGCACCGGCCAAGAAATGGTGGGGGCATGGAAGCCATAGTCCATCAGCCGCTTGGCAATATCTTCTACCTCAATTCCCGCGGATTTTTTCAGCGGACGCAGATCGAGAATACACTCGTGAGCCACCAAACCGTGGGCACCTTTGTAGAGAACCGGGTAGTAGGGTTCAAGGCGTTTGGCAATGTAGTTAGCATTGAGGATGGCAATTGCGGTGGCGCGTGTCAACCCCACCCCCCCCATCAGGGTAATGTACATCCACGAAATCGGCAAAATACTGGCACTGCCCCAAGGGGCGGCAGTCACCGGGCCAATTTCCGATCCTTGGGGAATCAGCTGCGTGGTTGGCAAGAAGGGGGCTAAATGCGCCTTGACCCCGATGGGTCCCACCCCCGGCCCACCGCCGCCGTGGGGAATACAAAAGGTTTTGTGGAGGTTGAGATGGCAGACATCGGCACCAAAGTCCGCCGGACGGCACAGCCCCACTTGGGCATTCATATTGGCACCATCCATATAGACTTGACCGCCGTAGCGATGGATGATCTCACAAATTTGGCGAATTCCCGTTTCAAAGACGCCGTGGGTCGAGGGATAGGTGATCATCAAGGCCGCTAGGCGATCGCCATAGGTTTCGGCCTTGGCCGCCAGATCCGCCACATCAATATTGCCTTGGGCATCGCAATTGACTGCCACCACCTGCATGCCAGCCATGACCGCACTGGCAGGGTTGGTGCCATGGGCAGAGGTGGGAATCAAACACACATTGCGCTGGCTTTCGCCGCAGCTGTGGTGGTACTGGCGAATCACTAGGAGTCCCGCATATTCCCCTTGGGAACCGGCATTGGGTTGTAGGGAAATGGCATCAAAGCCGGTAATTTCTGCCAGCATTGCCTCTAGCTCACGGAACAGCTGCTGATAGCCTTGGGCTTGCTCGGCAGGGGCAAAGGGATGCAGTTGATTGAATTCTGGCCAACTGATGGGCAGCATTTCCGCCGTGGCATTGAGCTTCATGGTGCAGGAGCCAAGGGGAATCATCGAGGTGGTGAGGGAGAGATCCTTGGCCTGAAGGCGGTGAATGTAGCGCAGCAGGGCGTGTTCGCTGTGGTAGTCCTGAAAGACGGGGTGCTGCAGGTAAGCAGATTGGCGTTTTAGGGTTGGCGGTAGGCGATCGCCCGCGGCAACTGCCGCAGGACTTGTGCCAAAGAGCGCCAGTAAATCCGCCACATCTTGCTCGGTGGTGGTCTCATCGAGGCTGATGCCGACACTGCCATCCTCAAAGTAACGCAGGTTGATTTGCGCCGCTGCTGCCCGCTCCTTGAGCACCTGTACTGGCAGGTTCCCCAAGCCAATGCGTAGGGTGTCAAAAAACTCAGAATGGTAGAGTGGATAGCCCGCTGCTGCTAAGCCTGCTGCTAGGGTCACTGCCCGTTGATGGATGCGCTCAGCGATTTGCCGCAGCCCCGCGGCTCCATGATAGACGGCGTACATACTGGCCACCACCGCCAGCAGGACTTGGGCAGTGCAGATGTTACTGGTGGCCTTTTCGCGGCGGATGTGCTGCTCACGGGTTTGCAGGGCAAGGCGCAATGCTTTTTGACCAAGAGCATCGTGGGAAACCCCCACTAGTCGTCCGGGTAATTGCCGCTTAAAGTCTTCCCGGATGGCAAAGAAGGCGGCGTGAGGCCCCCCATAGCCCAAGGGCACACCAAAACGCTGGGAGCTGCCGACGGCAATATCTGCCCCCAATTCTCCCGGCGGTGTCAGCAATGTCAAGGCCAGCAAATCAGTGGCCACCGTCACCAAGAGTCCCCGTTCATGGGCAGCGGCAATCAGGGCTTCGGGCGATCGCACCGCACCATCGCTGGCGGGATATTGCAAGAGCAGGCCAAAGGCATTCTCCCAAGGCAATTCACTGGCGATCGGGTCAATGGGTACAATCTCAATGCCAAGGGGCAGGGCACGGGTGCGCAGCACTGCTAGGGTTTGGGGATGGCTATCCTGCGCCACCAAGAAGCGGTTGGCTCCCTTTTGACGGCAGGCATTCAAGCTCAGCGTCATGGCTTCAGCGGCAGCCGTCGCCTCATCAAGGAGAGAGGCATTGGCAATGGGCAAGCCCGTTAGATCGCTGACAAGGGTTTGAAAGTTGAGGAGGGCTTCGAGGCGTCCTTGGGCAATTTCCGCTTGGTAAGGGGTGTACTGGGTGTACCAGCCGGGGTTTTCCAGAATGTTGCGCTGAATCACTGCCGGCGTAATGCAGTTGTAATAGCCCATGCCGATGTAGCTGCGCCAAACTTGGTTTTGCTGGGCAAGGGTGCGTAATTTTTGCAGGGCTGCTGTTTCACTGAGACCTTCACCCAGAGCGAGAGGGCGTTGCAAGCGAATTTCCGGGGGAATGACGGCAGTGATCAGCTCCTTGAGGCTGCCATACCCCAACAGGCTCAACATTTTGGGTAGATCGGTGGGCGTAATGCCAATGTGCCGCGCGACAAATTCAGCATCGGTCTCTAAGTTGATCTCCAGTTGGGGCAGTGAACTTACCATCGCTATCGCACTCGTGTTGTAAATCGTTCATATATCTTAATTCTTTCTTAATTCTTTGGGCAGGGTTTGCGGGCATGGAGAACCTGCAAGCTGCGCCTGAGGTGGTAGGTCTGCTTCAAACGTATGTCACAGCCTTTTTCCCATGAATTAAACACATTAAAATGGATAAGATCGCTGTACAATAGATTTTCACGGTTTTTATTGTATCTCAAAGTATTTTATGATTAAAATCTATTCTGAACTGTAGGATTTTATAAAGTAGCCTCTAATTGTCGCACCTAAGCGTGTGATATTTAACATAAAATTAGCGGTTCGTTTGGTCATCTTCAGAATCCAACTACTTTCCGTGTGGTGTCTAATAGTTTCATTATCAAACTTTAGAGGTGCTGCTTCCTTTCTTGGAAATAGTCTATCAAAGTCAATTCCTGTTGTTTTTATTTTTTTAGGAAAAAGAGAATGTTCAGACATTAGCTTTTTAAGAGTCTTTGGCGTGTAGTAACATAAGTGTTCTGGATAATGAATTACTGAATAGTTCTCCTGAAGAAAATACCTTGCCAACGAATTAAAGTTAGGAGTGGTGCAGTAGAAAAGACCCCCTAGGCGTAAAAAACTAGCAATCTGACGAGCAAACTCTCTAGGCTTATTGATATGCTCAATTACCTCTATAGCAATGATGATATCAAAATAATCGCGAGGAAACAGTCTTTCATTCAAATCAGTGTATTGAGCTTTGATTCCTTTGCGAATGCACCATTCTACTCCCTTTTCTGAAAGTTCAGTGCCTTCTACTTCCCAACCATTTTTCTTTGCTTCTATCAAGAAATCACCCTTGCCACATCCCACCTCAAGAATTCGATTACTCTGACGATAAATTTCAAATTCTTTGAGAAGCTCTTGATATCGTTTAAGCGTAATTGGTGAAATTGGCCTGTCTTCTGCGTAGCTATATGTAGAATAGTATTCTTTCAGTTCATTCTCTGATGGAACCCTCTCCATAAAAATAAAACCACATTCTTGGCACTTTATAAGTCTGTGTGTAGTGTAGTATCTTCTCATTTTTTGAATGTTAGAAGATTGACAAAGTAAACAATAAGAATGGGTTTTCATAGATATTTATAGACCTTCCTAAAATAGTGTTGATTATATTATACAGAGCCTTTGACCTTTCTGAGAAAGTTCAATTCTCCTGAAAAGGGTTATACTAGCATTATCTTCAGATAAATTGATACCACCATCGCTATCGCACTCGTGTTGCAAATCGTTCATATATCTTAATTCTTTGGGCAGGGTTTGCGGGCATGGAGAACCTGCAAGCTGCGCCCGAGGTGGTAGGTCTGCCGCTCCACAGTGAAGCCCTGTAACCGTAGCTGCTCAGCTAAGTCCGTTTGCAGCAGTTGCCAAGCGGTTTCCGTTTCAAAGAGCCAGAAAAAGAGGGCCATCCCCGGCCAAAAGAGGGGCACTTGGGGACGATGAAAATCAATCAGGGCAAACCAGCCACCGGGCTTGAGAACCCGCCACACTTCCGCCACGATGGCACGCAGTTGCTCCGCAGTCATTTCGTGCAGCGCCATGCTGGTGTGTACCAGATCAAAGGTGGCATCGGCAAAGGGCATCTTCTCCGCAAAGGCTTCCACATAGGTGGCTTGGGGCACGCGCTGCCGAGCACGGGCGATCGCCTTCGGGGAAGCATCTAGTCCCGTGACCTGATCAAAGGCTTGAGTTAAGGCTTGAGTCACAATGCCATGGGCGCAGCAGAGATCTAAAACCACGGCACTGCGGGGTAAGTCCAAATCTTGCCAAGCCAACCGATGCAGGCGATCGCTCCCCCCCACCGTTATTGCTGCGAGGGCACTAATGGTGTCGTAGAGCCACGGATATTGATAGCTCCAAGTGCGTAAAATGGTTGCCACAGCGCTGGATCAAGCCTTGAATTTTGCAGAATTGGAACCAGTTGAGTGTCAGTGTACCGCCTTTTTGGCAACGATTCCTTGAGAAAGGACTGTTATAGTCTTATGTGGTAGCGAGAATCCGTAGTTGTAACGGTGTCGGGAGTGAGCATGGGTCAACAATCCATCTGCCAGCAAAGCAGTCGGCTGCTGGGGAGCCTTGTGGGGGTCTTGATCACCATGAGCGGGGGGGCGATCGCCCAACCCAACCCTACGGCCACCGATCTCCTGCCCTTCAATCCCAATCCCGATCCCCTCTATCTCCCGAGTCGTCCCGATCAAGTAAAAATTGATTTGGATCGCCCCATTACCCTCAATGAAGCGATTGAACTGGCGCGGCGGAATAATCGCCAACTGCAAATCCTTGAGGCGCAACTGCAACAAAGTCGGGCGGTTCTGCGCCAAGCGGAGGCGGCTCTCTATCCCAGCATCTCCTTGCAATTGGGGATTAGTCGCACGGATTCAGCGGCGATTCGCCTGCAAAATGCCCAACTACCACCCCCCTTGCAGGCCAATCCCACCAGCAATACTTGGACCAGCACGGTGCAACTGGGCTACAACATTTTCACCTCTGGCCAACGGGATGGCAGTATCAAAGCAGCACAGGAACAGGTGCGCAATGCCGAACTGGATCTGCAGCGAGAATTTGAACAACTGCGGCAGGATGTCACCAATGCCTACTACAACATTCAACAGGCGGAGGCGCTGGTGCGCATTGGTGAAGCAGCGGTACAAAACTCCCAAATCAGCTTACGGGATGCGATCGCCCGCGAACGGGCTGGCTTAGGCACACAATTTGATGTCCTCACAGCACAGGTGCAACTGGCCAATAACCAACAGCAACTCGTGCAAGCCCAAAGCCAACTGCAAACCGCTCAACGCCAACTGGCACAGCTGATCAGTCTCAATGACAAGGTCAATGTGCGCGCCGCTGACCCCATTCGGGTAGTTGGGGAATGGAAACTCTCCCTTGAGGAGAGCATTGCCTTGGCGTTTCGGAATCGTGTGGAATTGGAACAGCAACTGACCCAACGGAATGCAGCACTGCAGCAGCGCCGGGTGGCCTTGGGGAATCTAGGGCCGCAGTTGGTGGCCGGCGGAAGTTTTAACACCCTTGATAGCCTCACAGATGGGAGGGCACCCCGTTGGGGATATACCGTTGGGGGTCAAATGAACCTGACCCTCTTTGATGGCGGGGTCTCCCGTGCCAGTGCCGCCCAGCAGGAAAGCGCTGCCGCGATCGCTGAAGCCCAGTATGCCGCCTTTCGCAACTTAATTCGCTTTCAAGTGGAGCAGGCCTACTACACGCTCAAATCCAGTCAGGAAAATATCCGCACCAATGAAGTGGCAGTGCGCCAAGCCACGGAGGGACTGCGCCTTGCCCGTCTGCGTTTCCAAGCAGGGATTGGCACGCAAGCGGAGGTGAGCAATGCAGAAACGGCTCTGATTCAAGCCCAGAGCAACCTGTTGAGTTCTACCATTGACTACAACCGAGCGATCGCTGCCCTGCAACGCTTTGTGAGTGGCTTACCCTTGACGGCAACGCCTTGATGTTTGGTTTTTTGAATCTCAATAAACCCCCCGGCTGCACTTCCCACGACTGCATTAACGAACTGCGAAAGCGGCTGCGGCTCAAGCGCATTGGTCATGGGGGCACATTAGATCCAATGGCCACAGGGGTGTTGCCGATCGCCCTTGGTGCAGCGACGCGACTCCTCCCCTATTTGAGCGATCGCAAGGCCTATATTGGCACGGTGCGCTTTGGCATCACCACAACCACGGATGACATTACGGGTGACATTTGCCAAGAACAATCTGCCAGTCACCTCACCCTTGAGGCCATTGAGGAACAGCTTCCCCAATTCATTGGCCAGATTGAGCAATATCCCCCCGCCTATAGTGCGATTCAAGTGGATGGCCAGCGGCTCTATGCCCGTGCCCGTGCGGGTGAAGTCGTGAGCGTGCCGCCGCGGATCGTTGAGGTGTACAGCATTGATGTCTTAGATTGGCAAGCAGGATGCTACCCAGTATTGACCCTGCGCATTACCTGTGGCGGTGGCACCTATATTCGCGCCCTTGCCCGCGATTTGGGGGCGGCACTGGGGGTAGGGGGAACGCTGGCAGCCCTGCAACGGATTGAAAGTGGTGGCCTGAGGATTGAGGAGAGCCATTCCCTAGAAAGCATTTCGCCAGAGCATTTACCACTGCGCCCGCCCCAAGCGGTTCTCTCACATCTACCGTGGCTTGAACTCAATGAAGTACAACTCAACGACTGGTATCATGGCCGCGCCGTGATTGGTGAGGGGCTACCGCCGGCGGAGAGGTTCGTGGGCGTCACCTTTGCCGCTACCTGTGTGGGGATCGGAGTGAGTGGGGGCGATCGCCTGCATCCCAAGGTGGTTCTCAAGGCATAACGGTGTCTTGCGAAGCATTTTTCTAGTGCTAGCTTAGGAAAAAGAAGCAATCAGCAGGTGAAGGAATGGGGGTTCGTTGGCTGCAACGTCTCACTTGTTTTTTAGTTGTCCTTGTGGGGGTCTGGGGCATTTTCCCCACTGACTCGGCGATCGCCCTAACGGAGGAACAAAAACTCTTTAACGAGGCATGGCGCATTGTCAACCAAGCCTACGTGGATCCCTCTTTTAATGGCCAAAACTGGTGGCTGGTGCGCGAAAAGGCGCTGAAACGTCCCCTACCCAATCGCGAGGCGACCTATGAGGCCATTCAAACCATGTTGGCGAGTTTAGAGGATCCCTTTACACGGCTGCTGCGCCCCGCCCAATTTCGTAGCCTGCAAACCACCACGGCTGGGGAACTCACTGGTGTCGGCTTGCAAATTAGCACTGACCCTGAAACCGGTATCCTCGAAGTCATTGCCCCGATTGATGGCTCCCCTGCTGCCCAAGTGGGGATTCAACCCCGCGATCGCATTCTTGCCATTGATGGCGTCTCCACCACCCAGCTCAGCCTTGATGAAGCCGCCGAAAGAATGCGGGGAGCCGCCGGTTCTGCTGTGCATTTGTTGTTACAACGGGGCAGTGAAGCTCCTCAAGAAATCACCCTGAAACGGGGACACATTGAGATTAATCCGGTTATGGCTGAGGTTCGCCAAGTGCAGGGACACACCATTGGCTATATTCGCCTTGGTCAATTTAGCGCTATGGCGGCCACAGAAATGCGCAAAGCCATTCAAATGCTAGAGCAGCAGGGAGCGGAGGAGTACATTCTTGATCTGCGCAATAATCCGGGGGGACTGTTGCAGGCGGGGGTGGAAATTGCTCAACTGTGGTTGGATTCGGGGGTCATTGTCTATACCGTCGATCGCCAAGGGATTGTGGATAGCCTCAATGCCAGTGGCGGTGCCCTCACCCATGATCCGCTCGTCGTCCTCGTGAATGGCGGAACCGCCAGTGCCAGCGAGATTTTAGCCGGTGCCCTGCAAGATCATGGCCGTGCTCGACTGGTGGGCGATCGCACCTTTGGTAAAGGCTCGATTCAGTCCCTCTTTAACCTCAGTGATGGCTCTGGCCTTGCGGTTACCATTGCCCACTACGAAACCCCTAATCACCACAACATCAACAAAGTGGGGATTGAGCCAGATCGGCGGGTTCTCGATGCTCCCGAGAGTCTCATGGCTATGGGTACAGCAGCAGATCCCCAATATCTGGCGGCCCTAGAGCTGCTCCACAGTCCGGTGCAAGTGGCCACTAACGCAGGGTGACAAACTCCTCCGCCGTCGAGGGATGAATGGCCATCGTGGCATCAAAGTCCTTCTTGGTGGCGCCCATTTTGAGGGCGATCGCGATCCCTTGAATAATCTCAGCCGCATGATCCCCCACCATGTGGGCACCGAGCACCCACTCCGTATTTTTCTCCACCACCAATTTGACGATCACCTTTTCATCTCGACCCGTGAGACTGTGGTACATCGGGCGAAAGGCCGCACGGTAGATTGCCACATTCTCTTCCCCCAATTTCGCCTTGGCCTGCGCCTCAGACAGCCCCACCGAAGCCGCCTCCGGCTGGGAAAACACCGCCGAGGGAATATTCTCATAGCTGAGGGTGCGCGGTAGATTACCAAATTGTGTATCAGCAAAGGCGCGTCCTTCGGCAATGGCTACGGGAGTGAGGTTGACGCGGTTAGTGCAGTCCCCGACAGCAAAAATGTGTTCTTGATTGGTGCGGTAGTATTCATCCACAGCAATGGCGACAATCCCTTGACTATTGGCCGTAAGATGCACCCCCGCCTGATCAAGACCTAGCCCCTGCAAGTTGGGCGCACGCCCCACGGCACACAGCACTGTATCAACTTTAGTTTCACAGGCTTGCCCCTGCTGTTCGTAGCGAATGCGGATATTGCCCTTCTTGGTGAGCTTCAAGCCCGTAATGTGGCACTGGGGACGGACATCAATGCCGTGGCGAATCATCCCCTCATAGACACCATCTTGAATGTCTTGATCAAAGCCGCGCAGGGGGCGATCGCCCCGCAGAAAGTGAATGACCTCCGTGCCGAGTCCCTGCATAATGCCGGCAAACTCAACACTGATGTAGCCGCCCCCAAGGATAGCCATGCGCTTTGGCTGCTTGGGCAACAAAAACATCTCCCGCGAGGTAATGCTGTGTTCAATGCCCGGCACATTGGGCTTAATCGCTTCGCCCCCGACAGCAATTAAGATTTTCGCCGCTCTCACTCGCCGTTGCACCTGTCCTTGGCGATCCACGAGTTCTAGGGTGTGGGGGTCAGCAAAGCGGGCAAAAAAGGGCAGCAGTTCGACCCCGGCTTTGGCAAGGTAGCTAATGTGCAGTTGACTGAGGCGATTTACCTCTTGGTTCACTGCTTGAATCAGTCGCTCCCAGTTCAACTTGGCTGCAACGGGGCGCCAGCCATAGCCGACAGCGTCTTCAAAGAGGTGGCTAAACTTGGAGCCATAGACCATGAGCTTTTTAGGGACACACCCCCGAATCACACAGGTACCGCCGACTTTATCCCCTTCGGCAATGGCCACCCTAGCGCCGTAGGAAGCTGCCCGCTTTGAGGCCGCCAAGCCACCGGAGCCGGCACCAATCACAAATAGGTCATAGTCGTAGCTCATCCTTGCTCCCCAAAACCTAGCCTCAGTCTAGCGAAATCTGGATCGGGTTACATGAAGGCTTGGCGATGAATCGCTTGTAGGGCTTGGTATTCAGCAGTTTTGCCAAGACGGCGCAGCGATCGCAACCGCTGTTCAATGAGCATCCGCGCATCGGTGCGACTAATAGACTCAAACGCCATCCCTGCCGGCCGTTGGCTGACAATGAAGAACAGCCGCTGTGCATACAACGTGGTAAAAAGGTGCCGATGCTCATCAATAGGGCACACCCCATAAAGCAAGCCAAAGGTGGGGTGATTGAGATACTGCTCAGCGGTCATCGAGGGTTTCATTCGTAGAGAGAACCTACCTCGCAAAAGGATCGTGACAGGTCAACACGGCAAGGGTGGCTTGTGAGGGGCAAAAACAGGAGAAAACCGCAGGGGGCGGCTAAAATAAGTAAAACATTTGACTGAAAACTTTTCAGATTATACTCAACCCTTTCCTCCTCTATGACGCGCTCCCTTCCCCCCTTTTGGCCCAGTGTGTTTCACCGCTGCGGTGTGATCTTTTTTGGCACGCTAACCTTTTTTTTCACATTGGGGGTGGTGGGCTTCAGTGCCACGATCTTCTTTGCCCTCCTCGGGGTCTTGTTGGCGCCCGCCAGTGAAACCAGTCCCTACGAGCACGTCAGCGGCAAGGAGGGCAGTCGCGATCGCATTCTCAGAATTGACATTACTGGGCCAATTCTCGGCAGCCCGCAAAACGAAGAAGATAGCTTCTTTGCGCCCCTTGTCGGTGTCACCTACGGCTATGAAGTGCAGCGGCAGTTGGCAGAGGCGGCTAAGGACGAAACGATTAAGGCTGTCTTTGTCAATATCAGCACTCCCGGCGGCACGATCTTTGGCTCGCAGGCGATCGCCGAAGGCATTAGGAGCTACCGCGCAGCCACCCAAAAACCGGTCTATGCCTTTATTGAGGGCATTTCTGCCTCCGGTGGCGTTTGGGCTATGGTGACAGCGGATCGGATCTACGCTGATCACGGCAGCATGATTGGCAGTATTGGCATTCTCGGCCCTAGTGTTTTCTACTACGATCGCCCCACCAGTCTCGATAATGGCCTATTGATGGGAGGCGTTACTGCCAACAGTATCGAAGAACGGACACTGAGCGCCGGTCGTAGCAAAGATATTGGCAATCCCTTCCGTCGCCTCACCCCCCAAGAAATTGAGGTCTTCCAAGCCGGCCTTGAACAGGAGTACAGCAAGTTTATTAATCATGTGGCGCAGGCACGGGGCATTGATCCCAGTGTTATTCGCAACAAAATGGGAGCAATGATTTTCAGTAATGAGCAGGCGCAGCGCTACCGCCTCATTGATGGTACCCGCAGCCGTCCAGACACCCTCAGTGCCCTTGCTAGTGCTGCCAAGCTCAAAGAAGGAGAGTATGCGGTCGTACGTTTTCGGCGCGATCGCTCCCCTTTGATCAATCAACTCTTTGGTGTCCAGTCACCTCCCCCAGCACCAGAAACCCAGCAGGTGTGGAAACAAGAGCAACTGTGTGCCCTCAGCCAATTGCGCGCCCTTGCCTACTATGGTTCCCTCTCTTGCCACCGCCAGTAATGCGTTTCGATATTATTACCCTCTTTCCAGAGTTCTTTGCCTCCCCCCTCGGCAGTGGCTTAATGGCCAAAGCCTTGGCACGCGGGATTGCCGAGGTCGTCCTGACGAATCCGCGTGACTTTAGTACTGATAAGCACCAGCGGGTGGATGATGAACCCTACGGGGGGGGTGTGGGCATGGTGATGAAGCCTGAACCCCTCTTTGCGGCGGTGGAATCGCTGCCCTCCTTGCCCCGCCGTGAAGTGATCTATGTCACCCCCCAAGGGCAACCCCTGACCCAACAGCACCTCTGGCATTGGTCGCAGGAGCGAGATCAACTAGTGATTCTCTGTGGTCACTATGAGGGCGTGGATGAGCGGGTCGTCGAGCATTTGGTGACCCAAGAGATCTCCATTGGCGACTTTGTTCTCACTTGTGGGGAAATTCCAGCTCTGGTGATTCTCAATGGTGTGCTGCGACTGCTGCCCGGCACGGTGGGCAAAGCGGCTTCCCTGCATCAAGACAGTTTTGAGGACGGTTTATTGGACTATCCCCACTACACTCGACCCGCAGAGTTTCGGGGGTGGACGGTACCGCCGGTCTTACTTTCTGGTCACCATGGGGAAATTGCTGCTTGGCGGCGGGCACAGCAAATTGAACGCACTCGCCAACGCCGCCCAGATCTGTATGCGCGCTGGCTGGCTCAGCGGGAAGCCACACTCAAAACCAAGGAAGGAGAATAGGAAATTACTTTATACTTCTTAAGAAAATCAGTTATAAATCAGTTATATGTCAAAAAAAAAAAAAATAATAGCAAGTACCATCGTAATTATTACGAATATGTAATCAGAAAGCTGCTGCGCTTAGCTTTAGTCAGGAGCCCCAGTAACTTCCTACGATTAATCCTATGGATAGTTTGTTCCCCACTTTCCTAAGGCCTGCCACCCCCAATGCCAGTGGCGGTGCAGATTCAGTGATCGACCGGTCAGATGGAATGGGGAAAAGTGATGGGGGGCACTACCTAACAGCAATCCTAGGGGCGTTACCAATTGCTGTGGCTCTTGCTGATCCCGCGGGGGAAATTAGCTACATTAACCCCTTTGGCCAAAGACTCTTGGCGGTGACGGATCCCCAAGCGGCGGCAGCCGACATTTGGGCAAATCTGCAGGTTTACTACTGCGGTAGCGATCGCCCCTATCCCAAGGAAGAGTTGCCCAATAGGCAAGTCCACCAGCGTTTAGAACCCTGTTCTGTGGCCGTAGATCTGCTGTTGAGCGATCGGCGATTAACCCTAGCAATCCAAGGCTGCCCCATTGTTGATCCCAGCGGCAATCTGCAGTGCATTGTGCTCACGTTTCAGGACATTACTGGGCGCCAACCTCAGAAAATACAGCCCCAAGGGCTTGCCTGTTCTTGTCAGCAGCAGCCTGATTCTAGGCAGTGTGACTCCGGCATCTTCCAAGACCAAGGTGACTTTCTTCTATCCCTGCACCCAGATACCACCATCCTATTTGCCAATGAGGCCTTTTGCCGCTTCTTTAACTGTTCTGCTGCTGAAGTCATTGGTCGCCCCTTAGGGGAGTTCGTCTGCTGTGAAGATGCCGTTTGTTTCCAAGCGCAGGTGATGCAGCTTACACCCGCTGCGCCCCTATTTACCTGCGAAAGTTGCCTACCTCATCCCCAAAAAGGGAGTCGCTGGATCCAGTGGCTGAATTCAGGGGTTTTTACGGCTGATGGTTCCCTCAGTGGGATTCAATCCGTTGGCCGAGATGTGACCACGCTCAAAAATCAACTACTGCGCGAGCAGGCTCTCAATCGTGTCATCCAAGCCATCCGCAATTCCCTTGACCTTGAAACCATCTTTGACACCGCTGTGCGGGAAATTGTGGAAATAGGGCTGGGATGGGATGCCTGTGTGGTTCGCTACCTTCCGCAAAGGCAGGTGTGGCAGCCGGTTGCTGAATATCACAGCGATCCCAATACCCCCCAGTTTCTGGGCTTTGAAATCCCAGATCAGGACAATCCCTTGGCCACACGGCTGAAGGCAGGAGAAGTGGTTGCCATCGCCGACACCTGCCAACTGACCGATGCAGTGAATCGAGCCCTTGCGGAACAATTGCCGGGGGCATGGTTACTGGTGCCTTTGATTGTTAAAGAGCGCCCTTGGGGCAGCCTGAGTTTGTTTGTGCCGCACCAAACCCATGCGTGGTCAGAAGTGGAAATCAATTTTATGCGTACCATTGCCACCCAACTGGAGGTGGCGGTTTACCAGGCCAATCTATACGCCCAAGCCCGCAAAGAACTGGCTAAACGTTCCCGTCTTGCCGCGGCATTGCGCAAGAGTGAAGAACGGTTTCGTTTGACAGCTCTTCACCTACCTGGTGCCCTGTTTCGCTATGAACAGTACCCCGATGGTCGCAATCGGGTATTTTATCTGAATCCAATGTGCGAACGTCTTTGGGGCATCCCGGCGGCGGTGGCTGCTGAGGATGGTGAAAGTTTGTGGCAGCTGGTACATCCAGAGGATCGGGAAGCCACATGGCAATCGGTTCTCTATTCTGCGGCAAATTTGACGCCATGGTTTTGGCAATGGCGCATTATTCATCCCACCAGCGGTGAAGTGCGCTGGCTAGAGGGTGCCGGACAGCCCACACTGGCGGCTAATGGGGTCGTGGTCTGGTACACCGTGATCTTGGATGTCACTGAGCGCCATTTGGCCGAAGAGCGCCTCAAGGAGCAGCAGGCCCAGCTAGAGGTGGCTATCCGTGCTTCCAAGATTGGCTTTTATTTTCATGACCTCTCTACGGGAACCATGCTTGTTTCGCCAACCCACAGAGCCCAGCTGGGCGACCTGCCTAGGACTGAAGCGTTCAGTTGCGCAGATTGGCAGGAGCAACTCCATCCCGAGGATCGCGATCGCGCCCTTGCGGCCTACGAGCAATTTCTGCGCGGTGAAGCGGACTATGACATTGATTTTCGCCTGCGCCACCACGATGGAACCTACCGCTGGTTCCACAGCAATGCCGTGTTAATTCGGGATGCCCAAGGTCGCCCCTCTAAGGTGGTGGGTACCCATATTGATATTACAGACCGCAAAGCTGCTGAACTGGCGCTGCGCGAAAGCGAAGAACGCTATCGACTGCTGGCGGAAAACATGACCGATATTGTGTGCCTTTTAGATCGGGAAGGCCGGTGTTTGTATGTTAGTCCCTCCTATGAAACCCTATTGGGTTGGTCTTCTGGGAGGCTCATTGGTCAGCATTTTACGCAGTTGTGCCATCCCGATGAGCGATCGCGGGTCAAGCAGGAACTGCAACAGATGATTCAGCAGCAGCGGTTTTGGCCCATCACCCATCGAGCCTGTACAGCGAATCGGGAGTTGCTCTGGCTAGAAACCCTCTTCAAGCCCCGCTACGACAGTCAGGGACAATTGCAACAGTTGCAGACCAGTTCCCGCGATGTCACCAGTCGGGTACAGGTGCAATTGCAGCTAGAGCATGAGGCCTATCACGATCCCCTGACAGGGTTGCCCAACCGCCTCTACTTCATGGAGCAGTTGGCAGCCACAATTGCCGCAGCTCAAAGGAATCCTGAGCTTCACTATGCCGTGCTGTTTTTGGATGTGGATCGCTTTAAGGTGATCAATGACAGCCTCGGCCATGCAGTGGGCGATCGCCTGCTCATTGCCTTTGCCACTTTGCTGCGGCGTCTCATCGAAAATAGGCATATTGTGGCTCGCCTCGGCGGAGATGAGTTTGTGATTTTGGCAACCGCTTTACCCAACTTGGAGAGTGCCATTGCTCTTTGCGAGCAAATTACCCGTTGCCTCCAAGAACCCTTGGTCGTAGAGGAGCGGCAAATTTTCCTCAGCAGTAGTATTGGTGTCGTCTTTGCCCAAAATGAGTATAAAACGGCTTTTGCTGTCCTTAGGGATGCCGATATTGCCCTGTATCAAGCGAAAGCCCACTCCACAAGACGCTACGCCATCTTTAACGCCCAGATGTACGAACAGGTGCTAGAGCGCCTCCACCTTGAACACGATCTGCGCCATGCCCTCAGCCATGGAGAACTGCAGCTGTTTTATCAGCCCTTTTTTAATTTGGCAGATCAACAACTGGTGGGCATGGAGAGCCTAGTGCGTTGGCAACATCCTGAACGCGGACTGATTCTGCCGGGTGCTTTCATCTCAATTGCTGAGGATACAGGGCTGATTGTTGACCTTGACAAGTGGGTTTTGGAGCAGGCTTGTCGACAGTTTTGGTTGTGGCAACAGCAGTTCCAAGGGGCAGCCAACTTGATCCTGAGTGTGAATGTCTCGGCCAAGACACTGAAGCACCCCAGTTTCCTCCACCACCTTAGCCGCATTCAGCAACAGTATCCCTTGGGCAGAGGACAGTTGGTTCTAGAACTCACCGAAAGCATCGCCCTTGAATTGGGCAGTGAAATGCTGAGTCTCCTAGAGTCACTGCGGGAGCGCCACATTGAAATTAGTATTGACGATTTTGGAACGGGCTATTCCTGCCTGAGTTATCTCCACAGCCTACCGATTCACCACCTCAAGGTGGATCGCGCCTTTGTCCAGCAATTGGAAGACAACCAGCGCAACCTCAAAATTACCAAGATGATTTTAGTCCTTGCTCAGGAGTTGGGCTACCGCGTTATTGCCGAAGGGATTGAAACCCGCGACCAACTGCACATCCTGCAGCGACTGGGGTGTGATTATGGTCAAGGGTATCTCTTTGCCCGACCCATGCCTGCTGAAGCACTCGCATCCCTCTTGAAAGCCCACTAAAATATTGGCATGGCTGTTTTCCATGGGACGTGGCTGGCAACGCCGACGCCGCGCTTTTTTGTATGGGCAGAAGAATGGCGATCGCTCACTCAGGCAATCACGCCTTGGGTTCCGACTGCTGTGCCTGTTTATCCCTATGCCACCCAACTGAAGACACCTCCGCTGGTCAAGGCCAGTCCGAGTGTTGCCTATGCTGCTTTGCCCGCACAGATTCAGGAGCATCACCTATTACCGCCTCCCCTAGCGGAAGTCAACGGCGAACCGCTGTTTCTCTGGCAGGTGCCGGGTTGGGCGATTCCTGCCTCAGGGGTTTTAGAGCAACTACATCAACTGGGTCTTCAGGGTCGCGAAAGCGCTGCTATTGGCGATGATCTGCGCTATTGGCTGCACGTTAGTCGCTGGTTACTGGATTTAATTGTGCGCGGCCAATACTTGCCTACGGCTGAAGGGTGGCGGATTCTGCTCACCCATGGGGGCGATCGCGATCGCTTTCGGCAATTTAGCCAACGGATGCCGCATTTATGTCGCTGTTATCAAACTGATGCCACGGCGCTGCGGTTTCCGCCCCATGCCACCGATCTATTGGCAGATTTTCTGCACCACACCTTGCAGGGCTATCTCCACACTGCCCTTGCCGCCCTAGAGTTACCCAAAGTGGGCTTGGCTAAGGAGCATAGTCACTGGCTGACTTTCCTCAAAACAGGGCAAGCAACGGAACTGCCGCCTTCTTTTGTGGAACGGCTCCAACGTTGGCAAGAACCCTACCGCGAGCAGTTGGATCTGCGCCCCCAATGGCGCTTGGCACTGCAACTGGTGCCCCCAGATACTGCCGAGGGTGATTGGCGCTTGGCCTTTGGCCTACAAACGGAGGGCGAAACGGAAACGATGCTGGCGGCAGCCGAGATTTGGCAATGTACGCAAGAGTCCCTCCTCTATCACGGACAAGTGCTCTGGCAGCCCCAAGAAACCCTGCTGCGGGGACTGGGTTTGGCCTCACGCATTTATCGTCCCCTCGATCGCAGTCTCCAAGAACCCTCCCCTGTGGGTCTGACGCTGCAAACCACGGAAGTTTATGCCTTCTTGCAAAGTGCCATTCCGCTCCTTGAGCAGCAGGGGGTTGCAATTATTGTGCCGCCGAGTTTGCGCCGCAATAGCGCCCAGCATCGCTTGGGTCTGAGGATGATTGCTTCATTGCCGCCCACCGCCACCAGCGGCTTGAGTATTGAGAGCTTGATGCAGTTTCAGTGGCAATTACAGTTGGGGCAGCATCCCCTCTCGGAAGCAGATTTTGATCAACTGCGCCGCCAAGAGAGTCCCCTTGTTTATCTCAATGGTGAGTGGGTGCTGCTGCGTCCCCAAGAGGTCAAGGCCGCTCAAGAGTTTCTCCAGTCTCCCCAAAAGACCCAGCTCTCCCTTGCCGATACGCTGCGCATTGCCACCGGGGATACGGTAACGGTGGCCAAGTTACCCATTCTTGGTTTAGACGCCAATGCTGCCCTTCAGGCACTACTCGATGGCCTCACGGGTAAACAAACCCTTGATCCAGTGCCGACACCGCAGGAATTTTGTGGTGAACTGCGTCCCTACCAAGCGCGAGGGGTGGCGTGGTTGAGTTTCTTGGAACGCTGGCGGTTGGGGGCTTGCTTGGCCGATGATATGGGCTTAGGGAAAACGATTCAACTGTTGGCCTTTTTGCTCCACCTCAAGGAAGCAGGACGTGCCTACCGACCGACACTGTTGATTTGTCCCACCTCGGTACTGGGCAACTGGCTACGGGAGTGCCAAAAATTTGCACCGACATTGCGTGCCTACGTCCACCACGGCAGCGATCGCCCCAAGGGCAAGGCATTTCTGAAAAACGTCGAAACTCACGATCTGATTCTCACCAGTTATGCCCTCCTGCAGCGCGATCGCGCCACCTTGCAACAGGTGTCATGGCAGCATCTGGTCCTCGATGAAGCCCAAAACATCAAGAATGCCAACACCCAGCAGTCCCAAGCGGCACGGGAACTCTCCGCCCAGTTTCGCATTGCCCTGACGGGAACCCCCCTAGAAAACCGTCTCCTTGAACTCTGGTCGATTATGGACTTTCTGCATCCGGGGTACTTGGGCAATCGCACCTACTTTCAGCACCGCTATGTGCGACCCATTGAACGCTATGGTGACACTACCTCCCTCAACGCCCTGCGCACCTATGTTCAGCCCTTCATTCTACGGCGCCTGAAAACTGACCGCAGCATTATCCAAGACCTGCCCGAAAAACAGGAGATGCTGGTCTATTGCGGTCTCACCCTAGAGCAGATGCAGCTTTACACTGCGGTGGTGGAAGACTCCCTTGCTGCCATTGAAAATAGTGAAGGTATCCAGCGGCGCGGCCATATCTTGGCTACGCTGACCAAACTCAAGCAAATCTGTAACCATCCCGCCCAGTATCTCAAGCAGGAAGACTATGCCCCCGATCGCTCGGGCAAGTTGCAACGCCTGATAGAAATGTTGCAAGAGCTTCAGGAAGTGGGCGATCGCGCCCTTGTCTTTACCCAATTTGCCGAATTTGGCACCCACCTGAAAACCTATCTCGAAAAGGCGCTACAGCAGGAGATCTTTTTCCTGTCGGGACGCACCCCCAAAGCGCAGCGAGAACTCATGGTGGAACGCTTTCAGCACGATCCTGAGGCACCCACGGTCTTTATCCTTTCCCTAAAAGCGGGGGGCGTGGGCTTAAATCTCACCCGTGCCAATCATGTCTTTCACTACGATCGCTGGTGGAACCCCGCGGTTGAAAATCAGGCCAGCGATCGCGCCTTCCGCATTGGCCAAGCCCGCACTGTCCAAATCCACAAATTTGTCTGCACGGGTACCCTTGAAGAAAAGATCCACGAGCAAATTGAGCAGAAAAAAGCGCTTGCGGACATGATTGTGGGCAGTGGCGAACAGTGGTTAACCGAACTCAACCTCGATCAACTGCGGCAACTGCTCACCCTGGACAAAGAGCGGATGATCACACTCTAGGCCATTGCCCACTGGGATGCCTGCTCACCGCGTAGGAGGCGAATTTGGGCGATCGCGAAAATGGTGGGAATAATGCGCGCATAGTTGGTGGAAATGGCACGCCAACCCAAGTCGGCAATAAACCACACCCACAAAGCTGTACTGGCAAAGGCTAAGACGCTGCGACCGAGGGCAAATTTAGCGGCTCCCACGGCAGCGCCCCGAGACACCAAGGGAGTGATGGAGAGCTTGTACCCAGCAAAGTGAATGGCAAATTGACGAGCCACCTGCTGCACCACCATGGAGCGGACAACAGAACTGATGGCGATCGCCGCGCCTCCCTCTAGGATCAGGCGTACAGTTTCCATAGAAATCGGGTGGCCGTTGCGCAGTTCGGGCAAGCTATCTTGGATTTGGGCAGCCAAGACCTTGCGATCCTCATCCCCCAGCTTTTTCCACATCCGCTGCAACACATTCAAGAAGATTTCCATTTCCAGTTCGGGGACTGTCCAACTGGGGGAAAACTTAATTTTCAGATAGCGACAGACCCGCATCAACGTTTGCCGATAGCTGATTTGCTGTGCTTTGCCCTTGAGTACTGTCAGACCATCTGCCGCCAAAAAGCGAAACCGCTCCTCAATATCATCGAGCCATGCTTGGCGATCCTGAGCTTGGACGGCAATGGGATCCGGCGTTGTGAGATAGTCCAAGGGATTGAGCCGACGACGAAACAGAATTTCTGTTAGGTCTTGCAACTCCTCCTCCGTCGCCAATTCCAGCGCAGCCCGTAGCTCGTTCATGGGGTTCTCGCTCCAGCAGCAGCACAATAGAACATGATGATTCTTCACCCCTGATTATAGGGATTCAGGCTGAAATTGTGGTACAGCCCTTTTCACAAGAATGGGAAATGCGCCACTATCCCAGAAAAGCACGGTTCGGACAGTACAATACAAAAGAGTAGCAGGCTGGCAAAATAAAAAGCTATGGATTTATTAACCCTAGAAGGTTGGCTCGATAACAGTGCCTTTGCGGTGCTTTTGATCACGATGTTGCTCTACTGGTGTGGGGCAGCGTTTCCCCAATGGCCTGTTCTCACGGCTGCGGGTCGCACGGGGATGGCGATCGCCAATCTCTGTATTACGGGCCTGCTGGCGGCGCGTTGGATTGAGGGGGGCTACTTTCCCATCAGCAATCTCTATGAATCCCTCTTTTTCCTGTGCTGGGGTTTGACAGCCATGCACTTTGTCGCCGAGTCCATCAGTGGCCAGCGCCTTGTGGGGGTTGTTACTGCACCCGTTGCCATGGGAATTACTGCCTTTGCGGCTCTCTCGCTCCCCCCGGAAATGCAGCAGTCAGCGCCTCTGGTGCCTGCCCTGAAGTCGAACTGGTTAATGATGCACGTCAGTGTGATGATGCTCAGCTATGCCACGTTGATGGTGGGGTCACTGCTGGCGATCGCCTTCCTAGTGGTCACATGGGGCAAACCCGTCAGCCTTAAGGGCAGCTCTGTGGGCACAGGCAGCTTCCGCAGTCGCGCGCCAGAACCTTCCTTAGAACCCTCGACTGGGGGCGGCGGCACCACGGTACTCACCCAACCCACCCTGCAATTGAGTTTGCAACGCCTCACCTTGGCTGAGACCCTCGATAACTTGAGCTACCGCATGATTGGTCTTGGCTTCCCACTGCTAACCATCGGCATTATCTCTGGTGCGGTCTGGGCAAATGAGGCTTGGGGGGCGCCTTGGAGTTGGGATCCCAAAGAAACTTGGGCACTGATTGTCTGGCTGGTGTATGCTGCTTATCTCCATGCCCGTATTACCCGTGATTGGCAGGGGCGCAAGCCGGCGATTCTCGCCACCGTTGGCTTTGGGGTGGTCTGGGTGTGCTACTTGGGGGTGAACCTGCTGGGGAAAGGTCTGCACTCCTACGGTTGGTTTTTCTAGCGGTTTTTTGCCCGTGTGGGGCATCTACCACGCCCGCCTGCATACCACCTTAAAAACCCAACAATGGCTCCCTGTGGGGTCACGAATTCTGATTGCTCTATCGGGGGGGCAAGATTCCGTTTGTTTAACGCGCCTGCTATTGGATCTACAGCCCTACTGGCAGTGGTTTTTGGTGGTTGTCCACTGTGATCACCGCTGGCGGGCAGATAGCGCTGCCAATGCAAATTTTGTCCAAGCGCTAGCGCAGCAATGGCACCTGCCCTGTGAGGTGGTGAGTGCCCCTGAGATGCCCAAAACTGAGGCCGCAGCCCGTTCATGGCGTTACCAAGTCTTTGAGACCGTGGCCAAGGCGTTGGATTGCACCCATGTGGTGACCGCCCACACCCAGAGCGATCGCGCCGAAAGTCTCCTACTACATCTACTGCGCGGCACCAGCCCCGATGGCCTAGCCACCCTCTTACCTAGCCGTGCTTTGGGTGCGATTCGGTTAGTACGTCCACTCCTAGGGATGACGCGAGCGGAAACGGCTGCCTTTTGCCAAACCTACGGGTTACCCGTCTGGCAGGATGCAACGAACCACCATCTCAACTATCGCCGCAATCGGCTGCGTTTGGAGTTAATTCCCTATCTGCAAGCGCACTTTAATCCGAATGTGGAAGAGGTGCTTGCCCAAACCGCTGAACTGCTGGCTAGCGATCGCGCCTATTTCGAAGCTGAGGTGGAGCGTCTTTCCCCCACCGTGATCCGCGAGCATCCCCCTGCCTTGGAGCGGCTGCGCCTACGGGAATTGCCCCTTGCGCTGCAACGCCGCTTGATCCAGCAATTTTTGCGTCAGCACCTGAAACGGGGCATTGATTTCAGCCTAATTGAAGCGGTGCGTCCTCTGATCACGGCAGGTAATGGCAGCCAAACCTCAACGCTGCCGGGGGGGTACCACCTGCGGGTCTGTGGTCAGTGGCTTGAACTGATCAGGCCAACGGCACCACCGCCTGAATCTGTTCCTGCGGATCAAGGGGAGCGATCGCCACCCCCACCGCCTCTTTATTGAGGATGGGGATCTCCTCGCCGTTGGTGATCCAAGCTCGCTCTTGGTTCGTCACCAGTGCCAGGGGGCTACCGCCACGGCCAATGCCCGCCAAGCGATCCGCTTTTTGCCGCAGGGGCATCGCCAACTGGCCTAAATGACCAAGGGGCACAACTTCCATTAGGGGCAGCGGCACTTGTTTACCAAGGCCTGAAGCAGTAATGAGGATCACATTCTCCAGTTCCGACAGGGCGATCGCCCCCACCAAGGTTTCTTGCCCACTGAGGCGCACCGCCGCTTGACCTGGATTCAGCCGCCCCAAAGCGGGAATGTCGGGGATGAAAAAGTGAAAGACCCGCCCCCGCGAGGTGGCCAACACTAAGTGATCCGTATCTGCAGGCAGTACCCAACCGAGGGCATCCCCCGCCTTAAGTTTTGTGAGTTGCAGACCCCGTCCGCTCAGGTCTTGCAGATCTGAGATTGGAATGACCTTAATGCGGCCTTGATGCGTCAGCAAAATCAGCTTCTCTGCTGGGGGTTGACTGGGCACGACCGTCAGGAGGGTTTCCCCTTGCGCCGACTCCGGCAAGAGAGTCAGCAGCGGTTGCCCGCGATCGCTCTCACGGCGGCTGGTAACGGGTAATCGCTCTACGGGCAATGGATACACCTTGCCACTTTCCGTAAACACCCACAGGCGATCGCTAGCCTGTACCGAGAAGGCCAAGGGCAATGGCTCTGACCACGGTAGCCACGTTTGCCACTGGAGACTCCCCCGACTGCGCTGGGACAGACAGCGCCCGTAACCGCGATGATTCACTTCGACCCAGAGGGGCGTATCGTCACGATCATTGGTCTCCACGGCGGTGGGGGGCGGCGACGCTGCCGTGAGGATTTGAGTGCGGCGGGGATCGGCAAAGGCTTTCTTTAACTGCCGCAATTCTTTCTTCAGTGCCTTGAGGCGCTCAGGACGCTGGCTAATCAGGGTTGCCAACTGGGCAATCCGCGCTTGTAGCTCCGCCTGTTCCCGTTCTAGGTCTTGGCGCTCCTGTTGAGTGAGGCGGCGTAGGGGCATGGCAATCAGGGCACTGGCTTGGCGATCGCTCAAACCCAAGCGGGTCATCAATTCCCGCTGAGCAGTACTGCCATCCGCTGCCGATCGCAAAATCTCAATCACCTGATCCACGGCATTGAGGCCGATTAAGAGTCCCGTCACCACATGCTGGCGGGCTTGAGCTGTTTCGAGATCATGGCGATATTGCCGTAGCAGGGTCTGCTCGCGAAATTGCAGAAACTCACTGAGAATCTCCTTGAGGGAGAGTTGGCGGGGTTGATTGCCCACCAGTGCCATCAAGTTGATGCCATAGGTTACTTGTAGGGCCGTCAGGCGGTAGAGTTGCTCCAAGAGTTGTGCCGCTGAGGCATCCCGCTTCAGTTCAATGACCACCCGCAGCCCCTCGCGATCGCTTTCGTCCCGCAGATCGGCAATGCCCTCAAGGCGACCTTGATTCACCAAATCCGCCACCTTCTCAATCCATGCCGCCTTATTCACCTGATAGGGTAGCTCTGTCACCACAATGGCTTGGCGACGGTGGCGGCCGCGTCCGGGCTGAATATCCTCAAGGGTGGCCACCCCCCGCAGGGTGATCGTCCCTCGACCCGTGGCGTAGGCGCGCAGCAATGCTGCCCCATCCACAATCACACCCCCCGTGGGAAAGTCCGGTCCCGGCAGGTGGGTGAGCAGTTCCTCTAGGGAGAGATGGGGACGGTCAATAAGCGCAATCAGAGCATCCACCACTTCCCCCAGATTGTGGGGTGGAATGTTTGTGGCCATGCCCACAGCAATTCCCGTTGCGCCATTCAACAGCAAAATCGGCAGTTGCGCCGGCAGCACCAATGGCTCCTCTTGGGAACTGTCAAAGTTGGGGACAAAATCCACAATGGCGTCGCTGATATTCTCCAGTAGCGTGCGGTGGGCGATCGCTGCCAAGCGCGTTTCCGTGTAGCGCATTGCCGCCGCAGGATCATCATCAATGGAGCCAAAATTGCCATGCCCTGCCAAGAGGGGATAGCGACTGCTAAAGGGCTGCACCAAGCGCACCAGTGCCTCATAGACCGCTTGATCCCCATGGGGGTGATATTTCCCCAGCACATCCCCCACCACCCGTGCACACTTGCGAAAGGGGCGATCGGGCGTCAACCCCAACTCATACATGGCATAGAGAATCCGCCGATGCACTGGTTTTAGCCCATCCCGCACATCTGGTAGTGCCCGCCCCACAATCACACTCATGGCGTACTCCAGATAGGAGCGTTGCATTTCACTGTGCAGTGGTGTTGGGATCACCTGTCCAGAGGTCAGCAAATCCAGTTGTTTGGGCATGATCACGAGCGAGCCAAAGGATCATTCCCCACGATACAAGAGTTTTGCGAATTGTAAAGTAAGTTAAGACTCCGTTGGGGTTGCTTCCTCAAGCTTCTCCTTGGTCAGCCGCGCCACTAGTTCCTTAATGAGGATGTAAATGATCGGCACCACAAAGAAACTGAGAAATGTGGCTGCAAGCATGCCGCCTGTGACACTTGTTCCCAAGGAGTGACGGGATTTTGCCCCAGCACCCGTAGCAATGACCAGCGGGAAGATGCCCAGAATAAAGGAGATGGCCGTCATCAAAATGGGGCGCAGCCGTTCCTCGGCGGCATAGATCACCGACTTGACAATGGACGTGCCCTTGCTTTCGCGAATTTGGTTGGCAAACTCCACAATCAGAATTGCATTCTTACTGGCGAGGCCAATCAGCATCACCAAACCAATTTGGCAAAATACATCATTACTCAGCCCCCGCAACCACTGTGCCAACAAAGCGCCCATGATCGCCAAAGGCACCGAAAGGATAATGATCAAGGGGTCAATATAGCTTTCGTACTGCGCCGAGAGCACGAGGAACACAAACACGAGACCAAGGCCAAAAATCAACGGTGCTTGGCCTGCGGAGCGGGTGGACTCTAGGGATAACCCCGTCCAGCTATAGCCGATGCCATTGGGGAGAACCTCCTGAGCCAAGGATGCCATTGTCATCATCGCTTGACTATCACTGAGGGGTGGCACATTTTGACCAGTCACCTCCGCCGAACGGAACAAGTTATGGTGATAAATAATCGGCGGTGCCGAGACCTGTTCAATCGTGACAAGATTACTGAGGGGAATGAGCGCATTTTGCTCCGAGCGTACATAGATGCGGTTGATGTCATCGGGATTCGCGCGAAACTGCTTATCCGCCTGCACAATCACTTGGTAACTGCGGGCAAAAATCGTGAATTGGTTAACGTATAACGACCCCAAGTAAATCTGCATGGCATTAAAAATGTCCTTGAGGGGAATCCCCAAGGCAAGGGCGCGGGTGCGATCGACCGTTACATTTAACTGGGGGGCATTAATGGCAAAGGGGGTATTCACTGACACAAGGCCGGGGGTTGCATTGGCTTTGAGGATTAGCTCGTTCACTGAACTCGCAAGGGCTTCAAGGCCGATACCCTGCTGATCCATCACCTGCATATCAAAGCCGCCAAGGCCGCTGCCACCAAGGTTAATGGTCGGCACATTGGATGAAAACACCACTGCTCCGAGTTCACCCACGACGGCCTTCTGAAACTGGGGCAGCAACTGATCAAGGGTTGGCCGCTGTGACCAAGGCTTGAGACTCGTAAAGATAATCCCCTTGTCTGAACCTATGCCGAAGAAGCTAAAGCCGCCAATGGCAAAGGTATGTTCGACCACTGGATTTTGGGCGATCGCGTCCGCTGCTTTGAAGACAATATTGCTCGTGTATTCGAGGGACACCCCCTGAGGCGATTGCACAAGGGTAACAAAATAACCTTGATCCTCTTGGGGGACAAAGCCACCGGGAACAATCTGAAATAGCCCGTAGGTCACCCCCAGCAGTGCCACAAAGCCTGCCAGCACCCAGTATTTTAGGCGCACGACCACAGTCAGGTTGCGTTCATAGCCCCGCCGCATTGTATCGAGAAAGCGGTTAATCCAGCGAAACAAAATAAAGTTCGCCATCGGGGGGCGTTCCCGCCGCAGGAGCAGGGCGCACAAAGGGGGAGAGAGGGTTAAAGCATTAAACGTAGAAAGGGCGATCGCAAAAACAATCGTCAAAGCAAACTGCTGATAGAGCCGCCCAGTGACCCCCGGAAAAAAGGCCACAGGGATAAAGACCGCCATCATTACCAACGAGGTGGCAATCAGTGCCCCTGTCACTTCCTCCATCGAGCGACTGGCAGCTTCTTGGGGGGTCATGCCCTCGTCTTCCATGAGACGGGTGACATTTTCCACGACCACAATGGCATCATCCACCACCAGCCCCGTGGCCAACACCAGACCAAACATGGTCAAGCTATTGATTGAGAAGTCAAAAGCCTTCATAAAGGCAAAGGTGCCCACCAAGGAAACGGGAATCGTGATCGAGGGAATGATCGTGGCACGCCAATCCTGCAAGAACAAAAAGATCACGGCAATGACAAGGATGATGGCTACAATGAGTGTAATGACCACCTCTTTGATTGATTCCTGTACCGCATCCGTGGTGCTAAATCCCACGCTCCACTTCAGACCGGGGGGAAATTTCTCAGCTAAAACAGCCATCTCCGCTTCGACAGCGCGGGCAATGTCGAGGGCATTAGCACCACTGAGTTGATAGATACCAATCCCAACGGCGTCACGGCCATCAAACTGAAAGTTGGTGTTGTAGTTTTGTGCCCCTAGCTCGGTGCGACCGACATCGCGAATGCGAATCACAGAACCATCGTCGCCGCGCTGAATAATAATGTCGGCAAACTCTTCTTCTGAGGCCAAGCGACTTTGGGCTTGAATGGAAATTTGAAACTCCTGTCCCTCTGGTGCTGGGGGGGCACCAATAATCCCGGCTCCCACTTGGACATTTTGATCGGAGAGGGCACGCACCACATCCTGAGCCGTCAGACCGCGACTGGCTAAGCGATTGGGATCAAGCCAAATCCGCATGGCATAGGTGCGTTGACCAAAGACCTGAACCTGCCCTACCCCGTTCAGACGTTGCAGGGGTTGCACCACGTAGAGGGTCGCGTAGTTACTAATGAATGTGGCGTCGTAGTTGTATCCCTCCCCTGGGTATAGGGCTAAGGCCAAAACAATCTGATTTGTGGATTTGCTGACATTTACCCCAGTGTTGATGACCTCTGGTGGCAGTTGGGAGGTGACTGATGCCACTAAGTTATTCACATCCACCGCTGCAATGTTTTGGTCATAGCCCTCAGTGAAGGTGATCGTGATATTGCTGTTGCCAAAGCTGTCACTGGTGGAGTCAATGTAATCCATCCCCTCCACGCCATTAATTTGCGTTTCTAAGATCGTGGTGACATTCGTTTCAACGGTTTCAGCGTTGGCACCTGCATAGTTGGCAGACACCTGAATTGTTGGCGGTGTAACGTTAGGGTAATACTCAATGGGCAGCGTTGGCAGCGCGATCGTCCCCACCAAAATAATCAGCAGAGAACAAACCGTGGCAAAAACCGGGCGCTTAATAAAAAAATCGCTAATCATGCTCTTTTAGGACTCAGGAGTAATGGGCACACCATCGCGCAAGCGCTGAATTCCCGAGACAACAATTTGCTCTCCCGGTTTGAGGCCTTCAAAAACTTGATATCTATTTCCTTGGATTGCCCCCACTTGAATGGGCTTTTGTTTGGCAATCATTTTGCCCTCGGCGTCTTTTTCGGCCACAAAGACAAAGTTTTGCCCGGCAAGATTGGATACCGCCGTGGTCGGCACCAAAATCCCCGGTTGCTGATCGAGAATAATGCGGGCTTGAATTTGTTGATCGGCACGGAGATTATTCCGCGTATTGTCGTAGAGCGCTTTCACTAAAATGGTTTGGGTATTGTTTGTGGTATTGGGGGCAATGAAAAAGACAGAACTCGTACCGACGGCATTGCCATTCATGTCTATTAATTCCACCGGCGTCCCCATCCGAATGCGGGGGATTTGCTCAATGGGCACTTGGATATAGACTTCTAGGGGTTGATTTGAAGTCAGGGTAAGGAGGTCGGTTTGGGGCGTTACAAAATCGCCCACTTTGGGGGGAATATTGCCGACAACACCACTAAAGGGAGCACGCACCTGAAACCAATTCAGGACAACGGCCTGCTGCTGGGCATTGGCTTGGGCAGCCAAGAGAGCTTTTTCTAACTGGGCAATGGTAGCCTGTTGGGCACGAATATCCGCCTCGGTTTGTTGGAGTGCTGCTTGGGCAGTGCGAAAGCTGGTGATGAAGGATTGCGCTTGTTCTTTGGAAACAGCCCCTTCTTCAAAGAGTGCTGTATAGCGTTGCGCTTGAATCCGATTGAACTCTACGGTGGCCAGATTGGAGCGGCGCTGGGCTTCAAGGGCGCGGAGGATCGAGCGGGCATTCTCTACATTGGCTTGGGCAGATTGAATTGCGGCTAAATTGCTGGCCACAACGGCTTGCTGTTCTGAGGGGTCAATAAGAATGAGGGGCTGGCCTTGAGTGACAAACTGGCCGTTTTGAACATTGATTTGGGCGATTCGACCCGAAACTTGGGGTTGTAGCGTGATCGACTCACGGGATTGCAAAGAGGCATTGTAAACAGCGGTTTGCGAAAGGGTTTCCGTTTGAACCGCCGCAAGTTTCACCCGTGCCGCTGGTGGGGGAGCCGTTGCCTTTGGTTGGCCACAGGCGGTAGCAAGGAAGCAAAGACTGCCTAGGAGAGCTGACGTGAACAGTTGCCGTTGCACCATACCTCAGACCTTACAATGTCACCCAGAGTGGGCAATAAATATCCTCAGTCTAGCCTAGAGGCCCCTATGGCGAGTGCTGCTTTAATAATTAGTTTCTGTGTATCTAGGCGAAATCGAGAATAGCTCCTATTGGCAATCCTCCGCTAAGATGTAGAGCAAGGGGCAGGGGGTCATTGCTGGCTCACCTTAGAGGCTAGGACAGTCCTTGCACCAACCTTTATCAACGACAGTACAGGTACCAGTGGCTCTTACCAAGAAAACACAGCAAGAACAACCCATGATTAATGAGCGCATCCGTTTTCCTCGGGTGCGGGTGGTGGATAGTGATGGTTCCCAATTGGGGATTATGTCGTCTCAAGAGGCGATCGCGATCGCCCGTGAAAAGGAGCTTGATCTTGTTCTCGTCAGTGACAAGGCAGATCCACCCGTTTGCAAAATTATTGACTACGGCAAGTTTCGCTTTGAGCAGGAGAAGAAGGCGCGGGAAGCCCGCAAAAAGCAGCACACCTCCGATGTCAAAGAGGTGAAGATGCGCTACAAAATCGAAGAACACGATTACAACGTTTGCATCAACCGCGCCGAGCGTTTCCTTAAGGCTGGAGACAAGGTGAAGGCCACTGTGACCTTTCGCGGGCGGGAAATTCAACACGCCCACCTAGCCGAAGAACTCCTCAACCGTATGGCCAATGACCTGCAAGCGGTGGCCGAAGTGCAGCAGGCACCCAAGCAAGAGGGGCGCAATATGATCATGTTTTTGGCACCGAAGCGGTAATCCATGCTGGGGAGCGTATGTTTGGCTATCGTCCAGACCCCAAATCTACCCCGCTGGATATTTCAGACCCTGAGAAACCTCGTTCGGCACTGCTGCTAGCGATCGCCGCCCTTGTCACGATTCTTCTTTGGCAGATTCCCTTGGGGAACTATCTGCTGTATCCCTTTACAATCTTGGCCACATGGTTCCACGAGATGGGGCATGGCCTCACGGCGATTCTGTTGGGGGGCTACTTTCGCGAATTAGTCATCTATCCCAGTGGTTCAGGATTTGCGCGCTATGGGGGCGAGGTGCTGCTGGGCAATTTGGGACATGGCTTAGTCGCCATTGGCGGACCTCTAGGACCCGCGATCGCTGGCAGTGTCTTTATTTTGTCGAGCCGCTCTCATCGCGCCACAGATATTTGCCTCAAAGCCCTAGGAATCATTATTCTCGCCTCAGTGCTGCTGTGGGTGCGATCGCTCTTTGGCATTGTCTTCATGACATTGGTGGGGATTGCCATTCTGCTGGTGGCCTATCGCGGCAATCGCTGGCTCAAGGGGATTTCGATTCAATTCCTTGGGGTGCAAGCCTGTATTAGCACATTTCAGCAGGTGGACTACCTCTTTACCTATGCCATGCCGGGGGGGCAGCTTTCCGATACAGGGCTTCTCCAACGGTACCTCTGGCTCCCCTATTGGCTGTGGGGGGCGCTGATTTCTGTGATGACCTTGGGGTTGCTGCTGTGGAGTCTCAAGGTGGCCTATACTCGCCCTAAGTAATGCCCCAGCGGTGTCGCCAACGACTGGTGGATTCACGGTTAGCGGTTTGTTGCTCCGCTTGGCGGCGCGATCGAATCATCTCCGCACTATCCCGCAGGTGGGGATCGCGGTAGGGAATACCCGCACGGGTTTGCAAATGTTCCTGCTCCATCAGCGACAGCGGAATAAGCTGATCGGCTTGCCAGCGAGCCACGGTGCCCTGTGCCCACTCATGACTCTGCTGGGGGGCAACAAGTGGTAGCGTTCCAATGTGTAACCCCGCTGCCTGTAAAGCGGCACGGACGGCTGCGGCACGACAGTAGGTGGCCAAATGCCCCGTTGGTGCCAGACACTGAGCCACCAGACGCAGAAATTCCACTGTCCAGAGTTGCGGACAGCGCTGGGGTGAAAAGGGATCAAGAAAAATGGCATCTGCTTGGAATCCTTGGCGAACAAGCTCTTGAATGGTTTGGCGAGCATCCCCAATTAAAAGCTGTGCCTCACAGTGGGGGGTGGTCACCTGCTGTTGCTGAGCCAATCCCTCAAGAATCGTTTGAACCGATGCTGGCCAAGGGGGCATGACTGCTAAGGCTGCTTGGGGAACGCCCAGATCCAGTTCTAAGCCAATAACTGTAACTTGACAGGTGGGATTGTGCTGCCAAATCACCTCTAACGCAGCGGCGGTGTTGTAGCCCAAACCATAGCAGATGTCCAAAAGGCGCAGATGAGACGCTTGGGCTTTGCGGGGCAAATCGGTGGCGATCGCGAACTTTTCAAAGGCTTCTTGACGCGCTCCCCCAAGGCTATGGAACGTTTCGCCAAACTCTGGAGAAAAAAACGTAAAAGAACCATCCGCCGTTGGTTGCGGCTGCCAGATTGAGTTTAGGGCAGGAGCTAAGTTTTGGGAATAGGCCATCACTGCACTTGCGTGGGAGTTTCCGGTTGGGGGGCAGGTGGTCGATTTATGATCACAACGCCAATTCCCGCGATCAAAAGAACAACGACGATGCCGCCAACAATCAGTAACCAAGGGGGAGAGGATTTAGGGGCGGGTGCTGACGCTGGGGTAGCATTGGCTGGCAGCGATGGGGGCGTGGCATTAAATTCCGTTTCTTCTTCTGATTTTTTATCGTCTGCACCTTCCTCAGCTTGGGTAATCGTTGAGGTCATGGGCACGGCCTTAATGCTGTGATAGTTGACGCTCTTCAAATACTTGATAAACTCCGCCTCCCCCATGGACACAGTGGCATAGTGCGCCTTAACGGAACCGCCAAAGTTAATCTCATCTCCATCTTTTAGCTCATGACTTTGCACCCGCTGGCCATTCACTAGGATACCGTTGGCACTGGGTCTACCCTCAGCATTGCCATCCACGACGCGGTAGCGATAGCCATTTGGTGAAGGAATCCGCAGCAGCAGCGCGTGTTGCCGTGAGACACCGTGACCATGAATCACGATCGCATTGGTGACATCGCGGCCAATGGAGTAGGTTGCCGCCTCCAAAGGGATCGTGCGCTTACCTGTTTCGTCCTCAATGTTGAGTAGATGGTGCTGACGGTTACCACTCATGGGAACAACTTAGATTAATTGACGATTGTTAATCAATATCTTAGCCTGAGGGCTAGAATTCCCAAAGATACTACAAAAGCTAAGGGCAACGATCATCCCGTATCAATAAGAGGCTCAGAAACTAGAACCTACGGTGTGGCATTAACGCCGCTGTGCCAATGGTTGTGCCTTCAAGATAGAGGGGCTGACGGCGCATAGTGTCCTAACCAACACAACAAACGCATGAGCCCTCCCCCATGGCATCGGTTGGGGTGAAAAGGTGAAGCCGATTTTCACCTACGCGGTTTCCTGATCCACCAAGGGAAAGAGGCGCACGGGGGCGAGGGCTTGCAATTGTTGACCGAGGCGAAAGGCTTGGGGTTCATAAAGTACAAGAGTCAGTGTCGCAGGCAGTTGCTGGATAAAGGTGCGCGATCGCGGCAGGGGCAGACCCGTAATCTTGGTGATCAGATTGCCAATTTCTAGGGCAGCTTCCGCGTTGCGAGGATGACCGACCCAAAGCCGCCAGAGACGGCGGGGCGCCATTTTGCCCTGTTCAATGCGCCGTAGGCCATCAATGGTTGCTAAAACAATCAGGCGATCGCCCACCGTGAGTTGCAGCGTATCACTGGGCAAAAACTGATGACTGATCTCACCGCCGAGAAACTGCTCATGGCGATTGTAGAAAATGGGGATGACTGCATAACCATAGGCCACCTCACCAATCAACTTGCCCTCAAGGGTGTCGCCGGCAGTAACGGTGTAATCGGCAATCAGTACCGTCTGCTGGTCAATTTGAAACAGACCCAACATTGTTTCGCCAAAGGCGGCACCGGCAAAGGCCTCAGCAGCAAGGGCATAGGCACAGAGGGGGCGGGCACGCGGTAGGAGATCCCGCAGATCATTAGTGAGGCTGGGATCATAGATGCCAATGACCAACCCAATGGGGGATTCCCGCTGCTCCGTGGCTTGACGAGCAATGAGGGCTGCCTCTAGGTTCAACATTTCATCGGCAGTGGTGAGAACCACACTTTTGGCGGTCTCCAAATGGGCTTGGGGAAGCTTTTCTGGAATGTTGCCAAGGAGCATGGGCAGGTCTTCAAAAAGCTGAGTTTGCTCTGGGTTGTCCACCAGTAGCACAAGGGGTTGACGGAAGGCACGTAGGATTTGCACCACCTGTTGACCAATGCGATCTAAGCCAACAACAATCACGTGATCCGCCGTGGGCAGGGGGGGACGTTTCTTGAGAAAGTCAAACCGCGCTTGCAGCAGCTTTTCCGCCAAAAGTCCCAAGACACCGACAATAAAGAGGAGGCTGACGATCGCCACCAAAATACAGACCACCAGCAGCCAAGGGGGAATCGGATCGTTTTCTAGCCCGCCAAAGACATCGCCAAAGCCCCCCAGCAGGAGAATAAAGCCGGCAGCAAAGGCCTTTTGCCATGTGAGTTCGGGGACGTTGTAGCGCAGCAGGATCGCGGTCACAAGCCACAGACCACTGCCCATCCAAAGGCCATTGAAGATCAACTCACGAGAGCGATCGCCATGGAGCCACTGCCAGAATTGTTCTACCTGCTCAGGCAGTTGGCGCACCTGCTGAATGCGGCGCTGGATGGGATTGGGGTCAGGGATGGGCAAGGATTTCACCACTTCTACCCGTTCAATCCAAATCGGGCGATCGCCCACCGCAAAGCACAAATCCGGCGGCCAATGGTTAAAGAGGCGGTGGGGGCGCGTTGGCTGGAAGATTGAGGATTGGGCATGGCACGAGCGCACACTAATGAGGCGTTGGTGACGGCGTTGCCAGCGATGGACAGGGGTACCCACCAGAGGACTGTCGGCGGTGATGGGTTGTTGAAAGACGCGAAACTGCTGCCCCTCAATCGTAAACGCAGCAAGGATATTTTCCTCAAGGGCTGCAAGGGCGAAGGCAGGAGCTGGTAGTTCGGTAGGATTGAGCGCCACAAAGCTCCCTAGTTTTTTCTCTAGGAGGGCATTGAGATTATCGCGACTAGAGCGCACCACAAGATGGACATCGGGATTTAAGCGCCGAGCCACAATCGCCGTCGCAATATTGGTGGCCTCATCACTGGTCACCGCCAGTAAGGTACGACAGCGATCAATCCCAGCCACTTTCAGAACCGCCTCCTGCCGGCAATCACCGATGATCACAGGTTCACTGAGCAACTCCGTCAACTGCGGAATTTCCCACTCAATGTTGGCGTGGCGTTCAATGGCACGAATCTCTAGAGCCAAATGCTCACCGGCAAAGCGGCGCAGACTTTGGATACAAAATTGCCCCAAACTGCCAAGGCCGCAGATAATAAAGCGATCGCCCGCAGTCGTTTCACCTATTTGAGTGGCCTGCGGTGTGGCTGAGGCAACAGACCAAGATGTCCACCAGTAGGGAAACGGTTGACGAGGCTCAGCAGCAAAAATCAGAACACTACCCCGTTGCCACTGCTGCCAAAGGGTCTTGCCCCACCTAGATAGGCGATCTAAATCTGTTGGCTCTAAAGTGGTCGATTCAACCCAGATGCTGAGGTGGCGATCGCCGATATCAATGAACCACGTTGCCCTGCTACCCAATAGTTGGTGCAGTTGGCGGTCAATGACATCCTCAAGGCTGGCCATAGCCTCCTAGCCAAAATGGGACAGCAACTCCTGTTGATCCAACTGACGACCAATCACCACCACACGGGTTTGGCGTGGCTCTGCCACTTGCCACAGGCGATCGTAAAACAAGTCTAACCGTTGACCCACCCCTTGCACCACCAGACGCATGGGTTTGCCCTCAATGGCCGCAAATCCCTTAATGCGGTAAATGTCAGGTACTTGCAGCAAGCGCTCTAGGGATTGCCGCAGGCGCTGAAGATCGCAACTGCCCAGCTCTAAACAAATGGCTTGAATCTCTGCATCGTGCTCATGATCCTCCTCAAAATCATGGTGACTGGGTCGCTGCCCCAAGTCTTCCTCCACCGCTGCATTAAATCCCAGCAGCAGATCCGCCGGCACCTGTCCTTGGTGAGCCGCCAGCAGCTTAATCCGTGGGGGCAATTGAGTGCGCAGTTCAGCGATGAGCAGCTCTACCTGATCGGGAGTCAGTTGATCCGCCTTGCTGAGGATGACCAAGTCGGCACAGGCCAGTTGATCGTTAAAGAGTTCCTCAAGGGGGGTGTCCTCATGCGCCAAGCTAGGATCGGCTGCCTTTTGGGCAAAGAGCGCCTCCAGATCAGCACTCACTTGACCGGCTGCCAAGGCAACGCCATCTACCACTGTCACCACTCCATCGACGGTTGCGGCATGGCGCACCTGCGGCCAACGAAAAGCCATCACGAGCGGCTTGGGTAAGGCAAGTCCAGAGGTTTCAATGACAATGTGATCAATCTCCTGCCGCCGTGCCAAGAGGGTTTGCATGGTGGGCAAAAATTCCTCCTGCACTGTGCAACAGAGGCACCCATTGGTGAGTTCCCAGATGCCCGCTGTGCGATCGCAACAGGACTGCAAAAGTTCGCCATCAATACCGACATCACCAAATTCATTCACAATCACGGCAATGCGCCTGCCCGCTGCATTCTGAAGCAACTGCCGAATTAGGGTGGTTTTACCGCTCCCTAGAAAACCCGTGATAATCGTGACTGGAATTTTTGCACTCATTTTGCTAAAAGGCCTCAATACCGGCAAAATCTTGAAGTTGATGGGCGGCTTCGCCACAGGTGCGGGGTGTGGGAAACACCTTTTCGGGGTTGGCAAGGCGTTTGGGATCAAAAGCGGAGCGCACCTGCTGCATCGTTTCTAAATCTGCTGGGCTAAACATCTCACCCATGAAACAGGCCTTATCGCTACCAATCCCGTGTTCACCGGAAATGCTGCCCCCCAAGCGCACACAGAGCTTGAGGATTTCACCGCCTAGAGCCTCCACCTCGGCAAGGGCGCCCGGCACTGCCTGATCGTAGAGAATCAAGGGATGCAGATTGCCATCCCCAGCGTGGAAAACATTGGCAATGCGATAGCCACTGCGCTGACTCAGTTGTTCAATTTCCTTGAGGACGGTGGCCAGTTGACTGCGAGGAATCACCCCATCTTGGACAAAATAATTGGGACTGAGACGACCAGCAGCCGCAAAAGCCGCTTTGCGCCCTTTCCAAAGGCGGAGGCGATCTTCAGCCTCTGTGGCCACGGTAACTTGGCGTGCCCCCTGTTCATAGCAAATGCGTGTGACGCGCTCCTGCAAAATGGGCACTTCGGCATCTAGGCCATCCACTTCCACTAGGAGTACGGCGCCAGCATCGCGGGGGTAGCAATTGGTGGCCACCACATCCTCAACGGCATTGATACTGAGGTTGTCCATGATTTCCATGCCAGCGGGAATAATCCCCGCCCGAATAATCGCGGAAACCGTTTCTCCCGCTGCTTCAATCGTGGTGAAGTCCGCCAATAGCACGGCGATCGCCTCCGCCTGTTTGAGAATCCGCAGCCGAATTTCTGTGGCAATTCCCAGCGTCCCTTCGGAGCCAACAAAGACACCCATGAGATCGTAGCCGGGCATTTCTGGAGCCGCACCCCCCAGTTCAACAATCTCACCATTGGGCAACACCACCGTCAGTCCCAGCACATGATTCGTGGTCACGCCATACTTCAGGCAGTGGACGCCCCCAGAGTTTTCAGCGACATTGCCGCCAATGGAACAAATAATTTGACTGGAGGGATCCGGGGCATAGTAAAAGCCCTGATCGGCAACGGCTTGCGTTACCCAAGCATTGATTACCCCTGGCTGCACAACCACCTGCTGGTTGGCCAGATCAATCTCTAGAATCTGGTTCATGCGGGAGGTGACGATGAGAATCCCCTCAGTGTGGGGTAAGGCTCCCCCCGATAGCCCTGTCCCTGAACCGCGGGCAACAAAGGGAATCCGATAGCGATCGCACACCTTGAGGATGGCAGAGACTTGGGCAGTGGTTTGCGGTAGCACGACCAGTTTGGGTCGTTGCCGATACATGGATAGCCCATCGCACTCATACACAAGGGCTTCTGCTGCATCACTGATGACGCTCCCCTTGCCGACAATGGCTGTTAGCTCCTCTGTGACCCGCTGCCAAGGGGTAATTTGCTGTAGTGTGGACATCCCCAGTGCTCTAAACCGCCTTCTCCTATCGTAAATGGGTCTGTTGCCTCAGGAATGGGACTAGGGGGCATTTGACATTTATTTACTAGATAGTTATAAAATTATATTTAGATTGACTAGGCTAAAGTCGTCACCGTTTTAAGTCTGAACGAGTCCCCTCACGCGATACCCCATAAGGAGTCCGTTATGCTGTTTCGCCAACTTTTTGACTACGACACTTGGACCTATTCTTACCTGATTGCCGATGAAGCCACGGGTGAGGCCGCCTTGGTGGATAGTGTCCTTGAGCAGGTGGATCGGGATGTGCAGTTAATTGAGCAATTGGGGTTGAAACTGCGCTACTGCCTCGAAACCCATGTCCACGCCGACCACATTACCGGGGCGGGCAAAGTCCGCGAACGCACAGGCTGCAAAACCCTTGTGCCCGAAAATGCCCATGTGGACTGCGCCGATGGCTATATTAAAGACGGTGAAGTGATTCACGTCGGTAGCATTCCGATTCAGGCGATCGCCACCTTGGGGCACACCGATAGCCACATGGCCTTCCTCGTGAATGGTACCCACCTGCTGACGGGGGATTCCCTCTTTATCCGTGGCTGTGGGCGCACTGACTTCCAAAGTGGCGATGCAGGCGCAATGTACGATGCGGTAACACAGCGGCTCTTTACGCTCCCAGACACCACATTGGTCTATCCCGGCCATGACTATCGCGGTCACACCGTTTCCACCATTGGTGAAGAAAAACGCTTTAATCCCCGCTTTGTCGGTCGCGATCGCCAGCAGTTCATTGAGTTCATGGCCAACCTGAACTTGCCGGATCCTAAGAAAATTATGGAAGCGGTGCCCGCTAACCAACAGTGTGGCATGGTTGCCGCTGCCGTCTAGTCCTTTGACCCCTGATCGCTCCTGTCTAGCCAACCTTGAGTAACCACTTGAGAACCAACGACGATGACCACAACAACGACTGAGTCTCCCCTCATTTCTGCGGCTGAACTGCACGATGCCCTGCAACGCCAGCAGGTACTGCTCATTGATGTGCGGGAGCCAAGCGAATACAACAATGCCCACATTCCGGGAGCGCTGCTCTGTCCTTTGGCCAATGTGAAGGAACTTGAACCCGCCTGTAATTCTGACACCCCGGTGGTGCTCTACTGTGAATCTGGCCGGCGATCGCGCATGGCCTGCGAAATCCTTGCCAGTCGGGGGTTCGCAAATCTGAAAAACCTTGAAGGGGGCATTCAACGCTGGAAACAGGGGGGCTATCCGATCACGGGTGCGGTTAGTGCGCCCATCAGCCTGATGCGGCAGGTGCAAATTGTGGCCGGCAGTCTGATTCTCACGGGAGTGATCTTGGGCTTTACCGTCAATCCGGGATTCTTCTTCCTGTCGGGCTTTGTCGGTGCCGGTTTGGTCTTTGCCGGTGTCACCGGTACCTGTGCCCTAGCGCGGGTTTTGGCACTGCTGCCCTTCAATCGCCCACAGGTGAAATAACCCATGCTGAGCTACTGGATAGGGCATGGGCTGGCGATCGCCATCGGCTTGAGTCTGGGTCTATTGGGGGGCGGCGGTTCTGTCCTTGCCCTGCCAGTGCTGGTCTATGTCATGGGCATTGAAACCAAGGTCGCGATCCCGATGACGCTTGTGATTGTCGGCAGCGTCAGTTTACTGGCAGTCATTCCCCAGTGGCGGCGCGGCTACGTTAATTTGCGTCTGGCACTGATTTTTGGTTCGGCAACCATGATGGGTGCCTATCTTGGGGCACGACTGGCAGCCTTGCCTTGGATTACCGATACGGTGCAACTCTTACTTTTTGCCGTTGCCATGATGGTGGCGGCTATTTTAATGATTCGGCGGCAACAGCGTCCCCCTGCCCCTGAACTCACCCCGCCGGAACGTTCCCTTGAGAGCCAGCTCTATGCTCCTCCAGTCTGTAAGTACTGTTGGCTGTGGCTACCCACCGAAGGCATTGGTGTGGGTATTCTGACGGGGTTGGTGGGGGTTGGTGGGGGCTTTGCCATTGTGCCTGCCCTTGTTTTATTGGGCAAAATTCCAATGCGGCAGGCGATCGGCACCTCACTGCTGATTATCACCGCCAATTCCGTGGCTGCGGTTTGGGGCTATCTGGGCACGGTTAGCTTGGATCCCCGCTTAACCCTGACCCTCACCTTAGCCGCCGCTAGCGGTTCTGTTATCGGTAGCTATCTCAGTCACGGCATTTCTGCCAAGCGACTTCAGCAGGGCTTTGGTTACTTCTTAATTGGCATTGCGGCCTTTGTGATCCTGAAAACCCTACTGGCACCTCCCCAGCGCAGCAAAAGCTCCTCCCTACCGCCGAGGCACTACCTTACTGCATCGGTTCCCGCAAGACCAAGCCGCACCTAAGACGCTGTTTCAGGAGTCTCTGCAGCACTCTGCTGTTGCCCAATTTGATTCAGTAGCGAAAGAACGCGACTGCCCCGTTCCAGCGATCGATCCTCAATAAAGACGACCTCCGGTGTCCGCCGCAGGCGAATGCGCTGCCCCAATTCCCGTCGCACAAAGCCTGAAGCCGCTTTCAAGCCGGCCATGGTTGAGCGCCGTACCTCATCGGTGCTGTAGATACTGACGAAGATCTTGGCGTGCTGCAAATCACCGGAAACTTCCACATCGGTGACACTGACCATGCCCGCCCCCACGCGCTCATCGCGGATTTCATACATTAACAACTGGCTCACTTCCCGTTTGATTAATTCTGCTACCCGTGCCACCCGTCGTTCGGTCGCCATGGCGGGCCTCCTTTTCTCGGTTGTTGGCAAAGACTATCCTGCACCTCTCCTATCTTATCAAGACAGCTATCCCTCTGTTTCTGGCGGGTGGGCGATCGCTCAAGACTTTTATGGCAGCAACCGCTGGCAGTAGTGTTACAAAAGTTAACATTTCTTGCTGACGTTCTCTGCCAGTTGAGGCCTGAATTTCCTGCTCTCTTGCCAGATTGCCACCCCTGCTCAAAAATGAGAAAGCTGAGAAGCTAGGCAACAATCACCTTGATATTTCGTAAGAATTCCGCTATCACGTTAATATAGTTCTCCCGCAGCAAATGCTGATGGGAAGCTTAACCTACCCTTGGTGAACGCCAACAGCAACTAGGTAAAACCACCTACTAGCTCAAGCGTTAGCGAGGGATGGGTTTCTTATTTATGAAGCCAAATTAACAGGATGCTGGAGCGATCGCTCCTAAGTTTTAGAGAGCCGATCACGCCCTACCAGCAACTGTAAGGTTCTAAATCTGGCATCTATATCTGCAAGAGGATTTAATTCCATGACGATCGCAATTGGACGAGCGCCAGCAGAACGGGGATGGTTCGACATCCTCGACGACTGGCTCAAGCGTGACAGATTTGTCTTTGTCGGCTGGTCAGGCATCCTGCTGTTTCCCTGCGCCTACCTTGCCCTCGGTGGCTGGCTGACCGGTACCACCTTTGTGACCTCTTGGTACACCCACGGCCTCGCCTCCAGCTACCTCGAAGGCTGCAACTTCCTCACCGTTGCCGTTTCCACCCCCGCCAACAGCATGGGGCACTCCCTCCTGCTCCTCTGGGGGCCTGAAGCCCAAGGGGACTTCACCCGCTGGTGCCAACTGGGCGGTCTGTGGACCTTTATCGCCCTCCACGGCGCCTTTGGCCTCATTGGCTTCATGCTGCGGCAATTTGAAATTGCTCGCTTGGTGGGCATCCGTCCCTACAACGCCATTGCCTTCAGTGCCCCCATTGCCGTTTTTGTCAGCGTCTTCTTGATGTATCCCTTGGGGCAATCCAGTTGGTTCTTTGCCCCCAGCTTTGGCGTGGCTGCCATCTTCCGCTTCCTCCTGTTCTTCCAAGGGTTCCACAACTGGACTTTGAACCCCTTCCACATGATGGGGGTGGCCGGTGTGCTCGGCGGTGCCCTGTTGTGTGCCATCCACGGTGCCACAGTGGAGAACACCCTCTTCCAAGATGGCGAAGGCGCCAGCACTTTCCGTGCCTTTAGCCCCACCCAATCGGAAGAGACCTACTCGATGGTGACGGCCAACCGGTTCTGGAGCCAAATTTTTGGCATTGCCTTCTCGAACAAGCGCTGGTTGCACTTTTTCATGTTGTTTGTGCCCGTGACGGGGCTGTGGATGAGTGCGATTGGCGTGGTGGGTCTGGCGTTGAACCTGCGGTCTTACGACTTTATTTCGCAGGAGATTCGGGCAGCGGAAGACCCTGAGTTTGAGACGTTCTACACGAAGAACCTGCTCTTGAACGAGGGCATTCGCGCTTGGATGGCGCCCCAAGACCAACCCCATGAAAACTTTGTCTTCCCAGAAGAGGTACTCCCCCGTGGTAACGCTCTCTAGTAACTCGATTTTTGCCACCAATCGCGACCAAGAATCCTCCGGTTTCGCGTGGTGGGCCGGTAATGCTCGTCTGATTAATCTCTCCGGCAAACTCTTGGGTGCTCACGTCGCCCACGCTGGCCTGATCGTTTTCTGGGCCGGTGCCATGACCCTGTTCGAGTTGGCTCACTTCATTCCTGAGAAGCCAATGTACGAGCAAGGGCTGATCCTCATTCCCCACATTGCCACCCTTGGTTGGGGCGTTGGCCCTGGGGGTGAAGTCGTGGACACCTTCCCCTTCTTTGTGGTCGGGGTGGTGCACCTGATTTCCTCTGCTGTTCTCGGCTTTGGTGGGGTTTACCATGCCATTCGTGGCCCTGAAACCCTTGAGGAATACTCCTCCTTCTTTGGCTACGACTGGAAAGATAAAAACAAAATGACGACGATCCTCGGTTTCCACCTGATCGTTCTCGGTATTGGTGCCCTGCTGTTGGTGGCCAAAGCCATGTTCTTTGGTGGCCTCTATGACACTTGGGCACCCGGCGGTGGCGATGTCCGCGTCATTACCAACCCCACCCTTGACCCCACAGTGATCTTTGGCTACCTGCTGAAGTCTCCCTTTGGCGGTGAGGGCTGGATCGTCAGCGTCAACAACCTTGAGGACGTTGTCGGTGGTCACATTTGGATCGGTTTGATCTGCATTGCTGGTGGTATCTGGCACATTCTGACGACGCCCTTTGGTTGGGCACGCCGTGCCTTTATCTGGTCTGGGGAAGCCTATCTGTCCTATAGCTTGGGCGCCCTGTCCATGATGGGCTTCATTGCCACCTGCTTTGTTTGGTTCAACAACACGGTCTATCCCAGTGAATTCTATGGTCCTACGGGTCCAGAGGCCTCTCAGGCTCAGGCAATGACCTTCTTGATCCGTGACCAAAAATTGGGTGCGAACGTCGGTTCGGCTCAAGGCCCCACCGGTCTTGGTAAATACCTGATGCGCTCTCCCACGGGTGAAATTATCTTCGGTGGTGAAACAATGCGCTTCTGGGATTTCCGTGGTCCTTGGTTGGAGCCGTTGCGCGGTCCCAATGGTCTTGACCTCAACAAGATCAAAAATGACATTCAGCCTTGGCAAGAGCGTCGTGCCGCTGAGTACATGACCCATGCCCCTCTGGGTTCTTTGAACTCCGTGGGTGGTGTGGCCACCGAAATCAACTCGGTGAACTTCGTGTCACCCCGCTCTTGGCTGGCTACGTCCCACTTTGTCTTGGCCTTCTTCTTCCTAGTGGGTCACCTGTGGCATGCTGGTCGTGCCCGTGCGGCGGCGGCTGGTTTCGAAAAGGGGATTGACCGTGAGTCTGAACCCGTACTCTCGATGCCGAGCCTTGATTAGAGTCACTGACCTCATCTAACCAAACTCAATCCTCCTAGGCTCCCATCTACAGATGGGGGTCTTTTTTTAGCAGGACTCAATTGCCGAGTATTTTTAACAGTTGCTCAGCAATGCGATCGCTCGCTCCGGGGTCGCCCATGCGTTCTTTGCCATTGGCGGCAATTCGCGCAAGTAAAGTCGCATCTTCCCAAATCTGCCAAAGGGTCGGGATGGCCTCTTGAGGATCATCGAGTAGGAAAATCGAGTCTCCGAGAAGGCGTTTTTGGCGACTAGCAAACTCACGGGTAAACTGGGGGCCTGCACCCGCAAAGGTGATCACGGGTTTTCCTAAGCCCACACACTGCTCTGTGGCTGTGCCGGCGAGGGCAATGCCCCCTTCTGCCCAATGCAGAAATTCACGAAAGTGATGTGAACTTAAAATCAGTTGTTGCTGACCCAACTGCCATGCGCTGGTCTGGGGTAATGCACTGGCGATGGGTTGCCAACCCTCAAGGCTTTGCTCAAGCATCCGTAAATCAAGGTTGGGACTGACAGCGGCAAGACAGGTCAGCGGCTGATCGGGATAGGGCGCCAGTACCCGTAGGATCTGTTGCCAATTGCGGTAGGCCTCAGGGGCACGAGACCCCGGCAGTAGCACAATGGTTCTAGTCGTAAAAGGCGATCGCTCAGGGGGTGGCATCACTAAGTCCATCATGGGATTGCCACAGTAGGAGACGGCATAGCCCAGCTTCTGCAGGCTGCTGGCGGTTAACTGATCGCGGACAAAAATGCCTCGACAGCGGGGCGATCGCCACAACCATCGCTCCCAAGGCAGGTAGTCACTCCCCGCCCAGCCCATGCCCCAACGATAGGGACGCCCCGTCGTGTCATATAGGTAGTAGTCAGACTTAGCAGTGCCGATAAAACTATAGGTTCCCCCTGTGCCATAGGCCAGCAGTAGGGGCACAATATCCCCCACCGCCAACAGATGTCCTCCCGATTGCTGCCAAGCTTGAATGGCGCGAATCTGTGATCCCAAGAGTCCCAGCAAACCTGCCTTGAGATCTCGCCATAGCTGTCGCAGATCCATGTAGATAAAGCCCCCAGAGGGGAGTATTTTTCCAGGCTGCAATACAGGAATTCCCAGCCGCGTATAGGCAGACCCTAAGCCCACCAAGGGCAACGCCATTAGGTCTAAGTGTGGACACCGCTGCCGCAAGGCCTGCAAAATCGAGCTAGCGATCGCATCCTCACCGTGGCCATTACTCAGGCAAAGGAGTCGCTTCATGCCTGCATCAACTCAAGGGCTGTAGTAAATCGTGACCAATCATCCGCCTGATCAATGGCCTGCCAAATGTGTTCGATCTGGGAACGAGTGAGGATGACAAGGGGATTGGCTGCCTGTAGGGTTTGGGGAATTGCCGCCCGCTGCCGTGGGCTGGCTTGCTGAAGTAGCTCAAAATAGGTTCTTTTCCAAACCTCTAGCAATTTCTGATCTGCGGGTGGGAGTGTTGGGCTTTCACAAAAGATGTAACCCACATCTACGGCCCATTGGGGGGAAAATTCCTGCCGTAGGCTGACAAAGAATTGGGGATAACTGATGGTGCTGCGGCTGAGAAAAGCTTGGGTTTCTGCCACCAAGGGATGGCCAATTTCTAGAGGAAGGTCTGCCCAACCGAGGCGTTTGAGCATGAGTTTCAAGTAGGTGGTTTGGCAGCGATCGCCAAAGGTCTTTAGGGCAGCTTGCATTTCCTCAAGGGGCATTACTGAAGACAGAGGGATTTGCAGCTTCTCCAAATTCCAAGCACAAATTGCTGGTTGATTGCCGTAGGCGTAGCGGCCATAGTAGTCAAAGTAGGCGGCTGTAAACCCCAAATCATAGTGCTCCAAAAAGACATAGGGACCATAGTCGAAGCTCTCGCCCGTAATGGCCATATTATCGGTGTTCAAAACACCGTGGCAAAACCCCGCCACCAACCACTGCGCCGCCAGATCCGCTGTGCGTGCCACTAGCTCACGATAAAAGGTACAATCCCGTTCCTTGGGGTCTGGAATCTCTAGCAAGTGGGGGTAGTAGTAGTAAATGACGTGGTCGAGTAACCGTCGAATCAAGTCCGGTCGCCGCAGATAGTGGAGCCGCTCAAAGGTACCAAAGCGAATATGGGAACGGCCAAGGCGCACTAAGACACTCGATCGCGTCGGCGATGGCTCATCCCCCCGCCAGAGGGATTCTCCCGTTTCCACCAAACTGAGACTGCGAAAGGTGCTCACCCCCAAGCGATGCAGCAGTTCACTGGCCAAAACCTCACGGACACCGCCTTTGAGCGTCAGCCGACCATCTCCCCCCCGCGAATAGGGTGTGGTGCCAGATCCTTTCGTGCCAAGGTCATACAGTTGACCATCCACACCGCGAAACTGACCATAGAGAAACCCTCGGCCATCCCCCAAGCGAGCATTGTATTCCCCAAATTGGTAGCCGTGGTAACGCATCGCTAAAAAAGGTTCACGCCCCTGAAACTGGCCAAAGGCCGCAATAAAGTCAGCATCGGTTACCTTGGCGGGATTCAGACCCATCAGGGGTAAGAGGGCATCATTGCGAAAACGCAGAATATGCTGCGGAAAAGTTGCCGCCTGTACCTCGTCCCAGTACTCTTCCCCTAGGGAGAGAAATGCGGGTTCGTACTCAAGGGTTTGAAAGCAATGTCGAGACATTCAGAACATTCAAAGCGGACTCAGCTATTGCGGCGTCTTGGCAGTTTCCCGTTTGGACTTTTTGGGATTGGGGGGATCCACAAGGGTACGCAAGCGCGCTTGAATTTGTTGATGGCGTTCGACCCCCTCAAAGGCAAAGGGGGTGTACCCGCGATCGCGCATCAAACCACGGATATAGCGAATGCGCTCATTGGTCGGCGGGTGGGTAGAAAACCATGGTAACGGTGGCTCCTGATGACGGTATTCCTTCTTGAGGGTGTGCATGAGGTTAAGTAGGCCATCAGCGGCATAGCCTGCCTTCGCCAGAATCCGTGTGCCCAAAATATCCGCCTCTCGCTCCATTTCTCGACTATAGCTAGTCACGAGAATCCCTGTCACATAGCCACCAGCAGGTAATAACCGCGTCAAGTTGGCAGTGGCCGTGCCTTGGGTGACCAAGCGAAAACCGTGGGAGAGCACCGCGTGGGCAATTTCGTGAGCCAGTAAGCCTGCAAGTTCTGCCTCCGTATTGGCTTTGAGAATTGCACCGGAATTGATAAAAATCTTGCCTCCTGGCAGGGCAAAGGCATTGAGATCATTATCTTTTATCACGAAAAACTCATACTCAAACTCATTGCGACCGGCCACTTTGGCGAGGCGTTGCCCCACTTCATTGACATAGGCTTGAACCTCAGGATCCTCAAGGAGCTTGACTTGGCGGCTAATTTGCTGTGCTGCTGAACGGCCTAGGGGAGATTCTCCCTGCATCATCAAGGCCATCATTTGAATCGAGTCCAAGGATAGTAAGGGATTGCCCGTGAGTGCCACACCCACCAGTCCAGTGAGGGCGCCGACAATCATGCCTTCGCGCAGTTGTCCCTGAAGGCGACGACGGAACCGTTGCATTCGCTCTGCGGCTAGTTGCTGAAATTCGGGTGTGGCGGGGTGGTCAGGATTCAGTAGGGCAAAACGTTGGGCGGCAAGGGCCGCTTCTAGCCACTGTTGCTGGCGATCGTAGAGGGTGACGAGGCTACGTTGAATATCGGGTTGATCAGGATAGAGGCTGGCGGCTTTTTCGAGATGGGCATAGGCCTCTTTGAGGGAACCCTGCTGCGCTAGAAACTCAGCGAAGCGCACTTGGCCGGGGATAAACTCTGGGAATTGCTCCACCAACAGCCGCAGGGGCACGGCTTGGGCACTGTAGAGTTGGGAACCCCCTTGAACTTCTCGCCAATAGACTTGGGCAGCGGGGGGCAGTTGACTAATTTCCAGTACAGCGGGGGGGGTGACACGAGGGGGTGGCAAATCTAGGTCAGCCTTGGCCTTTTGGTAATAGGTTTGGGCTGTGACGGTGTCTCCTAATTGCCAGTGGCGATCGCCCTCCCGTAGAAGTGCTAACCGCGCCTCCTGTGCGGCTTGCTCTGCGGTCAGTTCCACTGTTGTTGGAGCTCCTGAAGAATTGTCAGTCGTTCTTGGTGCAGGTTCCACAGAGGGGGCTGCTGAATCATCCTTGATCTCAGTGCTCGTGGGTAGGGGAGCAGGGGATTCTACAGGCGGAACGACTGCTGGGGGGGGTTGGGGTGGCAGCGGCAATAGATCGACAGCAGAGCCTTCAGATTGCGGCAGGCGAGCTTGGGCAAAGGGGTCTTCTTTAATGAGAGCAATCAACTCCTCCTCTGCTACACCCGTTTGGGGTAGGGACATCTCTGCTGCTCTAACCGGTTCAAGAGCCACCCCTAAAAGAAGAACAATACCCAGCGGCCAGTAGCGTAACCCATCTTGCACCATGAAACTGTCCTCAAGCCACCTGATGCTTTATAGTCTAATCACTAGGCATGGGTGAATTGGGTCTTCGTTAGAATTATAGCTATTCCAATAAAGAATGAGACGCTATTCGGCACAATAATTGCGAATCACTTCATCAATAGAATTGTTTGACCCTGCATACATCCACGCTCGCTTCAACGCACTGAAGTCGTGCTCAATCACATTCAAAGGAGTGACCTCCTACAATTCTTGAAGGCAAGAGGCCTCAAACCTTAAAAGCCCCTAGGGCGAGATGATCGCCAGCAGAGTCAAAACGGGACTTGGGCGATCGCTTTGAGCGGTTGATGCAGGCTTACTTTCGCATAGGGGAGGGGCTGTTTGCGTTGCGGTCTTAAGCCAAGACTTGCTTGAGCGCCTGAATGACTTGATCCTGTTGGGCAAGGGTCAGGCCATAGTACAGAGGCAAGCTCATCGCTTCTTGGTAGTAGGCCTCGGCCTTGGGAAAGTCTCCCCATTGAAAGCCCAATTGCTGATAGTAGGGTTGGGTATGCACAGGAATGTAGTGGAGATTCACCCCAATTCCAAGGGAACGAAGGGCTTCAAAGACTTCGCGATGGGAAGCTTGAATTTGGTCTCGCTTCAGGCGAATGATGTAGAGATGCCAACTGGAGCGGGTATCAGGATGCTGAAAGGGGAGCGTGAGGGGCAAATCCGCAAGAGATTGATGGTAGCGTTGGGCTAAAAAACGCCGCCGCTCGACAAACTGATCGAGGCGTTGCAGTTGCTGTAGGCCGAGGGCCGCTTGCAGGTCGGTCATGCGGTAGTTAAAGCCCAGTTCCAGTTGTTGGTAATACCAAGGGCCGTGGGCGTCGCTCACCATTTGTTGGGGATCGCGGGTAATCCCGTGGCTGCGCAGACGGATGAGTTGCTGATAGAGGTCTGGATCATTGGTGAGAATGGCACCGCCCTCACCCGTGGTGATAATCTTGACGGGATGAAAGCTAAAAACCGCCATCGTCGAGAATTCACAGCAGCCAATGGGTCGGCCACGGTACTGACCCCCAAGGGCATGGGAGGCATCTTCAATGAGTATAAAGCCATAGGTCTGTGCAAGTTCAGCAAGGGCAGCCATCTCACAGGATTGTCCGGCGAGGTGAACAGGAATGACAACCTTGGGAAGCGTCCCTTGCTTTTTGGCAATTGCTAGCTTGTCGGCAAGGGCAGAAACACTCAGGTTATAGGTGTGGGGGTCAATATCAACAAAATCCACCGTGGCACCACAGTAGCGGCCACAATTTGCCGAGGCAACAAAGGTAATCGGCGAGGTCCACAGGCGATCGCCCCCTTGTAGCCCCGCTGCAATACAGGCGAGGTGAAGCGCTGCTGTGGCACTACTAACCACAACGGCATACCGTGCACCACAACAACTGGCCAGTGCTGCTTCAAACTCGGGAACCTTGGGGCCTTGGGTCAGCCAGTCCGATTGCAGGACGTCAACGACAGCCGCAATATCCTCTGGCGTAATGTCTTGGCGACCGTAGGGAATTGTGCCCATTTAGCCCCTGCCTGGGATAAAGTTCGGGTCAACGTGTTGGCGAATCAGAGTGCGCAGCTCCTCGACACTAAGGAAGCGATCGTTGGTGCCAGAATTATAGCTGAAGCCCGGTTTAACCCGTGTTGCCCCTGTTTGGGCACAGTACTCTTCTAGCGTGAAGCGCCCTTGAATGGGCAAAATGGCATAGTACTGGCCTAAATCAACCGTAGTGTAAGAATCGGAAGTGGTAATCATCTCTTCGTGGATCTTTTCCCCTGGACGGATACCCACAAACTGTTGCTCACATTCCGGGCAAATGGCCTCTGCAACATCGAGAATGCGGTAGGAGGGAATTTTCGGCACAAAGATTTCGCCCCCCCAACTGTGCTGCAGTGCCCACAGTACCATTTCTACCCCCTCTTGGAGGGAGATATTAAAGCGAGTCATGGCTGGATCCGTAATTGGTAGGCAGCCCTCACAGCGCTTTTTCAAGAAAAAAGGAATCACTGACCCCCGTGACCCCATAACGTTGCCGTAGCGAACCACACTGAACCGCAGATCACGACCCGCAAAGTTATTGGCAGCAATGAAGAGTTTGTCACTACAGAGCTTTGTTGCCCCGTAGAGGTTGATGGGGGCAGCCGCCTTGTCGGTGGAGAGGGCAATGACTTGCTTGACACCGGTGTCGAGGCAGGCTTGAATGACGTTTTCGGCCCCCATGACATTGGTGCGAATAAACTCAATGGGATTATATTCAGCCGCTGGCACTTGCTTCAGGGCAGCCGCATGAACCACAATATCGACCTTGTTCAGAGCCCGGCGTAGGCGATCGCGATCCCTAACATCGCCAATGAAGTAGCGGATACCTGGATACTTTTGGTAGGGGAACTCCTGAGCCATCTCGAACTGCTTTAGCTCGTCACGGCTGAAAATGACGAGACGTCGAATATCAGGGAACTGCCGCAACACCTCCTTGACAAACGCACGGCCAAACGACCCTGTGCCCCCCGTCACAAGTACGCTGCTCTCTTTCGTTAATCCTTCAGGCATTCTTGTAGATCCTCTCCACTACTTCTATGCTTCAATCCATCAATCGCAAAAAATCCCATCGAGCGACCACGGCGAGCTTGCTCTTGACAACTGCCTTGAAAATTGGTTAAATCGAGTTATTTTAATTATCATAACGTAAATAAAGCATGAAGAAGCCTATCAAACCTCAAAAAATTTGGCCAAACTATGAGGATATAAATCCTTTCGAGGGTTTTGATGATGCATATCTCGAATATATCTGTTCGGAAAAAGTAGATACTGGAATTAAGAGTAATTTTGCAAGACTTCCTGCTTTATTTTGGCCTACAGAGCTTTATAGTTTTGGTCGTTGCTATCGTTTATGGTTAAAGTGGCCTGATATATTACCAATACCGGTCTACGGAGATCATGGTGTAGCACTTTCAGGGGAGCTTCAGGAACATGAGATAAATAATAAAGCTGCTTACTACCTATCTTGGTATAAACAGAGAGTTATTGGTATTGAAAGATACCAAATTAAGAAGGTGGTTCATATAACACATCCATGGGTGATCTATAGAAAAATAGCTGGTTATAATCTAAAGGAAAAAGCAAAAGGCACTTTGATTTTTTATCCACATTCCAATGATGGAATTGAGATCATAGATTATGATTGGGATGAGTACTTCCACAATCTGGAATCATTAGAAGATCGCTATAAACCATTTGTTATATGTATGCATATGCATGATGTGAAAAAGGGTTACCATAAGAAGCTTAGAAAGTACAATATACCAATAGTCAGCGCAGGCGAAACACTAAGTCCGCTGTTTGTAGATAGGTTTTATGACTTAGTCTCCAATTTTCTTTATGCAACATCACCAACAGGTGGTAGTGAGTTGTTTTATTGTGAAGAAATAGGAGTTAAATACTTTATACTTGGTAAAGAGCCAGTCTACTACAATTTTTCTCATCCTCAAAATCCATTGGGTGTGATTAAGCCAAGAGATGAAGTGGCAATGATATCGCATCAAATCAAGAAAGAATTATTCTCTAGCTTACCTCCAGAAAACAGTTACGAGAAAAAGCAATTTGTAAGTGATGTATTAGGGTTAGAATTGGACTTGCCAGCAATCGCTAAAACACTAAGGACAATATTTGTTGTTGAGATGATCAGGCTTCTACCGATAGCATATCTAAATATCCTACTCAGGCTGAAATCTAAGTTATTTTTTAGGATAAAATCCCTATTTTGATTCTTAAATGTTAACTGTAAGTTTATCTATAGTAGCCATGTATCCAATGAAAAAACTTGAGTTTCTTATTCCATCATATAAAAGACCACAAACACTAGTAAGAGCGATACAGTCTATAACAACTCAAGTCAAACAATTTGAATTAGCTGACAAAGTAAGTATTGTAGTTGTTGATGACTGTACTCCAAACTTTAGCTGTGATGACATAAGAAAGCAAATCAATATATTACCAGAAATAGTTGATATAAGGACTAATACTTATAACAAAGGTATGAGCCTAAATATTCGTGATATGGTCTTTGAATCTTCTGCTGACTTCGCGTGCATCCTAACTGATGATGACTACTTACAGCCGAACGTCTTAATTGATATAATTAATTTCATAGATAACTTAACTAGCTACGAAAATAACACAAATGTACAAATAGGTTCATTTTTTGTGCCAAGATATTCATACTTAGAAGATGGTTCTCTTCATTGTGTAGTGTGTAAGCCATTTGAGCGAGATACCTTAATACCATGTGGAACCATAAACTCAATTCGCTATTTACATAATGGATTTATATTAACTGGGCTTTTCTTCAAGCCCAAACTGATAAACTTTAGTTTGTGGAATGAAAATATTGAAAATGCTTATTTTCCAGTCATTTATTTTTTTGATTTACTATTAAAATATAATTGCTTCTTCATTAATAGAAATTGGTTTGTTCATACAGTTCTTAATAGGTGTCACTGGGAAGCGTGGGGAACAACAGATTACGAAAGGAAAATCCGGCTGTACACCGACTACATGAAGGCTATTACTATTTGCACTAATATATCTATTGATTATGACAAAAGAACTACAAGTACTTATATTCATTACCTTAAAAAAATCTTTATCCTTATAGAAGAAACTAAGAATTACCGAAACCAAATTAAGAATGTTATCCGTTCCGGTCTATCTCTAGTAGATATAAGGAATGTCAATGACCTTACAAAGCAAAGGTTGACATTTCGTTTAGCAGTCGTGATAAGCTACATTGATTTGATTTTATTTCGATTTATCTTAAAATTTATTCGGAATTTACGAGTCTTGACCTATGGTAAGTAGCCCGGTATTACTTGTAGTGTTTAATCGCCCCAAAACCACTGCAAAAGTGTTTGAAGCGATTTGTCAAGTGAAACCCAGAAGGTTATATATAGCTGCAGATGGTCCTAGACCTAACTATGACGGTGAAGCAGAGAAAGTTAGACAGGTCAGGGAGATTGTTACGCAAGTAGATTGGCCTTGTGAAGTTAAAACTCTTTTTAGAGAGAAGAACCTAGGATGCAAGGTAGCGGTCAGTAGTGCTATTACTTGGTTTTTTGAGCACGAAGAAAAGGGGATTATTCTGGAAGATGACTGTTTGCCCCATCTTGACTTTTTTAGATTTTGTGATGAATTGCTTGAATACTACGAACAAGACGAACGGGTTTGGGTTATCACGGGAAACAACTTTCAGGATGGGCAGTGGCGTGGAAAAGCTAGCTATTATTTCTCTAAATATAATCACTGCTGGGGTTGGGCTACGTGGAAACGGGCATGGTCTAAATACGACGTAAACATCTCATTTTGGCCGGCGTGGAGCAAATCATCAGCGTGGCAAAATCTTCACTTTAACTCTGTTGAGGAGGGATACTGGCGTAAGATTTTTAATCGAGTGTATTCAAGTGAGATTAATACATGGGACTATCAATGGACGGCCTGTGTCTGGTATCATGGCGGGTTAACGGCAACACCCAATGTTAATCTTGTAAGTAATATTGGTTTTGGTTCTGATGCAACTCATACAAAGACTGCAGGTCATATTCATGCAAACTTGCCCGTTTTTCCAATAGGAGAGATTCAACATCCAAGTGAAGTGGCTGTTGATGTAGAAGCAGATAAGTATACCTTCAATGAGCATTTTGGTGGTAAGTTTATACACTCGCCATTGAGTGTAATTAGGCTATTCAAGGAAAAACTTTATCGTTTTTTATTTTTTAAATCAAGTTCTTAGGGAGTAGTAATTGTAAAAATGAGTACATATTATCAGCTTAATAAAATATGTCCTATTTGTGGGAGTAGCCTAGAGTTTTGCTTTTCTCATCAAGTATTAGATAAGTATTTTGCTAAATATTACTTCTGTAAAACATGTGGCTATCTAAAAGCTGATGATCCCTTTTGGTTAGGTGAAGCATATTCATCAGCCATAAGTAAAGCAGATACAGGAATTCTGATCCGTAATTTATCTTTACTTCCTAAAGTTGCATCAATTTTATACTGGCTTTTTAATGAAAGAGGGGAAGGCAGGTATCTAGATATTGCTGGTGGATATGGTATACTAACTCGCTTAATGCGTGATATTGGTTTTGATTGCTATTGGAATGATAAGTACTGCCAAAATTTATTTGCACGCGGTTTTGAATATACTAGTGAGCTAGGGTGTTGTAAGGCTGTCATAGCTATTGAAGTAATGGAACATTTGGTTGATCCATTAACTTTCATGAAGGAAACAATTGCAATGAGTTCTGCCGAAACAATTATTTTCACAACTGAGCTTTTTTCCGGAGATTCACCTCCACCAATCAGCTGGTGGTATTATGTATTTAAAACAGGCCAGCATATTAGCTTTTTTCAAGCAAAAACTCTTGCTAAATTAGCAAGTTTACTTAATATGAACTTTTATAGCTCAAACGGTATACATATGTTTACTCGTAAAAATTTGAATAGACTTGCTTTTCACCTTCTAACAACTAGATTTATCAGCCTTGCATCATTCTTAATAATCAAGAAACTAATGCAGTCAAGAACTTTACCTGATCATTACTTAATGCTTAATGATTAAATAACCTCAAGAAAACTAATTCAAACTTTAAGAATTCTAACTAAGGTGATCAGCAATGATAAACCTGTTAATCACTGGAACAGTCCGTAACGTTGGAAATAGTATCTTAAAAAGAGTATTAAAACTAGAAAAGAATCTAAAATCTGCTTTTGATACAAAATGGTTAATTATTGAATCGGATAGTGAAGATGACACTATTGTTGAGTTATTGAAACTAAAACAACTGGTTTCAAATTTCGAATTTATTAGTTTAGGAAGACTACAGGAAAAGATACCTCTTAGAACACAACGACTTGCTTACTGCAGAAATTTATACCTACAGAAGCTAAAAGAATCACCTAAGTATGAGAATATTGAATATATCATGGTTATTGATCTAGATGAAGTAGGTGATCAACTAACCCAAGAATCTATTTCTAGTTGCTTCGAGAGAAGCGATTGGGATGTTTGTTGTGCTTGCCAAAATGGACCCTATTATGACATTTGGGCATTGCGTCATTATTTATGGTCTCCCAATGACTGCTGGAAGAGTTACCAATTCCTAATAAACCACGGCTCTAGTAGGTATACAGCTTTAACCTCTGCTGTATATAGCCGAATGTTAAACATATCTAAATGCAAGGATTGGATAGAAGTCGATTCTGCATTTGGTGGATGTGCAATTTATAAGAAACATATTTTGCTAGATGTTTTATATTGTGGAACAAATGAAAATAACGAAGAAGTATGTGAACATGTTGAGCTTCACAGGCAAATAAAACAAAAAGGGGGACGTATTTTTATTAATCCTAGGTTTATTAATGCTAGAGTTATTGAACATTCAATTTATGCAACTCATTTGGGCTTGGTTAGGCTTTGGCTTAAGGATTTTATTAAGTCTGTAATGGCTTTATTTTTTGGACGATTTTAGAGGCGAGCAACTACCTCGACAGCACTGACTACTGATCGCCCCAAGGCATTAAGGTTGTACCCTCCCTCCAAGCCAATGACAATACAGTGAGTGATCTGCAAGCATTGGTGCATCATCCAGCCATAGTCTGCCTCCTGTAATTCAATGCTAGAAAGGGGATCATCGCGGTGGGCATCGTAGCCCGCACTGATGATGAGCACATCTGCGCCAAATTGCTGCAAAAAGGGCATGACTTGATCTTGAAAAGCAGTGCGATAGGCCGCTCCAGTGGAGCCTGTGGGCATGGGTAAGTTGAGGACGTTGTTGTGGTGCCCGCGATCGCCCCCATCCCCCGTACAGGGATAGGCAGGAAACTCATGAAGTGAACAATAGGCAATCTGAGGATGATCTTGAACCAGTGCTTGGGTACCATTGCCGTGGTGGACATCCCAATCGAGAATTGCGACTCGTCTTATCCTTGGCAAACTGAGGGCATAGTGGGCAGCAATGGCTGCATTCGCTAGTAGGCAAAAGCCCATTCCCCGCTCCCGCAACGCATGGTGGCCGGGGGGGCGTGCCAAAACAAAAATCGGTTGCTGCCGCTGCACAGCTAAATCCACCCCATCGAGCCACGCCTGTACTGCTAACCGCGCCACGCGATCGCTCTGGTCATTGAGGTAGGTATCGGGATCTAGCCAGCCGCCCCCTTCTGCTGCAATCCGCCCTAACTGGTCTAAATACACGCGACTATGAACCTTTTCTAGCCAAGGTGTCAATCCTTCTCCGACAGGGGTAGGTTCTCGCCACTCAGCTCGTGGAAATGCCACCTGTAAATGTTGACGGATGGCCACTAACCGTTCGGGTCGCTCAAAGTGAAACTGGCGGCAGCGGTGTTCTAGGAAGCGATCGCTATAGATAAAGACAGGAGTTGGCACTGCTGTTGCGTCCATGCATAGAAGTTGGTATCGTAGAGCGCAGGATGGCTCATAAAGAGAACCAGTAAACTACTGACGAACTATACCGCAACCCTAACATAATGAAAGTCGCGATTATTCCTGCGCGAGGAGGAAGCAAGCGAATTCCTCGTAAAAACATCCGTAATTTCTGTGGAAAGCCAATGATTGCTTACGCGATCGCGATCGCTCAAGACTCCTGCTTATTTGATCGCATCGTTGTTTCTACTGAAGACCCAGAGATTGCCACTGTTGCTTCTCAATGGGGTGCAGAGGTTCCTTTTGTGCGGCCAGCTTCCCTAGCTGATGACTATACAGGCACCACACAAGTCATTGCTCATGGTATTCAAGTATTGCAAGAGCAGGGTTGTCATCCTGAACTAGTGTGCTGCATTTACCCCGCTGTTCCTTTGCTACAGGCTGATGATCTCAAAGCTGCCTTAAACATACTACTGAGTTCTAATGCTCCCTATGTTTTTCCCGTGACGAGCTTTCCCTCTTCCATACAGCGAGCTTTACGACGACATCCATCTGGTCAGATGGAGCCTTTTTATCCAGAGTATGAGCAAGAACGTACTCAGGATTTAGAGCCTGCTTATTATGATGCAGGTCAGTTCTACTGGGGCAGAACTCAAGCATGGCTTGCAGACATCAGTATTCATCAGCAAGGTATTGGTCTTGTTATTCCCCAGTGGCGGGTTGTAGATATTGACACTTTGGAGGATTGGCAGCGTGCCGAACTCCTGTATAAAGTACTGTACTCTACTGAAGTGGTGCAAGATTCATGGTAGTCATTTTCTACTAGTGCTTTTCTTATCTAGGCTGTTTGAAAAACAAAACTAATACCATTGTTCAGGAAACATTATTTATATGCGAAGATTAGGTAATATTGCGATTAGAGTAGAGGCTAACTCAGAGATCGGCCTAGGACACTGTTTACGAATTGAGAATGGAATTTGGGCAAGCAAGTATCCTGATTTCATGCTTGCTAAGAAGTAATTGAAAGAACCAGTCTGCCATGCAAGGATGCGAAGACTCAACTAGGGAGGATGGCTAGGAAATGCTCATTGTTTTCCGCACCGACTCGGCAACCCACATTGGCACTGGGCACATCATGCGGTGTATGACACTAGCAACAGCGCTCCGTGAGCAAGGAGCAACCTGTATTTTCGTTTGTCGCAACCATCCAAACAATATCATCGCCCTTGTGCAGAAAAAGGGCTTTAGAGTCTATGAGCTGCCAAGGGGAGCTGAACCCACAACAGCGGCTGACCTAGGCGTCCCTCAAGAAGTGGATGCAGCACAAACCAAGCAAATTATCGAAAGTCTAGAGGCAACCCCTGACTGGCTGGTTGTCGATCACTACGGCATTGACAAAGCGTGGGAGCAGCAGTTGCGCCCAGTGGTCAAGCAAATTTTTGTCATTGATGACCTTGCCAACCGCTTCCATGATTGTGATGTCTTGCTGGATCAAAACTATACGCATCGCTGGGATCGCTACGTCGGTTTAGTTCCTCCGCACTGTTGCCAGTTGCTAGGGCCTGAGTACGCTCTCCTCAGATCAGAGTTCATTGCTGCCCGCGAAAAATTGGAGCGACAAGGACGCCCACCGTTTGATCCACGTAAGGTACTGGTCTTTTTTGGCGGGATGGATCCCCAGAACTACACAACCCGAGCCCTGCAAATCCTGCGGGAAATTGGGGATTTTGCCCCTGAAGTGGTGATTGGTGGAGCCAACCCTCACCGTGCGGAAGTGGAATCGCAAATGCAGTATTTCCCTGAAGGACAGTTGCATGTTCAAACAGATCAAATGCCCGACATTATGTTAAGGTGCTCATGGTACTTGGGGTCTGGAGGTTCTATTACATGGGAGCGAATGTGCCTTGGTTTGACGGGAATTGTTGTTGTGACGTCTGATGACCAAGTAGAGTTCTGTGAAGCTTTATGGGAGAAAGACTTCCATAAACTGTGCTTCCATTTATCATCTTGTGCTGTTTTAGAATTTTTTAATCAAATGATCAAAGATAAAAGTAGTTTTGAAAGACTGGGAAAGAGGTGTGAATTTGTAGATGCAAAAGGATGTTACCGTTCAGCTAAGGTAATAAGCTATAGTTAAAATAATGATAAATTCTTGAAAAAAACTAGTTGTGGGTTATGAAGATTAGTATCTTATCTCAGAAAGAATCATGGATTAATGATTACTTAAGTAGGTGGGTATTGGATTTATCTGGTGAACATGAGATTAGTTGGGTGCATCAGCAGGATGCACTGAAGGGGGGTGATATTCTTTTTATATTATCTTTTTGGGGCATAGTTGCTCGTAGGTATATTGAACAATTTTCCTCAGCTGTTGTCGTTCATGAAAGTGATTTACCAAAAGGTCGTGGATGGTCTCCGGTAGCTTGGCAAATCTTAGAAGGCAAGAATATAATTCCAATCACTTTGTTTAGGGCAGCTGAGAAAGTTGACTCAGGTGAGATTTACTTGAGGGATCAAATAGAATTAGAAGGGCATGAACTTATTGATGAAATAAGGGAGAAGCAAGCAAGGAAAACAATAGAACTATGTAAAAAATTTATCGAATCCTATCCAGATATTTTAGAAAAGGGAATTCCTCAAAAAGGAGAGGTAACATATTATAGGAAGAGAACACCAGAGGATTCTCGTTTGGATATATCGAAAACGCTTCATGAGCAATTTAATCTTTTTAGAATTGTAGATAATGAAAAGTATCCTGCTTTTTTTAATTATAGAGGCCAGCGTTACATCTTAAAAATATCAAAATTTAGTCCAATGAAAAATGACTAGTTATTTTAGAGAAAGATCGGTATTAGTCGTTGCTGCCCATCCTGATGATGAAATTCTTGGCTGTGGTGGCACGATAGCTTTACATGCTGCCCACGGGGATAAAGTGACTACTCTAATCTTGGCCGAAGGCCTAACCAGTCGAAGTACCAAGCGAGATATTGAAGAATGGGAGGAGGGACTGGAGCAACTGAAGGAAACAGCACGAAGGGCTGGGGAAGTGGTAGGGTGTAGGGATGTGCGCTTTGGTGGCTTTCCAGATAATCGGATGGACAGCGTGGACTTGCTGGATGTTGTGAAAGTAATTGAGGGAGTAATAGATGACATTCGCCCAGAAATAATCTATACTCATCACTATGGCGATCTCAATATTGATCACCGTATTACCCATGAAGCAGTTATGACAGCAGCACGCCCCTTGCCCGGTAGTTCAGTAAAGCAGATTTTGTTCTTTGAGGTACCCTCTGCCACTGGATGGAATACACCAACGGCTTCTAATACTTTTATTCCGCAGTACTTTGTGAATTTATCCGAGAAAGTTAATGATACTGAAAATGCACTTGACCTTAAGTTGAGAGCATTGGACATATATTCTAAAGAGATGCGTCAATATCCTCACTATCGCTCTATAGATGTGGTAAAGTACCTAGCCTATATTCGTGGCTCATCTGTGGGTCTTTTTAGTGCGGAAGCATTTCAGGTTGGGAGGTTGGTTAAATGGCTTTAAATCTATTTAATGATAATAAGGAAAGTCAAAGTAAGGTATTCATTGTAGCTGAAATTGGCTCTAATCATTGTCAGAATATTGATATTGCCAAGGAAACTATTCATGCCGCTAAAGAAAGCGGTGCAGATGCTGTAAAGTTTCAGACCTTAAGTTTAGGACATGTTTATCATTGTCCGAGTCAGGAAATAATTGCTCTGCATAAGCTTATAGACATATCTAACAACTTTTTTGAAGAAATTAAAGAATTTAGCGATGCTATAGGTATAGAAATATTTACGGCTCCTACTTACTTGAGTGCTGTTGACTTTCTTGAAAAGAAAAACGTAAATTTATACAAAATAGCATCGCCTCAGGTTGCTTGCTTTCCTCAATTGATTGAAAAAGTCGCTCAAACAGGAAAGCCAATACTTTTTTCGACTGGACTTGCCACTTATTCCGAAGTGCAAAGAGCTGTTAATATAATAACTCAGTTTCACAACAGGTATATCATACTGCACTGCAATACCATTTATCCTACCCCTGCAAAGTTAGTTAATTTAGGAAGAATAAAGATTTATGAAAAAATGTTTAACGCATTTGTTGGGTTCTCTGATCATACTCAAGGAATACACATATCACTTGCAGCAGTAGCTATGGGCGCCAAAGCTATCGAGAAGCATTTTATTTTAGATAGAAAAATCAGCACACCTGATGCTTGTGTTTCACTGACTCCAAATGAGTTTTTAAATATGACAAAATCAATAAGAGATATAGAAATTGCATCTCAAAGCAATCCAAGAACGCATCTTGAGAATGAAGAAATAGATTTGTTAGATAAAGTTAGGTATAAGTTAGTAATTAATAAACCAAAGAAAAAGGGAGACATTTTTTTACATTCCGATTTCAGTTATAAGAGAGCTGAAGGAGGTATAGATTGTTCTCTAGAGCCAATAATTATAGAGAATTTTGTTGCAGGCTGCGATATAGAATCTGAGAGCCTTCTTGAATTCCCAATGCTACAAAGTTGTTTAGAAGGAGGTTTTAGAGAATGAATATTCTATTTATTAACTTAGGCTGGGAACAAAAACCTCTCTTGGCAAAGCTTGCAGATCAAGGTCACAAAATATATGGTTATCACTTCAGTAATGATTACGAAGCTGATTTTACTTACGAGGATATCTGTATCGGTGACATAAGAGATTTATACAGAATAAGCGAATTTGCAGAGAAGAATTCTATAAATGCTGTTGTATCAGATGCATGTGATTACTCTTATTTTGCACAAGCTTTTTTATCTGAGCTTCTTTCAATTCCCGGACCTAAACTACATCAAGCTCAGGTTGCAACAAATAAATATTACCAAAGACGTAAAGCCCAAGACAGTGGGCTAAAAGTACCGCAGTTTTCTCTTGCTTCTACATATGAAGAAGCACTTTATGCATCAAAAGAAATCCTTTACCCTCTAGTACTAAAACCTATAGATAATAGAGGTTCTTTTGGTGTATTCAAGGTTGAAAACGAAAGCTATCTGAAAGAGCTATTCTATAAATCGCTTATGATGTCTCACTCGAGACTTGTTTTAGTTGAGCAGTATATTGAAGGGGAAGAATACACTGTTGATGGTTACTGCTTTAACGGTCATCCTACATCATTAGCAGTAGCTAAAAAATCTCATTATAAAGATAATCAGTGTGTGGCAAATGTTATAAAGTATTCTTCAAAAATTAATGTTTGTAAGGAGATTTTTAGATATAACTCACTAGTTGCCCAGAAATTAGGATTTAACTTTGGAATGATTCATGCTGAATATATTATTGACAAATATGATAATATCTATCTTATAGAAATGGCTAACCGAGGTGGAGGAGTTTATACATCTTCATTAATTGTACCTTTGTTTACTGGAATTGATTTGCCCAGTATTTACATTAATGATTGCTTGGGACAAACACAAGATAATAACTTAGTTGATTATTTTCCTCGTGGTGCAAAAAAGGTCATACTTTATTTTTTTTCTTTTCCTTTAGGAGTGATAAAGGATATTAGAATTGATCCTAAGGTGGTTAATGATCCTAGATTAGTCAAGTTAAAGCTGTTTGTAAAACCATCACAAGCAGTTTCGCCTGTCAAAAGCGATGCTCATAGGCATGGTTTTGCTATAATTCAATTGGATGAGTCAGAAGACGAAAACATCTTCATTGAAACACTACATCGGGGTATAAGTATAGACTATGAATGATTCTTCTGTCGTACTAGAAGTAATAAACATTATTGAAAGAAATAGAATATCGACCAGCCAAGTTTCTGATGCTCTGAATAAGGCAGGAGTTCTTAATAATTTTCGCCCTCTAGTATATGGCTATCATAAAGTGGGTTTAGTTAGCTATGTATATACCCATTCAAACTCAAACTATCATTTACATCAACAAATAGAAAATGTACCAGAAGGATCGATTGTATATATCGAAGCCTTTAACTGTGAAGGCAAGGCTCTCTTCGGAGAATTAGTTGCTAAATACTTGCTTCTCTACAAACGGTGTAAAGCTATCATAGTGGGTGGCTTAGTTCGCGATGTTCATTCCTTGTTAAAGGAAAGATATCCAATTTGGTCTTTTGGTATTACTCCAATCGGTTGCTCGAACAGCCTACCAGAGTCAAACGACTATGTCAATGAGCAAGTAAATCAATCAAGAGCTAGGTTTGAAAATGCCATCATCGTAGCAGATGATTCCGGTGTTGTTCTGATAGAAAAGGAGAAGATCAATGAAAGTCTAAAACAGAGGCTTCAATTTGTTGAACTGCAAGAAGACATATGGTTTTACTGTATAGATACTCTAAAATGGTCAACTTATGAAACGATTTGTAGAAAATCATATATGAATAACTCACTCGTCCTTCCTGCAAACTTGCAAACAAAACTAAAGGAGGTTATGCCCGATGAATCAGAATAGTTTATTGAACTTAGAACAAATATCGAAGGATGTTCGAGAAAGGTATTCCACTAGGTACAAAACGCACGGCTACTCACCTCTTAGTTTGGGCTGGGATTCCAGAGATCATCAAATTACTAGATTTGAAAAGGTTACTAAAATAGCTAATCTCAATGGAAAACAAGTATTAGATATTGGATGTGGCTTTGGTGACTTTCTCAGCTTTTTGGATAATCGTTTAATCAGTTATAGCTACTATATAGGATGGGATACTGTTGATTACTTTATTGCAGAAGCTAAGTCTAGACACAGTAACAGCAAGAGTAGATTTGAAGTATGCGACATCATCACTTTACCGATAAATTCTCAACCGATAGCTGATGTTTCCATTATGTTAGGGTTATTAAATTGGAATTTAGGCAGCAAAGAAAAAAACATTCAATTTACTAAATTTATGATAAACAAAGCTTTTCTTCTATCTAGATATATGTGTATTGTTGACTTTCTTTCTTCGAATCTTGATCCTTCTTATCCTCCTGAAGCCAACGTTTTTTATCACGATCCTTCTGAAGTAATTCAGTTAGTATCCACACATACGCAAAACTTTATTTTGGCGCATGACTATCCTTGTATACCTCAAAAAGAGTTTATGGTTGCTTTGCTAAAATAGGATTGCTATGTACCCTTACGACAATTAAGTATGAGTAGAATTTTTGACTTTAATGTTCACGCTGTCTCTTTACAGTACAATCTACATTCGATTCATCTTTCAGAAACGGAGGTAACTCCAGAGTCAGTTTTAGCCACTCTTGACAGCTACAAGCCAAGTCTAGCAAGTGCAACTTCAATTAACTTGATGATCCTAAACGATTACTTCTTCATGACAAATGGAATTCAAGAATTCCTTAAAAGTTTATACAATGTATGTCCTAACCTAGCTTCTATTACGGCAACAACTCCAATAAGCAAGGCGCTAGCTTTTTGTTATCTTGATAATCTTAAGCAATTTGGCGTCAAAGGAATTAAGTTTCATTGCTATAACCAAAAAATATCAGAATCTTTATTTACTGATGTGGTTGCGATCGCAAAACGAGCATCTGAAATGGGATTTTATATATGTATAGATACAAGTTATGGCACAACCAAGTTATTTGATTATGACAATTTGAAATTGGCTGCTCAAATTTGTGATTTTGTTAAAAATACTCCTGTTATTCTTCTACATAGTGGTGGAATGCGCTTTAAAGAGGCTTTAGTCCTTGCTGATTATTGTCCTAATATTTATCTAGAGACTTCCTTCTCACTAAACTATCTTGCCGAGTCTGTGTATGAGGATTTATTTGCCTTCACCTATCGTAAACTTGGTTCAGAGAGAGTTCTCTTTGCTAGTGATTTTCCCTATGTACGCATTGAGGAAGCAATATCTGTCCTTGATAGAGTCTTAGGTAAGGCCTACTTTAGTGATTCGGAGAAACAGAATGTATTTTATTACAACGCCGCTCGCATTGTTGATTGCAAAGATTAATTTCATGTTTGGCAAAAAAGTTTGGCAAGGCTATACCTTGCGACAAATAATTTAAGGAATTAGGTTTAATCGCATTTAGCACTCCTTTTGATCTAACGGCAGTAGATTTTCTAGAAAGTTTCAATGTACCGATGTACAGAATTGCTTCCTTTGAGATAGTTGATTTACCCCTAATTCAAAGAATTGCCCAAACGGGTAAGCCGATTATTATGTCCACGGGTATGGCAACTCTTGCGGAACTGGATGAAGCGGTGCGAACAATTCGGGCAACCGGCAATGATCAGATTGTCTTGCTCAAATGTACTAGCACTTATCCTGCGAGTCCAACGGATTCTAACTTACGGACAATTCCGCACCTAAGGGAACTCTTTGGCTGTGAAGTGGGGCTATCGGATCACACGCTGGGCATCGGTGTCGCAGTAGCGGCGGTGGCTCTAGGGGCAACGGTCATTGAAAAGCACTTTACGCTGAGTCGTGCTGAGGGCGGGGTAGATGCCGCCTTTAGTTTGGAACCCCACGAAATGAAACTGCTGGTGGAGGAAACGCAGCGGGCTTATCAAGCGCTGGGGCGGGTGCACTATGGGCCTACGGAGGCGGAGAAAAAGTCGCTGGTGTATCGCCGCTCACTGTACTTTGTCAAAGATATGGTGGCGGGGGAAGTGATTACGCCAGAGTGTATTCGTTCCATTCGCCCCGGGTATGGGTTGCCTCCTAAATACTATGAGGTACTGCTGGGCAAGCGAGTGAATCAGGCCATTGAGCGGGGTACGGCTGTTTCATGGGAGCATATTGGCTGAGTTTGTACTATCTGTTGTAGTATTGGCCATAATAAGCAAATAATATGGTTTTTTAGATGATATTAGTATTAGTAGCAGGACGGTATAGACACCAGAAAGACTTCATCGCCCCAATGCTGTTTTGCGGATATTTGAATGCGGTAGGGTTTGTAAGCTGACTGAGTCAGTACTGTTTGCCGGCGTTAGAGAAACGTTCGTTGTTGATGATGGATAATGTACCGATTCATCCAAAAGGGGTGATTCAGGCAGTGGTGAAAGCGGCGGGTCACGAGGTGTTATTTTTACCGAAATACTCTCCTGATTTGAATGTGATTGAGCACGACTTTAGTGCGCTGAAGCGAGCGCGGATGTATGCAGGGTCAAACAGTTCGATTGATGAAGTGATTCGCAAGTATTGTGCTGGATGATATCTCATTCTTTATTGGAATAGCTATAGTTTAGACTTGAGTCATGTTTCAACAGCTTTCCCGACGATTGATGTGCTGTAATGTCAACAAGCTGCCCTGCTTGAGTGAGGGAGATTTGTCTGAGAATCGCCAAGAATCCTCAAGGCGCAATTGTAGGTCAAGGGTGTAGTCGGAAGGTTTGAATTTGCCATGGGCTGAGGGTCACTGTGTTGGTATTCTCTGTGGGCGTCTCCAAGAGTGTTTGCGATGCTTTGATCTGCCATGGGATTAGCGTTGAGTGCAGTTCCAAGGTGCCCCCTTCCCCAGCCACTTCTGCGACTCGCAATTGCCAACCCTGTCCATCCTCTGCTTGTTTGAGGGCAAGGCATTGAATGCGGGCATCCGACCAATGGAGAAGCTGAGCGTGGGGCGGTAATGATCCTGATGGGTTGGCGGGGGCAATTTCTCCCCTCAGAGGTTGATTAAACTGAGCTGCCTGCTGCGGGACACCGCCCACTTGCCACGAGTCACTGTGGGGAAACACACCATAGCTAAAGCGGTGCTGACAGCGATCGCTCGTCGGATCCGGCCAAGTGGGCGATCGCAACAGGGTCAATCGCAGTTGATTCGCTTGGGCATCAAGGCCATGCTTGCAGTCGCTGAAAAGACTCACCCCATACTCTGGGGTACTCAGATCCACCCACGTTAAAAAGGGCACCTCCCATTTTGTTTGCTCATGGGCGCTGAGGTGGGGATTGGGAAGGGTCGGGCGCAGCGTAACGCCGCCGGGAGTTTCACAGGTGATCTGCTCAGCACTGATTGCCAAGGGAAAAGCCGCCTTGAGGAGAATATGTTCCTCCTGCCAGTCAATCACCGTATCAATGCGCAGCCACGGGGTTTGATACTGCAACACATACTCCTGCTGAATCTGCGAGGACTGAAAGCGCCATCTGACCCGTAGTCGCTGCTCCAGTTGATGCCACGTCACCCATTCAATAGCCTCTAGGGTCGCCCCCGGCAGTCGATGCTGCCCATAGTTGGGGTCAATGTTCCAAGCATCCCAGTATTGCCCCTGATCACGGAAAAATTGCAGTTGATTACCGCGATCGCCCAAGCAGGGACGATGATTCAACTTGTCATACAGATTGGTGATTTCCCCTGTTGACGGATCAATTTCAACGTGGAGATAGTTATTTTCTAAGACATAGCCCAAGGGTGGGGTTGGTAAGGTATCAGGGCGCGATCGCGGGCAGAGCCACAGCAGTGTGTAGCCAATTCCCGGCACCTCAGGGGTACGAAACGTCAAGCAACCTTGGGGAGCATTCAACTGCGCTGGTAAATCGTAGTCGCCCCGTGGACAATAAACCCGCCAAGAGGAAACCTCCTGCGGTAGCTGCGCCAAGTCAATGTGGACAACCCCGGCGCGATCGCCCACCAATCCATTGAAAATCACAACGGGAATTGCCTCTGTCACCGGCGGTTCACCGCCGTCAATGGACTGGCACAGCGCTGTTTGTGCTTCCCTTAGGACTGTCTCTGTCGTGGTCAGGAGTTGCTGCCACGTTGGTGCCACCTCCGCATAGACCTCTGGAATCGAGGAGCCGGGGAGAATATCATGAAACTGGTTAAAGAGAAGTTGTTGCCAACAGGCTTTGAGTTCTTCTCTAGGATAGGAAAAAGAAGTTGTGATTGCCGCGAGGGCACACCAGCGTTCCGCCTCTTGCAGTTGGCGTTGGGCGCGATCGTGGGCAGCTTTTTGATCGCCATGGCTGGTGTAGCAGCCGCGATGGAATTCCAAGTAGAGTTCCCCTTGCCAATGGGGAGTCGGCGGTGTTTCGTGGGCAAGTTGATCCAAATACTGCTGCACGGTTGTCCATTGCCACTGCGGCCCAATACCACCGAGGTGTTGCCAGCGTCGCACCCGTTCTAACATGTCTGCCGTTGGTCCACCGCCATGATCGCCGACACCAGGGAGCCAGAGACTGCGCCGCGATCCCGTTTGTTGCCACCACTCTTGGGCATAGGCAGCCATTTTCACGGGAGCAATCCCCTCGCCAATGGGTGCTGACATCAGGGCATTCACCTCCGCCCCCGCCAGATCCCGCCAGACAAACCAACCGTGGGGAAAGCGCGTGGTGTCATTCCAGCGCAATTTTTGGGTGACAAAGTAGCGAATGCCCCCCTGAGCCAAGAAACTGGGGAGCCGTTCTGGAAAGCCAAAGGTATCGGGCAACCAAGCAATGGGGCTAATGCCACCAAAGGCCTCCTGTACGTACTGCTGGCCATAGAGAATCTGGCGGGCAATAGATTCACCGTTAATCAGATTCAGTTCCGGTTCGACCCAAAGGCCTGCCGCTACATCCCACCAACCCGCTGCCACGGCTTCCTGAATCCGCCCAAAAAGTTCTGGGGCATGGATCTGCAAATAGGCATAGAGGGCGGGAGTGGAGTGGGTAAAGGTGAGTTCGGGATAGCGTTCCTTAAGCTGCAAGACAGATCGAAAAGTGGACTGTGCCACTTGCCACGTTTCAGCGATCGGCCAGAGCCACGCCAAGTCCAGATGGGCATGGCCACACAGGTGCATGGTGAAGTCCCGCAAGGGGGTGGCGATCGCCTGCATTTTCTCGTGGATCTCCGCCAGCAACGGATCTAAGATGGGGCGCTGTCCATGACTTTCTAAAACGTCCTTCAGCAGGGGTTCAAGGGGTTGCAGGTTGAGGGTTTCACCAAAGATCGCCAAAATGTCCAACTCAGTGGCAACAAAGTCCGGATCAATCCCCGTTGGCGATTCAAACCGCAGGCCTGATCTCACCAAAGCACCGTCATCGTGGCCGGGACTCACAAGATGCAACACCACCTCCCACGCTTGGCCGGGGGTCACCGCCTCCCCTAGGCACAGACTCACCGAATGATCAAATAAATCCCCCTGACGCACCGCCTGACCATTGACATACACCGTTGCCTGATCCGCCCACCACGTGAGATCAAGGCGTAGAGTTAAACCCGCCACACTATAGCCTTGAACCGTCGCGGGTACCGTGATTCGCTGCCCCAACCAGAGGGAGTGCCGACCCTTGGGCCACGCCAAATGCCCTTTAGCATTCACTGCATAGGGGGTCGTCGCCGCATCTTTGAGCGAGGGGGAACTGAGGGGAAACCACTGGGAATGAATCTCAATGACTGCCAATGACTGCAAATAGTCACGAGATTTTTTGACTAATTCTGTCAAGAGCATAAAACTTCGTTAATTTTCCTGCGATCGGCCTAGGCCAATTGCTATGCTAGAGGTGTGAGGAGCCGTCATCATTCGTTTAACCAAACTGTCAATAAAATAAGCAAACTTTATTTCAGAGGAGTGACCTCATGGTAACCCGATTTGCGCCGTGGCGGGGCTTTTTGATCTCCTCAGTCTGTGGGATATTGACAGCCCTTGCGATCGCCCCAGTAACGCCTGCCCAAGCCCAGCGACCCTCAGCCCCCGATCAACCCGTAGAAACAGTAGTCACAGATCCGCTTCAGAGTCCTTTCCCCCTCCCTTGGAAATGGATTGACGACGGCCACGCCGCTGCTCTAAAGGCTAAGAAATCTCTCCGCTTGACTCAGCAGACGCCCCAATATCTCTCTCCCGATGGCCGCTATGTGGCACAGGCCACCCTCTACTTCACGGCTGATCCCGAGGCGCAACGGCAACAACTGGTGAGCGTTCTTGAAATTCGCGATCGCCAGAGCGGCAGTCAGCAGCGCATTGAAAGCCTCAAAGAAATGCCGCCTGAGTTTTTGGCAGAGGTGCCCCAAGCTCAAGGTCTGATTGCAGTACTGGTTCCAGTTGGCTGGTCAGAAACGGGCAATCGTCTCTTGGTGCGCCAGCTTGGCGGCTTGTTTGCCACTGATTTAATTAGCGATGGCGCGTGGATTTGGCAGGCGGGGGTGGGTCATGTGGCCACGGTTTATCCCACCGCTGATGAATACGACTTTGCCACCCTCTTGGGCTGGAGCACAACGGATCCGCAGCGGGTGCTCTTTCAAACCCAAACCATGGGGAACCCCAAAGCCACCATTTGGGCAGTGGATACTCAAGGCAGCACCCAATTGGCCCAGGGCGATCGCCCCCGTGTCTATGGCACAACCCTACCCGCCACTGCCAATGCCCAGCGTTAGATCACCTCAAGGGGAGGCCAGCAACTGGCCAAGGTAGCGATCAATCCAGCCAATCATCACCGCAGGGCACTCCAACTGCGGCGTTAGTCCCACCTCTGGCATCACATCAAAGGCACGAATCGCCTCGGGGTTTAACAGTGCCAAGCGTTGACCCACGGCCACGGGAGGGAGTTTTGCCTGCTCTCCCCAAACGATATAGGTCGGCACCGTCAAATGGGGTAAAAAGCGACTGAGATCGCAGCAGAGATCACCCCGCACAAAGGCCAACGCGGCAAATTCTGCCCCCGCCGACTGCGCTACTTGCGTATAGGTGGCAACCATTTCCGGGCTGATGCGGCTAGGTCGGGCAAACTGTTGATTGGCCATAAAGGATTGCACACTCAGGGAATTGGCCACGCCGAGGCGATAAAAGGCGATATCCACATAGGACTGGCGGGCAATCTGGGCAAGGGGGGTCTGGCGGTAATCTTGACCAAAATCACTCAACCCCGTTGGGCAGGTGAGAATCAGGCCACGGAAGCGTTGGGGATGGGCGATCGCCCCTTGGATGGCAAAGGCTGCCGTCAGTGACGACGTGATCACCACCGCTGGTTCTGCCGTCAATTGACCAAGGCACTCTAGCAAATGATCCACATAAGCCGCCACCGTATAGGGTTGATCGCGATGCTCAGAGGCGCCCCAACCGGGCAAATCCAAAGCAAAAAGGGGATACTCGGCTGAAAAGGCCAGATAAACTGCCGACCATTCATAGCGGCTCGAGCCACCACCAAAACCATGCCAAAAAAATAAAGGCGGCCGAGCAGGGTTAACATTGCCGAGATCATTGGTAACGTAGGCCACCTCACCCATAGCCGTCGTGAGGGTGCGCGATCGCAAGCAATCAAACATTGGGATTTCCTAAAAAGAAGAAACCTGCTATGATAATAAATCGCGCTGAATTAAACGGGTAGCAACGGGCTGCCCCCGCCCTAAGGAGTGCCGCCGTGACCAAGAGTACCGAAGGCGAAAAGCCCACTAGTGGCTTTAATCTAACCGAGTTTTTCCGCGAAACCAAGGAAGAACTCAGCAAAGTGGTGTGGCCCGATCGCCAGCGTCTGATTGGCGAATCTGCGGCAGTCATTCTCATCGTTTCCCTTTCGGCTGCGGTCATCTACCTAGTGGATGAACTCTTTCGTTGGCTGGCCACACTGATTTTCTAGACAGCCAAAGATTCCTACGAGTACGCGCCTATGGTGAGTGAATTTACTGATCATTCTGATCTGAACGATCCTCTTGACGACACCGTTGAAGTGGCCGAAGGGGATCAAGCGGGTAAGGTCAAACGGTTTTGGTATGCCGTGCAGGTGGCCTCTGGCTGCGAAAAAAAAGTGAAAAGCACCATCGAGCAGCGGCTCCATACGCTGGATGTGGCCGATCGCATCTTTCGCATTGAAATTCCCCAAACCCCCGTCATCAAAATCAAAAAAGATGGCTCGCGGCAAACCATTGAGGAAAAAGTTTTTCCCGGTTATGTTCTTGTCCAAGTGCGGGCACAGCAGTCCCCCGAAACGGGTGAATGGCAAATTGATGATGAAGCTTGGCAGGTGATTAAAAACACCCCCAATGTGATTAACTTTGTGGGTGCCGAGCAACGCCGCAGTACAGGCCGCGGCCGCGGTCACGTCAAGCCCATGCCCCTGAGTGCGGCCGAAGTGGATCGCATCTTCCGCAAAGCCCAAGAACAAGAACCGGTTCACCGCATTGATCTCAATAGTGGTGATAAAATCAAAGTTCTCAATGGTCCTTTTAAGGACTTTGAGGGAGAGGTGATTGAAGTCAGTGCTGAGCGCAGCAAACTGAAAGCATTACTCTCGATTTTTGGCCGCGAAACGCCGGTCGAACTCGAAGTGACTCAAGTGGAAAAAGTAGATTAGGACGCTAACTCACTATGGCGAAAAAGGTCGTCGCAGTTATTAAACTTGCCATTCAAGCGGGTAAAGCCAACCCTGCTCCCCCCATTGGTCCAGCCCTTGGTCAGCACGGTGTGAACATCATGATGTTCTGCAAAGAGTACAATGCTCGCACCGCCGATCAAGTGGGGATGGTGGTTCCCGTTGAAATTTCGGTCTATGAAGATCGCAGTTTCACCTTTGTTTTGAAAACGCCGCCCGCTTCCGTGCTGATTCAAAAAGCTGCGGGCATTGAAAAAGGCTCCGGCGAACCCAACAAGAAAAAAGTGGGCAGGATCACCCGTGCCCAACTGCGGGAAATTGCTGAGAAGAAAATGCCGGATCTTAATGCCAACGATATTGAAGCGGCCATGCGGATTATCGAAGGCACCGCTCGCAATATGGGCGTGACCATTGCCGACTAAAGCTTGCCTTCGTGTGTTCCTGTTGAGTCCGTTGTTGTGTTGGGGGAGAAACTGCGTTTCGTTAGTACCCCGTGGAGGTAAATTCTGATGCGTAAACTCTCGCGACGACTGCGCGAACTCTATGCCAAGGTGGAGGATCGTCCCTACGCTCCCCTCGAGGCCTTGCAACTGCTGAAGGAAACGGCCACAGCCAAATTTCCTGAATCGGCAGAAGCCCACATCCGCTTGGGCATTGATCCCAAATATACCGACCAACAATTGCGAACCACTGTGGCGCTCCCCAAAGGCACCGGTCAAACGATTCGCGTGGCGGTCATTGCTCGGGGTGAAAAAGTGACTGAAGCCAGTGCCGCCGGTGCCGATGTTGTGGGTTCAGAGGAACTCATTGACGAAATTCAAAAGGGGCGGATGGACTTTGATCTCCTCATTGCCACCCCCGATATGATGCCCCAAGTGGCCAAAGTGGGTCGGATTTTGGGTCCGCGGGGGCTCATGCCATCGCCCAAAGCCGGTACGGTGACCTTTGACTTGCCCCAAGCGATTCAAGAGTTCAAGGCGGGGAAAGTGGAATTCCGCGCCGATCGCACCGGGATTGTCCATGTGCTCTTTGGCAAAGCTAGCTTCAGCGCCGAAGACTTGCTCGTTAACCTCAAGGCACTACAAGAGAGTATTGACCGCAACCGCCCGAGTGGTGCCAAGGGTCGCTACTGGCGCAGTGTCTATGTGGCCGCCACCATGGGGCCGAGCATTCAAGTGGACATCAACGCCCTGCGGGAGCTAAAACTGGCCGAAGCCGCCTAAGGAGGACTTGTCTATTGCCCAATACTGGACAACTCAAGACTGAAACCGAAGACCGCAGGGGTCTGGCTCAGACATAATCTTCCTGCCGAGGTTTGCGAAGTCCATCCGTTGGGATTGGGCGATCGCCCCGGCACCACTGCTGGGGTTTTTCTTTCACTGACTACAGGAGGTGATGCGCGTGGGACGCACGCTAGCAAACAAAAAAGAAATTGTGGCGGAGCTAAAGGAACGCCTGAGCGAGTCACAAATGGCACTGGTGATTGACTACCAAGGTCTCACCGATGCTGAGATGAAGGATTTGCGGCAACGCTTGCGCAAGTGCAATGCCAGTTGCAAGGTCACTAAAAATACGCTGATGGAATTGGCGGTCAAAGAAAGTGACACTTGGCAACCCATGACCCAATTCCTCAAGGGACCTTCGGCGTTCCTCTTGGTCAAGGACGACATTGGCGGCACGATCAAGGCCTACCAAGAATTCCAAAAGGCCACGAAAAAAACCACCCTACGCGGTGGGGTCATGGAGGGACGGGCCCTTGATGAAGCGCAAGTGAAGGCCATTGGTGATCTGCCCTCAAAAGAACAACTCATGGCGCAGATTGCTGGTGCCCTCAATGCCGTCACAGCGAAGATTGCCATTGGCATCAAGGAGGTTCCTGCTTCCTTGGCGCGGGCAACCCAGGCGATCGCCGACAAAGGTGCGGCATAGATCGATCCTGTTTTCGGTTTCCCTTGGGAAGCCACCTGTTCTTGTTTTCCAACCTTGAAACGATAGGAGTTGACAATGTCTGCTGCAACCGATGAAATTCTCGAAAAGTTGAAATCCTTGACCCTGCTGGAAGCCGCTGAGCTGGTCAAGCAAATTGAAGAGGCCTTTGGTGTCAGTGCCGCTGCGCCGGTCGGTGGCATGATGGTCGCCGCTCCTGTGGGTGGTGGGGCTGCTGCTCCCGCAGAAGAAGTCGAAGAGAAAACCGCCTTCGATGTCATTCTCGAAGAAGTCCCCGCCGACAAGAAGATTGCCGTGCTCAAAGTGGTGCGCTCTTTGACCGGCTTGGGTCTCAAGGAAGCCAAGGAAGTGGTGGAATCCACGCCCAAACCCGTGAAAGAAGGTGCCACCAAAGAAGACGCCGAAGCCGCTAAGAAAGAACTCGAGGAAGCCGGCGCCAAAGTCAGCATCAAATAGTCTTTGGTATCCATTTGCTTCGGGGGTGGTCTTGTGGCCACCCTTTTTTATTTGCAACCTTTGGAGAGCATAGAGACTCATGACCGAGATTCGTGCCATTTATACCGATGGTGCCTGCGAAGGCAATCCGGGACCGGGGGGCTGGGGCGTGGTCATTTACTTTGCCGACGGCTCTGTGCAGGAACTGGGAGGACATCACCCCGCGACCACAAATAATCGCATGGAATTGCAGGCGGCCATTGAAGCCCTCAAGGTATGGCGCCAACTGGCTCCGGGGAGCGCGATCGCCCTTTACACCGACAGCGAATATGTCCTCAAGGGAATTACGGAGTGGATCCACAACTGGAAACGGCGGGGCTGGAAAACAGCCGCCAAAAAGCCTGTTCTCAACCAAGACCTGTGGCAGGAGCTAGATGCCCTCAATGATCCCTTAGTCCAGTGGCACCATGTGCGTGGCCATAGTGGCGATGTCGGCAATGAACGCTGTGATCTTATTGCCCGCAGTTTGAGTCGTGGGCAGCCAATTGCCCTAAGAACGCTGCCACCATCGCTGGGGTAATGTCGCGCGTGTGTTCAAAAACTGCACTGGCTCCCGCTGAGCGCAAGCGATCGCCATATTCTCTGCGATCTGCCCCTTTGACATGGGGAGGAATCACCCCTAAGGCAATCCACGGCGTTGTTGCTTGTTCTTTGCGGGCATTGACAACGGTCTGCATATCCGCCACTGTATCCCCCACATAAAAGGCAGGAATGGTTTCCTGAGCCGCGGCCTGACGGTAGGCCATGCGGAGTCCTGTGGGGTCGGGTTTGCCGGGGGCATCTTCCATGGCGATCAAAAGGGGCTGATCGAGACCCAAGCGGTGTTTCAGAACATATTCTGCCGAGTCCCGCGTCGCACCACTGACAAACCCCCAGCGGATTTGTGCCTGATCAAGAGCCTGAAAATAGGCAGCATCCACCAGCAGTGGCTCATCTTGAATATAGCCGCACCAATTTTCGCCACTATAGCGCTCCTCAAAAAAGATCACTAGGCGTTCATAGTCCAAGGGCACTTGGCAGCGGGGTTTCCCTTGGCGTTCAAAGTAGCGATAAATGAGTTCACGCGACCCTTCCCAGTCGTTATTCCAGCAGCCTTCCGCCTTGAGGTTGTCAATTTCCTTTTGACTGGGACGATAGGCACCCCCCGTAAAATGCTCGACGGTATCCGCTAGGGCACGGCGATAGGAACGACTGACATCGCGAATCACGCCATCAATATCAAAAAAGACACAGGCGCAGGGGGTACTCAACGGTAGCTCTCCAGAAACTTGTATGCAGTTGGCCTGATTGGTTATTATAAAGGATGGCTTTTTGTGAAAAACGAGTTTTAGGAGGTTAGAATTGTCCCGCTTTACCCTGAGAGTACTTTGGTTAGAAAAAGACGTGGCGATCGCTGTCGATCAAATTGTTGGCAAAGGGACAAGCCCCCTCACCTCCTACTTCTTTTGGCCGCGCACCGATGCTTGGGAACTCCTGAAGGCGGAGTTAGAGAAGAAATCTTGGATTACGGAAGCCGAGCGGATTGAACTCCTCAACCGTGCCACCGAAATTATTAACTACTGGCAAGAGGAAGGCAAAAATCGTCCTGTCAGCGAGGCACAAAAGCGCTTTAGTGATGTTAGTTTTGTAGGCACAGCCTAGGGTATTCTGAATTCCGAAGTAAATCACTACCTGTTGAGGAGAAACATGATGGGAATTGTTTTGTACTTTGTCATTGTTGCGGGCGCGATCGCCTTGGCGACAATTTTGTTTCACACGCTACGTACGGTGAAGCTCATTTAGCGGCATCATACCCTCCTAATACCTTGTCTTTCAGTTCTGCATAGGGAGAGAGAACTCGTGTCCCACGCTGTTACCTTAATTCGCGGCGACGGTATTGGTCCTGAGGTTGCCGCTGCCACTCGCACGGCCATTGATGCTACGGGCGTCAAAATTGATTGGGTGGTGGTGGATGCCGGCGTGGACATGATGGAACGCTATGGTACCCCCTTGCCCGAACACGTTCTCGATGCGATCAAAAGCACGAAAACTGCCATCAAAGGGCCGATTACCACCCCCGTGGGTACCGGCTTTCGTTCTGTGAATGTTGAGATCCGCAAGCGGCTCAATCTCTATGCGAACCTACGGCCGGCTAAATCCATTGTTGGGGTGAAAAGCTATTTTCAAAACATTGACCTTGTCATTGTTCGCGAGAATACCGAAGACCTCTATGCCGGGATTGAGTTTGAATACACCAGTCCCGAGGCGGCCAAAGCCCGTGCCTTTTTGAGTGATCTAGCGGGTAAGCCGATCCGTGAGGATGCTGCCATTGGTGTCAAGCCGATTTCTGTGCTGGGGAGCGATCGCATCATTGAGTTTGCCTTCAAATATGCCAAGGCCAACCATCGCCAGAAAGTGACCGCCGTTCACAAGGCCAATATCATGAAATTTACCGATGGCCTCTTCCTAGAGCGCGCCCGTGAGATTGCCCGCCGCTATCCGGAAATTGAATTTGAGGATCGCATCGTCGATAACATGTGCATGCAGTTGATGCAGAAGCCTGAACTCTATGATGTGATGGTGATGCCCAACCTCTACGGCGATATTCTTTCTGACCTTTGTGCAGGGATGATTGGTGGCCTTGGGGTGGCTCCCGGCGCCAATATTGGCGATGAATATGCCGTTTTTGAGGCGATTCATGGTTCAGCACCTAAATATGCCGGCCAAAATAAAGCCAATCCTACGGCATTGATTCTCTCTGGTGTGTTGATGTTGCAACACTTGGGTGAAATGGAAGCGGCACGGCGTCTTCAGGCAGCTGTGGAAAAAGTCATTGCTGAGGGGCGCTTTGTCACCTATGATTTGGCTGCAGCGGGCAAAGAACCCGTGGGTACCCAAGAGATGGCTGCCGCCATTGCCGAGTACGCCGCCCCCTAACCCACCAGCAGGTTTTCCTCAGGATATTGGACGCTAGAAGGCTGGGGGTCACCGATAATTGCCGCCATCAGCAGCAGGATACCCACCCGTCCGGCATACATCGTTACAATCAAGACCAACTTGGAAAAGGCGGTTAGCCCACTGGTAATACCGGTGGAGAGACCAACGGTGGCAAAGGCGGAAACGGTTTCAAAGAGAATGTTAATGAAATTCTCTTCGGGGTCAGCGATCGCGATGAGGGTAGTGGAAACCAGCACCGTAAACATTGAGCCAAAGGCGACAGCGACCGCTTTCATGATCAGCGAGGGGGGCACCTGACGGCGGTAGAGCAGCACCACCTCTTTCCCTTGCAGAGCTGACTTGGTAATCCCTGCCAAAATCCGCAACGTGGTTGTTTTAATGCCCCCTGCCGTGCCACCGGGGCTACCACCAATAAACATCAGGGCAATCATAATAAATAGCCCGCCATTATTGAATTCACCAATGTTGACGGTATTAAAGCCAGCCGTGCGCGCCGTGACCGACTGAAACCACGCCAAGAGGAGCTTCTGATCAAAGGAAAAAAGACCAAACCGTTCTGGCGATCGCATCTCCGTCGCAAACAGCATCGCCGTTCCCAAGATGAGGAGAATCGCCGTTGTACTCGTCACAATTTTGAAATTGAGGCTAAACGTCATCTGGCTCGCCTTGCGGATTAGATAGGCGGGTTTACCCCAGTGGCGCAGATGCTCCCGCAGCCAAAGATAAAATTCAAAGATCACCTCATAGCCAATGCCGCCAAAAATAATCAGCAGTGAAATCACGAAATTCAGGGGCACAGAGGTTTGATACCCCATCAAGCTGTCACTAAACAGACTAAACCCGGCATTATTCCAAGCACTGATACTGTGAAACACCGCGAGCCACAGTGCCCGTGGATCACTAAAGTCTTGGCGAAAAATCAGCCACAGCAACAAGGCACCCGTCAGTTCAAAGAGAAACGTGAGACCCAAAATCGAGCGCACCAATTGCCGTGCCCCCTGCATGCCCCGCCGATCCAAGGCTTGCTGTACCGCTATTTTTTGCCGCAGGTTAAACTTGCGTCCCAGCAAAATAATCAAAAAGGTGGTCGCCGTCATGTACCCCAGACCACCCACTTGGATCAACAGCAGAATCACCAGTTGACCAAAGGGAGAAAAGTGGGTTGCCGTATCCACAATAATGTGGCCGGTCACACAAACGGCCGATGTTGCGGTAAATAGCGCAACGATAAAGGGGTTCCATTCCCCATTACTAGTGGACCAAGGCAGCCACAACAGCAGCGTCCCCAGCGTAATCACCGCCAAAAATCCAAGGCAAATTGTCCGTGGAACCGTCAGCATCAATGAATACGTATCCAAAAGGCCTGAGGTTAATCTACCGCAGGATTGTATGGGCAACAATCGTTCTAGGTTTACGGTTCCGAATCGGGATGACAGGATTTGAACCTGCGACCCTCTGCTCCCAAAGCAGATGCGCTACCAAGCTGCGCTACATCCCGGCAGTTAATTTCTATCCTACCACTGAATTCTCAGCACAATCGGACAGGGACGCTTAGAATCAAGAAAGGAGTTTTTCATTTTGTTAAGGTTGCCCTCGCTGGTATGACCGACGTCCCCGTTTCCCACATTCGCAATTTCTCGATCATTGCCCACATTGATCACGGCAAATCGACCCTTGCCGATCGCCTGCTGCAATTTACAGGCACGGTGGATCCCCGTGAAATGAAGGAACAGTTTCTTGACAATATGGAGCTGGAGCGGGAGCGAGGAATTACGATTAAGCTGCAAGCTGCCCGCATGACCTACACCAGTCGCGATGGCGAAACATATATTTTGAATTTGATTGACACCCCCGGCCACGTGGATTTTTCCTATGAGGTGTCGCGATCGCTGGCTGCCTGTGAAGGGGCACTCCTCGTTGTGGATGCCTCCCAAGGGGTAGAAGCGCAAACACTGGCCAATGTCTATCTGGCATTGGAGCATAATTTAGAGATTATTCCGGTCCTCAACAAAATTGACCTACCCGGCGCCGAGCCCGATCGCGTGAAGGCCGAAATTGAAGAGATTATTGGCCTCGACTGCTCCCAAGCGGTTCTAGCGTCTGCCAAGGAAGGGATTGGCATTGAGGAAATTCTGGAATCGATTGTGCATTTGGTGCCACCCCCCCGCGATACGGTAGATCAACCCCTGCGGGCATTGATTTTTGATAGCTACTACGATGCCTACCGAGGGGTGATTGTCTATTTTCGGGTCATGGATGGTGTGGTTCGCAAGGGCGATCGCATTCGCTTGATGGCCTCTGGCAAAGAATACGAAATTGATGAACTCGGCGTCCTCGCCCCCAACCAAAAACCCGTGGACAGTCTCCATGCCGGGGAAGTGGGCTACCTCGCAGCCGCCATTAAAGCCGTTGGCGATGCCCGTGTCGGCGACACGATTACATTGGCACAAAACCCAGCCAAGGAACCTCTTCCGGGTTACACCGAGGCCAAACCGATGGTCTTTTGTGGTCTTTTTCCCACCGATGCCGATCAGTTTGAGGATCTGCGGGAAGCCCTTGAAAAATTGAAGCTCAACGATGCTTCGCTCCACTACGAGCCGGAAACCTCCAGTGCCATGGGCTTTGGGTTCCGCTGTGGCTTTTTGGGGCTGCTGCACATGGAAATTATCCAAGAGCGGCTAGAGCGGGAATACAATCTGGACTTAATCATTACTGCCCCTTCGGTGGTCTATCGCGTCACCACCATCAAAGGGGAAGTGCTGACGATTGATAACCCCAGCCTGCTACCGGAACCCCAATACCGCGAAAAAATTGAGGAACCCTACGTTCAACTGGAAATGATTACCCCCGAAACCTATGTGGGAACGCTGATGGAATTGGCGCAGTCGCGGCGGGGCATCTTTAAGGATATGCGCTACCTCACCCAAGGGCGCACCACCTTGGTCTATGAAATGCCCTTGGCGGAAATTGTGACGGACTTTTTCGATGAAATGAAGTCGCGATCGCGGGGCTATGCCAGTATGGAATACCACCTGATTGGCTACCGTCCTAATGATCTGGTGAAACTGGATATCCTGATCAATAACGACCCAGTGGATTCCTTGGCAGCGATTGTTCACCGCGATAAGGCCTACTATGTGGGACGTGCCCTTGTCAGCAAACTCAAGGATTTGATCCCACGCCACCAGTTCAAAATTCCCATTCAAGCGGCCATTGGCTCACGGGTGATTGCCAGTGAAAGTATTCCCGCCTTACGCAAAGATGTCTTGGCCAAGTGCTACGGCGGCGATGTGACCCGTAAACGCAAGCTCCTCGAAAAACAAAAAGCGGGTAAAAAACGGATGAAGGCGATCGGGCGGGTGGATGTCCCCCAAGAGGCCTTTATGGCAGTATTGCGACTCAAGAATGAATAGGAGGCTCAGGGTGTCTCAACGGTCATCGGGCAAATGGGTGGCGATCGTCACCGGTGTCATTTCCCTGTTATTGGGAATTGGCTACTTGGTGTTAGTACAGCTTTTGGATTGGCGCGGCGATTGGCAGCCGGCTCCTTTGGGATTACTGCGAGTGCTCCTGTCTTAGAACTGTTTAGGCAATTGGGGGCAGCTCACTATGAATGGTAAAGCGCACATGATTGAGGGCTAAATCTCCAAGGCGTAGCCCGCGATCGCGATAATTCATGCTCTCAAAGCGAATCCCTTTACCCGCTTCCACGTGGTACCAAGGCAGTGCCATAAAGAACCGCGTTGGATAAGGGCCGCGCTCTACGACATCATCGGGATTGGACTCCATGGGCAACCAGCCAACCCCCGGCACATAAAACTCCAACCAAACGTGGTTATAGGTGGGTTGGAGGGGAATACCCCGCTTTTGGGGATGGGGGGGACATTTGTAGCGACCCACCGTACGGCAGGCAATGCCATTTAATCGCGCCAAGGCAAGGAGCACCCCCACGTACTCACCACAAGACCCCGTTCCCCGTTTCAAAACCAAATCGGGGGTTTCAATCGTGGGTCGCATGGCATAGCTCAGGCGATCGTACACATAGTTACGAATCTTGAGCATCTTACGCAGGATATTGGTCTCTGTGCCCACAGCTTGCCGTGCCGCCTCCTGGACAATGGGTTGATCCATCGCCAACTCATCGTTATCCACTAGATACTGTGCTGCAAATTCTGGTGGCAGCGGTAGCGTCTCATCAATGTCGTCAAAGCTGAGATGGTACTTGATACCTCTCACTTCTAGCCAAGCACGCCAACCAAAAAGACGGGCTTCGTAGGGACGCACTTCAGGAAAATCAAACACCGCCACCTGCTGATCACCCACGGTTTCCAAGTGAAAGGGGGTACCGACGGGTTCAACCCGCAGCAATTTTTGGCGCAGGGAATTGGCGGGCAGAGCAATTCGCCACTCTAGGTTATCTAGGTGCAGCGCATCAAGGGGAGACATTTCCTCCACGTAGGCCATCTCAATCAGATAGCCATTGGAGACCGTATAATGCTGCTCTTTGTGGGTCTGATAGAGCAGAGGATGAATCAGGCAAATATCGCGATGATCAATTTCGAGGGGGGCTTCGCGGTTGTTGGGATTATCCCGCAAATAGGGTTCTTCGCCGCCATAGGCCACCCACAGTCGCCCCGTCGCATCAAAGGTAAACGCCGTTGGCTGGGCAAAGGGCGTCAAGGCCACCCATTCAACACGGCCACTCTGGCGATCGAGACAATAGATGGATTGCTCTAAGCGATCGCTCACCCACAGATAGCCATCCTTAAGGGCTAAATTTTCACAGCCAATGCCCGGCGCACTGAGGCGATACTGCTCTCGACCCGTCTCGTCAAAACAGTGAATGTAACCCGATTTTTGACAGGCCACATAGATGCCTGTGTCATCCACCGCCACACCGTAAATGGGATAGCGGCACGCCAACACCTTTTCTACATGCCAGTCAGGCAGATGACAGCGATAGAGCCATGTGTCCCGGCAAAACCAGAGGGTTTCGCGATGGAGACAGAGGCCATCGGCATCGAGAAATGGCTCTAGATCGTAGGGATTGAGAATCTCACTGTGGTCATTTTCGCCATTGATGAGCAAAATAAAGCCCCGTACCCGGTCCAAGGCCAAAAAACTGGCGCCAAGGGTTGCTTGGCAAAAGGGCAAACGGGGCAATTGACGTAGCCACAGGGCTTGGGGATCGACCCATGCCAGACCGTGGATTTGGTAAGCACCCAAGGGATAAATGGTGCGCCAGTCGTGATCCAGCGCTCGGGAGCTGAGGGAGTCCCCATAAACCTCTTGCGGTGTGTCTGGCATAGGAAGTCAATACCCTACTCAACCGCTTGGGGCAGTAGCTCACGCCGAGGTTGAGCTTGGATCTTCACTTGACCTGATTCATCCACATCAATGAGGGCAGTATCCCCTTCACGAATACGGCCAGAGAGCATTTCCTCAGCCAAGGTGTCCTCTAAGAGGCGCATAATGGCCCGCCGCAGGGGTCGCGCACCGTAGCTGGGATTGTAGCCTTCTTCAATGAGTCGCTCCTTGAAGCGATCCGTCACTTCTAGGGTGATTCCTTTCTCGGTCAGGCGTGAGAAGACCTCCTTCAAGAGGATGTCAGCAATTTGCTTGACCTCGTCTTTGGTCAGCTGGCGGAAGACAATAATCTCATCCACGCGGTTGAGGAACTCTGGACGGAAGTACTGCTTCAGTTCCTCATTCACCAAGGACCGAATGCGATTGTATTGCGATTCAGCAGCATCCTCAGTGCCAAACTCAAAGCCAAGACCGCCAGCGCCTTTCTCAATCACCTTCGAGCCAATGTTCGAGGTCATGATCAAGAGGGTGTTCTTGAAGTCAACGGTACGCCCCTTAGAGTCAGTGAGGCGACCATCCTCAAGGATTTGCAGCAGCAGGTTAAAGACATCGGGATGGGCTTTCTCGATTTCGTCAAAGAGCACCACCGTGTAGGGACGCCGCCGCACGGCTTCGGTCAGTTGACCGCCCTCGTTGTAGCCGACATAGCCAGGGGGCGAACCAATGAGCTTGGAGACGGTATGCCGCTCCATGTACTCGGACATATCCAAGCGGATCATCGCCTCTTCAGAACCAAAGAAGTAGGCGGCCAAGGCTTTCGTTAGCTCGGTTTTACCCACACCGGTTGGCCCAGAGAAGATAAAGCTAGCAATGGGACGGTTGGGGTTTTTTAGACCGACACGGGCACGGCGAATGGCACGGGAGATGGCTTTCACCGCTTCATCTTGGCCAATGACCCGCTGGTGCAGGGTCTCCTCCATGTGCAGCAGTTTTTCCGATTCGCTTTCGGTGAGCTTGCTGACAGGCACACCTGTCCAAGAGGCAACAATGTGGGCAATGTCCTCTTCGGTAACGACGGGGGTTTCCTCTTCACCATTGGCGCTTTCGGATTTTTTCTGCTGGGCAATGGCACGGATTTGCGCTTTCAGTTCCATCTCGCGATCGCGCAATTCACCCGCTTTGTCAAAGTTTTGGGCACGCACAGCATCATCTTTTTCTTTGAGCACTTGCCGCAATTCGCGATCCAATTCCTTGGCCGCAGGCGGTAGTTGCGAGTTAATCAGGCGCACCCGTGAGCCAGCTTCGTCAATGAGGTCAATGGCTTTGTCGGGCAGGTAGCGATCGCTAATGTAGCGATCAGACAGCTTCGCTGCCGCCTCAAGGGCTTCATCGGAAATTTTCAGCTTGTGGTGCTTCTCGTAGCGTTCCCGCAGGCCGTAGAGGATCTCAATGGTTTCCTCAACGGAGGGTTCACCCACCATCACCGGTTGGAAGCGGCGCTCCAAGGCAGCATCCCGCTCAATGTGTTTGCGGTACTCATCCAACGTGGTGGCACCAATGCACTGCAACTCACCACGAGCCAAGGCGGGTTTGAGGATATTCGCCGCATCAATGGCACCCTCAGCGGCCCCAGCCCCAATCAACGTGTGTACCTCGTCAATCACCAAGATCACATTACCGGCTTGGCGGATCTCATCCATGATCTTCTTCAGCCGCTCTTCAAACTCACCGCGGTACTTCGTGCCCGCCACCAACAGGCCAATATCGAGGGTGACCACCCGCTTGTCTTCCAGAATATCGGGGACATCTTTATTGGCAATGCGTTGGGCAAGGCCTTCAGCAATAGCGGTTTTACCTACCCCCGGTTCACCGATCAGCACAGGGTTATTTTTGGTGCGGCGGCCAAGGATTTGAATCACCCGCTCAATTTCTTTTTGCCGACCCACCACGGGATCTAGCTTGCCATCAATGGCCATCTGGGTGAGGTTGGCACCAAATTCGTCCAGCGTCGGTGTTTTGGTACGCCCTTGGCTGGCACCGGCAGCCACTTCGGCGGTTTCACCCAGCATGCGAATCACTTGGGTGCGCACTTTCGACAGGTCAACGCCGAGATTTTCAAGAACCCGTGCTGCTACCCCTTCCCCTTCGCGAATCAGACCCAAAAGAAGGTGCTCAGTACCAATATAGTTGTGTCCCAGTTGGCGGGCTTCTTCGAGGGAGAGTTCCAACACTCGCTTGGCACGGGGGGTAAAGGGAATCTCCACCGCCACAAAACCAGACCCACGGCCAATAATTTTTTCCACTTCGATGCGGGCATCCTTGAGGTTCACCCCCATGGAACGTAGCACCTTCGCAGCCACACCGGTGCCTTCACCAATCAATCCGAGGAGAATTTGTTCGGTACCGACAAAGTTGTGGCCGAGGCGGCGAGCCTCTTCCTGTGCCAGCATGATGACTTTAATGGCTTTTTCTGTAAACCGTTCAAACATGACCCTTCCCCTAATGGCTCCTGCGTGCTGGTAACACTCATCTTAACACGTCCACTTTGGCGTGTTTTTGTATGCCAATTTACAGCCCTCTTCCCAAAAGATGGAACAGACCCAGAACCGTCAAATCCACTCTTAAACAGGATCAACGTCCCTTGACGTACCCTATAGCTTAGATAAAGGGCTGTACTCCTACTGTAGATGTTGACTCATTTTTTTGCAGGTGTGGTTGCCCGTATTTTAATTGAGATTTTGGGGACTAGCCTGCAGCAAAATTCGATTGATCGATTAGCCAGCCTCTTTAGTCTCAAAAGACGATAGACTACACTTGCTGATGCCCAAATTTTTCGCCAATGGCTAATTTTTCCCAGTTTCTTGCCGTTGAACCCTCGCAGCGTGCCCTGATTTTTGATATGGATGGGGTCATCTGCCATACTATGCCCTACCACCTTGAAGCTTGGCGGGTCTATGTCGATCGCACCCCTGAACTGCGGCAGCAGATTAACTTGGAACAGTTGCGGCAAATGGGGGGTAAACGCAATGCCGAACTCCTGCCAGAACTCTTGGGGCGATCGGTCACTGAAGCGGAAGTCGAACGCTGGGGCGCGGGCAAAGAGGCTGTCTTTCGGGAACTGCTGGCACCCCATTTGGAACTGTTGCTGGGGCTATTGCCCTTTCTCAAAAGTGCTAAAGAAAAAGGCTATCGCTTGGGCTTAGGCACCTCGGCCTGTGCTGCCAATGTGGAATTGGTGCTCTCCTGCGAGGGGGTGGGCAACTTTTTCGATACGGTGGTGATGGAGCAGGATGTGCAGCGGGGCAAGCCCGATCCAGAATGCTATCTCCTAGTGGCGGAGCGGTTGCAGGTGTTGCCGCAGCATTGTCTTGTCTTTGAGGATGCCGTGGCAGGGGTGATGGCAGCGGTGCGGGCAGGGATGCTCTGCTGGGGAGTGTTAACAACGCAATCGGAAACGGCACTGCAAGCCGCAGGAGCAGAGGTCTGCATTGAGGACTTTACGGATCCACGCCTGCAATGGCTATTGTCCTAGGGCATTTTCGGCGATCATGGGTACTGGCGCGTTAGGAATCCACCACCTTGGGCGTTGATCTGCGCAGTTATGTCTATCTCGACTCGATTCAACCGCAACACGCGGCCTACTTGGGAACCGTGGCTCAAGGGTTTTTGCCTTTGCCGGGGGATTGCTCCCTCTGGGTGGAGATTTCACCGGGGATTGATGTCAATCGCCTTTTGGATATTGCCTTGAAGTCTGCGGTGGTGCGGCCGGGAGTTTTGTTTATCGAGCGACTCTACGGACTATTGGAGGTGCATTCGGGCAATCAGGGGGAAGTACGCGCAGCAGGGCAAGCAATTTTAGATGCCATTGGCGCTCGGGTACAGGATTGCTTGCGGCCACGGGTGATTTCGAGTCAAGTCATTCGCAATATTGATGCCCACCACACCCAACTAATTAACCGTTCGCGGCGGGGCAATATGATTTTGGCGGGGCAAACCCTCTATGTGTTTGAAGTGGAACCTGCCGCCTATGCCGCACTGGCCGCCAATGAAGCTGAAAAGGCAGCACTCATTAATATCTTGCAGATTTCAGCCGTGGGCAGCTTTGGCCGTCTCTTTTTGGGGGGCGCGGAGCGGGATATTCTGGCAGCAGAACGGGCCGTCTTGGCAGCCATGGAACGCTTGCCGGGGCGTGATAGCCTTAGCGATCGCCGCGAGTAGCCTTGGCATGTTTCTTTAGCTTCTGCTCTAGGGCAGGTAAGAAAGGACAAGGGTCACTGTCTTGCAGTTGATAAAACCCTCGCCAGTCAAAGGTCTGCCAGTTAAAGGGGGCTTGGTGGGCGGCGGCGAGCCACAGTAAACGCTTAGCACGGGTCATGGCCACGTAAAGCAGGCGGTATTCCTCGGCAACTTTGGCCTCTGTGGCTTTTTGATAGGCGGTTTGCCAATTGGGAAGGGGTTGCCGATGGCCATAGGCTCGCAGTTGCGATCGCACCACATCCGTAAAATCCACCTCTGGACTGAGGAACTTGGCATTGGCCGCCACCCAGCTCTCACCGGGGAGGGTTCTTGCCTCTAAGAAGGGAACAAAAACGGCATCCCAATCCAGACCCTTGGCGCGATGCATCGTCATAATCGTCACTTGCCCCAATCGCACTAAGCGGCTATGGAGGTCTTCCATCTCAACAGCGTCAAAGCGATCCGTCGCCACCAACTCCTGCCAACGGGGATGGATACGCTCCCACAGTTGCGTTGGTTCCTGCTGTGCCAAGTGGCAGATCAGGCGATCGCTGGTGGCCAATTCAGCGGCATCATAGCCCAATTCCTGAGCGCAGTACGTGATCAAAGGAAATAGAGATAGCTCTAGGCGGGCTTTGAGGAGACGTTGACAGTAGTGCCGTGCCTTGAGTACCGGTTCCTCGGCAGGGGGGTCTAAAGGACCAGGGTAGAGAAACACCTCTGGCTGGGCGGCTAAGCGATCCAAATTTTGGACAGAAATGCGTTTGCGCTCCTGAAGAACAGTCAGGGCTGCTTTGACCGCTTCGGGAGAATAGGGACAGTGGAGAAAATAAAGAATGTCCAGCAATTCCTTGGGCACCTGCGATCGCCGTTCAATGCCCGATACATCGAGAATCGGAATCCCCTGGGCGGCAAGGTCGGTATTAATGCTGAAGCTAGCGGGCGATCGCAACAGATCCGCGACAAATTCCCCTTGGCGGTTGGTACGCACCAGTACCGCAATTGAGGCCTCAGGATACTCTGCTAAAACCTCAGAAATACGTGCTGCTAGCTCGCGCACGGTCTCGAAAACGGTTGCTGGTCGGGCAATTTCTACCCCTTCTCCCCAAGGGGGTGGGTTCGCCCCCGGTTGCGGATCCGTCGGTGAGACGGGCTGAATTGCTTGGGATCGAAAGGGCAGTTCTTGGCCTTTGAGGGCATGATTGACCCAGTTCACTAAAAAGTTGGCCGATCGAATGACCAATGGGGTGGATCGCCCCGCTTGGGTCATTTTATAGAAGGCCTGCTGCTGGGCACATTGGTCACAGAATTCATTAAAAAAGAGAGGGTCTGCCGCCGTAAATGTGGAGTTAATGGCTTGATTGGGATCCCCCACCCGCACAAAATTCACTTGCCCTGTGGTGTTGTCCTCGGCGAGAAGTCGCAGTAACCGCGATTGCAAGGGGGTCGAGTCCTGCGCCTCATCCTCAAAGACGGCATACACCCGCTGTTGCCATTCTTGGCGGCACTGGCGATCGCCCTCTAGGAGTTGTACCGCTGCCAAAATCATCTCATCATAGTCAATTTTCTCTCGCTGCGCTAAATGGTGCTGGTACAGTTCCAAAAGGTCGGCACCAATTTCTAAAAAGGGGTAGGGTTCTGCTGCGGCTGCACTTTGGGAGCGCAACTGCTGGGACAACTGCCGCAGATCATGGGGCGTCAACGCCATACTGCGGGCACTGCTAATAACGGTTTGTGCCAACTTCACCAAGATGTCAGTCAAAAGCGCACTTCTGCGACCATCGTGTTCAACGTCACTCAGGGGACTGGTATCGCAGCCTTGGATCAGTTGCTCGAGAATATCGGGGTGCGATCGCGCCCATTCCTTAACACAGGTAACACACAGGCGTCGCTGCTCATGCTCACTCATTAAATTCTCGCCACTCCAACGCAGACCCGCTGTGGGGTGACTGGTGGCAATTTTCAAGGCCAAACTGTGGAGCGTCTGCACACTAAAACCATTGCGGGGCAAGCCCACTTCCCGCAGGTACTGGCGAATCCGCACCTTGATATTGGCCGCTGCCGAACGACTATAGGTGACTACGACCAGTTGCCGCTGCTGATGGAGTTTTTCGCGAGCGATGGCGATCGCGGCTCCTACGGCCATGCCATGGGATTTGCCTGCTCCGGGCACTGCCGATACCGCCAAGAGACCCCCTTGCCATTCACTAATTTCCCGTTGGCCCGGACGCAACGTCCTTAGAAGGTGACTGGCATTGGCGGGGAGTGACAACACGTTCATAGGAGGACTGTGGGAGGGCTAAAGATTTGTTAAAAAAACCGGCTTCTACCCAATGAAGATCGAAAAATCGTATAATAGAATACAGAAAGTTAAAAGCAAGTTGTTTCCTAACGCAGACCACCTAAAGCTTGATAACGAGTCAATAGTATTCACCTAGAAGCCTTGATTTAATTATGCAAGTAATCTATCGCGGCGTTAAATACGAAACTTCTGAGCAGCACATTCCCCTTGTTGAATCGGGCGCCAAGGGTCTCTACCGGAGGGCGCAATGGGTAGGGCACAAAGCGGCTGAACCGGTTCCTCAACCCAATCATGTCCTCTGCTGGCGGGGGGTGACCTACCAAACGAACGGTACACCAGTTACCACAAGCGCTCCGACGACGAGTACTGCCCCTTCAGTACTTCCCCAGCGTAAGCGTGACTCCTTGGCCGAAGCCCATCGCCATGCAATTCTGAAAACTCTTGAGCGGCGGCTGCAAGTGGCTCGGAGTCAGGGCAATGAAGATCTCATCAGTCTGCTGGAAGAAGAGTGGCAGCAATTTGCCTAAGGTTGGATCACCGAAACCCAAACTGCGGTGCCGTTGCTAACAGCGGCACTTTTTTTATTTTCTATTGGTGATTGCCCCTTTCTTGGCGAAAAGCTGTTGCTTGGGCAAAGGCCGCCGCCGCCCGCTCGCGATCGCCCAAGGTTTCATAGGCACGCCCTAGTTGTTCGGCTGCAATCTCCCGCACATAGCCTAGGGGAAAAATCATCTGTTTACTGTAGCCATTGGTGCGCCCCAGTTCAAGGCAGTACTCAAAGTAGGCCGTTGCTCCCAAGGGGAATCCCAAGGCCATCAGCCAGCGCCCGGCCAAATCATTGAGGGGAGGATAGGTGGGAAACCACACCAGACTTTGCTGACAGAGGAGTTGCAATGTTTCGTGATCCCCCATAGCCAGCAGACGCCGCCCCAGTTGATTCAGAATTTCGGGCAGGGCGCCAGGGGCATTCTCAGGCAGTTGGCTGGTGAGGAGATGGGGCAAGAGCCGCTCAAAAAGTTCTTGGTAGCAGTCATCCGCAGCCGTGGGGTTATTCACAGCGTGGTACATATCCGCCAAGGCAAAGAGGAGATTCAAAGGCAGACCTTCACTGGCGCGGATGCGTTCCAAAATCGGGATGTTGCGATCGCGCATCTTGGCTTGAATTTGTGCGGGTTGATAGCCATAGTGGTCAATGCGCAGCGTTTCCAGAGTACCAATGGTCAGCGGTTCTGCGGCTGTCGAAACCAACTGCTCATGGAAGCGTCCCTGATAGCGCAGCGTCGGCAGGTTGCGAAAGAGTCGCACAATGGCAAAGTCAGAAAATTGCTGCCCCGTGCCGATTTCCCGTCGTAGGAGTTGATAAGCACTGAAAGTGCTGCCCTCCAGTTGTTGGCCGAGGGGCACAGGCGGCTCCCGCAAGGTCACGAGCACCTCATCAGCATCAATCACTAAAATCCAATCGCCCGTGGCCTGCTCTAGAGAGTAATTGCGGGCAGCGGCAAAATCATCCTGCCAAGGGAAGGTAAAAATGCGCTCTGTAAACTGGCGGGCGATCGCGATCGTCTCATCCGTTGACCCAGTATCTACCACAACGATCTCATCTACCCAAGGCTGGACACTGCCCAGACAGCGTGCCAAATGGGCTGCCTCATTTTTGACAATTAGACAGGCACAGACCCGCACCATCTACAGCAGCTTTTCAAGTTGTTGGCGCAACTGATTCAGTTCACTTTCGGAGAACTCACTCTCAGCAGCGGGGGGCACGCGATTTTCTAGTTCCCAGTCGGTTTCTTCGACATTGCGTTCAGGGGGTGCCAAGAAAAGACGCTCAGCATCGTTTGTCGGCACAAATCCTTCGGGAACCAAGTGACAGGTGTAGCCTGAGGATTCGCAAAATTCTTCAATTTCCTTGGCATCAATGGGGACAACGCTGGGGGGATGAAAATCCTGTGCCTCTAAAAGCATGGCATAGCGACTGGCATCGTCTTCGCTTTCAAACATCAGAATCAGGTTGCGATCGCCCAGTTGCAGAGAATGAATGCCCTCATTTTCAGTCCCCGGGTTGTAGAGCAACACGTAAACGCGCATGATGCCTCGCTAATGAAATCTCAACAGCGATTATAACGATTTTGGTTCCCCCTACCCGTAGGATTTTCCCCTTCAGAATTGTCAAAGGGGCAAAAATAGCTTGAGTTAGAACAATGTTTTTTCAGGTTCTCCTTTGATCCGCTGCTCTAGCCATGCTTGGCGATAGGTGAGTTCTAATTCATTGCCGGTGCGGCGAAAAATTTGTGCCTGCTGCAAGAGAAACGCTTGAAAGAGCCGCTGAAAGGCAAGGGCAATGATTGCCACCACCAGGCCAGAGGCGGTACTAATCAAGGCCTCACTAATTCCGAGACCCACGCCCATGGTTGCAGGTGTGCCAATATCCCCCAAGCGAATAGAACTGAGGGCACTAATCAGACCTAACACCGTTCCCAACAAACCCAGTAGAGGTGCCATCGTAATCGTTGCTTCCAAGACCTTTTCTCCCCGCCGCATGGCACTCAGCTCCTCATCAGCCGCAGCTTCTAGGGCTAGGCGAAAGATTTCTGGGTTGGTATCAATCAGTTGTAAGGGGGTGTAGAGAAAACGACCAATGGGTTGATCACAGGCATTGGCTGCTAATTCAATGGCTTCTTGCCAATCGTGGCGAGCGGCATCCAGAATCTGCTCGGCCAGTTTCGTCTCTCCTCGGAGAACAATGCTCCAAAACCAAAGCCGCTCAAAAATGGTGCCTAAGGTCAAGATCGAGAGAATCAGTAGTGGCCACATGGCCAAGCCACCACGGTTAAAAATTTCAGCGATATTCACGATCAGTTCCCTGTCAGAGCATCCGACGTTTAGTATAGTCCAGCCAGTAGCCGCAATTGTTTACCAAATTCTAGCGAACCGTGGTGCCAAGGGTCTTGAACCGCTCTTTTCGATGCCCCGTCTGAATAGATGATTACGTTAATGGAGTGATACCTCGCATGAGTGTATCTTTACCCCTATCAGCGGCAACGGCATCAACGGCTATCGTGACCCGACCCCAAGTGATCGATCCCGATCGGCGGATTATTGAGCAGTGCCTTTCCGGACACCCAAATGGGTTTCGGGAACTCTATCAACGGCATCAGCAACGGGTGCGATCGCTCCTGTTTCAGTTGTGCGGTGCGGTTGCCCTTGATGATTTAGTGCAGGAGGTTTTCTTGCGGGCATGGAAGGGGCTAAAGGGTCTCAAACATGAGGCAAAGTTTTCAACATGGCTCTATCGGATTGCCTGGAATGTGGCTTGCGACTATCGCCGTCAACTGGCAACGCGCAAATCGCGACATCAGCAATACCTGTCTCAAAGTGAGCCACTCACCCCTGGACTGGATTTACGACAATTGCATTACGAAGATTTAGTTCAGCGCGGTTTAGCCACACTGCCCTTGGAGTACCGCAGTGTTTTGGTCATGCATGATCTGCAGGGCTTGCCCCAAAAAGAAATTGCTGAAATTCTGCGGATTCCCGTGGGTACAGTGAAATCCCGCCTCTTTCGTGCCCGAGGCACATTGCGGACTTACTTTACGGAGGCTGGAATCACTTTATGAAACGTGAACCCCCACCTGTGGAGGATACAAATTTGGTTAAGTTTTTACAAGCCTATGCAGGGACGCCCCCGCCACCCCACCCCCATTTGGAGCAGCGCATTGTCCAAGCGGCTCTGCATCAACATCAACTGAGTAAGCGACGCTGGCAAATCGTGTCTCTTTTGGGGGCTGGGGCGATCGCCACCGCCACCAGTGTGTGGTTCCTCAAACCCTCAACTCAAGTGGCAAAGCAGACGTCCCCGGATGCAGTGGCTATCTTCATCACCACCAATTGGCAAGCAATGTTTCAGGACGCAGAACCCGCCATCTTCGACTAGATTCTGTCCACCCTACTTTTACTCTTTGTTGAGTTTTGACAAGTTGAGTTTTGACAAAGGAGAACACAGCTATGTTGAAAAAATCTTTAGCCACGCTTCTTATATGTGGTAGCCTCAGCCCCCTACTGGCGATCGCTCCCCCGAGCGTCGCTGACCCCGGTTATGGCGGACCTCGCTGGGGAGCCAATCTGGACAACCTAAACCTCACACCTGAACAGCGGCAACGTTTGCAAGCCGTGCAGCAACAATACCAAGGCCAAATGGAGCAAACCCGCAACCAACTGCGCACCGCCAAGACAGAACTGCGGCAGATGATGAGTGGCAATGCCTCGGAGGAGCAAATCCGCAGCAAGTACCAACAGGTGCGCCAACTGGAAAGTCAACTGGCTTCCCTGCGCTTTGAAAGTATGCTAGCGATGCGGAACATTCTCACACCGCAACAACGGCAAGCCTTGGCCGCCCAAATGCAGCAGCGGCGGCCGGGCAATCGCCCCATGAAACCCCAGCAGTAACCCATTAAACTTGGCAACGCTCTAAAGCTCTAAAGGAGTTCATGACTTCCCTAAGTGCGGGACAGCGGATCCTGCACTTTTTTGTTGCTCAGCAGATCAAGAATCTCGGTGGCAGCGCGATCGACCACGCCGGGGGTGCCCATCGCAGCCCGCATTTCGGCATAGCCTGCCTGCATCGCGAGGCGTTTCTCAGGCTGATCGAGCAACTCAAGGGCAGCGGCAGTAATGTTGGCAACGGTGGCTCGTTCCTGCAGGAGTTCGGGAACGATGTCTCTATTCACGAGTAAATTGGGGGGAGAGACAAATTTGAGCTCAAACTTCAGGAAACGCCGATAAAGCCACAAACTGAGGGGATGAACGCGGTAGATCACGACTTGAGGCACATTCAACAGCGCGGTTTCTAAATTCACCGTGCCGGATTTAGCGATCGCCAGATCTGCGGCCGCTAGAACTTGCAGGGAGTCTTCTGCCAATGTGACGCGAATGGGATATTCCTTGAGAACTGCTTCAATGGCTGGGCGATACTGCCGCAGCGAAACGGGTAACCAAAAGCGGGCGTGGGGATAGGCTTTGGCGATATTTGTGGCAGCCCCCAAAATTAGAGGCAAGAGGGACTTGATTTCCTGTTTGCGGGACAAGGGCAAGAGGGCAATCGCCAGCTCATCGGCAGCAATGCCCAAACTTTGGCGTGCCACTTCGCGACTGGGAGCCGCCGCAATGCGATCCAAGAGGGGATGCCCCACCCAGACCACATTGGCACCATGACGGCGGTAATAGGTGGCTTCTTCTGGAAAAATGGCAATCAGGCGATCGCTGAGGGCAACAATTTGCCGAGTGGCCTTCAAACTATGGGACCAGACCCACTCTTGGGGAGCGATGTAGTAAACCATGGGAATAGAAAAATGTTTGCGGATAAACCGCCCCATGGCGACATTGCCACCAATGTAGTCAATTAAAACCACTAAATCAGGGGGATGCTGCCGTAAATAGCGGCGAGCCTTGAGTTGGAGCGCGATCGTTGGCTTGATCAATGGCAGGGCTTCTAGTAGCCCCACGGAGCCAATTCCTCCGGTATTAAAGAGCAACTTTGCCCCCGCAGCGGCCATGCGATCGCCCCCAAGGGCAGAAATTTCTAAGGGAATCCCCCGCTCTGCTGCGAGGCGATAGAGTGCCTTGACCAACAGGGCGCCCTGCAAATCCCCAGAGACTTCGCCGGTGCTAATGAACAAATGCGCCATGCCTAGCCCCGCACTGCCGCCACTGGTTGACAGAGTTGATCGGCAAATTCCTGTTCCGTAGCGGCCATTTCCTGTACGGCGGTGGCCATAATCTCAGGGATCGATTGCCCCGCTGCATATTGAGCCAGCCATTGCTGGGCGGTGTTTCCCTGTCGCAGGATTTTCTTAATCGGTGCTAGAAAGCAGCTAAAGCCCTGTGCCTTGGCGATTGGCCAAACCTCTTCGTAGAGTTCGGCTACCCAAGCGGCTGCCGTTAGTTGCCGGCGATCGCGCCAGTGGGTTAATACCGCCTCTAAACTACTTTTTGCGGCGAGCTGCTCATTGTTGTCTGCCAGTTGTGCCAACATATCGCCATCCCCCCACCGCAGGGGGTCAAGATCAGGGGTATCTAGCAATTGCAGGAGCCGCGCCTCTAGAAGGGCGGTCATCGCCAGTAGGGAAATGGCATCCGTAACTAGATCACAAATTCGCAGTTCAAGGCGGTTGAGATCATAGGGTCGGCGATCGCCATTGGGGCGCACAGCACTCCACAAGTGCCGCACATTTTGCATCGTGCCGAGTTGGAGTTGCTGCTCTGTCCACTCAATGAAGTGGGCATGGCTAGTAAATAGGGGCACTTGCGGTGGGGTCTTCGGAAAGATTGCCCAACGGGTGGAGTGATAGCCCGTTACCTTGCCATCAAGAAACGGCGACGCAGCACTGAGCGCCAGAAACAGGGACGCCTCCAGCCGCACTAGCCGACAGGCACGGATCAACTCTTCTGGATCCCGCAGGCCAATGTTGATGTGGACACTGGCGGTGACAACCCTTGTGCCATAGGTTTGCTCAATGTAGGTGTGATAGGGATTCTGGGGGTCAGAGCGATAAAAGCGTTGACTGTCCCCTAGACTCAGGGTGCTACCGGGAACCAGCGTTAAATCCCCTAGGGATTGCAAATAAGCGCGCAGCCGAAAGCGAGGACGCAGCAAGTCACAGAGGGCTTGGTCATATAGAAAGACCGGCGGGGTTGTAAATTCAACATTGCGGCTATCGGGTTCACGCACAAACCCCGCTAAGTCCCTCACAATGCGATCCGACAGTCCCACAATCTCGCCCGTGGGCTTACCCGTGTAGAGTTCAACCTCAAAGCCCTTTGACAACATGGCATCCCTTTGGCTAACTTGGGTCAGCGAGCCCCCTCGCAGAAAGTGGGAATTTTGAGCTACTTAGCCACAATACCATGCCCGCGTCCCTGCCGCACATATGAACATTCGTAAAACCCTCCCTGTGGCGATCAAAACCCGATCAGTTAACCTGTATTATCAATGACACAAATCACCCCTATAGTGAGAATCTCAAGATGTTTGGTCAGCGGCGAGTCGAAGCAGATGTCCGTGTCAGTCGCGTTTTGGATCGCCTGGGAATCCGCTATCAAGTGGATGAGGATGGTGATTACCGCGTTGTCTTTGAGCTATCCAACGGTCGAACGCAACAGGCCTTTATTGACTCCAAAACCCAGCAGCTGGGAAGCTATGAAATTCGGGATGTCTGGTCTGTGGGCTACAGTTGCGAGGGCTTTCTTGACCAAGAGATAGCCAATTATCTGTTAATTGAAAATGCCAATAAGAAAATTGGCGCTTGGGAGTTGCGTCCCCTTGCTGACAATAGGTATATCGCTGTATTTTGTACGAAGGTTGCTGCTGACTGTGACCCCGAAGCCCTTTACACCAGTATCCGCGTGGTTCTTGAGGTGGCAGACGAACTTGAAAAAGTTCTTGAGGCGGGCGATCGCTTCTAGGTTAGTTTGCAGTGAGTCCCCTTAAAATCAGGGTTTGAGGCCAGTGGGGAGCTTCTGAATGCTCCGCCCCTAGGTAGGGATTGTCATTTTCATCTGAAATACTAGAAAATGCTCAAACCCGCTTCCTGAGAAACGCTAAGGGATTCAACGAAAGCATCAGGGTTGGAGGCAACTTGACAGATCTCTCGGAAGCAAGACCCAAATGTTTCAATTCTTATAGCTAGTAGAAAAAACTGTTAAATATTACAAAAGAATTTTTATTTTGCTTCCACTGCATATCCCAACTCACGACACTGGATAAAACATTAGCTGCGATCGCCCAAGGCGCACGGTCGCCGATTCGCAGTGGAGTCAATTGTTCTAGGAAGGCCATCCATGTACTACGAACGCAAACTCTTTGCCCTCCTCCACGACCCCTACCTCAAGGCGTTGTACGGCAACAAAGCTCTCAAAGGCGCATGGCAACAGGTGTCTTGCCTGAATCAACATGCCCAGGATTTGGAAAATTGGTGGAAGCAGCACGGCGGTGTTACGGCAGACCATATTGCCTCGGCCAGCGATCGCCTAAGCTTTCAGCGCGGCATGAGCACCCCCCCAACAACCACTGCAAATATCACCCAAGTGGAAATTCGCCACCCGATTACTGGTGCCAAAAGTGATTTGAACTTTGCCTTTGCAGGGAGTCTCAGCGATGAGAATTTAGCTGAAATTGAGGCGCAGTCCATCTGGAGCAAGATTCGCCAAGAAACCGATGCTGAAAAGGTCTTCTGGTGGTTTTGGCGATTTTATGGCGAAGCCATTGCTGGCGATCGCCGCATCAAAGATCAAGCGGTCTATGCCAAAGATGTCTTGCTGTTACCCTCAGACACGCGCATTCCCGACTGCCCCCTCGAAGCCCACACCTCGATTACCGCTGCCCTTGCCGGTACCCTCTTTCCCCGAAACGCCAGCAATGGGGATAAACCGCAGCACCCATGGCTGTTGATGTTTTCCTTTTCCCCCGTGCAGGAATTCATTAAATCCTCACGCAAGCTGCTGGACTTTTGGTCAGGCTCCTATCTACTCCACTACCTAAGTGCCAAGGCCTGCTGGTTCCTTGCTGAACGCTATGGCCCTGATGTTGTGATTACCCCCAATCTCTACAACCAAACGATCATTGATGCGTTTCTGCTGCAAAAATACCCAGACTTTGAACCCTACTTTGCGGAATTTGGTATCCCCAAACCAGTTGAGGCACAAGGGCAGCCGTCCTCCAGCTTGGTGACAGCGGGTTTTCCCAACGTGATTACGGCACTCATTCCTGAACAAGACAAAGACACGATTGGCAAAGAGCTTCAAGACCATTTGCGGGAAACATGGCTCAACCTTGGCAAAAATGTGCGCGAAGCCATCAAAACCAAGGTACGGAGTGGCTATGAAGATTGTCACTGGATTGCTCACATTGAAGCGTGGATTGATACACAGTTTCCTGCGGCAGAGCAAGAGGAGTTAAAGAAAGAGTTTCTCAGTTGGCAGCAGGGAGGACGCTGGGAGTGGAATGCCCTTTGGCAAGCCCAACTGGAAAACTTTTGGGAAAGCTACTGGATCGCTTTGCCCCTTGGGGAGCCAACCCAACCTCTAACTTGCCAGCGTGGAGCATCTACCTACCCAACTTGGAAAACCGCCCAAACCACGTTAGCAAAAGCCGAGGATCCCCTGCCCACTCAGGTTGAGGAAAAGGTGTATGCCACGATTAACGTGGGTACATGGTGGCCATTGCTGCAACAACGCCTTGGTTCGGCTCTCTCCGCTGTCAAAAACACTCGCAGCTGGCAGTTTCCCGCTTCGCCGGGTGAGCGCTCCTCGATTTCTGGGGCCTACAGTGCCCTGCACCCCAATCTCCTGTACCGCGATCCCTTTCGCGAGGGGCATGGCCTGCCAGTGAGTTCCCTGCGCCTGTTTTGGTATGTGATGAGCCAAGCCTTTCCGGGGCTATTTAATGGCAGTGAGCGCTTGAATGCGATTGAAGTCACCAAGCGAATGGCATGGAAACATGGCGGTGTCGCTGAGTCTTTGGGAGTTGCGTGCCCTGAGGAGGACTATGAAAACTTGGTGCGCTTTCCCAATGCCAGCAGTATCGCTGCCGCTCGCTTTATGGTGAAGTATCCCGATCAGGTCAAGCGGTATTGGCGAGAATTGAACCAAGAATTTACTGCCGCTCACGCTCGCTTTAACAGCACCACTTGCCGCCCAACCCAGATTCCCCAAGTAGATGCCGGGCTAGAGAATTACAACGGTGTCATGTTCTCGGCCAAGTGGTTGGCAGAAGCCTTAGGTCTTGACAGTAAACAGGAGCTGGCCGAACTTCGGAGGGCGGTGAATCAGACACAAAAACGAGTGGGTTGGGGCGATCGCTCCCCTGCTGACTGGTGGTGTATCCTCTTGGCCGATGGCGACAGCATGGGCAACTACGTCCGCGGTCGCAACCTGAAGAAGTATCGTGAGTATGTTGCTACGAACATTATTCAAGACATTCAGCAAAGAAAGAGCTACATCAAAAACCCTGATGAGTGGCAAACACTGCTCAACCAGACCCCCAAACGCATGGGACCTGCCACCCATGTGGGACTCAACCGTGCCCTGTTAGATTTCTCGAATCGTCTGGTGCCCTACTTAGTGGAGCAACGTCACTGTGGCCGTGTGGTCTATAGCGGTGGCGATGATGTCATGGCCGTCTTGCCCCTAGAGGATGCCCTCTCGGTGATTCATCTCCTACGCCAAGCATGGTGCGGCGGTACGGATCCAGCCGGGGAGTTTGAACCCCACGGCGACTACTGGCAAACGGTTCAGGACAGTACAGCGGCTAAGTGGCTGGGCATGCGTCGCCTGTTTACGATGGGCAAAGGGGCAACAATGAGTATGGGCGTGGTCATTGCCTACAAGAGTGTTCCTCTGCCCACGGTTCTAGAAAACCTCTGGCAAGCCGAAAAGGAACGGGCGAAAAAACTCCCCGGCAAAGATGGCCTCTGTTTCCGGGTGCTCTATGGGTCTGGCAATGTCCTCGAAGCAGTGTTGAAGGGTGAACTGCTAGAGGCCTGGGGCCGACTACTTGAGCAAGCAAATGACGATGTGAGTCCGCTGCTGTACCGACTCGTGACAGAGTTGCCCCAACATTGTTGGTTGAGCAAAGAGCGGGTCATTGAGAAGGCGATCGCTAGCATTGCCAATCGCCGCGAAAAAGACATCCCTTCAGAACTGATTGAGCAGCTTTGTCGGTGTTGCAATCAATGGGAAGACTGGGCACTCCAGCATGAAGGTCAGCTAGGAACGGATCTGCAAGACCTGCTCAACCTGTTGCGGCTCATGGCCTTCTTCATTGATAAACGGTTTGTACCCCTAGGGAGTAATCAGGATGGCGATCGATGAAAGCAGAGAGTTCTAAAACTCATTTGGGCAAAACTATTCTGCTTCAAGGATAACGAAAGACACATGAGGTTGATTATCATGACTGAATTAAGTTGGTATCGTCTAGATCCCCTAGATGTCCTCCTTTTTCGTGACTCCCGACCCTTTCAACCGGGAGAAGGCTCTTGGGCAAAAAGTCTCTTTCCGCCCCTGCCAATTACGGTCTTTCAAGCCTTACGCTCCCTGTGTGATCCCTACGCGCAAAATCTGGAGTTTCTTGGGCCTTTCCTCATTGATGCCAAAAACCAAGTCTGGGTAGACACGCCCAAGGATTTGGTGTGCATTGGCAACAAAAGCAACGAGGAAGCCGACATCAATGATCGTGCCGACCTCAGTAAAGTCAATGGCTTTGCCCGCACTCAACCCGCTGCCACCGACGACCCTGCTTGGAAAGATGTCCGCCATCCGTTGCCGGGAAAGTTACGCCCTATTGTGGAACCGACCCTCAGGGAGAATGAGCAAGCCCAAGGCCGACCGGCTCCCCTCATGCGCTTGGATGCTCTTGTCCTCTATCTCCAAGGAAAGCTGGATCAGCTCAACGCCAAAGAGCACTTCCATGATTTGCCGTGGTCAACCCAAGTCCTCCCCCACATCAAAATGCAAACCGAAAGTCGCAATGTGGAGGACGAAGCCGGCTACTTTACGGAAGTGGCCAACCGGATGCATCCGGGCTGGGGCTTTGTGGCCGGCATCAGTGTTGCCAATCGAGAGGGAGTCGTGCGCATTGGGGGTGAGGGGCATCAGGCACAGGTGCATGCCCTAAAGAAACCTCCCTTTGCAGACCTAGAGCGGTTTCAAGGCACCGGTCAAGAAACCCTAGCCTACGTGCTGACTCCCGGCTTGGCGCCCGTGGTGGTTGACGCACCCGTTTATGGACTGTATCCCCATGATTGGCAAGAGCATCTGATTGGTGTGGTGGGCGATCGCCCCCTTTTAGCCGGTGGTCTCAGTACCTTTACCCGTCGCAATGGGCAACCCCAATTGGGCTATTCCGCACAGCGTGCCTATGTCAGGCCGGGAACTATCTATCGCTTTGCTCAGCCTCCCTCTCCCCAGCCCCAACAACTCCTCGGCGGTGTAGCCCCCAAAGCTCGCACCACCTTTGAAAAACTTCACTACGGCCAATTGCTCTGGGGCATTGCATAACCACCCGAATACGAATGGATAAATAGGTGAGCACCGATACACGTTGACCTCAAAGAGACTGGATGATCGACAATGTTTAATCTTGCCTACCTCTACCTTCTCTCCCCCCTCCACACGGGTGGCACCACCCAAGAGGGCAACCTTCTCGGCATTGCGCGGGAGTCCCACACAGAGTTGCCCTACATTCCCTCCAGCACGATTCGGGGTCGCTTGCGTGCCAGTACCCCCCACAAAGACCGCAACCGCCTTTGGGGCAACACCATTGAAGATGTCATGGGCGGCGAAAACACCAACCTTACCCAAGGGCAAGTGTGGGTCGGCGATGGTTCACTCCTGTGGGTACCGGTTCCCTCCCTCAGCCATGGCGTGATCTGGATTAGCTGCCCCATGCTGCTGCATCGTTGGCAACGCCTCACTGGTCAGTCCTCAGGAACAGTCGCTGCCTACAGCACCAGTTTAGACACCAGCAAACCTGTTTATCTCAAGGACGCGATTCTCAAACGCGATCAGCTCAAGCCTTGGGAGGAATGGCAAGAGTGGATTCCGATCCGCGAGCAAACCCAAATTCAACAGGTCTTGGTTCTACCCGATCAGCACTGCAAAACCCTCATTGAAACCAGCCTGTGGCGACAGGTCAAGGTGAAACTCGATCAACACAAAACCGTTGAAGGCGGTTTTCGCTACGAGGAAGCCATTCCCCCCGATACATTGATGTACTTCCCGTGGGGGACGGTTGCCCAACTCAATGGCGCCGCAGAAAAAGTGGAAAGCGATCTGCGGGATGTTTTCGATAGCCACCCAATTCTCCAAATTGGTGGTCAAGAAAGCCTTGGTCGCGGCTTTGTCCAACTTGTAACCCTTGGGAGTTAGCTATGGCCTTTGATCCACGCACAATGGCACAGCCAGTCTATGAAGCCTTGAGTAAACTGCGGAATGATACAAAAGACGACACTCGGCTGCGGGAGCAAAAAAGCCAAGCCGTTGAACTCTACACCTATTTGGCCACTTGGGGACTGATGCGCCTAAAAGCGGAGGAAGCCGCTCTCAGTCAAGAGGGGAAGAAAGAGGTTGTCAAAGCTTTTTTCCGTGCCCTTGAAGAAACAGCGCATGTTCAGAATTTGGCGGATGACAAAGGCTTGGAGACCCTCAAGAACCTTGACACAGAATCCTACCTTGGCTTAACCGGCTTAGGGTTACAAATTGCCCGTGAATTTAGCTTCTGGACAACCGCCCTTTACGTTGACATCGGCAATGCAGACTAGGAGGAGTACAACATGACAAATAACCCTGCATTACAGCGACCTCAAACTCATAAAGCAACACAGCGTCCCAATTCAAGAAACGCTGGCAATAGCGGTAGTGGTAAAGGTGGCAGAGGCAATAGTGGTGGTTCCCAAAAGGGCGGGAACAGTGGGAACACTCCACCCCGTCCTTCCCCATGGCTCGAACATCCCCTTGATCCAAATCCCAACCCCCATTCAAGTGCAGGGTTTGTCGAGTATCTGCGCTGGATGCGATCGCCCGCTAGCCCCGCCAAAGATGGTACGAAAGTGGAACTAATGACAATGGCAGAGCAGGGTAACTATCGCCAACGTTTGCAGGTCTTAACAGAGCGCACCCGCCAAATTGCCGGCAAAGGCAATTGTTTTCAAGTCACCTGCCCATGGCGCATCCGTGTTGGTGGCCACCGTGGTCCTGAAAGTATCCTTCTGCCTGCCTTTGATAACCTAGGCATTCCCTATATTCCCTCCAGTACCTTACGAGGTGTTGCTCGTGCCCAAGCCATTCGGGAGGTGATGGCAAACGAAGGTGTACCTTGGGCTGAAGCAGACAAACTCGTCGGCCAGCGTTACTTTGGTTATCTCGACAGCAGGGACTCTAGCGAAAAAGCTGGCAAAATTATTTTCCTCGATGCCTACCCCTTGCCTGACCCCTTGCCTGAACAAAAGAACAGGGGACTAGCAGTGGACATGGCCAATAATCTCTGGTCATGGGATAATGGCAACCTCAAGTATGCTGCCAACCCAAACGTGTTCTTTTCCCTGCGAGAAGCTTCATTTCTTATTGGTATTAAACCTACCAATCATTGCTCTCCTCAAATGCTTAAACAGGTCAAGAACTGGTTGATTCGCGGCCTGACCCAAGGAATTGGTTCGCAAGTGAATGCAGGCTACGGTGTTTTAGTCGAACCCCAAAAACAGGTGGGGCGTGGTTTCTTTAGCGTTGATTTTACCGTTCAAGGCCAACTCATCCATGGTTGCCAAAAGTGTACGTCTACGTCATGGCAATGGAACGCTAGAAATCAAGCGTGGCAAATGCGCGGTCAACCAGAGGCCGAGGTGCGAGCCACAGCCTTTAAGTCCCTGCTACGATACTGGTTTCGTGCCTTTGCGCGGGGGGTGTTGCCCACAGCAGAAGTCCAACGCCTTGAAGGAATGATTTTTGGCGCAATTCAGCCGCAACCCAAACATGGCTACCTGCGGGTACGGGTGATTAATGGGAGGGTGACCCAACCTGAGGCACGCCCTAATCAGCAAGGTAAAAACGATCCCTGTGGAGAAGAAGAGGGGACACTGGTATTAGACTATTCTTCTGAAGTTCCTGATGCCCACCAAAAAACCCTAGCAGAGCTGGCAAGAAACCTGACGTGGCTCATGTTTCACTTGGGTGGCATTGGTCAAGGGGCACGTCGCCCTTGCTACTCTCGTAAAACCCGTAACCAAGCACCCTGGTGGCGTGGTTCTAATCTGATTCCTGAAAACGATGATCCCTTTTGGGAACTCCCCAGCAGTGCCAAGGAATTCAAAGAAATTTTTCAACAGCGACTTCAAAACTTTTACACAGCTTTAGGGCAGCTTGGTAATTGCTCAATCAACCCGACTCAACTATTATCCGTTGGCACCGTCACCCCTGGGCAGTGGGCAGAAGCAATTGATCGAAACTGCCGTATCGTCGTTTGCAGTGGTGATCCCAGCGGAGAAAAGCCCTACGGCCTTGCCCTTCTTCATGACCCTAGCCTTAAGGTGAATGGTAACTACGACAAAAACCTCTGTGGTTCCACTGGCAAACCCTCGCCGGTCTGGGTTGCAGACTTACGGAACTATCAAGTTATTACGATTTTTGGGGTCAATAAAGATCCGCGCCTCGAGTTTCTGAAACACTTGAATAGGTCTGGAGGATGTTTGCAACTATTTCCTTAGGATGTTTGCAACTATTTCCTTTCAAATCTTCTTGACCTTTTGAGCTTGAATAAATACCTAAGAAACCATGACCGACTACTACGACATTCTTGGCTTGCAGCCGGGTGCTTCCAAAGAGCAGATCAAAGCAGCCTATCGCCGCCTCTGCCAAGAGTGCCACCCTGATAAACTGCCTCCTGAGACCCCCAAAAAGGCGCGGCAAATCGTCGAGGAGCACTTCAAGCAAATCAACGAAGCCTATGCCTACCTCATGGAGCAGGGCGATCGCCCGCCCCCACCTACCCAACCAGCAACAGATGTTAGAACTGCCCGCTCCATTTTCGATCCCGCTCGTATGGAAGCCGTAGCTCGGAAACTGGAGACAGAGCGGCAGGCCATTCAACGGCAGTATCAGCAATCAATCAATGCTATTGACCAACAACAGCGGCAAAAGCTAGCTTGCCACGGCCTCAAGATTGACGATTTGGATACAGTCGATCCAGCAACAAAATGGGGCAACGTTATTCAGGGGGGGATTCTCTTGTTGGTTGGCCTATTGGTAGGGAGTGTAGGCGGTCTTTTGGGCTTTCTGGGATACCTGTGGGCTTTCTTCTGCTTTTGGGGAACCTTGGGGGCAATGCTGACAAAAACAGTGAGTCCCCGAAAATACAAAATCCTCTGTGAGATTAAAAAGGAAACTGAAGCAGCAAAGGCCGCTGCTGCGCAGAAAAAAGAACGACGATTACAGGAGCAATCTAGTTACATTCGTCGTCACATTGACTATTTCAAAACTCTACCCTTGGAAATGCTTTCAGAATCCTTTGTTCAAAATTTAAGTGATGAAGATCAGTTTTTCCTGCTCTTGGCCATCAAAGAAAAAGAGGATGATGAGCAGTGGGCGCGCACAGTTGCAGCCGGTGTAGAGATTGCTGCAGCAGCGGGTGTGGTTCTACTGCTGTCGCAACTCTTTCTGGGTGAGCCATTCTAATCTGAGCGCAATCAAGAAAAACAGGAAGGGAGGAACGATCGCCCCCCCTATCGCAGGGGTTTTGCTGAAACACATTCTACCCCTACCCTTAGAGAAATAAAATGTGATAGCATAACTGTTCTGGCATTATACCTAGTGTTTACCTATGCCCAAAGTTCTGGTTTCCGATCCCATTGAACAGGTGGGGCTTGATTTACTTGCCCAAGTGGCACAAGTCGATGTCAAACTTGGCCTCTCAGAGGCAGAACTGATCAAAATCATTCCCGAGTACGATGCCCTGATGATTCGATCGGGAACCAAGGTCACAAAGGAGGTCATTGAGGCCGCCAATCAACTGAAGATTATTGGTCGGGCGGGGGTTGGTGTAGATAACATCGATGTGCCTGCGGCCACCCGTAAAGGGATCATGGTGGTCAACTCCCCAGAGGGCAACACCATTGCTGCTGCGGAGCACACCTTGGCGATGATGCTCTCCCTTGCCCGTCATATTCCCGATGCGAATGCTGCGGTCAAAGCAGGTCAATGGGATCGCAAACGCTTTACGGGCGTAGAGATTTATAAGAAAACCTTGGGCATTATTGGCCTAGGAAAAATCGGCTCCCACGTGGCCACCGTTGCCCGTGCTATGGGCATGAAGCTTCTTGCTTACGATCCCTATCTATCTACGGAACGCGCCGAACAACTGGGCTGCCGCCTCGTGGAGTTGGATGTTCTCTTTGCGGAATCGGACTTTATTACGCTGCACTTGCCGAAGACCCCAGAAACGCAGCATCTGATTAACGCCAAAACCATTGCCAAGATGAAGCCCACAGCCCGCATCATTAACTGTGCGCGGGGGGGCATTATTGATGAGGCAGCGCTTGTGGAGGCGCTCAAGACGGGTAAGCTGGCGGGGGCTGCCCTCGATGTCTTTGAAACTGAACCCCTTGAGGCGGAGTCTCCGCTGCGTGCCTTGGGGATGGAAGCCATCTTGACCCCTCACTTGGGGGCTTCCACCGAAGAAGCACAGGTGAATGTAGCCATTGACGTTGCCGAACAAATTCGCGATGTGCTCCTAGGGTTGCCGGCGCGATCGGCGGTGAATATTCCGGGTCTGCGTCCGGAGGTTCTTGAGAAATTGGCGCCCTACATGCAGTTGGCAGAAACCCTCGGTAACTTGGTGGGGCAGTTGGCGGGCGGTCGGGTCGAGTCTCTGGAAGTCCGTTTACAAGGGGAACTGGCTACCAATGACAGTCAACCGATTGTGATTGCCGCTTTGAAGGGGCTACTCTCACCAGCGCTGCGGGAGCGGGTGAACTACGTGAATGCTGGGTTAGAAGCTAAAGAACGGGGAATTCGCGTGGTCGAAACCCGCGATGAATCACAGCGTGACTATGCGGGATCCCTAGCGTTGATTGCTAAAAGCCCCTCGGAAACCCGCTCGGTGTCTGGTGCCTTGCTGGCTCACAGTGAATTGCGCATCACCAGTATTGATGACTTTCCCATTAGTGTGGCGCCAACCCGTTATATGTTGCTGACGCTACACCGCGATATGCCAGGCATTATTGGTAAAATTGGCACCCAGTTAGGGAGCTTTAATGTCAACATTGCCAGTATGCAAGTGGGACGCAAGATGGTACGCGGTAACGCGGTGATGGTGATTAGCTTGGACGATCCCCTACCCGAAGGCCTCTTGGAGGAAATCTTGAAAGTCCCCGGTATTCGTGATGCCTATATCGTGAATCTGTAGGCACGGCTGTGGTACAACGTTGGTGGGAAATTACCGTCACTTGTCAAGCTGAAGCGGAAGAGCTGGTCTATTGGCGCCTTCAATCCTTTGGCTGTCAAGGTACGGCAACCCAGCAACAGCAGGGGCGGGTGTTGATCCAAGGCTATGTGCCGCAGCAGCAGGTGACACTACTGGACATTGCTGCCCTAGGGGTTTGGATTGAGCAAGATGTGGTGGCGCAGGGCTACCTCTCGCCAAAACTCCACTGGCAGTTGGTGAATGAACAGGATTGGGCCCATAGTTGGCAAGCCTATTGGCATCCAATACCGGTGGGCGATCGCCTGCTCATTTGTCCGGCTTGGGAAACCCCACCCCTCGGCAACACCCGCTTAGTGATCAAACTGGATCCTGGCATGGCCTTTGGCACCGGCACCCATGAAACCACCCAGCTTTGCCTTGAGGCTCTAGAGATGCAATTGGATCAAACCTTTGAGCCGCTGCCACCCACGGTGATGGCTGATATTGGCTGTGGTAGCGGCATTCTGGCGATCGCCAGCCTCTTGCTAGGGGCAAACAAAGCCTATGCCGTGGACACCTCGGATCTGGCGGTGACTGCGACTCAACGCAATGCTGAACTCAATGGCATCAGAGCCGACCAGTTGATTGTCAAGCAAGGGAGTTGGGAACAAGTCCTCGAACTGGTGGATGGCCTTGTCTGCAACATTTTGGCACCCGTGATTATCGAGATTCTGCCCCACTTGCCAGCAATTGTGAAACCCAAGGGCTGGGGCATCTTTAGTGGCATTCTTTTGGATCAAGCGGATCGCGTAGCGGCGCAACTGGAACAACAGGGCTGGAGCTTGGGCAGTGTCTGGCGACGGCACGAATGGTGTTGTCTCAATGCTCGCTTTGAGCGTTTGCCAGACTAGAGGGAGCTAGCTTTTCACCTTGGCCGCTAGGCGCGCCAAAGAATACGAAGCCATTAGTTCTTGGTAGCAGGCCTCTAGGCGATCCAAGTTGTGACTGAGGCTATAGTGCTCCAGCACCCGTTTGCGGGCTTTATCCCCTAGGAGGCGAATCATTTCCGGGTGTTGATAAAAAATGGGCAGCAGCGTTTGCAACTGGGTTTTCACATACTGGGGATTCAAGACAATCCCTGCTCCAGTGAGCACTTCACCATCGGCACCGACATCGGTGGCCAAGCAGGCCAAGCCACAGGCCATTGCCTCTAGGAGCGACAGGGATAACCCCTCAATTTGCGAGGGCAAAATGAACACATCACAGCCCCGTAAAATTTGTAGCCGCTCTTGATCATTAACGATCGAGCCAAGCCAGAGAATATTTTGATCCGGACCATAGTTGGCCATCAAGGAGGGCATCAGGGGACCGCCACCCACCATTAGCAACTTACAATCCGTCGGCATTTCCGCTGCACACCAAGAGCGCAGCAGCGCTTCGACATTTTTTTCAATAGCCATCCGCCCTTGATAGATATAGAGGTAGCGCGCCTTAAAGTCTTCTTTGGCCGTAGAAGGTCCCGGTGTATATTTGCGCGTATCCACTCCATTGGGAATCACTCGCAGCGTCTCAGCACCAACCCCAAGACGAATCAGTAGTTCCTTTTGTGATTGGGAAAAGACAATCACGCGGTCATAGCGAGCCAAAAAGGGGGCATACAGTTGGTAAGTCATCAAGGCGGTGCCCGCCGTTAAGGTACGATACTTTTCGCTGTAGGCAGGATGAAACGTGGCGACTAGGGGGATGTTTAGCTCTTCGCAGATGTCCGGCAGAAAGAAATCGAGCGGGGACAGAGTCAACGAGGCGTGGACAATATCGGGTTTGAGCTTCTTGAGGGATTCAACCAGAACTTTGTTGGCTCGCAGGGAGGGCAGGGTATAGACTTGCGATTTATAGAGGCAAGGGAGCGTCACATCTGGCATCTCCCCTTCGTTCTCAGCGTTCTGTTCATCCTCTTGGGCAAAATGCAGAAAGCTCACTTGGTACCCGCGATCCAATAGCCCATTGGTAATTTCACGACTATAGGTGACATTGCCGCAGGGGGGAGATTTTTTGCCAAGCCATGCGATGTGTAAAGCCACGATTATTGATTCCTTATTTATTACGTTATTTATAGAGCAGCGGTACCCACTTGATCAATGATCCGAATGGGGCCATTGACATCGCCGCTGAGAAACTGCCGCAGGTAGGGGTTATCGGTCGTGCGGGCTTCGGCATGGGTGCCCTGCCAGCAAATGCGCCCTTGATAGAGGAGAATCAGGCGATCGCCCGTGCGCTCAATGGTACTGTTTTGGTGGGTAACGACAACGTAGGCATGCCCCGTCTTTTCCCGTAATTCGCGAATCAAATCCTCAATCACTGTTGAGGCAATGGGATCTAGCCCTGCCGTTGGCTCATCGTAAAGCAGCAGGTAGGGGTTGTCATTGGGATCTTCGGGATTATCCACAATGGCGCGGGCAAAGCTGACTCGCTTGCGCATCCCCCCAGACAACTGCGCTGGGTAGAGGTCTTCCATGCCAGCGAGGCCGACCATCGCTAGTTTTTCACTGACAATTTCGCGAATGCGTGCCTCCGGCAAACGCGTATGCTGGTACAGGTAAAAGCCGACATTCTCAGCAACCGTGAGGGAGTCAAAAAGGGCAGATTGCTGAAAGACCATGCTCATCCGCATCCGACAGAGACCTTCTTGCCGTAATCCTTGACGGCGCTCTCCTGCAACATACACTTCGCCTTTATCGGGAGCGACTAAGCCAGCAATAATCCGCAAAAGGGTTGACTTACCGGTTCCCGAAGGCCCCAGAATCACTAAGGCATCATCGGGATAGATGACTAAATCCACATCATTCAGCACCTGCTGATGGCCAAAGGCTTTGCAGACACCGCGTAATTCCACCAATGGTTCGGCCATCGTGTCGGCCTCTCCTAGCTAAAGGCTTCTACTTGAAGGTCTGCGATCGCTTGCAGGCCGCGGGCATCTCCTAACTTAAAAAGAGCCGCCTTGGCATCTTCTTGAACCCCCATATCACTGTCTTGGAGAGCGGCAATGAGTTGATCAATCGCTTGGGTGTAAAGAGGCCCAAAGGGAATTTTGCGGCAGGCATGACCTAAGGCCCAAGCACAGTTACTGCGCACAGCGGCAATTGCATCCTGAGCCAAGGCAAGGGCAAGGGCAGGAATGGCAACCGTCGCCGCCTCTTCACTAGCTTCTGCCACCTGACCCAAGGAACTCGCCGCCCAGAGACGCACGGCAGAAATATCCGTTTGCAGGGCACGAATCAAGGGATCAAGGGTGCGCCGATAAATTTCTGGCAGGGGAAAGCGGACGCCACAGTTACCCAGCGCCCAAACAATGCCTTTGCGGACATAGCCATTCCAGTCCCGCTCCAATTGCTGAATGAGGGCATCCACCGCTGCCAAACTGGGGTTACGGCCAAGGGCATAGGCGGCACTGACACGGACAAGGGGACAGGGTTCTTGCAGGAGATTGATGAGATAGGGTGTGGCGCGTTCATCCTGCAATTCGCAAAAGGCGCGAGCCGCCAACATCCGCTCCGTCACATCGGCGGAGGTCAGCAGGGGCAACATGGCTTCGGGATCGGGGCGATCGCTCTCCTCACTCGGCAGCGCCGCTAGTGCATCTTCTGAAGTGTCGAGAAGGGGGAAATCATTGTCATCCATACTGTTTAATCTACAGGATGCTTGGAATCCCGACTAGAGCGCACCGTTGACTTCGCCGCGAAAGCCATAGATTTGGCGACTGCCACCAAAGGCCACCAGTTGCACCACCCGCTCATCCCCCGGCTCAAAACGAATGGCGGTGCCAGCGGCAATATCTAAGCGCATTCCTCGTGCCTGTTCACGATCAAATTGGAGGGCTGGATTGACTTCGTAAAAGTGGTAGTGAGATCCCACCTGAATTGGGCGATCGCCCGTATTGGCCACCGTTAACGTCACCGTTGGCCGGCCAGCATTGAGTTCAATGGTTCCCTCTGCGGGGATAAGTTCACCGGCAATCATGGGCATCTCAGCCAATCTCTAAAGATATCCCTATCCTAGGGGTAGAGGCGCACCCGCTGCCAGTGGTCTCCTTGGCGCCGATAGCACAGGCGATCGTGGAGGCGATTGGGTCGCCCTTGCCAAAATTCAATCAGGGTCGGTAGAACACGATAGCCCCCCCAATGCTCTGGCCGAGGGACATTTTCGCCATAGCGGGCTTCCACTTCCGCAAGGCGGGCTTCCAAATCGGCGTAGGATTCTAAAACCTCACTCTGCTGGGATGCCCATGCCCCCCAACGGCTACCCAAAGGACGACTCTGGAAGTAGGCATCGGACTCCGCTGCACTAATTTGCTCAACAGTGCCTTCAATGCGCACCTGCCGTTCTAGCTCTGCCCACCAAAAGACAAGGGCAGCCTTGGGATGGGCGGCTAATTCTAGACCTTTACGACTGCGATAGTTCGTAAAAAAGACAAACCCGCGATCGTCCACATCTTTGAGCAAGACCAGTCGTGCAGCAGGCATGCCATCGAGGCCAACGGTGGCCAGCGTCATCGCATTGGGTTCCGGTAATTCAGCGTTGACCGCATCCGTAAACCAGAGGCGAAACTGTTCGATCGCATCCTCAGCCGCCTCACTTTCGAGGAGACGTTGACGACGGTAATCACGGCGCAGATCAGCAATGCGGGTCATGGGGTTTCTTCGGACTCATTTGTTGGGGTTTCTTCACTGATCCTAGAGGATTCCACGGGCGATCGCCGCCACAGGGCGCGGAAAAAATAGCTCAGCAGCAAAAAAATCAAACCAAACCCCATAAACAGGAGTACTCGCCACACCGGCGCAAGATGGATGAGATCAACGAAGAAAAGCCGCACCAAAGTAATGATCAGCGTGATTAAAGCCACCGTGCGCACCGCTGAGGTGTCCCGTCGCAACCCATAGATCAGCAGTCCGACGCCAAAGAGTCCCCAGACAAGGGTGGCTGCCCCCGTACCAAAGGGCGCCAGTTCGTGCTGCATCCAGATCATCGTCACCCCATAGCCCAATATCCAGTAGAGGGGGCGGGTGGGTGGGGGCAAAAAACGGATACTGACTGCTGCGGCGCCAAGCACCACCAAATGGGAGAAAAAAGCCAGATTCAACAGCGGGGGGCGATCGGCGGCAGTAAACAGCAGTTGCCCAACAAAACCAAGGCCGAGCAGTCCCCACCAAAGATGGGCAATAACCCGCAGGGTGCGCGAGGCATAGTGTTGGCTCAAATAATGCAAAATCAGCCCCTCGATCGCCAGCGGTGCGAGGATAAAGCGATTGCTGTAGTAACGAACAACAATGCCAAGGGCAATGAGCACCAGTCCCGTCAAGCTATAGACCCAGCGCCAAGGTTGCGGCAAGTGTCGCCAGAACAGACTGGTGCCAAGGTAGAGCACCCCAAAAACAACAAACACCCGCCCCGTTAGCGTTGCCGACCAATCCCAGAGGAAGGCACTTAAGCCCAAAGCAATCAGCGGATTAAAGAGGGCGATCGTCTGACCATAGGGCCGTGGGGAAGTCCCCTGAGGGCGATACAGCTCCCCTGCGCTGTCGCGATCGCGTCCCTGATACCAAGGGGGTAATACCGTAAAGCCCAGCCAAGTCAACGCCAGAATGATCTGTAATGCCACGACCCGATCAAGCCGTTGAGCAGTAATAGACACCGTTAACATCAGCCATCCCAACCAAAAAGCTGACAGCAGAAGCGATCGCCAGCCCTTCACTGCGTAAATTGCCCAACTGCCCAAGAGAATTAAAAACGTATAACTGGCCAAGGCCAAGGGACGACTCATCTCTGTGTTGTAGAGCAGCAAAGGGGTTGCTAAGCCGCCAACCACGCCAATCACCGCAAAAATGGCTCGATTTTGGCGCAACGAGATGAAAAATGCCCCTAGGGTCACTAACACCATCAATGAAAAGGCCACACCCCAAGGCATGACGGTCAAAAACTGATAGGCCGCAAAGATCGTCAGGTAATAGGTCGCCAGACCGCCCCCCTGCAAAAACTGGCTAAAGATGGCTCGCCGCTGCAACCGCCAGCCCAACCCCATCAGCACCGTACCGATGATAAAGCCCATGGCCACAAGAACCGCATCGGTAATCCAGCCCAATTCAACGGCGTACCGAAAGAGGAAGCCAATCCCCAACAGCAGCAGGCCGATGCCGAGACGGTTGAGCCACAGTTCCCAATTTTGTAGCCAGTCAGCTTGGGAAGGCCTCACTGGGCGTAACGGTGGCACCGCTGGAGATTCAGACGCTGGGGGTTGTAATTCAGTCGCAGGGGCAGGAGCGATCGCCGTCGGTTCCTCAGGTGGCGTTGATGGTGTTGCGGGTTCTGGGACGCCAGAAGAGGAGAGGTCTTCACGGAGAATGGCTCTTTGCAGAATCTCGAGCGATCGCTGCAGGGCAGCCACAGCGGCTTCTAAGTTTTCAAGACGACGCCGCAAGTCATCCCTATCTTCCATGGTTCGGCTCCCTACGGACTATATCCCCGTTTTATGCGCTAGAGGAGAGAGCCATTCCTTGGGCAATGCACTTTATGAAGTGGCTAGAGGCGCATCCCAAAAGGGGTAAAACGGGAAACAAAATTGGCTGAGAAATCGTCCTATGGCACACAGAAAAGGTCGCAAAAAGCAAATTTTCTCTTTTAGATAAATTTTTATTTTTGGTGATCTGAGTCACAGAAATCTTCAGAAATTAAAAACGATTTGTTAAAAGTTTATAAAATTTTCTTATTTTCTTTCGTCAACTGTAAATTCCGTTAATATGCCAGTCTGCGTAGGTTTCACCGCCTTCAGCGCTTTTTTATTCTTTTTCAAAATGTTTACCATGAACAAAATGCCCCTGATGCTTGATTCTAGGCCTTCGTGGTAGGTTGAAACAGTTCCGCGATGAGAGCGAACACGGCACCAGTAGGGGTAACCCCTGTGTGATGTTGGTGCCCTACTGTCCAGCCGTATGGATGCCCTTTTTAACGGACGCCTATGAAAAAAACGCTTTATGTGGGTCTGACAACAAGCACGTTGGCTGTGTTGGGAATCCTGTCCAGTAGCCGTGCAACCACAACCACACCAGCCATAGAGTCAGGTTCAGCCCCCTCTTCCGCTGTCGTTGCAACCAAAGTGGGGGAACGTCAATCCACGACCCCAACAGCAACGCGGGCGATCGCCAGTCTGCATCGTCACCAACAGCAAGGCCGCGAAGCCGTAACCGTCTATTTGCGGGGGATTCCCGTACTCACCTTCTTGGGTCAACGGGTAGCAGCTACAGAGGGCGTCAAAGTCGCTGCCGCCAACAGCGCCGCAATGCCAGAGCAAACCACCCTCTCAGAAGCAGCCCAACAGGCAACCATTCTCACCGCTCGCCTCAATCAGCTCCACGAACAGGGCTTTGATGCCAACCTTGTGCGCGTGGGTTGGGATGCCCAACAACAGAACTATCGCATCTACGCTGACAAAGAACCTCTCCTGACTCTGAACCATCAAGTCACGCTTCCCAATAGTTCACAACGCAATGATGAAAACGCCCTGCGCATTGCTAACCTGATCCGCCGCCAACTGGGGAATGCCCCTGCCCTAACCAGCGTAGAGGGTAGCCCAAATACCGTTGTGGCCATGGGACCGATTCGGATGCAGTTGACGGGTATTGCCTCGTGGTATGGCCCCGGCTTCCATGGTGCCCGCACTGCCAATGGCGAGCGATTTGATCAGGACGCCCTGACGGCGGCTCATCGCACACTGCCCTTTGGGACACGGGTACGGGTGACAAATCTCCAGAATGGCCGCTCAGTAGTGGTGCGCATTAACGATCGCGGGCCTTTTACGGGGGGACGGGAAATTGACCTCTCGCGGGGGGCTGCGGCTGCCATTGGCCTCATTGGTGTCGGTGTCGGCCCTGTGCGCATTGACGTTTTAGACTGATCCCCACCCCCCAAAAGCAAAGTGATAGAATGAACGACATGCTAGGGGTGTCTGCGGTCAGAGCAGGCTGAGAGCAAACCCTTAGAACCTGAACCAGATCATGCTGGCGCAGGGAAGCTGTCTAGAGAGGATTCTATCAATGGTGCGTAGCGAATGGATTGCTGCCCGCAAAGGGCATGACAATGTTACCCAAATGCATTATGCCCGCCAAGGGATTATCACCGAAGAAATGCACTATGTGGCGCGGCGGGAAAACCTGCCTGCGGAATTGATTCGCGATGAAGTTGCCCGTGGGCGGATGATTATTCCCGCCAATATCAATCACCCCAACCTCGAGCCGATGGCGATCGGGATTGCTGCCAAGTGCAAAGTCAATGCCAACATTGGTGCCTCTCCCAACTCCTCCAGTCTAGAGGAGGAACTCGAAAAGCTACGGCTAGCGATTAAATACGGCGCCGACACGGTGATGGATCTGTCCACGGGTGGGGGGGATTTGGATGCCATTCGCACCGCCATTATTAATGCCTCACCCGTGCCCATTGGAACGGTGCCCGTCTATCAAGCCCTTGAAAGCGTCCACGGTAGCGTTGAGCGGCTTACCCCCGATGACTTTCTCCATATCATTGAAAAGCACGCCCAGCAGGGGGTGGACTACATGACGATCCATGCGGGGATTCTCATTGAATATCTGCCTTTGGTGAAAAACCGCATCACTGGGATTGTGTCGCGCGGCGGCGGCATTCTCGCCAAGTGGATGCTGTATCACCACAAACAAAATCCCCTCTACACCCACTTCCGCGACATTATTGAGATCTTCAAAAAATACGATGTTTCCTTCTCCCTCGGGGACTCGCTGCGGCCAGGGTGTCTCCATGATGCCTCTGATGAAGCTCAATTGGCGGAATTGAAAACCCTCGGTCAACTCACCCGCAAGGCTTGGGAACACGATGTCCAAGTGATGGTGGAAGGCCCCGGCCACGTGCCCATGGATCAAATTGAATTCAATGTGCGCAAGCAGATGGAAGAATGCTCTGAAGCTCCTTTCTATGTCCTTGGGCCCTTGGTCACGGATATTGCCCCCGGCTATGACCACATTACCAGTGCCATTGGCGCGGCGATGGCGGGTTGGTACGGCACGGCCATGCTTTGCTATGTGACCCCCAAAGAGCACCTTGGCTTACCCAATGCTGAAGATGTGCGCAATGGCTTGATTGCCTACAAAATTGCGGCTCACGCAGCGGATATTGCCCGTCATCGTCCGGGGGCGCGCGATCGCGATGATGAACTGTCGCGGGCACGGTATAACTTTGACTGGAACCGCCAATTTGAACTGGCTCTCGATCCGGATCGGGCACGGGAATACCACGACGAAACCCTACCGGCAGATATCTATAAAACGGCTGAGTTTTGCTCCATGTGCGGGCCGAAGTTCTGCCCCATGCAAACGAAGGTAGATGCCGACGCCCTTGCCGAACTGGAGAAATTCCTCGCCAAGGACAAAGATCAAGTGAGTGCCTCTGCCTAGGGCATGGCCATTGATTTCAAGGGGGGGTTGATTGCGATCGCCCTCCTTTTTGATGTCACCAATGGCTTCCATGATGCCGCCAATGCCATTGCAACGGTGGTGGCCACCCGTGCCCTTTCCCTGCGATCGGCGCTCATCCTTGCTGCTGCGGCTAATTTTGGTGGTGCCTTCTTGAGTACGCGGGTGGCGCTAACAATTGAAGCCGGCATTCTCAACAGCAGTGCCTTGGGTGCCCATTGGTTTGGCGTGATTAGTGCCGCACTCCTCGGCGCGATGGGCTGGAATTTGCTCACTTGGTATTGGGGTTTACCCAGTAGTTCTTCCCATGCCCTCATTGGTGGCTTGGTGGGGGCAGCCCTCTTTCAAGTGTCACCACAAATCATCTATTGGCAGGGGATTGTTGAGGCGGTGGTGATTCCCATGGTCGTGTCCCCCTTGGTGGCGATCGCCATCGGCCTCGGTTTGATGACCCTAGTCGAAAAGTGGTTGCAATGGCAAGGAGAACTCCCCCCAGAGCACTGGCAACGGTTGCAGATTCTCTCCGGAACATTGATGGCCGTTGCCCACGGTGCCAACGATGCCCAGAAAACAATGGGGGTGATCACCCTTGCCCTTGTGAGTTGGGGACAACTGTCACCGGAGGCGGGTGTGCCCTTCTGGGTGATGGCTGCCTGTGCCTTGGCGATCGCGATCGGTACCTATGGCGGCGGCGAACGCATTATCCGCACTACGGGGGAGAAAATTACACCCCTTGACCCTGTGAGTGGCTGCTTAGCGAATCTCAGTGCCGCCTTGACTGTGGGAGCCGCAAGTCTGGTGGGCTTTCCCGTCAGTACGACACAAGTCGTGGTGGGTGCGATTACGGGTGCTGGCTATCGCCATCAAGGGGAAGTGAACTGGCAAGTGTGGGCGCAAATTTTCATGGCATGGGTACTCACGTTTCCCGGTGCAGCCCTGCTGGCGATCGCGATCTCTTTTGGTCTATCCCAACTTTGAGTCAACCTCAGGAAACCTGTGTGGGCTGCATTTGTTGGGCATATTCACGAAAGCGTTCGAGATCTGCTTGCAATGTACTTTCAACTACGCGGCCAAGGAAAAGGCGATCCATCATTTGTCCCAAAATTCCCGGAATGGCATAGGACACCGACAGCTTCACAATGGTGCTGCCATGGCGATCATAAAAGCGAATTGCACCCCGATTGGGCAGCCCATCCACGGACTCCCACTGAATCATTTGGTGCTTCACTTGGCGGCAAATGCGCGATCGCCAGCTAAAGTGCCAGTTGCCCGTGGTCAATGTCCAGCGCGATAGGGTAGGGTCTTCTTCAGTGATGACCACAGATTCAATCCACTTCATCCACAGGGGCATTTTCTCCAGATCCGACCACAGTGCCCAGACGCGATCGACATCGGCTGCCACTTCAATCTGAACCGTATGCTCTAACCAACTCATCCATGACCTCCTGCCAAAATCGCTTGGGCGGCTTGTCGTCCGGACATTGTCGCGCCCTCCATGCTGTCAATGTAGTCCTGCTGCGTATAGCTGCCCGCCAAGTAAAAGTTAGGAACGGGTGTTTTTTGGGGCGGACGATAGGGATCCATGCCGGGGGCTTCGCGATAGAGGGACTGCGCTAATTTGACGACACTGTACCATGTCATGTTCAGATGGCGCGACGAGGGGAAAAGTTCATGGACTTGGCGCAGCACATGTTGGGCAATTTCTTCATTGCTGGCTTTGATGAAGGGATCACCGGGAGTAAGCACCACTTGCAGTAAGGAGCCTTGACCTTCGCGATAGTAGTCTGCTGGACTAGTGAGGGCCAGATCCGCAAAGCAGGAAAAGTCAGCATCGGCAGTGTAGAGCAGGTTATCAATACCCGTTGCCGCCACCTGTTTTTGCTTACTGGGGTCTTGCAGTTCCGTAACCCAGCCATCAAATCGCAGTTGTACCGTGGCCACAGGCACGGCCTCGAGCTTAAAGATGTTGTCAAAGGTTGGGTGCGATCGCCACGCCGCCGGAATCAGGCGCTGAATCCCCGGCACATCACAGGCACATAGATAGGCATCCGCTGTAACTGTTTCTAGTTTTTCGCCTAGGGGAATCACCAACCCTTCCACCTGCCAAGTGCTCGGATCCTCGCCGCGAAAGCGAATTTCCTTCACCCGTCGCCGCAGATGAATCTTAGCCCCCCGCGCTTCAAGGTAGTTCACGATCGGCTTGAGCAGGTACTCTGCCGGTGACCCCTTGAGCATATTCAGCCGTGAGGCAGTGGTTTTGGCGGCAAACATCATAAAGATGGTCAGCATACAGCGAGCAGACATGTGCTCGGTATCAATGAAGCCCAAGGCGTAGGAAATGGGATTCCAAAGGCGCTTGAGACTGTTTTCTGAGCCCCCATGGCGGCGAAACCACTCCGCAAAACTGACCCGATCTAAGGCGCGAATTTGGCGCATTGCCCCCTCATAGTCCACCAGACCCCGCACCACAGGACTGGTGCCAAGGGCAATGGCATTAAAGAATTTATCGGCAGCAGAGAGTTGATTGGTGGTAAAGAAGGCCTTGAGACCGTTGAAGGGGGCACCCAAGGGAAAGCGAAAATCCAGTTCTCCCACCTGACCACCGCGATTAATAAAGGTGTGGGTATGTTCTTTAGGTAGTAGGTTGGCGATCGCCCCCACCTTGGTCATCAGTTCGAAGAGATTGGCGTAGTTGTAAAAGAAGACATGCAGCCCCATCTCAATGTGGTTTCCATGGGCATCTTGCCAACTGCTGACTTTGCCCCCCACAAAGGGACGGGATTCATAGATTTCGACACTGTGACCGGCATCCACCAAATCCACTGCGGCGGCTAAGCCGGCTAATCCTGCACCAACAATGACAACCCGCATCGGTGATCCCAGAAAACTTTACAGATTTTAACATTCTTCGCCCCTCGGACGGTTTCTCGCGCGTTAAGAAACTTGGCAGAGACCCTTGCCCCCCAGAACCCTCGTCTATGATCAAGGTAAGTTGAAGTTTTTGAATCGCTCACGCTCACGGTGTGCTTATGGCTACGCGTCGTGTCCTCGCCTTTCCCCTCTGGCAGTATTTGAACCAACGGCTATTTAGTCCGGGCTTTACCCTCAATCCCAAACGGTTCTGGCGGCAGTATTACGATGCTTACCTCGAACGCTGCTGGCAAAAAGACTGTGCCTCCAAGGAAGAACCCTCCTGTTAATCGTTCCACAGGTTCGCTAAAATGAGATAGCTCACTTTCCCGATCAAGATTAGGGACTTTTGGCTGTCGTCATTTTAGTTACTTTCACCTGCTGGAAAAAAGAACACTATGGTTGCTTCGCCCCCCTCTGCTGATGCTGCCCTGAAACGCTCAAAAATTGAGGCTCTCAAGGAACAAAGCCAACATCTGCGGGAACCCCTAGCCACAGAACTGCTAGAACCAACGAATCGTTTTAGCGAAGAGGGGGTGCAGATCCTCAAGTTCCACGGCTCCTATCAGCAGGACAACCGCGATAACCGCGTCAAGGGTCAGGAGAAAGACTACCAGTTCATGCTGCGTACCCGCAGTCCAGGAGGGTATATTCCGCCGCAGCTCTATTTAACCTTGGATCGCTTGGCGGATGAGTATGGCAACCACACCCTGCGAGCCACCACCCGCCAAGGATTCCAGTTGCACGGCATTCTCAAGAAGAATCTGAAAGCAGCCATCTCGGCCATTATTCGCAGCATGGGATCCACATTGGGCGCCTGCGGTGATTTGAACCGCAATGTCATGGCGCCACCCGCCCCCTTTCGCGATCGCCCGGAATATGCCCTTGCCTATGAGTATGCCCACCGCATTGCCGATCTGCTGACCCCACAAACCGGTGCCTACTACGAGATTTGGCTCGATGGTGAAAAGGTGATCTCCGCCGAAGAGCACCCCGATGTCAAGGCGGCACGGCAGCGCAATGGCAATGGCACAATCTTTCCCAATAACGAAGAGCCAATCTACGGCGATCACTATATGCCCCGCAAATTTAAGTGCTGTGTCACGGTGCCGGGGGATAACTCCGTAGATCTCTTCTCCCAAGATTTGACACTGGTGGTGATTACAGATGCCCAAGGCCATCTTGAGGGCTTCAATATCTATGCCGGTGGTGGTTTGGGGCGCACCCACAACAAAGAAGAAACCTTTGCCCGCATGGCTGATGAAATTGGCTTTGTCCGAGCGGCAGATGTCTATGAGGCGGTGAAGGCGATCGTGGCCACCCAGCGGGACTATGGCGATCGCTATAATCGGCGCCACGCCCGTTTGAAATACCTGATCCACGATTGGGGAGTCGAAAAATTCAAGGCCAAGGTGGAAGAATACTTTGGCAAACCCCTCGAACCCTTTCGCCCGCTGCCGCCGTGGCGCTATCAGGACTTTTTGGGCTGGCACCCCCAAGGAGATGGCAAATTCTTCTATGGCCTCTCCATTGCCAATGGCCGCATCCTTGATCAGGGGAACTTCAAACTCAAGTCGGCCCTCAAGAAAATCGTCAAAGACTTTCAGCTCCCCCTGCGGGTCACGCCTCACCAAAATCTGCTCCTGTGTGATGTCTCTCCCGATCAACAGGATGTAATTCAGCACATCCTTGAGCAGCACGGGGTGCGTGATGTCAATGCCATTGATCCCCTCGAACGCTATAGCATGGCCTGCCCGGCGTTGCCTACCTGTGGCTTGGCCATTACTGAGTCGGAACGGGCAATTCCGGGGGTACTGGAGCGGATTCGTTGCCTCATGGATCGGCTGGGACTCCAAGAAGAGCACTTTGTGATTCGGATGACGGGGTGCCCCAATGGCTGTGCCCGCCCCTACTTGGCGGAATTGGGCTTTGTTGGCATTGTCCCCGGCGCCTATCAGACTTGGTTGGGGGGGAGTCCCGATCAAACCCGCTTAGCAGAGGTCTATATTGAGCGGTTACCGATTGCCGAACTGGAAACAGCCCTAGAGCCATTGCTAGTTTTTTATCGCGATCGCCGGCACAAGGGCGAATCCTTTGGGGACTTTTGCCACCGCGTCGGCTTGGCTGCCTTGCGGGAATTTGCCGCTACCTATATTCCAGCTACCGCGACAAAGCGCTACCGCGTGGATGTGCGTGCCGATCAATACCAGCAGCTTAAGGAATTAGCAGCGGCCAAGGGCATGTCTCTGGCGGCAGTGACCCGTGAAGCCATCCAGCGTTACCTTGAGCAATCCAGTCACTGAGCTAAAACAATCAACGATGGGAAGAGCGCTATCGGCTATAATGAGAAATCGCCAAATAGGGCGGCATAGCCAAGTGGTAAGGCAGAGGTCTGCAAAACCTTTATCCCCCGGTTCGAATCCGGGTGCCGCCTTTATACTTTCGTAGGTTATCTAGGTTGCTGCCCTAGCCAATCCAAGAGCCGATGAATCCCCCAGCAGTAGTCGGGATCGCCCCAGAGGCGTTGACACTTGCGATCGCTGGTAAAGCCCACGTGACCCCCTTGCTCTGTCATCAGCAGGGTGAGGGCAGAATTTGCCTCGGCAATGGCTAGGAGTTCTGGCACCAGACTGGCAGCAAACAGGGGATCATCGGCGGCATAGAGAATCCATACGGGTATTGTCAGTTGCGGCAACAGCGGCAAGGGACTACTGGCAGCGTAATACTCGCCCACACTGCCAAAGCCAAGGCGGTCAATGACGAGGGCGGCATCAAAACCGGCAATGGTGTCAATCTGGGCAACGGTGTTGAGATCAAAGATTTGAGGATGAAGGCGATGCAGGTGGCGAGCCAAGTGTTGGAGTTGACGGCTGATGGCGCGTTCAAATTGCCGTCCCCAAAAAGTCGTGCCGAGGTGGGCAAGGGAGCGGTTGGAGTCAAGGTTGGGGCAAATCACAGCCGCCCCCCCAATCTCTTTTGTCCCTTGCTGTTGGGCATACCACGCCCCCCAAAGGGCTAACTGCCCCCCCAAGGAATAGCCAACAAACCAGTAGGGAGGAGTATAGCCAAGTTCTTGACACTGCTGGGCGATCGCGACAAAGTCTTGGCCTTCGTAAAGCCCATCACTGGTCAACGCCGGAGAAAGTTCAGCACTGCGGCCATGGGCACGCCAATCAAAAAGCACCACATCAAAGCGGCGGGCGATCGCCCAATGGGCAAGGGTATGCAAGTACCATTGATTCTTGAGATCACCCGTAATGCCGTAGGTGGCAATGATGGTTCCGCGTGCTTGGCCAAGCCGATACCCCTCACCGTACAGGGGCACGCCCGCCGCCCCATGGAAAACATGGCTGGTTTGCGGTTGCCAAGGGTAGAGGCACCCCCAGCGTTGGACATAGGCAGTAAAGACCGTGTGGATCACGCCAAAGTGCAGCGGCAGTGGTGGCCAATAGGAGAGGGATTGCATAGAATTTAGTCATCCATCGTAAAAGAAATAGGCAAGGTAGGGCGTTTTTGGTGATTATTGTGAGGCATGGGTGATGACACGGAGCGATGATCCGCAGAGGACAGACCCCTATACCATGGAAACCTGTCTGACAGATGTCCAAGCCAACCGCTTGCTGGATGAAGTCTTTGCCGCTGTGGAGGCCGACCTCAATGAGCCAGAATCCCTAGCAGCGGTTTTAGAACCGGAACCTTCCCTCCTCGTCCCCTTTGAAGCAACGACACCTCCTCCTCCGCCCCCACCACCGGTGGAACCTTCTCGCTGGCTGCGCCGATCGGAACCAGAGCAGACCTTTTCTTGGGGCGATCGCTTTTTGATGGGGGTTGGCATTGCCTCCTTTGTCCTAGGAGTTGGCCTTTGGATCAGTCTGAATCGCCAACCAGTTGCAGTTGCCCCTGACGCTACGGTGACCACAACCACCAGCCCTGCGGACATTGCCTTCGCTGAGTATCTGCAAACCTCCCTTCAGCTGCTCAGCCAACGGGCCGCCCCCCCAACCCCTGCATCGCCAGCGATCGCCAGCAATTCGGTTCCCACCCCCTCAACCCCCACCCCGACGGTTGAACGCATTTACGTTCCCGTCTACCAAGCCCCCAGCGCGCCAACGGTGACCCTGCCCAATTTACCAACGGTGACAGCTCCTACGCCGGCAGCCACACCGGTACCCCCTGCCCCTACACCGGCGCCCCCCCAACATACCTTAGTTGGCATCCTCGAACTGGGCGATCGCTCAGTGGCTCTTTTTCAAAGCAATGGCCAAACACTGCGCTTGAGTGTGGGCGATACAATTGGCAACGACGGCTGGCAACTGGTACAGATTCAAAATCAGCGGGCGGTGCTACGGCGTCAAGGGGAAGTGCGCTCCCTCACTGTTGGCCAAAGTTTTTAAAAAAAGGGGCACTCATGAGCTTTTTCCGCGACTTGAATGCATTCCTAGAGCAAAAACTCGAGGACTTTATTCGTGCCAATCCGCAGCTTGAACTCAATCTACTGCTCCTTGAGCTAGAGGATCAAGAACGGGAAACCCAAGAGCGGCTACTGCGGCTGCAACAGGAAGTCAATACCTGCGAACAGCAAATTTTAGGCCTTGTTTCCGAGATTCGCCGCTGGCGCGATCGTACCCACACCGCTATGGCCGCTCAGCGTCCTGATCTGGCCGAATTGGCACGACAACGGGAGGCCGAATTGCGCCAACGGGGGGAACAATTGTGGACGCAACGCCTCGACGCCCTCAATCAAATTTCCGTGACACAGCAGCTGCTGCAAAAGATTCGCGATCGCCGGCGAGAAATCATGAACCGTGTGCCTACCGCCAGTGCGCCCCCACCACCGCCCCCACCGCCACCACGCATGAGCAGTGACCTCAATGACCCAATTGAAGCTGAGTTTCGCCGCTTGGAACTGCAAACTGCCCTTGAGGAACTGAAGCGCTCAATGGGGCTATAGCGCAACAGACGTGGGACAATCGAGAACGCGGTTTTATCCAAATATCCCATGGCGGTTATTCAGATTACATCCGACGACACTTGGCAAATTCAGGCCGATGGCCATCCCCTGCAGGGCACCCTCCAAGTACCGGGAGATAAATCCATTTCCCACCGTGCCCTGATGTTGGGAGCAATGGCAGAGGGCACTACCCATATTGAAGGCCTGCTCGTGGGTGAAGATACCTGTAGTACCGCCGCCTGTTTTCGTGCCCTTGGTGCCGAGATTTCAGATCTCAATGCCACAGCAGTCACAGTTCAAGGCTTGGGAATTGGCCATCTCCAAGAACCCGTGGATGTCCTGAATGCCGGCAACTCTGGTACAACGATGCGGTTGTTGTTGGGGGTATTAGCAGCGCAAACAGGTCGCTTTTTTACGATGACTGGGGATGCCTCATTGCGATCGCGCCCCATGGCACGGGTCGTCACACCCTTGATGCAGATGGGTGCCCAGATTTGGGGGCGTCAACACCACAGCCGTGCCCCCTTGGCCGTTTTGGGGCAGCCCTTAGAGCCAATCACCTACTACAGTCCCATTGCCTCCGCTCAGGTGAAATCAGCGCTATTGCTCGCCGCCCTCCACACCGAAGGCACCACCATTATTCGCGAACCCCACCGCTCACGGGATCACAGTGAACGTATGCTTCAGGCCTTTGGTGCCTGTTTGAGCGTGGATGAGGCCACCTGTACGGTGAGTCTTGAAGGACCTGCGGTCTTAAAGGGTCAGAAGGTGATTGTGCCCGGCGACATCAGTTCAGCCGCCTTTTGGTTGGTGGCAGCCTCCATTACCCCTGATTCAGAACTAGTACTGACCAATGTGGGAGTTAACCCCACCCGCACCGGCATTCTCGACGTGCTTTGGGCAATGGGGGCCGAGATTACCCTTGAAAATGAGCGGCTCGTCACAGGCGAACCAGTGGCAGATCTGCGGGTGCGATCGGCAGCCCTCAAGGGAACCCGTATTGGCGGTGAATTGATTCCCCGCTTGATTGATGAGATTCCGATTTTGGCTGTGGCTGCTGCCTTTGCCGAAGGAATCACCGAAATTCGGGATGCAGCAGAACTACGGGTGAAGGAAAGCGATCGCCTCAAGGCCGTGGCCACAGAATTGCAAAAAATGGGCGCTAAGGTCACTGAACTCAGTGATGGCCTCGATATTCAGGGGGGCGTACCCTTGCAAGGCACCCATGTGGAAACCTACGGCGATCATCGCATGGCCATGAGTCTGGCGATCGCTGCCCTCAATGCCACAGGAACCAGCCACATTCACAACGCCAGTGCGGCAGCCGTCTCCTATCCTGAATTTGTAACAACTCTGCAACAAATTGCTTGACAACACAAAAATCCCAGTAATTTTTGGGACAAGTTCACTCAACACCAAACGCTGTATGCTAGAATCAAATAAATTGTTTTGGTGTCACAATGCAGCTTCACGTTGCGTTGAATTCTCTGTAGCCTTGTAATATTCAGGTGTTTACTTTTCCTTGATAATTGTAAGACTAAATTAGACCCAAAATGATACAGAACCAAAAAAATACGATAATATAGTTTCACTCCTGCTCTAGGGGCGCCCTTGCGCTCTATCTGGGACAGGAAAATCCCTCTCTAACTGACTTCTTTGTTTTTTTCGTTCAAAAAAGGCTGTGTTTGCTCATCATGGCAACAATTCAAGATTTCATCCACGTTCAGGATCAATGGTCATTAGATGAGTTGGTGGAAATCGCCAACGAACTCTTACCCCAGCACCTCCCCCAGGAGGATTCCAAAAACCGTGTTTTGGAAGAGGTCAACCCGCGTCTGGTGCGCCATTACACCTCCTGCAAATTGATTGACCGTCCCGCTCGCATTGGCCGCGAAGGGCGCTACGGCTATCGCCACCTAGTGCAATTGCTGGTGGTGCGGCGGCTGTTGATGGAGGGCTATACCGCAGGTGCCATTTACAAGCTGGTGTATCGCATGAGCACCCCAGAACTGCGGGCACTCCTTGAGCAAGGGGTTCATCTGCAATTGAATCCACCCCCGATCAACCCAGCTTTGGCCTTTTTGCAACAGGTACAAGACCGCTCCGAGCATCGCTATGGCGAACCCATACGCGTCAGTCCCAGTGTCAGCCGCCGCGAGGTACCGCCCCCGAGCCATTCACCGCAACCAGAATCTTGGAAGCGCATTGAGGTGGTGCCGGGCTTTGAGGTTCATATTCGCGATGACTTTAACTTTCCCCAGATCAATCGCGATCAGGAAGCCCTTGTGAAGCAACTGGTGCAATTGCTCTCTAGCTATACCCAGCGCTAACTGAGACTGAACTATCCGGTGTCGCGGTCAGCCCGCTGGCGATCGCTATAATAGCGCCATGGAAGGATGCCTCAACGATACGGATATTTACACGCTGTGCCAAACCCTTGCCCTTGGCCAGCGCACCGGGGAACTCTACCTCGAAGATGATGCCGGTCATACGTGGCTTCTCTTTTTGAGTCATGGTCACTTGGTTTATATTGCCGATCGCCACAGCCACAGTTTAGAGCGGTTGCAGGATCTACTCTATGGGCAGGGCATTCCTTGGCCGAGTCCCGATAGCTTCATCGAAAGCAAAGCCGGTGCCAGTTGGGTGGAATACGAATGCCTGTGGTGGCTCCTCGATCACTGCAAGCTCAATCAAATCCATAGCGTGTGGCGGGCGCTGCTGCGGGAGAGTCTCTTTGACGTTGTTAGCCTCAATCGCGCTTGGTTCAAGTTTTATAGTGCGAGTCCCCTCACCCCCCAATGGCACAATCTCTCCCTGACAATGCTGCTCAATGACAGCCTGAGTCATCTGCGGGAATGGAAAAAACTGCATCCAGAGTTGCGTTCCCTTGATCAATCCCTCGAACTGACGGATATTAAACCCACAGGCAACGATCCAGCGGATCAGTGGTTTCGCCAACTGGAACCCTTCGTGCGCGAGCGGATCACCTTGCGCCGTCTGAGTCGGCAACTGGGACGAGATGGCGTGACGGTGGGCAAACTCCTGCTGCCCTATCTCCATCAAGGGTACTTACAAGTCAGTTCTTGGGGAACCAATGGCCACACCCGTACATTTCCCCCCCTTTCTTGGCGGCGATCGCCCCGGGTCGTGTGTGTGGATGATGCCGCCACTGTCCGTCAAGTGGTTGAATCCACCCTGCAAGCCGCAGGTTATGAAGCCACGGCGATCGCCCACCCCTTAACGGCCTTGAGTCTCATTTTCCAACTCAATCCCGACCTGATTTTCCTCGATATTGCCATGCCCGAATTGGATGGCTACGAATTTTGCACCCTTCTACGGCACACCCCTCGCTTTCGTTATACGCCGATTATTATGCTGACTAGCCTCGTTGGTTGGAGCGATCGCCTGCGCGCCAAAGTGGCCGGTGCCACTGATTACCTCAGCAAGCCCTTTTCAACTCAAGAATTGTTAACAATTACGCACCATTACATTGGTGCAGCGCCACCTGTGACCTCCTTAACAGACGAGTCCTTTGGCGACGTGCTAGAACCAAAATCAGGCCTTGAGACGCCCCGTTAGCAGGTTAGCTATCATCAACCTGTCAACCTCTTAGGCTTTTAGAATATAAAGCAAACCCTGAATTCTACGTGTAACCCCCTATGAGTAAAGTCTTAGTTGTCGAAGATAGTCCACCCCAGCGGGAAATGATCAGCGAATTGCTGGCGAAAACAGGCTTTGAAGTAACCGTTGCCACCGATGGTGTCGAGGCAATGGAGCAATTGCAGCAGAGCACGCCCGATGTGGTTGTCCTCGACATTGTCATGCCCCGCATGAATGGGTATGAAGTCTGTCGCCAAATTAAGTCCGACCCCCGCACCCAATCCATTCCCGTGGTGATCTGTAGCTCCAAAGGTGAGGAGTTTGATCGCTATTGGGGCATGAAACAGGGGGCTGATGCGTATATTACGAAGCCCTTTGACCCCAAAGAATTGGTTGGCACCATCAAGCAACTCTTGCGAGGCTAAAAAAATGTTTAGTAGCTCAGACTTACTCGCAACCAATGCCCCCATCGAAAGTGGCAATATCGATGACCTCAGAACCCCAGAGGGGGATTTACATATCCTCTTTACCATCCCTAGCGGTGATACCCTAGCCCTACCGGCTATTGGGGTACGCGAAGTTGTGGCCGTGACTCCCGATCGCATTACGCCAGTGCCCAATACCTCCAATCTGCTACTGGGGATTTTGAACTTGCGAGGGCAGGTGATTTGGGTCGCGGATACCGGTAAGTTTCTTGGCGATGACACCCCCTTGAATACCGATCGCTCTGAGCTATCGATTATTGCCATTGAAGATGATGAGTTAATGGTAGGGCTAGCAGTTCATCAAGTCCGAGGCATGGAGTGGCTCAACAATGACACCATTAAGCCCGCGACCCATGTCAGCGATCAGATGGCTCCCTTTGTCCGTGGCGAATGGGTTTTTGATGCCGAGCAACAGGACATTGTTAAGCTCTTGGATCCCCTCGCCATTTTACGCAGTGCTCGTTGGGGACTCTAAACTAGAAAAAGTAGAATCTCAATGACACTCGCCCGCAAGTGTCACGATGGAACCCATCAACACCAGTCACTTTAGGAAAATTAACACCCCCGTGCTATCTTTCCCAAGGATTGGCGCATACTTTAGTAATTAAAGCTTCCTTGATGTAGTCCCTAAGAATTCTCTGCCCCTCGTCATCGTCCATTCTGGGAGTAAGCCCATGGCATCCAGCAGCACCCAACACACCCAAGAATATCAAAAAGCGGTTGCCGCTTATGTGCAAGGCAACTATGAAGAAGCAGCCAAAATCACTGACCAGTTGGTGGGCACCCGACCGGGCGATCCAAACCTGCGGCTGCTGCGGGGGCACATTTACTGCTGTCAACAACGCTACAGCGAGGCTCAAGAGCAGTACCATGCGGTTCTCAATGCCACAACGGATCCAGAATTGATCAACTTGGCCAACGAGAGCCTTGCCAAGATTAAGGATTTGATTCCCGCTGCTGAACCTGCCAAAAACGGCGGCGAACACCACCCCCCCCTGCAAGGAGATCACACCCAACTGCAGGGGGACAATACCTTTTTGCAAACCACGCCACCCATTGTGGAACCCCAAGCCGCAAACCCTTCAGAGGAATTGAGTCTTGATCACTTTGATGACTTTGGCAGCGATTTAGGGACAAGTAACCCCTTTGACGATCTTGAGGTAGGCGGCATTGAGGAAGAATTTGGCGCCAGTTTAGAACAGGGTGCCTTTAATCCCTTCGACGAAGATGCGGCGGTTCAGGATCCCTTTGCCTTTTCGGCCAATTCTTTGGAGGAGCCAGTCGCGGACATTCCAGAAATTCCCATCGGCGAATCCGTGCAGCCCCTAGGTACAGAGTCCATCAGTGATGATGATGTCACAATGCTCATGGGAAGTTCTCCTTTGACCCCGTCCGAACCGGCCAGACCTATTTTTGATGGTGAGACATCAGAAAGTACTGCGGCTCCGTTTCAAGAAATGACGCCCCCCGCCCTCGAAACATTTGATGATCCCTTTGCTGCTGAAGTAGCCGTATCTGAAGAGAGTCTCTTTGGGGGGCTTACAGAATCGGGAGAAGCCAACGCTTCTGAAGAGAGCCTTTTTCCCGGTCTTGAGAAATCCCTAGCGGCAAATATGTCGGCAGAAAGTCTCTTTGGCGATATTGAGGAAGCCCCAGCAGCCAGCATTCCTGAAGAGAGCCTCTTGCCAAATCTGACGGAATCCATTGAGACCAATGTTCCTGAAGTCTCTACCTCTGCCGCTGGTATCAGTGATTTGTTGACCAATGAGGCGGCAGATGCCATTGAATTGTTGCCGCAGCCGGAATTAAGTTCCTCTGATGCAGCCGAGGAGGAAGACGATCTCTTTGGCGACTTTTCGGTTTCCCTTGAGGCTTTTGAAGCCCCAGATATTGTGGCAGAACCCCTGTCTCCTGAGGCCTTTGACCCCGCTACCTTTGAGGATGAGCAAACGATCGCCATGTCTGAGTTTTCCGGACGTGGCGCCATTACTGAAGACGCGAAAGAGTCAGGGGCGCCAGAAAGCGCTGCAGGGGAAGCGAGCTCTGGTGGTGCTGAACCCTTTGAATCCATTGCCGACTTTAACCTAGAGGATCTCTCCTTTGGCAATGCAGATCTCTCCGGTGCGGGATTTGATGATGAAATGACCATTGCCAATCCTCAAGTGCATGGCATGGGGGCTGTTGGCTCAGAGGCCACCGTGATGGCCGATGCCGGCACCGAGACCTTTGCAGTTTTACCGGATGAATTTGATCTCAGCCAGCAAAGTCTTGAAGACTTGGCCGATTTTAGCCTCGACCTGAGCCAAAGCACCGCTAGCCGCGCTGAAACCCCACCCCCTGCAGCAAGTCAGGATCTGTCAGCCTTTACCGAGCAAGTACCCGTTGCAGCACCGGCGGCTACTGCGCCAACACCTTCCCGTAGTCCTAGTCCTGTGGCTAGAACAGTCCCAGCAACCTCAACGGCCACGAGTTCCTTTGGCCAGCAAAACATTACCTCAGCTGTAACCAGCGGTGTCCTTTCCGCCTTGGCTGCGGGTGCCGTTAGTTTAGGCTTTAGTGCCCCCGGCCCTGCGCCTTTAGTGAGTGGTACTGCTGCTGGTCTCACCGCCGGGGTGGCCGTCTATGCCATGGGGCAGCGCAGTGTCAGCCGCATCAAGCGCTTCTGTACGGATTTGCAGGCACAGTGTAATGCCGTGATTGCCGGTGATATGACGGCGCGGGTGCCGGTCACCAGTAACGATGAACTGGGACTCTTGGCACAAAGCTTTAACCAAATGACGGATACCATCCAGCAAATTACTGCTGATGCCCAGAAAAAAGCAGAGGAAAACGAACGGCAGCGGGATGATTTACAGCGCCAAGTGATCCGACTCCTCGATGATGTGGAGGGAGCTGCCCGCGGTGACCTGACCGTACAAGCGGAAGTGACAGCGGACGTGCTCGGTGCAGTGGCCGACTCCTTTAACCTGACAATTCACAACCTGCGGACGATTGTGCAACAGGTGAAAATTGCCGCCCAGCAGGTGAGTCGCGGTGCGGCAGAAAACGAAACTTTTGCCCGTAGTCTCTCAGCAGATGCTCTGCGGCAAGCGGAGGAGCTAGCCGTCACCCTGAACTCGGTGCAGATGATGACCAATGCGATTCAGCGGGTGGCCGAAAGTGCCCAAGAAGCTAATGAGGTGGCACGCAATGCTTCAGAAACAGCCCTCCGTGGTGGTGAGGCGGTGGAACGCACAGTGGCGGGTATTTTGCAAATTCGGGAAACGGTGGCCGAGACCACCCGCAAGGTGAAGCGCCTAGCGGAATCTTCCCAAGAGATTGCCAAGATTGTCGGTGTGATCTCGTCGATCGCCAACCGCACGAACCTGTTGGCCTTGAACGCCAGTATTGAGGCCGCACGAGCTGGAGAAGCAGGTCGGGGGTTTGCGGTGGTCGCCGATGAGGTGCGCCAACTGGCAGACCGCGCAGCCAAAGCCTCGAAAGAAATTGAGCAGATTGTGTTGCAAATTCAAAGTGAAACCGGCGCGGTGATGACCGCCATGGAAGAAGGGACACAGCAGGTGATTGAGGGGACGAAGCGGGCTGAACAGGCCAAGCACTCCCTTGAGGACATCATCCAAGTGTCGTCGCAAATTGATACCCTTGTGCGCTCGATTACCAACGCTACGGTCGAGCAAACAGAATCGGCGCGAGCCATGGCTCAGGTGATGCAATCCATTGAGTTGACAGCGCAGGCCACCTCTCAGGAGGCACAGCGGGTGTCTGACTCGTTGCAAGGTCTAGTGAGTGTGGCGCGCAACTTGCAGGCATCGGTGGAACGGTTCCGCGTTGAAAATACTGAAGATCAAGCCTAAGCAATCCGGGAGGGGGCTATGCAAAGCGATCAACAAAAGCGCATTCTTGGCTACTTCATTGAGGAGGCGCAGGAACACCTGACCACCATTGAAGACAGTTTGATGAATCTCCAGCAGGTGGTCAATGACCCCGAGGCGATGAGTGAAATGTTTCGGGCAGCCCACTCCGTCAAAGGGGGAGCAGCTATGCTCGGACTCCATAGCATTCAGCACACCGCCCACAAGCTGGAGGACTACTTCAAAATTCTGCGGGAACACCCCGTAACGGTGGATGAAACCCTAGAGCAACTCTTTTTGCAAGCCTTTGATGCGCTGCGGGAACTCCTCGATGAATTGCAAGGCCCCTTTGGTTTGACGGAGGAGACAGCAACGGCAACGCTGAATCGGGTGGAGCCAGTCTTCAATCAACTGCAAGCCCACTTGAGCCACCTGACCCAAGGAGCAGAGGTGGCGCCCCCTGTAGCTGCGCCTTCTCCCCCTGTGGCCGAACCCGTTAAGCCGCCAGTGCAACCCGTTGCTGATTCCAGCTACCGCTTAGTCTTTCAAACGGAGGTGCCCGATCGCTTGCGGGCAATGTTGCAACTCTTTAAGCAGCCCGATTCGCCCCAAGTGCGGCAAGAATTGGCGGAGGCCTGTTCTAATTTGGGTCAATTGGGGGAAACCTTTGCGCTGCCCCAGTGGGTTGAACTGCTGGCGATCGCCCAACAGGCGGTGAGTAACACAGCTCAGCCCCTCACGGCCTTGGCACCCGTGGTGATCAAGGAGATTATGGCGGCTCGCGACTTGGTGCTCAATGGTCAAGGCAGTGCGATTCGTCCCAGTGACAGTTTAGTGGCGCTTCAGCCCCCTGTGATTGAGGAAGCGCCGGCTGTTGTTCCAGAAGCGCCAGAGCCTGTGGTCTTAGAATCAGCTCCCGTCACCCTTGAGGAACCACTGCAACCCCTTGAAATGGCCTCTGAGGTTGCTCCGCTAGAGGTGAGGGTGCCTGAAGAAGAGATTTCCGAGCCAATGAGCAGCGGTGGCGATGGTGTCACTGTTTTTGGTGAGGAGAGTGGGACTGATTTCCAAGAATTGAGTGACATTTTTAGTGATGCCACAGCGCTGCCGACGGCCTGGCTGGAGGACACCCTTGAGGAGGATTTGGCCAGTTTAGAGCTGGGGGATGAAGCGGCCTTTGATGAGGAGATTTCCGACTTTTTGAACATAACCGCTGCTGAGGAGTTGCCTGAGGCAGAACCCCGCCTTGATGCCATTCTCGATGAAATTGAAGAACTCTCGGGTGAGCTGGTCTCTGCGGAGGTGGAGGAAGCCTCCCTCGATGACCTCACGCCGCCAGCGATCGCCGAAAGTATGGCTGAGGCCCTTGAGGCGCCCTTGACACTTGACCGTCCTCTTGAGGAGAGTGCAGCCGCAGAACCCGCCGAACTTGGTCTGGATGCATTTCTTGAACAATTCGCCGAGGAAGCCCCCTCAGAGATGGCCGCTCTTGATGAGGCAGTTGCTTCCCTAGAAGACTTTTTGGGTGAGGTGGAAACCACTGAGGCTCCCGATCTGCTTCCCTTAGAAGAGGACTTTGAGATCCCTGCTCTCAGTGATGTTGCTGAGGATGTGGCTGAGTTCCTCGAAGAGGTGCCGGGTCTCAACGATGCCCTAGAAAACTTGGTTGTGGATAATGCGGCGGAAGAAGCCCTCGCGGAATTTATTGCTCCGCCAAGCCCTGATGATCCTTGGGCAGAAACGCTATCCGAGGCACCGGCGATCGCTGAGCCAAGTATGCCTGAAGTGACAGCGGCAAATATCGCTGAACCCGAACCCCTAGTGGAGGAGATTGTACCCGCTCCTGAGACTGCTAGCATTGCCGAGCGAGAATCCCTCATGGAAGCCTCCTTCACCTCTCCTGAAGCTGCAGGCATGACGGAACCCGAAGCGGTGGTGGAGGAATCCATTCCCTCCCCTGAAGCTGCCAGCATGGCTGAACTGGAGGCACTGATGAATGATGCCACTGTGTCTGCCACCCCCGAAAGCGTCCTAGAGGAATTGGAGGGGTTGATTGAGCAAAGTGCAACGAGTACAACCCCAGCTGAGGCTGCCACGTTCAACGAATTGGATCAGCTTTTAGAGACGGTGGCGCCACCGGCCTTTGAGGATCTCGAGCAACTCTTGGGTCAAGCCACCCCTACGGCACCCACCCCACCGCCGGCCACAACAACCCCCTCGACTGCGGATGATAGTTTTGCCGATTTAGAGAAATTAATTCCCCAACCCGCAGGGAGTAGTGCGAAGGCGGCCACTCCTCGCCGAGCCGGGGCAGGGCCAAAAGGTAGCGCCTTGGTGGAGCAAACCATGCGGGTACCCGTACGCCACCTCGATACCTTGAGTAACCTCGTTGGGGAGTTGGTGGTCAACCGCAATAGCCTCGAAGACACCCAAGAACGCCTGCGGCAGTTTCTTGATAACTTGCTCTACCAAGTCCAACAACTTGGGGATGTCAGCCAACAAATGCAAGACCTCTACGAGCGATCGCTCCTTGAGAGTTCACTGTTGGGCGTAACGACAGCACGGGCAGCCAATGGCCAAGGGGAACGGGGAACCCACGCCACAGGGGTCGAGTTTGATGCCTTGGAAATGGATCGCTTTACCGGTTTCCACACCCTCTCTCAGGAGGTGATTGAGCGGATCGTGCGGGTGCGGGAGGCAGCGGATGACATCCAGTACGTGATTGATGAAGTGGAGCAGGTGGCACGGCAGTTTCGTCAAGTCACTACCCAAGTTCAAGAGGGGTTGAGCCGCTCACGAATGGTGCCCTTCCGTGAAATGTCTGTCCGCTTGCCGGGCGCCGTGCGTCGCGTTGCCAGTACCATTGGCAAACAGGTGGAACTGAAGATTGAAGGGGAAGATACCCTCATTGACAAGGGCATCCTCGAAAAGCTCTTTGACCCGATGACCCACCTGATCAATAACGCCGTCTATCACGGTATTGAACCCCCCGAAGAGCGGCGGCGATTGGGCAAACCTGAAAAAGGCCTGATTCGCGTGCGAGCCTTCTATCAAGGCAGTCAAGCGATTATCTCCGTCAGTGACGATGGGGCGGGGATTGACCCAGAACGGGTAAAACGCAAGGCAATCGAGAAGGGTCTCCTGAAGGAGGCGGATGCCCCCAACCTGTCGCGCCAAGAGGTCTATGCCTTCCTCTTTCAGTCGGGATTTAGCACCAAAGATCAAGCCGATGCCCTTGCCGGTCGCGGTGTGGGGATGGATGTGGTGCGCAAAAATCTGGAGGACATTCGCGGCACGATTAACATTGACTCTACGGTGGGCAAAGGCACCACCTTTACGATCCGCTTGCCGCTGACGCTGAGCATTACCAAAGCCCTCTGCTGCATTGATAACCACTGCCGCATTGCTTTCCCCATTGACGGTGTGGAGGATATGCTGGATATTCCCCAAGAGCGCATCCAAACCCTAGAAGATGGTCAACGTGTCCTCTCGTGGCACGATCGCCTGCTGCCAGTGCGTAAACTTGGGGACTTGCTCAAGTACAGCCGCAATATTAGCCGCAGCAATGTCTATGGCGGGAGCAGCCAAGACGATGGCATGGTCTCAATTGTTGTGCTGCGCAGCGGCGATGATCTCGTGGCCATGGAGGTGGATCAGGTCATCGGCGAACAGGAAATCGTGATTAAGCAGTTGTCTGGACCGGTGCCGAAGCCGGTGGGGGTAGCGGGAGTCACAGTTCAAGGGGATGGTCGCGCGATGGCGATCGCCGACGTGCTGGAAATTATTGACCTGTCCCTAGGACGCATGGATCGCGACTGGCGTGGCTTTGGTCACACCATGGATGTTGCGGAACCCGAGGAAGCCTCCGAACCCTTGGTGCTGATTATCGACGACTCGATTACAGTGCGGGAGTTGCTCTCAATGACCTTTACGCGGGCAGGCTACCGCGTTGAGCAGGCACGGGATGGTCAAGATGCGTGGGAAAAACTGCGCTCTGGCTTGCCCTGTGACTTAGTCTTTTGTGACATTGAGATGCCACGCATGGATGGCTTGGAGTTGCTCTCGCGGATTCAAAAAGATCCCAAACTCAACCATCTGCCGATCGCCATGCTGACCTCACGGGGCGCCGATCGCCACCGCAAGATGGCCGCACAACTGGGGGCACGGGGCTACTTTACCAAGCCCTATCTCGAGGAGCAATTACTGGATGCGGCGGCACGGCTCCTCAGGGGTGAAGTTCTGGTGCAGCAGGAGCCGACACCTACCCCATGAGTGAGCGATCGCCGGCCCTAGCAGACTTCCTTGCCCAACTCCCCTTTGAACTGGATGCCTTTCAAGAAGCGGCGATCGCTGCCCTTGATGCCGGTCGCTCTGTGGTGGTCTGTGCTCCTACGGGGTCAGGTAAAACCCTCATTGGTGAGTATGCGATTCACCGTGCCCTGACGCGGCAGCAGCGGGTTTTTTACACCACCCCCCTCAAGGCACTCTCAAACCAGAAGTGGCGTGACTTTCAGCAGCAGTTTGGTGCAGAGCAGGTCGGCCTCTTGACCGGGGATGTCTCGATTAACCGCGATGCCCCGATTCTGGTGATGACGACGGAAATTTTCCGCAATATGCTCTACGGCACCCCCATTGGCGAAGTGGGTACCTCCCTTGCGGGGGTTGAAGTGGTGGTGCTCGATGAATGCCACTATATGAACGATCGCCAGCGGGGCACCGTTTGGGAAGAATCGATCATCTACTGCCCCAAGGAAATTCAACTAGTCGCCCTCTCCGCCACGATCGCCAACGGCGAGCAACTCACCGACTGGATTCAATCCGTCCATGGGGATGCTGAACTGATCTACTCCGACTGGCGGCCGATACCGCTGCACTTTTACTTTTGCAACGGCAAGGGACTCTTCCCCCTCTTGGACGGCCAACGCAAACGCCTCAACCCGAAGCTCCACGGCCAGCCCGAACTGCGGCGACGCGGCGGCAAGCGGGACTTTTTGAGCATCCGCTACGTGGTCAGCCAACTGCAACAGCGGGAGATGCTGCCGGCCATTTACTTTATCTTTAGTCGGCGCGGCTGTGACCAAGCGGTTCAAGAGGTCCTGGGCATGAATCTCCTCACCAAGGCAGAACAGCAAGCACTAGCGGAGCGGGTCGAGGCCTTTTTGGCACAACATCAGGACATTGTTGCCCCGGAAATGATTGCCCCCCTCTACCAAGGGATTGCCGCTCACCATGCCGGGGTGCTACCCGTGGTGAAAACCCTTGTGGAAACCCTCTTTCAAGAAGGCCTGATCAAACTCGTCTTTGCCACGGAAACGCTGGCCGCAGGGATCAATATGCCCGCGCGCACCACCGTCATTTCCACCCTTTCGAAGCGCACCGACAGCGGTCATCGCCTCCTGACAGCCTCGGAGTTTTTGCAAATGGCAGGGCGAGCCGGCCGCCGCGGTATGGATACCGTGGGTCATGTGGTGACGCTGCAAACCCCCTTTGAGGGCGCCCATGAAGCGGCATTTTTGGCCACCGCCGCCCCCGATCCCCTAATCAGTCAATTTACCCCCAGCTATGGCATGGTCTTGAACCTACTGCAACGCCACACCCTCGAAGAAGCGCGGGAATTGGTGGAGCGCAGTTTTGGTCAATACTTGGCCACATTGCAACTCACGCCCCAACGGCAGGCGATCGCCCAACTGGAAACGGAATTGCAAACCGTGCAACAACGCCTCACAGGCATTGATCGGCAGCAACTAGCGCAGTATCAAAAGCTGCGGGAACGGCTACGACAGGATCAACGCCTCCTGAAAATCCTCGAACAGCAGGCGGAGCAGGAACGTGCCCAAGAACTCCTCCCCTTTATGATGGCGGTGCCGCCGGGGACATGGCTCCATATCAAATCCCCCCTGCGAGACCATCCCCCCTTAGCCGCCGTCCTCTGTCAACCCGTTGCTGGTTCCGGGCAGTTGCCCCACTGGCTGTGCCTTGCGGCTGATGGTCGCTTTCGGGTCGTTGGCATTGATGACATTTTGGCTGTCTATCCCGATCGCCCCCCCTGTAGCAATCTCCCCCCGCCCCCAGAGGCAATGAAACTGCGCCTAGGGGAAAGTTATCCCTGCAATGAGGCGAATCACTACCTCGGTACCCTCCCGGATCTGCCACCTGTCTTAGCCGCGCCGGAAGTGGCGGCCCAAGCCGCTAAAATCGCTGACCTTGAGGCCAAACTCATGCAACTCCAAGCCAGTCTGCCGCAAAATGTCCATTCGCTGCTACGCTTAGTTCGTCGCGAAGAACGGCTACAAACGGAACTGCGCGATCGCCAGCACAAGCTCCAGCAACAGTCCCAACGCCACTGGGAGCAATTTCTTGCCCTCATTGCTGCCCTGCAGGACTTTGGTGGCCTCAACGACCTAACCCCCACCCCCCTTGGGGAAATGGCCGCTGCTCTGCGCGGCGAAAATGAACTGTGGTTGGCTCTGGCCTTGGCCTCTGGCGAACTCGATGACTTGCCCCCCCACCTCTTGGCGGCAGCGATCGCAGCTCTAGTGACTGAAACGCCCCGTTCCGACAGTTGGTGCAACTACCCCATTCCCAGTGAAGTGGAAGAACGCCTTGCCGCCCTTAGTCCGATTCGCCGCCGACTGTTTCAGGTGCAGCGTCGCCATCACATCATCTTTCCCCTCTGGTACGAGTGGGATCTCATTGGCTTGGTAGAGCAGTGGGCCTTGGGCACGCCGTGGAATGAATTGTGCACTGAAACCAATCTCGATGCCGGCGATATTGTGCGGTTGCTGCGGCGCACCCTCGATTTTCTTTCCCAGATTCCCCATGCGCCCCACACCAGTCCCCAACTCCGCCAAAGCGCCCAGCAGGCACGCTACCTCCTCGATCGCTTCCCCGTGAATGACCTGCTAGAAGGAGTCGAGCTAGAGGCAGCAACCGTATAGTTTGAATCGTCATAAGAAGTGGCTCAGGCGGGATTTGAACCTGCGACCTTGGGCTTATGAGTCCCCTGCTCTAACCACTGAGCTACTGAGCCGAAATTTTTGCGTAATTTTCATTATAACGCGAATGTCCCAAAACTCAAGGCTCGGCTCGCAGATTCCAGTCGAGTTCGCCGTACAATAAAGAGTGAATCCATTAGAGGAAAGATAGGCGTTGAGCAAAGCAGAACGCACGGCGCTTGACAACAAGCTATCGCAGCGATTTATTCATCTCGATCCGGCAGGGTATTTCATTATCTACATTGACCCTGCGCAAGAACTGATCTGGATGAAACACTATCCCAATGACATCAATGAGAAGGGCTTAGCGGTGGATCCCGATACGGGAGAACCCATTCCCACCAAAGGGAAAGTAACGCGGGAACCCGATCTAGTACTCAGCGGTCGAACAGCCAAGGAGTTGTGTATTGAACTCTTTGAAAAGGATCGCCAACTGGTGACGATGTTTGACCATGCGGCCTATCTCGGTCGTGAATTGATGCGGGCACAGTTTTGTTTGGATGAAGGGCTTGAGTATATCCAAGATTAGACAACACTGGCGCTGGGGGGTAGGGGTAGTTCTTTTGATGCTCTGTGCCCTAGTGGGTACAGCCTTAGCAGCGATCGCCACCCCCGACTGGAGCGGTACCGTCGATGTTTTGCCCTTGAATGCCCAGTTGGGAGCGCAAATCTATCTGCGGCGCTGTGGCAGTTGTCACCTCGCAGTCCCCCCGGAAACATTGCCCACTCCGGCATGGCAGGTACTGATTCAAGATACCAATCACTACGGCGCAACCCTCGAACCCATTCCCCGCCCAGAGCTGGTTCCCCTGTGGAACTATTTGCGCACCTATTCGCGACCCCTGCCCAACGATGCCCAAATTCCCTTTCGCGTCGGGCGATCGCCCTTCTTTCGCATCCTCCATCCCCGTGTTGCGGTACCGCAGCCCGTCACCCTCGATGGTTGTGCCCAATGTCATCCCAAGGCCACCCTCTTTAACTTTCGTGAGCTAAGTCCGCAGTGGCAGGATTCCCCCTAGAATGTTTAGGGATGGCGAATTTTCCACCGCCCGATGTTTTCTAGCTCCTCCAATCGCTATTCTCCGCGTGTCCAACGCATGATGATGCGCCGTCGCTGGCTACAGCAAGAGTGGTGGACGGTTGGGGCACTTCTCCTCTGGGGAATGTTGTTTCTTCGATATTGGTTGCAGGGGCGACTGGGGTTACTGATTCACCCCAACTACTTTGGACTGGCGATCGCCGCTGGGTTTCTTTTAGTTGCTGTGAGTGGTTGGCAAGGGTGGCGGTTATGGCGGGGGCGAGTGACACCTGTGCGGCATGTTGCCCTCTTACCGGCTCGTTGGACGCTCAGTATTCTGATTTTCGCGGCAGTCGTGGGTTTGGTGATTACGCCCCGTCCTTTCAATAGTGCCACGGCCATTCATCGCGGTCTCGAGGATGGCTTGACAGTGACCCGCAATAGTCCAGTGGCCTTTCGCCTCAATCAACGGCCTGAGGAGCGGACGCTCATTGACTGGATTCGCACCCTTGATGTCTATCCCGAACCCGATGCCTATAGGGGGTTGCCCGCTCGCATTGAGGGATTTGCGGTTCATAGTCCCCAACTGCCAGAGACTTATCTCACGCTCACCCGTTTTGTCATTACCTGTTGTGCAGCGGATGCCTATCCTGTGGGACTGCCCGTGAAATTGGGGCGATCGCGCCAAGCCTATCCCCAAGATCAGTGGTTTCGCGTTGAAGGTCGGATGACCACAGAAACCCTCAACGACCGCCGCCAATTGGTATTGGTTGCTGAGACGATAACGCCGATTCCTGAGCCTGAAAATCCCTTTATGTACTAAGGCAATGCTATTTCACTTGATTCACACTCCCTACTGGATTGTCTTGGGCATGGGGATCTTGCTCTTTTTGACGGTGATCTTTGGCGATGTGGGCGCTGAAGAGGTCGAGCTAGAGGGAGATGCCGATCCCTTGGAAGTGGAGGTCGATCTAGAGGAGGGCATCTCATTTCTGACAATTTTGCATTGGTTGGGGGTGGGGAGAGCGCCCCTCATTCTCTTGCTCGCCTTAGACTTTAGCCTTTTGGGCGTGCTGGGCTGGTTTTTTAATGTTCTCTTTTACACCCTGAGTGGCAGTTGGCCGAGGGTGGTGTGGTCTGGGGTGATTGCGATCGCGGCACTGCTGTTGGCGCTAACAATTGGGGGGCTGTGTTCACGGCCTTTGGGGCAAATTTTTGCGCAGTTTAGTGAAGATACCAGTCGCGATCGCCTGCTGGGGTGCAGTGGCCACGTCAGTTCTGCCCATATTCCCCGCAGTGGTACTGGTATTGGCCAAGTGAGTGTTTTGGATGCCAATCGCAATCGGCTGATTCTGCCGGCAGTGCTCCCCCCTTGGGCAACGGTCACCCCCCAGCATGGTCAGGAGATTTTAATTATCGATCGCCAAGAGAATGAGTACATCGTCGTGGCCAAAGACAGCTTGGATGAAGCCACATGGTTACGCCAGCAGCGGCAATCTCAGATTAAAGATAGCGAAGAGTCTTAGGGAATCCTTGATGGGCGGTGAGGGACTCGAACCCCCGACAGCCTCGGTGTAAACGAGATACTCTACCAACTGAGTTAACCGCCCAAGTTCCAGAATATCTATCATAGCAAAGGTATAGCCTGTTTCTAAAAAACGGTACACAAAGCGGATAGGAGCTTGTTCTATGACTCTGTGAACGGGGAATCTCCTGCTATACGCCTAGCGTTAGCGGGATGAGTGTCAAAGAAGTTTGACCCTTTCAAGGCCGTTCAATCCCTGTGAAAAGCGCTGTACGTCAACATGGGGCAACTCTTGGGAAGAAAATCCGCTAGGATCAACGTGTTAAGACGTGCAAGGAATGCCCTATGGGAGCAGCAACGGCAGCCAGTGGTCAACGGTTACGGAATTTTGTGATTGCTGTTGTCGCCATTCTCATTAGTCTTGCCCTATTGGCGGGTCTGCGCAGTAGCAATCAACCCCTCACCCTCGCCGAGCAAGCCCGCCAAGCCACCCCTTGGGAGGAGGCTCAAGTCAATGGCAAGCCGACACTTTTGGAGTTTTACGCCAACTGGTGTAGCACCTGTCGCGCCATGGCCAAGGATTTGGCGGAATTAAAGGCGCAATATCGCGATCGCCTGAACTTCGTCATGCTGAATGTGGACAACACCAAGTGGCTACCGGAAATTGAGCAATTTAATGTGGATGGCATTCCCCATTTTGTCTTTCTGAATCGGCAATTGGAACCCCAAGCAGTGGCGATCGGCCTGCAACCCAAGGAAGTGATGGCCAAAAATCTTGAAGCCCTCAGCAATAACCTCCCCTTGCCCTACGGTCAACTGACGGGTGAAATGTCCCAACTCACGAGTCCCCTCGCCCGCCAACGCAGTGATGATCCCCGCAGTCATGGGGGCTAGGTTGTGGAACCCCAAGATGAGGTGCGTCAGGTTTATGAAGAGACGCAAACACGGATGGCAGAGCTTTACCGTGAGTACGAGCAGATCAAAGCCACCCAAGCACGGTTGAAAGGAGGTAATCAGGCTGCCCTAGATCAAGAGCGCGATCGCCTCGTCCAAGAGCTGCGGCAACTAGAGGCGGAGTTTGGCCTGACCCTCCTGTTCCATTTAGGGGAAGCAGCGCGGGAATGCTGGCAGGACATTCTGGCTCAAGAAAACTTTTGGCACTTTGTCCGCTTTGCTGGTTTGGGATTTGTCCTTGGCCTCCTCGTTAAGAGCCTGACGGGTTAGTCAACTGCCCAAGGTTTAAGGCCGTTTGCCAGAGTCCGGGCCGCGAATTGGGAATCGGCATGGCACCAACGGTCTTTGCATAAAAGTCCTCTGAGGAAACCCAGCCAATCACGGCATAGGCATAGCCCGCTGCCTGCATCTGAGCCAAGGTTAACTGCAACAGCAGGCGACCAATCCCCCGCCCGCGATAGGGTTCGGCCACAGCCATTGGCCCAAACAGTCCCAGGGCGGCTGCATCGTAGCAGGCAAAGCCTAGAAGTTCGCCATTTTCAACGGCAATCAGTCCCCGTGGCGGACGCTGACTCAAGGCAAGAGCCACTTCACTGCGCCAACCGGCACTAAAGCGATCGCCCACCCACTGGACAATGCCATCCACTTCTGACCCCAAAGGCTGGCGGTAGTGAATCCCCTGCTGCTGATGCGCCATGACGGCGGGCCAATCCACCGCTAGCTCGTAGAGCTTGACCAGCATATCGGTCATCTCGGCAGCCTATCGACTGAGACTCACAAGGGGACGTTGCAAGGCCTGCATCAACTCATCAAACTGATCCGGCGTGAGGGATTGGGCACCATCGGAGAGGGCTTTTGCTGGGTTGGGGTGCACTTCAATCATCAGGGCATCGGCACCTGCGGCCACGGCGGCTTTGGCCATGGCAGGTACAAATTCTGCCCAGCCGGTGCCATGACTGGGGTCAATCATAATCGGCAGATGGGTGAGCTTGCGCAGCACCGGAATCGCTGCTAAATCCAAGGTATTGCGGGTATATTCACGGTCAAAGGTGCGAATGCCCCGTTCACAGAGAATCACATTGGGGTTCCCTGCCGCCAAAATGTACTCAGCAGCCATCAGCCATTCCTCGATGGTGGCAGACATCCCCCGTTTCAAAAGCACGGGTTTGGGTTGGGCACCCACCCGCTTGAGAAGCGAAAAGTTTTGCATGTTACGGGCACCAATTTGCAGCACATCGGCCACTTCAGCAATTTTGTCTAGATCCGCTGCGTCCATGACTTCGGTAATGATGCCCAAGCCCGTTTTTTCTTTTGCTGCTGCCAACAGATCAAGGGCACTTTCACCATGGCCTTGGAAGGCATAGGGGGAGGTACGGGGTTTATAGGCGCCACCGCGGAGAAACTTGGCACCCGCCGCTTTCACCCGCTGCGCCGTTTCAAGGATCATCGCTTCATTTTCAACGGAGCAAGGTCCTGCCACCACCACCACATCATGACCTTCGCCGAAAATAACTTCGCCGTTGGGCGTTGGCACCACCACTTCACTGGGTTCACCGTGGCGATACTCGCGGCTGGCTCGCTTGAAGGGCTGCTCAACCCGCAGCACATGCTCAATCCAAGGGCTAATTTCCTGAATCCGCAGGGGATCGAGTTCCGCAGTTTCGCCGACAAGGCCGATAACTACCTTGTGCTTGCCCACAATTTTTTCGGGGGTGAGTCCCCAAGTGCGCATCTCAGCGCTGACCCGCTCAATTTCTTCACTGGGGGTGCCACTTTTTAGAACAATAATCATCCGCTTGCTGATCCCAAATTTTCGGCTTAGGGTTTGATTGTATTGTGCCAAATTGGTTCGTTTGTGCCTATGCTGCGTCCTTCCCAAGGCGGGCGGTTTCTCATTTCCTTGGCGATCGCCACCGTGGTGGTGTTGTCCCTCTGGAGCGCCATCATCGGATCAATGCCCGCTAGCGATCCCCCCCTAGATCTCAGCCAAGCGCTGTCCATTGATGACCCCCAGTTTGATCGGCCACCTGAACCGCCTCAACCCCCGCCACAGGATAGCCGTTTGCCCCTGCAACGCAGTGATGGCGCTGAGTATGAACGGCTCTTTGCCCAAGTGCGCCAAGCCCACCAACAGTGTCCAGTCGCCCCCCCTTGGTACCGTGTGCCGGCCCACCCCACAAATTTTGGCGATCGCTACCGTACCGATATGCGGGGTCAAGTGGTGACCTACCCGCCCCTGATTGTTCTCCATGAAACCGTGGCCTCTGCCCAAGCCACCCTCAACTTTTTCCAAACACCGCATCCCCGCGATGAAGATCAAGCCAGCTACCATGAATTGATCACCCTCAGGGGTTGGCTGCTGCACTTAGTGCCTTGGTCCAAGCGTGCCTATGGTGCGGGCAACTCTGTCTTTGGCAGGGAAACGGTGCAGACCAACCCCCGCCTTGCCCCTTCGGTGAACAATTTTGCCCTCCACTTTTCCCTAGAAACCCCTCCTGAAGGTCGCCATAATGGTTCTACCCATGCGGGCTATACCGATGCTCAGTACCGTACCTTGGCATGGCTGGTGGCGCAAACGGGCATTGATCTCCAACGGGTAACCACCCATGCGGCGGTGGATCGCTCTGGGGAGCGCATGGATCCGCGTAGTTTTGACTGGGCCACGTTTAATCGCTATTGGCAGGCCTATCGCGATCGCCCCTGTGGGGATATTCGCGGCTAGAAGTAGCGATCCAAGAATGTCTCTAAGGACTCAAAGGAGAGTTGAAAATAGGTTTGGGCACGTTCAATTTCACTGGCAGGGCAGAGACTTTCATAGGCCAATAGGGTTCGCAGCGTTCCTAGGCTGGCCTCAAGATCCCGATTCATCACTCCCAAAAACTGACGAGCGCCGTCAATCACGGCTAGGGGAACCGTCATGACAAAGGGGCGTTTATTGAAAAAGCGACCAAGGCGATCGGCAATCTCTTGGCGGGTTAAGACCTCTGGATGTGCCAAGCTAAAAATGGCCGGTTGGCTGGCTTGACTAGCCACGAGAATACAGCGGGCTAAATCCTCGGGACTGAGCAGTTGCAGGCGGTGCTGGGGATCTCCAAGGACAATGTAAACCCCCGTCTGCTGAAAGCGCTCCGCAAGGGGCAGCAAACTAGACATAAGGGTGGGGCAGCGGAAAATGGCATAGTTGAGGCCACTGCTGATGAGCACCTGCTCGACTTCGTACTTGGCCTTGAGAAAGGGGGACTGCTGGCGATCGCCCGTCACCGCCAAAGGAGAAATCAAGGTTATATGGCGTACCCCCTGTTCCTGAGCCGCCTGAATCACATCCAACGTAGCACGGTAATCAATGGCCTGAATGGCACGGCTGAGTAACTGACTACCATGGCAGCAAATCACCGCCTCCACGCCCGCCATGGCAGCCTGAATATCGCGGGGCTGTTGCAGATCGCCAATGAAAATCTCGGCACCCCATTCCTTGAGGAGATCGTATTGGCTCGTCAGGCGCACAAAGGCTCGTACCGGCAGCCCCAACGTGATACAGCGGCGCACCACCCGCAAACCCAATTGTCCTGTGGCACCCGTGACCAAGTACATGCAGCGGAACTATTAAGGGATTCTTGTCTCAGCGTGCCCTAGGCAGAGCCACAATGCAAGACGCTTGAAGAATATGCAGGGGGGGAATGCGCTAACCTAAGGAATACCAAGGAATACCTTTGAGAATCTTCACAAAAACTCTGCGCCGCATGACCCTTGACTTTTCTGCTGCTCAGCACCTGAGCCATGAGCTGTTTGCTGCCCTGAAACCGACAGAGGCGCTTTTCGTTGAAATTGCCAGTGAATCCAGCCAGTTTATTCGCTTCAATCGGGCGCGGGTGCGGCAAATTGGCACCGTAGAAGATACGGTGGTGACCCTGCGGTTGCAATCGCAGCAACGGACGGCAAGCACCTCGTTTCCCTATACGGGAACGACGGATCTAGCGGCTGCCCTAGAGCAGTTGGCCGCATTGCGTTCAGAAACGGTGCAACTCCCTGTGGATCCCTACCTCGTGCCACCAACGGATACCGGTTCGATTCAGGATACCTACCTTGGCCGCTTACCTGATCCTGACTCAGTGGTAGAGACAATTCTGACACCCGTTCAAGGCCTTGATTTTGTGGGCATTTACAGTGGGGGGACGATCGCTCGTGGGAGCTTTAACTCCGCTGGGCAGGAGCACTGGTTTGCTACGGAAACGTTTTGCTTGGATTATTCTCTCTTTACAGCGGCGGGCAAGGCGGTGAAAAATAGCTATGCCAGTACCCATTGGGACACTGTCATCTATCAAGCTCAAATTGAGGGCGATCGCCAGCAGTTAGCACAATTGGAACAGCCTCCCCGTCAGTTAGCAGCGGGACGCTATCGCACCTACTTTGCCCCGGCAGCGGTGGCTGAACTGGTGGGCATGCTCTCTTGGGGAGCCGTGAGTGAAGCGGCCTATCGTCAAGGCGGCAGTGCCCTCGCCAAATTACGGGAAGGGGCAACCCTCTCTCCCCTCTTTAGTTTGCAGGAGGACTTTACCACCGGAACGGTGCCCCGCTTTAATGCCGATGGCGATATTGCGCCCCCTTGCTTGGCATTGATTGATCGCGGCAAATTGCAAACGTTACTCATTAGTCGGCGCACCGCTCAGGAATACCACCTTGTGGCCAATGGTGCCAACCGCCAAGAAACTCTGCGATCGCCCCTCCTCTGGCCGGGCACGCTACCAGAGCAGGAGGTGCTGGCTGCCCTCGATACGGGTCTCTATGTGGGCAATTTACACTACCTCAACTGGAGCGATCGCCCCAATGGACGAATGACCGGCATGACCCGCTACGCCTGCTTTTGGGTAGAGCAGGGCAAAATTGTTGCACCCATTACAGACCTGCGCTTTGATGACAGTCTCTATGAGTTTTGGGGAGACAACCTCGAAGCCTTGACAGACACCCCGCTTTGGATTGCCCACACCGACACCTATGAGCGCCGCTCCCTTGGAGGTATTACGGTGCCGGGGATGCTGGTCAAGGCCTTTAACTTTACCCTCTAGGCTACTCAGCAGTGGCCAATTCGGTGCTGCCGCGCTGTTTGCGACGGGTGAGGGTATTAAAGAGCAACTGGCCAATGGCTCTGATGAGGTTGCCCTCCAGTTCTTGGAAGATCTTCATATTCATCCCAAAGGCGGCATTGGCCTCATCCACAATCCGCTCCGCTGTTGCTTCATCTACGGCCAATTCATCCAAGCGTTGGCGATAGAGTTGCTTAAAGGCCTTTTCGTCACTAATGGCCTCAAAGCGATAAAACGCCGTACCTTCGCCATTTTGTAGGTTCATCGCCCGCTCAGCAATCCCCTTGAGAATTTGGCCGCCGGAAAGATCGCCAAGGTAACGGGTGTAGGAGTGCGCCACCAACAGTTCGGGGGCGGTGTTCGCCACTTCATGAATGCGGGCTACATAGGCCTGTGTGGCTGGCGAGGGCGTAATTTCTTCCCGCCAATTGGAACCAAAGTAGTAGGTCAGATCTCGCTCAAGGCTATTTTTGCGGTTCAGCTCCGGAAAGTAAATTTTGCCAACAATGGGATGGTCTTTGAGCCGCTCCATTTCCTGTTCCATGGCACTGTAAACGTGATAGAGGCTGGCAACGAGTTTGCGGTAGGAGCTTTTTTCCACGGTGCCTTTGAGGAAGCAGCGCACAAAGCCAACGTTCTCGGCCATGGTGTGGGCTTTTTTGGTGCCTTCGCGCAATTTCGTCGCTAGAGACGTCGTCATCACGAGATCCTTCTTAAAAATTTGCAACGTTTTGTTTCTAAAAGCGACCGTCAGTACAGTCTATTTTTCAGACTAAGGGTAAATGACACCATTTTTCATTAAAAATCATTAAGGCGATCGCGAGCCGCTGCGAGGGCTTGGCGCACCTGATCAAACCCTGTGCCCCCGTAGCTATTGCGGGCAGCCACCACCTGTCGCGGTGCAATGCGTTCGTAAATATCCGCTGCAAAGGCGGGGTGCAGGGCTTGCCATTCTTCAAGGGTGAGGTCTTTGAGGAATTTCCCTTCAGCAAGACAAGTTTTCACCACCTGCCCCACCAAGTTATAAGCCTCACGGAAGGGCACCCCCTTACTGGCCAAGTAATCCGCCACATCGGTGGCATTGGCAAAATCGCTCTCCACAGCCGCCGCCAAGCGTTGCGGTTGAAACACCACTCCCTCGGCCATCAAGATCGTCATTGCCTCTAGGCAGGCACGGACGGTATCCACAGCATCAAAAAGCGCCTCTTTATCCTCTTGCAAGTCTTTGTTGTAGGCCAAGGGCAGCCCCTTCATAATCACCAAGAGGGCTTGCAAATGGCCAAACACCCGTCCTGTTTTGCCCCGCACCAACTCCGGCACATCGGGATTTTTCTTTTGGGGCATGATGCTAGAACCCGTGGCACAGGTGTCGGTGAGCTTGACAAAGGCAAATTCCTCAGAGGCCCACAGAATAATCTCCTCCGAGAGCCGCGATAGATGCACCATGATCAAGCTAGCGGCACAGAGAAATTCAATGGCAAAATCGCGATCGCTGACGGCGTCGAGGCTATTACGATAGGGTTCACGAAAACCCAACAATGCTGCTGTGTAGTGGCGATCGATGGGAAACGTTGTGCCCGCCAGTGCCCCAGCTCCTAAGGGAGAGACATTCACCCGCTCACGAATTTGCCGCAGTCGCTCGCTGTCCCGCTCGGCCATTTCCACATAGGCCAGTAGATGGTGAGCCAAGCTCAGGGGTTGTGCCCGTTGCAAGTGGGTGTAACCGGGGATGAGCGTTTCCACATGGGATTCTGCTAAGTCCAAAAGAGTGCGCTGCCACTGTCGCAGTTGTCGAAGAATATGGTCAATTTCTGAGCGCAGGTAAAGGCGAATATCCGTGCCCACCTGATCGTTGCGCGATCGCGCCGTATGCAGTTTCTTACCCACATCCCCAACCAGTTCTGTGAGGCGGCGTTCGACGGCAAAGTGCACATCCTCTGCTTCAATACCGGGGGTAAACTGGCCATCCCGGTATTCTTGGCGAATTTGCTCTAGGCCTTGAATCAGCGTTTCGGCTTCCTCAGGGGAAATAATCCCCGTTTTTGCCAGCATGCGGGCATGGGCTTGGGAGCCGGTGAGGTCGTATTCAATGAGGCGAATATCAAAGCCAATACTGGCATTAAAGCGGGCGATCGCCGGATGGAGGGCTTGTTCAAAGCGCTGGCTCCAAGGCTGGGGTTGGGCGGTCACAGGCAGTTCTCAGGGCTAAAAATTCAGGAGCTTGCCAAAGATCCAGCCAATGGCCAGACCAATAATCAGTGCCCACAGTTGACCCGAATCGACAAAGTTTGCCCACGCCTTAGAAACGTCTTCCCCCAAGGTATCTTTGAATTTCTGCGCCACAATAATCTGCGGCTCAATCGTCATTTGGCTGGCAATAAAGTAGTTCGGTGCAGTATTCATAGCCATTGGCGGAAACGCAACTCAAGTTTATCCTAGCGGAGGTGGCGGCGATCGCCAACCAGTATCACAAGCCCCAAGATTAGAAGACCCATTGTGTGACCACTCCAGCAGAATACAGCGATCGCGCCCCTGTTGCTTGGCCTGATAAAGGGCGGCATCAGCAATGGCAAAAATCTCCGTTAAGGTGCCCTCACTTGCCTTGGCAGGAACAAAGCATAACCCAGCACTGACTGTTATGTAGGGATGGTGTGCCCTCTCCCCTTGGGGGATTTTCATCTCTCGGACATGATGGAGCATTCGTTCAACAATGTGTAGAGCCGTATCAGCAGAAACATGGGAGAGCACAAGGGCAAACTCCTCACCGCCGTAGCGAGCAATGATATCGTTGGAGCGCAGATGGGTCTTAAGGGTTTGAGCCACCTGTTGCAGGGCGCGATCGCCCGCTAAGTGACCACAGCAGTCGTTATAGGCCTTGAAGTCATCAATATCAATGATAGCCAGCGTCAAAGCATGGCCTTGGTCTTGAGCCTGCTGCCAGAGCTGATTCAATGCTATGTCAAAAAAGCGACGATTGCCTAACCCCGTTAAGGGATCCCGTTCCGCAAGGATCTGGAGGTGCTGTTTTTCCTGCTCTAGGGCTTGTTGGCATTGTTGCAATTCCGTCACAAGGGCAATTTGCCGAGCCAGTTCGGCCTGTAGTTGTTGCAACTGGGCAGCGAGTAACTGCTGATTGTGGCAAAAGCTAGGAACAATCCGCGTCAAAATCGCAGGTTCATCATCCAGATTGACGCCAATGCCTTCAATAACCCACTGATCCGTCTCAGGGTTGGGAATCGGAAAATGGGCAGCCAACATCTGGGCATTGCTTTGACAGAGCTTTAACCATGCCTGTACCTGCTCCGGCGATTGTTGCAGCAGCGCTGCGAGGGATTTACCAATTAAGGCTTCTGCATCCTGTTGCCAAAAGAGCGAGGCACCATCGTTGATTGCTAGAATTTCACCGCTACTGTTCACGATCGCGATCGGCTCAGGAAAGAGGCGGATATATTCAACAAGTGTGCCCCTCATTTCTAAGTGTGCCCCTCATTTCTGACATCAAATTTTTTTCAAAAGGGAAAGATAACATTTACGCCACGAAGCAGTATTTCAGGAACACACTGGCTAGGTGAAGATTGATTGCCAAAATAAAAGTTTTTTTAATTATCAGACTATACTAAAGATAGTTGCTAAGTAGAAAAAATTAATCAGGAGGCGATTGATAACTATAGTAATCGGGGAAAACAACGTAAAGGGGCTTTTCAAGAATCGTTGCTATTTCCTTCTCAATCATTGCCGAGCGGGAGCGGCCACGAATCACTGCCGATACACAATGACGGGAAACCCCTAGCTTTTGGCCAATTTTAGCGCCATTCCAGCCCCGTTTCCGCAATTCTGCCTTAATGTCCTCAGGATGCATAGTGCTGTTATCAATCTGTGCCCAACAATTCAATGTTAATTGCGGGCAATAAGGTTGTCAAGCGACAACTTTTGACAAGGTAGTGGGGGTATTCATTGATGAGCTTGACATGTAAAGTTATTGAAAGACGCAGTGCCCTTTCCAAGGGTCTATTTAGGTTCCGCATGGTTAGTCCACTCTCTCGAAAACAACTCTCTAGGCTGCTACGCCAAAAACGGGGGATACGCAGTCAACGTGCCTTTGCCGCCGAGCTGGGAATCTCCTATACCTGCTTGCAAAAATGGGAAAATATGGCTTCATTTCCAAATACTGAAAATCTATTAAAGTTATGTCGTGTTTTTGGCTTTGAGGATTTAGAAAGTTTTATCGCCTACCTCGACCAAACGGATGTCACCAACCGCGAAGAAGAACAACTGGTGACTGAGATTCTTGGCAAATTGCGTCACTTACCTCCGGCGACAGCAGTTCGGGTGCTAGAAACAGCGTTAGGGTTGTTAAAGGCTGCTGCTAACAATGAAGGGGACGTTTGAGTATTTTTTAGGTTTCGAGAAAATTATAGCAAATCTCTTGGGAGGCGATCGCCTGCCGCAGCTTGCCGCTTCTATGGCATCCTGAAAGGGAGAAGTTGCGCAATTTGGCCACTCACATCCTATGCAAACGCTGCCGAGTCCTGTTCAAGCTACTCCGACAGAAACCGCCATTGTCCGTCGCAAAACCCGTCCCGTGCCCGTTGGCTCTGTCATCATTGGGGGCGGTCATCCTGTGGCGGTGCAATCGATGATCAATGAAGACACGCTAGATATTGAAGGCTCAGTAGCCGCCATTCGTCGTCTCCATGAAATTGGCTGTGAAATTGTGCGGGTGACAGTGCCTAGCCTTGCCCATGCTAAAGCCATGGAAGAGATTCGCGATCGCCTCTACCAAACCTACAAACCTGTGCCCTTGGTTGCCGATGTTCACCACAACGGCATGAAAATTGCCCTCGAAGTTGCCAAGTATGTGGACAATGTACGCATCAATCCGGGGCTATACGTCTTTGAGAAACCCAAGCCCGATCGCACTGAATACACCCAAGCCGAGTTTGAGGAAATTGGTGCCAAAATTCGCGAAACCCTTGAGCCACTGGTGATCTCGCTGCGGGATCAGGGCAAATCCATGCGCATTGGCGTCAATCACGGTTCTCTTGCTGAGCGGATGCTCTTTACGTATGGGGACACCCCAGAAGGCATGGTGGAATCGGCTCTAGAATTTATCCGCATCTGCGAGTCTTTGAATTTCTACAACCTTGAAATTTCCCTCAAGGCCTCACGGGTACCCGTGATGATTGCCGCCAACCGCCTTATGGTCAAGCGCATGGATGAACTGGGCATGGACTACCCCCTCCACTTGGGAGTCACTGAAGCCGGCGATGGCGAGTATGGCCGCATCAAATCCACTGCTGGCATTGCCACCCTCCTTGCCGAAGGTATTGGCGATACGATTCGTGTCTCCCTCACCGAAGCCCCCGAAAAAGAAATTCCCGTCTGCTACGGCATTTTGCAAGCCTTGGGTCTGCGGCGCACCATGGTGGAGTATGTGGCCTGTCCCTCCTGTGGCCGTACCCTCTTTAACCTTGAGGAAGTCCTGCACAAAGTCCGCGAAGCCACCAAACACCTCACGGGTCTGAATATTGCTGTCATGGGCTGCATTGTCAATGGGCCAGGGGAAATGGCCGACGCCGACTATGGCTATGTGGGCAAACAACCCGGCTATATCTCGCTCTATCGCGGTCGTGAGGAAGTGAAAAAGGTGCCGGAATCTGAAGGGGTGGCTGCCCTTGTGGAATTAATCAAAGCCGATGGCCGCTGGGTGGATCCCTAAACCATTAGACCTCTGTGAGGAGTGAAACCATGACCACGGAAACCATTTTTAGCCGCATCATTCGCCGCGAGATCCCAGCGGATATTGTCCATGAGGATGACCTTTGCTTGGCCTTTCGTGATATCAACCCCCAAGCCCCCGTGCATATTCTGGTCATCCCCAAAAAGCCGATTCCCCAACTGAGCTTGGCAGAACCGGAAGATCACCGTGTGCTGGGGCACCTGCTGCTGACGGCCAAACGCATTGCTGAGGCAGAGGGTTTAAACAATGGCTATCGGATTGTCATTAACAATGGCCCCGATGGCGGTCAAACCGTCTATCATCTGCACCTGCACCTGTTGGGCGGGCGAGCCATGCAATGGCCACCGGGTTAAGGAGATTTTGAACTCTTTCCTGTGCTGAAGAAAATGCTCTACCCCATGGGTGCAGATCTCAGCCAAGAGGCATTTCGGTCCTCCTAGTGGAGCAGCACCTCCACGTTGTGCGGGGGGCAGACTGGTGCTATGCGATACAAAAGGGGGGCATTGTGGCCTCTGACCCCACCGGTGATCTCAGCCAAGACGGGATTCAGCGGTTCCTCGCAGTCTAGGGATTGCCCCCCTCCAAGGAACTGGGCTGCTCCACCAGCGTCACCCGTCGAGGTTGCGCCAGTTGCCGTAGTACCGGTTGCAAATTCCCCAGCGTGTGGTTGAGGCTATCGAGCAGCAGTTGCAGATTACCCGTATCGGCGAGGGCTTGCAGGGCTTGGTTGAGGGTTTCTAACAGTTGTAACCGCTGTTGCAGGGTGCGATCGCTCTCGGCCAAGAGTTGAGCAATGTACTGACTTTGTTGCCGCAGTTCTTGGGCAATGGCGGTCTGTTCCTGATTGACGTGCGCCAGTAGTTCCCCTTGGCTGTGCTGAATCTGGGTCACGAGGCGCTCAAACTGCTCAATGGACTGTTGCTGGCGCTCCTCCAGTGTGGCCACAAATTGCTGCCGATCCCTGACCACGGCACGGGCCAGTTGATTTAAATTGTCCAAGAGTTGTTGCAGCCGTTCCTCCGTGGGCAGCTCCGTGCGAATCGTTTCCTGAATCATGTCTTGGAGGGTGTCGCGATCCACCCCTGCGGACGTATTCGTAACGGGGAGGCGGGGCAGCAGTTGATCGTTAATGTAGGTGTCAATTTGCAGCAGCAGCTTATTCTCCCAGCGTTCAACGATCACCATCGGAATCATCACCAGCACACTCAGCACCAAGGCCACGAGGGTCGTATCAAAGGCCACTGCTAGCCCCGTCGTCACACCGCCAATCCCCTCCTTGATTTGGTTCACGTCCTGAGCCGTCTCCAAAAAGCTGGAAAAGCCACTGACCGCTTGGCTAATCCCAACCACGGTGCCAATAAAGCCCAGCAGGGGAATCGCCCAGACGAGAACACGGGGAATCGTATAGGAGGCATCAGTGGCGGCTGCGGCACTGCCACTCTCTTCTGCGGCGGCTTCAACGGCAATCTCTCGCTGGCCACTACTGAGAAACGCGCCTAAAACACGGGCACAGCGATTGGGCAGCAGCGTCCGCCGTTGGGCAAGGGTTTGCTGCAGTTGCAAAATATCCCGCATTGAGGTGAAGGGGTAGTTGGCGGGAATCCAGATTTGCCGCAGGCTGGGTGCTTGTTGAACGAGGGCGATCGCCTTCAAAATCGTAAACACCAAAACTGTCCACGCAAAAAAGACAGCCACGGGTTGCGTCCAGCCACGATTGAGGAGCAGTTGGCCAAGGTAGGTGCCCTGAAGGGGCAAAAAGAAAATGTAAAGGATCACCGTAGCAACGGCAGCGATCGCCAGCGCTAACCACAGCGGCACAGTCAGATCCCGGCGGGGTACCGCCACCGGTGTTAGGGAAGGGGCAGTTGTTGTCGAAACCGGAGAAGAAGCTGTCATGACGATACTCAGGGCGCAAACATCTTTCAATCTATCGTGAAGGCGCCTCAAATTTTGGCAACTGCGGCTGCTCCCTGCTGCCGATCAGGGAATGAACCAGCCCCGAAATCCACAGGGTACTGCCGTGAGAGGATTCGTACCAGTTCCCAGTCAATGAGTCTCCTACTACCACGGTTCTCTGCTCTCCTGAGGGATGGTATTCATGGACAGGCCACTCCAGACTTGGTAGACATCCTTGCTAGGATGGGGATGACTGGTCACGGAGACGGGAATCATGCCTGCACAGGTGGAGGAAAAGTCCATTGTTCCGACAGTAATTGTTGGCGTGGGAGGTACAGGCATTGAGGTGCTATCGCGGGTGCGGCGACTGGTGGAAGAAACCTACGGCAGTCTGAAACAGTTTCCCGTGATTAGCTTCCTCGCCATTGACACCGATCGCGACTACAAAGTGACCAATCCCCTCGCCGCCGGCTCTCCCCTCAAGGACAACGAAAAGCACTGGGCCAGTGTCAGTGGCAAAAATGTGCAGCAAATTATTCAAAACCTCGACAACTACCCGTGGATTGCCTCTTGGTTTCCCAAGGAACTGGAGCGCAACATTACCGCCCTAGAGGCTGGGGCAGGTCAAATCCGTGCCTGTGGTCGGTTTGCCTTCTTTTGCAACTACCATGCGATTCAACAAAAGTTCCAAGCGGCCAGCGATCGCGTTAAAGGCCACGAAAGTTATATGCAAAGCCGCTATGGGGTCAAGGTCAACAACAGCAGCTTAAATGTCTTTATTACGGGCTCCCTCTCTGGGGGCACCGGTAGCGGTATGCTCATTGACTTGGGCTATTGTGTGCGCCACTGGCTCAAGGGGCAGTCGAGTCCCCTCGTCACGGGAATTGTGCCCATGCCCAATGCCTTTGCGGCCATTAGTGTCGGCGATCGCGTGCTGGCCAATGGCTATGCCGCCCTCATGGAACTCAGTTACTTTGCCGACTACCGCACCGAGTACGTGGCGCAATTTAGTAGCAGCCTCAGCGATGAAGTGCGCTACAATTGTCCTCCCTTTGACTTTACCTACCTCGTGGGCACCAAAAATGGCGAGAATGAATTCAAGCTCGATGAGATCCGCGAGATGATTGCCCAAAATATCTTTTTGGATCTCACTTCTGACTTTGCGCCCCACAAACGCTCGATTCGCGACAACATTAAGGCGGCTTGGGCCTCTCAGGATGCCGGGGGGCGGGGCTATCCCAAGAGCTTTATGGCCTTTGGCCTCTCCAGTGTCGAAATTCCCATTGCCCAAATTCGCGCCTCCTTGACCTATCGCCTTTGCCAAGACTTTATTCACTGGTGGCTGAACGAATCGGTGCAATTGCCACCCCAGCTTTTAGAGGTGACCCAGAGTCTCCTGAAACCCATGAACTTGCTGGATGTGGATTTGGTACTGGCCTTAGCAGCAGCGGGCGATCGCCCCTACATGCAGGAAATTTCCCGCTGGGTTAACGATCTACGCAATCAAATTAGCCGTGAAAACCGCCTTGAATGTACCCAACAGGGGGTAGGGGGCATGATTGGTGCCGAAAGAGGCAAAATTTTGCAATTTGTGCCTTGGCTGGGTGAACAGGTGGACAATTACCGTGCTGCCCACCTGCGCGAACTTAGCCCCGATGAGCGTCTCCACGGTGACTTTTTGCAGCGCATGTACGACAACCGCAATCAAATTATCCAGCAGGCTCGCCAAAGTCTTGAGGAGGAGTTCTACCGCATTGTTGAAGATCGCAATCGGGGGCTGAAGTTTGCCAATGCCTTTCTGCAGCAAATTCGCCAAATTTTTATGAGCCAAGCAGAAAAGTACGACCGCGAAATTCAGCATACTTGGCAACCCAATATCACCAATCGTCAGCGACAATACGAAAATGCCCTGCAGGACATCCAGCACTTTAGCACTCTCTTTGGCATCTCCAAGCAAGCCAAAATGGAGGAATTTTGCCAGCAGGCCCTAGAGGGGATTGAGGGCAGTTTCAATGCCATCATTCAAGCCAAAGCCCGCATTCTGGCCAAAGAGGTGATGGGCAAACTGGAGGAATGGCTGCAAGGGATGGAGGCACGTCTTGCCAAGCTCAACCAGCGGCTCCTCAATTTACGGGATGGTTTCAAGGCGATGGCCGATAGTCAAGCGGATAGTGCCGATGCCCTGCGAATCAATGGGGTGAAGCTCTACGATCGCCAAGAACTCAATGGCCTCTATCAAGACTTGGTGGAACGCTATGCGGGTGCCAATACCGGGGTGCAGTCCACATTTGCCATTGGCCTGAACCAACTCTGTACCACAACGGCAGCAACGGTGTTGCAGGAGGCCAGTCCCCTCTGGAAGGAAACCCGCGCCGCCAATGAAGTGATGCGCCTATTGGATTTGGCACAACTAGCGGATGTCCAAGAAAGTGACCTGCGGGAGATTATCCAAGAAACCGTACGGCGCACCGTGCAAAATGCCCCAGAAGAGAGCCGCCTTGTGCGGGATCTCACCGCCTGCGATCGCCTGTTGCAGGTTTATCGCAACGATGAAGGGGAAATCCTCAGTGTCCTGCGCATGGCCTATCAGAAATCAAAGCCACTGCTATTGCTCTCCCAAGCGGTCATGAGTGGTCGTGATGCTGGCTTTACTCCTTCAGTGAATACCAATATCGCCATTGTCGGCGGTGAAAATACTACCGATTTGGCTGCCAAAAAACTGATTCCGCTGCTCAAGAACCTCGTCAAACCGAATGGCCAGAGCATTACCAGTGATGACATTAAGCCCTTGGGCGATCGCGAACGCCACCGCATTGTCTTTGTCCAAGAGATGGGGGGCTTTTCCCTACGCTGTATTGAGGGCATGCCCGAACTGCGGCAGTCCTACCAAGATTGGCGAGGCCAAATGATTACCGCCAAACGCGCCCGCCTGCGGGGAGAAAACCGCGATTTGCCCATCCCCGTACATCTGCAAAAGGATCCCCCCTTCTGGGATGTCTTTCCAGAAAACCCCCAAATTCTAAAACTGGTGGTGATTGCTCGCGCCCTTGATGTCCTCAAACAAGCAGAAAACCGCGCCACCCGCGAAGCCACCATCCGCTACACCCGCCATACCGCCGTTGGTCTTGAAGATGTGGACATTGCCGCCAACTGGGAGGAAGTAACCCAAGTCCTAGAGGTGTTGGCCTGCCGTCCCGACTTAGAGGAAATTCAGCGCCAAGTGACCGTTATTCTCAAAGCAGCCGAAACCCCAGAACAAAAGCAAGTCCTCTATGAGCATCTACTGAACTACTTGAAGCGACGCGAGGAAGAACTCCACAAAGCTGGAGGACGCGACAGCCTTGAATATAAGCGAGAAGCCGCCATTCTCCAAGAGGTGATCCAAACCTATCAATTGGCTCAAGGCACACCAGCCCCTAGCCCCACACCAACGTCCCCTGCTCCTGAACCACCTCCATCCCAACCCGAACCAACACCTGAAACCAGTGCTTCGGCGAGTTCCTCTGGCTTAGAGCAACTGCAACAACTGATGGCCATGTACCAGCAGGGGCTACTCTCAGAAGCGGAGTTCCAAGCGGCCAAGAAAAAACTACTGGGGCTATAGGGGAGCTGCCTGTAATTTTACGGAGATCTGTGGGAACACTTGAGAGTGAAGACGAGTCTAACCTGAGAGCCGCCCTATGTCTCCTTACCGTCTTAATTTGCCTTGGTTCTACCGATCGCTCATCCTCTCGAAAGGCCTTACCCTCATTGAACTGCTCGTCGTCGTCATCATTATTGCGATTTTGGCCGCGATCGCCCTCCCCTCCATGTTAAATCAAGCCACCAAAGCCCGCGAATCCCAAGCCAAAACAAACGTTGGTGCGGTCAACCGTGCGCAACAGGCCTACCGTTTGGCCAATCCCACATTCACCACTGACATCGCAAGTTTACAAATCGGCTTTAGTGATACGCCCGACTATGATTACGAGATCACCGATGCGGATAGTAAGTATGCTGAATTCCAAGCCACCCCTGAGCGTTCAGAATTGAAAGCGTTTACGGGCTGCACCTACGCCACCTACACAACACTAACCACAACCCAAATTTTAGAAGCTGCCCCCGCTGGTTCAGGACTTGCCTCACCCTCATCTTGCCCCGTTCCCACTCCCTGAAGTGTCTGATGCGTCTTCATCTAAGTGTTCTGCGACCGCCTCATAAAGAGTGAGGACGTGGTGATCTAGCAATTGATAAAAGATATGCCGCCCTTGGCGACGAAACTTGACCAGTCGCATGGCCTTAAGCATCCGCAATTGGTGGGAGACGGCAGACTCGCTCATTTCCAGTGCCACGGCAATATCGCCAACACAAAACTCCCCTTGGGCGAGCAAGGCTACAATCCGCAGTCGGTTGGCATCGGCTAGCAGGCCAAAAAATTGCGCCATCCGTTGGGCTTTTTCCGTAGAGAGCAGGCGATCGCTCGCTCGTGCCAAAGCCTCTGGATGATGAGGATGAGAAGGAGCAAAAATTTTAGTATTCATACTTCCATCATAGGCGTTGATCAGGTGCTAACTAATTGACGTTTGAACAACTGTTCAGATATATTAAAGGAGAGGTGAAGCATACCTCCCTTGTGTCACCCATTTGGAGAAAAAAGCCATGACAACCGTTACCCAAATGAAATGCGCCTGCCCCCACTGTCTCTGCATTGTCTCCCTCAGCGAGGCCATCATGGTTGAAGGCAAACCCTACTGCTCCGAAGCCTGTGCCAACGGCACCTGCAAAGAAAGCGGTGGCTGTGGCCACGCTGGCTGTGGCTGTAGCTAAGGCTCGCAATTTTTAGCTGAATGGGCGGGGAACTCCGCCCTTTGCCACCTTAGAACCTGAAAAAGTTAGAGTTTATTTAGAGGGAAAACGCAAATTAAGCAGCATATTTTAGCAGCAAGTTTAGGAGCAGTAACACCATTTTGTTCTTGTTCTGCCGTGCCTTTATTTATCGGTTTTGTTAAAGCTGGGTTGCTTATTTATTTAATGCTATCTCAGCCTAACAGATCCTTAGCCTGCTGTCGCTGTTGTCGATGGCGTCTATGCTTAAGGAACCCAAGGAAACTTCTGGGGCACAAATAAAGGACAACAAGGATTAGGAGCAACTCATAGCACCCACTGCGCCATGCGAGGCGAAGAAGAGTTTTCGTATCCAATGTCTCTGCATTAATTTTGGTGTTTATCAATGTGGCTATGGCAATTCGGCGAAAACAGGCCTTAATCCCTCGGCGGTGGTGGTAAGGAGTTTGCTGAGAGTGTAACAACTCTACTAAAAAGGGTAATGAAGCAGGGAGTGCAGCTTGAGGAAGTTTACTGCAGCGATTCTCTGCATCTTGGTTATAGATAACAGTAACTATTGCTGCATGAGCCACAGGGTATTGGTACCCCAAGTGCCACCAAGCGATGTAGTCCTCATTTAGTTTGACACCCACAGGGAAGCCCCCAACAGAAAGTAGCGCCTCCTTGCAAACACAAGCAGTTGAGGAATTAACAATGCTTAGTCCTTGGGCATGGGCTTCAAAGAACCGCTCCACCATGCCTCGCCAGCCATATGGCAACCCGCTTGGTGGCAAATAGTAGTTCCCATGTTGCCGAATTAAACAAAATGTACTCCACAAAGCGGCTTGCGGAAACTCCGTGATTAATGTTTGAAGAGTACTCAAGTGCTCGGGCAACCACTCATCATCAGCATCCAAAAATGCGACGTAGGGATAACTGGCTTCCTGTAATCCGCGATTACGGGCGGCGCTCACCCCTTGATTTGGCTGTTGAATCAAACGCACACCCTGATCCAAAAAGCCGCGAACAATTTCAGCTCCAGCATCAGTTGACCCATCATCAACCACAAGAATCTCAGCTGCTGGGCTGGTTTGCTGCAAAACGCTCCTCAGCGTATGAGCAATATGCCTAGCTTTGTTATACAAAGGAATTACAACAGAAATTTTGATCTCTGTTGTTGAATGCGGGGCCAACATCTGATAATCCGATAAAAGAGTAGCAAGGTTTGGACAAGGACGGAGTGTCCTAAACGAACTTGAACCCGATACAGCTCAACAATCAATCCCAAAAGATCGCTACCACTGGTTCCATGGGGATGGAAACGCCCAGCAATAAAATCTCTCCTAGCAACCCTTGCGCCTGCACGAATTGCTTGCATAACAAAAAGCTGATCCGCTAGGAGAGGAAAATGGCGGGAGTATTGACCAACCCTTTGATGTAGTGTGCGTCGAATTGCCAAGCCAACAGCATGACCAGTTACGTGAGCATGCATTCCCCTCCGCCATTCCCATGCTGGCTGCCAAACAGACGCTATGTCACGCTCTCCTATGTAATAATTAGCAGTAACAAAATCCGCCCCTGTTTCCTCGCAAGCGATCTTGTATTGGGCAACTGCCTCAGGAAAGAGCTCGTCATCTGCACCCATCACCAGATAATAGTCTCCTGAGGCTAGGCGAATAGCACGGTTGAGGGCATCATAGATCCCAAAGTCGGGTCGCGAGTCGACAACGACTGCCTTGAGTTTAGCTGTTGCTGCTTCTATTAGCTCTAAAGTGCGATCTGTAGAGCCGCCATCGGCAACGACCCACTCAAAGTCTGGATCGGTTTGAGCAATCAACGACGCAATCAACCGTGGCAGGTGTTCCTCAGCATTATAGGTCGCAGTAATAATACTTAGAGTTGGTTGAGTGGGTTTCATGGGTTCAAGGTCGCTGCAATCGCACCATCTCGGCCTGAATACGCTGACTCAAGGCGCTGTCCTGCTGTGCTCGCAGTGTAATCGCATTGAATTGCTCTAAAGACATATTATATTTCCTCAGCACCTGCATTGCCTCACGCACATAGTTAGCACAGATGGTCTCCAAGCCACTGGGGATATTTTGGGGATTCATGCCAAAGCAAGAGTTGCGGGGCACTTGACCTTGGAAAGCCACCTGAGCTTGACGATAGTATTTTTGACGAATGGGTTCAATTTCCAGAACCACGCGGGCATAGTTCATGATCTCCCACGGAGCGATCGCATCTGTGCGCGGGGAAGTTTGAGCCAAGGAATGAGGTGAAGGCACAGGCACCAGCAGTAGGCCTGCACTACACACAGCAAGGGGCAACCACTTCCAAGACATTGACCACCACACACAACGCATCCGACTACACTGTACTTGGAATCCCTAGAACCCTTTCAAGTTCCGCAACCCAAGCAAGCGCCACGGATTAAATGACTAAGATTGACCCCACAGTAGGTAAATTTACCAGACTTTACAAAAAAGTTACATTCTTTGAAGTTTGCTCATCCACCCCGCCGCGCAACCAACCACTGCGGTATCCTAAATCTCGGTATTTATCTCCAGACTGCCCTTATTGTCGTAGCTTAGGGGCTTCCTGAGTTGGCGGCAGGGCATCCACCTGTCATCCTGATCGTTTTAGGAGCGGTTACCACATGGCTCACACTGTCAAAATCTACGATACCTGCATTGGCTGCACCCAGTGTGTGCGGGCCTGCCCCACCGATGTGCTGGAAATGGTGCCTTGGGATGGTTGCAAAGCGGGTCAAATTGCCTCCTCCCCTCGCACAGAAGATTGCGTTGGCTGCAAACGCTGCGAAACGGCCTGTCCGACGGACTTTTTGAGTATTCGCGTCTATTTGGGTGCCGAAACCACCCGCAGCATGGGTCTAGCCTACTAGTCCCCCATTTTGTGAAATCTTCGTCGAATTCTTGATTGGGCTTGAGGCAATATCCCTACGTCTCAAGTCTTTTATTTGTTTTAGCGGCCGTACTCTACCTACCGCTCAAGGCTGATCCTCGTTGCTGAGGCGGTTTTGCAGGTCATCCACCGCTTCATTAATTTGGGCAATTTTGGCCTCTAGCTCTAGGCGCATCGACTCCATTAAGTTGTCATCACTGCCGTTGAGAGGAGTGGCTTTATCCCCCCGCAGTCGCCTAGATTCACCCGTAGCTGCTTGCCGCAGTCTGTCCTTGACTAAAAGCGTGACAAGGGAACCCGCAATGCCCCCAAAAAGGGCACCTGCAAGAAATCCCCAGCCAAAGCCATTGCCACGGTTATTCATAAAGAGACTGATCAGGCTTGATAACTATAGACTAGCCTACTGCACATGAGGCGAAGATACCACGCGAGCCAGCTACCGCAAATTTAGCAGATTGGGAATGACGCCTACCGAGGGCACTCCAGTAGTAGCGAGGAAAAAATCGGAAACTTTTTAGCAGGGGTGTTAATTTTGCCGCAGGGGGTGGGTATGTTATGCCTAGAGGCGAATATGTCTTGACTTAAGGAGTCTCAAAAATATGAAAACCGAACTGAAAGCAAAATTCCTCCAGCACCTGCTGGCCAAGAAAAAAGCCAACGAAGGCTTCACCCTCATTGAGCTGCTGGTGGTGGTGATCATCATCGGTATCTTGGCCGCCATTGCCCTGCCCTCCATGCTCAACCAGGCGGCTAAAGCTCGTCTCTCTAGCGCCAAGAACACGATCGGTGCCATCAACCGTGCCCAACAGGCCTATCGTTTGGAAAACACAAATTTTGCACCTGATGTCACAACCCTGAAGTTGGGTGTCTCCGTCCCTGATGGATACCAGGAGCCTGGAATTACGACTAGTGCTGGGGCACATGCTATCGCCAAAACAACCTCTATTGACAACCAAGGGACAGGGGTCACAGGTTGTGTGACGGTGGCCGACGGTATCACGACCTCTACAATTGTGACAGGCGCCAATAATAATGCTCCTAACTGCTCTTAGGTCAATGCAGTAGGACTGCCTAAGTTTTTTGCAGAGTTTTACTGATCAAACCTGAAGTGCCAAGAATTCTGTATTCTTGGCCTTTTATTTGTATCTAGATTTTATTTTGAATGTGATTGAGCATGACTTTAGTGCGCTGAAGCAAGCGCGGATGTATACGGGGTCAAACTGTTCTATGGATGAGATGATTCGCGAGTATTGTGCTGGATAATGTCTCATTCTTGATTGGAATAGCTATATTAGTCTTAAGTTAAGTTTTAAGTCAAAGTTGGCTTTACTCAGTCAAACCAAATTAGAGCTAAAACGAGGTATTCTTGGCTTTTTTTACCAAAAACTATTACCTTAAGAGAAAATTAGTCTGGTCAGTTACCCTCTGCTCCTATGCGCATTCTCTTTATTGATCGGATTGGTTGGCAGTACACACTCAACACACCCTATGAAGCTCCCTTAGGGGGATCACAGTCGGCGTTGTGTTATCTGGCGGAGCAATTGCAACAGCGAGGGCACGAGGTCTGGCTCTTCAATAACACGCGGCATATTGAATGTATTCGGCAGGTTCCCCATCTGCCCCTAGCTTGGCTGACGCTGCCATTCCTTGAGCAACTGCAACCTGATGTGGCCATTATTTTGAATAGTACCGCTGCGGCTGACCAGCTTCGTTTAGTGTTGCCACCCCAGACTCCCCTATTACTATGGACACAACACGCTGCCGGTCAACCTGACGTTGAATCTTTGCAATCCCCTGAACATCAGGAGGTTTATCAACGAATTATCTTAATTAGTCAATGGCAGCAAGAGCAATATATTGAAGTATTCAAGATTCCTGTTGAGAAAACCGCTGTCCTGCGTAATGCCATTGCCCCTTGTTTTGAAAACCTTTTTGATCCTACAGAATCTATCCTTAAGGCAAAGGCGCAACCCTTGACGCTGGCCTATACGAGTACCCCCTTTCGCGGTTTGAATCTACTTCTTGATCTCATGCCTTCGCTGCAGGCGAGCCATCCCGCAGTACGCCTCAATGTTTATTCCAGCATGAAGGTCTATCAAGCCAGCGAGGCTGAGGATCAGCAGCGGTATGGGAACCTTTACCAACGCTGCCATGACTTGGCCAATGTCAATTATATTGGCTCACTCCCCCAACCAGAACTAGCTCAAGCCCTCAAATCCACTGCCATTTGGGCCTATACGAATACCTTTGCTGAAACCTCCTGCATTGCCGCAATGGAGGCTATGGCCAGTGGTTGCTACGTCATTACTAGTGAACTGGGGGCACTCCCTGAAACAACAGCGGGCTTTGCTGACCTCATCCCTCTTCCCCACGAGGACTATCTAGCTGCCTATGGCTGCGTGCTTGATCAGGTGATTCAAAGGTTTAAAGACCCTCCAGCCCATGCCGCCCTCGATGCCCATCTCCGTGCTCAAGTGGACTACATCAATCGCCACTGCACATGGTCAGTTCGTGCCCGCGAATGGGAAGCATTTCTAGAACAGGTGTTGACAGAGTCTGTGGTAATGCTGGGCAACTGGCAGCAGCGACTTCGCTATTATCTTGAACAGGGACGATATGAGGATGTACTCGCTGCCTGCGAGACATTGAGCGAGCAGTTTCCTGCAGAGCACTACTGGGTTGCCTATCAAGGCGCCACGTACATTTTTCAGGGCAAGGAGACAGAGGCACAGCTGCTGTGGTCAGTGTATCTCAGTGACTTTACTGAAGAAGAGCAAGCAGAAATTACCGCAACATGGGCACCGATCCTATTGGAACTTGCAAATTTACCTCGCAACACCTTAGAATTGCAATTTGCTCTCACAAGCTACGCCTACGAATTTACCCCTAACCTCAAGATAGGGTTGAAATTAATTAACCTCTCACTTGAATTAAGATTCGGCACAGAAGAAATTACTCACTTGTTACATCAACTCACTGATTTATTGCCACCAAATAAAGGCTTAGAGGAAATTAACCCTGATGATGTTGTTAATACAGTGCAGCACTTATTGGGTGACAACAGTGAGCTAGAGGGGTTGCCTGAGTTTATCAAAGCGCTAGGCCAATATCCATCACTGCAACCTGCGCTTGAGAAGGCAGTGTTTGAAATGCTCAATAATCATCCTGCTAACCTAGCTCCTTCCCTAGCTGAGGTTTATCTAAAAATTGCTGAGGAAAAATGGGGATTGTACGAGTTTCTTTCTCGTATTTGTGCTAAGAGCAAGTTACATGAGTTGGCACTTTATTGTGCAAATAAGCTCTTTGATTATCCACTGACACTTTTGGGGGAGGATGTCAGCCCCACTTCTAAACTGCACGTGCTACAAACGTTTAAGTATGATCTCAATTATTCTGAAGAAGTTGCAAATCTGTGGAAGAGATGGCTTGAGAACGCTGATCGCTGTAATCAATTTCTTGCAGAGAATATCAGCAGTCAACAAATTGACTTTGGCAGCATCTTTTATGCTATCTCTTCTTACTTTCATCTGACACATCAATTTGATGAACCTTCTAAAATTAAACCAATCTATAACAGGCGTAATAAAGTCTTTTATGAAAATGCTCAGTACTTTCTACCCGTCAATAATTACTATGCTAATCATCAACGATCTTTACATTCTTCTATAGAGAGTTCATCTACTGAGAAAATTAAAGTTGGATTTATTGGCACTTGTTTTCACGAGCATCCTGCGGGTCATCAGGTTCGTGCCTTTATTCGGTTGTACGATCGCCAGCAGTTTGAATTTTATGGCTATAATCCATGGTTTCGTACCAGTAAGGAAGACCAACTTTCTCGCTGGTTTCAAGCTAGTTTCGATTACTTTCGCAGTTGTGACACAAAAGTCAATGAGATTGCTCAGCAGATTTATGACGATAAAATTGATCTTCTCATTGACTTAGATAGCTGCACCAGTGACCTTACCTATCAAGTTCTCACCCTCAAGCCAGCACCTGTACAAGCGACATGGGTGGGCTTTGATGCCATTGGCTTGCCAACAGTAGATTACTTTATTGTTGACCCGTATATTCTTCCCGAGGGAGCGCAGGCATGGTACACAGAAACCCTGTGGCGCCTGCCGGATTGTTATCTCTCCCTTGATGGCTATGAAGTGGCCAACAAAACTGGGATTCGCGATCAATTGGGGCTGAGTGCCGATACGGTGATCTTTCTGTGTGCCCAGCGAGCCAGTAAAATTCAACCCGAAATGCTCAAGCTGCTATTTGCCATTGTTGAAGCGGTGCCAAATGCTGTACTCATTGTCAAGTACCACGCTAGTAGCTCGATTTTTGAGGAGTGGTGCCGCAGTGTGGCGGAAGCTGCGGGATTTGATTTAAGCAAACTCTATTTCTTGACATCAAATCTGCCAGAGATCCACCGTGCCAATCTCTATGATGTGGATGTGGTGCTGGATACCTATCCCTATGCTGGGGGAGCAATGAGTCTTGAAGCCCTCTGGTTGGAGGTGCCAATTGTTACAAAGGTAGGCCAGCAGTTTGTGGCACGCCATACCTATACTTTCCTGAAAAATGTTGGCGTTGAGGAGGGGATTGCCTTCAATGATGAGGAGTATGTGAATTGGGGAATTCGTTTCGGGACGGAGCCAGCGCTGCGGCAGCAGGTCAGCTGGAAACTGCGCCAAGCTAAACGCTATGCCCCCCTGTGGAATCCCCAACGCTTTAGCCGTGAGATGGAGCAAGCCCTAACGGCCATGGTGAATCGGTATCGGACAGGGGAGTTGGTTGTGCCCCCGCGCCATCGAGTTGGAGAATAGAGCCAGTCATCGAGTTTGCTTAATTTTCTCCATAGGGTTCAATGTCTATAAGTATTTCAGATACCTTGGGAGCCTCAAATTACGAAAACGATACAAAGAGGGACTTGAATCCAACCATCAAGGCTGAGGTTTTCCCCTAGTATCTAAATTGGAGCGTGATGGCTCCCTGCCTTTTCCATACATGAGAGGACAAGATTCATGGCAACCTACAAAGTAACGCTTGTGCGTCCTGATGGAAGCGAAACAACCATTGATGTGCCTGAAGATGAGTACATTCTGGATGTGGCTGAGGAGCAAGGCCTAGACCTGCCCTTCTCCTGCCGTGCTGGTGCTTGCTCGACCTGTGCCGGCAAGCTGCTGGAAGGGGAAGTGGATCAGTCGGATCAGTCCTTCTTGGATGATGATCAAATTGAAAAGGGCTTTGTGCTCACCTGTGTCGCCTATCCCCGCTCTGATTGCAAAATCCTCACTAACCAAGAGGAAGAACTTTACTAAGGCGATTTTGCACAATTTATGTTGTTGGGGCGGTTGTCGTGGGGCAGCGCCCCTTTATTTTGGTGACGGAGTCCTTAAGATGGAAGTAGTGATTGGTGCCGGCTGATGGTTTCCGACTTGCCCTCCACTGGTGATTTGATTATCCGTCCCTTGGCCTATCGGGATGTGGAGGTGGTGGAACAGCGGCTGTGCCATGAAGGGGTACATGATCAACCCTTTGGTCTGCCGTCCTTGGCGGGTGGCCTGATGACCTCACCGCTGCATCTATTGCAGTGGCTAACGGGGATGAGCAAGCTGCGGATTTATGTCGCGGAGCGGGACAACCAAGTGTTAGGCGTTGTGCAGGTGGCTCCCTTTAATGAAAGTCGCACCACATGGCAGGTGCAGCAATTGGCCGCCCAAGAGTTTACGGAGGTGGGGACACAACTCCTGCGCCACTGTTTTAGTACCCTTGTGGAAGCCCGTACTTGGATGGTTGAAATCAATATTGACCACCGTGAAGCACTAGACCTCTACCGCCAAAATGGCTTTCAACCCTTGGCGCATCTCACCTACTGGCAAATTTCAGCGGATCAGTTGGCAGAACTGGCACAGGGCACGCCTTGCTTGCCTAATTTGCTGAAGGTCACGAATGCTGATGCACGGTTGCTGCATGAGTTGGATACGATGTCGATGCCGGCACTGGTGCGCCAAGTCTTTAATCGCCACTATCGGGACTTTCAAACGAGTCTTTTGGATTGGCTACACCACGGTTTGGCCAGTTGGTCGCAACAGGTACAAGTGCATCGTGCTTATGTGTTTGAACCACAGCGGAAGGTGGCGATCGCCTCCTATACACTCCATACCAGCCAAGATGGACACACGCCCCACTGGCTAGACTTAACAGTACATCCTGCCTATACAAATCTGTATCCAGGGGTACTGACCCACATTGCTCGCTTGGTGCAGGCCTATCCGCCCGTACCTCTACTGCTGTCTTCGACGGATTACCAAGGGGAGCGAGAAGCCTACCTTGAAAGCTGGGCGGAACCGGTTCGCCGCAGTTTAATGATGTCGCGCTCGGTGTGGCACAAGGTGCGGGAAGTGCGATCGCCCCTGCCGGAAGGCTTGACCTTATCAGAAGTGCTGCAAGGCCTGCAAACCCATCGCCGTCCTCAACCCGGTCAGATTCATACCAAAGAGGGAGCACAGGCCTACTACCGCGAGCACTCACCCGAAAACACATCGCCCCCAGAAGCCCAATCTTAATCTTGGGAGAGGGAAATTTCCGAGGTTTCAGTGTAGCCTTGGAGAGCTTGTAAAAGGCGTTGGATTGCGGTTTCATTGTCGAGGGGTAACCCTTCAGGTTCAGCAACAGCCGTGTGCTGGGTGAGCTGCGGTAGAGTTTCGAGGGGTTGACCGTAGGTATTGCCCTTGGTGGCCAGCGGTGTGCTTCGGGGCAGCGGGTTGAGGAAGCTAATTTGCTCAGGCAAGTAGAAGATGGGTTGCAGGTACTCTAGGGGAAAGGTGCCATAGCCTTGGGCATCCGCTGGATGGTGTTGCCAGTAGTCAAGAAGGGTCTGGCGATCGCAAAAACCCAGCATCTGTGCCTGACGGCGATCGCGATCCAAACCAACAGCAACCGCCAAATCGGCGTTGATCACCCCCAAAAATGTCGGGCAATGAATCCGCAGAGACTCTCCCGCCTCGACAGGATAGATAGATAACTGCACCCCTTCCAAGTTGAGATCCGCAATGTCCACAAGGTCAAGAACCTCTGGCCGCTCACACCAAGTGGTACTCAAGGTCAGATCATCGGGCAGATCGTCCAGATCATCCTGCTTACTGGGAACACCCTCATTTTCCCACCAGTCTATGAACGAGTAGAGGGCAACCAAATAGGGCAGAACCTGCCGTTGCCGACTGGGACGACATCCCTGCAGCACCCCATGGGCGGCATCCAATATCAGGGAACGAATGGGAACAGTCGGTGCCAAAAAGGAAGTCATAGCCGTCGTCATCCAAACCAAGTACGAAAAAGCGAGGCTGCCTAGGGAAGGTAGTAAATATCGTTATGCTCACACCACTGCGCAAGTTTGGCCTCTATTTGCTCATCAATTTGTTTTGCGGTGCAGAGGCCACGGGCATAGTCAGGGTGAATTTCACGGCGGGTTTGCCGTCGTTGATGGGGGCTGGGGATTGATTGGGTTTCATACCATCGCCTCATCCATTGCGGAATCTGGGGATCTTGAAAGAATTTACGGTAGAGCCACAGGCGATATTCACGACCGAGGCAGCGAGAAATCGTGGGCTGGCTGACAAAGAGTTCACGGGCAATTTCCGCTTGGGTACGGCGACGCTCACACCAATCCCTGACCCATGTCGGCGTCTGCGGATCATTGAGAAACTCCACCATGGACTCCACCCCTTGGCCATTGCTGGTGGGTAGGGTGCGGGTATCGGGATAGTTGTCAATCCATTCTTGGTTGCTGTCGGTGGAGCAAATGTTCAGAGAGCGAGTGGACTGCACATAACGTCCAAGAATACGCCGTACCTGTTGATGAATGTCGCGGGTGTACTCGATCGTCCAGCCCAAGAGTTGGGCAATGTGCTGGCGCAAGCGAGCCGTCGAAGCACGGATACGGGGATCGGTAATTTCCGTTTGGACAATCGTAATCAACTGAGCGCAGGCTTTGGGATCAATCTCCCGTTGTACCTCAGGGGGTGCTGCTTGATAACGATCTTGAAAGACTTGCAGGGCGCGGTTGTCATAGAAGAGCAGTTCATCGGCCTCGCGCTTGAGGAGTTTGCGTTTTTCATCCGCCAGTTTATTGCTGATGACCGTGCGCACCCATGCTTCAAAGGTGGGACGACCATGACCAGTGGCACCAAAGGGCTTGAGGGGGTCAAAGGATTTCATTGCTTCCCAGAGCCAGCCCGTGAGGTTACTTTGGCATTGCTCGGGATCAGAACTCCCCAGACAGACCGTGCGCAGGAGATCGCGGTACTCTTGGCGAAACTGGGGGGATAGGAGAACCGTTGCGCCGAGTTCTTGACGTAGGCACTGGATAAAGAAGGCAAGGAAACACTCGGCCTCTGTCAATTCGGGAGAGGGATTACGGTTGGCTAGGGCTGGGCGACTAAAGGCAAGCACCAGTTGCTTTAGGGGTTGATTGTACTGGCCACGATTGAGGCGATCGTACTCATCTTGAATGACGGTGGCGGGAATTTGCAGTAACCGCTGCACCGTTTTTTGCACTGCCTGCTGTTGGAGTTGATCGCGGCTCAAGTTTTCTAGGCAGCGAGGAAAGAGGCGAAAATAGGCTTCCACTAGGCGTTGGAGATAGCCGCCGCGTTGACTCAGATGGGTATCAATGTTGCGCTCGAGGATGGCTCGCAGGGCTTGAGAGAGGGGCTTCGTCACAGCGGGCGATCGCTCCCCGGCCAAATAACGAGACCGAGCTGCCTGCAATAACTGCGGCAGTTGTTCCACCTCAAGATCGGGACTGCGGGTCGAGAGACTCATCCGAAATCGGTAACATAAAATAGTTACTGAACATAGTAGCGGTTTTTGCTAAGACCCTTGGGGGAATCCTAAGAATACCTTAAGGCAGCTCTTCCTCATGGGATAAGGGTGTTTTCATTGCTTCAGGCATCATGGTGCCAAGGTGCGACGGTAAGCGGGCGATCGCCTGCTGCACAAAGGAGCGAATAAATTCATCGCGGCGATTGAGTTCAAATTGCTGTTGAACTACTTCACTGATGCCACCATCGCCCCAGTCTTGGTTGTGGCGAAAATATTCCATAAAACTTTTGCCCGCAATCCGAGTGAGATAGGCGGCTGTAATTCCTTGGACGGCTTTGCCCACCACCAGCCCCCCCATGCTCAATTGCAAGGCCGTACCGACGAGATTCATGGCTCCCTTAACAATGCCCAAGCTGGCCAGGGTTTTGCCTAGGGAAAGAGCTAGCTCGCGGGCGCGATCGCGATTCAGGTCACAGCCATAGACCTTGCCAATTTCCATCACCATTTGCGCATTCACGGCGGCGGCAGCCAGTAGATCTACGCCGGGAATCGGCGTGACACAGACCACACCCGCACTGATCCACTGGTAGCGCTCCACTACCTTATCGGCTTGGCGGCGCCGTTGCTGATCAATGATTTTGCGAGCCTGCTCCCCTAGGCGTTGAGACTGCAAGAGGATATTATCTGCCACGAGGTCATCCCCTTCCTCGCGGAGAATGGCACTCAGCCGCCGAATCAATGGCCAAATATGGGGTTCGGGTTCTAACCACTCTCCTGTGTCGAGGCGAATCGGTTGGGGACGGGCGGCAATACCCACCACATCTTGGGGTGGAATCAACCCCTTGACCCGCTGCCGTAGATGGCGCAAAAGAGCCAGTTGATCGGCCTCGGAGCGCAAGTCAATTTTATTGAGCACCAAGAGCGATCGCTTGCCCATTTCCACCAAGTTGACCAAGGGGGTATATTCCGACTGGCGCAGGTCATCATCGAGCACAAAAAGGAGTAAGTCTGCTTCGGCGGCCAGTTGGCGGGCTAATTGCTCGCGGTAGGTTCCAGCCACACCCGCCTCCAAAATGCCGGGGGTATCGGTAATCAGAATTTCCCGCTCTGTATTAGGTAGCCAAAAACGATAGGTTTGCCCCACCGCCGTCGTGCCCATTGTTGGTGCCACTTCCCCCACCATCTCCCCTATGAGGGCATTGACAAGAGAGGTTTTACCCGCCGAACCGGTGCCAAAGACCACAATGCGCAATTCTTGGCGGTAAAAATCCTCCGCCAGCTCCCGTGCCCGTGCCAACAGTGCTTGCCGTGCCACCTCATCTTCAATTTGACTCAGTTGCTGCCGTAGGGCTTTGAGGTTTTCAGCGGCGGCCTCCGTTTTATCGAGGGGGGCTTGGGGCGTAGCGGTGGCGGGCTTGCCCTTGCGCTCAAGTAAGTACAGGTAACGAAAGAAGGTATAGAGCAGCCCCCCCAATAGACCAATGAAAATCAGCACCAAGAGATTGGCCAAAAAGGGGGCAGTAAAGGCCACCTGCACATAGAGCCACGTGAGTGCCGATATCAACCAGAGGATGAGCACCAGAATGGCGCTGAATCCCAATAGGGGCCAAAACCAGCGCTTGGGGGTCATGGCAGGTATTTCATCAGACGTTGTAGGAAGGGCAATTTCAGCGATCGCCCCTGCCACAACTGTACCATCAGCCCCAAGTTCACCAGAAAATAGGCGGATCCCCAGAGACTGTTGAGAAAGAGTAATAGGCCATGATGCAGAGACTGGGCTTCACTCACGCTGACCGCCCCATTCAGCAGGCCATAGCCCAACAGCCAAATGAGACCAATGAGAACAGCGAGGCGGCTCACTTGTCGGGTCTGGCGATCGCTCCCCCGGCGACTCAACTGCCACAGTGCTGGAATCATGCCAAAAATGGGCAGCAAATAGACAAAGAACAACAATCGCTGCAATGTCGGGTTGGTAAAGGCTTCCCGATCCACGGGGTCGAGCGGTTCCATCGAATACTCCCCAAGGGCATGAGCACCGTCGTCAGGGCTTCTTGATTCCTAATATATCGCTGATTGATTCAGAGACAGCCCTGTGCCAAAGCGCTGCATCTGGAGCAATAAATGATCAGCCACATTGCTAAACTTAAGATTGGCCTGTTTGCGGCCATGCCCGCGATCGCCAGTGTTGCATTGTCACTAGGGAATCTGCATTTATGTCAGTGATTCAGGAGCTACACCGTCAACTCGTTCGCAAAGAACGCTCCGCCACTGAAATTACCCAAGCTTACTTAGATCGCATTGCCCAAGTGGAGCCAACGCTCCATAGCTTCTTAACCGTGACGGGCGATCGCGCCCTTGCCCAAGCGGCCGCCGTGGATGAGCGCATTGCTGCCGGTGAAGAGATTGGTGTGCTCACAGGGATTCCCTTGGCTATCAAGGATAACCTTTGCACCTACGGGGTGCGCACCACCTGTGCTTCTAAGATGCTGGAGCACTTTGTCCCCCCCTACGAATCCACCGTGACCCAAAAATTGCAGGCCGCTGGCGCGATTATGGTGGGCAAAACCAATCTGGATGAGTTTGCCATGGGCAGCTCCACCGAAAATTCTGCCTTTGGTTTCACCGCCAATCCTTGGCATCCAGAGCGGGTCTCTGGGGGGTCTTCTGGGGGGTCTGCTGCCGCCGTTGCTGCCGGGGAATGTGCTGCTGCCCTTGGTTCCGATACGGGCGGTTCCATTCGTCAACCCGCCGCCTTTTGTGGGGTGGTCGGCCTCAAACCGACCTATGGTTTGGTGTCGCGCTATGGCCTTGTTGCCTATGCGTCGTCATTGGATCAAATTGGGCCTTTGGCACCGACGGTTACCGATGCTGCGATTCTTTTGGGAGCGATCGCGGGGCATGATCCCAAGGATGCCACCAGTCTCAGCGTGTCGATTCCCGACTACACCCAAGCCCTCAAACCCGATCTCAAGGGAATGCGCATTGGCGTTATTCAAGAAACAGTGAGTGAAGGCATCCAACCAGAAGTGAAATCTGCCCTTGAGGCTGCCCTAAAAACCCTAGAGGAATTGGGGGCCACGATTGTTGAACTCTCCTGTCCCCGCTTTGCCTACGGCCTGCCCACCTACTACATTATTGCCCCTTCGGAAGCCTCGGCAAACCTAGCCCGCTATGATGGCGTGAACTTTGGTTTTCGCGCTGAAGGAGCCAGCGATCTCCTTGAAATGTACATGAAAACCCGCGCCCAAGGCTTTGGGGCTGAGGTGAAGCGACGGATCATGATTGGCACCTACGCCCTTTCCGCTGGCTACTATGATGCTTACTACCTACGGGCACAAAAGGTACGCACCCTGATCAAAGAAGACTTTGCCCAAGCCTTTGCACAGGCGGATGTTTTGGTCTGCCCCACAGCTCCCACCACTGCCTTCAAAGCTGGGGAGAAAACCGCCGACCCCCTGAGTATGTACCTGTCAGATCTGATGACCATTCCCGTCAACCTTGCCGGGCTACCAGGCTTGAGCCTCCCCTGTGGCTTTGATCAGGAAGGGCTGCCCATTGGTCTGCAATTGATTGGCAACGTCCTAGGGGAAGAGACCCTATTTCACGTGGCCTATGCCTATGAACAGGCGACCCCTTGGCACCAACAGCAGCCGCCGCTTTAGACCTTAGCCGAAACGGCCACTGACATAATCCATCGTGGCTTGCTCTTTGGGGTTATTGAAGACGACGCTGGTGTAATCATACTCAACGAGGTAGCCCACCCGGTTACCCCGCTCTGTGGCCTCGGCATTAAAGAAGGCTGTGCGATCGCTGACCCGTGCTGCCTGTTGCATATTGTGAGTCACGATCACAATCGTGTAGTTCTGCTTCAATTCATGGATCAGTTCTTCCACCTTGAGGGTAGAAATGGGGTCAAGGGCAGAACAGGGTTCATCCATGAGGATGACCTCGGGCTTGGTGGCGATCGCCCGCGCAATACATAGCCGTTGCTGTTGTCCGCCAGAGAGCGACAGACCACTTTCTTTGAGCTTGTCCTTCACCTCATCCCAAAGAGCCGCCTGCCGTAGGGCAGTTTCCACTAGCTCACCCAAATCCCCCTTATACTTATTGACCCGCGCTCCAAAGGCCACATTGTCATAAATTGACTTGGGAAAGGGATTAGGCTTTTGGAACACCATGCCAATACGCCGCCGCACCTCCACGGGATCCACCTCCTTGGCGTACAGATCCTTGCCGTGGTAGGTAATCTTGCCCTCTACCCGAGCACCCGGCACCAGATCATTCATGCGGTTAAAACAGCGTAGCAGCGTGCTCTTGCCACAACCCGATGGGCCAATGAGAGCCGTTACTTCATTGGCATAGATGTCCATCGTCACATCCCGTACTGCCCGAAATGAGCCATAAAAAATCGAGGCGTTCTGCACTTGGAAAACCACTTTAGGAGTAGGTTTAGGGTAAGTTGTCATAGAACAGTTACCTTTTAAGTCTTTAGTAGCGTTTCTTACGAGTGAGTAAGCGGGAGCCAATACTGACGATCAAAATGATGCTCAGCAACACCAACGCGCCTGCCCATGCCAGTTCCTGCTGGGGTTTGTAGGGAATGATGGCAAAGAAATAAACCTGTACCGAAAGCGTGGAAATGGGGCGAAACAAATCCGTTGACCAGAAATTATTATTCAGAGCCGTAAAGAGGAGAGGTGCCGCTTCACCCCCTGCCCGCGCCACCGCTAGAGTTACCGCAGTAGCAATAGAAGGCAACGCCGCAGGGAGAACAACTCGCGTTACCGTCTCAAAACGAGTGGCACCCAATCCCAATGCTGCCAGACGAACCTCCTCAGGTACCAGCACCAAGCCTTCCTCTGTGGTTCGCATCACAATGGGCAGCATGACAACTGCCAGAGCCACCCCACCGGCAAAGGCACTAAAGGTGCCCATCGTCATGACCACAATCGTATAGGAAAACAAACCCGCAATAATAGCGGGCACCCCACTGAGAACGTTTGCCGAAAACCGCACCCAATAGGCGATTTTGCTCCCCCGCCCAAATTCGGACAGCCAGACGGCTCCCAAAACGCCAATGGGAACACTAATCGCCATGGCAACAGCGAGCACGATTAACGTACCAACGATCGCATTTCCCAAGCCCCCCCCACTCAAACCCGGCGGCGGTGGCAGTTTTGTAAACAGATCTAAGTTAATCCGAGGCAGTCCTTGGGACGCCACATTGATGACAATGGCTGCCAAGGGAATCACCGCAATGACAGCAAACAGTCCCGTCACACTTGTCATCAACAGACCAAAGAGGTTTCGTGCCGAAGTCCAGACCCTGCCTAGTTGAATCTCTGCGGTAGAAAGGCGGTTACTGATCTCTGTCATGGTGCAACCTATCGCTCAACGTTTTGAAACTTCTTAATAATGATTTCTGCCAAGATATTGACCAGCAGTGTCAGGATCATGAGCACTAAACCGGCATACAGCAGTGCAGCCACTTGCTCTCGCCCTGCTTCCCCAAACTGGGAGGCAATCAATGACGCGATCGTCGAACCCGGCTCAAGGATTGAGAGGCTGATGCGGTTGGTATTACCCACGAGCATAGCTGCGGCCATCGTTTCCCCCATCGCCCGACCGAGAGCCAACATAATCGAACCCACAATTCCAGAGAAGCCAGCAGGAATGAGCACCCGCAAAATCGTCTCCCAGCGGGTGGCGCCTAGAGCCATTGCTCCTTGGCGTAAGTAAGGAGGCAAAGAAACCAGCGTTTCCCGTGAAATGGAGGTGATCAGGGGCAAAATCATGAACGCCAGCACTAGACCTAAGGTGAGGATGCTGTTACCGCGAGGACTGGTACCAAAGAGAGGAATCCAGCCGAGGTACTCGTGCAGGAAATTGTAAAATGGCCGCAAAAAGGGAATCAGCACAAAGATACCCCACAGGCCAATGACCACACTAGGAATGGCAGCTAATAGCTCAATCGCAAAGGCAATTGGGGTACGAATGTACGTAGGTAGAAAGTCCTCACTGAGAAAGACGGCAATACCCAGTCCTAGGGGAACTGCCACCAGTAGGGCAATGAGGGCACTAACAAGGGTACCGTAGATTTGGGGTAGGATGCCGTAGATATTTTGCACCGGATCCCATGTGGTGCTAGCCAGAAAGCGCAGACCAAATCGTGTAATTGCAGGTATAGCCGCAAGGCCAATTTGAATCACAATCCAAAGCAGGGCAACAGCCACCGCCAAGGCAAAGACCATTGTCAGATAGTAGAAGGATTGATCGAGGTAGTAGCGGAGGTTTTTCCGTGCCTCAATCGCAGCCAAATCCGGTGATTCAGGGGGAGTGCTGGTAACAGCCATAGGGTTTCACGGGTAATATTGATCAGTTCCCTCAATTGCCATAACTGGCTCTTTTCATCCTAGGGGATTGCGAGGGGGAAACACTCCCCCTGCGGTTGCATGATTTAGCCTGTGACTTTCACCTTATCGAGGGTTGCCTTGACTCGCGCGACGATGTCGTCAGGCATGGGAACATAGTCCAGTTGTTCGGCAATGCTTTTGCCCTCATTGCCCAGCGCCCAAAGCAGCACATTTTTAAGGGCTTGCCATTTTCTGCCATCTTGGTACTCAGGGTACACCAAGATCCATGTCAAGCCAGCGATGGGAAAGGCTTCGGGATTTTCGGGATCCGGCACTAGCAATGCAAAATCTTCGGGAACGTCAGCGCCCTCAAAGGCTTTGGAGGCAGCTTCCGGGGAAGGATAGACGAAGTTACCTGCCTTGTTTTCCAGTAGGGCGCGGGGCAAGTTGTTGAGTTTGGCATAGGCATACTCGACGTAGCCAATGGTGCCTTCGTTTTGCTGAATTTGGGCAGCCACGCCTTCATTGCCTTGGCCACCAACACCCACAGGCCAATTGACGGAGGTGCCAACCCCTGCCGGCCAGCCAGGACACACGGTGTTGATGTGGTTTGTGAAAATAAATGTGGTGCCACTGCCGTCAGAGCGGTGGGCAAAGGTAATTGGTTTATCGGGAAGCGTTTTACCCTCATTGGCAGCAACCAGCTTGGGATCATTCCAGCGGGTAATTTTGCCCATAACGATGTCGCAATAGACTGCCCGCGGTAATTTCAGTTCATCCACACCGGGCAGGTTATAGGCAAAGACAACGGCACCGCCGGCCATGGGAACTTGGATAGGGTCAGCCTTGTATCTTTCCTGAAAGGACTTCAGGCGATCGCCGGCTATCGGTGCATCGGAACCAGCAAAATCCACTGTGCCGTTAATATACTGCTCCAAACCAGCACCACTGCCAACGGATTGATAACTGATTTGGACGTTGGGATCAACCTGCTGGGCGTAGGTTTTGAACCAGTTTTGGTAAAGGGGGGCAGGAAAACTGGCGCCGGCACCATTAATATTTATCGGCTCGCCCGCTTGATTTGGGCCACCCCCTCCTTGAGGACCGCAAGCAACAACGATGCCAGCGGTAATAATAGCGGAGAGGATCATGAGAATTCGAGATTTTCTGAGTTTGAAGATCATAAGCGCGATCGCAAGTCAGGACAATGAACGAATGCATTGATGCATCAGTAGTTACAGCCCCTCTCGTGAGGATTGAGACTGCTCAAAACAGTTTAGAACGATTGTGCGCTGACAGCAGGCACGAGGATCTCATCCCCGTTCATGTGCTCCATAGTTTTTAGAACAAGGGCTGTATGACAGCTTGCTCAATAGCAACGACAAATCTATCGCAACTCAAAGACAAGCTAGGGCGATAATACGGGAACGATGTAAAGGTTAGGTTAAGAATGACTCTATCTGCTAATTAAGTTTTTTTATTATTGTGCAGTCTCTGTCGATCTGAACCAAAGCTTGGGTAGGGCAGTCTAAGTTTAGTTTTCCGCTGGGTGTAGTGGGGAATACTTTTAAGGAAGCAATTTATAAAAATTTTCTTAATCTCTAGGTTCCTGAGACCAAAGGCAGCCTAAGATTATCGCTAGGGTTTTCTCAACAATACTTTCTCTAGGGAGAAGGGCTAACGAAATGCCTTAAGATAAGACTTTTTAAGTCTCAATTCTTTGAATTCAAGTTACTAACTTTAGAAGGATTTATATTAATAACTCATCTTTGAAGTTTTATTTATAAATAGTTTTGGCAAGTTATTCATCGTTTTTAGTGATTTTGTTTTAGTGGGGAAATAGTTGAATTCACCAATTTTCTAATTGATGCAATATCCGTCATTTTTAGAGTGAGGCTTGAGTTATGAAGTTTCAGCAATTGAGACGTGGCGTCTTACCCCTTTTGGCCATCATCCTTGTGGGCTGCACAATGGAGGCGGCATCTAATGACCCAATGCTCAAGGTGATTCGGGTGGATGGATCGAGCACGGTTTATCCCATTTCCAGGGCGATCGCCGAAGGGTTTAAGACCACGCCCAATGGTCAAGAGGCCGATATTGCCGTTGCTTTTTCAGGGACATCTGCTGGCTTTCGCGCCTTTTGTAGCGGCAAAACGGATATTAGTGACGCCTCTCGCCCGATCCTCATTACTGAAATGAATGAGTGCATTGCCAATGGTGTCCCCTTTATTGAATTGCCCATTGCCTTTGACGCGCTCTCCATTGTCGTTCACCCCCAAAACACTTGGTTAAAAGAGATTTCTGTGGCTGAGCTGAAAAAACTTTGGGAAAAAGCAGCGCAGAAAAAGCTCACGCGCTGGAACCAATTACGACCTGACTTTCCAGATGCACCGATTGTCCTGTGGGGACCGGGTCAAGATTCAGGCACCTTTGATTATTTCAACGAGGCGATTCTTGGCAATCAGCGCGGCTCTCGCACCGACTACAAAGCCAGCGAAGACGATAACGAAATCGTAGCGGGTATTGCTGGGGATGTGAATGCCCTTGGTTACCTTCCCTATGCTTACTACATGGCCAACCAGAATCGGCTGCGGGCTGTGCCCGTCAATGATGACCGAGGCGCCATTCTACCTTCAGTGGAGACGGTGCAAAACAGTACCTATCAGCCCCTCTCGCGCCCCCTCTTCCTCTATGTCAATGCCAAATATGCCCAAGATAAGCCCCTGCTGCGACAGTTTGTCGAGTATTACATCCAGCAGGCACCGACGGTCGTTCCCAAGGTCGGGTATGTCCCCCTTACGCCCGAAGGCTATCGCTTGGCAGGCATTCAGTTTATTCGCCTAGAGGTGGGGACTGCCTTCAAGGGGGTGCCTGAACCTGATGTGACGATTGAAGAGGTGCTGCGGCGTCAGGTGATCTTCCAAGAGACCCATGCCAATAATCCGACCCCCTAGAATAGGGGCATGGAAATTATCGAGAAGTCTCAGCAGCGGCTGATTTTGCGCAGTCGCCCTTGGGGGGTGTGGCTGGCAGGTCTGATATTCTGTGTTGGTGCCGCTGTGCCGATTTGGTTTGCAGCCCGCTATGAGCTGGTGTGCCGCCATGAGGTTCGCGTTATTGATAGTCGCTGTCGCTGGGTGCGCTCTGGGGCAACGGGGGTACAGATCACCCAAATTCCCCTGAATCGGCTCCAAGGGGTGGGCATTATCGAGCAGTGGCGCTCTAGTCGCGGACGACGCTACCGTGTCTATCAGGTGCACCTACAAACCGCCGCGGGTTCTATTGCCTTTGGTGAATTTACCCGCGATCGCCAGAATCGGGAAGCCGTTGCCGAACGCATCCGTCGCTTTTTGCAGCAGCCGCAACATCCCCCTTTAACATTAGTGGAAGACAACCACTGGTGGGGATTTTTGATCTTAGCTGTTGGCTGGGGTCTAGGCTTACCCCTAATCTTGATCGGAGCCAAGGTGCTGGTGCTGGTTTTTGATAAAAGTGCAGGCGTGGTATCGCTGCAATATAGCAGTCTTCTCAGGACAGAAAAGAAAACCTTCCCTTGGCATGACCTCAAGGATGTCGTCGTACAGCTCTCCCGTGGTAAGAAGGGCAGAGTATCAGCTCGTTTGGCCTTGGAGTTACAGAATGGGCAGGTAATTCCCCTGCGGTTTTATTACAGCAGTGATGTCAGGGGCACTCAGGCACTGCAAGCCACGATTCGGGCGTTTCGTGATCGTTCGTGATCAAACGTAACGGGTACGGCGGAACGGTGATAAATTAGCTAGGCTAGAAGCAAGAAATTTCCCTCAGCAGGGATAGAAATTTTATCTGAGAATAGCAAATTAGAATTTGTTAGCGGTTGTTGACGCGAGCGATCGCTAGCCCTGAATTCCCGAAAAATTTATCCCTTTGCTGTGGGCGATTTCTGTTAGAAAGGCTACAATCAATGAGGTTTTAGTTAAAATTAGTCAAAAGATTCCTGCACAGTCTCAACCGCTCGCTACTGCCTGCTCCCTGACCCCATGGGTCACACAGGAAATTTTTCAAGATGATCCAGCGGCAGAGATCCTGAGGATGTGGAATCTAGAGCCTATGCCCCCGTCCAACCGCTTTCCTTAGCTACATTCCATGATTGAAATGTGGCTGACGATTCTAGCGTCACCAAAGGCAACGGTTGCCGACAACACACTGACAATACACATTTAGGGAGATTTTACGAGGACAACGGCATGACCCAAGCGAATGTACTTGACGTTTACGACCCCGCAACAGCCCCCCTTGAGGATGAGGTGGCTCTACTCAGTGACTATGGCCTTGATGCTGTAGAGATCGAGGAAGAGGAGAGCGAAGACTTTGAGGAGGTCAGCGACGATCTTGACGACAAGCCCACAAAAGGTCGTGCCAGCCGACGGCGGACACAGGTCAAGAAGAAACACTACACCGAGGACTCGATACGCCTCTATTTGCAAGAAATTGGCCGCATTCGTCTGTTGCGTGCCGACGAGGAAATTGAATTGGCGCGCAAAATTGCCGATCTCCTAGAAATGGAGCGAGTGCGCGATCGCCTGTGTCAACAACTCGGCTGTACCCCTGAAGAGCTAGAGCGCAATCCTGAGCCTTGGGCTACAGAGCTGGGTATGACCGTGCAAGCCTTTCGCCATCGCTTATTTGTGGGTCGCAAAGCCAAAGAAAAAATGGTGCAATCGAACCTGCGACTGGTGGTCTCGATCGCCAAAAAATACATGAACCGGGGGCTATCCTTTCAGGACTTGATTCAAGAGGGCAGCCTAGGGCTCATCCGCGCTGCTGAGAAATTTGACCACGAAAAGGGCTATAAATTTTCCACCTACGCCACCTGGTGGATTCGCCAAGCGATTACCCGCGCCATTGCCGATCAATCCCGCACCATTCGTCTGCCTGTGCACCTGTACGAAACCATTTCGCGGATTAAGAAAACCACTAAACTCCTCTCACAGGAAATGGGGCGCAAACCCACTGAGGAAGAAATTGCCGATCGCATGGAAATGACGATTGAAAAACTGCGCTTCATTGCCAAATCGGCACAACTCCCCATCTCCCTAGAAACCCCTATCGGTAAAGAAGAGGATTCCCGTCTGGGGGACTTCATTGAATCCGACGGTGAAACCCCTGAAGATCAAGTGTCCAAGCACCTGCTGCGCGAAGATTTAGAAACGGTATTGTGCACCCTTAGCCCCCGCGAGCGAGATGTGTTAAAACTGCGGTATGGCTTGGACGATGGTCGCATGAAAACGTTGGAGGAAATTGGTCAACTCTTTAACGTCACCCGTGAGCGCATTCGCCAAATTGAGGCCAAGGCCCTGCGGAAACTGCGCCATCCCAACCGCAACAGTGTCCTCAAAGAATACATTCGTTAAGGAGTCGTTTATGTTGCGTCCCCTCATTGCCGTGACTGTTGGTCTGTCTGCCACTTTGGTGGCAATGCCGCAACCCAGTTCTGCCCAAGCCTGTGCCTATGCCAAAGGGTTAAGTCATCAAAGTCTGAGTAATTCCTCATTCTTCGATAGCAGCAAGCTGCCGATCGCCCTTGGACTGGGTGCAGGTGCAATTACAGCAGCGGCAGTGGGGGTGACCCTCTGGCAACGGCGGCAGCAAACGGATGCCCCGACCCCTGCTTCTGATGCTGCCTCTTTGGAACTGCCGGTGGTCTTGCCGGAGTCTGAAGGTGCAGAGCGTTCTGAAGATGTGACACCCATTGCCTAGTTATCGATTTGTCAAATTACTCCCCCTCATGGGGGCGATCGGGGTATTCCTAGGCTGTAGTCCCATTGCGCAGTCGGATACCCCGTTACCCTTATCAACCGCTGAACCCCTGTTAGAATCGCAGCCACCACCAACACTGGCGGTACGCATTGAAACCGTTGTTGAAGAGTTAGAGCATCCTTGGGCAGTAACTTGGCTGCCGGATGGCAGTGCGTTGATTACTGAGCGCCCCGGACGGTTGCGGCGATTTCACCAAGGGCGTTTGGGTTCACCTATTCGTGGCGTGCCGCCGGTCTTTGGCCAAGGCCAAGGGGGCTTATTGGATGTCGCCCTTCACCCCCGCTTTGCTGAAAACAATTGGGTTTATCTTACCTATGCCCATGGCACAGCATCCGCGAATCGTACTCGCCTAGCACGGGGGCGTCTGGTGGGCGATCGCCTTGAAGAGGTGACAGTTCTCTTTGAAGTCTCGCAAGCGAAAACTGGGGCACAGCATTTTGGCTCCCGCTTGGCTTGGCTCCCCGACGGCACATTGCTCATGGCCATTGGCGATGGCGGCAATCCCCCAATTGAACTGGAAGGCAAATTAATTCGCGAGCAAGCCCAAAACCGCCGCAGTCATTTGGGCAAAATTATTCGCCTGCGGGACGATGGCACTGTGCCGGAGGACAATCCTTTTGTGGGCGATGCCACGGCCACCCCCGAACTCTGGAGCTACGGCCACCGCAATATCCAAGGACTGGTGGTTGATCCAGTCACAGAAACGGTGTGGTCAACGGAGCACGGCTCCCTTGGTGGTGATGAACTCAATCGCATTGAGCGTGGTGCCAACTATGGTTGGCCAGTGGTCACCTATAGCCGTGAGTATTGGGGGGCAGAAATTACCCCAGAGCGGCGCCGGCCGGGGATGGTGGATCCTTTGGTGGTGTGGACACCGGCCATTGCGCCTTCAGGGCTAGCAGTTTATCGGGGCGATCGCGCTCCCCAGTGGCAAGGTGCCCTTTTTGCCGGCGGTCTCGTCTCCCAAGATGTGCGCAAAATTCGAGTGAATACCAATACTGCTGTTGAAAGCCAAGGACGCATCCCCATCGGTCAGCGGGTACGGGATGTGCGCCAAGGCCCCGATGGCTACCTATATGTTCTCACGGATGACCCCCAAAATGGCCGACTGTTGCGGCTGATTCCTTAACGTTGAGCTAAGCAGTTCTTTATCGCTCCTTAAATGCAAACCAATATCTTTATCAAGGCGGTCGCACATCATCGGCTACCGCCAGTTTAGGTGTTGAGGAGTGTATATGCGTTCTTGGGGGAAGCTTCTAGGAAGCTGCCTAGTTGGCTTGGGCGTCATTTTAGGATTGAACAATGCAGCCGTTGGCCAGTCATCAGCAGAGGAAATTTTAGGGCCTCGAATCCAGCCCCGTGGAACGATTCGCTTCAATAGTGAAGGCGCTGGTTTTGATAACTACCTCAGTGCAGAAACATTTATTCCGTTCTTTCAACAGCAGGGTGCTAGCGTCGGCTTCTTTGAAGGCAAACTCCTCATGGCCACGCCCAATACAGCCTTGGGGTACAATTTGACCCTTGGCTACCGTGCCCTGACAGGCAATCAGAAATTTGCCCTTGGTGGCTACCTATCCTACGATTTTCGCAACACGGGAGATGCAGGTTTTAACCAGCTTGGGCTTGGTCTGGAACTCTTGGGAGATGTTGATGTCCGTATAAACGGCTATATCCCCCTAGGGACTCGACAAGTGCTCCTCAATCAAGCAGTGGGTTCAATCGGCACCACTCAAAACAATCAGATTCTCCTTGATCGCGATCGCCTTTTCCAAGAAGCGCTGACGGGTTTTGACTTTGAAGTAGGAACCCGATTGGTTCCATTAGGTAAAGACTATCTGCGGGGTTACGCAGGTTTATACTACTACAGCGGTGAGAGTATTGCTGATTTTGTTGGCGTCCGTGCCCGTTTAGCTACCCGCCCTATTGAGTACCTCAGCCTCAGTGCAACAGTGCAAAATGATGATCGCTTTGGCACGAAAGCTTGGTTTGGAATTGGGGTTTCTTTTCCCGGTGTCGCAGGTAGTCGCCGCCGTGCTCCAGAACAGGGTCAAAATGTAGCAGCCCGTCTAGGCGAATCCCCCGAGCGCCTTAGCTTTATTACCGTTGATAACGAACTGGTTCAGGATCAAATTGCAGCAATTAATCCTGCCACAGGTCAACCCTATCGAGTTTTTACAGTTGATACTGGAGCAGGTAGCGCTGCCCGTATTAATGATTTACCCCTTGCTCAAAATGACATTGTCTTGGTTGGTGTTGCCGATACGGATGGCAATACCGCAGGTCAAGGCATTATTAATCTCCAAGATGGAGTTCAACTGCTTTCAGCAACTGTGAATCGACAACTTCCTAGTACACTTGGAACGATTACTATTCCTGCGCTCACACCGATTAACCAACAGCCTATTATAGCTGCCACTATTGTTTTAGCTAAGAATAATACAATTGATGGCTTCAATATTACACCGCCTGCCGGCCAACCTGCGATTATTGGTAATAACGTCAATCCACCGCGTATTCTCAACAATCAAATTACAACCATCAATGCCAACGGCATCAGTATAACGAATAGTACTGGTGTACAAATTACCAATAACCAAATTACGAGTACCAATGGCAGTGGCATCATTTTAGTCAATGCTGAATCCCCTGTGGTTCGCAATAATACCGTTACAATTACGAGCACAACTGCCCCTGCCTTTAACCGCCGTGGCATCAGTATTACTGAAAGCACCAACGCAACGATTGAAAATAACACTGTTAATGGTGGTATTGGTGAGGGAATTGGCCTAGATAATGCCCTTGGAAATGTAACTATTCATGGCAACACGGTCCGTAATGTTGGCCAAACAGCAACAGATACTAACCTCGAAACTAGCATCTTCATTCGCAACAATCGTGGCAACGCCAACATTACCATCGAAGATAACGTGACTGAAAACAACTTGACGCCAGGTAATCGTGTGGATGGAATTGAATTTAACCTCTGCCGTGGCGATAGCTTTGCTGTGGCTGACCGTTTCAGTGACAATCAGTTTGCGAACTGTGCGGCTCCGGCGAGTGCAACTGTTATCGTTCGGAACAATCAGATTCGCAACATTGGTACAGGTACCGACGGCAGTGATGGCATTGACTTCAATATTGGCGATGGTGCCAACCTCACAGCCGTTCTAGAAAATAACGTGGTTAACAATATTTCTGATGCGGGGATGACGTTTGATATTGTCAGCAGTGCGGCTCCAATTGCACCTCCTAGTGCATACATCACAATTCGCAACAATGAGATACGCAACATCCTCAATGATGATGCCATCACGCTGGAGTCCAACAGTGCAGGACAAGTGGTGCTAAACATTGAAAATAATGTAATCCAAAATATTGGCAATGGTAATGACGGCATTGACATTGAGTTCACCACGAATGCTGCCAATCCAACACCGGCACGGGTCAGAATTGTTGGCAATCAGCTTTCTGGTGTCAGCGATCGCGGGATAGAAATCGATACCACTAACAATGCTAGCTTGCAACTTGAGGTTAGCAATAACAGTATCCAAGCAACAGCTGGTGGTGAAGCAGTGCGACTGCGTGCTCAGAATACTTCTCGCCTCAATGCCACAGTCAACAATAACACCCTCACTCAAGGGAATCCTGCCACGCGAAGTTTAGAGCTGCGGGCTGATAATAATGCAACACTGTGTGCAAACGTATTTAGTAACGTCGAAACAAGTGGTGCAGGTTTCCGCTTACGACCCCAGAATGCTCCTGTCATCTTCCGTGTTGTTGATAGGCCGAATCTTAGCCTTAACAACGGTGGAGTTACTATTAGCACAACTGGCGCAGGAACAGTTACCAATATCACGCCTGCCATATTCAGTGCTGCACCACCTGCGGGTTGTACATTCCCCTAGGACTCAGCAGGATTGTGATACTCACTCAAGGTGGTCAAAGAGCACTGCCAACACTGTTCTAGCCAATCGACTAGGGTGTCACGGGGAGCAGACATCTGCCGCACCACTGACCACACCTGTAAGGCAGCTAAGGGGGAGTTGACCTCGACCCTCAGGGGTTGATAGGGAGCATAGTCACAGGGCACCTCTAGATCAATCAACCGTTGGTAGATCGGCCAGCGTAATTGCCACTGAACTGCAATAAGGTGGGGGTTTATAGACATTCAATAAGCACTCCACTATTGAAAATGTACAGAAAGGTAGTTTAGGATCGGGCTGTCAGAGCTAAGTTAGTTAGCTCACTAGTGTCCGCAAAGGAGCATCGTGCTATGACGACCAGTGCATTGCCGCGCCAAGCGTTTGGCGAGATGAAAGATACAGTTGTACTGCTGGAGAAAGCCACCACCACGCCCATCTGTGAGGGGATGAATCGCCTCTTGGCCAGTTTTCAAGCCCTGTATTTGCAGTACCAAAAGCATCATTTTGTGGTTGAGGGGGCAGAATTTTATCCACTGCATCAGTTTTTCCAAGACTGCTATGAACAGGTGCAAGGTCACGTCCATGACTTGGGTGAACGTCTGAATGGTCTGGGGGGCGTGCCTGTGGCCGGTTTTCAACAGTTGGCCACGCTCTGCTGCTTTACCCCTGAACCGGAGGGGGCTTTTAATTGCCGCCAAATGCTCACTAATGATTTGCAGGCCGAACAGGCAATCATTGGTGTTCTGCGGCAACAGGCTACCCAAGCAGAGAGTTTGGGCGATCGCGCCACTGCCTACCTCTATGACCAAATCCTGCTGAAAACGGAGGAGCGTGCCTACCACATTGGTCATTTCTTGGCCAACGACAGCCTGAAGGCGTAGTCTTTCGCAATTTAGGTTAACGAACCTTAATGCAAGATCACGGTTGTCCATAAAACGCCCCCACCCAAGGGGGTTTTTTAATGCAGATTTTTCCTATTGCTTAGCCTAGCTTAGTTGCGATTAAATTGCAATAAATTTATCCGAGGAGGTTTGTTGCAGGACGCTGGCGGGGATACTGTTGCATCAGGGCACGCACCTGCTCGGCGTGGTAGGAACTACGGGTGAGGGGAGAGGAGACCACCTGCAAAAAGCCCATGGATTCGCCAAGCTGCCGCCATGCTTCAAATTGCTCTGGTGGAATAAAAGCCTGCACGGGTAAGTGTTTCGGACTCGGCTGCAGATACTGGCCAATCGTGAGAATGTCGCAGCCCACTTGACGCAGATCCGCCATCACTGCCGCCACTTCCTCAGGGGTTTCTCCCAAACCCACCATCATGCCTGACTTTGAGTAGATCCAAGGGGCGCGATCGCGCACCCGTTGCAGCAGTTCCAGACTGCGCTGATAGTTGCCTTGGGGACGCACCCGCCGATAGAGACGGGGCACGGTTTCGGTGTTGTGGTTCAGCACTTCGGGACTGGCGGCGAGAATTTGATCTAAGGCCTGCCAATTGCCACAGAGATCGGGAATGAGCACTTCAATGGTTGTTTGGGGCGATCGCGCCCGCACAGCCTGAATCGTGGCCACAAACTGAGAGGCACCACCATCAGCCAAGTCATCCCGATTTACCGAGGTAATGACAACATGATTGAGCCGCATTCGCACCACTGCTTCCGCCAGTCGCTGGGGTTCAGTGGCATCCAAGGGCAGTGGCTTTTTCGCAAAATCAATATCGCAGTAAGGACAAGCGCGGGTGCAAGCTGGCCCCATCATTAAAAATGTCGCCGTTCCCTCATGGAAACATTCACCAATATTGGGGCAAGAGGCCTCTTCGCAAACGGTATTGAGGTTTAAGTCCCGCAACAGTTCCTTGACGGAACCGACCCGCTGCCACTGGGGTGCTTTGACCCGTAACCACTCTGGCTTAACAACCACGGCTAACTCCACTGCAAATTCAAAAACAAACAAAGGGAAAACGTCAATTGTGCCACCAACAGAAAGAGGTAAATTAGAGCACGGGGGCGAAAAATCGTCAGCAGTAATCCCAGCCCCTTGAGATCTACCATCGGTCCGAGGACAAGAAAAGCGAGAATTGACCCCGGCGTAAACGTGGCAGCAAAGGCAAGGGCAAAAAAGGCATCAACCGTCGAGCAAATGGAAATCACTGTGCCCAAGATCATCATTGCCACAATCGAGATCACCGGCCCTTGGCCAAGGCTGAGAATGAGTTCGCGGGGAGCCGCCACCTGAATAAGAGTCGCCACTAGGCTACCGAGGACTAAAATTCCCCCCAATTCGCGAAATTCCTGCACCACATTCTCCAGGACTTGGGGCAGACGCTGCTGCCAAGGCATCGTTGCAGTCGGTGGCGCAAGCGTGAGAGTTTCCATGGCAAGGGGTTGGCCGGGGGTTCCCAACAGGTAGGTGCCTGACTGGAGCAAGGCCGGTATAGTGGCTGCTTGAGGCTGGGGACGACGCATGAGACTGGTGACGGTGGGCTGCAAAAAGGGGGTTAGATCCTTTTGGAAACTAAAAACCCAGCCAATAAGGGTGGCGATCGCTAGCGAAAAGAGGACGCGAAAGACGACAATTTCCGGTTGATCACGAAAGGCCGTCCACGTTGCCCAAATCACAATCGGGTTGATTGTCGGTGCTGCCAACAAAAAACCAATGGCCACGGATGTAGGCAGTCCTTGCACCAATAATCGCCGCGCCACCGGCACATTGCCACACTCACACACTGGAAAAAGAAAGCCAATGCAACTGCCGACCAAGGCCCCCAGCAGGGGCGATCGCGGCAAGCGACGAATGAGCGCCTGCTCATCTACAAATAGCAGCAGCGCGCTAGAGAGCAAAATGCCCAGCAGCAGAAACGGCACTGCCTCCACCAGTAGGCTCAGGAAAAGGGTAAAACCGCTTTGCAACTGATTCGCAAATGTTATGGGCATAGAGCCAGTTCTAAGACACAATCTCCTTCAACTCGAGGGGACTCGGCTGAATATCCGTTTGCCGTGAATCGGTAATTAGCCAATCGAGGGCAGCAGCCTTGAGATCAATCGTCGTACCTGTTTTGTCAACACAGTAGCGGCCAAAGACCAGCTTATCCACAAGACGCACATCCGAACCAAGGCGGGAATACTCAAAAATCACACAGTTATCGACGACAGCACCGCTACAAATGTGGCAATTGGGGCCAATCATCGTCGGCCCAATAATCGTTGCCCCATCTTCAATCTTGGTCATGCCGCCAATGTATACAGGGCCTTGAATTGTGACTTTATCCCAGTTGACCGCCACATTCAGCCCGGTATAAATGCCGGGGAACTGCTCATGGCCGGGAATCGAGACATTTTTAATTGTGCCCTCAAGAACGCCGCGCACCGCTTGCCAGTAATCGGGGACTTTACCAATATCAATCCATTCAAAGTCCATTGCTAGGCCATAGAAGGGGGCACCCATTTCCACCAATTTAGGGAACAGCTGGCTGCCAATGTCGTATTCCTGGTTGGAGGGAATGTAGTCGAGAATTTCTGGCTCAAAAATATAAATTCCCGTGTTGATATTGTTGCTCAGGGCTTCTTCAACGCTAGGTTTTTCTTGAAAAGCGATAATGCGATCGCTCTTATCGGTGACGACGACGCCATAGCTAGAGACATCCTCTTTGGGGACTGTTTTCATAATCACGGTAGCGATCGCCCCCTTTTGGCGATGCCAAGCCACCGCTGCCGTCAAATCCAAGTCAATGAGGGCATCCCCACACAGCACCACAAAGGTGTCATCAAAAAAGGGGTGAAAATCTTGAATTCGCTTGATCCCCCCCGCAGAGCCTAGGGCTTTGCCCACGAGTTCGCCATCCTTGATATAGCCCTCAAAGGAGTAGGCAATCTCCACACCAAAGCGTTGGCCATCCTGAAAATAGCTTTCAATTTCGTGGGCTAGGTGACTAACGTTCACCATAATTTCAGTAAACCCATGCTGCCGCAAAAGTTCTACCAAAAACTCCATCACCGGTTTTTGCAAAATTGGGATCATTGGCTTCGGAATGGTGTATGTAATCGGGCGTACCCGCGTGCCTTTTCCAGCCGCCAAGATCATTGCTTTCATATCGGTTTTACCTAATCTACCAACACTGAAAGGGAGACACCTCCACTCGTGATAACAGCCCTTTTCACAAGGTACGCAAGACTCTGGAAAGAGCCAAAGCTATGGTTGATCACTACTCCTTGAGGAACCCCACGTTTTAGAAAAGGGCTGTCCCCCCCTAGCTTACCTCAATCCAGGGCATACACTCGTCCATGGTAGAGCAAGCGGGTAATCCCTTTGGACTGAAGATAGCTGCGCACTTTCCGCAGCATTTCGCCGTCGGGCACCTTAATAACGGTCTTGCGCCACTGGACATCACTGGCCTTATAGAGGCGTTGATTTTGCTGGGAATAGCGTAGAGCCACGGGGCGGCTATCGAAAATGGGTAGGGTACTTTGTTGCGCTTCCTCACTAGAGAGGGCACCTAAACCGCGAAAGGCTTCTAGGGGACGGGTGAGCAGTTCCGCCCGCCGATCCACAACAACATAACAAGGACGGGGCAGCACTGCTTCTGCAAGGGGAATGACCTCCACCGACTGCACCACTTCTACATCGGCGAGATCCGGTAAGGGAATATCCCCCTCAAGTTCCTCGTCATCGTCATCTTCGAGATCGTCATCCTCTGCATCACTGTAGTCATCCTCATCGAGGACAACGGCCTCTGCCGTCTCTACATCTTCTAGATCCTCTTCCTCTGGCATGTCATCCGTTGCAGCCACCGCCAATAGGGGAGCTTCAGGGGCAGCCGCTTCTTCTTCCATTTGTTTGATCACACGCCGAATGGTGTTTTCACTCACACCAAATTCCGCTGCTAGAGCTTTGATCGTTTGTCCGGCGGTGTACTGTTGAAAGACACGCTGGCGTTCGCTGTCACTGAGTCGCTTGTAGGTCATGGATTCAGATTAAGAAGCAGGTGGCCAGATCTATTATCTGGGGTGGCGGTGCCAGAATATTGATTTCAGCCAAAACCCTGTTCAGGGGGCGATCGCTAGCGCAGGCGCACAAATCCTGCCTTTTCAATGGCGGCTTGCCCTTGATCCGTGAGCAAGAGTGCAGCGTAGGCACGTCCTGCTTGGGCATCGAGGCTATTGTCCTCCTTGGTAATGACAAATAGGCGGCGGGTGATGGGATACGTCCCCTCTTGAAATGCACGCTGATTCAGTTGGTTGCGCTCTTGGGGACACTGCTCAGGGGGAACATAGGGGTCTTGATAGGGAGGCACGTACTCATTGGCTTGGCGGCCGAGGGGAAGCGGGTGGATGCTGCACTGACCCACGACCTCCGGCGCAGAGGCATAATAAATACCCCCCAGTGTCGCGGCGACGCGCCGTAGGCCATCGGTGGTATCGCGAACCATGACCACATTGCGACCAAAAGGCTGCTTCCCTAGCACTTCCTGAATAAAGTATTCAACAGTACCACCATCTTCCGGACGGCGAGAGAAGGGGGTAATCTTTTGGTTGGGGCCGCCCACCTGTTGCCAATTGGTTACTTTGCCGGTGTAAATATCCACCACTTGTTGCACCGTCAGTCCGGGAATTTCTAGCCTCGGATTGACAGCGATCGCCAGCCCATCAATGGCAACAGGAATGGCAGTTAATTTAATACCCTGAGCCGCTGCCTTGGCTAGCTCTTCGTCCTTGAGGGGACGGGAAGATTGCGAGAAAGACAGTTGATGATTCAATAACATGCGGATCCCACTGCCCGACCCCGGCGTTCCAGTGGGCGGATCCACATAGCGCAGTTGAAAATTGGGCCAAGCCGCCTGCAGCAGCGGATCCACATCGCGGCGAATGGGTGCCCAAGTGGTGCTACCGCCATAATTAAAAAGACCACTGGGGACATTCTTGACTTGGGTAAACGTGGATTGACCCTTGGTTCCGAGATTGAGACCACCATTGCCAATGATTTCGCCGTTATTGATGAGGCGAAGCACCAGCCCTGCACCAATGCCCAAAAGGCCGAGGGTGGCCAGCAAGGAAAGGAGTAGAGGCAGGAGAGAATTGCTTTTCCCTTGGAACATACAAAATAATTGCTGTCATTTTTTTCCAGCCTAGCCCAAACCAAGGGATGTTGTGGATACTCTCTTCAGTGCCGCTGCCTCAGCCCCTCATGCCCCCGTTAGCGCAGGATCGGGAATTTCGCGACAATGATGAAGAAACGTTTATTGAGTTGACTATGCGCTACCGTCGCTTTGGTCGCACCCAATTACCAATGCCTGTCTTTTCCTGTGGCGGCATGCGCTATCAGTTTTCATGGCAGGATGTCAGCCCGAGTACGATTCCAGAAGAAAATCAACGCAATTTAGAGGCGACGATTTGCCGAGCCGTCGAGCTAGGCATTAATCATATTGAAACCGCCCGCGGCTATGGCACCTCAGAAGTGCAGTTGGGCAAAATTCTGCCGCGGCTGCCTCGCGAAAAGCTGATCGTGCAAACCAAAGTGGGGCCGCGACCCACCGCCAAGGAATTTCGGGCAACCTTGGAAACCTCGCTGCGTAATCTGCGGCTGGACTACATCGATTTGCTGGCGATTCATGGCCTTAATTTGCCAGAGCATCTGGAACAGGTGCTGCGACCGGGGGGATGCCTAGAGGTGGCACGGGACTGGCAAGCGGCAGGAAAGATCCGCTTCATTGGCTTTTCTACCCACGGCAGTCTGGAGGTGATCCGCCGGGCGATCGCCAGCGATGCCTTTGACTACGTCAATCTGCACTGGTACTACATCAATCAGCAGAATTGGCCCGCCATCCTCGATGCCCAAGCGCGGGATATGGGCGTCTTTATCATTAGCCCTGCGGATAAGGGGGGGATGCTCTACAAGCCACCCCAACGCCTAGTGGAACTGTGTGCCCCCTTAAGCCCAATGGTCTTTAACGATTTGTTTTGCCTCTCCCATCCCCAAGTGCATACCCTGAGTGTCGGTGCTGCTCGCCCCAGTGATTTTGATGAGCATCTCAAGGTGCTCGATCTGTTGGATCGGGCCGATGAAATTTTGCCGCCGATCTTGGCGCGACTGGAGCAAGCCGCCATTGAGCGGTTGGGGGAAGACTGGTACCACACTTGGCATCAGGGATTGCCCGACTATCGCCACACCCCCGGTGAGGTGAATATCCCCACCATTCTCTGGCTGTGGAATCTGGTGCAGGCCTACGATTTGCTGGACTATGCGCGGATGCGCTATAACTTGCTTGGCAACGGCGGCCACTGGTTTCCTGGAGCCAATGCAGCCCAAGTCAAGCACTTGGATTTAGACCCCTGTTTGCAAAAGAGTCCCCATCGGCAGAAGATTCCAAGGATTTTGCAGGCAGCCCATGATCTGCTCAGTGGCACGCCGCAGCAGCGATTATCTCAATCTTGAGGATAGGGGGGGTTCCCCCAGCAAATCGCGGACAATTCCCCTAGGCGATCGCTCTAGGTGCCACCGACAATAAAAGTATCAAGGGTAAGAGGTCAACACCATGGATTTCATCTATCACCTCAGCAATGCCAGCCTTACCCTGCGGGTTGTGCAATTCTTGCATGAATACGCCAAGCTACCAATACAGTTTGTTACAGTCATTCATCAAGTGGATGGGTGGGTGATTCGCATTAAAATGCATTCGCCCCTCTCCAACGAACAAGCAGGGAATTTCCGCGCCTTCTTGAACGAATTGGGATTCCCCTACACACCGGGGATTTCGCTGAAAATGGCACTGTGGGCACTGGAAACCGGACAGTCAATGGTGGATGTGATGCGCCGTTATCAAGTGGCGATCGTTTCCCACGGCTACCCCAACTACGATGACATCGAAGCGTTTCGCAAGCAGTTCATTCAAGGCTTGGGCTACTGTCCCGAAACCTTGGCCTAGGGCATCGTGTCCCCTTGGCCTTGCTCCCGGCGATGCTGCAAGATTCGTTCTGCAAGGGGGAGATCGCTGGGAGTGGTGATCTTGAGATTGGTTTCTTCGCCCAAGACAATATGTACGGCATAGCCTAGGCGTTCAAAGAGGGCAGCATCATCTGTAACTTCCCAGCCTTTGACCACCGCCATTTCATGGGCAATACGCAACGGCTCGACGCGAAAGCCTTGGGGAGTTTGAGCGGCCCACAGGGAGTCCCGCTCTGGGGTTTGGACAACAACCCCTTCATGGTTGACGATTTTAATCGTATCTTTGACCGGCACGGCGGCAATGAGTCCGGCATAGGTCTCTAGGGCTTGGGCACAGCGGTTGATCAGATCGGGGGTGGCAAGGCAGCGGGCACCATCGTGGATCAGCACCTGCTCAGCCCTTTCGGGAAGTGCCTGTAACCCATTAAAAACGGAGGCTTGACGGGTCTCACCCCCTTCGATGAGCTGGACGGGCTGCCGTAGGTTCAAGTCCCCAAGGAGTGCTTCCCAAGTGGAAAAATCCTCTGGCTGGCCAATAACGCCAATCCATTCAATCGCTTCCGCAGCAGCCACCGCTGCCAATGTCCATGCCAACAGAGGTTTACCCAAGAGTTGCAAGCGCAGTTTATTGTGGCCTGCCCCCATGCGTTTACCCATGCCGGCGGCGGGAATGAGGATGTGCATTCATACCCCTTTCAAGACTGTTTTTATCTTGGCATAGGAAGGCTCTGCGCACTATGGCTCTGTGGGACGGCTGGCCAAGTTAATGCGATCGCTGAGTTGTCGCAGCAGGCTGCCCATTTCTGGATCGGTACGTTGCAGTTCGGCCACCTTGTCACAGCTATACATGACGGTGGTGTGATCCTTGCCGCCAAACTCTTCACCAATTTTCGGCAGACTCAAGCCCGTGTATTGGCGCATCAGATACATACCCACTTGACGCGCCATGCTAATTTCGCGACGGCGGGAGTTGCCCTTGAGATCACTAATAGACACATTCAGGGCTTCAGAGACCACATTCAGGATCACCTCTGGGGAGGTCTCAATTTTGCGGATGGCTGGACTCAGAACGGGGGCAATATTTTCCACCGTCATCGGCAACCCAGAAATGGAAATGTAGGCCACCGCTCGAATCAGTGCCCCCTCTAGTTCCCGAATATTGGAAGTGTAGCTGGCGGCAATATACTCAATCACATCGCGGGGCAGGCGGATATTTTCGTACTCCGCTTTTTTCTGGAGAATGGCCATGCGGGTTTCCAAGTCCGGGGGTTGAATATCGGCGATCAGCCCCATGGAAAAGCGGGAGCAGAGGCGCTCTTGCAGGCGGGGAATTTGACTGGGGGGGCGATCGCTGGCCAAAACCACCTGCTTACCGGCCTCGTGCAGTGTATTGAAGGTGTGAAAAAACTCCTCTTGGGTGTATTCCTTGCCCTCAATAAATTGAATATCATCCACGAGCATGACATCCACCGCCCGATAGTGCTCGCGAAAGCTCTGCATACTGTCTTTGCGGATGGCGGCAATCAAATCATTCGTAAACTGCTCGGTCGAGACATAGAAAATCTTGGCATTGGGATCAATTTCCAAGCGATAGTGACCGATCGCCTGCATGAGATGGGTCTTGCCCAAGCCAACGCCGCCACAGAGAAAGAGAGGATTAAACTCCCGCCCCGGTGACTCCGCCACTGCCAAGCAGGCCGCATGGGCCATGCGATTATTGGGGCCAACGACATAGCGGGAAAAGACATACTTGGGATTCAGTTCACTGCCGCGATGACGAGCGGGCGGGGTGGTAGCCTCTACTTCAGCACGACTGGTGGGGCGAATGCTGGTGTCATGCTCTGCCCCTTGGGCGATCGCCAGCTCAATCTCCACCGCCTCACCGACAATTTCCCGTGCCACATCGGCAATGGTTTTCAAATAGTACTTTTGCAGCCAATTGCGGGCAAAGGGATTGGGGGTGCAAATCGTCAGGGTCTGGCCATCAAAGGACTGCACCGTTGCTGTCTTAATCCAAGTTTCAAACGTCGGGCGACTGAGCAACAGTTGCAACCGCTCCAAAATTTGGTGCCAGAGATCTTCGGCAGAGCTAATCAC